>NZ_CP062159.1:2781948-5563897 GCF_014844035.1 Flavobacterium sp. MDT1-60
GTAGGATATGGATCTGTAAAGAAAACAGATCTTACAGGTTCTGTAAGTACGATCAGTGCTGCAACAATCACAGAAAGAAATACCATAAATGCATTAGAAGCTATTCAGGGAAGTACTCCTGGGGTACAGATTTCATCTAGTTCAGGACGTGCCGGTGACGGATTTAAAGTGGTGATTAGAGGAAATAACTCATTAGTAGCCGATTCAAGTAACCCAAAAATGGTAGGTTCATCTCCTTTATATGTAGTAGATGGTGTGCCAATGGACGGAATTGATTTTTTGAATCCACAGGATATTGCCAGAATGGATGTCTTAAAAGATGCTTCTTCTGCTGCAATTTATGGATCAAGAGGTTCAAATGGGGTAATCATCGTAACAACTAAAAGTGGTACAAGTGCTAAAGCAGGAATGAATGTTACTTTTGATACTTCGTACGGAACTAAAACTGCGGCAAGATTGCCAGAGATGATGAGCGGCGAAGAATGGTGGAAATTTCATCAGGTAGCTTATATGAGTGCTACTCCTTTAACTCAAACTCCTGCACAATTGGCTGCATTGGCCGGAAATCAAAGTCCGCTATTAGTTTCAAGAGCAAAAGCTGGTTATAATTTTGATTGGTATGATGCTGTACTTAAACCGGGTATGACTCAAAATAATTATTTGAATGTTTCGGGACGTTCTGATTCTGGATTAAGCTATAATTTAGGTTTTGGTATCCAAAGCGATGAAGGTCTTATTGATAATGATTCAACAGACAAATACTCATTTAAATTAGGTTTAAATCATAAAATAAACGACAAATTCTCTACAGGAGCAAATGTTACTGTTGCTCGTCTTGACACACAATTAGGTAGTGATCTGGCTATGCAGGACGCTTTTAGATTAAGTCCGCTTATGTCGCCATGGGCTATTGATGCAGCCGGAAATGAGTTAGTTGGTACAAACTTTTTTCTTCCTGGAAAATTAACTTACCCTGATGGTTCATGGGCAATCAATAAAACAAGTGCGGTTAACCCATTGGTGGAGATTGCAAATTCTTCTCAAACTGAAAAAACATGGCAAACGGTTGGAAATGTTTATTTTCAATACCAACCTATTAAGTGGTTGTCTTTTAAAACAACTTTTGCTGCCGGAATTAACAATACAAAAAGAGGAGCTGCTTATGGGGCGCAATCGAATGCCGGTGTAACATTAAACGGTAAAAATTCATCGTCAATTGAAAATTTAGAGAACTTTAATTACACTTGGGATAATCAGATAGATTTGAAACATACTTTTAATGAAGTACATGATTTTAGTGTTTTATTATTGCAAAGTTTGTACTCAAATGTTGATGAAAGTTCTTACTTATATTCGAATACACAACCTTTTGATACTGATATAAATAATATTGGTTCAGGAGTTCAGACAAGTTATGTTGTGAAATCAGCATATACAAAAAACACGCTTAACTCGTATGCATTGCGTTTGAATTATAGTTTTAAAGATAAATATTTATTAACGGCATCTAATAGATGGGATGGTTCATCTGTATTGGCAGAAGGTGCAAAATGGGAAAGTTTTCCATCTTTGGCTTTAGGCTGGAAAATAAGTAAAGAATCATTTTTAGCTGGTAATTCTACTATTTCAGATTTGAAATTGAGAGCGAGTGTTGGTTATACAGGAAATGATAACGTTGCTCCTTATACTTCACAAGCATTATTAAACCAACAAACCTTTTATGCTAATGGTTCTAATGTCGTTCCTGGATGGCAATCTGAAACTTTGGCAAATCCACTTTTAAGCTGGGAGAAAACAAGAGAGTTCAACTTAGGTCTTGATTATGGATTTTTAAACAACAGAATTACAGGTACAATCGATGTTTATGACAGATTATCAGATGATTTGATTTACAAACAACAATTACCTTCTGAATCAGGCTGGAAAAATACTTATGCAAACGTTGGTTCAGTAAGTAACAAAGGTATTGAGGTTTTATTGACTACAAAAAACATTAAATCTAAGAACGTAAGCTGGGAAACTACATTTACATTTACTAAAAATGTTAATACACTAGAATCAATTTACAATCAGGATAAAGTAAGTGATATCGGAAACACATTAATTCTTGGTTCTCCATTAAACCCTAATTATAATTATGTTTATGATGGTGTTTGGCAGGAAAGCGAAGCAGCTCAGGCAGCTACTTACGGAATGGCTCCCGGACAGGCAAGACCAAAAGATTTAAATGGTGATGGCAAATTTAATCAGAATGACAGAACGGTAATTGGTAATCCGAACCCGGAATGGCAAGGAAGTTTTTATTCTAAATTGAATGTGGGTCAGTTCGATTTCAATTTCTCTGTATTGACAAGTCAGGGTCAGACTGTATTAAGTACTTTTCACCAGAATTTTGCTGATGTAAGTGACAGAGGTCGCCAAAAAATTGCAATGGATTATTTTATTCCAACAAATGGGGCAGGTATTGAGGCTAATGCAAATGGGACAAATCCACGTCCGGGACCAGTTGCAACTGGAGCAGGAGCTTATTGGACTTCTCTATTTGCTTATTACAGAGACGCATCTTATGTGAAAATTAAAAATATATCTCTAGGATACACTTTCAATTCAGAATTGCTTAAAAGAATTAAAATGAGTAATTTAAGAATTTATGTAAATGTTTTAGACCCATTCGTATTTACAAAATTTGATGGATACGATCCGGAGTGGGCTGGTTCAGCTTTTGGTGTAAACCGTCCGGCATCTGTGACTACGCAATTGGGACTAAGTGTTAAATTTTAATAAGATATAAAATGAAAAAAATAATATTAATTTTAGGATTAATCGTTACCATTTTTAGTTCATGTAATGATTATATTGAAGAAGAAAGTCTTTCTAATGTTCCTGCTGATGCAACATATAAAACAGCATCAGGATTTCAATTATTAGTAAACACTAATTATGCATGGCTTAAAGGAATTTATGGAGGAAATCCATGGTTGTTTGAATCTGGTACAGATATGTATGCCGAAGGAAGAACTCCTGAACCGGCTGGTTTAAGTCAATACACACAGTTAATTCCGTCATCTTCAAATGTTGATGAGTTGTATAATTCCTGTTATCAGTTAATTCAGTCTGTAAACAAAACAGTGTATTACTCAACGATAACAGAGCAAACATCAAATTTAAATACGCTTGTTGGTGAAGCAAAATTTTTAAGAGCCAACGCTTATTTTTATTGGTTCAGACTTATGGAGGTGTGCCGATTGTTTTGGATAATATTACTACTCCGGTTTTATCCTTTAAAAGAAACACGGCTGAAGAAGTATATGCTCAGATTATTACTGATTTAGATGCCTCACTTGCAAGTGTTGGTACTGGAGTTTACAGCACAACTGGAAGAGTAAACAAAAGAGCCGTAAATGATTTATTGGCAAAAGTTTATTTGACAAAAGGTTATGAAACTTTCGGTACTGCTGCTGATTTTACAAAAGCGGCTGCTTATGCAGATGCAGCAATTGCAGGACAAGCCTTAAATGTAGCTTTTGACCAATTATTCAAACCAGGAAATGATTTGAATGCAGAAACTATTTTCTCTGTACAATACGATAAAGCTTCAACAAGTACTGATCCAACAAAATTAGGAAACAATCAGTTTTACTATTTCAGTTCTTATTTAGGAGGTGCAGAGACTGGAGCTCCATTAAGAAGCTATAATTTATGTCCAACAGATTATGCTTTAGGATTATATGAAAAAGGAGATAAAAGATGGGAAGCTACATTCATGACAGAAATCCTTGAAGGACCTGAAACGACAAACGGAGTAACAAAAAATATTTTGTATTATCCATATTACAGAAGCACAAATCCTGCTTCTTTAAAAGTAAGACACTTTTATGCACCAAAATGGTTTACAGCTGCAGACAGACTAGCATGGGAAACAGCTAATGCATCAAGAAAATCAGCTACTTTTGTATATCATCCTTATGGAGAATATTCAGCGGCATATACTTTAATTAAAAATTTGGATTGTTATACTATTCCGGTTAAGAAATTTGATGATCCGGATCCAACAACTCCATCAAGTACAGGTCCTGTAAGTACAAGAGATATAATTGTTTCAAGACTTGGAGAAACGTATTTAATAGCTGCCGAGGCTTATTTAAAAGCGGGAGTTCCTTCAACAGGTTTAGATCGTTTAAATGAAGTAAGAAGAAGAGCTGGCGTGGCAAATGCAACTCTTGCACAATTTAATATTGATTATATATTAGATGAAAGAGGAAGAGAATTGCTTGGAGAATACAAACGTTGGTTCGATTTGAAACGCACTGGTACGCTAGTTGCAAGAGCTTCTACACATAATTATAAAATTAAAGCTGCTAATTTTGTGGGTGTTGATGGCAAGCTTAAAATTTTAAGACCAATTCCACAGAGTGTGTTAGATTTAAATCAAAATAAAGATTTTCCTCAGAATCCTGGTTATTAGTAATTTGATGATTTTTTGAGAAATTGTTTTTTGAAGAAGTTAAGAAGGAGTTTGGCAAATTGCCCGAACTCCTCTCTTAACTAAATTTTTTTTAAGATGAAAAAGATACTTTTTATAATGTTGTTAATCTCAAATACTATTCTTGCCCAGAGCAATTATAGTATCGATACTTCTTATACTATAAAGAGTACTTACAATAAATTAATCAAAAAATATCCTTTTATAACGATTCCACAGAAGCAAAATAATACTGCAGTTACTGAAATTAAAGAGGTTATTTATCAGGAAGATAAAAATAGAGCATTGCATTTTGATGCTCTTTTCAATACTAAACAAAAACAGAACCCTGCTGTAATCATGATTCACGGTGGTGGCTGGAGATCAGGAAATAAAAACCAAATGCACGACATGGCCAGAGAAATTGCTTCAAAAGGCTATTCTTGTTTTGCAATTGAATACAGATTATCATTAGAAGCAAAATATCCGGAAGGAATTTATGATGTAAAAAATGCAATAAAATTTATAAAAGATAATGCCATAAAATTCAATGTAGATCCAAACAAAATTGCCGTTTTAGGTTGCTCTTCAGGAGGACAAATGGCAGCTTTGATTGGCACAACAAATGAAATTTTAGATTTTGAAGATAAATCATTTAAAAGTAAATCTTCTTCAAAAGTACAGGCAATTATTGATATTGATGGCGTTTTAGCATTTAAACACCCGGAATCTTCAGAAGGAGATATGGCTTCATTTTGGCTTGGTGGAACTTATGATGAAAAACCTGAAAACTGGAATAATGCTTCGGCCTTAAATCATACGAATGAAAGCACGCCTCCCATACTTTTTATAAACAGTAGTTTTGACAGGTTTCATGCCGGAAGAGATGATATGATTGCCATTTTAAATCAATACAAAATTTATAATGAAGTAAAAACAATTCAGAATTCTCCTCATTCTTTTTGGTTTTTCAACCCATGGTTTACAGAGACAGTTCTTTGTACAACCCAATTCTTAGATAAAATTTTTAAATAGTTATCATAAAAAATGAAAACAAAAATCACAATAACAAGCTTATTTTCCAGATCAGTAATGTCGATTTGTTTGATGTTATTTTTTTGTTTTAAAGTTATCGGTCAGCAACCTGAAAAAAAAGAGGTCGTTATTTCCAAAGATTTAAAATGGTCAGAGAGAATGGCACTTTCTATCATCAAACGTGATCCTAAAGCCTGGCAGATTGATAATAACGAAAAGCCAAAGTGGGATTATAAATTGGGATTGTTAATGACTTCTTTTGAAAAATTGTATCACAAAACAAACAATCCGGTTTACGGTGATTACATTAAAGAGTACGGTGAAACAGTAGTAAATACTTCAGGCGAAATTCTGAATTATAAGCTTGAAGATTATAATATTGATAACATCAATGCCGGAAAAATGCTTTTTGATCTTTATAAAAGAACAAAAGATGAGCGTTATCTGACTGCAATAAAGACTTTAAGAAAACAATTAGAAACGCATCCGAGAACGAATTCCGGTGGTTTTTGGCATAAAAAAATATATCCGTACCAAATGTGGCTGGACGGCTTGTATATGGGAACACCATTTTATGCTCATTACACCTTAGAATTTGATAAAGGAAAGGATTTCAATGATATCGCAAAACAGTTTGAGCAAATTCATTTGCATACCATCGATAAAAAAACAGGTCTATTATTTCATGCCTGGGATGAAAGCAAACAAATGCCGTGGGCAAACAAAGAAACAGGAACTTCACCTAATTTTTGGTCTCGCTCTATTGGCTGGTATATGATGGCTTTGGTTGATGTATTAGATTACATGCCAAAAGACCATCCGAAGAGAAAAGAATTGATTCAGTTTTTAAGTGAAATTTCAGTAGCTGTTGCAAAATATCAGGATCCATCAGGATTATGGTATCAGGTTACTGATTCGGGGTCAAAAGAAGGAAATTACCTGGAGGCTTCAGGTTCAGAAATGTTTGTTTATGCTTTTGCAAAAGGAGTAAACAAAGGATACTTGCCAAAAGAATACAAAGAGTTGGCCATAAAAGGTTTTGACGGTATTACAAAGAAGTTAATTACGGTTGATCCTGACGGTGAAATACATATTACACAAGTGTGTGCAAGCGCAGGTTTAGGCGGTAATCCTTATCGTGACGGCTCTTATGAATATTATATAAAAGAAAAAATAAAAGTAGACAACTCTCATGGATTAGGGCCTTTTATTTTAGCCGCATTAGAATTAGAAAAATAGTAGAATTTAAATATATTTAAAATGAAGAACAAGAGAAAACAAGGTTATTTTGTATCGGCTTTATTAGTTTGTGTTATGGCTTTTACGAGCTGTAAAGTGATTTCGCAAGAGCCGGCAAGTAAAGATATCGTAATTTCTAAAGATCTAAAGTGGTCTGATAAAATGGCGTTAACTTTGATGAAACGTCATCCTGAAAGTTACATGATAGATGATTCTAAAAAACCGAAATGGGATTATGTACATGCTTTAGTTTTACATTCATTCGAAGAATTATACAAAAAAAATCCAGATCCTAGATACAATGCCTACGTAAGAAGTTATGTAGACCAATTTGTAGAAGGTGACGGCTCTATTAAAACGTATGAATTTGACAAATACAATATCGATTTGGTTGTGCCTGGACGCTTGCTTTTTGATGTTTATCAAACTTCTAAAGAAGAAAAATATTTAAAAGCAATGCAATTAGTACGCAAACAATTATCAGAACAGCCAAGAACGGCAAGTGGTGGGTTTTGGCATAAGCAAATTTATCCAAACCAAATGTGGCTGGATGGATTATATATGGGAGAACCATTTTATGCACAATACACACTTACTTTCGAACAAGGTAAAAGTTTTGACGATATCGCAAAACAATTTGAGTTAATTCAACTACATGCAACAGATCCAAAAACAGAACTGTTATACCACGCCTGGGATGAAAGTAAACAAATGCCTTGGGCAAATAAACAAACCGGAAACTCACCAAACTTTTGGTCAAGAGCTTTAGGATGGTATGTTATGGCCTTGGTTGATGTATTGGATTATATGCCAAAAGAGCATCCAAAACAAAAAGAATTAGTAAAGTATTTAAACAATGCTTGCGCAGCTTTAGCTAAATATCAGGATAAATCTGGTTTATGGTACCAGGTAACAGATAAAGGTGGAGAAAAAGGAAATTATTTAGAAGCTTCAGGATCTTCAATGTTTGCTTATGCTTTTGCAAAAGGAGCAAACAAAGGATATTTACCTGCAAAATATAAAAAACTGGCTAATAAAGCTTTCGATGGTTTGACTAAAGTTTTAATTAAAAAGGTAGACGAAGATGGTGGTATCACGTTAACAAATTGCTGTCAGGTAGCGGGTTTAGGCGGAACTCCTTACAGAGATGGTTCATATGAGTACTACATAAACGAAAGAAAAAAAGATAACGATCCTAAAGCAACTGGTCCTTTTATTTTGGCAGCTTTAGAATTGAACAGATAATTTGAATCATTTTTTTGATTTCACAATAGACCTGAGAGTTTTTTAAAACTATCAGGTCTAATTAAAAAGCCTTTAATTATTACAGAATGAAAAATATAAAAGTCATTATTCTTTTATTATCAGTGTTCACAGCACAAAAGAATTACGCCCAGGTTTGGGTGTCTGATAATGGAGATGGAACGTATACAAATCCAATAATTCATGCTGATTATTCAGATCCAGACGCTGTTAGAGTAGGTGATGATTTTTATATGACCGCATCCTCTTTTAACTGCATTCCGGGTTTGCCCATTTTGCATTCTAAAGATTTGGTCAACTGGAAAATTATTGGATATGCAATAACCAAACAAATACCAACAGAAACTTTTGATAAAGTGCAGCATGGTAATGGAGTTTGGGCGCCGAGTATAACTTTTCATAATAATGAATTTTATATCTATTATCCGGATCCTGATTTTGGAATTTATATGATCAAAGCTAAAAAAGCGGAAGGACCGTGGTCAGAACCGATTTTAGTAAAAGGCGGATCAGGATTGATAGACCCTAGCCCGCTATGGGATGATGATGGTAAAGTTTATCTGGTTCATGCTTACGCAGGAAGTCGTGCAAAGATTAAAAGTTTAATTACGGTTTGCACAATGAATGCCGAAGGAACTATTGCTAATAATGATGAAGTGATGGTGATAGACGGTCATGAAAGTGAAGGCACAATAGAAGGGCCAAAGTTTTATAAACGAAATAGTTACTATTATATTTTTGCTCCGGCTGGTGGAGTATCGACAGGCTGGCAAACCGTTTTAAGATCTAAAAATGTTTTTGGACCTTATGAGAAAAAGAAAGTTTTAGAGCAGGGTAAAACTACTATAAATGGGCCGCATCAGGGAGCGTGGGTACAAACACAAACAGGCGAAGACTGGTTTATACATTTTCAGGATAAAGGAGCATACGGACGAATTGTTCATCTTCAGCCTATGAAATGGGAAAAGGATTGGCCTGTAATGGGACAGGATTTTGATAAAAACGGAATTGGAGAACCGGTAACGACTTTCAAAAAGCCAAACGTTGGTAAGAAATATCCAATTGAAACTCCGGCAGAATCAGATGAATTTAATGAACCAAAATTAGGATTGCAATGGCAATGGCAGGCAAATGCTCAGGTACAATGGGGATTTCCAACAAGTTTAGGCTATGTGAATTTGTTTTGTTTACCAACAATCAAAGAAAGCAACAAAATCTTCGAAGCTCCAAATTTATTATTGCAAAAATTTCCTGCTGAAGAATTTACAACGACAACTAAATTAACTTTTAATACCAGATTAAATGGTGAATCAACAGGGCTCTTGATCATGGGATTGGACTATAGTTATTTGTGTCTTAAAAATGATAACGGAAAATTGTATCTAAGCCAGAAAACAGGAACTTTTGACAAGAAAATTTCTGAAACAGAAACAGCTCCAATTTTGATTTCAAACAATACAATTTACCTTAGAGTTCAGGTTAAAAAAGGAGGTATTTGTAGTTTTTATTACAGTTTAGATGATAAAAAATACCAACCAATTGGAACTGATTTTACTTCAAAAGAAGGAAAATGGATTGGTGCGAAAGTAGGGCTTTTTGCCTTGAGCGAAAAAGTTACAAATGACTCAGGAAATGCTGCGGTAGATTGGTTTAGAATTACTAAATAAGATGAAAATGACTCAATTTAGAAAAATTATATTGCTTTTTTTATTTGTTGTGGGTGTTGCTGTAAATGCTCAAAACAGTTATAAAAACTGGCCGGACATTATTCGTAAAAATGATGCAGCGTGGTTTGGTACGGTAGAGGCAAAAGCAATTGCAGAAAACGTGTTGTTATATCAAAGAAATATTGGTGGCTGGCCAAAAAATATCCAAATGCAAAATTCGCTTAGTGAAGCAGAAAAGCAAAAGCTGATTGCATTAAAAAATGATGACCATGAAGTAACAACTGATAATAGCGCAACCAGTCAGGAAATGCTTTTTATATCCAGAATGTATGCTCAGGTGAAAGATGAACGTTATAAAGAATCTTTTTTAAAAGGCTTAAATTATTTATTAGAAGCTCAATATGCTAATGGAGGCTGGCCACAGTTTTACCCATTAAAAAAAGGCTATTATACGCACATCACTTACAATGATAATTCGATGGTTAACATCTTAATAATATTGAAAGAAATCAAAGAAGAAACAGATTATTACAGCATAAAACCTTCTAAAGAAATAGTTGAGAAAACGAAGAAGGCTTTTGATAAAGGAATTGATTGTATTCTAAAAACGCAATACAAACAAAATGGAGCTTTAACTGCGTGGTGTGCACAACATGATGAAGTTACTTTAGCCCCGGCGAATGCAAGAGCTTTTGAACTGGCTTCTTTAAGCGGATTTGAATCTGCAAAGATTGTATTGCTTTTGATGTCGATTGAAAAACCTTCACCGGAAATCATTACAGCTGTAAAAAGTGCACAGGCATGGTTCGAAAAAACAAAAATTACCAATTTAGAAGAAAAAAGAGTTTTAAATGAAGCCGGAAAAATCATTGATAAAAAAATGATTCCAAAAGAAAATGCTGATCCTATTTGGGCCAGATTTATGGATCTTGAAACAAATGAACCTTTCTTTTGTGACCGTGACGGAATCAGGAAAAAATCTTTAGATCAAATTGGTTCTGAAAGGCGAAATGGCTATTCCTGGTATTCTGATGCACCAAAAGAAGTATTAAAGAAATATCCTGCCTGGGCAATCAAAAATGGAGTAAAAGTTAGTTCTAAAGAAACTCCTGCAAAAAAAAATGACAATGTTGTTTTAACTGTTGCGCAAGATGGTTCCGGAGATTTTACTAAAATTCAGGATGCGATATATGCATCACCGGCTTTTCCATATGAAAAAGTGGTAATAAATATCAAAAACGGAGTCTATAATGAGAAAGTTAGAATTCCGGAATGGAACACACATTTAACGCTGATTGGAGAAAGTAAAGAAAACACGATTATAGCTTTTGATGACAATTTCAAGAAAATCAATTTAGGTAGAAATAGTACTTTTTATACCTATACAGTTTTAGTTGAAGGCGATGATTTTTCAGCATCAAATTTAACTATTAAAAATACTTCAGGAGATCACGGTCAAGGGATTGCATTGTCAGTGGTGGCCGATCGCGCAAAGATTTCAAACTGTGCTATTTTAGGAAATCAGGATACTTTATACTTATCAGGAAAAGAAGCAAAACAATACTTCAAAGATTGTTATATAGAAGGTACAACTGATTTTATTTTTGGAAGCGCAACTGCCTTATTCGAAAATTGTATTATTAATAGTATTAAAAGTTCCTATATAACAGCAGCTTCAACACCAGAAGGAATAACATTTGGTTTTGTTTTTAAAAATTGCAAACTAATAGCAAATACTGAAGCTACAACAGTTTATTTAGGAAGACCCTGGAGAATTTATGCTAAAACAGTTTACATAAATTGTGATATGGGAAAACAGATCAGACCTGAAGGTTGGGAAAATTGGTCTAAATCTGATGCAGAAAAAAACTCTTTTTATGCCGAATACAATTGTAAAGGCGAAGGTTTTCAACCCACCAAAAGAGTGTCATGGTCACATCAGCTTAAAAAATCAGAAGCAGACAAATATACTATAGAAAACATTCTTAAAGATTCAGATGCAAAGTGGTATTCTAAATAAATTTTGACTTCAAAAAAACAAAAAATATGAATTTTAAATGTATCATTTTTTTATTGGTTTCTTGCTTTTCTTTTGCTCAGAATACCGAATTTCCAACGGCAAAAGTTGACTCAATTGTCAATAGGATCCAGTTGCCGGTTTTCCCTTCTTATCAAATAAATATTGCAAAATTAGGCGCTAAGGGTGATTCCGTAACCAATAATAAAACTGCTTTCGACAAAGCAATGGCATTGTGTAAAAAGAACAATGGCGGGACTATTATAGTTCCTAAAGGAATTTACAAGATAAACGGACCAATACATTTTGTAAGCAATGTAAATCTTAAGATTGAAAAAGGTGCAAAAATCAAGTTCAGTGATAATCCACAAGATTATCTGCCTATGGTTTTAACAAGTTGGGAAGGTACAATGTTGTACAACTATAGTCCATTAATATATGCATATGATTGTTCTAATATTGCTATAACAGGTGAAGGAACAATTGATGGAGAAGGAGGTAAAACATGGAAAGGCTTTAAGGCTAAAGAAGAAGCAGGTAAAAACAGAAGCCGAGATATGAATCACAATAGCGTTCCTTTAAAAGACAGAAAATTTGGTGAAGGTTATTTTTTACGCCCGCAAATGATTCAGTTTTTTAATTGCGCAACTATTTTGGTAGAAAATATTCGCATAGAAAACTCTCCTTTTTGGTGTCTGCATTTGCTGAAGTCACAAAATATCACAGTTCGTGGTATAAGTTATAAATCATTAAATTATAATAATGATGGAATTGATCCCGAATATGCTAAAGATGTTTTAATCGAAAAAGTAACTTTTGATAATGGCGACGATAATGTTGCAATCAAAGCAGGAAGAGATCATGAGGGAAGAGCAAATACGGCAACGCCAAGTGAGAATATAGTAATTAGAAATTGTAATTTTAAAGGGCTCCATGGAGTGGTTATTGGTAGTGAAATGTCGGCAGGAGTCCAAAATGTGTATGTAGAAAATTGCAAAACAGTTGGCTATTTAAAAAGGGGAATTTATTTAAAAACGAATGCCGATCGCGGTGGTTTTATAAAAAATATTTTTGTTAGAAACATTCAGTTAGATGAAGTTGAAGATTGTTTATATATGACAGCGAATTATCATGGAGAAGGCAAAGGATTTCAATCAGAAATTTCAAATATCCATTTTTCAAATATTATCTGTAATAAAGCATCAGAATCAGGAATTGTAATTCAGGGATTTCCAGACAAAAAAATCAAAAATATTTCCTTAAATACTATTGAGATAAAGTCAGCTAAAAACGCGATATCAAACGAAAATGCCGAAAACGTTCTAATGACAGATGTTTTTATTGGAAAAAGAGCGACTGTTCCTTCAGCTGCTAAATAATTTTTTTGGGAAGTTCAAAGAGGCATAGAGGTAACCCCGAGGCTTCAGGGCAAATGTTTTTTTGCAATTTTGTCAGCCTGACGAAGGAAGGATTACAAAAGAAAATCGCCAAAGTAAATCAACAAGGTTATCAAAAATAACAATCTAAAACCTAACAATTTAAGAAGTCTAAAAAATGAGACATTACATACTACTCTTCTTCCTAATTGCAACAACCTGTTTTGCACAAAAAACAACAGTTTATTGCATTGGTGATTCAACCATGGCAAATAAAAAAGACCCGGGCCGCAATCCTGAACATGGATGGGCACAAGTACTTCAGCCTTTTTTTACAGACAATATTATTGTAGAAAATAAAGCCGTAAACGGAAGAAGTACCAAAAGTTTTATAAATGAAAAAAGATGGGATTCGATATATAAAAAGCTAAAAAAAGGAGATTATGTATTGATTGAGTTTGGGCATAATGATGAAAAAATAGAAGATTCTACCAGATATACCAATCCACATACGAGTTACAGATACAATTTAATTCGGTTTGTAAAAGAAACAAGAGCTAAAGGTGCAACTCCAATATTGCTTACCTCAATCGCCAGACGAAATTTTAATGAAAAAGGAGTATTAGTACCAACACATGGTGATTATCCTTTAGAAACGAGATTAGTAGCCCAGGAATATAAAGTGCCATTTATTGATTTAGAATATTATACCGAATTAATGGAGCAATCTTATGGACCAGAAAATCAAAACAACTGCATTTGCATTTCAAAGCAGGCGAAAATCCTTATTATGATAAAGATAAGGCTGATGATACGCATCTGTCTTTATTAGGTGCAACGAAGATTGCTACAATTGTTATGAATCAGCTTAAGATTTTAGAAGACCCCACCATAGAAAAACTCAGGAAATCTATTAAATAGATTTTATACATTCTTACAATTTTTAAAACTATAACATTAGAGTTCCCTATGTTATAGTTTTTTTTATGAACAATAGCAATCGAAATAAATAATACCCTAATCTGTAAGTATTATAACTTAAAGAGGTCAATTTAATTTTCTGTATATCTCAATTTTGTATCACTTTATTAAGAACCCTTATCTTGATAGAATGTTTATTGTTTTAGTCTTAATATTTTAACCTTTTAAATATTTTGATGTTTTTTTCGCAAGAATGGGAGAGCTTAGGTTCTCCCATTTTTTGTTTTTAATAGAACGTATTGGATTCATTATTTATAAGAAAGACAGTTGTATTAATGTCATAAATTCAATTGATTGTTTTTATTACCAAACGATCCTTCATATTTGATTGGATTATAGGGCTGTACTTCAAATACCCTAATTTATAACTTTAAAAACTTATGGTGGCAAAGGAAAAAGGTATTTAAGGAGAACTTTGCACTTTCAAATTTAGATGTTTGAATTATAAACACTTAAGAAAATAATTAAACACATAATAATTTAAAAGGTTATGAAAAATAGATTACTCCCTTTATTTGTTGTTTTAGGAACTTTTTCTGCTCACTCGCAGGTAGGTGTCGGAACATTAAATCCGAAATCTTCTGCTCAGCTGGAAGTTTTTTCCAACAACAAAGGTATGTTGATACCACAGATTGCCTTAACAAGTACAACTGATAATAAGACGATTGTAAATGGTAATATTATTAGTTTGTTGGTTTATAATACTACTGATAATGCTAACATTACCCCAGGTTACTATTATTGGTTTGATAATAGATGGAATAGAATGTTAATTTCTGGAGATCTTACTGCTATCGCCGGTAATTCTGTGCCTGGTGCTAAAGGTGAGACTGGATATCCGGGTGAAAATATCACTATTTATACAGATAAATCAACTAGTACGGTTTACGTTCAAAATTCTGATGGAACTTGGACTCCTATAAATGGAAGTGGAGGAACACCGGGAAAAGATGGAAAATCAGCTTTTGAAATTTGGAAAGAGATTTCTGGAAATGAGGAAAAAACTGTAACGGAATACTTGGCAAGTTTAAAAGGAGATAAGGGAGATAAAGGAGAGGTTGGCGTAGCCGGCGGAACCGGAGCACCTGGTAACAAAGGAGAGGCAGGTTACCCGGGAAAAGATATCAATATGTATGTTGACAATTCAAGCGGAGATGTGTATGTTCAGAAACCTGACGGAACCTGGACACCGATCAATGGTAAAGACGGGGAAGTTGGAACAGCTGGAGGTAACGGAGTACCTGGAAATAAAGGAGAAGCTGGTTACCCTGGAAAAGACATCAATATTTATACTGATAAAGAAACCAATACGGTTTATGTTCAGAATGCGGACGGAACCTGGACTCCTATTACAGGAGCAAAAGGAGACAAAGGAGAAGTTGGCGTAGCTGGCGGAACCGGAACACCTGGCAATAAAGGAGAAGCAGGATACCCGGGAAAAGATATCAATATGTATGTTGACAATTCAACCGGAGATGTTTATGTTCAGAAACCTGACGGAACCTGGACACCGATCAATGGTAAGGATGGAGAAGTTGGAACAGCTGGAGGTAACGGAGTACCTGGAAACAAAGGCGAGGCAGGTTACCCAGGAAAGGACATTAATATTTATACTGATAAAGAAACCAATACGGTTTATGTTCAGAATGCGGATGGAACCTGGACTCCTATTACAGGAGCAAAAGGAGACAAAGGAGAAGTTGGCATAGCTGGCGGAACCGGAGCACCTGGCAATAAAGGAGAAGCAGGATACCCGGGAAAAGATATCAATATGTATGTTGACAATTCAACCGGAGATGTGTATGTTCAGAAACCTGACGGAACCTGGACACCGATCAATGGTAAAGATGGGGAAGTTGGAACAGCTGGAGGTAACGGAGTACCTGCAAACAAAGGTGAGGCAGGTTACCCAGGAAAGGACATTAATATTTATACTGATAAAGAAACCAATACGGTTTATGTTCAGAATGCGGACGGAACCTGGACTCCTATTACAGGAGCAAAAGGAGATAAAGGAGAAGTTGGCGTAGCCGGCGGAACCGGAGCACCTGGTAACAAAGGAGAGGCAGGTTACCCGGGAAAAGATATCAATATGTATGTTGACAATTCAAGCGGAGATGTGTATGTTCAGAAACCTGATGGAACCTGGACACCGATCAATGGTAAAGATGGGGAAGTTGGAACAGCTGGAGGTAACGGAGTACCTGCAAACAAAGGTGAGGCAGGTTACCCAGGAAAAGACATTAATATTTATACTGATAAAGAAACCAATACGGTTTATGTTCAGAATGCGGACGGAACTTGGACTCCTATTAATGGAAAAGACGGAAAATCAGCTTTGGAGATCTGGAAAGAGCTTCCTGGTAATGACGGGAAATCGATCACGGAATTTTTGGATGGCCTTAAAGGAGAAAAAGGAGATAAAGGCGAGGTAGGAACTGCAGCTGGTGCTGGTGCTCCTGGAATTGCGGGAACACCTGGTGCTCCTGGAAAAGACGTTAATATTTATACTGATACAGAAACCAGTACGGTTTACGTTCAGAACCCTGACGGAACCTGGACTTCCATCAATGGAAAAGACGGAAAGTCAGCTTTTGAAATCTGGAAAGAACTTCCTGGTAATGACGGGAAATCGATCACGGAATTTTTGGATGGCCTTAAAGGAGAAAAAGGAGATAAAGGCGAGGTAGGAACTGCAGCTGGTGCTGGTGCTCCTGGAATTGCGGGAACACCTGGTGCCCCTGGAAAAGACGTTAATATTTATACTGATACAGAAACCAGTACGGTTTATGTTCAGAATCCTGACGGAACCTGGACTTCTATTAATGGAAAAGACGGAAAATCAGCTTTGGAGATCTGGAAAGAACTTCCGGGTAATGACGGGAAATCGATCACGGAATTTTTGGATGGACTTAAAGGGGAAAAAGGAGATAAAGGCGAGGTAGGAACTGCAGCTGGTGCTGGTGCTCCTGGAATTGCGGGAACACCTGGTGCCCCTGGAAAAGACGTTAATATTTATACTGATACAGAAACCAGTACGGTTTATGTTCAGAATCCTGACGGAACCTGGACTCCTATCAATGGAAAAGACGGCGAGGTAGGAACTGCAGCTGGTGCTGGTGCTCCTGGAATTGCGGGAACACCTGGTGCCCCTGGAAAAGACGTTAATATTTATACTGATACAGAAACCAGTACGGTTTACGTTCAGAACCCTGACGGAACCTGGACTTCCATCAATGGAAAAGACGGAAAGTCAGCTTTTGAAATCTGGAAAGAACTTCCTGGTAATGACGGAAAATCAATAACGGAATTTTTGGATGGCCTTAAAGGAGAAAAAGGAGAAAAAGGCGAGGTAGGAACTGCTGCTGGTGCTGGTGTTCCTGGAATTGCGGGAACACCTGGTGCCCCTGGAAAAGACGTTAATATTTATACTGATACAGAAACCAGTACGGTTTACGTTCAGAATCCTGACGGAACCTGGACTCCTATCAATGGAAAAGACGGCGAGGTAGGAACTGCAGCTGGTGCTGGTGCTCCTGGAATTGCGGGAACACCTGGTGCCCCTGGAAAAGACGTTAATATTTATACTGATACAGAAACCAGTACGGTTTACGTTCAGAACCCTGACGGAACCTGGACTTCCATCAATGGAAAAGACGGAAAGTCAGCTTTTGAAATCTGGAAAGAACTTCCGGGTAATGACGGGAAATCGATCACGGAATTTTTGGATGGCCTTAAAGGAGAAAAAGGAGATAAAGGCGAGGTAGGAACTGCGGCAGGTACTGGTGTTCCTGGAATTGCGGGAACACCTGGTGCCCCTGGAAAAGACGTTAGTATTTATACTGATACAGAAACCAGTACGGTTTACGTTCAGAATCCTGACGGAACCTGGACTCCTATCAATGGAAAAGACGGCGAGGTAGGAACTGCTGCTGGTGCTGGTGTTCCTGGAATTGCAGGAACACCTGGTGCTCCTGGAAAAGACGTTAATATTTATACTGATACAGAAACCAGTACGGTTTACGTTCAGAATCCTGACGGAACCTGGACTTCCATCAATGGAAAAGACGGAAAGTCAGCTTTTGAAATCTGGAAAGAACTTCCGGGTAATGACGGGAAATCAATAACAGAATACCTTGATGGCTTGAAAGGTGCTGACGGTGTTGCAGGAGCAGACGGAAAGTCAGCTTTTGAAATCTGGAAAGAACTTCCGGGTAATGACGGGAAATCAATAACAGAATACCTTGATGGCTTGAAAGGTGCTGACGGTGTTGCAGGAGCAGATGGGAAGTCAGCTTTTGAGATCTGGAAAGAACTTCCGGGTAATGACGGAAAATCAATAACGGAATACCTTGATGGCTTGAAAGGTGCTGACGGTGTTGCAGGAGCAGATGGAAAATCAGCTTTTGAAATCTGGAAAGAGATTTCTGGAAATGAGGGAAAAACTGTAACGGAATACTTGGCAAGTTTAAAAGGAGACAAAGGTGATAAAGGAGATGCTGGTAAAGATTTCGAATACACGGATTTCACTCCAACGCAATTGGCAGGATTAAAAGGAGACAAAGGTGATAAAGGAGATGCCGGTAAGGATTTCGAATACACTGATTTTACTCCAACACAATTGGCCGGACTAAAAGGCGACAAAGGTGATAAAGGAGATGCTGGTAAGGATTTCGAATACACGGATTTTACTCCAACACAATTGGCAGGATTAAAAGGAGACAAAGGTGATAAGGGAAATGCTGGTAAAGATTTCGAATACACGGATTTTACTCCAACACAATTGGCAGGATTAAAAGGAGACAAAGGTGATAAAGGAGATGCTGGTAAGGATTTCGAATACACAGATTTTACTCCGACACAATTGGCAGGACTAAAAGGAGACAAAGGTGATAAAGGAGATGCTGGTAAGGATTTCGAATACACGGATTTTACTCCAACACAATTGGCAGGATTAAAAGGCGACAAAGGTGATAAAGGAGATGCTGGTAAGGATTTCGAATACACAGATTTTACTCCGACACAATTGGCAGGATTAAAAGGAGACAAAGGTGATAAAGGAGATGCCGGTAAGGATTTCGAATACACAGATTTTACTCCAACACAATTGGCAGGATTAAAAGGAGACAAAGGTGATAAGGGAGATGCTGGTAAAGATTTCGAATACACTGATTTTACTCCAACACAATTGGCCGGATTAAAAGGAGACAAAGGTGATACTGGGACAGCTGGAGCTGCAGGTGCACAAGGTCCAATCGGATTAACTGGAGCCACAGGTCCGCAGGGACTTCAAGGCTTACAAGGTCCAATTGGATTGACTGGAGCTACAGGACCACAGGGAATTCAAGGTCTTGCAGGAATCGGAGGAAAAACAACTGCTGGAACAAATGTAACAATAACAGGAGCAGGAACAGATGCAAGTCCATACATAGTAAATGCAACAGTTCCTCAACAATTGACCCAGGCAATTGATGAATTTACTGCTATGGCTGGTCAGTCAAGTTTTACATTAGCAGCGATGCCATCTTCTTTATCTAAAGTGAAATTTTATATAAATGGCGTGCGTATTGATAAAGATGCATTAACTATAAATGGAAGTGTGGTTTCTTATAACCCTACAAACAATGGTTCATATGCATTGATGGCAAACGATAATGTTATAATTGATTACTTAAAATAATGGAGAAATCACACTTTTTTAGATAAAGTGTACAAATCTTAAAATAAGTGACAGTCCACTAATAAAGAAAATTGTAATGCAAAAGGAGTATAACTTTTAATTAAGATTATACTCCTTTTTTTCTTTAGAAGTTGTGATGTTTCAAATAGTAAATTGACCCTATTGTGATATATCAATAACTTCTAAGGGTCAATAAATGATAGTTATGCTTCTAATTTTGCACTTTCATTTAGAATGATTTTCAAGTAGTAGTATAAAAAATAAATTTATATAAAATGATAAAAGATTTACAACAATTTCAGTTTGTCTTGAAAAACAGAAAAGATTTAAGCTGCATATTTAGTTTTATAGCAATCCTGCTTTTGTCTCAAAAAGGACAGGCGCAATTTATAAATCAAGGAGATTTAAAAGTAAGTGGTAATACCATATTGTCAGTATATATGAACTATGATAATAAAATCACAGGAAATTTTGTCAATGATGGCCAAGTCCATGCTTTTGAAAACTATAATAATGACGGTTCAATTTCTTATACAGATAAAAGCTCGGGAACAACATTTTTTACAGGAGAACAAGAACAAATAATTGCAGGTTCCCAGGTGTCTGACTTTCAGAATGTTGTTTTTAATAATGTAACATCATTAATGCCTTTTCAGCTCAAAACAGCCGTTAAAGTTGGTAAGAATGCGGATTTTAAAAACGGAATTGTAAATGCGGGAGAGTATAGTAGTAGAATGATTTTTGATACGGAAGCCTCTTTTACAAATGCTGGAAATCAGAGTTTTGTAGACGGAGAAGTACAGAAAAAAGGGAATGCGATGTTTGAATTTCCGGTTGGAAATCAGCTTTATTACAGACCGGCAATTTCTGGAGTAACTTCTGATTTGAAAAATGCTTTTACAACACAATATTTTTATCAAAACTCGAATGCGCTTTATCCTCATTCTCAAAAAGAGGAGACAATTTTAAGCATAAATGACAGTGAATACTGGAAAGTAACACAAGATAGTGGTAACGAAAAAATTGTATTAAGTCTGACATTAAACGATAAGACAACACCATCTGAATTTTTTAATATACCTCCAAATACAAAATTAGCAATCGTGCGTTGGGACGATATACTTCAAAAATGGACTAATTGCAATGGGGAGTCGAGTGATCCAACTCAAACATTGAATTATGAAAAACTTTTAACAGCTCAGGTAACAGGTTATGGAATATTTACCATGGCCATTGTTAAAGAGATTATCATAGATGAAAAACTTATCGTTTACAATGCCGTTTCTCCCAATGGTGACGGAATCAACGATAGTTTTCATATAAAGGAAATTGATAAGTATCCAGACAATATGGTTGAAATATATAACCGCTGGGGAGTTAAAGTATTTGAAACAAAATCTTACAATGAGTCAGATAACATGTTTAGAGGATACTCAGATGGACGAGCAACAATAAATAGAGGAGAAAAACTTCCTACAGGAACTTATTTCTACATATTGAAATATAATAATACTAAGAAGGTAGTGGAGCAATCAGGCTATCTGTACATCAATAATCAATAATTAAACAGAACGTAATAAATAGAAATAATGAAAAAGCTTTTTTATATAGTATCATTATTGTTTTTAGGTATTCTCGGAGCCTCTGCGCAACAAGAATCACAATATTCACAATACATGTATAATACTATGACTTTTAATCCTGGTTATACAGGGTCAAGAGAGGTTTTAAGTGCTATGGCATTATACAGAACCCAATGGGTTGGTTTGGACGGAGCTCCAAAAACGATGAATTTTTCAGTTCAGACACCTTTAGGGTATCATGGAAATGGTCTTGGTTTAAATGTAGCAAGTGATCAGATTGGACCGACAAAAAATACTGGCTTTACAGTTAATTATGCGTACACCATTATGCCATCAGATGAATTGAAAATTTCGTTTGGTATTTCCGGAGGTTTTGACAATTTCGAAGTTGATTACACAAAATTAAATCCGGAATATCAAGATCCATATATGACAGGGACCGAATCTCAGTTTTCACCTAATGTTGGTGCCGGCGTTTATTTTCACACATTTAAATGGTATGCGGGAATATCTGTTCCAAAATTATTAAAGACTGAATTTTATGATGATGTAGCTGCATCAGTATATTCGACTAAAGCACATTACTATTTTATGGGTGGATACGTTTTTGATATTAACCCATATCTAAGATTTAAACCTGCAGTGTTGGCTAAGTTTGTTGTAGGGGCACCAGTAGCGGTTGATATGTCAGCCAACTTCTTGATTAATGATAAATTGACGCTTGGAGCAGCATACCGTTGGGATGCAAGTATTAGTGGTTTAGCTGGTTTTCAAGTAACAGATGGTATTCAAATAGGATATGCATATGATCATGATACCACAAATCTTGGACATTACAATTCAGGTTCTCACGAAATATTTTTAAGATTTGATTTATTAAGTAAATCGAAAACGAGGCTGGTAAGTCCAAGATTCTTTTAATAACTTAATTAAAAAATAAGATGATTTATAAAAAAATAAAAATTGTTTTAGTTTTTCTTACGGCTTGTATAATGCATATAGGAAGTATTACAGCTCAGGATAAAAAACTGGAAAAAGCAAATGAAGCTTATAATTAATTTGCTTTTATTGAAGCGATAAAATTATATGAGAAAGAATTAAATAAAGGAACCAGTACAATAGAGATTTATACAAAACTTGGGGATTGTTATTATTATAATGGAAATTATCCGGAAGCGACAAAGTGTTATGCTAAAGTGGTAACAGCTTCAAATAATGTTTCGCCGGAGTACTATTTTAGATATGCCCAATGCCTTAATAATGCGCAAGAGTATAAGACTTCAGAATCAATAATGAAAATGTATTACTCAAAGTCTGGAAAAGAAGATTTAAGTGAAGGCTGGGGTGAAAAAAAATTATTAGCTGATATACAAAAACAATCGGGTCGTTATGATTTAAAAGCAGTAGAAATTAATTCTCCATTTTCGGACTTTGGAACTTCCTATCTGAATAAAGAAAAAGTAATGTATGCTTCAGCAAAAGATACTGGTGTGATTATCAAACGTAAACACAGCTGGAATGATAAATCATTTTTAAAATTATATACTGCAGATGTAACAGTCGATGGAGGATTGCAGAATCCAGCCCTTTTAAAAGGGGAGGTAAATACAAGATATCATCAGAGTACTCCAGCAATAACAAAAGATGGTAAAACAATGTTTTTTACCAGAAATAATTATATTGAAGGTAAACTTGGAGTTGATAAAAACGGAACTACTTTTTTGAAAATTTATGTAGCTGAAAATGTTAATGGTGAATGGAAAAACGTAAAAGAATTAGGTTATCCTCTAAATGGAGATGGCTTCTCGTCTGCACATCCTGCATTAAGCCCGGACGAAACCGAACTCTATTTTGTTTCAGACCGAAATAATAAATTTGGGAACTCCGATCTGTATAAAGTAAGTCTTAAAAAAGGTGGTTTTATTGGTAATGATATAACTAGATTAGACGATGAAATTAATACATTAGGAAGAGAGACTTATCCATTTATGGATGCTTCCGGTATATTGTATTTTTCTTCAGACGGACATCCTGGTCTTGGTGGTCTTGATGTATTTGCAGCAATTAAAGATGAGTCTGGTAAATATCATGTCGTAAATGTTGGAGATGGTGTGAATACCAATTCAGATGATTTTGCTTATACGTTTAAAGATGATATAAAAAAAGGTTATGTTTCTTCCAACAGGAGTGGTAATGATGACATCTATGGCTTTACGGAGAACAAACCGATTGATTTTAATTTCAATATAAAACCTTTAGTATTTGGAACATTAAGATATACAACTGGTGAACCAATTGAAGGAATTGTTGTTGAGGTTTATAATGCTAAAAATGAAAAAATAAATACTGTATATAGTGATAAAGAAGGTAAATATTCAGCTGACTTGCTACCTTTTACAGATTATAAACTGGCATATAAAAAAGCAGGACTTACTGAAAAAGAACAAATTGCACCACCTTTTAAACCGGCGGAGAAACGAGAGTATTCATTTGATTTTATTAATGAGATGGAGGTAATTGTAAATAATGAGAAAGTAGCAATACATGAAGGAGATGATCTTACCGATAAATTAAAATTAAACCCAATTTATTTTGATTATAATGGATATAAAATAAGAGAATCTTCTAAAACTGAATTGGATAAGATTGTGGAAGTAATGAAGGTTCGTCCTGTTATTTCTATAAAAATTAATTCCCATACAGATAGTAGAGGAAAAGATGATTTTAATATGAAATTATCACAAAACAGAGCTAAATCAACTATGGATTACATCGTATCGCACGGAATTGAGAAAGAAAGGGTGAGTGCTGAAGGATTTGGAGAAACACGCTTAATAAACAAATGTTCAAATGGAGTAAAATGTTCTGAAGCAGAACACCAGAAAAACAGGCGTTCAGAGTTTATTATACAGTTAAATAAAAAATAACAGCTTTGAAACTGTAGCATCTGATAAAATTAGGGGGTATCTGAAAAATATCCCCTAATTTGTTACTATTTAATTTCTTTGTTCTGAATTTTTGTACCAGTTTTTTTTACAAAATCTTGTGATGGTTTTTTATGGAAGAGTTCATAATATTTGGATGAAAAATAACTTAATTTGGTATAGTTCAATTCGTAAATAATATCAGTAAGGGAATTAAATTTTCCACTCTGTAAAAGTTGTTGTGCTAACAACATTTTTTCTTTAATAAAAAGATTGTTTGGAGTGTTATTGAAACATTTTTTGAACAATATTTTGTATTTTGATTCAGACATTCCTGCCATTGAGGCTAAAAATATTACAGAAGGAAAGGAGCCGTACAAATTATTAAGAAGGTATTCTTTGGTTTTATCAATAGCTTCTTGTTCATTTGTGGTCATATTGTTTTTTGTGACTGGCGTGTCGTAAAATTTATTAAAAAAATTACCTAACAATTTTAATGAGACACCTTTAAGTAGTGGTTCAAATGAGAGATCATTAATAGATTTATTTTTGATTGACCGAATCAGTAAAATACTGTTGCTGTCAATATTGCCATAATGATAAAATACCCGTTTACCGTCTTTGCTTTTTGCTTTGACTTCTTCTTTTTTAGAATGCTTTGCTATAAAATCATTTAGCAAACTTTTGTCAACTAGTATTCGTATTGCAATCGTTCTTTCGTTAACCGATGGCTTAAAAGAACTTTCTATCTCATTATCAATAATGGCAAGATCTAATTTATCGTAAGAACCAATTTCATAGTCCTTATTGTTAATCTTTATTAAATTGACATGCTCACTTAAATCAAAGTGAAAAATATACAATTCGCTATCAGATGCAAGTCTGGTTATTTTTAATGGTGAGGTTACTAAAAAGTCAATAAACAAAACTGAAATTCCTGGGATAATCTGAGTAAAATAAGAATGCCCTTTACCGATTGTTTCCGGAAATTTAATGATTTTATTGTCGATAAATTCTGCACCGATTTTTTCCGCAAACTCTTTTTGCCATTCTGGGGTCAAACTATAATAATGTGTAATTTTTTTCATGTGTAAATGAATATATTTTAATGAAAGAAGTTTAGTTTGCTATTACACAGTCTCAATACCTGAAATAATTATAATTGCTTGATAAATGTCTTTGGTGATATTCCAAAATTCTCTTTAAATTTTGAAGCAAAATAAGAGTTGTTAGTAAAGCTTAACTGATCTGACACCTGAGATATTGATAGTTGTTTTTTTTCAAGGAGCTCTTTTGCTTTGAGTAATTTATTATCCATAAAAAACTTATTTGGAGTTAGTCCCGTTATTTTTCTAAATAAGTTTTTAAACTTTGATTCAGACATATTGGCCATTCTTGCCATAAGAACAATACTTGGAAAATGTTCGTCTATATGTTCTATTAAAAACATTTGTGTGGTAATGATACCATTGAGATCACTGGAATTAACCGTTTGGATTATAATTCTGTGAGTTGACATTTTTTTTAAATAATTTGAGATCAGCATTTGTACTGTCCCTATCATATTTAGGTTAAATATGGATCCGCCAACTTTTAATTTTCGTAGATCATTTAATAAATGATAGCTGTCACTACTCATTCTGTCAAATCTGACAATGGTATTTTTGAAGGATCAGTTATTTTATCAACATCAGGAAGGGGAATGTTGTTTTTTTTTACAAATTTCGCTATCATGGATTTCTTTATGAAAATGCATAGAGCAAAAGTGCAACTCCCTGCTTTAACATTATAATCAGTTTCCAATGATCCATCAAGTACGGATAAATTATAGCGCCAACGACCAACATCATAAACGGAACTATTACTTGAAACTGTTGCTTCACCTTCTGTCAGGTTATAATAAAGTCCAACAAAGTCGTTGTTTTTATTTTTTTGAATAAAGCGAAAATTTTTATTGTATAATACATTTACATAATATGCTATTATACCTTCTCCGCAATCAAGAAAATATCGTGTACCTGTTTGAAGTTCCTCAGGCATAATGATAAAATTGCCTTCAATTTTTCCTCCAAATTGTTTTGCAAAATTTTCAACCCATGATAAATCTGCACCATAAGAATGTTCGATTGTTTTCACGCAAATATTTTTTATATATAAAGTTAGTTTAATTTACTATTATTTTTGTAATGTTTTAGTATTTAGTAGGTTGGTGTTTTTAAATTTGGAATGAATCTTTTTAATTTTGCATAACTTTTAATGTTTTGAGCTTATTTGGACCGGAAGTAAACTGCCATAAAATTTCATCATTAGCAGCATATTCAATCACAGCCAGTCCAATTGGTGATTGTATGGATAATTTGTCCTGAATAACATTGCATGTCTCAGGTGTTACAATTGAAAACTTCTGATAACATTAGAAGACATTTGAATTGTTACAGTAGAATCTACTCTTATAATATCTTCCGGAATTGCATCGTTTGAAAGTATTTGGGCATATTCAAGTTCTTTTCTGAGTTTTTTGATCAATGAATAATAATTTTTGCCTTTAAATATTTTAGATTTAGATATTATTGTTTTTAATAGCTTTAAATCTTTTTCTTCGATAATTATTTGATCATATTTCATCTTACTATTTATTACTGCATCTTCATAAATTAGCCTGCATTTTGTGTGGACTATCTCTTTATTATCTTTTGGCTGCGTACCTAAGCGACAATAGCAAATTCATTGATGTGCTGTTGAATATATTGTTTAATTTTATCGGACTCTGAATTCATGATTTTAAAGAATTCATTATCTAAAACATTAAATTCGGGATACTGCTGATACATATCAAAAAGATCTTCACATGTTCTCACTATTTCAAGTTCGGTTTTATTCTGAAAGTAAATTTCTTTAGCTTTATTGATATGAACTGCCATCTCTGTAGCCCCCCATTTTTTTAATGTCTCAGAAAATATCGATTCAAAAATATAACTGCCATATCCGTTTTTAATCAATTCTAAAAACCCGCCTGTTGTAATTTCGCCATACATAATATTATATGCAATTAGGGTACGCTGTGAATCCGTAAAATCATCTTCTGTTTCAATGTCCATGATTTCATAATAGTTGGAAAGTAGTAGAAAGAATAAATCCCATGTATTATCATTGTAATTTAGCAATTCTTCTTTTTTAATGTACGGCAGTGTTTTTTTGTGTCTTTTGATTTTTTCAATTCTTTCTTTCTCTGTTTTCATCTTCGTTTGCATTTTTATTTTAATAATTAATTTGAGAATGTATTTTGTAATATTTTTTGAAATTCCATTTATATAAATAAAATAAAGCTCAAAAGAGCTATATGTTTTTAGATTCATTTTGTATTTAATAGGAAGGCCAATTTTTAATAATTTAGATTCTCTTTTTATATTAGAAATAATATTATTTGCTTTTATTTTTTTATAATTGACTTTTTATTATTTGTTTTTAACACTGAGGTTTTCTTTAAATCAAGGTGTTTTTAATGTAAGTAAATATTTACACTTAATTTCAATCAAATTCAAATGTAATTAAATATTTGAATTCCAATTTAAAAAAGGTTTGTTTATTTAACTATTTGAAAACAAACTAAATAATATTGTTTTTTAAGTCTTTTTCTGATACTTTTTGAACTTTTTGCAGTATTGATATCTTTTTTTTTAAGCGATAGAATCCATAGGTTTTATTGACTTCCCTATTTTGATGCTTTGACTAAAAAACAATTTTTATTTTAGATTTAGCTGTCATTATCGTTTTTTATTAAGTCTTATTTTGATATTCTAATGACGGGAATGGGAAAATTAATATTCTAACCTTTTTTAATTTTGTCTTATACTTTTGGTTATTAATTTTCTCTTTTTCTGAAAAAAAATTAAGGAATTAAAAAAGTTATATATTAAGTAATTTAAACAATATGAATGCTTCTGATTTTTCTTTAGAGTTTCGATTAAATGCAGATGAAGTACGGAAGTTAAATAAAATGTATTTTAAAAATCTGTATAAGGGACGAGTTCAGATTTTTTTCGGATTTGCTTTAATCTTTTATATTTTTTACTCTTTTTTTGATCTGAATAGTGGCAGTGATTTAATCATATGGATAATACGGAATCTGACTTTCGTAATTATTTTTTTTATGTTTCAGTATTCATTTGTCAATACGACCTGCAAAATTACTTTTGAGTTAATTAAAAAGCTTTTAAGATTTGACAGGTTCTTAGTAAAATACAAATTCAATTTTACAAATTCCTTTATTTACGTTCATTCTCCGTTAGGGGAGTTCGTTCATAAATGGACTCAGATTGAAAAAGCAATTTTAACTAAAGATTTTTTCTTTTTATATGTTAAAGAAAAAAACGGATATATAATTTCTATTTCGAATAAGAACGAGAATAGAAATATAAAAGAACTAATAACTTTTGTAGAAAGGAATGTAATCCAGGTTACGAAAGTTTAATAGATGATTATATTTTGAATTTAGTGTCGGTAAGTAAACTTTATTTCAATTATGTTAATTCTTAAATGAATGTAAATATTTAATGTTTGATTTAGTCTTTTTAAATTTATTGAGATAATTTTTACTGTTCAGTTTCTAAATCTCATTTTGAATTTATCAAATATAATATCAGACATCTTGCGAACAAAAGATAGTAAATACTTTATACTGTCTTTTTATAAAATATAAAAATGAATACAGATTTCTTTAATGCTAATAGTTATTTTGTAGACCAAAAACGTCTCTTTTTTAAGTTTTATCGACACCATCAAATTTATAATGAAAAACGGGAATGCATTGGTCTCATTAAGCAAAGACTTACATTAAGACAAAAGATATTGAGATCCTTTGTTAGTAAGACTTTATTACCTTTTGTATTTGAAATAAGAAGCTGTAACGGGGCGTTGTTAGCATCAATTTCCAGAGGATGGATTTTTTTAAAATCAAAGATTATTATTCATGATGCACAGGGAGAAAAAATAGGGAGTATAAAACGAAATTTTGCCTTTTTTAAACCAGTTTTCAGCATATTAAACGCATCAGATGAAATAATTGCTGAAATTTCTGGGGATTCGAAAAAATGGAATTTTATTATTAGCGATCCTTTTCATAAACAAATTGGTTCAATAGACAAAAACTGGATCGAAGCAATGAAAGGATTATTCAAATCGGCCGATAAATATAATGTGAATTTTGAGGCTGATTATGTTGATAAAAAGAAAAAAATTACCATTTTATCAAGTGCAATTATTATTGATATGGTTATGAAAAAATAAATTTAAGTCATGCATATTTATTTAGATCCACTATTCAATTGTTTAGTTAACAAGTTGTTAAATTGAAAATATGGCTTAATTTAATTGTTTTTTGACTTATTGTGACAATATTGATATAAATATCGATTATACCTTTGTATCATTATTTAAGAAGCGGTTATAACTGATTAATGATTAGGTAACTATCCAAAAAAAAATTTGACAAAGACAATTAGTATTATGGAGAGAGAAAAAGTTTTAGTACGTGATAATAAAGGGGTTTTCCTTAAAATGTTTAAAAGAAAGTTTAAAGATGAATTTGATTTCTCTGGAAATTCATTTCTGATCGAAAATGAAAATGATTATAAAGATTTCGATCGTTCGATATTTGTGGTTTATGATAAAACTGAAATGATTGACTATCTGAAATTAGAAAAGAAAGGAGCAAATGTTTTAGTTTGTTTATTCAATAAGCAGTTATATGGCAGTTTAGCTTTTTTTCAGGAAATTAATAATCTAATTCTATTAGATGAATCTAAAACAAAGCCAGAGATTTTAAAAGATTTAAAAGCCCACTTTAAAAAGGCTCAGGAGCCTGCCGAGCAAGTATCTAAAACTTTACTTGAAAGTTCAGCAATCTTTCAAACGCAATTTTATAATTCATATAATGCATTATTTTTTCTGCTTTAGCTTGTATTAGAGGGCTTTTATTAATTAAAAGTTATTTTATATTAATTCACTTTAAAATGTAGGATAAAGGTTGCTCAATATCCTACATTTTTATTTAGGAGCCTTTTAATATTTTCTATTCTTTTTTAAGAGCAGCAATTTCTTCTTCAGAAACTTTTATAACCGTACCATGACGTGTTCCTGCAGGCAAACTAATTTGTTCTGAAATATCTTTCCAACCTTCAGGAGTTTCTTTGACCGCTCCATATTTCTTTTCGGTGTACTTATCAAAATAAACAGTCCAATTATTGTTTACTTTAATTGCTGTTGGACCTTCTGCCCAATAATTGCCTGTAATAGCATCGCTCGCTTTACTATATGGACCTTTTAATTTTTTGCTAACAGCTATTTTAATATTTTTCTGAACCGGATTTCGGGTTTCATCTTTTAAATACATTACAAATCCCTGATCTTGTTTTACAATTGAAGCATCTATAACATTAAATCCCGGTTCATAAAGTAATTTAGTTTTGGAGAATTTTTTAAAATCTTTTGTTCTGGTGTAATAAATTCTATGATTATAACCTTTTTCTTCCGCTGATTTTGTCTCTAAAAATTTTCCGTCGATTGTAGACGCCCAATAGATCATGTATTTTTTAGAATTTTCATCATATGTAATTTCAGGAGCCCATGTATTTCTTGTTTTTTCTTCAAATGCCATTACCGGAATAAATTCCTGTTTTGACCAATGAATTAAATCTTTTGATGAAGCATATCCAATCCCTTTATCTGTCCAACTAACAGTCCAAACCATATGATATAATCCGTCTCCACCTTTTATAACACAAGGATCTCGCATGAGTTTATCTTTACCTACTTCCGGAGTTAAGAATGAAGCGTCATTTTTTAAAGCGGTCCATTTATATCCATCTTCACTGTAAGCTAAATGCAGACCGTCCTCACCGTTTCCTTTAAAATAAGTAAATACATAACCATCAGGTTTTAACATGAAATCATTAGTTATTAGCCATTTTTCACAGGTTTTTGGCCAGGACATATTTGTTCCCTTCAAGTCCAAACCAAAACCATGGCCCCCGTTTCCATATAAATGCATTTCAGTAGAAACTTTTTCTTTTTTCAAAGCCAGATAATAATTAATGCTGTTTTCAACTGGTACCGCTTTGTCATCTGTGGCATGAACTAAAAATGTTTTTGGTGTGTTGGCATTTATCTGTTTTTCATTTGAATATTTATACGCTGTTTCTGTGTCAGCATTTTTGCCTAATAAATTATCTTTAGATCCTTGATGTGTAATTTCTTCCTGCATTGAAATAACCGGATAAATTAAAATTGAAAAGTTTGGTTTGGCGCTCGTAGTATCTGCTGAAACATAAACTATATCATTGTAATGTGTAGATAAAGTAGAGGCCAAATGACCGCCAGCGGAGAACCCCATAACACCGATTTTGTTAGGATTCAATTTCCATTTAACGGCATTTCGACGAACCAGCCTCACAGCTTCCTGCGCATCCTGTAGTGGACCAACCGTTTTATTTTTCATAATTAGATCACTAGGCAATCTATATTTGAGAACAAAAGCATTTATGCCCAGACCGTTAAGCCATTCTGCAACTTTAAATCCTTCTTTATTGATAGCCAGCATGCCATAACCGCCTCCAGGGCAAATTATAACCGATGTTCCATTAGATTTTTCTGAATCAGCAAAATAAGCTGTAAGGGTTGGTTTGGTAACTTTTCGAACATCTTCTTCAATTCCGTTTTTATCCGTCACTATTTTTTCTGAATAATCTTTGGATATAATTTCATCCGGAATTTTATCCCATAGAGAGATTTCCTTTTTTTGAGAGAAAACAGAAAGGCTCATCCCAAAAGAGACAAGAATTAAAACTGTTTTAGCCGGGGTTAAATTATTTGATTTTTTCATAAAATTCTATTTCAACAATGCGTAATTGTCCGGTAGCGTCTGTTGCTGCTTTATCTTTATATAAATCTAATTCTTTTGTTGGATCTACTTCAACAATTTTTGAAAAACCGTCTTTTTCTGTATTCACACCGATTAATTCGATCGTGATTTTTTCAGCCAAAACTGGTTCTAACGAAATTGTAATGTATCCTAAACTTTGGGTTGTACTTCCTTTAAAAACTTCTTTTTCATCAGCCAAAATTCGAATAGGGTATATTTTAGTTCTCCAGCCAGTTAATTTTACTACAATTTCATTTACGATTGAAGGTTTTGAAAGGGTATAAGTTATTGTTCCGGTATTAATATTCCCGTCGTTTTTCCATTCGGTTAGCTCGTTGTCGTCATAGCTTTTATAGGTATCGTTATTATTGGCTGGTGAAACAGCATTTAAAATATATGCAGGAATTCTTTTCTGTGTGTAAGAAGCTATTTTTGGAGTTGGGCCACGTTCTAAATTTGATGGAAGGTTTATTCCGGGAATTTCTTCTGAAAGACCATTTGTTACTATAACGGACTTTGTTTCAAAAAACAATTCAGATGATTTCAATCCGGCTGATTTTGCTGTAATTTTTATTTTTCCGGCTTTCGCCAAAGATTGAACCATAACACGATTAATCCCATTTTCTACCGGAATATCTTTTGAAAGAATATAATTTTTTGGCCCTTGTGCAATTCCACCCAGCCAGGTTGCAGGTCCCTCAATTGAAAATGAAATTAGATTATTACTAATCGGACAGCGATTACCATTTTTATCTACAACTTCAACATCAATTAAGGCAACATCGGCATCGTCAGCCAGCATGCCTTTTGACTGTGTTCTTAATTTTAGTCTAATTTCTGCTGGTTCACCTGTTGTTGATTTTTCATCTTCACTTAAAACAGTTCCATCTTCTTTGTAACCAATAGCTTTTATTGTTCCAGATTTCCAAGCGATATTTTCAAACGTAAAAAGAAATTCATTGCTTCTTTTTCCAAAACCTTTAGAAACTCCATTGATAAATAATTCAACTTTAACAGCTGTTGAAACTACATAGATGTTTTTTGTAACAGTTTCATTATAATTCCAGTGTCCTAAAATATGCGTACGATGTTTCTCAACATCTACCCAACCATCCCAGATGACCTGATGTGCCCAATAACCATCTTTTGGAATACGCATAGCGTCGACTTCACCACTGGTTCTGTAATTTTCTTCACCACGGTGGTGTGTATTTGAGTCTGAGAAAATAATGTTTACGCCACCGGAGTTCACTCTTATTCCTGTTCCGGGTCTTTCTTTATAATAATCATACCACCGTACAACATCTTCAATAGCGTGATGATCCTGATTATGATTGTAATCATTAGCAGGATTTCCGCGATATAAAGGACCATCGCCTTCTTTGTGATAAGGAGGTGAGAATTCATCCCAATATTTGCGCAAGCCTTCATCTCTGGAATATTCAGTTGCCCACAATGGTTTTCTGGCACTTTTATTTATATAAAGCATTTCTCCGCCATATTCGGCTTCTTGACTGTCCAGCATTTCGCGAGAGCCAATAGGGCGTCCTCCAAAAGGATCATACGTATTTCTAAGACTTTTCATTTCGTGCATGTGAGCTTCGCTGATGGACTCATTTCCGCTTTCATAAAAAATAATACTCGGATTATTTCGGTTGTAGATAATAGCGTCACGCATTAAGTTTACACGTTGTTTCCAGATATCTCCCTGTGCATCTTTTTCAGCATCACCAGCCGGCATTGCTTGTAATAATCCAACCCTGTCACAGGATTCTATATCTTGTTTCCATGGCGTTACATGCATCCATCTAACTAAATTGCCATTCCCTTCAACAATTAATCTATTGCTGAAATCACTTAACCAGGGAGGAACTGACATTCCAATTGCTGGCCATTCATTACTGGTTCTTTGTGCATATCCTTTTATCTGAAGCACACGGTCATTTAGCCAAAATTGACCTTCCTTAAAATCTGTTTTTCTAAAACCAGTTTTAGTTGAAACTTCATCAATAATTTTCCCATCTACTTTTAAAATCGTTTTTACAGTATATAAATAACCGTAACCCCAGCTCCAAAAATGCAGATTGTTAACTACATTATTAGCTTTTAAAATTTTTGTTTCATTTGGTAGAATAGTCGTTTTGTCACCAGAAAAATTAGCGATTTTTTTCCCGTCGAAATTTTCAATGACAACATCATATTGAATTGTTTTTGAAGTTTCAAATTCATTACGAACTTCTGTTTCAGCATTGATCACAGCACTTTGTGTCTGAATATCAATTTTAGATGGATAAATATAAACTCCAGTCGTTTTTAAATTGGAGTAGAGAGGAAGTGTCTGATATAATTTGCTGGTAATATGCAGAAAAACGTTTTTTGGAATTCCTCCATAATTTGCATTGAAGTTGATATTATTCCATTGATAGGGAGCTCCTGTAGCTTGCTCTTTGTATTTCCAGTCGTTATCAATTCTAAGGGCAATTGTGTTTTCCTGCGGAAAAGGTTTTACCAAATTTGAAATATCAAAGCCAAAAGCCATTACACCATTTTCATGGAGACCAACTTTTTGACCGTTTAGATAAATTACTCCTGCTTGACGAATTCCTTCAAATTCTAAGAAAACTTTACGGTCTTTGATTCCTTTTAGAAGTTTAAATTTCTTTCGATACCAGACAAGTCCGGTAGTAAGATGTTCAATATCTTTTTCGAAAGCTTCTTCCTGATTATAAGCATGAGGAAGTGTTACTTTTTTCCAGGAATTATCATTAAAAGAAGGAGACTCTGCGTTTTTAGAGTCTCCTGTTTTTAGTTTCCAATCGGCATTGAAATTGTATTTTTCTCTCTTAAATTCCTGAGAAAATAAAGGTGAATTAAAAAGAATTAAAATAAAATACAATAACGCTTTTTTCATTATTTCATTTTATAAATTTCAGAACCAGCCAGTAAAAAACACCCTAATCCGTAATCTTCAAAATCTGGAATTTTATCGTATGATAACGGCTGACCGTCTTTAGGCTCTTTTCCGGTTGATTGTAAAAAGCCTAGAAATCCATTAGTATGCAAACTCTCCGTTGTAATTGCATTCCACGCTTTTTGAACTACAGGCAAATAAGTTTCTTTTTTCAAAATCCCACTATTTATTCCATAGGTTATTCCATAAACGAATAATGCAGTTCCTGAAGTTTCCTTCTCGCCAAAGTTTGTTGGATCATGTAAACTTACATTCCAGAATCCGTCAGGTCTTTGAATAGGAACAAGCGCTGCTGCCATTGCTTTTAAATCCTTTACATATTGTTCTCTGTGAGGTGCATTTTCAGGAATGATGGTCAATACTTTTGCCAATGCACCAATTACCCATCCATTTCCACGACTCCAGTAGCAATCTTCACCATTTGGTTCTTTGTATGGAGGGTCAAAATCGGCATCTCGCCACCATAAACCATCTTTCGGATTAAAAAGTCCATTGTCTCCATGTTTGTTTCTGGAATACATATACATTTGGTACATTTTTTCGAAATAACGATTGTCTTTTTCTAAAACTCCCATTTTTGCAAAAACCGGCATTCCCATCTGAATGGCGTCAATCCAGGACCAATCGTCCAATTGAGCTGTATTCAAAAGCATATTGATATTAGCTTTTGTATTTTTTAGTTTTTTAGAATCTGGTTCTAAATTGTATAAATCAATATAGGTTTGCGCGGCGCAATAATTGTCGGCATTGCGGGTTGTGTTGCCGCTATTGAATCCCCATTTATGGAATTCTGACCAGGAATAAGCATAGTCATAATAGGTGTCTTTTGGGAAAATTTCGTGTAAAGCCATTAGTCCTTCATAATAAACTCCTCGTGTCCAAATGTTACTAGGGCGTTCTTTATTGGTAATAATAGTTTTGCCTGTTTCCGGCCATTTTTGCATAAAATAATCATTGGCCAAAATCATTTGTTTCAGCACCAGTTTTTTATCAAATGGCTGTTGTGCATTTGTCGTATATAAAAAGCCTATAGCGAGGATTAAAAGTAATTTTCTCATTTTAGTATTCGTTATTTAGTAGTTAGTTTTGTTGTTTTAATGGCGTTAGAGTAACAGGTCCTAATAATCCTGAAGGCATTGGGCTCCATTTTGTTGCATCGAATTTCTTATAATCCTTATCAACCATATTGATTTCGTAGAAAATTTTCCATTCTTCGCCTTTTAATTCTTTATCTCTAATTCGGTTAGCAGAAAGATTTGTAACCTGAATTTTCAGGGTATTTTTTCCAGATTTTAATTTTCTGATATTCAAATTATATGGAACTGACCAGGCCGTACCAATAAATTCATCATTTAGCCAAACTTTAGCGCTTTCGCGGACATCTCCCAAATTTAAACTCCATGATTTTGTTTTGGTATTCGGATTATCAAATTGAAGTGCGTACGTTGCAGATCCTGAAAAAGCTTCTGCCTCAGGACCCAATTTTGTCCAGGATTCTAAATTTGAAATTGTTGCACTTGGAGGCAATTGAGGACCGCCTTTATCAAAAGTAATTTTCCAGTTTCCTTTTAACGGAATAGCAGCAGCAGTTGGTTCATAGTAATTCCATTTCTTTTGAGAAACCGTGTTTTCTGTTTTTAGAAAATAAGATTGCCCTGGTTCTATTTTGATTTTTACTAATGTTGTATTCGCGTCTTTTTTTACAATAGCATTCCCATAATTTCTGTTTAATGGATCAAAAATTACAACCTCTTTATTACCAATTTGAATCGGAATAAATTCATCGATCGTTTTAGGAGTGTGATTTACCAGATAGTAGATTTTTTCACCGTCAATATTTCTTCGAATGAATTTTAGACCTGTATTTACAAGTGTTTCAGGATATATTTGAGCATTTTCTAATGTTGTAAATATATCAGTTGTTGGTTTAACCAATTCACTGTTTGCAGTTAAAAGTGTTTTAAGCTCTAGTTCCTGCTTTTGGTAATCATTAAAACCGGGAACAGATTCCGGAAGTCCTTCAAATATAATATTCGCACCCGCTTTTTTCAACTCAATAAGTTTCTGCAAAGTAGAAAGCGGCATTTTTTTACATGCCGGAATAATCAGTGATTTAAAAGTTCCGCCTGGCAGACTGACTTTTCCGTTTACCACTTTAGCTTCAGCAATAAAATTATCTGAAATAAAGTCTACTCCGTATCCTTTTTTTATTAAACTTTTGGTTGTATCATAAAAAGAAGTTTCATATAACCATTCAGATAGAGAATGTATTTTGAATTGAAAAAACAAAGTTCCATTTTGATATTTGTCCCAGGTATCAAAAATGGGCCAATAAAGTAATATTTCATTATCTGATTTTCCTTGTTGCAACATCGACTGACAGTTTGCAATATAAGAGAATAGAGCAGGGGCATCTTCCCAGATACTGTTATTGGAATTAAAATTTACAGAGGCATAAAATTTCCATCCCGGCCAGGCTGCTCTTTCTGGAGAATAAGTTGAGCCATGAAGGAAAATATGATTGACTCCGTTTAGCATTAAATCTTCTGCTTCAGGTTTGCATTGTGATAAAGCTGTTTTAAAATGCTCTCTCAACCAGGTAAATGTTTCAGAAGAAACAAGGTTTTTTCCTGAAACATGCGCTGCAGATGAAGAAAATTTCAGCATTACAGGGTCTGCATCTCCTTCACGGATATCTTCTTTTTCGCGTCTGAAACCCGGAATATCAAATGGCATGGAACCAAAAGTTTCGCATTCCGGGATATCCGCGGAAGCGTATAAATCAATTAAATTTCCGGGAGATCCATGTGCCTGAAGTTTGGTTTTAAAGTTTTTTGAATTTGCCCATTGTGTCCATGGTTTGTCAAATTTATTCAGTAATAAATCGCCAATAGTTTGTCTGTAATCACTTTTTATTCGGTTACCAATTTCATTATCCGTTTCACTCAATAATAATGGCATTTGTTTTTTTAAATCATAGCCTCTGAGTTTTTGAAATTCTTCGAAAAAATTAGGCGTAAAATCAGTTCCATAAACTTCATAACTGTCATTAAAAATTGCTCTGATTTTTCCTTCACGGCCTTTAAAAGCATTATTAAACGGAACGACGTAAGTATTTAAGGCTTCTTCTGAATAATGGTCCAATGTAAAACCGCTTCCTCCGGGAGCAGATCTTTTTACCTGCTGTCCGGTTTTACCGCTAAAAACAGCATATAAGGTATAATCTGTTTTTTTTTGCTTTCCATTTTAATTTATTTGGTTCTAATGGATTGGGAATAGAAACGGATTTTCCGTCAATACCTTTATCCGTTGGCTTGGAGCCATTTTTTTTCAGTTGATCTGTTAAGTTGATAAAAGAACCATCACTTCCATAAGCAACCACATATAACAGTTCTGCAGGTTGTTTTTCTTTGGCGTTTTCCAGTTTAATATTTCGATCAATTGTTTCATTCTTTTTCACTTGGTATTTTTCGACAACCAACTTTGTAGCAGCATAAGGCAAAGTGACATGTGAACCTCCATAAGGCCAGCCCGTTCCTAAAACCATATCAACCTGCATATGGAGACTGTCAGAAATATGAATGGTATAATCTAACATTTCCAGCCATTTTGGAGAGAGATAATCAATGAAATTACTTTCTTCTCCTTTAACACCATAGATAGGGGTAATTTCTACGCCACCAATTCCGGCCTTATGAAAATCAACAAGACTCTTCTTTAAGTTAGGTTTGTCTACAGCACTTCCCATCCACCACCAGCGCGCCCATGGCTGATTAATATTCGTTGATTTTGGCCATGGAGAAATTGTTTCCTGAGCAAACGAATTTATAAAGCAATAAAAAAACAGAAGAATAAGGGAGCAATTTGGTTTAGTAAATCTCATCATTATCGTTTCAAATGGTTGTCAGTTAGTTAAAAGTAAAAGTAGCAGTAGTTCGTAAAATTGCTATCCTGTAGCATCCTGTTTAAAACGAATTTGTAAAAAAGTAAAATGGATAATGAATTTATGTTTTTTATTATTAATTCTTATTTTTTGAGTAAAATAGATGTGAAATGCTAAAAAATATTTCAATAAAAGTTTATATAATATATTTATGAATTTAATATTTTAAAGGAAATGGGTTGAACTCATTTTTAGTTACAATGAAATATAAAATAAAGAAAAACACCGGGATCTAATCTTAACCGTGTATCAAAAATAGCAAACCCTCAAAGAGACTTGATTTATTTTCCTCAGGAGTATTATTTATTAAAAATATCGCTAAGAATATTTAAATCTTAAACGAGCAAAACATAGAATTTACAGCCAAATTATAATGGTTTTTTATAAGGAATTCCGTTCTATGTACTGGAAGGGATTTTTAATGAATTCTTTTTTACCGCTTAGGAGTAGTTTCGCCGCTTGTTCTCCCATTGCCTGAAAATCAGTACTAATAACCGTTATCCCTAAAAGCGCTTTCAATGGAGTTTCGTTATACGAAATAACGCCTACATTAACACCCATGGTCAAATTTTTCGCCCTGATTTGCTGTATCAAATTTACAAGGTCACTATCTTCAAGCGTGATATAAGCTTCACTGGAATCAAATTCCTGATCAGGATAGATTTCGTCAAGAACTTCAAAATCCATTTGATGTTTTTTGCAAAATTGTACAAATCCTTGTAAAACTGCCTTAGGATACGGAAAAAGAGATTTGCTGGGGTAAACTAGTATAAATTTTTTATACTTTTTAACTTTCTCCACACCTTCTTCCAGAGCCTGAGCAATATCTTTTTTATAATCCTGATAAATAGCGGTAAAAGTTCCTGATATTTCAGAATAAGAATTGTCAAGTATTACTAATTTTTCTTTTGGAATAGCTTCAATAGCTTTAATCACTTTTGGAGTATAGTTAACATGGCTTTTCCCTTTGCCTATAAAGTGAGGCATAATGATAAAGTAATTGTAGTTGTTAATGTTTTTTTTCAGGGAATTAATGAAGAGCTGTTCGTCGCAATAATAAATATACATATTTACGCGTCCTTTTAGACCTATAGTATCAACAAAAGCATTATAAACTTCCATTTTATAAGAACTGGGTTTGTTGATGAGAAAGAAAACATCAGTTTTAATATCTGAATTTATATCACGGACAAAGTTTCCAACTCCTTTTACAGATATAACGAGGTAACGGTCACGTAAAACTTTGTATGCTTTTTCGGCAGTATCTCTTGACATCGAATTTTTGTCACTTAATTCATTAATTGATGGGAGGCGCTGCCCTGTTTTTATTATTCCGGATTCGATATCAGCGGCTATACTGTTTGCTACCTGAATAAATTTAGGAATGCTTGAATTTTCTTTGATGTTGACTATAATGTGTTCTGTCTCTGGGATCATACTGAATAATAAATGTAATAATTGGACAATAAACAATAAGATTTAGACTCATTGTAATACCACAAAGTATTTGCAATTGCTCTTGAATTTATTTCTGTAAAATAGTTAATTTTTTGATTTAGTTGCATTTAAAATCTTAAAATAATCTTATAATTTGCCGCAATATATTATATAATTCTTTATATAGTATCCCGTACTGTATGCTAAAATTTAAGCAATTAAAAAATACAAAAGGTTAACAACTAATTGAACGACTGAGAACGAATTGAAGTTGCTCAAAAATGCGGGAAAATATTGTAAAAGTTTCTTGTAATGTTTTTATTTCTCAGTTTTTTTAGAAGATAAATATGATATATGAAAAAAAAATGATCTTTTATTTTGATATTATTAGTTGATACGGTAATGCTTTGTTTAATATTGAAAATCAATAAGTTGAATGGTTTTTTAGTTAAATTAAATATAAAATAGTTTATAAGATACTGAGTGTTAACAGGATACTACAGGATGCGGTGCAGTCTTCTTCTAAATAGATTTGGTTAAACTAATTAATTAACCAAATTTAACTTTTATGAAAAACAAATTTAATCTTTTGCTGATTATGGCCTTGTTTGCACTTCTGCATACATCAGGCTATGGGCAAAACAAAACGGTTACAGGAACAGTTACGGATCCGTCCAAACTCTCTATTCCGGGAGTTAATGTAATTGTTAAGGGAACAAATCGAGGAGCGAGTACCGATTTTGATGGAAAATACAGTATTTCTGTAGCTCCGGGAGAAACTTTGATTTTTTCGTTTGTGGGATTTATCAAAAAAGAACAGGTAGTTGGAGCTTCAAATAGCTACAATATTTCCTTAGATGCTGAAAGTTCAAATTTAAATGAAGTAGTAGTTATTGGTTATGGTACCCAAAAGAAAAAATTAACTAGTGGTGCCATATCTGGAATTAAAACAGAGAATTTTACAGAAAGGCCAATTTCAAGAATAGATCAGGGTTTGATCGGACAGGTAGCAGGGGTTCGTGTTAAACAAACAACAGGTTTACCAGGACAGCCTTTTAGTATCGAAATTAGAGGTTCAGGTTCTATTACTGCCGGAAACGAGCCATTGTACGTTGTAGATGGATTTCCTATTTATACAGAGGGATCAAATTCTAATGGAGGGTTTTCAAACGGAAGTCCACTAGATAATATGAACCCTAATGATGTGGCTTCTGTTGAAGTTTTAAAAGACGCTGCAGCTGCAGCAATTTATGGTTCCCGTGCTTCTAATGGTGTGGTTATCATCACAACAAAAAAAGGTAAAAAAGGAAAGCCACAATTTACTTTTAATACATACGGAGGAGTTAATAAAGAAGCAAACAGAGTTGATATGCTCTCTGCTCAGGGATGGATTGATCGTGCAAAAACAATGATTGACGGACAGTGGCTTGGATCTGGAATTACAGGTGCTTCTGCCAGTCAGACTAATGCTGAAAGAATAGCTGCTTATAATTTAAAAAACCCAACAGCGCCTCTTATTCCAAGTAACAGCAGATATTATACGTATTTGTATGACGACAGATGGGATATTCCAGGCCACCCGGGATTAGATTATATTGATTGGCAGGATAAAGTTTTTCGTACCGGAGAATTTAGTAACTATCAGTTAACTGCTTCCGGTGCTACGGATGCTGTGAATTATTATGTTTCTGCAAACTATCAGAAAAATACAGGATATATCGTGGGAACTGATTATACTCTTTTTTCAGGAAGAGCAAATATTGATGTTAAATTATCAGATAGCTTTAAGATGGGGATCAATTTAGCGCCATCTTATTCTATTAAAAATGATCCGGGAGTTGAAGGAAAAGACAATACTTTGTTTAAAGCCCTTACCGCAACTCCGGTTTTTGAAAGCGCGGCAAATGCTGCTGGAGAAAAATACACAACACGATATGCATGGGGATCTAGTACAACAAATATGTTGAATGCTTTAGCCCGAACAGGCAGAAATTCAATGTATAGAACTTTGATTTCTGGATATGCGAATTATCAATTTGCTAAAAGTTTTACCTTCAAAAGCACCATTAACTTTGATAACTCTGATAATGTGAATGAAAGTTATACTCCAAATGATGTAATTGCCAGCATCAGAGGAGCTTATAATACATACAGAAGACAAAATATTGTCAATGAAAACACCCTTACTTATGATAAAACTTTTGGAAACCACAGTTTTAATGTGCTTTTAGGACAATCTTTTAATAAGTATGAAATTACAAAATCTACAATGTCTTCAGGAGCGCTTTATAATAGCTCAACTATAGAGACATTGCCCGCAGGATCTATCGGTTCAACAACTGCCGAAAAAAACACATTACTTTCTTATTTTACCCGTCTTCAGTACAATTTCAAGGAAAAATATATTCTGGCAGCAAGTATAAGACGTGATGGTTCTTCGAAATTTGGTACTGATAGAAGATGGGGAACTTTTTCATCTCTTTCTCTGGGATGGAGAGTAAAACAAGAAGCATTTTTACAGGATGTTGACTGGTTAACAGAATTAAAATTAAGAGCCAGTGCAGGTACAAACGGAAGTAATAATATTGGAAGTTATGCTCAGTATGCAACCCTTGGGTCATTCAATTATTCACTTGGTGGTGCAGCGGCAGCTGGTCAGGGAGCAGCCTCAATTCCGAATTCAGACTTACATTGGGAAGAATCAAAAAGTATAGATTTTGGATTGGATTTCGCATTCATAAAAAACAGACTTAGCGGAACATTTGAAGTCTATAGAAAAAATAATAACGAATTACTTTTAAGAGTTCCAACTCCGAGTTCTTCCGGGTTTGGAACATTTCAAACCAACATTGGTGAAGTGCAAAATCAGGGATGGGAATTTGAGATGAACTCTTTAAACGTTATAACACCTAGTTTTGAATGGAGAACATCAGCAAATATTAGCCATAACGAAAATAAAGTGGTGGCTTTAGGTCCGGGTCAAAACAAAATTGAAATTAGTAATTCTTTTGATGGAGGAATCCCTTTTATAAAATTAGAAGTTGGCAAGCCAATGTATACCATTTTTGGATTAAAACAAGATGGAGTAGTTAGTCAGGCGGATATAGATACAGGTGGAACCACTATTGGCGGGAACAAATTGGTTCTTGGAGATCCAAGATATGTAGATCAGAACGGAGATAAAAAAATTAACTCAGAAGATCGTATAGATTTAGGAAATCCAACTCCTAAATATACGTGGGGAATTACGAATACTTTTAAATACAAAGACATTGATTTGAATATTTTAGTTCAGGGACAAAATGGAGGAACAGTTTACGGATTAACAGGTCGCGCTATTGACCGTACCGGAATGGGATCTGTGGAGAATTCTCTAAACGTTGACCCTGCAGTTAGAGGAAACTGGAGAACTTCTTTTGGTTATCAGGCAAACTCTGACTGGTTATATAAATCAGACTATATAAGTGTTAGGAATATTTCTATCGGATATAATTTAAGACAAGCATTAAAAGGAATTAAAAGAATTGATAAAGCAAGATTATATGTAACAGGTGAGAACTGGTTTTATTGGAACAAATACAAAGTTGGTTTTAACCCCGAAGCGGTAAATACTTCAGCAAGTTCAAGCTCTGATTTTGCTGTACCAGTTGATTACGGTGGAGCGCCTTTGGCAAAATCTTTAGTTATCGGACTTAACATTAATTTTAATTAAAAGAAAATGAAAAAATATATTTATTTAATGGCAGGCGCTGTATTATTTGCGCTGACATCTTGTACAGATGAGTTGAATCAATTGCCGTTATCACAAGGGACAATTGAGAATTTTTATGCTACTCCGGGTGACTTTGTTCAGGCGAGAAACGCCACTTATTCAGTAGCTTTTCACGGAGCAGGAACCTATGGTTATGCAAACAGGGTTTTGAATCTGAGCGAAGTAAGATCTGATAACTTGTTGGCAACAACAACAGCATCAAGAGATTGGGAGGGAATCAATAGTTTTTATACTTCTATCAGTTCTAATACTTATGTAAAAGAGGCTTATACAAGTAATTATAATGCAATATACAAAGCAAATCAGTTATTGGAAAAACTTGCAGAAAAAGGAGACGCAATTTTTACAAATCCTGCAGACAAAACAGCAATGGTGGCTGAAGCTCGTTTTCTAAGAGCGTTTTGTTATTTTGATTTGATCAGATGGTTTGGAAGAGTTCCGTTAATTGACAGAACAATGACGGTTCAGGAAGCCTCTAAAGTGGGCAGAACTCCCGTAACTGAAATTTATGATTTAATTCTTTCTGATTTGAATTTGGCTATTGCAGGTCTTAGCCCGACTTATGATGCTGCTAATTTTGGAAGAGTAACGAAATATGGTGCAAAATCGTTATTAGGTTTGGTATACATGACACGCTCTAGTCCAAAATACGGAATTGATGGCGCAATGCTTGGATTAAACGAATGGGATAAAGCGTATAAAGAGTTAAATGATATTAAGATAAGTGGATTATACACTTTCGGAACAGATTACGCAGCCATTTTTAAAACAGAAGGTCTTGCAAACAAAGAGAATGTATTAACTATTCCGTATACACAAAATATTTCAACTCCGGTTGGAGGAAATTTTATGGTTGAAGTTGGATACGAGCCTTATTTTGCTTCGGTAAATTTATCTGCACAGGGATCTTTAGAAGCTAAACCAATTTCGAAAGGGTTTTTAAATATGTTTGCTGCGACAGATAAAAGAAAAATTGCGGGTATTGCTACAAGTTATACAGTAGCTTCGGGAACTTACAAAGGAAGTTATACAGAGCCGGTTTTCATAAAATATATAGACCCGACAAGATACGGAAACGGTCGTGAGGACTGGGGTGTCGATTTTATGGTAACTCGTTACACTGATGTTTTGATGTTAATGGCAGAATGTACATTACATGGCGGTGGTGGAACTCAGGCAGATGTAGATGCAATTGTTAATCAGGTTAGAACCAGAGCGGGTGTACCGGCAAATGCTGTAAATATCACTTTGGATCAATTGTTTGATGAAAGAAGAAAAGAATTCTTTTCAGAAGGTACAAGATGGTTTGATTTAATCAGATCAGGAAAAGCGGTGACCATTATGAATGCATGGAGAATAGCTGAGGATACAGGTAATAAAATTAGAGTAATTGATAATAATTCATTATTGTATCCTATTCCATTGCAGGAGCTTTTGGCCGTTCCTGGACTTTACGATCAAAATCCTGGATATGATTAATAAATAAAATTTTAAATTTTTGTTTTTTTTGAAACCGTCTCATTTTTTGAGGCGGTTTTTTTAATTTATTCAGTGAAGAACAAGATGGTGTTTTTGTCATTCATAAGCAACTTTTTATGGTTTTTCAATTGAAGTTATTCTGGTGTTAAATATGTAATATTTTTAGTAATATTTTTTTTATTCAATAAAAATTTTTGAACAAAATTACTGTATGTTGAAAAATTATATTATTAAATTTTGATATGTGTATTTTTGTAATTTTTATTTAATTTTCTTTGAAAATCAAGGGTTTGAAGGTTTTTATGGTTAAAAAAAACTTAATTAAAATGTATAATATACTATAAATTAGATCTCTACTAATTTATTTTACAGGATACTACAGGACGCTACGGAGTTTACTTCTGGATAAATTTGGTTAACTAATTAATTAACCAAATTTTAACTTTTATGAAAAACAAATTTAGTGTTCTGTTGCTGATAGCAATGATCGCATTATTCCATGCATCAGGCTACGCACAGAGCAAAGTAGTTAAAGGTACCGTTAAAGATGCATCAGGACTACCGGTGCCAGGAGTAAACGTCCTCATTAAAGGGAGCCAAAATGGAGTGAGTACAGATCTTGATGGTAGTTATTCCATCAATACTGCTCCGGGAAATGTTCTTACTTACAGTTTTATCGGTTTTAAAAAACAGGAAATCACTGTTGGAAGCGCGGCTACTGTTAATGTCGTATTACAAGAAGAAGACAATTCCCTTGAGGAAGTTGTTGTTGTAGGATACGGTACAAGGAAGAAAAAAGATCTTACCGGTTCTATTGTTAGTGTAAGTGCTGAAGAAATAGCTTCACGACCAGTTGTTAATGCCGTACAAGCCATGCAGGGAAAAGCAGCCGGTGTTGATGTTGCTTCAAATGAACGCCCTGGAACGGTAGGCGCCATCACCATTCGTGGAGCCCGTTCTATTTCTGCTTCAAATGCGCCGCTTTATGTGGTTGATGGTATTCCTTTGAATTCAAGACTTGTGACAGATTCATCTACCGGAAAAATTAGTGTAGATGCCAATTCTGGTGGAATTGACTTTTTAAATCCTACTGATATTGAAACAATTGACGTATTAAAAGATGCATCTGCTACAGCTATTTATGGTTCTCGTGGTGCAAATGGAGTTATTATCGTAACTACTAAAAAAGGTAAAAACGGAAAGTTTACTTTAAACTATGATACTTCTATTGTAATGGAAACGATACATGAAAATGCACCAATGATGAGTGCGGGCGAATATATCGAATTTCGCCGTTGGGGAAGGTATTATTCTAATCCATCAGCTTTTCCTAAAGGAGATGCTCCTACAATAGAAAATGATAAATTAATTTTCCTTGCTTCTGCTGATCCTGCTGCATGGGCAAACATCGAAAAAGGATGGGCAGGAGGTACCTGGGACGGTTCTAAAGTAGCAACTACAGACTGGACTAAATTTGTAACCCGTACCGGAGTTACACAACAACATACAATAGGTGTTAGTGGTGGTACTGAAAAAATGAAAGCTTATGGGTCTTTTGGATATTTAGACAATACAGGAACATTATTTGGGCAAAGTTATGTACGTTACAGTGGTACGGCCAATGTTGATATTACACCAACAAAATGGTTCTCTATGGGAGTTGGTCTTAATACTAGTTACGGTGTAAATGAATATGGACAATCTAACACAGGTAGAACTGCTGTTACAAGTTCTACAGGAATATACGCAACGGCTCGTACGAATCTTCCATACGCTGTTCCTTATGACCTTAACGGAAACAGAATTGATAGCCCTGGTGGGGATTCTACGATTAGAACTCCTGTGGATGAATACAAATTATCTCAGGATCAACGTGTAACATTAAGGGCTTTTGCTAGTTTATATGCACAGTTTGATTTAGGAGGACTTTCTTCTAAACTAGATGGTTTAAAATACCGTATTAATTTTGGACCTGATCTTACTTCTTTCCGTGATGGTGTATTTTTAGATGGTAAGTCAGCGATTCGTTCAGGAACAAGTTTTGCTTCATTAGCTAAAGAACAGACAATTTCATATACATTAGATAACTTGATTTTTTACAATAAAACTTTTGGTAATCACACTATTGGAGGAACCTTGTTAATGAGCCAGACTGAATATCACAATGAACAAAGTGCTATGTCTGCTAATGATATAAAAAATCCTGAAAACAAATGGAATGCTTTAAATCCAGCAAATGTTACACTCGCAGGTTATTCTTCAGGTTTGACAGATACAGGTTTATTATCTTATATGGGAAGGGCAAATTATAGTTATGCCGATAAATATTTATTCACAGCATCTGGCCGTTTTGACGGAGCTTCACAATTAGCATCAGAGAACAGATGGGCATTTTTCCCGAGTGCTTCTGCGGCGTGGGTTCTCAATAAAGAAAAATTTCTTGAAAACGTATCCTGGATCAATCAGTTAAAAATAAGAGCTGGTTATGGTGTTACCGGAAATGCTGCAGTTCCGGCTTACGCTACTCAGCCTCCATTAACAGGGATCGTTTATCCAAATGGATCCGGAGTGGTAAATAATACTTCTTTAGGAAACATAGAATTAGGTTGGGAGCAAACAGCTCAGTTTAACTATGGTATCGATTTCTCTTTGTTTAACAGCAGAGTATCAGGAGCCTTAGATTATTATACAAGTAAAACTACCGATTTATTATTAAAAAGTAGTGTTCCAACAGTTATCGGAGTTAAAGATACGTATCAAAACGTAGGAGAAACGGAAGGAAGTGGAGTAGAACTTACTTTGAATACAGTAAACGTAACAACAAAAGATTTTGAGTGGACTTCCAGCCTTAGTGCTTCGTACCAACAAAGTAAAATTGTATCACTTCAAAATGGAAAATTTGATGATATCAACAATAACTTATTTATTGGGGATTCTCAAAATGTAATTTACGGTTTCGAATCAAACGGAATCTGGAAACCTGAAGATGCTGCTGAAATGGCAAAATTCAACGCCGCTGCAGGTTCGACTATTTTTACATTTGGTAATGCAAGACCGGTAGATCAAAACGGTGATTATAAAATTGACGCAAATAACGACCGTGTGATTATAGGTTCTAAAGATCCAAAATATATCATGGGACTAACAAATACCTTTTCTTATAAAAATGTAGAATTGTCATTCTTTATCTATGGTCGTATGGGCTATTATTATGATACTTTAGGAGAAAACGAAGGAGCTAAAGGAAGCCAGAGATCAATTAATTATTATACAGATAATAACACCAATGCCGAATATCAAAAACCAATTTATTCTGCCGGTACGGGAGATCCTTACTACCCAATATTAGGATATAGAAGCGGTTCTTTCTTAAAAATGAGAAATATTTCTTTAGCTTATCACTTTGATAAAGAGCTAGTACAAAAGCTAGGACTTTCTAAATTGAGATTGTATTGCCAGGCAACCAATCCGGGTATGATTTTCACAAAAGTTAAATGGACTGATTTGGATACACAGACAACGGCTTCAAACCGAGGTGTAACTTTAGGGTTAAATGTAGAATTCTAAATTAATTTTAAAAAAGATCATTATGAAAAATTATAAAAAACTATATATCAATTTGATGCTTGTTGCAGCATTGACTTTAACAAGCTCATGCAACAAAGATTTTCTTGATGAAGAGCTGACCACAGCTTATAGTAAAGACTATTATAAAACCGAAGCAGGAATTCAGGCATTAGCAAATGGTACCTATTATCAGGTTTTTGCTGCAGAATTCCAAGGTGAGGTTCCGCTTTCGGCAACTGAATCTGGTACAGATGAATTCCATGCCGGAGGAGATCCGTCAAACTGGATCTGGAATTCTTATTCTTCAGGTTTCAAAGCTTTTGTAACCGTATCAAACGCTAATACTGTAGCGGCAAATACCAATTGGGATAACTTATATATCGGAATTGGAAATGCGAATCAATTGATTGAATCTGCTACAGATATTGTTTCAACAAATGACGCTATCAAAAAAACAGCTTTAGGTGAAGGTTATTTTTTAAGAGCTTTCAATTATTTAAAATTGGTAAGCCAATACGGTGCTGTTCCTTTAAAATTAAAAACTAGTTCTACAGTTGAATTAGAATTTACAAGAACAGCGCCTCAGGAAGTTTTAGCACAAGTAATAGAAGATTTTAAACAGGCTTATGCTTTGTTGGGTAATGCCGGAGCTCCTGCTAAAATTACTAAAGACGCTGCTGCACATTATTTAGCAAAAACTTATTTGATGCGTGCCAGTGAAATTAATGACAGCTGGAACGGAACTACAAAAGCGGCAGATTTGCAACAAGTAGTTACGTTATCTGATGAGGTAATTTCTCATCATCCACTAGCAGCAAATTATGATAATTTATGGAATTATACGATTGCAGATGGTGCAAACGAAAAACTTCCGGAGTTAATTTTATCTGCTCAGTTCAATGCAAGTACATTGACTACGGGAGGAAATCAACAGCATTTATATTTCCTTTCTACTTATGATCAGTTACCTCAAATGAGACGTAATCTTGCAGGAGGAAGACCATTTAGCCGTTTGGCACCAACTTATTTTGTATATGATACTTTTGATCATGTAAACGACTCTCGTTTCTGGAAAAGTTTTCAAACAAAAAGTATCGTGAATAACCAATCTGGTGCTGTTTATAAAAATGGAGATTTGGGAATTATGTATATTGTAAATACACCGGCTGACACGCGTTTTGCCAAAACTAAAAACACAGATGCTATAATTTATCCAAAAACAGGAAAAACAATTCCAAGTGCTTATGTTGCTTATGCAGCAGATAAAGTAGGTCTAATGGCCGATGTTAGATTCCCGTCTCTAAGTAAATATATGGATGGAAACAGGATCGATTTAAGTAATATTAAAGGATCTCGTGATATCATTTTGGCACGTTCTGCAGAAACGTACTTAATGGCTGCTGAAGCAAAAGTACGTCTTGCAAAATTAGGATCTGCATCATTTGCTGATGCATTACCCTATATCAACACAGTTCGTACTCGTGCGGCCTACAAATCTGGAGAAAATCGTGCTGCTTATGTAGATGGCTCAGCGGCCTGGACAGTTACGGGTCAGGCTGGAATCCCAATTTCGTATATTCCTGAAAACTCATATTACGAATCTAATAATATCGCAGTTGCAACAACAGCAACAAGTTTAACAATTGCGAATGTGAATGCTTTACCATTAGAAGATATGGCAGTAATTACAAAACTGGGATACGGTAGTGATTACGACAGAATGTTATGTTTGATATTAAACGAGCGTACCAGAGAACTTTGTGGAGAATTTCACCGTTGGGGAGATTTGAGCAGAACTAAAACTTTGGTTGCAAGAGCAAAAGCGTATAACATTGAAGCGGCTGCTAATATTCAGGAATATCATAATTTACGCCCTGTTCCTCAAACTTTCCTTGATGCTGTTTATGCAAATGGCAGACCATTGACTGCTGAAGAAAAAGCAACTATGCAAAACCCTGGTTATTAGTATACTATTTTATATTTTTATTGTTGAAAACCGTCTCAATTGTGAGACGGTTTTTTTTATGTCAAGGCAGGGTACAACAGGATAGTTATCAGTTATTTAATAAGTAAATTTGATTATTAAATTTTTCAATAAGAATGGTTTGGAATTTAAGTGGTAATTGGTAAAATTAAGTGGTTTTAATTTTACAAAAGGCAGTAACTCGGTTACTGCCTTTTTTGTTTTTATTACATCATACAATTTGTACAAATTAAACATGAAAATAAAAAAAAGTATTTTTTATTACCCTATTTCAATCATAGCCCACGGTTTCAAACGTGGGAGACGTATTTTAAGAGACGTATCATAGGAAACATTTTGTACCAATTAATATGAAAATGAAAAAAGCATTTTTCATTACCCTATGTGAACCATAGCCCACGGTTTCAACCGTGGGAGACGTATCATAAGAGACGTTTCTTAAAATACGTATCATGAGAAATGGATCGGAATAAAATTATGCTCCCCACGGTTGAAACCGTGGGCTATGTTAAAAAAAATAGCTAACATTTCGTCTGGACAAAATGCACAGCGTTATCTATATGACGAATTGTGATTCTTTTTTTCTTATAAACTATATTTCTACGTGTTTAAGTAAGTCCTGAATTATATCAAACTGTTCCATAATATTCTCCAAATTTACAGGGTAGAACAGGATACCGATATCGATTTACTAACATATCTTTAAAGCTTTAGTATTAAAATTACATTACTGATGATTTATTTGAAAAAGCTTTCTTTATTACTCATTGTTTTAGGATTTAAATTGACACTCAACGCTCAGGTAAAATTGCCCGCTTTGGTTGGTGATAATATGGTTTTACAACAAAATTCAAAGGTAAATTTATGGGGATGGGCTGCTCCAAATGAAAAAATAAACATTCAGTTAGGATGGCAAAATACTCCTGTAGAAATTATAACAGATTTAAATGGAAACTGGAAAACCGCTGTAAGTACACCAGTTGGAAATGAAAAACCATATGACATTACAATTGAAGCTTCAAATAAAATTATACTGAAAAATATTCTGATTGGTGAAGTCTGGATTTGTTCCGGACAATCCAATATGTATTTCCCTGTTGAGAAGGAAGATGGAACCTGGAAAACAGGAGTGAAAAATTATGAAGAAGAGATTCAGAATGCCAATTTCCCATCCATCAGATTGTTTACAGTATTAACAAAAGCCTCTCAAAAACCATTAGAGGATGTGACCGGAAGTTGGGCAGTATGTTCTCCGTCTTCTATAAAAACATTTTCGGCAGTTGCTTATTTTTTTGGAAGGGATTTATATCAAAAATTAAAAGTTCCAATCGGTTTAATTTCTTCTTCCTGGGGAGGAACAAAAGCCGAGGCCTGGACTTCTCAGACGGTTTTAGAAGGGAATACAGACTTTCTGCCTCTACTGGAACAAGATGCAAAAAATGAAAAACTCTTTCAGGAAAAATTAGAAACGTATTACGCCGATTTAAAAAAGGAGCGTATTGCAAACAACATTGAAGGTTTTAAAAGTCAGCTTAAAAAGCCTAAAAAAGAAGAGAATAAAACATCGTACGTACTTTATAATGCGATGCTGCATCCTTTGGTAAATTATACCATGAAAGGGGTGATTTGGTATCAGGGTGAAAGCAATGCAGAAAAAGCATTTTTATACAGAAGTTTATTTCCGGCAATGGTAAAAAGCTGGCGGGACGATTGGAAACAAGGCGATTTTCCATTTTATTTTGTTCAGATCGCACCCCACAAAGGGCAAAATCCAGACATTAGGGAAGCACAATTAATTGCGTCAAAAACAATTTCAAATACAGGAATGGTCGTTACGACTGATGTTGGAAATGCCACCAATATTCATCCTATAGACAAACAAACCGTAGGTTATCGTTTGGCTTTAATTGCAAGAGCGAAAACATACGGAGAAAATAAACTGGTGTATTCTGGCCCAATATACAACCATTTGAAAGTCAAAAAGGATAAAATTCAGTTGTTTTTTGATAATGTAGATTCGGGTTTTAAAAAGCCATCAGAAGATTTAAAAGAATTTGAAATTGCCGGAAATGATCAGGTTTTCTATCCTGCAGAAGCAAAAATAGATGGAAAAATGATTGTGGTTTCCTCATCAAAAGTAAAAAATCCAACGGCAGTTCGTTTTGCCTGGAAAGCCGTTCCGGAACCCAATTTATTCAATAATGAAAATTTACCTGCATCACCTTTCAGAACCGATGATTGGGAAGTGGGAGTTCAAAAGAAATAAAATGAATCGTAGAAAATTTATAATAGGAAATTCCCTTGCTGTTATGGCGCTTTGTCTTCCGTTTCCGGGTATGGCAAATGATTTTATGGATGATCCAAAACTTTCAGATTTTGAAAAAAGACTTCGGCCAGTTGGTCGCGCGCTCGAATTTGAAGATTATTACGTTTGGTGCAATAGCCCGATTGAAGGCCCGGATGGTAAAATTCATGTGTTCTTTTCAAGATGGCCAAAAGCAAAAGGCATGAGCGGATGGATAAACAGTTCTGAAATTGCCCACGCTGTTGCTGATAAACCTGAAGGCCCATACGAATATGTAAGTACTATTTTGGCGCCACGAGGTGAAGGCTTCTGGGATGCAACAACCTGTCATAATCCGAGTGTTCATTTTGTAGACGGAAAATATGCGCTGTTTTTTATGGGAAATTCCAATGGAAAAATGAATACCAAACGTGTAGGGTTAGCCACTGCAGATTCGCTTTATGGCCCATGGGAAAGACCTGATAAACCCTTATTGCTTCCGGGAAAACAAGGAGAATGGGACGATCTTTTGACTACAAATCCTTCTTTCCTAAAACATCCAAATGGCGAGTACTGGCTTTATTACAAATCATTGGATACGGAGAATTATGAACATCCAAAATTTCCCATTAAAGGAAACAGAAAATATGGATTAGCCATTTCAAAATCATTACAAGGTCCTTATGAAAAATACAAAAACAATCCGGTAGTAGATTTTTCTAAACTCGGAGATAATAAACAATGCGAAGACGCTTTTGTCTGGTATGAAAATAAAAAATTCAAAATGTTAGCACGGGATATGGGCGTTTTCGGAATTGACAATGGCTTGTATATGGATTCTGATGATGGCATTCATTGGAGCGATCCTTTGATTTCGTATCAGCCTTTAAATAAATATATAAAACAGCCTGAAGCACCAAAACATTTAAACCGATACGGTCGTGGAGAACGCCCGCAATTATTATTTCAAAACGGAAAAGCAACTTATTTATTTATGGCTTCACAAGGAGGAAAGTATGAAACGTCTTCCGGATTTATTTTTAAAATAGTTTAATTAAAATTAATTTTTAACCCCAAAAAAATGAAAAATAACCAAACTATCAGAAACGCTTTCAAAATGCAATTAAAACCAGGTTTTGAAGCAGAATATAAAAAGAGACACGACGAAATCTGGCCTGAATTACAGTCGCTGCTTTCAGAAACAGGAATTCAGGATTATAGTATTTTTTTAGATGAAGATACTTTATCGCTCTTTGCAGTTCAAAAAATCAGCCCGGATTTTGATGAAAAACTGTTACCCAATCATCCAATCGTAAAAAAAATGGTGGGCCTATATGGCTGATATAATGGAAACATACCCTAATAATTCGCCAGTTACAGTTCCGTTAAAAGAAGTTTTTCATTTGGATTAAATGATTAAATTGAAAACCCGAAACAACAACTAAGAAAACCTGAAACCTGAAACTAAATAAAATGAAAACGAATCTTTATCTGTCAATCGCATTAACGGCAACGATATTAGCAAGTTGTAAAGCGCAACAAAAAGTAGAAGGAATTAAAATTACGCTAAAGAATACTTCTGAATTGTCGGTGCCGCAAAAAGCTATTGCAATAAAGAGAAGTCAACTTTCTGTAAAAATGGATTCGAAAGTTTATCCAATTTTAATCCACAAAAAAGATACGATTCCAGCGCAATTAAATGATTTAGATGGAGACGGAAAATGGGACGAACTTTTTCTGGTAACTGATTTTACGCCAAACGAAAAGAAAACGGTGGAACTAAAATGGTCCTCAGTTGATCCTAAATTTCCAATAAAAACAAGTGTTCGTTTTGGAAAAAGAGAAGCCAAAGACCTGCCGGTTCAGCCTGCAACCGAAGAAGTTTTGATGGCTAATCAGGTACACAAAAAGTTAGGTTTTCAAAAATATCAAACGGACGGCCCAACCTGGGAAAATGATAAAGTAGGTTTCAGGCATTATTTGGATGGAAGAAATTCAAAAGATGTTTTCGGAAAAAAAACACCTGCGATGACACCAGAAGACGTCGGGATAAATAGCAAAGGCGCTGTTGAAGACAATTATCATGTAATGTACGATTGGGGAAGGGATATTTTTCCGGTTGGAAGTTCGGCTGGTTTAGGAGGTTATGCTTTATTAATCAATGATAAAATCAACCGACTTGGAATTTTAACGAATGATACGTTGAATAATGTCGAAAAAACAACTTTTAAGATCGTAAGTGAAGGTCCGGTTAATTCGGTATTAAGTTATAAATATCAAAATTGGGAAGCCTCAGGAAATAAATATCAGGTTCAGGAAACTACCTCAATCTGGCCGGGAATGTACGGTTATAAAAACACGGTTAAGATTGATGGGATTAAAGGAAAAGAAACTTTTCTGGCAGCCATTTCAAATCTGAATAATAAAAATCCATTGAAAGTGGTTGAGGCTGGAGATTGGGTATGTCTGATTCAGCATGATTATTTAACCTACGAACACAAATGGATTTTAGGAACAGCAATTCTGGTTCCGAAGAAAATATACAAAGGGTATATCGAAGCTCCTAAAACCGGACAATTAACAGATTCTTATCTGGCAAAATTATCGGTAGAGAACAATAAAGAAATCAGCTATTATGCAATAGCAGGTTGGGAATTGAGTGCCGATCCAAACTTTAAAGATTCCGCTTATTTCAGCAATTATGTAACCACTTTGGCTAAACAGCTTTCTGCCAAAATAAATGTTGAAATAGGAAAATAAAATAATCTCATTTTAAACTAACACACTAACTATGAACTATAAATCGACCAAAATTATAACATTATTTGCGTTCGGAATTTGTACTGCAATAAATGCGCAAAAAACGGATGCCACTGCGCCATTGCACTTAATGCAGCCGGATTATCCAACGCCATATGTTATTCCGCAAAAAGAAAATATAAAAGTTGTATTAGACAGAGTCTATAATTTTTTAGATAAAAATACGGCTTCTAAAATTGTAGATGCCAATACGAAAGTTGCCATTACAGATTATAAAAAAGGTAAGCAGGACATCGTGTTTGAGCCGGGAGCTTTTCGTTTGACTAGTTACGAATGGGGTGTGACATATGCCGGAATGCTTTTGGCATCTAAAGCCACAGGTGAAAAATACTTTGCAGATTATTCCAATAAAAGAATACAGTTGATTGCGGATATCGCGGCTAATTACAACGAAAAAAATATCAAAGACAAAGACATGCTCAAGACGCTTCATCCGGAAGCATTAGATTTTGCAGGAGCGCTTTGTGCAGCCTTCATCAAAGCAAAAAAAGAAGGTTTAAAAGCAAATGCTGATCCTTTGATAAATAATTATATCGACTTTATCAGCAATAAACAATTTCGATTAAAAGACGGAACCTTGGCCAGAAACAGACCACAGGACAATACACTTTGGTTGGATGATATGTTTATGAGTGTACCGGCACTAGCTCAAATGGGAAGTTATACGGGCGATGTAAAATATTTTGATGATGCCGTTAAACAAGTAAATCAGTTCTCTAAAAGAATGTTTAACGAACAAAAAGGTATTTACATGCACGGCTGGGTAGAGTCGATGACAGTGCATCCGCAGTTTCATTGGGCAAGAGCCAATGGTTGGGCAGTTATGACAATGGTTGAATTGTTAGAAGTTTTACCAAAAAATCATCCGGGATATCCTCAGGTTTTGGCACAATTGCAAAAACATATCGCAGGTTTGGTACAATATCAGGATGGAACTGGTTTTTGGCATCAATTATTAGATAGAAATGATACGTATTTAGAAACATCGGCGACAGCCATTTATGCCTATTCTATTGCGAGAGCTATTAATCGCGGTTACGTGGATAAAATGACATACGCTCCGGCCGTTTTATTGGCGTGGAATGCAGTGGCGACAAAAGTAAATGATAAAGGTCAGGTAGAAGGAACCTGTGTTGGAACGGGAATGGGTTTTGATCCTGCATTTTATTATTATCGTCCTGTAAATGTTTTCGCAGCTCACGGTTACGGTCCGGTTTTATTGGCCGGAGCCGAAGTGATTTTATTATTGAATGATAGTCAGTTCCAAATAAATGACAGTTCCATTCAATTAAAAATAGAAGGAAAAAATAATTTACATAAGTAATGTGAAGAGTTAAAAGTTAAGTGTTAGAAGTTTATGTACTGTGCGAATTAATCTCGCAAAGTCGCAAAGTTTTTAAATTGAATAGCCTCCAGCTTTAGCTGGAGATAAAAATTTAGTTAATCGGCTTTAGCCAAATTATTCAAAGCAAAAACACTTCACGCCTTTGTCTTCCATGGCAAAATTAAAGTACAAAAAACTTTGCGACTCTGCGCCTTTGCGAGATTAAATCACAAACAAAAACTATGAAATTAAAAACATCCATAAATATACTTTTCCTATTATTCACCATAACAATTTTTGGTCAGATTGGAACCAGATTCCCATCAGAAAAAAAGATCATAAAAGATCCCGTTACAGGTATTGATTTAATTTTTCTGACCACGAAATCCGCTGGTGATTCCAAAACCTACCCAACGCATCCGCAATGGACTGCCGATGGAGAATGGTTGATTTTTAGAAGCAAAAGAGCCAATGATGAAGCGATGGCGGTAAACGAAAAATCAGGAATAATAGTTCAGGTTACCGAAGGCGGTTATACTGGAACATTATGTATAGCTCAAAAATCGATGAAACTGTATTTTATGCGTAAGGCAGATGGCGATAAAATGCAAATTATGGAAGTAAATTTGGAAGCTGTTTTTAAAGACAGTCAGGCTGGAAAGATGAAACAGGTTTCGTCTTACGAACGTGTCTGCGGCATTACAAATTCAGAAATGGGAGCTTCTGGGGATATGGCTTTGGATGCTAATGAAGATCGTGTTTACTTTAGAATTGGAAAAGAAGAAGCAGCAAGACATATAGACCCAAATGTAAAAATTGAAAAGAATTTTGGGCCAAGAAATATGGGTGCAGGCCCGGGTGGTATTGCCAGTATGGATATCAAAACAGGCGAATTCAAACATGTGATTTCTGTTCCATTTCAGGTTGGGCATATTCAGTCGAACATTTGGAATCCGGGAGAATTGGTTTTTTGTTGGGAAACAGGTGGCAAATCTCCTCAAAGAACGTGGACGGTTATGGCTGATGGAACAGGTTTGAGACCGTTATATCCCGAATCTGATTTTGAATGGGTAACGCATGAAGCTGTTATTTCGAAAGATGAGGTTGCCATGGCAATTATGGGACATAGAAAAATAGATATTCAGAAAGAAATACCAGTTGAAGTTACTACAAGTACAGAAGTGCAAAACCCTCAAAATCCAGGACAGGAAAGTAATTGGGGAAATTCAGGAACACGTGAAAAGCCAACAGGCTTGGCAATTGTAAATTTAAGAACCCGCGAAATGATTATCGCCGGACAAACGAAAAGTGGCAGCGGTTTATGGCACGTTCATGGTTCTGCAGATGGAAGATGGGCTGTTGGAGATGATTTTTCAAGAAGCTTATATTTAATTGACAGAAAAACAAACGAAATGCTGCTGCTGACTGCAGGCCACAAAGAAACAGCTGCAGATCACATTCATCCAACTTTTAACAGAGCCGGAGCAAAAATTCAAATTCAGTCCGCAATGCTTTCTGCAGATAATAAAACGATGAATATCTGCATTGTGAACGTTCCAAAAGAATGGCTGAAACGTAAATAAGAAATCAAAAAATATTAAAATAAAACAACGACAATGAAAAAGTTTTTCACTTTAGCTCTATGTGTTCTGGGAATTTCTCAGGTTACATTTTCGCAAAAATATGCCAATGATAAGTTTCCTGACGGAAGCGAAATCACAGCTTGGTTTAAAGACTATACCAAACTTCAATTAAAAGATTTAGGCAAAAAATACACGATAACGGATTTTGGAGTGGGTAAAGACAGTACCAAAATTCAAACCGTTGCGATTCAGAAAGTAATTGATAAAGCGTCTGCAAATGGTGGAGGTGTAATCATTATTCCGAAAGGAGTTTTCCTAAGTGGAGCTTTATTCTTCAAACCAAAAACGGCTTTGTACGTTAGTGAAGGCGGAGTTTTAAAAGGTTCTGACGATATTGCCAATTATCCAATTATGCCATCCAGAATGGAAGGTCAAAATCTGGATTATTTTCCGGCACTTGTAAATGCGTATGGCGTTGATAAATTTTCAATTTCAGGAAAAGGAACTATCAACGGAAACGGAAAAAAATATTGGGATGCTTTCTGGGCGCGCCGTAAAGAGAATCCAAAATGTACCAATCTTGAGGTTTCAAGACCACGATTGGTTTTTATATGGAATTCAAACAACGTACAATTGCAAGATGTAAAACTGATCAATTCAGGCTTTTGGACGAATCATTTCTACAAATGTAATAATGTAAAAATGTTGGACTTGTATATTTTTTCACCGCATCTTAAAGATAAAGCACCAAGTACAGATGCTATCGACATTGACATTTGCAGCAACTTTTTAGTAAAAGGATGCTTCTTGTCAGTTAACGATGATGCCATTGCTTTAAAGGGCGGAAAAGGCCCTTATGCAGATCAGGACAAAAACAACGGACCAAATTCAAATATCATTATCGAAGACTGTAATTTCGGATTTTGCCATTCTTCTTTAACCAACGGAAGCGAATCGATTCACAACAGAAATGTGATTATGCGTAACTGCAAAATCGACGGAGTATCAAGATTACTATGGTTAAAAATGCGTCCGGATACGCCTCAAAGATATGAATACATTAGAGTAGAAGACATCAAAGGTTCAGCAAAAACTGGTTTGGCAGTTTTTGCATGGAAACAATTTTTCGACTTAAAAGGCCGTCCTGATATCCCACTTTCGTATGGTGATAATGTGACTTTAAAAAACATCGAAATAAAATGCGACAATTTTTACGGAGTTGAAAACGACCCGAATGTGCGTCTGTCCAATTTCACTTTCGAAAATCTAAATATAGAATCTACTAAAACAGAGATTAATAAAAGCATTATAAACGGAGTGACTTTTAAAAATGTGTATGTGAATAAAGTGCTTGTTGATTGAAAAAAGGTTCAAAGGCTCAAAGGCTCAGAGGGACAAAGGTTGTCTGTAGAGACGCACAGCAGTGCGTCTAACCCAAAGTAACCACAAAGCTTGAATAGAAAACTTTGTGCCTTAGCGCCTTTGTGGCAAAAAAACATTATTTATGAATAAATTTCTAGCATTTATCTTCGCAATTTTAACTTTGACATCCTATAGTCAAAATAAAAATTCGGTTGACTTTTCAATTGCGGATGCCAATCAAACAGCAACTATTTATATCGATAAAAATACCGATGCTTTAATTGTTTGGGCGGTAAATGATTTGGCTGATAATATTAAGGAAATAACTGGAAAACGACCAGAAATTATCCCAACAAATTCATTTTTGAAAAGTGGTATTTATATTGGAGAATCGTCTTCCAATCTATTTCAATCACAAAAAAATAGTAAAGAAGTAGCAAATCAATGGGAGAAATTTTCCATCCAAAAAGAAAAAGAGAATTTATTAGTTATAGGAAGTGATGTACGCGGAACCGTTTATGCGATTTTTGAAATCGCAGAACGACTTGGAATTTCTCCATGGAAATGGTGGGCAGATGTACATCCTCTAAAAAAAGAAAAGGTAGCATTACAACTTCCCCGTAAGGGAATAATTTCAGCGCCATCCGTACAATATCGGGGCATCTTTTTAAATGATGAAGATTGGGCATTGCAGCCTTGGGCGGCCAAAACATTTGAACCGGAAACAGGTGATATCGGTCCAAAAACGTATGAAAAAATATTTCAGTTATTGTTGCGATTAAAAGCCAACACGATTTGGTCGGCAATGCATCCGTCTACAAAAGGATTTTTTACCCTTCCGGGGAATAAAGAAATGGCGCAAAAATACCATATCATTATCGGATCTTCTCATGCAGAACCAATGCTTCGGAATAATGTTGACGAATGGAAACCAAAAATTTACGGCGAGTATAATTATTTTACCAATAAAACCCAAGTCGATAAATATTGGCAGGATCGTTTGGACGAATTAAAATCGGCTCAGAACGAGACGATCATGACAGTGGGAATGCGTGGCGTACACGACAGCAAAATGGAAGGCGCAAAAGATTTAGCAGCATCAATTGAAATGGTCGAAAAAATCATTGTTAATCAACGTGAAATGCTTTCGAATACTTTCAAAAAGCGGCTGTCAGCCATTCCGCAAGCCTTTGTTCCGTATAAAGAAGTGTTGGAATTATATGATAACGGACTCAAAGTTCCGGATGATATTACGTTAGTTTGGCCCGATGATAATTATGGATATATCCGTCGTTTGAGTAACGAAGAGGAACAGAAAAGAACGGGAGGGAGTGGTGTTTATTATCACATCAGTTACTGGGGAAGACCACATGATTATCTTTGGTTAAGTACAACGCAGCCGGGTTTAATTTGGTATGAAATGAATAAGGCATACGAAAACGGAGCAAAGAAAATGTGGATTGTAAATGTTGGCGACATCAAACCTGCGGAATATGACACAGAACTTTTTTTAGATTTAGCATGGAACATCAACAGTATAAAATCAGATGGATTAAACGACTATTTAAAGGATTGGGCTTCAAGAGAATTTTCGTCTAAAGTAAGCGCAGAAGTCAGTGTGATTTTCGAAGAATATTATCGTTTAGCATTTCTCAGAAAGCCCGAATATATGGGTTGGAGTCAAACAGAACCAACAACGCCTGTAAAACTTTCAGATTTCTCTGAAGAAGAAATTTGGAACAGAATTAAAGCGTATGATAAACTTATTGATAAGGTAAATAATTTATCTGATTTGATTCCGGCAGAACGAAAAGATGCCTGGTTTCAATTGGTAGTTTATCCTGTAAAAGGTGCTGCCTATATGAATCACAAATTTCTATATTGGAATTTAGAAGCGACAACTTCTGATGAAAATCAAAAGGAAAAATATCAGGTTTTAGCCTCAGAAGCTTATCAGAAAATTGAAGAATTGACGGACTATTATAATACCAAATTAAGTAATGGAAAATGGAAGCATATGATGTCGATGCATCCGAGGGATTTGCCTGTTTTTGATGCGGTTAAAAAGAATACATTTTCTAAAGAATCCCCAAAATCAAGCTCAAAACAAATTGTTATTCAGGCGAATCAATTTATTTCTGAAAAAGGATTTAAAGATTATAACTGGAAGACTATTAACGGTTTGGGATACAGCAATAATGCAGTTACCTTATTTGCGTTAAAACAGCAGTATTTTAAAACTGAAAAGCCTTTTGTTTTATATGAATTTGAAATAGAAAATGCAGGAGACTACGAAATTGACATTCATTTGCTTCCGACGCATTCCAACAATTTTGATGATGAAATAGGAGTTCAATTGGATAGGAATAAAGCCCAGTTTTTCAAAATCAATACCAGAGATCGAGATAAAACCTGGAAGGAAAATGTGTTGCGAAACAGTGCCATTGTAAAAGTAGCAGCGTCAAATTTGCAAAAAGGAAAACATAGTGTTAAAGTAGAAGTCAATCAAACCGGAATTGTATTGGATTACATAACGGTAAAAGCTAATTAAAATGATGAAAAAGAGGAATACAAAAATACAGTTGTTAATCACGCTATTGTTTTGTTTTTCAATTTCGTATAGTCAGGAAATTAAAAAGAGATTAGCAGAAAAACCTAATATTATTTTGATTATTGCCGATGATATGGGATGGAATGATGTTGGCTATCATGGTTCAGTAATCAAAACACCAAACATTGATTATTTAGCTCAAAACGGTATAGAACTCAACCGGTTTTATGTTAATCCTACTTGCTCACCTACGAGAGCCAGTCTCTTAACAGGAAGGCCTTCGAGCCGCATGGGAATTGTTGCCCCAATTGGAGATCGGGATCAGACCAAACTGCCTGATTCAATACCTACTTTGCCGAAATTATTGCATCAAAATAAGTATCAGACGGCACTTATCGGAAAATGGCATTTAGGATTGCAACTCAGCAGCGGTCCCAAAGCATATGGGTTTGACTATTCGTACGGTTTTTTACACGGACAGCTGGATCAATACACACATCTGTACAAAAATGGAGATAAGAGTTGGCATAGAAATGGTGAATTTATTGAAGAAAAAGGTCATGCCACCGATTTAATAACAGATGAAACGATCAAATGGATTTCGGAAATACGAGATCCTAATAAAAGCTTCTTTTTGCAGGTTGCTTATAGTGCCCCGCATTTTCCTTTGCAGGAAGAAAAAAGGTGGAAAGACCCTTATTTGAATTCTATCAAAGATCCTTCGCGTAGAGATTATGCTGCGGCAGTAAGCCATATGGATAACAGTATAGGTTTACTGCTTGAAAAATTAAAACAGCAAAAACTGGATAAAAACACATTGGTAATTTTTATGAGTGACAATGGCGCTATGGAAAATTGGGATTCTAAAAACGAATACAACGGCATTCATCCATCTAATAATACACTTGGAGACAATAAGCCGCTTAGGGACTGGAAAACATCCAACTATGAAGGTGCTATAAGAGTGCCTTGTGTGCTATATTGGAAAGATCACTTGAAGAGTTATAAAAACTCAAATTATATTTCAGTTATTGATCTGTTGCCAAGTATTTTATTTTTGACTGGTGACAAGAATTTACCTCAAACTGTAGAAGGAAAAAATATCTGGCCAATGATTGCTGAAAACAAAACAATTTCCAATCAGGAAATTTACATTAGAGGCCATTTGCAGGAATGTTTAATCAGCAAACCCTGGAAAATAATCAGAACGAGGCATCCCAAAGCAATACCTGCAGATTATGAATTGTATAACATAGAAAAGGATCCGGAAGAAAAGAATAATGTCTGGAGCCAAAATGAAGCAATTGGAGCACAAATGAAAATTGCTCTCGAAAATCAGTTTAAAAAGGATGCTAAAAAAGTTAATAATGAGAATATTAAATAAGATAGGGATAGAGAAATTAAGGTAAATAGGTATTAAGAGGTGGTATAAAGTATTTAAGAAGAAAAAAAGATTGGCATTTATTTGAGGTAAGTAATTGATAATAAAGTGTAAAGCGTCGAGATTAATTTATTATTAACGGAAAGGGCAAAAAGAGTTATAATTTTAACATTAAAGATGCGTTATCTATCAAGCAAACTTTTATTTTTGCGCCTTAATTTAACACTTATAAGCATGAAAGATCTATTAGTAAAAATCAACGCCGAAATTGACACATTCAAAGCAGAAGCTGAATCTTTAACTGAAAAAGGTATTAAAGCTGCCGGAGCTAGAGCACGTAAATCAACTTTAGAACTTGAAAAACTTTTAAAAGAGTTCAGAAAAGTTTCTATCGAAGAATCAAAAAAATAATCTTTTTTGAACTAAAAAGATAAAACCTCGTTTAAGCAATTAAACGAGGTTTTTTTTAATTGTGAATTGTAAATGGTGAATTCTGAAAGGAATAAATTCTGCATTTATAATTCACAATTAACCATTCACCATTTACAATTATTTTCCAATTTCAATATAATCCTTCAAACCACATTCCTTAATTTTTTTAATGCTTTCGGCAACGGTCAAAGCATTTAGTGTAGCACCTTCCAAACCTGTGTGCGTGTGGTCTTTCGGGAAGAATGCTTTTACTTTTTCTTTTCCTAAAGCTTCGTATTTCAGGGCGACAATTTCATTCAAATCAATATAATAAGCACCTTCTTTATCAGCTGCAATTTTAGACCAATTTCCGTAGGTATCAGTTCTGCGTTCTACTTTATCGTTGGGCCATTCGTTTCTTGGCGTCTGGCTTAAAACTATCGGGATCGCACCTTTTTCTTTGGCTTCTCTGATGAATTTCGCCATATACCACCCAAAAGTATTTACGATTTCTTTTGAGCCATCAGGACGCGTCACTTCCTGTGTTTCGTCTCCATTTCCTTTTAGTGAACCTCTTAATTTTTCCTTGTCAACAGCGCCGGCATCGTTATGTCCAAACTGAATCAGAATAAAATTCCCGGGTTGTAATTGGTTTTTTACTTCATCCCAAAGTCCTTCATAAACAAAGGTTCTGGTACTTCTGCCACCACGGGCTTTATTGATAACCTCAATTCTTGTGGTATCGCAATATTGCGGAAAAGCAACTCCCCAACCTACAGCATCGGGATTACCGTCATTACTTGCCATAGTCGAATCTCCAATTAAAAACAATTTTTTCTTTGCAGGAAGTATAATTTTTGGATTTTCTAAAATGTAATTTTTTAAAGAATTTTTGCTTGTTTTCAATTCATTAATAATAACTGAAGCCGAGAGCACCGCGCCTTTTGCAGACGTATGCGTATGGTCTTTTTTGTAGAAATAAGTTCCGGTTACTTTTGCTTCGCCGGTTTTTTCCATTTCAAGTGCCATTCTTTCATTCAAATTGATGAAAGTTACTTTTTCCTTTTCAGCAATTTGTTTGGCCCATAATCCATATGATTTATCGTTACGAGGTACTTTTCTATCTTTCCAGTCGTTTCTCGGAATTGGCGAACAAATAATCGGAATAGCTCCTTTTGATTTGGCTTTGCGAACCACTTTCTGAATGTACCAGCCGTAACTGCGAACGATTTCATGTTTTTTGGTTATTAGATTGTCGATTTCCTGAGTTTCATTTCCAATGCCTTTAATCGTTCCTCTGGCGCGAATAGTGTCATTGATTGGCCCATCATCATTATGACCAAACTGAATCAAAACATAATCGCCTTTTTTAAGTTTGTTTAAAACTTCTATCCATAAACCTTTATCCTGAAAAGTTCTGCTACTGGTTCCGCCCAAAGCATGATTTTCAATATGGACTTTGGTAGTGTCCAAAAATTGACCAATATAATCTCCCCAGCCCCAAAGCCCACCAGCTCCGTCACCTTTGCCATTTTTCACAGTCGAATCCCCAACCATATAAACAGTTGGTTTATTATCTTGCTTTGAAGTGAAATTGAAAAATAATACCGTAAGGCATAAGACAGAGAGTATTTTAATTGATTTCATATTTTGAATTGTGAATTGTGAGTTGTGAAATGTGTGCATTTAACCGCAAAGTTCGCAAAGGGTTACGCCAAGTACGCAAAGCTTTGCGCACTTTTACGGTGTCTTAGCACAAAGAGATAAAATCTTAGCGGCCTTTGCGGTTAAAAAGTTCGCAAAGGGTTACGCGATGTACGCAAGCTTTGTGAACTTTTACGGTGTCTTCGCACAAAGAGATAAAAGACTTTGCGCCTTTGTGCCTTCGTGGCAATTAATTTCTGAAATCAAACCACAAATTCATCTTAATTCCGTCATCCCCGCTTTTGATTCGGATGTTTGTTGGCTGGCTTTGCGGTCCTTGTTGTTCTAAAGGTTTAAAATCTCTCATCGCTGGAATTTCATACATAAACGAGATATCGCCCTCCGGAAATGCCGGCTGAGGATAACTTCCAGGGAAACCATTTTTAGGCAAATCAGGTGTAAACAATCTCAGGAATAAATTATCATTTTCACTGAAAACTTTAAATGATGATGCTCCGGCTTTTAAATTCGCTCCTAATAAATTGGCGTGATAGCCTTTAAATTCAGGATAAATCAAATTCTCAAAACTTTCTCCGGTAATCGTATTGTTATAGTCTTTCTCCCAAATGCCGTAAGTCGTTCCTTTAATTCTGTTTTTCCAAACATGATACGGGCCTCTTCCAAACCATTTAATTCCTGTAACTTCTTTCTCCGGAAAGCTGAATGTAATTCCGAAAGAATTGATCTTATCTTCAAAAAAAGCACCATCAAAACCTTCACCGCCCGAAGCATTTTTCAGGGCAACCAATTCCATTTTAAATCTTCCGTCAGGTTCCATAATCCATTTTATGGATGATAAACCACCAGAATAATTTACAATACAGATGGCTTTATCTCCATCTTGCGAAACCTGAATATCTTTTAATTTGGCTTTCATTCCAATTGGACGAGGACCATTTGTCAACGGAATAGTTGAGATTCCATTTTTAATAGAAGTAATTTCTCCTGTTGTAGCGTTTAAAGAAACGGTGATATCGCTTCCTTTTAAAGTAATTTCATTTCCGGTTTTTATTGCTGAAGCTTTAGCTTTTGTGTTTTGAACCGCCAGGAATTTATTCGCATAAAACAAAGCTTTGTGAATGGGCCATGCCCAGGTATAAATTTCTTTGTTGAACTGATCGTAAGCCGTGATTGATAAAACATCGCCTTCAGTAAAATTATTCGGAACAGCAAATTGAATTTTACGAGTTTCACCCGGATCAATACTCGGAAGTTCAATTTTTCCTGAACTTATGGCTAACAAAACGCCATTAGAATAAAGTACATTATTCTCTGCTTTCATTACTTTAAATTCCATTTTGCAGCTATTCAAATTGCTGAACAGATAATCATTTTTGATGAAGAAAGAACCATCAAAATTCTCAGAAACCTGTTTTGGCTGAAACTGAATTGGTGCCCAAACTTCTTTTACGGTATAATAACTACCTTCTCTTTCACGATGTGGTCCTAGAATTCCGTCTGCGGCTAATGAACCTTTCGAGTCAAATTTCACATCTCCCGTCCAATCAGATCGTTTTACGGCTTCATCTAACATCGCCCACATAAAACCTCCTGCAAAAAGTGGACTTTCTTTATAGCGATTCCAGAAATCTTCCAGAGCAGCTCCATGTCCGTTATCGTAAGTTCCGTGCATGAATTCAGTTGGGAAAAATACATTTTCACCAGCATTAAAACGGTGCATTCCGGTTAAGTAAGTAGGATAGTGGTGGGTATCCCAGCCATTAAAATCGGCCCAGGGATGAATCACAATTCTTTTTTGCGGATCAAGGTCTGCAAAAACTTTATCAGTGTCATAATTCCAGCCGCCTTCATTTCCGTTGTCCCAAATAATAACTGAGGCATGATTGACATCACGCGTAATCATTTCAGTTGCTACTTTTTTGCCGGTTTCTGTGTCATAAGAGTTTTGCCAGCCGGCCAATTCATTCAAAACAAAAAGACCTAATGAATCGCAAACTTCTAAGAAGTGCTCGTCTGGCGGGTAGTGCCCCCGAACCGCATTCATATTCATGTCTTTGATTAATTTTCCGTCCAATTCGCTGATGCGTTTGCTGGTGCTTCGTCCGCCTTCTGGCCAAAACGAGTGTCGGTTAATTCCCTTCATGATAATTTTAGTACCATTCATATAAATTCCGTCTTGTTTTTTAAACTCTAATGTTCTAAAACCAATGCGTTTATCATATTGATGAATTACAGTTCCGTTTTGTTTTAAAACCAATTGTAAATCATATAAATTTGGAGTTTCAGGATTCCACGGTTTGATATTTTTCCATTGTGCAGCTATCTTCGCTACAGTACTTTTTGCTTTTACAGGGAAAGTGAAAGTTTGGAAATTTTCTCCATTTAAACCTTTTAATGTAGCTTCTAAAGTGGTATTTTTCGGAACCTCTTTAAGATTCAAATCAACAGTAATAGAACCATCCATTTTTGGATTTACAGCGATATTCTGAATATGTGTTTTAGGAGACACTTCCAGCCAAACCGGACGATAAATTCCGCCAAACAACCACCAGTCTGCTCTTCTTTCAGCTGCATTTACTGATTTATTGGCAGAATGTTTCCAAACATGAACTTCCAAAAGATTTTTAGAACCATATTTCAGTAAAGAAGAGATGTCATATTTAAATTCATAAAAACCACCCTGATGAATCGCTCCGGCCAATTTTCCGTTTATTTTAACTTCTGTATCCGTCATGGCACCACCAAAGGCAATTAAAACGTCTTTGCCTTTATAATCAGCAGGAACATCAAACTCATATTTATACAAACCTTCTTCCTTACTGGGTTCTTTTTGCTCTAATTCCTTGTACCATCGTCCGTAGGTATATTCACCAAAACCTTCTAATTCCCATTGGGACGGAACGTTTATTTTGGACCATTTTTGACTGTTATTGCCACCCGTACAATAAAAATCCCATTGTACAGGATGTTCAAAATCTTTACCTGAAAGATACACTTTGTCAGTTTGCTGTGCATGGCCATTTTGGGTCATAAAAAGCGCAAAGGCAGCAATAGAGAGATTTTGGATAGTATTTTTTAGTTGCATAATTGGTTAATTCTTCGATGGTTAATTACCATCTGGTTTAGCTATTTCAAATTGGTCGCTCATAGGGAGTGTCCAACTCGAAATATAATTTGGTTTCTTCGGATTGTAATTTGGTGTTTCTTTTTTGATTTGTTTCTTTAACGGAATATCAAGTTCGCGAATTCCTTTCAGAACGCAAAGCGCAATTTCGTTAGCGCCAAAACTATTAAAATGGGTATTGTCATCCAATGCTTTTTCCTGTCCCGGAAAAGTATTGACAGGATATTGTACAAAAGCTTTTCGTGAAGGTTCGTCGCCCCAGGCTTCGTATAATTCGGTTGTCATTTTAGTAATATCAATAAGAGCAACATTATTTTTCTGAGCAACGGCACGCATTGCATCCGGAAATTCTCCATGCGTATCTTTCAAACTACCATTTTCATTAAAGAAACGACGTTGCGTTGGCGTCACTAAAACCGGAATGGCGCCTTTATCTTTTGCTGATTGTACAAACTCCGTCAATAAATCTGAATACGATCCCCAGGCGCCATTTCCTTCGCCTTTTATTTTCTCGTCATTATGACCAAACTCCACAAACAGATAATCTCCTTTTTTAATTTGGGTAAGGATCTTTTTTAAACGATTTCCGTTTTTAAAAGAACTTAACGAAGAACCGGAATAAGCATAATTAGCGACAACAACACTCTCGTCAAAATAGTTGGTAATAAATTGTCCCCAGGAAGCCCAAGGTTCCACATCCTGATCGGTAACGGTTGAATCTCCAGCTAAGTAAACCACAGTTAGATTATCTTTTGCCGTAATTTTTAAATCCTGAATAGCAACTTGGCCTAAAAACTCAAGTGTCAGTTTATCATCCCAATCCAAAATATCTTTTTCCCTGTCTTTAAGTGTAACATTTAATTGATCATCTATTTTGGGTGTTCTGACATTTATATTGAACGTTTTGGTTATTTTTTGTCCCTTTGGTACAGACAATTGATTTAACATCAATCTTCTTGATTCGGCTTTTATAGAAACGTTTGAAGCTTTTTCGTTGCCTCCCATGGTAACTTCAATCTGATAATTTCCTTCTGGAAGTTGGACGGAGAAGTAGGTTGGTTTTTCTGTAGAGAAAGAATTGCTATTGATTTTTACTTTCGAAGAAGAATTAAAATCGAAACCAAATCCTGTATTAGTATCGTAAACTATCGGTTTATCGATTGCAATTCCTTTCGAAGCTTTTGAAGTGCCAAAATGAAACAAAAGTGATTTTGTATTTTTGACGCTATCAGATAAATGTGTTTTTGATTGAAAGTGATTGTTATTTAAATGATTGTCAACATGCATTGCAAAAAAAGGAGCAGGCATAACCAAACAAAAGACACATAAAAAAGTACTGATTTTTATCAATTTTTCTGAATTTAAGTTTATTTCACTTTCAAAGCTAACAGTTCCTTTATTATATAGTATCCTGTACTATGATGTTAAAATGTTGTAGGATTATAAATTATTATATTATAAAAATCAGGTAGGTACAGGATACTATACCATAAAAAAACAGAGAAATTGCGGTTGAATTATCAAATAATTAGGAATAAATTGATAAAGTTACTTGTTTGGTAAATAGTGTTAATACGCCTTTTTGCATGAATTTTATGAAAATCAAAATACAACATATTTTCTTTCTTATCGCAACATTTTTTCTCTGTTCAATGGTTTCATTTGGTCAGGAAAAAAATGTAATACGTAAAATACATTATGCACCAGAAGGAAATAGTTTTGTTTTAAAAAATGGAACACGAAAATTCAATCGTGCTTTATATGGTTCTAACACAGGTTTTAGGGTTGAAACCGGCGATTTGCCTGAGTTTGCCATGTATATGCCGGGAATGGGAGGGAATTTCAAACTAGGAATTATTAACGGGAAAGAAAGCAAATGGATTACCGAAGCCTCTAAAATTGACACGAGATATGTTTTGGGAATTATGCAGTATACAATTGAAGATGCTATTTTAGGAAACGGAAAATTATTTGTTGATGTTGTTGCTCTAAAAGAAAAAGAAGGTTTTATTGTAAAAGTTTATGGAAAAAACATTTCTAAAAATGCCAATTTAATATGGGCTTTTGGTGGCGCAACAGGCAAGAAATTTAGTCGTGATGGCGATATTGGTGCTGATCCGGAATCGGTGTTTTATTTACAGCCGAATTACTGCATCAATAATAAATATACAATCCAAAAACAATCTTTTTTATTGGAATACGGCTCTGAAAGCAACAGACAAAAAACAGGAAATAACAAAAGCCTTGTTGGATTTTTTTCGGAATCAGAAGCACATTTAGCCAATGCAAATCAGCAAAAAACACCTTTTGAACTGTTTGCTTCTAATGCTGAAACATTGCCCATTATTACAGGAAAAATAAGTTCAATTACTGAAAAAAGCAACTATTGGCTTTTAACGACTGAAGAGTTAAAAATTGATGTTTCGCAAAAAGGCCTGGCTGCATTATATGAGAAATCAGTACAGCAAACACAGGTTTTGGCTAATAGAGTTAAGGTTGTAACGCCGGATCCTTATATCAATACTTTAGGTGCCGCACTATCGATTGCTTCTGACGGAATTTGGGAAAGGCCCGCGTATCTTCATGGTGCGATTGCGTGGAGAATGTACTTAAATGCCTGGCGTGGTGCTTATACTGCGGATCCTTTAGGATGGCACGATCGAGCAAAATCACATTTTGAGAGTTATAGCAAATCGCAGGTTACAACGCCGGAAAATGGACCGGTGGTTTTTGATGAAGAAAAGAATTTAGCACGCCAGAAAGAAGAAATCGGAATCTCAATGTTCAGCAGTGGATACATTAGCCGACATCCGAATAAAAATACTGTGGCACATCATTATGACATGAATTTGGTTTTTATCGATCAGATGCTGCGTCATTTTAAATGGACGGGTGATACTGCCTTTATGAAAGAAATGTGGCCAACGATTCAAAGACATTTGAATTGGGAAAAACGAAATTTTGATGCAGATGGCGATGGAGTCTACGATGCTTACGCGTCTATTTGGGCCAGCGATGCCTTGCAATACAGCGGTGGCGGCGTTATTCATTCTTCGGCCTATAATTATTATGCCAACAAAACAGTTGCTGAAACGGCAAAAAAAATAGATGCAAATCCAGAACCATTTTCTAAAGAAGCAGATAAAATTTTAAAAGCCACAAACGAACAGCTTTGGATTCCGAATAAGGGAATTTTCGCCGAATATAAAGACGCACACGGAAACCGATTATTACATGACACGCCTGGTATTTGGAGCATTTACCATACAATAGATTCGGAGCTGTCGAATCCGTTTGAAAGTTATCAAATGTTGGGTTATGTCGATAATTACATTCCGCATATCCCGATTTCAGCAGAAGGTCTTGATAAAAAAGACCTTTATGTAATTAGCACAACCAATTGGCAGCCCTATACGTGGTCCATCAACAATGTGGCTTTGGCTGAACAATTGCATACGGCATTGGCTTTCTGGCAAGGTGGAAAAACGGAAGAAGCGTACAAAATGTGGGAAAGCGCTTTGATTGAAAGTATGTATTTGGGAGCTTCTCCGGGAGGTTTTGAACAGCTGTTATATCAGGATGCCATTCGTGGTGAATTGTATCGTGATTTTGCAGATCCGATTGGTATGGCGTCACGTACTTTAGTGGAAGGGCTTTACGGAATCCAGCCAGACGCGCTTGCAGGAGTTTTAACGATTAAGCCCGGTTTTCCTTCAAAATGGAAGGAAGCTTCTTTAGAAATTCCGGATATTTCTTTTTCTTTCAAAAGAGAAAATAAAAAAGATGCTTATAAAATTGAGAATCGTTTGGCGTCAAAAATGAACTTAAAATTGATTTTAAACGCGCCTTTTGACGGAATTGAAAGTATCAAAGTAAATGGAAAAACGGTAAGTTGGAAAGCGATTCCGGAAAGTATTGGAACTCCCAAAATAAGTATTGAAGTACCTTATAATTCTGTTTATGATGTGATCATTAATTGGAAAGGAAATGTTTTAGAAGAATTAAAATCGGAAACACTTTATACTTCTGGTGAATCATTGAATCTGACTTCTTCAAAAGCTAAAATTGTTTCTGTTAATGATCCGCAATTGATTTTAAGTGCGATTTCAAAAACAGATAATTCACTTAAAGCGAAAATCAATAGTGATGGACATAAAGTTTTTTTTTATTGAATTAAAACAAGGTGAGTTATCGTGGTGGAATCCCATTGATTTGAGTATTAAAGCTGCAGAGAAATCAAATAAAACGGAAACAAATTGGGATGTTCCTTTAGATAAATCCACAAAAATAGAAACCGTTTCGCTTTCATCCTTTTTTAATTCGAAAGTAACCGATATTTTTAGTTACGAATATCTTTCACCAAGACCAAAAACGGTAACCTTACAACTACCAAAACAAGGAATTGGGAATTGGTGTTATCCAAATGTATCGGTAAAAATTGATGATTCAGGCTTACGCCAAAAAGCAAAAGCAAACGGACAAATTACAACTCCTAATGGGATTCCCTTTCAAACGCCTTCTGATGAAAATTTGAAGAATATAGTTTTCACTTCAATGTGGGATAATTTCCCGGAAAGTGTTATTATTCCGCTTGACGGAAAAGCTTCACATGCTTATTTTATGATGACCGGAACAACGAACCCAATGCAAAGCCGAATGGTAAATGGTGAAATTAAAGTAGAATATACAGATGGAACATCGGAAGTTTTACCATTAAAAAATCCGGAAAACTGGTGGCCGATTGAACAGGATTATTTCGTAGACGGCCTGGCTTTTACCACAGATGCTCCAAAACCTCCAAGAGTATATTTTAAATCGGGAGAAATTTCAAGAAACTTTAAAGATTTTAAAACGATAAAAGGATTTTCAAATTACGGAATTGATGGCGGTGGGGGAACGATTTTGGAATTGCCATTAAATAAAAATAAAACATTAAAGAATCTTACTTTGAGAACGATTGCAAATGATGTAGTTATTGGTTTGATGGGGCTTACGTTAATTAGATAAAGATATGGGTAGTATAAAATTTTTACCGCAAAGCACGCAAAGTTTTTATTTTGGTGTGTTTGCAGTTAGCTTTAATAGGTTCGCAAAGATTTGCGTACATCGCGTAGACTTTTGCGCACCTTGCGGTTAAATTTTTTCTCATTTCAACCTGAAACCTGAAACCTGAAACAAAAAATAAAACTTGAAACTATCAAAAAATAACCAAATGAAAAAACACCTCTTACTTATTGGAATGCTATTTTCGGCTTCGCTATTTGCCCAAAAAATAGACAGAAAAGCTTTGGTAACCAGACATAACGTTCAAATAACCGCCATCGATACTCTGGCTTCTTTAACTGTCGGGAACGGTGCATTTGCTTTTACTGTTGATGCTACCGGATTGCAGACTTTTCCTAAGAAATACCAAAATGGAATTCCTTTAGGAACGCAGTCAGAGTGGGGATGGGACAGTTATAAAAATACCAAAGGATATAAATTCTCTGAAACTTTACGTGATTACAAACAGTATGGGAGGGACATATCGTATACGGTTCAGATTAAGGAACCAGCAAGAAAAGTAGAAGCTGTAAACTGGTTCAGACAAAATCCGCATTTATTGCAGTTGGGGAATTTAGGTTTTGAAGTCACTAAAAAAGATGGAAGTCAGGCAAAACCGGAAGACATCAAATCCATTTCACAAAAACTGAATTTATGGACAGGAGAAATCGAAAGTTATTTTGAAGTAGAAGGAACTCCGGTAACGGTTTTAACGGTTTCACATCAGGAAAAAGACGCGATTGGCGTGAAAGTGAAATCAGATCTATTGCCGCAAAAACGTTTAAAAATCAGTTTAAGAATTCCGTTTCCAACCGGAGATTGGGCGGATATGGGAACAAAATGGGAAGGAAAAGACGATTACAAAAGCACATTAGTTGAAAAATCAAAAACAGAAGCGGTTATAACACATGTGATGGATAGCATTTCGTATAATGTCAATTTGAATTGGAAAGGAAATGCGCAAATTAAAAAGATTGCAGATCATTATTTTGTGATTGAAGCATCGAATACCAATACTTTGGAAGTAAGTTGTCTTTTTGCTTTAGCCGATAAAAAATCGGCTACAAATTCTTCTTTTTCGGATATTGAAAGTAGCAGTATAAAAGGCTGGGAACAATTCTGGAAAAGCGGAGCAGCTGTAGATTTTTCAGGAAGTACAGACAAACGTGCTCCTGAATTAGAGCGAAGAGTTATATTATCTCAATATTTAACAAAAGTACAGTGTACAGGAAAAGTGCCGCCTCAGGAAACGGGTCTGACATACAACAGCTGGTATGGAAAACCGCATTTAGAAATGCATTGGTGGCATGGTGTTCATTTTGCACTTTGGAGCAGACCGGAATTATTAGAGAAAAGTCTTCCGTGGTATCAAAAGATTTTTGATAAAGCTAAAAATATTGCCAAAAGACAAGGTTTTGAAGGAGCAAGATGGCAAAAAATGACAGATCCTGACGGGAATGAAAGTCCGTCATCTGTCGGTTCATTTTTGATCTGGCAACAACCACATTTTATTACGTATGCCGAATTAATGTATCGTGACAAACCAACAACTTCAACTTTAAATTTATACAGTGAAAGAGTTTTTGCAACAGCTGATTTTATGGCTTCGTTTGCCAATTACGACGCTAAAAAGGATCGTTATGTGTTAGGACCAGGCGTGATTCCGGCGCAGGAAAGATTCAAAGCAATGGAAACTTTTAACCCAACATATGAATTAGCGTATTGGAATTGGGCTCTAAAAACAGCAATCGCCTGGAAGAAAAAATTAAACCAAAAAGTACCGGAAAAATGGGAAACGGTTTTGGATAAATTATCGCCATTGCCAATCGCTGATCAGGTTTATCTGGCTACTGAAAGTGCAACAGATTCGTACACCAATCCAGAATTCAAAACCGATCATCCATCCGTTTTAGGGACTTTCGGAATGCTTCCTGAAACTTCTCTTTTGGATAAAAAAATCATGAAAAATACGTTTGATCTGGTTTGGAAAACATGGTCATGGGACAAAACATGGGGTTGGGACTTCCCAATGACCGCAATGTCTGCAGCGCGTTTAAACATGCCGGATAAAGCAATTGATGCCTTATTTATGAATGTTACCACGAATACATATTTAAAAAACGGACATAATTATCAGGCAGAAAGACTGACTTTATACCTTCCCGGAAACGGAGGACTATTGACTGCTGTTGCCATGATGTGCGCGGGTTGGGATGGAACCACAGAAGAAAACCCGGGCTTCCCAAAAGATGGAACATGGAAAGTAAAAAGTGAAGGATTTAAAAAGATGTTTTGATTTTTAAGATACTAAGTTGCTAAGGTTCTGAGGTTCTGAGGTTCTAAGTTTTTTGCATCCAGTTTGTCATCCTGAGGAACGAAGGATCACACTAGAAACTCGACAAAGATTGGAAAATTACTTTGCGGCGCTTCTAGTGTGATCCTTCCTCCGTCAGGATGACAAGATTGCTTTAAAAATAAAAATCTGTGCTGATCTGCTTAAATCTTTTTAAATCTGCGTGAAACTTTCTAATCCACATAAAAAAGACAATTATGAAAAATAGAATTCTATTATTACTGTTATTTTTATCTTGCTCCATTTTTGCGCAACGACAAATGGAAAACCTGGACCGTGGTATTATTGCCGTTAAAGATAAAGGTCAGTTTTTTATTGGCTGGCGCGTTTTAGGAACTGATGCTGATGATCTGGCTTTCAATTTATATCGAAAAAGCGGTACTAAAAAAGCAATCAAATTAAATGACAAACCAATTTCGGGTGCCACAAATTTTATAGATACCAAAGCAAATCCGCAAGAAGAAAATACCTGGTTTGTAAAAACAGTTTTAAAAGGAAAAGAAACAGATGCAAAAGGAAGTTTTACTATTCCCGCAGCAAGTCCGGATAAAGATTATTTATCAATTGTTTTAAAACCAGTTGAAGGTTACATTCCGAATGATCTTTCTGTTGGCGATTTAGACGGCGATGGAAGATATGATTTGATTGTGCATATGACTGGAAAAGCCCACGACAATTCGCATACCGGAATAACAGATCCACCCATATTTCAGGCTTATACTTTGGACGGAAAACTTTTATGGCAAATTAATTTAGGAAAGAACATCCGCGAAGGCGCACACTATACACAGTTTATGGTGTACGATTTAGATGGCGATGGAATTTCAGAATTCGTTTGTAAAACAGCAGATGGAACAACCGACAGCCAAAATAATGTAGTAGGAGATGCCTCGAAAGACTGGGTAGACAGAGATCCAAATTCTCCTGTTTATGGAAAAATTTTGAAAGGCCCGGAATATCTTTCGGTTTTTGATGGAAGAACCGGAAAACTAGTTACAACTGTAGATTATATCGCAGAGCGTGGTGATCTTGGAGGTTGGGGTGGACATGGCGGAAGCGGTGGAAATGATACCAAAGGAAACAGAATCGATCGTTTTACAGCGTGTATTGCCTATTTAGACGGCATTCATCCAAGTGTGGTGATGTGTCGTGGTTACTATGGAAGAACGGTTTTAGCGGCCTGGGATTTTAAAAATGGAAAACTTACGTCAAGATGGATTTTTGATAGCAAAGATGCTGAAAATCCTTATTCCGGAATGGGAAATCATGGACTTACAGTAGCCGATGTGGATAATGACGGAAAAGATGAAATTGTCTACGGTTCTATGTGTGTTGATGATAACGGACAAGGTTTGTATACCACTGGTTTTAGACATGGCGACGCTTTGCACGTTACGGATCTCGATTTGGATGTTCCGGGCTTAGAAGTTTTCGGAATACATGAAATCGAAAACGGAACAACAGGTCCGGGAGTGACATTCTTTTCAGCCGCTGATGGAAAAGTTTTGTTTACTGCTTCTCTAAATGAAGATGTTGGTCGTGGTGTTGCAGACAATATCGACCCGACCAGAAAGGGTGCACAATGTTGGTGGTCGGGCTCTCCGGACTTACATGATATGAAAGGAAATGCGATTGGAAAAGCACCAACATCAACAAATTTTTTAATTTATTGGGATGGTGATACTTCAAGAGAACTCCTGAATTCAAATTACATTGATAAGTATAATGCAGGAAGATTATTTACCGCCACTGGAGCCGCATCCAATAATGGCACAAAATCAACACCGGCACTTTCTGCAGATATTTTGGGAGACTGGAGAGAAGAATTAATTTTAAGATCGGAAGACAATAAAGAATTAAGAATTTATTCGACAACGATTCCAACTGAAGTTAGGCAATATACGCTAATGCACGATTCACAATACAGATTAAGTATAGCCTGGCAAAATGTAGGATACAATCAGCCACCACACACGAGTTTTTATATGGGAAAAGACATGAAACCGGCACCTAAACCGAATATAGTTTTAGTTAAGGTTCAAAGTGACAAAGGGGCAAAGGGGCAAAGGTTGTAGGGAGTTTTTAATCTCGCAAAGACGCAGTCCCGAGGCTTCGGGAGCGAAGTTTTTTAAATAAATATTGAATAGCCTCCTGCTTTAGCTGGAGGTAATTAATATAGGTAAGTAAAAAAGGCTTTAGTCAAAAACGAGTGTTTTTTTGGCTAAAACCTTTTCAAATAGGATTCATTTAACCTTCAGCTAAAGCAGGAGGCAACTCATTTTAATAGTCAAAAACTTAAACTTTGCTCCCGAAGCCTCGGGACTGCGTCTTTGCGAGATTAAAAAGAAAAAAACTTGGCGACTTTGTGTCTTCGTGGCAAAACTCTAAATCGAATTTCTATCAATAAAATTAAAAGGCACCTTTACAGATCCTTTTTCCTTATTCAAAATCATTCGTCCTGCAGTTTCTCCCATTACATTAAAATCGGTGGACATTACAGTGATACCTAGAAGTTCTTTTAATGGCGTATCGTTATACGAAATAACGCCAATATCTTTTCCTAATTCATATTCTTCATCTCTGATTTGTTTCATCAAATTAACCAGATCAGATTCTTCGATAGTAATAAATAAATCTCCTTTTTTAAGGATCATATCGTCATAAACTTCATCGAGAATTTCAAAATTTATTTCGTATTCCACACAGAATTTTCTAAATCCGTGTAAGATTCGGCGTGGGTAAGGATAAACCGCTTTTTCCGGATAAACCAAAATAAGTTTTTTGTATTTCTTTATTTTAGAAAGCCCTTCTTTTAGTGCGTTGTATATGTCATTTTCAAAATCCTGATAAATCTTGATAATTTCACCATCCATATTTAGCTTGATGTTATCCATGATAACCAGTTTTTCTTGTGGAATTCTTTGAATGGCTTTTACAACATCATCCGTAAAACTTAAATGTTTCAGTTCATCCGTTTTAAAGTGTGTTGTGATAACATAATAATCGTATGCACCTTCAAACTTATCCAATAAATTCAAAAACAAGGTTTCATCGCAGTGATAAATATGTAAATCGGTATGTGCATTGGCACCAACAGTATCAATAAACGAGTTGTACGTTTTCATTTTATACGCACTCAGTTTATTAAATAAAAACAATATGTTTACTTTAGATTCAAGTTTGGTTCGGGTAATATAATAGCCCTTTCCTCTGATAGAAGAAATGATTTTTCGTTCCTTTAATATGTTATACGCCTTTTCAACCGTATCGCGAGACATGTAAAACTCTTCGCTAAAGCTATTTATGGAAGGTATTTTTTGATTTATCTTCAAATTTCCGTTAGCAATATTTTGCAGGATAGAGTCTACAATTTGTTTGTATTTAGGAACCCTTGAATCTTCATCGATTTTAATAAGTTTAATCATTTTGTAAGTCTTGCAAATTATGTTTTAAATAAAAGCGTAACATAATTCTGAATTATAATTTGTATTAAAAGCTGAATTCGAAAAAATTTCTCAACACCATTTTTTGCTGCTTTTTCGATAAAAGTATCCAATTAAATAAGGTAATACTTTCATATTTTGGTGATTTGCTAATTTAAAGGCTAATTGTGGATATAACAATTGCGAAATCGATTGCTAAAATAGAAATTTTAAATTTATTTATCGACTATAAATGCGTTCTTCTTTGCAATATTATTCGGTTTTAACATAAATGCAAATCATAAAGGATAGTACAGGATAGTTTTGTTTTATACATTCTCTTATTTTACAAAACGAGATTAACTATCACAAATAACCACAAACAAAAACAATAAATGGAATCATTATTAGGAATCATTTTTCACTCCATTGGAGGATTTTCTTCAGGGAGTTTTTATATGCCATTCAAAAAAGTTAAAGACTGGGCTTGGGAAAGCTACTGGATCGTAGGAGGTTTTTTTTCCTGGTTAATTGTACCACCCATTGCAGCTTATTTAACGATTCCACATTTTACAGAAGTTATCGCGGCAGCATCGCCAACAATCAAAGCGTTTACCTATACAATGGGATTAATCTGGGGAATTGGTGGACTAACTTACGGGTTAGGGGTTCGCTACCTTGGAATGTCTCTTGGGAACTCTATTATCTTAGGATTTTGTTCTGCTTTTGGAGCTTTAGTACCTTCTATTTATTATGATATATATCCTACTGAAGGAAAAATTTCATTTAGTCATATGCTTTCAAATCAAGGTGGACAACTCGTTTTATTGGGAGTTGTAGTTTGCCTTTTAGGAATTGCTATTTCAGGGAAAGCAGGGATTTTGAAAGAAAAAGATTTTGCAACAGGACACGAAGATAAAGACAAAGATTTCAGTCTTACAAAAGGTCTTATTATCGCAGTGATCTCAGGTATTTTGAGTTCATTTTTCAATTTCGGAATTGAAGCCGGAAAACCAATGGCAGAAGCAGCTGTTGTAGCGGGCTGTAATCCTTTATTTCAAAATAATGTAACTTATATCGTTTTGATGTGGGGTGGACTTACAACCAATTTTATCTGGTGTATGTATCTTAACTTCAAGAATAAAACTTTTGGAGATTATACGAATACAGCAACTCCAATTACTAAAAATGTTCTTTTTTCTGCTCTTGCCGGAACCATGTGGTTTTTGCAGTTTTTCTTCTACGGAATGGGAGAGAGCAAATTAGGAAACGGAGCAAGTTCATGGATTCTACACATGGCAACGATTATCCTTACTGCAAATTTCTGGGGATTCTATTTGAAAGAATGGTCAGGAGTGTCGAAAAAGACTTTCAGAACTTTTTTATGGGGAATCGGATTAATTATGCTTTCGATTGTTTTAGTCGGAATCGGAAATTCATTATAAAAAACAAATAACCAACCAATTATAACCAATGTCGAATATAAATACAAATTTGAATTTTAAGCATGTAAGCTACCTTTGGGATGAGTCTAAGGCAGCAGCTTTGGCAGGAGATGAAGTAGCGCTTTTCATTTATCGTTCCAATTTACTGGGAGCTGATTTGCGATTGACCAATTACGGAGGAGGAAATACTTCAGTTAAAATTACGGACAAGGATCCTTTAACGGGAGCAGACTCAGAAGTAATGTGGATCAAGGGTTCGGGGGGAGATATCGGAACACTGACAAAATCAGGTTGTGCGGCACTTTATTTAGAGAGACTTCGTAATCTGGAGAATGTTTACAGAGGCATTGAATTCGAAGATGAGATGGTAGAATTATTCAACCACTGTATTTTCGATCTGGCTTCAAAAGCGCCTTCTATCGATACACCATTACACGGATTTTTACCCTTCAAACATATTGACCACCTGCATCCTGATGCGGCTATTGCCATTGCAGCAGCAAAAGACGGGGCAAAAATCACCGAAGAATTATTCAATGGTGAAATCGGCTGGGTGGGCTGGCAGCGTCCTGGGTTCGACCTTGGACTTCAGTTAAGATCTTGTCTTGAAGAAGCAGAGAAAAAAGGAAAAAAATTACGAGGCATCATGCTGGGTTCTCACGGACTTTTCACTTGGGGAGACACCGCGTATGAAAGTTATATCAATACACTTGAAGTAATCGAGAAATGTGCGACTTACCTTGAGAACAACTATGGAAAAAAACGTCCTGTTTTTGGAGGACAAAAAATAGAAAGCCTTGAGCTGGACCAAAGAAGATTAAAAGCTGCAAAAGTAGCTCCAATCCTGAGAGGATTCTGCTCATCAGAGCGCCAGATGATCGGACATTATACCGATGATGCACGAGTTTTGGAATTCATCAATTCTAATGATTTAGAGAAATTGGCCCCGCTTGGAACTTCTTGTCCTGACCACTTTTTAAGAACTAAAATCAGTCCGCTAGTTTTGGAACTGGATCCAAACGAAGACCTGTCAGATGTAAACGCTATCAAAGCAAAATTACAACCTGCTTTTGAAGGCTATAGAGCGATGTACAAGGATTATTACAACAAATGTAAAAAAGATAATTCACCAGCGATGCGTGACCCAAACCCTGTGGTAATTTTATATCCCGGAGTTGGAATGTTCACTTTTGCCAAGGATAAAACCATGGCACGTCTGGCATCAGAATATTATGTGAATGCAGTGAACGTAATGAAAGGCGCAGAGGCAGTTTCAGAATATACTTCACTGCCACATCAGGAAGCTTTTGATATTGAATATTGGTTACTCGAAGAAGCTAAACTTCAAAGAATGCCAAAACCAAAAGCACTTTCAGGAAGAGTAGCCCTAATCACCGGATCAGCCGGAGGAATAGGAAAGGCAATTGCCAGGAAATTTGCTCAGGAAGGCGCCTGTGTCATTATCAATGATATCAATGAAGAAAGACTGGAAGAAGCAACAAAAGACTTTATCAAGTCATTCGGAAAAGATGCCGTATCAAGTACACTATTGAATGTAACAGATGAAAAGAGCACTGAAAAAGCATTAGACGAAGCTTGCCTTGCTTTTGGAGGCGTGGATATCGTGGTAAACAATGCCGGAATCAGTATCTCAAAATCAATCGCCGAACATACCCTTGAAGAATGGGACAGATTATATGACATTCTGGTAAAAGGACAATTTATTGTATCGAAAGCCGGAACTGAAGTAATGCGTAAACAAGGCTTTGGCGGAGACATTGTAAACATTGTTTCTAAAAATGCTGTTGTTGCAGGTCCGAACAACCCTGGATATGGATCGGCCAAAGCAGCCCAGGCTCACTTGACTCGCCTTATGGCAGCGGAGCTTGGAGCTGATAAAATCCGTGTGAACACGGTAAATCCGGATGCTGTAATCTCAGACTCGAATATCTGGTCTGGAGGATGGGCAGAAGGTCGTGCCAAAGCGTATGGTATTACGGTAGAAGAATTACCGGCTTACTATGCCAAACGCACCTTATTAAATGAAATCATATTGCCTGATGATATTGCCAATGCGTGTTTTGCGTTTACAGGAGGATTGTTGAGTAAATCGACAGGAAATGCCTTAAACGTAGACGGCGGAGTATCAATGGGCTTCTATAGATAAAAATAGTTTTTTTTAAGTTTGTTTAAGCAAAAGTGGTTTTTTGTGAATCTAACGTCCGACAGCCCTCGGACGTTAGATTTTTTTTAAGATGAACAAATTATTAAACAAACAAGATTGCACAAATAGGTTAGTTAAACAGGAATTGATTGTATATATTTATCGATTGTAATTCCATTAAAAGAAAAAGAATATGTTAATTGGAGCAAACAAAATAGAATCTCATAATGATGAGTTATTAAAAAAACACCAAAATAAATTTGCCTTTACAGCATCTGAAATTGGTGAAACAGAATCAATTATTCAAAAATTAATCGATTTTCAAATCGCAATTCCATCTTGGGCCTTAGGAACAGGAGGAACAAGATTCGGGCGTTTTCCCGGAGGCGGAGAACCACGTTCTTTAGAAGAAAAAATCGAAGATGTAGGTTTGCTTCATGCTTTAAACAATGCTTCAGGAGCGATTTCGTTGCACATTCCGTGGGATATTCCAACAGATCATAATGCGATTAAAGCTTTGGCAGCACAACATAACTTAAAGTTTGATGCTGTAAACTCTAATACTTTTCAGGATCAGTCAAGTCAGGATCATACCTATAAATTCGGATCCTTACAAAACGTAAATAAAGCAGTTCGCAAACAGGCGATTGCTCACAATATAGAAGTTATTCAACAAGGAATCGCTTTAGGATCAGAATCGTTAACCGTTTGGTTGGCAGATGGATCTTCTTTCCCTGGACAATTAAACTTCCGTCGTGCTTATCAAAATACACTAGAAAGTTTAGAAGAAATCTACGCAGCATTACCTTCAAACTGGAAATTATTCTTAGAATACAAATGTGCAGAGCCGAACTTTTACTCGACTACAGTAGCAGATTGGGGACAATCTTATTCGTATGTGAAAAAATTAGGAGACAAAGCTCAGACATTAGTTGATTTAGGACATCATTTACCAAATGCTAATATCGAGCAAATTGTTTCTTTATTATTAATGGAAGGAAAATTAGGTGGTTTCCACTTCAATGATTCAAAATATGGAGATGATGATTTAACTGCCGGAGCTTTAAAACCATATCAATTATTCTTGATTTTCAATGAATTGGTTGAAGGAATGGATGAAAGAGGAATGAATCACGCTAAAGATTTAGGATGGATGATTGATGCTTCTCACAACATTAAAGATCCTTTAGAAGATTTATTACAATCTGTTGAAGCGATTATGATTGCTTATGCTCAGGCACTTTTAGTTGACAGAAAAGCATTGGAAGTTGCACAAGACGAAAATGATGTTGTAAAAGCACAGGAAATCCTGCAAAATGCTTTCCGTACAGATGTTCGCGCATTAGTTGCTGAAGCTCGTTTACGTTCAGGTGCGGCACTAAATCCGGTTGCATTGTATCGTGGCCTTGATGTTAGAAAAAATCTAATTGGAGAAAGAGGATTAAAAACGATAGCAACAGGCTTATAGTTATTAATTATTAGTTATGAATTATGAGTTAGTAAACTCCTGGAGTTTATATCGGTTTCATAATTCAATAATTCACAATTTACAATTCACAATTTATAATTAACTAAATGAATGTAGTTGCAATTTTTGATATTGGTAAGACAAACAAAAAGGTTTTTTTATTTGATGAAAATTATAGAATTGTTTGGGAAAAATCGGTGAATTTCGATGAAACTGTCGACGAAGACGGTTTTCCCTGCGAGGATATTGAGTTACTTAAAAACTGGATATTGGAGTGTTTATCAGAAATAAAAAATCTGACAAACTATGTTCTGAAAGCAATAAATTTCAGCACTTACGGAGCCAGTTTTGTCTATATCGATGAAGAAGGCAAAAATTTGACACCTTTGTATAATTATCTAAAAGATTATCCGGAGGAATTAAAGCAGGAATTTTATAAAAAATATAAAGGAGAAGAAGTTTTTGCAGTAAAAACAGCTTCTCCTGTTTTAGGAAGTCTTAATTCCGGAATGCAAATTTACAGGCTGAAAGAAGAAAGACCAGAACTCTTTGATAAGGTTAAATATTGTCTTCATTTGCCGCAATACCTTAGTTTTCTTTTAACTGGTGAAGCTTATTCTGATATTACAAGCATCGGATGTCATACGAATCTTTGGAATTTTAAAAAGATGAAGTATCACAAATGGCTGAAAAAAGAAGCCATAATCGAAAAGATTCCACCACTTCATTTTGGAAAAGACATCATAAAAAAAGAAGACGGTTTGGCCGTTGGGGTAGGCTTGCACGATAGTTCATCTGCAATAATTCCGTACACGATCAACTTTACAGAACCTTTTGTTTTATTATCAACAGGAACCTGGAGTATTTCGCTAAATCCTTTCAATAATAGACCTTTAACTTTCGAAGAATTAAAATACGATTGTTTGTGTTACATGCAATACACGGAAAAGCCTGTAAAAGCGGCCCGTTTGTTTTCAGGTAACGAACATGAAATACAAGCCAAAAGACTGGCAGAGCATTTTAATGTGCCGTTTGATACGTTTAAAGATATTTATTTTGATAAAAAAATAGTATCAAATCTAAGGGCTTTAAACTTCCAGATTGTTTATCCAAAGAAATATGATTTTGATATTCTTAAGGAATGTCCATTTCAAAAAAGAGATCTAAATACTTTCAAAAGTTACGACATCGCCTATCATCAATTGATGTTAGATCTTGTTGAGCAACAGGTTTTTTCAACTAATTTAGTGATTAACAACAGCCCTGTAAAGAAAATTTTTGTGGATGGAGGTTTCAGTAAAAATTCAATTTTCATGAATTTACTGGCAGAAGCTTTCCCGGATGTAGAAGTATATGCCGCATCTATGGCACAGGCGAGTGCATTGGGAGCTGCATTGGCGATTCATCAAAACTGGAATCCAAAACCAATCCAGAATGATTTAATTGATTTGAAGTTTTACAAACACTAGATTAGAATTGAAAATTTAGAATTAAAAATTAAAAATCCACTCAATTTGTGAAAAGGAATAATAACCACAGATTAATGGATTATAAAGATTTTGTTTCACGCAGATTCAGCAGATTTGAGCAGATTTAATTTTGATAATGATCTGCGTGCATCTGCCTAAATCTTTTTAAATTTGCGTGAAATAAAATAATAGCCACAGATTAAAGGATTAAAAAGATTAAAATAAAATCTATTCAAATCTGCGTGAAAAAATATTTAACACATAGTCTATATTTCTATGTGTTTAAAAAATTATCAAGAATATGAAAGTTGGACTTTTTATACCGTGTTACGTCGACCAGTTTTATCCAAAAGTGGGTATTGCAACCTATGAACTTTTACAAAAATTAGGCTGTGATGTTCATTTTCCGATGGGACAAACCTGTTGTGGACAACCAATGGCAAATAGCGGATATCAGCATTTAACCAAAGGCTGCGATGCCAATTTTATAGCCAATTTTGCTGGTTTTGATTATATCGTTTGTCCTTCAGGAAGTTGTGTTTTGCATGTAAAAGATCATTTACACGATGATAAACTTGAAGTTGTTGCAACCGAAATTCGTAAAAAAGTTTTCGAATTGACAGAGTTTATTACTGATATTTTGAAAGTAGATCATATAGACGGAAACTTTCCATATAGAGTCGGAATGCACAATAGTTGCCATGGACAACGCGGTTTAAAGCTTTCGCAGATGACCGAATTAAACGCTCCATTTTTCTCGAAACCAGAGCAACTATTACACAACATAAAAGGACTCGATTTGATTTCTTTAACCAGAAAAGATGAATGTTGTGGATTTGGAGGTACTTTCTGTGTGACCGAAGAAGCGGTTTCTGTCAAAATGGGTCAGGATAGAATTAAAGACCATGAAAACCATAATGTGGATTATATTACCGGAGGCGACATGTCTTGTTTAATGCATTTAGAAGGAATTCTGAAAAGACAAAATAGCAATGTAAAAACCATCCATATTGCTGAAATATTGAATACGTTGGTATAAAAAATTGCCCACGGATTAAATGGATTTAAACGAGTTAACACAGATTTTAAACCTATTTTGTCAATATATTAAAAATAAACCCGCGTCAACCCGTTTAAACCCGCAAAACCCGTGGTCCATTTAAAAAGTAATCATGAAAAAAATAACGCTTTGTTTTGCACTATTACTTTCACTTGTTTTTTTATCCTTTAAAAAAGACAAGTCTGGTGTGACTTTACAGGAAGTTATAGTAAAGGCTCCTTTTGAAATGCCAGCCATAAAAATTCCTGATTTTAGCAAATGCGAAGAATTCTCTATTGCTGATTTTGGAGCTGTTAAAGGCGATAAAGAAAAAACTTCAGAAGCCATAAATAAAGCGATTGCAAAAGCCAATAAAGCAGGAGGAGGAACGGTTGTGATCCCGGAAGGAGAATGGCTAATGAAGAAAATCCACTTTAAAAGTAATGTAAACTTACATCTGAATAAAGGAGCGGTTTTACTTTTTTCAGAAGATCCAAACGATTATTTACCGGCTGTAAGCTCGACTTGGGAAGGGTATGAATGTTATAATTATTCTCCTTTGATTTATGCCTATAAATGTAAAAATATTGCCATTACTGGCGAGGGCGAATTAAAAGCCAAAATGGATGTTTGGCAAGTTTGGTTTGCGCGTCCAAAAGCGCATATGGAAAGCCTGAAAAGATTGTATTATCTGGCTTCTTACAACAAACCATTAAAAGAGCGTCAAATGGTAAATGACAGCGCTCATTTTCGTCCGCAGTTTATTCAGTTCAATCGATGTGAAAATATATTAATGGATGGCGTTTCCATTACCAACAGTCCATTCTGGACGATTCATCCTTTTCTATCGAAGGATGTTGTACTCAGAAATTTGAAAGTTTATGCACACGGTCACAATAATGATGGTGTCGATCCTGAAATGAGTCAGAATGTATTAATTGAAAATTGTATTTTTGATCAGGGAGATGATGCTATTGCGATAAAATCAGGGAGTAATCAGGATGCCTGGAGATTGCATACTCCTTCAAAAAATATTGTAATGCGTAATTGTACCGTTAAAAATGGACATCAATTAGTAGCCATCGGAAGTGAACTTTCGGGCGGAATAGAAAATGTTTTTATTGATAATTGCACTGTCGTGGATGGCGCAAAATTGAATCATCTTTTATTCATTAAAACAAATGAAAGAAGAGGCGGATTTGTAAATAACATTCATATGACGAATATCACAGCAGGAAAAATTGATGCCGGAATTCTGGGAATTGAAACCGATGTTTTATATCAATGGCGTGATTTAGTTCCGACAATTGAACGTAAACTGACTCCCATAAAAAATGTGTATCTGGAGAATGTAAAAGCAACAGATGTGAAGTTTATCTCGAGAATTTTAGGTCAGAAAGAACTTCCTGTAGAAAATATATTTCTGAAAAATGTTCATGCAGATGCGGTTCAGGGAAATCAGAATATTCATGAAAATGCAGTGAATTTTGAGAATAAAAATTAATTATAAGACTAACTGTTTTATAGTAAAGTAATAAAAGATGTCTTCAAAAAAAATAATAGAACACAGCGAAGCCGCAACACGTTTTAATAAAGATGTTGAACGGGTAAACTGGCATGATGAAACGCTTTGGTTTGTTCGTGAAAAACGTGATAAATCGGCGAATCAAATTCAGGATTGGGAACTGCTTCGTGAAACTGCTTCTCGAATCAAAAATAATGTGCTGGCCAATATGCACGATTATTTAAGTGATTTTGAAGCTAATGCTCAGAAAAACGGAATCATCGTGCACTGGGCTGCCGATGCAAAAGAGCATAATGAAATTGTGCATTCGATTTTGCAAAAACACGATGTAAAGCAAATGGTGAAATCAAAATCAATGCTTACAGAAGAATGTCACCTGAATGATTATTTAGCGGATAAAGGTATCGAAGTTATCGATTCTGATTTAGGAGAATATATTGTTCAGCTCCGTAAAGAACCGCCAAGCCACATTGTATTGCCGGCAATTCACCTAAAAAAAGAAGATGTAAGTGAAACATTTCACGAACATCTGGGTACGGAAAAAGGAAATTTTGATCCTCAATATTTAACCGAATCAGCAAGGCGTGAACTTCGTGATACATTTTTAACTCGTAAAGCGGCTTTAACCGGAGTTAATTTTGCAGTTGCCGAAACAGGCGAATTTGTAGTTTGTACCAATGAAGGAAATGCTGATATGGGTGCGCATTTAGCAGATGTTCACATTGCGTGTATGGGATTCGAAAAACTGATTCCGCAACGCAAACATCTAGGTGTTTTCCTGAGATTATTGGCCAGAAGTGCAACAGGACAACCGATTACCACTTTTTCAAGTCATTTTAAAAAGCCAAGAGACGGAAAAGAAATTCATATTGTAATTGTTGATAATGGAAGAAGTACACAATTAGGAAGACCCGATTTTAGAAACTCTTTAAAATGTATTCGTTGTGGCGCTTGTATGAACACTTGTCCGGTTTACAGAAGAAGTGGTGGACATAGTTATCATAATGCGGTGGCAGGACCAATTGGGTCTATTTTAGCCCCTAATTTAGACATGAGCAAAAATGCCGATTTACCTTTTGCAAGCACACTTTGTGGTTCGTGTACGAATGTATGTCCGGTAAAAATTGATATTCACGATCAGTTGTACAAATGGCGTCAGGTTTTGGTGAAGGAGGGTCATACGCCAACTTCAAAAACGATTGCGATGAAAACCATGGCAACCGTTTTAGCGAATCCAACCGTATTTAATTTAGCCGGAAAATCAGGAAGATTTGTAATGAAAAATATTCCGGCATTAGTGAATAATAAAATGAACAAATGGTACGATCAACGTGAAATGCCAGACGTTCCGGAAGAATCTTTTAGAGAATGGTACAAGAAAAATTCAAGGGAATCTAAAGCGAAAAAAGATGAGTAGTAAAGCTGAAATTTTAAATAAAATAAAACAAAGTCAGCCTAATCTAACTGCTGAATTACCTGATCTAAAAGTTTTGGGTTCAGAACAGTTTGATGTGCTGGAAATGTATAAAACGGTATTAAAAAACATTGGAGGAAATCCGGTAGAAGTGGCTGATTATAATGAAATACTAGCTTATATCAGGAATAATTATCCACTGGAGAAACGCATTATAACGACAATTTCGGAGCTTTCTGAAATCGCTGTTTTAGATTGGACCAATGATGATCCGCATTCGCTTCAAAATGTAGAATTAACGATTATAAAAGCACATTTTGGTGTTGCTGAAAATAGTGCCCTTTGGGTAACCGATGCTATTTTAGGACAACGTGTAGCACCTTTTATTACACAATATCTGGCTATCATAGTAAATAAAAAAGACCTTATTCCAACAATGCATCAGGCTTACGATCGAATCGGAAATCAGGAATATGGTTTCGGAACTTTTATCGCCGGACCTTCTAAGACTGCGGATATTGAACAGTCTTTGGTTTTGGGTGCACATGGGGCAAGAGGATTGGTTGTTTTTTTGATGGAATAAAAATATATCGTTTCATAAAGAATTTATAATATTAGGATTTGATTCGGATTGTGTAAATCGCAGAGACGCGATTCATCGCGTCTCTACTCTTAAAATGAAAATGTGCAATGGCGATTAATTGATGATGAAATGCGCATTTGCCGATTAATTGATTATGGAACTGCAGAGACGCGATAAATCGCGTCTGTACGCAATAGAAAGCGAAGGGCAATAAAAAGTTTTTTTTCTATTTAAAAAGTAGAGCCATAAAAAATAATTCCCATCATAAATCAAAATAAAACTCCTTGCTAGTCCAGGCGTCCCGTTCTTGAACGCAAATTTAAAATATTTCTTAATTTATCCAAAAAGCATTTTTCGTATATTTGAAATATGGATGTAAATATAAAAGACATATCTATCAAACGTGCCACTACTGCTGATTTACCTAAACTGGTAGAATTTCTGCAGTTTCTTGTTGCTGCAGAGCGACCATTTGACCCAACACTTAAAGAGGGTCAAATCTTCTATTATAACATAGAAGATTTTATATCCGATGAGAAAACAGAACTTCTGGTTATCGACTATAAGCATCAAATCATTGGTTGTGGATATGCCCAGATTCGATCAGCAAAACCGTATCAAAACCATGAATTATTCGGTTATCTTGGTTTCATGTATGTAAGCCCGGAATTTAGAGGAAATGGGTTTAATAATCTATTGCTGAATGATCTTAAAAAATGGGTTTTATCTAAAGGAATAACTGAGGTTAGACTCGAGGTTTACTCTGAAAACGAGCCAGCAATCAGAGCTTATGAAAAAGCCGGTTTTAAGCAGATATTGACAACGATGCGTTGCGATATAAGCTAAAGCGGGACAGTTGAGAAGTAAAGAATTATAAAAATGCCAATTGAACATATAGATACTTTTTTTTGCAGGTATAACTTTATTAAAAATACAGATTAGGGATAAAATCTTATAAGTAAAGAAGTATATTAATTTTTATATACTCATTTTTATGAAATATCTATAAAATTAACTTATAATTGTACCTTTTACACCAAACAAAAAAATATTTATTTTGAGGTATTTTGTTTTACATCTTCTTTTTTTAATAGGTTTTTCTTCTGTAAGTTTTGCACAGGATAATCCCATAAAATTTCTTGATATTTCTGATGGTTTGTCTAATAATTCGGTAACCACCATTTTTCAGGACAGCGACGGTTATCTTTGGTTTGGAACTTATGACGGATTGAACCGCTATGACGGCTATAATTTCAAAGTTTTCCGCAACAGAATCAACGATAAGAAATCATTACTCTTTAATACGATTTATAGCATCGAAGGAGATTCCCGAAAAAATATTTGGGTTGGAGGTGCTAATGGAGTATGTGTTTATAATAAAACCAATGCCACATTTAATCCTGTCCAGTTTTCTTTAGGTAATTCAAAACAAAAAGTATTAAAAGACATTATTCACCAAATGAGATCTGTTTCTGATAATTTGGTCTTGGTCGCATCACAGAATTTGGGATTAATTACTTTTGAAAATGGCTCTTTTGTTGGAAAACATATTCCGTTAAACCTGTTAGAAAACAAAATTGCAGTCAATAATTATGATGCTATTGCACTTCAGGACGATAAAAAAAAAGCGAATTGCTGGGTTTACGTCAGAAACGTTGGGGTTTGTAGTTACAGTTATTCTTCTAAACGCTTAAAAGTTGTTTTTCCACTTTCTAAAGAAGTGAAAGCAATGAAATTATCGTCAGATGAAAATCTTTGGTTGGGAACTGACGAAGGACTTTTTCTTTTTAATACCAAATCAGGTTTGCTTTCTGATAATTATTTTTCGATCAAATGCAGTGTTACCGATATTCTTTTGGATAAAAAAAGAGAAATCTGGATTACTACAGACGGTTGCGGAATTTTTAAAGTCGATGCAATAAATAAAAAAGCAATCGCTTATAATACCATAAATGACAATCAATTAGCCAAAAGTAATTCGGTTTGGAGTTTATACGAAGATAAATCCGGAAACAAATGGTTTGGCTCATTACGTGGTGGAATTAGTATGCTGAGCAGTACGCCCAAATATTTTAAAAGTATACGATACAATGCAAAAAATTCTGCTGAGAATTTTATTTTATCTTTTTGTGAAGATGAAAAAAACAATTTATGGGTAGGAACAGATGGAGCAGGTTTAAAATATTGGAACCGAAAGAATAATACCTACGTAAATTATGGCATTGCACTTTCAAGTACTTTTATTACAGGGATAGTACGCGATAATAATAACGATATCTGGGTTTCTACCTGGGCGGGCGGCGTAAACCGTATTAACAAAAAAAACAATACAGTAACACGATTTTCCTGTTACAATCCGTATACTAAACAAGTTGAAAAAAACATTTGGTTTGTGTACAAAGACTCAAAAGCTAATATTTGGGCAAGTGCAACAAACGAGGGGTCTTTATATATATATGATCGCGATAAAAATAGTTTTGTACTTTTTGATAACACAATCAATAACTTGCAATGTTTGATAGAAACCAGTGATGGAAAACTTTGGGGAGCCAATTACAGTACCTTGTTTTCTATAGAAAAAAATACCAGAAAAGTTAATAAAAAGGCTTTTGGGAATCCTATTCGATGCATTCATGAAGACAAAGACAAAAATTTGTGGCTGGGTACGCAGGAAGGCGGACTAGTATTGTTTGACCGTAAAACCAGTACTTTTAAAAGATTCACAACAGACGATGGTTTGCCTTCAAATACTGTTTTACGATTATTAGAAGATAAGGAAGGAAATCTCTGGATGAGTACATACAACGGAATTTGCAGATTTGACAAAAAAATGAAAACCTTCCGTAATTTTTCTGTCAATGACGGGCTTCAAAGCAATCAATTTAGTTTTAATGCAGGCATCAAATTATCAACAGGAGAATTTTTATTTGGTGGAATAAACGGTTTCAATATCTTTTTCCCGGAAGCGATTAAAGGGTTTAATCAGGAAAACAATTTATTACTAACTGATTTTTATGTCAACAATCAGCCAATCGAAGAAAATAAAAATGACGTAGTATCAGAATGGAAATTGGGTAAAATTAAAGAAGTTAGCCTGCCTTATGATCAAACAACTTTATCATTAGAGTTCGTGGCCTTAGATTATAACAATGCCGACAAGATAAATTATGCGTATTATTTAGAAGGCTGGGACGAACAGTGGAATTATGTGGGTCAGGCCCGAAAAGCAAATTATGCCCGTCTAACCGAAGGAAAATATACATTTAAAGTAAGAACAACCAATTTTAAAGGAGGCTGGAATAAGGAAATAAGCCTTGTAACAATCGAAATTTTACCGCCATGGTATAGAACCTGGTGGGCATATACCTTGTATTTACTGGCTTTGGCAGGGATTCTTTTTGCCTATTTGGAATATCATAAAATAAAGAAAAACTAAAATATAAAGTAAAAATTGCTGAACTGGAAAGCAAGAAAGAAAAGGAGGTTGCCGAAAAACAATCGTCGATGTTTACGTATATCTCGCACGAGTTTAGAACGCCGCTTTCGCTGATTATAAATCCGCTGAAAAAAGCAGTTCAGAAAGAAAGTATTCAAAACGGTTCTTCTGGAAGTGATTTGGCCATTGCACACCGAAATGCCCGTAGACTATTGAGTCTGGTTGATCAGTTGCTTCTTTTCCGTAAAGCTGAAAATGATGCTGATTCTCTCAGATTATCGAATATAAATGTAAATAATCTTTGCAATGAAGTGTATCAATGCTTCGTAAATCAGGCAAAGGAGAAAAACATCACATATAAATTTGATATTCCGCAGCATGATATTGAAATTATTGGAGATTATGAAAAAATAGAAATTTCCTTATTTAATTTAATGTCAAATGCCTTTAAATACACACCAATTGGGGGAGAGATTAACCTAAAGCTTTCTGAAAATGATCATGAAGTTATATTAGAAATTTCCGATAATGGTGATGGAATTGAAAAGAAAGATATTGACATTATTTTCGAAAAATTCAAACAGATCAATTCAAAAGTTTCCGTTGGAACGGGTTTCGGAATTGGACTTTATATTGTGAAATATTTTGTTGACAAACATAAAGGAACAGTAAGCTGCAGCAGTGAAGTAGGAAAAGGAAGCACTTTTACATTGGCATTCCTGAAAGGAAACCGTCATTTTGAAAATATTGAAATTACTGATGTTGTTGCAAAAAGAAGTCAGTTATTTGATGAACTTATCATTGATGATTCAGAACAAAATAATCAGTCTTTAAATAATACAGTTTCAGAAAGTGATTTTCAGAAAATCATGCTTACTGATAAACGTACGGTTTTAATAATAGATGATAATGCAGAAATCAGGGCCTATCTGATCAAATTATTCTCGGAAAATTATATTGTTTATAATGCTGAAAATGGAGAAGAAGGCCTGAAGCTGACCAGGAAACATATGCCTGATCTGGTCATCAGTGACATTACGATGGAACATATGGATGGTCTGGAATTATGCCGAAAAATAAAAGAAAACGAAAGTTTATCTCATATTCCGGTTATTTTATTAACAGCTTCTAAAAACCCGGAAACACATTTACAGGGTATTACAGATGGTGCTGATGATTATATTACAAAGCCTTTTGATGATGATATACTCGTAGCGCGTGTGGAGTCATTATTGCGAAACAGAAGCAACCTGCGTACTTATTTCTTAGACAGTATAACGCTTAGGGAAAACTCACAAAAGGTTCCGGTTGAATACCAGGAAATCTTAAAAAAATGTATCGATATTGTCGAAGCCAATATTCATAAAAAAGATTTTACGATTAAGAATTTTGCACTCGAAATGGGAATGAGCCATAGAACACTTTATACCAAAATCAAGATCATTTCAGGTCAGACTTTAAATGCTTTTATTCGTTCGCTAAGAATTCGAAGAGCGGCGATGTTAATGTTGACAGAAGATATGAATATTGCGCAGGCAAGTGCCGAAGTTGGTTTTGAAGATCCAAAGTATTTTAGACAGCAATTTGTTAAACTTTTTGGAATGACGCCTTCAGAGTATATTAAAAAGTACAAAAGTTCTTTTAATTCTGATTTGAATATTATTAAATAAAAGGGTTCTTTCGCGAACAACTAGTCTGTTTTCAAAACTTTTTATGTCTTTCCAATTAATTTTAAACCTGGCTCTTGTACCTTAGGCGATATTCTCTTGGCGATATTTCCATAACCAATCTAAAGGATTTTGAAAAGTGAAATGGATCGTAATAACCTAGATGATAAGCGATTTCTTTTATCTTCATGGTACTAAATTGCAATAGGGAACACGATTTCTGGATTTTCAATTGGTTGTAATATTCCATTGGCGTAAACGATGTTTTTTCTAAAAATAATGCCCCAAAATACGAGCTCGAATACCCTGCATATTGTGCAATTTCATGCAGCGTTATTTTGGTTGTCAGATTATTTTTCATGTAAATGATGCTCATAGGTATTACATCTAAAACTTCAGTGTCAGCCGTTTTTATTTTTAAAAACTGATCAGTATATTTTATGCTGGCTAAAAAGTGTTGCAAACAAATGCTTGCATACTCGAGATTATCAGGATAAAATCCCATTTCTAAATTTTGATAAATCTCTTCAAAAAGATTTAAGCGGTCAGATACTCTGGTGTCGCTTAAATTTATAATTTTTCCAGAAATAGACGCGTGTAAAGAATTGCTAGTACCTTTAAAATGAAGCCAGTAAATACTCCAGGGTTTTGATAGTTCAGCTTCATAACTATGTGCTTTATGTGCGGGAATAATAAAGGCCTGATCTTTAGTAAGTGAAAATTGCTCATTCTCAAATGTGATAAACCCTTTTCCGTTTTCGCAGTAAATTAAAATATGTTCCAACGCCCCTTTTGATCTTTTCCTAAAATGATGTTTTGCATTGGGATAATAGCCAATATGTGTAATAAATAAGTTTTTTGCAATTTCATTCTCCGATTGAAAATTACGCACACTGTAAGGTACTACTATTGCTCTTTCGCCTTTAAAACCATCCGCTATTTGATCCATGTAGAATATTTTGAAATGATATATTTAGAATTACCATCTATCATATTTTAAAAAAAAGTATCAAATGCAAAATTATACTAAACCGTGGTAATTTACATATTATGTATTCTTATTTTTAAAAATCAGGCTAAATTGCCAAATAATGGAGGGTTTAGTCAGATATTTTGTATGTTCTTTATGTAGTTAATTTGAGTTTTTTACTGAAATATTACATTTACTATAAAAAAAGTGTTTTTTTATTTTTAGTATGATAGGTTATTTTGGATAATCATGCTTTTATACATGTTTTATTGAAATATTACATTTTGAAAGGAAAGGTAAGTAACGATATTTGTAAACGATAAATAAATTTAAATATAAAATATATGAGTAAGTATAATTCTTCTTATTTGCTTTTCATCGCACTAGTTTCAGCCATGGGCGGTTTGTTATTTGGGTATGACTGGGTTGTTATTGGAGGTGCAAAGCCTTTTTATGAAGTCTTTTTTAATATTGCAAATTCGCCGTCAATGCAGGGCTGGGTAATGGGAAGTGCTATTTTAGGATGTTTGCTTGGTGTAATGATCTCCGGAAGTTTATCTGATAAATACGGAAGAAAACCTTTAATGATTGTAGCTTCTGTCTTTTTTACTCTTGCAGCAGTAGGTACTGGTATGGCTAATACTATCGAGTGGTTTATTATATGGAGAGTTGTTGGTGGAGTTGGTATTGGAATTGCATCGAATCTCTCACCTATGTATATCGCAGAAATTGCACCAAGTGAATCCAGAGGCAAATTTGTTTCTATCAATCAGTTAACGGTTGTTATTGGTGTGCTTGCAGCTCAAATTGCAAATTGGTTAATCGCAGATCCCATTATAGAAGGACAGGATATTTTGAATTCCTGGAACGGACAATGGGGATGGAGATATATGTTTTGGGCAGGAGCAATTCCGTCCGTTGCTTTTTTTGCTTTAATATTGATTATTCCTGAAAGTCCAAGATGGTTGGCCAGTCAATATAAATATGCCCAAGCAGAATCAATCTTTTCTAAAATTGGCGGAAGCATTTTTGCAGCGCAACAAATAGAAGAACTAAAATCAAGAGTTAGTCTTGTAAAAGAGAACGTAAACTATAAAATGCTTTTTGAAGGCAAAATGCCCAAAATTCTTTTACTCGGAATTGTCATTGCCGCTTTTCAGCAATGGTGCGGTATTAACGTAATTTTTAATTACGCACAGGAAATATTTTCTGCTGCAGGTTATGGCGTCTCAGATATCTTATTCAATATTGTTATTACAGGCTTAACGAACGTAATTTTCACATTTGTGGGAATGTACTTTGTGGACCGATTAGGAAGAAGAACTTTAATGCTTTTTGGATCTATCGGATTAACTTTTATTTATGCTCTATTAGGAGCTTGTTATTACTTTGGAGTAACCGGTATTGCCGTTTTAGCTTTGGTAATTGCAGCGATCTCCTGTTATGCAATGACATTGGCGCCTGTAACCTGGGTAGTTTTATCTGAAATATTTCCAACAAAAATACGAGCAATGGCAATGGCTGTTTCTACTTTTTCTTTATGGACAGCCTGTTTTATTCTGACTTATACTTTTCCATTATTAAATAATAGTCTGGGATCTTACGGAACTTTCTGGCTGTACGGAATTGTTTGCCTGCTTGGATATCTTTTCCTGCGTATTTATTTGCCTGAAACGAAAGGGAAATCCTTAGAAGAAATTGAAAATGAATTGACAAAATAATAAAGCATAATAAGATGGAAAATATAATTTCAGATGTAAATCCAACTCATTCAATTAAAGAAGATTTACGTTCAGGGCAAATAATAAATGAAAATGTACAAGACGAGAAAATCACAGCATACTTAATTCAATCTACGGTTAATGAAGATGGAGTAGTGCGTGTTTGGGAAGAAGATATATTGTTGCCTACTTATCAAATAGGTGAAGAAGAAAAAAATCCAATCTTTCTTGAAAAACGAGTGTATCAGGGAAGTTCAGGAGCAGTTTATCCGTATCCTGTAGTAGAAAAATTATCAGATGAAAAGGTTGATAAATCGTATCATGCCCTATTCATTGAAAATAAATTTATTAAAATAATGATTCTTCCTGAATTGGGAGGGCGCGTTCATATGGCGTATGACAAAGTGAAACAACGCCATTTTGTGTATTACAATCAGGTCATTAAACCTGCTCTTGTGGGACTTACAGGACCGTGGATTTCAGGTGGAATTGAATTCAACTGGCCGCAACACCACCGCCCCAGTACTTTTTTACCAACAGATTTTAGTATCGAAGAAAACGAAGACGGCAGTAAAACGGTTTGGTGTAATGAAGTAGAGAGAATGTTTAGAACCAAAGGAATGCAGGGATTTACGCTGCATCCTGACAAGGCTTACATCGAAATCAAAGTGAAAATATACAATCGTACCGCTTTTCCTCAAACGTTTCTTTGGTGGGCAAATCCTGCGGTGGTTGTGAATGATGGCTATAAATCGGTTTTTCCTCCGGATGTAAATGCGGTATTTGATCACGGAAAAAGAGATGTTTCTAAATTTCCGATTGCAACAGGCGAATATTACAAACAAGATTATTCTGCAGGTGTTGATATTTCGAAATACAAAAATATTCCGGTTCCAACATCTTATATGGCGGTGCAGTCCAAATATAATTTTGTGGGAGGTTATGAAGATGATGCACAAGCGGGATTACTGCATGTAGCCAATCATCATGTATCGCCTGGTAAAAAACAATGGACTTGGGGTAATGGCGATTTTGGATTAGCATGGGACCGCAATTTGACTGATAAAGATGGGCCGTATATTGAATTAATGACGGGCGTTTTTACAGACAATCAGCCTGATTTTTCGTGGTTACAAGCTTACGAAGAAAAGTCCTGGGTACAATATTTCATGCCCTATGCTGAAGTGGGTTATGTAAAGAATGCAACCAAAGATGCCATCATCAATATTGAAGTTGAGGGCACGGAAGCCGATTTAGTTTTATACACCACAAGCCTTTATGAAAATTTAAAGATAGAATTGAAAGACAAAGAGAATACAGTTTTATTTCAGGATGAAATTACAATTTCGCCTGTAAATCCGTATAAAAAAAGAGTTTCGATTGGAAATGTTTTATCAGAGCATTTAGTCTTTACAGTTTATAGTTCTGACGGAAAAATTTTGGTTCAGTATCAGGAAGAAAAATCAGAAATAAAACCCGTTCCGGATCCTGCAAAAGCGGCATTAGACCCAAAAGAGATTGCATCAATGGAACAGCTTTATTTAACAGGTCTGCATTTGGAACAATACAGACACGCGACTTACAACCCGCTGGATTACTATTTTGAAGCCTTAAACCGGGATTCAAAAGATGTAAGATGCAACAATGCTGTTGGTCTTTTATTATTAAGACGAGGACAATTTGAAAAAGCGGAAGCTTATTTTAGAACGGCAGTTGAGGTTTTGACAGAACGTAATCCCAATCCAATTGATGGAGAACCGCTTTACAATCTGGGATATTGTTTAAAATTACAGGGAAAACATGATGAGGCTTACAATTCTCTTTTTAAATCGACCTGGAACGCTGCCTGGCAAGATGCCGCCTTTTACGCGCTGGCGCAAATTGACAGCATAAAAGGAGATTGGACAGAAGCTTTAGAAAGAGTAGAATCATCTCTAATTCGCAATTGGCACAATCATAAAGCACGTCAGTTGAAAGCGTCTATTTTAAGAAAATTAAATAGAAATCAGGAAGCTTTAGCGTGGATTGAAGATTCCCTCAAAATCGACCGTTTTAATATGGGATGCCGTTTTGAGAAATATTTGATCACAAAAGATCAGACTGTAGTAAGTGAAATGAATACAATCATGCGTCAATGGCCGCACGGTTATATCGAGTACGCACTTGACTTTGCCTCAGCCGGATTGTACCAGGAAGCGAGTGAGTTATTGCAGGAATCGATACAAGATACCGAGAACGTTTATCCAATGGTATATTATACTTTAGGTTATTTTTCTTCGATAGAAGGAAATACAAATACAGCAATTGACTGGTATAAAAAAGCAGCCGTACAGTCGTCTGAAAAATGCTTCCCTAACCGAATTGAAGAAGTGAATATTCTGCAAGATGCCATTCGATTAAATCCTGAAGATGCAAAAGCACCTTATTATTTAGGGAATTTCTGGTATGCATTTCGTCAATACGATGAGGCTGTCAAGAATTGGGAATTGTCATTTAGCATAGATGCGAAGTTTTCAACTTTACTACGAAATCTCGCATTGGCTTATTTCAATAAAACAAACAATAAAGTGGCAGCACAGGAAATGCTGGAAAAAGCTTTTGCTTTAGACACAACAGATTCAAGGATTTTTATGGAATTGGATCAGCTTTATAAAAAAATAGGTAAATCTCCTGAAGATCGATTGGAAATTTTGAATCAATATCCTGATTTAGTAGAAGAACGCGACGATTTGTGCATAGAACGCATCACGCTTTACAATCAGGCAGGAAAATATGCTATTGCAAAAGATTTGATTTCGAAACGAAAATTCCACCCCTGGGAAGGAGGAGAAGGAAAAGTAACCGGAGAATACACCTTATGCAGAGTAGAATTGGCAAAAATTGCCATAGCAGAAAATCGTTTTGCAGAAGCCTTACAGTTATTGAAAGAAACCGAATTTTATCCGCATAATTTAGGAGAAGGTAAACTTAAAAATGCCGAAGAAAACGAAGTATTTTATTATAAAGGACTAGCCTATAAAGGACTTGGAGATGTAGAAAACGCCACTGCCAATTTTATGCAGGCTACTCTTGGATCATCAGAACCGGTTCAGGCTTTTTTCTATAACGATCAACAGCCGGATAAGATTTTTTATCAGGGATTGGCTTGGCGTGAATTAGGAGATGAAGATAAGGCCCGCAGCCGTTTCAACAAATTGCTTGCACATGGCGAAAAATATTTGTTCGAAAAATGCAGAATCGATTATTTTGCAGTTTCGTTACCGGATCTTGCTATATGGGAAGATGATTTAAATATTCGAAATCAGGCGCATTGTTATTATGTAATGGCGCTAGGTCATAGCGGATTAGGGAATGAAACCGAATCTGAAAAATATTATCAAAAAGTGAAACAGTTAGATCAAAATAAACAGACATTTCGCAAATAGAAAAATAGTTTTAACTCGTTGGGAGTAATATTATTAACACATAGTGTAGGATTGTTTGTTAATTATAACCAACGCGTTATTTTATTATAATGCCATCTAAATAGTATATAGAAATAATTATAAAATGGAAAGAATGCAAATCAAATCTATTATAACATCAGTTTTGCTTTTACTTTTTCTCTGCTCCTGGGATTCCGAAGACAGAAGGATAATGAATATAGCCGGCGATTGGACTGTTCAGCTTGACAGCACCGATATTGGGCTTCAGAATGGCTGGCAGAATAAGCGTTTTTTGCAATTAATGAAATTGCCGGGAACTACAGATGATGCCGGAATTGGAGTTCCAAACAAGCTAAAACCAAGTTTAGAAAAACTTCAAATGAGCCATTTAACCAGAAAAAATAGTTATTTGGGCGCAGCCTGGTACACTCGTGAAATTACAATACCGAAAGATTGGAAAGGAAAAAAACTTATTTTAAAACTGGAACGTGTTATTTGGAAAACAAATGTCTGGATCGATGGTAAAGAATTAGAAACTGGACAAAACAGCCTGATTGCACCTCATTATTATGATCTTTCAGGATATTTAACTGCCGGAAAAACACATCGCATAACTATTCGGGTTGATAATCGTAAACAATTTGATATCAGTGTAGATAATATGGCGCATGCCTATACTAATGAAACGCAAATCATTTGGAACGGTATCATTGGCAAAATGGAAATTGAGGCATTTGATGCTGTTCGTATTGCAAATTTACAGGTAAAACCAGACATAAAAGCAGGAAAAGCAAAGTTGACTTTAGTACTAAATAACAATACTAAAAAATTAGACAAAGGAGTTTTAGGAATTACTGCGGTACATAAAAAAAGTAAAGTCGCTGTTGATGCACTTCAAAAAGATATCCAGATTAAAGCGGGACAATCTGTGTTGGAAGTGGATTACGATATGGGCAAAGATGTAAAACTATGGAGTGAATTTTCTCCTGAGTTATATGAACTGAAAGCGGAGCTGAAAGCAGGAAAAAATAAATCAGAAACGGCTGTAGATTTTGGAATGCGCAGTTTTTCTAAAAACGGATCGGTTTTGACGATAAATGATCAGCCTGTATTTTTAAGAGGAACATTAGAATGTGATATTTTCCCGCTTACAGGACATACGCCAATGGATAAAGAAGGCTGGAGAAAAGTATTTGGAACAGCAAAAAACTGGGGATTGAATCATTTGCGTTTTCACTCCTGGTGTCCTCCGGAAGCTGCGTTTGAAGTAGCAGACGAAATGGGATTTTATCTTCAGGTTGAATTGCCGGTGTGGACGTTAAAAATTGGAGAAGATCAAAAAACAACCGATTTTTTATATGCCGAAGCCCAACGAATGATCGATGAATATGGTAATCATCCTTCCTTTTGCATGTGGTCAATGGGGAATGAATTACAAGGCGATATAACAGTTTTAACAAAATTAATGAATAGTTTAAAGGAGAAGGATAGCAGACATCTTTACACAACAACTTCTTTTACTTTCGAAAAAGAACATGGCGTTTGGCCGGAACCTGAAGATGATTTTTTCATTACGCAATGGACAAAAAAAGGCTGGGTACGCGGGCAAGGTGTGTTTAACAGCGAATCGCCAACATTCAATAAAGATTATGTTACTTCTGTGGAAGGAATGACAGTGCCTTTGATAACACATGAAATAGGACAGTATGCAGTCTATCCTAAAATAGATGAAATTGCTAAATACACAGGAGTTTTAGATCCCATCAATTTTAAATCGGTTAAAGAAGATTTAGAACGCAAAGGACTAATCAGCAAAGCCTCAGATTATACAAAAGCCTCAGGTAAATTGGCAGTAATACTTTATAAAGAAGAAATTGAAAGAGCGCTAAAAACAGCCGGAATAAGCGGATTTCAATTGTTAGATCTACATGATTTTCCAGGACAGGGAACGGCATTAGTAGGGCTTTTAGATGCTTTCTGGGATAGTAAAGGCTTAATTTCGGCAGAAGAGTTCAGAGAGTTTTCAGCTCCGTTGGTACCACTTTTACGTTTTGCAAAAGCAACTTACTTAAACAATGAATTATTTGACGCTTCTTTAGATGTAAGTAATTATGGGGAAAGCAGTTTGAAAGATCAGCAAATCGAATGGAGTATCAACGACGGAAATGCTGTGTTAGCTTCCGGCAGTACAAAAGCAACAATTGCGCCCGGATACAATCATAAAGTTTTAAATATAAACGAAAGCCTTCAAAAGATAATTAAAGCAACCAAATTAACAATTAAAGTAAATCTAAAAGGGACACACTATAAAAACCAATGGAATGTTTGGATCTATCCTCAAAAGCAAACTATTGATTACGGAAAAGTTGTTTATACCCGAAGTCTTGATGAAGCGTACAAATTGCTAAACGCAGGTAAAAAAGTATTACTAAATCCGGATTGGAAAAAAATTAAAGGTATCGAAGGAAAATTTGTTCCTGTATTCTGGAGTCCGGTTCATTTTCCAAAACAAGCCGGTACCATGGGCGTACTTTGTGATCCTTCGCACAGGGCTTTAGCCGATTTTCCAACCGACATGCATACCGATTGGCAATGGTGGGATTTAAATGTAAATTCTACTACGTTAATAATGGATGCGATAGTGGGAGGAAATCCTATTGTAGAGATGGTAGACAATTTTGCGAACAACCGCAAGCTGGCATCGCTTTATGAAGGAAGTGTGAAATCCGGAAAATTGATAGTTGCCTCTTTTGATCTAAATACTGATTTAGAGAAACGCCCGGTTGCAAAACAAATGCTGATTTCAATATTAAAGTACATGAATAGTGCAGCATTTAACCCGGAAGAAATTAAAAACCCGGAAGTTTTGAAAACAATACTAGCAGATCAAAAGGAAAAAGGAAAAGAAGCAGCGATCAGTATTTATTAGCTCAGGTTTTTTAAAAAAAACTAAGACAAATCTATTTGCAGTAATTTAAATTTGTGAATAGGTTTGGTTTCTTTTTTTTAATAATTGAAATAAAAAAGAGGTAAAAAAACAGCTGCTTAAAGACAAATTTTAGCATTAGGGTTAAAGTTTGTATATAACGGAATTAGAACTCAAACGTTGGAGTAAAAAAAATAAGTTTGAGATGGTAATTGTGTATTGTGTAAAAAATTCCTGTTATTTTTTCATACTTGGTAATTTTTATTCTAAAATAATAGTTAATTGCCATTTTGACCTCCTTTTTTTTCCATTTTACCCCTCCTTAGAAATCTGTAATACATATTTCTTTGCACTTATAGTAATAGTTTTAAGTTGTTACTGTGTAATAAATTAAGTGTTTATTTTTTTTGGGTAAGTTTTAAATCTGTTTAAAGAACTGAGCCTTCTTTAAGATAAGATAGTAAGAGTTGGTTTTACGTATTACTTATCGACCCGCAGTTAAAAAATTGCGGGTTTAAAAATTAAAAATAAAAACTTTTTGTATTGAGTATCATCAATACGTTTAGAGAGACAAAAAATAAAAAAAAGAATATTAACCAAACTTTACTCAAATGACAAAAACCACACCATTACTTTCTTATTGTTTACTCTCCTTATCAAAAAGAGAAAGACAATTTAGATTCTCTTCAAAAATGAGTTTATCTCATTTTCAACAACAATTTTTTTTAGCATAACAACAAACTAACTAACCTAACCTTAAAATTAAAGAAATGAAAAAAAATGTATTTTTATTTTTTCTCGCCCTTTTTGCCGTCCTTGTTACCGGATGTCAAAATAACGAATCTGGTTATCCTTCTTCTGATGATCCTACAGTTGTAGTGACAACAAAGGAAATTTACGGAGCACCAAATAGAAAATTCGAAATTAAAGCTGCACTTACTGACGATTTAGGACTGAAAAGTGTGAGAATTCAAATTCCTGAATTATCCTTAGATAAACTAATCACGTTTGCTAGTGACCCATTACTTGAATCATATGATTTAAGCTATTTTTTTGAAGTGCCTTCGGACAGGGGAACTTCAGAATCTTTCAAAATTAAATTAACAATCACAGATGTTTCAGGGAATGTCATAGATGAAAATATCAATTTACGTCTGGATGGAGAATTTGCTGCACCGGCAATAACCATGGTTACGCCAAAAGAAGGAGCTGTTATTTTACTATCTACCAGCAAAGAAATGCCTGTGAATTTTATTGTTAATGACGATTCTGGTATCGACTATATTCAGGTACAATGTGCTGCTTTAGGTATTAATGAAACGGTTCAGTTAACGGGCTCACCTCAATCTTATACTTTTAATAAAACGTATACTTTGCCTGTAACTGCAGCAAATTATGTATTGACAATTACAGCCAAAGATAAATTTGCAATTCCTAATACAGGAACTTTAAATATCAATATCGTGGCGACAAACGAATATCCTGCGCTATACTTATGTGATCAGCCAAAAGGAACAAATCTTACTACTGATGCTGTTGGGGTTCCGATGTATTTCCACGAGAAAAACGGACAGGATTTCGAATTTAAATATTATGCTGATAAAGACAATAAAGAAGTGTATTTCTTAGGTCAGGAATCTGATTTTGGTCCACATTGTTTTGGTTTAAATGCAAGTGGAGGATTAGTAGACGATGTGGCTTCAACTCCAATCATTTTACCAACAAAAGGATATTACAAAATAAAAGTAAATCCAAATACATTGGTTTATACTGCAACAAAATATACACCTTCAAGCAAAGTTTGGGCTAATATAGCCAACGGTTTATGGCACGATGATGAAGCTCAAAGAAGACCTTTTGTGAGCGTATGCGGAGGTGGTATTCAGGGTGCGGACTGGGATACATGGACGGCCTGGACACAAACCGGATTGCATTTGGCAAATAATGCAAACAATCCCTATCAATTACTTGGAGAATATACCCTGACAGGACAAATGGAGGCAACTTTTACAGGTCAGTGGTGGAATCCGTCATGGAGATTAATCAAAAATGGTATCGCTACAATGTCACCTGGTGAAAATGGAAATGCAAAATATCCAGCTGCTCCGGGAGTATACAAAGTTGTACTGGATACGGAATTGGAAAGAGTCTTTATCACAAAAAATAGTTTGTTAGAACTTAAGTTTTAGCATTAATAAAAAAATATATTAATATGAAATATAAATTTATATGGTTATTTTTCACCATGTTGTGCACTGTTGCAACATTTGGGCAAATAACAGTAAAAGGAACTGTTAAGGATAAAGGCAATGTGCCAATTCCCGGAGTTAATCTGACAGTAAAAGGGACATCAACAACAACATCAACAGATTTTGATGGAAAATATTCTATCAGCGTACCCAATAATAATGCTCAAATCGAATTCTCATTTGTTGGTTTTTCTAACAAAACAATTCAGGTTGGCGATAAAACAACTCTTGATGTTGTCCTGGAGGAATCAAGCCAGGCACTAGATGAGATTGTCGTTGTAGGTTACGCCTCGGTAAAAAAGAGCACCGTAACAAGTTCTATTTCTTCCATAAAAGGAAAAGAACTTCAAACCATGACAGTTGGTAATGTAACCGAATCATTACAGGGAAAAGTTTCCGGGGTTCAGGTTACAGGGCAAGGGGGTCCCGGTGCTCAGCCAAGAGTTTTGATTCGTGGAATTTCTACACTAAATTTAAGTACTGATCCGCTTTATGTAGTAGACGGTATTCCGATGGGAACCAGTATTAACTTTTTGAGCACAAATGAAATTGAATCTATGGAGGTTTTGAAAGATGCTTCTGCAAGTGCTATTTATGGCTCTCGTGCTTCTAATGGAGTTATTTTGATTACTACCAAAAAGGGTAAAGTTGGAAAAACAAGATTCAACTTTGATACAAGTTCGGGTATGCAACTCATGAACAATCCATATCGTATGGCAGATGGTGAAACCTATGCCAGAATTATGAATACGGCTTACAACAATTCGGGTTATGCTGATTATTTGCCTAATCCTTCTCAATACAGAGGAAAAACGACAGATTGGTGGAAAGCCGGAATTAAGCAAGGTGCACCCGTTACAAATGCTTCTTTAGGAGTAAGCGGAGGTTCTGAAAAACATACGTTTGCCATTAGTTTAAACTACTACGACTCAGAGTCTATTTATGAAGTAGGAGGATGGGAAAGAATTACAATGAGAATTGCAAATGATTTTAAATTCACAGATAAATTCTCTGCAGGAATCACTTTAAACCCTCGTTATGAAACATGGGGAGGTCCCGGAAACTGGGCTGATTTTGATAGAATTGATCCCATTACGCCAATTTACAAACCGGCCAGTCAATTAACCGGATTAGAAAATGAGTATAGTATTTACGCACGTTCTCCATCTTATGTCTGGAATCCAATTGCAGCCGTAAAAAGATATGATGATTTTACAGACCAGTATAATTTAAATACGAACGGGTATTTACAATATGAGCCAATTAAAGGTTTGGTAATTCGTACACAAGGATCTATTGAAGTTGGAGATAAAACACAGGACATTTTTAAACCTGATTTTGAGATTGATGCAGCGCATGAAAAAGCAGAAATCAATAGCGTGGAAAGAAGAAACAATACAAATGTTGACTGGACATGGCAAAATACAATTACCTATTCTAAAACATTTGCTGAAAAACACAATACATCTTTCATGATTGGTAACACAATGGAAGAGTACAATCGTAAAGAGGTGTGGGGTTATGGAGAAGGTGTTCCAAATAACTCTGATCTAATGAGAGAGCTAAGTGCAGCAACCAAAAACCGTAACAGCAGTGGTAACACCTGGTCTAATTCTCTGATGTCTTATATTTCACGTCTTTCTTATAATTATGACAATAAATATTATTTCACAGGTACTTTTAGACGTGACGGTTCTTCTAAATTCATGGAAAATAATAAATGGGCAAATTTTCCATCTGCATCTGTTTCCTGGAGAATTTTAAATGAAGGTTTTATGGAATCTACTAAAGATGTACTTAGTGATTTAAGATTTAGAGCGGGTTGGGGTAAAGTCGGAAACCAAAATTTACCAGACGCTGTTTACCAATCGAATATCGGACAAGGGTTCTATCCTATTGGGAACAATATTGCCGATACAGCATATCCATCAACTATGGCCAATAAAGATATTAAATGGGAAACTGTTGAAGACATGAGTTTTGGTATTGATTTCGGATTATGGAAAAACAAACTTTCAGGATCTTTAGAATATTATAAAAAGAAAACGGAGGATATGTTATTCTTAAAACAGTTTCCTACTTATAGCGGATTCCCTGGATATTCTACAATGTGGACAAACGTTGGTTCAATGGAATCAAGCGGTATCGATTTACTGGTTTCTTACAAAGATAAAAAAGGTGATTTTACTTATGGAGTAGATGTAACTTTTACAACGGTTAATGTCGACATGCTTAATTTATCCGCTGATGGTGAAAAATTATACGGATCAAGTAACAGAACATTAACTGTTCAGGGAGATGAGCCTGGATATTTCTACGGGTATGTTGCTGATGGTTTATTCCAAAACCAAACAGAATTGAACTCACATACAGACGAACACGGAACTAAATTACAGCCGTATGCAAAAGCCGGAGATATTCGTTTTAAAGATGTGAACGGAGATGGGAAATTAGATGATAAGGACAGAACGAAAATTGGTTCTCCGTGGGCGGATTACAATGTTGGTCTTAACCTGAATTTTGGCTATAAAAATTTCGATTTAATTGCAAACTTCTATTCAAGTATTGGAAACGATATCGTGAATCAAAATATTTCCGATCTGTATAACGGAGTTAGCTTATCAAATAAAGTAGGCAACTTAGAGCAAATGGCCTGGCATGGTGAAGGAACTTCAAATTCGGTTCCTCGTTTATCTAAAGATGATAACAACGAAAATTACACAAAATTCTCTTCTTTATATGTGGAAGACGGATCGTTTGTTCGTATGAAAAACCTTCAGTTAGGATATTCATTTTACAACAAATTCGGATTAGATAAATTGAGATTATCATTATCAGGCCAAAACTTGTGGACATGGACAAACTATTCAGGAGTTGATCCTGAAGTTGCAGGAGGAGATCCGGATAAAGGTGACAGAGTTAAAGGAGCTGGTTTTGGAGGATGGAACTATCCGGTTCAGCCAACAATTTTGATGGGTCTTAATGTAGCATTTTAATATAAACGAACATGAAAAAAATCATATTATCAATACTAACTTTTTCCCTTATTGCAGTTTCCTGCGATGATTTTATCGAAAAAGAACAAAGAGGAACTCAAACTTTAGAGAACTACTTTCAAACGGCACAAGAATGCGAGAATTATGTCAATGAACTAACGCATAGAATATTATTGTCAAATGACTGGTATACTTTGCTGGCCCCAAGGTTAGCGAATGAATCGGCTACTGATGATGCCTGGATGGGTAATACAGGACAGGACAGTGGGGCTTTTAAGCCTGCTGCACAATACCTTATTACGCCAGAAAACATGGGATCAATGAACAGTATTTATACGGCTCATTATTATACGATTCAATCTGCAAATATAGGTTTAGAGAAAATGGCCGTAGCGCCAATTTCTGATTCTCAAAAAAATCAGTATATGGGAGAATCATTATTTATTCGCGCGTATTGCTACTATGAGTTGGTAAATCTTTATGGAGATGTTCCATTATATACAACATCGCTTGGAACCGCTGATTTGAAATTACAGCGTAGTCCGGCTGCTGAAGTGTATGCACAAATTGAAGCTGACCTTAAAGAATCGGCAGCAAAATTAGAAAGCATTCCGGTAAACAGAAGCGGTAGAGTGAATAAATGGGCAGCTTATGCCTTATTAGCGCGTGTATCTTTATTTCAGGAAAAATGGGCAGATGCCAAATTATATTCTAACAAAGTTATTACCGAAGGGCCTTTTGCTCTTGAAGCAGATTTCCTAAACATCTGGAATGTAAATAATCATAATGGAGTAGAGTCAATTCTTGAGGCGCAATCTTCATCTGTACAAGATAAAAGTTTAGGTTCTATGCTTCCTACTTTCTCTGGAGCAAGGGGTGAAGACAAGAAGAATTTCCCAAGTAATGACGCAGCAGATGTTATTGACGGTTGGGGATGGTGTATGCCAACCAGCGATTTAGAGAATGCCTATCTTTCTGAAAATGATGTTATCCGTCGCAGAAGTACTATTACGAAGTGGGGAGAAGCAGCTTACGGAGATGAGGTTTTAAATCCAACACACAATTCAGTTTGAACGATAATAAATCAGGACGTATTTGCCGTAAATATTATATTCCGATAGCAACACGTCGTGCTTTAGATCAAAAAGACGGTAAATTGCCATTAAATGTACCATTGATTCGTTTGGCTGAAATGTATTTAACAAGAGCAGAAGCAAGTTATCATACAACAGGAGATGCCTTAGGGGATATTAACATTATCAGAGCTCGTGTAAAATTAGATCCTAAAACAGGAATATCAGGCCCAACGCTGCTAAAACAAATTTATAAAGAACGCCGTTTAGAATTGGCTTTTGAAGGTTTGCGTTTATTTGACATTCGCCGTGAAAAAGACCCAACGACAGGTAAACGGGTAATTGAAGGTTTAATGGGACCAAATGGAACATTTGTTCAATATAATTTGAATTCTACAGATCCGTATGAAACAACCAATTTAAGAGAAGCGCAGGATAAGGGAATCAATTTTAACCCTGCTAAAAACTTATTATGGCCAATTCCACAATTAGAAATTGATTTAAGTGGAGGACTAATTAAACAAAACCCTGGTTACTAATGAGATTTATAAATAACAAAAAAGTAAGTCTGCTATGTGCAGGCTTACTTTTCGCTAACGCTTTGTTCGTTAGTTGCGACTCTGAAAAATCTGATGATTCAGGTGCTGAAAACGCTATTGCAGAATTAAGTGTAAATCTGGATATGAATCTCCAAACAATGGAAAGTTTTGGTGCTTCTGATGCCTGGCAGTGTAATTTCATTGGAAAAAACTGGCCTTCTGATAAAAGAAATAAAATGGCCGATTTGCTTTTCAGCAGAGAATTGGATGCTGACGGAAATCCAAAAGGAATTGGACTATCATTATGGCGTTTTAATCTTGGAGCCGGAAGCACAGAACAAGGCGATGCCAGCGATATTACAGATGAATGGAGACGTACAGAATGTTTTACAACAGACGGAGTTAGTTACAACATGAGCAAACAAGCCGGTCAGGTTTGGTTTATGAAAGCAGCAAAAGAGCGTGGTGTTGAGAAATTATTGGCTTTTACCAACAGTGCACCGGTTTATTTGACTCAAAATGGAAAAGCACACGCCAGCATCAAAGAATTCTATAATTTAAAAGAAGGAAAAATGCCTGAATTGGCTGATTTCTGGGCGACTTCATTGGATAAATTAAAAACAGAACAAGGTTTAACAATCGATTATGTGAGTCCGTTTAACGAACCGCAATACGAATGGGACGGAACTGCACAAGAAGGTTCTCCGGCTACCAATGCTAATATTTACAGTTTTGTAAATGTATTATCTCCAAAATTACAGTCAAAAGGGCTTACTGCTCAAATTGTTGTGGGAGAAGCCGGAGCTTATGATGCTTTATATAAAACAGTTTCAGGAAAAGAAAGCAGATCTAATCAGATTGATTATTTCTTTGCACCAAATTCTGCTAAAAAAATTACAGGATTATCAAATGTAAAGAAAACTATTTCCGGACACAGTTATTGGCAGGCATGGCCTTTGAGCGAATTGGTTTCATCAAGACAACAAGCGGCTTCAAGAATTCAGGGAGTTGGCGCAGTTAGTTTATGGTCTTCAGAATATTGTGTTTTAGAAAACCCGGGAACATCAGAATTACAAGGTGGTGGCGGTGCAGGAAGAGATTTAGGAATTCAGCTGGCACTTTGGACAGCCCGTATTATCAGTACAGATATTGCAATTGGAGGCGTTACGTCATGGCAATGGTGGACTGCGATAAGCCGTGGCGATTACAAAGACGGATTAATTCATGTAGACGACAATGCGAGTAAAGGTGCAGGAGATGCCAATTATTGCAAAAACGACGGATACATTAGAGATTCTAAAACACTTTGGGCTTTAGGAAATTTCTCCTTCTTCGTAAAACCGGGAATGGTAAGAGTTCAGATTCCAAGTGTGGATAATGCCACTTCCGTGAATGATGTAATGGTAACGGCATATAAAGATGCGGCAACAAAAAAATTGGTTGTTGTTGCGGTTAACATTAGCAAATCGGCGAAAGCCTACAAATTAAATCTTACGGGAGGAGCTTTAACCGATAATAAATTTACGCCATACACGACTTCTGAAACTTTAAGTTTGAAAAAAGGTGCCGCTGTCGATGCTTCTAATTTTGTGATCCCTGCCAAGTCTGTTGTGACTTATGTTGGGACGTATAAATAGAAGGTGCTGAGGAACTAAGATGCTGAGGGACTAAGGTTTTTAACCGGCAAGTATGTCATCCCGAGGAACGAGGGATCTCCGCGAGTAGCTCGACAAAGATTGGTGTCAATAGAAAAATAGAATACAAAAAATGAGAAAAATATATATCTCGCTTTTATTGGTAATGAGTTCGCTGTCTTATGGGCAGCGAACCGTAACCATTAGCACAGATAATGTTGTACAAACCATGGATGGTTTTGGAGGTTCTGATGCCTGGAGATGCCAGTTTGTGGGTAAATGGCCGGAACAGAAAAAGAATGCCATTGCTGATTTACTTTTTAGTAAAGAAATCGATGCAAAGGGAAACCCCAAAGGAATTGGACTTTCGATCTGGAGATTTAATTTGGGTGCGGGAAGTGCAGAACAAGGCGAAAAGAGTAAAGTTTCGGACGAATGGAGAAGAAGCGAATCTTTTTTGCAAGCGGATGGAACTTATGATTTCTCTAAACAAGAAGGACAAAGATGGTTTTTGCAGGCTGCTAAAAAACGAGGTGTTGAAAAATTCCTGATTTTTACCAATAGCCCGCCAGTTTATATGACAAATAACGGATTATCTTTTGCCTCTCAAAAGAATAAACTGAATCTAAAAGATGGTGCAATTCCAAAATTTGCCGATTTCTTAGTTCAAAGTATTCAAGGGTTGGAGAAAAAAGAAGGAATAAAATTCGATTATATAAGTCCAATAAACGAACCGCAGTGGGAATGGATGCCGAAACATGGTGATACCAACAGCCAGGAAGGAACACCGGCAACCAATCAGGAAATTTATGATTTGACCAAATCACTTTCAGAAAAACTCAAAGCTCAAAAAATGAGTACTGAGATTGTAATTGCTGAAGCCGCACAAATCAATTATTTATATGAGAATGTAAATGGAGAAAACCGTGACAATCAAATTGATTATTTTTTCGGAAAAACAAAAACAAACATTGCTAAACTTCCAAATGTTAAAAATGTAATTTTAGGTCACAGTTATTTTACAACCTGGCCAATAGAAAAGCAAGTTTTAAGCCGTAAATTGATCGCTGCCAATGTGAAACAAAATCCGGGATTAAAGTATTGGCAGTCTGAATATTGTATTTTAGAAAATCCGGGTGAAGCTGAAATTCCGGGTGGTTCAGGAGGAGGAAGAGATTTAGGAATGCAGACCGCGTTATTCGTAGCACGTTTGATTCATAACGATATTGCTGTGGCGAATGCAGCTTCGTGGCAATGGTGGACTTCTATAACCCGCGTTGATTACAAAGACGGTTTGATTTATCTGGATGATGGAAAAAGCAACGGAGGAACCACACCGGATTATGTTAGAAACGACGGAGAATTTCATGATTCAAAACTACTTTGGGCTTTAGGAAATTACTCTTTGTTTGTACGTCCGGGAATGTTGAGAATTGATGTTCCAAATCAAAATGAACTCGATGCAGCAAATGATGTTATGCTAACAGCCTACAAAGATACAGCAAACAAAAAACTGATTGTCGTTGCCGTAAATTGCGGAAAATCATCTCAGAAATACAAGTTTGATTTATCAAAAGGAACACTCAAAAATAATGAAGTTATGCCCTATGTAACTTCAGAAAATTCAAATTTAAAAAGAACCAATATTCAGAAAATTGATAACTTGGAAATCCCGGCAAAATCAGTTGTAACGTTTGTTGGTGAATTGAAGTATTAGTTTACAGTCGCAGTCTCAGTCACAGTCACAGTCTCAGTTTGCAGTTGCAGTTGCATTTGAAACTGAAAACTGAGACTGCGACTGAAAACTGAAAACCGGAAACAAAATTAAGTATTAAATAAAAAGCTCAGAATCTTAGAGTCTTAGCAACTTAGCAACTTTAAAAAAATGTTTACAAAAAAAATCTTATTACCTGTTTTACTCTTTTCGTGCGTCTCGGCGTTCAGCCAGATTTCGTTTGGAGATTCGAAGAAAATTAATGACAACTGGAAATTCAATCTTCAGGATGTTTCAGATGCAAAAAATACAACTTTTGACGACAGTAAATGGCAGTCAGTAAACGTGCCTCACGACTGGAGCGTAAAAGGACAGCTAAGCCCAACGCTGGCAAGCTGTACAGGTTATTTACCGGGCGGAATTGCCTGGTATAGAAAATCAATCAATATTCCGCAAAGCAAAGCTGGAGAAAAAGTGTATTTGTATTTTGAAGGAGTTTACAACAGAAGCGAAGTTTTCATCAACGGACATTCTTTAGGAAAACGCCCGAACGGTTATATTTCTTTTGCTTATGATGCTACTCAGTTTGTAAAATACGGAGGAGAAAACACCATTTCAGTACGTGTAGACCATAGTCAAAGTGCCGATTCCAGATGGTATACGGGTTCAGGGATCTATAGAAATGTTTGGGTAGTTTATGCAAATCCGGTTCATATTGCACAATGGGGCGTTTATGCGTATCCGGAAATAAAAAAAGGAACAGGAACTTTGAATGTTGAGGTTGATGTAGAGAATGGATCTTCAGCAAAATCAACTTTAACTGTTATTAATGAATTGATTTCAAAAGAGGGAAAATCTGTTGCAAAAGCTTCTAATAAAGTAGAAGTTGCAGCGAATCAGAGTGGTAAAATTGCAGCTAAATTAAATGTCAAAAATCCACAATTATGGGACATAGATAATCCAAACTTATATCAGCTTAAAACAACCGTCCTGAAAGATGGAAAACAAATAGATCAAACGGTTACAAAAACTGGTTTTAGAACTTTCACATTCGATTCTAATAATGGTTTTGCATTAAATGGAACATGGATGAAAATGAAAGGCGTTTGTTTACATCACGATGCCGGAGTTTTAGGTTCTGCAGTACCTCGCGAAGTTTGGGAAACCAGATTAAAAACATTGAAAGAAATTGGTGTAAACGCTATTCGTACAAGTCATAATCCACAAGCACCGGTTTTTTACGAATTGTGTGATGAATTAGGAATTTTAGTATTGAATGAAGCTTATGACGAATGGGAATTCCCAAAACGTAAATGGTTAGAAGGCTGGAATTATGGAACACCGGGATTCGAAGGTTCGTTTGATATTTTTGCAGACTATGCAGAGAAAGATTTAGAAGATTTTGTACGTCGTGACAGAAATCACCTTTCCGTTTTTGCGTGGAGTATTGGTAACGAGGTTGATTATCCAAATGATCCTTATTCTCACCCAGTTTTAGACAAAGGAAAAGATGGTTTTGGACAAGCGGCTTACGGAGGTTATAAAAAAGATGCTCCAGATGCGATGCGTCTTGGAGTAATTGCAAAACGTTTGGTTGCAGCTGTAAAAAAATACGACAAATCTCGTCCAACAACGGCAGGTTTAGCAGGTGTTGCGATGTCTAACGAAACAGAATATCCGGGAGCTTTGGATATCACAGGCTATAATTATACAGAAAGCAAATATAAATCGGATCACGAAAAATATCCAAACAGAGTTATCTACGGAAGTGAGAATGTTCACGATATGGAACCCTGGCTTGCTGTAAAAAACAACAAACATATTTTTGGACAATTCCTTTGGACGGGTATTGATTATTTAGGAGAATCAGGAAGATGGTCTTCAAGAGGATTTTATTCAGGTTTGGTTGATTTTGCCGGAATTATTAAACCTAGAGGTTATTTCCGTCAATCTTTATGGTCTGATAAACCAATGGCTTACATTGGAACCTATCCTTTAAAAAATGATAAAGATATTTCTAAAGATGCATGGGCAATCTGGAATTACACTCAAGGTGAAAAGATTCGTGTTGTGTGCTATACAAATGCTGCAAAAGCACGTTTAGAATTAAACGGAAAAGTAATTGGTGAAACAAAAGCATATGATGAGAAAACAGGAATTATTTATTGGGATATCCCGTTTGCTGCCGGAAAATTAGAAGCTATTGGTTTAAATAAGGATGATAAGGAAGTAAGCAGATACGTGATTAATTCAACACAACAACCTGTTGAATTAACCATTACTGATACTAATATTACAATTGCAAAAGAAAAGGGAGTGGCTAAAATTATGGTGCAGCTAAAAGACCAAAACGGTCTTCCGGTAATGCTTTCAGATAATGAAGTAACTTGTACAATAACGGGTCCGGGAACTTTATTAGGACTTGAGGCAGGAAACAACAGCGATATGACAGATTATACAGATAATGTTCAGCGCGTATTCCACGGTCACATTGCGGCTTATGTTCAGGCAACGGGAGAATCATCTCAGCCTATAAAAGTTACGTTTACAAGTCAATGGTTAAAACCGGTTGAAGTTATTGTAAATGTGAAGTAAGAAGTAAGAAGTTATATGTTATTAGTTTTGAGTTCCAGCGGAACGACATGTTTATAGAAAATAAAAGATTTATGCGTGAGAGCCCCCATCGAAACCTGAAAATCTTTTTACATATCGCTCCTCCGGAGCTATATCCGGAAGGGATTATGATTTGCTATAAATATGTTGCTCCTCCGGAGCTAATTCACACAAATTAGTAGTTAGTTTTTAAATTGCCAATTAACCTGTCAGCATTTTTGGTTAGCGGACAGGTTAATTGTATATAATGACTAAAAGTTTATTATATTTGAAGTGTATTGTTAACACTTATTAAGATCAAAATGAAAATAAAAAATATAGTTCCGTTGATTTTGGGATTGGTTTTAGTATCGGTTTCTTCTAATGCCCAGACAAAAGTTTTTAAAAAAGAGGAATTCAAACAATGGGCACAAACGCCACCGATGGGCTGGAACAGCTGGGATTGCTATGGACCAACAGTTGAAGAACACGAAGTTAAAGCCAATGCCGATTATATGGCAAAAAACCTAAAAAAATTCGGTTGGGAATATATCGTTGTCGACATCAGATGGTTTGTCGAAAATGATAAAGCAGGAGGCTATAACCAAACAGATCCACGATATGTAATCGATCAATATGGAAGATATTTGCCAGCCGTAAATCGTTTTCCGTCAGCAAAAGACGGACAAGGATTCAAGCCTTTAGCAGATTATATTCATAAAAAAGGATTAAAATTCGGAATCCATATTATGCGTGGCATCCCGAAAAAAGCGGTGGAAGACAAAATGCCAATTAAAGGTGCAAACGGAATCACAGCAGACCAAATTTATACGACAGCATTGCAATGCGAATGGTTAAAGGATAATTACACCGTTCTTGCTGATAAGCCGGGAGCACAGGAATATTATGATTCTATATTTGAGCTTTATGCAAGTTGGGGAGTTGATTTCATCAAAATTGATGATTTATCCAGACCCTATCACGAAGGCGAAATCAACTTAATTAGAAATGCGATCGACAAATCTGGACGCAAAATCGTATTGAGTACTTCTCCAGGTGAAACTCCTATAACCGCAGCTCCTCACGTAAAAGAACATGCCAATATGTGGCGTATGGTTGATGATGTTTGGGACACCTGGCCTCATATTACACATTTAATGAAAGTAAGCGAAAAATGGTACCCGTATATTGCACCCGGAACCTGGCCAGACTGCGATATGATTCCGTTAGGTCGTATTTCAGTTAGGGGAGAACGTGGCGAAGACAGAATGACACGCTTAACAAAAGACGAGCAATATACCTTAATTACCTTTTTCAATATTTTTAAATCGCCATTGTTTTTTGGTGGAGATTTACCAAGCAACGATGCTTTTACTTTATCCTTATTAACCAATAAAGATGTGGTTAAAATGCACAATGAAAGTACCGATGTAAAACAGCTTTTCCAGAAAGACGGAAAAATTGCGGTGACTTCAAAGAATCCTAAAGACGGAAGTGTTTATCTGGCTTTGTTTAATATTTCGGATACAGCTTCAGAAACGATTTCGATAAATCTTTCTGATCTTGGAATTTCAGGAAATACAGAAGTTTTAAATATATGGACAGGCGAGAAATCGAAAGTTGCTGTTGGAGGAGCAATTTCGGCACAATTAAAACCTCACAGCTCAATTTTGTATCAATTAAAAGCTAAAAAATAATGAGAAAAATACATTTTTGCCTTGTATTATTTTTAATGATTTTTAATCTTTTACAAGCTCAAAACAACAATACAAAAGGAGTTCCGCCCATAATCGCTGAGAAAGATTTAACAGCTTATTTGTTTGTTTACTTCACCGGAAATTCTGTTGAAGATGAAGCTGTTCGATTTGCCATTAGTGCAGATGGTTATCATTATTATCATCTCAATACTAATAAACCAGTTTTAGACAGCAAAGTAATCAGCTCAACTGGAGGTGTTCGTGATCCGCATATTTTGCGTGGTGATGATGGCAAAACTTTTTATATGGTTTTGACTGATATGACATCTTCAAAAGGCTGGGATAGCAATCGTGCAATGGTTTTGCTAAAAAGCACTGATCTTGTAAATTGGAAAAGCAGTATTGTAAATATTCAAACAACCTTTCCCGGAAACGAGAATCTGAAAAGAGTTTGGGCACCGCAGACTATTTATGATGCCAAAACAGGAAAATACCTGATTTACTTTAGTTTGCAGCATGCAGGCGGTCCGGACAAAATTTATTACGCTTACGCCAATAAAGATTTTACAGGTTTAGAAAGTGCTCCAAAATTGTTATTTGTTCCAAAATCTGAAAGATCTTGTATTGACGGCGATATTATAGAGAAAGATGGCGTATATCATCTTTTTTATAAAACTGAAACCGAAAAAGCGGGAATAAAAGTGGCCACAACAACGGATTTGACTTCCGGGAATTGGACAGAAAACGACAATTATCTGCAACAGACAAAAGATCCTGTCGAAGGTTCAAGCATTTTTAAATTAAACAATTCTGATGATTATATTTTGATGTATGATGTCTATACAAAGGGGAAATATCAATTTACAAAAAGTAAAGATCTTGAAAATTTCGCCGTAATTGACAATGATATTTCAATGGATTTTAATCCGCGTCACGGAACCATTTTACCTATCACACGATCTGAACTGAAAAGATTAATTGCGAAATGGGGAATGCCTGAAAAATTTCCAAAAATAAACAATAATCCTGTTTTAGAAGGATATTATGCTGATCCTGAAATTTTATATTCAAACAAAACAAAAAAGTATTACATCTATCCAACCAGTGATGGTTTTGATGGCTGGTCTGGAAATTATTTCAAAACTTTCTCATCAGATAATTTGACAGACTGGAAAGACGAAGGAATTATCGTAGATCTGCGAAAAGACGTAAGCTGGGCCAACCGAAATGCCTGGGCGCCTTGTATTGTAGAGAAAAAGATAAAAGGAAAATACAAGTATTTTTATTATTTCACAGCGGCTCAAAAAATTGGAGTGGCCTCTTCGGATAACCCAACGGGACCTTTTAAAGACAGTGGAAAAGCTTTGATAAATAAAAGACCCGATGGAGTAAAAGGCGGTCAGGAAATTGATCCGGATGTTTTTACAGATCCTAAAACAGGTAAAAGTTATTTGTATTGGGGTAATGGGTATATGGCTGTAGCCGAATTGAATACTGATATGATTTCGATTAAAGCGGGAAGTACGAAATTAATTCAGGTTGACAAAACTTTCAGGGAAGGAACTTATATCATCTATCGAAAAGGAATTTATTACTTTTTATGGAGTGAAGACGATACAAGAAGTCCTAATTATAAAGTAAGATATGGAACATCAAAATCTCCTTTAGGACCAATTGAAATTCCGGAAAACAATATTGTAATCCAGGGAATTCCTGATCAGGGAATTTATGCAACAGGACATAATTCGGTTTTACAAATTCCAAAGAAAGACGAATGGTACATTACGTATCACCGTTTTTCTTATCCAACAGGAATAAAAATGGGAGATGCCGGTGGTTTTCACCGGGAAGTTTGTATCGATAAATTAGAGTTTAATGCTGATGGAACAATCAGGCAGGTAACTCCAACCCACAGCGGAATAAATGAAATAAAATAGTTTATTAGTATTATTTTTTTAAAATATAAAAAGCCATTTCTGTCAAAAGAAATGGCTTTTTGCGTTTATTCAATTGGCCAGAATATAATTGTAATAAAAAAAGCAATAGTGTAAGTTTTGTTTAATTATATGAGTAAAATGTTAAACGTATTTTGTAGAATGTCAGTAAAAATTGATGTTTTGGATTTAATTACAACTGTTGGTTATATTCTATAAGATGGTTTGTAAGAAAAAAAATAGAGATTCTCCGTAATATTGCGATATGAAGTGTTGCTGTAACATTTTATACTTTCAAATAGCTTTTTTACACTGTAACTAATTCTTTTTTAAGGGTTTGTTGTAGGTTTTCTTAAGATAGATTCGATTATTTTTAATACTATTAATTATTATGTTCATTTCCCTTACCCATGACCAGGTGCAATTTTATTATGGATCACTACGATGGCAATACAATTTTAATGAAATTGAAGAGCTTCTATTGCTCAAAAAAAAGAAAACCTATTTTCTTGTAAATTGTACTTTTATTGCCGTTACGGCTTTGGCCTATTATTGCATGCTTTTTACTAATTTAATGGATTTATACTATGTAATACCAACTTTACTCTGTTATGCAATCTTAATTATTTTAAGATTACACACCAATATCGAATTTGAATATTATGTGGTTGTAAAAGACATTTATCAAAAAGAAATTAAGGTTAAAATTGATGTTCAGGACCGTCCATTAATTGGAAAGCAAATCGATCAGTACCTGAATCATGAATATTATCGAATATTGCACCAAACCAAAAATAAGGTATTAAAATGAATCAATTATTACATGAAATTTCTGATTATGATTTGGCTTTTATTATTGTTGCTCTGGTATACGGTTTTATCATTACAACTAGAAAAAAATAAACAACTAGACAAATTCTGCTTCATTAACCTACATTTGAAGCGCTATCAGATTTCCAAAATATAGCTACAATCCTTAAGTTTAGTAGCAGCTGATTTAGCTATACACGTCCCCCAAATAAAACTTATGGCCACTTCAATAAAAAATAAAATTAAAAGCATTAGAGAATTAAAAAATTATACCCAGGAATATATGGCAGATCAACTTGGTGTCACCCAGGCGGGTTATAGTAAAATTGAAAAAGGAAAAACTATTTTAACCTATGTAAAATTGGTTGAAATAGCCCGGATTTTAGAAGTTAGCGTAGAAGATATCATTAGTTTTGACAGTGAAAGATATTTTAATAGCATAAATACCGTAAAAGGAAATAGTAATAATGGAAATATTTTAATTAACTCTGATAACAGTGCCGCCTTAAAAGAATTGTATGAAGATAAAATAAGGCTTTTAGAAAAACTTTTAAGTAAAACAGAAGAGGAATTAAATCGTTATAAAAGAAAATTCGGTCAGATATAATATAAAAAAAACGAGGTGCTAAACCTCGTTTTTTAATTTGTATTGCTATGATTTATGAAGTCTGATCATCTACAGCTGCATCGGGAGCATTTGATTTTACTGATGCAATTCCATTATCTCTGGCCGATGTGCTTTCGTACATCTCGCTTGATCCGATAATTTGACCGTTGCTGGCTTTTAAATTAAAATATAGTTTTCCGTTGCTGGATTCTTTTTTATCGTATCGGCTATCATCTTGTGAATTGGTTTTCACAGACTCGATTCCGTTCGTGCAGGCCGCTTTTGTACTATAGCCTTCACTAGTTAAAATTGTTTGTCCATTTCCTGCTTTTAAATTGAATTGGAATTCACCGTTTCCTCTTTTAGTAATTACAAATTTTCCCATATTATTTATTTTTAAGTTAGGTATTAATAAACTTTGCTTTAATAAAAATACAAAACTTGATGGTATAAATTAATCTTTCAGAAAAATAAAATTGAAAATTAGAAGATTACACATTATATAAACCTCAGAAAGCAGATTTCAATTAAACACTACTTTTTTGGGTTAATACTTTTAATGGTTTAGGTCTTCATCAAAAAAATAATTATCTACTTTTGTTAGTAACCGTTATTACTATGAAGGAAATTAATGAAATTCTAAAAGCCTATTCAGTGGCGAAAAAAGCCGGAAAAAAGACTGCTCTTGCCACTGTGGTAAAAGTAGAAGGCTCGTCTTATCGCCAGCCCGGTGCACGCATGTTGGTTACTGAGGATGGAAATCTGACAGGTGCCATTAGTGGTGGTTGTTTAGAAGGTGATGCTTTACGAAAAGCATTACTGTCTATTCATCAACAGCAAAATAAATTAATTACCTACAATACCACTAATGAAAATGATAGTGAAGTTGGACTACAATTGGGTTGCAACGGAATTGTTCATATTCTTTTTGAATATATTAATGATGATTTAATCAATAACCCCATACAGCTTTTACAACAATTAGAAACCGAACGAAAAGCCGCCATAATCTTAACTTTTTTTTCGCTTAAAAGAAATGCACCACAAATAGGAACAGTGTTATTTTATCGAAAAGATTCAGATATTTTACATAGTAACGATATCGCAATAAACACTATTCCGGATGTGAAAAAAGCACTTGAAAGCAAGACGACCATCATAAAACAAATACAGGACGAGGATGAAAATGAAGCTTTAATTGAGTGCATAGAACCGGTTGTTGCACTTGTTGTTGCAGGCGCTGGAAATGATGTTCAGCCACTTGTAAATATAGCTACTTTATTAGGTTGGGAAACAATTATAGGTGATGGAAGGGCAACGCATGCGACTACAAAACGATTTACTGAAACCAAACAGACTTTTGTTGTAAAACCGGAACAATTTCTCGATAATATTCAGATCGATGAGCAGACTTATTTCGTTTTAATGACCCATGATTATAAATATGATTTGGCGGTATTAAAATTACTTTTAAAAGTTGATTGTAAATACATTGGAATTCTGGGGCCAAAATCAAAATTAAACCGAATGCTCGACGATTTAAGTTCGGAAGGAATAATTTTAAGTGAAGAACAATTGAATCGTATTTACGGCCCAATCGGACTTGATATTGGTGCTGAAACTTCAGAAGAAATTGCTTTATCCATTATAGCAGAAATTAAAGCAGTTATGAGTGGAAAAACAGGAACTTCACTCAAACACAAAACACAAAAAATACACGATTCAAAAATAGTAATCTAAAAAAAGAAGTGATGACAGGTATTATAATTTTAGCAGCAGGAAATTCTTCAAGATTGGGGCAGCCAAAGCAATTACTGGTTTATAAAGACACTACCCTTTTGCAGCACATTATTGCAGAAGCCTCTGCAATAAAAGAGTCTGTCGTTATTGTTGTAACCGGCGCAAATCACGAATTAATAGAAAAGGAAATTGATTCTTCTAAAATAAAAACGGCCTTTAATCAGGATTGGGAATTAGGAATGTCTTCATCCATAAATACAGGCATAAATAAAGCATTGCAATTATTTCCTGAAATAGAGAAATGCATTCTTGCCGTTTGCGATCAACCATTTGTTTCTCACTCTGTTTTTGAAAATCTGATAGCTGAACACCAAAAAAACGGAAAAGGAATTATAGCCTCTTCTTATGCTGAAACATTAGGAACGCCGGTTTTATTTGATAAAAAATACTTTGGCGAATTGCTGAATTTAAAAGGGCAGGAAGGAGCCAAAAAAATCATTAATCAATTTTTAGACGATACGGCTTCAATTCCATTTGAAAAAGGTAATATCGACATTGATACAGAAGAAGATTATAATAAGCTCATTTCTGAATTGTAGGGTTTTGCCACGAAGGCACTAAGGCACAAAGTTTTTTTGTTGAAGTGCAAGCTGGAAAGGCACAAGTAAATGTGAGCTATAAAAGAAACAATTCTTTTTGGTCTTTATAATTAGATAAAGTTGAAAATCTTTGGGGCTTAGCCTTCATGGCATTAAGAAAGCTGCTCGACCAAAGCAGTTACTCTTTCAATTGTTTCTTCAATTTCTTCGGCAGTTGTAAATCGGCCTAAACTAAAACGTATCGAACTTAAAGCATCTTCATCAGATAATCCTAAAGCTTTTAAAACATGTGAAGGTTCTGATGTTACAGAAGAGCACGAAGAGCCATTTGACACAGCAATGTTTTGCAATGCCATAATGAGTTTTTCAGAATTGACACCCGGAAAGCAAATATTGGATGTGTTGTAAATTCTGTTATGGGTATTTCCGTTTATGAATGATCCTTTAATTTTTAACAGACCATTTTCTAGCTGATCTCTCAATAGTATAATTCTATTGTTGTCGTTATCTATTTCTAAAACAGCAATTTCAGCTGCTTTACCTAAACCAATAATTCCAGGAATGTTTAAAGTTCCGCTTCTTAGTTTTCGTTGTTGGTTTCCGCCGTTTAGTAATGGCGATAATTTTATTTTGGCTTCCGCCGAAATGTATAAGGCACCAACACCTTTCGGACCATAAAACTTATGTGCAGAAAGTGCCAAAAGGTCAATTCCAAGTTTTTTTACATCAATTAAAATCTTTCCGACAGCCTGTGTTGCATCACATAAAAAGAGTGCATTTTTTGCATGAATAACGGTTGATATTTCAGTAATATTCTGAATGACTCCGGTTTCATTATTTGCAAACATTATTATGACAATCAGTGTTTTAGTTGTAATTACCTCATTTAAAATATTAATATCAAGAATTCCGTCTGAAGCAACTGGCAGGTAGGTAACATCAAAACCAATACTTTCCATATAGCGGCAAGTTTCAAGAACAGCTTTGTGTTCTGTAGCAACAGTTACAATATGTTTTTTGTTTTCAATTGCCAATCCTTTAATGGCTAAATTAATTGATTCTGTTGCTCCGGAAGTAAAGATGATCTCTTCTTCTTTAGCACCAATTAAATTAGCGGTTTGCCAGGCGGCATTTTCAACAGCTTCCTGAATTTCTAATCCGGCTAAATGACTGCTGCTTGCATTGGCATAAAGATCCGTAAAATAAGGAAGCATTGCATCGAGCACCCGTTCATCAAGACGGGTTGTCGCATTATTGTCTAAATATATAGTGCGTAATTGAGGCATAAATATTACTTAAAGATGTAAAAATACAATTTTGTAATTTAAATAATCTCTTATTTATTACTCAAATAAATTACGATTTTGTGTGAATTTTATAAGTATTTATTGCGTAGGATTGTTAAATTTGTTAGGAATAACATTTTTGATTTTTTCTAACTTAAAAATACCAGGTATGGCCGCCAAAAGATCAACCAAAGACAAATTGACAGAAGATGAATCGAATGCATCTCGTCGGGACTTTCTAAAAAAGTCTGGATTGTTTACCGCTCTTGCTTTGGCACCGCCTTCATTGGTGATGGCCTCTGAAAATAAATGGGATGAAAAAATCGCCGGATATCTTGAAACGGTTCCGCTTTCTATAGAAGTAAACGGAGTAAAACAAAATCTTAATGTGGAACCCCGTACCACTTTATTGGATTTACTGCGTGAACAATTACATTTGACCGGAACTAAAAAAGGTTGTGATCACGGGCAATGTGGAGCATGTACCGTACATGTTAATGGTACTAGAATTTTGTCTTGTTTAGCATTGGCATCAATGCAGCAAAATGCTCAGGTTACTACAATTGAAGGACTTTCAAAAGGGAAAAAACTACACCCAATGCAGGAAGCCTTTATCAAAAATGATGGTTTTCAATGTGGGTATTGTACTCCCGGACAAATCATGTCGGGAATTGCCTGCATCAAAGAAGGTCATGCCAACAGCAGAGAAGAAATTAGAGAATATATGAGTGGTAATATTTGTCGTTGTGGCGCTTACCACAATATTGTTGATGCTATTACCGAAGTTAAGGAAGGAGGGATGCTATCATGAAAAACTTCCAAATCATAAAAGCATTATCATCAAAATCGGCTGTTACAAGCATCGGTAAAGAATCTTCCGCTATGTTTATTGCCGGAGGAACCAATCTTGTCGATTTAATGAAGAAAAATGTGGTCGCTCCTGACAAACTTGTCGACATTACCGCAATAGACTTAAAAAAGATAGAATTCCTAACGGGGAAAACAACAATTGGTGCGTTGGCAAAAAATAGTCAGGTTGCCGAAGATAGCGCCATAATAGAAAAGCATCCTTTGCTGGCAATGGCTTTAAGTGCCGGAGCCTCTCAGCAAATTAGACATATGGCGACGGTTGGCGGAAATATGTTGCAGCGTACACGTTGTTCATATTTTTATAATACCGATATGCCCTGCAATAAAAGAGTTCCAAAAAGCGGTTGTGGTGCTATTGGCGGATCAAACAGAATGCACGCCATTTTTGGTGCATCTGATAGTTGTATCGCTGTTCACCCGAGTGATATGTGCGTTGCCTTAGCAGCATTGGACGCGACAGTCCTAGTGGAAGGGCCAAAAGGAAAAAGAGAAATTAAATTTACTGATTTCCATCGCCTTCCGGGAAATACTCCGGAAAAAGACAATACACTTCAAAACAAAGAATTGATTACTTCAGTTGAAATCCCGAATAATAACTTTACTAAAAATGTTCACTATCTAAAAGTTCGTGACCGAAGCAGTTATGCTTTTGCACTGATTTCGGTAGCTGCAGCTTTAGATATTCAAAATAATACGATTAACGACGTACGTTTAGCAATGGGAGGCGTAGCACATAAACCCTGGCGACTTACTGAAGCGGAAGAATTTTTAAAAGGGAAAACAGTTTCAGAAACAATTTTCAGACAAGCAGCTGATTTGGCTATGAAAGGAGCAAGAGGTTATGGAGATAATGATTTTAAATTAGTTCTCGGACCAAATGCCATTGTAGAAGCATTAACTATAGCATCATCTAAATAATTTGAATTATGAGCAAGACAAGTAATATAAATAGAGTAGATGGGTTTGCTAAAGTAACGGGTTCTGCAACCTATTCAGCCGAGTATAAAACGGATGGTATTGTGTATGCATGCCTGGTTGGAAGTACGATTGCAAAAGGAAGAATCAAAAGCATAGATACAAAAAAAGCCGAATGGGCGCCGGGAGTTCTGGCTGTTATTTCGCATTTGAATGTAGATAAACCCGCCGGATACGAGAAAGCAAAAGATCCACATAATTTTGGACAACCACTTCAGGTTTTTAAAGACGATACGATTCTGTATTACGATCAGCCGATCGCAATGGTGATTGCTGATACTTTTGAACGTATGCAATATGCAGCGAGTTTAATTAAAGCGGAATATATCAAAGAAGAACATATCACAGATCTTCAAAAAGCAAAAGACAAAGAGAAAAAAGTAGAAACCGATAAAGGTGATGATTATCATCGCGGCGTTCACGACAATTATAAAAATGCTGCCGTTGTTTTAGAGGAAGAATACATTATTCCGACTGAAGTTCACAATCCGATGGAATTGGCTAATATTATTGCGAAATGGGACGGAAACAAACCAACAGTGTATACCAAAAGTCAGGGTGTTGAAGGAACAAGAAGAAGTATAGGAGGTGTGTTTGGAATTCCCCCAGAAGATGTTTCTGTAAATTCGGAATATCTTGGAGGTGCTTTCGGAATGGGATTGCACACCTGGCCTTATGAAATTGCAGCTCTTATCGGATCAAAGAAATTAAATCGTCCGGTTAAATTAGTGCTTCACAGAGAGCAAATGTTTACCAATGTTGGGTTTAGACCTTGCACCATTCAAAAAATGGGTTTAGGAGCTACTAAAGAAGGTAAATTGATTGGTTTAACGCATGAAGCTGTAGCGATGACTTCAAGTTATGAAGATTTTATGGAAGGAACGGTAAACATGTCCCGATTTATTTATAATTGTGACAATGTTTCTACCCGCTATCGTATTGTAAAACTGGATACCTGTACACCAATCTGGATGCGCGGTCCTGGTGAAGCGACTGGTTCTTTTGCCTTAGAAAGTGCCATGGACGAACTGGCGCATAAATTAGATATGGATCCGATTGAGTTTCGTAAACTAAATTATGCCGAAAAGGATTTGGAACAAAACAAACCGTGGAGCAGTAAATATCTTCTGGAATGTTATGAAGGCGGAATGGAACGCATTGGCTGGAAAAACCGTAAAAATAAACCAGGCTCAGTTAAAGAAGGTGAGTGGCTGGTAGGTTACGGAATGGGAACCGGAACTTTTGGCTGTTATAGAAGTCCAACTTCTGTAAAAGCAAAATTCTTATCCGATGGAAATTTAGTATTACAATGTAGTGTAAACGATATGGGACCCGGAACAGCAACCATGATGACCGCAATTGGAGCTGAAATTACCGGATTACCAACAGAAAATGTAGTAATCGAAATGGGAAAAAGCGGACTTCCAAAAGGTCCAACTCAGGGAGGATCTGCTACAACATCATCTGTAGGTTCTGCGGTTCACGATGCCTGTAATTTATTGGTCAGCAAAATACTTGGTTTGGCTGCTGAAACTTCAACTTTTAAAGGGACAGCTATTACTGATTTGGCTTTCGCCAATGGTGTAATAACATCCAAAAAAGACAATTCGAAAACAGTTTCTTTAGCCTCATTGCTGAGTGCCAATAAGCTTGAAAATTTTGAAGTAGAAAATGTATCAAAAGCTACCGAGGAAGCAAAAAAATATTCCATTTATTCATTTTCTGTGCATTTTGTAAAAGTACTGGTGAATCCTAATTTAGGAAAAATAAGATTGGCACATGTGGTTTCCTGCGCAGATATTGGAACTGTAATCAGCCAGAAAACTTCTGCCGGACAAATGTACGGTGGGGCGGTTGGAGGAATCGGAATGGGATTAATGGAAGCATTAGAAATTGACCATCGTTTTGGTCGCCCGATAAACAATAATTTTGCCGATTATCATGTTCCTGTAAATGCTGATATTGAAAAACAAGAAGTATTTTTCGTCAATAAAAAAGACCCAATCAGTAATCCGATGGGAACAAAAGGTCTTGGTGAAACGGCTTTGGTCGGAATGGCGCCTGCAATTGCAAATGCCGTTTTTAACGCCACTGGAAAACGTGTACGAGATTTGCCAATTACGTTGGATAAGATACTAGAACCAAATGTAGCAACAGCGTAATACCTGATTCTAAAATTAAAAAATCCCTTTAGGAAGCCTTGACTTCCTAAAGGGATTTTTTAATTAAAAGAAAAATGGATAAGTTTTGTAATATCATAAAAAAATGATACAAAACATCTTAAACTAAAACATCAGATTTAAAAGATACAAATTAAAAGAATGCTTGCTAGTTGTTGATGGGAAATATTGCTGATTTGATTATTTTCTGAGAAAAGAAAATTGAAAACGCTCATTAAAAAAATGATGCAGTTTTCTAATAAACAAAGTTTTTAGAATTATAATAAATAGAAGAATACTACATCATTATTTGGGGGACATAATATAGTTTCTTTATTGACTTATAAAACTATATTACGTTGTGTAATACTGCACCATTTTCGCATTGGTTTTGGTTATGGTTTACAATATTAATTCCGATTTGTAGTAGGTATGTGGAACAATTAAAATCGAAAATTAACATGATAAGTGTCAAATATACACTTGAAGTGTATACGATGCTTATATAATTTCGTTTAAATGTTACATAATTACCATGTTTTAGTTGCAAAACTGACATTTTTACGTATGTGTCTGAAAATATGTCAAGTAACTTGAAAAATTGACAGTTTTTTTACTTTGGTATTTATTTTGCATTTTTTGTATGTGAATTTAATTTACTATGTATAACTTTTTAAAAAGAAAAAATCATGTTAAGTATTAGAAGAAATGGGAATCACTCTCAAGCATTACCAGCATTATTTGATGACTTTTTTAGTCGTGAGCTTTTTAACTGGGGAAACAGTAATTTTTCTTCCACCAGTACTACGGTACCTTCTATAAATGTGAAGGAAACTGCTGAGAACTATGAAGTTGAAGTCGCAGCGCCAGGGCTGGACAAGAAAGATTTTAGCGTTACGCTGGATAACAATTTATTGACAATCTCTTGTGTGAAATCTACAAACACAAAAGACAAGGGAGAAGATGAAAATTACACTCGTCGTGAATTTAGTTATCAATCGTTTCAAAGAAGTTTTGAATTGCCAAAACACGTAGTCGATGAAGATAAAATAAATGCACGTTACGAAAACGGACTTCTGTATCTTACCATCCCTAAAAAAGAAGAAGCAAAACAAAAAGGTCCAAAATTGATTGAAATTGAATAATAATTTTAACTGATTTTGAGATTATTTACTCCGTTTTTTATTCATGAAAGGCTGTCAGTTTTGACAGCCTTTTCTATTTTAAAACATTCTCCAAGATCCAACGATCCAATAATCTAATTATTACTTCTTAAAAGCAGGTAAAATATATTTCTGAATTATTTCATCACTTGGCGATTGCGAATTATAGTTTCCGCCGGTAATAACTGTAACCATATTTTGGTCTTCCCAAATGTAAATTTTCTGTCCGCCGTTTCCTTGTGCTGCTTTTCCATAATATTTAGTTCCGTTAACTTCCAGGTATTTAATCCACCATAAATAACCATAATTTACACCTTGAACAACAGAATGTTTTGTTAGTGATTCTTTAACCCATTCTTTAGAAATAACCTGTTTGTCATTCCAAACGCCTTTGTTTAGATAAAGCAAACCAAATTTAGCCATATCTCTGGGAGTTAAATAAATTTGGCAAAATGTTTCGGCACTCGATGCATCTGGTTTAAAATTCCATTTGAAGTTTTTTATACCAATATCTTTGAAAAGAGTTTCTTTTGCAAAATCAGGAAGTGTCATTTTTGTTGCTTTTTCAACGATTTTACCCAATGTGATTGGATTACCGGAACAATACATTCCTCTACCGCCAGGTACATCAACCATTGGTAAGTCTAAGGTGAATTTTACCCAGTCTTCAGAATAATTCATGGTAGTTTCATTTCCTTCAGATTTGGGATTGCTCAAGTCACAATCAAGACCACTTTGGTTGGTTAAAAGGTTTTTGATTGTAATTTGTCTTTTATCTTCTGTTAGATTTTTAAGAGTGTACTCCGGAAAAAAAGAAAGCACTGTTTCATTTGCGTCTTTAATTAAACCTTTATCAATCGCAATTCCGGTAAGCGCAGAAACCAGACTTTTTGTAGCAGAACGCATTTCGTGTAACTTCGTTTTGTTGTATTCATAAAAATACTCTTCAAATACAAGCTTCCCATCTTTTATGATTAAAACACTATGCACGTTTGGATACGTACCATCAACTATTTTTTGCATCATTTTATTCAACAATGCTTTATCTAATGTGGTATTATCGATCAACTCCGTTACTAAACCATCAAGATCTTTTTTGGGTTGTTGATAGACATATTTAAAATCTTTTGAATTAAGTCGTGGATACCACATTTCTTTTGGAAAGTTGACTTTTTTATTAATGAGATTAAAAGTTTTCCCGTCAGAGGTATAACCGGTAATAACAGCAGTATTATTTCTTAAGAAGGTTATTTTTTCTTTAGACATATTGAGAAAGATGTCTTTTTCAGAAGGCTTTAGCGCATATTTGCTTTCGTTGATAATAGCATATAAAATCGTGTCTTTTGGAGACGCAGCTATTTGTAAAGTGGTATTGTTTTGATATTCATAAATACCTTCATACTCTTTTAATTGTTCATACGTAATCTTAAACTTTTGCTGCGAGTATCCGGAAAAAAGGGACAATAAAAATAACAGAAGTAAACATGTTCTTTTCATTCTTTGTGGTTTTTGGTTAGTTTTTGGTAATGTTAAATTTACTTCAATATTAAACAAAAAAAAGAGACACTTATTGTTTAATTAAGTGTCTCTTTGATATTTAGGTTAAAATAACGATTTGTTATTTGATCGTAATAGGAACTTCAACCGTTGTTTTATCCCAACCAATAACCAAATTTGTTATCCCATCTTTTGATGTAAAAGCAATCGATAATAATTCAATTGGAGTGGTTACTGTTTTAACCGGAACTGTGATTTTTACCAGATCTTTGCTTTCATCATAAGCGTAGGCACCCCACATATCAACTTCTTTATTGATAATGATTGTCCATTTGTCTTTTTCAGGAATGGCAAACAAACTATAAGATCCTGCAGGAACTGCAACACCATTGATAGTAGCCGGTTTGTAGAATTTGATTTCTGTATTTTCGTTGGCACCAACACGCCAAACTTCACCATACTTAATCAAATCTCCAAAAATAACACGCCCTTTAGCAGCTGGTCTTGAATAAATAACTTTAATTGAAGGCGAAGGAGTATCCGTTTTTTTGAATTTAACAGATCTGCTTGGGAAATAAGAAATATCAACCGGACTTGCATCTAACGGAGCAAATTTTACCGCATCTTGAGCCTGAACTGTAACGGCAGTAAATAAAATAACTGCCAGTAAGCATAATTTTTTCATAGGATTACAATTTTTAGAATAACTACAAAGTAAGTTAATAATGAAGAAAAATCATATAATTACAGTTTGTTTTTTGTTAATGAATTGGTAATGTTTCTTAATTCTGGTTTTGCTCTTTTTTCTTTTTTTCATACCAATTCTGCATAATGTAAAAAGCTTTCTTTTTATTACCATCATTTGATATTAATCCTTTTCTGTTGTAACCATCCTGAACGCCCGGAAGAAGCCTTTTTGGAGACCTGAAATCAACCAGAATCCAGGGACTCAAACCACTAAGATGAGGTATTTTTTCAATCATCTTTAAGTTTTGAATATACAGGTATTCCTGATATTCTTCGGTCCAGCGTTCCTTTTTTTCACCGTGTAAACCTTGTTTGGCATCTCCTCCAAATTCAGAAACAATAACTGGTTTGTTGTATTTGGTTTTCCAGGTTATTTTCTCAGCATCCTCCAGATTTCCGCCATACCAGCCTAAATACTGATTGAACGCGATGATATCCAGAAATTCGCCAATTTCATCATTGATTGTTTCTTTTTTTGTTAGTAAAGCCGCACTGATTAATCTTGTATTATCTAAAGATTTTGTGTGGTCAGCTAAATTTTTGATAAAAGTATTTCGGGCATCAGAAACCGGTGTTTCATTTGCCATTGACCAGATAATAATAGAAGCTCTGTTTTTATCTCTGGTAACTGCTGCTGTCAATTGATCTTCTGCATTTTTGTAAGTATCTTTATTGGTGAATTCTACTGTCCAGTACACCGGAATTTCTTCCCAAACCATTAAGCCCATTTTATCAGCTGTTCTGATAATGTTTTCATTATGCGGATAATGTGCCAGACGAACATAATTACAACCTAATTCTTTTGCCCAGTTCAACAAACGCAAAGCATCTTCTTCAGAATTAGCGCGTCCGCCTTTTGCATTTTCTTCGTGAATTGAAATACCACGTAAAAAGATTGGTTTTCCATTCAATAGAATTTTATCTTCTTTGGTTTCAATGGTTCTGAAACCGATATTATCCTTTAATTTTTGTCCGTTAAAATCAATTGTTACATCATAAAGTTTTGGATTTTCAGGTGACCAATACGAGATTTTTTTAGCCGGAATTTCGAAGTTTAAAAGACCATCAGAACCTACTTTTCCTTTGTAATTGATTTTTAATTCCGGAATTGTAATAGTTACAACATTTTTTACGGCATCAGGATTGTTAATTTTTACAAAACCAGAAATCAAAACCAGATTATTCTTTTTAAGCTGAATATTATAATCTTCAACAAATGACGCTTCTTCTTCAATTAAAGTCACATCACGAGTGATTCCGCCATAATTCCACCAATCAGTATTGATTGTCGGAACATCTTCTTTATGACGTGTATTATCCACTTTAATAACCAAATAATTGTCTTTTGGTTTTACAATCGATGTCACTTCATAATTGAATGGTGTAAAACCTCCAATATGGGTTCCTAGTTTTTTTCCATTCAAATAAACATCAGCTTTATAATTGATCGCTCCCAAATAAATAAAAAGACGTTTTCCTGTTTTTAAATCATAATCGAATGACTTTTTGAACCAAACGTTTCCTTCGTAATATTTAAGCTCCGGAACTTGTGAAGTCCAATCGCCCGGAATATTGATTTGTGGAGATTTATCAAAATCATATTCCACCAATTCTTGTTTGTTTACCGCATGATAATTACTGTAGAAAGCAGATTTTGCTGGTTTTTCCTGTTTATCGTATTGATCAAGATGAAAGCTGTAAAAGCCCGTTTGATACGGATCAATAATATAATTCCAAACACCGTTTAAAGATGTTGTATTTCGGTGTGGTACGTTTGAGATTAGGTTTTGATTTTGTGCAAATCCTAAAATAGATGTGGTTAAGAAGATTACGGTTAATAGTTTTTTCATTGGTAATATTGTATTTATTTTATTGTAATTAGTTATGTTTTTTAACCGCAAAGACCGCCAAGGTTTTACGCAAAGTTCGCAAAGCTTTCTTTAAACTTTGCGAACCTTGCGTTTTCACTTTGCGAACTTTGCGGTTAAGTAAGCATTTTATTCAATCAGGATCTTCAAATATTCGCCTTTAAAACTCTGGTTTAAAGCTGTCATTTCAATCGGTGCACCGGAACCATCCGGTACAACCTCAATCGACGCTTTTCCATTTGCCATCTTTATCGATTCACTCCCAGTTGGTGTTCCTTGATTTTTTAAGGTTTTTCCACCTTTTAGGCATTGAAAATAAACGCTTTCTTCATAATCCAGGCAACGTAAATTATTATTATCAATTGCAATTGCCGTAACCAGATAATTGCCATTTTTTAATTTTTGAGAAGACAGTTGTAACGAAGTCGCTGTATCATTTTTGTTGAAACGATAGTTTACTTTTAAAGTATCTGAAACCGTTTTCCCATCTTTATTTTCACCAATGGCAACCAGAATATTGTCTCCTTTTTTAAAATTGACATCCCAGGTTAAACCATTTGCAGGATATAGCGAAAGATTTCTCAATTTTTCACCAAGTGATTTTCCATCGTGGTATAAAGTTACTTTCTCACAATTGCTGAAAACACTCAGTGTTCTTGGTGTATTTTCAGGTCCCTGACGCTCGGTCCAGGTATGCGATTCGATGTACGTAAACGGTTCTTTGCTCCAATAGCTTTTAAAAACATAATAAGCATCTTTCGGAACTCCGTTTCTGTCCACCAATCCTTTTTGGTTCATGTACGGAATATCATCTTCAGGTCGCAATGGCGTTGCAAAATCCTTAAACGCCCATTGTACGTTGCCCACAAACGTTGGATCATTCTCGGATATGTGCAAATGCCAGTCGAATAAATCAACGATATAATTCTCGCTCCAATCTCCAATTTGTGCAATATTTGCTACTTTGGTTTGTACGATGGCTTCTTCCCAGCCTTCGGCCTTTATGACGTTTTCACCTGTAACCGGATTTTCGCTGTGACGTCCCACATGACTGTCTCCGCCATATTCGGCATGTATGAAATGTTTGTATTCTTTCTTGTAAACATCGATCGCTTTTTGATAGCTTTTATAACTTCCGGAATACCAGCCAGACCAGATAGAAGGGGAGAAGACATCCACAATCTGAGACCCTTCATAATACTTTCTGATAGCCGTTTTTCTGGTCGGATCAAGTTTGTGTGCGAGGTCGTTTAATTCGGTTAAAAAAATATTTGTTTTTTCTGTATTATCTCCGTCGGGAAAATCAGGAAGCCAGTTCATTTCATTCCCCAAAGACCAGATTATAATACTTGGGTGATTGTAATTTTGACTGATGATTTCTGTCAGCATATTTTTGGTGTTTGTTTGCCAAAGTTCACCGCCAATTCCGCCACGACACCAAGGCAATTCATCCCAAACCAATAGTCCAAGTTCATCACAAGCTTTATAAACTTCGGGATCTTGTGGATAATGTGCGAGACGAACAAAATTAGCACCCATATTTTTGATGGATTTCATATCTGCCCAATGTTGTTCATTGCTCATTGCAGCGCCAACACCCGCTTGTTCTTCATGGCGATGTGTACCGCGAATCAATAATCGTTTTCCATTCAGATAAAAGGGACCATGATCTTTAAACTCAAACCATCTGAAACCTACTTTTTCGTTTACACTGTCTTTGATTTGGTTTTTCTCGGATAAAATAGCGGTAACAGAATATAAATTCGGATTATCTGTATCCCACAATTCCGGATTTTTGATGTTTTCAAAAGTTATATTTGATGTTTTATCTGAAACCGGAATCGTTTTACTGCCTACTTTTTTCCCTTTCGGATTTTTAAGAATCACTGTTAATGAGAGATCCTTAGCATTTTCAGGATTTATTGTCGAAGCCAGAATTTGTACTGAAGCCTTTTTAGCAGAAACTTCAGGAGTAGTAATTTTGAGATTATTGATATGATTTTTGTATTGAGATAACAGCCAGACATCTCTTGTAATTCCGCCGTAAATAAAGAAATCGCTCTTTTGTGACGGAATTATTTCGATGTCATAACTATTATCCACGCGTACAAAAACATCGTTGTTCCCTTCTTTTATTAAGTTGGTAATATCAATAGTAAAACCAATGTAGCCACCAATATGTCCGCCGGCTTCTTTGCCATTTACATACACTTTTGTAGTCACATTTGAACCTTCAAAATATATAGAATAACGTCGGTTTTTATCTATTTGAGAAATATTCAATTTCTTTTGATACCAGCTTGCATCGCGTCTATATCCCGGATTTAAATCGGTGGCGTCTTCGGCGTTCCAGCTGTGTGGTAAATTTATGTTGTTCCAGTTTGTAGCTTTTTGAGCTTCGGAAAGGGTAGAAGTATGATTTTCTAAATACAGCCAATTGTCATTAATATTCATTTTTGTCTGAGCAAAACTGCTGCTCAGACAAATCTGAAAAAAAACAAAAAGTGCAAAAGTAAAAAATGTGTTATTGTGCTGCGGTTGGTTTCTCATTGCTTATAAAGCTTTTTTTTAGGTTCAAAGGTTCAAAGGCTCAAAGGTTCAAAGGCTCCGAGGTTCAAAACCTTTGTCTCTTTGCACCTTTGTCCCTTTGCAACTTATTTGTTACTTTTTTCTTAATAATGCCTCCAGAAAATAGTAATCGGCATAGATTATAGGTTCGTCAATTTCGTCGTGTTTTGGCCAGTTTCCGGTGCTGTGATCTAAAATAAAAGGCGCTTTTACAGCATCACTTAAAATGTATTTATCTGAATTTAAAGAAGTGATTATTTTATCGGCGAAAGCCAAATAAGTTTTATTTTTAGTATAACCGTACAATTCATATAAAGCAGATGCAATAACGGTTGCAGCAGAAACATCGCGTGCCGAATTTGGAATAGCAGGATCTTTAAAATCCCAATAAGGAATTCCATCTTCAGGCAAATTTTTATTGGATATGAAAAACTTTGCGGTCGCTTCGGCTTGTTTTAAATAAGCCGGATCTTTGGTATATCGGTACGACATCGTAAATCCGTAAACGGCCCAGCCTTGTCCGCGTGCCCAAACAGAGTCATCATTATAACCCTGAAGTGTTGTTTTCTTTCTTACCGCTCCTGAAGCTGGATCATAATCGATAACGTGATAACAGCTATTGTCTTCCCTAAATTGATTTTTTAAAGTGGTATTGGCATGTTGGATCGCAATCTCCTGATATTTTTTATTTCCTGATAATTTTGAGGCTTCAAAAAGCAATTCTAAATTCATCATATTGTCAATGATTACCGGATAATCCCAAATTTCTTTGTTGAAATCCCAGGATCTGATGGCACCGACTTTGGCATTAAAACGCGTGCATAATGTTTCGGCACCTTTAATAATGACGGCTTTATATTCTTCTTTGTTTTCCACTTTTAGCGCTTCTCCAAAACTGCAAAACACTTTGAATCCAACGTCGTGCGAATTACTATTTACACTTTCTTTTTTACTAAAAGGCGTCCATTTTTCTGCCTGATTTTTATAAGCTTCATTGCCTGTCAATCGGTACAATTGCCATAAGTTTCCGGCAAAGAATCCGCTTGTCCAGTCTCGTGAAGGAACTTTTTTAATTAAATTGGTTTTTATGGTCATGCTGCGTGGCATTGACATTGAGTCAACCGGATAATCGAGCAGCATTTTATATCTTTTCTCCAGAAGATTTTCCGGAGCTGATGTGGTTTTGGTCTGAGAATTAATCCCGGATTTGCACGATGCCAGTAGTGCAAATCCAAGAATTAAAACTGATGAATTAAATTTATTCATACTTACTAATTAATTTTTTGTTTTAAATTAAAAATTGAGAATTAAAAATTAAAATCTACTGAACCTTGCTTCACCTGTTCGCTATCGAGTGAGCAGATTTCTCAGAGTTGTCATTTCGACGAAGGAGAAATCACACTAGAAACTCGACAAAGATTGGCGATTTTGCATGAGGAACTTCTAGTGTGATCCTTCCTTCGTCAGGATGACAACATGAGTTTTACATAATTACATTTTTCAAAGATTTTTAATTTTTAATTCTAAATTTTTAATTAATCTACTGTTTTAATAACCAGGATTGTTCGGTTTTAAATTAGGATTTATGGCTAATTCAGTTCCTGGTAATGGAAATAAATAATCTTTGTTTGGGTCAAAGTTTGCATGTGGTTCAAAACCATTTGGTCCAAATACTTCCGGTCCGTTTTTCAACCTTTTGATGTCATACCATCTTATATATTCAAAAGCCAATTCTAATCTTCTTTCATTAATAACCATTTTCTTAAAATCGGCTTTAGAAAGTCCCGGAGTTACATTGGCAGGAAAAGAAACTTGTTTCCCTGCTTTATTTCTCGCTCTTGCACGCACTCGGTTTACATAACCATCAGCTTCTGTGGTTCCGGGTGTAATTTCATTTAAGGCTTCAGCAGCAGTCAGTAAAACTTCAGCATAACGCATCGTGATATAATTGTGTTCTGATGTTCTTCCGTTTGCACCGGCTTTTCCCGGAAAACGATAATATTTAGCAATATGCGGACGAGGTGCTTTTTCATTATCGCTTGAAGGATAAATCTGTAAAGCTCCGCCTGGACCGGTTTTCTTTCTTATAATGGTATCAAAACTTACCGCTCTTCTGTAATCTCTTTTATCCCAGTCATTAAACACTTTTAAAGAAGGAACTGCTACAGAAAATCCCTGTCCGTAACTATAACTGTCGTCTTTTAATGAACCTGTAAAAAATGCGGTATAATCCTGGCCGTAATTTCCTGATACTAAGTTATTAAAATCAATTGTGAATAAGGGTTCTTTTAATGAAGCCGCTTTTGTAGCGTTAAATAAATCCTGAAAATCAGCATCCAGACCTAAACCGAATTTAGCTTCATTGTTAATGACATATTTAGCTTCGTCATACGCTTTTTGATAATTTCCTAATGTTAAATGAACCGATGCCAAATAACCTGCAGCAGTACCTTTTCCCGGAACCGCTTTTACTTTTGGTTTGTCTTCCAGCCATTGTTTTGCAAATTCTAAATCGGCTATAATTTTAGCATATACTTCAGCTTCTTTGGTTTTGCCTAACGTATTTACCTGATTAACATCGTTTACAACAAAATCAACGTACGGAATATCTCCAAAAATCCGAACCAAATGGTAGTAAGCAAAAGCTCTTGCAAAATAAGCCTGAGCTACAATGGCATTTACTTTTGCAGGATCTCCAGGTGTTTTTTTAGCACCTTCAATGGCCTGATTTGCTGCAGTGATAATGATATACGATTGTGGCCAAAAGTTGGCAACCAGTGCGTTGGTATCATTCATCGTCATATCATTTACATCGATACGCGCGGCCTGAGTGGTTCTGTCACCAATATCAGCCATGTCATCTCGCAACATCAAAGCGATTGTAAATTCTCTTCCCCAATAATTATTGTGGGCAATGTTGGCAAAAGCTCCGTTTACAGCAGCTTGCAGGTCATTTGTATTGTTAAAAAAGTTATCAGGGCGAATGATTCCTACCGGCTTTTCTTCAAGATCAGAGCAGCCAAAAGCGAATATTCCCAAGAAAAATAAGGCTATATATTTTTTCATAATATGATTCTGTTAAAATTTTAAATTGAAACCGAAAGTGAATGTTTTCACGTTTGGATAACTTCCATAATCCAATCCTAAGTTGGTATTACTTCTGGCGTTAGTGTCGTTTAGGTAATTTACCTCAGGATCTGAACCCGGATAATCTGTAATAGTCCAAAGGTTCTGCGCACTAACGTAAAAACGAACTTTGCTCAATCCCATTTTCGAGACCACTTTATCATCTAAACTATATCCAATAGAAACGTTTTTCAAACGGATGTAACTTGCATCATAAACAAATCTTGAAGTAATTCTTTTGGTTCTTGCTGCATTTGCTGGAACATTTGTATCCGTATTTGTTGGTGTCCAGGCATCTAAAACCTCAGTCGTTGCATTATTGTTTCCTGAAGCCAATTCCATTAAAGTATAATTTAGAATTTGGTTTCCTTCTGAACCCTGAAAGAAAATATTCAAGTCCAAATTTTTATAAGTGAAATCATTGTTCAATCCGAAGATGAAATCCGGGTTTGGATTCCCGATAATTGTTTTATCATTCGAATCCAGTTTTCCGTCACCATTTACATCCCTGAATTTTTCACCACCTGCAGCCGTTTCAAAATTCCCCGGAAGTACAGTTTCTCCTTGCTGAATTACACCATCATAAATAAATCCAAAGAAAGAACCAACCGGCTGACCAACTCTCAGGATCTGAGATTCTGTTGCAAGGAAATGCCCTGGTGCAGAGTTGATTAATAAATCTTTATTATCAGCTAATTTCAATACTTTATTCTTGTTTGACGAAATATTAAAATTCGTAGACCATGTGAAATCTGCTCCAATAAAGTTTTTAGTATTGATACCTAATTCCCAACCTTTGTTTTCTAATTCTCCCACATTTTGAAGCTGAGAAGCAATTCCTGAAATTCCAGGCAAAGGTCTGTTGAACAACAAATCCTTAGTAATTGTTTTGTAATAATCTGCCGTAAGACTGATTCTGTTATCGAATAAACCTAAATCAATTCCGTAATCCTGTTGATACGATGTTTCCCATTTTAAGTTCGGATTATCCAAAGACGTTAACTGAACCGCATTTACAATTACGTCACCACTGACATCATAAATTTCTGAGAATCTCGATAAAGTAGAGTAGGCACCAATCGATGGATTTCCGGTTGCTCCGTAACTCGCTCTCAATTTAAGGTTTGAAACTGTTTTGTTATCTTTTAAGAAGTTTTCTTTAGCAATATTCCAACCCACGGCTCCGGAAGGGAAAGTTCCGTATTTGTAGTTTTTACTGAAACTTGAAGAACCGTCACGACGTGCTGTGAAAGTGAATAAGTATTTATCATCGTAATCAAAATTCAGCCTTCCGAAAGCAGAAATTAATTCTGTTTCAGATAAACCTGAATCTGGTTTTAAAAATACTGTTCCGGCACCTAAATTATGATAAGAATTGGTGTTCGTAAGAAACCCTCTTGACGCGGCATACGAATTTTCGTTGGTATTTTTTTGATATGAATAACCTCCAAGAACGGTTAAAATTCCTTTTTGGATAATTTCTTTTTTATATGTCAAATAATTCTCTGTTAAGAAAGAAGAAAATCTGGTGTTGTTTACAGAAGCTTCTCCTTTGATGTTTTTTCCTGCAATTAAAGTAGATGGAATATATCTTCCGGTTTGAGAATTAGATTCTGTTAATCCTAACGTAGTTTTGAAATTTAAATCTTTAGTAATCTGATACGAAGCGAAGAAATTACTTCTGTTGGTAATATTGATTACTTCCAGAATATTTTCCATTGCAGTAGCATACGGATTGTCAATATCATCTCCAATTGGAGCTGTAGTTGTATAAGAACCATCTGCATTATAAATTCCTTTATCCGGCATAAAACGGTAAGCAGCAGCAATTACACCCGCAGCACCAGTTCCTCCGGCTCCAGTCTGGCTGATAATTCCGTCTTTGTTTTGTTTGCTGGTGAATAAATTTAATCCCACTTTAAACTTGTCGCTCAAATCAGCTTCAAGGTTACTTACGATCGTGTATTTATCAATTCCTGAATTAATAACAACTCCATTTTGATTGTAATAATTTCCGGAAACATAATATCTGATTTTGTCTGAACCACCTGAAAACGATAATTGTGAATTTGAAATCATTCCGTCACGATAAATAACATCCTGCCAGTCTGTGTTTGCTCCGCCTGAAGTGTGCGTTGTAAAACTTTTTCTGTAAGCCACAAATTGATCTCCGTTAAGTAAATCTAATTGGTTGTTTACCGATTGAGTCGAAGTCGAATTGCTGAATTCAATAACCGGTGCTCCCGGTTTTCCTTTTTTAGTCGTAACCATAATAACCCCGTTCGAACCTCTTGATCCGTAGATAGCCGTAGCCGATGCATCTTTTAAAATCTCAATAGAAGCAATATCCTGAGGAGCCGGCATAGAAGCGCCTGCAAAACCGTCAACCACAATAAGGGCATCTCCACTTGCATTGATCGATGTTCCGCCACGAACCCTGATTTTTACCGGAGCACCTGGCTCACCACCATTATTCGATTGTACAGAAACCCCTGCAGCACGACCTTGTAAAGCCATTTCTGCATTTAATAAAGGATAAGCTGTTAGCTCTTTTGCTGTTACTGAAGATACAGAACCTGTAATGTCGCTCTTTTTACGGGTACCGTAACCTACAACGACAACTTCGTCAAGATTTTTAGTATCTGCTTTCAAACTTACATTTACAACTGTTTTATTTCCTAACGGAACTTCTACAGTTTGATATCCTACATAGTTGAAAACTAAGACAGCATTTTTTTCTGAAACGATTACAGTGTAATTCCCGTCCATATCTGCAGATGCTCCAACAGAAGATCCTTTGATATAAACATTTGCACCAGGAAGGCCAAGTAAATCTTCGCTGGAAGTAACTTTTCCGGTGACTTTTCTTTCCTGTGCATTCATCACGATATTGACTAGTAAGAAGAGTACCGGAAAACACCATTTAAGCGATTTAATTGTTTGGTTTGTAAACATTCATTTTTTGGTTTTAAGGTTAATGTTAGATAAAATAAAAAAGCAATAGACTCATTCCGATTATTAGCAGCATGAAGAGGATTTGCAGCAATAAGAATTTTGTTTTCTTGATTTTCATAAGGCAAATGTAGGTTGCGAAAACGATATAGAAATACAAAAAAGGGTATCTAAAAATACAGATACCCTTTTTTAAGCCTTGAAAACAGTAGATTTTTTAAATTACCGACATAGGTTTTGAAAATTTGTCAGCAAATTGCGACGGAGTCTCTCCGTACTTTTTCTGGAAGCATTTGCTGAAATATTTCGGATTATTAAAACCAACTTTATAACTCACTTCAGAAACATTAAGTTTGTTTTGTTCTAATAATTGAGCAGCACGTTTTAATCGTATTTCATGAATAAATTCGTTTGGCGTGTAGTTCGTCCATGCTTTTATTTTTAAGAATAACATGGTTCGGCTCACACCTAATTCGGAACAGAAAAACGGAATATCAAATTGTTCATTTGAAATGTTTTCTTCGACAATTTTAAATGCCTTTTTTAATAGTTCTTCATCCAAAGAAGAAACTGTAATTTCCGACGGTATAAAATTATCCTCGCTTGCGAATTTGTTTTTCAGTCTTTCTGTTGAATTCAAAAGATTTTTAACGCGAAGTTTAAATTCCATTAAATTAAAAGGTTTACTGATATAATCATCGGCACCACTTTCTAGTCCTTCAAATTTATAAACTAATGATGATCTGGAAGTCAGTAATATGACCGGAATATGACTTGTTTTTAGGTTTTCTTTTATTTTTGAACAAAGTTCTGTCCCAACCATTTCGGGCATAATAACGTCACTAATAATCAAATTCGGAACAAATTGTAATGCTTTTTCAAAAGCAATTTTGCCGTTTTCAGCCTCAATAATATTGTATTCTTTTTTGAGTAAATTTTTCATGAAGGTTCGTAAAACCTTATGATCTTCAACCAGCAGAATAGTTTGTTTTTCAGTACTTACAACAAAGTCTTCGATATCTTCCGGTTCTGTTATTTCTGCAGTTTCCAGTTGATTCGTGTATTGAACAATGTCATCACTAATTTTAAAATCCTGAATAATTTCATCGTCTGAAAGATGGGCACGGCCTAAAGGTAGCGTTACTTTAAAAACAACACCACCAGTTTCTTTGTTCGTTACATCAATGTTTCCTTTGTGAAGTTTGACAATGTTTTTTACGATTGATAAACCAATTCCGGTTCCTTTATTATAGTTTTTCTGAACATTGTTGTGCAACGGAACTTCAAAAAACAAATCAAAAATTTTGTCAATATGCTCCCCGGCAATTCCGGCTCCTGAATCTTCTACGGCAATAAATAAGTTTTCGTGATCGTGATTGATTTTGATGTTGATAGTTCCACCTTTTGGCGTATAACGAAATGCATTCGAAATCAAATTATAAAAAACACGTTCGAGTTTATAGCGATCAAAATAGACCAGAATCTCATCTTCAGAAGCTTCAAAAGTATAATCATAACCGCCGTCTTTGGCATATTCTATAAAAGACAAAAAGATTTCTTTGGTGAATTTTACAATATTTCCATTTGCCGATTCTAATTTAACCTGATCGTTTTCGAGTTTCCTGAAATCCATCAAACGATTAATCAGACTCAAAAGATGATTGGCACTTCCTTCGATAACCAACAACTTTTTATACATTTCATTCGTCCCGTTATAATTGGATAAAATTTGTTGCAACGGTCCTAAAATCAAAGTTAAAGGGGTTCTGAATTCATGCGAAATATTAGTAAAGAAATCCAGTTTTGCCCTGTTGTTTTCTTCAATACGTTTGGTTTCAAGGTACTCTAATTCGAGTTTTTGTTTCAATCTGGCTTTCGATTTCATAATCCAGATCAAACCGTATAAGGCTGAACCAATTATAATTCCGTACAATAAAAACGCCCAGATACTGCGCCAAGGAGCTGGTTTTACAACAACAGTCAGGGTAGTGGGAACTCTATTCCAAACGCCATCATTGTTAGCGCCCCGTACTTCAAAAACATAAGTTCCCGGATTCTGAATCGCATAAATGGCTTCGGTATTTTTGGTAATGGTCCAGTTATTTTCCAGTCCGGTTAAGCGGTAACTGTATTGGTTGTTTTTTGATCGAATGTAATTCGGAATCGCAAAATTGATCGAGAAATTGGCTTTGTCATAATCCAATGTGATGTTTTTTGTATAACCGATGCTTTTCTCTAAAATTTCTGTCGAGTCCTGAGGATTAATCGTTTCATTTTTGATTTTCAAATCAGTAATTAAAACCTGAGGTACATATTGATTTAAAGAAATTTTTCTGGCATCAAAATAAGTGGCTCCGGACGGACTTCCGAAATAAAACTTATTGGCATCTAATTTTAAAGCGGAATTGTCATTAAATTCATTGCTCGCCAAACCGTCTTTTTGATCGTAAATCACAACTGTTTTTCGGGTGGTACTGTATTTTATAATGCCCTGATTGGTGCTGATCCAAAGGTTTTTGTCATTATCTTCTAAAATAGAGTGTATCGATGTGATGACCGTATTTCCTATTTTAAGATTTATTCTGTTGAATTTCTTTCCATCAAAATAATGCAATCCTTTTGCTTTTGTTCCCACCCAAATTTTATTTTGAGAATCCTGAAACAACGTCAAAATATCATCACCTGCTAAAGCTGCAGCATCAAAAAAGAAATGTTTGATAGCATATTTATTGGGCTGAAAATTTTGAAGCCCAATAAGATTTAGTCCGTTTTGAGTTCCCACCCAAAGTCTTTTTTGTTTGTCGACTAAAATTGTTCTGACGATATTATTGGTTAAAAAATTCGGTTTTGTATTATCATTTCCAATAACCTGAAAAGTTTTAGATATTGTATTGTACCGAATCAATCCTTTGCTAAAAGTACCAATCCACAATATGCCGTTTCCTTCTGTTTTGATGGAATAAACGCCTGTGTCTTTCAATAAATCATTTAATTCAGATGAAATTCGGTTGTCTTCAATTCTTTTAGAAATAGTGTTATAGGCCGAAATTCCTTTGGAGAAAGTTCCCATCCACAAAATATGATCTTCAGCAAGACACATCGATTTAATATCGTTTTTAGTCGTTTGCCCGCTTTTGCTGTTGATGTAGCTCGTAGCTCCGGTAGTTGCATTGTAAATTGTGATTCCGCCGCCTTCAGTTCCAAAGTAGACGTTTTTATTTTTATCAGCAATAATCGAACTTACGACATCAAAGCTCATCGGAATCTTTTTAGAATTCTGATTGTAGTTAGAAAAGTTCACATTCGAAACATCCCAGATATTCACACCCTTGTAATAACAGCCAATCCAAACGGAACCTTTTTTATCCAAAAAAACCGATTTTACTTTATCAATTCCGTTGTTATTGTTGCTGTTATTTATTTTTTCAATGCTTTTATCCTGACCCAAAATATAAATTCCGTCATAAGCGCCAATCCATAAAGAGCCTTCTTTGTCAATAGTTAAAGCGCGGATATCAGTGTTGAGTTCACGGTGCTTTTCAGCAGATAAAAAAGAAATATATTTGTTTGTAGCAGGATTAAATTTTAAGAGTCCTTTGTTTTTAGTTCCAACCCAGATGTTATTGTCGCGATCTTCAGCAAGTGCTTGTACCGTCAACAAATCAGTAGTATTTAAAGGGTAATTTTTAAACGAAAATTTTCTGTTTTTTCTATTCGTCAGTACACACAAACCTTTTGTCGTTCCGATCCAGATTTGACCCTTTTTGGTTTTTAAAATACTGAGAATATTATTGCTTGGAAGCGTTGTATTGTCGGTATCAGAATGAAATGTAGAAGTAAATTGTCCCGTTTTCTTATTATAAACAGTCAACCCTTTCGACGTTCCAAACCACATTTCATCACCAATTTCTTCGATACTCCAAATGGCATTTCCGCTTATCGTGTGATTGGTTTTAGTGTGCAAATATCTTGTAAAAGTATTGGTAACAGGGTTATAACAATTCAACCCGTTATATGTCCCGACCCAAATCTTTCCTGAATTGTCTTCTTCAATAGCCAAAATATCATTGTTGCTGATAGACAATTTATTAGCAACATCATTTCTGAAAATCGTAAAGTGACTACCGTCATATTTATTAAGTCCGTCGCGTGTACCAAACCACATTTGCCCAAATTTATCCTGATGAATGGCAATAACAGAACTCTGCGAAAGCCCGTCAGTCGTAGAAATATTTTTGAGACGATATTTATTTTGGGAGAATATATTCCCGGAAATAAATAATAAAACCAGAAAAGCTATTTTGTATTTCATGGTGATTTTTTTTAAGGTGCAAAGCAACAAAGGTTTTTAATCTCAAAGTCGCAGAGTCGCAAAGTTTTATCTCATTTTTGTCATTTCGACGAAGGAGAAATTCTCGCAAGTAACTCCGTTACTAAAAGCCAATCTTTGTAGAGCTTCTCGCGAGGATTTGCTTCGCCAGTCGCTATCGCTCGAGTCTCCTTCGTCGAAATGACAAACTACGCGCTTACTAATTACATAAAAAAACTTTGCGACTTCGCGACTTTGCGAGATTATTTTTTAAGCGCCTTTGCAATTGATAATCGTACAGCGAAGGAATTTTATCCAAGGATGTATTTAAAAATTCAATATAAGGATCAGGTTCGTATTTTACTTCGAATTTAGCATTACCGTTTACGCCAATAATTCTCGCGAATGGACCATCTTTCATTCCGTATAATAAAACCGGTTTTGCACTATCAGCTGGTTTTTCAACCTGAACATTTAAATTCCAAAACGTACTGAAAGGTCCGTGTGACGGTTTCCAATAATCAGCGCCTCCACCGCCAAACAATAGGTAACTATTGTTTTTATCCGGATTGATATGAACTGTAATATGGTCAAATAAATTTTGATGATTCGCTCCTGAATGCTGATCTAATAAAGGTTCAGCAAATATTTCACAATTCTGATATACGTTTTTTGTAGCAAACGTATTGAAGCTCAAAGGGTGAACTGTTTTATTATAAATTTTAAGATTCTTTACCAAAATATTATGTACACCGCCTAAAGTTACGGTATAATGTGCCATATGTGGTCCATCAGTTACAATATCCTGAATCGTAACATTGGAATCTTCTTCCGCCAGAATCCCGCTGTCTGAATTTGTGATAACAATATCTTTAACCCAACTATTAAATAAACGCGTTAAAAATATGGCATTATTCCCCGGTTCAACATGATGCGCCACTCTCGGAATATCAGGAAAAGTAAAGCGGATATGTTCAATACCCACTTCGTTTAAATGTTTCCATTCCACCAATTGCGCCTGATAACCTGGTTTTATCGCAATGGTCAAAGGTGTTTTGATGGTAATTTTTGAATTTGAAAATTTAGTAATTTCAACTTGTTGTCGCACGATTGGCAATTTTGGGAATTTCCAGTGATGAGAACCCGGTTTTACCTTGGCTCCTTTATATAAATCATTAATGATTTCTCCACTTTCTCCGTCTTTATTGAATAATTGAAGTTCGACAATATCACCAACTTTCAATCCTTTTACTTCAGAAACATTTATGACGTGTTCGCCCATATTTCCCGAACTCACTTTCGCCAAAACATTTGGAGTCGGTTCATATTTATCCAAATACGATTTTACACGTTCATTTGGCACCTGCGTCCAGATAAAGCCACCTGACCAGGCATATTGCGAAAAAGGCAAATCGATATTATTTTCAGCTTCGCGTTGTCTTTTATCAAAAGTGGTTAAATATTCGCGAAGTTCTGCAAGCGATTCAGGATCTTTAAGATACATCATCGGTCTTGGGCAGTAAATCTCGGTTCCGTTTTCATCTGAACCTGCGCCGCGAAGTACGAAATTACTTCTTTCGATGTATAAAATTTCACTGAGAATAATTCGGCCTGCAGGCAATTGCAGTATTACATTTCCTTCAGTTGAATTAGCTGCTTTTATAGCTTTTAATAAAGCTTTGGAGTCATCTAAACCATCATTTGCTTTTACGCCAAAATCTGTAGCATTAATTATTTTTCCAGTTGATTCCGGAATTTGGCTTTCGCCGAAATGATAGCCCGCATAACTAAAATCAGGAAGATAATTTGTTTTTGAATCGGTTAGTATTTTTGGTGTTTGTTGCGCCATTACAATACTATTTACAAAAAGACTGCAACAAATAATAATGGTTTGATGGTTCATGGTTTTGTGGTTATTGGTGGTAGTTAGTTTTTTGTTTGCCATTTGCCATGAAGGCACTAAGACACAAAGGTTTTTTAGCGTAATCTTGTCATTTCGACGGAGGAGAAATCTCCGCAAGTAACTCTACAAAGATTGGGTATTTTCTGTGCGGAGCTACTTGCGGAGATTTGCTTCGCCAGTCGCTATCGCTCGAGTCTCGTTCCTCGAAATGACAAACTAAATGTTAGACTATTAAAAAAATCTTTTCAATCCTTTAATCTGTGGCTATAAATAAAAACTTCGTGCCTTAGCGTCTTCGTGGCAAAAAGCAAAAACTTTATAAAGTTCTTTTAATCCCCAATTCAAGCCCTCGTAATTCGGCTAAACCTCTTAAACGCCCAATGGCAGAATAACCCGGATTTGTCTTTTTCTTTAAATCATCCAGCATCTGGTGCCCGTGATCCGGACGCATTGGCAATTGGCTGTTATTTCTTTTTTCTACTTCGATAATGGCTTTTACAACTTCATACATATCCACATCGCCTTCAAGATGATTGGCTTCGTAGAAACTTCCTTCTTCATCTCGTTGCGTACTTCTTAAATGAATAAAATTCATTTTATCACCGTGACGTCTTACAATTCCCGGTAAATCATTATCAGCTCGAACGCCATATGAACCCGTACACATTGTAAATCCGTTTGATTTAGACGGAGCAGCATTCATCAATTCTATTAAATCTTCTTCCGTACTTACGACTCTTGGTAAACCTAAAATAGGGTAGGGTGGATCGTCAGGGTGAATTGCCATTAAAACGCCTTTACTTTCAGCAACCGGAATAATTTCCTTTAAAAAATGGAAAAGATTTTTCTTTAAAGCATCTCTGTCAATATGATTATAAGCGCTCAAAGTCACCAGAAAATCCTCTACAGAATAGGCTTCTTCAGCACCCGGCAGTCCTGCCAAAATGTTTTGTTGTAATTTCACCTTATCTTCCTCCGTCATGGCGTGAAAATATTTTGTAGCCTTTTCGATTTGTATCGACGAGTACTCTCTTTCTGCTCCGGGTCTTTTCAAAATAAACAATTCAAAAGCAGCAAAAGCATTAATGTCAAAACGCAAAGCTTTTGAACCGTCTTTCACTTCATAAGATAAATCAGTTCGTGACCAATCCAGAACTGGCATGAAATTATAACAGATGCATTTGATACCGCACAAGGCCAGATTTAGAATACTTTCTTTATAATTTTCAATGTATTGAAGATAGTTTCCTGTTTGTTTTTTGATGTCTTCGTGAACCGGAATACTTTCTACAACTGACCATGTCAAACCGGAAGCACCTTTTTTAGGATCACCGTTTTCATGTTCAATTTCAACTTTTCGTTTAATGATTTCTTCAATTTCCCATACTTGTCCGTTCGGAATATGATGTAATGCAGTAACAATTCCGGTAGCGCCGGTTTGTTTAATATCTTGTAAAGAAACCGGATCGTTTGGTCCGAACCATCTTAATGTTTGTTCCATTTTTATTCGTTTTTTGTCCTGCAAGGTTTTCAAAACCTTGTAGGTATTTATTAATTTTTTCAGGAGCTATTTCCCGCTATCCGTTTCAATCTTTTGTGCCGAACCCCGTCACAAAAGGATTTCCACTACTATCGGGGCTAGGGTACTCATTTTCATAATTCGGTTTCTCATTTCATTAAATCTCAATTTGTATGAAGACGAGTATACCTAATTCAATTTTAAATACTTGTAGCGGCAAATCCACCGTCTACTACTATAATGGTTCCCGTTACAAATTTGGACATGTCACTGCATAAAAATAAAAGCGCACCGTCAATATCTTCCGGTTTTCCAAATCTTCCCATCGGGGTATGATCAATAATTTTTTCACCTCTTGGTGTTAATTTTCCTTCCGGAGTTAACAATAAAGCTCTGTTTTGTTCTCCAATGAAAAAACCCGGAGAAATAGCATTGACACGAATTCCTTCTCCATATTTTGAAGCCAGTTCAACCGACATCCATTTGGTGAAATTATCAATTGCCGCTTTTGCTGCCGAATAACCAACTACACGCGTTAAAGGTCTTTGTGCCGATGTTGATGAAATATTGATAATATTTCCCTCTTTTTGTTTTGCAAAAAGTTCAGAAAAAACCTGTGACGGAAGCATTGTTCCAATGATATTTAAATCGACTACTTGTTGTAAATCGTTTGTTTTCATATCATAAATAGCCTGATCAGGTTGTATCGTAGCTCCCGGCATATTTCCTCCTGCTGCATTGATCAAAATATCAAGACGGCCGTATTTTTCTACAATTAAATCTTTTGCTTTTTCCAGTTCTTCTTTGCTTAAAACATTGGCTTGTACAGCAAAAGCTTTTCCGCCATTGCTTTCTATGGCCGCTACAGTTTTATTGGCTTTTTCAATCGATTGAGACACAATTCCGACGATTACGCCTTGTTTAGCCAAAACGTTTGCAAAGTTGCTTCCCAATACACCTGCACCGCCAGTAATAAGAGCAATTTTTCCTTCAAGATTAAATATTGGATTCATTTTTAAGTTTTATGATTATATATTTTTTAAGCACCTCTATACTTAAATTTCATGTTTAATTTTCAGAACAAATTCCAAATTTTAAATTCCAATTTTCTCAAATTCCAAATTCCAAATTAAAAAAAGAGCTGCGTTTATTGTTTCAAGTTTTAAAAATTGGAATTTGGGATTTCAAATATTGGAATTTTGGAGTTTGTAATTTTTAAGGTTTGGAATTTGGAATTTCGAATATTGGAATTTCTCTTTTTAAAGTTTGACTTTAATAACAATTTTTTTCAATATTCCTTCACCAATCATGGCAGCGTGAACATCTGTTGGAAATAAAATTGCAAATTGTCCTTCCTGCAATTCAAAAAACATATCTGGTTTGTCATGGAAGAAGCGAACATCTCTTTCGTCGCTATACTCTCCATTTGGATTCACACATTTTTCTCTTGGTTTCCAGGCGAAGGTTTCAGGCCCTTTTAGCGAAATCTGAATGTCGATGTTTTGATCATGACATTCAAAACCTTTTATACTTTCTTCTTTAGTTGTTCCTTCTCCTGAAATCACGATTACTTTTAAACCTTCTGCAATTTCAAATGCCCCATCTTCAAGATTAATTAAATCATTTTGACTCAAATAATCAAATGCTTTTTTGAAATTTGGATGTAACCCACAATATTTTGCGGCATTACTTAAAACATCTATAATCATATTTTAAATTTTCTATTTGGTTTTTTTACAGAGATATTATTTTATTATGCAAACAAATTATTGTTTTGTATGTAAATTATGTAATTTTACGTGTACGCACACGGGCTTTTACAAATGTATAGAAAAAGTTAAGTAAAACAACTTATCTTTACTTAAAAAAATTAAATTTAGAAGGTTTCAAAATCGTTTTAACTTAAAAAGTAAGAATATCATAACAATAAAAAAAATAGCAGAATTAGCCAATGTTTCACCCGGAACTGTTGACAGAATCATCCACAATCGGGGTCAGGTAGCACAGGAAAATGTAGATAAGGTAAATGCTATTATCGAACAATACGGTTATAAACGAAATATTCTGGCAAGCAATCTGGCTCTAAATAAGAAATTCCGATTTGCCGTTTTCTTACCTAAATATGAAAACATTGAATATTGGAAAAGCCAGGTGACGGGAATAGAGAAAGCTGCTATAGAGTTTAGAAAATTTGGTGTGATGTTAGACTATTTTTTCTATGATTTTAACGCCACTTCTTTTAAGGAATCAACCGAAAAAGTTTTGAATTTTGAATGTGACGGATTATTGTTTGCCCCTATTTTTTATGAAGAATCGGTTCGTTTTTTAAATGAATATGAAAAGAAAAATATTCCCGTAGTAATGATCGATTCAAATATTTCAAGTGATGAAGAGCATGCGTATGTTGGTCAGGATGCTTTTCAGAGCGGTTATTTGGCTGGAAGACTGATTAGTTTTGCTGTAAACAATGAAAGACACGTTTTAATTTTTAAAATTACCCGTGAAATAGAAAGTACATCAGTTTATTTGCAACGCATTGATGGTTTTTATTCTTTTTTTAAAGACCATAACGAATTGACCAATTTTAAATTCTCAGAAGTTACCATCAAAGATTCGGGAATTGATCAACTAAGTCTGGAAATGTTTTCAGGAATAAATAGTGTTTTTGTACCTAATTCAAGAGCTTACATTTTGGCGCGATTTTTAGAACAAAACAATATCAAAGGTGTCCGAATTATTGGTTACGATTTATTGAAAGAAAATATCGAATACCTAAATAAAGGAATTATCGATTTCCTGATTAACCAAAGACCAGAAGAACAAGGTTATATGGCGGTTAATCATTTGTATAAAAAATTGGTCCTTCAGGAATCGGTTGAAAAGACGCATTATATTCCGTTGGAAATTATTCTGAAAGAGAATTATTTTCCCGCAAGGAATTAACCCAATCTTGTCATCCTGATCCCGAGCCTTCGGGAGAAGGATCACACCCGTAACTCGACAAAGATTGGAGATTTTGTTTGCGGAGTTTCTAGTGTGATCCTTCTCCCGAAGGCTCGGGATCAGGATGACAAAAAATGAGAACAAATTACTTCTTCACCTTCACTTCAAGCGGATTATTTACCTTCTCAGCAAAAGAGCTTAAATATTTTTCCCATTCTGCTTTCGTCTGAAACGGGCTTCCTTTTTTCCATCCAAAACCAGCAAAATAAACCGTTTTTTTATTTTTCACTTTTAAGTTCCCGTACAAATTACTTAAGTCTTTTTCATCCGTAATATGATTATCAAAACTGAGTAAAGTATTTTTTGGAGCAACTAAACCCATCCCAATTTCAGAATTATCAATTGGTTCCCATTGACTTAACCAGCCCTCCTTAATATTGGTTCCGATAGTTCCTTTTTTGTCATGAAGTGTTAATCCGGCAGCAATTGTTTTTGTGCCTTTAATATGAATTTCAAAACGCGATAAATAACTTCCGTAATCCAGACTAATCAATTTTGATTCGGTTATTTTATTGCCGTTGGCATCCCAATCGGCATAAGTTAGAATAAAACTCGTTCTGATTGGACCTGTTGTGATGGTTTTCCAGCTGATGAAATTCTTCGAAAAATAATATTTTCCATCTACGTTTACAGCAATACCGCCAATTCCACGACTGGGACCAACCTGAAAATTATCCAGACCTTCGCCAGTATCTTTGTGATACGATCCCGTTCCGGAAACGGTTTTTTCGTACCATTTATTAATAATAGGATAATCGACTCTTTTTAGCCAGGCATCAATTCCGCTGGTTAGAGTTCCGCCGGCGATTTTATCTTCCACCATTTTTTGCGCCACCGGACCGTAGGTTCTAAAAGCTACCTTATTGTTTTCCCAGGCGTAATCGTCGGTTCTTTCAGGAACAAATCTCGAATAGCAATTAATGTTTTTTGATGCTGATGTATTGGCTGCCGGAACAATTTCAAATTCTTTTTGAGAAGAAGCCTTTATCTTCGGCTGAAATAATAATACGTCCATAGTTCCGTCGCCATCATTATCTACAGTCTGACTTTCGAGAAACAAATCGCTATTTTTTTCTTTCACGGCAAGTTCTTCCAGTTTAACCGAATGAGGTAATTTGAGTAACTTTTTTGTTAGTTCAACAGTTTCAAATTCCCTGTCAATTGGAAGTGAATTGGTAACCGTAGCTGTTTTAATTTGTGAATGAAGGGCAAAGCTACTTGCGAGGATTGTGGTTAATAGAATCTGTTTTTTCAAAATATATAGGGTTTAATTTTCTTGTGTATGTTTATCATCACGAAAGTTTAAATTTACGAATCAATTTTTGAAGATAAGTACAGAATGAGGATAAATATGTACAGGGAGCTGATTATTAAAAGATTTTAAATAGAGAAATTTCTTCTAAAACAGTATCTTTATAACTAGAAATCATTACTATTCCTATGAAACAAAGCGCCGGTCTATTACTTTACAAGTTTGTAGATTCAACTATTTATTTTTTATTGGTGCATCCGGGTGGACCGTTTTGGAAAAATAAAGATTTGGAAAGCTGGTCTATTCCTAAAGGCGAATTTACAGACGATGAAGATCCGCTTGAGGCTGCAAAACGCGAGTTTCAGGAGGAAACTGGTTTTGATGTGGATGGTGATTTTATAGCACTTGAATGGGTTAAACTTAAATCAGGAAAAACAGTTTTTGCCTGGGCCGTAGAATTTGACATTGATGTTACTTTGGTAAAAAGTAATGAATTCGAAATAGAATGGCCGCCAAAATCAGGAAGCATGAAAAGTTTTCCTGAAATTGATAAAGCCGAATGGTTTCAAACCGCAGAAGCTCTGAAAAAAATCAATCCTGCTCAGGCTGATTTTATAATTCAGATCATTTCAAAAATTTCAACTTCACTTTAAACCCCAATGGCTTTATAAAAATAATTTTGTACTTTACATTTCCTGTCAATAGGATAATTAAAAATGTAATAATAAAGTATGGAAGTTAAGTGTATTATTTTCGATTGTGACGGAGTTCTTGTAGATACAGAAAAAATAGGGAACGGAATTCTGCTGTCAATGGCTGCGGAACATGGTTTCGAAATGAAAATTGAAGATGCATATCGCGATTTTAATGGTCGTAATTTAAAAGAATGTTTTCAGCATATAGAAACTGCAATCGATAAAAAACTTCCGGATAGTTTTGAGAATGAATACCGGGAAAAAAGCTTTGAGGCTTTCAAAACACAGGTGAAACCGATGGAAGGCGTTGTCGCATTTATCGAAAAATTAAAAATTCCGTATTGTGTAGCTTCGAGTGGTCCCGTTGAAAAAATCAGATTAAATCTTGAAGTAGCTGGTTTATTAGACAAGTTTGAAGGTAAAATATTCAGTTCCTACCAAATAAAAAGCTGGAAACCAGAACCGGGAATATTTTTGTTTGCCGCAAAAGAAATGGGTTTTGAGGTAAAGGATTGTATTGTTCTCGAAGACAGCAAGGCAGGAGTAAAAGCAGGCATTAGCGGCGGTTTTAAAGTGTACGGTTTTGCCAACGGATACAACAACGAAGACTTAGAAATTGAAGGAGCGATTCTCTTTCATACGTACGAAGAGCTAAGCAGTTTGCTTGGGATTTAGTTTTTTTTAGTTTCAGGTTTCAGGTTGCGATAGTTTGTCATCCTGAGGAACGAAGGATCACACGAGAAGATCCGCAATCAAAATCGCCAATCTTTGTAAAGTTTCGTGTGTGATCCTTCTCCCGAAGGCTCGGGATCAGGATGACAAGATTGCGTTAAAAATTATCTAATTCTCTAATTACCAAATTATCTAATTAAAATGCAATTTGTTACACTAAAATAAATTTTTATATATTTGATTATAGAGATTCATTTTTTTTAGTGCTTCAAATTGTCAAAATGTTATTGTAGAAGCCTTGATAAAATAATTTCTTTTTGCCTGAAAATTGACTTTTCCCCAAGAGCTGATTTTTGGATTGTGGTTCTCAAACACCACAAAACTAACCTACAGAAAGAAACAAAATGACGAAATTTATAATTAGAATTTTAGTTCTGACAATATCTCTTTTGCCTTCAATTGTTAACGCTCAAATTAAGAAAATTGGAGTCCCTTTTATCACAAATTACAATCCGAAAACGTATAAAGCAGCTTCAGAAAACTGTGATCTTGTACAAGATTCAAAAGGCATGATGTTTTTTGCCAATCATTTTGGTATTATGCAGTTTGATGGCGTACGATGGAACATCGTTACACAGCCGGAAAATAAAAGCATGGTTCGTTCTCTGGCCATCGACAAAAAGGATAAAATGTATGTGGGCGCTCAGGGTGATTTTGGTTATGCCGTGCAATTGCCCAACGGACAATATAAATACACTTCTCTGGTAAAATTACTTCCCGCTTCAGCCAAAAATTTTGGTGATGTTTTACATACCGTTATCCGTAATAACGAAGTCATATTTTTTTCTAATGAAGCGATTTTTATTTATAGGAAAAACAAAATCAAAGTAATACAATCTCCCGCTAAATTTGATGCGTTTTTTGAAATCGGCAAAGTAATCTATGTTTCAGATAATGCGAGAGGATTATTAAAACTGGAAAATGGAACTTTGGTTACAATTCCTAATAGCATGCAATTTATCGGATTGAAGATCAGGAAAATCTTTGATACAAAAGACGGTTTAGTGCTTCTGACGCAAAAAAATGGACTTTTTACATACAAAAAAAACGAGCTAAAACCTTTTGTTACCAAAGCTGATGCTTTACTTAAGCAAAATCAAATCTCAACAGCTATTTTACTTTCTGATGGCTATTTCGGAATTGGGACGCGCCAATCGGGGTTGATAGTTCTGGATAGTGCAGGAAATCTTATTCAGCATATTAATAAACAAATGGGTTTGCAGAACGAATATGTTACCAATCTGAAAGTAGATGTCGCTGGTAGTTTGTGGGTAACTTTAAAAGAAGGGGTTTCATTGATTCAGATTTCATCTCCTTTGTCCAAAATATTGGATGCTTCAAGTTCTGAAACCAAAATATACTGCAGTAAAATCTATCAGAACAAACTCTACATTGCGACGGATAATGGCGTTTTTTGGATGGACTGGGAGGATTATAAAAAGGATCAGCATAAAAACGTACACTTCCAACATATTTCGGGAATGTCTGAAAATGTATGGAATATTGGTGTTTTTGGGAATTCGCTTTTGGCTTTTGAAAAAAACGGGATCTTCGAAATAAAAGGCAATTCGGCTCAATTATTAGCCAAGACTGATGGTGCCTGGCAAGGTGTGATTGTTCCGAATCATGCTGATTTATTATTAGTTGGCGGTTATAACGGATTATATTTATTAAAGAAAATAAATAACTCCTGGGTCTTTCAGCATAAAATAAAAGGATTTGAAGAAAGCAGCAGGGTAATTGAAACGGATGCAGCAGGAAATATCTGGATCGCTCACGGTTATAAAGGAATTTATAAACTAAAATTCAATAAAACCTTTGATACCGTTTTAAATATTCAGTTTTACAATCAGGAAGCTGGTTTTCCGTCGAGTTTGTTTTTGAATACTTTCAAGATAAATAATCAAATACTTTTTGGAACAACAAAAGGGGTTTACAAACAAAATTCGGCTCAAAACAAAATGATTCCGGATCCTGTTTTCAGAAAATATCTTGGAATGCAAAATCATATTCGTTTGCTAAAAGAGGATCATCAAAATAATATCTGGTACGTTTCTGGAGAAAATACCGGAAAAATGAGTCAAAAAACAGGAGGCAATTTTGATGTGGAAGAATTGCCCTTTAGGAAATTGAGATACTTATATGTCCCAGGTTTTGAAAATATTCAAACCACAACAAACGGAGATGTATTTTTTGGAACCCAGGACGGTTTGATTCATTATAATAAGATGAAAACTAAAAGTTATCAGTTTAAATATAAAGCGGTTATTTCAGAGGTTAAATGCATTTTTCCGAAAGACAGTCTGTTGTTTTCAAGTCGATATGATGTACTTTCCACAAATATAAAATCAGATGAGAAAGTATTTTGTCCGGATTTACCCTATTCGAATAACGCCTTGCATTTTTCGTTTGCATCACTTTGTTATGATGAAGCCGATGCTACGAAATACGAATATTGGCTGGAAGGTTTTGAACCCAAATGGTCAGAATGGAGTCTTCAGACCGAAAAAGAATATACCAATTTGCCTGAAAATGAATATATTTTTCATGTAAGGGCAAAAAATATATACGATGTTGTAAGTGAAGAAGCCGTTTTTAAATTCGAAGTTTTGCCGCCTTGGTACAGAACCACCTGGGCTTATATTTTGTATTTAGTACTTTTTGGAGTTTTGATTTATGCGATTATCAAATACCAAAAAAACCTGGCAGAACGCGATCGCGAACAATTAATACTGAATCAGGAAAAAGAATTGTTGAGAAATCGTGCCGAATTAAATGAGCAGAAATTAACCTTGGAACAGGAAAATATGGTCATTATGAGGGAAAACCTCGAAGCTACTATTAATCTTAAAAATGCTAAAGTAGCTTCGAATACGGTGAATCTCATCCATTTAAATAAAATACTGCTTTCTATTAAAGAGCTTATTGGTCAGATTGATAAGAAAAATGATTCCAATACTAATTTCAGTTTGCTGACCAAAATAAACCGGATAATCGATCATGAACTTCAGGGAGATCAGCATTGGAATGAGTTTGAAGAAATCTTTAATCAGCTTCATGATAATTTTATGCAGCGTTTAAAAACGAAATTTCCGGAATTGACTCCTCGCGATATGCGATTGTGTGCTTATTTGCGAATGAATTTCAATACTAAAGAAATTGCCCCACTTTTAGGAATCTCCGTAAGAGGCGTTGAAGACACCCGTTACCGAATTCGTAAAAAATTACAACTTCCGTCAGATGCTAACATTACGGAGTTTATTCTTAATTTTTAAGTGTGTTTAAAATATTTCACGAAGATTTACCCTCATTTTTGTCATTTCGACGAAGGAGAAATCTTCGCGAGTGGCTCTACAACGATGATGAATATCTGCTTAATCTGCCAAATCTGCGAGAGAAATTTTTAGCCACAGAGTAAAGGATTAAAAAGATTTTTACCTCTCGCAGATTTGGCAGATTGAGCAGATTTTTTATCTATTTATATTTTCTCGCGCAGGTCTGGCACATTTTTAATTTTTAATTCTCAATTTTTAATTTTTTTCTATTCTTACAAATTAAAACCGATCTCTAACTCCTTAAAATGCTGAAAAACGAGTTCTTTTCCTATCAGTTAATTCCTAAGTAGTTTTACGCTTTTTGAAAGCTGTTTATTACATTTTTTTATAAATACCGTAGTCAAACCGTAGCCCAAAATTGACATCATGGGTAGTTTATTTGTTAATATTGTCATCTTATTAATACAATATAGTTCTGTTTTTTAAAAAATAGAAGATTTATTGTGTTAATAAGCTTTACTAACAAAAAACTACAAATAATGAAACAAAAAGACTCTTTTTTCGGCCGACCACCGGGAAACAATTATTATTTTTTAAAAAGGTGTGCCATTCTGATACTATTTTTTCTTACACCTTTTCTTAAACTTCAGGCACAATGCAACACTTTAATTTGGTCTGATGAGTTTAACGGAACAACTGTAGATTTAACCAAATGGCAAAGTATTTCCGGAAACGGCTGTCCTTCGCTTTGCGGATTTGGAAATGGGGAAGCACAACGTTACGATCCTAATCAGGCTACAATTGTAAAAGAAGGAACAAATAGTTACCTAAATATTCAGGCGAAGTACGAGCCAAATGCATCATTCCCGCAGCAACCGTATTCGTCTGCAAAACTGACAACGGAAGGAAAATATGCCGTTAAATATGGTAGAATTGAAGCTCGTATGAAATTATCTTCGGGAATGGGAGCGTGGCCGGCCTTCTGGATGTTACCGGCAGGCACATCAAATTGGCCTTTTACAGGTGAAATTGATATCATGGAAGCCAAGCACAGGAATCCGCAATCTATAGACGGAACCATTCATTACGACGGGGGCGGCTATCATTATACAGGAAGAAGCTATAGCTCACCAACTGATTTGTCGACTGAATTTCACGTTTATGCGGTAGAATGGGGACCAAATAGTATCAAATGGTTTATTGATGGAAATTTATTTCACACCGCTACACCAAATACAACCGTAAACGGCGGATGGCCTTTTAATGATCAGCAGTTTTATATTATTTTAAATCTGGCTGTTGGTAGTGTAGGAACGCCTTATACAAGTGTAAACGGTGCAGGAGTGGAGCCAATTCCGGCTGATTTTCCGGCCAAACTACAAGTTGATTACGTTCGCGTTTACAGCGGTAGTTTTACTTACGGAGTTATTGGTGATGCAAAAGTATATCATAATGAAACGGGTAAAACCTATTCTATAAATGCAATCGCAGGAGGAACTTACAACTGGACGGTTCCGGCTGGAGCCACAATTACTTCAGGACAAGGTACAAACACGATTACTGTTAACTGGGGAACATCTGGGGGAGATGTTGCTGTAGCTACAACAGTTTCGGGCTGTGCCGCAAATACTTATAAACTAGCGGTAACAACAGAAGCGCCATTACCAGTGGAGAGAATTCACGAAGATTTTCAATCAAACCGTAATATCGTCTACGGAAACAAAACCGGAGTTTTGACTGAAGCTGTTGCGAATCCATCGGCTACGGGAATTAATACTTCTGCTTCAGTTGGAAAATATGTTCGTAATGCCTCTGAATTATATGATGTTTTGAATATCAAAAATGTAACAATCAGCAATGCAAATGATTATGTGTATGGCAGAAAAAAGCTTTCTTTTGATATTTATACATCAGCACCGGTTGGTACGAAGATTTCTATGCAGCTAGAGAATAGCCTCGTAACAACAGCAACCAATTTTCCTTCAGGAAGACATAGTGGTTACAAAGCCACGACAACGGTACAAAACAAATGGGAAACAATTGAATTTGAATTCGAAAAAGTAATTGACCCAAATACAAGTGCCTTGACGATCAATAATGTTGTATTTCTTTTTGAATCGAATTCGAATTCAGGTGCAACTTATTATTTCGATAATCTGCTCACAAAAGCAGCACCCGAGAAACCAATTATTGCTACCGATGTTTTGCAAAACTACGATGGCATTAATAAAATCATAAAAGGAACTACAACCGGAACGTATACTGTAGTAGCGAATCCGGGAGCAAATTCAGTTAACTCCTCTGCTAATGTCGCGAGATATGTTCGAAATGTAACCGAACAATACGATGTGTTATTCTTCAACACACAAAGCACAATTGAAGATGCAGGTTTACTGAAAAATCAGACCAATAAAATCATGATTGATGTCTATACTTCAGCACCAATCGGTACGGTTGTAAGTTTGAATTTAGAGAATAGTGCAACATCGCTTCCGGCAAATTTCCCAACGGGAAGAAACAGTAATTATGTCGCGATTACCACCAAACAAAATCAATGGGAAACACTTACATTCTATTATAATTCAAGTCCAGATGCGGGAACTTCAAATCTGGCGATTAACCAAATGGTTATTTTAGCCAACTCAGGTTCTTACACCAGCGACACCTATTATTTTGATAACATCAGAATTGGTTCAACCAAACTTCCGGATACATTTACACCCGGAGTAGTTTATGAAGATTATCAAACCGTTCACAATATCACTTTTAGAGATGCCATCGGAACTTATACGCCAAACACGGCTAATCCAAACGCAAGCGGCATTAATACTTCTTCAAACGTTGGAAAATATGTTAGAAAAGCAACGGAATTGTATGATAATTTTTCATTCAATACCACTTTAACCAACATTGGAGATTTCAAAGCGGGTACTAAAAAGTTTGCGATGGATGTATACACTTCTGCACCGGTTGGATCTATAATTTCATGGCAGGCAGAAAGCAGCGCTTCAATTCCGTCAAATTATCCTGTCGGAAGACATAGTATTTATCAAGGTGTAGTAAAACAAAGTAATGCCTGGCACACCGTTACTTTTACGTATGCAAGTTCGCCGGATGCATCGACATTAGACAGCGAAGTAAATCGTTTTGTTTTCTTGTTAGAACCGGGAACGAGTTCTGGAAATACTTATTATTTTGATAATCTAAGAGCATTAAATTTAGTTTCTACAGAAAATCCGCCAGCAACTTTGCCAGCACCATGGGTTAGTACCGATTTAGGTGCCGTAACTCCAGCCGGAGAAGCAACGCATGCCAGTGGGACTTTTACCATCAAAGGTTCAGGAAATGACATTTGGGAAACCAGCGACCAATTTCAATTTGTAAACCAACCGATTACAGGTGATGCTGAAATTATTGCCAAAGTAAATTCGTTAACCAATACCAATACTTACGCAAAAGCAGGAGTAATGTTCCGAGAAACACTTACGCCAACTTCTAAACATGCTATGACCGATGTAAGTGCGGCGGCAGGTGTAGAATTTCTATCAAGAGATGCTGTTTCAGGAATCACAACTGCTTCTGTAGCGGCAGGAACGGCTCCAAAATGGATTCGTATTGTCAGATCAGGAAACATTTTCACCTCTTATACTTCAGATAACGGAACGACGTGGACGCAACTTGGTAGCCCAAGAACGATTGCCATGGCAAGTACTATTTATGTGGGTATGGCTGTAACATCCCATGCAAATGGAACTTTGGCAACGGGAGTTTTTAGCGATGTTATCGTTCGAAATATCACTGCTCCAACTAATACCAATTTAGCCTTGGCAAAAACAACTACAGCATCTACAGAAGAAAATGCTACTTATTCTTCGGCGAAAGCCACAGACGGAGATGCAGGAACACGTTGGGCAAGTAGTTTTGCCAATACAAGCGAATGGATTTATGTTGATTTGGGAAGCAATTACAACATTAACCGCGTGGTTTTGAAATGGGAAGCTGCTTTTGCAACCCAATATAAAATACAGATTTCTACAGATAATGTTTTCACCGAAAATGAAACTGTAAATACACAAACGGCCAGCGATGGAGGAACCGATGATTTAGCGGTAAGCGGAACAGGAAGATATATCCGAATTTTATGCAACACTAAAGCTTTGACTCCATACGGGTATTCGCTATTCGAAATTGAAGCGTACGGAGCTGCTTCGACAGCCAAAAAAGCTGCTGTAGCTCTGGAAGATACGCAAGTGATAGCAACAGAATTTGTGATGTATCCAAATCCGGCGAGTAATTATATTCAACTTTCAATACCTGAAAAATTAGACAATAAAGTGATCACAATTTACAATGAATCAGGAACATTACTGCTAGATAAAAAACTGGATGCTGATGTTAATGAAAGTCAGATTGACATTAGTCAATTTAAAAGAGGCATTTATATTCTGAATTTCAAATCAGATCAAAAAAGCTGGTCTAAAAAACTGATTAAGCAATAATTAAAACAGGCTGGGTGTGATGATCCTAAATAGTTACACCCGGCTTTTTACGCATAAATATTTTCTCATTATTACTAACTAATTAATTACAAACCAATTATTAACTAAAAATGAATGAAAAATGAGAAATTTTAAATTACTAAAAACCTTTTTTGCAGTAGTGCTCTTCGCATTGCTATCCAATTTTATGTATGGGCAGGGACCTATACCTTTTACCATCAGCAATACCTCCACCTTTAACGACAACGAATTGTATGTTGCTATTGTGGGTATTGATTACACCACCGGAAATCACGTTTGGGTAAATGCCAAAACGAGTCAGGTTTTACCAATGAGTTCGTCTTATAACACGGTTACAGGACCAACAATTGGCGGCAACACCGGTCCGGGACAAAACTCAAAATATGCCAATTGTTTTACCAAATTGAGTGAGATTCCCAATAAGACTTTTACACTGCCACAAATTGCAGGCTGTAGAGTTTTTATTGCCAAAGGACAACAGCTGTATTTTTACTTTTTTGGAGCCACTGGAGCCCCTTCTGGTTATACTTCTCCGAACCCGTTGAATGCAACCGATCCGAATCAGGGAATTTTATATGAAATCATCGAATTGACTAATAATCAATATGGTTTCTTCGGAAATCCTTCAAGAGTTGATTCGTATAAATACCCAATGGGATTAGAGTTATTTGGAGCAAACGGCTATCAGAAAAGAGTAGGTGAATTAAAAAAGCATGCTGATATTGTGGCGTCTTTTAAAGCTAATGTTCCATCAGAGTTTCAGGGTTGTGTAAATGATGCGACAGGAGAAATTACAGCGCCATCAAAAACGCCTGCATTTGCAGATGGAACCGGAGGAACTTCAGTAGGACCTCAGGCCAATTATCTAAAATCTTATATTGATGCCATTTGGAACAAATATAAAAATGAAGATTTAATATTTTATGCCGGAGATGCCGGAGTTTTCAAAGGAAGAGTAATTGGAGAACAACTTGAAATGGTTGGACAATCAGGAGGTTTTACAGGCCGTACCGGAAGAGTTCAAAACCGACCTTCGACTCAGGAAGCGCTCGAAGGAAAAGGTGTTCTGGACAGAAGACTGGTCGACGGAGATTTAGATCTTGTTATTCAGGCCCAATTAACGGCGGCAATCAACAGACATGTTGTAAACACAACCACTGCAAATCCGGGACAGCAGAACTGGTATGATGCCTCAAAATTCTATCAGGTAAATCCAACGAATCATTATTCTAAATTTTGGCATTTGCCAGGCATTAGTGTTGATAATCTGGCTTATGGATTTGCATATGATGACGTGGCTGATCAATCACCTTCTCTTCATTCTCCACAACCAACAAAAGTAATTGCTGCTTTTGGAGGATATGCCGGATCAGTTCCTTCAGTGCCTGCGACAACAGATGTGATTACGGTTTATAAAGATTGTAATTACACCGGGTTTTCCGGAGGATTAACTATTGGAGATTATAATTTGGCACGTTTGAATACTTTGGGCGTTTTAAATGATGATATTTCTTCGCTTAAAGTGACAAAAGGTTTTCAGGCAATTTTGTATCAGGATGATAATTTTACCGGAGCTTCAACCGTAATCAATTCGGATAATTCTTGTTTGAATACAACATGGAATGACAAAGTAACTTCTATCAGAATTCTTGCAAACGGAACCACTACTTTAGGAAATCAGACTTTCTTTTTACAAAACAGAAATAGTAATTTGAATATGGATGTTTGGAACGCAAGTAATGCAAACGGTGCCAATGTTGCACAGGGAACTGTAAACGGAGCAAACAATCAGAAATTTACATTTACACATTTGGGTGACGGTATGTATAAAATTATTGCCAACCACAGCGGCCAGTCTTTAGACGTAAATAACTTTAATAAAGATAATGGTGCCAATGTAGAGCAATATCCATACAATGCCACTCCAAATCAGCAATTTATATTGGTTGCAACAGGCGATGGCTTTTATAAAATCGTAGCCAGACACAGTGGTAAACTAATAGAAGTTGCAGGTGCAAGTACGACAAATGGTGCCAATGTTCAGCAATGGCAGGATAACGGTCAGACTTGTGCACAATGGAAATTAGTTCCCGCTACAACTTCTCAAACTTCTGTTTTAATTCAGGCCGAAGATTATTCTGCCATGAGCGGAATTCAGGTTGAAGCAACTACAGATACAGGAGGAGGTTCGAATGTAGGTTATACTGAAACAGGTGACTGGATTGCTTACAACAGCATAAATTTTCCAACTACTGGTTCTTATTTAATCGAATACAGAGTGGCAAGTGGCGTAACTGGCGGTAAATTATCATCTGATTTAAATGGAGGAACTATTGTATTAGGTAATGTAGATATTCCGAATACTGGAGGATGGCAAAACTGGCAAACGGTTTCTCAAACGGTAAATGTGAATGCCGGAACCTACAATTTTGGAATTTATATTCAGAATACCGGAATGAATATTAACTGGATAAAAATCACAAAAGTTGGGGCTGGTTTAGCTGCTAAAACGGCTTTAGCTTCCGCTGAAGAAGAAACTCCGATTGAAACAGTTTTAAATGTTTATCCAAGTCCGGTTGAAAGCACACTTTTTGTTACCACAGATATTTCCGGAGAAAACATAAAAATAGTGGATTCACAAACCGGAGCGGTTGTTTCAACTCAAAAAGGCAATAATAACGGTATCGATGTTTCGCACTTAAGAAAAGGAATCTATTTGATTGTTTTTGAAAAAGAGGGCAAACAGACGATCAAACGTTTCATTAAAAAATAATTCTAGATGGCAGTCCCGAAGTGTCGGGATAGATTTTAGATTGATTTTGAATGAGTTGTAAAGCAAACTAATTGGAATTTGGCACAGCCAAATTCCAATCTAAAATCTAAAATCTAAAATCTAAAATCTAAAATCTAAAATCTAAAATCTAAAATCTAAAATCTAAAATCTAAAATCTAAAATCTAAAACCAAAATACAACTCAAAAGCCGTCCCCATTATTTACGAGTTTATTAATCTATTAAAACAATTATTATGAAAAACAATTACAGAAGAATGTTGCAGAAATGCATAATTATTTTAATGTTGGGTATTTTTAATTTAGCAACAGCCCAGAAAAAAGTTATCGCTTATATTCCAAACTGGATAGATTTGAATGCTTTTTCAAGCAGTATCCAGTACAGTAAATTAACGCACATTAATATTGCGTTTGAAAATCCGGATGCAAATGGATATCTGACTTTCAATTCAGGAAGTAATACCATTATTAATGCAGCACACGGTCAGAATATTAAAGTTTTTGTTTCCCTTGGAGGAGGTTCAGTTTCCGAAGGCGGTGCCATTCGTGACAATTATTTTAATCTGATTACGCCCGCAAACAGAACCGCTTTTGTTCAAAAAATCTATGACTATGTTGTTGCCCACAATTTTGACGGAGTTGATGTCGATTTAGAAGGTCCGGCAATTAATGGCGATTATGGCGGTTTTGTAATCGCTTTGGCGAATAAACTGCATGCCAATGGTAAATTGATTTCAGCAGCACTTTCAGAAGGATATGGTGGTGCCAATGTACCTGCATCAACTTTTGCCGCTTATGACTGGATCAATATCATGGCCTATGATGCAACAGGTCCTTGGGCACCAAATAGTCCAGGACAACATTCTCCATACAGTATGGCGGTTAATCAGTTTAATTACTGGACAGGAAGAGGATTGCCGGCAAGTAAAGCCATCATTGGTCTTCCGTTTTACGGATATGGTTTTGGAGCTTCAGCAAATCAGGGAATTTCTTATGCTAATATTGTGGCCCAATATCCTGGAGCAGAAAATGTAGATCAGGTTGGAAATACTATTTATTATAACGGAATTCCAACTATCAAAGCAAAAACAACTTTTGCGATTCAAAATGCCGGTGGTGTCATGATTTGGGAATTATCTCAGGATGCGGTTGGTTCTAAATCATTATTAACAGCCGTAAATCAGGTTATTACCGGAAGTCAGCCACCAACAGGCGGAACTTTAATTCAGGCAGAAAATTACTCCACAATGAGTGGTGTTCAAACCGAAGCGACGACGGATACTGGTGGAGGTTTAAATGTAGGTTACGCAGATACAGGTGATTGGATGGCATACTACAACATCAATTTTCCAACTTCCGGTAATTATGTAATTGAATACCGAGTAGCGAGTGCTGTGAACGGTGCCAGAATATCATCAGATTTAAGTGCAGGAACAATTCAGCTTGGTGCAGTTAATGTACCCAATACAGGAGGCTGGCAAAATTGGCAGACCATCACTCAAACGGTTAATGTAAACGCAGGAACGTATAACTTCGGAATCTACATTCAGAGTTCTGGTGTGAATTTAAACTGGTTTAGAATCACAAAATCGGCTTCTGGTTTGGCTGCGAAAACAGCTTTAACAGAAACAGTTTCTGAAGAAAAAATTGAAAGTCTGACTATTTATCCAAACCCTACAGAAAGTACTATTTTCTTTACTGCTGAAGTTTCAGGAGCCAATGTGAGTGTTATAAATTCTCAGGGTGGCGATACGGTTTCGGTACAAAAAATTAGTAACAACAGTCTTGATGTTTCTGGTTTAAAATCGGGAATCTATCTGATTTTAGTTGAAAAAGACGGAATCAAAACAGTGAGACGTTTTATTAAGAAATAGCATTTCTGGTTTGAATTAAAAATTGAGAATTAAAAATTAAAAGTCTGTTCAGTCTGTGGGGAAAAATAAAGCCACAGATTAGAGAATTAAAAAGATTTTTATTTCACGCAGATTTTGCAGATTTGAACAGATTTAAATTTGGATAAAGTATCTGCGTGTATCTGCTTAAATCTTTTTAAATCTGCGTGAAAAATAAAGTAACCCCCAAATCCTACCTTACATATGAAAAACAATTACAAATTTCGGTTTAGCTTATTCTTATTTCTGGCTTTTAGCAGTTTTGCAATTGCACAGACTTCTTTAGGCTCTAGTAAAACCTTCATGAATAAATTAAAGAATGAGTTAGTAAATACCACTGCAAAAAGTACAGAGAAAACAATTTTGCTGCAAGTCGATAATTCAAAAAACTTTAAAGGAAAAATAAATTATAAAGAATCAAATGAATCAAGTGAATTTCTGATTGGAGAAATCAAAGATGTTCCTGAATCTTCTTTTTTCGTCAAAGTGTTGGATAAAAAGTTGGAAGGTCATATTATTTTAAAGAAAACAAAAGAAGCCTACAAATATTATTCAGACGCTCAGGGAAATGCGTATGTTTCTAAAGTGGATATCAATACAATCGTTTGTATCAATTTTAAAGATATACCTGAAAATACTAAAAAAGCAACAAATAAAACAGCAGTCGCTGCTGCAATTGCACCTGCTTTATTGAATTTGCAAAGTTTACCGGGTGCGGCAGGCTGTGTGATGTTAGATTTTGACGGTTATAATATGCCTGCAGGAAATCTTTGGAATAACGGAAACGCAATCAACGCAGCACCATCCGGAATGAGCGACGCCGATGTACAGCAACATTGGGAAGTCGTTGCAGAAGATTACAGACCTTTTAATCTGAACGTGACAACAAGTGAAGCCGTTTTTAATTCGTATCCAAGAAACAGAAGAATGCGCGTGGTGGTAACTCCAACCAATACTGCAGCTCCGGGAGCAGGAGGTGTCGCTTATATTGGTTCCTTCAATTGGGACAATGATGTACCTTGTTGGGTATTTATTACTTCAGGTAAATCGGGTGGAGATGCCTCAGCGCATGAAGTTGGACATACTTTTGATCTTGGTCATGATGGCCGTACCACTCCCAAAGAGGATTATTTTGTCGGAATAAACAATACTTCGTGGGCACCCATTATGGGAGCAGGTTATTACAGACCCGTTGTGCAATGGAGCAAAGGAGAGTATGATTATGCCAATAACAAACAAGATGATGTGGCAACCATAGCAAGTGCTAAATTTGGAGTGGGATACAGAGGCGATGATTATGGAAATACTACAGCAGCTGCAGCCACTTTAGATTATAACGGAAGTGGCGCTATTAATCAGAAAAACGGAATTATTTCAAGTGAAGCCGATTATGACTTCTTTACGTTTACGACGGGAGGAGGAAATGTTTCAATAAATGTAAATACGGTTTCAAGAGACGGAAATCTGCATCTTTTGCTTCGATTGTATAATTCGGCTGGAACCGAAATGGGAACGTATTGGAATTCTGATCCATTTGCTTTAAATGCTTCGATGAATGTGAATTTGCCTGCCGGAAAATATTTTGTCGGTGTTGACGGTAACGGAGCAGGAAGTGCGGGTTACGGAGGATATTCGGCTTACGGTTCTATCGGGAGTTATTCGATTACCGGAACAATTCCGCCAGGAGGAAATATAGCCCCTTCAACCGATGTTATTACGGCTTACAAAGATTGTAATTACACCGGATTTTCGGGTGGATTAACCATCGGTGATTATAATCTGGCACGCTTAAATTCTTTGGGAATCTTAAATGATGATATTTCGTCACTTAGAATTACGCAGGGCTTTCAGGCGATTTTATATCAGGATGATAATTTTACCGGAGCCTCGACTGTAATTAATTCTGATAATTCGTGTTTAAATACAACGTGGAATGATAAAGTAAGTTCGATTCGAATTCTTGCCAATGGTGTTACGACTTTAGGAAATCAGACTTTCTATTTACAAAACAGAAACAGCGGTCTCAATATGGATGTCTGGAATGCCAGTTTAGCTAACGGAGCCAATGTAGCGCAGGGAACTGTAAATACAGGAAACAATCAAAAATTTACTTTGACGCATTTAGGGGATGGTATGTATACAATTATTGCCAATCACAGCGGGCAATCTTTAGATGTAAATAATTTTAATAAAGATAATGGTGCCAATGTGGAGCAATATCCATACAACGGAACCACCAATCAGCAATTTATTTTATTTGCAGCTGGTGACGGATTTTACAAGATTATTGCCAGACACAGCGGTAAACTGGTTGAAGTGGCAGGAGCGAGCACGGCAAATGGTGCGAATGTACAGCAATGGCAGGATAATGGCCAGACTTGCGGACAATGGAAATTAATCTCCACCACAACTGCCCAAACTTCAACTTTAATTCAGGCCGAAGATTATTCTGCTATGAGCGGCATTCAGGTAGAAGCTACAACAGATAGCGGAGGAGGATCAAACGTTGGTTATACTGAAACGGGTGATTGGATTGCGTACAATAACATCAATTTTCCAACCACAGGTTCTTATTTAATTGAATACAGAGTAGCAAGTGGCGTAACCGGAGGCAGATTATCATCTGATTTAAACGGAGGAACGATTGTTCTGGGAAATGTTGATATACCCAATACAGGAGGCTGGCAAAACTGGCAAACCGTTACACAAACGGTAAACGTAAATGCCGGAACGTATAATTTCGGAATCTACATTCAAAATACTGGTATGAACATCAACTGGATTAAAATTACCAAAATTGGTGCAGCTGCCATAACTCGTGAAACTTCATCTATTATTGAAGAAGAAAAACCAGCTGATATTGCATTTAATGTATACCCAAATCCGGTTTCAGAGACGTTATTCTTTACAAAAGACGTTTCGGGAGGAAATCTGAATGTTGTTGATTCTCAAACAGGAAATGTAGTTTTATCTCAAAAAATAAATGACAATAGTTTGAATGTTTCGAATTTGAGACAAGGAATTTATTTAGTTGTTTTTGAGAAGGATGGAGAGAAGACGATCAAGCGTTTTATTAAAAAATAATCCTAACCCATTCGCCATAATGGTTTTAGATACATTAATTTTAAGGTTTTAATGTAATGGAAGGCTGTCAGAAATGGCAGCCTTTTTTTATGCAGATTCCCATTTACCGTTTTCTTTTGCAAGATCGATCATAAGCTGGCCGTGTTCGGTCATTAAACCTTGTTCAATCATTTTTGCTGCGCGGTCTTTGTTGGGTTGACTCCATTTGCTTTTCTTCGGATTTCTGGGTGTAAAGGTCAGATAGAAACTTTCAAAATCTCTTTTTTTACACAAACTGTCAATCCAGCCAAAACACAAGGCTTCTTCAGTAGCATCATTTAGATTGATGCTTTCTACTTTACTTTTTTTGTGGTATAAAATCAACCAGACTGATTTCTCTGTTTGGGAATTTTGCTGAAGCCAATCGCGCCATTCTTTTCTGGTTTGGGCATAAATGGCTAGTTTTCCGTCTTTTGTTTCCATGATAAATACGAATTGAAATGAATAAATTTAATAAATAATTCATTGATGTAGAAATTTTAAGTCCCAGAGGGACGATATATTTATAGAAAATTTAGAATATATATTACGTAACCCCAGCGGGGTGATATTTTTAAATTTCATGTAAAAATAGTATATCACTCCGATGGAGCTTTATTTCGCAATCTTAGATATTTACTATACATATTTTACTCCTCTGGAGCTTGTGAATTAATAAAAATTTATCCGTTGAAATCATTCAGAAAAAATTATTATTAAATAACAATTAGGTAAAGACATTTCATTCATTAATGTATAAAATTGCAAATCCCACCTTTTAAAACTTAATCAATGAATTTTAAATATGCTTTATTATATAAAAACAATCTTTTCCTATTGTTTTTCCTTTTTTTCACCTTTGTTATCTCAGCCCAAAATCCAAAGAATCTTAACGGCACTCAAATTGCTTTTTTATCTGATGTACATTTACAGGATTTATTCGGAACCTTTTCAGACAATGCGTATAAAGGTGTTTTAAATCCGAAAACCGGTCAATATGTTTTACTGCGAACGATGGCTTCTCAATTGCATTCGACCAGAATCTTCAATGAAAATTATTTTGCTTTTATTGCTGCTTTGGAGGATATCGCAAAGCGAAAAATAAAATACGTCGCGCTTCCCGGTGATTATACCGATGACGGTCAGCCCATTCACGTTCGAGGTTTAGAAAAGATCTTAGCGCAATACAGCAAAAAATATAACATCGAGTTTTTTATCACAACAGGAAATCACGATCCCGTTGGACCTTTTGCACAAGATTCCGGTAAAGAAGATTTTCTTGGTAAAGACGGAAAAAGCCAGCCCATTTATAGCAAAGACGGCCTTTATAAGCCAAATTTAAGTACCGAACAGCCTGTAATTGTAACAGCCGATATTGCCAAAATGGGTTATTTAGGAATCACAGACGGATTAAAAGATTTTGGTTTTTATCCGAATAAAAAATACAAATTCTGGGCAACTCCATTTTCAACTTATAACAGCCAAAATTATAGTTTTGAAAAAGCTTCTGAAGCCGCTTTACTGTCTAACAGAGTTTATAACGTAACACCGGGTTACGAAGTTCCGGATGTGAGTTATGTTGTTGAACCAATTGACGGATTATGGTTAATGGCGATTGACGGAAACGTTTATGTTCCGAAGAAAAATGATGGAGATCCAAAAGATCCTAAAAATTATTCAGAGGCGAGTACGGGGTACAATAATGTGCTTTCAAACAAAAAGCATCTTATAAAATGGGTTCAGGATATTTCGGCGGAAGCCAAAAAACAAGGCAAAACTTTAATTGCTTTCAGTCATTTTCCGATGATTGATTTTAATGATGATGCTTCTGCAGAAATAAAAGAACTACTTGGACCAAACAAATGGCAGTTGAACCGGGTTCCGGTTGAAGAAGTAGCGAAGAAGTTTGCAGATGCCGGATTGAAAATTCATTTTGGCGGACATATGCATATCAACGATACCGGAATACGCACGACAGAAAAAGGGAATACTTTGGTGAATATTCAAACGCCGTCTTTGGCAGCTTATATTCCAGCCTATAAATTATTGACGATTAAAAAAGAGAATGTAGTTGATATTCAAACCATCACCATTGATAATGTTCCGGGATACAACGAACTTTTTGATTTGTATAAAATGGAGTATCAGTTTCTGCAAAGTCAGCAGACAAAAGGCATTTGGAATATCGATATTCTAAAAACTAAAAACTACCATGATTTTACCGATTTTCATTTGAAAGAGCTGGTTCGTTTACGCTTTTTATCAGACGATTGGCCATCTAGTTTCAAAGATTTTTTCCTGAAACTTTCCGGGCAGGATTTATTGGTTTTAGCGAGCGTTCAATCGGATAGTGATTTTAATGAAGTTTTAAAAAATAAGGAAAGATTCCAAAAAGAATGGAGTGAGGCACAACTTAAATCGGCTCAATATTTAAAAGAAAACAAACTTAAAAAAGAAGATTTCAATTGGACAGGCTACGATTTACTGGTCGATTTTTATCGTTTCAGAAGTGCCGATGAATTGGCTTTAGCCGATGTTGGAACAGCGAGAGCCAAACAATATAAAATATTGTCTCAGTTGTTTTTTGAAAATCATGCAGCTGATACTTCGAAAGAAAAACCTTTGCAAAACCAAATGCGATTGTTTTTAATCATCTTCAATAAATTCATGCATGAAGTCCCGGCAGATCATTTTACAGTTGATTTGAAAACGGGTGCGGTTACTGGATTGAAGTAATTTAACCGCAAAGTTCGCAAGGGTTTTTGTCGCAGCTGATGTTTAGAAAACTCAAAGTTCGCAAAGCTTTGTCAATAAATACTTTGCGAACCTTTGCGTAAACCTTTGCGAACCTTGCGGTTAAACTTTACTCATTTCAATCTGAAAACTGTCACTGAGACTGAAAACTTATTTAACACCATTAATCGGATCAACTCTCACATAAGTTCCGTCATCATATTTGATCTGATAAGGAGAATTGAAAAACGTACTTGGCAAATAATAATCTGTTGTGATGATTTGTGCTCCTGATTTTTTGGCTGCCTCGAAGTGCGAATAATCATTTTTGCGGGCTTCTTTAGTATCAGAATCAGCTCTGGTTCTAATGATGTAATCTTTTTTAACCAAATCGGCTATTTGAGGATCTTCAGAATTATTTCTAAACAAGGTCGCCGCTTCCGGTTTTCCAGGTTCAGCGTTGATGAAAACAGCGCGCCCTTTAAGTGAAGGGTGATTCAAAGCATACAAATCTCTTTTCGCTCCGTTATTATCCAAAATAAACAAGAATTTGCCTTTTGCTTTTTTCAGTGTTGGCCAATTGTTGTTCAAAACGGCTTCTTCCAATGTTTTGTATTTTCCACGTACCATATCTGGCGTGATTAGTTTATTTCCTAAACCTTTTCGAAGTTCTTTGTCTAAAGCATCAAATAACTCAGGTGTAAATTTTTCAGCTTTCGTTCCTAAGAAGCTATCGTCATCTTTTGGTTCCAACGTAATAAAAACCGGAACGTGATCCGGATTTGCATCAGACCATTTTTTTAATTCTGCAAGACAATTTTGAAGCGTGTAGCAGGATGTTCTAAAATCAATATCGATCATATGAAAAACTTTAAAACCCGGTTTCTGCATTTCTCCATTTGGATCATAAGCTTTTTCAGATTTTGCAAGGTCTAAACCTTTTGGGTGTGCATATTTTCCGCCTTTAGTATCACCCTGAACATCAATTTCAAGATTTCTTAAACCTTTGTTTAACTGCTCTGTAATTGGAATATGAGTGTATTGCAGACCTTTTAAAGAACGACTTGTGTCTTTGGCCTGAATAAAATTGTACAAATCGGTCTCAATAGCCTGACGATAACTGTTATGAGAACCGATGACCTGAATTTGATTGATTTTTAGATTGTCGTTTTGTGCCTGAACGCTGGTGTTTATAGCGCCGGCAAGAAATAATGTAAACAGAATTTGTTTCATGATGTAAGGTATAAAAAGTGTTTCCAGATTAAGGGACGCATCAAAAGAGAATACATTTTTATCCATGACTAAATTAAAAGAAAAATTTCAATTTTATGTTAGATTAAGAAAAAGAAATCGCAAACCGATTATCATTTTTGCCTTAAAATAGTAGTATTTATACAGCAAAGAATTCATTATTTAATTTAAAGTTAACCTTCAGACAAAAAACTTTGGTATAACATTTTATTATTTTACATCAACAAATACTACCAAAAGCAGTTATGAAGAATCCTGAAATTTTTGAACAAACGTATACCGAATACTGGAAAAAGCTCAATGCGTTTTCGTATACGATGACTCAGGATAAAGACTTGGCGCAGAACATTGTTCAGGATGTTTTTATTGATTTATGGGAGCGAAAAGACGATCTGAATATTAATGCGATTGAACCGTATTTATTTCGTGCCGTAAAAAATCAGGTCTTCAAACATTATCAAAATAATCGGTTTGATAAGACCATTCTGGAAGATCAGTTTGAAGATTATATTATTGATAATTTCGCTTCGATTGATCCTGAATTAATGGATTTACTTTATTCTTTACTAGATAAACTTCCGGAGAAAAGAAAAGAAGTTTTGTTGATGTACAAATTTCAGGATATGTCAATCGATATGATTGCCGATGAACTCGGAATTTCGAAACAAACAGTTAAAAACCAAATTTCTTCTGCCTTAAAACAGCTTCGTGAAGGCTTAAAAGACCTGGCCTGGCTGGCTCCATACATTATTTTGCATCAAAAGTTTTAAGATAACTTTCCGTTAATGTTTTCCTAATATTTCCCGATAGTACGATTTTATGATTCCCGTACTTACTTGTAATAATAAGTAATATGATAAAAAGAATCAAACATAGTTTAGAACATCTTATAGATAAAAGTTCACGAAATAAAACTTCAATTGCAGAAGAAAATTTATTAAATGATTTTGCTTTTGATCAATATCAAAATTCAAAATGGAACGAAACTGCAATGGGAAATCCTAATGAAGTTTCGCGACATATATATGAAGGAATTCAACTTCGAATAGGAAAGAAGAGAAGCTTCAATCCTTATTTAAAATACATGGCCGCTGCCAGTATTCTTTTTCTTGTTGGTTTGGGATTCTTTTTCAAACCAGGTTTTTCAGTTGAAAAGCACTTAACATTTAAAACTTTAGATATCCCCAAATCTATCCAGTTAAATGATGGCTCGAAAATTTATCTGGCAGCAAATTCTATATTTCAATATCCTGAAAAATTTCTGGGAGACGAAAGAAAGGTTTCGCTATTAAAAGGAAATGCATTTTTTGAAGTGGCCAAAGACAAAAAACATCCTTTTATTATTACTTCCGGCGAAATTAAAACAAGAGTGGTTGGGACTTCTTTCCACATTCAGTTATCAAAATCAAAATGCGAAGTGATCGTCGTAACGGGAAAAGTAAATGTTACTTCAAAAGGACAGAGTGTTGATTTGGTTCCGAATGAAGAAGCTTTGTTTGAATCTCAAAAACTGACCAAACAACTGGCAGATAAATCCTATTTAGTCAATTGGTACAATACTGATATCACACTAAATCAGACAATTCTTAAACATGTTATTACGATTTTACAATATAAATACGGAGTTTCATTTCAGTATGATAATGAAAAAGTATTAGCAACGCCGTTAACGGTGTTTATTAAGAAAGACGCATCATTAGAGAATGTTTTAGAACAAATAAATTATATCACAAACCTAAAATTTAAAGTTTATGGCGAAATAGTAAAAGTGGATTAAAAAACAAAAAAGCAGTTGCTGAGAACAACTGGATTAATAAGTAAGTATCGATAAAAAACCAATAACTTAAATCATGTATTTTAAACTTTCCTATTTAAATCTAAAGAGAATTGTCTTTTTAGTAATGGCGTTACTGGCCATTCAAAATGGTTACAGTACAACTAATTTCCCTGAAAAATCAAACGTAAAAAATAAAGTAGAAAAAGCTACGCTAGTTTCTATTTTTTCAAAATTAAGTCAGCAAACAGATTATAAATTTAGCTATGGGCAGGCTATTATCGCTGATAATACTGTTTATACGGTAAATTATACAAACGAATCTGTTTCGTTAATTTTAAGTGACCTTTCTAAAAAAGCTAATTTCAATTATAACATTAATGGAAAATTAGTTTTAATTCAGAAAACAGAAGCTCCAAAAACGACAACACATAAAGCGGTTGACAGAATAAAAGTAAAAGGAAAAATTGTTGACGAAAACAAAGTCCCAATTCCTGGAGCGACAATTATAGAAACGAGTACATCGAACTCAACAACTACAAATTTTGATGGTGAATTTGAACTTACGGTTGGAGAAGGAAAAACAATCGAAATCTCGTATTTAGGTTATAAAACAAAAACAGTTGCTGCACAAAGTGGTTTTATAACAATTCAGTTAGAACCAAATACATCTGAATTGGCAGAGGTTTTAGTTGTTGGTTACGGTAAGCAATCTAAAAAAGATGTTACTGGGGCTGTTACACAGTTGGAAGCTTCCAACTTTAAACAAGGTATTTCTACTTCTCCAGACCAATTATTACAAGGAAAAGTTGCTGGTGTTCGTGTGGTTAGCACAAGCGGTGAGCCAGGAGCAGGAGTAAATGTTACGATTCGTGGAGTTGGTTCTATCAGAAGCGGAAGTACACCTTTATTTGTAGTTGATGGCGTTCCGTTATCAAATGACGATGTTAGCCCTGGTGCAAGTAATGTTGGTTTTGGAAGCTCACAGGCAAAAAATCCATTGAACTTTTTGAATAATAGTGATATCGAATCTATTACCGTTTTGAAAGATGCTTCGGCTGCTGCAATTTATGGTGCAAGAGGATCAAATGGTGTTGTTTTGGTAACAACGAAAAAAGGATCCAAAGGCGAAGGAACTTTAACTTTTGATTCTTACACAGGAATTTCGACCGTAGCTAATAAATTAGATGTTTTGGATGCTGGTCAATACAGAAAAGCGATTAAAGATCCTGCATTTGACCACGGAGGAAATACAGACTGGCAAGATGTAATTTACAGAACCGCTATTACAACAAATAATTCATTGGCTTTTTCTAAACAAACAGAAACAGGAAATTATTATGCTTCTGCAGCGCAAATGAATCAGGAAGGAATTATCAGAAACAGTAATTTTAAACGTATGTCGGGTAGAATTAACGCTGCTGAATCATTTTTGGATAACAAACGTTTGAAAGTAAAAATGAATCTTACTGCGAGTGAAACCAAAGATGATGGAGTTCCTACAAGTGATGACGGAGGTTCAAACGGACAGTTGATCGTTCATACTTTAATGGCAAATCCAACAAGATCTGTTTTTGATGCGAATGGAAAGTATACTAACTTCAATATGAACGCGCATTACAATCCGGCTTATTTATTAAGTATTTACGATGACCAAACCCGTACAATAAGAGTTTTGGCCAATTTAGAAGCGTCATTGAGAATTGTAGACGGATTGGAATATAAAGTAAACATTGGTTTTGACCGTTCTGCAGCGGAAAGAAACACGACGATTTTTCCAAATTTAACGGACTTGAATCCAAAAGGGAAATATGTTCAGAACAATTTAGATTCAAAAAACTCTTTGATCGAACATTATCTGACTTACAATCTATTGTTAGACAAACATAAAATAGAAGCTTTAGGCGGATTTTCTTATCAGAAGTTTGAAAGATCAGGAACAAGTTTCAGTATTGACGGAATTTCAAATCAGGGAGTGGGTGTACCACCATCTATTAATCCTGGATTTGCGGGAACACAATCCGGAGTTTCCGGTTATGCTCAGGAAAATGAATTGCAGTCTTATTTTGGAAGGGTAAATTATACTTTCAATGAAAAATATCTTTTAACAGCTTCGATGAGAGCAGACGGTTCAACTCGTTTTGGTCAAAATAATAAGTACGGATATTTTCCTTCAGCTGCTTTGGGTTGGAATATCTCTAAAGAAAAATTCTTAGAAAACGCTACAGCCCTAAGTAACTTAAAATTAAGATTAAGCTGGGGACAAACTGGAAATCAGGAAGTAGAAAACAAAATCACTCAGGCAAGTTATTCATTGGCAGGTGCTGACGGATATTATTTGTACAACGACTTGAATTTGGTAAACGGAGTTTCTGTAAACAGAACACCAAATCCTGATTTAAAATGGGAAGTTGTAACACAATATAATGCTGGTTTAGATTTTAGTTTTTGGAATGATAAATTCTACGGAACTTTAGATTATTTCAACAAAACGACAACGGATGCAATTTTGAATGTTCCTTCACAAGCTTTGAGCCCAACAACAACTATCTGGACGAATATCGACGGAAAAATTATCAATAAAGGTTTTGAGTTTATGTTAGGATCTAAGCTAATTGATAAAAAAGATTTCTCATGGAATATTGATGTGAATGGAGCAACTTTAGATAATAAAATTGAAGATCTTCCAGTTTCAGAAATCCTGACAGGGACTATTTCAGGACCAGGACAATCCGGAGTTAATGCTAATATTTACAAAAGCGGTTATGCTGCGGGATCTTTCTATTTGTTACAACATACTGGTTTTGATGCAAACGGAGCTAATGTTTTTAAAGATCAAAACGGAGACGGAAAAATTGATAACAGCGACAGAGTAATTATCGAAGGTGCATTGCCAACTTTCTACTACGGATTCAATAGTGACATGAGATACAAAAACTTTACATTCTCTTTCTCTATCATTGGTCAAACCGGAGGTTATTTATTGAATAACACAGGATTAAATGCTTTGAATATAAACAACTTAGCTTCTGACAGAAACGTTGCTACAGGATATTATGAGTCTGGTGCAAATGCTACAAACTCTCCAATTTTATCTACACTTTTCTTAGAAAAATCAGATTTTATCAGACTTAATACGGCGCGTGTTGGTTACAATTTTGATTTAAAAGGATTAAACTGGATAAACGGATTGACACTTTATGTTACAGGACAAAACTTAATTACAATTACGAATTATTCTGGTTATGATCCTTTAATCAACAGTCCGAAATCAAACGGAGGAAATCAGTCTATTGGTATTGATTACGCTAGTTATCCAACTTCCAGAACGTTCAGTTTTGGAGCAACTTTAAAATTATAATTATTATGAAGACAAATAAAATTTTTAATATAAAATTAATCGCATTTTTCTCTTTCGTCTGGTTGTTTGCCAGCTGTACTGATCTTGATGAAGTTGTTCTTGATGAGGTTTTAGGAAATAATGCTTCTAATCCTGCTGGTGCACTTGCTGCAGCTTACGATCGACTGGGAGACGGAACTTTTACAGATCACGGAGCAATTTTTTCTTTACAGGAATATACAACTGATGAAGCTATTTTGCCAACTCGTGGAAGTGACTGGGGAGATGGTGGAAAATGGAGAGACATGCACGAGTTTACATGGAAATCTGATAATGCGGTTGTAGGTGACAACTGGAACAAATTGACTAACGGAATTACACGTTCTTTAACAGCAATTCAGTCGATTGAAGAAAGTTCTATTCCGCAGAAAAAATTGTTTTTGGCTGAGGCCAAAGCCCTTTTAGCGTATTATTTATACACAACTTTGGATTTGTACGGACAAACACCATACAGAGATCCAATGAACCCGAATGCGCCTTTGCAAATTTTAAAAGCCGATACTCAAATCGATCAATTAATTACAGATGTTGAAGCTTTGATTCCTGATTTAGCTCCTATGGGAGAGCAGCAAACGCACCACGGACGTTTTACAAAAGAAGCAGCGTATGGTTTTTTAGCTACTATGTATTTGAACCGTGCTGTTTTTAAAGATCGTTTTAATGCAAATTCAAGTTTTAATTTTAGTGAGCCTGCAGTAAGTGGTGGAGGAACTGATATGGACCGTGTTATTTATTACACTTCATTATTAATCAACTCTGGAAAATACAGTTTAGAAAGTGATTATTTCAAAAACTTTGCAAGAGATAACGAAAATGGTAAGGAACTTATTTTTGCTATTTCTCAAAAGATAGATTATATCCGTAACGGTTCTAATAGTTTTGCGTATGTGTGTATGGAACGTAACCAGAGAGCATCTGCTGCAAACAGAGGAACAAATGCAGCTTGTACAACTCCTGAATTTTATGCAACATGGGATGGAAATCACGATGATCCTAGATTTGAACAACATTACCAATACGCAGATGGTACATGGTTTATGAATGACGGTACAGATGTAAGCGTTCCTGCGACAGATATTGTACCTAAAAGTACTAATTTACCATGGTTTCATTTTAACAGAGGAATTCAGGCCGGACTTCAGTATGGTCCAATATTATTGCCATCAGGATCTTTAGAAATGATAGGTAATCGTATTAAAGTTTCTCCTTTATATATGGAAAAAAGCAGCACTACAAGAATGAATTTCACGCCATCATTAACATTTAAGAATCCTGCTCAGGCTGTTTTTGCTCAAAACGAAATTAATCAGGGAGCTCGTGTTTTTAAATATGAATTTGATCCTGAAGGAGGAAACGGAAATAGTAATGTTGATATTCCATTGTTTCGTTTAGGCGGAATGTACACGATGAGAGCTGAGGCTTATTTCAGAAAAGGAAGTAACGGATTAGCAATGGATGATTTGAATAAATTACGTACCAGCAGAAAAAGAGAATCTTTGTATGCAAGTGCCCCGGGAAAAGCCTTAACATCTTTAGATGCAACACAATTGTATAAAGAAATAGGTTTCGAATTGTATTGGGAATTGTACAGAAGACCACAAATGATCCGTTTTGGAAAGTTTGATTTACCAGGAACTGCAAAAGCAGCTTCACAACCCTTTAGAAGAGTATTCCCAATTCCGCAGTCAACAATTGATGTGACTAAGGAATTCAAACAAAATCAAGGATATAATTAGTTTTGTGTTAGTTTATTTTTATTTATTTTTTTTACAAAAAGCCTGTTTCTTTCGAAACAGGCTTTTGTTTTTTTCAAAGAATCAGGAATATTAAAGAAGATTTTTTCCTAAGTTTTTATCTAACTTATTGGTTTCAAGTTATAATTTGAAACCATTAAAGCCGAATATTTCAAATATTTATTTTTTAATTCTATTTAGCTTTGGGCTAATTTTAAGAAAAAATGTAATATTTAATTGACATTCTCACTTTAAAAACAAATAAAATTATAAATCAAACAAAAATTAGAAATCATGAAAAAGTATCATTTATTATTCGTTGTTTTTTTCTTTTCGCTGGCAATGTCGGCACAGAGTTCAGGGGCATTTTTGCTTAATTTGTACGGAGGTTATACTTTTAAGGACAAGGTGGAATTTGACAACTCTTATGCTTATGTAGAAGATGGTTTTGAATACGGTGCAGGTTTTGAATATTTTATAATGGATAATGCTTCTATAGAATTAAAATATAACCGACTTGATACAAAAATGCCTTTATACACGAAGGCTTTGACACCTAATAATCCTGTTCCCGCTGGGACTCAGCTTAATGCCGGAGATGATGAAGGTGCTATTAATTATATATTAGCTGATTATACGTATTATTTCGGGTCAAGTTCTCAAAAAGCATTACCATTTTTAGGAGCAGGAGCAGGTGTAGCGATTCTGGAATCACCTCAAAGTGGAAACGGAACTTATTTTGCGTGGGAAATTAAAGCGGGTGTAAAAGTAAAAACTAACTCACCATTATCAATTAATCTTCATGCTTATTTGCAATCTATGTCGGCAGCTGTTGGATATGATTACTATTGGGACTACTATTGGGGCCCTGTGGGAGTTACTGATTATGCATCAACATTTCAGTTTGGACTGGGAGCTTCTCTAAGCTACGACTTCAGTAAATAAACAAGAAAACCATAGAAAAAATTTACCCATTAAAAATTAAATTATGAAAAAGATATTTTTATTATTTGTCCTTATTATGACAACAGGTGCATTTGCACAATCAAAAGAAGATGTGGCTATTATTCAGTCTGTATACGGTAAATCTAAAACAGATTTAGTTAAACAATATTTGAGCCTAACCGATGCTCAGGCCGCAGCGTTTCAGCCTATTTATGATAAATATGAAACAGAAAGAAAAGCATTAGGTCAGAAAAAAATTGAAATCATTAATGATTATGCGACTAATTATGCAACACTGGATGATGCAAAAGCAACACAATTGACGGAAGCCAATCTTAAAAATAATATAGAATTGGATAAACTTTTGTCTTCGACTTTCAGTAAACTTAAAAATGCAATTGGAGGTATAAACGCCGCTAAATTTGCACAATTAGAACAATATCTTCAAGTAACCATAAGAGCGGAAATTCAGGATTCGATTCCTTTTATTGGTGAAATTGATAAATCAAAAATTAGTAAATAAAGGTTCTAAGGTATTGAGGTTCTACTGTTTTTCATAAAACCTTAGAGCCTTAGAACCTCAGTACCTTAGAGCTTCCAAAAGATAGTTATTTTATAAAAAAGGATTGCAATGATATAATATTTGAATGGTATACTAGTGGTATTTTTGATAGCATTTCATATTGACTGTGAAAAAGAAATAATTTATCAACTTGACAAATTAAAAATAATTCAAAATATAACATCATGATACATCAAATTGATACAACAGATAATATAGTGGCTTTTAGAGCATTGGCAGAAGTAACTAAAGACGATTTTCTGAGTGTAGTAGTTCCTGCGGTTGAGCATTTAGTGAAACAAACCAATGAAATTAATTTTTTATTAGTTCTGGATACCGATCTTGAAAATTTTACTGCCGGTGCCTGGCTTGAAGATGCATTACTGGGATTAAAACATCTTGGAAAATGGAACAGAGCAGCTATAATTACAGATTCAGAAGATATTATTTCTTTTACCAACGGATTTAGTTATGTCGTTCCGGGAGAATTCCACGGATTCAAAAAATTAGAATTTAATAAAGCCTTAAACTGGGTCGAGGGAAATATTAATATAGCATAAAATTTGTTTCAAGGTTTTCTTTGTTTCAGGTTTCAAGTTTCAGGTTCTCTGCGAACGTTAAAAAATCAGCCACGCCTTCAGGAATCTTCTACAGAACTATAGAAACTCATGAATTTTTCGTGGCTAATTTTTTGTTTATTTTTTTTCGTTTTCAGAATCACATGCAGCATTCAACCTGAAACCTGAAAAACCTGACACGAGGCTTTAGCCGAATTGGCGAAGCAAACAAAATTTTTAGTGATTATACTCGATACCACTACTATCAGTAACTTCTCTTTTTGCTTTCGAAGATTTTTCTAAATGTTTATAGCAGGCTGAAGCTAATAATGGCAGTGCAAGACCTCCAACAACTGCTGCTGTTTTATTGTGCCCTACTTTTTTTAATACAGCACCAATAACAATTGAACTGATACCGGCACAAACTAAATTTTTAACTGAAAGTTTTGATGCCGGGTTTGGTGTAATTCCGTGCAATAAAGGGTCTATAAAATTTAAATTTTCCATGATTATTGTAATTTTATTTGTTTAAACTTTTTTGTATTTTATGAGGAGATCTTTTCATGATCTGTTTCGATCTCAATTTTTTCAATTTCTACTTTTTCTTTTTTAATGGCTTGTCTTAATAAGGCTAAAAGACTCATATAAATATTTGCTACAAAAACCAGCGAGAATCCTGCCAAAATATAGCCACGCCAGTCATTTAACAAAAGTTTATAATCTGTAAAGAATAAACAGGCAATTGTGACATAATGACTAAAACAGTATTCACACGTAAAAAGATAAAACGCTTTTCGTGACAATAATGTCCTGTCATTTTTAGAATGTCTGACACACCATTCGCGAGGTTCCCTAAATATTTCTTCATGCGTTACAGTCCAACTGATACATGCAATTGGAACTGCTAAAACAAAAAGCCAAATAATTTGGGTTAAAAGATCCATAAATAGATGTTTTGCTTATTCTCTCGGATGCGTTTCAGGAAAATGTTCTGCCTCGAAATCGTCCATATCCTTTGTGTCGTCATCTATATGCTCTTCCTCGTCTTCGGGCTGGCTATGATCATCGACATCGTCCGGAATGTATTCAGTATCCTTTTCTTCATCATTAGTAATTAAACCATCTTCATTAATGATTCTTTCTTCATTCGGAATGTTTTCATTACGGTTAGAATCATTTGTCTCATGATTAACATCTCCTATAAATTCCCCGCGATACTGTTGCTCATATGGATCTTCGTCTTTTTTATAATTATCAGTATCAATAAGTGTTTCCTGATCGATAAAATCCGGGTCTTTCGGACCATAATTTTCGTTGTTATACTTTTCCATGACGTTTAAATTTAATTATTTCCCTGGAAGAAATCTTCCGATTTTTACTTTAAAGGCTTGTATTTTACAAAATTAGCTTTTGGATCGTTTGAAATTGTTACAGAAAATTGGAATCTATTTCTATAATTATCAGTTGAAACGAAAAATAGAATGCTTCAGCCGGAAAACTTAATTATGAGTTTTCTACCGTTATTGATTCGAGAAAAATTTTAATTGGCGGAATTGTTTGTTATCATTTAAATTCTCCCTTTTAAAAGAAAAATGTTAGATAAATAAGATTTTACCGAATAATTTTTTATTTAAGTCATCGATTACATTATTGTTATTGTTTTAAAAAGCTCTTAGAAGAAATAAAAGGATTGAACATCTATGATTTTAACTGTAAAACCGAAAGTAATATAAATGAAAGGTTTTTCGTTAAAAAAATAAGTAGAAAATTTTATTAATAAGTACTTATTTCTTATATTTAGCAAATAGAGTCGTTGTTTATTCTTTTTTATATTCTTCAAATAAAAGCCAGTTTTTCTATTTACAACATAAGCCTTGACGCTCCTTTGAATTGATAGTCTAAGCGTTACTAAAATTTAAATTTTATTTTAAAAAAATGAACCCCAAAAGTTTTTTTAGAATAATTGATAGTCGTTGATATACAATTTTTTAAACGCCTGCCTTTTACATAACAGTTGCCCATTTTTTTGCAAAAAGCGCCAAAACAGTTTTAATACAAAGAATTTATGATATTAATTCACTCTTTGATTGATTTTAAAACGATTAAAAAAGTTTTAGTTTATCTGTTTTTTATTGTACCAATTTATACAATTTCTAATGACGTAAATGCAAATACACCCGGAATTATATGTCCAGAGGGAGAACCATCGCTTCTGCCAGATAATTTCGATTTATCTGGAACAGCATATACTGAGAAAACTAGTCTGAATTGTACCTTAAAAGCTGTTGTTCCTGAACCAACAATTACGGTTCAGCCAGCCGGAACAACAATTTGTTCCGGAGGAAACCATACATTATCTGTAACAGCAACTAACGATACGCCAGGCTTAATGTATCAATGGTTTAAGAGTACAGATAATATTATTTTTACAGCTGTTTCCGGAGCAACATCAGCAACATATATAACACCAGCTTTGACACAGACGACTTATTACAAAGTAACTGTTTCAACTGGTGGAAATGAATTGGCAATAACCTCAGTTGTTGCTCCTGTGGTTGTTCTGCCAAATATTTTAATTACTAAGCAACCCGTATTAAGAACAAATATTTGTAGTGGTTCAACAGCAACTTTAAATGTAACAGCAGTCGGAGGTTCTGGTAATTATAGTTATCAATGGAAAAATTCTACGGTATTAGCCGGCCCTTATACTACTATTTCAGATGCTAATTCAGCATCTTATACAACTCCTGTTTTAACACAAAATACTTTTTATGTAGTTGAAATTTCAGATACTACTCAGGGATGTAATCCCGTTACTTCAAATGTTTCAGGAGTTATGATTCCGGGTATTATTAAACAGCCCATAACTCCTGCTACTGTTTGTGTTGGAGGAACAATTTCACTGTCTGCTACAGCTTCTGCAAATGGAGGTTCAGCAACATTTACGTATCAATGGCAAAGTTCTTTAGATGGCACAACAGCATGGACCAACATTTCGGGCGGGACAGGCAGTTCAACAGCAAATTATACTTCTGGAGGTTTAACAGGCACAACATATTATCGGGCTGTAATCACGTCTTCAAATCCAGGATGTACACTCATAACTGATACAGTTATGGCAACTGTTATTCCTGATCCAACAATTACAATGCAGCCAATTGGCGGAGATATATGTGAAGGAGGAACCTTTACAATGTCATCCGCTGCTGCAAATGGTTCCGGAAATTTTACTTATCAGTGGCAAAAATCATTAGATGGATTAACAGGATGGACAAATGTAACTAATGGTACAGGTGCCAATACAACAAGTTATACAACTGGCCCTGTTAGTATGGATACTTTTTATAGATTAAAGGCGATTGATTCAGGCATTGGTTGTGGTGTTGCAAATTCAAATCCGGCTAAAGTTGATATTTTCGAATCTCCAATAATAAGTACACAGCCTATAGATGGAAAAGTTTGTATTAATCAAACCAATACATTTACAGTAGTAGCTTCCGGAAATATTCTACCGGGAAGTATATTATATCAATGGCAGACGGCAACAGTTTCATCAGGACCATATTTAAATGTAACTGACGGAACAGGAGGTACAACAGCCTCTTACACAACACCAACTTATGCAACAGCAGGAAATAGATATTTTAAGGTTTTAATCTCTCAATCGCAAGCAGCTTGTAGTACAATTTCAAATCTGGTTACTTTGAATGTCTCTGATAGAGCAGTAGCCCCAATTGGCAGTGTTACGCAACAGCCATCATGTGAGTATGCTTATGGAACAATATCAATTTCAAATCCCGATTTGGGAACAGGATACGAATATAGTATAGATGGGGTTAACTTCCAGACAAGTAATATTTTTACCAATCTTGCATCCGGTGTTAAACAAGTCTCTGTTAGAGAGCTTGGTTTAAATACTTGTATCTCTCCTAATACCGAATTCACAATTTTCGACAGATTATGCGCAGTTCCTGAAGTCTTTGCAACCATTTCAGGAAATTCAGGAGGAACCACAGGAACACATAGTATTTTAGATTCTGATTTATTGAGCGGAGTAATTTTAAATCCGGCAGATGTGACTGTAACTGTAAATTCTATCTCGAGTTATTTAACATTTAATGCTGTTACAAACACTATTTCAGTATTACCCGGAACACCTGCAGATTATTATACACTGAACTATACAATTTGTGAAAATGCAAATGCTTCCAATTGCTCAGCCGCTACAGAAGTAATACAAGTAACTACGGATGGAATAGATGCTATAACTGATATTGTTCCTACTATATTAAATGGATCTATAGAAAATTTAGCTGTTGTAAATGTTTTAACAAATGATAAACTGGTTGGTATACCAGCAACAACTTCAAATGTTCAGATTTCGGTTGTTCATCCTGCTTTGCCTGCTGATCCTAATGTTCTTTTGGTTCCTGTTTTAAATACGGCAACAGGAAATGTAGATGTACCGGCAGGAACTGTAACTGGAATGTATGAAATAGAATATAAAATATGCGAATTAGCTGCTCCCGGAAACTGCGATACAGCAAGAATTGTAATGTCAGTAGGAGTAGCCCATATTGATGCTAATGATGATGTAATTGAAAATATTAATGGGTTTCTTGGTCGGCTGAATGTGATTAATGCGATCGAAAATGACGAATTAAACAATGTGCCAATTAGTAGTGCAACTTTTAATGACATAACGATAACGCAAGGTTCTGCTGCGCTTCCTTTATATTCAGGAGCGAACGTCCCACTATTTAGTACAACAACAGGAAATGTAAGTGTACCTGCGGAAACTCCGGCAAAGACTTATTTTATTACCTACCATATTTGTGAGAAATTGAATCCAGCCAACTGTTCAGATGCCAGTATCGCAATTGTTGTAGATGCCAGTCCGCTTGTCGCTAATGATGATATTGTGAATAATATTAATGGTTTTGAGGGAGCTGGTAATGTAATTAATGTTTACGCGAATAATGATTTTTTTAACGGAGCTATTGTTAATATAAGTTTAGCAGGTTTTATTACACCAAAAATTCTAAGTCCGGCTGCTTCTATAAATGGTGGCCCCATCCCTGAATTGATTGTCACTACCGGAAGGGTGAATGTTCCGGCGGGAACTCCGGCGGGAAAATATCAGATCAAATATCAGTTATGTGAAAATCTTAATTACGGTAATTGTAATGATGCCATAATTACAATAAATGTAATTGCACCGACAATTACAGCAACAGATGATTTAATAACAGCTGTAAATGGCTATAGTGGTAAAACAAATCTTCTGATCGCTTATGATAATGATTTATTAAATGGAGGTACACTTGATCTTAATACTGTAACCTCTACTCTTATATCTGGTCCAAGCGCAATAAACGGAGACCCAATTCCGTCATTTGATACAGCAACGGGGGGCGTAAGTGTTCCTCCGCTAACGTCTGCAGGAGAATATAAATTTGTTTACAAGATTTGTGAGAAGCTAAACCCAAACAATTGTGATGATGCAATCATAACTATTGTTGTTGTTGCGGCTCCAATTGTTGCAGAAGATGATGTTCCTTTTGAAGCTTTAATTGGATTTACAGGAAATTCAAACACTATAAATGCTTTAGGGAATGACACTTTAGATGGTGTTGTAGTAAATTCTTCAGAAGTTGAAATAAATGTTCTAATACCGGCAACTTCTATAAATGGAAATCCTGTTCCAATTTTAAATCCCCTAACCGGAAATGTTAATGTTCCGGCGGGTACTCCGGCAGGCAGCTATTCTATAACTTATCGTTTAACTGAGAAATTAAATCTTGCCAATAACGATACAGCAGTTATAATAATAGATGTTATAGCTGCGGCTATTGAAGCAAATGATGATACCGTTGCTAATATTAATGGTTATATCGCAACAGGGAATGCAATCAATGTTTTAATTAATGATACGCTAAATGGACTAAGTACAAACTTAAATCAGGTAACTGTTACAGTTGATGCTCCTGCAAAATCAATCAATGGTGGGCTGGTTCCTGTCCTGCAGCCATTAACCGGCATTGTAAGGGTCCCGGCAGGAACTCCTGAGGGAAATTATGAAATCAAATATCACATTTGCGAAAAAATAAACCCAGCCAATTGTAATGATGCAATAGTATTTATTAATGTAGTTGGCGCACCAATTGACGCAGTTGATGATGATATTTCTTCAATTCCGGTTAATGGATTTGCAGGATCAGCAAATGTGGTGAATGCTTTGACTAATGATACTCTTAACGGAATTGCTATAATTCTGTCCCAGGTAACCATAAGTAATGTCATTCCGGCGAGTGCTATTAATGGTGGGGCAATTCCGGTATTAGATGCAACAAACGGATATGTTAGCATTCCTGAAGGTACAACAGCAGGCACTTATTTTATTACTTATCGTCTAAACGAGAATATGAATCTTTCAAATTTTGATACTGCAACCATAACGATCGCTGTTACAGCTCCAAATATTATTGCTAATAATGATTCTGTAGTTAATATTAATGGATGCAATGGAGCAAATGATGTAATAAATGCTATTACAAATGACAGATTAAACAGCATGGATATTCCATTAATTAAAATTGATATTACATCAGTCAGTACAACAACGCCTGCAAATTATGTTTCAGGAAATCCAATTCCGGTACTGAATGTAATAACGGGAAATGTAGACGTACCTGTAGGAACATCAGGAGGAACTTATACCATTCATTACAAAATTTGCGAAAAATTAAACCTTTCAAATTGCAGTGAAGCAGATATTGTTTTAAATGTTTCAGCAACAATAATTGATGCCAATAATGATCTTGCGAGTAATATTAATGGATATACAGGAGCTTACAATGTTATTAATGCTGTAACAAATGATCAGCTTAATGGTGTGCCTGTTCAGGCACTTCAAATTGATATTCATTTAATAAACACAATAGTGCCTGCAACTTCAACAAATGGAATTGTGCCAGTATTAGATTTGTCTACCGGAAATGTTGACATTCCAGCTGGAACTTCGGGAGGAACTTACACAATTCAATATGAAATTTGCGAAAAATTAAATCCAGTCAATTGTAGCCAGGCAATAATTGTCGTTATTGTGAACGCGCCTCAAATTAAAGCTGAAGATGATTTAATTTCTAACGTTGGGGGTTTTCCCGGTGCACCAGAAGTAGTGAATGCTTTAACTAGCAATGATAAATATAACGGAGCATTTTTAAGTGATATTAATTTAGTAATAAGTACTATTGTATCTCCTGCAACATCAATTAATGGAGGTGTAGTTCCTTTCTTCTTGCCTGCAACCGGGCTAGTTACTATTCCGCAAAGAACGCCCGCGGGAACTTATCAAATTAAATATGCAATCTGTGACAGGTTAAATCCTTTAAATTGTGATGAAGCAACTATCACTGTTCTTGTAGTAGTGCCGCCAATTGTTGCAAATGATGATTTTGTAGATAATATTAACGGAAATACAGGGGCAAATAATGTATTAAACGCTTATGATAATGATACTTTAGATGGCAATCCTATCACAATTTTGAATTCAGGAGGTACATTAGTTTCCGGACCAGCTACTATCAACGGTGCTCCCGTTCCTTTATTTAATGCTGTGACAGGAAATGTAGATGTTCCGGCAGGTACGCATGCGGGAGAATACTTTATTGTTTATAAAATTTGCGGCAAATTAAATCCATTTAATTGTGATGAAGCTGTGATTAAAATTAGAGTGGTTCCCGCACCAATAGACGCAGTTAATGATAACGCTTCTGGAATCAATGGATTTGTTGGGACAACAAATGCTATTAATGTTTTAGATAATGATACTTTAAACGGAGTTTTAGTTATTCCGGCAGCTGTACTTATTAGCAATGTTATTCCGGCAACAGCAATAAACGGAGGAGCAGTACCAGTATTAGACGCTGTAACGGGTATTGTTAATGTTCCGGCAGGAACAACTCCGGGAGCCTATACAATTACATACATGCTTCGGGAAGTATCAACCTTGAGCAATAATGATACAGCTACTGTTACAATTGTAGTTGCTCCGCTTGTTATAGAAGCCAACGATGATATTTTGGCAAATAGTAACGGGTATATCGCAACAAATAATGCGATCGATGTTTTAGCAAATGACACACTTAACGGGGTATCAGCCAGTTTAAGCAATATTACTATCAGGGTTGATGGTGTTGCAACGCCAATTAATAACGGACCAGTTCCAATATTCGATCCTTTAACTGGAAAAGTGCATATTCTGGCTGGCACTCCGGCAGGTAATTATGAGATTAAATATCATATCTGCGAAAATCTAAATCCAGTCAATTGTAATGATGCAACTGTCTATATTAAAATTATTGGAGCACCAATTCTTGCTGTTGATGACACAGCAACCAATGTTAATGGGTATATAGGTGCAGGCAATGTTATAAATGCAATTACAAATGACTTGCTAAACGGAGCGACAGTTCAATTAACGCAAATAAATATCAATTCAATAAATACTGCAACTCCGACAGATTATGTTGCAGGAAATCCTGTTCCGGTTCTGAATACCGAAACAGGAAGTGTAGATGTATCTGCAGAAACTTCAGCAGGAACGTATACAATTCACTATAATATTTGCGAAAAACTGAATCCAACAAATTGTAGCGAAGCAAATATTATTGTTGTCGTAAATGCAGCTAAAATAATTGCTAATAATGATATTGATATCACTGTCAACGGTTATATTGGAAATCCAAATGCATTAAATGTTTTAGAGAATGACTTTTTTAATGATTCTTCAATTGAAGCTAAAAAAGCAAAAGTAGTTGCTATAAATAGTAGCCAAATCACCATTGCAATTTTAGATCCGGCAGATCCTATTAACGGAAATCCAAATATTCCTGTTTTAGATCCTGCAACCGGAATCATAAATGTTCCTCCGCAAACTCCGGCTGGATTATATACTATTCAATACAGGATTGCAGAGAATTTAAATCCATCAAATTTTGATGACGCTACAGTATTTGTTACAGTTACAGCAACGGCAATTGAAGCCAATAATGATACTGTGTTAAACATAAATGGTTTTAACGGTCAGGCCAATGTTGTAAATGCCATTACCAATGATAATTTAAATGGATTGGCAACGCTATTATCTGAGATTACTATTGGAGTTGTGACACCAGCTACACCAATTAATGCTGGCCCAATACCAATATTAGATCTTGTTTCAGGACAGGTAAGTGTTCCGGCAGGCACGCCAAGCGGAACGTATACGATTCGTTATTCTATTTGCGAAAATTTAAATCCAATAAATTGCAGTCAGGCAGAAATTATTGTAACGGTTATTTCAGGGCCAATTATAGCCAATGACGATGCCGCAACCGGAATCAATGGTTTAGACGGAGCTGTCAATGTGGTAAATGTTTTAACAAATGATTTATTAGAGAATGTGGCACCAACTTTATCTCAGGTTAAAATAACGGTTTTGTCTCCTGCGAATCCTGTTTCCGGAGCAGTAGTTCCGGTACTGAATGCAACAACAGGTTTGGTAAGTGTTCCGGTCGGTACATCATCCGGAATATATACTATTGTTTATGGAATTTGTGAGAATCTGAATGCTGTAAATTGTGATCAGGCGGTCATTAAAATCTCGGTTTCGCAACCTGGAATTGCATTGGTTAAACAAGGTGTTTTCTCTGATACTAATGGCGATGGTTACGCGCAACCCGGAGAATTGATTCGCTATTCTTTCCGTATTACAAATACAGGAACCATAGATTTGACTAATGTTACGGTTACAGATCCAAAAGTAACTATTGCCGGAACTCCAATCGCAACGTTGGCAGCAGGACAGTTTAATACAACCAATTACACAGGAACTTATATAGTAACACAAGCTGATATCAATGCAGGATTTGTTGTTAATCAGGCTTTGGTTAGAGCTCAACCTACTGTTGGAACTGCTATTCAGGATTTATCAGACAGTAATGATCCGACACTTATAGGGAATGATGATCCAACGGTAACGCCAGTTATTCAGCTTAAAGATTTAACGTTAATTAAAGGAGGACAATTAACTGGAAACGGAGACGCTGGTTCTCTAATAAATTACAGCTTCACCGTGAGAAATTCAGGAAACGTACCTCTTTCGAATGTTACTATAACAGATCCGATGTTGACTACAAGTTCAATACTGGTAACGCCAAGCACGTTAGCACCTGGCGCAACAGGAACTGCGACGGCTTCTTATACAGTAAAAGCAAGCGATGTTGCGAATGGAGAAGTAATAAATACCGCCCTTGCGATTGGTGATGATCTACAGGGAAAACCTGTTACAGCTGTTTCTGATAGTACCGACCCGACACTAGCCGGTGATGATGATCCGACAGTTATTGATTTGACGGTACGACCTTCAATAGCCCTGGTTAAGACAGCACTATTTAATGATGAAAACAAAAATGGTTATGCAGAAACAGGAGAGACAGTAACCTACCGCTTTGCAGTTACCAATTCCGGAAATGTTGACTTAGTAAACATTGTTGTAAAAGATCCTAAACCCGGAATTACCATTTCCGAAGTTCCGATCAGCTTGAAACAGGAAGAAAGCAATACCAATGCTTTTGTTGGCAACTATGTGCTAACTGCAGCTGATATTGATGCCGGCCTTGTAGAAAATCAGGCTGAGGTTACTGCCTTGAGCGCTAACGGGCTAACAGTAAAAGATCTTTCTGATGATAATTCTATTTCAGAAGATAACCCTACAATTCTTCCTTTAAACGCTTGTAAAGTTACAATTCACAATGCCTTTTCTCCAGATGGTGATGGTAAAAACGAGATCTTTAAAATAGATGGCATCGAATGTTATGCTAACGCGTATGTACAAATTTATGACCGTTGGGGAGTTCTGGTTTATGATGCTTATAACTATGATAACAATGCAGTAGCGTTTAGAGGTATTTCTGAAGGAAGGGCCACCATCAATAAGCAAAAAGGATTGCCGGACGGAACTTATTTCTATGTCATTACTTACACCACATATATGAATGAACCAGTAAGTAAAACGGGATATTTATATCTTTCCGGGAAGAATTAATTAGAATATTAATTTTAATAATTTTCTACGTGCTTAAAAATGCCCGGAATAAAATTTTCCATATTGATAATTTTCATGAAAATAAATTTACTGTTTATCAAAAAGTAGGAATTATAGAAAAAATCAGAAATCTTATAAAATTTTAAGCGTTTTACCGACTCGGTATTTTATAAAAGATTCTGAAGATCGTATAAAAGATAATACACGCTGTAAGTTTAATTTTAAGCTTAATTTTTAAATGGAGAAATCATGAGATCAATATGGACAGGTTCAATCAGTTTTGGTTTAATAAATATTCCGGTAAAATTATTTTCAGCCGTACAGGAAAGTAACCTCGATTTGGATATGCTGGATTCAAAAGATCATTCAAACATTACTTTTAAAAGATTTAATGAAAGTACAGGCAAAGAAGTAACATATGGAAATATCATTAAAGGCTACAAAATTGAAGACAAATATGTAATTCTGGAAGATGAAGATTTTCAGGCTGCCGATGCGGTAAAAACCAAAACAATAGATATTCAAAGTTTTGTGGCTGAAAAAGATATTGACAGTATATATTATGAGCAGCCTTATTTTTTGGAACCTGACAAAGGCGCAATGAAAGCCTATGCATTGCTTCGTGATGCACTTGCAGAATCTGGAAAGGTAGGGGTAACCAGTTTTGTTCTCCGAAATAAAGAAAGTCTGGCTATTTTAAAACCCTATAAAAATGTTATTGTTTTAAACCGAATCCGATTCGAACAGGAAATTAGAGATCCATCCGAATTAAAACTTCCTCCAGTTGCTAAAACCAGCGCGAAAGAAATTAATATGGCTGAAAAATTAATTGATCAGCTTACCGAAAGATTTGACATCAGTAGTTTTAAAGATGAATATACAGCTAAACTTTTGGATATTATTAAAAAGAAAGCCAAAGGAAAAGTAACCAAAAAACCGGCAGAACTTAAAGTGGTTCACAAACAATCTGATGATCTTATGGAAATGCTGAAAGCAAGTTTAGAAACTAAAAAGAAAAAGTCTTCTTAACCTCTGTCGCGATCTTCAATTTTTTTAATGATCTTTTTAACGTTAGCCCCTTTTTGTAAAACGGGTGTCCATAGATCTCCCTTTTTTTCAAAACGGTTTAATACATTATTTATGGTAAATTGCGATGGATGTAATTTGTTATTTACTTCGCTCCATTCTAAAGGAGTTGAAACTGTCGCACCCGGTTTAGGACGAACAGAGTACGGCGCCGCTAAAGTTTGAGCACGTCTGTTTTGTAAATAATCAATATAAATTTTACGATCTCTTTTTTTAATGCTGCGTTCTAAAGTTGTTGTATCCGGTAAACGCGATTGCACTTCTTTGGCTATTAATTCAGCTAAAATCTTTGTTGAATCGTAATCGTATTGTGCTCCTAACGGAATATAAACATGGAGTCCGGTAGATCCTGAAGTTTTGCATAAACATTCGGTTTCCAATTCATCCATGACTTCTTTTACGGTCAAAGCTGTTTTTACGACTTCGGTAAAATCTTGATTGTCAGGATCAATATCAATAACGAGCCAATCCGGATTATCAAGATGCTGAATAGTAGAATTCCACGGATTGATTTCAATACAGCCTAAATTGGCCATATAAAGTAAGGTTTCTTTATTGTTGCAAATAAGATAGTTTATGTCTGCATCATTCGATTCAGAGAATATCTTTTTTGTTTTTAACCAGGACGGACTTTTTTCTATATCAACTTCTTTTTGATAAAAACTGGTGCCATCAATTCCGTTAGGAAAACGATTCATTGATTGTGGTCTGTTTTTTAAATATGGAAGCATCAAATCAGCAACTTCATTATAATATTGAACAACATCTCCCTTGGTAATTTTATCATCAGGAAAATAAATTTTATTCTGATTGGTTAGATGAAGTACTGTTTTGCCCACTTTTAAATCATAATCATCCTCTGTTTTATTTTTTTTAATATCCTCCATTTTTTCTTCTTCTTTTAATTCAGTTGGATTTTTAACATTCGTTGGTAAAAAAACTTCATTCGGCTTTTTATCTATTCTCAGACCGAGATAGACAGGATGTCTGAGGCGTTTATCATCTGTCCATTCAGAAAATTTTATCTGACAAACTAATTTTGGTTTTACCCATTGAATGGTATCTCTAAGGCCCGTTTTTTCGCTCAAAGGCGAATCGGTAATAAAAAAGGGTTGTAGTTTAGTGTACAATTCCTCAAGTATTTGTTCCGTAAAACCGGTTCCGCATTTTCCAATATATTGAAGTCTTTTTCCATAATATTGCGCCATCAAAATGGCACCAAAATGCTTTCTCGAATTTTTTGGTTCTGTAATTCCTATGATAATCGCTTCTTCCTGATTGGCGGTTTTAATTTTAAGCCAGTCATGACTGCGTTTGTCTGATAGATAAATGCTATCTGCTTTTTTAGCAACAATACCTTCGTCTGTATTTTTTGTAGCGAGTTCAAATTGTTTTATACCGTCGCCAATAGTATGGTCGGCATAAAAAATATTTGAAAAATTATATTTATTAAATAAAATTTTCAATAGTTCTTTTCGGTCAAGAGTAGACAAATTGGTGACAAGATTTCCGTCTAAACTAAGTAAATCAAATACATAATATTTTAGGTTTCCAAAACCTGTTTTAAGGTAATTTTGAAGCAATTGAAAACTTGCTTTGCTTTTTTCATCTTCAACGACAACTTCTCCATCTAACACAACCGCATGATCAATTTTTTTTAATTCTTCTGCAATGGGTTTAAAATTAGTATTGAAAGAGATTTCATTTCTACTATATAATTCAACATCATCATTTGGGTTGATAACTGCAATAGTTCTGTAACCATCATACTTATTTTCAAATATCCAATCTTCATCATCAAATGCCTTATCAGTAATTGTGGCTAACATCGGTTTAATGAATTCAGCAGCTTTACCAGACTTTTTAGCTGTTTTTTCGGTTTGTTTTTCCTCTTCTTTAGAATCAGGAATTATTTCAGTAGCTTTTTCTCCCAATTGATCTAACGTTCTTTTAGAAATAACCGATTTATCTTTTCGTAATATGTCATTATCGTTGACATATTTATCATTTTTCTTGATTAATAACCAGGCATTTTCCTGTTTTCCATTTAATTTTACCAATGAAAATTCACCTTTAAGTTTTTCGCCATTAAGAACAAAGCTCAACCGGCCTTTTTTTAAATTTGCCAATAACGTTTTTTCAGGTGATGTTGTTTTTTCTGATGGAGTATAAGTTCCGTTATCCCAGACAATAACATTTCCGGCACCATAATTTCCAGCCGGAATAGTACCTTCAAAATCCTTATAACTGTACGGATGATCTTCAACCATCATAGCGAGACGCTTAACATCAGGATCCATTGAAGGTCCTTTTGGAACTGCCCAACTTTTAAGAACACCATCCATTTCCAGCCTAAAATCATAATGCAAATGCGAAGCTGCATGCTTTTGCACCACAAAAATTAATTTGTTTAGTGATTTTTCAACTTTACCTTTGGGTTCCTGTGTTTGTTTAAAATCTCTTTTTTTATTGTATTTGGAAAGTGACATAGGTTAGAATTGATGAGTTAGATAAATGAGTGAACTGTCTCAAACTATAGAAATAATAGCTTAAAATTTTAAATGATTATTATACTGGTTAATATAACAAATATAGAATTGAAAAGGAAGAATTTTTTTATAAGATTCTGTCTGACGATTTCATAATTATCAGATTTTATTGCAAATAATCAGCCTGCTATTGCCAACGGTTTGAGTCACCAGAGATAATTATTGTCACGATTTGTTATGCTACAGTCTAATTTGTTTTTAACATAGCCAACGGTTTCAACCGTTGGGAAACGAAATGTAGTATCACAAAGTACCTTCTTATTAAAATTATTTGCACTGACTTACAATAAATTGTATAAGTTCTACGATTAATTATGTAAGATTTTCTATATTTTATTTTAGAACTTCGTCTCTAATTTTATTACCAAATAATTTATATTAACCTTTAACCTACTAAATACAATGCGACACTTTAATTATATTGCTGTTTTTTCGAGCGCTTTGCTAATTGCATGTAGCTGCTCTAACGATAATCCTGCTACAAATCCGGATCCCGGAACACCGACAAATCCGGTAGAAAATAATCCGGCTAATACAACTTATAGTCCGGCTTTTTCAGGGCAAACGCGAATTGGTGGTTTACAAACGAATACTAGTTATGAAGGAAAAGTTATTACTTCAGCACTAACTGCTCCCTGGGGTGTAAAAAGTCTTCCTGACGGCAGATTACTGATTACTCAAAAAGCAGGAACGATGCGTATTGTTAAAGTTACCGGAGAGGTAAGTGCTCCAATTACAGGTATTCCAACGGTGAATCCGGCAGGGCAGGGCGGATTATTAGGTTTATGTCTTGATCCTGAATTTTCTTCAAACCGAATGATTTACTGGGTTTTTTCTGAAGCATCAACAGGAGGAAATCAAACTTCAGTTGCCAAAGGAAAATTATCAGCAGATGAAAAAACAATAGAAGGAGCGGTGGTAATTTATCGCGCTAATCCTGCAAATCCGAGTGATTTGCATTATGGTGGACGTATACTTTTTGACCAAACCGGAAATTTGATTGTAAGTACCGGAGAACGCTCTGTATTACAAACAAGACCGTTGGCACAATCTGTTACAGCGGGATTGGGAAAAGTAATCAGAATTACAAAAAATGGACAAGCTGCAACAGGTAATCCAACTTTTACACAAGCCGGAGCTTTACCGGAATTATATAGTATTGGTCACAGAAATCCGCAAGGATTAGCACTTAATTCGGTAACTGGAGAAATCTGGTTGTCTGAGCACGGACCAAGAGGAGGAGATGAAATTAATCGCCTGAAAGCAGGTGCAAATTATGGATGGCCAACGATTACTTACGGAATCGAATACAGCGGAGAAAAAGTAGGAGCCGGAATTCAAAAACAAGATGGTCTGGAACAACCTGTTTATTATTGGGATCCGGTAGTATCGCCAAGCGGAATGACTTTCTACACAGGAAATCGTGTTCCTGAATGGCAAAATAACCTTTTTATTGGTGCATTAAGTGGTATGCACATTGTTCGTCTGGCTATAGAAAACAATAAAGTTGTTGGCGAAGAAAGACTTCTTGCCGGAGAAGGTCAACGCTTTAGAGATATTACACAAGGAAATGATGGCGCGTTATATGCAGTTACAGATCAGGGTCGACTTTATAAAATTGACAAGAAATAAAAATATTAGAAATGTAAAATAAAAATGGCGTTATTATACGCCATTTTTTGTTTTGTAAATTAGTGTGAAAGAAGATTTTCCTTGTTGGATTTTTAGATCACTTTGGGGCAAAATAAGTATTTGTTAGCAAAATGACCGTTAAGGAAATAGCATAGACTGCAGTCGCAGTAAGGGCAAAAATAATATGGGCGACGAATAATTGTATGTAATAACCTCTCAAATTGAATGGAGGCTGATAATGTGAAATTTTAAAGAGAATTATCCAGCTGAAGACACCGACAAAACCACTTGCAACGCCCAATAAAAGAGCGTCTAAAAAGGATAATTCTAATATATTACGCGCCCAAAAATAATGGTAAACAATTACTAAAAACACTCCAATTCCGTAGTGTAGCAACCAACTCAATGTGTTTTTGGAAGCATTTGAGAGATTGATTCTAAAATTATGCATTAGATAAGTAAGTAATAAAGGCTCTTTGTACATTTCTCTAAAACTTGCTGAGACAGCATAATTAAATAAGGTCATGGTCGATGTTGCGGCAATTGATACAATTATTATTTGAAAAATAATATAAAGATCCATAACAGATATTTTGAAATAATAAAATTGATGTGTTTCACTTTTACCATTGATTAGTGAAATAGAAAAAACACATCAATTATTATTAAGTACTCGCAATTGGATCATTATCTTTCTGGTTTTCTTTTTCTCCTTCTTTATTTTCATTGGTTTTAGAAAAAGAAGAGTCTGAATATTTCTTATAACATCCAATGGCTAGTAACGGAATAGCCCATTTTCCAAAGAATGAACTGGCTTTACCTTTTCCTGCCAGTTTTAAAGTTGCTGCCAGAAACAAAGAGCTGGCTCCCGCATACAGTAACGAATTTGATGAAAGACCTGAAAATTTCTTTTCTAAGGTTTCTCCAAAATTTCCCATGCTTTCGGGATTAAAAATGTTTTCCATGATTTTAGATTTATTTGTTAGAGAGAGATTAGTCAACTTTTGACGAATCTTTATTACGGATATTTTGTTCTTCTCTGTCCAGATCCGGATTATTAAGATGATCGCCTTCCAGATCATTAAGATTATTGTCTACAAGATCATCATCATCTGCATCTTCGTTTTTGAAGAGATCATCTACATCAGTGTTTCCATTATCATAAGCATTAGGATCACCTTTGTCAAGATTATTTGGATCATCATAGATTTCTTTATCCAGGTCATCTTCTTTTAAAGCATCTAAAAATTCCTGGTCTAAGTTATCCTGATCATTTGTAATAGAATCTTCTTCATTAACGATTTCCTCATTAGGATCATAATCAGTATCGGTTTTATTACTTTCATATTCATCAACGTAACTAGAATTTTCATCTGACTGAGGATCTGTAACTGCTGATTCGTTAAAATGAAAATCACGGTCAGCCTGACCGTAATTTTCTGGATTTTCTGTTCTCATATTTGAGTTTTTTGTTAAAAAAAAAATATTTTTTTTTCGAAGCCGATTTTTTATCATCGCTATTTGATTTTGTACTGCTCTTTGAAGTACTTGCTTTAGAATCAGATTTTTTGTCTGAAGTTTTTGCACTCGTAGTGCTACCGCTTTTTTGATTTGAAGTGTTCATGATAATTAGTTTTAATTAATAAATAATAGGTTTACAAATTCGAATCGGTAGAAAATAAATTTTTTATAATAATTTGTAATTTTATAATTTTCAGATGTTTATGTTTTGAATATGAAAATGTACTTCCTGGTATTAGTGCCTGAAATTCAACTGAATTTTAAGGTACATTTTACTAATTCTTATTTGTGATGAAAAAAGTTATTATGGATACCGGAAGTACAAAATCAATTCTAAATGGTCTGAATTATAAATTCATTCTTTACTTATCTAAATGTTGTAATTCAAATTTAAAACTGTCCTGATAGTTTTATTTACAAAATTTTAGTTAGTAATTGTATAATTATCAGTGAATTGGTGGTGGTTTTGAAAATAGTATGTGTTTTTAAACTTTGGATCTACAATGGGATGTAAACAGAAAATGTACTACCATGATTAATTTTACTCTTTCCGGTAATAAATCCGTGATGATTGGAAATAATTTTTTGAGAAATAGTTAATCCAAGGCCACTTCCGCTATATTGATCATTACTGTGCAATCTGTAAAATGGATCAAAAATTTTCTTTTCATATTCTTCATTAAACCCAATACCATTGTCACTTACATTGATTTTTACATAATTGATTTCCGGATCTCCACCAATTTTGACTATTTCTTCCTTCAATGGATGTTCTGCATCAATTTTAATTTGAGGTATAACTTCATCTTTTGTATACTTAATTGCATTCACAATCAAGTTAATGAATAACTGCTGCATTTGAGACGGAATAACATTTACCTGTGGTAGAGATGAAATAGTAATGAGTACATTTTTTTCCAGAATGCGATGCTTTAAATCAGCAATTATTTTCTTTAAAAGCACATTCAGGTCGATCTTTTTGTATGCTTTTTCAATAGATTTAATTCTCGAATAAGTAATTAGGTCTGCAATTAACTGGCTCATATTACTTGAAATAACTTGAATTCGATCGAGATTATGAATACCGGATTCTGTTAAATTTTTTTCATGATCAATAATTCTGTTGCAAAACATCTGAATCTTACGAAGTGGTTCCTGCAGATCATTACTTGCTGCAGAAGTAATAATTTCTAATTGGTCATTATATTTCTCTAGTTCCAGATTCTTTTTAGTTAATAAGTTATTGGTTGTGATAAGATCTGTAACATCCTCAATAGCGAGAAGTATCATTCCGGATGATTGTGTATTCATAATACGATGAGCATTGACGACCATAATTTTTTTACCGAGACCAGTACAAATGGTATCGATTTTAAAATCTTCTACAATATCTTTTTCAACAAGCATTTTAAAGAGTAATTCTTTAAATTCAGGAATATCCCACTGACAGTCACCAATTTCAAAAAAAGAATGACCTTCTGTTTCCTTTTGTGTGGTTTCAAAATATTTATAAAATGCGGGATTGGCACTTTTTATAAAAAAATCCTGATCAATAATTAACAAAGGTTCATGAATAGTATTGACAATAGATTCAGAATAATTCCTCATTAAAATGAGTTGTTCCTGACGATTCATTAATTCATCATTTACACATGCTAACTCGGCATTATTTGATTGTAATTGTTCCGTAGCAGTTTCCAGTTCTATACTTATTCTTTTAAGCTTTTCATGAGCTTCAGCTAACTCATTTTCAAGTTCCTTAACTCGCAATTCCTGAGATTTCTTTTTATCTGAGATCTCTTCATTTTTCTCTGTATTGGTATGTTCCAAAGGATCGGGCAAATAATTTTCAGGCGAAGGTTTACGAACAAATATTTTTTCAGGTTTTACGAGAGTTGTAAATATATACGTTCCATTATGAATGTTTTCAGATTTTCCGAGAAACAAAATACCTTCGTCTTTAAGGGAATAATGAAACGAGTTTAAAACTTTATTTTGTAAAAAGGAATCCAGGTATGTAAGCACATTTCTACAAGAAACTAAATCTAATCTGGCAAAAGGAGAGTCTTTTATAAAGTTATGTACGGCAAAAATGCACATGTCCCGGATAACTTTATTGATATGATAATGACCGTCTCTTTTGGTAAAATAATGATGTAATCTGGTTTGTGAAACCTGCTGTACATCCTGAGCAGAATAAATGGCAGCTCTCGCTTTTGAAATACATTTTTCTGAAATATCAGAAGCAAATATCTGAACTTTTAAATCGCTGTTTTTTTCTGATAAATATTCATGAAGTACTATTGCCAATGAATAAGCTTCTTCGCCAGTGGCGCATCCGGCAACCCAGATACGTAAATTGTTATTGACTGAATTTTGAATTAATTGTGGGAATACCAGTTCTGGCAGAGTATCAAAAAAGTTTTGATCTCTAAAAAAATACGTTATAGGAATAAGAAAGTCATTAAAAAGCAAATCTTGTTCTACTTTATCATTTCGAAGATGGAAATAATAATCCTGCAGGGTCTCTTTGTGATTCATTACCATTCTTCTGGCAATACGTCTTCTTATTGTAGGTTGTTTATAATGACGAAAATCATTTCCTGTTCTTAGAAAAATTAGGTTTATAATTTGCATTAATATTTCTTCTTCATTTTTTGGAAGATGTTCTTCGTTACTATAGGCGTGATTCGCCGTATAGCTTTTTCGTATTTCCAATAGTTGCTCAGGAATACGTTCAGGCTCTAATACATAATCAACAATATCTGCATCTAAGGCACTTTGTGGCATTCCTTTAAATTCTGCCGTTTCAGGATTCTGAACAATTGTTGTTCCGCCAACTTCTTTTATTTTTTTAAATCCAAAAGTGCCGTCAAAAGCAGTTCCGGAAAGAATAACGCCAATAGTAAAACTTTGATGTACTTCTGCCAGAGATTCAAAGAAAATATCAATACTTGCATTTTTTCTTTCACCACGCGTTCTCTGGTGAAGTTTTAATACTCCGTTTTGTACGATAAGATTATTATTTTCAGGAATAATATAAATATGATTAGGAGCAAGATTAATATCATTTATAATCTCGTGAAGGGGTATTTTTGTGTTTTGCGCCAAAACCTCAGATAAACTCACAGAACGATTAGGAGATAAATGTTGCAGAATTACATAAGCTATTCCAGAATCAGCAGGTATTGCCTTCAGTAATCTTTTAACAGCGTCTAATCCCCCTCCAGAGGCGCCTATGCCAACAACGGGAAAATTCTGTTCTGCTTTTTTTGGGTGTTTTGTATCAGTAAGTTTCATGGGTTTATATGCTAATTACCTATATTAAAGATAGGATAAGTATCTCATTTTAAGAAAAATATGGAAATGATGTAATCCTTAAATAATAAATATGTAAAAATTGGTAAAAATCTTTTTAAAATTTATCTAATTACAAGTATTAAAAAAATATAATATTTAAAATCAACATTATGAGCAATTTATAATGACATTAGTCTTGCTTCTTTTTGTTGGAACTGTCTCTGCACAAGAAACTCCTAAAAACAACTAAAAAAGCAAAAACAAAAAATAGTGATACAACAAAATCTTCTGCGTATAAGACAGATTCGGTTAATTGTAGAATGAACATTAAAGCCTGCAAAATTCAGGCTTTCTTTGTTGTTTTTTGGCATCTTTGAAATTATAAAAGCCCTCTTAAAATGTTCTTAAGGTCATTAAAATTACTCGGTTTTGTTACACAATCTTTTGCATCGAGCATTTTTGCCAGATTCTCAGATATAGGAGCCGTTGAAAATATAATGACAGGAATATTTTTAATAATATCTCTTTTTTTAATTTCTGCCAAAAGTTCAATACCACTCATCAGGGGCATATTAATATCAAGGAAAATTAAGTCTGGTTTTATTTCTCTATCAACCAATTTTTGTAAAGCCTCTATGGGATTATGAAGTGCCATATATGCAGCAGTTGACACTCCTTCCAGCGCCTGCTGAAAGAATTCGCAATCATCAAAATCATCATCAATTTGCAAAATATTTTTATACTTCATATAGTTTGTTTGGTTTGATTGTTTTGTCAGATGATCTTCCTAGTAAAATTAAATCTTTTGCAGGTAATAAAGTAATTTATTGTCCTGTTTTTTAGTAAGTTAAAAGATTATCATGATTTTTTAATTTGAGCAGGGATAAAAAAACTTGCTTTTAAAACAAGTTCTCAATTTTATATTAGGTTTCGTTGTGATGGGTTGAAAATACTTTTAAAAGAATCTCAAGTTATAGCTTTTTAGCTTTTGAATCTCATCATCACAATGTTTACTACAGCTCATGGATGCAATTATTAAAAGGATTGCGCCGGTAATAATCTTAAAGTTAAATTATTCATTGTAAAAAAGTTAAGTTTTAATTGTTGATTTTTTATAAAAATAAATTGATGATAAAAGACGATTTTATATAATTTTTGTTTTTAGTTACATAATTCCCATGTTCGATGAAGTGTGCATTATTTTTAGTAAATTTCTAATTTAAATTAAAAGCCTAAAGTGAAGAGGTGAAGATTGAAACCTTGTAATATTTAAATCAAATTATGTAAAAAACCAGCAAATATATATGTCCAATTTTGTTGTCGTAAATACCTGGGATAAACTGGAATCAAAAATGGATATTGTAATTAAAAATGATAGATATAAAGCCAAAAAAACACAAATTGAAAACCTGAAAAATAATTGCATAATGAGATTCATATACTTGAATATTTAAAAAACAAATCTTCAAATAAAGATTTTGAAACCTGTTAAACTTAATTATATGAATTCAGATTTCTTTGAAATAAATAACTATTTCGTTGATAATAGAAGTAGTCTACGTAAAAACTATCACATTTATAATAATAAACGTGAGCGTATTGGAAGTATAAGACAGAACTTAACATTTAGGCAAAAAATATTAAAATTAATTCCGTGTAAAACTTTGTTTCCTTTTTTAATAGAAATTAGAAATGCAAATGGAGGTCTTGAATCTTCAATTGCAAAACATAGTTTTTCACTCATGTCTGAAATTGCTTTATATGATGCACATGGTAAAAAAGTAGGGACAATTAATAAAAGAAATTTTTTTAAACCTGAGTTTAAAGTCTTAAATACTGCCAATGAAGTTATAGCCGAAATCCGTGACGCCTGGCATGGACCAAATTTTGTTGTTTATGATACAACAGAAAAACAAATTGGTTCTATCGATAAAAAATGGACTGGACGGATGAGGAATTTTGTAAAATCGAATCGCAGTTATAATGTAAATATGAGTACAAATTATTCAGAAAATGAAAATAGGGTTGCGATTTTAACCAGTGCTATTGCAATCAATATGCTTTATTTTAATTGATTAAATAATGTTTTATATTTTCAAATTCAAAAAGTAGACATTCATATTTATAAGCCTATTAAAATAGTAAGTAAACTATTTTTAATTTTAAAAAATTAGAATTATTGAAAGAACTTTACACATCAGAAATGCAAAATAAACGCGTTACTTATAGTAATATACTACAAATTGATGACGATTCAGACGATTGTGAATTATTCATGGAAGCACTGGAAGCGGTATCTGCCGCTAACTACACTGCTATTTATGATCCGGTAGAAGCATTGCGAAAATTAATGCAGAAAGAAATTAACCCGGATGTTATCTTTCTAGATCTAAACATGCCCATCATGTCAGGACTTGAATTTTTGACCGAAATTAAAAAAGAGAAAGAGTTAAAAGAAATCCCTATTATCGTTTTTTCGACTTCGCAATTAGATGATATTATTCGCGAAGCCAAATTGTATGGAGCTCATGATTTTATATCCAAGCCAAACAATTTTAATGATTTAAAACGGATTTTAAGTCAATATACTTTTTCAGTTTAACCATTATTAATTAAATATTATTGTAGCCATAAAAGGTTCATCAGTGCAAATGATGCTAAGAAAATATTCAGGGAAGATTTTGTTATTTTTATTGGATAATCTAGTACCAAATCGTGTATATGGTCCTTTAATTGTAATTAGATGAAATTATCTACTCAAATTCTAGTTGCGTTTACCCTTGTAATTTTGTTGTCTATTGCGGACTCATACACGAATTATATGCTATCGAAAAAGGTGCAGCTTAACTCGCAGTTTCTCGCCAGATCTGAAGAGATCATTCGTAATTCTAATAAAACCCATAAAGCTATAATCGAAATGCAAAGCGCTTTTAGAGGTTTTTTACTTACTGATGATTATACTTTTCTGGATTCTTATTTCATAGGACTAAAAAGAGTACCTTCATTAATCAAAGAACAGCAACTTCGCATTGGAAATAAGAATGATCAGCGTGCCACATTAGATTCTATCAGTACACTTCACACTAATTGGGTTCAATATTCTGAAGAATTGATAAAATCCAGAAAAGAAATGCCGGATTCGTATAAAACGTTATTCAATACTTCTTTAAAAAGGCATGTTGGAAAAAAAATAAACGACGCTATTGCCGAAAAATTTTCCCGATTTGATAAAATCGAATATAAGAAGAGGAAACATCATACAGAAATGTTGCTCACTTCTTTAAAATATGCACATACTTTTTCATTTATATTTCTAAGTTTAACCGTCATCGTCGGGCTGTTAAGTACCATTTTTATTATGTATGTCACTAATAAAAGAATTACTTCGATGGTTCGTCTTGCCGAAAATATTTCCAAAGGAAATTTCACTATAGTGAAGGATACCAGAAACGATGAACTGACTGCCCTGGCAACATCACTCAACAGAATGTCAGGTAAACTGGACAAAAACATTCATGAGCTGAAAAACAGAAATGCAGAGCTCAATAAATTTGCCTATGCCGTTTCTCATGATCTTAAAGCACCCATTCGTGGTATTCATAATGTGGTAAGCTGGATAGAGGAAGACATGGAAAACGAGTTATCGCCAGAATTAAAAAGATATCTCAGGATTATTCCGCAAAAAACCAGACGCATGGAAGCGCTTATAAATGGTTTATTAGATTATGCCAGATTAAATATAAAAGCAGCTTCAGAAAATATCGATGCAAATGTTTTGGTGCACGAAATTGCGGATTCGATTGTTCCGAGAAATTTCAAACTCGAAATAGGAAATCTCCCTAATTTATTTACGGAAAGAATTAAACTCGAACAGGTTTTTGCTAATTTGATTAGTAATGCCGTAAAATATACACCACAAGAAAATGGATTGATTCAGATCAGCTGTCAAACATTTGGTGGTGTGTATGAATTTTCAGTAAAGGATAACGGAATTGGGATTGCGATAGAATATCATGATAAAATATTCGAAATATTTCAGACGCTTCGTGAGCAAAATGAACAGGAAAGTACCGGAGTTGGATTAGCAATCGTGAAAAAAATAATTGATGATCATCAGGAAACCATTATAGTTAAATCGAAATTGGGTCAAGGTGCCGAATTTATTTTTACATGGAGAAATAATTAAATTATGAAAAAGCCAACAATTTTATTAGTTGAAGATGACGAGCTGGATGTGATAAGTGTAAAGCGTTCTTTAAAAAAATTAAAAAGCGAGTATGTATTATACACCGCTTATAACGGAATTGAAGCATTAAAATTTCTTAGAGATCCTGATTTGGGATTAATTCCGGATGTTGTTTTACTGGATATTAACATGCCAAGAATGAATGGAATAGAATTCCTGAAAGTACTGAGAGAAGATAAAAAACTAAAGGATTTGAAGGTTTTTATTATGACAACTTCTTCAGAAGAAATGGATCGTTCAGAAGCAGAAAAGTTGGGAATATCAGGTTATATTATAAAACCTTTGAATTACAATGATAACACAAAACGTTCCGATTCTATGGATGCTTTTGTGCAATTTCATTTAAGGAAAATATTGTTTGATGACGGTATATAAACAAAGTGTTTTTTATAGTAAAAAATAGTAGATTAGTAAAAAAATAAGGGGCATATTTTTTAAATCATTCGATAAAAGTTGGGAATATGAAAAATAAAAAAGAAATTAAAACGACAGAATCTCAGGATGTTCTTGAGTTTCCGATTGTTTTGGCAGAAAAACCATCAAAAGAAAGGGGCAAAAAGGCAGATGCTGAAGAATCTATTTTGACCGATGCAGAGTTTTTAAAGATTTTGATAAAAGTTAAAAATGGTAATTTCACCCAGCGTTTCCCAACGGATCAGAATGGAACTAAAAGATCAATTTGCGATACCTTAAATGAAATCATAGATCTTAACGAACGCATGGTTTTTGAATTTCAGAAAGTAGGAAAGAGCATCGGTAAACAAGGAAAACTAACCAATAGAGTTGCCCTCGATGGTGCAAGAGGCTCATGGAGTTCCTGCGTTGATTCGGTAAATACACTGATTTCAGATCTTGTGCACCCAACTATCGAAATTGCGCACGTAATTACCTCGGTGGCAAAAGGAAATTTATCTCAGGAAATGCCACTTTCTATTGAGGGAAACCCGCTTCAGGGAGAATTCCTCAGAATTGCAAAAGAGGTAAACGGAATGGTAAAACAGCTGAATCTGTTTTCGATGGAGGTTACGCGTGTGGCACGTGAGGTAGGTACAGAAGGTAAACTGGGAGGTCAGGCAAAAGTAAGAGGTGTTGGTGGAGTTTGGAAAGATTTAACCGACTCGGTAAATAAAATGGCGAGTAACCTTACTGGTCAGGTACGTAATATTGCTGATGTAACAACAGCGGTAGCAAAAGGGGATTTATCCAAAAAAATTACGGTTGACGTAAAAGGAGAAATCTTAGAATTAAAAAATACCATCAATACTATGGTGGATCAGCTGAACTCTTTTTCATCTGAGGTAACCCGTGTGGCAAGAGAGGTAGGAACTGAAGGAAAATTAGGAGGTCAGGCTCAGGTAAAAGGAGTTGGGGGAACCTGGAAAGATTTAACGGATTCGGTAAATCAGATGGCATCCAACTTAACGGGTCAGGTACGTAATATTGCCGATGTAACAACGGCAGTAGCAAAAGGGGATTTATCTAAAAAAATTACCGTAGACGTAAAAGGAGAAATTCTTGAGTTGAAGAATACCATTAATACGATGGTGGATCAGCTGAATTCCTTTTCTTCTGAGGTAACGCGTGTGGCGGTAGAGGTAGGTTCTGAAGGAAAACTGGGAGGTCAGGCAAAAGTACGAGGTGTTGGAGGAGTTTGGAAAGATTTGACCGATTCGGTAAACCAGATGGCATCGAATTTAACGGGTCAGGTACGTAATATTGCCGAGGTAACAACGGCGGTAGCAAAAGGAGATTTATCTAAAAAAATTACCGTAAACGTTGCGGGAGAAATCCTGGAACTTAAGAATACCATCAACACGATGGTGGATCAGCTGAACTCTTTTGGTGCCGAGGTAACCCGTGTGGCAAGAGAGGTAGGTTCAGAAGGAAAGCTGGGAGGTCAGGCAAAAGTAAAAGGTGTTGGTGGAACCTGGAAAGATTTAACCGATTCGGTAAATCAGATGGCATCGAATTTAACAGGGCAGGTAAGAAATATTGCCGAAGTAACCACTGCGGTGGCCAATGGGGATTTATCGAAAAAGATTACTGCTGTAGCCGAAGGAGAAATTCTGGAGTTAAAGAAAACCATTAATACGATGGTGGATCAGCTGAACTCGTTTTCTTCTGAGGTAACCCGTGTGGCACTTGAGGTGGGTACCGAAGGAAAACTGGGAGGTCAGGCCAAAGTAAAAGGAGTTGGAGGAACCTGGAAAGATTTGACGGATTCTGTAAATCAGATGGCTTCGAATTTAACCGGTCAGGTGCGTAATATTGCAGAGGTAACCACAGCGGTAGCAAAAGGAGATTTATCACGCCAGATTACCGTAGATACAAAAGGAGAGATCCTGGAGCTTAAAAACACCATTAATACGATGGTTGGCCAGCTAAACTCATTTGCATCAGAGGTAACCCGTGTGGCGCGTGAGGTTGGTACCGAAGGAAAACTGGGAGGTCAGGCACAGGTGGAAGGTGTTGGTGGAACATGGAAAGATTTAACGGATTCGGTGAACCAGATGGCATCGAACTTAACGGGGCAGGTGCGTAATATCGCCGAGGTGACCACAGCGGTGGCAAAAGGGGATTTATCATTACAAATTACAGTAGACGTAAAAGGAGAAATCCTGGAGCTTAAAAATACAATTAATACCATGGTGGATCAGCTTCGAGGCTTTGCTTCGGAGGTAACCAGGGTATCAAGAGAGGTAGGAACAGAAGGAAAACTGGGAGGTCAGGCAAATGTGCCGGGAGTTGCCGGAACCTGGAAAGATTTAACGGATTCGGTTAACCAGATGGCAGGAAACCTTACCGCTCAGGTACGTAATATTGCCGATGTGGCGATTGCCGTAGCAAATGGGGATATGTCCCGAAAAATTACCGTTGACGTTCGTGGGGAAATTCTTCAATTAAAAGAAACCCTGAATACGATGGTGGATCAGCTTCGTGAATTTGCATCAGAGGTAACTCGTGTGGCCCGTGAGGTGGGTACCGAAGGTAAACTGGGAGGCCAGGCAAATGTTCCCGGAGTTGCCGGAACGTGGAAAGATTTAACAGATTCGGTTAATCAAATGGCGGGTAACTTAACGACTCAGGTACGTAATATTGCCGAGGTAACGATTGCCGTAGCAAACGGGGATATGTCGAAAAAAATTACCGCAGACGTTCGTGGAGAAATTCTTCAATTAAAAGAAACCGTAAATACGATGGTGGATCAGCTTCGTGCCTTTGCATCTGAGGTAACTCGCGTGGCGCGTGAGGTGGGTACCGATGGAAAATTAGGTGGACAAGCCTTCGTACCGGGAGTTGCCGGAACCTGGAAAGATTTAACGGATTCGGTGAACCAAATGGCATCGAACTTAACGGATCAGGTGCGTAATATTGCCGAGGTAACAAAAGCCGTGGCAAATGGCGACCTTTCAAAACCGATTACGGTTGACGTAAAAGGGGAGATTTTGGATTTGAAAAATACTTTCAATACCATGGTGGAACAGCTGAACTCGTTTGCATCCGAGGTAACTCGTGTGGCGCGTGAAGTAGGTACTGAAGGAAAGCTGGGAGGACAATCTGAAGTAAAAGGTGTTGCCGGAACGTGGAAAGATTTAACGGATTCGGTTAACTTGATGGCATCCAATTTAACATCACAAGTACGTGGAATTGCAAAAGTTGTAACCTCTGTGGCAAAAGGAAACCTGAAACAAAAATTATCAATTGATGCCAAAGGTGAGGTGGCACAATTAACAGATACGATCAATGAAATGATTGATACGCTGGCAACCTTCTCAGATCAGGTAACAACCGTGGCACGTGAGGTAGGAGCGGAAGGAAAATTGGGAGGGCAGGCGAATGTACCCGGAGCTTCAGGAACGTGGAAAAACTTAACAGAAAACGTAAATCAGCTTGCGGCGAACTTAACGACTCAGGTACGTGCGATTTCTGAGGTAGCTTCTGCGGTAACACAGGGGGATTTAACACGAACAATTGGTGTTGAAGCTAAAGGTGAGGTAGAAGCTCTTAAAGATACCATCAACCAGATGATTTCGAATCTGAAAGCAACAACTTTAAGAAATCAGGAACAAGACTGGCTGAAATCGAATTTAGCTAAATTCACACAAATGCTTCAGGGGCAAAAAGAATTGAATTCGGTTACCAGAAAAATTCTTTCTGAGCTGGCAACGGTTGTAACAGCACAACACGGACTGTTTTATATTTTGCAGGAAGATGAAAATTTTGAAGATTCAAAACTGAATCTTATTGCTTCTTATGCTTACATCAAAAGAAAAAATTCACCTACGCAATATGCAATGGGAGAAGGACTTATTGGTCAGGTGGCAATCGAAAAAGAAAGAATTATTCTGAGTAATGTGCCCAAGGATTATATTAAAATTAATTCAGGTTTGGGAGATGCCAAGCCACAGGACGTTATTATTCTGCCGGTACTTTTTGAAGGACAATTAAAAGCCGTTATTGAATTGGCATCTTTAGATACTTTCAGCCAGACGCACTTAGATTTCCTTGAAGGATTGACAGAAAGTATTGGTATTGTATTGAACACGATTGAATCCAACTCGAGAACCGAAGAATTATTGGTACAATCTCAATCTTTGGCAGGAGAGCTAAAAAGCCAACAGGAAGTACTAAAAAATACGAACGAAGAACTGGAAGAAAAAGCATTCTTGTTAGCAAATCAAAAAGAGGAAGTAGAGCTTAAAAACCAAGAGGTAGAGGTGGCGAGAAAAGCTTTGGAAGAAAAAGCAGATCAGCTGACCTTAACATCCAAATACAAATCGGAATTCCTGGCGAATATGTCGCATGAGTTGAGAACGCCATTGAACAGTTTACAGATTTTAGCCAACGAATTAATCGCCAACAGAGACGGAAACCTTTCAGAAAAACAAATTCAGTTTGCCAAAACAATCAATTCTTGTGGAGATGACTTAATTCAGTTGATTAATGACATTCTGGATCTTTCGAAAATCGAATCCGGTTATATTTCTGTGGATTACAATCCGATTAGTTTTGATGAAATCAGTCGATTTGTGGAGTCAACCTTTAATCCAATTGCGGAGGCCAAACATCTACGCTTTAAAATCAGCATGGATAAAGAACTTCCGGAATTGATTGAAACCGATTCACAACGATTAAATCAAATTTTGAAAAACTTGCTGTCGAATTCTTTCAAGTTTACTGAAAAAGGAGAAGTACAATTAAAAATATACAAAGCCAATAACAATTGGAAAACAACAAATCTTAGTTTAGATAAAGCAGAAGCAGTGGTTGCTTTTGAGATTTCGGATACTGGAATCGGAATTTCCAAAGAAAAGCAAAACATCATATTTGAAGCATTCCAACAGGCCGAAGGTTCAACCAGCCGTAAATATGGAGGAACTGGTTTGGGATTATCAATTAGCCGTGGACTTTCTGATTTATTGGGAGGAAGTATCGAATTGGAAAGTGACATGAATATCGGAAGTAAATTTACCCTATTCCTTCCTTTGCAATATGTAGATATTTCTGAAATAGAAGATATTGATGTAGAAGAAGAAATAGATGTAAAAGGCCGTATCAAATCATTGCCTTCTGAAAAATTCAACCGATCTGATATTGATTTGTTTTTTGTAGATGAAATTGGCGATGACAGAACTGATATTAAACCAGGCGACAAAGTATTATTGATTGCGGAAGATAATCTGACATTTGCTAAGATTATGCTGGAACAGGCCCATATCAACGGAATCAAGGCGATTGTAACCACAAAAGGGAATGATGTTATAGATTTCATTAATCAGTTTCATCCGCACGCAATTACAATGGATTTAAACATGCCGGACACCAGTGGATGGAAAATCCTGGACCGTTTAAAAACCGATTTCAATTTACGCCATATTCCGGTTTATATTATTTCTGGTGAAGACGAGAGAAACAAAGGACTTAAACGTGGTGCAAGAAACTTTTTCTTAAAACCGGTTAAAAACGATTCGCTGTCTTATCTTTTTAACGATATTCACGACTTTAAGAATAAAAAGATAAAAAATCTGTTAGTAGTAGATGATAATGAACTTGAATTGAGCCGAATAATAAATGCTATTGATGGCGATGATATTACGATATCCAGTGCAAAAACAGCCAGCGAAGCAGTTGCATTAATACAGGAAAAATCATTTGATTGTATTATCTTAGATTTAGTTTTGCCAGATGCAGACGGTCTTGAGATAATTACGGATTTGGAGAATAATATTGCCGGACAGGAAACAGCTATTATTATACATTCGGCTGGCGATGTTACAAAAAAACAAAGACTAAAACTAAACAGATTCGCTCATAGTATCATTACGAAAAGTGCTGGTTCTATGGAGGAATTGATTGATCAGACCGCTTTGTTTATGCATCGTGTTCATAAAGAACTTCCTGGTGAAATGAAAGAAATCATCGAATCATTTTATTTGAAAGAGGATGTATTGCAGGGCAAAAAAGTTTTATTAGTGGATGATGATGTACGTAATCTTTTTGCACTAACAACAGCTCTGGAAAGATATGACCTGGATGTAATTAGTGCCGAAAGTGGTCAGGAAGCAATCGATATTCTGAATCAAAATAAAGATATAAATATTGTCCTGATGGATATTATGATGCCCGAAATGGATGGTTATGAAACGATGAAACGCATTCGAAAAGATGCCAAACATAAGGATCTTACCATTATTGCCGTAACAGCAAAAGCAATGAAGGGCGATAGACAGCGTTGCATAGAATCAGGAGCCTCAGATTATATGACAAAACCCGTAAATGTTGAGCAGTTGTCTTCGTTAATGCGCGTATGGCTTAAATAATAATTTTATATTCAATGCAAAATAAGAATGGGAGACGCAATTAAAATCTTAATAGTCGATGATAAAAAAGAAAACCTACTTTCTTTACAAGTCATCCTGGCTGAACGTGGTTATCAGTTTGTTGAAGCAACATCAGGAAAAGATGCTTTGCGGATCCTCCTGAAAAATCAGGATTTTGCTATTATCCTCATGGATGTTCAAATGCCATTAATGGATGGTTTTGAAACAGCCGAATTAATTCGCCAAAGTGAAAAACTAAAACACGTTCCCATTATCTTCTTAACTGCCAATATGAATACCAATGAATACATTTTCAAAGGGTATCAGTCTGGCGCGGTTGATTATATGATTAAACCCTTGTCGCCAGAAATCTTGCAGGCAAAAGTGATGGTTTTTACCGAATTGTTCCGAAAAAACCAGGAATTAAGAAAGAAAGAAGAAGAAACCCATGCGCTTAACGAAATCATTCTAAAGACCAATAAAGAACTTGCTTCTCAATATGCAGCGATAGAAAAACATGCCGAAGAATTGAAAAAGAAAAACATGGAGTTGGACGCTTTTACATACATCTCAAGCCATGATCTTCAGGAACCACTGCGAAAAATTCAGACTTTTGCAAATCTCATTATGTCTAATGAATATGGTAATTTATCAGAAGATGGAAAGACAAAATTTGACAGGATTTTGTATGCCTGCAACAGAATGCGTGAACTGATTAACAGTCTTCTTACATTCTCCCGTGCCACACTTGTTGACAGAAGATTTGAAACCGTTGATCTTAATGTGATAATTAACGATGTAAAAGAGGCGTTAAACGAAAATTTAAACGAAAAAGGAGCTACCATTATCACTGATTTTCATGATACGGCAAAGGTAATCCCTTTTCAGTTTGTTCAGTTAATGGAAAATCTTATTCATAATGCTATCAAATTTGCCAAGACAGAAACACCATTAGAAATCAATATTAAAAGCCGTTTGGTATATGGTATTGATTTAAAAATTGAAAACTTGTCGACAGATGTAAATTATTGTCACATTAGTTTTGGAGATAACGGAATTGGTTTTGAACCACAACACAGCGAGAAAATTTTTGGTGTTTTTCAGAAATTGCATGGAAGGGATTTGTACGAAGGAACGGGAATTGGACTAGCGATCGTCAAGAAAATTGTCGAAAATCATAATGGTCACATAAATGCTGTTGGTGAGCCTATGCAAGGCGCAACTTTTAATATTTATATCCCTTGTTAATAATGGTTAGGATTGAATTCCTGTAATACTATTTTGGATTTATATAAAATTTAAAACGTGTGGTGAATTAATTTTAAGGTTCTGAAAATGAAATGATTATTCTTTTTGTTTAAAGATTAATTTTAAAATAAATCACCATGTTTTTATCTATAAAAAATAGAATCGTTACAGTAGTTCTTTGTTTGACTTGTGGTTTCGTAAACGCACAGCAAAAACACAACAAATTCTCCCTGCCGTTATAGTAAAACATCCACCGGATTCCTGATGGTATTACGCGAAGGAGATAACGTTATTACATCAATAGAAAATCTCGTTAAAGAGCAACAAATTCCTTCAGGAAATTTTACCGGAATTGGTTTTGCAGAAGAAGCCACCTTTGGTTTTTTTGACTTTAATCAGAAGAAATTCAATCCGAAGACATTTAACAAGGTAGAGTTGGGAAGCCTTACCGGATCTATTGCGTGGAGTGAAGGAAAACCCTCTTTACATATTCATGGCGTCGCAACCGATGATCAGTTTCAGGCACATGGCGGACATATTTTGGCGCTTAAAGTAGGAACAGGTTCAATGGAAATTTATGTAACCGTAAATCAGGAAAAATTAGAAAGAAAAATGGAACAGCCATTGGATGCAAATGTGCTACAATTACCTTGTATGAAAAATTAACTTATCAAATTTTAAGTTTAAAACCTGTTTTTTAATATTTTTAGAGGTAAACCATCTGATATTGAGATTTTTATAGTACTTTTAAGTTGTAATATTTTAATTTTTTATCATATGAAAAACAAGATTTTAAATGGATTATTATTAGGAAGTGTACTGATTTCAATGTTCGCCTGTAATCAAAAAAAAGAGGAAGAAAAACCTGTGGTAGTTGATAAAGAACAGATAAAAAAGGAAATTCAGGCAAAAGAAGATGAATTTGCAGCAACTTATAATTCAGGAGAACTTAAAAATATTGGCTATTATGCTGATGATGCTGTAAGTTATTATCAACACAGGAAACCTTTAGTTGGTAAGCAGGCAATTTCTGAGTTTTTGATAGCTGATTTAGGAGCAAATTCTAATTTAATTTCTTTTAAAACGAATGAAGTTTTTGTTTCAAATGATGGAAATCAGGTTGTAGAAAGCGGTTCTTTTACCGTAACAGATTCTAGCAAAACTGTTTTAAATAGCGGAAACTATCTTAGTTTATTTGAAAAAAGAGACGGTAAATATGTTTGTGTCAGAGATATGAGCGCTTCAGATGTGGAGGCAAAATAAAGAAACCAAATTTGCAGATAAAATAAATGGACTAAAACGTATTAAGTTTTAGTCCATTTATTTTTTTCAAAGAAACCTTTTTAACGTCTTCTTCCACCTCCGCCTCCAAAGCCACCACCACCTCTGCTACCTCCGCTAAAACTACTTCCGCTACTTCTGGTACGACCAGAATCAAAACTTGGAGATGCTGAACGATTTGAAGTCGACGGACGATTTATGTTGGAAGATCGGTCTGAAGTCCCGGCTGAAGGGCGATTTATGTTTGAGGAGCGATCTGAGGTACCTGCTGAAGGACGATTCACTTTTGATGATCGATCTGATGTTGATGCCCGATTTGCATTTGATGCCCGATTTGTGTTAGATCCGCGATCGGATGTACCTGCTGTCGGTCGATTGCTGTTATTTCCACGGTTATTGCCGTACTTTCCATTTGCTCTGTTATCTGAAACGGTATTGGATCGGTTTCTATCGTTATTATAATGATTAATTTGATTTCTGTTATTAATGATTACCGTATTTCCACCACCATAATGTCCGCCATAATAACCACCATGATACCAATTATTATGACGATAAATACCTACTGCCAAAACAGTAAATGCTGCAAAATAAGGAGGATAATATCCATAATAATAAGGAGGATAATAAGGTACATAGGCCGGAGAATACACATACTGTACAATTGGTGCCGATTCTACGACAACAGTAGTTGTGGCAGGAACGTTAACTGTAACAGGGTTTGAACCAACATAAGCCGGATTGGCAGTTACTGAAGAACTTGTAGTCTTGGGCTCGATAACATAATCTTTACCGTAGAGATCTTCATCTCCAACCATTTGTAAAGAGACTTTTCCGTTTTTGTCTTTATTCACTAAAATGACAGCAACATCCTGGGTTTCTTTATCACTTACATTTACCTGAAGAACAAACGTAAAAGCATTGCCATCTTTTTTAGTAACTACTTTAATAAAATCAACTTTTTTGTCAAGATTCAGATCCAGATTATTGATTTTTGTCTCTTTTTGATTTAATGACTTTTCAAAATCCTCAATGGTTTTTGACTTTTGAAAAAGATCAAGAACAGCATATAAATCCAGATTATCTCCGGGCAAACCCAATGGAGGCACATCCTCATCTTTTGTTTGAGAAAACACAGACTGATTCGATAAACATATTGCAACCACTAATAATGACAAAAAAAGTTTTTTCATAATAAAAGAGTTTAGATGAATATACTGCAAGTTAATGAATATCAGTAATATAAAAAAATATTATAGGCTGTTTTGCTCAGATCTGAATTTCTTATTTGTACAAAATATTTTTTCTGTAAAATTTAGTAAACAGGATAGTACATGACGCTAAGTTCGTTAGTATTAGATACTTTTATTAAAGACTAATCTAACCAAAATCATATGAATACTAAAAAAAGATATTCTTTTAGTTTTATTTCGTTGATGATTTTCTTCTTCATCATTACAATATCAAATAACAGTATTGCTCAGGAACTAAATATCAAAAATGATGTATTCTGGAATACCAAAGATGGTCTTCCTTTAAACAGTCAGGGTGGTGGAATCTTTAAATTTGCTGATTCTGTAACTGGTGTACAAAAATATTACTGGTATGGCGTGCAGTATGTTGAAGCCAATCGTTATCGTGCTAATCCGGCTATTACACTTACAACTTCGACTTTTGAAGCTGTGACATGTTATAGTTCAGTTGATTTGGTGAATTGGACATTTGAAGGCAACGTTTTGACAAAAGAAAAAGCTAATCCGACTGGTAAAAGTTGGGTGGGACGTTTAGGTGTCTGTTATATCAAAGAGCTAAAAAAGTATGCTATGTTTGTTCAGCATGACAAAGAAGTATTGATTACGCTTTCAGATTCGCCTACAGGAGAATTTTTATGGGATAAGAAAATAAATATGGAGAAAATGATCGGAACGAGTAATACAGGCGATCAAACCGTTTTTACAGATGAAGATACCGGAAAATCCTATTTAATTTATTCTTACGGAAGAGGCCGAAACAAAATCTATGTTTCTGAAATTGGCCTGAAAGACGGAAAAGTGAATCTGTTAGATTGTACAGAAATTTTTAAAGGAGAAAGTCGTGAAGGAAATTGTATGTTCAAGTATCAAAATAAGTATTATATGTTTGCTTCTAACATTTATGGCTGGGATGCTTCTTTTGCTTATTATTTAGTTGCTGATGATATCAGAGGACCTTATCTCCCAACAAATGACATGTTGATAATGAAAGGTTGTGAAGAAGATTTTGCACATATTTCGCAAACCGGATTTTTCTTTTCTGTCAAAGGAAGCCAGAAAGAAACAATTGTTTATTGCGGAGATCGTTGGGCAGATTTTGCAGGAAACGGTTTGGGATACAATCAATGGTGTCCGATTTCTTTTGATGGAAAAACACCTTATTTTAATTCTTTAAGTTCATGGAATCTCGATGCTAAAACTGGAAACTGGAAAGTTGCTTCAGACAATAATTATATAAAAAATGGTAGTTTCGAAGCTGACAGAAGACATATTCCGAGTCCTGTTAAACCAATACAAATTCAATTGACAGGCTGGGCAAGTGAAGTTATGGAAGGAAATAAAATTGGATTAGACAGTATTAATTCACCGGTTTTAAATCATTTTAATACAGAAAGCGAGAGAAAAATTGTTATAGGCGAAAAGAGTTTAAATATTAGCGATAAAGTTAATTTCAAAAGAAAAATTTTTCAGCTTATATCCTCTTCACTCTATGTAAAATTGGAGGACGGTTCTTATACTTTAACTGCCAAAATTAAAAACAGTAATGGGTTTACGAATTTGGAAATGTATGCTTTAAGTAACGGAAAAACATTTAATTCTATTATTAAAAACGAGAATGCAGACTGGAAAACAATTGTGATTAAAAATATTATTGTTAAAGGAGGCAGGGTTGAAGTAGGTTTTAAGGCAGATGGAAATGCAAATGCTTTTTGTTTAGTTGATGATGTTTCTTTGGTGAGAAGTAAGAAGTAAGAAGTAAGAAGTAAGAAGTAAGAAGTAAGAAGTAAGAAGTAAGAAGTAAGAAGTAAGAAGTAAGAAGTTGGAATTTGGAATTTCTAGTTTGGAATTTCTAGTTTGAAATTTGGCTGAATAACTAAATAATTTACATTTGTAGAAATGTAATTCATTATGGCAAAAAAAATTCTAATAGTTGATGATCATTTAGTAGTTCGAAATGGAGTTGCTATGGTTTTAGAGAAACAAATTGAAGATGTAGCGATCTCAAATGCCGAAAATTTTTTTGAAGCTATTGCGCTTTTAAAAGAAGATTCTTTTGACCTGATTATTTTGGATATCAATATTCCGGGAGGTAAAAGTACGGAGATGATTACCGATTTGAGAGCCATTCAGCCTTGTGTTAGAATTCTGGTTTTTTCAGCTCATGAAGAAGAGCAGTATGCCTTAAAGTACATTTCTGCCGGCGCTAATGGATATCTGAATAAACTTTGCAGTGAAGAGAAAATGATGTTTGCTATTACCTCTATTTTTGAATCTTCGACTTATATTTCTGCTGAACTCGTAAGCAAATTAGTAGAAGCAAAGGGACGCAAAAAGGCAATAAACCCGCTGGAAGTTTTATCTAAAAGAGAACTTCAAATAGCACAACTATTAATAAATGGTAATGGTAATCTTGAAATCTCCAATATGCTGAATATCCACATGTCTACAGTGAGCACTTATAAAGCAAGAGTTTTTGAGAAGCTTAAAATTAATAATCTGGTAGAACTTATTAATCTGTATAAAACTTTTGAGTATTAGTTAAAATCCACCATTATTTCTATAGTGGTTCCTTCATTAATGGTACTCTTAATATTGATATTTCCTTTAATAATTAGAAGAAGTTCAATAATCATATGCAGGCCCAAATGATAATTTTTTACGATTGGATTTTTGTAAAAATCAAGATAATAATCAATCAGTTCTCTACTCATGCCTTTCCCATTATCCATAATAGTTAAGGTTAGCATATTATCCTGCGTAAATGACACCAATTCTATTTTTCCATTTTTCGTATTCTTTATGGCATTATCAAGTAAATTATGAATGATAATAGATAACGCTTTATTATTTGTTCTGATGAATAGATTTTGATCGACATTGTTAACAATTATCGTGTTTTCTGCTGCAGCAATTTTTTTGAAAATCTGAATTTTTTCTTCAATCAGATCGTATAATGAATAACTTTTGTCTTCGAGTTTTTTTCCTTCACTAAATATCGTCGAATATTTTATAAGGTTTTCAACGTACTCATATAATTGATCAGATGATAATTGTATCGTTTCTATTTGTCGTTTAAGTTTTTCGTCTTGCTGAATATTTTCATTATCAGACAAGTGATTTATAGAGGATGTTAAAAATTTTAATGGACTTTTTATATCATGACTTATACTTTTTACCAAAGTCTCTTGTTGTTTGATTTCCTGTTTTAAATCTTTTTCTGTGGTTTTTAGTTTACTGACAGTTCGTGCCAGTTTTTTGGTTTTTTTTGCAATAATCTCCTGAAGTTCGATATTTTTCAATTCGATATAATACAATCGTACATACCAGATAAAAATTAGAAATAGTAATATTAATACATAACAAAGAATCTGAAACCAAATAGTCTGATGAAATTTGGCAGGTATAATGATTGTAATTTTTTTATAGGTATACTTTCCATCAAATCCTGATAAGTTTCTTATTGTCAGCGTGTATTCTCCCGGAGGCAATGTAGTAAAGGATATTAAATTATCTTCTCTTATTTTTTCCCAGCGGCTATTGGCTATTTTATCCAATCTTGCTTCAATGTTTATATTTTCCGGGTTGCCATAATACGAGTAAACTATTGAAAAGCTTATTCTTTGAAAATTGTTTTTCAGTACAATAGTATCTTTTGGATAAAAAACTTTCTGATCAACGAGCACTTTGTCAATAAAAAGTTCCTGACTGGGAAGTAACGGAGTAATTTTATAAGGATCAAAAAAAACGATACCATTCATCGACGGAAAAGCGATTTGCTCATTTCTGAGAAAATTTCCACAAGGCTGGCACCCGCCATTAAATTCATTGGTTAAAAAACCATCTGTCTTATTGTATTGATGGTAATATATAGATTGCTTTTTATTTTTACTGTAATCTAATAATGCTTTTCTGGACATCTGGAAGAGACCCTTATTAGTAGGAATCCAGAAAAAACCATTTTTGTCCTCGATTATACAATGAGAGGAGTTAAGATAATTGTGTTCATCTTTGGGGAAGGTATGAAAAACCTTGTCTGAGTAAAGGAAAAAACCTTTTTCATAAGTAGTAAGCCATATTTTTTTTTCGCTATCAATAAAAATACCCCTAACATGTATTTTTTTGGAGTTCTTTATAAAAAATAACTTCTTTTCCTCTTTTTTATATTTATAAAGACCTATTTCAGTTCCCAAGTACAAGGTATTATCATCATACTGAGCAATATGGTTGATGTTATCTTCAAATATCGCTACAAGCGATAAAGCACCTTTTTTAATACTGTATAATTTTGCTTTTCGAAATTCATCTTTTGCCAGACTAATCCATATTGTATTGTTTTGGTCCTTAAATATAGCTTTTGCAGATTGCCTAAAATTATAAGTAGTATATTTTTTATAATTAGATTTCTTTAAATAACAAAAAACATCAAAGGCTCTGCCGATCCATAAATTCTCATCATCATCTTTTGCAATTGTTATGTGTTCGTTTAAATAGGTAGATTTAATAAATGAAATACTATCAATAACTTTTTTATTATTTAAGATCAACCCCTCAGCAGTAATAATTGTATTGTCACTGGCGGAAATGGCTCCATAATAAACTTCTGCTGATTTATGTAAATCTTTTTTTACAGTATTAAAATCAGGAAAAGTGATAATACATAATCCATTTGTATAACTTCCTAAATACAGCTTTAGGTTTTTGTTGTCATAAAAAAGAGAAACGATGTTGCTTTTTTCAAATTCTTTGAATGTTACTATTGGTATAAATGATAAATGACCTGCACGTGTTGTTAGAAGGTATATATTGTTCTGTGAATAAATAAATACCTGATTGGCACTAATATTCCAGTAGAGTTTATATTTGTTTTTTAAAAGGGGAGAATGAAGCGTTGCCGATTTTCCCTGTTCTGAAAAGCAATCAATGTCACCGTTCTCTTTGAGATAAAATAGCGTGTTGTTAATGGTAAAAAACTTAAAGACACTATCGCTTTTGTAGTTTGTTTTATAAATGCGCTGCAGTTTAGCATCACAGAGTTCTATTTTTTCAGTATCTATAAAAAAAAGATTCCCAGTAGACGTTCTGATATAATAAGGCTCACGCGGATTTATGGTGTTGTTGGAAGGAAGTCCGTCATGATAGTAAAAACGCTGTCCATTTCTGGTAATATTATAGGCAGGTCCTGCCTTTTTGATAAGCTGTATTTTTCTCTGATGAATAAGAATAAGTTCTTTTTTATCAGTATTATAACAGAACAAACTATCTTTTTGTACGTTGCCTAAAATCTCGGTAAAACGACATTGTTTTAAGTCTGTATTAGAAGAATTAAAAGTAAGGAAACTATTGCCGTCATAGCGAACCAGTCCATTTTCAGTTGTCATCCAGATAAAATTATATTTATCCTGTACGATTGCTTTTACACTACTTTGAGGTAATTCATTATTGTCTGCCGTATACCATCTTGCTGTATAGTTTTCCTGACAATTTACTTTAATTGCAGTTAGTAATACTACAAGAAAGCAATAACGAAAAGATGAAAACAACGTCATTTTTGACATCGGACTGATTTTAGGCACACAAACTTAACAAACATAATTCATAATTTTTGATTTTGTAGTTTTAAATCTACATTACTGTAGGTTTATTTGTACAAGTTGTCGTAATTTTACAATGTCCGATACGGTTATATTTGTTTAAAATCGTAGTCTTAAAACTTTTGCATTAAAAAGAAAGATGAATAAAAATTAGATTATGAAAATAGGTATTATAGGAGTCTGTAATATAACTTTAGATTTTGCTGACAGAGCTGCCAAATCAGGACATGAGGTACTGATTAGTCATAATCGTTGCAGCCAAAGTTTAAAACCTATTATTGAAAAAATGGGAAATAAGGTAAAATTAGTTACTAAAGAGAAAGCAATAAAAGCCAATATGATCATATTGTTTATTCCTCGCCAGGATCTTAAAGCTTTTTTTGATGATTTGCCTGATATGACAGAAAAGATATTACTTCATACAAACAATCCCCTTTTTAGTCTGGAATATCTGGAATCTGATAAAGATACCAAATCTTCCAGTGAAATTATAGCTTCTCTGTTACCAGCTGCTCATGTGATTAAAATATTCAATATTTTGCAACCGGGAATATTCTTGCCAGAATCTCAAAATCAAGACGGAAATGAAATATTCTATACAGGAACAAATACAAGGGCAAAAAATAAGGTAAAAAGTTTTTTAAAAACTATAAATTTTTCAGGCTGCGATCTTGAAGACTATCAATTAAACCGATGCTAAATTGTAAGCATTAAGATTTAAAAATGTACTTCCAGGTTATCCTCTGTAAATATCAGCATGAAAAAAACACATTCAAACACGGAAGTACAAAATTTGATTTTAATTTCGATAATTATATTTTCAAATATAGCACCTTACTATAACGGAAGTTTATAAAATTAAAATTTGCACTTATATAATTATCACTTCGTATTTCAGTCCAATTTCAATAAATTATTGCTGCAAAAAAGGAATGTAAACTTTTGATTTACCTCATTTTATCCTCAAGATATAAAATCTTATCCCCTTGTAATAATAGATTTTATCTATCAAAGTAGATTGATTTAATATACATCTTTCGCTTAACTCTTTTATTTTGTTTGTAAATTAGTCTGATCATAAATTAATTTAGACAAGTTAATAAAAACAAAAAATAATTGTAATCATGGAAGACCACTCAAATGACATTAGCAAATGCCCTTTTCATAATGGCAGTATGGACAATGTAGCAGCTACAGGCACAAAAAATCGTGACTGGTGGCCCAATCAGTTAAAAGTAAATATCCTGCGACAACATTCTCCATTATCAGACCCAATGGGAAGTAATTTTAATTATGCAGAAGCTTTTAAAAGCCTTGATCTTGAAGCACTAAAAAAAGATTTACATGACCTGATGACGGATTCGCAAGAATGGTGGCCGGCAGATTTTGGTCATTATGGAGGTCTTTTTATCCGAATGGCATGGCACAGCGCAGGAACGTACCGTGTAGAAGATGGTCGTGGAGGAGCAGGTGCCGGGGAACAGCGTTTTGCCCCTTTAAACAGCTGGCCTGATAACGTAAGTCTTGATAAAGCACGCAGATTGCTATGGCCTATAAAACAAAAATATGGAAGAAAAATTTCCTGGGCCGATTTGATGATTCTAACAGGAAATATTGCTTTGGAATCAATGGGGTTTAAAACTTTTGGTTTTGCCGGAGGAAGAGCAGACGTTTGGGAACCGGACGAAGCAGTTTATTGGGGATCAGAAACTACATGGTTAGGTGGAGATGAGCGTTACAAAGATGGATCTGAAGGAGTACCGAAAGGGCATGGAGTAGTATCGTCAGATGATGATGCCGATGGACATGTTCATTCCAGAAATCTGGAGAAACCGCTTGCAGCCGTGCAAATGGGACTTATATATGTAAATCCTGAAGGACCAGATGGAAATCCTGATCCTATTTTAGCTGCGAAAGATATTAGAGATACTTTTGGTCGTATGGCCATGAATGACGAAGAAACGGTTGCACTAATTGCTGGTGGACATACGTTTGGAAAAACGCATGGTGCCGCTTCTTCAGACCATGTAGGTAAAGAGCCTGAAGCTGCAGGTTTAGAACAACAAGGTTTTGGCTGGAAAAATAGTTTTGGTTCAGGTAAAGGTGCAGACGCTATCACTAGTGGACTTGAAGTTACCTGGACAACAACACCAACACAATGGAGTAATAACTTCTTCGAAAACTTATTTGGTTTTGAATGGGAATTATCTAAAAGCCCTGCAGGTGCACACCAATGGGTAGCAAAAAATGCAGAGCCTATTATTCCGGATGCCTTTGACAGTTCTAAAAAACATTTACCAACCATGCTTACGACAGATTTATCATTGCGATTAGATCCTGAGTATGAAAAAATATCAAGACGCTTTCTTGAAAATCCGGATCAGTTTGCAGATGCCTTTGCACGTGCCTGGTATAAACTAACACATCGTGATATGGGACCTATCTCGCGTTATTTAGGACCTGATGTTCCGCAGGAAGAATTATTATGGCAGGACCCTATTCCGGCACTAAACCATGAATTAATAGATCAGAACGATATAGAGCAATTAAAAGGAAAAATTCTCAATTCAGGATTAAGCATTTCCCAATTAGTAGGAACAGCCTGGGCTTCGGCTTCTACTTTTAGGGGATCAGATAAACGTGGTGGAGCGAATGGTGCACGTATAAGACTGGCTCCACAAAAAGACTGGTCCGTAAATAATCCGGCGCAACTTAAGGTGGTTTTAGATAAACTGGAAAGTATTCAGGCAGACTTTAATGCATCACAAGGAGGCGGAAAAAGAGTTTCATTAGCAGATTTAATTGTTTTGGCAGGTTGTGCAGGAGTAGAAAAAGCAGCTGCAGCTGCCGGAAGTTCAGTTAGTGTACCTTTTTACCAGGGACGTATGGATGCAACCGCAGAGCAAACTGATGTGGAGTCTGTTGGATACTTAGAACCGAAAGCAGATGGTTTCCGTAATTACAGAAGAACAAAATCATCAGTAGCGACCGAAGAATTGCTAATAGATAAAGCACATTTGTTAACGCTTACTGCACCAGAATTGACAGTACTTTTAGGAGGATTACGTGTATTGGATATTAATAGTGATGGTTCTAAAAACGGAGTTTTTACACATCGTCCGGGTCAGCTTACTAATGATTTCTTTGTAAACTTGCTTGATATGAACACACAATGGCAATCTGTTTCGAACGATAAGGAACTTTATACAGGAAACGATCGTACTACAGGACAGCCAAAATGGATAGGAACACGTGCCGATTTGGTTTTTGGATCTAATTCAGAATTAAGAGCTGTTGCAGAAGTCTACGCGAGTAGCGATGCACAGGAAAAATTTGTAAAAGACTTTGTGGCAACATGGAATAAAGTCATGAATCTGGATCGATTTGATCTTGCTTAAGTAAGAAAATTAAATAGCTAAAAGGCGTCGGTAATTCGGCGCCTTTTTTATTGACCAGAAATTAAAATATTAGTAGAAACACTAAAAAAGAATTTGATGGTTACCTAAAAAAGCGATGAACCCATTTTTCACTATGAAAATGATAAGTTTTTGATGGGTTATTTTACTGATAATAAGTTGCCTTCGCATAATATCGGCTTACATAAACATTTAACTTTAACAATAATGATAATGTGCTTATAATTGGCGCAATATTTTGATAAGAAATAAGACCAGAATTATAGTTAATTAAATGATTTTAGAATATGAAAAAAATAATAATGTTATGTTTTACTTTTTTATTTATAGGAAAAACAATAGCACAAGAAGTTCCGTTGGTATCGAATATTTCATCCCGAAACAACATAAACCTAAACGGAAAATGGAGTTATATAGTCGATCCATTAGAAAACGGATATTATGATTATCGTCTAATGCCTTTTAAAGACAATGGATTTTTCCAAAACAAAGCATTTTCAACGTCTGATTTGGTCGAATATAATTTCGCGACTTCTGCAACTATGGATATTCCGTCTGACTGGAACAGTAAAGATGAGAGATTGTTTTTTTATGAAGGAACCGTTTGGTTTGAAAAAGACTTCACTTATAAAAAATCGGCACAGACAAAAGGAATTCTCTATTTTGGCGCTGTTAATTATGATGCTAAAGTGTATGTAAATGGCAAATTTGCAGGAAGTCATGTTGGCGGATACACGCCTTTTAATTTTGATGTAACCAACCTTTTAGTCGATGGCAATAATTTTGTGGTGGTTAAAGTAGACAACAAACGTCATAAAGACAACGTACCAACGGTGAATATGGATTGGTGGAATTATGGCGGAATTACGAGAGATGTGGTACTAGCCCAGGTTCCCAATACTTATATCGAAGATTATTTGGTTCAGTTGGATAAAAAAGACAAAACGAAGATTTCAGGATGGATTAAACTGAATAGCGAAACAGCAAATCAATCGGTTTCTATCAATATTCCCGAATTAAAAATCAAGAAAAATATTAGTACGGATGCCAAAGGAATGGCCTATTTTGAAATCAAAACCAAACCCGTTTTATGGACACCGGAAAAACCAAAATTATACGATGTTTTAATAACGAAAACCGATGAAAATATAGCCGATAAAATTGGTTTTAGAACAGTAGAAACCAAAGGAAAAGAAATTCTGCTTAACGGAAAAAAGGTTTTTCTAAGAGGAATCAGCATTCACGAAGAAGCCCCTTTCAGACAAGGAAGAGCCTGGTCAGAGGAAGATGCTGTTACTTTATTGACCTGGGCTAAGGAGTTAGGATGCAATTATGTACGTCTGGCACATTATCCGCATAACGAAAATATGGTAAGACAAGCTGAAAAAATGGGTTTAATGATTTGGTCAGAAGTTCCGGTTTATTGGACTATTTCATGGACAAATCCGGATACTTACGCCAATGCAGAACGCCAATTGCACGACATGGTTTACAGAGATAAAAACCGTTGCGGAATCATAATCTGGTCCATAGCAAACGAAACACCACATGGTGACGATAGAGATATTTTCCTGAGTAAATTAGCCAAATACGCCCGTACACAAGATAATTCACGTTTGATAAGCATGGCGATGGAAGTTACTAAAAGTGCAGACAACACCAATACGCTTCACGATAACATGAATGAGTTTGTAGATATTGTTAGTTTTAATCAATATTTAGGATGGTACAGAGGAACAAATGAATCTTGTAAAGACATGAAATGGATTATTCCTTATAACAAACCGGTTATTATCAGTGAATTTGGAGGAGAGGCTTTACAAGGGAGACATGGAGATAAAACCGAACGCTGGACAGAAGAATATCAGGAAGAATTGTACAAGCAAAATACCCAAATGTTCAATCATATAGACGGTTTAGCAGGAGTGTCTCCATGGATTTTGGTTGATTTTAGATCACCACGACGCCAACTTCCAAATATTCAGGATTTCTTTAATCGGAAAGGATTAATTTCTAGTGGAGGAATTAAAAAGAAAGCTTTTTATGTAATGAAAGATTGGTATACTCAAAAAGAAGAAGAGTATAAGTAAGGATTTTTTCTTTGAAAGTACTATTAATACAAAAAGCCGTCTAAGACGGCTTTTTGCTGTTATTTATCTGATTTAAATTACTCATCTTCTTCTTCATCGTCATCCGGTTCTGCTTTATTGGCGCTGTATTCGTCTAAAGTTCTTCGGTTCGGATCATTTTTGTCGCTTAAATCTCTTTCAGCATCTATTGTTCGATTGCTGTTTTTTTGAAGATTAATATCATCATTGTCATCCAGGTTTTGACCGTCTGAATTATCATTGTTGTATGACTTTCTGCTCTGATAATTATTTTGATGCTGATTAATTGCAGGATCTTTGTTTTCCATCGTTTCAGAATTAATCGCTTCATTATCTGATCTGCTGTTTCTGTGGTTTGAAGTATTCATAATAATAAATTTTATAATTAATATGCTAAAATAAAGGTTGTTAAAATTAAAATATTACAAAATGAACTGGTTTAATTATATGATTTACAGGTTTTTATTTTTGTTCACAAGAGCAGACACAACTAAAAACAACAACTCTAAAATAAGAGCAAACTATTGAGAAAAATAAAAAACCTGTAATGGATTTCTCATTACAGGTTTTTTATTTTAAAGTATTTCACATCAGTATTAAATATATTCTAAATAGATTCTAAATAGGTTTTAAAATTCATAATATCATTTTTTACCAGTTTTTCAAAATACGGATTAAGCAATTTTGCAGCACTTTCGCCTGCAATTCCTAGTGGAGCATGATACGAAATGGTTACAATAATTTCTGTGTCTTTTCCACTGGGTCTAAAAACAACTTTTCCGGCATTCTTAATCGATGAATCCGGAAGCGAATTCCAACTAATTAATCTTTCTTTTTCATCTTTTACTATTTCAGCTTTCCAGCTTAATTTGCCAATTCCGGCTGGTCCTTTTGCTGTCCATTTAGAAGTGGTATAACTTAAAGGTTTTACAGATTCAAGATGATTCATAAATTTTGGAAGATTTTCAAAATCACGCCAAAAATTGTAAACTTCACCGATTGGCTTGTTAATGAAACTATTGACTCTAATGTTTACATTTGAAGCTTTGTCATTTTTTAAATGATCGACCGCATCATAAACGGGACAGTAGCCGGAAAGTCCACGTAAAAGCATCGCGCCTCCAGAACCAATTTGTGAGATACTTTTATCCTCTTTTGATAACCCTTTATATAAAAGATAACCACCGCTGGTAACCATTAAAATTCTTTCGAGTGCTGAAACATTTGTTTTAAGTTTAGAAGATTTTGCTGCTGTTTCCATAATTCTATTTTTTATTGTTATTAAATTAAATTTATATTGTAGGATATCCGCCTGTTACCTGAACTGTAGATCCGGTCATATAACTTGAATCCTGTGAGGCAAGCAATACAAATGCGGGTGCTAATTCTGCAGGTTGTCCTGCACGTTTTAAAGGTGTTTCTGATCCGAAATTCTTAACTCTTTCATCAGGAAGTGTAGATGAGATAAGAGGAGTCCAGATTGGTCCCGGAGCTACACAATTAACCCTAATTCCCTTTTCTGCCCAAAGCTGTGCCAGACTAGCTGTGAAATTTTGTATCGCCGCTTTTGTAGCTGAATAAGGGATAAGCTGAGGCGGCGCCTTGTAAGCATTAACAGATGTGGTGTTAATAATCGTGCTTCCCGGTTGCAAATATTGTTCTGCAGCTTTGCAGATATAAAACATAGAATGAATATTCACCCTAAAAGTTTTATCCCATTCTTCTGCAGAAATATCCTGAAGAGAATCTCTTGACATTTGAAAAGCGGCATTATTTACTATGATGTCAATACCGCCAATTTGTTCGACTGCCTGATTAACGATCGAAATACAATGTTCTTCCTTGCTTATATCGCCTGGCAGTAAAATAGCTTTTTGACCAGCTTTTTCAATATAGGTTGCGGTTTCTTTTGCATCTGCGTGTTCATCTAAATACGAAATGACAATATCAGCTCCTTCGCGTGCAAACGCAATGGCAACGGCCCGTCCGATACCTGAATCGCCACCAGTGATTATTGCTTTCCTTCCTTTCAATTTCCCAGATCCGGTATATGAATCTTCACCGTGGTCCGGTTTTGTTTGCATAAAAACTTCATATCCGGGTGGTTCTTGTCTTTTTTCTGTATAAGGTGGTTCTATATATTGGGTCAATGGGTTTTGCAGGCTCTTATTCGTTTTCATATATTTCATTTTAAAAGTTGTAACAAGTTAAAAGTAAGCGTTTAATGAAATTTTTTCTTTACAACATTATATTTTGATTCTTACAGAATTAAGCTTGATTAAAAAAGTTTAGCCACAGATTTCACAGACTCGCAAAGATTAAATCCTTTCAATTTTTTAATCTGTGGCAAAAAGCAACAATTATTTAGATAAAAAGTTTGTAGACAAAAAAGGCAACTATCGCAAAAATGATGTGTGCAAAAAACAATTGTATATAATAGCCTTTAAAATCGATATTAGGTTTTTGAGGTACAGTTTTGAATAGAAAAAACCAGCTCAAAATTCCTATGATGCCACTGACAGCTCCTAAAACAAAGGCTGCAGGCCAGGACATTTCGATTATGTCATACGACCATAAATAATGATAAATCACTACGAAGAAAAGTCCAATTAAGTAATGCAACAGCCATCCTAAAAAAGTTTTTATTTGCGGAGATACTTCAACTTTTAGCGAAGACAGAACGTAGGTAAGCAATACAGGCTCTTTATACAATTCTCTGGCACTTGATGAAACAGCATAACTAAATAAAGTCATTACAGAGGTTCCTGCTATTGAGGCAATTATTATTTGAGATGGTATGTAAAAATTCATAAGTAGAATGTTTTGGTGATTAAAAAATGTACTCCAATTATCATCGTTTCGAATAATAATTGTGTCAAAAAATCAGTAAGTATTAAAATCAAAAACAATTGAAAAGGGAGTACACTATATTTATTATTATAGTATAATTGTTTGGTAATGATGTAATTAACATATTTTTAATTTTCCAAAAGTCACTATTTACAGATCATCTTTCATCTGCTTAAATCTTTTTATATCTGCGTGAAAAAACTTTAAATTTTATTAAGGTTAATAAAAGTTTATTTTGAAAATGAGTGCCCTAGCTCCGATAGAAGTGGAAATCCTTTTGTGCCCGCCGCGGTGAACACAAAAGATTACTTCACTTAATTTTTATTTGGAATTCAGTGAACTTCGTTTGAAACGGATAGCGGGATTGAGCTCCTTAAAAAATTAAACATAGTCATTACTTTGATACTTTTTTAAGGATTCTGCCATAGCTTTGGCATTTTTACCATTCAATGAGAATTTCAATATTAGAGCGGCCTTTCTTTTTTAGTGTGGCCAGAAATATAATTGCTTTCATTGGTTTTTGATTTGATATGAATTTTATGTAAATCTGTTTGCGCCGGACCATTTATAACGGATCCGTCTGTGGAGAATCTTGATCCGTGACAAGGACAATCAAAAGATTTTTCGTCGGAATTCCAATTTACAATACATCCCAAATGAGGACAGACAGCAGAAAATGCTTTTAGCGAATTATCATAATCCCGGTAAACGGCAATTCTTTTTAATCCGGACAAAATTACACCACCTTCTCCGGCATGTAAATCTGCCGTATTTTTTAAGTCGGATGAAGTAATCCAATCAACATACTGCGAAGCCATATTCCCCATTTCTTTTGCAAAGTCAACCGCAATTTTAAGGGTAATGCGTGAGGGATTATATAAACTTTCATATTTATTTTTAATACCCATTATACTATCACAAATAATCATAGCACCAATTGTGGTATGCGTCATACCATTTCCAGAATCTCCGGTTATAATATAAATATTGTCATCGCCTGGGTTTTTCCCCATAAATCCTAAAGAATCTACGGGTTCCATTACCTGGCCAGACCACCTGTAAGTTAAATCATTTTCAAGCATCGGAAAATAATTTCGGGTCCATGCTTCGAGTCTGTCATAACGTTCAGCTGCCGAAATTCCTTCTTCATCTGACTGACCAGTTTTATGATCTTCTCCTCCGGAAATTAATAAATCGTAGTTTTCATCATAATTTTCCAAACGTACATAATGGTAAGGTTGCGAAACCCACTTTGATTTCTGATCGCCGGTATCCCACCAAAGCGAGTAAGGAAGCTGCCCTTTCGGAACTTTTCCGGCTATAACATACGTTCTATAAGCATGTTGTTTGGTATGCATGGTCAGGACATCATTAACAGGACTATTTGTTGCTACCACAATATGTTGCGCAGAAAAATTATATCCGTTCACTTTTGCACCTCTTTTGGTAATATCTTCAGCATGTGCTTCTGTATAAATTACGCCTCCTAAAGAAGTTATTGCTTCAGTAAGCCCTTTTAGATAATGCAGAATATGAAATTGTGCCTGATTTGCAAAGGCAAGGCATCGTTGTTTTTCGGCATTCGCCAATGACGGAATACCTTTTAAAATAGAAGTTTTTAATCCCGCTTTTTGTGTGACATGAAATTCCTTGTCTAAATTTTCTTCCTTATCAGTTGGATCAAGAAACAAATAACCATTTACTCTTTTAAAAGAACAATCGATATTTAATTCAGTAACAATTTTTTCAATCTCATCTATAGCTTCAGTATGACTTTCAGCTGCAAGTTTAACAGCGTTTTCTCCAAAGATTTTCTCCAGAAAATAATAACGGTCATCCAAAGCGCAGGTTAAATGTGCTGTAGTTCGCCCGGTTTCGCCGCTTCCAATAAAACCATCTTCTACCAGTACGATTTTTTTTCCGGCTTTGAGTAATTTATAAGCGGTTGTTAAGCCCGCAATTCCGCCTCCAATAATTAATACTTCAGTCTCTATATCCTGGTCAGGGATATTGCAGGAAATTATTTGTGTAGAATCAATCCAAAACGAAACATTGTCGCCTGAAGTAATACTGGAGCTTTTTAAACTATGATTCGATTTATTGTCCATGATTGTTTGTTTTTGAAATTATCTGAGTTAGATGCTGATTTTTAAGTAATTGGTATCAAAGCTAGTAATGGTTTGTACAGAAATCTTATAAGTTTAATGCTAAATTTTATAGGATTACCATTGTAGTTGTATTGAAATTACGACAATAAAAAAACCGCTTAAATTGCTTTAAGCGGTTTAACACTAAATAAAAAACAAAATTATTTCACCAAATATTTTTTCTGAATTTGTTTTTTGACTTTTTTATCAATGCCATATTCAACTAATAACATCTTATCAATGCTGCCATATTTTTTGATAGCAGTAGCCCAGGCAGCTTCTAAATAGGTTTGTTTTACGCCCATTAATTTCGCCATTCTTTCTTCCGGAATCCCGTATGCTTTGTACTTGCTCAAATCTGTTTTTGCGATTGCTTCATTAGATCTCAGGTAATCTTTCATGATTTCTTCATCAGAAACATCTAAAATATGTAATAGTAATGAAGAAGCAAATCCTGTTCTGTCTTTACCGGCTGTACAATGAAACAAAACAACAGTTTCTTTTTTCTTCACTTCATCAAAGAAAGGTTTAAAGTCTTTTGCACTTTCTGCGAATCCTGCGTTGGCGGCAACCATTAATGAATCGGCCTGTGCTTCGTTGAATGTTGGTGACATCATGATTTTCATAAATTGTCCCATTTCTTTTCCGTTTATAGAACCAATATTCGCTCTTGTTGTTTCAATTTTTTGTCCTGCCGGAATAAAATCAGGATCTTTTTTTATTTCATCATCGTTTCTAAAATCTACTATGGTATTGATGTGTAATGCATCAAATTTGGTAACATCAGAAGGCGTTAATTTGGAGAAATTTCCAGAGCGATAAATAATTCCTTCCTTGATTTTTTTGCCGTCTTTATTGTGAATTCCGGATAGTGATCTGAAATTTGGGCTGTTTTCGATATCCATATTTTTTTGAGCCTGACTTTGAAAAGCAATCATTAAAAATATCGCTGTAGTACGTAAAAGAGTTTGAGTCATAGTATTTATTTTGAAATTAGAAATTGGACTTTTAGTGCAACTGAAATTCTCAGCTTGCATCATTTATTATTTAAGAAGGATTTAAAAAGAAATGAATCTTATAAAATTTGGTATTTAAGACCTAACTGACCATTGATGGATGACCATTCGCTAGAAGTAATTCGGCCTTGATTATTTCCTAAATATTGTTTGAATGGTTCGTTGGTAAGATTTCTAACTTCCATAAAAACTTTGATTTTATTGCTGATAGAATAATCCGCAGAGAAATCAACAGTAAAATTGTTTTTAGCTGAAATATAATAATCAGGACCCAAATTTTGATTGATCGTTTCTACCGATTTTCCTCTGTAATTTCCGGCGATTCTAAACATGAAGCCATATTTCTCATAGAAAAGAGAAGAATTAAACAATAGCTTAGATTGATTTGGCAATGTAGTTTTATCTGTAGTAGTTACATTTCCTTGCGCATCATATCTTGAAACTTCTAATTTTGATTTAATAATTGAAGTATTAAAATCAATTCCAAATCCGCCCCAGAAACCACTCCATTCTGTAAATCTTTTAGTGATTCCAAATTCAAAACCTAATAAACTGGCGTCTTTAATGTTTTTAGGCTGCGTAACGATATAATTAACGTTATTAATTCTTTCTGCAGAAATATCCCTGAAAATATAATCGCTTATGTCCTTATAGAAAACTCCCGCAGTAATCAATCCAATATCTTTTAAGAAATATTCTCCCATGAAATCTAAGTTGTTAGAAAAAGTAGGCTTCAAATCCGTATTTCCTCTGGTAATTTTTGGAACTCCGGCCGTGATGTCTATAATCTCACTCGGATTTAAATCCGGTAAATTTGGTCTTGAAAAAGTTCTGGTATAAGCTGCTCTGAAATTGATGTTTTCATTGAAAGCATATTTCAAATGCAACATTGGCAAAAACGCATTATAAGATGATGTTTTGGTAATTGGCGTTGCTACTTTTGTTTGAGAATTATAAGCAGTACTGCTCATCGTAACATTCGTTTCTTCGTTTCTGGCACCGGCAATGATTTTTGTTTTATCTGATAAATCATAAACTCCCATTACATAAGCACTGAAAACATTTTCTTCGCCTTTAAACTTTGTTGTTACATTAGAAGCCGGAGAATAATCTGCAAAGCCATTCGCCTTTAAATACGATGGTGTAAAAATATCAAACAATTGATTTTTTGTAATTGGATTTACAATTAGATTATTGAACGGACTTCCAATTTCTGAGAAGAAATTATTTGCATTTGGGTAAGGCTCAGTCTGTAAACTACTCATCGGAATTAAGGCAGGCGAACCCGGAATTCCTAAAGCAGCGCCTGGCAAATAAACAATTGGCGTTTGCTGTCCCTGATAGTCTTTGAATCTTAATTTTGAACCTGCTTTGATTACAAATTTTTCAGTTGCATCGTAATTAAAGTTAATTTGTCCCACTTTATCGTGATCTCTTTGATCTAATTTGGTAATGACCAATTGCTGTAAAGTTAATCGTGCAGGATCCATAACGTCGGTTGGATTGGTCAGTTTTGGATCGATGTTATAAATGTTTACACCATTTCCGTCAGGAGAATCAAAGGTGTTATAAACGGCTCCATCTGATGACCTTACACCAAAATCGCCAACTAATTTTTGAGAAAACTGTGCAATCGGTAACCCTCTCATATCCGACGGCATATTGGGAGGAGTATCTAAAAGATAGGTCATTTCATTATTGGCAAACGACCAGTCAAATTTCAATTTAGAACCAATTCTGTGTTCTCCGCCAATTTCTACTCCGTTTAAATCTGTTTTATAATCAGAATAACGGTAGCTAAAAGTGTATCTCTTTTTAGCAAAGTCATAGAAAGATTCATAGACCGGACGTACATCCCTGAATTTATCATATAAGAATTTCGCGAAAAATTTATTCTTGTCGTTCAGTTCAAAATCTATCGCACCACTTATAGCTTTTGTAATTCTTTCTCCAAAATAACGTTTAGCATTAACGGTATTAATACCATATTTTTGAGATTGTACTGGCGCATTAATATTGTAATCCACTACCATTTCATCAGTAGCGAAATTTCTATCCCATACAGAAGCTGCAAGTACAACTCCCAATTTATCTTTAAAGAATCTTTGTCCGTAAACTAAAGAGGCATTGTAAGAACCCTTTTCGGCTTTTTGATTATAACCACCTCCAAGACTGGCATTCAGCATTGTTTTTTTAGGTGCAGATCTTGATATAAAATTCACAGATCCACCAATGGCATCACCTTCCATATCCGGAGTTATTGCCTTTGATAACTGAATATACTGAATCATTTCAGTAGGAATCGCATCTAACAGCGTGTTTCTAGTTCCGGCAACAGAGGCACTTGGCAATCTTGTTCCGTTGTATAGAGTTGATGTCCAGCCGTAAGGAGTTCCTCGCACACTTACCTGATTGGCTTCTCCGTGATAACGGTTTACACTTACACTTGGCATTCTTTGTACCGCTTCTGCAGCATTACGATCCGGTAATTTCCCGACAGCATCTGCAGAAAGCACGTCCATAATGGCCAATGATTTCTTTTTCATGCTTAGGGCTTTAATTGAGAAGGTCCGGTAAAACCTTTTACAATAATTTCTTTTAATGCACCTTCTTCTGCAGCAAGAGTAACAGTTCCCAAATTATTAATACCCGAAACTAATTTTATTTCTTTGGTAATCGTTTGATATCCCATATAACTAAATGAGACTGTAAGCTTTTCTCCCGATAAATTCGAAACTTGAAAATTTCCATCAAAGTCTGTTGAAGTTCCTGTTTTTCGTTCTAAAATAGAAATATTTACTCCCGGCAAAAACGTTTTCCCATCAGAAACTTTTCCGATCATTGAAGCATAATTTTGCGCTATAAGTTGATTTCCGGATAAAATCAAAGCAAATAACAATAGTAGTTTTTTCATTGTGTTTAGTTAATTTTTATTTTCTGCTGCAAAACTATCTGATGGTTATTTTCCGGAAGTCTTTTTAAATTTAGGCGTACAAAAAAGGCTAAAATTATTTTCAACTAATTGATAATTAAACACTTGTGAATAATATCAAATGGTTAACTAAATATGAAGGACTTGTTATTTTGAAATTGAATTTGGTATGGAAATACTTTTCTTATAAAAAACATACTGTAAAAGAATGTTTTTTTTGATGATTAAGCTTCTTCAAGAACTTTTTTATAGTCACTTGGAGTTGCTCCGGTAATTTGTTTAAAATATTTATAGAAAGTCGATTTGTTTTTGAATCCGCTTTCATAACCAATAGTGACAAAATTGGCATCTTGTTTTTTATCAATTAATCTTTTTGCTTCTTCGACTCTGAGGGAATTTATATATTGATAAAAATTCGTTTTTAGTTCGATATTAAGCGCTTGTGTGATTTTTACTTTGGAGATATTTAAATCAGACGAAAGTTTGTCCAGGTTAAATTCAGAATCAAGATGGCCTTTTTTGGTTTTGAAATAAGATTGAATAGCATTGACGATCTCATTCATTTCATCCGATTTCAATTCGTAGTTTTTATATTTTTCTTCGTTTTTAAGTTCGATTACCAGTTTTTGAATTTCGAAAAATATAGCAAACCGAATATGAATGACATAAATGAAAATGAAAAGCATCAGACAATAATAAACGAATCGAAGATTTATTTTCATCTCCATATTAAAAGCCAAAAGTACAAGTCCTAAAACGGTTAATATTCCCAACGAACAATAAACACTTCCGATAACTTTTACGATGCTGATTTTTAAATTGAAAATTCGGGTATTATCTGGCTGAGAAGAACGGATATACTTCAAACAATAAATGCTATAGCCCAGGAAAGACGGCATTAGAAGCAACATAACTATGAGGTTAGAAAGTTTAATGATTTTTGGAAATACAGGATTTGTTACCGCAATAAAAACAATCATAATGTTGAATGCAAAACCGATGAAAAACGGAATGCAATGGTAACATATCTTTCTGGTCGAAATTTGTTTACCAAATACCGAAAGCATATAAAAATAAAGCAACGGACCGTAGAGAAAAGAGAAACTTCCATGCAGTTTTTCAAACAGGTTGGCATCCTGATAAAAGAAGAGTATGGAAATCTTATAAAGAAGGTGAAAAAAAATAGTTCCGAAAAAAATACTAAGGTAAAAATCTTCCTGTCTGAATTTTTTATTAAAGAAGATTAATAGAGCAGTAATTAAAGATTGAATCAAGGTTAAATAAAGGAGAAATAACATAATAGTTGTATTGATAAACAAAACTACTCGATGATAATTATTAAAAGGTTACCTAAAGATTAAGCTACCTGATAGTGAAAAATTAAACGACAATTTGGTTTTCATTCTGTAAATGAAATTATAAAATATTAAGGCTGTAAAATTTTAAAAGTTTACTAATAGTAAAAATATGGATTATCATGAGCTTTTGGAAAACCCGATAAATCACTTCCTTTTTATTGCTTTGTAAAGTGCTGTAAAGCCTTAATTTTAAAGAGAAAAAGCTGTAAAAGTCTTGGTTTTCAATGATCTGCATTTTCTGTTTTTTTTACAAATACTTAACAAATTAGAGCTCTTAAATTTCCCTTTTTTTAACAATTACATAATTTTCATTTTTTCACTATTTGTAAAATTCATTGTTAATTTGCTTTAATAAATTTAATATTTGTAAACAAATTAACCATGAAAACAATTTACAAGGCAATTTTTATTTTTTCTGCTATACTCTTTGCACAAAACATGACAGCGCAAAAAGCAACTATTAGCGGAACTGTTACCGATGCACAATCTCCATTGCCGGGAGCAACTATTATATTGTCTAATAATCAAAAAGCAACAACTGACTTCAGTGGTTATTTTACGATTCAGGATGTCAGACCAGGAAATTTTGAATTGCAAATTGCTTATATAGGATATGAAACAAAAACGATTGCAATTGAAATAAAAGATAATCAAAAATTAAATCTGGGAATCATCAGACTTGCTACAAATTCAAAAGAATTAAACGAAGTAGTGGTAAGCGGAATGACCCAACGAAATAGTGAAGCAAGAGCGCTAAACATGCAAAAGAAATCCATGAGCATTGTAAACGTAATTGCTGCCGATGGAATAGGAAAACTTCCGGATCGTAATGCAGCAGAAACCGTACAGCGTATGCCAGGAGTTTCTATTGAAAGAGATCAGGGTGAGGGACGTTTTGTGTCCGTAAGAGGTTTGCCACCGTTTTGGTCATCAACTACAATTAACGGTAACAGGATTCCAACGGCTGAAGAAGAAACAACTTCAAGAGCAACTGCATTCGACTTTTTTCCATCAGATCTTATCGCTTATGTTGAGGCTACAAAAGCCATTACACCTGATATGGATGGAGATGCAATCGGCGGAAGCGTAAATTTTACCACGCAGACTGCTCCAACAAAAAGAACAATTAAAGCAAGCGTTTTTAGCGGATACAATCAAAAATCGGATAAAGGAATTTACAGCGGATCGCTTACTATTGGTGATAAAAGTAAAAATGGAAAATTCGGTTACATTGTAAACGGAACTTACTGGAACAGAAACTGGGCTACGGATAATTACGAAGCCAGAAGACAAGGTGACCAGGGAGTGTACAGATTAGAATTGCGTGATTATACCGGAGTTAGAAAAACAACGGGTTTAAATGGTGCAATGGAATTTAATCCATCATCAAGAGATAAAATCTTCCTGAAAGCAACTTACGGTGGACTTACAGATGAAGAAACACATTATAAACACAGAATCCGTTTTGATAAATTCAGCAGTACAACAAATGCGTTGACTGTCGAACAACAGGATATTCACAACGAATTAATGACACAGTTTATTGGTATTGATTTAGGTGGAAAACATCAATTGGCAAATGGAACTTTAGACTGGAGCCTGGCTTCTTACAGAAATCAGTTTAAGTATGGAAATATTCCAAATGCAGAAGACAACAGTTATTTTTTAATTCAGTTTAATCAAACCGGAGTTGGAGTTAAGCCGGAATATATGAATACTGTTCCGGTTGCTAATGGCGGAGCAGGAGGACCCAGAGCGTATTGGGCTGCTGATGGCGGAATGCTGGATCCGAATAATCCAAAATCAATATTTGATTTTTACTCAGATCCAAATTTCAAAACAGATCCGACAAAAATGAAATTCTCAACCTTAGAATTGTATAAAATTAGCATTGTAGAAAGAGATAACATTATTGCGGCTGTAAACTATGAGCATAATTTTAATGAAAAACTAAAAATGAAATTTGGTCTGAAATTAACAGACAAAGATCGTATCGCCACTTTTCGAGATGAATATTACAATTGGACAGGATCTCCAACACCATTTTTATCCAACTATAGTGCTGATTTAATTAATCAGCCCAGCGGAACAGATTATATGAGAAAAGAAACCGGAACTTCTATTGGAAATACTTTCGGACCGGTTTTATCTACGGATGGAATGACGAATTTATTCAACACTTCACAAGGTAATTTGGTTTTAAATCCTGCAGATTCTCAAATTCCGGAATTAGGAAAAGGATTGGGAAGAAACTTTAATGTAGACGAAACTACCTCTTCTTTTTATGGAATGGCAACCTATTTAGCAACTGATAAATGGACTGTTTTAGGAGGGGTGAGAGTTACGAATACCAATACAAAAGTGACAGGAAAAACGGTAGAGAATAATGTAGTTGTTGATGCTGAAAACACCAAAAATTATACATCAGTATTGCCAATGTTACATGTAAAATATACTCCGGTTGAGAATTTAAACCTTCGTTTTGCGACAACCAGAACTTTTGCAAGACCCAACTTTGGAGACATTTCTCCAGCCGGTTCTTTGAATACTATTGATGGCGAATATGCTGGTGGAAATCCAAATTTGAATCCAACTTATTCCTGGAACTTTGATTTACTGGGAGAATATTTCCTTGATGAAGTGGGAATTATTAATGCAGGAGTTTTCTACAAATCAATCACAGATCCAATTTTTGATGATACCTACCAGGGAACTATTAACGGAATTTCGGATATCGAAATCAGTTCGCCAACAAATGGTGGTAACGCATGGATTAGCGGAGTTGAATTCGGAATCACAAAAAGATTCAGTTTTCTGCCTGGATTCTTAAAATATTTTGGAACTCAGATCAATGCAACCTTCATGAATTCTGAAATGACATTGGGACAAAATGCTAATAATCCGAACGGAAGAAAAGTGTCAACTCCATATCAGGCAAAAGAATTATACAACTTACAATTGTTTTATGAAAGTGGTAAACTTAATGTGAGAGCGGCTTTTAACCATAAAGGAGCCTATGCAACCAGTTTTGATGCCAATGCCAAAAATACAGATAGGAACGATATTTATTATGGTAAATACAACTCACTTGATTTTTCTGCTTCTTATAAAGTAGGTGAGCATTTCACCATCTTCAGTGATGTAAATAATGTATTAAATGAGCCTTTAATGTATCATTTTGGAGAAACTCCAAACCGACCAAAACAGGTGGAGTACTATGGAGTGAAATTCAATCTTGGACTTAAATATAATTTATAGACAACTATAAGTTAACCCGTTGGATGTTGGGAGATTTTATTTTTACAGTTTATTTTTTTTTTAATCAACTGCATTCAACGGGTTTCTAAAAAAGAATACTCAATCTCAATTTTACAGCACAATTATCATTTTAATCGTAAGGAACTAATGTCTACAAAATCATCTAATTTCAGGTTTATATTAAAAACATCCATAGCGGCATTTGGTACTTATTTTTGTATGTATGCTTTCAGGAAACCTTTTACAGTAGCGACATTCGACCATATGTCTTTCTGGGGAATTGACTATAAAATCTTGTTGATTTTAGCACAGGTCCTGGGATATACGTTTTCTAAGTTTTTGGGAATCAAGGTCATTTCAGAATTAAAATCGGCAAGAAGAATACTTTATTTAATAAGTTTTATAGCCATTTCTGAACTAGCTTTATTAGGTTTTGCAGTAGTGCCGGCACCTTATAATATTCTGTTTTTATTTATAAACGGATTGCCTTTGGGAATGATCTGGGGAATCGTTTTTTCTTATATCGAAGGAAGAAAAACAACTGAATTACTAGGCGTTATTTTATGTTCGAGTTTTATTGTTTCCTCCGGAGCAGCAAAGTCTGTGGGGATATTTGTCTTGAAGGTTTTGGGATGCAATGAGTTTTGGATGCCTTTTGTTTCTGGATTAATTTTTATTATTCCGTTAATTGCATTTTCATTGTTTTTGGAGAAAATCCCAAATCCGGATAGCGAAGATTTGGCTTTACGATCAAAAAGAAGACCCTTGAGCAAAAAAGAACGTGCTTCGTTATTTCAGCAATTTGCTTTTCCGTTAACGGCAATTATTATTTTCTATGCGATGCTAACAGCAATGAGGGAATTCAGAGATAATTTTGCCAGGGAATTGTGGGATACTTTAGGATATAAAGAGAGTATTTCAATTTATATGTATTCTGAAATTCCTATCGCCATATCGGTTTTGTTGATCCTGGGTTTTTTGGGAAGCATGAAAAACAATTATAAAGCATTCAAAAATTATCATTTGGTTCTATTTTTAGGTTCGTTACTTATCGGGATCACGACTTTTTTATTTCAAAAACATTTAATAGGACCACTTCCGTGGATGATCATTTCAGGTTTTGGTATGTATGTCTGTTACATTCCGTTTAACGGTTTATTTTTTGACCGAATGATTGCGACTTACAAAATAGACGGAAACACTGGATTCTTAATTTATATCGCCGATGCTTTTGGTTATTTGGGAAGTGTTTTGGTTCTGTTTTTCAAAAATTTTGGAGACAAGAATATTTCACTATTAAGCTTTTTTACCACTTGTATATATCTGTTATCCTTCGTAGGGATAATTACAACCATAATGTCGTTTAATTACTTTAAACGCAAATTCAAAAAAACATCAAAAATTAGTACAACACCTTTATACACTTGAAATAAAGAAATAGAATAAAAAATAAATATGAATATCCATGACGAATACCTAGCTATGATAATATAAAAAAGTTTGCCACGAATTTCCCGAATTTCCCCGAATTATCTTGGTTGTACAGATTAAAAATCTGCGCAAATCTGTGCAATTTGTGGTTAGTTTTTTTAAGCATTTTCAGAATAAAAATTAGAGGAAATTAGAGAAATTCGTGGCAAAAAAACAAATTTGGTACTCTTTGCGGATTGCCATAAAAACAATCACACAAACAATCACACAAACAATCACACAAACACAAACATATGAAAGAGAAATATGATTTAATAATTGTAGGGTCGGGAGTTTTAGGCACATTTCATGCTTATCACGCTTTACAAAAAGGAATGTCGGTTGCTATTTTGGAAAAAAACAGTAAACCGGAAGGTGCAACCGTTCGAAATTTTGGACAGGTTGTACCATCAGGAATGGACAGAAAATGGCAAAACTTCGGAAAAGAAAGTTTAAAATTTTACAAAGATATTCAGTCGCAATTTGATATCAGCATTCGCGAGAATGGGACTGTTTATTTGGCTTCAAACGAAGAGGAAATGCAGTTAATTGAAGAATTGCATCAAATAAATATTTCAAATGATTATGAATCCAGTTTGCTGACTAAAGAACAATGTTTGTCAAAATATGCCGGATTACGATCTGATTATTGCACTGGCGGTTTATTTTTTCCACAGGAAGTAACAGTTGAACCTTCAACAATGATTCATAAATTACATCACTATATGACTACCAATTTAGGCCTTGATTTATTTATGAATACCACTGTTTTGAATGTTGGAAACAGAAATGATGGAGTAGTGGCAACGATTTCTACAGGATTGGAATACAAAGCTTCAAAAATCATTATTTGTAACGGAAGTGATTTCAAAATTCTATACCCTGAAATTTATAATAATAGTGATTTGGTTGTTTCTAAACTTCAGATGCTACAGACCAAACCTCAGAACAATTACAAATTAGACGGTTCTATTTTGACAGGATTAACGATTAGAAGATATGAATCTTTTGAAGAATGTAAATCGTATGCCGCAATTAAGGCAAAAGAAGACCCGGATAGTTTTGAGAAAAAATATGGTGTTCACATCTTATTCAAACAGGCGCTGGACGGATCTGTAATTTTAGGCGATTCGCACGAGTATGCACCGGCAAAAGATATTGATGCTCTGGGATTTGATTTGAATATGGATATTGACAATTTCATGATTGAAGAAGCCAAAAAGATAATCGATTTGCCAACGTATGAAATTCAAAACAGATGGTTTGGAATGTATTCGCAATGCAAAACCAAAGATATTTTTGAACATACCGTTGATGAGAACATTCATATCATAACCGGAATAGGAGGCAAAGGAATGACCGGAAGCGCAGGATTTGCCAAACATAACATTGATAAAATTTTTAATGCTTAAAGCTGCGAATTAATTTTTCTCGCAGATTTAGCAGATCTTGGAGATTTAAATTCATCAATTTAATCTGCTTAAATTATTTTTAAAATCTGCATGAAACAATTACAAAGAGAAGTCTCAATCCTAAATTATTCAAAAATCTGCTCAATCTGCCAGATCTGCGAGAGAATTTTAAGGCATGCTAATTTTTAAAGAAGCATGACTGATTTTGCTTTTTCATAAGCAAAAAAAGCGAAGCTGGACAGATTATTTTATTTCAATTATAATATTCTCAACATGTAAAAACATGTTCAAAAAATAAAACACACAAAATGAAAATTAATGAAATTGAAATGGTCGTTTTTGATATGGCCGGAACAACAATAAACGAACAAAATATAGTTTACAAATCGCTTCATAAAGCAATCAATAAATTTGGATTTGATGTTTCGCTGGAATTGGTGCTGTCGTTAGGAGCAGGAAAAGAAAAACACCAAGCGATAAAAGATATTTTGAAGCATATCAATAACACGGATTCAAATACATCAGATTTAATATTTGAATATTTCAGGGAAATACTGAATCAGGAATATTTATCTGCAAAAGTGTTACCGATTGAAGGAGTTGAAAATGTACTTCAGAACCTTAAAAAAGATGGCGTAAAAGTAGTTTTAAATACAGGCTACAGCAGTCATGTTGCCAATACTTTATTGCAAAAATTAAACTGGAAAAAAGACCATCAGTTTGATGCTTTAATTACGGCTGATGATGTTGTACTAGGGCGTCCTTTTCCGGATATGATCCACAAAGCGATGCAGCTTTTTGATATTAGAGATGCTTCAAAAGTATTAAAAGCGGGAGACTCGGCTATTGATATTGAAGAAGGAAAAAATGCAAAATGTGGTATTACAATTGGCGTTTTATCGGGAGCGCAGACACGATCACAACTCGAAGAAGCAAAGCCGGATTATATTTTAGATTCTCTGGCATCTTTATACAGTATTGAAAATTGATTTTTTGCCACTAATTTCACTAATTAGCACGAATTAATTAGTGAAAATTAGTGCAATTATTGGCAAACATTTTTAATCATTATAATCTTTTAATCTGTGAATAAATCTTGCAGCCTTACCTAGAATCTCTAATAAGTAAATAAATAGTAACCCATAAAACAATTCAACTCAATGAAAAAGATTTTTAGATTAAGTTACGTTACAATTCTGGCAAGTGTATTTTTAATCGCATCTTGTACCAATGATCCTGCGTTTTTGGGAGATGAAAATGCAGTAAATACTAAAACAATTTCAAAAACGGCTAAAACAGCATTCCTAAGTAGTGGTACTAAAAAACTGCTTATTATTGGTATTGATGGCTGTCGCGGAGATGCTTTAATGGGGGCCAATACGCCAAATGTACATGCTTTATTACCCAATTCAGTTTATAGTCTTGATGCTTTAACAGAAGCACCAACATGGAGCGGAAATGGCTGGTCGACGATGCTTAGTGGTGTAACGCACTTAAAACATGGTGTAACAGATAATTCCTTTTCAAGTCCGAAATTTGGAACTTATCCAAGTTTTTTAAAGCGTTTGGAAACATATAATGCTGCTTTGAAAACCATGTCGATTGTACATTGGGCTCCAATCAATACTTATATTGTTGACGGAATTGATCTGGAGAAAACAGTTACCACAGATTTAGCTGTAAAAAATGAAGTAGTAGCAGCACTTACAAACGACAATCCGGATGCTTTATTTTTACATTTTGACGATGTAGATCACGCAGGTCATAGCTACGGATTTTCATTGAATGTACCACAATACAAAGCTACGATCGAAACAACAGATGGTTATATCGGAGAAATTTTGACTGCTTTAAAAAACAGGCCCAATTATGCCAACGAAGACTGGCTGGTTATTGTAGCACCAGATCATGGCGGAATAGTTACGGGTTCAACAGGATCTCACGGAGGATCATCTTATGAAGAAAGAAATATTTTTACCATCTTCAATAATAAAAATTTCAATTCAACAAAAATTGAAAAAGCAGTTGATCCAACCACATCGATTACAGGTAGTTTTGCCAATTTTAATTCGAACAACAAATACGCTTCAACAACAAATACGCTTTACAATTTTGGGACTTCAAGTTTTACGGTAGAATGCAGAGTGAAAACTTCTGGTTACTCTAGCGATCCTTCTTTAGTATCGAACAAAAATTGGGTAAGTGGTAAAAATCGCGGATTTGTGATTTGTGCCAATACCGGAGGAACATGGAAAGTAAATATTGGTGATACTCAAAATCGTGTTGATATTTCCGGAGGAACAATCAATGACGGGAAATGGCATCATTTAACCATGGTAGTGGATCGTACAGCAAAATTGGTTAAAACCTATCAGGATGGTGCTTTTGTTGGACAGGCATCAATTGTGAATAATTTTGGAAGTTTAACTTCGGGATTGCCGTTTGCTGTTGGTCAGGACGGAACTTTAACGTACGGTGCCAATGTAAACGGAAATATAGCGGAAGTTCGTGTATGGAATAAAGCTTTGTCTGAAGCTTCGATTTTAAACTATACCTGTTCATCTGTCACAGCTTCGCATCCGGATTATGCCAATCTTATCGGTTATTGGAAAGGAAATAATGGTTCAGGAAACAGTTTTACCGATTCGAGCAGCAAACAGATAGCGCTTACTTTTCCGAATGCGCCAACATGGACAACAAGTACAGCTACTTTAAAATGCGGAACTGCTACAGGAGTAGTTCCAAAAATGACAGATATTGCCTATTCTTCTCTACAATGGTTTGGAGTACCGATCAACTCAGCGTGGTCGTTAGACGGACGCTCCTGGCTTCCGGCGGGAAATTAATTCAGTTTGTGTTTTTTATTGTTAAAAGGTTGTCTCTGTTTGTGGAGACGACCTTTTTATGATTTAACCGCAAGGAACGCTAAGGTCTATGCAATGTTCGCAAAGTTTTATAACCAAAGCTTTGCGAACATTGCGGTTTATTTCATTGCGCTCTTTGCGGTTAAGTATAACGTAGATTTAACTATTACTTTCAGAGTAGAAGTAAAGCACTAACATAACACAATTTTCTGTCGTTCTGTTTTCAGGAACGTGAGGATGTCTACCATTAAAACATAACGAATCGCCTTCGTTTACAATAACTTCAACATCGTCTATAAGATAAGTTACACTTCCTTTGATGATATATTTAAATTCCCAGGCATCTGTGATTACTTTTTCACGTTTGCAATTAGGTTCAACGTCAAGAATTACAGCTTCAAAACCAATAGAATTAATGCTTTTACTGAAGATATGATAGTAATTAAAACCAGTAGTTTCAGCTCTGTCTTCTTTTTCTATCTTTTGATAGTCTTCTTTTTTAATATGAATGTATTTGGCATTTTTGGTGTTTTCGACGCCTTCAAAGAAATAGCTGACATCGGTATTTAAGGATTGTATCAATTCAATTAAAACTGGCAATGACGGGATAGTTCGTCCGTTTTCGATTCTCGAAATTAATCCATTACTAACTCCGGCTCTGTTGGCAACTTCATGAATGGTTAGCGAATTTTTCTTTCTAATTTCTTTTAATCTTTTTCCAATACCAATTAAAAAATCGTCCATAATAAAACCTGTAGTTTGAATTGTAAATATAGTACAATTAGCATTAAAACTTTTTAAGAAATTCCAGAGAAGAAAATACTTCTCTAAAAATGTCTAAGCACTCCGCGTAGTTGTGTCTAAAATGAATTTATGCTTTGAAATTAATGAAATAGCCAAAAGTAAAACAGCAATTGATTAATATTAAGAAACTTAGAAATAAATTAAAAAAACCTAGAAACAGTCAGGCAATATTAATAAATTATTAAATGAATGAATCGCGAAATTATCAATAACGGTTTGTCTTATTTTTGTAAGGGTCTTCTTTAACAATTTAAATTTGCATTATGAGTTCTAATTTGATATTAAGGTTACGGGAGGGTGATGATTCTTGTTTTAAAGAAATCTACGATTTATATCATTTTAAAGTATTTTGTTTTGTAAAAAAATATACTGCTCAACTGGCAGATTCAGAAGATGTGACGCAAAATGTCTTTATTCATCTTTGGAAATATAGAACTAAACTAGATCCAAATGTTGAGTTGGAAGCCATCTTGTTTAAAAGCTCAAAACAAGAAATTTCAAAATGGTATAAAAAGCAAAACAGGATTTTTTCAGTAGAAAACGATCAATTGATTCGGGAACTTGATTCTTCCGAAGAGTCCGACGATAGTATAGATATAAAGCTTGAAAAAATACAATATCTTCTCGATCAGGTTCCTGAAAAAAGAAGAAAGATATTTAACCTTCATAAGTTTGAAGACCTTAGTTACAAAGAGATTGCTGCCGAAATGGATATGTCTCCAAGTGCTGTAGCAAATCAAATTTCAAAAACATTACAATACCTCAAAAAAAACTCAGTAAAAAACCATGAACTCTATTGGTTCGCATTATTTTGTATGAGTCAGTCTGACGCATTTGTTTGCTAAAAACTTCTCGTTTATTAAGAAATAGTTAAGTCTGAACCGTAAGGGTGATATTTGAAGCCTTGCAAATCTAATGTACTAAATGGCGATAAACAACTGTGTTTTCTCCAGCTATTAAATTTAATTTAAATGAAGTCAAATAGATTTAGAGACGAATGGGATGAAATACCCAATGAGGGATTTCTTCCCTCGGAAGTTAGATTGCGAATGTGGAGCAAAATTCGGAAAAGCACTACTGATAAGTACAAAAACTATTATAAGTGGGCCGCCGCTGCTTGTGCTGTAATTGCATTATCGATAACTGGCCATCAGTTTCTTTCGTCTCCGGATACAGCGGCAAATAAAATTGCTTCTGTTCGAACATTTAAAAAAGATGTTCGTATTTTATGTCTGCCTGACGGAACAAGGGTTTGGTTAAATGAGGATACGGAAATAGAATATCCATCGCATTTTTCAAAAAACGAAAGAACGATTACTTTAAAGGGGGAAGCTTTTTTTGAAGTAAAACGTGATACTTCCAGACCGTTTATTATTACTTCGGGACCTGTTAAAACAACTGTTCTTGGAACGTCATTTAACATTAAAGCTTATGGTGACAAACAATCTGAAGTGAATGTACGAACCGGTAAAGTAAAAGTTGAGGGTGCACATAATACCGTTTTTCTACTAAGAGGTGACCAGGCAGTTTATAGTCCTGAAACGTTTACCGTAAATAAGAACAAAACAAAAATTCTGGAACCGGACTGGAAAAAGGTTCTGATTTATGTTGATGGTTTAACACTGGAAGAAGTCATAGCAAAGCTAAAAAAAGAGCATTCATTCTCTGTAAATTATTTAGAAGACGATCTGAAAAATCTGAAAATTCAAGGAACTCTTGATACCAGACAAGGCTTTTATGAGATGCTGCAAACTATTGCTTTTGCATTGGAAATAAAATAAGACCCACCGGAAATAACACTTATCTGATTAGTCGGTAAGGGATTTCCATATTTTCAAAAATACATTTAGATCATAATGTGATTGTAGCGATTTTCAAATTTTTGCAAAAAAGTTTGAAAGAGCTGTTATGCAATTGTTCGAATACAAAAATGAAATTAAATCAAAAAAGAACTATTAAATAAATTCTAATTAAACTAAATATTTATCAATTATGAACAATGATTCTTCCAGGCAATTTATTACTGCCTTCTGGATTTTGCTTTTCGGATTATTTCTTGGAACAAGCACGATTTATGCACAAAATGGCACCGTATCGGTTGATTTTAAAAATTCTTCCCCACAAAAAATAATTGATAATTTAAAGACTCAGACTCCTTATCAGTTTGTTTATCAGAAAGATTTGGACTTAAGCACTCCTTTAGTAACATTAAAAAAAGACAATGTCTCGATTGATGAGATTTTAGATGATTTACAAAATCTGACAAACTTAAATTTCAAAAGAACCGAAAATAATATTGCGGTTAAGAGAAATGATGTGGTCAAAAAAAAAAGAATGGGAAAATTACCGGAAAGGTAGTTGACAACAAAGGACTTTCATTGCCTGGTGCAAATATTAAAGTTGTCGAAACAGGTTTAGGAACTCAAACAGACATCGATGGGAATTATGTTTTGAACCTCGAACCGGGAGTATACACGATAGAAATAAGTGTAATTTCTTTTCAGACTCAAAAAATAACGAATGTAAAAGTCGTTGAAGATCAGGAAACACCACTTGTTGTATCCTTAAAAGAAGATGCCGAATCACTGAATGAAGTTATCATTATTCAGGATTATAAAAAAGCAACAGCCTCAGTTGGTGGTATGTTGCTGCAACAGAAAAAAGCAGCTCAGTTTTCTGATGGTATTTCGGCAGAGCAAATTGCCAGAACACCAGACAGAGATGTGGCAAGTTCATTAAAACGTATTACGGGTGTAACAACAATTGGCGATAAATATGTTGTGGTACGTTCTATGGGCGAGAGATGGAATCAGGCGGTTATGGACGGAATCGCACTACCAAGTACAGACGCTTATCAGCAAAGTTTCTCTTTTGATATTATTCCAACTTCTATAGTCGAAAGTATTATGGTAAGCAAATCTGCAACGCCGGATATGTACGCCAATTTTGCCGGAGGTTATGTTGAAGTTAAGACAATGGATATTCCTAAGGAAAATTTTAACAATTTTTCTATCAGTAATTCTTATAATAGCAAAAGTGCTTTTAAGGAGCGATTAACAAGGCAGGAAGGCGATTATGATTATTTTGGTTTTGATGACGGACGACGTGATTATCCTAATAACCTTATAGCGCTAGAAGTACCAACAACTGAGGCAACATCTGATCTTTTTATTCAACAATCAAAAGAGTTTACGGAGGATAATTTTTCAACTTATAAGACCTACGGTGCTCCGGGAACGACATTGCAATTTGGTTTAGGACGTGTCTATAAATTGAAAGACAATAACAAATGGGGATTTGTTGGTTCTTTAATTTTTAAGAATACGCAGGAAAAACTTGAAATTGAGCATACAGAAAGAAATAATAAAAGTAATACCGAATTTTCTGCGGAGAATGAGAAAGAGTTGTATTCAACTTTCAGAAAATATGGATTTAAAAATTCAGGAGCCAATTATAATTATAATTCAACTTTAGGCGGTATGTTTAATGCGGCTATTCAGTTGGATAATCATAAAATTACAATGCGTAATACTGTTATGCATATTTATAACAATCAATTAACCCAAATCACAGGTTTTGAAAATGAAAATGCTATTTCAGAAATATTAGATGGTACTAATTTACCTGTAACGTTAGAATCTAATTATCCTGTTTATACGACTTTCATCCAAAATAAAATTGAAGGAAATCACAAATTCGATAAGCTTGAAGTTAATTGGTATGGCGCCTATGGAAATGTAGCAAAAGATACCAAAGATGCAACATTTGCAGAAATTCGCCGTGAGAAGGTAGGTGATGATGTGCTGGAGTACTATAATGTTTATAACGCTGCAAACGGCCGATTCCCGTTTAGCAGAAGCAATTTCACCAATGATGAGGCCGATTATAACTGGGCCATTAATTTCAAATACACTTTTAATTTTGGTGATTCTTTTACAAATGATATAAAAGGGGGCTATTTTGGAACCTATAAAAAAGCAACAAATCAACAGGAATCTGCCAAAATGGTTGTTATTGGGCAGGGAACTGACCGAGCTAAGATTTATGAACCACTTTCTGAATTTTTAGACGTATCAAATTATTATTGGGGAGGTTTTGGATGGCAGGATTATGGCACATACGGCAATAAGTATGAAGGTGATGTAAAAATACATTCACCATTTTTAATGCTCGATGATAAAATTGGCCGATACGTAAGATTGGTTTGGGGAGTAAGAGCAGAAAGTTACATTTATACAGAAATACAAAGTCAGTCTGAAGCTCCCAATGGTTTAGGAAAAGACCAGGCAGATGATAAAGTTTGGCAATTTCTGCCATCAGCAAGTTTAATAATTAGTCCAACTAATAAAATGAATGTTAGATTGGGGTATAATAAATCTGTTTTGCGTCCACAATTTGCAGAGCGTTTGGGTATTCCTTATTACGACCCAATTCGTTCGGCGAAAATCTACAATTACTCAGATGGATTGGTTTCAAGTGTAGCTAATAATTATGATTTTAAAGTAGAATGGTTTCCATCCGGTGCTGAGATTTTGTCTTTTGGTATTTATCATAAAAACATTGATGATCCAATCGAATCAGTTGGTTTCCGCAATCCTTCAGGGACAAGGGATATCTACAATTTGAACTCAAACAATGCCAAACTTTGGGGTGTTGAATTTGAGTTTTATAAAGATCTTTCTTTCTTAGGCGAAGGAGAAATCTTAAAAGATCTGTTTGTTTATGGGAACGCTTCTTTTAATGATACAAAAGTAACATCCTATGTTAATATAGACGGAACCGGAGGACTTTATGAAGCCAACAGGCCTTTGTACGGGCAATCACCTTATACTTACAATCTTGGTCTGGATTATGTAGGTGACCGTTTGGGCTTTAGTCTTAGGCATAATGCTATTGGAGATCAATATATACTGGTAGGTTTTGAATACAGTGCCGAGGAAATTCGAAGACCATATGCGATAACGGATGCTCAGGTAAGCTTCAAATTTTTTAAAGAGAAAAATCTGGAACTAAAATGCAGCATGAAAAATATCTTTGATGCAGGTATAGAAACTTATAATAACACTAATAGTTACAGTAAAATTACGGATGTTCCCTATGGGTCAAATCCAAGAGAACGATTTAATCTGGGAGCAGGAGCAACAGATAAGTATGATGAAGATATTGATCAGGTTGTATTTAAAGCCTGGAGTGGAAGAACTATAAGTGTATCTCTTAATTATGGGTTTTAGCATTCTTAGTCATACTTTAAAATCAATGGCAGAGAATTGTGGGCGTTCTTTTCACGGATATTAAGAAACCGTTAACAAAAAAACAGACATGATTTTTTGCTTCTTTAAAAGCTAATACCTAATAGAAGATAAGACATTTTCTACTTAGATAAATCTAAACACTGGTGTTGGTAAAGATTCTGTTTTAGCAGAATCTCTAATTAGTTCCTTGATAAACTTTAAACAGACAAAATTGTAAAGGTTGCAGATATTCGGAATCTTCAATAAAAAAGCCAATGTGTATTTAATGGCGTCGGGTTCATCATATCCATAAACATCTAGCTTTTGTTTGTTGTAAAGTTTAAAGAGAAATGACATTGAATCCTTTCATTAAATAAAATCCTAAGAATGAAAGATGGAGTAGGCGTAAACCTCCGGTGGTAAAGCGGAATCGTTTATAGAAAAAGAAGTATTTACCAAAAACGAGAAAGACCTAAGGAAAGGAATTTTGCTGCCCTCTCCAAAGGCCTGGTATAATAGCAGCAAATATAGAAATAATTAAATTATTATGAAAAACTTTTTTTTATTCGCAATTGTAGCTCTGCTTGTGAGTTCTTGCCAAAATGATGATTCTTCTGCTGATTCTTCTTTTTCTATGAAAGCTGCTGGTGCTGACTATTCAGGATATCCTGCAACAGTACAAACGGTAAGTGGTGATATCACAACAAACACAACCTGGACGAGCGACAAAGTTTGGGAAATTAGCGGAGTGGTGAGTGTGAAAGCCGGGGCTACATTAACAATTCAGGCTGGAACGTTTATTAAAGCTAAACCTCTCGCGCCAGGGGTTGCTACAGGAGCTCTTGTAATTACTAAAACAGGTAAAATTGATGCACAAGGAACAGCAAATGCTCCAATTATTTTTACAAGTTATAACTTATTAGATGGTAATGCTACAACAACAGCAACTCCTGGAGATTTTGCAGGTGTAGTGATTTTGGGTGACGATCAGGTAAATAACGGATTGACTACCAATGTTATCGAAGGATTAGGAGATCAGCCTGCTATTTCTGATTTTTATTATGGTGGTTCTAATGCTGCTCACAACGCAGGAACTATCAGTTATGTACGTATCGAATTTGCTGGTAGAATTTTAGATGATGGTATCGAAATCAATGGTCTTACTTTTGGTGGTGTAGGTGTTGCTACAACCGTGAACCACGTTCAGGTATCCTACGGTAGAGATGATTCATTTGAGTTTTTTGGAGGAAGAGTAAACGCTTCGTATTTAGTTTCTTTTGCACCAGATGACGATAACTTTGATTTTGATCTTGGTTACACAGGAACAATTACAAAAGCTATTGCACTTGCTGATAGTAATTCTACTCACAGTTTGAGTGGAGGAAACCCAGATTCAAACGGTATCGAATTAGATAACAACGCTGGAGGTACTGCAACAACATTAATCACTCGTCCTGTAATTTCTCAATTGTCTATCATTGGAGTTAGCTCTGCTACAGTTGCTAACTTATACGAAAATGCAATCCACGTTCGTAGATTAGGACAAATCAGTCTTTCTAACGTTACTGTTACAGGATACAATAAAGGAATCAACTGGGAGTCTCCTTCATTGCCAAGTAATTCTACTTGGACAGCATTATCTATTCACGGATTTGTTAATCCAGTATTGCCTGTAGGAACAACTTTAGGTTTTGGTAACACAACTTCAACGGTTAATCCTGCTACAAATTGGGCACTTACACAACCATTCTTTAACAATGGTGCATTAGACTTTACTGGGGCAACAGGTGCATTTAAAACAGAAGCACTTTGGACTAATACCTGGACTAAATTTACAAATTTCTAATACTTTTTGGTTAATAAATTATTGAATAGCATGGGTAGAAATTCTGCCCATGCTTTTTAAAAATAAAAAATAAAAGAACTATACGTTAGAAAATTTTAAATATAGCATTTGCCTGCTTTACAATGTGGGAAGATGATTTGATGGTGGTAATGTTTCTGATCAGGCTTTGTCGGATAGATTAAACGTAAACCTCTGGTGGTAAAGCGGAAAAGTTTATATAAAAGTATTTACCAAAAACGATATAGAGAGACCTAAGGAAAGGAATTTTGCTGCCCTCTCCAATAACGTGGTTTAATAGCAGCAAATGCAACAATTAATTTATTATGAAAAATTTTTATTTATTCGCACTCATAATTCTGATTGTGAGTTCTTGTCAAAATGATGATCCTTTTAACGATTCTACTGGTACTCCAAAACCTGTAGATCCTGACCCTGAATACCCTGAAGAAGTAGATCCTGTACAGGGGAGTTTTACAATTTGGGAAGACGATTTTGAGGATGGAGACGTTTCTGATTGGGTTTTTCTGGATAAGGATGGAAATAATAGCAGCTGGATTGCCAGAAAAAATATTCAATTAGACCAAAGTACCGGTGCTGTAGTCGAGGGTACTATAAATATTTTAGGAACATATAATATAGATCTTAGTAATGGTGCACCGCTTGGTGTAATGGAAGAAAATTGGGCTACAACAGCGCCAATTGACCTTTCGTATTACTCAGGAAAAATAGAATTAATTATTAATGCGCAAACTTCTATTTATGATGGCCCGCAGGATTTATTAGTATATGGTTCAACATCACCGGATCCAGCAACTTTTAAACCTTTGGCTACAATACATTTAAAGCGAGAAACAATGTTCGATGCAGAGTTTAAAGATTACACAGTAGATATTTCAGAATTTGTTGGTAAAACCCAAGTTTATATTTCACTAGTAAATGCAAACGTGACATTTATTGGCTATGAAATTGACAAAATATGGATTACTGCCGGAGCACTTTTAGAAAATGGTATTTCGAAAAAAGCACCGAAGTTTAAATTTATCAAAAAGTAAAATAAATCAGTAATTGTTTTAGCCGCAGAGCAAAACAGTTGCCCATTACATATATAAAATGAAAAACAAGATTGTTAAAATACTTTTTCCTTTAATGGCGCTTCTCTTTTTAGGGTCATGCGCAAATGACGAATTAGTGCCTTATTACCAACAGCAAGAACCTGGTAAGTTAGTGATTAGAGGTTATAATGCAAGGCGGGATTCTATTCAGATTGCTGTTGATGGCAAAGTAATAAAAATTGGAAAGCAGGATGCATTCGTCAAAAATATTGTCAAAGATTATGATTTTGTGATCTATGAAAATAAGCCCAAAAATGTTGTGATTACAAATAAAAGAACCAAAGAAATTTTGCATTCCTATCAAATAGGAAATGAAAAAGACATAGATACGATTTCGTTTTATACCAAAAAAGATTTATGGGTTGATAAGGTCTTGTCCACAAAACCCGGACTGCTAACATCGACCGGAAATGCGGGATTCAAATTTATTTTTCCCACCGTTAATCGTTATTCAGCCAGCGGGTATAGTGGAAATTTAGACGGCATTATTCGAAAATTGAGCGGCGAAACAATCGCTGTAGCAAAAAACATAGGGAAAGATCAATACAGCAGTTTTGTTGAATTTCCTGCTTCGCTGCCTCCAGTTATAAAAATGGAATTGGTGAAACACGGCACAACAGAATCTTATATAGCCGGAAAGCAGGTTTTTGTTACTATGTTGATGACAAAAAACAAATCAAGATTGATTGTACTGGATGAAAAAAAGGCAGATAATGGTCAATTTTCGGGTATTGATGCAACTTTGAATCTGGTAGATTTTTTTTCTTTCTAATTGAATTATGATAAGAGTGTATGTCCATTAATTTTAAAAGTAAAAAATGAAATATTCTTCTCTTATTAAAATACTTTTTCTGGCACTATTAGTACTTTCCTGTGAAGTTGATGACAGGCCGGAAGTATACGAAGAAGGTTCAAATAAATACGTAAATGACTGGATGTATGATCAAATGAAAAAATATTATAAATGGAATGAAACAATGCCTGATCAGGGGAATTTATCAATAAATCCAAAAGAATATTTTGGAAGATTACTACACGAGGACGATGTTTATTCATATGCTTTACATCCTAATTTGCCGGAAACTGCACCAAAAAGTTTAAGAAGGAATTTTGGGTTTGATATTTCTTTTGTAGCTTATCAAAACAAAATTTACGGAGTAATATTATATGCATTGTATGATTCTCCTGCTAAAAATAACGGATTATTACGAGGACAATTAATAACTGAAATTGATGGCGTTGAACTCAGTATAAATAATTATGAGCAGATTTACAAAAATATGATAACAGCAACCCATTTAGATCTGATGGTAGTTTCCTATTCAGAAGAAATGGGCTTTTCAAAACCGGAACAAGTTTCTTTATTGCAAGGTTTTTCATTTTCTCAGCCTGTTCTTAATAAAATAATTACAGCTAATAATATTAAAATAGGTTATGTAGAAATCCCTCATTTTGATGTTGGTCAGGCAACATTGTTTCTGCAGATTTTTCAGGAATTAAAAAATAAAGATATAACAGAATTAATTTTAGATTTGAGATATAATGGAGGCGGAGATATATCTTCTGCAACAGCATTAAGCATAATTTTGGCACCTAATATAAAATCAAACGATCTTTTTATACAATTTGAAGGAAACGAAAACGGAGGTATTGTCAAACAATCTTTTCAGCAGGCTTTACAAAGTAATGAAAGCAATGTAAGTTTTGATCTGCTTAAAAATGTGCATCCCAATATTAAAAGCGTCTATATTTTATGCGGAAAACATACTGCTTCTGCTTCAGAAATAATGATTAACAATCTTCGTCCTTTTATGAATGTCATTACAATAGGCGAGAAAACCGTTGGTAAAGATGTGGCGGGGTTTCCTATTGAAGACGATAGGATTCCAAATACTAAAGGCTGGATTTTATATCCATCTATTTATAAATTATTCAACGCCAGACACGAAGGTAATTATTCAGGCGGAATATACCCATCAGTAGCTGTTGATGAACTTCGCAATCCTGAAATTTTTCCTTTAGGCAATCGCTCTGAAATTTTGTTAAGTACAGCCATTAATTCAATTTCAGGAAATACAAGTAAAATGAAAACTGCAACATCAAGATCATTACCACTTTCTAAAATTTATATCGATGCAGATCCGTTGCTGATTGCACGTTAAATTAAAAATGTTTTTAATTTTTTATAGTATAATATCTAATTATGCAAGGAATAAATTCTTCAGAGCATCGGATTTTGCTGGCTGCATTCCGCAAATTCGAACAGATGTCTGCAATTTCCAGGAATAAAGTAGAGGAAAACGAAGATGCTAATACACGACGAGCCATGGAAGAACTCGATGCGCTCTACGATAAATTTCAAATATTATTTGCTGAGCTTGAAAATTGTGCCAAACAATATGAACTCAAAAAGAAATCAACACGAAGTATTATTAATAGGTGCCTCCGAAAATTGATTCCCATTTTTGTTTAATTAGTATAAAATAAAACCCGTTGTAGCAAACATTTTACAACGGGTTTTATTTTAATTGGTTTTTAAGTAATACGATACTTTTAATATACTTTATTTCTTAATAACTGGTATTGATTTTTATAGCTGTTTTTAAATTTGATGTAAAGCCATTTTTAATTCGGATACTTTAAAAATTTTGTCAATTCCCTATCCTTTTTTCATTCTGTTTATTTCCAATGTTAAGTTTTTACTCTGAAGCAAAACTTAACATTGGGATGTTGTTTTTAACGGTATATTTGTTAATAATTAATTAACATTAAGTTAAAACAAAAGTAACATTGGAAATTATTTAAAATTTCACTCTAATAAATATATCTGCACATGAAAGAAAAAGAAAATGAATTAAATGAGAATTCTGAAAATGATAGTTTAAAAGCCAGTGAGCAAACTCTTAAAAATGAAATTGCTTCTGACAATGAAAAAACTGAAGTAGCTGATTCAAAACCAAAAGAACCAGCAAAGCCAAAGACTATTGTTACAGCTAAAAAACCTGTAAGAAAAGCACCAGTTTCAACACCAAAAGTGATAGAAAAAAAAGAAGAAGTTGTTTCTGCTGATGTTTCGCAAGAAACTGAAGAAATTGTTTCAGAAGATGAAAATAATAGTATAAATAAAACGAAGAAGAAAAAGATGAAAGAAAAAGACGCAAAAGACAAGGACAAAGAAAAAGCAAAAAAGAAAAAACAAGTAGCTAAGAAAAAAGAAAAAGCGAAAGAGGATAAAAAGAAAGAGAAAGCTAAAAAGGCAAAACAAAAAGCAAAAGCTAAAAAGCAAGCCAAAGCAAAAAAAGCAAAAGATAAAGCTAAGGCGAAAAAAATTGCTAAAAAGAAAGCTAAAAAATCGAAATCAAAATCGAAAAAGAAAAAATAAAAATAAAGCCCTGAAATTTCAGGGCTTTATTTTTTTTACCAAAGAAGTATTTTCATTATTCCGAATGTGTTCCCGATGCGATATTCCCCAATTGATCATTTCGGTAATTATTGGCCCAAAAGATTTACAATAGGGAGTCGATTCATAAAGTATGGGCACTTTTGCATCATGGTCTTCCGTTCGTTTAACCAGATTATTGAGTTCCATATCCTTTAATTCTTTCGAAAGCATACGTGACGTAATTCCGGGAATACTTTGCTGAATTTCCTTGAATCGGGTATTTCCATTACAAATGGAGTTGATAATAGGCAATTTCCATTTCCCTCCCAAAACATATAAAGTATCCTGAAGCGCCTGAAATTCTTCTTTCTGATTTCTCGCCATTCGTAGTATTTTAACACTAAGATATTTTTTTTTTTTCACCATATAAGTTATATAAGTTCATTTAAACTGTGTGTTTAGTTTGACTAATCTTTGCGGATAAGCTCATTTAAGCTGGATTTTTATCGCATTTAGTTTAAGTGTTAAAAACTCATTACTATTCTCTTATATGATCTCGATTGCTACATAAGGTTGCTAAACAAGCACTATTGTATGAACTTATATAACTTATATGGTGAAAAACACACACCGCAGTATACTCCATGATACCGCTGATAAAACAATGTCTTTTCAGATTTAAATTTGTATCGTTAATTTAAAAACATAAATAATGGACAATTTAAAAAATAAAGTTGCTGTAATTACCGGAGGAAATAGCGGAATTGGTTACGCAACAGCAAAACAATTTAAAGAGCAAGGCGCAACGGTTATCATTACCGGAAGAAGAAAAGAAGCAATTGAAAAAGCAGCTTCAGATTTAGGAGTGCATGCCATTGTTGCGGATCAATCCCGTGTTTCAGACATTGAAAACCTGGCTTCAAAAGTAAAAGAGGATTTTGGACAAGTTGATATTCTTTTCATTAATGCCGGAATAGCCGGTTTGGGAACAATTGAACAGGCAACAGAAACCTTATATGATGATATCATGAATATCAATTTAAAAGGAGCTTATTTTACCCTTAGCCGATTTATTCCAATCTTGAAAGATGGTGCATCCGTAGTATTTCTTTCTTCTAATACAGCCAGTATGAGTGGAGCCGGATCTTCCATTTATTCTTCAGGTAAAACGGCTCTTAATGCAGTAATGAGAATAGCGGCCGTGGAATTAGCGCCAAGAAAAATCAGAGTAAATTCAGTTAGCCCTGGCCCGACAGAAACAGAAGTAATGAAAAAAGTAGGTTTAGATGAAGAAACCGTAAAATCAATTATGGATGTTGTAGTTGATAAAATCCCCCTAAAACAAATGGGAACTTCAGAGGATGTTGCAAAAATGGTTTCGCATTTAAGTAGTGAAGCTTCAAAATTCATCACCGGTGCCGATTTTATTATGGACGGCGGAATGGTTTTAGCTTAAAAGGTTTAACCGCAAGGTGCGCAAGGATTTACGCAAAGGTCGCAAAGTTATTCTCCATAGCTTTGTGATCTTTGCGTTTTTATAAAACACTACTTTAAAAAAATCCTTGCAGTCTTTGCGATTAAGTCTCAAAGTTATTCTGCATAGCTTTGCGATCTTTACGTGTTTAGAACACCCTGCTAAAAAAAACTTTGCGTCCCTTGCGGTTAAATAGCAAAGCATTTCAAATCTCGCATTTCTCTCTGTCCATTTCCCTTCTTAGTTTGTCCGTTTGAGCTATTTTTTGATTTCGTAAACAGGATTGTCGATATACTTTTGACGAAGAAATTAACTGATAATCAAACAATTTAATAATCAAATAATATGAAAACAAATAAAAATTTCAGATCAAATGCAATCACTATTCTAAGCTTTTTTGCATTAATTATTTCAGGCAGTGTTTCGGCACAACAATCAGGAATAAAACGTACCAATTTACAACAACATGATCTTAGTATTGCAGGACACGAAACGTTACAGGCGAGAATTGATTTTGAACCGCATACTGCTTTCGGTAAACATTCTCATCCGGGTGAAGAAGTTATTTATGTACTTGAAGGTTCATTAGAATATCAGATCAATGAGGATAAGCCTGTAACACTAAAAGCAGGAGAAGTACTTTTTATTCCGGCAGGCGTAATTCATTCAGCAAGAAATAATAGTAATGTAAAAGCTTCAGAACTGGCAACTTATATTGTAGAAAAAGGGAAGCCGATTTTTGTACTAAAAAAATAAAACATTTAACAACAAAAAAAATAAAAAAGATACAAAATGAAAAATACAGTAAAAATCATTGCTCATACCTTATGGGTAATACTATTCGCGCTAGTGTTGAGCGAAGTTACAGCACAAGAAAAAAATAAAACAGATGAGGCAATTCGTCCGTATCGCGTAAATATTTCGAATGCAGATTTGCAAGATCTTAAAGAACGCATTCAGGATACGAAATGGCCAGGAAAAGAAACTGTTACTGATCAGTCTCAGGGAGCAAATCTTTCTAAAATGAAGGATTTAGTACACTATTGGGGAACAAGTTACGACTGGAGAAAAGCAGAGGCTAAACTAAATGCATATCCACAGTTTATAACAAAAATTGATGGTGTAGATATTCACTTCATTCATGTGCGCTCTAAAGAAAAAAATGCAATGCCCCTTATTCTAAGTCACGGATGGCCGGGATCAGTATTTGAATTTATAAATGTTATCGGACCTTTAACTAATCCAGTCGCTTATGGAGGAAAAGCGGAAGATGCTTTTGATGTGATCATACCATCATTACCAGGATTTGGATTTTCAGGAAAACCAACAGAAGCAGGATGGGATATTGACCGAATTGCAAAAGCATGGGCAGTGTTGATGAATCGTTTGGAGTATAAACACTATGTTGCACAAGGGGGAGATTGGGGAGCTGGGATTGTAAATTCTATGGCATTACAAACACCAAAAGGATTACTGGGTATTCACAGCAACTTACCGGCAACATTACCAACAGAAGCCGGAAAGGCTCTAGGAAGTGGAATAGCTCCGGAAAGTTTTTCTGCAAAGGAACGTGCTTCTTTTGATCATCTGAGTAAATCAATCAGAGGTGGTGATTTTACTTATAAAATGACAATGACCACAAGACCGCAAGCAGTGGGTTACGCTCTTAATGATTCTCCTGCCGGTCTTGCAGCATGGCTTCTTTTACATCCTGGTTTTGCTAATTGGTCTTATGGTACAGATTCTAAACAATCGCCTACCAGAGATGAAGTTTTGGATGATATCTCATTGTACTGGCTTACTAACAGTGCAACTTCTGCATCACGAATTTATTGGGAAAACAGAAACATCGAGATCGTTAGTTCGGCTTCAATGAAGACCGATCAGATTAAATTACCGGTTGCAATTACAGTATTTCCGGAAGACGTCTTCACGTCACCAGAAACCTGGGCACGCAAAGCATTCAAAAACCTAATTTATTTTCACGAAGTTGATAAAGGCGGACATTTCGCAGCATGGGAACAACCACAATTGTTTACAGCAGAATTACGCCTTGCATTCAAAACACTTCGATAATTTTGATGCTAAGTGGCTAAGATACAAGATTTTTATCTCAGAACCTTAGAACCTTAGTACCTCAGAATCTTAAAAACAAACAATAATTTTAATAAACACAAAAATGGAAACAAACAATTCAAAAGTGCTTTACACAGCTGTAACGCACACAACAGGGGGTAGAACAGGCGAATCTCGCAGTTCAGATGGTAAATTAGATATCAAACTTTCAACTCCGGGCTCTACAGGTCCGGGTACTAATCCGGAACAATTATTCGCAGCAGGCTGGTCAGCTTGTTTTATTGGAGCGATGGGAAAAGCGGCAGCAAATTTGCAAGTGGGGCTTCCTGCAGGACATTACGTTAGTACAGAGGTTGACTTAGTTTCAGGTGATGATGGGTATTCGTTACAGGCACGTTTAAACATTAGCCTGCCAGGCTTAGATCCTGAAATAGCCAAAAGTATTATAGAAGGTGCATCACAAACTTGTCCTTACTCTAAAGCTATAAAAGGCAATATTAAAACAGAGTATAATCTTATCTAATAAATAGATTTTCTAAAAAGGTCCTGATTCCAATTTTTGGAACAGGGCCTTTTTTCTTTAGTTAAGATGTCTGTTTTACGATTTATCGGTCTTTTATCTCTATTCTATTATCAATTAGAGTTTGTTGTAATCTCATACCCAATCAAGCATAAAACTTCAACTTTATGCCCGTCCATTTCACCTTTTACTTTGTCCATTTGAGCTATTTTCTGATTGTATAAGGACTATTGTCGACATACTTTTGACGAAGAAATTAACTAATAATCAAATAATTAAAACATCAGAAATTATGAAAACAATATCTAATATCAACAGAAACACAATGAAAACAGCAATTTCAAAATTAGTTTTAATCGCAGTCCTTTTCGTAGCAACAGTGATTAATGCGCAATCAGCAAAACAAATAGAAGTGAACCCTTCTTTAGGAACATTAAAACAAATCAACGCCGGTTTATTAAATGTAGGTTATACTGAAGCCGGACCTTCAAACGGAAAACCAGTAATTCTGCTTCACGGTTGGCCTTATGACATTAATAGCTATAATGAAGTGGTTCCGATTTTAGTTTCAAAAGGCTACAGAGTAATCACACCTTATTTAAGAGGATCCGGAACTACAACTTTTCTATCAAAAGATACTTTTAGAAACGGACAACAAGCAGCGTTAGCAACCGATATTATTGCCTTGATGGATGTACTTAAAATTGATAAAGCTGTTATTGGAGGTTTTGACTGGGGAGCAAGAACAGCTGTAGTTATGGCGGCACTTTGGCCGGAACGTTTAGAAGGATTGGTTTCAGTTAGCGGTTATTTGGTAGTAAATCTTGAAGCTAATTTAAAACCATTGCCTCCAAAAGCAGAATTAGGATGGTGGTATCAATATTACTTCGCTACAGAAAGAGGGAAATTAGGATACGCTCAAAATACCTACGAGTTTAATAAACAAATTTGGCAAATAGCTTCTCCATTGTGGAAATTCGACAAAGTAACTTACGATCAAACGGCTCAGTCTTTTGATAATCCGGATCACGTAGCAATCGTAATTCACAATTACAGATGGAGACAATCTCTTGAAGCAGGAGAATCTAAATACGATAGTTTAGAAAAACATTTGGCAACAAGACCGGTAATTAAAGTTCCGACGATTACAATTGCAAGTGATTTTGATGGCGCTTTCGCGGATGGAAAAGCGTACGCAGACAAATTCACCGGTAAATACGAACATCGAATCCTAAAAGGCATCGGACACAATGTACCTCAGGAAGATCCAAAAGCATTTGCACAGGCAATTATTGATGTGGATGCCTTTAAAAAATAAAATTCAATAATCTAAAATCTAAAACTCAATATCATGAAAAAGATAAAATTAATACCCCGTTTTTTTGTTGCACTATTTTCACTAATAGTGATAAATTCTTTCGGTCAGAATAATAAAAATAGTACTACTCAGAAAGGTTTTGCACTTTTAGAATTATATACTTCTGAGGGCTGTTCAAGCTGTCCGCCTGCAGATGAATTGATGGGAAGGATCCAAAATGAATATAAAGACGACAATGTTTATGTTTTAGCATATCATGTCGATTATTGGGACAGACAGGGCTGGAAAGATGTTTTTAGTAATGCAGATTATACCCAAAGACAATATGATTATACAAAATTTCTGGGAAAAGAACCAATTTATACGCCACAGCTAATTGTAAACGGAAAAGCAGATTATATTGCTTCACAGGAAACGATGGTTAGAAACGGAATCAAATCAGCGCTTTCAAAACCTGTTACGACCGATTTATCTTTGGAAGCGAGCCAGACCACTAATAATCTTAATGTAAATTATAATATCGAAGGAACTTTTAAAAACAGCAATTTACTAATTGCAATTGTTCAAAAAGCAGCTAAAACTAATGTAAAAAGAGGGGAAAATGCAAATCGCGTTTTATCACATTATCAAATTGTACATCATTTACATTCAGTAAGTTTGAAAGATAAAAAAGGATCAGTTTCTATTCATTTGCCAAAAAGTTTTAGTGAAAAAGATTTTGAAGTGATTGGTTTTGTTCAGGACAAAAATAATGGTACTATTTCGGGAGCAACAAGAGCTATTTTTAAACCATCTTCTATCTTATGAAAACGCTATTCTTAAGCTTAACCTATTGCAGTAAAACGACAAAAGTAAAACGCAGTAATAATTTAAAGCGTCATGAAAATGATCTTATTATAAAAGAAAACATCATGCAGTTAATGCAGGAAAACAAAGCACTTTGGCTCTAAAATTTTAATTTAGAAAGAGGATGAAATCGGATAAAATATTTTATTCCGATTTTTTCCGTCATTAAAAAATCCTTTTCAAAATATCCTATCTTTGACAAAGCGAGATCTAAAAACACATAAAAAAATATGGAAAAAGTAAAAAACTTTCGCGTTTCCCAAAAGGTGATTTGGGGAAGTTCTATAGCATTGGCGATTCTTGCTTCAATACCAAAATTATTTGACGGCGTTTCGACTCCGGGAGATATTGTAATCAATTCTTCAATTACGTTGATGTTCTCTGTTTTTATTTGGTATTACAATATTTACAGCCTGCCTAAATTTTCGTCGCAACGTACGAATACAAAATTATTCAACTGGAAACTTTTATTGAGTGTTATCCTTGGTATAGCAGTTATGGTTATCCTTGTAATTGGACACCAGGAGCTTTTTCAAATTTCTAAAATGGATGCCCCAATTATGTTCGAGTTGCGCGGTATTTTAATCAATTTGATCGTTTATATGTTTTTGCATTTGCTTTTTCAAAATTATCAGACACAACAAATGGGAGTTGAACTCGAACGTACTCATGCTGTAAATTTGGGAGCACAGTACGAACTATTGAAACAGCAGGTCAATCCGCATTTTTTGTTTAATAGTCTGAATACGTTGAAATCGATGGTAGAAATTCAGGATCCGCAGAGTGCTGATTTTATTCTGAAATTATCTGATTTTTACCGATTTACACTCGAAAGTCGAAAATTAGATTTAATACCTCTAAAAGAAGAACTTCAAATATTAGATTCTTATGTCTATTTGCTGAAAGCGCGTTTTGAAGACGGATTCGTTTTAATAAATGAAGTCGATCAAAAACAATATGATTCGGCTATTCCGCCTTTTACTTTGCAATTATTGATAGAAAATTGCATTAAGCACAATGTGGTTTCTTTGGATAAACCGTTGCAGATTAAATTATATTCTGAAAATGACTTTTTAGTTATTGAAAATCCAATACAGCTCAAAAGAGGTGTTTTGTCAACAGGTGTTGGTCTTGACAATATCAATCAGCGCTTTATGCATTTGATTCATAAGGAAATTGAAATTGACAAAACCGAAACTATTTTTAAAGTAAAAATACCAATGATCTATGACTATCATAATAATTGAGGATGAAGTAAAAACAGCCAAAGCACTTGGCCAGCTAATTTTGAGCATCAGACCAGATACTCAAATTTTGTCGTATATACAAAGCATAGACGGAGCCGTGAGCTATCTGTTAGAAAATGATCAGCCTGATCTTATCTTTATGGATATTCAGCTGGCAGATGGTTTGTGTTTTGAGATTTTCAAGAATGTTGCCGTTTTATCCCCTGTAATATTTTGTACCGCTTTTGATGATTATGCTATTGAAGCTTTTAAATCAAACGGAATCGATTATGTATTAAAACCATTCTCAAGAGAAAGTATAGCTCAGGCTATTAAAAAAGCAGCCGAACTAAAGAATTTCTTCCAGAGAAATAAAAAAATGATGCCGGATTTCGAGTACTTATTAACTCGAACTGGCGAAAATAAAGGAAAAAGCAGTTTTTTGGTTTTTAAAAACAATAAATACCAAACCGTTTTAACAGAGAATATTGCCTTGTTTTATATTAAAAATGAAACCCCGACAATTATGTGTTTTGATAAAACTGAGTATCAAATTACGCAATCCCTGGATGAGGTTCATAAACTATTATCGCCAACACAATTCTTTAGAATCAACAGACAATATTTGGTGAATTTCGCAGCAATAAGAGAAGCAGAACATTATTTCTCCCGTAAATTAATCATCAAATTAACCATTCCAACAGAAGAAAAATTATTGGTAGGAAAAGAGAAAGCCACAGCATTTTTGAGCTGGTTGGAAAACAGATAACTGTACGTTGAATTTAACCGCAAAGAACAAAGTTTTTTTTGAAGTAGAGTACTTTTTAATTACGCAAAGGTCGCAAAGCTAAATGTTAACTTTGCGACCTTTGCGTAATTCTTTGTGTACTTTGCGGTTAAAATTTTTCACATCTTCGAAGTTAACCATCCCGAAGGAAGAAAAATTACTGGTAGGAAAAAGAGAAAGCCACTGCATTTTTGAGATGGTTAGAGAATAGATAATTTTTTCATTTAAGATGCCACAGATTTCACAGATTATAGTGATTAATCTTTTTAATCTTCTAATCTGTGGCTAATAAATTATCTACGCTAATTGGTAAGAAAAAACAAATTATAAATGTAGATCAGCTTTTGTGCTTATGGAGATTTTTCCCGTTGTGGTATTTTGAATAAAACCAATTATTTCAAAATCTTTTGAGTTGAAATTGTAGGGTTGTACGATCTTTACTTTTCCTTCTTTTTTGATTAGTTGAAAAGAATTAAGGTGTTTTACAATCTGAACATGTTGTAGTGTAGCGCCTTGATTTTCTCCCCGAAATACTTTTGAAATGGCTTGCTTCTGAATCGTGGCAACAAACAAATTAATATCTTTTTGAAACTGATGAGTTGTATAATGGATTTCTAAAGAATCTTTACTGGTTTTTGCTGTAAGATTTAAATCAGCCGTTGTTTTGGCTTCTAAGGCATCTGAAACTTTTCCGTATAATGAAGTTTCATTATAACCTGCAAATTCAGTAGTTCCATTGATAATGAATTGTGGTGTATACATCACAAACAAATTAAGCCAATCCTGGTATTTTTGTTGACGCTTTGTAAAATCGTTTGAACTAAATTGGTCTTTCCAGCCCAAACGATCCCAATAATCTACATGGTAAGCTAGTAAGTAAATGTTTTTTTCTCCCGCTTCACGCTGTAATTTTGCCAGTAATTCATCGGCAGGAGGACAGCTCGAACATCCTTCGGAAGTAAAAAGTTCTACAACAGCAAAACCATTGTTATTGACTGTTTCTAATTTTGCTTTTTCGGTTTTAAAAGTCCCGGCTATTTCGCTTTCCGGAAACATAAAACAATTTAAAAAGAAGAGTGAGGAAAGTGTTATAGCAAAGAAGATCAGGATACTATTTTTCATAATTTCTATTTTTAAAATTTCATATTCTATTAATAACCTCAAAGGTAAAACCGTAGTCTCTGTTTCTAAAGTCTAATAAGTGTCAAGTGTCCATAATAGCAGTTGAATAGTTCAATCTTTGGTGTAGAAATAAAAAGATAATTGGTACGTGGAATTTAACCGCAAGGTGCGCAAGGGTTTACGAAGGTCGCAAAGCTATCTACTAGCTTTGCGACCTTTGCGTTTTTATAAAGCCCTCAGTATTTAACACTATACTGAACGCTATATAATTTTCTGAACATGAAATAAGTCACACTTACCATTATAAAAGCAATAATAGCGTCGGTTGTTGCAGAAAAACCTAATAGAGCCAGTTTTGAGAAGAAAGCGAAAGTGATGTCGAAGAAAACACCGGCAAATACCCATTCTTTTAATCGCAATAATTTATTCGGAATTAATAACACGATAACTCCTGCTACTTTGAATACGCCCAATAAATAAATGAAATGTTCCGGATAACCTAATTGTTGTGTAATTCCCCAAACGATTGGATTTGTTGTAAGTTCAAAAAAACCGCTGGCGCCAAACCATAAAGAAGTTAAGATAACACCTGTCCAATAAATAATTTTTGTTGTTTTTGCATTCATGATTTTAAATTTTTAAGTTGTTAAACAGGACAAATTTGCGTCAGAACACTCTCATTAAATAGTGATAATTTAGTGAAGTGGACAATTTCGATGTTTAAATAGACAATCAATAAGTTGATTTGTTTATAACTTTACAATTTGAAATTAAATCGGTTTATTAAATGGAAGCCAAAGAACTATTACAACAACATATTGCGAAAACGGCTTCATTAACAGAAGAAGAATTCAGTTATATCTTTTCTCATTTTAAACGCGAGTCTTTTAAAAAAGGACAGGTTATTATCAGTGAAGGAGATAAAGTAGATTGCGAGTATTTTGTAATTTCAGGTTGTCTGAAAGCTTTCTTTATTAATGACGAAATCAAGATGTATATATTGCAGTTCGCCATGCCAACCTGGTGGGCCTCAGATTATGCTGCTTTATATAACCAGACGCCGGCAACCATAAGTGTAGATTGTATTACAGATGCAGAAGTGCTTTGTCTTTCTAGTGAAGATCGCGAAAAACTATGCAGGGAATTTCATCAGCTAGAGCATTTTTTCCGTTGGCGTACCAATAAAGGATATATTGCTTCTCAGAAAAGGCTTTTGTCCTTTATGAATAATAATGTCAAAACACGCTATGAAGAGCTTTTGGCATTGTATCCTCAATTATATAATCTTGTTCCAAAGCATTTGATTGCCGCATATCTTGGTGTTTCAAGAGAAACTTTAAGCCGATTGCATAGTTCGTAAAAGAAGCTTTAATTTTTTGGAGCTGTAAATAAAAAATGTTTCACGGAGATTTAAAAAGATAAATTCCGTTTTTATGTCACAGATTAAAGGATTATAATGATTTTTTTTTCACGCAGATTCTGCAGATTTAATTTGTAGATCAGTTAAAATAAATCTGCGCTAATCTGTATAAATCTTTTTTAATCTGCGTGAAATAAGTTGGTATAATTTTTCATTTAAATCCAAAAATCAGAATGTGATCTACATCACGTAACCAATTTCTATAGTCGCCGTTCCTTTGTATTGTACTTTTAAATACAATAAAAATGGAAACAACAAATTTTAAAATCGTAAGCTCAAATAGCAACGTAGAATGGACTGGTAGAAAAGTTACCGGTGCTCATAATGGTACAATTGGTATCAAAGAAGGTAATTTCATCTTAAACAATGGAAAAGTAAGCAATGGAAAAGTTGTTATCGATACAGCTTCCATTAAAATCCTGGATGTAACAGATCCGGCAACTAATACACAATTCGCAGGCCATCTTGCCTCAGATGATTTTTTCTCAATCGAAAAATTTCCTACAGCCTCTTTTGATATTCTTTCAGTAAAAGAATTATCAGACCGTATTTTTTATCTTGAAGGTAATCTTACTATAAAAGATATTACACACGTTGTTGGTTTTGAAGCAACGGTTGAAAACAATAGAAATGCAATTAAACTTGCTGGTAAATTGATTATTGATCGTACTAAATATGACATCAGATTCCGTTCAGGGAATTTCTTCAAAGATTTAGGAGATACATTGATTTACAACGACTTTGAGCTTGATTTTAATATTACTGCCGAAGCCATATTTTCAGGACAATCTAAAAACTAAAGCCATGCCTTACGTAAAAATCGAATTGACCCGCGAAGGAGTAACCCGCGAGCAAAAACAAGAATTAATCAGTGGTATAACCAACCTGATTACAGAAGTATTAAACAAAGATCCGCATTTAACTCATATCGTGATTCAGGAAGTAGATTTAGACGATTGGGGTTATGCAGGAGAACAAGTATCAGTATTAAGAGAAAAAGGCATAACTGCCGATAAAAAATAATTATCATGAAAAAACAAACAATAATTGTAACAGGTGCAGCATCTGGTATAGGAAAAGGAATCGCTAAATATTTTTTAGACAGAGGCGATAATGTAGTCATCAATTCAGTGACTCCGGCTTCATTAGAAATTGCTTATAACGAATTTGGAGCAGGAGATAATTTGGCAATGTATGCCGGAGATATCAGCGATAAAAACACTGGTGAACAACTGGTAAAAATCGCAATCGAAAAATTTGGTTCTGTAGATGTATTGGTGAACAATGCCGGAATCTTTGACAGCAAACCCTTTTTGGAAGTGGATGAAGCGTATCTGGATAAATTTTTAACTACAAACTTAAAAGGAACTTATTTTACTACTCAGGCAGTTGTTCCTCAAATGTTGAAACAAAAAGATGGTGTTGTCATTAATATCGGGACACCATTGGTAAATCACGGATTAGGCGGATGGCCAGCTTCGGCTCCTGTTTCAAGTAAAGGTGCCATTCATGCTTTAACGATTCAATTGGCAGCAGAATTCGGTAAACAAAACATTCGTTTTAATACTGTTGCTCCAGGGGTGATCAGAACGCCAATGCACGGAGATAAAGCCGATCAGAATGCTGGTCTGCACTTATTAAACAGAGTAGGGGAAATCGATGATGTTGCCGAAATGGTATACGTTGTTGCCAAAAGTACTTTCATTACCGGATCAATTATCAATGTTGATGGTGGAAAAGCAGCTGGTCATAATTTAAATTAAGATGAAAACTATTTTATTAACTGCTTTTATGCTTTGGACATTCCAAGGCATAAAAGCACAAAACAATATCAAAATGGAAAATCAACACGAAGATGTATTAGCCATCACAGACGCAATAGAAAACTACTATTTTAAAGGTATTTATGAAGGAGATGCAATACTATTGGAAAGTATTTTTTATCCTGGAACATTAGTTTATGGAGATGTAAACGGACAGCCATACTTTAAAACAGCAGACCTTTATTTAAATGGTGTAAAAAACAGACAAAGTCCGAAAGATTCAGGGAAACCTTTTAAGGGTGAAATTCTGAACATAAAAGTCGTAAATTCAATTGCGATGGCGGAGATTAATTTAAAAATGTACGAGTTTAATTATCGGGATTTTTTATCTTTCCATAGGATTAATGGAAAATGGTTTATAGTCAATAAAATACTAACCAATATAAGTGAATAACTTTAAAAAGTAAAGTCATGTGGTACAATACAAAAGCAACAGAATTACTAGGAATTCAATATCCAATATTACAAGGGTCATTTGGAGGTAATTTATCCTCTGTGGCCTTGACAGCGACGGTTTCAAATGCTGGCGGACTTGGCGGCTACGGTGCTTATACACTGACACCTCAGGAAATTTTTGAGATTGATAAACAAATAAAGGCCGCAACAGATAAACCTTATAATCTTAATCTTTGGGTTTCTGATCATGATATTCCCGGAACCGGTTTAACCGATGAACAATTCAAAAAAGCTGCAGCATTATTCAAGCCTTATTTTGATGAAGCTGGAATTTCGTTACCGGAGAAACCAGCGTCATTTCAATCCAGATTTGAAAATCAATTGGAAGTGATATTAGATGTTCGTCCAAAAGTTTTCAGTTTTATGTTTGGTGCGTTGCCTCCTGATGTTTTAGAACAATGCCGAAAATTAGGAATTGTAACAGTTGGTGCAGCAACAACTTTAGACGAAGCCATTTTTTTAGAAAATTCAGGTGTTGATATGATAATTGCTTCAGGTTTTGAAGCTGGCGGACATCGACCTTCCTTCTTAGCTTCGGCAGAAAGCTCTTTAAACGGAACTTTTGTTTTGCTGCAGTTAATTCGGGAGAAAGTAAAAATTCCGGTGATTGCGGCTGGTGGAATTGCAAACGGAAAAGGGGTAGCAGCGGCATTAGCTTTGGGAGCAAGTGCAGCCCAAATCGGAACAGCTTTTTTAGCCGTTGACGAATCGAATGCGTTACCAATCCATAAACAAATGTTATTCTCGGATGCAGCAAAATATTCTACTTTGTCACGCGCCTACACGGGAAGATTGGGGCGTGGATTAACCAGCAGAATTGCAAAAGAAATTATGGGTAAAGAAGCTGATGTTTTGCCATTTCCATTACAAACTACTTTTATGTCACCCTTACGTAAAGCAGCCCTGGATCAGGAAAAATGGGATATGATATTGTTTTGGGGAGGACAAATTGCTCCTATATTAAAACATACAAAAGCCGGTGAATTAATGCATTCTTTAATTGAAGAAACGACGGCTTATTTTGATGCTTTAAAAGGGTAATCAAAATACATTTTTAAATTAATAGTTAAAATAGTTGCAAAATAAAGACCGTTCGGTCTATATTTGCAGCTTAGAATTGAGAATCATGAGTAAAGCAGAACGAACCAGACAATTTATAATTGAAACGTCGGCGCCTCTTATTAATAAAAAAGGCATGGCCGGTACCTCATTGAGTGATATTATGGAAGCTACAAAGTTAGCCAAAGGCGGTATCTACGGTAATTTTGAGAATAAAGAGGAAATCTGTATGGAATCTTTTTTATATCTAAGGACACAACTAGCTTCCAAATTAGATTTAGCTGTTTCTAAAGGTAAATCAGCAAAAGAAAAACTTTTTAATTTGCTAGATGTTTATGGCAATGACAAAAATATGGCAGGAGGCTGTCCGATTTTGAATTTTGGAACAGAAGCCGATGACACAAATCCGGTCATGAGAGAACAAGTAAAAAAAGCAATTCTTTCTGCTCAGAAAAGATTTTTCAACATAGTTGAAGACGGTATTCAGAATAAAGAATTGTCTTCAGAAATAAATCCGGAGCAATTTAGTATCAGGACTTTCGCATTGATAGAAGGTGCTATTTTGTGCCGTAAAGTATTTGGGAACGATGATCAAATGAACATTGTTCTGGACAGTATCAAAAATGAATTTAAAAAATATGTTTTATAGCCTACCGTCTGGACACATCTCTAAAGAGTATCCAACCTTGCATGACTGAATTGAATTTTTGCAGGCCAATCCAAAAGGTTGTGATGCCTGGTTTTCTTTCTGAAAGATAACCTTTCCATCCTCCTAATCTAGCAATAGCCCATATATATCGTTTCAAATCTGACGATTTATATGGGTTTTTTAGTTTTTCTGTTTTACCCTCTAATTGTGTGATTTGCAATTCTAAACATTCCATTTCTTGCTCTGAAAAACAGCTTCTGGGTTCAGTCTCTTCTTCGCAGCCATAGGCGATTTGCATAATAAAGAGCTTTATAATAGTCTCCAGCATCAAAAGACATAGTTTACGAACTGCTTTGCCTTGGGATAATTCGCTAGCTTCTATGTTGAAGCCCTCTTTCTTTAAAATTCTAAATACTTCTTCGATAGTCCACCTGTAGGTATACCATTGGATACAAAGTAATGCAGTTTGCAGATCTTCAACTTTCTTTGTCGTTAGTAATCTCCAAAGTATTGGGTTTTCAATGTTTTCTCCAACCTCTTTTGCCTCAATAGCGTAAAGCTTGATTTTATCAGGAAGATGTTTACCTGAATATTGATGTTTGCCTATTGTTATTTCTGAAAAGCGTACTTCTATAGTAGCTGTTCTTTTCTGGATATTTCTCCTTTTGTCTCCTTCTAGTTCAATTGTGTACATCCCTTGAAGCGGCTGAGAACTTAGATGATCGAAAAGTTTGATTTTATTACCCAACAATCGATTAAATCGGGATCTAATCAATAAATGTGTTTTACTGTCTGGGACAAGGCAAAATTGTTCAAAAATATCTCCCTCTCTGTCCTGAATAATGATTATTTCTTTTGCTTTACTTAGTCTTTTCTTAGTTTCAAGAGAAGAATCGATCCATCTGTAAGACTCTTTTTCTTCAATGGGTATACGATTGTGAGTATTGGTCTTCATTTTAGGTGGCAGTTCATGACTTCTATTCCATATTTTCACATCTGAAAAACCATATGGCATTAAAGTATCTGCATCTATGATAAAACTCGGATGAATAAAAAAGCCAAGTCCACCAACAGAAGCATTGGTCAGTCCAATTGACTCATCCTTTTTGATCCTGTTTCTGTGATTATAAAGGTTTATTTCACTACTGTCCTGAATACACAAAACAGATTTATCTTCAACGCAGCTTACACAATTAAGAGACATGTTCTTTATAATATCAGCCTCACTGACATTATCATTTTGCAAAAATCGGTAAATCGCTTTGGCTTCAGCGTCACTTTCTGCTAATTGTCTTATCGAATAAATACTATTAGCAAACAAGCGATTGAGAATAGAATTACCTCTATTCAACAATCGCTTGTCTTTTAAATTTTCAAAATATCTAGTCTGCACTTTTTCTCAAATATAATTAAAAAAAATATTTGTGTCCAGACGGTAGGTTTTATAGCCTATTTTTTTTAAACAGTTTTAGACCGATTGGTCTATTTTAATTAATGATAATTTTACAAAATGAGAAATTTAGAAGAAAACCATAAAGGTTTCAGCACCCTTTTAGCCCTGGCACTTATTCCGCTATCCGGGTTTGCAACAGATATTTATTTACCATCACTTCCTGCCATGGCAAAAGACTTAAATGTAACAGCCGGGGCAATACAACTTTCATTAGTCTTTTTTATGTTCAGTTTGGGAGTAAGCCAGATTTTTATAGGAAGTATATTGGATAGTTTTGGGCGTTTTAAAATCAGTATTGCTTCACTGGCCGTATTTTCAGTAACGAGTTTTGTTATTGCTTTTGTGCCTAATATCTATGTTATATACGCCATGCGTATCATTCAGGGAATTGCAATTGCATTTATTGTAGTCTCGAAACGTGCTTATTTTGTCGATCTGTATTCAGGTGACAAATTAAAAAGCTATATCAGTTTATTTTCTATTATTTGGGCCTGCGCGCCAATTATGGCTCCGTTTTTAGGAGGTTATTTGCAAAGTTTGTTTGGCTGGAGATCTAATTTTTATTTCCTTGGCGGATTATCATTACTTTTTTTGATTCTGGAGCTTTTATATAGTGGAGAATCGTTAAAATATTTTCATCCGTTTAAATTAAAATCTATTGCGGAAACTTATTCAGTTATGTTAAAAACTGCCGACTTTACATTAGGAATCGTTATCCTTGGTATTTGTTTTGGCTTAGTAGTCATTTATAATTTAGTAAGCCCTTTTATTATTGAACGTGTATTTGGGTATTCAGCAATTACAACAGGTTATAGTTCTTTGTTGTCCGGTTTATCTGTTATGACAGGCGGTATCATTGCCAAATCTCTTATTCATAAACCTTTGTCAAAAAAAGTATCAATTGCGGTTTCTGTACAACTTGCGTTAGTTTTACTAATGATATTTACGGCACAGTTTGAAAGTAATATCTATACTGTAATTGGTTTTACAATGGGGCTGAATGTCTGTGGAGGTTTTATCTTTAATATTATTTACGGATACTGCTTAAGTCGTTTTTCAAAAAATACAGGTATAGCAAGCGGACTTACAGGTGGCGCTACTTATATGGTCAGCTCCGTCTTCAGCTATGGATTTGTTAATTTATATGCGGTTAAAAGTCAATTACTGCTTGGGACAGCAAACATTTCGTTACTATTTATTATGGGATTTATTTTTCTTGTTTTTAATAGATACAGATCGAGAAATGTTATAGCAGCGACTGTTAGAGCATAAATAGTGAAAGAGCTTGCTTAAATAGGCTCTTTTTTTATTCAATAAAATTATTTAAGGCACAATTTAAATAGTGTTTTCTATAAATTTTGATCCAAATTTATTTTTAAAAAATAATGGTTTGCTGTTGATATATTTAGAAATATATTGTTCTTTTGCGCTTTAATTTAGAATCAGTTTAAATAAATATAAAACATGAAAGTACTATTACAATTAATTTTCGATTTTATAAAATCTTCCAATAAAAAAATAGCAGATTTACCAGAAACATCAGCACTAGTATTGCTGATGTTTTTATTATTTAATGCCGGATCTATTCAGGCTCAGGCATTATCTACGGGATCAATTTCCGGTAGTGTAATTACAAATGACGGAAATGCCAGCCAGGGTGTAATTGTGAAATTAATAGAAGCAAATAAAAACGCAGTAACAAACTCTGCGGGTAATTTTGAGTTTAAAAAAGTTCCTTTTGGAAAATATACTTTAGAAGTTACGATGTCAGGTTATGAATCTTCTACCGAAACTGTTGAGATTACAGAGCAGAATCCATCAGTTTCAATCGACATCAAAGTAAATTCATCTGTTCAGAATCTTGAAGATGTTGTAATCCGTACAGGAGGAAATCGTTTTGCCAAAAAAGAAAGTTTTGACGTTGCTAAAATGCCTTTAAAGAACATCGAAAACTCACAGGTTTATATCGTCGTAAGTAAGGAATTAATGAAAGAGCAGGTAGTAACAGACTATAATAGTGCTTTTAAAAATGTTCCGGGAGCCGGTATTGCAGAAGTGAGAAACCAGGGACGTACCACTTCTATTTCAAGAGGTTTTCCAACTCCGCAAGTCGTTAGAAACGGTGTAGGAAGTTTTACCTATACTACAATCGACCCTTCAAATTTAGAACGTATTGAGGTTATCAAAGGACCATCTGCAACACTTTTCGGAAGTACATTATCATCATTTGGTGGATTATTTAACCGTGTTACCAAAAAGCCTTTTGATACTTTTAAAGGTGAAGTCTCCTATTCTGCAGCAAGTTGGGATTTGAACCGACTGACATTTGATATTAATACACCACTAACGAAGACAAAACAGCTCTGTTTAGAATCAACACGGCTTTGCACAGTGAAAGAAGCTTTCAGGATGCAGGATTCAATAAAAACTTTTCAATTGCGCCAAGTTTCTCCTATGAAATCAATGATAGATTAACGCTGTTAATTGATGCCGAATTTAGTATGTACAAAGCAACTTCGCCAACCAGACTTGCGCCGTTTGTAGTCGCAAATACACAAAGCAGTATTGAGGAACTTGAGATGCCTTATAAATTATCTTTTGCGAATAATACGATTAATTATACCAGTCAGCAATACAATATTTTTGCTCAGTTAAAATATAAAATGTCTGATGAATGGACGTCTCAAACTATTTTGTCAAGAACAAGATCATCGTCTGATGGCTATGTTGTGGCTTTGCAAATGAGGTCGCCTACAACATTAAGACAACAGGTAACCTATCAGGAATCACCATTTTATGGAACTGATATTCAGCAAAATTTTATTGGGAAATTTAATATTGGCAAACTTAAAAACAGGGTAGTAGCCGGTTTTGATTTTTATAGTCTGCGTGCTACCCGAAACGATGCTATTGTTAATATGCCTGCAATGGATTATAAAAAACCGGGTGATGCTTATAATAATTTTAATGTCCAAAAGTAGAGCCAATGTTTGCAAATGCTACTTTTAATAATTTTGTTTCAAATGATGAAGATACTTATAGCGCTTATGTTTCTGATGTTTTAAATGTAACGGACAAATTATTAGTAATGGGCGGTGTTCGTATTGATAAATATGAGAATCATGGAACGTATTATCCTAGTAAAGATTCGATAGCAGGAAATTACAATCAAACTGCGGTATCACCGAAATTTGGGGTAGTTTACCAAATTGTGAAAGATAAAGTTGCTGCTTTTGGTAATTACATGAATGGTTTTAGTAACGTTTCAGGTTCAGATTTTGATGGTAATACTTTCAAACCAAATCAAGCTAATCAATGGGAAGGTGGTTTTAAATTTGATCTTAATAAAATATCAGCAACTTTAAGTTATTATGACATTGCTGTGACAAATATAACACGTGATGACCCGGATCATGCTAATTTTTCAATTCAGGATGGAACGCAGGTGAGTAAAGGTTTTGAGGCCGAATTGATTGCCAATCCAATTTCAGGATTAAATATTGTGGCAGGTTATACTTATAATGACAGTAAATACGAAAAGAGTAATGCAAGTGTTCAGGGGCTAAGGCCAACTACCGCAGGATCGCCGAGAACTGCCAATTTATGGGCAAGTTACAGATTGGTTACAGGTAGTGCACAAGGTTTAGGAATTGGTTTTGGAGGTATCTACGGAAGTGAATATTATCAGACAAATACAACAACTTTCAAATTCTCAATTCCGTCTTATACCGTTTTAGATGCTTCTCTTTTTTACGATCAGCCAAAATACAGAATTGGTCTTAAAATTGACAACTTAACTAATGAAAAATATTGGTCATACAGGCTTGCAGCCCAAAATCCAACCCGTGTTACTGCAAATGTGACATTTAAGTTTTAAGCTTAGTTATTGCTGTTAAGGCTATTTCAGAATATATATAAAAGGGTTTAATTCATTGGTAATGAATTAAACCCTTTTATTATTTTATCTTACAGTTGGAAATTTTCTTTAAGTTTCTATTTTATGCTTTTTGCCGAAGGTTAGAAGTCATCTGTCGAATTTTTAATTGTTTAGAATATGTAATATTTAATTTTATACTGACTAATTAAATGACAAAACACAAATGATTAAAGAAACCATCAATTTTAAAGAAGCAGGAAAGTTTGAAGAAACCCGTTTTGAGAAGATTCATAATGTAATTTTTGAATCGTCTCAGGAAGCTTCGATATTAGTAGCTCAGGAGATTGCCAATATAATTCAGAGAAAAGAAGAACTAAATGAACCTTGTGTTTTAGGTTTGGCAACAGGATCTTCTCCTGTAAAAGTATACGAAGAATTAGTACGACTTCATAAAGAAGAAGGTTTGAGTTTTGCGAATGTGGTCACTTTCAATTTAGATGAATATTATCCGATGGATAAAAATAATATTCAGAGTTACTGGCACTTTATGCATGAACATCTTTTTGATCATGTCAATATATTACCTCAAAATGTTAATATTCCGGACGGAAATGTTAGCAGTGAAGATCTTCAGCAATATTGCATTGATTACGAAATGAAGATTAAAGATTACGGTGGACTTGATTTTCAGCTTTTGGGAATTGGAAGAACAGGTCACATTGGTTTCAATGAGCCGGGATCTCACATAAATTCAGGAACCAGAAGTATTACGCTTGATCATCTAACCCGTGTTGATGCGGCTTCTTCATTTTTAGGTATAGATAATGTCCCAAGAAAAGCCATTACAATGGGAATTGGGACCGTAAAAAATGCTAAAAGAATTGTATTGCTAGGATGGGGAATCAGCAAAGCAGAAATTATAAAAAAGACAATTGAAGGTGAAATCTCATCTCGTGTTCCGGCAACTTATTTACAACAACATAATAACACAACATTTGTTTTAGATACAGAAGCTTCATCAGAATTAACCAGAGTAAAAACGCCCTGGTTAGTAAAATCTGTAATCTGGACAGAAGAATTAAAATTAAAAGCCGTTGCCTGGTTGAGCGAATTGACCAAAAAACCTTTCCTTAAACTGACCGACAAAGATTATAACGATAACGGAATGTCGAGCGTGTTAACCGAAGAAGGAACTGCGTATCATTTAAACATTAAAATGTTTAATAAAATGCAGCAAACTATCACAGGCTGGCCAGGTGGAAAACCAAACGCAGATGATACTTACAGACCAGAACGTGCAACACCTGAGAGAAAAAGAATTATCATTTTTAGTCCACATCCGGATGATGATGTTATATCAATGGGAGGAACTTTCGACCGACTTGTAGAACAAGGTCACGATGTTCATATCGCTTATCAGACGTCTGGAAATATTGCCGTTTCGAATGAAGAGGCTTTAAAATTTGCGGAGATTTCGAAAGCATTAAATAGCAATTCAGTTGAATCTGAGAATATTATCAACTTTTTGAAAAGCAAGAAAAGTAATGATATTGATTCATTAGAAGTGAGAAAATTAAAAGGTTTGATCAGAAGAAGTGAATCTTTAGCCGCAACCCGCTATTTAGGATTACCGGATTCAAATGTAAATTTCCTTGATCTTCCTTTTTATGAAACCGGAACAGTAAAGAAGAACAATCTTGGCGAAGCGGATATCGAAATTATGTGTGATATAATCGAAAGAATTAAACCACACCAAATTTATGCAGCCGGAGATTTAGCAGACCCGCACGGAACGCATAAAGTGTGTCTGGATAGTTTGTTTGAAGCTTTAAAAAGACTAAAACACAACAGTTATATGGATGATTGCTGGGTTTGGTTATACAGAGGGGCTTGGCATGAATGGGAGTCATACCAAATTGAAATGGCAGTACCGATGAGTCCTGATCAGGTTCTTAAGAAACGTCACGCTATTTTCTATCACCAGTCACAAAAAGACGGCGTTATGTTCCAGGGAGATGACAGTAGAGAATTCTGGGTACGAGTAGAAGACAGAAACAGATTAACAGCAGAAAAATATCACGCTTTAGGATTAGCAGATTATTCGGCTATCGAAGCCTTTAAACGTTATTATTTCTAGATTGATTTAAAATATAATAAACTATTTTCATGTGGTTTATTTGGTGGTTAGTTACCAATTTGAAAATGCAGCCCTGGTAAGGCTGCATTTTTTTTATGTAGGGGTATTTAACCGCAAAGCACGCAAAGGTTATTTGTTTCTTTATCTGAGTGAAGTGGAAAGAACGCAAAGAAATACCGCAATGAGAGTCGTCAATCTTGTCGAGCTGCTAGTGATCCTTCGACTTCGCTCAGGATGACAAATGGCGTTATAACAAATCTAAATCGAAGAATTCAAAATTCTTTGCTTCACATGATCCATGTACGATCTTCCAATTACATATCTTAGGCCTTCAATTTCAATGCTGTTTCCTTCAACGGCGTCGATTTTGTCAATGGCAATGGTGTACGATCTGTGGATTCTTAAAAAATTTCTTTCGGGAAGTAAATCGGTGAAATCAGATAAGGTGCTGTGAATAATATATTTACCTGTTAGGGTGTTTATCTTTAAATAGTCTTTTAAGCTTTCAATGACCAAAATTTCATTAAAGAAAATTTTCTTCATTCTTTTCTTATCAATCTTTACAAAAATAAAAGGGCTTTCCGGGCTACTTTCCGGCGAGATATTGTTTTTATTTTCAAGCCTTTTACTTACTTTATTTAAAGCTTTCATTAATCTTGGAAATTCGATCGGTTTTACCAGATAATCTAAAACATCTAATTCGTAAGTTTCAATAGCAAATTGGCTGTAAGCACTTGTAATAATAAGTAGCGGTGGATTTTCAAGACTTTTTATAAAATTGATGCCATCAAGAACCGGCATGTTGATGTCCAGAAAAATGACATCAACATTGTTGTTTTTCAAAAAATTCAAACCTTCTATCGCATTACTAAAAGTATTTATTACCTCAAAATTTTCAATTGGCTCTAAATAATTTTTAATGACATTAATTGCCAATGGCTCATCATCTATGATTAAACAATTTATTCTCATCTTTATAAATATTATTTTTTGAGCGAAATAATTTTGGTGGTATTTCTTAAACTAAGCTTGTATTAAGCGACTTTAATTTTAAGCTTCACGACAAAAATATTCTTTTTATTTTTAAAAGAAAGTTTGTATTCATTTTTATTATAACCTAATTCCAGTCTTTTTTTGACATTTTCAATTCCTATGCCACTTGACTGGTTAAAATTGTCTGTATGTTGCGTAATTTCTGGCATTGGGTTGAAAATTGTAAAATGCAGATAATCGCCTTTTACTTTGAAGTTAATATTAATTATAACTTTACCCGTGTTTTTGTTGACACCATGTTTAAAGGCATTTTCAATAAAGGTCAATAATATTATTGGAGCAATTTCCTTATCATGGATATCACCGGAAATTGACATGTTTATTTCTAATCGATCATCATTTCTAATCCTTTCGAGATCCAGATAATTCTGAATACACAATATTTCATTTTCTAAAGTTTGTCTTTTACTTTTGGTATCATACAACATATAACGCATTAATTCAGAAAGTTTTATGACAACTTTTGGCGTTTTGTTTGATTTCTCAACAGCTAAAGAATAGATGTTATTCAGCGTATTAAAGAAAAAATGCGGAGAAATTTGAGATTTCAAAAAAAGCAATTCTGTTTCCAGTTGCGATTTTTCAAGATCCGTAACTCTTTTTTGTTCTTTTAAAAGATCATAGGTGATTTTAATTGCTGCCACAAAAGTGATTACATACAATTCTCCCATCATCATCTCAATGCTGTAATTGAGTGTCAGTTTGCTTATGACTTCTGGTCCTTCAGGCCAAACATTATGCGCTATTAATAAGTACGTAAGGTTGTATTTTAGAATCACCATTAAAAAAATAGAGGATAGAATCGCAACTACATACAGAAAATACTTTTTTCTATAAACCAGATAAGGCATAAAAATCAAAATATTCAGATAACATAAAGTCATATGAATAGGAAAACCCAGTAAATTTGTTTTTAAGGAATACCAGTAATCATTGAAATAGCTTCCCCAGCGAAAAGTATTAAATAAAAAGTAGGTAAGCCAAAAAAAGACATGATAACGCAACGGTATACGATAAAGTTTGCCAGAATTGAAATTCATGATAGGAGTGTTTTTTTGTGACTTTTTTTGATGTTTATCTTCGTTTATATGTCGTCCGTCTAAAATAGTTTTACCAAAAATCAAATTTGTTTAGATTTAGAGTTAAATTAAGATTGTTTTTATTTGAAGAAATCGGTCTTTTATTTTACTGCCAATTCTGATTGCAAGTTGTAAAATAAAAGTGTATAAAAATAAAAGTCGACATGATTTTTTTTAATCCTGTTTTCTTCACTAAATCAATTTACATAAAAAAACAATATAGTTATGTTAACGAAGAAACAATATCGCATCATCAACAGGTTTTTCCTGAGGATCTTAAAATCAATGTAGTACTAGTTTATTATAGAGATTACCAAACAAAATAACAATCACACAAAGCACCAAAAGAAGAAGTACAATTAACTAACCAACAAATAAATACTAAAATTAATGGATATCATTGACGTATCGATCATCGTAGCCTATATTCTGCTCTCAGTAGGAATAGGAATTTGGATTTCAAGAAAAGCATCAAAAGGATTAGATGATTATTTCCTTGGCGGAAAAACAATCAAATGGTATTTTTTAGGTTTGAGTAACGGATCAGGAATGTTTGATGTTTCAGGAACTTCCTGGATGATTGGAGTCCTGTTTTTATATGGAGTAAAAAGTTTCATGTTTATGTGGCTTTGGCCGATTTGGAATCAGATTTTTGTGATGATGTTCCTTGCGGTCTGGATCAGAAGATCAAAAGTAATGACTGGTTCTGAATGGATTTTAACCCGTTTTGGAAACGACAAAGCCGGAAAAGCATCTCATATTATTGTGGCCATTTTTGCCATAATTTCTACAATTGGTTTTATTGCTTACTTCTTTGAAGGAATTGGGAAATTCATAACTATTATTCTTCCCTGGGATTTAACGCTTCAGTATGGAGATTTAATTCTATTGACATCAGAGCGATCTTATGCTTTAATAATTATCTTTTTAACAACAATTTATACCGTTAAAGGCGGAATGTTTTCTGTAGTAGCTACAGAAGTGGTGCAATATCTAATTATGATTATTGCCAGTGTTTTGATCGCGGGTTATGCCTTTGTAAATTATACTGATATTCAGATCAACTCCGTAATCAGTGAAGAATGGAAAAATGTATTCTTCGGATGGCAGTTTGAAACCCAATGGAGTGAAAAGTTTCAGACTTTCAATAATTTAATTGATTCTGAAGGTTATAAAATGTTTGGCGCTTTTATCGGAATGACATTATTCAAAGGTTTTTTCGCCAGTGTTGCCGGACCAACACCAAGTTATGATTTACAAAGAATTCTGTCTACAAAATCGGTAAAAGAAGCGGCTTATATGAGTGGTTTTACGAATTTGATTTTGTTCATTCCAAGATATTTATTAATTACCGGAATTGTGGTAATTGCTTTGATAAACCTGGCACCAGAGCTAAATGCAAATACAGGTTTAACCGGAGCCGATTTAGAATTGCTAATGCCTAAAGTGGTGAACTTATATCTTCCTGTCGGAATAAAAGGACTTTTACTTGCCGGTTTATTGGCGGCATTTATGTCCGGGTTCTCTGCTTTTGTAAATGCAGGACCAGCTTATATTGTAAATGATATTTATAAAAAATACTTCAAACCGGTTGCCACAAACGCACATTATATAAAGGTGAGCCAGATTTCTTCTTTCATAGTTGTGGGTTTAGGTGTTTTTATGGGATTCTTTGCAGATTCTATTAATTCCTTAACCTTATGGATTACCAGCGCTTTGTACGGAGGTTATGTTGCAGCCAATTTTCTAAAATGGATTTGGTGGCGTTTTAATGGCTGGGGTTACTTCTGGGGAATGTTTGCAGGATTAATTGTAGCTTCTTTACAGTTTGTTTTAGGACAATACAAAGGAACTTTTACAGAAGGATCATTTTTGTTTGATTTGGCAGCTGTGCAGGCGATTTACTTATTTCCGGTGATATTTGGTTTCTCTATTTTGGGATGTCTTTTAGGAACTTTCTTAAGCAAACCAACAGACATGGATGTTTTAAGATCTTTCTACACCAATGTTAGACCTTGGGGCTGGTGGAGTCCGGTTTATAAAACATTAAAAATCGAAGATCAGACTTTCGAAAAAAATAATGATTTCTGGAAAGATATGCTGAATTGTGTTATCGGAATTGTGTGGCAATCCAGTATGATTTTGCTTCCGATTTTCTTCGTTATCAGAGATTATCCAAAAGCGATTATAGCGTTAGTAGTCTTTTTAGTGACTACAACAATCTTGAAATTTACATGGTTGGATAAAGTTCGGAAAATAGAGGATTAGCCTAGATAGAACAGTCGCAGTTTGGTCATCCTGAGGAACGAAGGATCACACACGGAACTCGACAAAGATTAACGATTTAGATTGCGGAGTTTCTAGTGTGATCCTTCGTTCCTCAGGATGACAAGATTGAGAACAAAGCTTTATATTATAAAAAACAAAAAACAACAAACAATAAAAAAGATGAGTACAATTCCTTGGCAAGACAGACCCGTAAATAGTAATGATGTAATGTGGAGATATTCTGAAAATCCTATTATAGAAAGATATGCTATACCATCGTCAAACAGTATTTTTAACAGTGCTGTTGTTCCATTTGGCGATGGCTTTGCGGGCGTTTTTAGATGTGATAACAAAGCGGTTCAAATGAATATTTTTGCTGGTTTCAGTAAAAACGGAATCGATTGGGACATTAATCACGAACCAATTGTAATGCAGTCCGGTAATACTGAAATGATCGAATCGGCATACAAATATGATCCTCGTGTGGTTTTTATCGAAGATCGTTACTGGATTACATGGTGTAATGGATACAACGGACCAACAATCGGAATTGGATATACTTTTGACTTCAAAGAATTTTTCCAATGTGAAAATGCCTTTTTGCCTTTCAACAGAAATGGTGTTTTGTTTCCACAGAAAATTAACGGAAAATACGCAATGTTAAGCCGTCCAAGTGATAATGGTCATACACCTTTTGGAGATATTTGGATCAGTTACAGCCCGGATATGAAATATTGGGGAGAACACCGTTTGGTGATGAAGCCAACTCCGTTTGAAGATAGTGCGTGGCAATGTACAAAAGTAGGAGCAGGACCAATCCCGATTCTTACAGAGGATGGCTGGCTAATGATTTATCATGGAGTTATTAATACTTGCAACGGTTTCCGTTATGCAATGGGATCGGCGCTTTTAGATGTCAATTCTCCGGATAAAGTAAAATACAGAACACAACCTTATTTATTAGGACCTGCGGAACTTTATGAAATGGTTGGAGATGTACCAAATGTAGTATTTCCTTGTGCTGCTTTGCACGATACAGAAGAAGATAAATTAGCTGTTTATTATGGTGCTGCTGATACAGTTGTGGCTATCGCATTTGGTAAATTAAGCGAAGTGGTGCAGTTTACAAAAGATAACAGTTTATAGAAAAAATATGCTTTTAAAATTTAGATGGTTAACGATTGCTTTAGGTGTTTTTTCGATAAGTGGCTATTCACAACCGAAAAAGGATGTTGTACCAAAAACGTATGTAGCTGCTAAAACTTCAACTCCAATTGTAATTGATGGAGAGGAAAGGGATGCTTCGTGGAATAAAGTAGAATGGACTGCTCTTTTTGAAGATATTGAGAATGATATAAAACCAAAATATGCAACCAAAGTAAAAATGCTTTGGGACGAAACCAACTTTTACATACTGGCAAAAATGGAAGAACCGCACGTTTGGGCTAATCTAAAACAACGTGATACCATTATTTTTTATAACAATGATTTTGAAGTTTTCATAGATCCCGACAGCGATACTTTTAACTATTATGAATTAGAAATTAATGCTTTAAATACAGCTTGGGATCTATTTTTAACAAAACCGTATAGAGAAGATGATAAAGTTGTTTTAAATGACTGGAATATTCCGGGTTTAAAATCGGCTGTAAAAATCAACGGAACTTTAAATAACCCAAATGATACTGATGAAGGCTGGATTTTAGAAATGGCTATTCCTTGGGCATCTTATAAAACATCTTATTTCGATCAAAATGTTCCTGTAGACAAATTCTGGAGAGTTAATTTCTCAAGAGTAAACTGGCAGCACGATATTAAAAATGGCAGTTATGAACGTAAGAAAGATACTGGCGGAAAATTTCTTCCGGAATACAATTGGGTGTGGTCGCCAATGGGCGTAATCAACATGCATGAACCTGAAAAATGGGGCTATGTTTATTTTTCTTCTAAAGAAGGAAAAGACAGTTTTGCAATTCCGAAGGATGAAAAAGTAAAATGGGAATTGTACACACTTTACCGCGCGCAGAAAGAATATCACGGAAAGCATAAAACCTGGGCAAAATCGGTAACAGATCTTACTAAAAAACCGATTGTTGTTGATGGAAAAGTATTAAAACCAGTACTTGAAAATCATGCCTCCGGATTTAATATTTCAGTAAAAAGTCCCTTTTCTAATAACACTTTAATTATAGAAGAAGACGGCAAAATAATATCAAAATAAACCACTATGAAATTACCAAAATTATTACTTTTTTTATTGGCACTAAGTATTTTTTCATGTGCAAAAAAAGAAGAACAAACCACTTTTAAATTTGGAGTCTGGACAACCGCAGACGCTAAAAAATCTGATGCAGATTACAAAAAAGAATTCAAAAAATACAAAGATGGCGGAATTGATGAAGTATTAATAAATACAGGAACTGATCCAAAACTTTTAAAAAGAATAGCACCTTTAGCAGCAAAAGAAGGACTAAAAGTGCACGCCTGGATTATGGCGATGAACAGACCCGGAGATTCAATTGCTTTGCAACATCCGGATTGGTATCAGGTAAGTAAAGAAGGAAAATCTTGTTTTGATAACCGTCCTTATGTAGATTATTATCAATGGTTATGTCCAACAAGAAAAGAATCAAGAGAGCACGTTTTACATTTAGTTGAAGAACTGGCAAAAGTAGAAGGAATCGAAAGCGTTCACTTAGATTACATTCGTTTCCCGGACATCTTTTTACCAATCAGTTTATTGCCAAAATACAACTTGGTTCAGGATGTAGAATTGCCTCAGTTTGATTTTTGTTATTGTGATGAATGTGTGAAAGCGTTTGAAAAAATCCATCATAAAAATCCAAAAACGAGCCATAATACTTCTATTGATATGGAGTGGAAAAACTTCAGACTTAATGCGATACAAGCTGTAGTTAATGACGCTTACAAAATTGTACACAAACACAATAAAAAACTAACAGCAGCCGTATTTCCTTATCCTGAAATGGCAGATCATATGGTACGTCAGCGTTGGGATAAATGGGATATTGATGAAGTATATCCAATGATTTATCATAGTTTCTATGACGAAGAAATTGACTGGGTTGGCTATGCAACAAAACAAGGTGTAGCCGATTTACAAGGCAAACAAACGAAAATTAATACGGGAATTTATATTCCGGGATTAAAATCGGACAAGGAATTAAAAGAAGCCATTTTATTAGCAAAAGAAAATGGTGCTGTAGGAGTTTCTTTTTTTGATGGTGGTGCTTTATCTGAAAGCAATCTGAAAACAATTAAGGAAACAAAAGCAAGTTTAAAAAATTAGTGGTTTTTTTATCAAATCCGGATGTCTGCAATTTTTGGTTAGTGTAGATATTCGGATTTTGATCAAAAGTAACTTTATATATTTGCAGGAACCATGATAGTAATTGTGGTTCTGTTTGTTTTTATTGAGATAGGATTCATTCTTTGTGAGTAAAGAGGGTGTTATACTATTTTTTTTGAAGAAATAAAATTTAAGATTCAGCACACAAGAATAAAAATTAAATAATGAAAAAAAACTGTATTCATAGCCACACTCACAATAGTTTCTATATTTTCTGTTCAGGCGCAGGAAAGTACTCCTTTTTGGCAAAATGAAAAAATCAATGAAGATAATAGAGAGCCGATGCACGCGGCCTATTATGTTTTTGAGAATGAAAAATCAGCAGCCAATAACGACTGGAAATCATCAAAAAACTATTTGGATATCAACGGAGCATGGAAATTTAAATATGTTGACAGCCCGGCAGATCTTCCGAAGGAATTTGAAAAAAGTAATTTTAACGACCAGTCATGGGATAATTTTAAAATTCCGGCAAGCTGGGATGTAAATGGTTATGGCTATCCGGTTTATGTAAATACCACTTATGATTTTGATTATTTAATGGCACCAAATCCGCCGTTTGTTCCAACAAAATTTAATCCAACCGGAGTTTACAGAAGAGAAGTTACCATTGATAAATCCTGGGAAGGAAAAGACATTTTTCTGCATGTTGGTGCAGCAAAATCAAACCTTACCGTTTGGGTAAATGGTGTTTATGTGGGTTATGGCGAAGATGGAAAACTGCCTTCTGAATTTAACCTAAACAAATATGTAAAAACCGGTAAAAACACGATCGTTTTGCAGGTAATGAAATGGAATGACGGTTCGTATTTAGAATGTCAGGATATGTGGAGAATGAGCGGAATTACACGTGATTCTTATTTAGTTGCGAGAAATAAAACCCATTTAAAAGATTATGAAATTATTCCGGATTTAGATCCTTCTTATGTGAATGGAAGCTTGAAAATTTCAACTGAATTTTCAAATTTAAATCAAAAAGACAATTATACTTTAGAGGTTCAATTAAAAGACGGAGATAAAATCATTACCTCAAAAGTGATTTCCGCTTTAAGCGAAAAACAAACGTTCGATTTTGCTGTAAATAATCCTAAAAAATGGAGCGCCGAAATTCCGAATTTATATCAGGTATCTTTTCTTTTAAAAGATAAAAAAGGAACTTTAATAGAGGTAATTAACCAAAATGTTGGTTTTAGAAAAGTAGAAATCAAAGGTGGACAGCTTTTAGTAAACGGAAAAGCCATTTATATAAAAGGAGTAAACCGTCATGAAGTTGATCCGGTAACGGGGCAAACAATTTCAAGAGAGCGCATGGAACAGGATATTAAGATCATGAAAGAATTTAATATCAATGCGGTGAGAATGTCGCACTATCCAAACGATGAATATATTTATGAATTATGCGATAAATATGGAATTTATGTGGTTGATGAAGCCAACATAGAATCACACGGAATGGGTTATGATATTACCAAAACCTTAGGTAATAAACCAGATTGGGAGCTGGCGCACTTACAGCGTATGCAGCGTATGGTAGAAAGGGATAAAAACCATACTTCTATAATTATCTGGAGTATGGGGAATGAAGCGGGTAACGGTTACAATTTTTACCGAGGTTATTTGTGGATTAAAAATCGCGATAAATCAAGACCAATTCAGTACGAAAGAGCTACAGCCGGAGCATGGGATGGAAAAGATTTGAAGTACGAATGGAATTCTGATATTATCGATCCAATGTACAGTTCACCTGATAAAATGGAAGAATATATATTGGCAAACCCAAATCCGTCAAGACCATATATTTTGTGTGAATACGCACATGCGATGGGGAATTCGATGGGGAATTTTAAAGATTATTGGGATATCATTCGAAAATATCCAAATTTACAGGGAGGTTTTATTTGGGATATGATTGATCAGTCGGTTTATAAAACAACTGCTGACGGAACCCGAATTTTGGCGTATGGTGGAGATTTTGGTCCCAAAGACATGAAAAATGACAACAACTTTGTAAACAACGGAGTTTTTACTGTAGAAAGAGAGCCAAATCCGCATGCTTTTGAAGTGCGAAATGTGTATCAAAATATTCTTACTACGTGGGAAAATAAAGAGACTGCAACTATAAAAGTTTACAATGAATTTTCATTTAAAGATTTAAGTAATGTAAGTTTGCATTGGGAATTAATTTTGGATGGAAAAGAGGTCGAAAGTGGTGTTATTGATAATTTAGAAATAAAATCTAATGAATCAAAATCGTATAAATTACCTGTTAATTTAGATGGAAAACAGTTTCAGGAAGCTTTTATAAATTTGACTTATCATATAAAACAAGACGAACCGTTTTTACCAAAAGATTTTCAGATTGCAACAGATCAATTGGCATTTAAAGGAAGCTGGAAAAACGATATTAAAATCGAAGGCGGTTCAAAAATAATGGTAGAGAAAAAAGAAAAAAGTACCGTATTTAAAAGTGATAAAACGGAGATTGCTTTTGATAAAAAAACGGGATTCATAAGTGGTTATTCATTCCAAAATCAGCCAATTATAAAAGAAGGCTATCAATTGCGTCCTAATTTATGGAGAGCGCCAAACGACAATGATTTTGGGGCCTATCTTCAGGAAAAATTAAAAGCATGGAAAGACGCAACAGAAAATCCGATGCTTGTAAATTGGGCTTATACCGTATCTAAAGACAATAAAATTAGTGTTACCGCAACATATGATTTACCTCAGGTTGCTTCAAAATTAGTTTTGAATTACGAACTTAGCGGCAGTGGAGAATTAAGCGTGAAAGAGCAAATCAATATTGATAAAGCAAAAGAACAGCCAATGCTGCCAAGATTTGGTATGGAAATAATTGTTCCGAAAGATTTTAACAATATGAGTTATTATGGAAGAGGACCCCATGAAAATTATATCGACCGTAATTACAGTTCGCAAGTCGGTCTTTATAATCAAACGGTTTCAGAGCAATATTATCCTTATATTCGCCCGCAGGAAACAGGAAATAAAACAGATGTTCGTTGGCTTGAATTATCAAACGACAAATTGAAGTTAACTGTAAAATCAGATGATTTGTTGTCAATAACAGCTTTACATTATCTAAACGAAGATTTAGATGACGGATTGAAAAAAGATCAAAGACACGCAGCCGAATTAAAAGAAAGAGATTTAACCAGTTTAAAGATCGATTACAAACAAATGGGAGTGGGAGGTATTGATAGCTGGCAAGCGTGGCCAATGGAAAAATATCTTTTGAAAGACAAAATTTATCAGTATCAATTTAAAATTACACCATCTTTAAAATAATAGTATGAGAACATTAAAACCATTATTTGTCTTAATCTTCTTAACCGTTTTAACTGCGGGTTACAGTCAAAAAGTCTACACGGAAAAAGACATTAAAATTATTCCGAAACCAACGCAGTTAGTAATTAACAAAGGTGTGTTTGAATTTTCTAAAAGCACAAAATTTATAGCTGTTACTGATTTTCAAAAGGAAATTTCAAATGCTCTTATAAATAAATTTGAAAAAGCAGGAGGATTTCGTCCTGAAGTATCTACCGCGACTCCGAATAGCAATTATGTACAATTTAAAGTGGATGAAACTTTAGAGAAAGAAGCGTATGTACTAGATGTAAATTCTAAATTCATTACCATTACCGCCAAAGGACAGGCAGGTTTTATTTACGGATTGGAAAGTATTCGACAGTTGCTTCCGGTAGTTATCGAAAGTAAAAATGTGATAGCAAAGCAAAAATGGCAAATTCCGAGTGTGGTTATCAATGATAAACCGCGTTTTCAATGGAGAGGTTTAATGTTGGATTTGTCACGTCATTTCTTCGATAAAAATTATATTCTGGCTACGATAGATCGTTTGGCCATGCACAAAATGAATGTTTTGCATTTGCATTTGGTTGATGATCAGGGATGGAGAATTGAAATTAAAAAATATCCAAAATTAACCGAAGTTGGTGCCTGGAGGGTCGATCAGGAGAATTTGTCATGGAATGCGAGACTTACCACAAATCCAGACGAAAAAGGAACTTATGGAGGATTTCTAACTCAGGAAGAATTAAAAGAAATCGTAAAATATGCGGCATCAAAAAACGTTGAAATTATTCCTGAAATCGAAATGCCGGCACACGTAAGCAGTGCAATTGCCGCTTATCCGGAACTGGCTTGTTTTGATCAGCGTATTGGAGTTCCGTCAGGAGGTTTATGGCCAATTACTGATATTTATTGTGCCGGAAAAGAAACTACTTTTGAATTTTTGCAAAATGTAATAGACGAAGTAATCACCATTTTTCCTTCAAAATACATTCATATTGGAGGTGATGAAGCAACTAAGACCAATTGGGAAAAATGTCCGCATTGTCAAAAAAGAATGCAGGAAAATGGTTTGAAAAACACCCATGAACTGCAAAGCTATTTTGTAAAAAGAATGGAGAAATACATCAATTCTAAAGGCAAAAAGATAATTGGCTGGGATGAAATATTAGAAGGCGGTCTGGCTCCTGATGCAACTGTAATGAGCTGGAGAGGAACCAATGGGGGCATTGAAGCGGCAGAACAAGGTCATGATGTTATTATGACACCGGAATCACCTTGTTATTTTAATTTTTATCAGGGGCCTCAAAATGAAGAACCTTTGGCTTTTGATGCATATAACCCATTAAACAAAGTTTACGAATTTGATCCTGTTGTACCTACTATGGCACCGGAGCAGGCAAAACATGTTTTAGGTGGACAAGCGAATTTATGGGCAGAACATCTTTCAAATCCAAGTGCTTCAGAATATATGATTTTCCCGAGACTGGCTGCTTTATCTGAAGTTTTATGGAGTCCAAAAGAAAGTCGCAACTGGAATGATTTTACTACAAGATTAGCTTCATTATTTCAGCGTTACAATTATTTAGGTATCAATTATGCAAAAAGTGCTTATTTAGTAACGGCTTCTTCAAGTGCAGATTTAGCTCATAAACAAATTAATATTACACTAAAAAATGAATTCCCAAATCCGGATATTCGCTATGTTATTGGCAATAAACCATTAGATCAACAGGCTTTAAAATATACCAATCCAATTCCGTTTAACGAAACAACGATTCTAAAAGCCTCCTTATTTCAAAATGACAAGCCAGTTGGAAAAACATTTACGGATACGATAGTTTTTCATAAAGCGGTGGCGCATAAAGTAAGTTACCTTACGCCATACAATGAAAATTACAAAGGCGATGGACCTTTTGGAATGGTAAATACAATTCGCGGTTCTAAAAATTTTCACGATGGACAATGGCAGGCCTGGTTAGTCAATGATATGGAAATTGTAATTGATCTTGAAAAACAAGAAAGCATACAGCAGGTATCGGTTGGAACACTGGAAAGTCAGGGAGCGGGAATTAATTTTCCTACACAAATAAAAGTGTTGGTTTCAAATGATAGTATCAATTATAAAGAAGTTGGAAAAGTGAGCCGTGCTTATGCGGCAAATCCAATTTCAGAATTAAAAGATTTTAAAATTGATTTTCAAAAACAAAATGCGAGATTTGTAAAAATAATTGCAGTTAACTTAAGAAAAAGTCCAAAGGGCGATAGTTCATGGTTATTTGTAGATGAAATAGTAGTGAATTAGAGTAGCTGAAGTAATAATAGCTAAAAAAGAAATGAGAAATACAACAATCCAAACAGCATGTTTTTTTTACATGCTGTTTTTTAGCATAAGTATTTTTGGGCAGCAGCCCGCAGATCTTGTGAATCCGTTTATAGGCACTTCAAATTATGGTGCTACATCTCCGGGACCAATCGCACCAAGAGGAATGGCAAGTATTAGTCCGTTTAATGTAGCGGGATCTAAAAACCGACCTTTAGAAAAAGACAGTCAATGGCTGTCTAATCCTTATGTAAATGAAAATACATTTTTAACCGGATTTAGTCAGGTGAATTTAAGCGGTGTAGGTTGTCCTGATTTGGGTGTGCTCTTGCTAATGCCGACGACCGGAGCGGTTGAAACCAATCATATGAAATATGGTTCTACTTATTCTAATGAAGTGGCCAAAACGGCTTATTATAGCGTAAATATTGATAAATATAAAGTTAAGGGAGAATTTACGGCTTCGAAAAGAGTAGGAGTAAGTAAATTTACTTTTCCAAAAGGACAATCTAATATTTTACTGAATCTTGGTTTAGGATTGACAAATGAAGAAGGAGCGATGGTAAAAGTGGTTTCTCCAACAGAAATAGAAGGAATGCGTACTGTTGGTTCGTTTTGTTATAATAGTCCTGAAGAAGCATATCCGGTTTATTTTGTAGCTAAATTTTCAAAACCGGCGAACCATTATGGAGTTTGGAAAAAAACACCAAAATATGAAGGTGTAGAAGCACAATGGATGGGGTACAATGGTAAAACCCGAATGATGAAAAATACCATTAAAACAGTTGTTGGAGATAGTATCGGAACTTATTTTACGTATGAATTTGATAAAAAAGAAACAGTTGAAGTTAAAATTGGAGTTTCTTATGTTAGTATTGAAAATGCCCGTGAGAATTTAGAAAAAGAAACCGGAGGTAAATCATTTGACACTGTTTATAAAGAAACGTATGATGAATGGAATAAGGAACTTTCTAAAATTTTAGTTGAAGGTGGTTCCTATCAGGATAAAGTTATTTTTTATACGGCATTGTATCACACTTTAATTCATCCTAATACTTTAAATGATAGTAATGGAGAATATCCCCGAATAAAAAGAACTAAGATTGGAAAAACTGCAGATACACGTTATACAGTATTTTCTTTGTGGGATACGTATCGAAACATGCATCCGTTAACTTCTTTGGTTTATCCTAAGCAACAATCGGATATGATAAAAAGCATGTTGGAAATGTATGATGAAAACGGCTGGTTACCAAAATGGGAATTAAATTCAACAGAAACCTTTACAATGGTTGGCGATCCTGCAAGTATAGTTATTGTAGATGCCTGCTTAAAAGGAATTCAGGATTTTGATATTTACAAAGCCTACCATGCCATGTTAAAAGGTGCAGATCAAATTGAAGATAATCCCTTGCGTCCCGGGCTTAAAGAATATCTCGACAAAGGATATTTATCAACCAATTATCCTGGACCTGTTTCTACAACGTTAGAATATAATACTTCAGATTATGCGATTTCACTTTTAGCGAAAGCTTTAGGTGAAAAAGAAGATTTTAAGCGTTTTAGTAAACGTTCCTTATCGTACCGAAAATTATATGACAAAGATTTAAAATTACTTCGACCAAGAACTGCTACCGATAAATGGTATGAACCTTTTGATCCTGAAGCAGGAGCTAATTTTCAGGCCAATGTTGGCTTTATTGAAGGTAATGCGTGGCAATACGCTTTTATGGTACCACACGATATCAGGGGATTGATAAAATTAATGGGCGGTGATAAACCTTTCTCTGATCAATTGCAAAAAGTTTTTGATAGCAAACAATTTGATATGGCAAACGAGCCGGATATTGCTTATCCTTATTTATTCAATTACATAAAAGGTGAGGAGTGGAAGAGTCAGGATATGGTAAAGAAATTAGTGGCAGCATATTTCAAGAATGAACCAAAAGGATTACCCGGAAACGACGATACAGGAACTATGTCGGCCTGGCTGGTGTATTCTATGATGGGATTCTATCCAATATCACCCGGAGATCCAATTTATACCATTACAACGCCAATGTTTGATAAAATAACGATTCAATTAGATCCAAGATATTACAAGAAAGAAAATATCGTAATTCAGCGAGAAATCAATACTGATGGAAAAGTTAAAGACATTCAGTTAAATGGAAAAAGCCTGAATAGTTTCTTTATTTCACATGATGATTTTGTAAATGGAACTACCTTGAAAGTGATTCAGGAATAATAAGAATAAAGAATATAGAATAAAGAAAATAGAATAAAAAATAAAAAATAACGAATAACGAATAACGAATAACGAATAACGAATAACGAATAACGAATAACGAATAACGAATTTAAGCTTAGCCACTTAGAATCTTAAAAAAAAGTCCATTCGCTGCGGCGAATGGACTTTTTTGTCTTTATCTAACTATGTAAAAGAAACAGGATTATTTCGTTTTTACACCAATTTCAGCAACAGTAATATATTTTCCATCTACACTGGTCTTTCCAATGAATTTAATATATCTGGCTTTCGCCGATGCTTTTAAAGTGATGTTTTGCTCCACCGGATTACTTTTGATATTAGCAAATTCACCTTCTGCAACAGTTTTCCAGGTGATATTATCTGTACTTACTTCCCATTGGTAATTTTTTACAATTCCACCCGTTCCATTTTGACGAGGCAAGTACGATAAAGATGTGATTTCCATTTCTTGTCCCATATCAATAACCATGGATTGTGGTAAAGGCGTTAAGGACGTATTATCAGCCGTACTCCAAAAAGTTTCAGTATTTTCATCAATAGCGTTTAATGCTTTTTCCTTTTCCTCATTTTCAAAACTAGCGGTAACTATTTTCCAGTCTTTTTTGTAAACATTGAAGGCTTGAACTACAGTTTCACTTGATTTCATGTCTGTTCCAAATGATTTTACTTTCACATCACCTGAGGTTAAAAATGGAAATGGACTTACATAAATTGGAGATTGTACAGTAGGTTCTGTTCCGTCAATTGTATAACGGATTTGGTGTACGGGTGTTTCAGTAGTGATAGAAACATTCCCATCTTTATCTCTTTTAATTTTTGGAAGTGCTAAATGTTCAGGCTCCCTAAACACACCGACATCGCTTAAAGCAATACAAACTGGAGATTCTTTAATACTAATTCTCAATTTTGAAGTTGTGATATAATTTGGTAAACGGACCAATCGGTTGGCACCAATACTGGTAGCTTCGCCTACTTTTTTCCAAATTCCATTGATAAAAGCATCAATTTCGATTTTTTCAATGCGTTGACCCAATTTGATGTTTTCTCTTAAACGAATGATATTAAACGTTTGTGCTGTTTTCCATTCTAAAGTCAGGGTTGCTTTTTTTACTTCATCACTGGTTGCCCAATATGAATAACGGTCGTTATCAGTAAGATTTTTGGTTCCGAAAAATATTTGATTTTCACCTCGAATTTCCGAAGCCGTAATCACAGCCGATTGTGCAAGATTATCTGTAAATAATTTCTTCAGAAAATCACCGAAATCTTTCAAAGCCTTAACATCATTTTGATGTAATACACCGTCAGTATTTGGTGCAATTCCAATATCCATACCAGCGCCTCTTCCAACAGATTTTAAGTAAATTTCGAATAACTCCGAAACTGATTTTACATTATTGTCTTCATTGGCATGATAAAACCAGCCATTTCTAAGAGGTACATCACATTCAGCTGGTTTCCAGAACTTACCGTTTCGTGTTCCGCCCTGAGCTTTCTCCGAATCTGTTTCTCCGGGAACAGCTACTGCTTTGCCCGCTATTGGTTCTGGAGTAAAAGTTGCCCAGGAAGTTTCATTAGCAAAACCTCTTTCATTTCCAACCCAGCGCACATCGCCATTATCAGCAAAAATAACAGCTCCGGGTTGTAATTCATGAGATATTCCCCAGGTTTTATCCCAGCCGTAATACGTAGATCGGTCAATGCTTCTTTTCTCGTTTTTACCGCCATAATAACCGTCGCCGCCATTTGCACCATCAAACCAGGTAATGAATAAGTTGCCATAATTGGAATACAATTCTCTTAACTGATTTCGGTATTTTTCTACATATTCAGGTTTTCCATAATCTTCATTGTTTCGATCCCAAGGTGAGCAATAGAGCCCGAATTTCATTCCGGCCTTACGTGCTGCAACTTCAAATTCTTTTACCATGTCACCTTTTCCATTACGAAAAGGGCTTGCACTAATGTTGTAAGCTGTTGTTTTCGTTGGCCATAAACAAAACCCGTCATGATGTTTGGCCACAAAAATTACACCTTTAAAACCACCATCTTTGGCAGCGTTCACAATTTGGCTCGCATCAAATTTTGCAGGATTAAAAATTTTAGGATCGGCATCGCCATATCCCCATTCTTTATTCTGAAAAGTGGTTGGCGTAAAATGCACCAAAACATATTGTTCCAATTCCTGCCAACGCAATTGCGGTTCAGTTGGCAAAGCCCCATAAGGAGCCGGAGGGCCAACTCTCTGTGCCGAAATTGACAAAAAGACAAAACATCCTAAGAAAGTTAATACTAGTTTTTTCATTTGATCTTATATCAATTATTGCGTTATTTTAATGACCACCGCTTCCTGATTGGCTAATGAAGTTCTCAATTCTTTTGGGATGGTGACAACGATTCCGTCATTCACTTTTTTACTGGTCAATTTTTGTTTGTTGTTCAGTAAAGAAGCTTTTAAATTTCCTTTAATATCAGTTTTGATGCTGATTTCCGCCGGTAATTCTTTTTCGTCTTTGGCAGGCATATAAATTCCGTAAATCGACTTTCCTTTCTGTGTATAACCAACTTTTCCATCTAAATATGGGGCAACAGGTTTAGTATCGTAAATAGCTTCACCATTTACTGATAACCATTTTCCAACGTTAGCTAAAGTTGTTTCAATTTTTGGATCAAATTCTCCTTTAGCATCTGGTCCAACACCTAATAATAGATTTCCCCCTTTTACCACTATACTGGTCATCAATTGAATTACTTCTTTTGAAGATTTGTAATTGTCGTTTGGCACCCATCCCCAGGCTCCTCCAAGAGTAATACAACTTTCCCAAGGCACACTTAATGGTTTCTCTGGCGTTTTTTGCTCAGGCGTTAAATAATTCTCATATTCGCTCGGAACCCAACGATCTACAACCAACATTCCGGGTTGTTTTTTGCGGGCTGTTTCGGATATTAATTTCATGTTGATATCCATATCATAAGGATATTTACAAAAATCTTCTACTTTTTTATTGATAGTTGATAACGGTCGAACCCAACAGCCATCCAGCCAGAGAATATCAACTTTTCCATAATTGGTAGTCAATTCGTTCAACTGATTTTGTGTGTATTGTACATAACTTTGCCATCTTTCCGGGAATTTTTGGATATCGTAAGTAGGGTTTCTGTCTTTTGGAGGATAATACGACCACCAAAAGTTCTCTGTAGTCCAGTCCGGTTTTGAGAAATAAACGCCCACTGCCAGTCCTTCTTTTCTTGAAGCATCCAAAACGTCTTTTAAGACATCGGCTTTAGGATTTTTAGCATACGGCAATTTCGGATTGGTGATTTTAAAATCTGTAAATTTAGAATCATACATACAGAATCCATCGTGATGTTTCGATGTAAAAATCATATATTTTGCTCCGGCATTTTTGAACATTTTGGCCCATTTTTCAGAGTTTAAATTCGTCGGATTTAATTTAAATTTGGTATTTCTGTAATCCGTAGCATATTTGTAATAATCGTCATAGCCGTCTCTGGTGACCCAATCTTCCGGAGCCAGGCCCCAGGATTCTACAATTCCCAACTGAGAATAAAGTCCCATGTGAATTAGTACTCCAAATTTGTAACCCTGCCATTTGTCCAGATTAGCTTTTACTAAAGGATCTTTTGTCCACACATAACCCGCTTCTTCTGATTTGTCAGCTTTCATACTGAAATCGCCCTGTGCATGAACTGAAAGTGCACTGGCACAGACAAATGCTGTATATAATAATTTGAATCTATTTTTCATTTTTATATCTTTTTAATGAGTACTTGTTTTCGATTACTTTATGTAAAACTCAGGATTGATCAACTTGTTCCCGGTTTCGTCATAAACAGCATAGTTAAAACCACTCTGTACGCAATAAGAACCGTAATCCCCTTTTTTGTTCAAAGCAATAAATCCAACCTGAATATCTTTTAAATCTTTGTTTCTGTTTTTCATCAGTTTCACGACTCTCATAACGGCTTCTTCACATGCTTTTTGAGGAGATTTTCCCTGACGCATCAATTCAACAACCAAATGACTTCCTGAAATTCTAATTACTTCTTCACCGTGACCCGTTGCAGTTGCGGCACCAATTTCGTTATCTACATATAAACCAGCACCAATAATAGGAGAGTCTCCTAAACGGCCGTGCATTTTGAAAGCCATTCCGCTAGTAGTACAAGCTCCTGAAAGATTTCCATCAGCATCTAAAGCAATCATTCCGATGGTATCATGATTTTCAATATTAGCAATTGGTTTGTATTCCGAAGTTTTTAGCCATTCTTTCCATTCTCTTTCAGAATCGGGAACTAATAGATTTTCTTTTGGAAAACCTTGTGCTAAAGCAAATTGAAGTGCTCCATCGCCAACTAACATTACGTGTGGTGTTTTTTCCATCACAGCACGCGCAACAGAAATAGGATGTTTAATAAATTCCAGACAACCTACAGAACCAATATTAGACATTTCGTCCATGATGCAGGCGTCTAAAGTTACGCGTCCGTCTCTGTCAGGTCTTCCTCCATACCCAACACTTCTTTCTGTTGGATCACCTTCCGGAATTTTAACTCCTGCCTCTACAGCATCCAGGGCGCGCCCACCTTTTTTTAATACTTCCCAGGCAGCTTCATTGGCCTTTAAACCAAAATTCCAGGTAGAGAGTACAATTGGTTTTCTTATTTTTCCGGCGGAAAGAGTATTGTGATCTTCGTCTTCTTCTGATTTCCCAGTGAAAGAGCTCAGCGCCACAGCAGCCGAAGCCATTGCAGCGGTTTTTAGAAAATTTCTACGATTGTTCATATGTTGTATCTTTTTATTTTGCTTTTGTTGTTAAAAATAAGTGTTTTTATTTAATTACTAAATCGTATTAGTAAAATAATTTGCTACACTATTTTGTACTTTTTGTTTTCTTTAAAATTTCAATAGAAAATCCTTTCTCTCTGGATTTGCCTTTTGTTTTTTAAATTAAAAAAACTCTAACGTTTTGGTTGACCAGTTATTATCAAAGAAGCCACTCACTTTCATATCTGGCAATCCATTCAAAAGCAAATTAGCTTTAAAAATCATAACATCGGGAAAACCTGTAATTCCGGAAATATAATTGTTTGCCCAGGTTGCTTTCATTCCTTTTTCTGAAGTTCCGGCAACAACGCCTACCATGGCTGTTTTACTGTCTTTTCTTGGAACTACAAAATAGGCAGCCAAATCATCTCCTTTTAACACTTTATCACCAACTCTTATTTGTTGATTGTCAATCTGAATTGGAGCATTTTTCAATAGTAATTTCCAGGCGCTGTTGTTTGATGCATTTCCATAAATTACCACGTTTCTGTCTTTGTATTTTTCTAATGAAAATTCTTTGTCTGCAATCACATCGATACTTCCATTTCCTCTGTAATAAAAAGTTTCTGCGTCAAAACGGGCTCTGTTTAAATACCATTCACGATCTGATTCGGAACCACCTGTCGCATATACAAAAACGACATTATTATCGAAGGCAAACTTGAATCCGCCCTGACGTTCAGCATATTTTTCAGCTGTGTTGATTTCGTTTATGAAAGCCCATTTACCATCTTTTAAATTCAGAATAGCTTTTTTATCTGAAGTTGTTTTTACAAGCTGATCATCAATATTTAATGTAATTTCTCCTTTTAAATCTAAAGAAGCCAAATCAAGTTCCATTATCGAAACATTTACCGTTTTGATGTTAATTTGCTGTTTATCAATTTTTGCATTGATATTAGAAAAATCAAAAGGGTGAATCTGCTGTTGTAATTTGATCCAGTAATCAGTTGAAGAAACTGCCGGAGTTGCGGTGTGAAAATCAATTTCTTTAACTTCTTTATTGGTTGGAATCGTTTGACGTTTGAAGAATTCAAATATCGGAAACCAATCAACCGAATGATCACCATACCAATGTTCGCCACCAAGATATTCATAATAACAAAAGTTAGGATGAAAAGTGCCTAAAATCTGGCGCATTTCCCGCACTTGCGAAATCGGAACAGTCGAATCGGCATCGCCATGCAGCATATAAACTCCTGTTTGTTTTAGGTTTTGAACAATACTTTTAACACGGCCAGAATTAGCCGAACGTTTGATTGGTTCAAATGCTTTGAACATATCATGCATTTCATCGCCTTTATCAAATCCGTACATTGAAATGTCAGGGTAGGAGGCACAAGGAGCAATGGCTGCAAATTTACCAGGATAGGTTGTTCCCAGAAACCAGGTGCCGTGTCCGCCCATGGAGTGACCACTTAAATAGGTTTGGGCCGGAATAGTATTAAAAACTTTTTTGGCTTCGGCTAAAACTTCCAGCGCATCAATTCTTCCCCAATCTTCCCAGTTAAAACCAAAAGGACGACGATTTGTAGCGGCGACAATATGGACCCAATCTTTTTGTTTGTAGGCTCTTGCCTGATTTCTGGCTTCGACCGAAGCACCGTGAACAGAAAGAACCAATGCTTTTGGTCCAGTGCTCAATGCCGGGGCGATACTATAATATTGAACACTGTTATCAACTTTACTTACAAAAGTTCGTTCATGATGAACAGTCGCAGATCGTTGTTGGATTGTGATTTCTGTTTTGTCGATTACTTTTCCATTTTTATTTGCAAGTGTTATTTCCATTTTTAATTCTCCTGTAAAATCGGCTTTTGCAGCCGGAACTTTAAATTTTACTTTTCTGACAAACATAGGCATGATGGCATCTGTTGCATAAGTAGCTTTTTCTCCGCTTGATAAAGTAGCTGTGATTACAAGATTTTTCAACTCTTTTTCAGTCGCGTTGATTACACGAACGGAAGCCCATTTCTCATCTTTTTCGCCATTAATAACGTCAGGAAGTGTCAAATCACGTTTGGTAAACTGAATGCTTTTTGAAGGAACAATAATTTTTGATTTCACACGACCAAAACGACCTTTGGTATAAATAAATTCATTTACGCCTTTTCGGAGTTTAAAAGGAATCAAAGAATATCCAAAATCATAATGATCACCTTCATGCGGCAGACCGTTTATATAAGTACGTGTGCCTCCCGTAGTTTCTAAGAGAACAATTTGTTCTTTTGAAGCAGTATATTGGGTATAAAGAAAAGCTGATCTCATAGGCTTTCCGCTGAAAACTTTTGCAGAGTCTACATTGATTTCCTGCCAGTCTCCTTTTTTTTTATTCGGATTTACAAATTTACCAACCGCATATTGCCAGGCTATAGGATCTTGTCCATTAAAAAGGGTTCCTGTTTTATTTTCGGTTTGCAGTGTAAATCCATTTATAAATTGATATAAAACATTTCCTTCGGCTGTACTAACGATTTTTTCTTTTCCAAAATATTCTACAACATTTCCGGTCGTTTTTGTCTGTGCAATCGAATTTATGCATGACATAATCAAGAAAATCAAGAGTCCTTTTTTCATTTTTTCGGGTATAATTTTTTTATTTTATTCCAATTTTTCAGACTTTTACTAAATCGTTTTACTTAAAAAATAATAAAATTGATGATTTAACAATTTATTTCCGATAATTTTACATTTTTTTAAATTTATTAAATCGATTTAGTAATGCCTTAAAGATTTTTTGCTATTTTTGTTTTTTATGAAATATAAAATTATATCTAAATTAATTTAATAAATACTCCAATTTTATCCTTATTTAGTTATTAATTATCATTGTTATTCTAAAAATGAAAATTGTTAAAACAAATATCGCTTCTTATACAAATACGTCACTATCTGTGTTTTCACGTGAGGAATCTTTTTTCCAATCGCCTTTTCATTCGCACCCGGAATTTGAGTTGGTTTATATCTTAGAAAGTCACGGAAAACGTATCATTGGAAATTCTGTAGAATGTTTCGAATCCGGAGATATGGTTTTTCTGGGAGATGATATTCCACATGTTTGGCTTAATGATGAAATTTTTTATAAAGGAATAAATAGTTTAAAAGCTAAAGCTATAGTGATTTATTTTAGCAGAGATCTTTTTGGAGATTCTTTTTATGAATTACCGGAAGCGCTGGAAGTCAAAAAGTTTTTTTCTCAGGCCATAAAAGGTGTATCTATTACCGGACAAACTAATGCAATCATTTCTAAAAAGATGGAAAAACTGCTCAAAAAGAAAGGTTTTGAAGTCGTTATGGGACTGATTGAAATTTTATTTCTTTTATCAAAAAGCAAAGATCTTAGGTATATCAATGATGATTCGTATGTTTCTGTCAGCGACGAAAATAAAAATGATCGGCTTGCTGCTGTTTTTCAATATGTAAAAACAAATTATAAAGAAGAAATATCACTTGATGAAATTTCTAAAATCGCTAATCTCACGCCTACGTCTTTTTGCAGAATGTTTAAAGCCAAAACCAAAAAACCATTTGTAGAATACCTTAATGAAATCAGGGTTTCAAATGCTTGTAAATATTTAATTGAAACCGATTTGGGAATTTCTGAAATTGCTTACGAATGTGGTTATAAAACAGCTTCCAACTTCAATAAGCTGTTCAAAAAATTAATTGGAACAACTCCAAAGGAATATCGAAAAAATGCTTTAGTTTAAGATTGGAGAATTCTTCTTTTTTAATTAAAATAATATTAGGCAGTGATGCAATATCATTTTGTTAGATCTGTTTTGTTTTTTAATATGTTTTTTTGAATCTTTATTTTGTAAATAATCTTTATTTTTTTAGTTCCTAAATTATTTCTAAAATGTGCAGCTATTTCTCGTTTAATTGTGAAATTAATTATAAAGATAATAATTGCTTAATTAATGATAATTTTGAGCTAATATTTAATATAATAATGAAATAATTTTATTTTTTTGAGATTGTGTCAAAATGTTGTACATGAGCATGTAAAACGTTTTAGTGAATCAGCTTCCTTTCATTAATAAATGGAGAAAGCAAAAAGCATCTCATGTTTGGCAAATTTGTCAATTGTTTAATCACTCATTTTTAGGTTTTAAGCGTAAATTTTTAAATAGAATAATTATGGTAACTCAAAAATATTGCTTCGCATTAGATTTGATTGACGATCCGGGTTTAATCGCTGAATACAAAAAATATCATGAAAAGATCTGGCCGGAAATCACAGAAAGTATTGTCAATTCCGGGATTGAAAATCTTGATATTTATTGCGCAGGCAACAGAATGTTTATGATCATCGAGGCGAACGAAACTTTTACTTTTGAAAGAAAAGGGGAGATGGATGCTAATAATCCGGTGGTTCAGAAATGGGAAGAACTCATGTGGAAATATCAAAAAGCATTGCCAGGAGCGAAACAAGGTGAAAAATGGATGTTGATGGAAAAAATATTTGACCTGCATAAGAATAAATAATCGATTTGATGGCAAGTTCATCTTAATCGTATAACAACTAACTATCCAACCAAAAATAACAGAACAAATGAATCTTAATCTTAATGACAAAATAATTATTGTAACGGGTGGCGCAAAAGGAATTGGTCTTGGAATCTGTAAAGTTTTAGCTGCAGAAGGTGCGATTCCGGTAATAGTTGGCAGAGCAGATGCCGACAATCAAATAGCGGTTAAAGAAATAGAAGCGAACGGAGGAAAAGCCTTGTCTGTAGTTGCTGAATTAACGAATCCGGAAGCTTGTAAAAATGCAGTAGATCAAGTAGTCAAAATGTGCGGTCGAATTGACGGGTTAATCAATAATGCAGGCGTAAATGATGGGGTAGGTTTAGAAAGTGGTGATTACGAAAAATTTGTGGCATCAATTCATAAAAACCTGATACATTATTATCTGATGGCACAACACGCTTTGCCGGAGTTGAAAAAAACAAAAGGAGCAATTGTAAACATTGGTTCAAAAACTGCTGATACCGGACAGGGAAATACTTCAGCTTATGCCGCTTCAAATGGTGGGCGTAATGCTTTAACCCGCGAATGGGCTGTTGAATTATTGAAATACGGAATCCGTGTAAATTCGGTTATAGTCGCTGAATGTTATACGCCATTATATGATACGTGGATTAAAACACTTGAAAATCCGGAGCAAAAATTAAAAGAAATTATGGCTAATATTCCGTTAGAAAACAGAATGACAACTGCAGAAGAAATTGCCAATATGGTCGTGTTTTTATTATCTGATAAATCAAGCCACACCACTGGTCAGTTGATTTATGTAGATGGAGGCTATACACATCTAGATCGTTCGTTATAATTTTTAATTGAAGCCTTTAGAATTAAATAGTAAATAATTGTAAAAAGATAAAAATGATTAAAAAAATAATCTTAGCGGCTTTGGTCGTTGGAACAACTATCACAGGGAATGCGCAGAACAAAATCGCGGCAAAGGATATTGCTGAAAAAATGAAATGGTTTGAAGATGCCAAATTAGGGATCTTCATCCATGCCGGAATTTATTCGGTTGCCGATGTCTCTGAATCCTGGAGTTTTCACAACGGAAATATTTCTGTTGAAGATTATATGAAACAACAAAAAAGCTACACCTTAAGCCATTATGATCCTGCGGCCTGGGCGGATATGATTAAAGAATCAGGTGCAAAATATGCAGTAATTACAACAAAACATCATGATGGTGTAGCGATGTACGATACCAAATTAGGAAAATTAAGTTCGGTAAAAACCTGTCCTGCTAAAAAAGATATGGTGAAGCCTTTTTTTGAAGAATTGCGTAAAAGAGATATAAAATGCGGTGCATACTTCTCATTAATCGACTGGACTCATAATGATTATCCGGGATTTCTGAAAGATAAAGCGCGTTATGACATCAAAAAAGAGCCGGCTCGTTGGGAACGTTTTCAAAAGTTCTTCCAGGGGCAAATCAAAGAAATTTCAGATTGGTACAACCCTGATTTATGGTGGTTTGATGGAGACTGGGAACACAGCGCAGAAGAATGGCAGGCTGAAAAAACGCGTAAAATGATGTTAGACAGAAATCCGAATACAATTATCAATGGTCGTTTGCAGGGTTATGGCGATTATGATACTCCGGAACAAAATTTCCCGGTTGTGCGTCCAGCTTTCAAATGGTGGGAATTGTGTATGACCATGAATGAAAACTGGGGTTACCGCGTAAGCGACACCAATTGGAAAACGCCTTATGAAATCATCACTATTTTTGTGGATGCTGTTTCAAACGGAGGAAATTTATTATTAGACATCGGCCCAAAACCTGATGGAACTTATCCCGAAACTGTTGTTTCTACATTGAAAGAACTAGGTGATTGGAACAGAAGAAATGGTGAAGGGATTTCGGAACCATTCCTGGAATTCCATTAGGACATTTTTACGGACCAACGACACTTTCTAAAGATTCAAAAACACTTTATTTATTTGTGCACGGAAAAACTTCAGGACAATTGATGCTGAAAGGTATTGATAATAAAATTGAAGATATTACGGTTTTGGGATCAAACGTAAAATTGACTCATAAAGTAGTAGGTAAAATCTCCTGGAGCGCCGTTCCCGGATTGGTTTATATTGATTTGCCAGAGAACGCTGTCGATAAATATGTGACATGTATTAAAGTTACTTTAAATACGCCAGTTAAATTATACAGAGGTCAGGGTGGTTTTTTAACTAACTAATATCATTAAAATAACAGATTATAATTCATGCCTCAGTGGTGTTTCAAAAGTAAGATTATTAAAATGTAAAAAAATACTTAAAACTTTTGAAAATACTAAAATTGAAGTAAAAACGAGGAGCAGGAGATGAAAATAATTTATCGAATCAATTTTTAAGAAAAGTAAAAAAAAAAGAAATGATGCTTGCAAAAAAAGTTCTGGAAAACTGTTAAAATAAAAAAGTTAAATGAATTTTAAGTATTCTCTATTTATGTTAACAATATCATAATTTTTTTGATTTTACAGGTGCTTTTTTTGAGGCTTTAATTTTTATCAAAATGCGATAGGTTTTTACTGTATTTATGATAAAAAGCTATTCGTTGAATAATCTGTATTTGTTTAATCTGTAGACTATTGTAACTTTAAATAGGAATTATTCCTATAAAATGTTAAAAAGTAATAATAACAAATAAAAAATTACTAAAACGTTTTTGTAAATCGTTTTATTAAATATATATTTGCTAATAATAATTAACGAAGGTTTAAGATAAAGTTAACGTTTCATGAAAAAAAAGATCACCATCAAAGATATCGCGAAAGCAGCAAATGTATCGGTAACTACGGTTTCATTTGTACTGAACGATAAGGGAGAGAAGATGGGGATCAGCAAGGAAGTGATTGAAAAAGTTCTTAAAATTAGTGGAGAAATGAAATTCAAACTCAATATGATCGCCAGTAGTTTAAGAACTGGTAAAACAAGATCTATTGGGCTTATTGTCGAAGATATTTCAAATCAGTTTTTTTCTGATTTGGCAAGAGTAATTGAGAGAGAGGCAATAAATTTAAATTACAGAGTATTTTATTGTAGTACAGGCGGAGATGATGCCCGGGCAATTGAACTAGTGAATAGCTTATTACAGGCTAATGTTGATGGTTTTATTATCACCCCTACAGAAAACATGAAAGCAACTATAGACCGCTTATCAGAACTTCAATGTCCGGTTGTTTTAGTTGATCGTTATTTTGAAGAACAAGAGGTAAGCCATGTCGTGCTGGATAATTTTGAGGGAGGAGAAACAGCAACCAATTATCTTTTGGAAAAAGGGTTTAAAAAAATTGCGTTTATTAGTAATTACTCACAATTAATTCAGATGCGGTTCAGAAAAGAGGGTTACAGTAATGCGATGAAAAAAGCGGGCTTGTATGATGAAACTAAAATACTTGATTTGGAATACCGTATTCCTGCAGAGGAAAGAATAGAAAAGATTGCTGATTTTTTGAGTAGTAGTCCCGAAATAGATGCTGTATTGTTTGGGGCAAATTATTTGTTGCTGGCGGGCTTGCAGTCCTTAAGTAAATTGAAATTAAAAATCCCAACTGATAAAGCAGTAATTAGTTTTGATGATCACGACAGTTTTAGATTGCATTCGCCCTCTATAACCGTTTTATCCCAACCAATTGAAGAAATGGGAAAAAAAGCTGTAAGGTTATTAATGATGCAAATGAATGACGGAAGTAATTATAAAATTGAAAAAGAGAAGAAAAAAGGCAATCTAATTATAAGGGAATCAGTTTCATAATTAAAAAGCCTTTTTTTAAAATCAAAACACTAAAACGTTATAGTACTGGTAAACCACAATTTCAGAAAATAATTCAGAAAACTTAAACAAATTATTAAACAAACAAAAAGCTTATGATATAAAAAAAACAGAGTATTAATCGAGAAAATTATTACCTGATTCTGATAAGGAGAAGCCGGTAATTTAAAATTAAAGATTTTAGTATTCCCTATTTTTTAGAAATCGAAATCTTCAATGAAAAACAAAATTTAAAAACCAAACCAAACTAATATTAATTATGAGAAAACTGTTATATGAATCGCTGTTAGTTTTTCTAATGGTATTGTGCTTTCAGAATGCGAAAGCGCAAAACACAACAATCTCTGGGGTTATTACAGATAATGCAAATTTGCCCGTTCCATCAGTTATTGTTAAAGAAAAAGGAACAAAAGCAGAAACGATTACAGATGAGAACGGAGCTTTTACAATCTCTGTAAGAGAAGGTGCTACTCTTATTGTAAGTTCAATAGGGTATAAAACAGCAGAATTAAAAGCTGCTGATGGAATGAAAATCAGGTTAGCTAGTGGAACTAATGAACTTGAAGGTGTTACGGTAACTGCATTGGGGCAATCTAAAAAGAATAAATCAATTGGTTATGCTACGAGTGTAATTAAAGCAGATGCCATTGTAAAAACAGCTTCGCCTACAATTGCTAACTCTTTATACGGTAAAGCACCGGGTGTGCGTATTAGTTCTACTCCGGGTGGAGCTGGAGCAATCAATATTCAGATCCGTGGAATTAACTCGATCACAGGTAGAAACCAGCCTCTTATAGTAATGGATGGTGTGCCAATTCGTGATCAGGAGATTAAAAACGATGACTACTGGAATGCACCACGTGTTAAAAATAATGGATTAGCAGATATTAACCCTGAGGATATTGAAAACATCTCCATTCTTAAAGGAGCTTCTGCTGCTGCATTATACGGTTCTGAAGCAGTAAATGGAGTTGTTTTGATTACTACTAAATCTGGTAAGGGAAAAAAAGGTTTAGGTGTTGATTTCAGTACCAGTTATTCAGGAAATCAGATTGCCTATTTGCCAAGATTTCAATACGAAAGAGGTCCGGGATATGCTAATCCAGCCTTCAATCCTGGAGCATATCGCGCACCAGATGGTTTTGCGCATCTTGATAGAAATGAGGATGGTATTACTGACATGAGAGAGGTACCTGCTAGTTCAGTTAACTTTGGTAACTGGTTTGATGGACAGCCAATTAGATCTTGGGACGGTGTTATACGCCCGTATTCTGCTCAAAGAGATGGATATAAAAATATGTTCCAAAATGCATGGGATGCAACGACAAACTTTGCACTTACAAACAATACAGAAAATAGCAGTATTCGTTTTTCTTATACACATATTGAGTCTGAAGGTTTAAGCATGGGTAACCATAACAAAAAGAACAATTTTAACTTAAATACTTCATTTAAAACAGGTAAATTAAAAACAGATGTAATTATAAGTTATTTAAATCAGAGTGTAAATAATCGAACTTTTGGTATGGATCGTTTGGTTAATAACTTTACAGGTATGATGAGTCCTTTTGATAATGGAGATTGGTACAAAGCTAAATATAAAACCAGTTTAGGATATAAATATGTTACAGGTATGCAAACTCAAAGTTTGACTCCAGATGAAAATATTTTTTATAATGGTTTTAAAGCTGATATTGGAGATTATTTTTGGAATACAAATGCTAAACAGCAAACGGAGGTTACAAATCGTATAATTGCCAGTGTTACAGAAACGCTTTCAATTACTAAAGATTTAGCCTTACGAGGTCGTATTTCAACTGATTTAAGTTCAATAAACATTGAAGATAAAAATCCTGTAGAAATACCTTTGATTTATAAATTTGGAGGAGATAGTTCAGGTTCATTTATGATGGAGGGCCAGGATTATAATATTCTTTATGGCGATTTATTATTGACCTATAATAAAAAAATAAATGAGGATTTTGGGATAAACGCTGTTGCTGGTTATTCAGGTACACAGGATACTTTTAGAACTTTAACGCGTTCTACCAATGGAGGTTTAAGTGTTGAAGGATGGTATGATATGAATTCATCTATCGGAATAGCTACAAGTACTTCAAAAAGAGAAAAAACGATTAAAGATGCAGTTTTTGGAACTTTAAGTGGTAGCTTCAGAAATTATTTGTTCATTGAAGGAACGATAAGAAGAGACCGAACTTCTACAATGAATCCAGATAACAATGCTTTTACTTACCCATCTGTAAATTCAAGTTTCGTATTGTCAGATGCAGTTGAGTTGCCAGAATTCATTAGTTATGCAAAAATGCGCGGTTCCTGGGGTATAGTTGGTAACTATCCAGATCGTTATGCTGCTAATGTTGCATTTACTCAAACACCTTTGGGGTCTCAAGGGACTGTTAGTCCAGTTTTGACTACAACTTCAATGTGGGATAGATATGGAAATGAGGGAATCAAACCTGAAATGAAAAATGAGTATGAGCTTGGTTTTGAAACTAAATTTTTTGATAGAAGATTAGGTTTAGATTTTTCTTACTACAATGCAAAGATTAAAGATCAAATTCTTGATTTAAGTCTGGCTCAGACTTCAGGAGCAGATAAGATATTAGCTAACGTAGGGGAGTTGAGCAATCAAGGTTTTGAAGTAGCTCTGACTGGTTCTCCGTTTAGAACAGAGAATTTTTCATGGGATGTAACTTTAAACTGGGCAAAAAACACGAATAAAGTTGTGAAATTAGCTAACGGTGCAACCGAATTATTACATAAAGATTATGATGGATCAGCTGCACAGCTAAAATCAGTGGTAGGTGAACAGATGGGAGGTATTTATGCACACCCGGTAAAAACAGATGCAAATGGTAATAAAATGGTTGATGCTGATGGTTATTATATGCTTGATGGAGACAAATGGGAAAAATACGGATCTGCTATGGCTAAAGGTGTTGGAGGTTTGTTGAACTCATTTACCTATAAAAGTTTTACATTAGATGTAAGTATCGATTACTCTTATGGAGGTTATTTAATGCCTACAGGTGTTAATTGGATGAATTCTAGAGGTTTGACAGAAGAGACTCTGAATTATAGTACTAATGAGCGTGGTGGTTTGACTTATTATTTGGATGGTGGAAAAGGAGTTCAGGTTCCTAATAGTGCTACTGCAGGGCCAGCTGGTCAACCATTATACCGTGATGGTATGTTGATGGATGGTATTGCTCCAGATGGTACACAAAATACAAATGTTATATCTCAGGCAGGATATTATGCTCTTACTTACAACTGGGGTGGTCCACAATATGGTAGTATTTCTCGTTATGAGTTGTACATTCAAAAGAATGATTATGTTAAATTAAGAGAAGTTTCACTTGCTTTTAATGTGCCATCATCATACGCCAGTAAATTTGGAGCTACAAAATTAAGTTTGTCTTTCTTCGGACGTAATTTGTTTTATTTCTATAGAACCATTAAAGATATGGACTCTGAAGCAACTACTTCAGGATCAAGATGGACTGAAAATGTGAACAATGCAGGATTAGGCCCATCAACCAGAAGTTATGGAGTAATGTTGAGAGCATCTTTCTAATTTTATAAATTATAATTAAAAAATAGATAACATGAGAAAATTATTATATATATCATTAGCAACAGCAGCAATTTTTCTGGGCTCTTGTTCAGATGAGGATTTTGCAGATGCTTATAGAAACCCAGCTACTGTAACCCAGACAACTGTGCCTAAACAATATGCAGGATTTATGAAAATTAACTTTGAGGATGTGATTCCAGCATATTGGAATTATTTTACGGTTCTAAGATCAACTTCTCTAAGTTATACACAAGGACACGGATTTACTAATACCACTGGACGTTACGTTCCAGGCGCAGCTGTAAATGACAGATGGACCAGATATTACAAATTTATTACCCAATATAGAGAGTTGGAAAAAGTTATGGGCTCTTTGTCTCCAGCAGATCAGGCAGCTAACAGAATCTTCACAGTAACTTCAACGATTTACTTGTATGATCATACTGCAAAAATGATCGATAATTTTGGGGATATTCCTTTTTCTGAAGCAGGTAAAATTAGCATGACAGGGGGAGATTATACTGCAGCGTTAGCTAAGTATGACAACCAGACAGAACTTTATGTTAAGATGCTGGATGATTTGAAAGCTTTTTCTACGGAGCTAAATACAATAACCTTGTCTGCGGGAGTAGAAACAGTATTCAAGAATCAGGACCTGATCAACAAAGGAAACCTGGTAATGTGGAAAAACTATTGTAATTCTTTACGTTTGAAATTACTGAACAGAGTTTCTGCTGTCCCTGCCTTTACTGCAAGAGCAAATAGTGAGATTGCTGAAATTATTGCTGAAGCAAAAATTGTAGACGAAAATGCAGAAAATATCGCATTTAGAATATATACACAAGATACGGATTTAGATACTTCAGGGTTCTTTGATGCTTTAGAGAGTTTTAATAACAATCTGGCTCCAAAACCTATGATTGACCATATGAATGCGAATAGTGATCCTCGTGAAGCCTGGTTGTTTGAAAAAGGAGCAACTGCAACTGTCTATACGGGACTTGATCCGGCATTGGGATCAGCAGCTCAGGATAATTTAGTAAGCACTGGTAAAATTGCGATCTACAACAGATCTGTAATTAGTAGAAACGACTGGTTACCAGGTACTTTGGTAAATTCGGCAGAGGTAAACTTACTTTTGGCAGAGTATTATTCAAGAAGTGGAAATGCTGCAACAGCAAAAACATATTTCGAAAAAGCAATCAGACAATCGGTTGAATACTATGTAAGATTAGGTGATAAAGCTGATGATACTACATGGAAACCAACCAGCGAACCAACGACAGTAGAAATTGAAGCTTATATTGCTAAAATTAATTTTGCAGGTGCTACAACAGCTGCTGCTCAATTGGAATTGATTGCTTTCCAAAAGTATATTCATTACAATATTATGCAGGTTGATGAATCCTGGGCTGAACAAAGAAGATTAAAATTACCAGCTTTAACTTTCATCGAAGATGAGACAAGCCCTACCAGAAAAACTCCTCCAACGCGTTGGACCTATCCAGCTAATGAAAGTATTTATAATACAACTAATTATAACACAGTTAAGGATAAAGATAATTTAGGTACTAAAATTTTCTGGGATGTAAAATAATCCTCCTTTAAATTAATTATTTTGTTTATTAGTAAGAAACCCCAGAGTCCGGATCATCACGGAGGATGGGGTTTCTTTTGAATATCAATGGCAATATTCAATGACAATATCAATATCAATGACAATTGCAATATCAATAACAAATGTTTATCAATTTCAATTCTGAATATTAGAACTGTATAGCATAAAAAAATCGGCGAATTTGCAGTTGATTGTACTGCAGTTCACCGATTTTTTATTTTTGATCTTTACTCTAAAAAGACAGTAGAGAAAGATTGTCTGTATTTTAGTTCTGCTTGATAAAAGTTAGCGGTTGTCCGTAGTTAGCAATTGCGGTCAAAGCATTGTAAATATATTTAGAAACTAAAATAGCTCCTTCGCTGTTTATCAAAGCGGTATCATCTTCTGGTGTATGGTATTGTGGATGCCCGCCTGTGTGCAAGCCGATAGCGGAAATATCATTTTTATAAAAAGTAACATGATCAGAACCACCTACATCACCTGCAAAAACAATCGGATTTAGTCCGCTGCCTTCGCCTAGTTTTTTCATCAGTTCTACACCGCCAGGAAAAGTTCCGGCACCGCCCATATAAAGTTCTTTTTTATCATTTAATCTTCCTACCATATCCATGTTGATCATTACTTTTATGGCATTTTTATCTACAGGAAGATGATTAACAAAATACTTAGAACCCAATAAACCTTCCTCTTCAGCACTGAAAGAAATAAAAATAATACTTCTTTTTGGAGCCATTTTGTTATGATGAAATTCTTCTAAAATAGATAAAAGTGCGGAAACTCCTGAGGCATTATCATCTGCTCCGTTATGAATTGCAAGCGTATCTTTTTTCTTGCTGCCAGAACCTTTTCCGCCCCATCCCCAGTGGTCATAATGCGCCCCAATGACGATGAATTCCTTTTTTAGATTTTCATCAGAGCCTTCTATATAGCCCACAACATTTTGAGTTGCTACACTGTCCGATTTCATCTTGTTGATGTCGGGTTTTATGAATATTTTGAATGGTTGATAATAATCGTTATTGAATTTTTTCAGTCCAAATTTTTTAAAATATTTTTTAATGTAAGCTGCCGCTTCGTTATTGCCTTTTGTTCCGGCAAGACGTCCTTCTAATTTATCCGAAGCCAAATAAGTATCGTGTTTCAGGAATTGTTCGACTGAAAATGTAGATTGTGCAGTTCCTTTTTCGGTTGCCATAAAAGCTAAAACAGAGAGGAAAAGAATTTTTTTAAACATATTATAATAATTATGATCTTATTGTATTTGCATTTCAACTATCGTATCGATTGCATCCATCTTTGTGCCATCCAAATACACAAAAGTTCCTTCTGGTTGTTGTTTGAATTTTAGTTCTTTTTTACTGTCCATCAAATAACATTTTTTAATTTTTTGTTTCATTTCAGGAATAAAAATATAAGTAGTCTGTTTTGGTGTATTAATGATATGTGCAAACCAAATTTTATCTTTAGCAGTAAATACGCCCCAATCTTGTGGCTTCATCACATTGCCTCTTGTTCCATAAATACTATTTCCGTTTTTATCCATCCAGATTCCTATTTCTTTTAAAGTTGCAACAAATTCGGGCTGAATCGTTCCGTCAGCCATTGGCCCGACATTCAAAAGAAAATTGGCATTCAGACTGGCAGCGTTTATTAAGTAATGCAATAAATCTTTGGTTGATTTGTATTTTCTGTCATTGATATTAAAACCCCACGAATTGTTCATGGTTTCACAGGTTTCCAAAGGCAATTGAGAAATAGATTGTCCTCCAAATCCAGAAGTATTTCCACCTGGCAAATCTTTTTCAAATGCCTGAAAATCTTCACCCTGAATTGGAGTAAGATGATGATTGTTAGAGATTAAACAATTCGGCTGGATGGAATGAATCAATTTGTAAATCTCGTCATAATGCCAGTTTACTTTTGATGTCAATGTTTTATCGGTGTCGTTATCCAATTGATCCCAATGTCCGTCAAACCAAATTCCGCCAATTTCTCCGTAATTGGTCAGTAATTCTGTTAACTGACCTTTCATAAAAGCGATATAACTGTTCCAGTCGCTCTTTTTAGTTCTGCCAGTTCCTTGTCCTGTTTTTCCTGTTTCGTATTGATAATCTGTTCTGGTCCAGTCCAGAAGTGAATAGTAACAAAAGAGTTTAATACCTTCTTTATGACATTCGTCGGCTAATTCTTTTAAGAGATCTCTTTTGAAATGCGTATTTGTTATTTTCCAATCGGATAATTTGGTGTCAAAATTGCTAAAACCGTCGTGGTGGCGGGTTGTAAAAGTGATGTATTTCATTCCGGCCGCTTTTGCAGTGCCAACCCATTTTTTGGCATCAAAATCCTGTGGATTAAAAACGTTAAGCAATCTTCCGTATTCGGTAACTTTTATATTTTGGTTGGTCATAATCCATTCACCATTCCCAAGAACACTATAAGGTCCAAAGTGAATGAACATTCCAAATTTATTATCCTGAAATTCTTTTCTGTTTTTTAGATTTCCTTCTGATGGAGTATAGGTTTGTGCTAATAATGTCGTACAGCTCATCGAGAAAAACAGCAGGCAAAGTGTGATTTTTTTCATGTTTTTTAAAGTTAAGTGGTTTGATAGTAAAGTTTTAATAGTGATTAAAAACCAGAATTAAATAAGGATTTAGAATGATGACGATAGATTTAACAAAAGCCATAACTCATTGCGCTTAATTAATTTACGTTTTTTTGAAGTTTAAATATATAAAGACTTCCTCATAGCCAGTAAGTAGATATTATCTAAATATAATCATCAATTACCTTTCTCCAATCAAAAATCCGGAAACATTCCACGCACTGCTGCTGGTTCCTTCGGGTTTTCCAAGTGGAATGGATACACGAATAGTATGCTTTCCAGGCGAAAGATTTCCTAAATCAATTAGATTTGGATTAGTAGTGGTTCCCGGACACCAGTTAGAACGGCTTTCGTCAGAAGATGATAATCCGTTTCCAAAATTCCCCGAAGCCGGATTGCTCAATCGATACGAACCACAATCGGTGCGCCATGGTGTGAATCCAAAAACTTCTTTTCCATCAATAAAAATTGTGTTCTTTTTTTGTAAAAATTCATCACCATTTTCCCAGCCTCCATGGCCCGTTGTGGTGTAACTCAATTTGAAATTTTTATATCCTTCCGGCACCTCAAAAGTCATTTCCAATCCTTTTTCGTTATCAAACATGGTGGCATATTCTTGTCCGGCCATTTCCATTACATTTAATGTATTGAAAAGGGGTAAAATAAAATCGCCTTTTGGATTATTATCTTCGCCCTGATGAATCGTAATGTTCAAACTTGCTTTATGTCCGCCCGCATCATAATTTCCTATAAACATTCCGATATACACTTCCTGATTACTCAATTTGGGTTGTAGAAGCGAAATGTCCTGACGATAGAAAACACTATCCTGCCAAACCTTATTTTTTAATTGTAGATAGTTAAAATGCTTCACACCAAAAGGAGTAAAAAAGCGCATCAATTCCAGCAAAGGTGTATAATCGTCTGTCGCCGCAACACCCTGATATTTTTTACCGTTCCCGTTTTCATAAACCGGTAATGTGTTGACTCCATTTTTTAATCCGTCAAGAAAAGAACTTTTTTTATCCATTGGAATCATAAAAACCGAACCGGTTCTGTCATAGGCATCACCGTTCGATTGTTGCGTCACATCTACATAAATAGAACTTCCTTTTTTTATTTCAGGGAATTTTACCTTTCGAACAATTACCGTTCCACTGGCGTATCTAAAGATACTGTCATTCGATTTTGCATCATTTACAAAATGAATTTGCTCTTTGTTAAAAACAGAAATATTCACAAAACGGCTTTTCCACAATAAATCTTTATAGGTCAATTGGTCAACTTCCTGAACTGCTGGTATTGAAAGAATTGCCGGAACTGTTTTTAAATTCTCAATTTTGGTAGCTGTAACAATGCTATTCCCGTTACGAATAGTTTCCAGAACCAAACCTAAATCTTGTCCCAAAACACTTGGTCCGCCTTTTAGTCCCAATTCATTCGTGTACCAAATTTCGATTTTATTCGAATTCACTATGGTTATTGCTTTTTTGCAATTGAAATTTAGAATCTTTTTGGTTTCAGCTGTGAATTCAAATTTTTGTTTTCCCAAAGCTTCATTATCCCGATTGAGAATCAGTTTATTGGTTTTAAGTTGTGCCAATTGCAAAATGGTTTTGGTCTTGAAATCAACAAAAGTCTGCTCGAACGGAAGATCCGCTTTTTGTTGCATGATTTTATCTGTTGTGATCAAACTCAGATCTTGCGATGCGTATAAAAATAAAGGATCCTGATTTGGAGTCACTTTTCCGTTATAACTTCTTTGGTATGTAACTTTAATCGCTTTGTTTGTTTTTTGTGCAAAAGATAAATTGATTAAGCAAAGAGCAAAGAATGTAAATAAAGTTTTCTTCATGTTTTGGTTTTGTTGATCAGCTCCCTGAATAAAAACTGACGGTTATTTGGTAAATTAAAAGAGGTTTCGTTATTTTACTAAATCGATTTAACTAAAGACGAATAAAATTCTGATTCCATTGTGTTCTAGTATTATAGGATTACGAAATAGAGATTATGATCTGAGCTGATTTTTTATTAAAAGCTAAGATAAATATTTTTGAATTGTAACAGGAAATAACACTGTTTTGTTTTATCAAAAGGTAAAAATTGATTAAACAAAGATAATATTGAATTAATATATAAATGGAAGTCCCTATATCTTTCAATTTCTAAAAGAATATAAAATTGGCAGAAAATACAGTAGAATGCTTTTTTCTGTGTATTATATAAAACGCTTAAATTTAAAGCGTTACCATTGTTTTAGTATTAACATAATTAAAATACAATAATGAATTGTTTAAAAAGCTACAGTTTAATAATGATTTTTTGTTTCGGCGTAAGTATGCTGCAAGGCCAGCAAAAAGCATTTCCTTATAAAAATCAGAATTTACCAATTGATAAAAGAGTAGAAGATTTATTGAAACAATTGACTACTGAGGAGAAAATTTCTTTGTTAGGATTTGAAAGCAAAGCAATTAAGCGATTGGATATTCCGCAATATAATTGGTGGAATGAATCCTTACATGGCGTAGCCAGAGCGGGTAAAGCGACTGTTTTTCCGCAGGCTATCGGGATGGCAGCTTCTTTTAATGATGATTTATTAAATGAAGTAGCAAATTCTATTTCGACTGAAGCCAGAGCAAAGAACAATATGGCGGTTGCCAAGGACCGTCGTTTGCAATATATGGGATTAAATTTTTGGTCGCCAAACATCAATATTTTTAGAGATCCGCGTTGGGGAAGAGGACAGGAAACTTATGGAGAAGATCCTTTTCTGACCGGAAAAATGGGAACGGCTTACATTAAAGGATTGCAGGGAACAGATCCAAAATACATGAAAACTGCAGCTTGTGCCAAACATTTCGCTGTGCATAGCGGGCCTGAAAAAACAAGACATTCAATAGATGTTATTGTAGATGAAAAAGATTTGAGAGAAACCTATTTGTATGCTTTCAAAAAGCTTGTTGACGCGAAAGTTGAAACAGTAATGTGCGCCTACAATCGCGTGAATTCTGAACCTTGTTGTACGGGAAAAACATTATTACAGGATATTTTACGAAAAGAATGGAAATTCGGTGGACATGTAGTAACCGATTGTTGGGCATTACAAGACATTTATGAAGGACATAAAACGTTGCCAAATAGTGTAACAGTTGCTGCAGAAGCAATAAAAAGAGGCGTGAATATGGATTGCAGCGGATTGCTGCAAAAAGACGCTATCAATGCCCTGAATCAGAAATTGATTACTGCAAAAGACATTGATAATGCTTTGGCTCCAACGTTGCGAACACAATTCAAACTTGGGTTTTATGACAAACCTGAAGACAATCCGTATAGAAAATATGGTATCGATAGTATAGCCAATACTTACCATAGAAATCTTAGCCGAAAAATGGCAGAGCAAAGTATGGTTTTATTGAAAAACGGAGAAGTAGGTGAGAAGAAAACAAAGTTACTGCCTCTGAAAAAAGAAGATTATAAATCGCTGATGGTGGTAGGGCCAAACGCTGCTTCTTTGGATGCTCTACTAGGAAATTATCATGGAATTACTGATAAAGCGGTGAATTTTGTGGAAGGAATTGCCGGAGCTGTTGATCCTGATACCCGTATAGAATACGATATGGGTTGCGACTTTACAGATACAACCAATTTTGGTGGAGTGTGGGCTGCTTCTATGGCTGATTTAACAATTGCAGTAATTGGTTTTACACCTGTTTACGAAGGCGAAGAAGGAGATGCTTTCCTGGCTGATGGAAAAGGTGACCGAAAAAATATGGATTTGCCTGCTTCACACATTGCCTACATTAAAGCGCTTAGAAAAGGAACGAAAACACCTCTTGTAGCCGTAATTACTGGTGGTAGTGCAGTAGATATTTCGGCAATTGAACCTTATGTTGATGCTATTGTTTTTGCCTGGTATCCAGGTGAACAAGGCGGAACTGCTTTGGCTAATCTTCTTTTCGGAAAAGTATCGCCATCAGGACATTTACCAATTAGTTTCTATAAATCTTTTAGTGATTTACCAGATTATAATAGCTATGCTATGGCAGGCAGAACCTATCGTTACTTCGACAAAGAGGTACAATATCCTTTTGGTTTTGGATTAAGCTATACGACTTTTGGATACAACTGGATTCAAAAACCGGAGAATATTAAATCGACTTCGGATAAAATTTCAATGCAAATAAAAATTGAAAACAACGGAAATTACGATGCTGATGAAGTAGCTCAGCTATATATCGAATATCCAAATGTAGACCGAATGCCATTAAAAGAATTGAAAGCTTTTAAAAGAATATCAATTTCTAAAGGGGATTCAAAAACAATCAGTTTAGAAATTCCACTGACAGAACTTCAAAAATGGGATGATACTAAAAAACAGTTTAAAATTTACGAAGGACAATACAAAGTAAAAATCGGTTCGAATTCGAGAGATGTAATGTTGGAAACGAGTTTTGAAATTGCGAAGTAAGGAAACGAGAATAGAAAATAGAAAATAGAATAGAGAAGCAAGAAGTAAGAAGCAAGATTTTATGCTTTGCTCTTTGTATAAAATAACAGAAGAAAGATGAATAAAAATTTTAAATCAGCTTTTTTTGCAATTCTAGGAGTTTGTTCGCTGCAATTGCACAGTCAGAATTCTAAGCAAAATTTAACCCAATATGTAGATCCTTTTATTGGAACGGGATTTCACGGACATGTTTTTATGGGGGCAAATGTTCCTTTTGGGGCGGTTCAGTTAGGGCCTGTCAATATTTCGCAAGGTTGGGATTGGTGTTCGGGTTATCATTATTCTGATCCGACTATTATCGGATTTTCGCACACGCATTTAAGTGGAACGGGAATTGGTGATCTTGGGGACTTTCTTTTTATGCCCGCGGTTGGTAAAGTCAATCTGAAAAAAGGAAGCGCGAAAGACATGGAGAACGGATATATTTCAGGTTTTGATCATAAAGATGAAATAGCAAAACCGGGTTATTATTCGGTTATTTTGAAGAAAAACGGAATCAAAGCTGAAATGACTGCTTCGGAAAGAGTTGGTTTTCAAAAATATACTTTTCCGTCTTCAGACAAATCACATATCATTTTAGATTTGGTTGAAGGAATTGGTTGGGATAAAGCTGTAGATACTTACATCCGTGTAAAGAATGACACTTTAATTGAAGGCTATCGTTTTTCGAAAGGCTGGGCAAATGACCAACGAATTTATTTTGCGGCAATATTATCTAAGCCGGCAAAAAAAATTCAATTGTACAACAGTACAAAGGAGATGATAAACAAAGTGGTTTTGGGAGACAGTGCAAAAGCGGTACTTCAATTTTCAACTTCAAAAGATGAAGTGATTAAAATTAAAGTAGGAATCTCGGCAGTAAGCATGGATAATGCTTTGATGAACATTAAAAAAGAAATCGCAGGATGGGACTTTGAAAAAACAGCAGATCAGGCTGATGAAAAATGGAATAAAGAGCTGAATAAAATTGCGGTAAAATCAAATGATAATGCCAAATTAAAAACGTTCTACACTGCTTTATATCACACCATGATTGCGCCTTCGATTTACAATGACAGTAATGGCGATTATTATGGTTCAGACAAACAAGTTCATAAAGCAGCAGGATTTACCAATTTGACTACTTTTTCATTGTGGGATACTTATCGGGGTGCAAACCCTTTGTTTACCTTAACACAAACAGAGAAAGTTTCGGATATGGTCAATACGATGTTGGCGATTTATCAGGAAACGGGACATCTTCCGGTTTGGCATTTGATGGGAAATGAAACCTATTGTATGCCTGGAAACAGCGCCATTCAGATTGTTGCTGATGCGTATTTAAAAGGAATCAAAGGAATTGATGCTGAATTGGCTTTCGAAGCAGTAAAAGCAACTGCTATGCAGGACGACCGCGGATTAAATTTCGTCAAAAAAATAGGCTACATTCCGGCAGATAGTCTGAAAGAATCAGTAGCGATCGGAATGGAATATGCAATCTCGGATGGTGCGATTGCCATGATGGCTAAAAAAATGGGCAAAACGGAAGATTATAATTATTTCTTCAATCGCTCAAAAGCTTATAAAAGATATTATGATGCTTCAACCACTTTTGTACGCGGAAAAGTAAGCGATACGCAATGGAGAACACCTTTTGATCCGTTTAAATCAGCACATATGAAAGATGATTTTGCAGAAGGAAATGCCTGGCAATACACGTGGTTAGTGCCTCACGATGTTGAAGGACTAATTGCAATGTTGGGAGGAGAAAAACCTTTCACGAAAAAACTAGACAACTTGTTTACCGTTAAAGGCGATATGGGAGCTGAAGCATCAAACGATATTACAGGTTTGATTGGGCAATATGCTCACGGAAACGAACCAAGTCACCATATTACTTATTTATACAATTTCGTAGGACAGCCTTGGAAAACAGCCGAAAAAGTACGTTATATCGTTGATAATTTATATAGCGACAAACCAGATGGATTGTGTGGAAACGAAGACGTTGGACAAATGTCTGCCTGGTATGTTTGGAGCACATTAGGGATGTATTCTGTAAATCCTTTCAACGGAATTTATGTTATCGGAAGTCCAACTATGGATGAATCAGTGTTGAATTTAGCTGATGGAAAAAGTTTTACAATGAAAGCCATCAACAACAGTTCAAAAAATATATACATTCAAAAAGCAACTTTGAACGGAAAGGCGTATACCAAAAGTTACCTGCTTCATTCGGATATCATGAAGGGAGGAGAATTGATTTTTACTATGGGTGAAAAACCTTCTAAAACCTGGGGTGTTTCGACTAAAGACAGACCTTATTCTGCAGAATAATTTTTTGAAGGAGTGAGTAGTGAGTCCGGAAGATGTTTTTTATTTATTACAAATAGAAATGTTTTCCGGATTTTTTGTAAGTGCATTTTTATTTGTTCTAATTTTAGGGAAAAAGATAATTACTAATTAAACAAGGGTAATATTGAATTAATTATTATACCTCAGGTATTATATTTTTATATTCCTAAAAATGTATGAATTTAATAAAAAAGATATGGCATTAATAACTCAGATAGATATTGAAAAGGATTTTGGCTCCAAAGAGAATAAAAAGTGGCTGTTTCCTTTTATATTGGTAACCAGTTTGTTTTTTTTCTGGGGATTTGTACACAATTTAGATCCGATACTTATTCCACATTTAAGAAAAGCATTTAATCTTACCGACTTAGAATCTTCTTTAATCGATTCTTCTGTTTTCATAGCCTATTTTGTCATGGCTTTGCCAGCAGGTTACATCATGAGAAAATACGGTTATAAATCAGGTATCATGATCGGATTGGTTTTGTTTGGTATTGGTTCAATATTGTTTGTGCCTGCTGCTAATTCATTGCAATATATCTATTTTTTGGGGGCATTATTTGTCATTGCGTGTGGACTTACATTTTTGGAAACAGCGGCTAATCCATATGTAACAATTTTGGGACCATCTGAAACGGCAACCAAAAGATTGAATTTTTCACAATCGTTTAACGGATTGGCAGCTTTTATTGCTCCCGCATACATTGGACCAATGATTTTATCAGGGAAAAACTTAACTCAGACTGAATTAGATGCTATGGCTCCTGCAGCACTACACGCTCATATTTTAGAAGAAGCGGCAAGTGTAAAGATGCCTTATCTGATTTTAGGATTGATTATTCTGGCAGTAGCAGTAGTCTTTTATTTTACCAACATGCCCGATGTGAAAGATGAAGATAAAGAAGGAGCAGAGGGTGCCAGTTTTGCCGGAGCCTTGAAATCAATGCGTTTACGATGGGGAATTTTAGCACAATTCTTTTATGTGGGAGCACAGGTTTGTGTAGGAAGTTTTTTTATCAAAATGGCGACAACTTCGGCAGCTTTAGATGAAGATATCGCAGCTAAATTTTTAGGTTTTTATGGTCTGGCATTTATGTTAGGTCGTTTCGCAGGAACATTCTTTATGCAATATATACAACCAAGAAAGTTATTGATCATTTATTCGATCGTCACTATGCTATTATCAGTAGTAGCTATAATCGGAACGGGAATGTTAGTGGTCTATACTTTAATTGCAATTGCATTTTTTATGAGCATTATGTTTCCTACGATTTTTTCAATGGGAATTGACGGACTTGGACATAATACCAAAATCGGATCTTCATTAATAGTAATGTCAATAGTTGGGGGAGCGTTACTTCCTCCGGTTTTAGGATTCATTTCAGATGCTACAGGAAGTATTCAGAATGGTTATGTAGTTCCGCTGATCTGTTTTTCAGTAATACTATTGTTCGCATTTAACGGGCATAAAACAAATAAAGCATAAATTCTATTTTATATAATATGTTAGATAACGGAGTTAAAAGACTGGTGATAAAAATGCACCCGGAAGACAATGTACTGGTGGCCTTAACGGATTTGGCAAAAGGAGAAAGTGTAACTTTTGAGAAAGAGACATATATCCTGCAAGATACTATTAAGGCAAAACATAAATTTTATACCAGTGATTTGAAAGAGGGAGCTGAGATAATTATGTACGGAGTCCTGGTTGGAAAAGTGCAAAATGATGTTGCCAAAGGGAGTTTAATGACAACTGACAATCTTAAACATGCAGCAGAACCGTATCAGTATCGCGATGTTGATTTTACATGGCAGGCACCAGATGTTTCAAAATACAAGGATAGAACTTTTAAAGGATATAAAAGAAGTGATGGTCGTTTTGGAACAGCCAATTATTGGCTATTTGTGCCAACGGTATTTTGCGAAAACCGAAATCTCGATGTCATACGTGAAGCCTTGCATAATGAGTTAGGATATTCAGTAAGTGATAAATACACTCAATATACACATCATTTACTTGAAGCCTATAAAAAAGGAGAAAGTCTGGAGGCAATTGATGTACAATTGACGCCGGATCATAATGCGAATAAGGTGTTTAAAAACGTAGACGGAATTAAATTTCTAAATCATCAGGGTGGTTGCGGAGGCACGCGTCAGGATTCGGCTACTTTGAGTGCCTTATTGGCTTCGTATGCGAATCATCCAAATGTGGCAGGAATAACAGTGCTGAGTTTGGGATGCCAACATTTGCAAGTGCAGGATTTTACAAATGATGTCAAAAAACAAAATCCTTCTTTTGATAAACCGATCTTTATTTTTGAGCAACAACAATCAAAAAGCGAAGAACAATTGATTGCTGATGCCATTAAAAAGACATTTGAAGGATTAATTGAAATAAACAAACAAGAAAGAGTTGCCGCACCACTAAGCGAATTATGTTTAGGAGTTAAATGTGGAGGAAGCGATGGTTTTAGTGGAGTTTCTGCTAATCCGGCTGTAGGTTATACTTCAGATTTATTGGTGGCTTTGGGTGGTAAAGTATTATTAGCTGAATTCCCTGAATTATGTGGAGTAGAACAGAACTTAATTGATCGTTGTATATCAGAAACGGTTGCTAAGAAATTTATTGATTTAATGCAGTCTTATGATGCTTTGGCGCATAAAGTAGGTTCAGGATTTCATATGAATCCATCACCCGGGAATATCAAAGACGGGTTAATAACAGATGCGATAAAAAGTGCCGGAGCAGCTAAAAAAGGAGGAACAGCGCCAGTAGTTGATGTCTTAGATTATACAGAGCAGGTTACAAAAGCTGGCTTGAGTTTGGTTTGCACACCAGGAAATGATGTGGAAGCTACAACCGGTAAAGCAGCAGCTGGAGCAACCTTAATATTGTTTACAACAGGATTGGGAACTCCAACAGGGAATCCGGTTTGCCCTGTTATTAAAGTGGCTACAAATTCTGTTTTGGCAAAAAAAAATGAGCGATATTATTGATATCGATTGTGGTCCGATCATTAGTGGTGAAAAGTCGATTGAAGAAATGGGTGAAGATATTTTGGAGTATTGTATTAAAGCGGCTAGTGGTGAAATTATTCCAAAGGCAGTTTTATTAAACCAGGATGATTTTATTCCGTGGAAACGAGGAGTTTCACTATAATTTTAAAATTTTAAACAAAAAATACATGTTTTCATTACAAAATAAAAAAGCGGTTGTTACCGGTGGTGGCAGCGGAATTGGGAAAGCTATTTCGGTTTTATTTGCAAAACAGGGAGCTGAAGTTCATATTATTGAACTAACAGAGGAAAGTGCTAAAACAGCTGTTGAAGAAATAAAAGCAAATGGCGGAAAAGTAGTTTCGCATGCCTGTAATGTAGCCAACCAGGAAGAAGTTTTAGCAACATTCGAAAAAATCGGCAACATCAATATTCTAATCAACAACGCAGGAATCGCACATGTTGGAAAAGTAGACACTACGCCGGCAGTAGATTTTGATCGCGTAATGGAGGTAAATGTAAAAGGAGTTTATAATTGTTTGTTTGCAGCGATTCCACAATTTAGGCTTTCAAATGGCGGTGTCATTATCAATATGGCATCAATCGCAGCGTGGGTTGGTATTCCGGACCGGTTTGCTTATTCAACTGCCAAAGGAGCTGTTATGGCCATGACATTATCTGTTGCAAAAGATTATATAAAAGAAAACATTCGTTGTAATTCTATTTCACCTGCAAGGGTTCACACCCCTTTTGTTGATGGTTTTATCTCGAAAAATTACGCGGGTAAAGAAGCAGAAATGTTCGAAAAATTATCACAGTCACAACCAATAGGAAGAATGGGAAAACCAGATGAAATCGCAGCATTGGCCTTATACCTATGCAGCGACGAAGCCGGATTCATCACAGGCTGTGATTACCCAATCGACGGAGGATTTATCAAATTAAATAACTGAAAAAAGGGGCTAAGGTTCTGAGAAGCTAAGATTCTAAGGTTTTTTTAGACTTAGATTCTCAGTTGTAATAGCTATCAAAAATACAACGCAGCAACTTTAAAATAAATAATTTAAAAAAGGTACTGAGATTCTGAGGTACTAAGATGCTAAGGCTCTTTAAAACTTAGTACCTCAGAACCTTAGTACCTGAGAACCTTAAAAAAGAAAAAATGAAATTAATACGTTTTGGAGCAATAGGAAAAGAAAAACCAGGAGTTTTAATTGGTGAAAAGAGATATGATGTTTCGTCAATTGTAACAGACTTTAACGAAAATTTTTTTGAAGAAAATGGCTTGGAGAAATTGCAAAAAGCATTAGATAGTAATCCAGCTTTACCTGAAGTTGATGCTAGTGTACGTTTAGGTTCTCCTGTGGCGAGACCTTCAAAAATAATCTGTATTGGACTAAATTACGTAGATCACTGCAAAGAAACCGGTGCGCCAATTCCGACGGAGCCAATCATCTTTTTTAAATCGACTACTTCTTTATGTGGGCCAAATGACAATTTGATCATCCCAAAAAATAGTAAAAAAACAGACTGGGAAGTAGAACTGGCATTTGTGGTGGGTAAAAAAGCAAGTTATGTAGAAGAAGCGGAAGCTTTGGATTATGTTGCAGGTTATGCTCTGCTTAATGATTACAGTGAAAGAGCTTATCAGTTAGAGCGCGGTGGACAATGGGCAAAAGGAAAAGGAAGCGATACATTCGCACCACTTGGGCCCTTTTTGGCGACTAAAGATGAAGTAAAAGATGTTGGTAATTTGTCGATGTGGCTGACTGTAAATGGTAAAAAATACCAAGACAGTAATACATTGAATTTGGTTTTCAAAATTCCATTTTTACTACATTATTTAAGTCAGTTTATGACGTTGCTTCCTGGCGATATCATCAGTACAGGAACGCCTCCGGGAGTTGGTTTGGGAATAAAACCAGATCCAATTTATCTTAAAGCAGGTGATATTGTAGAATTGGGAATTGAAGGTTTAGGAACCAGCAAACAAACTGCAGTAGCGTACAGTAAGTAATGAAATACAGTAGTAATTAATAAATAATAAACATGGTTAAGTCATTTTTCTATTCACTTCTTTTGTGCACTACATTATCGTTTGCACAAGAAGTAAATATCATTCCGCAGCCTGTAAAAGTTGTGAGAAATGCAGGAAATTTTGTGATTACTTCACAAACAAGTTTGGTTGTTACCAATAAAGAAGATAATGCTACGGCTGCTTTTCTGAATGGTTATTTATCTAATTATTATGGTTTTGTATTGCCAATTGCTAAAAAGGCAAATAAAAATTACATCAAATTAAGCAGTCAAAAGAATATTGAAGGCCTTAAAAGTGAAGGCTATACTTTTAAATCAGGTAAAAACGGTGTTGAAATTACTGGAAATGCTGCTATTGGTACTTTCTACGGAATGCAAACCCTTATTCAATTATTGCCCGTTGAAAAAAGTAAAAATCTCGCAATTGCAGCAGTAGAAGTGAAAGATGAGCCTCGTTTTGCTTACAGAGGAGCGATGTTGGATGTGGGACGCCATTATTTTCCTGTTGCATTTGTAAAAAAATATATTGATTATCTGGCTTTGCACAAAATGAATTATTTTCATTGGCATCTAACGGAAGATCAGGGATGGAGAATCGAAATCAAAAAATATCCTAAGCTTACTGAAATAGGTTCTAAGAGAAATGGGAGCATTATTGGCAGCTATCCGGGTAAAGGAAGCGATAATACACCAGAGGGTGGTTTTTATACTCAGGAAGAAGTAAAAGATATTGTTAAATATGCTTCAGACCGATTTATTACCGTAATTCCGGAAATTGAAATGCCGGGACATAGTAGTGCTGCTATTGCTGCTTATCCGGAGTTGAGCTGTTTTCCGAATGAGAAAACGCAACTTCCTGACAATATGATTTCAGCTAAGAGTAAGCAGGAAATGGCAAACGGAAGAATTAAAATTGTTCAGGAAACCTGGGGAGTTCACTCAGATGTTTATGTTCCAAGTGAATATACGTTTAAATTTTTGCAGGATGTTATTGATGAAATAGTGGTTTTATTTCCTTCAAAATACATTCATGTTGGAGGTGATGAATCTCCTAAAGATGCCTGGAAAAGAAGCGAGTTTTGTCAGCAATTAATAAAAGAAAAAGGTTTGAAGGACGAGCATGGTCTTCAAAGTTATTTTATTCAGCGCATGGAAAAATATATTAATGGAAAAGGAAGAACCCTAATTGGCTGGGATGAAATATTAGAAGGAGGACTTGCTCCAAATGCCGTAGTAATGAGCTGGAGAGGCGAGGAAGGCGGAATTGCAGCTGCAAAAGAAAACCATCAGGTTATTATGACACCAGGCAGCCATGTTTATTTAGATCATTCTCAAACCAAAAATGAAAAAGAAGTTACTATTGGTGGCTATTTACCAATAGAAACAGTATATAGTTATGAACCAGTTCCTAAAGAATTAAATGAACAACAGGCAAAATACGTTTTAGGGGCTCAGGGAAATGTCTGGACAGAATATATGGCAAATCCTGCCAAAGTGGAGTATATGATATTTCCTCGTTTGAGTGCTTTGAGTGAAGTATTATGGTCTTCAAAAGAAAACAAAAACTGGTCTGGATTTCAAACGAAAATTGAAACCATGAAAAAACGATATACTATTTGGGGAGCAAACTATTTCAAAGAGTAATAAGTTATTATTAAGAAAGAAAATCTTTAAAAAGAAAAACGAGGAACCTAAAGTTCCTCGTTTTTTAATTATCCAAAAAGTAATTTAGATGCTGTGATGCTTATTTTTTTAACGCAAAGCATATCTTAATTTGATTCCGTAAGAAACCAATGTTAAATCAGAAGCAAGTGAGGAATCAAATATAGAATTGTATCCCAACTGTACTGGCAGCTCAGGATTGTATTGAATCAGATTTTTATTTTCAGGTTTATCATAAATATTATTTAATCCATAATCTAAATAAACACCAACGTATAATGAACTTCGTGTCCCTATTTTTTGTTTTAGACCAGTTTCAAAAGTAGCTGAATAAGATACATCAGTATCAAGATCCTGTTTATTTGTTCTGATATTGTCTGTACTTGCAAACCCGGCAAATGCGGGCGCAAACAATTCAATATTATATTGTGGATAATAGCCACTTGTAATCAGATTTTGGATTTTTGTTTCGTATGTCCCGTTTACCGCAAACCCAATCTTAGCTCCGGCAGCAAGATATAATTGTGAAGTTCCAGGCGTTTCATACTGAATACCAATGGGGATATTAATATATCCTAAGTTTTGTTCTTCTCTCAAATTGGTAGCTCTGTATCGAAACTGAAAAGATTCGCTTTCAGCATCTGTGGTCATATATTGCCCATAAATATATTGCGATTTAGAATCAGCGCTATAGGTTTGATATTCTACACCAATTCCCAAACTTACAGTTTCGCTTAAATAATAAGAATAACGAATTCCTGCACTAAATCCATTTCCGTGAACTACTTCCCCTACAGACAAATAATCCAGATAGGAAAACGGACCACCTAAGGATATGGATAGTTCCTGTTTCTTATCCTGACCATAACTATTCAGGTACATAATTAAAAGTGCCACTATAGTCAATGATTTTATAGAGTTGCTTATATTTTTTTTCATCTTAAAGTTAAATTATACCAGTACTATTGTCATCATAGTACTGGCAGATTATTTATTTTACAATTACTTTGAATGATTTTTTGATGTTACCATATTCAAGAACAACAAGATACATATTGCTCTCTGTTATTTCAGGTAATTGTATTTCAGTTTTGGCAGTAGATGACTGAACTGTTTTAATCAATTTACCAGAAACAGAGAAAAGTGTTATCTGCATGTTTTGTAATTCTTCTTCAGGAAAATCAGCTTCTATTGTTATGACCTTTCCTGCTTCAATTGGGTTAGGATAAAGTTTCGCCTGTAAAGAATTTTGCAATACAATAGTAGCGTCGCATGTTTGAAGTACTTTTCCGTCTTTAGTCGTCATTTTTACACTATACAGTGCTGAAGTATCTAATACAGAATTTGATTCATTTCCGGCAGAATAATATTGACCAGTCCCAACTAATTGACCATTTTTAAACCATTGGTAAGAAACAAATTCATAACCGCCATTTGTTTGAGGGTTGTTGTTTACAAGTAAGACATTGTTAAACTTCTGCTTCACAATATCATAGAATGAAAATGGCTTTTCTACTTTAATAGTATAATTGGCTGTAGCAGTTCCATCTTGCGAAGTGATAGTCACGTTTTGGGTGTAAATCCCTGCCTTAGGAGTGGCAATTGTAAAACTGGCAGACGGTGTAATAGTAGCATTTGTCTGATTTACAATAGCGACATTAGGATTGTTTTCACCGCATGACATTACATAGGTAATATCTTTCGCAGGATTATTATAAACTTTGCTGCCAATAGTAATATTTTGAACCGTTATATCATTGTTTTTAATTATCAAAAGTTGCGAAACATCTGCTGCCGGAAGATAATTTTGATTGCCATCCTGATGAGCCGTAATTAACAATTCTCCAGACCTTAACATATTAACCAAACCAGTTGTCGAAACATTAGCTGGTGGAAGGGTAGAAGTGTAGGTAAAAGTGAAACGTACTGGTAAACCTGAATTAGTAGTTGCCTGTAAATTAAAGTTGTTGTTACTTCCAAGAATTCTTGGGGCCAAAGCTCCAAATATAATTTGTTGTGCCGCTTTTTTAATGGTAAGGTTTGCAGTCAGAATTACCGGTGAACAATTGGGTGTAGTCACAGATGGAGTTACCGTTGCTGTAATTGCATAAACGCCTGCATTAGTAGCACCGTTAGCTGTTCCAGTTGCAGGAACAGTAGTGTAGGCTACAGTAGCTCCTGCAGGAAGGTTAGCCACTTGCAGCGTATGAAGATTACTATCAAAAGTATATTCAGCACTACTTAAAGTAACCTGATTTACAGGAGAAGCTACAACCTTAAGTGTTTGATTTTGAGTTGAAATATTGCCATTTCCATCATTAAAACTCCATGTAATAGTATAACTGCCTTCAGTTGTATAATTTAAAGGATTTGATGTTGTACCATTTATAATTCCGGCACAATTATCTGTTGCTGTTGGCACAGGAATTTGAGATGATAAAATCGAACAATAGTTTGTGATTTCCGGAAGGCTGACTACATTAGGAATTGGTGCCGTTACATCTGGAGTTGTAATTAAGGTTACAGATTGTGTAACAGAACAATTATTAGCGTCAGTAATTGTTAATGTATAATTACCTGCAATCAAGCCACTGATGTCTTTTGTTGTGCTTCCATTCGACCATAAATAGGCGTAAGGAGTAACACCGCCTGCTACATTGATACTTACAGCTCCATCGCTTAATCCATTACAAGAAATATTAGTTTGAGTTGCTATACTAGCAGTCAATGCAATAGGTTCAGTAATAGTGAAGCTTTGTGTAGCAGTACAGTTGTTAGCATCTGTTACCGTTACTGTGTAAGTTCCTACTGAAAGACCAGAAGTTGTAGCGGCCGTTCCTCCTGAAGGTGACCATGCATAAGTATATGCTCCGCTTCCGCCTGTAACATTTACCGTTGCAGATCCATTGCTTCCTCCGTTACATGAAACATTCGTTTGAGCTCCACCAGAGGCAGTTAATTGAATTGGTTCTGTTATTACAAAACTTTGAGTTGCAGTACAACTATTGGCGTCCGTTACCGTTACGGTGTAAGTTCCTGCTGAAAGACCAGAAGCTGTAGCTGCACTTCCACCTGATGGAGACCATGCGTAAGTATATGCACTGGTTCCGCCACTTACAGCAACAGTTGCAGATCCGTTACTTCCCCCGTTACAAGAAACGTTGGTTTGCGCTCCAACAGAAGCAGTTAATTGAATTGGTTGTGTTATAAGGAAGCTTTGTGTTGCAGTACAACTGTTAGCATCTGTTACAGTTACTGAATAAGTTCCTGCTGAAAGTCCGGAAGCTGTTGTTGCAGTTCCTCCAGAAGGTGACCATGCATAAGTATATGCTCCGGTTCCACCTGTAACATTTACCGTTGCTGATCCATTATTTCCTCCGTTGCACGAAATATTAGTCTGAGTACCTACAGAAGCAATTAATGTAGCAGGTTCAGTAATTGTAAAGTTTTTGGTTATACTACAAGTGTTTGCATCAGTAATTAAAACGCTATAGTTACCCGGAGCTAATCCGCTGGCTGTAGCAGCGTTTCCACCTGATGGTGACCATAGATAAGTATAAGTACCAGTTCCACCAGCTACGTTTACTGTTGCTGAACCATTATTTAGACCGTTACAAGTAACATTTGTTGATGTTGTTGAAGCTGTAAGTGCAGGCGGTTCCGTGATTGTAAAACTCTGTGTTTTTTGGCATAGGTTAGCGTCTGTAATAATTACCGTGTATGTCCCTGCGCTCAGTCCGGTCGCGGTTGCAGCAGTACCACCTGATGGAGACCATGAATAAGTATAGGCTCCCGCTCCGCCCGTTACTGAAACAGAAGCTGATCCATTAGTTCCTCCATTACAATTTACATTAGTTTGTGAAGGTGTAACCACTATTGCAGTAGGTTGTGTAATTGTAAAGTTTTTTACGATTGAACAGCCGTTCGAAGAAGTTATGGTTACATTATAATTGCCGGCAGTAAGTCCGGTTGCTGTTGCTGCTGTTCCACCAGTAGGTGCCCATACATAAGTAAAAGGACCCGGAGCTCCGGCAGGTACTACGGTTGCTGTTCCTGTATTTGATCCATTACATAAAACATTTGTTTGAGATGTAGTAGCTGTTAATGTATTTGTTGTAGTAATTGTAAAGTTTCTAGTGATTGTACAACCATTAGAATCAGTGATAAAGCAACTATAATTTCCTGCCAATAACCCTGTTGCTGTAGCAGCTGTTCCTCCGGAAGGTGCCCATGAATAATTATAAGGAGATGTTCCTCCTGATGGTGTAACACTTGCCTGACCTCCAGCCACACAAGTTGCATTTGCCTGAGCTGTTGTAGCTGATAATACTGCAGGTTGATTAATTGTTAAGTTTTTAGTAAGTGTGCATCCATTTGCATCTGTAATTAAACAGCTGTAGTTTCCTATTGCTAGTCCAGTTGCTGTAGCGGCTGTTCCTCCGGAAGGTGACCATAAATAAGTATATCCGGGTGTTCCGCCTGAAACGCTTACTGTTGCTGTTCCATTGGCTTGTCCATTACAAAGTAAATCGGTTTTAAATGCCATTGCTGTTAAAGCTGCAGGTTGGTTTATGGTAACCGTTGCTGTAGTTTGGCAAGAGTTAGCATCTGAAACAGTAACTGTATAAGTTCCTGCTGCAAGTCCCGTTGCAGTAGCTGCAGTTCCGCCAGATGGAGCCCATGAATAAGTATATCCTAATGTTCCTCCCGATACGTTTACAGTAGCTGAGCCATTAGTACCTCCATTACATGAAACATTTGTTTTTAAAGTTGTAGCTGAAAGTACTGCCGGTGTATTTATAGTAATATTTTTAACCAATGTACATCCATTAGCGTCTGTAATAGTACAGGTATAATTTCCTGCCGGTCTGCCCGAGATTGATGCACTAGTTCCTCCTAAAGGAGCCCATAAATATGTATATCCGGGTGTTCCTCCAGATACTGTTACGGAGGCAGATCCATTAGAACCTCCAAAACAACTAACTCCAGTGGATGCTGTAGTGGCAGATAAAACAGCTGCCGGCTGTGTGATGGTAAAACTTTGTGTTGTTGAGCACGTATTAGCATCTGTTACTGTCACGGTATAAGTTCCCGCTAATAATCCGGAAGCTGTTGCAGCAGTACCTCCGGATGGTGCCCATGAATAACTGTAAGAACCAGTTCCGCCAGTTACATTTACTGTTGCAGATCCAGTAGCTTCTCCACGACATCCTATATTAGTTTGTGCTGCTGGTGTTGCTATTAATGCACCAGGTTGGGTTATAGTAAAAGTTTTTGTTGTCTGACATAAATTAGCATCTTTAATAGTAACTGTATACGTTCCTGCGGTAAGTCCAGTTGCTGTAGCAGCTATACCTCCAGATGGAGACCAGGAATAGGTATAAGCACCAGTTCCGCCTGTTACGTTTACTGTTGCAGATCCTGTTGCAGCTCCGTTACACAATATATTAGTTTGCGAACTTGTAACAGAAAGCACAGCAGGTTCAGTAACAATAAAGCTTTGCGTTGTTTGGCACAGATTGTTATCTGTTACTGTTACAGTATAAGTTCCTGCTGAAAGTCCCGTTGCAGTAGCTCCTGTACCACCAGATGGTGCCCATGAATAACTGTATGATGCAGTACCTCCGGTAGTCACAACAGTAGCTGTACCGTTAGCACCACCATTACAACTTACATTGTTTATCGTTCCTTGCGATGCAACCAGCAGAGTTGGTTCTGTAATGGCGAAGTTTTGTATGATAGAACAAAGGTTACCATCACTTATCGTTACTGTATAATTTCCTTGCGTAAGACCAGATGCAGTGGCAGTGGTTGCACCATTAGACCAAAGATAAATATAGGATCCGGTTCCGCCAGTAGGAGTAACCGTTGCTGAACCGTTACTACCGCCATTGCAACTTACATTTGTTTGTGATGGATTGGCAGTGATAACTGTAGGCTGCCCTATTAGAATATTATTTACAGTTGCAGTACATGAATTAGCATCTGTAATAGTTACACTATAAGTACCTGTTGAAAGTCCAGTAGCAGTAGCTGTCGTAGCTCCGTTAGACCATAAATAAGTATATCCTGGTGTTCCTCCCGATGCAATTACGGTCGCAGTCCCGTTAGTTCCTCCATTACAAGAAACAGAAGTAGTGCTTGGAGTTCCGGTAAGAACACTGGCAGGTTGGCCTACTACGATGTTATTTATAGTAATCGTACACAAATTAGCATCTGTAACTGTTACACTATAAGTTCCTGCAGTAAGTCCTGTTGCTGTAGCTCCTGTACCACCAGATGGTGCCCATGAATAGGTATATCCGGGAGTGCCTCCCGATGCAACTACTGAAGCTGTTCCGTTAGTTCCTCCAAAACAGGAGACTGCAGTTGTAGAAGGTGTTGCTGTTATATTTGTTGCAGGTTCTCCAACTATAATACCACTTATTGTTTTTGTGCAAGAATTGGCATCCGTAATAGTTACACTATAAGTTCCTGCAGTAAGTCCTGTTGCTGTTGCTCCTGTACCACCAGATGGTGACCATAAATAAGTATATCCGGGAGTACCACCTGTTGGAGCAATTGTAGCGATTCCGTTTGAGCCGCCAAAACAGGAAACATTTGTTGCACTTGGAGTTCCGTCAAGGACAGCTGTTGGTCCTCCGACTATAATACCCGTTACAGTTTTCGTACATGCATTGGCATCTGTAATAGTAACGCTATAAGTTCCTGCTGTAAGTCCTGAAGCAGTAGCTCCTGTACCACCAGAAGGCGACCAAAGATAAGTATATCCGGGAGTTCCTCCGGACGCTGTAATAGTAGCTGTACCATTAGTTCCGCCAAAGCATGAAACCGAAGTTGTAGAAGGAGTTCCGTTAAGTACCGGAGGTTGTGTTATGGTAAAGTTTCTTGTAATTTGAGTTGATTCACCATCAGTAATTGTTACCGTATAGGTTCCGGCAGCAAGTGAAGATGCCGTTGCAGCGCTACCTCCGGATGGTGACCACGAATAGCTATAAGGTAAAGTACCACCTGTTGCTGTTACACTGGCAGCACCAGTGGATGCTCCATTACAGGCGATGTTAGTTTGTGAGGTTGATGAAGTACTTAAGGCTGCACCCGTAAGTAATGTTAGTTCTGTCCCATAACTTGTACCAGCGCTATTAGTTGTATAAGCTCTGTAATGAATAGTCGTTGCAGATGGAAACCCTGTAATAGTAGCACTAAATGTTCCTGTTCCGGTTCCATTTTGAACTTTATTGTTAGCAATAGTTGGAGCTGCTGTTGTAGCCCAAACGATTCCTCTTTGTACAGTTGCATCACCACCATCAGATGATACGTTACCACCGATTGTTGCAGAAACGGCTTTGATGTTTGTAGCTGTAGTAGTTGTTACGGTTGCAGCTACAACAGTTGATACTGAAGGTGCAGGGTAACTTGAAGGAACTATACCCAAATCATTAGTTGCATGATGAGACCAGTTTGCATAATTATTTATGCTGGCTAATAAAGCAGCGACAGTACCTGTTAATGTGCCGGAATATTTACTGTTAGCAACTTCTGCCATTCCCGGAAATAACGAAACACAATTTACTCCATTAGTTAAACCGGGAGGCAAAGAGCTTGAATTTCCTCCAGTTGCTGCAGTGGTATTCCATTTGGTTGTGGTATCGTAATCACTAAGATTATAATCTGCATGGACACCTGCAATAAATGTAGGTGATGCAGGCTGCGGACCTGTCGAAGATTGATAGGCCAACATTTGATCACCACCAGATAAATTAAAACTTGTCCCTAAAGCTAATGTTATCGAACCCTGAGTTGTTCCTGTTACTGTGAAAGTATCAGCTGTTGCTGTTTCGACAATTGATATTATAGTACCTGCCGGTGTAAGTGCCGGTACTGTCCATAATAAATGGGGTTCAGTACTACCTGAAATCCAGGTTCCGTTACCCCATCCTTTTTCGGTTAAATACACGAGCGTTCCTGTATTCATGGCTTTAAGAGTAATAAAAGAAAAGCCATCAGAACCTGCGGTTTGATAGCCAATAAAAGCTATATCACCTGCTGCCAGGGTAGTTTGTGATTTTACATTTTGCTGCACAAAAAATGCACACAAAAGCATAATAATTAAGTGTAATTTTCTTTTCATAACATATAATTTTGTTTAATGACATAAATAAGCATTCTGCCAGCCACTTACCTTTTCAGGTTTTGTGGACGAAGTAAAAGCCTTAATAAAATGTCCGTCATTTACGAATGTTTTTATTCTGTTAAAGCTTATATTGTTATTAGAATCAAAATTTAATTTATACATATAATGATTAAACATTGTTCTATTTGTATCCTTATCAAATTCAATATTTCCTCTGGGACCGGCTATATTTAATTTGTCCATTTCTTCAATTAAGGAACTTATACTAAGATTATTCTCTGCATTAAGAAGTATATTATTTAATATTAGCCCGTTTTCATAACCCAAAACAGAAAAAACTGAAGGGTTCTCTGAGTATTTGTTTTTATACTCATTAGTAAAATCTATATCATCAGTATCATTTTGCATCCATGAGCTTACGACATAAAGTTCATGAGGCTCATTTTTATATTCTTCTAAAATTTTATCAGTGATAAAAAACGGAGTAACATAAAAAGGGTACTTTTTAGTAATTTTATTTTGGACTATAAAATCTGCATTTTCTTCTGCATATAAACCACTATAGAAAGCAAAAACAGCATCAGGCTCATGCGAATTAATAAAGTGATCCATGCATGCAGACTCATTTTCTCTTGGCACAAAAGGAGTGATGTAATGGCCTGAAAATATAGATTTTTCTTTAAAAGCATATTCAATTGCTGCCAGCATACCATAACCTGAATCATAAAATGAAGTCGAGGTTACAATTTTTTGATAGTTTTTGGCTGTTAGATAAGTTCCTAAATGATAACACGATTCCGTTAGCCCAAAAGAATTAATGTAAACACCTTTGTATACAGACTTCTCATATGGCAATGTTGCCCCGGTATCTGCGACAAGCAACAGAATGTCATTTTTAGAAGTATAGTTGTAAACTTCAGTTATATTATAATGTCCAAAAAGACCAATCATAATAGAGATATCCTCCTGAAAATTTAATTTTTGTATTTTCTCAATTATCATTTTCTCGTCTGCACCAATACCAATACTTTCCACATAAAATTTGACATTGAGATTATTAAGTTTTAAACCTCTCATAAAATCTCTGTCTAACGTTGGGTATTGTTGTGATTTTGGAATTAGAATTCCTATTTTAATAGTATCGTCCATAAAATGAGATTAAAAAAACAGAGGCATAATTGCCTCTGTTTCATTTTTATAGTATTAATTTCTGGAAGGAAAAATTCCTTCTGTAGCAATACAATAGTTTATACCCAGATAAGGATTTCGGATACTAAAGGGCTGATTGCCTCCAGCAACACCAGTAATACCGCTGATAGTTGAAGCTATACCACCAATCGGATTATTTGTACCTCCCGGTTCACTATAAATATTAGGAACAGCACCACCTGCAGCAAAAAAATTATTTCCACTGTCAGTCTCATTGGTTATTGTACCTCCGCTTAATGCATTAGCAACTGTAGAAACATTAGCCTGACCCGCTACAAGCGGATGTGCATGAGAAGGCATATTGGTTATTAATAGTGAAGTGTTTTCAGTACCGGATATTTGACCCATATAAATATTAGTTAATCCCGGTCCCTGGCCCTGACCAACAAGAGATCTTCCTCTTAAATCCGGTAAAGCAAATGTAGTTACGCCATCACCCCCATATGTTGTTCCAAGTAAGGAAAAAAGGGCACTATTTTGCGCTATTGACAAAAGTTGTCCATAGCAGAGTAGCCAGCCTCGTGGGGCGAAATTAAATCCAAAAGCCAAAATTGTTCCTAAAAATGGTTCCATAATTTTTTTGTTTAATTGGTTAGTTAATTAGTTATTGTTTATTTCACTATCTGCTATATTTTTATTACAAAACATATTATGACAGTTTTTTAATACAATGCTAAATTAATTTATATAAGTATCTTAATAGCAGGTATTTATACCTGATTTTATTATTAACCCTGATTTCTAGTCTTACAAAACCTTATTTCATAGCTTTTTATGAATACTTAAAAATTAAGAAAGAGACCAAAAAAATAAAATGAAACTGAGAATAAAATTCTTTAGGTTACCGGGAAAAGGAGTACATGAAGTAATGAAAGTTTTAAAGAATAATACCAGGGGAATAAGAAGATTTATTCTACGATAGTTTCAAAGAATAGTAAAGTATTGTTATTTTGTAAAATAGTATGATATTTTAGATTACAATTAAAATACAAAAGTATATATGAAAGTTAAAAATGTCGCAGTAATACTGATGATTGTCGGATTTGTTTTTTCTTCAAATGCACAATCGTTCGAGGCAGTAAAGGAATTAGCAAACAGGCGTGTTCCCTGGCTGGCTGGCAAGTTGGTTTTTTCTCCAATAGTAAAAGAAGATGGCAAAGATGTGTTTGAATTATCTTCTAAGAAAGGCAATATATATATTGGAGCAACAGATGCCAATTCTGCATCATCTGCTTTAAACTGGTATTTGAAATATTACTGTTATCGCAATATGTCGCATATGGGAGATAACATGAAGCCCCTTGAAAAGATACCAGTAATTGATAAAAAAATCAGAATTGTTTCTCCTTATAGGTTCCGTTATGCATTAAATTATTGTACGATCAATTATACGATGAGTTTTTATACATGGAAAGACTGGGAACGCGAATTAGACTGGATGGCACTAAATGGTGTAAACCTAATGTTGGCTCCCGTTGGTGTAGAAGCCGTATGGCAAAATACAATGCTACGTTTAGGATTCACCCAAAAAGAGATTATTGATTTTATACCAGGCCCGGCTTTTAGCGCATGGTGGCTAATGGGAAATCTGGAAGGTTGGGGAGGACCGGTTTCTCAAAACATGATTGATCAACAAGTTTTGTTGCAACAAAAGATTTTAAAAAGAATGAAAGGACTCGGAATTGAGCCGGTAATGCAGGGCTTTTATGGAATGGTTCCGACAACATTAAAAAATAAAGAAAAAGTAAAAATCATAGATCAGGGAAAATGGGCAGGTGGTTTTACCAGACCTGATTTTTTATTGCCTACAGATCCTTATTTTGAGAAAATTTCCGGCATTTATTATTCTGAAATGAAAAAATTATATGGTAATGATCTTCGTTTTTTTGGAGGTGATCCCTTCCATGAGGGAGGAAATTCAAATGGTGCTGATCTTGGAGTTTGTGCTAAAGAAATTCAAAAACAAATGCAACATTCTTTTCCTTCCAGTACATGGATACTTCAGGGATGGCAGGAAAATCCATCAACTAAATTACTAGCCGGTTTAGATAAATCAAAGACTTTGATAATTGAATTGTTTGGTGAGAATACAGCAAATTGGGAAACTCGCAAAGCATATGATGGAACTCCGTTTATATGGTGTAATGTAAGTAATTTTGGAGATAAAGTCAGCTTATATGGTAAAATTCAAAGATTTGCAGATGAGGTTTATCGTGCTAAAACAGGCTCTTATAATACTTTTTTAAGCGGAATCGGTATTATTCCTGAAGGAATTCATAATAATTCTGCTCCTATTGATTTTATGTTAGAACTGGGTTGGCATACAGATAAGGTTGATACTAAAGAATGGATAAAAAATTACGTTAAATATCGTTATGGTAAACCTAATGAAACAATTCTTGAAGCTTGGCAAGGATTTCTTGAAACCATTTACAGCAGTCCCGAGATTTATCAGGAAGGTGGCTCAGAATCTATTTTTTGCGCCAGACCTTCCACAAATGTAGAAAGTATTTCTTCATGGGGAACCAGAAAAAGGAATTACGATGTAGCAAAGTTTGCTAAAGCTGTTAAACTTTTTGTATCCGTTTCAAAAGAATTTGAGCAAAGTGAAACCTATCAGATTGATAAAATTGATTTAGTCAGACAGGTTAATGCAAATAAAGGAGATGTTGTATATCAAAGTATGATTGATGCCATTAATAAAAAGGATGCTGTTGCTTTTGAAACAGCTTCAAAAAAGTTTCAAATGATGATTCTACAGCAAGATGAGTTGTTAAATTGTAATCCACATTTCACACTACATACCTGGCTAAAACAAGCAACTGATTTTGGTACAACACCAAAAGATAAAGAGTTATCAGTACGAAATGCAAAAGAGCAAATTACGATTTGGGGTCCTTATGATCCTAATACCAATTTACACGATTATGCCTTTAAAGAATGGGGAGGATTATTAGGCTCTTTGTATTTAGACCGATGGAAATTGTTTGAAAAAGAACAACTTACTCTTTTAAGTAATCAAGCGGTAAACCCTTCAAATTATTTCGAAATAGAAAAGAAATGGACAGAAGAAAGTAATATGTTCTTACCGAAGTTGCTAACAAAAGAAAAGGAAAATTCTTTGATTGATGCAATTTTGCAATAGGAATATTGGCTGTCAATTATTCTTTTAATAAAATATGTTATTAACATGTTGATAAATAATGATTTAAAGTTTATTCTAATGAATAGTTTCAAATAATTAATTTTTATATTTGAAATTAGTTAACGGCTTATTAATTTAAAATATTTATTATGGAAAAAGCTATACTATTGAAAGTGCGTAAGGAATTGAATGGTCAACAGCAGTTTAATATAATTAAATTAAAAGGAAGTTTAATTTCTAAAGGCTATACAGAAATAATACATATTCTCGATCAGGATGATGAGTTTCATATTAATTCATTTGAAACACCAGTTGAAACTACTAATGAAGTACAGGAATATATTACAGCATTTATTAATAGAGAAAACCTGGCAGATACAATAACAATATATAAATGATTCCAGGTTGTAATTTTCAATCAGAAACGAAATAGTTTATCATTAATAAATTAACGTAGATCCAAAAAAAACAGAAAGTGCCCGATTGTTAGGCACTTTTTTTTAGCCATATTGAATTTTGAAATCTTTATTATTCTTAAGGATGGTTATAAAAGTTAACTCCTTAAATCTATCCATGAAAATGTATTTTTTCTTTAGTAATTTTTAATAGAAAATTAAAGAATACCTCCAAATCATTAAATTTTCTGCTAATCAGGATTGATAAAAATATTAATTTTTATCGATTTTATTTCATACAATGTTTTTTATAATTGTTTTTGTTGTTGATTTATGAAAGTATTTTAAAGCAACCGGTTGTGTTTTTTTGATTGTTTTTTTATATTTGTAATAAATACACTTATCATGTAAGTATATTTTAAGTTGAATATTTTAGTATAACCTGACATTTCTAAGATGTTAAATAATAATCGAACAATTCAAATGAAACAGCGACACATCTTTTCCTTATTATCATTTTCAGTACTATTTCTTTTCTCTTTCAATGGAGTGACCGTAAAAGATACCCTAACAAAAAGACAAATTGAAAAAGGACCTATTTTCTCTAATGTTATGTATCAAGGAAATGACAATATCTATAAAAATAATCCCCTCAAATCAGATGAGTTTTATTCACCCATTTTACAGGGATGTTATCCGGATCCTGCCATTACTAGAAAAGGAGATGATTATTATATGGTTTGTTCTTCATTTGCGATGTTTCCGGGAGTGCCGATTTTCCATTCTAAAGATTTAGTGAATTGGACCGATCTGGGAGGCGTATTAAATAAGGTCTCCGAATTTAATCCGCATGATACTGGTATTAGCCAAGGCGTATATGCTCCAGGGATCACGTATAATCCTCACAATGATACTTTTTATATGATTGTAACAGCCTTTACAGGCAATATGGGGAATATTATAGTAAAGACAAAAGATCCTATGAAAGGTTGGGGGAGTCCGATAAAACTGGATTTTAACGGAATTGCCCCGTGTATCTTTTTTGACGATAACGGAAAAGGGTATATCGTTCATAACGATGCTCCGGATAAAGAAAAAGAATTGTATGAAGGTCATCGTGTGATTAAAGTTTGGGAGTACGATGTTGCAAACGATAAGGTAATTCCCGGCACAGATAAAATTATAGTAGACGGCGGTGTAGATCTCTCTAAAAAACCAATATGGATTGAAGCGCCTCATCTGTATAAAAAAGACGGACATTATTATTTAATGTGTGCTGAAGGTGGAACCGGCGGAAACCATAGTGAAGTGGTTTTTATCAGTGACAGTCCAAAAGGGCCTTTTAAACCAGCATCAAATAACCCAATCCTTACACAAAGATATTTCCCAAAAGACAGAACTGATAAAGTAGACTGGGCAGGTCATGCCGATTTAGTTTTAGGACCTGATAACAAATATTATGGTGTATTTCTGGGTGTTCGCCCAAATGATAAAGACAGGGTAAATACGGGACGTGAAACTTTTATGCTGCCAGTAGACTGGTCAGGCGTTTTTCCTGTTTTTGAAAATGGATTAGTGCCGTTAGAACCAAAAATTAAAATGCCGAAGGGTGTTACTGAAAACAAAACGGGTAAAGATGGATTTTTTCCTAATGGAAATTTCACATTTACCGAAAATTTCACTTCTGAAAAATTAGATTACAGATGGATAGGATTGAGAGGACCTCGTGAAAATTTTATTTCAATAACCAAAAAAGGACTTCAGATTAAACCTTTTGAAGTAAATATCAAAGAGCTTAAACCAACGTCTACACTATTTTACAGACAACAGCACAATACTTTTTCTTTTGCAGCAACAATCGATTATAAACCTGTATCTGAAAAAGATCTTGCCGGAATTGTTTGCCTTCAGAACGAGCGTTTTAATTATGTTTTTGGTATAACAAAAAAAGGAAAAGACACTTATATAGTATTGGAAAGAACCGAAAAAGGAGTGTCAAAAATTATTGCAAGTGCTAAAATAGAAATCAAAAAAAATATCCGTTTACAGGTAAAAGCAACAGGAGACAGCTACGAATTTAGTTATGCGCTGAATAGTACCGATTTTGAAAATTTAGGAGGAAGCGTTTCAGGAGATATTCTTTCGACAAATGTGGCCGGAGGTTTTACAGGAGCATTAGTAGGATTATATGCTACGGCTTCAAATGATGCTCAGGTAAAATAGAGGATAGAAAATAGAGCATAGAAAATAATGACTTTAAAATACGTATATAATGAAATCAATAATTAGATCATTTGCATTTGCTATTCTTTTCTTAGTAGTGCAAAAAGGATATTCCCAAGATCAGGATTTTCACGTTTATTTGAGTTTTGGACAATCCAATATGGAAGGATATGCTAAAATAGAACCTCAGGATATTGTAGGTATTGATGAGCGTTTTCAGGTTTTAGAGGCTGTAAATTGTCCTGAAATTAAACGTACAATGGGAAACTGGTATACCGCCATACCACCATTATGCCGTTGTAATACGGGATTAACACCAGTCGATTATTTTGGAAGAAATATGGTGGCCAATTTGCCTAAAAATATAAAAGTAGGTATCATAAATGTAGCCGTTGGTGGTTGTAGAATTGAACTTTTTGATAAAGATAAGACAGCAGAATATATTGCAACAGCACCTGAATGGATGAAAGGAATACTTAAGGAATACAATGATAACCCTTATGCACGACTTTTAGAGATGGCAAAAATCGCACAGAAAAAAGGTGTCATTAAAGGTATTTTACTGCATCAGGGAGAATCTAATACCAATGATACGCTTTGGTCTCAAAAGGTAAAAATTGTGTACGATAATTTAATGAAAGATTTAAATCTGGATCCAAAAAAAGTACCCTTACTTTCCGGAGAAACCGTAAATGAAGATCAAAATGGCAAATGCGCAAGCATGAATAAAATTATCGCGACACTGCCAAAGACAATACCTAATTCTTATGTAATTTCATCCAAAGGATGCACCGCTGAGCCTGACTTTTTACATTTCAATGCGGTTGGTTACAGAGAATTGGGAAGACGTTATGCCGATAAAATGCTTTACCTATTGGGCTATAAATTCTCAGAAGGTAAATCGGCTTTAAGAGTGCAGGCTCCCGTTGGTTTTGATCAGTTAAATTCCAATATACCATCGGGAAAAATAGAAAGTATCAGTTATGAATCTAAGACTGTAGGTTCTACCCGAAAAGCTACTGTTTATATACCTCCCGGATTCAATAAAAAGAAAAAATATCCTGTTCTGTATCTTTTACATGGAATAGGCGGCGATGAAAAAGAATGGCTCAATGGAGGAAACCCGCAGGTTATTTTAGATAATTTGTATGCAGAAGGAAAAATTGAACCGATGATTGTTGTGATGCCAAACGGCAGAGCAATGAAAGACGATAGTGCTACAGGAAATATAATGGCTCCGGATAAAGTACAGGCATTTGCTGTATTTGAAAAAGATTTGCCGAATGACTTAATTCCTTTTATTGAAAAAAAATATCCGACTTATAAAGACAGAGAACATCGTGCGATTGCGGGTTTGTCTATGGGAGGAGGACAATCGCTGAATTTCGGATTAGGGAATCTGGATAAGTTTGCCTGGGTAGGCGCCTTCTCCGCGGCTCCAAATACTAAAATGCCGGAAGAATTACTTCCTAATCCTGAAGAAGCAAAAAAGAAATTAAAACTGCTGTGGATTTCCTGTGGCGATAACGACTGGCTTATCGAAAATAGCAGAAGAACTCACGATTATTTGTATAAAAATGATGTACCGCATATTTATTACATCGAGCCAGGAGTTCATGATTTTAAAGTATGGAAAAATGGATTGTATATGTTTTCGCAGTTTTTGTTTAAGCCTGTCGATCAGTCAGGTTTTCCATTATATACCATTTTAGGAGATCCGGCTCAAACGAATATCCGTAATGCAAAGTATCCGCAAATATTGCCTGACAATCGCGTCGTTTTTAAAGTTAGGGCTCCTGAAGCTTCTAAAGTACAAATTGATTTGGGCAGAAAGTATGATATGGTCAGAGATTCCGATGGATTATGGACGGTTACTACTGATGTGATCAATAAAGGATTTAATTATTACTCTTTACTTATAGACGGTGTGGCTGTAGCAGATCCGTCAAGCGAAACGTTTTATGGTATGGGACGGATGGCAAGCGGTATTGAAATTCCGAATAAAGAAGGCGATTTTTACGCCTTAAAAGCGGTGCCTCATGGCGATATCAGAATTAAGAAATACTTTTCAAAAGCCACTAATTCCTGGCGTGAAATGTATGTTTACACACCACCGGGTTATGAAAATTCAAACGAAAAATATCCTGTTTTATATTTATTACATGGAGGAGGTGAAGATCAAACCGGATGGGCTACACAGGGCAAGGTCAGTTTAATTTTAGACAATTTAATAGCCGAAAAGAAAGCAAAATCTATGGTGATCGTCATGCTTGATGGTAATATGGGTAATACCGGAGGAGTTGCAGGGTTTAATGAAAATGCACTGAAAGCTTTTGAAAATGAATTAAAAATGGGCGCAATCCCTTTTGTAGAAAGTAATTTTAAAGTAGCAACAGACGCTAAAAACAGAGCTTTGGCCGGATTATCGATGGGTGGCTTGCAGACCTTGTATGCAGGTGTTAAAAATTCAGATATGTTTTCCAGCATAGGTGTTTTTAGTTCCGGCTGGTGGGCAAACAATGCAGCTTTGTCAGCACCTCAATATGAGTTTATGAAAAATAATGCCACAACTATTAATTCAAATATTAAAATTTTTTGGATTTCAATGGGAGGGAAGGAAGATATTGCTTTTGAAAATTGTAAAATAATGATGAGCAAATTTGACGAAATGGGCATTAAATATCAATACAGCGAATATCCGGGAGGTCATAACTGGCCGGTATGGAGACACGATTTATTTATGTTCGCTCCGTTGTTATTTAATTAATATTATCCAGACACTAAAGTTTTAAAAGTTATTAAAGTTTTAATTCAATAAATTAGCTATTCTGTTACAAACAAAAAAGTAATTAATCTAAGTGTGTTATGAGTTTTAAATATGTTTTATGTTTATGTCTGTTAGGTTTTTTAAAATTAAGTGCGCAATCAGTCGTAAAGAGCCCTGATGGTAAACTTAAAGTTTCTCTTTCTGTCTCTAATGGAATGCCTTTGTATAGTATTACATACAATGAAAAAACATTCTTAGAAAATTCTCCGCTTGGTTTGAAAACGAGTGTTGGTGATTTTACAACAGGATTAGTTTTAAAAGCAGATGTAAATCAAAATAAAATTGATGAAACCTATGAGCTGCCTAATATCAAGCAGCGAAATGTACATTATGAGGCCAATGAAGCCGTATTTTCTTTTAGTAAAGAAAATAAACCCGCCATTGATGTGATATTTAGAGTGAGCAATAACAATGTAGCTTTTAAATATAAAATCTACCCGCAAAAGGAGGTGCTGTCCTGTGTTGTGCAGGAAGAAGCTTCTGGTTTTATACTGCCTGAAGGAACTACAACATTTCTTTGTCCGCAAAGTAAACCCATGACCGGGTATGCCAGAAGTGCTCCTAGTTATGAAACCTCGTATACATTAGATGCTCCAATGGGCAAAAATGGCATGGGTGAAGGTTATACATTTCCTTGCCTTTTTAAAGTAAAAAATAATGGCTGGGTTTTAATTTCTGAAACAGGTGTTGGCAGTGGTTATTGCGGCAGCAGATTAATTGGAGGTGATAAAGGATTATATACTATCGGATTTCCGATGCCGGGAGAAAATAATGGAAACGGAACTACAACGCCAGGACTATCACTTATTGGTGAAACGCCATGGCGAACCATTACTCTTGGAGAAACCCTTGCCCCAATTGTAGAAACCACTATTCCTTTTGATTTGGTTAAACCAAAATACGAAGCCTCGCAAACCTACCAATATACAAAAGGTTCCTGGAGCTGGATCATGAAAATGGATGGTAATACTACTTTTCCGGTTCAAAAACAATACATAGACTTTAGTGCTGCAATGGGATATGAAACGATCTTAATTGATGCACTTTGGGATACTCAGATAGGAAAAGATAAAATTGCGGAACTGGCACAATATGGTGCGGGAAAAGGTGTTGGTTTGTATTTATGGTATAATTCGAATGGGTATTGGAATGATGCACCTCAAGGACCAAGAGGGATTATGGACAATTCAATAATCCGTCGTAAGGAAATGGCCTGGATGAAAAGTATTGGTGTAAAAGGGATCAAAGTAGATTTTTTTGGAGGAGACAAACAAGTAACCATGAAATTATATGAAGATATCCTGACAGATGCGAATGATTTTGGCATATTGGTAATTTTTCACGGTTGTACATTACCAAGAGGCTGGGAGCGAATGTATCCAAATTATGCCGCCAGTGAGGCCGTTTTAGCCAGCGAAAATCTACATTTCGGACAAGCCAGTTGTGATAATGAAGCCACGAATGCCTCGATACATACTTTTATTCGCAATACGGTCGGAAGCATGGATTTTGGCGGAAGCGCCTTAAATAAGTTTTATAATAGTGATAATATTCCCAATAAAGGTTCGAAACGAAGAACTTCTGATGTTTTTGCTTTGGCTACTGCAGTACTTTTTCAGAGTGGAGTTCAGCATTTTGCATTGGCACCCAACAACTTAACGGATGCACCTGCCTGGGCTATAGATTTCATGAAAGAAGTGCCGACAACCTGGGATGAAGTTCGTTTTTTAGAAGGATATCCGGGTAAATATGTAGTGTTTGCACGTCGAAAGGGAACCAAATGGTATATAGCAGGGATTAATGCCCAAAAAGAAACCTTAAAAGTTAAACTAAAACTACCTATGTTAGCTTCCGGTACAGCATTAAGATACTATTTTGATGATGAAGATTTAAACGGAAAAATAAAAACAATAACGCTTAAAAATAACAATGAAGTTGAAATAACAATCCCTTGCAATGGAGGAGTGCTGTTGTTGAATTAAGTGAAATTTTTTAGTGCTAACCGGAACATTAGAAAAATACTAATTTTATGGTTTTACAACCATTTGGAACAGTCCATGAAATAGAACATGCCCAAGAATTTTATAATTTCTGCTTGTTAATTCTGAAAAATTAAGATACGTTTTTTGAGCTTAAAAACAGTTGAAGTTGTATTTAATTGAAAAACAATTATTTGATTTTCAATTAAATATTATATATTTAATTTTAATTTACTAATCATTTTATATGTCCCCAAAAAATTGTTTTAGAGTTATTGTCATTTTATTTTTTATAGTAAATAACTTGTTTTCTCAAAATATATTTGAAAACTATCAGTTTCGTTTAGTAAATAAAGAGACTTCAAAAAGTGGTATTTATACCATTGCACAGGATCAATTTGGGATCATGTGGATTGGAACAAATGGTGCGGGCTTATATAAATTTGATGGAGTAAATTATGTCGCTTACGAACAAAACTCCAACGTTAGTAATTCTATCAATAGCAATCTAATTTATGCAACTTATGTAGATGTACACAACCGGTTGTGGATTGGAACTGATGAGGGATTATGTCTTTATAATCGAGATTTAAATACATTTGAAAATATCGACATTCAAAAAAAAGCAAAAAAAGAAGCCGTAATTTCTGTTAAGAGTATTATTGAAGACAATAATGGAAATCTTTTTCTAGGAACTTTTAATGGAGGTTTACTAAAACTAGATATTAAGACAAGGGAAATAACTTCGGTAAAACTAGATGTTCCTAATCCGGCAAATTACCTTATTAATAGCCTGGTAAAGGATAAAAATGGAACAATTTATCTGGGTACCAATTTTGGTTTAAAAGTAGTAGACCTGGTAAAGAACGAGGTTAAAAAAGTAAATGCCAGCAACGATAACCAAATTTTATCGGGTAATATAGTCTCTATGTTTATGGACAGCCAGCAAAACTTGTGGATTGGCAATGGATATAAAGGGCTGGTTAAGGTAAATCTAAATTCTAAACAGGCTGTTTCTTATCCGATTACTAAAAAAAGGATTATGTCAATATTGGCAACAGATCCTAAAACAATTCTTTGTGCAACAGAAAATGATGGCTTAATCATTGTAAACGACCAGGGTATTGTTCAAAAAAAATATATAAACAGCAAATTCGATATTCGTAGCTTAAGTTCAAATTCTGTTTGGTCTTTATTTCTGGATAAAGAGCGTAGAATCTGGCTGGGTTATTATAACAAAGGTTTAGGTGTTTTTGATAAAATAAACAGCAAGGTAAATATAATCGAAAGTTTACCTGGAAATTCCCAATCCTTACAAACCAATTGTGTTACCGGTATTGCAAAAGACAATGAAGGGCAATTATGGATTTCTATGGAAGGTGGAGGAGTTGATGTATATAATCTTAAAACTAAAAAGTTTAAACATATTACCAAATCCGATAATAGTTTTTATTCCGGATTAACAAACGACAATATCACAAAAGTATTTATTGATAAAAAACAGAATATTTGGTTATCCAGCTGGAATGAAGGGATTTTTCTTTTAAAGAAAGGAAGCAGAAGCTTTATTAATTACAATACAAAAAACACGAATCTAACCTCAGATAATATTATGAGTATTACGGAAGATTCCAGAGGTGTAATTTGGATAGGAACTTTTTCAAAAGGTTTACATTATTATACTCCTTCAGATGGGCAATTTCACCATTGTAATTCCAAACCATTCTATAATGTGATGAATTTAGACATCAGAAATGTGATGGTAGATTCAGATGATGCCGTTTGGGTAGGTTCAACAACGGGTTTGTACAAGGTTACTACAAAAGATTTCGTTACTTTTTCGGTGGTTTCTTTTCGTGATAAAATGTCTGAAAAGCTCAAAAATCATAAAAGTACGCATACTATCAATACTTTATATGAGGCTAAGAACAAAGAAATTTGGATTGGTACCGATGGCGCAGGTCTATTCAGCTACAATAAAAAAACAGATAATCTAAAATGGTATATAAATTTCAAAGGGCTTCATGAAAAGTCACTTTCATCTATTGTCGAATCTAATGATGGGGGTATTTGGCTAAGTGGGAAGAAAGGAATTACCCGACTGGATTTAAAAAACAAAACGACCTTTAATTACTCTATATATGACGGTTTGTTAGGAAATGATTTTAATAACAATTCAGTTCTGAAAGATGAAAATGGAGTACTATATTTTGGAAGTTACGAAGGCCTAAACTATTTTAATCCTACGAATTTGGTTAAAAGTAAAAAACAGCTTCCCATTTATTTTACAGATCTAAAACTTTTTAATAAATCAGTTGGACCTCTTGAAAAAAACTCGCCTTTAATAAAAGTAATATCTCAAACAAAAAAAATAATCCTGAGACATGATCAGTCTGTTTTTACCATTGATTTTATTGCAATTAATTATTCTTTTCCTGCGAGAAATGAATTTGCCTATTATTTAGAAGGCTTTGAGGATTCATGGAATTATGTTGGTAATAAGCGCTCGGCAACTTATACAAACTTAGCGCCGGGTAACTATATTTTTAAGGTTAAAGCAGCAGAAAAGAATGGAGTTTGGAGCCAAAGACCATTAGAATTAAAAATTGAAATTTTACCGCCCTGGTGGAAAACATCTTTTGCTTATTTATTTTATACGCTATTGCTATTAGCAGCCATTTATTTTGCCAATCAATATTATCAAAATCGTTTTAAACAAAAACAAATGATAGAATTTGAAAAGACAAAGGCGATTCAGATTGAAAAATTAAATAATAAAAAATTACAATTCTTTACCAATATCTCTCACGAGTTTAGAACACCGCTGACTTTAATTTTAAATCCATTAGGAGATATAATTAAGAATTATAGCGCGAATTTACCAGAGGGTGTATTGAATAAATTGCAGACAATTCAAAAAAGTTCTGACAGACTTTCTAGATTAATCAATGAGTTAATGGATTTTAACCAATTGCAGTTTAATAAAATGACACTACAATTACAACTAATCGAGGTGGTCAGTTTTACAAGAGAAATTGTCAGTTATTTTGATGAAGAAGCGTTTAGTCGTGGAATTAAGTTGCAGTTTGAAACTAATAAAACAGTATTAAAAGATTGGATAGATCCAAAAATGTTCGAAAAAATTATTTTTAATGTAGTTTCAAATGCTTTCAAGGTTACTCCGGATAATGGCAAAATAACAGTAAAAATAGTAGTTTACAACGAATTGATTCATTTCCCTTTGATAGATTCAACTACTGCATATCCTTCATTTGAGGTTATTGTTGAAGACACCGGTTCCGGATTAGACAAAAAAGATATAAAGAAAATTTTTGACCGTTTCTATCAGGTGAATAATTTAAACAAAGCCTATTATGGAAGTACAGGAATTGGATTGGAAGTGGTTCGCGGATTTGTAGAATTACATAAAGGAATAATTGAAGTAGAAAGTGAATTAGGAGTTGGTACCACTTTTAAATTGCTATTTCCTGTTGGAAAAGAATTCTTTAATGAAAGCGAAATTCTGCTTGAAGAATTCAAAAAGGAGAAAAAAATGAGTTTTACGCCAATTGTAGAAAAAGAGGAAATTCAATTAGAGCATGACCAGGAAAAACAAGATCGAATTTATACCATCCTGATTGTGGAAGACAATGTAGAACTGCGGAATTATTTGAAAAACGAGCTCAAAAAAGAATATAAGGTTCTGGTTGCAGAGAATGGGCAGGTTGGTTTAGAATTAGCATTACAGAAATTACCTGATTTGATTTTAACAGATGTAATTATGCCTGTTATGAGTGGTTTAGAATTGTGTAAAAGCATTAAAGCCGATTTAAAAACCAGTCATATTCCGTTAATGATGTTGTCTGCAAAGGCATTAGTTAAAGATAGATTAGAAGGAATTGATTCGGGTGCAGATATGTACTTAAGTAAACCTTTTGATATGGATATTTTAAGATCCAGTCTGGTGCAATTGATCAATAGCAGACAAATTATGTTTAATAAATTCTATAACGGAATTACACCAAAAGCGAAAGAGAAAACAACGACTTTAGATAATGATTTTATAAAAAATGTATTGCATTACATTAATGAAAATATTAGCGAACCTGAGTTAAGTGTCGAAGATTTGGCCTCCAGAGTATTTTTAAGCAGAAGCCAATTGTACCGAAAAATTAAAACACTAACCGGTGTATCAGTAAATGAATTTATTCGCAATGTTCGTTTAGAAAAAGCTAAAGAATTGATAGAATTAGGTAATGATAATATAACCGAAATTAGTTATAAAGTTGGTTTTAGCTCTCCTTCGTATTTTACAAAATGTTATAAAGATAAATACGGCTATCTGCCAACACACAACAAACGATAGTATTTTTTACAAATTTATTTTAAGACGGCTTTATGCCGTCTTTTTTTTGTTTTAATAGTAGATCAGATCAGTGAGAGATATTCTGGATATCTAAACAGAGAGAATTGCTTTTAAATTTTAAAAATATTATAAGATATACGATATCCTTTTTTTTGGCAATTATTAAATAAATATTAATTGACTTTTAATTTCTTAATAGCGGAAAAATTATGCTTCATTATTATCAATATCAAAATTTCATTTTTTATAGTAAATAAGTGTAAAATACTGGTTTTACTCGTTTTTGTAACTATCGTGCTACAAAATTGATAGTTTTTGCATCATATGTAGTATGTGAAATTTATGTTAACATTCTATTTTTGGGTATAGTAATATTTAAATAACCACGAAACCTTTATTAACGATTTTAAACCAATTTAGAACATGAAATGAAACCACATTTGTGTATTGAAAAGCTATGTTTTTATCATCAAAAATTAACACCAAAAAATTTAGGATTAGAGAAAACAGAAAATTAGAAAATACTGCATTCGTGATTTTCTAAAATTTGAAAGGATAGAAAAATAGTGTAAAAACTAAATTATTCCAATACATAAATAGCAAAAAACTTTACAACCAAACAATTATTTAAACTAAACAAAAAACCAATTAATATGATGTTAAAATTAAAATTTGCAATAATCGCATTGCTAATGATAAGCTATCAGAATGTGATGGCACAATCAAAGACCATACAGGGTGTGGTGACTGATCCTGCAGGATTTCCTTTGCCTGGTGCCAGTGTTAATGTAGAAGGTTCAAAAAATAGTGCATCAACAGATTTTGATGGTAAATACTCTTTAAAAGGAGTTAATCCAACAGATAAAATAATATATTCTTATGTTGGCTTAGTTACACAAACTATTACCGTAGGTACTCGTACTACAATTGACGTAACATTAGTAGAATCTGCACAAAATTTACAGGAAGTTGTTGTGGCCTACGGTGCTCAAAAGAGATCTAAGGTAACCGGAGCAATTTCAACAGTAAGTTCAAAAGATATTACGGCAGTTCCTATTACTAACGCAGAATCGGCCTTACAAGGTAGAGCAGCGGGTGTTACTGTTGTAAATGGCGCACCTGGTTCAAGTCCTACTGTTAGTATTCGTGGTTTAGCTACAATGGGAAATAGTGCACCTTTATATGTTATCGACGGAGTTTTGACAGGTAATTTATCTGGATTAAGTCCGAATGATATTGAATCAATGTCAGTTTTAAAAGATGCCTCAACAACGGCTTTATATGGTTCGAAAGCTTTTAACGGGGTAATTATGGTAACTACTAAAAAAGGAAAAAAAGGCCCTGGTCAATTAAACTTTAGTACTTACGCGGGTTTTCAAACTATTACTAAAAGATACGACGTTTTAGATACACAACAATATCTGCAGTATGCTAAAGCTTTAGGAAGTGATTTAACGGCAAGAGCAGCTCAATTTGGTAATACAAATACAAATTGGCAAGACCAAATCTTTCAGGATGGCATAATGCAGGATTACAATCTAAGTTTTTCAAGCGGTACAGATAATTCTACAAGCCGCTATTCTGCTGAATATTTAAAACAAGAAGGAGCTGTTATTAGTACCGGTTTCGAACGTTACTCTTTTAGAGCGAATAATACTCAAAACATAGGTAAATTAACCGTAGGAAGTAATATTGGATTGTCTTTTAGTGAAACTAATCCGGAGCGCGCCTCAGGAGGAAGAACATTATTGGAACATGCTATTAAAATGGCACCTTATTTACCGGTTTATAATGCAAATAACGTAGGTGGTTACCAAGGGCCTTCTACAGCTGATGGGCAAGATGCAGAAAACCCGGTTCGTGTTGCCAATTTAGGATATCAAAAAATTAATGGATTATCTATAATTGGAAACATTTACGGTGAATTGCAAATTTATAAAGGCTTAAAATTCAGATCACAAGTTTCTCTAGACTATTATACAAGCGATGATCATACTTTTATTCCTGGTTACGAAGATGGTTCAGCTCACAAACAAGCCTATTCTTCAACAGCTGAAACAAACTCTAAAGGACAAACCATCGTTTTTGATAATAGTTTAACATACAAAACTACTATTGCTGATAAACATAATTTAGAAGTATTAGGGGTTATAACTAAAATTGAGAATAAGAGCAAGAATTTAATAGCAAGCAGCCGTTACTATATTTCAAATGATATAGATCAGTTGCGATTACAGGATGCGAATTTAAGTTCTAGTAACATTGAAGCCAACAACTTAGGTTATATAGGTCGTATTAACTATGATTATGATGAGAAATACTTACTGGCTGTTTCAGGACGTAGAGATGCTTCTTCTCGCTTTGGGTCTAATAACCGTTATGGTAATTTCTACTCGATTGCTGTAGGTTGGAATATTGCAAAAGAAAGTTTTATGGCAGATTCTGTTTTTAGCACTTTGAAACTTAGAGCGAGTACAGGAACAACAGGTAATGACAGAATAGACGATTATCAATACAGTTCATCTTTAGCGGCAAATTATACCTATCCGTTTAATGGAGCTGCAGGAGCAGGTGTTACTGCTGGTAGAGCTGCAAATCCGGATTTGAAATGGGAGTCTAAAAATGACAGAAACATTGGTTTGGATTTTGGTTTATTTGATGAACAGTTCACAGGATCTTTCGAATATTTTAATAATAAAAGTAGCGATATTCTTTTCGCAGTGCCGCTTCCTGCTTCTGTAGGTTCAGCTGGTGGAGGAACTCAAATTCAGAACATTGCCGATGTGAAAGTACACGGATTTGAAGTATCACTTGGATACAATGACAGAAAAGGAGATTTTACATGGTCAGCTGTAGCTAATTTAGGTACAAGCAAAAACGAAGTAACCGCTTTGGCTCCTGGTGTAACTAGTGTGTTAGGTGGTCCGGCAGTAAGAGCAGGTTTAGAGAACTTCTCACGACTGGAAGTAGGTCAGCCATTATTCTATTTTTATGGGTATCAAACCAACGGAATTTATCAAAATCAGGCAGAAGTAACTGCAGCTTTAGGGGCAGGTCAGACTACTGTACAGCCTGGTGATATTAGATTTGTTGATCGTAATGGTGATCAGGTAATCAACTCAGATGATAAAACAAATATCGGAAATCCGTATCCTGATTTCACCTATGGTTTAAACCTTACGGCAGCGTATAAGAAATTCGATTTTAACTGCTTTATAACCGGAGTTCAGGGCAATGATGTTTTTAACGCGAATAAGTTTGATTTACAAGCTATGTCACGTTTGTTTAACGCCAGTACAGAAGTTCAGGACAGATCAATTGTTGTAAACGGAGTGGTTACTAATCCATCTGCTACATTGCCAAGAGCGCTTGGTGCAAGTCAAAACTGGTCTTCAGCAAGTCAGCGATATGTTGAAGATGGTTCTTACACGAGATTAAAAAATGTTACTATAGGATACACCTTTTCAGGAGATACGTTCAGTAACTATTTTTCACACATAAGATTCTATGTAAGTGCGCAAAATCTTGTTACAATTACAGATTATTCTGGTTTAGATCCTGAAGTTGCACGTGTAGATGCTAACGCAAATTCTGCCGGAATTGATATAGGAAGATATCCACAACCAAAATCAGTAATTTTTGGACTTGATGTTACATTTTAATTTATAAAAGATGATGAGAAAAATAAAATATATAGTTGTAGTATTGTTAGGAATTTTAACAATAAATTCATGTAACGATAATGATTTAGAATTAACAAATCCAAATCAATTATCCCCTGAAACTTTCTTTAAATCAGAAGCGCAGGTGCAATCTGCAGTAAACGCAGCCTATGCAAACCTGCAGACAAGAGGGCTCTATGCCAGACATATTTTCTTTGCTTTAGACAATATGGCTCAGGAGAATAAAGGAAATCCACAATTAGAAGGGAACAAAAAACCTTTCCTGAATTTTTCTTTTGATGCCAGTAGTGATATTATTCAGTTTTATTGGGAAACCTGCTTTTTAGGAATATCCAAAGCAAATTTTGTATTAGATAATGAAGATAAGATTCAGGCTTTATCAACTTCAGTTTTAACACAAGAGAAAAAGAATAAATTTTTAGCAGAAGCCCATTTTTTAAGAGCATACTATTATTTCCTATTAGTGCCTCGTTTTGGTGATTTGCCTCTTTATACAAAACAGACTATTGTAGGTGCACCAAGAAGTCCTAAAGCGGAAATCTATAAATTAATTGAAGCTGATTTTGACTTTGCATCTAAAAATCTTTTAAGTAAAAACGTAGAAGATAAAGGAAGAGCAACCAAAGAAGCTGCTTTTGCCTATTTAGGAAAAGCATTATTGTATCAAAAGAAATATGATGAAGCTTTAGCTGCTTTTAATAAAGTTACAGGATTTAGTCTGGAGGCTAATTTTTATAACAATTTTATGGATGAAACGGAGCATGGTCCTGAATCTATTTTTGAGATTGAATATGATGAAAAATTAGGAGTAGCTGATAAATGGGGGAGCGATACTGCCGGAGATGGTGTTGCTGAATCAACGCTTAGAGGTCAGGAATACGGTAATTTGGGTTGGTATAATGTATATCCGTCAGATAATATATTAGATGAGTATGAGCCAGGTGATAAACGTTTTGGGGAAACTTTTTACGTACCGGGATCTAAATATAATAATGGAGCTAATACTATGACAGCTGCTAATTTCTCTTCTTCAGAAGGACTTAGAAGAGCAGGCTGGAAAAAATATCAAAACTACTATAAGCGTACTGATGAAAATCTGGATTCAAGTATCAACTTCAAAGTGATGCGTTATTCAGATGTATTGCTTATGATGGCAGAATGTGAAAGCATGAGAGCCGGTGGTGTACAGGCAACTGCTATTGGTTACATTAATCAGGTTCGTTTTAGAGCAAATGTACCTTTATTGCCATTAACACTTACAAAAGCACAGGTTTTTACTGCTCTTGTTCATGAACGTAAAGTAGAATTAGCTGGTGAGCAAGTTCGTTTTGACGATATAATTAGATGGGGTATTGCCAGTACTGAATTGGCGGGAACTGGTTTTAAAGCTGGTAGAAGTGAATTATGGCCAATACCGAATAGAGAAACATCTTCAAATCCAAATATAAAACCTAGTGATAACAATCCTGGCTACTAGGCAGGTGATTGAAGTTTGTTAGTTTGAGTTAGTTAAGTTAGTATTTGACAAACAGCGTGTTTTAGTACGCGCTGTTTATCAATACGTTGTGTTTTGTTAAACACCAGATTATTTCTAAAAGGCTTAAGATTTCCACTATTTAAATAAGTTTTAAGGCAGGCTCAATTTTATTCAAATGAAAAGAATTGCTTCACTTTTTTTAATCGTAACATTATTTTACAATGTTTTAGGATTTTATATCATGTTTGCTGAACAACAAGAGCAGGTGTGGGTGAATGCTATGGAGAAAACTGACAATTCAAATTTTGAAATAATTGAAGTTAAAATTACCCCTTATGCTTATGTAGTTGATTCTGGTATTGAAGAGGTTAATGAAGATTTCGTGATCAACAATAAAACCTATCATGTCTTTAAGAAAAGAATTCAAAACAATGTTTTAAAATTATATTGCTTAAAAAGTTCTCATAATGAAGCTTTAAATAAAGATTTAAAAAAAATTGTAGATAGTCAGTTATTTGATGATAATTCAAATAAAGAAAATCCAGGCAAAAAATTAATGAAATCCTTTATTCAGGATTACATTCCGGGTAACACAATAAGTTTTATAATTACTTCTGTAAAATTAGTTTCTCCTGTTACTTTAAATTCATACCCTCCACAAAAAAATCTTCTTTCGGGATATTTTACTACCAATTATCCTCCTCCTGATATGGTATAGCATTTCCTTTGATGTCAAAATGTAAATAGCACTTGATTACGCTGCTCGGGCACTAAATTTTTAGTTTTTAGCTAAGGGTTAATTGCTTATTTACAATTTAACATACAACTTCAATTAATCCTAATTGAAAGAAAAAGCTATTTAACAACCATATAAACCAACCAAAAATGAAAATTTATAAATTTTTGTTTAAAGTATTACTGTTTAGTACTTTAAGCGTAAATGTGTTTGCTCAAACTAAAGAGAGCAAAAATCAAATTACTGAACCAACCGGAATAAACAATATGGCCTATAAATGGAGCGAAATAGCCATACGTGCAACAGCAAATGATACGGACAGATTTAAGCCAAGACCAACAGTGACTTCTCGTTTTTTAGGATTGACATTTGTTGCTGTTTTTGATGCCTGGAGCCGTTATGATCAAAAGGCTATTCCTGTATACTTAAAAGATACAGAAAGAAGACCTCATAAAGAACAGACACTCAAAAATAAAGAGATTGCTATTAGTTATGCTGCCTATAATGCATTAAGTGAATATTATTTTTCAGACAAAGAGTTGTTTATAGCTTATATGGTCGAATTAGGACTGGATCCTAATGATAAATCACTTGATCCCAAAACGCCTGTGGGAATAGGAAATTTAGCTGCTAAAGCAGTAATTGAAGCGAGAAAACATGACGGGGCAAATCAATATGGAGAAGAAAATGGATCAAATGGAACTCCCTATTTTAACTATGTAAATTATAAGCCGGTAAATACTGCAGATGAAATGATTGATGTAAATCACTGGCAGCCAAAATATTTTTCAGATGGGAAAGGTGGTAAGTTTGCGCCAGGTTGTATGACTCCGTTTTGGAATAAAGTAAAGCCTGTCGGGTTAAAATCCGGAGATCAGTTTCGTCCAATACCGCCTCCTTCTTTGGATTCGGACCAACTCAAAAATGAAGTTAAGGAACTGATTGATTTGCAATATAATCTTACTAACGAACAAAAAGCATTAGTAGAATTTATGCGTGATGGACCAAAGTCAGTACAACAAGCCGGACATTGGTTAAAATTTGCTCAGGATGTTTCCAGACGTGATAAGCACACTCTGGATCAGGATGTAAAAATGTTTTTTTATAATCAGGTGACCGCTATGGATTGCTTTATAGCATGTTGGGATACAAAGATGTTTTACGATTTTGCCCGTCCTTATGCTTTAGTGCATTATTATTATAAAGACAAAACTATAAATGCCTGGGGCGGGCCTGGTTTTGGAAATATAGATATGAAAGGACAAGACTGGAGACCTTATTCTCCAGATGTTTTTTTTATGCCCTGCTTTTCCGGGTTATGTTTCCGGACATAGTACAATTAGTGGAGGCTGCGGTGAAGCATTAAAATTATGGACAGGAAGTGACACTTTTGGAGAATCTGCAACAGTGACTGAACCAGGGGCAATGACAGAACCAAACAATATAGGAAAACCTGTTGTTCTAAAATTTCCAACTTTTACAGAAACAGCAAATATGGCAGGAATTTCCAGAGTAATGGGAGGCTATCATATTCAGGCAGATAATATTGAAGGACTTAAATTGGGCAGAAATGTGGCTCATGAGGTTTGGAAGTTTTATAATATTCATATTGGAAATAAAACTGTGGATAAAATCACAGCGAATTGAATATGTTTCCCCATATAAATAAGGGATTAATCTATTCTAAAAATGTTTTAAATATGAAAACTAAGTCACTATTATTTCTATTTATAGTATTTATTTTAACACAGTCCTGCGACTATTTTTCTAATCCAAATGACAAGATGATTAAGATTTTGGAGGCAAGAAACAGGATGTATAAAGTGAAAGACAATCCTTTTGCAGCAAAAGCAGAAGTGGCTTATTATGACTCCATAATTAAAAGTTCCGATGAGGGTTTTTTCAAATTATTTAACGAAATAAATAAGGGAAATGCATTATTAAAACTTGGAAAAGAAGCCGAGTCTGTAACAATTTTGGAAAGTGCCATCAAAAGAATGAAGAAGCTGGATGGAAAAGACGATCCAAAATCATTGCAATCTTTAGGCATTGCGTACATGAGACTTGGGGAAAAACAGAATTGTGTGAATTACCATAATCCAGAATCATGTATTATGCCTATCCAAAAAAATGGGATTCATACGATACGACAGGGTTCTCAGAAAGCAATTGCCGTTTATAAAAAATTATTAGCGATAAACCCTAATGATTATGAATCAAGATGGCTGCTCAATATTGCTTATATGACGCTGGGTAGTTATCCGTCAGAAGTTCCAAAACAATGGCTGATACCCAACCTGAATAAAGATTCAGGATACAGTATAAAACCTTTTTTGGATGTTGCCATAAACGCAGGTATAAAGGGCCGAAATATGTCGGGAGGCGTTATTGTTGACGATTTCAATAACGATAACTATCTGGATATTGTGACTTCTGACTGGAGTCTGGATGGTGTTATGCACTATTATCAAAACGACAAAAAAGGAAAATACCTGGATTATTCCAAAATTTCAGAACTAGGACGTTTCAAAGGAGGACTAAGTATGATACAAGCGGATTATGACAATGATGGCGATATTGATATTTTTGTTTTAAGAGGGGCCTGGATGCGTAAATACGGGCGTCAACCCAACTCATTGTTACGCAACAATGGTGATGGTACTTTTACTGATGTAACGATTAAAAGCGGTTTATATTCTGAATTTCCAACTCAGGCTGGTACCTGGAATGATTTTAATAATGACGGCTATTTAGATTTATTTATTGGCAACGAGTCATCCGATAATGAATCGTACCCGTCAGAATTGTATATGAATAATCAGGACGGAACATTTACTAATGTGGCGCAAGCTGCGAAATGTGATGTTGTTGCTTATATAAAAGGGGTAACATCAGCTGATTATGATAATGATGGCGATGTTGATTTGTTTCTCTCCGGAATGAATAAAAGAAAAACATTATTAAAAAATACCGGGCTCAAAAATGGTATTCCACAATTTATTGATGTTACAGACCAGGCAGGTTTAGCGGGCATTAATGTAATGACTTTTCCAACCTGGTTTTGGGATTATGATAATGATGGCTGGCAGGATATTTTTGTTTGTGGCTATCAATTTAATGGCTCAATTGCCGGCGAAATTGCAATGGAAGCCCTGAACATTCCAAATGAAAGCAGTAAAATGTATTTGTACCATAACAATCATGACGGTACTTTTTTCTGATGTTTCTAAAGCAGCAGGACTAAGTAAAACCGTATTTGCAATGGGTTCCAATTTTGGGGATATCGATAATGATGGTTTTCCCGATATGTACCTCGGAACAGGAAATCCGGATTATAAATCACTATCACCTAATAGATTATTTAGAAATATGGGCAATGGCAAATTTGCTGATGTCACTGTTTCCGGTCGTGTAGGCAATTTGCAAAAAGGTCATGGTGTGGCTATTAATGATCTGGATAATGATGGTGACAACGACATTTTTATAGAAGTTGGTGGTGCTTATTTAGGAGATTCGTTCAGTAATTCTTTATACCTGAATCCCGGACAAAACAACAACCGCTGGATAAAATTGCAATTAGAAGGTACAGAGAGCAATCGTTCAGCTATTGGAACCAAAGTAAAAGTCACTTTTAAAGAAAATGGTGTTTCCAGATCGGTTTACAGGGTCTTAAATTCAGGTGGTAGTTTTGGAGCGTCGGCTTTAAGAATGGAAATCGGAATTGGACAAGCAAAAGTCATTGATCAGATCGAAATTACCTGGCCCAAAAAACAAAAGAAAAAAGTGTTCAAAAACATAAAACCAAATCAATACATTAAAATTATTGAAGGGGAAAATAACTTTTCGAAAATAGACATTAAAAGAATCCTTTTTTCAACTGCCGGAGCACATTCTCCTCTTTGTATTTGAAAAAAATAAATTTATTAGAAGCATAAATATGAAAAATATAAAAATAAAAGCAGCTTTTTTTAACCTTCTGGGTTTATTATTGCTTGCCAGCTGTTCGACTAAAGAATCAGATGAGAAGATCTTTTCTACTTTAGACCGTTCCGACACAGGAATTGATTTTAGCAATAATCTGAAAGAAAATGATTCACTGAATTACTTTACTTACAATTATATTTATTTGGGTGGAGGAGTTGCTACAGGAGATATTAATAATGATGGTCTTGTAGATATCTATTTTACAGGAAACCAGGTATCGAATAAATTGTACCTGAACAAAGGAAATCTAAAATTTGAAGATATTACAAAAAAAGCCGGTGTTGGCGGTGATTCGCGCTGGTATACCGGAGTCACGATGGCAGATGTAAACGGTGATGGTTTTCTGGATATTTATTGTAGTGTAGGAGGGAAATTCGGACCCAAAAACAACGAATTGTATATCAATAATCATAACGGAACTTTTACAGAAAAAGCCAAAGAATATGGTATTGATGATATAGGAAACAGTGTTCAGGGAACTTTTTTTGATTACGATAAAGATGGTGATTTAGATTTATTTGTTGCCAATTATCCGCCTACGAAATTCAATTCGGCAACGGGTGATTATGTACAAATGATGCGCCATGTCAAAGACAATGAATCAGGACATTTATATCGAAATGACGGCAATCACTTTGCGAATGTAACGGAACAAGCCGGCGTAAAAAATTACGGATTATCATTAAGTGCCACAGTTGGTGATTTAAACAATGACAGCTGGCCTGATATTTATGTTTCTAATGACTTCAACTCACCTGATTTTATGTACATCAACAATCAGGATGGTACTTTTAAGGAAGCGGTAAAAGAGGCGATGGCTCATAATTCTTTTTACGGAATGGGTGTGGATATTTCTGATTTTAACAACGATGGAAATTTAGATGTTTTTCAGGTAGATATGGATGCAAAAGACAATCGTCGTAAAAAAGCAAACATGTCCAGTATGAATCCTAAACTTTTTTGGGATGTTGTCGACGCAGGCTTTAACTACCAATACATGCACAATTGCATGCAGTTAAACACAGGAGTTAATGAAAACGGTATTCCACATTTTGGTAATGTATCCCGTATTACCGGAACTTCGTCTACGGATTGGAGCTGGGGACCTTTATTCGCTGATTTTGATAATGACGGGAATAAAGATTTGTTTGTAACGAATGGAACCCGTAGAGAAATTAATAACAATGATTTCTTTCATAGTTTAGAAGCACTCAACTTACAGCCAAAAGATTTGTTTAAGAAATCACAGGAAATTCCTTCGGAGAAAATTGACAATTTTATGTTTCAAAACAAAGGAAATTTAAATTTTGAACAAGCCAATAAAAAATGGGGAATTGAATTTAAAGGTTTTTCAAATGGTGTCGCGTATTCCGATTTAGATAATGATGGCGATTTAGATTTGGTCGTAAATAATATCGACGATTATGCTTCTGTTTTTGAGAATTCAAGTTCGAAACTTAATAATTACATCAAAGTAAATTTTAAAGGAAATACAAAAAATACTTTTGGACTAGGAAATCGTGTTTATATAAAAACAAAAAAAGGAACTCAAATGCAAGAGCTTACTTTAACAAGAGGATTTCAGTCATCAGTAGCTCCTGAATTGCATTTTGGTGTGGGGAAAGACAAAACCATTGACGAGGTTAAAGTAGTCTGGACAAATGGCAAGGTGCAAAAATTAGCTAATGTAAAAGTGAACCAGACTTTAAGCTTTAAAGAACAGGATGCCAAAGAAGAAGTAGCAATAAAAACAACTCCTAAAACTCATTTGTTTGCAACTGAAAACGCAGTTTTTCCGGTTTTCAAACACGAAGAAAATAAATACGATGATTTTAAAGATCAGGTTTTACTACCTCATAAAATGTCGACTTTTGGCCCTGCCATTGCGGTAGGAGATCTAAATAAAGATGGTTTGGATGATTATTTCATTGGAGGTTCTGCCACCTTTTCAGGAAAAATATTTCTGCAGACTAAAAATGGTTTTGCAGAGAAAAATAGTCAGGCGCTTGAAGATGATAAAGCCAGTGAAGACACAGGAGCATTAATTTTTGATGCCGATAATGACGGTGATAATGACTTATATGTAGTGAGCGGCGGTTACGAATTTTTGGTTAATGACCCAAAATTACAAGACAGATTGTACATCAATAACGGAAAAGGCGAGTTTACCAAAGCTCCAAAAGGAGTGTTGCCAACAATGCTGACTAGTGGTTCAAAAGTATATCCTATTGATTATGATAAAGATGGAAAAAAAGATCTTTTGGTTTTAGGAAGACAAGTTCCGGGACAATATCCATCACCGGCAACAACTTATTTGTTGCATAATATAAGTTCGCCAACACAGCCGAAATTTGAAGTCTCTAAAAAATCGCCTAAAGAATTTACCAATTTAGGAATGGCAACAAGCGCCGTAATTACCGACTTTAATAATGATAAATTAGCCGATATTATTGTTGTTGGCGAATGGATGCCGATCCGTATTTTTCAAAATACCACATCTGGTTTCAAAGAAGTTACCAAAAATATGGGACTTAATGATGATACTACCGGTTGGTGGTGGAGCATTCAGCAAGGCGATTTTGACCATGATGGCGATATGGATTATATCGTAGGAAACAATGGTTTGAATTACAAATACAAAGCGACTCCCAATGAAACCTTTGATATTTATGTAAAAGATTTTGACAATAATAAACACAAAGACATTGTCTTAAGCTACTACAATGATGGTAAGCAATATCCGGTACGTGGCCGTGGTTGTTCGTCTCAGCAAATTCCAAACATCAAGAAAAAATTCAAAGACTATGAAAGTTTTTCAGAAGCTACCCTTGTTGATGTTTATACGGAGAAATCCCTTAAAGAAGCTTTACATTATAAGGTAAAATCATTCGCCAGTATTTATTTAGAAAATAAAAATGGCAAGTTTATCATTCATGAACTGCCAGTTGAAGCACAGCTTAGCTGCATCAATCAAATAATGGTAGATGATTATGATAAAGATGGTAAACTTGATGTTTTAGTAACCGGTAATATGTACAATTCTGAAGTAGAAACCCCTCGAAACGATGCCGGTCACGGATTGCTATTAAAAGGAGATGGAAAAGGAAAGTTCAAATCAATCGCAGCAATTGATAGCGGATTTTTTTACTCCGGGCGATGTAAAAAACATGGAAAAAATTCAGGTAAAAGGGAAAACCTATCTGTTGGTCACAAAAAATAATTCGTTTTTACAAAGCGTGAGAATTAATTAAACTCTTTGTTTGAAGTCTTTGCAGTATGTCTTTGCCTAATAGGCTAAGACATACTCAAATAACAATTAATCAAAAATATTAAAAATGAAAAAATTATACTTGTGCTTTCTCTTCATAATTCCAGTTTGGATGAATGCACAAACCGATATCGATGCGCTTATGATGAGTAAAAATAATTTCTGCTTCGGAGTGGTATATCAATATAGTAGCTGGAATAAGTATTGGGAAGGAACTTTTAATAGAGAAAATCTTAATCTGGGAACAGTATCTGCACAAGGCGCTGCGCTTATGTGTAATTATGGTATCACCAACAAACTGAATTTTATTTTCAGTGTTCCATATATTGAAACCAAAGCTAGTGCAGGAACTATGAAAGGCCAAAAAGGCATGCAGGATTTAGCATTAACATTGAAATATATGCCAATTAAAAAAACCGTTGGTACAGTTACTTATTCCTTATTTGCTTTAGGAAGTTATTCACTGCCTACCTCAGACTATGTCGCTGACTATTTGCCATTAAGCCTCGGTCTGCGCAGTAAGACTGCAACGTTGCGACTAATGGGAGATGTGCAGTATCGCACTTTCTTTACTACTTTGTCTGCTGCTTATATGAAAAGAGGGAATATCACAATTGATCGAAATACCTATCTGGATAATGAAATTCATTATACCAATGAAGTAAATATGCCAGATGTTATAAATATTAATTTAAGAGTAGGGTACCGTTCCTCTAGATTAATTGCAGAAGCTGTGATTGACAATTCTGTTACACAATCCGGAGGTTTTGATATTACAAAAAACAACATGCCTTTCCCAAGCAATACGATGAATGCTTTTAAATTGGGCCTGAATGGAAAATATACTCTAAAAAAACTTCCTGAATTAGCCATTGTGGGTGGTTATAATGTAGTAACGGAAGGTAGAAATGTAGGAGAAGCAACTTCCGTATATGGAGGCGTGTTTTACCTGATTAATTTTAAAAATAAAAACAAGTAAGATGAAAAATAATATTCAAAAAATTGTCTTTAAAAGTCTTTTACTTCTGTTAGCTGGACTAGTGTATTCCTGTGATGATGATATTTCACAGCGAAATGAGCAGTTTCCACAATTGAACCCTAAAAATACAGATGCTGAAGCTGGTACCTGGAAACCTTATCTTTTAACTGCACCGGATGAATTTTCAATAGATGTACCAGTTGCAACAAGTACACCTGCTTATACAAGAGAAATTAACGAAATAAAGAGTTTTCAGGTTAGTATTACTGCTGAACAAAAAAGCATAATAAAATATTGGAGCGCTGGCAGCGTACTCCGCTGGAATGAAATTATGAGAACCTTGGTAGCAAGGCATAATCGCCCACCGTACCAAAATGACGATGGAACTTATCCGGCTCCTTCGGCTGCAAATCCATTTGCATATCCTCAATTTCCATTCTCCAATCCCCCTTATGCGGCCAGAGCTTATGCATATGTGAGTGCTGCTCAATACGATGCACTGATTGCTGCCTGGCATTATAAAAAGCTGTACAACAGGTCAGCACCCTACATTGTTGATCCAAGTCTGCAAGTATTAATCCCTAAAAGTACTTTGCCATCCTATCCTTCAGAAGATGCTGTCTTGGCGGGAGTTACTGTTGAGCTTTTAAAATTATTATTTCCAACGGAAATCGCTTACATAAATGCAAAAGCTGAAGAAGAAAAATTATACCGTATTATCAGCGGTGCTAATGTTCGCTCAGATGTTGATGCCGGAATCAGTTTGGGTAGAAAAGTTGCCGCAAAATTTATAACTCGCGCTTCGACTGATGGGGCGGGAGTTGCTGGTGGCACACCGGCAATCTGGGCAGCATTAGAATCTCAAACTGCAGCAACAGGCGAAGTTCCCTGGAAGTCATTAGAAATACCAGCCAGACCTCCAATGTTGCCATTATTCGGAAAAGTAAAGTCATTTTTGATGACAGAAGCAGATGTTGTAGCAAATCGCCCGCCTGCACCTCCTTCAACAAAATCTGATGCTTTTGCAAAAGAATTAGCCGAGATTAAAAAATACAGTCAGGATAATTCTCGTGAACACCTGGAGATTGTCAGTTTTTGGGCTGATGGTGTAGATACATATACGCCTCCCGGGCATTGGAACGCCATTGCCTGTGAAGCTTTTGTGGAACAATCGTACAGCGAAATTCGCTGGGCAAGAAATTTGGCCTTATTAAATATCGCGATGATGGATGCTGCAATTAGTTGCTGGGATGCCAAATACACTTATTTCAATCCACGTCCGTGTCAAATGGATCCCTCTATTAAAACCACTACAGGAGTTCCTAATTTTCCAGCCTATGTTTCTGGTCATTCTACCTTCAGTGCCGCGGCCTGCGTTGTTTTGTCACATTTTATTCCAGCTAAAAAAACAGAATATGAAGCAATGGCGCTGGAAGCATCAAACTCAAGAATGTATGGCGCTATCCATTACAGAAGTGATTGTGAAAAAGGATTAGAATTAGGTAAAAAAGTAGCTGCTTTTGCTGTTAACAGGGCAACAACTGACGGTGGTGAACAATAGCTAATAAATAGTTTTATTGATGTTTTAACCTGGCATATCTCAAAATCTGCCAGGTTTTTATATTTATTGATCATTTGAAATTGCATGAAATTTTCAGGTATTACTTTATGTTTAATGTAATTTTTATAAAGATTAGATCCTGATGTAATTTTTCATGCAAGTTTGCTTCATTTATGATAGAAATTGCTCGATTTGTAGGATTTCTATATTTCGTATTACTCTATTTTTGAAAGCTTTTTAATGGAAATTATTTTTCATTTAACATTCAAAATCGAATTATTTAATTTAACCAAAAAGGTTTTCTAAAACATATAAAATGAGATTACGATTTATAGCTGCGGCTTTGTTTTCAGTATTTTTTCAAAGTTCTTTTTCGCAAACTAATAATGCTACTGAAAAAAGAATTCAGGAGTTAATTAAAAAAATGACCTTGAAGGAAAAAGTCGGCATGCTGCATGGAAACTCTAAATTTTATACGGAAGAAATAAAGCATCTCGGAATTCCGGAATGGGCTTTGTCAGATGGTCCGCACGGAGTCAGGGCAGAAATGAATCGTCATAACTGGAAATATACAGGACAAACAGATGATTCTTCGACCTGTTTTCCTCCCGGAACTGCCATGGCTGCAAGTTGGAATCTGGAACTCGCGAAACAGCGCGGTATTGTTTTGGGCGAAGAAGCCCGTTTTCGTAAAAAAGATGTTTTACTTGGACCGGGAATCAACATTATTCGTTCTCCGCTTTGCGGGCGAAACTTCGAATATTTGAGTGAAGATCCGTTTCTTATTTCACAGCTTTCTATCAATTATATTAAGGCTTTACAAACCCAGGATGTTGCGGCTTGTGTGAAACATTTTGTAGCCAATAATCAGGAAGAAAATCGTTTTGTTGTAGATGTAACGATGAGCGAACGCGCTTTGCGAGAAATTTATTTACCGGGTTTTAAAGCTTCAATTGTTGATGCCGGAGCATTGGGTGTTATGGGTGCTTATAATAAATTCAGAGGTTCCTATTGTACTGAAAATGATTATTTGGGACGTACACTTTTGCGAGATGAATTTAAATTTAAAGGCGTTTATATGTCTGATTGGGATGCTGTTCATAGTACTGAAAAAGCCGCTTTGGCTGGTTTGGACTTAGAAATGGGAACTGAAAAAGAAAATTATAACGACTGGTATTTCGCAGATCCTTTAATTAAAGCAGTAAAAGAAGGTCGTATCAAAGAAAGTGTTGTCGATGAAAAAGTGGCTAACATATTAAGAGTCATGATTAAAACGAAAGTTTTAGATCCTAAAACACGTATAAAAGGTTCTATAAATACAAAAGAACACCAACAAGCAGCTTATCGTTCTGCTGTAGAAGCAGTTGTTTTGCTGAAAAACGAAAAGCAAATTTTGCCGTTGAATATGAGTACGATAAAATCAGTAGCCATTATTGGTGATAATGCAACCCGTACACATTGTGGTGGTGGATTTAGTTCAGAAATCAAAGCTTTGTATGAGGTAACACCGCTTCAGGCCATGACCACTAAATACGAAAAGTCGATGCGGATAAATTTTGCACAAGGTTATGAAAAGCAATCTCATGTTGTGGAAAGAAGCAGCGACGGACAATTAAATACGGATAAAGTAGATTGGAAATTAATCGAAGAAGCAGTGGCTCAGGCTAAAAAATCAGATGTGGCAATTGTTTTTGCAGGTTTAAACCATGATTTCGATTCAGAATCATTTGACAGATTACACATGCGTTTACCGTACGGACAGGAAACTTTAATTCAGGAAGTAGCCAAAGCAAATCCGAAAACCATTGTGGTAATTATTGCAGGCTCTCCGCTTGAACTGGCGGGTATTGAATCGCGTGTGCCTGCTGTAGTTTGGGGTTGGTATGGCGGAATGGAAGCGGGTAATGCTGTGGTTGATATATTAAGCGGTAAAGAATTTCCTTCCGGAAAGCTACCATTTACGATACCTGTTACTTTAAGCCAGTCTCCGGCACATGCTTTAGGAGCCTATCCGGGGCATGATTTGAAAGTAAATTATGAGGAAGATATTTTGGTAGGCTATCGCTGGTTTGACACCAAAGGAATTGAACCACAATATCCATTTGGTTACGGTTTGTCTTATACTTCTTTTGAAATCTCTAATGTTAGTTCTAACAAAAAAGCCTACGGTGTTAATGATGAAATCACAGTTAAATTCAATATCAAAAATACAGGAAAAACAGATGGAGCAGAAGTAGTTCAATTGTACGCTGGTCAAACGACTTCATCAGTTTTAAGACCTAAAAAAGAATTAAAAGCATTTGATAAAATATTCCTGAAACCGGGAGAACAAAAAACAGTTGATTTAAAAGTGAAAGTAAAAGATTTGGCTTTTTACGACGAGAAGACTTCTGACTGGAAAATTGAACCGGGTCAGTTTGTACTTTATACAGCGACATCAGCCGAGAATATTGTGAGTACACTTAATGTTACTATACAATAAAGGGGGATTTATAGTTTTTTTACAGTAATATAGTTCCCCTGTGAACTGTATTGCTGTTTTTTTTGAATGTTATCGGAAAACATTAAGAATATATTCACTAATTATTTTTTACCTGCTTTGTGGTAATTTTTTTTTAACACAGAGATACACAGAGATTTTACGCAGAGCTGCACGGAGAAAATTAAAATTTGCGCTTTTGTGACTTTGCGAGATTAAATAAAACCTTTGTGGATCTCTGCGAAACCTTTGTGTATCTCTGTGGTATTCATTTAAATAGCTTTATCAAAAAGGTCACAAAGGAGGTACGCAAAGTTTTATTCACAAAGCTTTGCGAACTTAATAAAGCTAATTAAAAACATACTGAAAAAAAATGCTTTGCGTTAAATTTAATCGCAAGGTACGCAAAGCTATATATCAAAAAGGGCTAATTTCTCTTCTTTCCCTTAGGTCTTTTTCAATCCCAATTTCCATATTTCTGTCGATTACATAAAAGCACAACAGAATGGCGCTTATAATGAATATAAAGCCAGGATAGATGCTTACGCACAATTTAATTCCTTCTACTGCTGCCGGTACCTGATTGACCTCTTCGGCTACATAACCATATTTAGATAAAAAAGCCGCACCCAGGGCACCGCCAATACTGATCCCTATTTTTAACCCGAAAATCATAGCCGAAAAAACGGTAGCAGTCGCTCTTCGATTGTTTTTCCATTCGCTATAATCGGCCACATCAGCAATCATGGCCCACAATAGAGGAATTGTTACTCCATATATAAATCCATGTGCTAATTGAGTTAGAAAAACCATTGTAATAGCGGTTCTGCTGTAGAAATTGAAAAGCAATAAGCTTATGGCTGATAAAAAAATAAAACTGATGTAAATATTTCTTTTTCCAAAAGAATCTGCGAGTGATTTCGAAAACAAAATGCCAAAAATCATAAAAAGAATTCCCCCGGCATTAAAAAGACTAAATGCAGAAGTGGGAGCATCTTTTGGCCATTGAAAATCGACTAAACCCATTGCTATTAATGAATTATTCAGATTATGAATAAATGCCGTAAAACCAATATCATTCAAAAATACAGTTTGTGCTACAGGATCTAAATAGTATTTAAAATAGAAAACATACATTCCGCCTTTTAAAGATAAGGTTATAAATACCAAGATGGTAACCAGTAACAAAACCAGCCAGGGTCCATTTTTAGACAAATCGGTGAAATCTTGTTTAATTGAAGATCTCTGATTTTTTGCAGGTATAATTCGTTCTTTGGTAGTAAAAAAAGTGATTAGTAAACAAATTATTCCGGTAACAGCGAATAGAATCATCGTATTTTTAAAGCCAACTGCTTTATCACCATGTCCTAAAATTAAAACCAAAGGCAATAAAAGGGACTGAATTATAAATTGAGCAATCATCACGGCTACAAAACGATAGGAGGAAAGACTATTTCTTTCTTTCATGTCGCCGGTTAAAACACCACTTAAAGCAACATAGGGTAAATTATTAGCTGAATAGATGATAACCAGAAAAAAGTAAGTCAACAAGGTGTAAATTATCTTTCCGTTTTCTCCAAAATCCGGGGTTAAGAAAGAGAGAACAGCACCAATTCCAAAAGGTAAAGCTGTCCATAATATCCAGGGCCTGAATTTTCCCCAGCGGGTTTGGGTACGGTCAGCAATAACCCCCATAATGATATTAAAAAAAGCACCGATAAAACCTCCAATAAAAATGATAATACTTGCTGTTCCGGCAGGAATTTTATAAACATCTGTATAAAAGAAAGCCAAAAAAGTCAACAGGGTCTGAAAAATCAAATTCGCCGCGAAATCTCCTAAACCGTAACCAATTTTTTCCAGTACAGAAAGCTTTTGAGAAGTATTGCCCATCAATGTACTGGTTGCTTTTTTTCTGCTTATCCCCATCGTGTTGATTGAAATTTTTTAGAGCGATATTAATTATAAAAATAACGTTTCGTTTTCATTTCATTTTAATAAAATGTTAAACGTAAAAATAGCTTGAAAGTTGAAATAAGATTGTCAATTTTGAAGCCTTTACTAGCACATTTGAAGCATTCTTTAGTTATGGCAAATCTATTAAATTTAAATTGCTATTTTAGCTTATGATTAAAAAAACAACTGAAAATCAACACCATTACTCACATTTTTTTCATTTTATTTATATGCGTATTCTCTATCTTTTATTAATCGTTTCTTGTTTTTTTATTGGTTGTAATAAAAACCAGCATACTGAGGAGCATCACAAATATACCAACGATTTAATTAATGAGACAAGCCCGTATCTTTTGCAGCATGCGCACAATCCTGTTAAATGGAAAGCGTGGAATCAGGAAACGCTGGACCAGGCAAAAGCAGAAAATAAACTTATTATTATTTCTGTAGGCTATTCTGCCTGTCATTGGTGCCATGTTATGGAAGAAGAAAGTTTTGAAAATGAAGCTGTAGCTAAATTAATGAACGATAACTTTATCAGTATAAAAGTAGATAGGGAAGAGCGTCCGGATATTGATCAAATATATATGAATGCCGTGCAATTAATGACTGGCAAAGGCGGCTGGCCCTTAAACTGTATTGCACTTCCTGATGGACGTCCTATTTTTGGAGGCACTTATTTTACCAAAGAGGAATGGACAAAAGCCCTAACGGAACTTTCTGGTTTGTATAAAAACAATCCCAAAAAAGCGAGTGAATATGCAGATAAATTAGTAGCTGGAATTCAGAAATCACAATTAATTGAGTTTAATAATAGTCAGGCTAATTTTAAAAAATCAGAACTTTCTGGAGCCGTAAAATTATGGCAAGAGCAGTTAGATTATAAGGAAGGCGGCTTAATTGGTGATACTAAATTTCCAATGCCAAACTCATTGGGTTTTCTGCTTCGTTACAGCATTCAGAATAATGACAAATCGCTTCAGAAGTATGCAGAAACAACACTCACAAAAATGGCCAATGGTGGAATTTACGATCCGATTGGTGGAGGTTTTTCCAGATATTCTACAGATGCAAAATGGCATGTTCCACATTTTGAAAAAATGCTCTATGACAATGCACAATTAGTGAGCTTGTATTCTGATGCGTATTTGGCCACTAAAAATGAATTATATAAAAAGACAGTGATTGAAACTCTGAATTTTGTAGAAAAAGAACTTATGGCTTCCGATGGTGCTTTTTATTCGTCTTTGGATGCCGACAGTAAAAACAAAGCAAAAAAACTGGAAGAAGGAGCGTATTATGTCTGGAAGAAAGAAGAATTGCAAGCCCTTTTACAATCTGATTTTCCTCTTTTTCAGAAGTATTTTAATATTAATGAAAATGGTTTATGGGAAAACGGAAACTATGTTTTATTTAGAAACCAATCAGATAAAGAGTTTGCACTCCAAAATAAATTGACATTATCAGAAGTAGATTTGAAAGTAAAGAATTGGAAACAAATACTTTTAACGGCAAGAAACAAAAGACCACGGCCTCATTTAGATGATAAAACCCTGACTTCATGGAACGCTTTAATGATAAAGGGCTATGTTAGTGCTTATCGCGCATTTAAGAATCCACATTATAAAGAAATCGCTTTAAAGAACGCTAACTTTATTGTTAAGAATCAGCTTCAAAAAGACGGAAGTTTATATCACAGTTATAAAGAAGGAAAGAGTAGTATCGTTGGTTTTTCAGAAGATTACGCTACTGTTACAGATGCGTTTATTGCGGTGTATCAGATTACACTTGATGAAAAATGGCTCAAAAAGGCGAAACAGTTAACAGATTATACCATGACTCATTTTTGGGATAAAAAAACGAATCTGTTTTATTTTACCTCTAATACTGCAACAGGTTTAATTACCAGAAAAATGGAAATTGCAGACAATGTAATTCCTGGTTCCAATTCGGTTCTTGCTCAAAATTTATTTTTATTAGGACATTATTATTCAAATGATGTTTATTCGAAAACTGCACAACAGATGTTGAATAATGTGAAAGAAAATGCCTTACAGTCACCAACGGAATATTACAATTGGCTGAATTTAATGCTGAATTATACCGACAATTATTTTGAGGTTGCCATTTCCGGAAAAGCCGCTATGACTAAAACCAGTCAGCTTCAAAGCTATTATTTGCCTAATATTTTAATTGCAGGAGCTACTAAAGAAAGTAAGCTGCCTATTTTAGAAAATCGCTATGCAGATGATCAAACTTATATTTATGTCTGCGTGAACAAAGCTTGTAAAATGCCGGAAAAAGAGGTGGATGTAGCTGTGAATAAAATAAAAAATAGTTTATAAAGTATAATCTGTACTTATATAGCTATTTTTTGATTTTTATATTATACACAACCAGTTGTTTAAATGCATTTTGTATTCAAAGTTTTACAAGTAAGTGGTATTGATTTACAGATATTTATGCTTGGTTAGTTAATTTTTAAACTTTTACAGGTTATTTAGAAAATTTGAGTTAAGTACATTAAAATGTCAAAATTTTCTTTAAAAATAATCTGAATAATAAATATATTTTTCTTTTTTAGCATTTTAAACGATCACAATGTTTTTTATAATACCTTTTATTATCAATTATTAAATAAAATATTAAAGCAACCGGTTGTGTGTTGATTGTTTTTGTTTACATTTGTTATAAATACCTAATTTATTGAAATTTAGAAATGTAATTGCTAGTACATTAAACAATAAAGACTTTGAGTTTAGATTTAAAAATTAATGTTGGTTATAAGTGTTATTCTACAAAATTGGTTTGTAACTAAGTGTAAGTATTAGTTTTTAAATTAAAAGCCGGAAGCTTAATCACTTTCGGCTTTTTCATTACGTTAGAATTATATGATTTATGACTTCCTAAGAATCATTATACGAAATTGAGAATTACAATTAATAATTAGAACTACAAAATAACTATAAAACCAAACCAAAAAAATAGTAAGATGAAAAACCAAACTAAAATTTTATTGATAGTATTCTGTTGTCTGTCAATACTTAAAACTACAGCACAGAACCCTATTATCAAAAATATTTTTACTGCTGATCCGGCACCTATTGTGCATAAAGGTACTTTGTACTTATATACAGGACATGATGTGGCAACCGAGCAGGATACCAACTACAAAATGGCCGATTGGCGTGTGTATTCCACAACAGATATGGCAACATGGAAAGATCATGGAGCACCACTCTCACCAAGTACATTTTCATGGGCAACAGGTGATGCTTATGCGGCACAATGTATTGAGAGAAAAGGAAAGTTTTACTGGTTTGTTTCGACATTTCACAAAAAAGACGATGTTAGCGGCGGAGGTGCAGCAATAGGGGTAGCAGTTTCTGACAGTCCGACTGGTCCTTTTAAGGATGCAATTGGTAAAGCGCTAATCATTAACGAAATGACTACCGACATGACGTATGCCTGGGACGATATAGACCCTACTGTATTTGTTGATGATGATGGACAAGCGTATATGTTTTGGGGCAACGGAAGCTGTAAATGGGTAAAACTGAAAAAGAACATGATTGAACTGGATAGCCCCATTACTACTTTCAAACCTAAAAATTATATCGAAGGCCCGTGGGTATATAAACGAAAAGGAATTTATTATCTAGTATATGCCAGTGCAGGAACAAAACCTGAAATGATAGAATATTGCACTGCTAAAAATCCAGAAGGTCCATGGACGTATCAGGGAATTATTCAGGAGAATGTGCCTAACAGTTTTACAACTCATCCAGGAATTATTGATTACAAAGGCAAATCATACTTTTTTTATCACAACGGAAGTTTGCCCACAGGCGGAAGTTACAGACGTTCTGTTTGTGTAGATTATATGTATTATAATGAGGATGGAACCATTCAAAAAATAATACAAACTACTGAAGGTGTCAGCAAAATCAAGTAAAGGTCTTTTCTCAATTTAATCTTTGTCCCATGAAAAAAAGAATTAAGTTCATTTTTGTCTTTTTTGTTTTGCTTGTTCAGACTGTTGCTTTGGCGCAAGCCCAAAATCCATTAATTTTTGCTGATGTGCCTGATTTATCTATAATCAGGGTGGGTAAAAAATATTATATGAGCAGTACTACGATGCACATGAGTCCGGGTTTACCTATTATGAAATCTACAGATCTTGTCAATTGGAAAATCATCAACTATGCCTATAATACATTGGCAGATATGCCGGAATTAAATTTAACAGAAGGAAAAAGTACGTATGGCAGAGGTTCCTGGGCCAGTAGTCTGCGTTTTCATAACGGGATGTATTATGTGACCACTTTTGCACAAACTACGGGTGAAACCTATATTTTTAAAACGAAAGATATAGAAAAAGGAAATTGGCAAAGAGTTTCTTTTAAGCCGGATTATCACGACCATTCCTTGTTTTTTGATGATGATGGCAAGGCCTATTTAATCTACGGAGGAGGCAAAATCAAATTGGTAGAACTAAATGAGGATTTAACCGGAATTAAACAAGGTGTTCCTGAAAAAGTTATCATAGAAAACGCCAGTGAACCTGCCGGAAATAACATCATGTTAGGTGCTGAAGGTTCTCAATTGTTTAAAATAAAAGGGAAATATTACCTTTTTAATATTTGCTGGCCGCAGGGCGGAATGCGTACTGTAATCATTCATAGAGCAGATACTATTAATGGGCCATGGGAAGGAAAAGTTGGTTTGCAGGATTTGGGTGTTGCTCAGGGTGGACTTATAGATACTCCTGACGGTCGCTGGTTCTCTTATCTTTTTCGCGATTTTGGAGCAGTTGGCAGAATTTCGTATCTGGTTCCTGTAAAGTGGGGAGACGGTTGGCCCATATTAGGTAAAAATGGGAAAGTTCCGGAAACATTAAATCTGCCATCCAGTACAGGTTTGATTCCGAATTTGGTTGCTTCTGATGAATTCAATCGCAAGAACGACCAGGAAACATTGCCATTAGTATGGCAGTGGAACCATAATCCGGATAATACACTTTGGTCTTTAAAAGAAAGAAAAGGATTCCTTCGTTTTAAGACCGGAAGAATTGATACTGATTTTCTCTTAGCAAGAAACACACTTACACAACGCACAATTGGTCCAACAAGCTCAGCTTCTGTTTCGTTGGATATTTCTAAAATGAAAGAAGGTGATTTTGCCGGATTATCAGCCTTGCAAAAAGAATACGGATTGGTAGGGGTGAAAGTTGAAGAGGACAAAAAATCAATAGTAATGGTAAGTGCTGATAAAGATAAAGTTGTTGAAATACAGCAGATTTCTTTACATCAAAACCAGATTTATTTTAAAATTGATTGTGATTTTACCAATAAAAAAGATGAAGCTAATTTCTTCTACAGTTTAGATGGAAAAGTTTGGAATCGGATAGGCGAAACTTTAAAAATGAAGTATACCCTTCCGCATTTTATGGGCTATCGTTTTGGCTTGTTCAATTACGCGACAAAAAACACTGGTGGATATGTAGATTTTGATTGGTTTAGAATTAAATATTAAAAAGATAAATTATGATAACAGATAAAAAAATTACAAACGAATCGCTGATTAGAATTAGGGTTTTGATATTGTTTCTCGGGTTGATTTTACCCATTTTGGCCGTTAGTCAAAGTAAAAAGAAAGAAAAATCAGAATCGAAAACACCTCAATATCGCAATCTTTTTAAAGAAGCAGGTTACAGTCAAATAGATATAGATAAGAAATTAGCTAAAGCCTATTATGATATTTTTGAAGGACCCAACAAAGTGTATTTTGAAGAAGGTGATTCTTTGGGATATGTTTCGGATGTCAAAAATAAAGATGCCCGTACCGAAGGGATGTCGTATGGAATGATGGTCGCTGTTCAACTCAATAAAAAAGAGGTTTTTGACCGTATCTGGAGGTGGTCTGTTAAATATATGCAACATCAGGATGGACCAAGAGAAGGTTATTTTGCATGGAGTGTAAATCCTGAAACTAAAAAACAAAATTCGGCAGGTTCTGCTTCAGATGGAGAATTGTACTATATCACGAGCTTGCTTTTTGCTTCTAATAAATGGGGGAATGATACAGGAATAGATTATTACAAAGAAGCCAGAAGAATATTGGATGCCATGTGGAAAAAAGATGGCACCGGGAATATTCATAATATTATAAATACGGAGCATAAGCAAATATCTTTCGTACCGGAAGGGGGAGGATATAACTGGACAGACCCTTCTTATCATGTTCCGGCGTTTTATGAAATATGGGCTTTATATGCCAAAGATGGTCACGAACAATTTTATAAAGAATGTGCGGATGTTTCCCGTAATTTTCTGCATAAAGCTTGTCATCCTGTAACGGGTTTAAATTCCGATTACACCGAATTTACAGGAGAACCACATCCTACACCGTGGATGCCTCCTGGATTTCGTTACGATTCGTGGCGTGTTCCTATGAACATCGCAATGGATTATACCTGGTATGGAAAAGATAAAAAGTGGCAGGAAGAGTATGCCGGAAAATTCCAAAATTTTCTTAGATCAAAAGGATTAGATACCTATGATGATCAGTTTAATCTGGATGGCTCTAAACCAGAATTTATTCTGCAGGCCGGTCCGGTCAAAAAACTCAGACACTCCATAGGATTAGTAGCAACTTCAGCTACTGCATCATTAGTCAATCCAGATAAAGCAAGTATGGACTTTGTTCACGCGATTTGGAAGGCGAAGCTTGAACCGTATGCTGACGGTTATTTTGATCCGTATTATGATGGCTTAATGTATCTTTTTAGTTTAATGCATCTAAGCGGGAATTATCAAATTATAAATCCGTCAGTTGACTAAATTAATTAAGGCAATAATCAAATCCAGATTACACAATATAAGCAGACTTTTATTCATCATACTGGATCTTCGCTTCATCACAATAAAAAATTGACTTATGTACTTACAGTTTGTATTTTTGCCCTTATGAATGATAATTTTATAAATGAATATTTTGGGATAGGAATACAAAATGGTAAGACACCAGAAAACTTGGGTGTTTTGTGGCGATCAGCTCAAAACCTGGGTGCTACTTTTATATTTACCATAGGTAATCGATATGCCAAACAAGCCTCTGATACTCATGATGCAGTAAAAGCAATTCCTTATTTTCATTATGATACTTTTGAAGCTTTTTTTGAAAACTTACCTAAAGGAGCACGATTGGTCGGCGTTGAATTAGATGAAAAAGCTTCCGATTTAGAAACCTTTCAGCATCCAAGACGTTGTGTTTATTTACTGGGCGCAGAAGATCATGGCTTATCCAAAAAAGTAATGGATAAATGCCATCATTTAGTAAAATTTAAATCTGTAAAAAGCTTAAATGTGGCCGTGGCAGGAACTATTATTATGTATGACAGAAACTTATCTAAACCACGTTCTTAAAACAAAATTCTTATTTATTATTGATCTCCGATGTCTGATGATTTCGGAGTGAATTTCAAAAAAAATCTTGTTTAGGTGCTCAATGCTTTCCATTCTTAAACAATATTCAGTTCCCTGGATATAATACAAAAAAACGGAGTAAGTTAGAAAGTATGTATTTGTATCATTGTCTCAATTAAAGTTAGCAAATTAATTATTTAATTGGAATCATCTTCAATAAATCGGTCATAGTATTTGGTATGTCATACATTTCCAGATTATTAGATAATGATGACAAACCTTCAAAAGTTATTGCACCCAAATAGTAATCCGAAAGGTCAAAACTATACACCTGCCAGTTTAGAGTATTTTTTATTAGAGTGAAGTCTACGCTATGGAGTCCATCTAAACATGGAATATATTTAAAATCTTCATCAATTCCTTTTCCTAATGCTTTTACAAAAGATTCTTTGCGCGTCCATAAACTGTAAAAAGTTTTTTTTTTGTCAGCAGCATTTTGAATCGTTAACCTTTCGTTTTCATCAAAAATATCAGGAAGAAGGTTTGTGAATTTAAAATCTTCAGATAGGTATTCAATATCTATTCCTACCTTTTTACGTGAAATTGCAATTGTTGCAAAGTTTTCAGAATGTGAAATATTGAAATGTAGCCAAGGATGAGAAGCTAAATATGGTTTTTTATTAAAATCATAATCAAGGTAAATATTTTTTACAGCTAATTTAGTATACGCTCCTAAAACAAGTTTTAAAATCGACCTGTATATAATGAATCGGTTTCTGTCTATTTCTTTGTAAAAGCGCTGTGCTTTTTTTATTTCTATAGAATTAAGAAACTTATACAAATCAGATTTTAAATCAATAAAGTCAGGCAAATAAATATTGTAAATGATTATATCATTAGTATTTAAAGAGTATTCCTTACCGGAGAATAGCTGAACGCTCTTGATATTTGAAAAAGAAATATAGAGTCTAGATGTCTTCATGTTTTTTATCTAAAATATCCTGAATTAGTCGTGCTAATACTCTATCATTTGGTGGCGACACAATATCTAAATGATTACCGGGGATATTATGAATTGCCACACCCTCTAATGCTGCTTTTTTCCATCCTAAATGCGTAGGGTCCAATTTATAGTTAATATCATCTTTTGATCGAAATAAATCTACTTCAAAGTTTTGTGGTTTAAGGTGATAGCGGTCAACAATTTTTTTAACCAAACTATCAGCTTCTATGAATTGTTCAAGGGCCAAAGCTTCTTGTTCACTCATCGTGTCGTTCTTCCCAAAATGTCTTTTTAGTATATAATCTTTTTTTCCATTAATGCGCATTTTAAAAGCCTTCCAGCTCAATAACATTTCTTTTAAAAAATCTAATCTTCTGTGCGTAATATCAAAGTATCTGACTAATTGTTTTCGTCTATAACTTCCATAATAATAAGAAGAATCAACATAAGAGTCAAGTAGTGCGGTCAAGGTTACTTTTTTCCCTTGTTTTTTTAATTGACGTGTCATTTCGAAGACAACAATACCACCAAAAGAAAAACCTGCTAAGGCGTAAGGTCCCTTTGGGTTTACTTTTACGATGGCATTTATGTAATGTGCTGCCATAGCTTCAATTGATTCATACCATCCGTCAAAGCCTTTTGGTTTTGTGCCTTGAATACCATAAATAGGTTGATCCTCATCAAAGTGTTTACTTAAATTAATAAAGTTTAAAACATTAAGCCCTGCTCCGTGCACGATAAAAAGCGGTACTTTGTTTCCATCAGGTTTTATTGGAACTAAGCACTCCGCATAAATTTCGGTTCCCGTGTTTAATAGCTTAGCAAATTTTTCTACTGTTGAATATTTAAATAAAGCAGACAACGGAATTCGTTTACCAGTATGTTTCTCTATTTCAATCATAACTTTTACTCCCTTGATTGAATGCCCGCCCATCTCGAAGAAATCACTAAAAATATCTATATTTTGTATATTTAAGCTTTCTTTCCAAATAGTCGCAACTATATTTTCTTCTTCCGTTCGGGGAGCAGTATATTTAACTTTTTTATTTACTTTATAATTTGATAATGCTTTACGGTCTATCTTGCCGTTAAGCGTTGTTGGCATTTTCTCTAATAAATTAAAGTTATGTGGAATTAATTGTGGCGGTAATTTTGAAGCCAAAGCTTCGCGCCATATAGGTATTTGATTTTCATTACTTTCTACGCTGGAATGAGGTACAATATGAGCTATAAGAAAATTTTCATCAGCTAGTACAACGGCATATTTTATACCATCAAGTAATAGTAGTGCTTGCTCTACTTCACCTGGTTCGATACGATGTCCTCTAATTTTAACTTGTTGATCAACCCGTCCTAAACATTCTATTTCGTTGTTTGGAAGTATTTTTCCTAAATCACCTGTACGATAAATTATATCTTTTTTATTTGCAGAAAATCTATTTTTAATAAATTTTTCAGATGTAAGTTCTGGTCTCTTCCAGTAGCCTTTTGCAACACCGTCGCCACCAATTACAATTTCACCAATCTTTCCTGGTGCGGCAAGTTGTCCTTGCTCATCAATGATGTAAAATTGTGTATTTGCAATAGGTTTCCCAATAGTTATTACTGTATCATCAGAATTTATTTGTTTTATGGATGACCAAATGGTGGTTTCTGTTGGACCATAGACATTCCACAGCGTATTACACTTACTTACAAGTTCTTTGGCAAGATCTTCGGGCATAGCTTCGCCACCACATAAAGCTTTAAGTGGTAATGATTCAGACCAACCGGAGTCTAAAAGCATTGACCATGTTGTAGGAGTCGCTTGCAGAAAATTAATATTTTCCTTTTTTATTAACTCAAGTAAAAGTCTTCCATCTCTAGCTGTTTCATGGTCTGCTATTATTAATGTTGCGCCTTTAATAAGTGGTAAATACAATTCTAAACCAGCAATATCAAAGGAGATCGTCGTTATAGATAATACCCTGTCATTTTCGTTAATTCCAGGTTCTAAAGCCATACTCAAAAGAAAGTTAACCAAATTTTTATGGGTGATAGGAACTCCTTTTGGATTGCCAGTTGATCCGGATGTATACAATATATAAGCAACATTCTCTGAACTAACGGTAAAAGCAAGCGGTAAGGTAGAATATTGGTTTAATAAATCGATTGCATCTTCTATAAAAATAGTATGTGACCATGATGGTAAGGATGCAAATAAAGTTTTACTGGTTATTAGCATTTTTGCATCAGAATCATTAAGCATAAAATCTAAACGTTCTTTTGGATATTCGGGATCTAATGGTATGTAGGCTGCACCACATTGCAAAATGGCTAATAAAGTGTAAAGCAGTTCCGGGCTTCGTGAAAAAGAAACAGCAATAAAATCACCAGATTGTACTCCTTGTGCTTTTAAATAATGTGCTAATTGGTTCACTTTTTCATGTAACCCGACGTAAGTAGTGTTTGAATCGTGAAATTCTAAAGCTATATTTTGAGGTGTAATTTCTGCTTGTTTTCTAAGTAACTCTGTCAAAGTCACATTTGGATATGGCATTTCAGTACTATTTAAAATGTCGTAATCTGCCAAATAGTTACCTCCTAGTAAATCTGATAATGGATTGTCTGAACCAGATATTAGTTTATCCATTATTTCTTCAAATGAAACCATCATTTGATTTATTGTTTCCGGCTTGAATAGTGTAGTATTATAGGACCATTGAAATATAGGTCCATTTTTAGATTTAAAAATATGAAGTTGAATTTCGAAGGTTCCGTATTCTCTCGGATTCATGTTTAATTTGTGAGAAAGACCCGTAAATGAAAATTCATTTTCGATAGTCCGATTTAAATCAACTGTTAGTATAACCGGAACTAAAGGAATTCTTGAAGGGTCTCTGGCAATTGCAAAACTCTTAAGAAGATGACCAAAACTAACTTGCTGATGTTCATATGCATCAAACAACTGAGAATTTCTTTGCTTAACATAGTCTAAAAAACTAATTTCAGGACTAATTTTACTGCGTAGAGGAAGTAAGTTAACACAATCTCCTATCAGTTGTCTCATATCGTACAATGTATTTCCTGATGAAGGAAATCCAACTACCAAATCATATTGACCGGTAAGTTTACATAAAAAGACTTCAAATGCTGCTAGTATTGTAGTTACCAAACTACAACCGGCATTTATTCCTATATTTTTTAGTGAGGTTATAATTTTATCATCTAAAGGAAAATCCAGGCGATCACTATTATATGTTCGCAATACAGGCCTTACGTAATCTAGTGGCAATTCAATTGTTGGAACTGATTCTTTATAGATATTTAGCCAAAAACATTCTAAATCTTGATATTCAGTACTTTCCATAAAAGAATTTATTTTTTCGGCAAATTCACTGAAACGTTCCGGAGCTGGAAGTTCTGGTACTGCATTTTCAACATACGCTGAATAAATTGTGCCAAGTTCTTCTAATATTATGTCAATACTGAGTCCGTCACCTATAATATGATGAATTGTCAAAGTGGCTAAGTATTCAAAATCATCGATTTTAACTAAGCTAACCCTGAACAGAGGACCGTTGACAAGGTCAAACAGAGCATTAACTTCTTCCTTAACTAAACTATCTATAGATTTTTCTTTTTCAGTAGCTGCCAGGTTAGAAAAATTATTATAAGAAATTTTGATATCACCTTCAGTATAAATACACATAAAGTGCCCGTCTGGACTAAACGAAGCTCTCAGTCCTTCATGACGTTGTACTAAAGTTTTTAGTGCTTGTTCAAACGTATCTATAACTAAATTACCCTTAAAATTAATCGAAACAGATAAGTTATATGCCTTATTTGCATCACTGCTTCCAAAAATACAATCTGACCATATTTCCTGTTGTGAATTTGTTGAATAGATTACTCTTTCAATTTCAGGTAAAAACGGATAAAATTGAATTTCATTTTCAGTTTGATTTTGATTTTGGGGTTGAGGTTTGTTTCTCATTACTATCATAATTCTATTTTTAAATGAAATTGTACAGTTCTTAAATTGACAATTTAAAATAATTAATTATTAATCATGGTTACCGCATTCTAATAGCTTCATCTTTTTGAATTCTCCTTTTTTATTAGAATCTTCAGTAAACCACGCTGGATTTCCGTTTTCATCGCGTCCCAATTTGTAGCCTTTTAGAGGAGGGTCATTAGCCATTATGATATACTTTTTATCTACGATTTTATTCTCCAAAAATTGCTGATCATTAATCTTTAAAATATCAAAAGGCTTTTCTGGTTGCAGGGTTTCATTTGTTTCAATGCGCTTTTCAGGATTAAAAGTAACGGCATCTAAATGTTCTGTTTTCAGACTTCCAACAGAAGATTTTCCATTTAATGGAGTATTTTGATGATTTTGTAATTGATCTATCTTTTGGCTCAAAAGCTGAATTTGCTGAACAATTTGTTCTAATGAAATTTGATTGTGATTGGAAGATACCTGAGGTTCATTTATTAAAATATTAGATTCAATGGTTTCATTAGGAGTTATTTGAATTTCTTTTTTAAGATCATTAAGATTCTCTTCAGGAAGGTTAAGGTCTATATAATCAGCTAAAAGAGATGGTGTTGAAAAAGCTTCGTTGAGTTGTCTAAAAGTAATTGGCAAGTCAAACTCTTTTTTCAATTTCCCTGACAATTGGGTAAGAGATAATGAATCAAGTCCAAGTTCTAAGAAAGTATTTGATGCTGCATCAAATTCATAACTTATTCCAGATGCGTTTTTAATAATTTCTGAAATCTTAATAAGTATTGAATCTTTTCTTGAATTGTTTGTTTTGGTAGCACTATTGGTTTCTATTGAAGCTATATTTGTATTCAAAACTGCCGGTATATCAGCAACTATGGTTTTTTGAACTACTGCTGTTTCAATTGTATTTAAAGGTTCAATCCAACAAGGCTTGCGATCAAAAACATAACTTGGTAATTTGATTTTTTGTCTTTGTTGTCGATCGTAAAAAGCATGCCAGTCAGGGTTTATACCTCTAATCCATAAGTCGCCTAAAGCGTTTAACAAAGTAGAATATTCATTTTCTTGTTCATCCTTAGGAAAAGTTAGACTAGGAAAAGCTGGTATTACTTTACCATTAGCTTGTTGACGCGCTAAAGTAATTAGGGTTTGTCCCGGGCCAACTTCTAATAATATATAATCATCTAAATCAAATGCGGTATCCATTGCATCTGCAAATCTTACCGTATTTTTTAAATGGCTGACCCAATACATCGGACTTGTGGCTTCTGTATCTGTAAGCCAGGTTCCTGTTACTGTTGAAATAATAGGTAAGCGAGGGATGTTTAATTTTATTTTTTCTACTTCATTTTTAAAAGATTCTAAAATTGGATCCATCATAAAAGAGTGAAAGGCATGGCTGGTAAGGAGTATTTTGTTGGGAATATCTTGTGAATCAAGTTTATTATTAAAATTTGCAATATCTTCTTTTGTGCCTGAAACCACACAAAACTGATTTGAATTTATTGCTGCAACCGAAAGAGTATCTGGAAGCAGTTCGTTTAATTTCTCAATAGGTACGCGCACAGCCAGCATAGATCCGCCAGGCAGTTCGCTTATTAATTTCCCTCTCACAGCAACGATGTGCAATGCGTCTTTTAAATTCATGATTCCGGCCAAATGGGCTGCAGCAAATTCACCAATGCTATGACCACAAAGAAAAGTTGGTTTTATTCCCCAACTCATCCATAATTGAGACAATGCATATTCGGTAACGAATAAAGCAGGTTGCGTTAAGCGAGTATCTTTCAAAAGTTCTTCTGCTTCACCTGAGTTAATTTCAGGATAGATTATATGACGAATATCTAAATTTAAATCTTCCATCAATAGTTCAGCGCATTTATCTATCGCATTGCGATATACTTCTTCGTTATCGTAAAATGTTTTACCCATTTGCAAAAACTGTGCTCCTTGTCCAGGGAATAAGAATCCCATTTCGCCAGGTACACTTTTTAGTAGTGCAGATTTAATACTTTTTGTTTTGAGAGAAATTAATTTTTCAGCAGCATCACTTGCAGTATTAGCTATTAAAAAGCTTCTGTGGTTAAAGTCTTCCCGAGTTACGTTCAATGAATAAGCTATATCTGCTAAATCTTTGTTTTTTGATTTGTCAATAAAGTTGCCCAATTCATTTTCATAACTCAACAAACTGTTTTGACTTTTAGCAGACCACATGAGTATTTGAAGTGGTCGTGTAGTTGAAGGTGGTAAAGGTTTCATCTCATATTCTTCGACAATAACATGTACATTGGTGCTTCCTATACCAAATGAGCTTACACCGGCTCTTCTTTTGCCATCTGCTTTCCAGTCAATCAATTTGTTATTGATGTAAAAAGGGCTATTATCTAATTCTATATTTGGATTTGGTTTATTGAAATTAACCATTGGAGGTATTTGCTTGTGACGCATTGCTAATAATGTTTTTATTAGACCTGCGGCGCCTGCGGCTGCAGTGGTATGCCCCATATTACTTTTTATGGATCCCAAAGCACAATAACCATTTTTTTCTTGTTTGCCATAAGCAATTTTAAGTCCTTCTATTTCTATTGGATCACCAATGGGAGTCGCAGTACCATGTGCTTCCATATAAGTAATGGTTGAAGGCGATATTTGAGCGTCATTAAATGCATTTATTATTGCTCCAGCCTGACCTTTAGGGCTAGGCGCCATAAAACTGCCTTTGTCTCCTCCGTCGTTATTTACACCAACGCCTTTAATTACTCCGTAAATAATATCTCCGTCTTTTTCAGCTTCGTCCAATCTTTTAAGTAAAACGACTCCGGCACCATCACTAAAAACGGTGCCTTTTCCAGAAGCGTCAAAAGATCTGGTAGAACCATCTGGGCTTTTAATAAATCCATCATCATAAAGGTGACCGCTATTGATGGGTGAAGTTACGCTTGAACCTCCCGCGAGAGCGATGTCACACATTCCGGTTCTTATTGCTTTTACCGCCTCAGCAACTGCTAATAACGAAGTAGAGCAGGCTGAATGTACACTAACAGAAGGGCCTTTTAAATTTAAATGATACGAAGTTCGGGGTGCAATAAAATCTTTTCCATTTACAGTATAGATCTGAAGTTCGCCTATTGAACTTTTTAGCTCTTTGTTTAAAAATATATTGTTTTCGTAGTAAGTATTAATTTCACTGCCGGAATATACTCCAATACTTCCTTTGTAATGTTTAGGGAGATGTCCTGATTGCTCTAATGCTTCAAATGAAATTTCTAAAAACACTCTTATTTGCGGATCCATAGCGGCCGCAAGTTGTGGGTTTAATCCAAAGAAATTGGCATCAAATGTTTTGGCAGAAGGCAAAATTCCTCGTGCACCTATATAAAGAGGGTCTTTACGAAGACTTTCAGGTAAACTAATATCTAATTCGTCTTTTGTAAAATAAGATATTGTTTCTTTTCCATTTTTTAAGTTCTCCCATAATTCCTCCATTGAGTCAGAACCAGGGAATCTTGCAGCCATACCAATTACGGCAATATCTGCAGAAACGTTTTTGTTTTTAGTCTCTTTAAATGCAAACAAATCTCCCTTATTTTTTTCTTCATTCTTATCCTCTCCTAAAAATGTAGAAAGCTCTCTAATTGTAGGGAAGATATAGACTTTTGAAACAGGTATTTCGATCGATAAACGTTGTCTCAATACCGAAGTAATTTTTTGTGCCAATACTGAACTTCCCCCAATATCAAAAAAATCATCATCTATACCTATGCTTGGTATTTTTAATTCCTCACTCCAGATCTTTGCAATATCTTTTTCTAATTGTGTATTGGGTTTATTGAATAGAGGAGCAGAGTCAGGTCTGGTATATTCAGGAATTGGTAAATTCTTTTTATCAATTTTTCCATTTGGCGTTATTGGAAAATCCTCTACCCAAATATATTTTGATGGTAATAATATTTCGGGTAAAATTTTTGAAAGTGCCTCATGAATTATTTTTTCATCTTGTAGTGGTTCACCAGATTTAAAATAAGCCACAAGTTTATCTTCATTTCCATAATAATTGCTCACTATGACTGCTGACTGTTTTATTCCCGGAAAACTATTTAAGGCGGTTTCAATTTCACCTAATTCAATACGATGACCTCTAATTTTTACTTGATGATCTATACGTCCCAAACATTGAAATTCTCCATTTGGCAATAATTTTCCCAAGTCTCCAGTGCGATAAAGAATAGAATTCGGTTCTGTCGAAAATGAATCTGGAATAAATTTTTCAGCTGTAAGTTCTGGACGTTTCCAATAACCTTGAGCAACACCATCTCCACCAATAACTATTTCTCCAATTGTTCCGGGAGCAACGGCTTGCCCTTGCTCATCTAATAAGTAAATTTGTGTGTTTGCAATAGGTTTTCCAATTGTAATTAATTCATCTTCGGCATGAATTTGTTTTATAGCTGACCATATTGTAGTTTCTGTTGGGCCATACATATTCCAAAGGGAATCACATCTTGCAGTTAGCTGACGTGCCAGATTTAAAGGCATAGCTTCACCGCCACAAAGGGCTTTTAACCTCAGCGGGGTTTCCCAACCAGAATCAAGCAGCAATTGCCAGGTAGTTGGTGTAGCCTGCAGTATAGTAATTTCTTTTTTTTGCAAAAGCTGAAGTAAAAGCTGTCCATCACGAGTAGTCTCGTAATCAGCAAAAACTACCGTAGCACCCTTAATTAATGGTAGAAATAATTCGAGACCTGCAATATCAAAGGAAATTGTCGTAATTGACAGTAATTTGTCCTCAACATCTATACCTGGCTCAATCGCCATACTGACTAAGAAGTTTACTAAATTTTTATGAGTTACAGTAACTCCTTTGGGCTTTCCGGTAGACCCGGAAGTATACATCATATAAGCAACAGCTTCGTGAGAAACAGTAACTGAAACAGGTGAAATAGGATATTTGTCAAGTGTAGACAATGCGTCTTCGACCAATATTGTTTTTGAATAAATTGGCAATGAAGCTACAAGTGATTTTGTGGTTAGCAAAAAACTTGCCTCAGAATCTTCGAGCATAAACTCTAAACGTGCAATTGGAAATTTTGGATCTAATGGTAAATATGATGCACCGCATTGTAAAATGGCAAAAAGAGCAATAATTAATTTAGGACTTCGCTCCATAGAAATAGCAACTATTTGGTCAGAAGATAAACCTTGAGACAGAAAATAATTAGCCATTTGATTTGTCTTTTTTGACAATTCTTCATAAGTAAGTTTTTCATATTCAAATTCAAGAGCTATTGAATTAGGGAAAATTGCAGCTTGCTCTGCAAAAAGGTCATGGAGCGTACTTGTGGGATACGTCATTTTAGTCCAACTTATCTTGTTGTCTAAATTATTTTTGTTAGGTCTTTTCATTTTAATGCTATTAAAATTAAAGTTGAGCAAAATAATATGATGAGTTTAATGTCATGATATTTATAATTTATTACTTAGAATTGAGTGTTTTTTTTATTGTATTGTTTGTTTACCTAATAAATAGATATGAGAATTATATTCTTTTTTATCTAATAATTTTGAAACAAACTAAATAATATATGACTGTAAATCAGTGATTTATAAAAAAAAAGTATTTTTTTTACTAATACCTGTATTCTCTGTATAAAGCTATTATTATCGATGAATGACATATTTTAAATTAGATGTGGCAAATTTCACTAAAGCTGATAAGTTAGTTACGAAATCAATTTTGTTTGCCAATTTTCCTTTTTTGCAATTGCAAGATTTTTATATGTAAATATCCTACCTATTTATCTTTCTGGTTTTTGTTTTAAAAGGCAATAATTCCTTGCTGAGACCAATTTACCCTTTAACAGGACAATGTTTATTCCAACAGAAATAAAATATTTAATTTTTATTTCTGTTAAGTCATTCGTATTTAGCTACTTATATGCTTTATAGAAGGCTAATATTTAATAAAATTGTACAGATTTTAAAGAAAACAGGCATGCTAATAATTAAAAAAAAGTAGTAACAAATATAATTTCATGAATAGATAATCGTTGTTATATAAGTCTGCTTTGGCTCATTAATTTTTTTTAGGAAAGAGGCAGGAACTGCATAAAGTATTTTTTCAATGTAGGTAAATAGTCATTAAAATACTACATTTAATGCCGTTTATCGGAAATAAAATTAGTTATATCGATTTTATTTTGTAAATAAATATTTTTGCATTAAAATAATAAGCCTATAAAACTTTGAAGTATCTAAATTTAAAAATTATTAATCTGCTCATAATTATGCTGTTGTTTTTTCCTTTTAAAGGGAATAGCCAAAATACACAAGATATTATGGAAACCATAATTACATCTGGTAGCAATGCAACAGGAAGTTCTGGTTCAGTAACATATTCAATTGGTCAGGTATTCTATACTTATATTGGATTACAGACAGTTTATAATGTAGAACAGGGTATACAACACCAGGAAAAAGATGAAAATCTGGGTACACCAGAAATTGAAAAACCTACAACAGAAATATTCGTTTTCCCAAATCCAACGGCAGATTTTGTTAATCTAAGTATGAAAGGAGATGAGCTGGAAAGTGCAAATCGATCCTATCGTCTTTATGACTTACAAGGCAGGCTTTTGAAACAAAATATAATTACTCAAACTGAAACCCAGGTTAGCTTAAATAATTTTAGTTCATCCCTTTATATACTTACGGTATATGTGGATAACAAACTTTATAAATCTTTTAAAATATTAAAAAAATAAGATAATGAAAATTGTACTTACGATACTTTTATTTGTGACCTTTACGTTTACGGCATTTGCTCAATCACCAGAAAAAATGAGTTATCAGGCAATTATTCGCTCACAAGATAATAATCTGATCATGAATTCGAGAATTAGCCTTAAAGTTATTATACATCAAGGTACTGTTAACGGAACAAGTGTATATCTGGAAACTCATTCTCCTACTACAAATAACAATGGTTTAGTTTCTCTTGAAATTGGAACTGGAACGGCTTCGATAGGTAATTTTAGTCAGATAGCCTGGGATAAAGGTCCTTATTTTATAGAAACGCAAGTTGATGTAAATGGTGGGGCTAATTACAACATTACGGGAGTTACACAGCTTTTGAGTGTGCCTTATGCTTTACATGCAAAAACAGCTGACAGATTAATAGGAGGCATAACTGTTCCAATCACTAAAGCTACAGTCATTTCGTTTACCTCTTCAAGAAACATTGCTGTTACAGATGTAAATAATACAATAGAATGTACAGCATCGGCCACATTAACATTAACCGTTGATTTTAGTAGTATGCTAGTGGGTGAAACTATTAATTTAGAAGCTCATAACGGTGCTGTGCTGACAATACAAGCCCCTTCGGGTGTATCAATTAACTACAATGCAAATGGTAGTGCAAAATTTACCAGTGTTGCTGGAAACGTAAGGTTTGGTTTTCTTAGAAAAACAGGCGCAAATTCCTATATTATATCTGGACAATGAAACATTTAATATTTTTTTTACTCTTTTCAACTATAGTTTTTTCACAAAACTATCATTATGCTATTGAAGATGCTCCGGTAAAAGCTCCAGAAATACCAGTAGGAGTCAATAATCAATTAGAAGAAATTAAATATTTTGAGGCTTATTTGCTACCAATTGCGCAAAAAGCGAGTCTTCAGGCTGCTTTAGATTTGCATGGTTCTGTACGATTAGAAAAAGGAGATTATTCAGGAGTAGATATTGTTATGAAAAGTAATCAGAGACTATATGGATATCCATCATTAACCAAAGTATCTAATATTACCATAACAGCAGGAAGTACAGGAGTGGTTTTAGAAAACTTACTCCCTCAAGATAAAACGATAACGCTTCAGGCAGGAGGAGTAATTTCTAATTGTACTTTTAAATCCATAAAGTGGGCAACCTTAAAGGCGACAAATGCAACGTTTACAAATAATACCTTTATAAATTATGGTGGTAATATTTTAATTGATTGTAGTCAGTCTGGTTATTTTAGAAATAATAAATTTATAAAACACCAATCAGGAGGCTTAACGACGGTTTTGACTATGAAAGGAAATACCGCAACTCCTAGTTATGGTAACGTGAATTTGCATACTAATTTTCTAACACCTCACGGAGATACGAGCGAACTAGATAATTTAGTATCGGCTACTTTTGTTGGTATTGATGCAGAAGGCTGGAATCTTACTGGAGATGGAACCAAGGCTATGTTTAAGGCTAGTAACATGGGCAATGTTAAAATGACAGATTTAGGAGGTGGTAACTCATATTCTGCGGTTCGAACTGGAGCTTATGACATCGATGCTGCTAATGTATCTATACTTAATAAAAAACTTTTTACAGAATTTGATGTAATATCACCCAGAACTAACATGATAATGATAGCTGCTTTAGGGGGATATAAAAGAGGAAGCGGAACAGTTACCGGATATGATCTCTGGGGAAATTTAGATAATACCAATTCTCTAAAATATAATAATGTTGAACAAACCACTGCTATAACTAATACAGCAATAGTTTCAAATCTTAGCGCTTCTATTTTAGGAAATCAATATACGCCCTGGAGCCGACCAACATGGGAGACATTACCGGATCCAACAGGTGCAAATTGGAGATCTGACAGAGTAGGTAAACCAGATAGTACAACTTATATTCAGAACTTAATAAATACAAATGGAGTTGCAGAACTTCCAGAAGGTGTCTTTTATATTAGTTCTACTTTAAAAGTTCCTCTTGACAGAGCACATGGAATTATGGGGAAAGGTACAGGAAAAACCTCCATAGTAGGTTTGAAAGATGATTTTCCTTTAATAACGCTTACGGGTGGTCAGGATGACAATTTTGTATTGGCACATTTAACACTGCAAGGCGGTAATACAGGTGTTTATTCATCACAAAACTTTGGTACACAACACATGAGTTTTGTATGGTTAAAATATGTAGTGTTTAGAGATCAAAATTATGGCTTTCAGTTAGAGAAAATGATGGGCTTTGATAATAATTTCTTTGATAATATTTCTTTTGTAAATTGTAATAAAGGATTTTTTCAGGACCCTCTTGTAAACGGAGATTCTGATCATTCCAGCTTTGTTGATAAAACAATGTTTTACAGAAGTCAGTTTATAAATTGTAATACAGCGGTTTCTATGTTAGCAACAAGGGCAGACAATTTAAATGCCTGGGTAGATTGTAAATTTAGTGGAGGACAAACCGCCCTTAGCTTAGGTGGAAATAATTATCCAATAGCTGCCAATTGCGATTTTACCGGCTTTACAGGAAAGCAAGTTATAAGTAGTGGAGATATCTCTTTATATAATTCTAATTTTTACAGTAATAGTACTACAGTTTCAACTATTAAATCAATCAATTCATATATTGAAGGATGTAATTTTTCAGATGGAACAACTTTATTTTCATCTGTTATATACAATCCTGTAAATGCTTATATAGTAAACTCTACTGTATCGGGTACTGTAGCTTCTTTAGTAATAGATGGAGATTGGAACAGCAAATATTCTGGAGTATTTATGAATAGTAATTTTGTATCAAGCCCCACACTTAGCAAGTTGTTAGTAAATGTAAAAGAAGGTACAATAACGGTAATTATAAATACAGCATCTAATCCTTATCCTCAGCTGTTAGTAACGCGATAAACATTGTAATTTTAAATATATCCACTCTATCATCACTGATCTACTTATTTAGTATCATCAGTTTTTTTTATTTTAAATGCCTATATAGAAGTATATAGTCTTTAGACGTTTATCTGGTTTCTTCTATATTCGGATAATTATTGATAAAAAAAAACTGATGATTTCGAAAAAACTTTGATTACTTTCTTAGTTTATAAAATCTAATTTCCAAACTATTCGTGCACCATCTTCAAATAAAGTTCATTTTGCAGGACTTTTCCTTTTTTTACCCTCTTAATAACATAGATTAGATTGTATAACATGCAGAATATGTGGCTTTTATCGTATAAATTTAAACTTTTAATACGCTCAAATAGAGTATAAAAGGCAACAAATTGTATTTTATCGATTTTAAAATCCGTTGGACTGATTTATTATTAAAAAATCGAAAGTTTGTATATTTTTGAGCGAAATTCAAAATAGATGAAATAAAAGTGATTGTTTGGTCTTAAATGTTGTTGATAATTTAACATTATGGGTAAAAAGATAATTTTTTAATAATGTTAAAAGAAGGGCAGATTATTTTTAAGTGCAATAGTAATTCAAGATAAGAATTATTTAAATTTTTTGTTTTTATGAAATATAGTGTGTATGAAAATATCAGAAAAATAAGAGAATTAAAAAACTTAACCAGAGAGTTTGTCGCGGCTGAATTAAAAATGAGCCCTAGTGGCTATGGTAAAATTGAAAGAGGAGATGTCGATTTAACTGTTTCTAAATTAATTGAAATTTCAAAAGTTTTAGATGTTTCAATTGAGTTCATATTTAAATTTGATGTTTCAATTTTTTTTAACGAAATGGCAAAATAAAGTATTCTGAAAAATGTAGCGTAAAAAGCTTTATAACGAGATATAAATAGAATAAATTAAATAATAAAATTATGGAAAATTACTATTTAAAAATCAAAAAGTATCGGATAGAAAATAATCATACTTCTGAATATATAGCTATTCAAATGGAAATGAGTTTGAAAAAATATGAGAGTATTGAGAAAGGAATGGTCGATCTCAAATTATCAAAACTGGATAAGTTAGTCAAGATTTTAGGAATCAAAAAAAGCGAAATTTTCAAATTAGAGACTTAATTTTAGACAACAATCATTTTTGTTTTTCACAAAAAAAAGAGTTCAGTATTAAAAAGAACTCTATTTTTTATTTAATGTTATTATTTACATTTTACTTTTTTACTTTTAAAACATATCCCAAAGATTCCAGAATTAATACATAATGCGTTTTTGTGATGTCCTTGACAACAGCATTATGATCACAAAATGGACCGGAATTCAAATGTATTTTATCTCCAATTTGATACTGCATAACCGATATTTCTTTCGCAGTATCTCCACTTTTAAGCCATTCTTTTATAGTCTCAATTTCCTGATCTTTTACAACAGCATGTTTGCCTAGCCAAAATAAATACCTTACTACACCAGGTGAATTAAAAACCAAGTTTCTATCTTTTTCTGCCAATTGTACAAATATATAATGATCAAATAATGGGGATTCGACCTTTATTTTTCTATCAGATCTTTGTGTGGTTTTTTTTATCAATGGGCAATAACAATTTATATTAAACTTAGTTAATTGTTCTGCGGCTCTTTTTTCCCATTTGGGTTTAGTGTATACTACATACCATTTCATAGTCCTAATTATTTATTGTTTCAAAATACATTATGATTTAAATTGTGATTTACTCTTTTATATTTACTTCACTAATTTTTTTAAGAATAATAGCTTTACTTTAATTTTTCGCTACAAAGAAATATCCTCCAAAATCTAAATAAACAAGAGGGTTTATAGCTTTTTTTATTAAGAATCAGGGTACCTGTTTCTAGTATTAATTACATTGTGAATTTAATTCCAAGAATGTTAAGAGTTTATATATTTGATATCATTTTTTCCTTAGTTAGGACATTTAGCAACCAAAATGTAGTTTTTACTCTAGGATATTATTATAATTTTAACATAAATTAACATTGTTGGTAATGCCAATAAAATTGATTTTAATTTCTTTTTTCATAAATCTGAATTTGAAATCTTTTTATACTTATTAGGAACAATAATTTTAATTTTTTTTCACCATCTTTTTTTCTTTTTTGGATAGTTAAATTGTAGCTATTCACGGGGAACCCCTTTTCAATTCTTAAAAAAATAGCATTAAAAACCAGTAAAATGGTTAATGATGTATTTCGAAGATAATATCCATATTAGCAAACTTACTTTTAACTTAAAAAACATTAAGCAGATGAAAATTGGAATAACTTTTAGTGCTTTTGATTTGTTACATGCAGGGCACGTTAAAATGCTTGAAGAAGCAAAACTACATTGCGATTATTTAATTGTTGGCTTACAGACTGATCCAACCTTGGATCGCCCAACAAAAAATAAACCAACCCAAACTGTTGTCGAACGTTACATACAATTAAAAGCATGTAAGTTTGTTGACGAAATTGTTCCTTATGCCACCGAACAGGATTTAGAAGATATTTTGAAGGCCTTTACTATTAATGTACGCATTTTAGGAGATGAATATAAAGAGAGAGATTTTACTGGCAGAAGTTATTGTGAAGAAAAAGGAATTGAGTTGTACTTTAATATAAGAGATCATCGTTTTTCAAGTACCAATTTGCGCCATGAAGTGTATCAAAAAGAAATTTTAACAAACAGTAATGGCAATTAGCACTTTTACTCATGTAATTCTAACAGGCGGGATTGGCAGCAGATTATGGCCTCTATCCAGAAAAACACTTCCTAAGCAATATCTGGAGCTTTTTGACGGAGAGTCACTTTTTGAAAAAACAGTGAACCGTAATCAAATTACTTCCAATAAAACGATAGTGGTTGGCAATATAGAAAATTACAAAATGAGTAATGCTATTATGTCTAAACTCATTAAGTCTTTTACTCATATTGTGGAAGCTGTACCTCGCAATACGGCCGCAGCAATTGCATTTGCTGCATTTGCATCAAAACCGGAAGATATTTTACTGATTACACCATCAGATCATATTATAGAAGGTAGCGAGTTATATGACATTGCTTTGCAAAAAGCAATTGTATTGGCTAATCAGGATTATCTGGTTACGTTTGGTATAAAACCTACTAAACCGGAAACGGGTTATGGTTATATTGAATTCGAGAATGAAAATGTAATTGCATTTCATGAAAAACCAGATTTCGAAACGGCAGCAGTTTATCTTGAAAACGGAAATTATTTCTGGAACAGCGGACTTTTTTGTTTTAAAGCAGAAAAGTTTTTAACAGAACTTGAAAAGCAGGAACCTGAAGTTTATTGGGCCTCAAAAGCAGTTTGGGAAGTAAATCAAAACGGCTTTCTGAATTATGAATTGTCTCTAAACATTCCTTCCATAAGTATTGATTATGCAGTTATGGAACGAAGCAAAGACATTAAAGTAGTTCCGGCTCATTTTGAATGGTCTGATCTCGGTTCGTTCGAATCGGTTTATGATTATCTAGTGCAAAAAGGGCATCCAATTGACGAAAACAGGAATATTGCCATAGGAACTTCCCTACATACTACTTTTATTGGTGTTAAAAATTGTATTTTAATTTACACCGCAGATGCCTTAATGGTTCTGCAAAAAGAAAATTCTCAAGAGGTAAAACAAGTTTACCAACATTTAGAATCTATTGCTTCGCCATTATTATAATTCATTTTAATTTTTTTATAAACGAGCCTAAAATGATCAACAAAAATGCTGCAATATATATTGCGGGACACCACGGAATGGTCGGAAGTGCCATTTGGAGAACCTTACATGCAAAAGGTTACCATAATCTTATAGGAGCTTCAAGCATAGAATTGGATTTAAGAGAACAAGAAGATGTCCGGGACTTTCTTCGAAAAATAAAACCTGATGTTATTATAGATGCTGCGGCAAAAGTAGGAGGAATTATGGCGAATAATGATTTTCCGTATCAATTTTTGATGGAAAACATGCAAATTCAAAATAACCTTATTGGTGAAGCTCATAAGTTGGGTGTAAACAAGTTTATCTTTTTAGGTAGTTCGTGTATTTATCCAAAATTAGCATTACAGCCTTTAAAAGAAGAGTATTTGTTAACAGGTTCGTTAGAAACTACAAACGAGTGGTATGCTTTAGCAAAAATTACTGGTGTAAAATTATGCCAGGCTATACGCAAGCAATTCAAAAAAGATTTTGTGAGTTTAATGCCAACAAATTTATACGGCACTCATGACAATTTTGATTTGAACAGTTCTCACGTTTTGCCGGCGATGATTCGTAAATTTCATGAAGGTAAAGAAAATAATAACGCTTCAGTTATACTTTGGGGAACAGGTAAACCAATGCGGGAATTTCTTTTTGTAGATGATATGGCAGAAGCAGTAGTTTTTGCTTTAGAAAATGAACTTCCAGGGCATTTGTATAATGTGGGAAGCGGAGAAGATATTACTATTAAAGAATTAGCTGCCACAATACAAAAAATTGTAGGCTATACCGGACAGATTATTTGGGACGACAAAAAACCGGATGGGACACCAAGAAAATTGCTGGATGTTTCTAAAATGCATAAGATCGGTTGGAAACATCAGGTCAATCTGGAACAAGGAATACAAAAGACCTACAATTGGTTTTTGGAAAACATTGAAAATTACAAAGAAAAGATCTATTAATAGTTTCTTTTAATTTATCTCCACTAAAAAACTTTATCGTTACGATTTTAAAAATTTGCGACTTTGCAACACAATGCCTTTGTGCTTTATACTTAACATTATGAATCCATTAAAAAAAATAGCTTTTATTACGGGTGTTACAGGACAGGACGGAGCCTATTTAAGTGAGTTTTTACTAGAAAAAGGCTATATAGTACACGGTTTAAAAAGACGTACTTCTTTATTTAATACAGATCGTATTGATCATTTATATCAAGATCCATATATAGAAAACAGGAATTTCATTTTACATTATGGTGATATGACTGATAGCACAAATTTGACTCGTTTAATTCAACAAATTCAGCCTGATGAGATTTATAATCTGGCAGCCATGAGTCATGTAGCAGTTTCATTTGAAACTCCGGAATATACAGGAAATGCAGATGGATTAGGAACCTTGCGCCTTTTAGATGCAATTCGTTTGCTGGGGTTGGAAAAAAAGACACGAATTTATCAGGCATCTACTTCAGAGTTGTATGGTAAAGTGCAGGAAGTACCTCAAACCGAAAAAACATCTTTTTATCCGCGTTCGCCTTATGCCGTAGCAAAAATGTACGCCTATTGGATTACAGTAAATTATAGAGAAGCTTACGGAATGTATGCCTGTAACGGAATCTTGTTTAATCATGAATCACCTATTCGCGGAGAAACTTTTGTAACGCGTAAAATTACAAGAGCGACCTCAAGAATAGTTTTGGGATTGCAGGAAAAATTATACTTAGGAAATCTGGATGCCAAACGCGATTGGGGTCATGCTAAAGATTATGTGCGAATGATGTGGATGATTTTACAAGCTGAAGAACCTGAAGATTGGGTAATTGCAACAGGAATAACTACTACAGTTCGTGAATTTGTTCGTATGAGTTTTGCCGAAGTGGGTATTGAATTAGAATTTAAAGGTGAAGGTATAGAAGAAAAAGGCTTTGTAAAATATTGCGGCAACCCGGATTATCAGATTGTAATTGGTACAGAAGTATTGGCTGTCGATCCAAATTATTTTAGACCTACAGAAGTAGATTTACTAATAGGAGATGCCACAAAAGCCAAAACTAAACTAGGTTGGGAATGCCAATACGACTTAGCTGCATTGGTAAAAGAAATGATGGAATCTGATTTAAAACTGATGGCTAAAGAACAGCATTTAAAGGAATATGGTTATAGTATCTTAAATTATTTCGAGTAGCCAATAGAAAAAGTAGTATAACGTAATTTTTTATGCCCCATAAAAGATATTAAATGAAAATCAAAAATATTTGCTGTTTAGGTGCCGGTTATGTTGGTGGTCCAACAATGTCTGTTATCGCATTAAAATGTCCGGAAATTAAAGTAACTGTTGTAGACTTAAACGAAGCTCGCATTCTGGCATGGAATGACGAAGATTTGGATAAGTTACCTGTTTATGAACCTGGACTTGCAGAAGTAGTTCGTGAGGCAAGAGGTCGTAACTTGTTTTTTTCAACCGAAGTAGACAGTGCCATTGAAACTGCAGATATAATTTTTATAGCAGTAAATACTCCCACGAAAACGTATGGAGAAGGCAAAGGGATGGCGGCAGATTTAAAATTTGTTGAGCTTTGTGCCAGACAAATAGCCCGAATAGCCAAAACGGATAAAATAATAGTCGAAAAATCAACTCTTCCAGTCCGGACAGCTGAAACATTGAAGACTATTTTAGATCGTACAGGCAACGGTGTCAAATTTGAAGTGCTTTCAAATCCGGAGTTTTTAGCGGAAGGAACAGCTATTGATGATTTACTTAATGCCGACAGGGTTTTAATTGGAGGAAAACAAACAGAGAGTGGTCTAAAGGCAATTCAGTCTTTGGTTGATATTTACACACACTGGTTGTCACCAAAACAAATTTTAACCACCAATGTATGGTCTTCAGAATTATCAAAATTAACAGCCAATGCATTTTTAGCGCAAAGAATTTCCTCGATTAATGCATTATCTGCTTTATGTGAAGTAACTGAAGCAGATGTCGATGAAGTTGCCAATGCCATAGGAACTGATACTCGAATTGGATCAAAGTTTCTTAAAGCTTCAGTAGGATTTGGGGGATCTTGTTTTCAAAAAGATATTCTAAACTTAGTCTATTTATGCCGCTATTTTAATTTGCCTGAAGTGGCTAATTATTGGGAGCAGATTATTATCCTGAACGATTATCAGAAATATCGTTTTGCAAAGAATATTATCAACACTCTTTTTAATACAGTGAGTGGAAAGAAAATAACTTTTTTAGGTTGGGCATTTAAAAAAAACACCAATGATACCAGAGAGTCAGCTGCTATTTATGTAGCAGAACATCTCATTGAAGATGGCGCAGAAATTCACATATATGACCCCAAAGTTTCTGAAGAAAAAATTAAAGCCGATATGCGTTATTTATTGGAATTAAAGGGACTCACAGAACAGAAAATTGAATCAAAAATAAAACAAATTTTTGTTTACAAAACGGTAATGGATGCTCTCGATCAAGCTCATGCGGTTGCAGTGTTGACTGAATGGGATGAATTTAAAACTTACGATTGGGCAACTATTTATACCAGAATGTACAAGCCCGCTTTTGTATTTGATGGCCGTAATATTCTGGATGTAGAAAAATTAAAAACAATTGGTTTTCAGATTAAGGGAATTGGAAAAGGCTAAGCTTGTCCATTGTATAAAAAAACTGTTTTATAACCATTTTATTTCCGTTCCTTGAAAAATATTTTGATAAAGTTCAAACAGCATCCTAAGTATGATACAGTCATAAACTGGGGAAAATTGCTTTCGATTACCGGAAGTGCTCAAATTATTATACAGACTTTAGGATTTGCTTCGGGTATTTTAATAATCCGTTTGTTAACTGTTCAGGAATATGCTTTTTACACCCTGGCTAACACAATGTTGGGGATGATGGCAGTACTTGCTGACGGAGGTATCGTTCCGGGAGTAATGACTCAAGGGGGAAAAGTATGGAAAAATAAAAAAAAAATGGGCGCCGTTTTAGCAACAGGCTTAGATTTAAGAAGAAAATTTGCAATTGCAAGTTTGTTAGTCTCTGTACCTATTCTATTTTATCTTTTACGGCATAATGGGGCTAGTTGGATTATGGCATTACTTATAGCAACAGCATTAATTCCGGCCTTTTACGCGACTTTATCAGATTCTTTATTGGAGATTATTCCTAAATTGAATCAGACCATTGTACCATTACAACGAAATCAAATAGAAGTAGGAGTTGCAAGATTATTTTTGTCGGGTCTGACTATGTTTATTTTTCCCTGGGCTTTTGTAGCTGTACTAACTGCAGGTATCCCCCGTATATGGGGAAATGTTGGATTAAGGAAAATAGTTTATACCATGGCTGACAAAGATCAAAAGCCTGATGAAGAAGTTAGAAAGGAAATATTAAGTTTAGTTAAACGTATATTACCAACCTCTATTTATTATTGTTTTTCAGGGCAAATTACAATTTGGTTAGTTTCTATTTTTGGTAATACACATTCTTTGGCCCAATTAGGAGCTTTAAGTAAAGTGAGTGTTATGTTGTCCATTTTTAATGTAATAATTGCAACATTAATTATTCCTCACTTTGCTAAATTGGTCTCAAATAAATATCTATTGTTTAACCGTTTCCTGCAAATAATGGGACTTTTACTTGTTTTAGTAAGTGTTATTATTTTTATAGTTTATTTATTTCCCACTCCAATTCTATGGTTACTTGGAGACACTTATAAAAGTTTACAGTTTGAACTATTATTAAGTATAATTAGTAGCTGCATTGGATTATTAGGAGGAGTAGTCTTTAACTTATATACTTCAAGAGGTTGGGCTATGTCGCCAATAGTCTCAATTTTGATTAATTTGTTCTCGATTGTTTTTTTTGCCAGACTACTGGATTTAAGTAATTTAAAAGGTGTTTTGTTTTTTAATATAGCATTAGGAATAGTTTCATTGTTGCAAACAATTTTGTTTTGTACCTATAATATTTTTCTTGTAAAAAATAATGATAATCAATTAAGCCATTAAATAGGGTTGATTCACAAGTTATTTGCATTGACAAAATAGTATTACTCCAATTTCAGCATATTCAAGAGAAAAAAAAATAGTTAGTAATACCAGTAAGTTCTTAGACAGCTTTTAGAAAGTTTAATTTATCAGACAAACATAATATGGAAATTCTCTTTATTTGCGGCTCAGCCGAAATTGGTAATGATGGTGTTGGCGATTACACTCGTCGCTTATGCGGAAAACTTATAAGATCTGGTCATGAAGCTCAAATTTTATCTTTATGTGATCATCAGTCCATTTCATTTATTAGTGAAACTCAAATGACAGAAGGAACAGAAGTACTGGTACATAGAATACCCATTTCAACTCCCAATAATCAACGCTTAATTTGGTTGCAAAGTGTTTTGAAAACTTTTGAACCCGATTGGATTTCCTTACAATATGTTCCTCATAGTTTCAACCCAAAAGGATTGCCTTTCTGGCTGCCTTCTTACTTAAAAAAAATAAAGGGAAATCATAAATGGCATATTATGTTTCATGAATTATGGTTAGGGATTGATGTGGAATCTTCTATTAAACACAAATGTATTGGTCGATTGCAACAATTGATAGCTAAAAAGATAATTCATAATACTAAAACACATTATGTAAATACTCAAAATAAATTATATCAATTCTTTCTTCAATCTCATAATATTAATGCAGAAATTTTGCCAATCTGTGGTAATATACCTCTGACAGCAGTAAAAAAAAAACCGATAGAATTTGCGCAGTTTGTTTTATTTGGAACAATTCATAATGGAGCTCCTTTTGAAGATTTTATCGTTGATTTAATGAGCACTTCCAACAAGTTTGACAAACCAATAAAATTTGTTTTTATTGGTAAAAACGGCCCGGAACTTACAAGTTATATCTCTATATTGGATAATTATAAAATAAGTTATGAGGTTTTAGGCATACAATCTGAAAATGTAATATCACAAGTACTTCGGGATAGTGATTTTGGAATATCTACAACACCCTATTATCAGAGCGAAAAAAGTGGAGTTTATGCGGCGTATCGAGAGCATCAGCTTAATACGATTTGTGTTTCCCGCGAATGGACCCCAATAAAGGGACAATATGTTATCCCTCAAATTATTAGATATGAAAAAAATAATTTGAATATAATTCCGATAGATATTGAAGTTTCTGATACGCAAAATATGGCCAGCCAGTTTATTAATTCAATTTTCGTATTATGAAGTTACTGGTTTCCCATCCAACATTAAATGCGAATTCAAAAAATCTTATGACTGGATTATTACAAAATAAACTAGTTTTTAAATTATTTACATCAATAGCAATATTTCCGGGTCAATTATTATACAAATTAAGCAGTAACCCAAAATTAAAAGATTTAAAAAGGAGAAGTTTAGATAAAACATGGCAGCCTTACACAAGATCAAACTCTTTTTTTGAGTTTGGACGTTTATTAACTTCAAAATTAAATTTCGATAGTTTAATAGCACATGAAAATGGTATTTTTTGCATTGACAAAGTATATGAAAAGCATGACAAATGGGTTTCTAATAATTTAGCTAAAGCAAAAAAGAGAGGACTATCAGGAGTCTATGCCTATGAAGATGGAGCATTATCTACCTTTAAAAAAGCAAAACAATTAGGACTGTGCTGCATTTACGACTTACCTATTGGTTATTGGAAAAGCGCTCGTTTATTACTGCAGAAAGAATTTGATATCAATCCCGATTGGTCAAGTACACTTACAGGATTTAATGACTCAGCAGATAAACTCCATAAAAAAGATCAGGAATTAGCATTGGCAGATGTTCTCTTTGTAGCAAGTAGTTTTACCAAAAAAACATTAAAAGAGTATTCTGGAGACTTACCGGAGATCAAAGTAATTCCGTATGGTTTTCCGGAAGTTAGACAAAAAAAAAAATATCAGCCGCTTGAAAATCGAAAGCTTAAAATTTTATTTATAGGCGGTCTGTCACAACGAAAAGGACTCTCTTATTTATTTGAAGCAGTTGAAGGAATGCAAAATGAAGTAGAGTTGACTATTGTAGGTCATAAATCAGTAGCTAATTGCACTGCATTGAATCAAGCTTTAGAAAAACACGCATGGATTCCATCTTTACCTCATGAAGAAATATTAGCTTGTATGGAGGAACATGATGTATTTGTTTTTCCTTCTCTTTTTGAAGGTTTTGGTTTGGTAATTACAGAAGCAATGTCGCAAGGCGTACCAGTCATTACAACAGATCGTACAGCAGGACCGGATTTGATTCGGGATGGCGAAGATGGATGGATTGTTCCAGCCGGTTCTTCATCGGCATTGAAAGAAGTACTTATTAAAATACTTGAAAAACCGCAAATATTGGAACAATTCGGACTTGCAGCTCAAAATAAAGCTAAAGCTAGGCCATGGTCTGTTTATGGACAAGAAATGGCTGATGCACTTTCTTCGTTAAAGATTTAAAATAAATAAAATAAATGGATATTACGATAGAACAAGTAGTAGAACCAAGATATAATTTTTTAAAAATAGCTATTTGGTTGTATTTTTTACTTTGGATTTTTGAAGGTGCTTTACGTAAATGGGTTTTACCCGGACTGGCTACACCCTTACTGATTGTACGTGATCCTGTTGCTATTTTTATTATAGGCAGGGCTTTATATCAGAATGTGAAATTTATGAATCCGTATATTGTTTTTGGATCGATATTTACCTTGTTTGGGTTAGTAATTACACTAACCTTTGGACATGAAAATCTTTTCGTAGGTATTTATGGAGCAAGGATTATGCTGCTTCATTTTCCACTTATTTTTATAATTGGACAAGCTTTTACAAAAGAAGATGTGCTAAAAATGGGACGATTTCTTTTAGTAATGAACATTTTGATGACAGCCATTGTTTATTTTCAATTTATAAGTCCTCAGACCGCATTTATAAATATTGGTGTTGGAGGAGAAGGAAGCGCAGGATTTTCTGGTGCAATGGGTTACAGCAGGCCACCAGGAACATTTTCGTTTATTTCAGGTTTATCTATTTTCTATACAGCGGTCTCTGTCTTCGTTTTTTATTTTTGGCTGTCTAAGGATTATTGTTCCAAAATTTTACTTTACACCAGCACCATTGCCTTAGTTATTGCTTTGCCTCTTACTATAAGCCGTGGTGCAGTAGTAGCTGTTGCTATTGTAGGTTTATTTGCTATAATCGCATCAGTAACTACAGGTAAAATGTTAGTTAAATTAATCATTAGCGGTATTGTTTTTTATTTAGTAATAATCGTTTTGCAAAAATATTCTACAATATTCAGCTTAGGTACTGAAGTATTTATGGATCGTGTTGATACCGTTAATAAAGTAACTGGCGGAGGTCTGACAGATTCAATTTTTTTAAGGGCTATAAATGAATTCACCGGACCTATCCTTGAATTATTTGATCAGCCACTGTTTGCAGGAAATTTAGGTATGGGTACAAATGCTGGTGCTCAAATGTTAACGGGTAAAATTGCCTTTCTGGTTGGAGAAACAGAATTTAGTCGTATAGGTGGTGAACAGGGGATTATTTTTGGAGGTGGACTTATTGCTTTGCGTATCGTTTTAGCAATTAATATTGCTGTTCAATCTTTAAAATTACCTAAAGAAGAAAAACTCCTCCCATTTATCCTTTGCGGAGCTGCCTGTATAGCAATATTTCAAGGACAATGGGCTCAACCCAGTATTTTAGGTTATGCAGTTATTATGGCGGGTTTAGTTATGGCTAGTTTAAAAAAGGCAGAAACTTCGCCGCAAAAAAATAGTTTATGATTAGAAAAATAGTTTTAATTGGTAATTATTCGCCTGACAAGCAATTTAGTATGCAAATTTTTGAAGTTTTAATGGCAGAGGGATACACAAAATCTAAGCTTCAGGTTAAAGTGATTCGTCCACGCGAAATATTCAGAAAATTAAGTTTAAATAAGCAAGGCTTAATGAAATGGTTAGGATATATCGACAAGTTCTTTTTATTCCCTATTCAGCTTTTAGGTACGAGAAGTATAAATTTTATCTTGTTTAGATCGGTTAGCTATCATATTTGCGATCATTCAAATGCTTTTTATCTTTATTTTTTACCTAAAAAGAAAACAATTATTACATGCCATGATGTTTTAGCAATAAGAGCGGGCCTTGGATTTGGTGATACTTATTGTCATGCTACAAAATCAGGTAAAGTATTGCAAAAGATAATTTTAAATGCCTTATCCGGAGCTAAAAAACTGGCAGCAGTATCTGAATTTACACTAAATCAATTAATAGAGATTGATACAAAGAGCAATAGCAACAAAAATTGGATAATTATTCATAATGCTTTATCCGAAAAATTTGCGCCTTTGCCAGAAGATCAGATCCAGGAAGTATTGAACAAGTTTCAGCAATTAAAAGATAAGGCCATTATTTTGCATGTAGGTTCTGATTTAGAGCGCAAAAACAGAAAATTATTAATCTATATGATTTATGAACTGCAAAAAAAATGGGATGGGTTATTGGTTTTGGCAGGAGAAAGACTAAATGCGGAACTGCTTGAGTTAATTCAAAAATTAAATGTTTCGGATAGAATTTTGCAAATACAGAATCCTGGTGATAAAGAAATTATAGCACTTTATTCCAGGTGTCAGGCCATGATTTTTCCATCTTATTCTGAAGGTTTTGGATGGCCAATAATTGAAGCTCAGGCTTGTGGAACGCCTGTTATTACGAGTAATAAAGCCCCTATGATGGATGAAGTAGGCGGAAATGCCGCATTATATGCTGATCCGAACGATGCAAGTTCTTTTGCAAATCAGTTTTTAAAATTTAAGGATACAAAATTTAGAAATGAGACTATAAAACTTGGATATGAAAATGCAAAACGATTTGATTTCAGCAATACAATTCGTCAATATGTTGAATTAATAGAAAACTAATCATGTTGCTACTAAAAATAATAACCGTTTTATTGCCTTGGCCTTTAAAACGATTTGTATTGGTTCAGTTTTTTAAATATGAAATTCATCCATCGGCCAGAATTGGATTTTCATGGATTTATCCTAAAAAACTGATTATGGATTCGAATTCTAATATTGGAAATTTTAATGTGGCAGTACATCTACATTTAATAATAATAGGAAAACACTCCAGCATTGCCAGAGGTAATTGGATCACGGGATTTCCTACTAACACTGATTCTAAACATTTTTCACATCAGCCAGACCGTAAATCAAATTTAATAATTGGAGACCATTCAGCTATTACAAAAAAACATCATATCGATTGTACTAACATAATTCAGATAGGCAATTTTGTTACAATTGCGGGTTATTCAAGTCAATTGCTTACCCATTCCATTAATATCGAATTAAATATTCAGGACAGTCATCCCATAACTATAGGAGATTATTGTTTTGTTGGAACTGCCTCAACTATTTTGGGCGGCGCGGCTTTACCAGCCAGTTCTGTACTTGGAGCAAACGCATTATTAAATAAAGCTTTTACAGTTCCTTACAGATTATATGGTGGAAATCCAGCTAAAGAAATCAAAGAGCTGTCAAAAGATTATAAATATTTTAATAGAGAAGAAGGTTTTGTCTTTTAAATACTCAAACTACTAACATTACTAACATAAATGATCTAAGCATGAAAATAATTCATTATATAGCTAGTATTGATAAAAGTGGCGGTGGAACTACAGAATATATACGGTTGCTGAGCACAGCATTAAAAAATGATGCCTCATTTAGCATTGCTACAGGTATTTCTAAGGACCCTATAGACATCGAAGATGTTCCAATAAAGTTTTTCAACAACAGTTTATTGCGATGGTTTTCCTTGATGAATGAGTTTCACTCTTTTCTTAAAAGTGAAAAACCGGATATTGTACATATTAATGGAATTTGGACTCCTCAAAATTGGGGTTTTCAAAACGTGGCTCAAAAACAGGGAATTAAAGTCGTTGTCTCACCTCATGGCATGCTGGAACCCTGGATCCTGGCTCATAATTCATTCAAAAAAAAAATAGCATTGTTTTTATATCAAAAGAGAGCCCTAAAACAATCAATATGTCTTCATGCAACTGCTCAAATGGAGGCAGCAAATATTAAAGCTTTAGGTTATAAAAATCCAATACATATTATTCCAAACGGAATTTATTTAAATGACATAAAAGTGGTTAAGGAATATTACGGAACAAAAAAAATGATATTTATGTCCCGAATTCATCCTAAAAAAGGTATTGAGATCCTCTTAGACGCCTGGAGAAATAGTTATACAGAGGATTGGACTCTTGAAATTGCAGGTACTGGTGAGGAAAATTATATGGCAAGCTTAATTCAGAGTGTTGAGGATTTAGAAAACGTACGTTTTGTAGGAGCAAAATATGGCGAAGAAAAGTGGGACTTTTTGCGGTCTGCTGATGTTATGGTGCTGCCGACGCATAGCGAGAATTTTGGAATTGTAGTTGCCGAAGCTCTGGCAGTAGCAGTTCCGGTAATAACAACTCAAGGAACACCCTGGGAAGATTTAGAAACGCATAAATGTGGCTGGTGGATTGATTTATCAGTTACGAATTTAGAAAATGCATTATATAAAGCTTTCAACGCACCAACCATGTTATTAGAAGTTATGGGCAGACAAGGCCGGGAACTGGTGAAAGACAAATACGACATAAAGTTAATGGGAAAGAAAATGTTGGAATTATATAAGACTATTTAAGTGATGAAAATAACAATAGTTCAGGGCGCTTTTTTTCCTATACCTCCACTAATGGGTGGAGCTGTTGAAAAAATGTGGTATAGTTTAGCAAAAGAATTTGTTAATCGGGGACACGAAGTAAATTATATATCAAAATCATACGAAGGATTTTCAAATATTGAAAATGAAGGCGGGATTGATCATATCAGGGTCAAAGGTTATAAAGTACCATCTTCTGGTATTGTCTTAAAGATTTTAGATTTATTTTATACTTTAAAAGCTGTTCGAAAAATAGCAGCTAATACAGATATTATTATTTCGAATACCTTTTGGCTGCCTATTATTTTATCATTGGAACAAAAGAAAAAGTGTATGATAGATGTGGCAAGAATGCCAAAAGGCCAAATGAAATTTTACACAAAAAATGCACGCTTAAGAGCTAATTCCAGTCCTGTAGCAAAAGCAATAAAAGATGAAATTAAGATCAAATACTTTGACAAGGTCGTTATGATACCTAATACGCTGCCTTTTCGAAATACAAACACTATCGATTTTTCAAAAAAGCAAAAAATAATTTTATATACAGGTCGGATTCACCCTGAAAAAGGTTTAGATATTTTAATAAAATCTTTTGTCTCTCTTGATGCAAAAGATTGGCAGTTACTTATTGTAGGTCCTTATTCTACAGAAACAGGAGGAGGGGGAGAATCTTATCTGAATGAACTAAAACAGTTGGCCCAAAATAGCAATGTGAGATTTTTGGAACCTATTTTCGATATCGATAAATTAAATGTAATATATTCAAAAGCCTCTGTATTTGTTTATCCCTCTATAGCAGAACAAGGTGAGACTTTTGGCGTTTCGCCATTAGAGGCAATGAGTTGGGGATGTGCTACAATAGTTTCAAATTTAGACTGTTTCAAAGATTTTTTAATCCATAATAAAAATGGTTTGTGTTTCGACCATCGTGTAGAAAGAAGAGTCGAAATTTTGAATCAATACCTTAAAGATTTAATAAACAATCCAAAACTAATCAATGACTTAGCAACAGCAGGCTTGATGGTAAATGAGACACATTCTAATGAAAAATTAGCAACAGAATTCTTAAATGAATTTGAGTCTATGAAAATCAAATAAAATTAAGAATGAAACAGCAGCACTCTCAAAATTCACCATACGATTCGCCATGGTCTGTATCGCAGCGTATTAAAATGATAGTATGGGAATATGTTTGGTTATTGTTTTGTATTTGGACTCCAAAACCCGCTAATGCATGGAGGTTATTTTGGCTCAAATTATTCGGTTGTAAAATTTATGGAAAACCATTTGTACATCAACGGGCAAGAATTCAAATTCCGTGGAATCTGATCTTGCACGATCACGCGTGTCTCGGCGATCGGGCTAATGCATATACGTTGGGAGTTATAGAAATATTTGAGCACGCCACAGTAGGGCAGGAAGTATATCTGTGTACAGGTACTCATGCATTTAATGAATCTGCTATGAATTTGATTACTAATAAAATAATAATACATAAAAATGTTTTTATTGGGGTAAGAGCCATCATAATGCCTGGTATAATAGTAGGAGAAAATGCTATTATAGGCGCAGGAAGTTTAGTGACTAAAAATGTCGAGAAAAATACTATAGTAGGAGGAAATCCTGCCAAACTTATAAAACCTAGAAGCTTTGAATAAAATTCCAATTTCTGTAATCGTTTCTGTAAAAAACGAAGCTTTGAATTTACCCTCTTGCTTGGATAAATTAAAGCGTTTTGATCAAATAATTGTAGTGGATTCCTGCAGTACTGATGATACTCCGATTATTGCAAAGGCAATGGGAGCTGAAGTATTGCAATTTCAATGGAATGGTAAATTTCCAAAAAAACGCAATTGGGCACTACAAAATGCAGACCTTCGCCACGAATGGATTTTATTTTTGGACGCTGATGAATTTGTTTCTGATGAATTTATAACTGAAGTCGGCATCAAAATCCACGATCCCTACTATAATGGTTTCACAATACGTTTTGAAAACTATTTTATGGGAAGGAAACTTAAATATGGGTATGGATTTCAAAAGTCGGCTCTTTTTAAGAAATCAAAAGGCGCCTATGAAAAAATCGATGAAGATTTGTGGAGCCATTTGGATATGGAAGTACATGAACATCCTATTATCGAGGGTAAGGTTGGAGTTATTAAATCGAAAGTTGTTCATAAAGATTTTAAAAATTTAGAACATTATATTTCTAAACACAATGCTTATTCTACTTGGGAAGCTCAAAGATATCTTCAGTTAAAGCAAACGAAAAATGCCCTTTTATCTTTCAATCAAAAAATTAAATATAGCCTTATTAATACTGGATTACTTCCCGCGGTCTATTTTTTAGGTGCCTATTTTTTAAAATTGGGTTTTTTAGATGGTAAGGAAGGATTTTATCTGGCACGTTTTAAGTCACATTACTTTTTTCAGGTTCAAACTAAAATTAATTCATTCAAAAATAACATCGAATTAAAATGAAAAGAATATTGATAACTGGCGGAGCTGGATTTGTAGGTTCACATTTGTGTAAAAGATTATTGAATGAAGGAAATGAAGTGATTTGTCTGGACAATTACTTTACGGGAACCAAATCTAATATAATTGAGCTGTTGGATAACCCTTACTTTGAAATGGTAAGACACGATATAACAGAGTCTTATTATGCTGAAGTTGACGAGATTTACAATCTGGCTTGTCCTGCATCTCCTGTTCATTACCAATACAATCCGATAAAAACAATTAAAACGTCTGTAATGGGAGCCATTAATGTTTTAGGGCTGGCAAAACGTGTTAATGCTAAAGTATTGCAAGCTAGTACCAGCGAAGTATATGGCGATCCGTTGGTGCATCCTCAAACCGAAAGCTACTGGGGGCATGTAAACCCAATAGGTATTCGTTCCTGTTATGACGAAGGAAAGCGATGTGCCGAAACTTTATTTATGGATTATCACAATCAAAACAGAGTTGCCATTAAAATCATCAGGATATTTAATACTTATGGGCCTAATATGAATCCGGCAGATGGGAGAGTGGTTTCGAATTTTATCGTACAGGCTTTGCAGGGAAAAGATATTACCATTTTTGGAGATGGTTTGCAAACCCGTTCATTTCAATATGTTGATGATTTAGTAGAAGGCATGATCCGTATGATGGGATCTGAACCCTCATTTTTGGGTCCGGTAAATTTAGGAAATCCTAATGAATTTACTATGCTCGAACTTGCACAGGCAATTATTGAATTAATAGGTTCCAAATCGAAAATCATTCATCTCGATTTGCCGCAAGATGATCCCAAACAGAGGCAGCCAGACATTTCTTTAGCAAATAACAAGCTTGAAGGATGGGAGCCTAAAATACAATTGCGCGAAGGCCTGATTACTACCATCAGCTATTTTGAGAAGCTATTGCTAAAACCATAAGCAACCTTTTTTACAAAGTAATACAATTTATTTCTACTTTTTTTCCTCAGTTTTTTATTGGGTAATCAGTTTTTTATGCTAAAAATTCAGTTAGTATTAATCTTAAAATTTATTATTATGAGAATAACTATTATAACCGTGTGTTTCAATAGAAAAGCTACTATCGAAAAAGCTATCAAAAGTGTATTGGAACAAAATTATCATGATATTGAATACATTATCATTGATGGCAATTCTACAGATGGTACAAAAGAAATTATTGAATCTTATGGAGACAAAATATGCAAATTTATCTCAGAACCTGATAAAGGAATGTATGATGCAATAAACAAAGGGCTCAAATTGGCAACAGGAGATGTTATTGGTTTGATGCATTCTGATGATGAATTTTACGATAAAAAGGCTGTTAGAAGAATTGTAGCCCGTTTTAATGCCGATCCAAGCATTGATGGCGTTTATGGTGATGGTGTTTATGTTTCGAATGATAAAGATGAACGCCTAATTCGCGATCGAATTGGAGGTGTTTTTAGTCTCAAAAAAATTAAGGAGGGTTGGTTGCCTTTGCATCCTACTGTTTACCTAAAGAAAACAATAATAGATAATAATGGTGCTTATAATCTTGATTTTAAAATAGCATCCGATACTGAATTCTTACTTCGCTACTTGTATAAATATAAAATTAAGATGAGTTATATCGATTCGTATATCGTTAGAATGAGAATGGGAGGTATGAGTACCAGTTTTAAATCTGCGTTTGAAGTTTTATATGAAGACTATAAGATTTATAAATTTCATGGTTTAGCAGCAATTCTAGCTGTCTTTCTTAAAAAAACCCTTGCTCTAAGACAATACATGCTTCATTTATAAAAGATAAAATTAATCTATTCACTTTGTTTTTTGATAGTCTAAATCATCAGTGAGAAAGTGAGTCAAGAGAAGACTTTACCAAACAGTCAGATTAAAGAAAACGAGTAATTACAATCAAAAAATAAAAACTTTTTTAGTTTGAGTAAACATCCTAAATAAGGATATTTTCAGCACTATATAGTTTTTATTTTGATTGATTAAAATCTGAAATAACATAAATATTAATATATATTACAATTAAAATGAAGAAAATTTCCCTTCCGATTATATTGCTTTTATTGATGCTTCAGTCTTGTACGACCAAAAAAAAAATGTTGTATTTACAAGATTTAGATAGGTATGCCAATTCGAGTTTAAATTATACATCGAGTAAAATACAACCGAATGATATCTTAAAAGTTGATGTTGGTGATCTTAATCCCCTGGTTGCTGCACCTTTTAATATAAATACGACTTCGACTTCACAAACATCAGTAGAAATGATGAAATTATCTGGCTATTTGGTTACTCCTCAAGGGAATATAACTATGCCTATTTTGAATGAAATTAAAGTGGGTGGTTTAACACCAGCCGGTGCGGAGTTGAAAATAAAAGAGCGTCTTGTAAATGAAGGCTATTTAGTAAATCCTACAGTGCAGGTTCGTGTACTCAATAATAAATTTACCATTTTGGGAGAAGTAAATGCCCCGGGTGTAATATTTTTTAGCGAAGAATCGATTAGCTTACTCGATGCAATAGGAATGGCAAAAGATCTAACCTATTCAGCCATTCGAAAAGACATTAATCTTATTAGAGAACAAGACGGAAAGCGTTTGGTTTATCACATTGATTTGACTACTGCAGCATGGATGTCTAATCCAAATTTTCGAATCAGACAAAATGATGTTATTGTTGTAACACCTAATAAACTAAAAGTAAATAGTGGAGGATTAATCAAAGACCCGATACAATTGCTGGCTATATCTGCCTCTATTTTAACAGTTATTCTTTTGCTGACAGATTAATACTGATTTAAAAAGAGAATTTTTTACATCCTTCAGCATTCAATTTATGTTATGCTTATTAATAGTACGACCATTTTTAATTAATTAAATAATTATGGATTTTAAAAAAGAATTTTTAAAGTATTTACAGTATTGGCCTTGGTTTTTGCTAAGCTTAATTTTATGTGTAGGCGCCGCTTTTATTTTTATCAAAATAGTACCACCAACATACCAAACTTCAGCTTCGATTTTTATAGATAAAAAGCAAGAAGACACAACAAAAATAATTACCATCACTACGAATCAAAAAAATGATGAAGATAATTTAGAGGAAGAAATCCGGCTAATTACCTCCAATGAATTTTTGATGGATGTAGTAAAAAATGTCAATTTAAATATCAGTTATTTTGAAAAAGTATATACAATACAAAATAATAATGTAAATGAAGTTCCTTTCATTTTAAAACTTACGGTTTCTAATGATTCGTTACCACAAATTTCTTATGAAATTAAAGTAAATAGAGAAGGATTTACTATTACTGATCCTGATACCGAAAAAAAATATGATATTAAGGGATATGATGGAGACCAAGTTATCAAAGGTTTACCATTTAAAATTCAATTATCTGCAAAAGCGAAGAAGAATCCAAATTATTATTTTGAGAATGAATATAAAGTAAGTCTTGAACCTACAGCTATTGCTTTAAAAAATTTAAAATCATCACTTATCGTTTTATCTGATGAAAAGTCAAAAGGAACAATAGAATTAAATCATACTGGTTCAAGCCCTATACTTTCAAGAAAAATATTAAATGAAATTATCGTTTTGCTGGATAAAAATATTGTTATCAACAAGCAAAAATTATTTACAAATACAGTTTCTTACTTAAATCAAAGAATAAAAAGTTTCACTAAAGAAAAAGATTCTATTGAAAGTGTAAAAGAAAAATATTTGCAAAATAATGATATAGGGGTGATGGACAATTACACTATCGAAAGAACAACCGATAGAAGTCAAAAAAAAGAAAGCTCTATGCTTAATGAAAAGCAAATTATGCTTACTAGTTATGCTATTAACGATATTAAAAGATCTGGTACTACCCAAACTTTAGGTACAGATTATAATTTAGAATCACCGACAGTCAATCAAATGCTTTTAAATTATAATGCAAGACTTCTTGAGAGTGAAGTAATCTTAGAAAGAGCACAAAAAAACAATCCCGCCTATATTACTTTAATGACCCAATTAAGTAGTCAAAAACAGCAGATATTAAATACTTTAGAAGGTTATTTAAACTTTTTGAATCAAAACAACAGAGTTAATAAATCGGAAGAAAGCATTGCTGAATCAAAAGTTAAAAATATTCCTACGCAAGATAAAGTATTGGGCAATATCAATAGTGATCTTAGTATGAAAGAAGAAACCTATATGGTATTATTACAAAAGAAGGAAGAAGCTGTTTTGAATGGTGCGATTTTAGAATCAAATTTATATACTTTAAATGCGCCGGAAACGAATTATTCGGCAATTTTTCCGCAACCAAAATCATTTTTGCTTGGTGCTTTTATGTTTGGTTTACTCTTTCCTTTTGGATTCATATACCTTCGTTTAATCCTGGATACCAAAATACATAACGAAGACGATATTCAGAAAATAATGGCAAATGTTCCTATTTTAGGATACATTCCTAAAGTAGATAATAGTGAAAAATTAGACAACACAGCTACTTCCCGTTCTATGATAGCAGAAGCGACGCGTACCGTGGTTTCAAATATATCTTATTTACTACCCAGAAAAGAGGAAGAGAAAGGAAGAGTAATATTGTTTACTTCTTCTATTCAGGGAGAAGGAAAATCCTTTAGCGCATTTCATAATGCTATAACAGTTAGTAATCTTAATAAAAAAGTATTGCTAATTGGTGTTGATTTAAGAAATCCTCAATTGCACGATTATTTTAAAGTGGATAAAAACAAATTAGGGCTTACAAATTTCCTGTCTAATAAAAGTGATGACTGGAAAGGATTCTTGCAAAAAGATATTATGTTTTCTAAAAATCTTGATATTTTATTCACAGGAGAGGCTCCTCCTAATCCTTCACAATTAATAACTAATTCTAACTTTGAATCCTTAATTGAAGAGGCGAAAAAGCTTTATGATTTTATAATACTTGATTCCGCACCCGTTCAAATAGTATCCGACACACTTAATTTTAGTTATTTGGCTGATGTTACCGTATTTGTAGTAAAATATGATTTTACAGATAAAAGTAATTTAGTTCACATAAATAATTTTATTAAGAAAGAGCAGTTAAAAAATGTTGGAATTCTTATAAACGGAGTAAATATGAAAACCGCGTATGGCTATGGACTAAACTATGGTTATCAGTATCAGGAAGTAAAAGTAAAGCGACCCTGGTATAAAAGAGGTCTTACTATAAAAGAAGCTTAATAATAGCCTGGCTCTACAAATCGATCTCAAACAAAAAAACTATTTATTGATATTAAATGATAAAAAATGTTTCATAAAATACTTCTGTTGATACTGTTTCTAATTATTGGTGTCGTTTTTTATTTTTCCTGGTTGCCTGATCCCAGCCTTAGAAGCGAAACCTATTTACCAAACTGGCTTTTGAATTGGAGTAATCATTATTACAATTTGCGTACTGCTATTCCTTTTATAGCTGTCGGTTTTTTACTGGAAGCCTATACAAATTACAAGAATTCAAATGAATTAAATACTGGCAAAAAATCCAATTTCATACAAAATATATGTATTGGGGCAATAATTGTTTGCATCGCTGAGGGCGGGCAATATGTAATTCATAAAAGGAGTCCGGATTTGATGGATGTTTTTTACGGAATTATAGGAAGTATCATAGGGGCAGTAGGTTATAATTTATTTAAAAAAAATCAGAAATGCGAAACAGACATAAATTTACGTTTATAATTTGCTGTGCTATTGCAGACATGATCGCTATGGTATTTGGTACCATACTGTTTTTGAATTTTGCAAGTGAAGAGAAGATTGGGTGGAATGCCTTATTTCTGGATAAGATGATTCCAATTACAATTTTAAGTTGGTTATTCGCGGTTACTTATTTTCAATTATATAAAGTAAATGTTCTTTTCAGTTTAGAAATCTTTTTTCGCAATAGCTGGCGTGCTTTCTTTACACAAAGAATTCTGTGGCATAGTTACATATTTATTTTTCAGGATAATGTATTGTACTTTTTTAGCAGCAGGGCAAATTTATTTCAAATAAGTTTTTTACTGTTCTATTTTTTGCTATCCAGAATTTTATTTACTGTAGTTATAGGACAAATTAAAGGATGGGTTTTCAAGCGTTACACAGTTGCTATATGGGGGTTTAATAAAACAAGTATCGAATTGGCATCTCATTTAGAGAGCAATTCTTTTTTTATTCATTTTGTGGGTATTCTCAACGAAAATTCTTCTGTGGAATATACAAATAATGAAGATTTTAGTGAAGCACTTTCCGAAGCTATTGATAATGCATCTAAAGATAATATCAATGAATTATTCATTGTGTCCAAACCTGATTTTATCTCAGATTTGAATTATTTCTTTGAGCTTGGAGACAAACATTGTATGCGTTTGAAATTTGTTCCTGATTTTTCATCCATTTCAAAAAAACATTTTAATTCCAGCCATTTAAATAATTTCCATGTTATCAAACCACGTTTTGAGCCGTTACAAAATGCCTACAATCGATTAATTAAGAGAATATTTGATATTGTTTTCAGTATGCTGGTCATTATTTTCATTTTGTCTTGGCTTTATCCTTTGCTAGCCATTCTTATTAAGAGACAAAGCAAAGGACCTGTTTTATTTAAACAAATGCGAACGGGTAAAAAAAATGAACATTTTTGGTGTTATAAATTTCGAAGCATGTATGTAAATGTGGGTGATGAAAGCGAACAAGCGAAAAGAGAAGATTCCCGAATCACATCAATTGGGAAATTTCTCCGGCGCACGAGTTTAGATGAGATGCCTCAATTTTTTAATGTCCTGATGGGAAAAATGAGTATTGTGGGACCACGTCCACATATGATTAAACATACATCAGACTACAATGGACATATTAATAATTTTATGGTTCGTCATTTTGTCAAACCTGGAATTACCGGTCTGGCTCAGGTATCGGGACTTAGAGGGGAAACCAAAAGAATATCCGATATGAAACGCCGCGTTACTACAGACATCGAATATGTACAGCGCTGGAGTTTAATCACTGATATTAAAATTTGCTTATTAACAGTTATTGTAACCTTGAAAGGAGATAAAAATGCTTTTTAACTAAAAAATAGAAATTATGGACATTACTAATTACTTTGTTGGTTTACTTACAGGAGTTTCTGTGACAACCTTTTTTATTGGAAAAGAATGGTATAAATATTATACGAAATACACAATTCAACAAAAACAATTGGATCGGCTGTTGAAATTGAATGATAAAATTAAAAAAATTAAGCATTTGAGTTCGACAGGAACTTCAAATCTTAATGTTGGTTAGAATCATTTTTTTATTTTAATTTTTCCCCGAATGCTTTCACAAAAACGAACCTAAGTAAGTTATGCCTTTTGTGAAGTGAAATAGTATTGACTTTATTTGATTTTGCCAAGATTGATATCAAAACTACCTATTTGCACCCAAAAGTTTGTCAAAATTTATAATTGAATTTGATACTAATTCTTTCCTTGGTTTAAGTATTTCTTTCCAAGGAAATGTCCTGTCAATGTATAATTAGGGTATAAATTATTATAAGAAAGACAAATACTAATTCTTAAAGATGATTAAAAAAAGAGTTTTAGTTCGGGATAATAAAAGGATTTTTTAAAAATGTTTAAAAGAAAGTTTAAAGATGAATTTGAATTTTCTGAAGACTCTTTTTTACTAAAAAATGAAGACAAACCGGATAATTTCGATTATTCTGTATTTGTAGTATATGACTATTCAGAGCTGGTAGAATTTTTTGAATTAGATAGGATAAGTACAAATTTTATGGTTTGCTTATTTAGTAAACATCTTTACAATAGTCTATCATTGATAGAAGAAATTAAAGACTTAATTTTAATAGATGCCTCAAAAAATAAGGCAGAACTTTTTGAAGACTTGAAATTGTATTTTAAAAAATCTTCAAGTTTAATTCCAAAATTATCACGTAAAAAAAATGTAAATTCAAACATACCTAAAATGCAACTAGATATACTTCAAAAAGCATTGTTTTATTTAACGTAATTAAACTAGAAAATCAAAACAAAAAAGAAAAGTATAAAGAAAATTTAAAACTAGAATTTTGTTATAAAATTTGCTGCAAGTCACAATTGTTTTCTTGATATACTTTAAATAAAATTTAAAAAATATTAGGGTTCGAATTCCTTATCGCCCACTAAGAAACTCCTTAAGAAATTAAGGAGTTTTTTTATGTCTTATATTTTTGACTTGCCGTTTTGGGTACGAATTGCAAATCCGCGGTATCAGGTCTTTAGCAGATATCAATCAAAATGTTGAATTAACAAAAGTAGATCACCAGATAACCAAATAGCGGAAGCATTAAAACATCCACGACTTACAAAAGGGTTTAAATGCAGCCTGCGTTAAGTAAATCCCGTAAAAAACCTCCAATAATTAGGGGGAATTCCCCCTTGTTTCAAAGGCTCTAAACTTTTAATTTAGTTTTTCAATTCATGGCCAGAATTCAATTCGGAGTAAGTCGAAAATCCAACAAAGAGTAGACACAATTTTATTTTTAATAAAATGGAAACTTTAGAAGAACAATTCAAAAACATGCATCTTCTTGACCGGGAAGAGCGCTTGAAATTACTCAGAAAAATAGATATAATTCGCCCGGGAGACCTGAGGCCTTTTTTTCCTGTACGATGGCTTTGGAAACGCTGTAATGTAAAAGTTTTAATTGTAACAGATGGGGGGTTGAATTTTGGTACGGGAGAATTTGGATTATCAGAATTTTTAACCACTTTTAATGAATTGCAAAGATCTACCTGGTATAATTACCAGATAACACTTGGCCACAGAAGTTCTACCCCTTTTTCAAATCCTAATACATTGGTTGTAGCAACTATTCCAGGTTTTAATTTTGCTTCAAGTGTAACGCTTAATAATTTTGACCAGGTGTGGTTATTTGGTATCAATTCCGGAGCAGGCTTACCCTCTGATGAATTAGCAAAGGTTGAAGATTATATGAATAATGGAGGGGGATTGTTTGCTACAGGTGATCATGGCACTTTAGGTTCAAGTATGTGTAGTAATATACCAAGAGTGAAAGATATGAGACATTGGGCTGATTTTGGCGCAAATGAAGTGGGTATGACCCAGCCACGGAGAAACGATACAAACCGACCAAAAGCAGGTGATGCAACTTCTTTATATTTTGATAACCAATCAGACAATATCCCTCAAAATATTTCTGTAAGAATATTTGGTACAGGTCTTCCGCATCCTCTGTTATCCATAAAAAAAAGTGTTAGACCATCTGGATTGATTGATATTATGCCAGATCACCCACATGAAGGTGAATGCAAACCTGAAACATCATTTACGGCTAATGGGGTCACTGTTTCTACTCAAAATATTGCAACATCTTTTGTTTTAGGAGGCAGCACTGTCGGAGGCGGAGCAAAAGCGCTAACTATTCCTCATTCCTTTTCTTCGATTGCTGTATGGGATGGCCGCTTGGCAAATGTTGGCCGTATCGTGGTCGATTCAACCTGGCACCATTTTGTAAATGTTAATCTAAATGGGGTTGGTTCTACTTTTAACGGAGATGACAGACCCGGTATACAGTCCGGTTTAACCACAGCTGATTTTAATGTTATTAGACAATATTTCATGAATATTGCGCTTTGGATCACCAGAAGGAAACTAATTTTTTGTTTGAGAAAATATGTGTGGTACTATCTCTTAAAAGATTCACAACTCATAGAAGCAAGTTTGAATCATCCAATTGAAGAAAGAGAAAATATTTCAATTGCAGATTTAAACAGTATTGGAGCTTTGGCAGAAGAAATTCTATCTGAAAAATATAGTCCGGCATTTGCCAGAGATTTTTTAATCGAAGCTCTTGAACCAGTAAATCCAAATCTGGCTTATAAATTAAATATATGGAAACCTGATGACCCGGAAAAAGTTAGAGAAATAGACGACAAATACTATCAGCCTTGGGTAAATTTAGATTTTATTTTACATACTGCAATCGGAGCTGGATTTATCGCATTAAGAGATGATAAAATTATTTCTGATGAAAACGCAAGTGAAAAAGATCTGGATAGTATAATCGATGTTTTCAATAGAGGAGTACAATTTGGTTTTGATAAATCCGTAAAAAATCTAGGGGAAAGCATTAATTCTTTAACAAATGAATTAAAAATTCAACTTTAATATTAATCTATTTATAGCAAATAGCTACAAAAAGAACAAATGGGACCATCTTGAGATAATAGGGCGTAACGCAAAAAAAATATAAATAGTTAATTCTATTTTCAAGGTTGTTTTAAGTACCAATAAATATCAAAATAGGAATTAAGTGTTCAACTATAATTCTGGTGACTCCATAAAATTTTAAAGAGGCTGTCCGAAAAAGGACAGCCTCTTTTTTATGCTTTATAATTTTTGAGTAACTGTGCGGATACGGATTACAAATCCGCACTATCGGGTTTTGGGCAATTAGCTTAATGAAAAGATGGTTTTGTATTTGGGATGATTTGGCAAATCAGAATAATGGGCTTAATTTAGTCCCAAACCCGCTGTAGTAACGTAACGGTGTGTGAGACACTACTCTCGATACCCTGTTCCCTTCTTCTAATTCCTGGATTGGATCCGGATCTTTCAACGAAGTTATAAGCATTGAGACACCATTTCTTTAAAAAAATAAATAGCCTGTATTAACATCTATAGAAATAAAATGCTCATCACTATTCCTATTTTAGTAGATTTGTAACAAACCAAAACAACAATAGATGAGTGAGAAAAATACAATCTCCATGTCATTATATGACTTATATCTGAAACTGGGCCTGTCAGTAGATATGCTTGATCCTAAGGCAGGTATTGCTGTTGTTGATTTAAAAGATGTAGGCTTTGAACTGCCGTATAAATCCCCTGCATACCGGCCTAACTATTTTTCTTTTCTATTTGTCAAGGAAGGTTCAGGACAATACACTATTGACGATCAAACATTTGCCGCCCAGCCCGGTTCTATTTATTTTACCAATCCAAGTAATTACAGGACCTTTGAATGGAATGCCATCGAAGAAATTTACCTTATTTGTTTTGATGAGACATTCCTCAAGGAAAACGTACATCAGGATGTATTTAATGAGTTTTCATTTCTATTAACCGAAACGGTACAGCCCAAGGTACTAAATGTTGATTTTTATAATGAGATAGAACAATTATATCTGATGATCCACAAAGAGTATTTAGGCACATCGCCCTATAAATACAGAATTATCGGAAACCTGTTTATTGTGCTGCTGATCAAAATAAAGGAATATTTCTGGGAAGACTATAATCCGATTTATGAAGGAAACAGATCTTCACAAATCGTAAAAGATTTTAAACGCATGCTGGAACAGCATTACCGTGACCTGAGCAGCTCAAAAGTACAGACTGTCTTCAGGGTGCAGGATTATGCCGATGCGCAGAATCTGCACCCCAATTATTTAAGTACCGTTATCAAAACCAAGACAGGCAAGCCTATTGCAACGTGGATTGCGGACAAAACAATATCCGAAGCAAAGTCACTACTGCAGAACTCACAGCATTCCATAAAAGAAATTGCCTATTTACTGGGTTTCTCAGAAGCTGCACATTTCAGTAATTACTTTAAAAAACATACCAGTACTTCTCCCGTACTCTACCGAAAGGAGCATCTTGCCCATTCGAACTAAAATTCAAAGCCTGCAAATACTGATTTGCAGGCTTTTTTATGGCTTTTCTCTACTTTTTCCCTCAAAATAAACATGCAGATTCTAAATATTTAAAATTTGCATGTAATGCTTTAATACTCGCAACATGCAAGGCCCAGTGCCGCTATATCTTTGTCCTATCAAATTGAAAGAACGATTTATAATCATTTAAAATTTAAAAAATCATGAAAAAATTAAACAACAAAACAGCGGTAATTACAGGGTCAGCTAGAGGATTAGGAAAAGCAATTGCAGAGCGATATGCAGCAATGGGCGCCAACATCGTAATTAATTATTCTAAAGACAAAGCATCAGCAGAAGAAGTGTTAAGCAATATTTTAGCTATGGGCGTAAAAGCCATTGCAGTTCAGGCAGACGTGAGCAAAGTAGCTGACCTTGAAAGACTTTTTGCAGAAGCAAAAGCGGCATTTGGAAAAATTGATATTGTGGTAGCCAATGCCGGAATCGAAATGGTAGAGGTGCCCGTTACCGATTTTACAGAAGAGCAGTTCGATAAAGTATTTTCGATCAATACAAAAGGTACCTATTTCACGATGCAGCAGGCAGCCAAACACATCGAAGACAATGGTAGAATTATTTACATCGCTTCGAGTACTACTTCCTTCCCGGTTCCTGGAATGGCTGTTTACGGAGGAAGTAAAATTACCCCAAGATATTTGGTTGACATTTTATCTAAAGAAATTGGGCACCGCGGGGTTACGGTAAACTCCATTATCCCTTTTGCGGTAGACCATTCCGGAATTTTCGCGGAAGCAGACAGCTATCCTGAACTGAGAAAACAATTATTAGACAGCTGCCCGATGAGACGATTGGCCGAGGTTGAAGATGTAGCAAATGTGGCGGAATTTTTTGCAAGTGATCTTTCTTCTTTTGTAAATGGCCAGCATCTTTTGGTAAACGGGGGAGCTACAAATTAATAAATAAAGTACCATGAAAACAATAGTAATTGGATTGTTTTTCGCCTGTGCTGCATGCGGACAATCTGTAAATAAAACAGAAAAAGTGAATACTGAGAAAATAACAAACCAAACTGCAAAAAAAGCAATCGAGGCTTTGCAAAATGCTGACCAGAACGCGTGGTTCTCCTTATTTGCCGACAATGCAGTACTGTATGATGACGGGAATAAAAAGAATTTTATAAGTTTTTTTACAAAAGCAATAGGACATGAACGATTTACCTCCATTGACAAAGTAGAAAATAATTCATTTGATATCTATGGGAAATTCCATAGTGACCTGTGGGGAAACTTTCAAACCTACTTCAAATTCCAGATTAACAAAGAAGGGAAAATCACAAGGCTGGATATTGGGCAGGCAGATTACTAAAACGGCAATGGCTGAGACGAATTAATAAAGAAAGATTTTAATACTACGATTATGAAAAACACAAACAAGGGCATTATTTTCATGCCGGACATCAGCGGATTTACACGTTTTGTAAAAGAAACCGATATGCTTGCGGGTCAAAAAGTAGTATCAAAATTACTTTCTTCCATTATTGAACACAATGAGATGCAGTTTAAGATTGCAGAAATTGAGGGCGACGCCATCCTTTTTTATCACTTTGGGAAACCATTTGCAGTGAATAAAATACTAAACCAGTTTGATAAGATGCTGCGCGCTTTTGAACAAGCAGTAGAAGATGTCTCAAAAGATTTTCCGCAGGCCAAAATGCTATCACTGAAACTAGTAGTACATTATGGGGAGCTCACAGGATATGACCTTATGGGATTTCATAAACTTTATGGCAGCACCGTTATAGAAGCACATCGATTACTAAAAAATGACATTGCGCAGCCTTGTTATGTTTTACTAACCGATGCTTATACACAAGCAGCTTTTAAAACCAATAAAAGCAGCTCCCCTTCTTGGGACAATAAAAAAGAACTGTGCCAGATTTATGACGAACTGGGAAGTATCTGTTTTTCATACCTGTCTTTTGACCAGTCAGCAATTGAACGCCGCAGCAAATCATTTGATGAGATAGCGAACAGTATATCCAATTCGACAAGCGCTGTATTTACATACTCCGCTTAATTCAATTTAAACTTATAATGTGTGTCCAACAAGATCGTATAATACTACGATCAGTATTTTCATGCCCAGAAATGACCATAAAATAATGTCTTTTTGTCATTTGTATAAAACAATTAATAATAGAAAAATGAATCACAAAAATGTACTTTTTAAGGCAGCCTTTAAAATGTATAAGTAATGCTTTAAAATTTGCATTTTTAAAAAATTAATAACAACAATCTTTGTATCAACAAATTAGAACAACAAATAATAACAACAAATAATAACAACAAATAATAACATTTAAAAATTAAAATCATGAAAAATTTAAACAACAAAGTAGTTTTAGTAACAGGAGCTTCAAGAGGAATCGGTGCAGCAGTAGCTAAAAATTTAGCCGAAAGAGGCGCAAAAGTAATCGTTAATTATGCAGGCGGACTTCAGTCAGCAGAAGAGACAGTAGCGACAATCAAAAACGCAGGCGGAGATGCTATCGCCATTCAGGCAGATGTGAGCAAATCAGACGAAGTAAAAGCGATGTTCGATCAGGCGATAGCGCACTACGGCAAAATTGATGTTTTGGTAAACAATGCAGGAATTATGATCACCAAACTGATCAAGGATACAACCGATGAGGATTTTACAAGACAATTTGATATCAACGTGAGAGGAACTTTCAACACCCTTAGAGAAGCTGCAACACGGTTGGCAGACAACGGAAGTATTATTAATTTCTCTACATCTGTAAACAGAATCATGCTTCCAAGTTACGGTACTTATGTAGCTACAAAAGCGGCAGTGGAGCAGCTGACCAGAGTAATGGCAAAAGAAGTTGGAGCCAGAGGCATCAATATCAATTCTATTTCTCCAGGGCCTACAAACACAGCATTGTTTACAACAGGCAAGCCTCAGGAAGTTATTGACAGACTAGCCTCACTTTCAGCTTTCAACCGTCTGGGAGAACCGGAAGATATTGCTCAGACTGTTGCATTTTTGGCAAGTGATGATGCAAAATGGATTACAGCCCAAAACATTGGAGTAAATGGCGGGATGGCTTAATTCTTAAAATAACAATAATATAAAAGCATTTAACAACCATTTAAAATATAATAATCATGAACAATTTACACAATAAAGTAGCATTGATCACAGGATCAGCAAGAGGATTAGGAAAAGCAATTGCAGAGCGTTATGCAGCACTTGGAGCAGATATCATAATCAATTATTCACGAGACAAAGCATCGGCGGATGAAGTAGTGGAGAACATTAAAAAATTAGGATCAAGAGTAATAGCCGTTCAGGCAGATATCAGCAAAGTGGCTGATTTGGAGAGACTGTTTACAGAGGCAAAAGCCGCTTTTGGAAAAATTGACATTGTAGTGGCAAATGCCGGAATTGAACTAGTAGAAACACCGGTAGTGGATTTTACGGAAGAGCAGTTTGACAAAGTTTTCTCCATCAACACCAAAGGTACTTATTTCACGATGCAGCAGGCAGCTAAAAATATTACAGATAATGGGCGTATCATTTACATAGCTTCAAGCACAACTTCATTTCCTGTACCGGGAATGGCAGTTTACGGCGGAAGCAAAACAACACCAAGATATCTTGTTGACATTTTATCTAAAGAAATTGGGCACCGCGGGGTTACGGTTAACTCCATTATCCCTTTTGCGGTAGACCATTCCGGAATTTTCGCGGAAGCAGACAGCTATCCGGAACTTAGAAAGCAATTATTGGACAGCTGTCCAATGGGCAGACTGGCTCATGTTGATGACGTTGCCAATGCAGCTGAGTTCTTCGCAAGCGATTTATCCTCTTTTGTAAACGGACAGCACCTTTTGGTAAACGGAGGAGCTACAAACTAATAAACGAAAGCGGTCTGCAAATGACAAAGCTTCAGACCGCTTTAAAAATTTAATCTTTAAAACATATATTATGAAAACTTTTCAAACTGCCGTTCTTTTCGGCCTATTCGGAGCAGCAGCTGTTTCGATATCATTTGCGGCCGGGTGGCCGACATGGGTAATGTTTATTGCCTGGGTAAGCTATTACATTTTTGGAAGAAACATCAAAAATTCGGCCTCTGCGTTTATTCAAATCATCTTAGGACTATTGATGGGAGCTATGATTCAGTTTACCGGAATGTTTTTAGGTGGATATTTAGGAGCATTTGGCCTGCCGGTATCGATCTTTATTTTCATAGGTTCGCTTGCCTATCTTTCTAAAATAAAAAGCTTGAGCAGTATTCCTGCCTGGTTTTTAGGACTTATTGTGTTTTTCGGAATTCACCCAAAACTGGAACCTCTTTCATTACTGGAATTAGCCGTTCCGCTTCTTTTCGGATTTGTTTTTGCCTTTTTAAATGATACGGCTGTGCACAAAATTCAGCCTAATCCGGAACATTAAAGTTTAGCATAAGCAATCCTGCATAGGTATTCATTTTGGACACAAATAAGCTCAAAATGGATACCTTTTAATTCCGGCTCATCAGGGTCTTTGTAATCAGATAATTAAATATAAAAATATGATACAATCAAAAGGTTATGCAGCCCAGAATGCTGCATCTAATTTGGCTCCATGGGAATTTCAACGAAGAGATCTTACTCAGAATGATGTACTGATCGATATTTTATACTGCGGGGGTATGCCACTCGGATCTTCACTCTATAAAAAATGACTAGTTTCCGGGTCTTTTCCCGATGGTTCCCGGTCATGAAATTGTGGGAGTTGGTGTAATGGTAGATTCCTGCCTGGAGTGCGAAAACTGCCGCAATCATCAGAAGCAGTTTTGTCCGGATTATGAATTATCAGTATTTTTAATAGCAACTGTCTTTAGCGCTATTTTGGCTTTTAGTTTCTGGCAATTACTGATTTTATCAAAATACATTAATAGAACTGTTAACACCCCAGCATCTTAGAGACAGTAAAGATATCTGTACCAGCGGCCATTTGTAATGTTGCATACGTATGTCGAAAGCAGTGAAAAGTGATGTGTTTCTCAATTGATGCATCCCTGACCCATAAAGGTATCAAACGGTCAAAATCCCATTTTTTTAAATTATGAAAGATCTTCCCATGCTTCATTCTTTCCGGACCTAAGAATTCTACCGCTTCCTCAGAAATCGGTAGGGTCAAGGGCCGATCAGTTTTCTGCTGCTTAAACCTTATATAATATCCTTCATTTTTACTGTATTGCACTTCTTCCCATGTAAGTTTAGAAATGTCTGAGTATCGTATTCCGGTCAACATGGAAAACATGCTGACGCGTTTGACAATCTCGTTTTTGCAAGGTGTCCTAAACAACCTTGAAGCTTCTTCCATAGTTAAGAAATTTCTTTGAGACTCCTGTTCTTTTATGCTTTCAACCGCAGCATTAACATCAGTTTGCAAGAATCCTTTCTTGTAAGCTTTTTTAAGAGTTGCTTTGATCTTGTTGAAATAGGACAGGGCAGTGTTTTGAGCCAAGAGCTTTTTATTTTTTCTTAAACTTTTTGCCTTTAAGATATATTCCCTAAAATCTTCAATAACTGTGACATCAATTTCCCGCATCAATATATCCTCATTCTTAAGAAACATTTCAAAGTGAGTAATTGCCGATTTCCATATTTCACTGTTAATACCAATTTTACTTTCTGCTGTTAGTTTTAAATACTTTAGAAATGACATTTTACCAATCTCAATCAAACGAAGCCGCTCCTGCTCAAATGGGGTATATATTTGCTGCTTATTGAGTTCATTAAGCCTATTTGCACAAATAATTTCCGCTTTGCAAAAATTCTCTAAATTCATTTCTTTGTCTATATTACTTTTTGGTTTTGAAACCAGATATAAGCCTAAATATTCTCTTCGAGAAAATTCGCGAGTTTTAGGATTGTACACTGCGAGGAAAAAATCAAGATATAACGTAATCTTTCCACTTGGCAGCGTTCTTTTTCTAAGCGTTACATTTATATTTTTCATCTTTACACTGCATTAAAAATTATATCAATATCCTGTTTGGCGACATAGGTAAATTTTCCAATCGCATACTTAACAATGCCATGGCGCTGAATCAAGAAGTAGAGTGCACCAGAAGAAATATTGAATTTCTGTTGAATCTCCGTTATTGTATAGCAATTCTCAAAGCCTGGAAATTGTTGTTTTGGTTTTAAAAGCAAATCCTCTGCAGGTAGTGCAAAAAAGGAATCAAGATCACATCTTCGGATAACTGTCCGTTTGCCAAACTTTCCAATGTCCAGATGTCCTCTGCTAACTAGTCTGTAAATTGTGCTTCTGCTTATTCCAAAAAGAAGACCTGCCTGTTTAATGCTCAGGAAATCTTTTACCCTTACCGCTTCAAGGATTGGATTTTTGGCAATCTCAGTCTGTTTATTGCTCTGATCGATCTTGGACTGCCTTGTCCTTGCTTTGTAGGCCCTGCTGCTGCATTTTAGCGAGCAGTATTGGGTCTTGGTTGTTTTTGCGATGAATTCGTTTTGACAGAATTCGCAAATTCTTTTAATCTTGATGTTCGTACTCATAGAATGTGGCTTTAAGTGTCCCATTGTGTCTATGTGTGTCTCATTGTGTCATGATTTGGCCAAAAAAAAATCCATATGCGGAAAAATATTTTCGTGGTACAATAATGGTACAAAAAGGAACAAACTATCTGCAAATAAAACTATATAAACAGAAAGAAGAATACCAGTTAAGATGCTGTTTTATAACATTTTAACTGGGATTCTTTGTTTTATTTTGTGATGTTTTGTGAAATCTACTTCCCGATACAGAAATTAGCAAAAATATTCCCTAACAATTCGTCATTGCTAACTTGACCGGTAATAAGCCCAAATTGGTACAATGCTTCACGAATATCCAGTGCAATCAAGTCGCTGGAAAGATTCGTTTCAAGACCGAATTTTACTTTTTGTATCTCATCCAAAGCTTTCAATAAGGAATCATAATGTCTTGTATTCGTTACAATTGTTTCATTATTTCGTAGAGCTCCGGTATTAACAAAAGAAAGTAATTGATTTTTTAATTCATCAACACCAATGTTTTCTTTTGCAGAAAGCATTAAGATTTCAGGAATGTCAGATTTTAAGTTTACAATTTCAATTTCTGATAGCTTATCAGATTTATTTCCTATAACAACTAATGGTTTTAAAGGGAATTGATTTTTGATTTTTTCAAGCTCCACTTTTAATTTCAAGCCTGAAACTTTAAACTCTGAACTATCAAATAAAAAAATAACCACTTGTGCTTGTTCGATTTTTTCGAATGTTTTTTTGATTCCAATGCTTTCTACGACATCTTTTGTTTCGCGGATTCCCGCAGTATCAATAAATCTAAAACCAATTCCGCCAATTACCAATTCATCTTCGATAGTATCTCGGGTTGTTCCGGCAATGTCAGAAACAATGGCGCGTTCTTCGTTTAAAAGAGCATTTAACAAGGTCGATTTCCCCACATTTGGTTCTCCAACAATCGCAACTGGAATACCATTTTTAATCACGTTTCCGACAGCAAATGAATCAATTAAACGTTTCAGGACAAATTCGATTCGGTTTAATAATTCATGAAATTGAGTTCGGTCTGCAAATTCAACATCTTCTTCTGCAAAGTCTAGTTCTAATTCAATTAGTGAAGCGAAATTCAAAAGTTCTTCGCGTAATTTGGCAATTTCATTACTAAAACCACCACGCATTTGTTGCATTGCAATTTGATGCGAAGCTTCGTTATCAGATGAAATTAAATCTGCAACTGCTTCTGCCTGTGATAAATCAAGCTTTCCATTTAAGAAAGCTCTCAATGTAAATTCTCCAGCATCAGCCATTCTACAACCTTTTCTCAATAATAATTGAATGATTTGTTGCTGAATATAAGTGGACCCGTGACATGAAATTTCAATCGTATCTTCACCGGTGTATGAATTTGGTCCTTTGAAAACAGAAACTAATACTTCATCCAATGTTTTTGAATCATCTACAATATGACCCAAATGCAAAGTATGTGTTTTTTGTTTGGTTAAGTCTTTATTTTTGATGGATTTAAAAACCGAATTCCCGATAGTGATAGCCTCGGAACCTGAAATACGAATGATAGCAATAGCTCCGGCTCCGGATGGAGTGGCTAATGCAACTATAGAATCTTGATTTATCATGCTGCAAAGGTATAAAAAAAGGGATAAAGTTTCGTAGACCAAGTAGAGTTGCATATCTCGTTCCTGTCTTTTTAAAAGTAATATTTTAAAGAAATATTAAATGTTAAATTACTGATAATTATCAGGTTGTTTTGTTTTTAGAATGATTAAATTTGAGAGAACAACACTCTAATTCTAAATAAAATGAAAAAGATATTATTTCCCACAGATTTTTCTGAAGCCGCTACAAATGCCTTTGTTCATGCTTTAGAATTTGCAAAGATTGTCGATGCCGAACTTATTTTGTTACATACTTTCGAGATTCCGGTTTATGACAGCCAGTTTTTCCCTGAAAATTACGCTTCTATTTACAGCTCAATAGAATTGGCGAAGTTTGAAATGTTCAAAGATGAAATTCCAAAATTGAGAACAATAGCCATTGAAAGAAATTTAGAAGCTATTGTAATCAAACATCGATTGATGGATGGCGATCTAATCTATAATTTGAAAAATGCCGTTGAAGAAGATAAAATAGATTTTGTAATTATGGGAACAACCGGTGTTTCGGACTGGACCAAGTTTTTTACAGGATCCAATACAAATTCGGTTATTTCTGAGGTTAAAGTTCCTGTTTTATGTATTCCTGTTACCGCAAAATTTAACAAAATAAAAATCATTGGTTTTACTACTCGTTATCGCGAAAAAGATAAAATAGAACTTAGAAAAGTTTTGGAGATTGCCAGAAAAACCAATGCAAAAGTTAAAAGTTTATATGTTAAAACTTCGAATTCAGATGTGCCAGATACTATTTTTAAAGAATGGGAAAGAGAGTTTGCAAATGACAATGTGGAGTTTTTAGTACTACCAAGTGATGATGTAAAAGAAACTATTCTTGATTTTATTCTTTACAAAGACATTGATATTTTGACAACGATTACACACAAACGATCTTTTTTTGAAGGTATTTTTGATTCCGGATTTACAAAAAAAATTGCAAAAGAAGTTTCTGTTCCTGTTTTGGTAATGCACGAAAATCAATAAAATCGATCTATTATTATAAATTATAATTTTGGAAGTGTAAAGCTTATATTTGTCCTTCATTAAATTTAAAAAATGGAAGCATATCAAAATAAAGTTGAGCATTATTCTGAACTTTTTAGTAAAATCAATAAAAGATATAATAGCATAAGTTTACTACGTTTATTAAGTGCTTTTCTCTGTTTGTTTATGTTGTTTTATTACATCAAAACCAGTGAAACTCTTTATGTAGGACTTGCTTTTCTGTCTTTTGTTGGTTTTATTTTTTTAATGCGGGTGCATTCCAGATTGTCTTTCCAAAAACAATTAACCACAGCGCTTTTACAAATCAATAAAAATGAAATTGCTTTTCTAAAAAGAGAAAAACTTCCTTTTGAAAACGGAATTGAATTCAACGATTTTCATCATCCTTATGCATACGATTTAGATATTTTTGGAGAACATTCCCTGTTTCAAAATCTGAATAGAACTGCCACTTATATTGGGAAAAAGACATTAGCCAACCAATTATTGACTCAGCTTCCTAATGAAGTAATTTTTAAAAATCAGGAAGCGGTAAATGAACTTAAAACAAAAATTGACTGGCGACACGATTTTTTAGCGTTGGCTACAATCAGTAATGATTCAAAAGCGTCGTATGATTCTATATTATATTGGAATTCATTTAAAAATAATACTTTACCTAAAGCTTTAGTTGTATTCTCATTGGCGCTTCCAATTTTGTTTTTTGGAGTTTTAACGGCTTATTTTATTACTTCAAAAATCATTTTATTATCTTATTTGACGTATGTTTTTATTGCTAATTTGATGGTTTTAGGAAAGTCATTCAAACGAATTCAATCAGAAATTGCAAAAGCTGATAACGTTGATAAAATCATAAAACAATACAGCTTATTAGTTGAAAAAATTGAAAAAGAATCTTTTCAATCAAAAAAACTGATTGATTTGCAGCAACAGCTAATTTTTAAAAATGCAACTGCCAGTGTGCATTTGAAACAATTATCAGAATTGTTCTCAAGAATGGATACTATAAGCAACTTGGTAACTGCAATTGTGTTTAACGGAACCTTTTTGTTCAATCTGCATGTTTTAAGAGCACTTTTAAAATGGAAGGAAAACTATTCTGAAGAACTAGAGAGATGGGTTACTATCATTGGTGAATTTGAGACTTTAAACAGTCTGGCAAATTTGGCTTATAATAACCCTGATTTTGTTTTTCCTGAAATTAATTCAGAATATAAAATTGGATTTTCAGATTTGGAGCATCCTCTTTTAAATCCGATAACCAGAGTAGGGAATGATACCCATTTTTATCCGGAATCGTTTGTGATTTTAACGGGTTCTAATATGTCCGGAAAAAGTACTTTTCTAAGAAGTTTGGGTGTGAATATGGTTCTTGGCGGAATCGGTTCAGTTGTTTGTGCTTCAAAAGCTAACATTCATCCACTTCCAGTTTTAGTTTCAATGCGTTTATCTGATTCATTAGCGGATAGTGAATCCTACTTTTTTGCCGAAATTAAGCGTTTAAAACAAATCATGGATGCTTTAGAAGAAAAGCCGGCTTTTGTTTTATTAGATGAAATTTTAAGAGGAACCAATTCTGATGATAAACGCAACGGTACTATTGAGGTGGTTAAAAAAATCATTGCTAAAAATGCAATAGGGGCAATAGCAACTCATGATATTGAAGTTTGTCTCACAACAAATGATTATCCTGATATCCTAACGAATCAATGTTTTGAAGTCGAAATCAAAAACAACGAACTCCACTTTGATTACAAACTCCGTAATGGGATTTGCAAAAATAAAAGCGCTACATTTTTGATGCAGAAAATGGGAGTTATCTAGGATTTTAGATTTTAGAATATAGAATAAAGAGAATAGAAAATAGAATAAAGAGAATAGAATATAGAGAATAGAAAATAGAATATAGATTTTGATTTTTGAACAGTTTTCACTCTGCGCTAAGTCTAAGAATTATAATTTCTGCGTTTAGTTTGTCATTTCTAAAAATGAAGAACTTCCGCAAATTATCCACAAATACAAAATCCATTCTCTTTATTCTATTTTCTATTCTCTATATTCTAAAATTACTTCTGCACCTCTCGAATCGTATTCACAAAAGCCTCGACCGGCTGAGCACCGGAAACAGCATATTTTCGATCAAAAACAAAAAACGGAACACCTTGCACGCCAATTTCCTGAGCTTCTTTAATATCGCCTTTTACATCGCTTAGATAAAGGTTTTCATTTTCTACGATTTCCTTAACTTCATTTGAATCTAAACCAGCTTTAACAGCCAATTCAATTAAAGTTTCAGCATCGTTTAAATCTTTTCCTTCAGTAAAATAAGCTTTAAAGAAAATCTCTTCCATTTCATCACCCAGTTTTTTAGTTTTCGCCAAATGAATTATACGATGTGCTGTTAGTGAATTCGAAATAATAGCTTTTTCAAAATAATAATCCAAACCAACGTTTTTTGCGCGTTCTGTGACACCTTTATGCATTTCTATAGATTGTTCAACTGAAATGCCTTTTCGTTCGGCTAAAAACGTATAAACGTCTTTTCCTGATTGTGGTTCAATAGTTGGATCAAGCTGAAAGCTTTTCCATTCAATTTCAAATTTATCATTTGGAAATTCTGCCAAAGCCGATTCCAATTGCCTTTTTCCGATATAACAAAACGGACACATGATGTCCGACCAAATTTCTATTTTCATAAGTACAAAGTTAAAGAAAAATTTGTTTTAGGTTTCAAGTTTCAGGTTTCAAGTTGAATGGCTTGTGTAGAGTTTAACCACAGAGCGCGCAAAGTTTTTTCTATTCTCAGGATTTTTAAAAACACAGAGTCCACAAAGCTTTGTGAACTCTGTGTTTTTGAGTTCAATCTATGTCCAAAAAGAACTTTGCGCGCTCTGTAGTTAAATTTCAAAGTGAACTTGAAACCTGAAACAAAACAGTTCCAAATAAAAAACCGCAAATCTTTTAAAAAGAATTGCGGTTCCTAGGTATAAAAAATGGTTGGTTAATAGCGATATTTTTTTTTACAATGATATGTCTTTAATTCGAAACTAAAAAAAATCCCTGTAACAAAAAGAAGTTTTGATGTTAACTATTTAACATTACAGGCATTACCAACATTGTAACAGTTTCTCCTTCTTCTAAACCATCTACTGGTGTAAGGATCCCGGCTCTGTTAGGCAATGACATCTCTAACATAATCATGTCTGATTGCAAGTTAGTCAACATTTCAGTTAAAAAACGGGAGTTGAAACCAATTTGAAGATCATCTCCCTGATAATCACAAGTCAATCTTTCTTCTGCTTTGTTTGAGTAATCAATATCTTCTGCAGAAACATTTAATTCAGCTCCTGCAATTTTTAAACGAATTTGGTGTGTTGTTTTGTTTGAGAAAATGGCAACACGCTTAACTGAACTTAAAAATAAAGAACGGTCAATCATTAATTTGTTTGGATTTTCTTTTGGAATTACCGCTTCGTAATTTGGATATTTTCCATCAATCAAACGACACATTAAGATATAATTGTCAAATGAGAAAGTCGCATTCGAATCGTTGTATTCAATTTTTACTTCGGCGTCAGAACTTCCTAAAATACTTTTTAAGATATTCAAAGGTTTCTTTGGCATAATAAAATCAGCAACCTGAGATGCTTTTACATCTGTACGGGCGTATTTTACTAATTTATGAGCGTCAGTAGCTACAAAAGTTAATCCTTCTGGTGAAAACTGAAAGAAAACTCCAGACATTACCGGACGTAAATCATCATTTCCGGCAGCAAAAATAGTTTTACTTACCGCAGTTGCTAAAACATCGGCAGGAACTAAAGTTACAGATGGATCTTCAAGATTTACAGATTTTGGAAATTCTTCTCCGGCAGCATATGCTAATGCATATTTTCCTGAATTAGAGCTGATTTCAACTGTATTATTATCTTCAACTGTAAAAGTCAAAGGCTGTTCCGGAAACGTTTTTAAAATTTCAAGCAAAAGTTTTGCAGGCACAGCTACGCTTCCTTTACTTTTAGAATCGATTGATAATGTAGCCGACATTGTAGTTTCAAGATCTGAAGCCGAAACTATTAAAGCATCATTGTCTAGTTCAAATAAAAAGTTGTCTAAAATTGGCAACGTATTGTTACTGTTAATTACACTTCCTAAAACTTGTAATTGTTTTAATAAGTACGAACTCGATACTATAAATTTCATCTGTTTTGTTTTATTTTTTGATGTGTTTTTTAGCAATTAGAGGCTAAATATACGGATTACAAATATATCGTAAACTATCTTAGTTTTACAATTTTTTTATTAACATCTATTTGCTGTATTTTCTTTTTCTCATATAAGTAAATCCAAGTCCAAAAACCAATAAAATTAGAATTGGAAGTCCGATAGTTATGAATTGTGTCATCGTATAGTTTTCATAAACTTTATCTTTATCTAATAAAGGCAAATCAACATCTTTACTTCTAATGTTAATAAGTCCTGTATCGTCTAACAAATAATTGATGCAATTCATCATAAAATCTTTGTTGTCGTATAAATTTCCTGTACGCTGATCATAACCTAATTCTACCGGCATCATGTTTTTATCCAATTGATTTCGGGCCAAATCGCCATCAGCAATTACAATCATTTTATTTGGTTTTCCTTTCGCCTGAAATGCACTTTCTTTAAAAGGTAAAACGCGATTCTCAAAAGCCGAATGGAAATCTCCTTCTAATAAAACAGCCAACGCTGAGTTTCCTTTATTTAAATATTCTTGCGGAGTAGTTTGCTCGGTTACAATATTCAAATTGATTTCAGTTGGAGTTCCAATTTTCTTAGAATATTGGGACGACTGCAATAAAACTGTTTTCTTGATTCCGTTTTTCAAAGTGTCAATCGGACTGGCAAAATCAAATTTGATTTCGCCCAAATTTTTAACGATTGGATGTTTGCCGGAAGGTATTACAATAGGCGCATATTTCCATTTAAATTCCTGATATTGAGTCGCGCTTCCTTGTTCTCCGGTAGCCAGTTTTATTGGGCTTCCGTATTCGTCTTTTACTAAATCAGGATTGATTCTGAATCCGTATTTAAAGAACATATCATTCAGATTTAAATCTCTTGGATAGGCAAGAGTTGCACCCGATTGATTATACAAACTATCCATATCAGCAGAAACCTGATCAATCAACCATAACGTTTTTCCTCCATTCATGATAAACTGATCCAAAACCTGTTTTTCTTCGTCAGAAAAAGTTTCAGTTGGTTTTGAGATAATGGCTAAATCATATTTTTTCAGTGCGTCTAAAGTCCCGGTTGGATTTTTTGTAACGGAATCTAATGTGAATGGCCCTATATAATAACTTTCTTTGATTTGTCTCAACATTTTGGCAACATGAATCTCGTTCATTTCGCCATTCCCTTTTATAAAAGCAACCTTCTTTTGTTTGGCTTTAGTAATTTTATTAATAGCGTCAGCGATCGAATATTCTAAATGCTGAATAGAACCAATTACTTTCTCCGTAGTTGAAGCACCCATGATATTTTTCAACAATGGAATATTGACTTCTTTATTGTCATAAACTGCGATTGCCCACGGAAAAACCATAGCCTGAGACTGTTTTCCTTTATCGTCAACAGTAATGTTTATTGGCGTTAATCCTTTTTGATAAAGTGATTTTACTATTTCCATGCTTTCGTCTTCGTTTTCCATTGGATTGACGAATTCGAAAACAATATTACTGTTATAAGCTTGAAATTCTTCTAATAATTGTTTGGTTTCAAGTTGTAAACGTCTGAAATCTGCCGGCAAATCGCCCTGCATATAGATTTTTATCGAAAGCGGATTCTTAACTTGTTTTATAATTTGTAAAGAAGTTTCAGATAAAGTATAGCGTTTGTCTTTGGTTAAATCGAATCGGTGGAAAAACAAAGTTCCCAACACATTTAAAACAATTAAAACGAAAACGGTAATACCTAATATCTTGATATTTTGTTGAGTAGATGCTTTCATTACGCTTTAAAAGATTTTAATTGATAAACAGTAAAAGACAAAAACAATATGGTAATGCTTAAGAAATAAATTACATCACGCGTATCGATCACGCCACGGCTCATACTTTTAAAGTGATCCTGCATACCAAATGCCGAAACAATATTAGATTCTCCAGGAATCAACGAAGCCAAACCCTGAAAACCAAAATAAAAGAAAAAACAAAGAAAAACGGCAATGATAAAAGCGACAATTTGATTTTCTGAAAGGGTAGAAGTAAAGATTCCAATTGCGGAATAAGAAGCAATCAAAAATAATAATCCGAAATAAGAACCAATAGTGCTTCCCATATCAATATTTCCTTCAGGTAAGCCTAAATTTGAAATCACTTTTACATAAATAAAAGTTGGAATAATCGCTAAAACGATCAGGAATAGCGAACCCAAAAATTTACCGTTTACAATTTCCCAAATCGATAATGGTTTAGTTAAAAGCAACTCTAATGTGCCTTGTTTTTTTTCGTCTGAGAAACTTCTCATCGTAACTGCCGGAATCAGGAAAATCAGGATCCATGGCGCTAAAGTGAAAAACGGAGTCAAATCGGCATAACCGGTATTTAAAATGTTATAATCTCCTTCAAAAACCCATAAAAAGAGTCCGTTGCTAATAAGGAAAATAGCAATGACCAAATAGCCAATAGGAGATCCAAAAAAGGATTTTATTTCTCGTAAAATGATTGATTTCATGTTTAACGTTTATTCGTTTATTTGTTTAATCGTTGAATTGCTTTTTGTTTAAAGTTTCAAATTGTGAACTTTGCGTAAATCTTTGCGGACCTTGCGGTTAAGTCAATATTGAATTTGAAACTAATTTAAGCTAACCAATTTGTCCACACTCCAGGCTTCCGGTTTTGCATTGAATAGTTTTTTAGTAAAGTCCCAAACGGAATTAAAAAGTTCAGATTGTCTATAGTTTTCTAAATCAGCTTCGGTTTCCCAATAACTGTAAGTAAAAAATATGCATTTATCATTTTTATCCTGATACAATTCTAGAAAACGATTTCCTTCAGCTTTTCGTATTTTGTCCTTCACGGTTTCAAAATTCTCCAGAAAATCAGGAATTTTTTCTTCGTGAAAACTCATTTTTACTATTCGAACAAACATGTTTGTGATTTTAGATTTTAGATTGCAGATTTTAGATTGAAAATCTGCAATACGCGCGCAAAAGTACCAAAATTGATTGTTCTTTTTAAGAAAAAATAAAATATTATAAGGTCATACTTTTTCCGTTCCCAATGTGCCATAATATTTCAAACATAGCCCGCGGTTTCAACAGTGGGGACACCGTGTCTATCATGATGCGCATTACCATGTGGATTAGAATGCGTCCCCACTGTTGAAACCGCGGGCTATGTTTATATTGAAATGAATAATCTGTTTATTTTTAATGACTAAAAGCAAATAAACAATCTGTGCAAATCTGTTTAAATCAATTTGATTTGCGTACCAATTAATCTAAAATCTGAAATTTTTACAAAAACTGAACCGTAATCACATCACGATAATTCAACCCCAACAAACTATTTGCAGAACCCACTTTTGAAGGATTACTTCTAAAAATGGCAATCTCAAGAAAACCGGCTTCATTAAAAATGGCTAATTTTTCTCCTTCATAAGTTTTGATTGGATATTTATCAGATGTTGCAATCGCTGAATAATTAGGTAAAATGGTTTTGATGCTTTTAGGCTTCATCACAATTTCGTACGGCCGGCCTTTGGCAACTTCTATAAATTGCTGTTTTGAGATGTTGGTCACAATATTTCCAAAATGGTCAATATAAATAACATATCCTTTTAGTGAATTTCCATCATTAGCAACCACAGCCTGTAATTCGGTAATCTGTTTAATTCCAGGAACTTCTTTACCGATAACATTCAATAAACCGCCTTTTGCAATGTGGCAGGCCACTTGTATAAAAATATCCAAATCGCTGAATTCAATCGGAAAACGATCGTGAATGTTGATTTCAACAATTTTTTGTGGAACGATTTTCTGCGTAAGCATACTCAGGATTCCATTATCAGCACAAATAAAATAATGATCGTTCCATTGCATGGCAATATGCTGATTTTCTTTATTACGCTCAATGTCAACACCAATAAGATGTACGGTTCCTTTTGGAAAGCTTAAATAGGAAGCGCCAATAACATAACTTGCTTCGGCTGTGTTAAACGGATCTATGTCATGTGAAATGTCAATAATTTGAACCTCTGAATATTCAGAAAGAATTTTACCCTTTAGCGAACCAACAAAGTGGTCTTTTAAGCCGTAATCAGTAGTAAGGGTAATTATTGACATAATTTTGTTTATAACTATTGGTAGTATTTAAATCTAATTTTCATTAAATTTGAGAAATGCAAATCTAATAATACTAAATACAAATTGAAAGAAAGAAAAGACAATTTACAAATTTAGTCTCAGTTTATAGTTTCAGTTTCCAGTTTGTTAAAAAAGCTTGTGAATTGAAACCATCAAAACTGTGACTGTGACTGAAAACTGTTACTCAAAAAAAATACCCGACAACAATAGATTTACAAAACAAATTTATTTTTAATTTAAAACTACCTCATTTGAACGAGAGAATTATCGAGCTAATAGACATCGCTCCAAAAGACTTTTGGGGCGCTCAAGACACTCATCTTGAAATAATTAAAAAGTACTACCCAAAGCTTAAAATAGTAGCAAGAGGGACGACTTTAAAAGCATTTGGCGAAAAAGAAGTTTTAGATGAATTCGAAAAAAGATTTCAAAGGTTAATGCTCCATTTTACCCGATACAACAACATTGACGATAATGTAATTGAACGCGTAATTATGAGTGATGGTCAGGATGAAAAAAAATCATACGATCATGACAAAATATTAGTTCATGGTGTTGGAGGTAAAATAATTAAGGCCATGACGCCTAACCAGCAGCTATTGGTAGATACCATCAAAAAAAATGATATGGTATTTGCTGTTGGACCTGCCGGAACCGGTAAAACTTATACCGGTGTTGCAATGGCGGTAAAAGCGCTTAAAGACAAAGAAGTAAAAAGGATCATACTTACCCGACCAGCGGTAGAAGCAGGAGAAAATCTTGGTTTTTTGCCCGGCGATATGAAAGAAAAACTGGATCCTTACATGCAGCCGCTTTATGATGCTTTGCGCGACATGCTCCCGAACGAAAAACTCGAAGATTACATTTTAAAAGGAATTATTCAGATTGCGCCACTGGCATTTATGCGTGGGCGCACACTTGATAACGCCTTTGTAATTCTCGATGAAGCACAGAATACTACCCACTCACAAATGAAAATGTTTTTGACCCGTATGGGAAAAAACGCCAAATTTATGATTACGGGAGATCCTGGACAGGTCGATTTACCACGCAGAACTATTTCCGGTCTTAAAGAAGCGATTTTGGTGCTAAAAGATGTTGACGGAATCGGAATTATTTATCTGGATGATAAAGATATCGTACGTCACAGATTAGTGAAAAAGGTAATTGACGCCTATAAACAAATAGAAAATCACGATTAATTTTATAAAATGTCAAATGTAAATCGTGAAATGTGTTTTGACATTTACTAATATTCGTTTTCTACATAATTTAAAAAATGTGGAAAACGAATATTTTTTTTTGACAGCATTATTTCAAATAAAATTATGAAATTTTTGCCACAGATTATAAGATTAAATGGATTTCTTAATTCTTTTTTTGCGACGAATTTCGCAAATTAGCACAAATAAATTCGTGTAAATTTGCGAAATTCGTGGCGAAAAAATCTGTGTAAATTATTTTAATCTGTGGCAAAAAAACACAGAAAAACATTTAAAAAAATGAAACAACTAGATGATTTCTACTTAAAACAAGAAGAACCTCTAAAAGGTGTGTTTCTTGCATTAAGAGAAATTATCCTAAAACAAGACAAAGACATCACGCATGTTCTGAAATACGGAATGCCCTTTTTTTGTTACAAAGGAAAAATGTTCTGCTATTTATGGATTCATAAAAAATACAAACAGCCTTATATTGGAATTGTGGAAGGAAAACATTTTGATGAATCCTTTTTGCTTCAGGAAGCACGTTCCAGAATGAAAATAATGTTGTTTGATGCTGATGAAGATTTGCCCTTGGAACAAATTGAAACCATTATTCAAAAAGCATTAAATTTATACAAATCCGGAATTATAAAAGTTTAAATTGTTTATAATTCAATATTTAACGAAATAGTTAAATAAATAATAAACTTCGCTCATTTAGGGCTTTTCCAGCTTACAATCTTTGCTCTTCTAAGTGTAAATTCGTAAATTTGCATTTCATAAATACTTGATATTTAATATGACTAAGCTTAAAAATATAAAAGTTGTAGTAAGTGACCTTGACGGAACTTTACTCAACCCTCAACACAAAATTTCAGATTATACCAAATCAATTTTTCAGGAACTTCACAATCAAAATTATCTTATCGTTGTCGCTACAGGCCGTCATCACCTTGATGCTATGGCAATTATTGAAACACTTGAAGTTCCGGTTTATCTGGTGAGTTCAAACGGAGCAAGAATCCATTCGCCGAATAAAGAAGAACTATTTTCATTCAACTTAGATAGTGAGGTTGTGAAAAATGCTTTAAACGTTGAAATAGACCCTGAAATTACAGTGGTTTTATTCAAAGAAAATGTTTGGCAGACTAATCGAATAAGTGAAAAACTAAATGCATTTCAGACCGAACTAAAATATAAACCAGAATTGGTTGATTATAAAACGTTGGAAGATTTTGGCGCTATCAAAATTTTCTTTTCGTGTGATGATCATGAAAAATTAGTAAAGTTAAAAGATGCCATTTTAGCCAATTCTTCAGAACATTTACACCATGCTTTCAGTTTGCCAACTTGTTTGGAATTTATGGATAAAGCTATAGATAAAGCAGTTGCAATCGAGAGAGTTTTAGAAAAAGAAGGATTTACTTTAGAAGAAGCGGTTTCTTTTGGAGACGGTTTCAACGATGTTCAAATGTTATCTGCTTCAGGGAAAGGTTTAATTATGGGAAATGCCCCAGCTTTATTGAAAGAAACATTACCTAATTTAGAGGTTATTAAAACAAATGCTGAAGATGGTGTAGCGAAATATATTTCTTCTAAAATTCTAAATAAAGAGTTTGCGGTGGGTTAATTAGAATTTTTAAATTTTTAATAAAAATACAATCCCTGAAGGTAATTCTTCAGGGATTTTTTATTTTAAATGCACGATTCATAAAGGATTTCGCGGGCAATTGACAAAAACATTTTTTTAATAATTTTCAAAGTGTATTTTTGTTTTCTCAAAATACTACTACCATGACAAAAAACATTTTTATCCTTGCCTTTTTATTTCTTTCGATTACTGGTAAAAGTCAGAATCTAAAATTAGAAGAAATAATGAAAGGTGAATCTTTTATTGGAAATCAACCCACAAACGGACGCTGGTCTTTAGACGGAAAGAAAGTCTATTTTGAATGGAATCCGAAAGATGAATTAGGAACAAGTACTTATTTTTGGCAAAAAGGAATGACAAAACCAGAAGTTGTATTGCCAAAAGAAGCTGTTTTTTCTCAAATGGATTTTAAAAGTAAACCAGGATCTGATATTGTTTATTATTTGGATAAGGGAAGTTTGTATTCCTATTCAATTCAATCGAAAACAAGTAAAAAATTAATTCAGCAATCAACACCAATTTCTAATTTACAATTAGGATATCAAGCCGGAGTTTTATTTTTTGCACAAAACGATAACATCTTCAAATACAATACAAAAGAAGGGACGGTTTTGCAAATCACCAATTTTAGCAAAGGAGTTAAAAAAGAAACAAAACCTGAAAAAGAAACTTTTTTAAACACGCAACAAAAAGAATTATTTCAGTTTATAAAAGATAAGGAAGCCAGAAAACAATGGAATCTTGCGAAAAGCAAAGCGGTAAAATCTGATTTTGCTAAAGAGTATTTTTATGGTAAAGACAATTTTAATAACCTAAAGGTGAATCCAAACGGAAATTTTGCCACTTTTAGATTGATAGAAGATACTGAAGTAAAAAAAGAAAAGATGGAGGTTTTTATAACCGCTGACGGTTATAACCAAACTCCGGATACGAAGGAGAAAGTTTCAGTAAACAATTTTGTAAAAACTAAATTCGGAATTTATTCTATTGCTAAAGATTCGGTTTATTATGTGAATTTTTCGACTTTAAGTCATCTTCAGGATACACCCAAGTATTATGAAACGTATGATAATTTAAAAAACAAGCCAAAGGAAGATAAGTTAATAGTTCCTCAGGCACCTGTTTATAACGAAGACGGATCGTTAGCTATTGTTGAAATCAGAAGTCAGGATAACAAAGACAGATGGTTAGTGAATTTAAATTTGGATAAAGGGACTTTCGAAGAAATTGAACACCAACACGACGAAGCCTGGATTGGCGGCCCTGGAATTCCGGGGTATTCATTTTCTTCCGGAAATTTAGATTTCCTTGCTGATAATGAAACCATTTATTTTCAATCTGAAGCTACAGGATATTCTCATTTGTATACTTATAATGTAAAGACAAAAAAGAAAACACAATTAACACAAGGGAATTGGGAAGTTCGTGATGTTACTTTATCAAAAGATAAGAAAGTACTCTACTTATCGACAAACACTACACATCCTGGAAATAGAAATTTTTATAAATTAGCTCTTGCTGATGGTGTTTTACAACCCATTTTAACCAAAGATGGAGCGCATGAAGTGGTGCTTTCGCCAGACGAAAAATCATTATTAGTTCGATATTCGTATAAAAATATCCCTTGGGATTTTTACGTTGCCGACAATAAGAAGAATACAACTCTACAGCAAATTTCTTCTTCAACTACAGCGTCTTTCAAGCAATACCAATGGAGAACTCCTGAGGTAATAACGTTTAAAGCGCAAGACGGAACTCCTGTTAATGCAAGAATTTATACACCTAAAGCTGAAGTTGCAAACAAAGCAGCTGTAATTTTTGTTCACGGAGCCGGTTATCTTCAAAATGCTCATAATTTCTGGAGTAATTATTACAGAGAATACATGTTCCATAATTTATTGACCGATTTAGGTTATACAGTTTTGGATATTGATTACAGAGGAAGTGATGGTTACGGTAGAGATTTTAGAACCGGAATTTACCGTTTTATGGGCGGAAAAGATTTATCTGATCATTTGGACGGAAAGAAATTATTAGTGGAGAAATATGGTATTGATGCCAATAGAGTTGGTATTTATGGAGGTTCATACGGTGGTTTTATTACTTTAATGGGAATGTTGACAACTCCGGGCGAATTTACTTCAGGAGCAGCATTACGTTCGGTTACAGATTGGGCACATTACAATCACGGATACACTGGAAACATTTTGAATTTCCCGGAAACAGATCCTGAAGCTTACAAAAAAAGCTCACCAATTTATTTTGCAGATAACCTAAAAGGAAACTTAGTGATGCTTCACGGAATGGTTGATGATAATGTAGAATATAAAGATATTGTACGTTTGTCTCAGCGTTTTATTGAATTGGAGAAAAAGAATTGGAGTTTGGCATCTTTCCCTGTAGAAACGCATGGTTTCAAAGAAACCTATTCCTGGATTGATGAATATAGCAGAATTTTAAACTTATTTAATTCAACATTGCTTAAAAAATAGTTTCCAGTCGCAGTTTTCAGCCACTATATCAAAACTGAAAACTGCGACTGAAAACTGAATACTTTCTTGTTTGCTCTTTTAATTAGTTTTAAATTTGCATTCGTAAAACAACAACAACACAACTTAGGATAATGAGCAATACAATCACAACGACAAATTTTAGTTTTCCCAATCAGAAATCAGTTTATCGCGGAAAAGTTAGAGAAGTTTACAATATTAACGACGAACTTTTAGTAATGGTGGCAACTGACAGGCTTTCGGCTTTTGATGTAGTTTTACCAAAAGGGATTCCGTACAAAGGACAAATTCTAAATCAGATTGCAACCAGATTTATGGAATTGACCGAAGATATTGTTCCAAATTGGTTGATTGCTACTCCAGATCCAAACGTTGCTGTTGGGCATTTATGTGATCCATTCAAAGTAGAAATGGTAATTCGTGGTTATGTTTCAGGACATGCAGCTCGTGAATATGCTGCAGGAAAAAGACAAATATGTGGTGTAACTATGGCAGAAGGTTTAAAAGAAAACGATAAGTTTCCTGAGCCAATTATTACGCCAACTACAAAAGCGGATAATGGTTCTCATGATGAAGATATTTCTCGTGAGGATATTTTAGCAAAAGGAATTGTTACCGAAGAAGATTATATTGTTTTAGAAAAATATACCCGTGATTTATTTCAACGCGGAACTGAAATCGCTGCAAGCCGCGGTTTGATTTTAGTAGATACAAAATATGAATTCGGAAAAACAAAAGAGGGTGTTATTGTTTTAATTGATGAAATCCATACTCCGGATTCTTCACGTTATTTTTATGCTGATGGATATCAGGAAAGACAGGAAAAAGGCGAGGAGCAAAAACAATTATCAAAAGAGTTTGTACGTCGTTGGTTGATTGAAAATGGATTTCAGGGTCAGGAAGGACAACAAATTCCGGATATGTCAGATGAGTATATCGAATCTGTTTCAGAAAGATATATTGAATTATATGAGAATATTTTAGGAGAAAAATTCGTAAAAGCAGATATCAATAGTATCGATGAGCGTATTAATAAAAATGTTTTAGATTATCTGAATAGTAAAGCTTAAGCTTAAATTTTAAGTCTGAAAAGTTTTTAGCCACAGATTACACAGATTAAATAGATTTTATAATCCTTTTAATTTTGGTAATCTGTGGCTAAACTTTTATTTCTCCATTTTGACTTTTAAATTTTCAAGCCCTTTTTGTAAATCTTTCCCAAGCATTGCATCCATTTTCATCATGGGCATCATGATATTCATCGGATAAGGAAAAACACCGTTGATTCCCCATTTTACTTTTGTTTGATTTCCTGCAATAGCTTCTGTAGACATAAAACCAACAGCGGTGTCATTCATTGGCTCTTTAAAACGCAGTGCAAAGTCAATACGTTTTCCTTCCGTTATTTTGGTAATTTCCTGTTCTCCAACTCCAACATCTTTTACATCACTTTCCCAAGCCGCAATAGCGCCTACAGATCCGTCAGTTCCGGTATAAGTGGATTTCATTTTGGGATCGATATTAGCCCAAACGCTAAAATCGTTTTGCTTTTTTAAATATCTTACATAATTAAAAACACTATCAACAGGTTTATTGATGGTAATTTCTCTTTGTACTGCATAATCTTTAGGCATAAAATAAGCAGCAATTAATACAACTGATACTAGTAATATCAGCACTAGTAAAATTCTTTTAAGGATAAGCATAAGCTATGATTTTAAGGTTAGTATTGGTTTATTTTGCTAATATTCAATGAGTAAATTTAAAAAAGTTAAAGATTGATTTTACAGTATTTAAAAAATTTCATAAGATTTTTTATGTTTTTTTGATTTAAACTGTAACATATTGAATAAACGAGCGTCTATATATGAAACGGTAATTTAACATTCAAAAGGGTTTATTAGGTTTTTATTAAATGAATGTTAAAAATTAGTTAAAACAAGGTACTTGGTAATGCATAATACGAAAATTAGAATTACATTTACATAGAATTTAAAAATCATCAATAATCAATCAATTTAACAATCAATCAACATGAAAAATTCAGTAATTATTTTAGGAGTAGCTTTAGTAGCTTTTGCCAATGTTTCAATGGCAGCGAATCACACATCAACAGTAGTGAATCCAAAAATTGAAGTTTCGCACAATTTCTCAGCTCCGTTACACGTAGCAGTGAGTAAAGGAGATGTAGAAGTAGTTAAAAAATTTATCGCTTACGGTGCTGATGTAAATGAGAAATCAGAAGACATGACACCTTTAATGATCGCAGCGCGTTATAACAAAGTTGAAATAATTAAAGTTTTGTTAGAAAATGGAGCTCGTCCTGGAGATAAAAATGAACAAGGTTTCACTGCATTTAAATATGCACAATTGTCTAATGCAACTGATGCTATAGCACTATTGAAAGATTTAAAATAACAGTTTAAATCGAGTTTGAGTTAGTACACAAAACGACCTTCATTGAGCAGAAGGTCGTTTTTTATTTATACGCTACACTAGTAATTAAAAATCTATTTTCTGAATTTGATTGTCCTGAATTTTCGAAAACAAAATCAGCGCCGTAATTGCACCAATCGTTGCATACAACATATCAGATTGCGTGTCCCAAATATAACCCTGCGTTCCTAAAAAAGAATCTCCTCCTTCGCCAGTGACAAGCGAAACAAACCATTCTATAAATTCATAAGCGGCACTAATTGCCAAACAAATGCTGACAATAATAAAGTTGAAAAAACTTTTATTATTAATCACTTGTTTACGAATGAACAATTCTCTGATAATCATTGCCGGAACAAATCCCTGGGCAAAATGCCCCACCTTATCATAATTATTTCTGCTTTGATGGAATACTTCTTTGATATAATCAAAAAACGGCACTTCAGCATAGGTATAATGTCCGCCGATAAAAAGAATTATACAATGTATCAATATCAAGGTATAAGTGAAATTTGTAAAGCGGAATTTTTTGAAAGTAAATGCTAAAATCAAAAATCCTATAATGGCCGGAATGACTTCAAGAAAACAGGTAAATCCTTCTTTAGGATTTATGATTGACGCTAATAATGAAATTGAAAACAGCGTTATTAAAAAGTAGATATATTTCATAAATAGTTTAATTGATGTTATGCAAGATATTAAACTAAAATGTAATGAAATCAAAAAAGCACCATTAAAAATAATGATGCTTTTTCTTTTTAACCCAATCAAACTAATTTAACCAATTAATCAATTTTAAATTTACTACTCAATAGGAACATGTTTTTTGCGGTTGAAAACCCAAAATATAATTGGGAAAACCAATAGCGTTAAAATCGTTGCTGTAATTAAACCTCCAATAATTACAATAGCTAATGGTTTTTGTGATTCAGAACCAATTCCGGTTGAAATCGCAGCAGGCATTAAACCTATCGATGCCATTAACGCTGTCATAACTACGGCTCTTGTTCTGGCTTTTACTCCCATAAAAATGGATTCTTCTAATGTGAATTTGGCCTTTAGATTATGATGAAATTCAGAGATCAGAATAACGCCATTTTGAATACAAATTCCAAGTAAGGCAATAAAACCAACACCAGCAGAGATTCCAAAATTCATTCCGGTAATATGTAACGCCATAATTCCTCCAATAATCGCAAACGGAACATTTGCCAAAACAAGTAACGAATCTTTAATATTTCCGAATAAAATAAACAGCAATACAAATATTCCAATTAAACTGATCGGTACGACTTGTGCCAAACGTGCACTGGCACGAACCTGATTTTCAAATTCTCCTGTCCATCCTGTTGTATAGCCTGAAGGCATTTTTAATTCGGCTACTTTTTTCTGTGCTTCGGCTATTGTACTTCCCAAATCGCGGTCACGAACAGAGAATTTTACACCAATAAAACGTTTTGTATTGTCTCTGTAAATGAAAGCTGGACCCGTTACGGTTTTAATGTCGCAGATTTCTTTCAACGGAATTTTAACGCCACTAATGGTTGGAACTTTAAGTTCGGCCAAATCTTCTTCATCTTTACGGTATTCTTTAGAAAAACGTACTCTCACATCAAATTTTTTCTCGTCTTCATATTTTTGAGTTGCCGTTTTTCCTCCAAAAGCCAATTCTAAAACAGCTTGAGCATCATTTAATGTCACACCATAAGCAGCCATTTTTTCTCTGTCCAGAATCACACTGATTTCTGGCTGACCAACATTTCTAAGAATTCCGGCATCTTTTATACCTGGAATATCTTTGATTTTTGCCAGAACTTCATTTGATAATTCATCGAGTTTATCCAAATCATCTCCATAAATTTTTACTGCATTCGAAGCTTTAAAACCAGCTACAGATTCGGCTACGTTATCAATAACGGGTTGCGAATAATTATAGGTAATTCCCTGATGCACTTTTAGTTTATTATCCATTTCATTAATTAATTCATCCATATTTATATTTCGTTTCCATTCTGATTTAGGTTTTAAATCAACCTGAAGCTGAATAAATCCGAATCCATTTGGATCTGTTCCGTCGTTGCTTCGACCCGTTTGTGATAATACATTTTTGACTTCCGGGAAGCTTTCAAGATCTTTTCGAATCATTGAAGCAGTTTTCACACTTTCAGGAAGCGAAGTACTCATTGGTAATTCTGCCGTTACCCATAAAGCGCCTTCATTTAACTGAGGAAGAAATTCGGTTCCTAAAAAGTTTGCCGAGAAGAAAACGGCAACTAAAACGACAACAGAAGCAATCAGCGTTTTTACTTTGTGTTTGAATGTCCAGGCAAATCCCTTTCCAACAATTCTGTCCCAGAAGTTTACAAACGGATTATTTTTCTCCTTTACATTTTTATTTAAAAGAATATGCGATAAAACCGGGACTAACGTCAAAGTAAAAAGTAAAGCTCCCATTAAAGCAAAACCTAAAGTATAGGCTAGGGGCGAGAACATTTTTCCTTCTACTTTCTGGAATGAGAAAATTGGCAATAAGGCAGTAATGATGATTAATTTAGAAAAGAAAATAGCTTTACCCATTTCAGTTCCCGTTTTTTTAATCAAACTTCCTTTGGCAATTTTATTATAAGCCGTCATTCCCAATTGATGCGCCCGGTGGTCCAACACCACAAACAATCCCTCGACCATAACCACCGCGCCATCAATAATAATCCCGAAATCAACTGCACCTAAACTCAGTAAGTTGGCGCTCATTCCCATCATCTTCAAACACAAAAAAGCAAATAATAAGGATAACGGAATAACAATCGAAACAGTAAAAGTAGTTCGCCAATCAGCCATGAAAAGAAATACGACACAAGTAACCAGAATAATTCCTTCGAACAAATTGTGCATTACAGTTTCAGTCGTGAAATTCATCAAATTATCACGATCGTAAAACGTTTCTATTTTAATGTCTTTCGGAAGAACGTTATCGTTTAAATCCTTGATTTTATCTTTGATTAAGGCTAATGTTTCCTGAGCATTTTCGCCTTTTCGCATCACGACAATTCCTTCAACAGCATCATCGTTTTTGCCAATTCCGGTTTGCCCGACTCTTGGCATCGAACTTTCATAAACCGAAGCAACATTTTTTACCAGAATAGGATTTCCGCCCGCGTCATCAACAATAATATTTTCAATATCCGGAATAGATTTCAGAAGCCCGACACCTCGAACCACAAAAGCTTGTCCGTTTTTTTCAATAATGTCTCCACCAACATTTAAGTTTCCTGCATTAACAGCGTTGTAAACTTGTAGTGGTGTAATGTTGTATTTTGCTAATTTGATAGGATCAACACCAACTTCATAAGTTTTAGTTTGACCTCCAAAAACATTTAAATCGGCAACACCAGGAACGGAACGAAGTTGTTTATCTATAACCCAGTTTTGATAAGTCAATAATTCTCTACTATCTCTGCTGTTACTTTTTACAATGTATCTGAATATTTCTCCGGTAGGTCCGTACGGAGGCTGAACATCTGGTTCAACATCTTCAGGAAGAGAGACATTTTTTAATAAATTATTGACCTGCTGACGCGCAAAAGTATCATCGACTCCATCATCAAAAATAATTTTGATTACAGATAATCCAAACATGGTAATACTACGAACGCTGGTCTTTTTTTGCACCGAGTTCATGGAGATCTCGATAGGAGAAGTTACAAAACGTTCTACTTCTTCTGCACTTTTTCCATTCCATTGTGTAATAATAATAATCTGAGTATTTGTTACATCCGGAAAGGCATCAATTGGCATATTTTTAAAGGAAATAAATCCTGCAACCGCCAATAATCCCACCCAAAAAAAGGTGAATGCTTTATTCTTTAGCGAAAAAGCGATAATATTTCTGATGAATTTGTTCATGACTTATTCGTTTAAGGCGCGATAAATAAATAACTGATTATTGGTAATGACTTTTTCGTTTTCTTTTAAGCCACTTGAAATGTAAGTAGTGTCTCCGACAACACTGTAAACTTCAACCTGTCTGGTTTCGATATTGTGACGATCTTTAAAAACCATGACGAAATTTTTACTTTTATCAAAAACAATAGCATCACTCGGAATAGCTATCAAAGATTTATCTTCTTTAAAAGATAATTTGATGTTGGCATTCATATCAGGTTTCAATAAATATCCTGGGTTTTGCAGTTTTATACGTGCCTGCATCGCTTTGGTTTCCGGATCAATTACATTGAAAATTTTATCTACTTTTCCTTTAAAAACTTTATCAGGATAACTTAAAGTGGTTACATCAGCATCAATTCCTAATTTCACTTTATCAATATCGGTTTCATTGATGTTGGCCATTGCCCAAACTTCACTGATTTCAGCAATATCAAAGATGTTTTCAGAACGGTCACTTCTCAAAAGCATATCCTGATTGATACTTTTCTGAATGATAAAACCACTAATTGGAGCTGTTACTTCATAAATGGAACCCGCTTTAATATTGTAGATTTTATACGTTTCCTGAATTTTGCCTAATTGTGATTGTGCTTTAGCAACTTCAGATTTCGCCTGTAAAACATCGCTCTCCGAATTTAATTTTCCGTCAAATAATTCTGTCGCCACTTTTAAATTGTTCTTTGCCACTAATAAATCACTTTTCGCATCAAGAGATTGTTTTTCAAAATCAGCAATATCAGTACTTTTAATCGTAGCCAAAACTTGTCCCTTGTGTACGTAATCTCCAAGTTCTACATTTACTTTAATGACATTTCCACCCACTAGCGGATAAACATCAATCATTTTATTATTGTCAGCTGTAATTTTTCCGTAAAAACTCAATTCGTTTTTTACAGGTTGCTTTTGTGCGACAGCTGTTGTAGTCGTTTTTAGCATTGAATCACTTAATGCAAAAGAAGTATTAGTCTGCGGATTTTCAACTTCTTTTTTACAGCTTGCGAATGCCAGACTCATAATTGCAATTCCTATTATTAGTTTATGTTTCATCTTTATTTAATTTTAAAATAAGTCTTTGTTGATGGTACTGTTTAATTCTTCTCCAGAAAGTGCTAGTTTTTTCTTTAATTCATTAACCTGAACGGTGGCCTGATTATAGCTTTCCATAAAATCTGTAAATTCTAGTAAGCTCACGTTTCGTTTTTGAAAATTGGTTAACATTCCATTATAAACTGCATCAAAATCAGCGTTAACAGTTGGTTTTATAACAGCATAATTTTTGCGTGATTCATCCCATTTATTCCATGCCGATGTAATTTCAGTTTGCAATTGCAAATCAAAATTTTGTTTTTCGACTTTAGATTGCTCTAAAATAGTTTGGGCATATTTTATGTTTCCTTTATTTTTGTTCCAAAGGGGAAGCGGAATCCCAAGCGTTAAATTAGCTTCTTTATTAAAAGCACCACTTCGTTGATCATAGTTCGCACCTACAGTAATATCAGGAACTGAAAGTGATTTTTGCCATTTTACATTGATTTCGTTGGCATCGATTTCTTTTTGTTTAGCTAAATAATCTGGGCGATTGGCGATAGCTTGATCTTCAAATGACTTTAAATCAAAATTGATAGTTTTTAGATATTTATTGAATTCTGTATCCGAAACAATTGGAACAACAGTTTCAGTTGAGTTTAATAACAATTTCAAATTTGCCTGCTCCTCAATGTTGTTATTAACCACCTCCATTCTTTCATTTTTGAAGTTTAGATAAAGTGATTGCAAGCGAACAACATCTTTCAAAGGAATATTTCCTTTTTGTGCCTGAATAGAGTAGGAGTTGATTAAATCTTCAATATGAGCCAGTTGTTTATCAGTAGTTTCAAGACTTTTTGTATTGTAATAAACGGTGTAAAAGCTCTTGCGTAATTGCAATTTTAAGGTTCTTAGTAAATCATTAAATTGTAATTCAGCCAATTGCTCATTAGTTTGAGCCAGTTTTACTTCATTGCGTTTTTTTCCGCCTAAGTAAATAAGCTGTTCGATACCAAATGCTTTCTGTCCGTCTTTTCCAATATCGAAATATTGATTTCTTTCTGGATTATAAGCATTTAATTCTGCGGTAATCGTTGGATTATCCCAAATTCGGGCTTGAATAGTCAGTGCTTTTGAAGCATCAATATTGTATTGAGAGGCCAGCAAAAAAAGATTGTTTTTCAAAAATTGGCTTTCACAATCTTCGAGAGTGACTGTTTTTTGAGCCAAACCTACCTGACTTGCTAAAATCAGAAATAGTAATGCAATTAACTTTTTCATTGTATCAGTTTTATTTGATACAAAGATGCTATCGCAAAACTTTAAGAGACCTTAACAATGACCTTAAAAAGACCTTAAAAATGATTTAGATTGAAGTTAAAGTGATTTTAATGAAAAGTCAATTGAAAGAGATTGGTGTTTTTTTTAGGGATACTGTATTTGATTTCACCTTTATGAAGGATTAAAATACGGTTGACAATGCGCAATCCGAGTCCAAATCCGGTGGTGCCTTTTGAGTTTTCACCACGCATAAAGGGCTGAAAAAGGTTTTTTTGCTCGTTTTCGCTTAATGTATTGCCAGTATTTGAAATGGAAATAATAAGATGTTCATTATCAGTGCTAATTTTTACTTTGGCTTGCTTATTATCTGAGTAAACACAGGCATTTTTTAAAACATTACTTAAAGCAATTTCGAGTAAGTTTTTATTTCCTTTAATTTCTAAAGCAGTGTCTAAATTATCGTTTTCTTCCATCTCAAAAAGAATAACAAAATCCGGAAAGCTTTTATTTAAATTTTCAATAGCTGAAAACAGAATTTCATCCATTCGATGTTCTTCATAATTTTCATGATTCTTATTGTCTATTTTAGAAAGAATTAATAATGAATTAATCAGTTCCGTTAATTGATTGACATCGGATAAAATGGTATTTAAGAAATATTTTCCTTTATCAGATGTTGAAGAATCGGTAATTGTATTTTCAATTTGCGAAGTTATTCTGGACAGTGGAGTTCTAAGCTCGTGCGAAGCATGCGCCGTAAATTCTTTTTGTTTTTGATAAGAGATTTCAATTCGATCCATCATGAAGTTAAATTCATTGGCGATCAAATCAATTTCATTTTTAGTGCTTTTTGATTCTACACGAGTGTCAAGATTGTTCTCGTTTATATTTTTTATTTTCTGATGAAAAATACTCAATGGGCTCATGGCTTTTTTAACCATAAATGAAGTAAGAACCCAACAAATACAGGTAAAAAAGATATAAGATATAATTAAGGTATATCTCAGAAAAAGTAGTTTTCGTTTGCCATAATCATCCGTTGCTGATATTAACGCATAAAAATCTTTGTCTTTTGTATCATAGAAAACACCGTAAACTTCATAATCACCTTGCTGTTTAAAAAAGGTTTTATGTTTTTTAAGGTATTTTAAATCTTCAATAGACCAGCTTATTTTGGCATCATCAATACTGCTATAGATTAATTTGTAGTTAGAATCAAAGACTAATGTTTTTTCATCATACAATTTATTAATTGAGTTTTGATCAATTATTTTTAAAAGCTGATCATCAACTTCCTTAACATTCACTAAAAGCTTAATGTTCGAAAGTGCTTTTATTTCCAAACGGTCTCGAAATTCTTCTTTTCTAAAATTAGAATACAAAACAAATATCACAGTAGATGCCAACCCAAATAGGATTGTAAAAAGCAAACTAACTAAAAGCGATATCCGGTTTTTTAATGTCATTCCTGAGCGCTTAAATAATATCCATACCCAATTTTGGTTCGAATCAGTTTTGTTTCGTGGTTTATATCAATTTTCTTTCTTAAAAAATTGATATAAACCTCAATCGTATTTTGATTGGTTTCAATATGATAATCCCAAAGTTTCTCGGCAATAAATTGTTTTGATAATACTTTTCCTTTGGCATGAGCCAAAATCAGAATTAATTTAAATTCTTTTGGAGTCAGTTTGATTTCTTCTCCTGAACGAAATACTTTCATATCATCTTCCAAAATTTCTAAATCTTCAATAACAATTTTACTTTCACTTTGCTGTGGAATTTCTTTTCGTCTTAAAAGCGACGAAATACGGGCATACAATTCCTCAAAATGAAAAGGTTTAACCAGATAATCATCTGCACCATTATCAAATGAAGCTAATTTATCTTCAATTTCGCTAAAAGCGGTTAACATTATAATAGGTATCTTTTTATCAACTTCGCGAATTCCCTTGCAAACGTCGATTCCGTTTGTCCCTGGAACATTAATATCAAGAATGATTAAATCGTATTCAGATGGAAAATACTTTTTCAATAATAATGAACCATCATAATATGGTACACACTCGAATTCTTTTGAAGTAAAGAATGCTGAGATCTCTTTAGATAAAGTAAAATCGTCTTCGAGTAGTAGTATTTTCATGCTATTTTTTATTTGTCAATTCGGCTAATAATAACCGAATTGACATTTTAAATTTCTTTTATTTGAAATAGGAGAAGGTTTCGTTGTTTTCAATTTTCAATAATGATTCATAAATCAACTGAATCACATTTTCAACGTCCTCTCTATGAACCATTTCCACAGTAGTATGCATATAACGTAAAGGTAACGAAATCAATGCAGAGGCTACACCGCCGTTGCTATAAGCAAAAGCATCAGTATCTGTTCCGGTCGCTCTTGAAGTAGCATGACGCTGAAATGGAATTTCATTTTCTTCCGCCGTATCCACAATTAAATCGCGTAATTTATTTTGAACTGCAGGTGCATAAGCAATTACAGGACCTTTACCCATTTTAAGATCGCCTTCTACTTTTTTATCAATCATTGGAGTAGTGGTATCGTGGCAAACATCTGTAACAATAGCCACATTTGGTTTAATTGTTTGTGCAATCATTTCGGCACCACGTAAACCAATTTCTTCCTGAACTGAGTTTACAATGTACAAGCCAAACGGAAGTGTTTTTTTGTTTTCATGTAATAGACGTGCTACTTCAGCAATCATAAAACCGCCCATTCTATTATCGATCGCACGACAAACGAATTTATTCTCATTCAAAATCATGAATTCATCCGGATAAGTAATTACACAACCTACATGAACACCCATTTCAAGAACTTGCTCTTTGGTTTCGCAACCCAGATCAATAAAAATGTTACTCAATTTCGGGATCTCCTCCTTATCACGCAAACGAGTGTGAATCGCAGGCCATCCAAAAACACCTTTTACAATTCCTTTTTTAGTATGAATATTAACTCTTTTCGATGGTGCAATCTGATGATCAGAACCACCATTACGTATTACATATAGTAAACCATCATCTGTAATATAATTTACATACCACGAAATTTCATCAGCATGACCTTCGATTACAACTTTAAAAGGAGCGTCAGGATTTATAATTCCAACTGCGGTTCCATAAGTATCGGTAATAAAAGTATCAACATATGGTTTTAAATAATTCATCCAAAGTTTTTGTCCTTCACTTTCATATCCGGTAGGTGAGGCGTTATTTAGGTAGCTTTCCAGGAAAGCAATTGAGGTATCTTTTAAGATAGATTCAGTACTCATAAAATATTTTTTTGCTAATTTATAAATTTGGTATTAGAGTTGTGTATAAATATATAATTTTACATTTAAATTATGACTCTATGAGATTTACCTACATTCTTTTATTCTTTATATTGATTTCGTTTTCAAGCCAGGCTCAGGTTACACCAAAAGAAAATGAGCAAATGGGCTATATTCTAACCGAACAAGATTCGATTTTGGGCGATACCATTGAATTGCCTGAGATTATCATTACCAAAGAGAAGCTCGATCCCGAAGCACAAAAGCAATTTTTAATTTTGCAAAACAGGGTTTATAAAGTATATCCGTATGCGAAATTGGCTGCAGATCGATTGACGGCTTTAAATCAGGGAATGGCACGTTTGAAAACCAATCGTGAAAAAAAGAAGTATTTTAAAATTGTAGAAGACTACCTTAATAATGAATTCGAAGCAAGATTAAAAAAGCTTTCACGCAAACAAGGTCAAATCCTCGTAAAGCTGGTTCACAGACAAACCGGAATTACAACTTATGAATTGATCCGAACCTTAAAAAGCGGTTTTAAAGCGTTCGTGTCAAATACTACAGCCAATTTATTTGACATAAGTTTGAAAACAGAATATAAGCCATTTGAAGTTAATGAAGACTATTTGATAGAAACGATTCTTCAAAGGGCATTTGAATCGGGTCGATTGGTAAATCAGAAACCAGCCAAATCTATAAACTATGGTGACTTAATGAATCAGTGGGAAACAAAAGCTAAACAGGCCAAAACTGAAGAGGCTAAAGATAAATAACATTACTTAGTATAGTATTACGACCCGACAGTTTTCCAAAAGCTGTCGGGTTTGTTTTTATACATATATATAAGGAAGGAAAAACTACTATATAATATGAATGATCCTGATAACTATCGGAAGAAGCCTTTTGCAATTGAAATTTGGAACTTGACTATTGTAATTTTCAGGAGCTATTTCCCGCTATCCGTTTCAATCTTTTGCTTTTTAAAGAAAAAAGCAAAAGGATTTCCACTTCTATCGGGGCTAGGGGAGCTATTTTCAAAAGAAGCTAATCGTTTCCCGGAAGAAAGGAAGACTTAGCGACCTTATGAGAACCACGAAAAACAGAGGAAAACCTGGGGGAAAGTAAACTTAGTGCCTTTGCGGCCAAACACAGTAAAATAACCCCAAACAGGCAAAACCCGGAAAGAGGAAAAAAAACTTTGGATTATAAAAACCGCCATACCAGCTACTTATAAAAAAGATTAAAATTATATAATAAAAACCCTTGTAAATGTAAATAAAGGTGTTACTTTTGCACCCGCAACAGCGATAGACGTTCACAGAAATACTGACAGGCATAGGAATAAAGATTGAAAAATTTTTTCAAAAAAAGATTCCAAAAAGCTTGTGAGATTTGAAAACGGATGTTACATTTGCACCCCGCAAACGAAGTTCACCGAACACTTTTTTAGATAAGAGTTAAGTGAGGTAAAACAGGGAAAGTTCATTGATAGATTGGTAGAGTTGAGAAGTAAAAAGGGAATTAAATTTTCTTAAAAAAAAACTTCAAAAAACATTTGCCAGTTAGAAATAAGTTTTCTACTTTTGCACCCGCTTTGAGAGACAAGCGAAACAAGATTGAAACACGTTCGTAGACATATTGAATTGACAGCCGTCTCGTTTTACAACGAGACAAAAGAATAAAGAGTAAGATAATCGAGAGATTAATTAAATGAACCGATAGAGACTGATTCGCATAATAATTAGCTTTAATTGATTAGAGCAAACAATATACGATGAAGAGTTTGATCCTGGCTCAGGATGAACGCTAGCGGCAGGCTTAACACATGCAAGTCGAGGGGTATGCTTCTTCGGGAGCAGAGACCGGCGCACGGGTGCGTAACGCGTATGCAATCTACCTTTTACAGAGGGATAGCCCAGAGAAATTTGGATTAATACCTCATAGTATAGCTGAATCGCATGATTCTACTATTAAAGTCACAACGGTAAAAGATGAGCATGCGTCCCATTAGCTAGTTGGTAAGGTAACGGCTTACCAAGGCTACGATGGGTAGGGGTCCTGAGAGGGAGATCCCCCACACTGGTACTGAGACACGGACCAGACTCCTACGGGAGGCAGCAGTGAGGAATATTGGACAATGGGCGCAAGCCTGATCCAGCCATGCCGCGTGCAGGATGACGGTCCTATGGATTGTAAACTGCTTTTATACGAGAAGAAACACTGCTTCGTGAAGCAGCTTGACGGTATCGTAAGAATAAGGATCGGCTAACTCCGTGCCAGCAGCCGCGGTAATACGGAGGATCCAAGCGTTATCCGGAATCATTGGGTTTAAAGGGTCCGTAGGCGGTTTAATAAGTCAGTGGTGAAAGCCCATCGCTCAACGGTGGAACGGCCATTGATACTGTTAAACTTGAATTATTAGGAAGTAACTAGAATATGTAGTGTAGCGGTGAAATGCTTAGAGATTACATGGAATACCAATTGCGAAGGCAGGTTACTACTAATGGATTGACGCTGATGGACGAAAGCGTGGGTAGCGAACAGGATTAGATACCCTGGTAGTCCACGCCGTAAACGATGGATACTAGCTGTTGGGTGCAAACTCAGTGGCTAAGCGAAAGTGATAAGTATCCCACCTGGGGAGTACGTTCGCAAGAATGAAACTCAAAGGAATTGACGGGGGCCCGCACAAGCGGTGGAGCATGTGGTTTAATTCGATGATACGCGAGGAACCTTACCAAGGCTTAAATGTAGATTGACCGGTTTGGAAACAGATCTTTCGCAAGACAATTTACAAGGTGCTGCATGGTTGTCGTCAGCTCGTGCCGTGAGGTGTCAGGTTAAGTCCTATAACGAGCGCAACCCCTGTTGTTAGTTGCCAGCGAGTCATGTCGGGAACTCTAACAAGACTGCCAGTGCAAACTGTGAGGAAGGTGGGGATGACGTCAAATCATCACGGCCCTTACGCCTTGGGCTACACACGTGCTACAATGGCCGGTACAGAGAGCAGCCACTGGGCGACCAGGAGCGAATCTATAAAACCGGTCACAGTTCGGATCGGAGTCTGCAACTCGACTCCGTGAAGCTGGAATCGCTAGTAATCGGATATCAGCCATGATCCGGTGAATACGTTCCCGGGCCTTGTACACACCGCCCGTCAAGCCATGGAAGCTGGGGGTGCCTGAAGTCGGTGACCGCAAGGAGCTGCCTAGGGTAAAACTGGTAACTAGGGCTAAGTCGTAACAAGGTAGCCGTACCGGAAGGTGCGGCTGGAACACCTCCTTTCTAGAGCCCCAATTGTTAGTGCTTGCACACGATGGGGAAAAAAGAAGAAGCTCTATAGGATTATAATTTTAAGACTATTTTACTCTTGCTGTTAGTTCAAATAATAAATTTTAAGAATAAGAGTGTCTCGTAGCTCAGCTGGTTAGAGTACTACACTGATAATGTAGGGGTCGACAGTTCGAGTCTGTCCGAGACAACTATTTTAGTCTTAAAAAAAGGAAATTTTAGAAGTTGAGCGTTTATGAGCAAATTCATAACTCATAATTCATAACTCATCATTTAAAAATGGGGGATTAGCTCAGCTGGCTAGAGCGCCTGCCTTGCACGCAGGAGGTCAACGGTTCGACTCCGTTATTCTCCACGATTTTAGTCCTAAAGTCTAAAGTTATAAAGTCCAAAGTGATTCACTTGACGACTTTCGACTTTTGACCTTCGACTAAATAAAGTTCATTGACATATTGAGATAAGAAAATAATAAAAAGTAGAAAGCGTTTTTTACAATTTATTGTAGAAAACAAAAAAAAACGGTCGTAATTTATTTTATGATTGGTACAATAAGCAAAATAAGGGCGTATGGGGGATGCCTAGGCTCTCAGAGGCGATGAAAGGCGTGATAAGCTGCGAAAAGCTACGGGGACGGGCACACACCGATTGATCCGTAGATACCTGAATGGGGCAACCCACTATGTTGAAGACATAGTACACCGATAGGTGGGCAAACCCGCTGAACTGAAACATCTAAGTAGGCGGAGGAGAAGAAAACAAAAGTGATTCCGTAAGTAGTGGCGAGCGAACGCGGATTAGCCCAAACCAGTGTTGTTACGGCAATGCTGGGGTTGTAGGACCACGACATTTTATGCACAAGGAACCGGAAGTTACTGGAAAGTGACACCAAAGAGGGTGATAGTCCCGTATGGGTAACAAGTGTAATAGATAGTGGTATCCTGAGTAGGGCGGGGCACGTGAAACCCTGTCTGAATTTGGCGGGACCATCCGCTAAGGCTAAATACTCCTGAGAGACCGATAGTGAACCAGTACCGTGAGGGAAAGGTGAAAAGAACCGTGAATAACGGAGTGAAATAGATCCTGAAACCATACGCTTACAAGCGGTCGGAGCCCTTTCGTGGGGTGACGGCGTGCCTTTTGCATAATGAGCCTACGAGTTAACGTTGCTGGCAAGGTTAAGTGGTTAAGCCACGGATCCGTAGCGAAAGCGAGTCTGAATAGGGCGCTTTAGTCAGTAGTGTTAGACGCGAAACCGTGTGATCTACCCATGGGCAGGATGAAGCTGTGGTAACACACAGTGGAGGTCCGAACCGGTTGACGTTGAAAAGTCTTCGGATGACCTGTGGGTAGGGGTGAAAGGCCAATCAAACTCGGAAATAGCTCGTACTCCCCGAAATGCATTTAGGTGCAGCGCTGAATTAAGTTATATAGAGGTAGAGCTACTGATTGGATGCGGGGGCTTCACCGCCTACCAATTCCTGACAAACTCCGAATGCTATATAATGTTTCTCAGCAGTGAGGGCTTGGGTGCTAAGGTCCAAGTCCGAGAGGGAAAGAACCCAGACCATCAGCTAAGGTCCCCAAATATACGCTAAGTTGAAAGAACGAGGTTTGTCTGCCCAGACAGCTAGGATGTTGGCTTGGAAGCAGCCATTCATTTAAAGAGTGCGTAACAGCTCACTAGTCGAGCGGACGAGCATGGATAATAATCGGGCATAAGCGTATTACCGAAGCTATGGATTTACAGGTAACTGTAAGTGGTAGGGGAGCATTCTAACAGGGTTGAAGGTGTATCGTAAGGTATGCTGGACTGGTTAGAAAAGAAAATGTAGGCATAAGTAACGATAATGCGGGCGAGAAACCCGCACACCGAAAAACTAAGGTTTCCACAGCTATGCTAATCAGCTGTGGGTTAGTCTGGTCCTAAGGCGAACCCGAAAGGGACAGTCGATGGCTAACGGGTTAATATTCCCGTACTACTAATTACTGTGATGGGGTGACGGAGTGATGAAAGCGCCGCGAACTGACGGAATAGTTCGTTGAAGTACCTACCTATAAGATGCGCAGGCAAATCCACGCGTCTTGGGGAAATACGATAGTACTCGGAGTCTTCGGACAAAGAGATAGTGCGCCTAAGGGCTTCCAAGAAAAACCTCTAAACTTCAGGTAATTAGTACCAGTACCGTAAACCGACACAGGTAGTTGAGGAGAGAATCCTAAGGTGCTCGAGAGATTCATGGCTAAGGAATTAGGCAAAATAGACCCGTAACTTCGGGAGAAGGGTCGCCCTGTAGCAATACAGGGCCGCAGTGAAGAGGTCCAGGCGACTGTTTATCAAAAACACAGGGCTCTGCAAAATCGTAAGATGAAGTATAGGGCCTGACACCTGCCCGGTGCTGGAAGGTTAAGAGGAGATGTTATCTTCGGAGAAGCATTGAATTGAAGCCCCAGTAAACGGCGGCCGTAACTATAACGGTCCTAAGGTAGCGAAATTCCTTGTCGGGTAAGTTCCGACCTGCACGAATGGTGTAACGATCTGGACACTGTCTCAGCCATGAGCTCGGTGAAATTGTAGTAACGGTGAAGATGCCGTTTACCCGCAGTGGGACGAAAAGACCCTGTGCACCTTTACTATAGCTTAGTATTGACCTTGGATAAATGATGTGTAGGATAGGTTGGAGACTGTGAAGTGGCGTCGCCAGGCGTTGTGGAGTCATTGTTGAAATACAACCCTTTGTTTATCTGAGGCCTAACCCCGTTTTGCGGGGGACATTGCTTGGTGGGTAGTTTGACTGGGGTGGTCGCCTCCAAAAGAGTAACGGAGGCTTCTAAAGGTTCCCTCAGTACGCTTGGTAACCGTGCGTAGAGTGCAATGGCATAAGGGAGCTTGACTGAGAGACATACAGGTCGATCAGGTACGAAAGTAGAGCATAGTGATCCGGTGGTTCCGCATGGAAGGGCCATCGCTCAAAGGATAAAAGGTACGCCGGGGATAACAGGCTGATCTCCCCCAAGAGCTCATATCGACGGGGGGGTTTGGCACCTCGATGTCGGCTCGTCACATCCTGGGGCTGGAGAAGGTCCCAAGGGTTGGGCTGTTCGCCCATTAAAGTGGCACGCGAGCTGGGTTCAGAACGTCGTGAGACAGTTCGGTCTCTATCTACTGTGGGCGTTAGAAATTTGAGTGGATCTGATTCTAGTACGAGAGGACCGAATTGGACAAACCTCTAGTGTATCTGTTGTCCCGCCAGGGGCACCGCAGAGTAGCTACGTTTGGAAGGGATAAGCGCTGAAAGCATATAAGCGCGAAACCCACCACAAGATGAGATTTCTTTTAAGGATCGTGGAAGATGACCACGTTGATAGGCTATAGATGTAAAGGCAGTAATGTCATAGTCGAGTAGTACTAATAATCCGTAAGCTTATGTACACCCTTTTCTCTCCCGTCCAAAAGACGGGAGAGAAGAAACTTTCTAATAAATAAAAAACTTTCTTTATCTCAGTATGTTAAGATATTTGCTCGACGCAGAGCAGTCTTTAAGTCGAAAGATTAAAGTCCAAAGTCGAAAGACTTTACAACTTTATGACTTTGGACTTTAGACTAACAACCTTAAGGTGGTTATTGCGGCGGGGCTCACCTCTTCCCATCCCGAACAGAGTAGTTAAGCCCGCCTGCGCAGATGGTACTGCAGTTATGTGGGAGAGTATGTCGTCGCCTTTCTTTTGAAGATCCTCATCATTTATTTGATGGGGATTTTTTTGTTTGCAATACTTTGTATTTTTTACCGCAAAGTGCGCAAAGGTTTTTTGTAGTTGTGTTTATTACTTTGTGTATAAGGTTCGCAAAGCCGGGACTTTAAAAATAAAACCTGTATAAGAGTAGAATTGGAATTTGGGATTTAAGAGTTGGAATTTCTTCTGGAACCTAGACTTCTGGTTTATCCTGAACTGCGTTAGGAATGGGAATACAGCCGACAGCCGACCCGTTGCGGCTGGAAACGCAACGCCCATGTTATATCATCTATACGAAATAGTTCCTTTTATTATTTAAATCCTAATTTTTATATATTTGTCTAACTTATTACTATTGTTCAAATTTCAATAAACAGAAAAAATGAAAAATATTTTTCATACAGATGATTCTCAGGAATTTGTCAACAGAATTAATCAGCTTACACCACAATCAAAAGCACTTTGGGGTAAAATGACTGTTGCACAAATGCTGGCTCATTGTAATATTGCATATGAAATGGTTTATGAAGATATTCATCCTAAACCAAATGCCTTTATAAGGTTGATTTTAAAATTATTGGTAAAGAACTCGGTAGTAAGCGAAAAGCCATATCCAAAAAATAACCATACCGCGCCTCAATTTATTATTAAAGATGAGCGAAATTTTGATATCGAAAGGGATAGATTAATTGCCTATCTTAATAAAACAAATGAATTGGGTGTAAGTAATTTTGAAGGAAAAGAATCGCTGTCTTTTGGGAAATTGAGTGCAGTGGAATGGAATAATATGTTTGCAAAACATTTACAACATCATTTAAGTCAATTTGGTGTCTAATTTTTTTAATTTTAAATATTTGATTATGAGGAGTTTTGTTGTGGTATTTTTTCTGTTTTTCGGGCTATACGCGAATGCACAGAAACAAGAAGTTCAGAAAACCATAGAATATTTTTTTGAAGGATTTCATCAAAAGATACGATTAAAATAAAATCGGTTTGTTCGGATAGAATGATTTTACAATCTATTAGTGAGAGCACTGTTAAGGGTAATAAATTATCGGATGAGGGCGTAAAATATTTTTATAAATCAATTGCGACAATTCCTTCTTCCATGAAATTTCAGGAAAAAATTCTTAGTTACACTATTCAGATTGATGGAACAATGGCGCATGTTTGGGCACCCTATGAGTTTTATTTGAATGATAAATTAAGTCATTCGGGCGTCAATACTTTTACTTTATTTAAAGAGAAAGATGCCTGGAAAATTATTTATTTGATTGATACAAGAAGAAAATAATATTTATATTACTTCTCTTTGGTAGTAGACAGTAATCTGCAATTAAACATTCCTCACATTTTGGTTTTGGTCTGCAAGTTTCTCTTCCATGAAATGAAATTGCCATTCCGATTTCTGACCAAATTGATTTTGGAAGAACCTGCATCAGATCTTTTTCTACTTTATTTCCGTCTTTACTTTCTTTTATTATTCCAATTCTTGGTGCTACACGTATAACATGTAAATCGGCAATAATGCCTTCAGCTGGTTTATGAGTTTCTCTTAAAATAACATTAGCAGATTTTCTTCCGATTCCTTTTAGAGCTGTCAATTCTTTCATATTCAAAGGAATATCTTCGTCTTTTTTTATCGTCTTTACAATTTCTAACAACCATTGTGCTTTTGTTGGATAATTCCTTACTTTATTGATATAAGGTATAAAAGTTTCAGGACTTGCCTCAGATAAACTTTTGAGTGTTGGAAATTTTTCAAATAAAGCGGGTGCAATTTTATTGATATTGGCGTCAGAATCTTGTGCAGATAACACTACCATGACCAATAATTGATATGTGTTTTGATATTCTAAAGGATGTTTTTTTCCTTTATATTTTTTTAAAATGGGTTTTAATTTTGTTTCCCAATCTGATGTTTCTCCAAATAAATCCATTTTATTTTCAGTTAGAATTAAACAAAAATATAACTATTACAAAATTAAGTACTTTTTATAAAATCTATAGTTTTTTTAATAACATTCTGATTTCCAAGTATTTTACGGTGTCCTAAACCTTCTGTCAAATATAAAGTCCCATTTTCAAGTTGTTTATGAATATGAATTCCTGCTTTAACAGGAACTTCAGGATCATTATAATCATGTATCACCAAAACTGGAATTTTTATTTGTTGAGCAGCTTTATAAGCAGAGAAATCATCCATTTTGACCCGATATTTGTTTTCAAAGTGATCTCGTAAACGTTCACTGATTTCTTGCTTTAATCCTAATTTCGAAATGAAATCGTCCAAAATATCCTGGACTATATCTCCACTTCCAATTATTACAGCTCGATTTACTTGCAAGCCATCTTTAATTGCATTTAAAACTGACATTCCGCCAAGCGAATGGCCAATTGCAATTTCAAAAGGACCAAATTGTTTTTCAATTTCTAAGATTGATGCAATAAATTCAGACATAATAGTTGTCTTTCCCTTAGACTTTCCGTGTGCAGGAGCATCAAAACTAATAGTTGAATATCCCAGCTTTACAAACTCGTCGGCTATTTTAAATAATTGTGTTCCTCTTCCAGACCAGCCGTGAACAAGTAAAATCTTCCTGTTGCTTTTTCCATACTCATAAGTAACAATTCTTTTATCTATCGCAGGAATATAAATTGTATTTTGAATGCTTTTGTGATCCATTTCCAATTCTCTTTTTGGAACCTTATGTTTTATTGGTGTTGTAAATAACCGGGCAGCATAATTTGTAACAAACTTAGTGGAAATAAAAGCGCATATTCTACTTGATATAATGATAAACTGTGGAATTTTTAAAGATTCAGTAGGATTGTTTGCCTTTTTTGCCATATCAATAATTTTTTTTTGGAGTCTTTATTTTACTTTCTTTTTTCCTAAATTTAGGAAACATAAAAGTAGTACAATAATAGATGTTTATAAATTTCTAAAATGGAAATATTTCATATAAGTGCAGAATGTTATCCGATGGCAAAAGTTGGAGGTTTAGCTGACGTCGTTGGAGCACTGCCAAAATATCAAAAAAATGCTGGTCATGAAGTTAGGGTTGTTGTTCCTGCCTATGCTACCAAATTTAAAAATGAAAATGACTTTGAGTGTGTCCACTGGGCTACTGTTAAGCTGGGTAATTTCGATTTTCCGTTCAGTGTTTTAAAAGAAACGAGCGATAAACTTGGTTATGAACTATATCTGATAGAAATTAATGAATTATTTGATCGTCCAAATGTATATGGATACGAAGATGATATAGAGCGTTTTTTATCTTTTCAGATCGCGGCTTTAGATTGGATTACATCTCGAAAAGAAGTTCCGGCTATTATTAATTGTCATGATCATCATACAGGATTAATTCCGTTTTTAGTGAAGTACGCCTATAAATATGAAAGTCTCAGAAGTGTTAGAACTGTAATTACAATTCACAATGGCCTTTATCAAGGGTGGTTTGGTTTTGATAAATTGCATTATTTGCCTGAATTTGATTTGATTCATGTTGGATTTTTAGAATGGAATAATTCTCTTAATTCATTGGCTGTAGGTGTAAAATGTGCTCATGCTGTTACAACTGTTTCTCCTAGTTATTTGAATGAGATTAATTATGCAGCAAATGGTTTAGAAGCTTTATTTAATTCTGTAAGAAGCAAGTCAAAAGGAATTCTAAATGGAATTGATTTTGAGGTTTGGGATCCGTCTAAAGATCAAATGATTGATGCTAATTATTCAATTGAAACTTTTGAAACAGGTAAATTGAAAAATAAAGAAAAGCTTTGTGAGCAGTTTGAATTAGATCCGACAAAACCATTATTTAGTTTTATTGGGCGCTTATTTGAGGAAAAAGGTGGGGATTTATTACCTCAGGCATCAGCTTTGGCTTTATCTGAAAATTTTGAAAACATCAATATTTTGATTTTAGGATCAGGAAATGCTGTAATCGAAGAACAGTTAGTGCAATTGCGAAATGATTATAATGGGAATTACAATGTTTTTATTGGTTATAATGAAGAATTAGCACATTTGATTTATGCAGGTTCCGATTATATTTTAATGCCTTCACGAGTTGAACCTTGTGGGTTAAATCAAATGTACGCATTGCGTTATGGAACGGTTCCGATTGTGAGAAGAACTGGAGGATTGCGTGATACAGTAATTGATTTTGGAGATGACGGAAATGGAATATGCCATGATCAGGCTTCTGTTGGAGATATTTGTTATTCTATAAATCGTGCAGTGAAATTGTACGATGATAAAATCAATTTCAATAAAGTTATAAAAAAGGGAATGGCGACAGATCATTCCTGGGAAAGAGTTTGCCAAGAGTACATCGAGATATACAACCTAATAATTGAGAAAAATGAAATTTAAAAAGAAAAATGTAGTTGCTATTATTTTAGGAGGAGGACAGGGATCACGTTTGTTTCCGTTAACTGAAACGAGATCTAAACCTGCGGTGCCAATTGGAGGAAAATACAGGTTGGTTGATATTCCTATTTCAAATTGTATCAATTCTGATATTTTTAAAATATTTGTTTTGACACAGTTTAATTCGGCATCATTGAATGCACATATCAAAAACACTTTTAATTTTAGTATTTTCAGTCAGTCATTTGTTGATATTTTGGCGGCAGAACAAACTCCTGATAATCCAACCTGGTTTCAGGGAACTGCAGATGCTGTTCGACAATGTATGTCGCATTTTCTTAAACATGAGTTTGATTACGCTTTAATTTTATCGGGAGATCAATTGTATCAAATGGATTTTAACGAAATGTTAGAAGCACACATTGCAGCGGATGCAGCTATTTCTATTGCAACTTTACCCGTAAACGCAAAAGATGCGCCTGAATTCGGAATTCTTAAAACTAATCATGAAAGCTGTATTGAGGCTTTTATAGAAAAACCTGACGCTTCTTTATTGCCAGAATGGGAATCTGAAGTTAGTGAGCAAATGCAGGAAAAAGGTAAAAAATATCTGGCTTCAATGGGAATCTATATTTTCAATCGCCAATTATTGGAAGATTTAATGGCCGACCCGCATACAAAAGATTTTGGAAAAGAAATCATTCCACAAGCTGTTGGAAAACATAAAATACTAAGTTATCAGTACGAAGGATATTGGACAGATATTGGAAATATAGAATCATTTTTTGAAGCAAATATTGGCTTAACCGCTGATATTCCAGAGTTCAATTTATTTGATAATGATAATAAAATTTTTACACGTCCAAGATTACTTCCTCCATCAAAATTTAGAAATTCAATTATCAATCAGTCTTTAATTTCTGAAGGATGTATTATCAATGCTAAAGAAATCAAGAGGTCTGTAATTGGAATTCGTTCCAGAATTGGAGAAGGAACTGTGCTTGAAAATTGTTATGTCATGGGTAACGATTTTTATCAGGACCTTGATGAACTAAATCATGAAGCAAATATCAATAAAATTCATGTTGGAATTGGAGAAAACTGTTTTATTCAAAATACCTTAGTCGATAAAAATGTACGCATTGGAAACAACGTTCATATCAGCGGAGGAAAGCATTTAGATAATTTTACTAATGAATTATACAGTATAAAAGATGGTATTGTAGTTATTAAAAAAGGAGCAATTCTCTCTGATAATTTCAGAATTGAATAAAAAGCATAAAAATTAATTATTGCCTTAAAAACCAAATATGTCTAAAGTAATCACGCATTCTCTATTTACTGATTTTGATATCGATTTGTTCAAAGCAGGAAAACACTTCAAATTATATGAAAAATTAGGAGCGCATTTAGTTGAAGTTGATGGAGTAAAAGGTGTTTATTTTGCCGTTTGGGCACCTACTGCACAATCTGTTACTGTTGTTGGTGATTTTAATTATTGGACAGGAAACGAACATCAATTACAAGTTCGCTGGGATTCTTCCGGAATTTGGGAAGGTTTTATTCCAGAAATTGCCAAAGGAGCACTTTACAAATATAAAATCCAATCTAATATTAATGGAATTGTAACTGAGAAAGCAGATCCATTCGCTTTATATTGTGAAAAACCGCCTCATACTGCTTCTGTTGTTTGGGGCTTAGATTATAAGTGGAAGGATGAAAACTGGATGCAATCGCGTAAAAATCATAATGGTTTAGATAAACCTTATTCGGTTTACGAAGTGCATCTGGGTTCTTGGAAACGTGCTGATCATAATCGGTTTATGACTTATTTGGAATTAGCTGATGACTTGGTTGCTTATGTAAAAGAAACTGGTTTTACACACGTTGAATTTATGCCAATAATGGAATATCCGTACGATCCTTCCTGGGGATATCAGTTGACAGGATATTTTGCACCAACTTCTCGTTTTGGAAAACCGCAGGACTTTATGGTTTTGGTTGATAAATTGCATCAGGCTGGTATTGGTGTGATTTTAGATTGGGTTCCATCACATTTTCCAGATGATGCACATGGCTTAGGTTTTTTCGACGGCTCACATTTATATGAACATCCGGATCGCAGAAAAGGGTATCATCCTGATTGGAAAAGTTTGGTTTTTAATTATGGTCGTAATGAAGTCCGTGCTTTTTTAATCAGTAACGCCGTGTTTTGGTTGCAGCATTATCATGCTGATGGCTTGAGAGTTGATGCAGTAGCTTCAATGTTATATTTGGATTATTCTCGTGAAGAAGGCGAGTGGGAACCTAATATTTATGGAGGTAGAGAGAATCTTGATACGATAAGTTTTCTTAAAGAATTTAATGAGGTAATCTATGCTAATTTTGATGGAGTTCAAACTATTGCTGAAGAGAGTACTTCTTTTTCAATGGTTTCACGACCTACGTTTACTGGTGGTTTAGGCTTTGGAATGAAATGGATGATGGGCTGGATGCACGATACTTTGAAATACTTTCAAAAAGAAACTGTTTATCGTAAATACCATCAAAACGATTTGACTTTTTCGATGACTTATGCTTTTACCGAAAATTTTATGCTTCCGTTTTCGCATGATGAAGTTGTGTATGGAAAAAAATCTATAGCCAATAAAATGCCAGGAGATGAATGGCAGAAATTTGCCAATTTAAGATTGCTGTACGGTTACATGTTTACGCACCCGGGAACAAAATTATTGTTTATGGGTTCTGAATTTGGTCAAAGTGATGAATGGAATTTTGAGAAAAGTTTAGATTGGCATTTGTTGCAGTATGACTACCATTCGGGTGTGAAAAAGTTAATTACAGATTTGAATCAGTTGTATAAATCTCGTCCTGCATTGTTTGAAAAGCAGTTTACAGGAGAAGGTTTTGAATGGATTAATTATTCCGATCATCAAAATGCTGTTTTATCTTATATCCGTAAAGGAAATAACTCGGATGAAAATCTAATAGTGGTTTGTAATCTTACTCAGGTTATTCGGGAAAACTACAGAATTGGAATTTCCCAAAAAGGTAAATTAGAAGAGATTTTTAATAGTGATGCAAAAGTTTACGGAGGAAGTGGTGTTGGGAATCCAAAAGCCATAAAAATTGAATCTTCACCATATGATGGCAGAGATTATTCGGTTGAATTAACGTTGCCTCCTTTAAGTGTGACTGTTTATTCATTTGCTTAAAATTTCTATATTAATTTACTGAATACCAATTTATCATTTTTTGATTCTAATATTATCGAATTGTTGATTTTTTGAGATGTAATTTGTTACTCATACAGAAAAAACGTTTTCGTGAATAAACCTCATATTCATAGTGCTTTATATAGTTTTTTTGTATGTTTGAAATAGCGATATAGTTAGAATAATTAATGCATTAGCAATATGATTACAAATACATCATTAGAATATAAAGGCGATTTATATCCATCAAAAATCGTTTCGCATGAACATGAGGGCGATTCTATTTTCTTTCATACAGATAACAAAGTAATTTTAAAAGTCACTATTCTTAGAGACAGTTTAATCCGATTTCGTTTTACTACAAAAGGATATTTTAGCAATGACTTTTCGTATGCAATTGATAAAACGCAACTTCATGGTTATAATTTTTTAGAACTTACTGAAGAAGAAACTTATTTTGTGATTAGAACAAGCAAAGTAAAATGTAAAATTCAGAAAGCAGATCTTCGTTTGTCGATTTACGATTTAAATGATCTTTTAATTCTTGAAGATGAACTTGGTTTTCATTGGGAAGAAAGCTATGAATATGGTGGGAATATTGTAAAAATGAGTAAATCTTCCAAAGATGGAGAATGCTTTTACGGTCTTGGAGACAAGGCCACGCAAATGAATTTAAAAGGCAAAAGACTTGAGAATTTTGCCACTGATCAATATGCCTATCAAAAAGATCAGGAACCTTTGTATAAAGTAGTTCCGTTTTATATTGGATTACATAACAAACAGTCGTACGGGATTTTCTTTGATAACACTTTTAGAACCTTTTTTGATTTTTGTCAGGAAAGAAGAAACGTTGCCAGCTTTTGGGCTGAAGGCGGTGAAATGAATTATTATTTCATTTACGGCCCACAAATGCAGGATGTTGTAACAACTTATACAGATTTAACGGGTAAACCTGAATTACCGCCGCTTTGGGTTTTAGGATATCACCAATGTAAATGGAGTTATTATCCGGAAAGTAAAGTAAAAGAAATCACTTCAAAATTTAGAGAACTTAAAATTCCGTGTGATGCCATTTATCTGGACATTGATTACATGGAAGGTTTTCGATGTTTTACGTGGAATAAGGAATATTTTCCTGATCCAAAAAAGATGGTGGCTGAATTAGCCGAAGATGGTTTTAAAACTGTTGTTATTATCGATCCCGGAATTAAAATTGATAAAGATTATTGGGTTTACCAGGAAGCTTTAGAAAAAGATTATTTCTGCAAAAGAGCCGACGGGCCTTACATGAAAGGAAAAGTCTGGCCGGGAGAATGTAATTTCCCAGATTATACAAATCCCGTAGTCAGAGAATGGTGGGCAGGATTATTTAAAGAATTGATTTCAGATATTGGCGTAAAAGGAGTTTGGAATGATATGAATGAACCGGCGGTTATGGAAGTTCCCAATAAAACTTTCCCGATGGACGTTCGTCACTCATACGATGGAAATCCTTGCAGTCACAGAAAAGCACATAATATTTACGGTACACAAATGGCAAGGGCTACGTATCATGGTGTAAAACGTTTTGCCTATCCTAAACGTCCTTTTGTAATTACAAGATCAGCTTATTCAGGTGCACAACGATATACTTCGTCCTGGACAGGTGATAACGTTGCAACCTGGGAACATTTATGGATTGCAAACATTCAGGTGCAAAGAATGTGTATTTCAGGAATGGGATTTACAGGTTCTGATATTGGAGGTTTTGCCGAACAGCCAACAGGTGAATTATATGCACGTTGGATTCAGTTAGGTGTTTTTCATCCATTTTGCAGGACACATTCTTCAGGAGATCACGGAAATCAGGAACCATGGGCTTTTGATGAAGAAGTTATCAATATTACCAGAAAGTTTGTAAGTCTCCGTTATCAATTACTTCCTTATTTATATACTATGTTCTGGCAATATATTGAAGAAGGCGTCCCGATGTTAAAACCTCTTGTTTATTACGATCAGGAAGATATTCAAACACATTATCGTAATGATGAATTTATCTTCGGAAATCAAATTTTAGTTTGCCCTATTCTTGAACCTAATGCTGTAGGTAGACGTATGTATATTCCAAGAGGAGAATGGTATAACTATTGGACAAATGAATTTTCAATAGGAGGAAGAGAGGTTTGGGTTGATACTAAATTTGATGAGATTCCTGTTTTTGTAAAAGCAGGAGCTATTATTCCTAAATATCCGGTTCAGCAATATGTTGGTGAACTTGAATTTGATGAATTAACACTTGATTTATACTTCAAAATTGGAAAAGAACAATCATTTGTATATGAAGATGCACAAGATGGTTATGATTATAAAAAAGGCCGTTACAGTTATTTATCTTTTAGAACAATTGGAAAAGAAAAGGAATTAATTATTCAACTACATAAAGAAGGAAAATACGATACTCCATATAGAAAATATAAAATCAATTTAATTGGTTTGCCTTTTAAAGTGACCGAAATTGAAATTGACAATGAAAAAGTAGAATTTGATAAAATTGCTTTTGAAGCGAATCATTTCTTAATTGTTGATAAAGAGTTTAATGAGCTTCATATTGTGGGTGAATAAGTAAATTCTGATACGTTTGTGAAAAATTATATAAAATAAAACGTTAATATTAATTGTATTTTTGTGTAGTAAAATATCAAAAATCATGAAAAAATATCTAATATCAGGGATTTGTATAGCTGTTTTAATTGGCTGTGCAACCAATCCAATTACAGGAAAGCAAAATTTAAATTTTGTTTCAAACAGTGAATTATTTCCAACTTCGTTTCAGCAGTATAATGCATTTATCTCTGAAAATAAGGTTATAACAGGAACTCCTGATGCCAAAAGAGTTGAAACAGTAGGTATAAGAATTAAAGCTGCCGCCGAAAAATATTTAACTTATTTAGGACAAACACAATATTTAAAAGATTATCGATGGGAATATAAACTTGTGGATAATAAAGAAGTAAATGCATGGTGTATGCCTGGTGGAAAAATCGTAGTGTATTCAGGAATTTTGCCGGTTACGCAGGACGAAGCTGGATTAGCAACAGTTATGGGGCATGAAGTTTCTCACGCATTGGCTAATCATGGTGCACAAAGAATGAGTGCCGCACAGTTACAACAAATTGGAGGAGTGGCTTTGGGAGCTGCAACAAGTGGTAAATCAGAACAAACACAGCAAATATTTTCGCAGGCGTATGGTCTGGGGACAGAAGTGGGAGTGATGTTGCCATTTAGCCGAGGTAATGAAACTGAGGCCGATAAAATTGGATTGACACTTATGGCAATTGCCGGTTACAATCCAGACGATGCTGTAACATTCTGGAGCAGAATGTCTGCCAAATCTGGTGCAGCGGGAACTCCGGAATTTATGAGTACACACCCTTCTGATGCGACTAGGATTGCAAATATAAAATCCCTGATACCTGAAGCAAAAGCTATGGCGCTTAAAGTGGGTACGATTAGATAATTCAATTTCAAAAATATTTAAACGCCATTCTGAAAAGAGTGGTTTTTTTTGTGCAAATTTTAAATTGTTCATAATTTATTAATACACGAATTAGACAAAAATCTATTTGATTATCATAAAAATTAGATAAATTCGTACCGCATTAACAAAACCATTTCTATGAAAAACCTACAAAAAGGAGATAAAAAATTATTAAATGCGTGGGCATTTTATGATTGGGCAAATTCAGTTTATACGCTTACGATTGCTTCAGCTGTATTTCCAATATTTTATGAAGCTTTATTCTCAAAGGATAATCATTATATTGATGTTTTTGGTATGCATCTAAAGAATTCTGCTTTGATTAGTTTTATAACTGCTTTTGCCTTTTTGGTAGTTTCTTTTATTTCTCCTTTACTGTCAGGAATTGCTGATTATGTTGGAAATAAAAAGTCTTTCATGAAGTTTTTCTGTTATTTAGGAGCCCTGTCCTGTATGGGATTGTATTGGTTTGATCTTGATAATATTTATATTGGACTTGCATTTTATTTCCTTGGATTGATTGGATATTGGGGGAGTTTGGTTTTTTATAATTCTTATTTGCCTGATATTGCATTTGAAGAACAACAAGATAAAATTAGTGCCAAAGGATATTCTTTAGGCTATATTGGAAGTGTGATTTTATTGATTATTAACTTAGCAATGATCATGAAGCCAAAACTTTTTGGAATCAGCGGAACAGATGGTGAAGCTGCAATGAAGGCTATGCGTTATTCCTTTATAATGGTGGGTGCTTGGTGGATATTATTTAGTCAATATACTTATTATTATTTGCCAAAAGGAAGCAAAGAGAATGGTCAAAAATTAACGAATGATGTAATATTTAACGGTTTCAAAGAATTGAAAAAAGTTTGGGCTTTATTACAGGAAAACATTCCTTTAAAGAGATATTTAGGAGGGTTTTTCGTTTCTAGTATGGCGGTTCAGACCGTTATGCTTGTAGCAACTTATTTTGGAGCACAGGAAATTCAATGGTCCTCGAAAGAAGAAGGTACAATTGGTTTGATTATCTGTATTTTAATTATACAGTTGGTAGCGGTTGTTGGTGCTTTTTTAACTTCAAGAGCTTCTTCTAAATTTGGTAATATTCCAACTTTAATTGTGATTAATATAATTTGGGCAGTGTTTTGTGCTTTGGCATTCTTTATAACATTACCAATGCATTTTTATGTAATGGCTACCGTGGCCGGATTTGTAATGGGGGGAATTCAGGCACTTTCTCGTTCAACTTATTCAAAATTATTACCTGAGACAAAAGATACAGCTTCATTTTTCAGTTTTTATGATGTGGCTGAAAAAATTGGAATTGTAATCGGAATGTGTGTATATGGAGTTATCGATCAAATAACCGGAAGTCCGCGTGCAGCAATTGTGATTTTAGGGATCTTTTTTGTTACTGCCATTTTTCTTTTGAGACGAGTTCATAAAAAAGGCGCTGTAAATTAATTAAGCGCCTTTGATAGATTATATAAAAGTGATTTATTTGATTGATGATAATTTTTGAATCTCAATGGGATTTATCTATTAATTATGCTTTTGATATATTTCCGGAACCAGAAACTTTTACATCTCTTTTTTCAGGATTACCAGTGTATTTTATATCACCCGATCCTGAAACTCTTGCGGTTAAAACTTCGCTACAATTAACTTTACTATCCCCTGATCCTGAAACATTAACATCAACATTTTTTGATTTTAGTTCACCAGCATCGATGTTACCTGAGCCAGAAAGTTTTGTTGTGAAACTATCTGCAGAACCTTTCAAACGTACATTTCCAGAACCACTTAAATTAAGTTCTAAAGAGTTAGAATCAACTGCCAGGTTAAAGTTTCCTGAACCAGAAAGTTTTGCTAAGAATTTATCATTTTTTATAGCATCTTTCGATTGAATATCTCCGGAGCCGGATAAACTTAATTCAGAAATTTTCTCAAACGGAACTGTCACCTGAACTTTTTTACCCATACTCGAATGGATATTAGTATTTTTCTTTACCTGAATTTTCAAGGTATTGTCTTCAACTTCTACAATAATAGCAGATAGAATATTCTCTTCGCCTTTCATAATAATTTTGCCTTCTTTTCCTGCCACCAGATCGACATCAAAAGACCCCGAAATTTTTATAGCATCATATCCTGAAGTTGTTCTTGTTTCAGAAACTACTTTACCGTTTCCGTTTATTTTTTCAGATTGTGCATTAGCAACAAAACATACTAAAAATGCACCACAAACTAATTGTATTAATTTTTTCATTGTTTTAAACTTTTAAGATTATTGTTTTTTGATTAAGGTTACGTTTCCGTAATTAGAATTAATTGTTACTTTGTTTTGACCTTTTTTCTTATTAAAGCCGCTGATTCTTTTGCTTGAATTTTTGCTTTCAGTAACAGAAACATCTAAAGAGCTATCGTTTTTTATATTTCCATATTTAGTATTAATGTCAAAATCAAAAGCATAATTCGCATCGTATCCTAAAGAAACATCAGTATAGCCAGTATTGATATTTACATTATTTGCTTTACTTGTTATAGTAGAAATGTTTATTTTACTGTAATTGGCATCCACATTAATATTGTTTGAAATTTCAGCAATAGAAATGGTAAGGTAGTTCCCAGATCCTGAAAACGAATTTAATTTCTGGAATTTTAAAGTTCCGTAGTTACAGTCATATTTAATATTTTGTCCGTCAGCAACAACTAGATCAGTATAGTTAGTATCAAGATTTAAATTGCCCGAATCATTTATTTTTAAACCAGAATAACGTGCTTCAACAGTACCATTTTTAATATAATCAATAGTTGAATTTTGACAATATTCGATTTGAAATCTATTATTTGTATTGTTTAGTTTCCCTACTGTAACCTTTCCGTATTTACAGGCAATATCGCTGGCTCCTTCTAAACTTAAAACTGTGATGTTACCATATTTGTTCATAAGCTTTATAGTTCCGTTTTTTGGGATTTTTATAACATAATTGATCTCAAAACTATTGTTGCTTCCTTTGCTTTTTAGCGAAGAACTACCAAGTTTTGTCACAGCGGTAACCATAGATTTCAATGCTGTAATATCAACATCAATGCTGTTTAGTCTTTCGTTTACCCAGTTTTCATTAGGTCCGGTAACTTTTATGGTGATATCAATATTAATTTTATCTTCATCCCAGGTTGATACCGAAATACTTCCGTATTTATTGTCAATATCAATTCCGGCATTCGAGTTTACGATATAGGTTTTATTAATGTTTTTTTGTTTTGAAATAAAAGTGTCATCATTTGAAAATCCAAGAAAAGGAATCAAAATGAATAGAATAAGTATTTTATAATGTTTTTTCATCTGTGGTGTTTTTTAGATTTTCGTTTTCTTCAATTCTTTTTAGAACGGTTTGCAAAAAAGAGATACGCGTCTGCAGATTGCTTATCATGGCATAAATGATTTGTTTATTTTCACCATTTTTTTGCAGTTCATTAATAATTTTTTGGTAATCGGCATCAAAAACTTTCATTTGTTTTAATGCGTCGTTAATAATTTGTTCGTTTTCAGGCGAACTTTTTTCTTTTAGTTTTACTAGCTCGTTATCGATTAAAATGCTAAAAATTGAATCTGTTCGTTGTGTTTCTTTAGAGGCAAATTTGAATTCCTTCGGTTTCTCATTTTTATAAAAAATTGAAATTCCTAACATTAAGACAATCGAAGCCGCAATAGCAGTTACAAACCAGTAATTTTTTTTCTTTGGCTGCTTTTTATTTAACTTATTCAAAAAATCTACCTGATGATCAGAATTCATTTCCTGTACATCCCATTGATTTTCAAACTTGTTAAATAATTCATTTAAATTGTCATTTTCCTTTTTCATACTTCCTCTAATTTTTTTCGTAAACTTTCTTTGGCTCTGCTTAATGTTGTTCTGCAGTTTGCATAACTAATATTCAAAATTTCGCTAATCTCTTCCTGATCGTAACCTTCAATATAAAAGAGTGTCAATACCATTCGGTAATTATCTTTTAGGGCTAAAATGGTATCTAAAACCTGTTTTACTTTAAGTGAATTCAAATCAATGTTTTCAGAATAAAAACTGTCGTTTTCTTCGATTTTATAAAGCGTCTTGCTTAAATCTTCGACCTGAAAAGAATTATTCTTTTTATAAAAATCAATACTATAATTGACAATGATTTTTTTTAGCCACGCTCCAAAAGCGACTTCCTGTTTGTAATCGTTTATTTTTGTAAAAGCTTTCAAAAAACCTTCCTGCATGACGTCTTGTGCAAAATGTTCGTCTTTTACAATCCTGTATGCTACGTTATACATAGCTTTACTGTAACGATTGTAAACTTCAAACTGTGCCTTTTGATTATTGTTTTTACAAAGCGCGATTAATTCTTCGATATTTTGATTGGTTATACTCAAGTAATGGTTGCTAGTTTTATATAAGGACTTTGCTTTTTTTGATATGTTACACTTTTCATAAAATTAATTTTATTTTTTTTGAAATAATTAGATTTGCTACTTAAAATTGAATTTCAAAACTGACTCTTTTGCATTTGGCATAATGATTGTCTATTTTTACCGCCTATGTTGTAAATGAAACACTTATTATAGTTTTATTAAAACCGAGAGTATTTAGGGGTACATTTGCAATTTGGATTTAACTTTTAATGACAAAACGACTTATATATTATTATGTCAAACCATAAAATACTTACTATTGACAATCTGTCACTTCAGGAATTTGATTCAGAAGCAGAATTAATTCCATTACTAACTCCAGAAGACGAAGAGGAAATGAATAACGAGGAGCTTCCGCTTTCGTTACCTATTTTGCCTTTGCGTAACACTGTTTTATTTCCGGGAGTTGTTATTCCAATTTCAGCAGGAAGGGATAAATCTATCAAGCTAATAAATGATGCCAATGCAGGCGGAAAAATTATTGGTGTTGTTTCTCAAATTAATGAAGAAGACGAAGATCCGTCTAAAGATGATATTCATAAAATTGGAACTGTTGCAAGAATTCTTCGTGTTTTAAAAATGCCTGACGGAAACGTTACGGTTATTTTACAAGGAAAAAAACGTTTCGAGATTGACGAAGTTGTTTCTGAAGAACCTTATATAACTGCAACAATTAAGGAAGTTGCAGAAGATCGTCCTGATGAAAATGATACTGAGTTTACGGCTATTTTAGATTCTGTAAAAGAATTGGCTATTCAAATTATAAAGGAAAGTCCAAACATTCCTTCAGAAGCTACCTTTGCGATTAAAAACATTGAAAGCCAGTCATTTTTAATCAATTTTGTTTCTTCTAACATGAATTTATCGGTAAAAGAGAAACAAGGACTTTTATCTGTAAATGGTCTAAAAGACAGAGCGTTAGAAACTTTGCGTTATATGAATGTTGAACTTCAAAAATTAGAATTGAAGAATGACATTCAGTCAAAAGTTCGTTTTGATTTAGATCAGCAACAGCGTGAATATTTCCTGCACCAGCAAATGAAAACCATTCAGGAAGAATTGGGAGGAGTTTCGCAGGAAGAAGAAATGGATGAAATGGGGCAGAAAGCGAAAACCAAAAAATGGGACGAAAAAACGCAGAAACATTTCGAGAAAGAATTATCTAAAATGCGCAGAATGAATCCGCAATCTCCGGATTTTGGAATTCAGCGTAACTATTTAGAGTTATTTTTAGAATTGCCTTGGGGTGAATATTCTAAAGATAAATTCGACTTAAAGCATGCTCAGAAAATTTTAGATAAAGATCATTTTGGACTTGAAGAAGTTAAGAAAAGAATGATCGAACATTTGGCTGTATTGAAGCTTCGTAACGATATGAAATCACCAATTATTTGTTTGACAGGACCTCCGGGAGTTGGAAAAACATCAATTGGTCGTTCGGTTGCTGAAGCTCTTGGTCGTGAATACGTGCGTATTTCTTTAGGAGGATTACGTGATGAAGCAGAAATTCGTGGGCACAGAAAAACATATATTGGTGCTATGCCAGGTAGAATTATTCAAAGTCTAAAGAAAGCCGGAACTTCAAATCCTGTTTTTATTTTGGATGAAATTGATAAATTATCAAGCGGAAATAGTGGTGACCCTTCTTCAGCTTTATTGGAAGTTTTAGACCCTGAGCAAAACAATGCCTTTTATGATAATTTCCTTGAAATGGGATTTGATTTGTCTAAAGTGATGTTTATTGCAACTTCAAATAATATGGCTACAATCCAACCAGCATTGCGTGACAGAATGGAAGTGATCAAAATGTCAGGTTATACTATTGAAGAAAAGGTAGAAATCGCAAAACGACACCTTTTTCCAAAACAATTGGAAGCACACGGTTTAACTTCGAAAGATTTGACTATTGGTAAAAAACAATTAGAGAAAATTGTTGAAGGTTATACACGTGAATCTGGTGTTCGTAATTTAGAAACTAAAATTGCTCAAGTAATTCGTAATGCAGCAAAAGCGGTTGCGATGGAAGAGGAATACAACAAAAAAGTTACAGATGAAGATATTGTAACGGTTTTGGGCGTGCCAAGATTAGAGCGTGATAAATATGAAAATAACGATGTTGCCGGAGTTGTTACAGGTTTGGCCTGGACAAGTGTTGGTGGTGATATTTTATTTATTGAATCTTTAATTTCTGAAGGAAAAGGTTCTTTGAGTATTACAGGAAATTTAGGAACTGTAATGAAAGAATCGGCTACAATTGCTTTGGAGTATATTAAAGCAAATGCCAAAAAATTAGGCTTAAGCATAGAATTGTTCCAAAAGTATAATATCCATTTGCACGTTCCGGAAGGAGCAACGCCAAAAGACGGCCCAAGTGCCGGTATAGCTATGCTGACTTCTTTAGTTTCATTACTGACACAAAAGAAAGTGAAGAAAAGCTTAGCGATGACAGGTGAGATCACACTTCGCGGAAAAGTATTGCCTGTTGGCGGTATTAAAGAGAAAATTCTTGCAGCTAAAAGAGCTAATATTAAGGAAATCATTTTATGTCATGAAAATAAAAGTGATATCGATGAAATTAAAGCTGAATATTTAGAAGGTCTTACTTTTCATTATGTGAAAGAAATGAGCGAAGTTTTAGCTTTGGCTTTGACAGATCAAAATGCAAAAAATGCTAAAACTTTAAAATAACTTTAAATAAAACTCCAATTCCGATACGTCGGGATTAAATTCCAAATTTCACACTGTTCCATTACAGGTTGAAATTTGGGATTTTTTTATTGGATTTTTTTAAGCTTTAATTTTATTTTTGCTGTTATATAATTTTATATTTGTATTTGCGTTATTCCCATATAGGAATCGCCCCAAAAGCATGTTAAAACGATTTGTTTTACTTTTTTTTATCTTGATTTGTTCGATTTCCTACGGGCAAATTGGAGGGCGCTACACTTATCAGTTTCTTAATTTAACCTCGTCACCAAGGCAGGCAGCGTTAGGAGGAGAAAACATAACAATTTATGATGAAGATGTTAATCAGGCGATGTCAAACCCTGCAGCCTTAAATGAAGATATGGACAACCATTTAGCAATGAATTACGGGAGTTATTATGGAGAGGCTTCTTATGGAACTGCTTCATATGCTTATACTTATGACAGACACGTGCAAACTTTTTATGCGGGCGTAAGCTATGTTAATTATGGAACCTTTGAAGGTTATGACGAAAATGGTCAGGCAACTTCAGATTTTTCAGGTAGTGAAGGTGCACTTTCTCTGGGCTACGCTTATAATATTCCTTTTACAGATGTTCATATAGGAGCAAATGCTAAGTTAATAACTTCGACCTTAGAAAGTTATAATTCTGTCGGTGGAGCAATTGATGTGGGAATTATGTATCAAATTCAAAAAAATAATGTAAATTTGGCTCTAGTATTTCGAAATATTGGGACACAGTTTACTACTTATTCAGGAATACAGGAGAATTTACCGTTTGAAATCATTGCTGGTGTTTCGCAAGAATTAGAACATGTTCCGCTTCGTTGGCATCTTTCGTTAGAAAATTTACAACAATGGAATATCTCTTTTTCTAATCCGGTTCGGGGAGAAACCAATATTGATGGCACGACAAGTGGGGAAAAAGTTTCCTTTGTAAATAATGCTTTACGACATACTGTTATTGGTGTTGAACTTTTCCCGGGAAGAGCAGTCAATTTACGATTAGGTTACAATTTTAGAAGGGCAGAAGAACTGAGAATTGATGAACAGCGTAATTTTTCAGGGATTTCTTTAGGTTTCGGTTTGAAAATGAATCGCTTAAAATTTAATTATTCATATTCACGATATACTTTGGCGGCCAACACAAGTCTTTTTGGACTAATTTTAAACTTTCAATAGGTGGTAATTTATGAAACTATTTTATTTAATTCTATTTGTTACGGCAGGTTTTTTTAACACCTCAAATCTTAATTTTAAAGACGAATCCCTTTCAGATATTGAAATCGAAAGAATTAACTATCACGTTAATACGGTAAGAGAAATGGTTTATGCCGGTCCTCAGTACAATACTAAAATTGCTTTTTTAGTTGATATGAGAATCAAATCCGGAAAAAACAGATTCTTTGTTTATGATCTGGTAAATAATAAAATTCTAGATCAGGGACTTGTAGCTCACGGATCTGGTTCTGAAACCGGAATTAGAGGGGAACTTAAATTTAGTAATATACCAAATTCTAACTGCACATCTTTAGGTAGATATTCTATCGATAAATGTTACAAAGGAATATTTGGAAAAGCTTACCGATTAAATGGATTAGATGAAACAAATAATAACGCTTTAAAAAGAGCTATAGTGCTGCATCATTATTCTGCAGTTCCACTTGAAGAGCAGGAATATTATATTTCGAACAGCCACGGTTGCCCAATGGTTAATGAAGAATTCTTTAAAAGAATAGAAAAAATAGTTGATAATTCTAAATCAAAAATTATCCTGGATATCTATTATTAAGTAAATAGTAACCATATAATTTTAACTTTTATAATTTAATACAAGTATCATATGAAGAAGATCTTTATCGTTTTTCTTATGATACTTTTTGTTTTTATAGGCTATAAAATTATTTGGAAAGACAAAAAAAATAATTATTCTGTTACTGCGACAATAGATAGTAAACAAATCAATGAAGTAAAAAGGTTAATAGAAAACAATTCAAAATATAATAGAAGATTTGCATTTTTTATTAATATGAAAGTACCTTCCGGAAAGAATCGCTTTTTTGTTTATGATTTAAAAACGGATAAAATCATCGATAAAGGTTTGGTTGCTCATGGTTCTGGCTCAGAGACAGGAATTAAAGGGAAATTAAAATTCAGTAATACTCCAAATTCATTAAGTACTTCGATTGGAAAATATTATATCGGAAATTCTTATCAGGGAAAATTTGGAAGAGCTTATAAACTGTACGGATTAGATGAAACTAACAGCAACGCATTTAAGCGTGATATTGTTTTCCATTATTATTATTATGTTCCATATAAAGAGCAAAATGGGTATATTTGCAATAGTTTTGGTTGCCCTATGGTGAATAGAAAATATTTTGATCGAATATCTAAAATAATAGATGATTCTGAGTCAAATATTCTAATGAGTATTTATTATTAAGAACTTGAAACTAAAAGATATTAAAATTTAAAATTTAAAAAATTGGAAAAAATCACCATTGCTATCGACGGATTTTCATCAACAGGAAAGAGTACTTTAGCAAAACAATTAGCAAAAGAGTTAGAGTATGTTTACGTCGATACTGGTGCCATGTATCGCGGAGTAACTTATTTTGCCATGCAGAATCAACTTATTGGAGCTGACTTTTTTGATAAAAAAGCTTTAATTGAAGCTTTACTCAATATTCAATTGGAGTTTAAGTTTAATTCTGATTTAGGCTTTGCTGAAATGTATTTGAATGGTGAGAATATTGAAAAACAAATTAGAACCATTGAAGTTTCTAATTTTGTGAGTAAGGTGGCAGAAGTTTCTGAAGTGCGTTCTAAACTTGTAGAACAGCAAAAGGAAATGGGAAAAAACAAAGGCATCGTTATGGACGGAAGAGACATAGGAACAGTCGTTTTTCCTGGTGCTGAACTTAAAATATTTATGACTGCCAGCGCCGAAACCCGTGCACAAAGACGTTTTGATGAATTACAGCAAAAAGGTGATAATGTTTCTTATGAAGAAGTTTTAAAAAATGTTGTAGATCGCGATCATATAGACACGCACCGTGAAGATTCGCCTTTAATAATTGCTGATGATGCTATAGAAATTGATAATTCTTATTTAACCCGAGAAGAGCAATTTGCAGTTGTTTTAGAATTGGTGAATGATGTTGTTAAAACAGCATAATTTTTTGCAGATATCATTTTTAATGGTAGTTTTACCGCTTCATTTTATTTAAAAGACAATTTCATCATATGGGAATTAAAAACAGGTTGATCGTAATGAGTTTTCTTCAGTTTTTTGTTTGGGGAGCATGGCTTATTACTATTGGAAATTATTGGTTTGGAACTAAAAATTGGGAAGGAACTCAATTTGGTCTTGTTTTTGGAACCATGGGAATTGCTTCGTTATTCATGCCTACTTTAACAGGAATTATTGCGGACCGTTGGGTAAATGCTGAAAAATTATACGGTATTTTACATATTTTATATGCAGTAGTTTTATTTGGAATTGCGCAAATAACTACACCAGATAACTTTATTTATGTGATGTTTGTGGCAATGTGCTGCTATATGCCAACAATTGCTTTAAGTAATTCCATTTCTTATACTTCATTAAAGCTTAACGATAAAAATATTGTAAAAGATTTTCCACCGATTCGTGTTTGGGGAACAATAGGTTTTATTGTTGCGATGTGGATCACTAATTTAAGTGGAAGTAAAGCAACAGAGTATCAATTTTATATTGCTGGAATTGGAGCTTTAATTCTTGGAGTTTATGCTTTTACATTGCCAAAATGTGAACCACAGCGCTTGACAAAAGAAAATGCTTCATGGGTTGAAACTTTTGGTTTAGAAGCTTTTAAATTATTTGGAAATTACAAAATGGCTTTGTTTTTTGTTTTCTCTATGTTTTTAGGAGGAGCATTGCAATTGACAAATGCTTATGGAGATGTATTCTTGGATGAGTTTAAACATTTTCCAAAATACGCAGATTCTTTCGTAATTAAATATTCGACTATTATTATGTCTATTTCTCAGGTTTCTGAAACCTTATTTATTTTGGCAATTCCGTTTTTCTTAAGACGTTTCGGAATCAAACAAGTAATGCTGATTAGTATGCTGGCTTGGGTATTGCGTTTTGGATTATTTGCTTTTGGAGATCCGGTAACTGGTTTATGGATGATTATTTTGTCTTGTATCGTTTACGGAATGGCATTTGATTTCTTTAATATTTCAGGTTCATTATTCGTAGAAAGCAATACCGATTCTAAAATACGTTCATCAGCTCAAGGTTTGTTTATGATGATGACAAATGGAGTAGGAGCGGTTCTAGGAAGTTTAACTTCAGGTTGGGCAATTGATCGTTTCTTTACAAAGTCATTTCATAATACAATTGAATTATCTGGATTTTTGCAAACAGAAACTACAAATCCTAAAATGTTAGAATTTGTAAAAGGACAAGGAAATTCTATTTCTCCGGAAGGAATTTTCAGTAATCCAATTTTAATGAAAGACTGGCATACAATATGGTTGTCATTTGCGGCTTATGCTTTAATTATTGCAATTGCTTTTGCGGTTTTGTTTAAGCATAAACATGATCCGAAGGAATTGGAGAATTTGAGTCATTGATAATACAAATCTTTAACAGATATGATTCTTTATAACAAACCCGACAGGTTTAAAAACCTGTCGGGTTTGTTATTTCTACGGTATTCTGTTTCAAATAAAAACGATAACTTAGTATTTCATTTTTAAAACTTTAGTGATGCAGAAATTCAGATTATTTATTTTGCTTTTGATTGGAATTTCTGGTTTTGCACAAACTAAGGTTTTATATGATCAAAGTGTTGAAGCTTATAAGAACAAAGATTATCTTTTGTTTTTAAAATTGACTAAACAGTTGGACAGTATTCGGCCAATGCATCCGACTTTTACTTATAATTTGGCATCTGCTTATGTTTTAAGTGGAAAAAAAGAAGAAGCTTTATTGGTTTTAAAAAGGATGGTTCTGGCAAATAATGCCATTGCTTTTGAAGAGGATACTGATTTTGAATCTATAAAAAACGAGAAGGAATTTAAAGATTTGCTAGAGTTAAAAGCTTCACAATCAAAAATAATTGAAAATTCTGTGGAGAAAATAAGTCTTTCAGAAAAAGATCTTCATCCGGAGGGATTGCTTTATTTGCAGAAACAAAGACTTTGGCTGGCATCGAGTATTCGGAATAAAAAAGTTGTTTCTTTTGATAAAAATGGAAAATGTTCTGATTGGTTTACAGAATGTCCTTATTCGGTTTTTGCTTTAAAAACAGATTCGGATGAAAAATATCTTTGGGTTGCCTGCTCGGCGATTCCTGAGATGGAAGGTTTCTCTAAAGAAATAGGTGGGAAAAGCGAAATTTTAAAAATTGAAATTGCCACGAAAAAATTGGTCAAGCGTTATACTGTTAACGGAAATCATGTTTTTGGAGATTTAATTGTGGCAAAAAATAATGATGTTTATATTTCAGATAGTGCTGAACCGATTCTTTATAAAATTGAAAAAGAGAATTTAATTGTTTGGAAAGATTTAAGGAAAGAAGCTTTTAACCTGCAAGGAATCGCTTTGAATAAAAATGAATCCAAATTGTTTGTTGCTGATTATTTGAAAGGGATTATGTCAATTGATATAAAGTCACAAAAAGAAAACTGGCTCGAATTTCCGGAAGAAACTTCTAAAAAAGGAATTGACGGATTGGTTTTTTACAAGAATTCGTTAATTGCGATTCAGAATGGAGTAGTGCCGATTCGGATTGTACGTTATAAATTGGATGAAACCGAAGCTAAAATAATTGATTTTAAGGTTTTAGATAATAACAGGAAGGAATTTGATGAACCTGCATTGGTAACTTTGGTTAAAAATAAAATGTACTTCTTTGCTAATTCGCCTTGGAAATTTTATGATAAAGATTTTCAATTAGATATAAGTAAATTTGAAAATCCGAAATTGTTTGAACTTGATCTACAGTAACCTTTGTCGAAGTTTAAAACTTTGACAAAGGTGGATGCTGATAGTGAATTTTGGATGAAGAGAATTTGGATATAATCTTTCTTTATGTTTAAAACTTTGAGAGAGATAGTTACACATAGTAAACCCGACAGGTTTTAAAAAGCTGTCGGGTTTGTTTTGAGGATTTTTAAATAGGAGGTTGGCAGAATCTGAATCTAAAGGCCTTAAAAACTGCTACTCCTTCTTATTTAGCCCCGATAGAAGTGGAAATCCTTTTGTGCAGTCCCGAGGCTTCGGGATGCACAAAAGATTGTAACGGATAGCGGGACTGAACGTCTTAAAATAGCCTAAATCGTCTGCTCCTGACCAATTGACTGATAATCATTTATAATTGTTTTGCTATTACAAATATTTGTATTAATTTTGCAAACCTTTTGGCGAAGAAGAGTTTCCTTTAGGTATCAACTATTTATGTAAAACAACTTCTGTTTTTTCTACTGCTTTATGAAACTCGAGGAAAACAGAATACAAATTTTTTATCAGCATGTCTGAACAATTAAAATCACAAGAAGAGTTTTTAGCAAATTTTAACTGGCATAACTTCCAAGAAGGAATTGATGCAGTAGATGAGAAAAACTTACAAGAATTCGAAGAACTAGTTTCAAAAACTTTCATCGCTACAGACCAAGAAGAAGTAGTTGAAGGTGTAGTTGTTAGAATTACAGATAGAGACGTTATCGTTGATATCAACGCAAAATCGGAAGGTGTTATTTCTTTAAACGAATTCCGTTACAACCCGAACTTAAAAGTTGGTGACAAAGTAGAAGTATTAATCGACATCCGTGAGGACAAAACAGGTCAATTAGTATTATCTCACAGAAAAGCACGTACTATTAAATCATGGGATAGAGTTATTTCTGCAAACGAAACAGGAGAAATCGTTAATGGTTTTGTAAAATGCAGAACTAAAGGTGGTATGATCGTTGACGTTTTCGGAATTGAAGCTTTCTTACCTGGTTCTCAAATTGACGTTAAGCCAATTAGAGACTACGATGTATATGTAAACAAAATGATGGAATTCAAAGTGGTAAAAATTAACCACGAATTCAAAAACGTTGTTGTATCTCATAAAGCGCTTATCGAAGCTGATATCGAAGTACAGAAAAAAGAAATCATCGGTCAATTACAAAAAGGACAAGTGTTAGAAGGTGTTGTTAAAAACATTACTTCTTATGGTGTGTTCATTGACTTAGGTGGTGTTGACGGATTAATTCACATTACTGACCTTTCTTGGAGTAGAATCAACCACCCAAGTGAAGTTCTTGAATTAGACCAAAAATTAAACGTTGTAATCCTTGATTTCGATGATGAGAAAACAAGAATTCAATTAGGATTGAAACAATTAAACGCTCACCCATGGGATGCTTTAGATGCTAATTTAACTATTGGTGATAAAGTAAAAGGTAAAGTAGTTGTAATCGCTGATTACGGTGCATTTATTGAAGTTGCTGAAGGTGTTGAAGGTTTAATCCACGTTTCTGAAATGTCATGGTCAACTCATTTACGTTCTGCTCAGGATTTCGTAAAAGTTGGAGATGTTGTTGAAGCTGTTATCTTAACTTTAGATAGAGATGACCGTAAAATGTCATTAGGTATCAAACAATTAACTCAAGATCCATGGACTGACATTACTTCTAAATACCCAGTAGGTTCTAAACATACAGGTATCGTTAGAAACTTTACAAACTTTGGTATTTTCGTAGAATTAGAAGAAGGAATTGATGGATTAATTTACATCTCTGACTTATCTTGGACTAAGAAAATCAAACACCCATCTGAATTTGTAAATGTTGGTGAAAAACTTGATGTAGTTGTATTAGAATTAGATGTTGAAGGACGTAAATTATCTTTAGGTCACAAACAAACTACTGCTAATCCTTGGGATCAATACGAAGATTCTTTCGCTGTAGGAACTATCCACAATGGTGAAATTTCTGAAATCGTTGACAAAGGAGCTACTGTAGAATTCGGAGATGATATCGTTGCTTTCATTCCTACTCGTCACCTTGAAAAAGAAGACGGAAAGAAATTGAAAAAAGGTGATACTGCTGATTTCAAAGTAATCGAATTCAACAAAGAATTCAAAAGAGTAGTTGCTTCTCACACTGCTATCTTCCGTGAAGAAGAAGAGAAAAACGTGAAAGCTGCAACTGAAAATACTTCATCTAACTCTTCTAATACAAATGCACCAGCTGCAACTTTAGGAGATAACAATGATGTATTAGCTGCATTAAAAGCTAAAATGGAAAAAACTGAGAAAAAATAATTCTTAGTTTCCTCTAAATAGAAAGTCCCACAGCAATGTGGGACTTTTTTTATGCATTTTGTTTTAGGTTTTCTTTGTTTGCTTCGCCATTCGGCTTTTAGCCTCGGGTCAGTTTTCAAGTTCTTGTGTTAGTTTTTTTTTAACCTTTTTTAAAATATAGCCCCCGCTTTCAACCGTGGGAGACATGTTGTGATATTCTTTGCGCTCCAATGGTTGAAACCATTGGATATGTTGTACTATATTGCCGTAGAAGCGCCATAAGAGGCGTCGTTTGCAGTGGAATTTAGAATTTAAAGAATTGATGTTTTTAATTTTTAAGGAGCTATTTACTTCGTCAGTCGCTATCGCTCGTGTCCAGCTATCATTCCAATCTTTTGCGCCGAAACCCCGGCACAAAAGGATTTTCCCTTCTATCTGGGCTAGGGCACTCATTTTCAAAAGAAGTTTTAATTATTTTGTAGCTAATAATTTTGTTTCTTCTGGAGTATAATAGTCAACAATCGCGTAGGAGTTTATTCCTGTTATTTTCATTTCATCAAGAATATCTACCAAATTACCGTAATTTGAATTTTTACTTGGTTTATAATTACCGTTACACCTCTTCCAGGTTTACCTCTTTCTACTGAATATTCAAGTACTTTTTTATTTCTTTCTAACAGTTCTTTTCTAATTCCATTTTTTCCGTAATACACTTCTTTTGGTGCTTCAATTGAAAAAAAAAATAATCCTGAATAAGTAATTATTTTGTTATTATCATCAAGCAAAAGGGTTAAAACACGATTTTCATCATGAAGGGCACAACCTGTAAAACGCCATTCATCATCATCATAATTAGGTAAATTATATTCCATTGCTTTCGGTTTTGCCAATTCACCAACAACCATAAAAAATATAATCAGCAAAAACGAAATGCTAACCATTGCCGTTAAATCGACTCTTGTATTTAACTTTTTACTTCTTACTTTTTTAGGGAGATTTTGCATAGTTTATATATTTTTATTTGGATGCTAATAATTTTGATTCTTCAGGAGTATATTCATCTACAATTGCATAGGTGTCAATTTTTGCAATTTTCATTTCATCCAAAATATCAACCAAATTTTTAAAATTGCTTTTTGGACTTGGCTTTATGATTATGATTACACCATTTTTTGGTTTTCCCATTGATGTCATATATTCAGATATTTGCTTATTTTTTTTAAAGATTTCTTTTCGAATACTATTATTTTCAAAAATCAGTTTTTTGGGTTTTTCGCGAGGATATTCCAATAAACCAGAATAAGTAATTATTTTATCATTTTTATCTAATAAAATGGTATAAATCCTTGTTGCATCAACACAACCAGGTAGGCAATCGTCGCAATCATTATCAGGCAAACTCAAATCCATAACTTTCGGTTTTGCCAATTCACCAACGACCATAAAAAATATAATCAGCAAAAATGAAACGCTGACCATAGCAGTTAAATCAACTCTTGTGCTTAATTTTTTACTTCTTACTTTTTTAGGTAGATTTTCCATAAATGAGTCAATTTGGTTACTAAAGTTAATAATAAAAGTAATACAATAAGATTATGAATTTGGAAAATATTTGAAAATAAATTCACGAATTAATATGTTGTTTTACAGTTGTTTTTGGGATTTTTTCAATGTTTTGAAATCTTTTTTTAATTTTTAGTAAAACCAAATCGGAAACTATCCCGTAAATGAGCTTATAACTTAAAATAGTATTTATGAAAACTAGAAAATTTTTAGCCGTAGCAATCTTAACACTTGGATTTGCATTTACATCTTTTGCACAAAAAACAGTAATGGTGGGTGGAGCTGCAATGTATCCAAACAAAAATATTGTTGAAAATGCTGTGAACTCAAAAGATCATACAACTTTGGTTGCCGCTGTAAAAGCTGCAGGACTTGTAGAAACATTACAAAGCAAAGGACCATTCACCGTTTTTGCTCCAACAAACGAAGCTTTCGCAAAATTACCAACAGGAACTGTTGACACATTATTGAAACCAGAAAACATCAAAACACTACAAACGATCTTGACCTATCATGTCGTTGCAGGAAAAATGAATTCTTCTGATATTGCTAAAGCAATTAAAATGGGTAAAGGAAAAGCAACGTTTAAAACTGTAAGTGGTGGAACTCTAACTGCGTGGATGGATGGTGCAGCTTTATACATAAGCGACGAAAGTGGTAACAAATCTAAAGTTACAATTGCTGATGTTAATCAGTCAAATGGTGTAATTCACGTAGTTGATACTGTTTTATTGCCAAAAATGTAATATTTACTCAAATTCCAATATTTAAAAATTCCAAATTCCAACTTTTAAATTAGGTATGAAATTTTATATTCTACAAAATTTAGGCTTAGATAATTTTGGAATTTGGATTTTTTTTATTGGATTTTTTATATTTATCGTTTAGCCGTCAAGGTTGATCCAGCCGAAGCGATAACAACACAAACTACAGCCAGAATTTCATAAAAACTTAGACTTTCCTGTAAAAAAACAAATGCACAAATAGCTGCAGCGGCTGGTTCTAAGCTCATTAAAATACTAAAAGTACGTGGAGGCAGCTGACCTAAAGCTTTCATTTCTAAAGTAAACGGAATAGCGCTAGACAAAAGAGCTAATGCGACTCCCATACCTAAAAACTTTGGAGTAAGATTATCAAGACCGTTTTCGAAAAATCCAAAAGGCAGAATTAAAATAGCAGCAAAGAGCATTCCGGTCGAAACTGCCTGACCGCTATTCATAATCTTTGAAATTTTTCCACCCAAAACAATATAGGCTGCCCAAAGTGCGCCTGCCAAAAGAGCAAATATAACACCAAGTAAATCGATTCTGTCATTAGACCAGGGAGCAATTAAAACGATTCCAGCAGCGGCAAGTAATACCCAACAATAATCAATCAATCTTTTTGATCCAATTATAGCTACTAATAATGGTCCAATAAATTCTAAAGTTACGGCCAATCCAATTGGAATTCTTTCAATTGCCAAATAAAAAATTAGATTCATCGCACCCAAAGTCAGACCATACGGAACTACAATTTTCCATTGATCAGGAGTGATTTGTTTTAAGTTTGGCCTATATGCTAAAAGTAAAATTATGGCTGAAATTCCAATTCGTATAGAAGCTGTTCCTGCCGCTCCAATTGCCGGGAAAAGAGTTTTAGCAATAGCTGCACCACATTGTACACTGATAATAGATAATAGTACTGCGGGGACAGGAGGAAGATTGAATTCTTTATTTTTCATGAGAAATTGAAATGGATTGCAAAACTACGAAATAAGTTTTGAAGGATCCATTTCTGCTCTATTCAAATAAAAAAATATGCAGAAAAAGAATAACTATTCCAAAGCACGTTTTGTCACATAAGCACGATAGCCAATAATAGCCATTTGCCATTTTTTTGCTTTTGAAATGTCTAATCCTTGTTTGGTAAAACTTGGTAAAAGGATTTTATTTATTTTGGCTAAAATTTTAAACATAGTAGGTTTGTTTTTTCAAAGATATAAAAAAGACTTTGCAGTTAGGCAAAGTCTTTTTTACGTGTTTTAAACCAATTTATGATTTTTTACTTTCTTTCTCCAGTTTCTTCATTTCCTTTTCATAGGCTTTCATATCCTTTTCGTATTCTTTCATATTTTTTTCATACTGCTTCATGTCTTTTCCAACTGTTTCTTCGATGTATTTGGCATATTTTTCCATATCAACGTTGAATTTTTCCATAGCAATTTCATACTTTTTCATATCCTTGCCGTACAGTGCCTCATGTTTAGACATGATTTCATCAACTTGTTTTTCGTAAGCAGATAACTCTGGTTCAAAAGCTTCCATTTTTTTCTCAAATTCAGACATATCTTTTTCAAATTTAGCCATAGCTACTTTATCTCTCGGGTTTGCGGGTGGTGCCGGAGCTTTAGGCATTTTGGACATGTCTATAGTTGGTAAATTTTGCATAGATCCTCCAGGGAAAGCAGGTGCTGCTGGTGCAGCTGGAGGTGCAATATTACCTATTCTGGCAGGTGGTGCTGGTGGTGCCGGAGGCACAATATTGCTAATATCCAGACTGTTTGCATCTTCAACATCTGCAACGCGATCCTCAGGCATCATTGAATTGTTTGTATCGCTATCGCTATCGGTAACAACACCAATTTTTTTGATATTATTACCTTCAGTTGACACCACAAGGTCAAAACTTTTTATTGCTTCATCTCCATCGATTTCAATAGTTTGAACTTCTTTAGACCCTTTTTTAATATTCATTTTAATGGCGGTCAATTCCTTATTTGTGTTTCTCTTTACATTCGATATAGCAACATCAAAATCATGGCTTTGTTTTATTTTTTCAACAATTACTTTTAATTCCTGATCTGTTGTTGTTTTTTCGATTTTGTAAACATCATCTGAAGTAATTTTTGGAGTAACCTCCTGATTTTTTTTTCTCTCCTGTGCAATGATTTCTATTTGAAATAAAAATATAAAGGCGGCAAGTGCTGGAATTATGGTACAATACTTCCAGTAATTTGTTTTTTTTGATTGATTTTTGTTTAACATGACAATTCGTTTTTTGATTAATGATTGATAAAAATGATTGGTGATGGCAACACAAGTTTCGTGTGTTGTTATTTTTAAAAGCGTGTATTGATATGCTTTTTTTGTCTGATATTTTTTTGGCGGCTTCGTTATCAGCAATAAATTCAAGATTTTGCAGAATTGCTTTTTTGTACAGCCAAATAATTGGATTGAACCAAAACAGCACACAAAAAATTCTCGAAATAATGACATCAACAGTATGATTTTGATCGCTATGGACTTTTTCGTGCTCAATGATACTTTCTAATTCTGATGCCGTGAACATTGATGAGTTGTAAACGATATAATCAAAATAAGAAAATGGAGCAATATTTTCCTCAATATCTATAAATTTAAAATCTTCTTCTTGTTGTACTTGTTTACCTTTTAAAACAGAATTCAAACTGTAAAAATCAGCAGCAAATTTTATAATAAGTGCCAGGAATCCAATTCCGTAAATGGCAAGTGCTACATAATTCCAATTGATTTCAAAAGATTCCTCGCGTATAGTATTAATAACATTATGAGGTATATAACCCGAAGAATAATTCACGGCAGGCATTGGAGCAGGGTCGACCCAAACGATTTTAGTATAAACCACAAAAGGTAAAACTACTGATGTAACCAAACCGGCTAATAAAAACCATCTGTTACTATTGAAGAAAGTTTCTTTGCGAAGTAAAAAAAAGTAAGCGCAATAAAACAATATTAGTAATCCGCTTGATTTTGTAATAAAGGTGAAAAGTGCTTCCATAATGTTTATTTATCTTCGTTTGGTTTTTCGATCATCGCCAGGATTTCGCGTAATTCGGCCGCAGAGATTTTTTCTTCTTTGGCAAAAAAGGAAACCATACTTTTATAAGAGCTATTGAAATAATTATCAATAGCGGTGCTCATAAACCCTTTTCGATAATCTTCAATACTTACAATTGGGTAGTACTGATGCGTATTTCCAAAGGCATTATGACTTACATATCCTTTTTCTTCCAAATTTCGAACAATAGTCGAAAGCGTGTTATAATGCGGTTGATCTTCAGTAATCTCAGCCTGAATTTCTTTTACAAAAGCTTTTTTAAGTTTCCATAAAATATGCATTATTTCTTCTTCTTTGTTGGTTAATTTTTGCATGGTTTTGGTTAGTTTTTTAATTTAAAATTGAAAAATTATTCGTTAGTTTCAATTTCAATAACACCATTTTTGCCTTCGTCGCCATATTTATCTGTAGCATGTGTGCCTTTTAGTACATTTATAGTTTTAATATTCAATTTGTCAAGATCGTTTGTACTTGAAACATTTGTAACAATCTCTCCGTCTACAATAACCAATTGCGCCAAATGGTTGCTGACATTCTGACCATTTGTAGTGATACTAACACTGTTATTTATTTTATTGTCACTATTTACATTTCGATTAAAGCCAACTTTTACATTTGTATTTACATTAGCATCGCTAGTATTAGTACTAGTGCTTGTACTAATGCTTGTATGAGTATTATCATTAGTTTTAACATCACAATTAGTTTTAGAATTTTGAATATTTTTTACTTCAACTTTACGCTCTTTGTCAATAATTTTTACTTCACCAATTTGGTCATCCGTTTTTAAGCCTATTTTTTTTGAGCCATCTTTCTCCGTTTCAATAACAATTTCACAATCCTTAATTGCTTTACTACCTTTAACGCGATACGACTGCGATTGTTCAGAACCTTTTTTTAGATCAAATCTGATGGCTATTAATTCATTATCTGAATTTCTTTCAACATCAGAGATCTTTGCGTCAACATTATGATTTAGCTTCATTTTTTCAGCCATTTCTTTTAATTGTTGATCAGTTGTTGTTTTGCTGATTTTGTAAACATCAACAGAACCATGTTCGTTTTTAACTTCTTTTGCAATTTGCCTTTTTTCTTTTGCAATGACTTCAACTTGAAATAAAATTGCAAAAACTGCAAGAGCTGGAATCACAACATAATGTTTCCATGAATTTCTCTTTTTTGATTGATTTTTGTTTAACATAACGATTCGTTTTTTGATTAATGATTGATAAAAATGATTAGTGATTGATAGACAACTCTCATGAGTTGTAATTTTTAAAAGCGTATATTGATAGGCTTTTTTGTCTGATATTTTTTGAGCTGCTTCTTTGTCAGCAATAAATTCAAGATTTTGAGTTATCGCTTTTTTGTAAAACCAAATAATAGGATTGAACCAAAACAGGATACAAAAAGCTCTCGAAATCAAAACATCGATAGTGTGGTTTTGATCGCTGTGCACCTTTTCATGTTCAATAATACTTTCTAATTCAGAAGCCGTGTACATTGATGAGTTGTAAACGATATATTCAAAATAAGAAAATGGAGCTATATTTTCATTAATGTCAACAAATTTAAAATCAGCCTGTTGTTTTATTTGTTTTCCTTTTAGGACTAAGTTTAAACTGTAGAAATCAAAAGCAAATTTTATTAGTAAGGCTAAAACTCCAAGACTATAAATAGTTATAAGCGTTAAATTCCAGTCAATTTCAAAAGCATTTCTTTCTACTTGCGTTGAATATAATGATGCATAATTTATATTTGAAAGTGGAGTAGGATTAACCCAAATCACTTTAGTATAAACTACAAAAGGTAATATTGCAGAAGTAATTAAACCGGCTAATAAAAACCATCTGTTACTATTGAAAAAAGTTTCTTTGCGTAACAAAAAATAATAAGAAAAGTAAAATAATGCCACTAATCCGGCTGATTTTGCGATATAAATGAAAAGTGCTTCCATAAATGATAGTTTTATTTTTTGTTTTCTTTTGGATCTTCGATCATAGCCAGGATTTCGCGTAATTCTGCCGCAGAAATTTTTTCTTCTTTAGCAAAAAAGGAAACCATATTTTTATAAGAACTATTAAAATAGTTATCAATAGCTGTTTTCATGTATTTTTTGCTGTAGGCTTCTAAAGTAATAATCGGGTAATATTGGTGTGTATTTCCAAAAGCATTATGCGCTACAAAACCTTTCTCCTCAAGATTACGAACAATAGTCGAAAGTGTGTTGTAATGCGGTTGATCTTCGGTAATTTCAGCCTGAACCTCTTTTACAAAAGCTTTTTTAAGCTTCCATAAAATGTGCATGATTTCTTCTTCCTTGTTGGTTAACTTTTGCATGTTTTCTAATTTTAATTCAAACCTACAACTATTTTTCTAGTTACACAACTATAAAAATAGTTATTTAACTAAAAATTAAGTTTGGTGTGAATTAAAGGTACAGAAAATCTATTCAAATTTAAAAGTAATAAATTGAATTTGAGTAATTTAAGAGTTAAAATTGTTTACGGTTTTTTTTCGAGTACCAAGGCTTTTTTGATCCAAAAGCAACAAAGGGTAGCCACAACCCCAATGGAAGCCATGAAAAACCAGTTGATTTGGTATCCTAATCTGGTGATGATTTCAAAACCAACCTTTGAGCTAATAATATGAGCCAAACTAAAACTCATGGTATAAAGAGCCATATAACGTCCTTCCTGACCACGCGGTGCACGGCTTAAGGCGAAAGCATTTGAAAAAGGAAAGGTTAGAATTTCTCCAATCGAAATGCAAATCATACTAATAACCAGAATTCCGGCCCAAACATTTATCAGAAGCAAAAAGAAACTTGAAGCCATAATAAAGGAACCCAGAATAATGATTTTAATTTTCGGGAAACCTTTACGCTCCATGAATCCAACAGTTGGCATTTCTAAAGCAAAAATTAAAAGTCCGTTTAAGGTCATTAATAAACCTGTTTGAAATTCACTTAAACCGAATTTCTCATTATGATATAAAGGAAGCGTTGTGAAAAGCTGAAAGAAAATCATAGCGGTTACAAAACTAACAAATAAGAAAACCCAAAAGATTCGATCATGAAAAACTGATTTTTTATCTGAGGCGCTTTCGACTTTATCGTCATGAGCTACTTTCTTCTTTTCTTTTACCAATAAGGCAAAAATTGAAATCGATATAATACAGGAAGCTCCGTCAACCCAGAATAATCCGGAATAACCAATTCCCATGATAATCAATCCGCCTAAAGCGGGCCCGGCAGCGAAACCTAAATTTACGGCTAAACGAACTAAAGTCAGGGCACGGGTTCTATTTTCGGGTTTTGCGTACGCTCCCAAGGATACAAACATGGCCGGGCGAAACATGTCCGCAATTACCATTAAAACAAACATGGCGATGCATAATCCCCAGAATGTTGTTATATATTGTACAAAGAAAAGGGAGACTCCACTGGTAAATAAACTAAAAATCATGATTTTGTAAAACCCGATTTTGTCAGAAAGTTTTCCTCCAAGCCATGATCCTAGCATCGATCCCAAACCAAATGAAACCATAATCCAACCTACCTGGTTATAAGAGAAATGAAGATCTTCTTTTAAGTATTTTGACAAAAAAGGAAGCACCATTGTACCGGCACGATTGATAAAAGTGACCAATGTAAGTATCCAAATTTCTCTTGAAAATCCTCTAAAATTATTGATGTAGTGGTTGGCGGCAGTTTTGAGCATTATAAAAGTATGTTATTTGCAACAAAGTTAGGAAACTTTGTCACGTATCTCGGTTGCTGCTTTGTTACTTTTAAACTATTTTTGTTCAAAATTTCCAAGATGAAAAAAATCGTATTTCTTACTTTATTATTAACTTTTAATTTTGGCTTCAGCCAAAAGAAATTTGATAAAAAAGAAACAGAGAAATTTCAGAAGACTATAAATTCAGAATATGCTGATCCTAAGACGAGTCCGTTAATGGAAGAAGATTTAAAAGTTTTTAAAACTTTGGATTTTTATCCTGTTAATGCTAAATATTTTGTCAATGCCAAGTTTGTAAAGGCAAAAAATGAAAAAGTTTTCGAAATGAAAACTACAGGAACAAGGACGCCAAAATATATAAAATATGGTACTTTATACTTTTCGCTTGATGGTAAAGCACTGCAGTTAAATGTATACAGAAGTATTGATCTTTCTAAAACGGAAGAATACAAAGACCATTTATTTTTGCCTTTTTCTGATTTAACTTGTGGTAAGGAAAGTTATATTGGAGGAAGATATATCGATTTGAAAATTCCAAAAGGGAATACTATTGCAATTGATTTTAATCAGGCCTACAATCCGTATTGCGCTTACAATCACAAATACTCTTGTCCGTTAGTTCCTTTGGAGAATGATTTGAATACTGAAATTAAAGCAGGAGTTAAAACTTTTCATTAATGGAATTCTTTAATTTTCATACGCATCAGTTTACGAATCAATCCAATGTTTTGGAATTGGTAAATCAGTATCCAAATGAATTTGATGCTTCGATTCCGTATTATTCAATCGGAATTCATCCGTGGTATATTGTTGACGACAGAATTGATGCTGATCTGAAAGTTATCGAAGAAAAATTGCAAACAGAAAATTGTCTGGCGTTAGGCGAATGTGGTTTAGATAAACGAATTGAAATTCCGCTTGAACAACAAATTGTAGTTTTTGAAAAACAATTGGCTTTAGCCGAAAAATATAAGAAACCGGTAGTTATTCATTGCGTCGCTGCTTTTCAGGAAGTGATTGAAATCAAGAAAAAAATGAAAATTTCAGTTCCAATGATTATACACGGATTTTCGAAAAACAGTCAACTTGCTAGTCAGCTGATTAAGGCCGGATTTTATATTTCTTTTGGAAAATATTTATTGAGAAATCCAGAATTAAAAACAGTATTTCAGAATATCCCAAACGATCGGTTTCTATTGGAAACGGATACTATTGAAGAGAATATTCAACAAGTTTATGATTTAGCATCAGAATATAAAAATTTAACAATTAAGGAATTACAGGAGATTATCTCAAGTAATTTTGAAGCTATATTTCGAAGGTAAAAGAGTAAAGAGTAAAGAGTAAAGAGTAAAGAGTAAAGAGTAAAGAGTAAAGAGTAAAGAGTAAAGAGTAAAGAGTAAAGAGTAAAGAGTAAAGAGTAAAGAGTAAAGAGTAAAGAGTAAAGAGTAAAGAGTAAAGAGTAAAGAGTAAAGAGTAAAGAGTAAAGAGTAAAGAGTAAAGAGTAAAGAGTAAAGAGTAAAGAGTAAAGAGTAAAGAGTAAAGAGTAAAGAGTAAAGAGTAAAGAGTAAAGAGTAAAGAGTAAAGAGTAAAGAGTAAAGAGTAAAGAGTAAAGAGTAAAGAGTAAAGAGTAAAGAGTAAAGAGTAAAGAGTAAAGAGTAAAGAGTAAAGAGTAAAGAGTAAAGAGTAAAGAGTAAAGAGTAAAGAGTAAAGAGTAAAGAGTAAAGAGTAAAGAGTAAAGAGTAAGGGATAGTAGTTGATAGAATCTTTACTAACGCTGAAAGTCGATTTGAAAAGCAACTTGAAATTTGAAACAAGAAAAACAAAATAAACAAAAGATTTTATGGCAGAGTGGACAGAAAGAGCCGAGCTTTTATTTACAAAAGAAGGATTAGAAAACTTAAAAAACTCCAATGTTTTGGTAGTGGGTTTAGGAGGAGTGGGATCATTTGCAGCTGAGTTTTTGGCAAGGGCAGGAGTAGGGAATATGACAATTGTTGATGGAGATGTTGTTGATATTACCAATGTTAACAGACAATTACCAGCGTTGCATTCAACGGTTGGGCAACCAAAAATTACAATTGTAGGAGATCGTTTAATGGATATTAATCCGGAATTAAAACTAACTCGAGTTCAGGAATTTTTATCTCCGGAAAGGGCTTTTGAAATCGTTTCTCCTGAATTTGATTATGTTTTAGATTGTATTGACAGTATTACGCCAAAACTTAATTTAATTATTGCAGCGAAACGCAAAAGAGTTAAAATCATAAGCAGTATGGGTGCAGGTGGAAAAATGTTGGCTTCTAAAGTAAAAGTTGCTGATATTTCTAAAACCATAAATTGTTATTTTTCAAAAGCAATTCGTAAGAGATTAAAAGCGGTAAAAATCAATAAATTAAAAGTTGTTTTTTCATCAGAAATTCAGGATGAAAAAAGCTTAAAATTAACTGACGGAAAAAACTTTAAAAAATCGTTCTACGGAACCAACAGTTATATGCCTGGATTATTTGGCCTTCACGCCGCAGAAACCGTGATTCGTCATTTGCTTAAAAAAGAGTAGATGTTTGTTTCAAGTTTTCTTTGTTCCCAGGTTTGTATACGTTGTGTTTTTAACCGAAAGTTCGCAAGGATTTACGCAATGAACGCAAAGTTATACAACCTGAAACCTGAAACAAATAAAACATTAGAATCTTAGCATCTCAGAACCTTAGCAACTTAAAAAAAATGATAAAAACAGTAATTTTTGATATGGATGGTGTAATTGTAGACACTGAACCTGTACACCGTTATTCCTATTACAAACAATTTTCAGAATTAAATATTGAAGTACCTGAAGAAATGTATACTTCGTTTACCGGGTTTTCTACCCGAAATACATTTCAGACTTTAAAAGGTTTTTTTCCGGTGATTGAACATGAAGTCGAAGATTTGATTCAGAGAAAGAGAAGTATTTTTAATGATGCTTTTGATACCAAGGAAGATCTGTATTTATTGCAAGGTGTTGAAGATTTGATTAAGGATTTATATGCAAACGGTATCCAGCTCATTCTGGCTTCTTCTGCGTCAAAAGTTACGATTGAAAGAGTTTTTACAAGATTTAATTTGCATCAGTATTTCTCTCATATTGTAAGTGGCGAAGATTTTCCGCAATCAAAACCAGATCCTGCGATTTTTGTGCATGCTGCATCATTGTCAATCGCGCCAAAAGAAAATTGCATTATAATTGAAGACAGTACAAATGGTGTAAAAGCAGCAAAAGCAGCAGGGATTTATTGTGTTGGCTACAACAGTCATCATTCAAAATTACAAGATTTGTCAGAAGCTAATTTAATTATAAATCATTTTAATGAATTAGACGCTCAAAAAATATCACAGCTAGGTGCTTGAATTAAGTTAAATTTAACATTTGTTCCCTAATTGAATTTGTAAATTTGAACAAAACAAATAAAACCTAACAATGAAAAAACTACTTATTGCATTAGCTATTATAATAGCACCTTTTGCTACAGAGGCTCAAATAAAAACACCACAAGCGAGTCCTAAAGCTTATATCAAACAAACTGTTGGTTTAACCGATGTTGAAGTTACGTATTCAAGACCAGGTGCGAGAGGAAGAGCTGTATTCGGAAATTTAGTTCCGTTTGGTAAATTATGGAGAACAGGGGCTAACGAAAACACAATTATTAATTTTAGTGATGATGTTGTTATCGATGGTAAAACATTGAAAAAAGGAAAGTATGCAATTTACACTATTCCTAAAATCGAAAGCTGGGAAGTGATTTTCTATCTTTCTACAGACAACTGGGGATTGCCGGAAAATTGGAGTGATGCTTATGTAGCTTTAAGAACTACAGTTAAAGAAAATGCATTACCAACGCCTGTAGAAAGCTTTACGATTGGTATCAATGGCTTAGATCCAAATTTTGCTTATTTAGAAATGGCTTGGGAAAACTCTCATATAGCTTTGAAATTTGAAGTTCCGACAGCAAAAACAGCTACTGCAAGTATTGATAAAGTTTTGGCCGGACCATCTGCAAATGATTATTTTGCTGCATCACAGTATTTGTTTCAATCAAATGGAAACATTGAAACTGCCAGAACATATGTTGACAAATCTTTAGATATGAGTGCTGACAAACCCTATTTTATCTTAAGATTGAAATCTTTAATCCAGGCAAAACAAGGCGATAAAAAAGGTGCTATTGAAACTGCAAAAGCTTCGCTAGCCGCTGCGGAAACTGCAAAAAATCAGGATTATGTAAAAATGAATAAAGATAGTATTACAGAGTGGAGCAGATAAGGCTTTAAACCTCTAAAATTCCAATATTTAAAATTCCAAATTCCAATGCTTGTAAAAGTTTTGGAATTTGGAATTTTTGTTTTTGTTTATTTTTAAAAAAATACAGACAGACTTGTCTGTATTTGCGAAAAATATCTATCTTTGTCATTCAGAAAATTTAATCCGAATGTCACCGAGAGAACGAATTTTAGAAAAAACATTTACATTGTTTCATCAACAAGGTTATAATGCTACTGGAATTAATCAGATTATTGAGGAAGCGAAAGTGGCAAAAGCCAGTTTTTACCAGCACTTTAAATCAAAAGAAGATTTATGTGTTGCTTTTTTAAACGAACGTCATTCTTTCTGGTTTAATCAATTAGAACAATTTATTTCTAAAGAAAAAGAAACGAAAGCAAAAGTGTTGGCTTCGTTTGATTTTTTAATTTTTATGAATAAAGAGGAAAACTTCAGAGGCTGTAGCTTTTTAAATATACTTTCTGAAATCCCTTCAGACAATATTAAGATTCTTCGTGTACTTCAAAGTCATAAACACGATTTGAGAGTTTATTTTCAGAATATTATCAATGATGAACTGTTATCAGATCATATTTATTTATTGTTTGAGAGTTGTATAATCGAAAGTCAGTTATTCAAATCAAACCAGTTTATTGAGCAATCCAAAAGAATAATTAATACTTTAATTTCGTAAAAATGGAACAGAAATTACCATTGCCACCTTTCACTTTAGAAACAGCAAAAGAAAAAATTCAGTTAGCAGAAGATGCCTGGAACAGTCAGGACCCAGAACGAGTTTCGAAAGCCTACACGGTTGATAGCGAATGGCGAAACCGGGATCAGTTTGTAAATGGAAGAGAAGAAATTATTCTTTTTCTAACTCAAAAATGGAAAAAAGAAATCAATTATAAATTAAAAAAAGAATATTGGGCACATACTGAAAACAGAATTGCAGTTCGATTTGAGTATGAATATCAGGATCTTAACGGAAACTGGTTTAGAGCTTACGGAAATGAGAATTGGGAATTTGATTCGAATGGTCTAATGCAAAAAAGATTTGCCAGTATAAATGACCTTTCAATTAAAGAAGAAGAACGAAAACTGAAATAAATTAATTCAAACTCGGCGGCTCAGGAATCTTGATATTTCTTTTTATTTTCTTTACAATTAAGAGATAGAAAGTTATTCCGCCCAAAACTATTAGTAAAGCAATCTGTAATTGTCCGAGACTATTATTGTCGTTATACATTTTGTTGGCGCTGGCTAATTTTGCTTTGCCTTCTTTCACCTGAATTTGAGACAGCGATTCTAAAGTTTTAAGAGCTTCTCCGCTAGCAAAAGCAATTTTATTCCAGTTTTTATTTTCAACTTGGTTGTTGATTTCTTTGCAGGAAGCTAAAAAGGCATCAAAATGTTCTTTCTCTTTATTGGTCAAAACTGTTTTAGCATATAGATCATCAATGCTATGAACAATTTTTAAGGTGTGAATGATTTCATCTTTTTTAATATTATCGCTCAAATCCAGTTTTTCAGCTTCGCTTTTTATAAAATGAAGTTCTTTTGAATATTGAAAAATATAATGAGACACCATCAAACGATCGTTATAAATTGCATTGATGTTTTCGTTTACTTTTTTGGAATTTCGTAGCGTATTGAAATTGCTCAATAGAATAATGAGCATCACAATCAGTAAAATGAAAGCAGCTTTGGTTTTATTGCTGTATTTTTTTAGATCTTTCATAATGAATATGTTTCGTGAAATTTTTAATGACAGTTTAAATAGAAATGCGATTTCATATTATTAAATAAATTTACCATACTTTAATTGTACTTAAATAGATCCATACAATAAATAAAAGTTGTAATGGGACTCTAAACCACAAGTAAGTTATTCCATTGCCATTAAAATCACCTTTCTGATAATCTATGTGTTTTACAGCTGCATAAATATTAGCAGGAAGTAGAAAAACCAGAAAAAAGATGGTTGACCACGCAGCATATATTGTTAAACCAGGTATCAAAAGACCAATTCCTAAAAAAATCTCAATTACTCCGGTGATATAGATCAATTCAGTTTTAAAAGGTATTTGAAGCGGAATCATCATAGACATTCCTTTAGTGAATACAAAATGAGCAACAGCAGTAAAACAAAGCATAGCACACATTGCAATTCTCGCTGCTAAGAGTACATTATATTGATCAGATGTAAATCTTATGAAAAGATTAGAGAGTAAAAAAACTGAAATCAAAACAATTAATGGTTTCATTTTTAGTGTTTTATTGGCGCTAAATTAGACCTTAATAAGGTACAAAACCATTTTTAAAATTTTGATTTTCTAATATAAAATTTTAAAAAGGTTTCTGATTTATAAAACTTAGTATACTTTTTAAAGTTTTGTATTGTTGTTTTTCGCGGGAAATTCTGGCCGAATTATCACCAAACTGAAAACCATAATAGCCAAACTGAGCATGATTAGCACCATCAATTTTTACAAATTTTGTAGTTGCAGGAAGCTTTGATTTATTCTGAAAAATTGTTCTTTCATCGGCTACACCATCATCTGAACCGTATATTTTTAAAATTGGAATGGTACTGTTAGCAAGTGAAATGTCTCGAGGATGTGTGGTTCCAATTAAAATCAATTTGTCAATTAAGTTAGGATTTTTTTTGACGAATTGTGCGGCCATTTTTCCGCCTTGAGAATGTCCAGCTAAAATATAGGTTTTGGTTTTATCAGCAAATAAGTCAAGTTGTTTTGGAATTTCATATCCTTTAGAAGCCAGTCTCCAAGGCATTTTAATCAAATAAACCTTAATTCCGTTTTCTGAGATCTTTCTACATAAAGGTACATAAGCTTTCGGATCAACCATCGCACCAGGATAAAAAATAAAGACTTTATCAAATTTTTGCTTTGGTTCAAACAAAAAATAATCATCGTTATCTTTTACGGAGATTATATCACTGCCTTGCAAAAATGATTCTGAAACACCTTTTGCCTGATAAGAATACACCAACCAAATTGTAAATGAAATGGCAATTAGAAACCATATTCGTTTTACTGTTTTAAGAATTGGGTGTTTCTTTTTCATTGAGTTTACTTTTAATTAAACACTTCTGATTTTATAAGGAAAGATATAACAACTCCAAGCATATGAATTCCAAAAATATAATACTTCCAATTTGGTTTGTTAAACCAAATATAACCGTAAAGTGGGATTTCGATCAATGCTAAAAAAAATCCAACGAATCCAATCTCAAGTTGCAGTTTTGCAATTATCATAGTATATGGATAAACTATCAGAGCTGGCAAATAAGTTCCATGACCGCCACCAGCAAATAAGATTGTAAAGAATAAAAATAAAATTGATATTATAAGAGTCTTTGCTACTTTCATGTATAAAACAAGTTACTCCAAAACTACTTCCTCAACATCCGGTTTTCCTTTAAAAAACAAAACCTGCATCAATAAAGCCAATACTATTGTCAACATCGCGCCAATAAAATTCAGCCATAAATAACCTAGTTTTTCCTGAGTATAAATCATGAAGTAATAAATTATAAAAATGGTAATTTGGCTGATAATGGCACTGTAAAACATTGGCTTTGCCTGAACGCGACGAAGATAAAACCCAACCAAAAAGATTCCTAAAACAGTTCCGTAGAAAATAGAACCAATGATATTTACCAACTGAATTAAATTTTCAAATAAAGTTCCAACACAGGCAAAAAGTATGGCTATAACTCCCCAAAATAGAGTAAAGAATTTGGTTGCATTCAGATAATGTTTCTCCGATTTCTCGGTTTTCAGATTTCGTTTGTAAATGTCAATTGCCGTTGTAGAAGCCAAAGCATTTAGTCCCGAAGCCGTCGATGACATTGCCGCCGATAAAATTACCGCCAACAATAAACCTATCAATCCTTTTGGCAAATAATGCAAAATGAAATGGAAAAAAACATAATCTTTATCATTGGTTTCGCTGTTGCTGTCGGCTTTCGAAATGATTTCTTTGGCACGATCACGAAGATCTTTTTCCTTGTTGGATAAAGCTACTAATTCTTTACGCAAAATAGGATTGTCGTAATCCTGATTGAGCTGATCGATGTACAATAAATTAATAACTTTTTTATCTTCTGAAAGTGTAATCAGTTTTTTTTCTAAAGCGTGATATTCTTCCTTATAAGCTGATTTTTCAATAACAATTTTATTATTCGGATTAAAATTTAACGGAACAGGATTGAATTGAAAAAACACAAAAACCATAACTCCGGTCAACAAAATAAAGAATTGCATTGGAACTTTTAAAAGCCCATTCATGATTAATCCCATCTGACTTTCACGAACTGATTTTCCGGATAAATAGCGACCAACCTGAGACTGATCTGTACCGAAATAGGCGAGGGCAAGGAAAAAACCTCCGGTAATTCCACTCCAAAAAGTATACTTTTCTTCCGGATCAAAAGAGAAATCAACAATATTCATTTTATCATTTGCACCCGCAATATGCATCGCGCTGGTAAAAGTCATATCATTTGGCAGGTAATGTAAAATCAGGAAAAAAGTGATAAACATTCCAGACATAATCACAAACATTTGCTGTTTCTGTGTTACGTTGACGGCTTTTGTTCCTCCTGAAAAGGTATAAATAATAACCAAAAGGCCGATAATTATATTCATTAAGGTTAAATTCCACCCCAAAAGTGCTGATAAAATAATAGCTGGAGCATAAATAGTCAATCCGGTTCCTAAACCTCTTTGCACTAAAAAAAGAATTGCTGCCAATGAACGTGTTTTAACATCAAAACGTTTCTCTAGAAATTCATAAGCCGTATAAACCTTGTTTTTATGATAAAGCGGAATAAAAGTCACACAAATTACAATCATAGCAATTGGCAATCCGAAATAGAATTGCACAAACCCCATTCCGTCATGATAAGCCTGACCTGGTGTAGATAAAAACGTAATCGCGCTGGCCTGAGTTGCCATAACTGAAAGCCCTACGGTATACCAAGGTGTTTCGTTGTTTCCTAAAATGAAATCTTCAACATTTTTACTTCCTTTAGTTTTCCAGGAACCATATCCAACAATGAATAAAAGGGTAACAATCAGTACGATCCAGTCAAATAGTTGCATAGGTTATGAATATAATTGCATGATTAAGAAAAAAATCAGGATATAAATGGCGTTCGCTACCAAAACGTAGGTGTAGCTTTTTTTCCATTTTTTTTGTTTTTTAGCTTCCATTTTTTTATGATTTTTATTTCTTTAATTCTTGTTTAGGAGCTTCTATAGGCTGTTTTAGCGAAATGATATTGGAGAGCAATCGGTATGCACCCGCAACACCTTCCGGCAATTCTCTAAAAAAGCTTAAACCAGTGTAAATATAGTATCCTTTTCCGTATGGAGCGACTAATAAAGCACCATCTTTAGCAGATTCGCCTTTATCGTGTGACGATATAATAGGAGTGAAGGCAGGGTCATATTGGTTTGGATAATACAAACCTTGTTCTTGTGTCCAGCCTTGAAAGTCTTTTTCAGTGATTTTATTTGGCGTATTTAAAACAGGGTGATTTGGCGCTAAAAATGTTATTTTGGCATTTTCCTCAGTTACACGATCGTTTGATACTTTTAACGGATAAGGTGCGATCTGATCGGTTACCATTCTGCCATATGTATTATACTGTACAATCATGTTTTTACCACTTTTTACAAAATCAAAAAGTATTTTTTGCTTGTTGGCTAAGGCATTTACGGTATTGTAAGCGCGTACACCAGTCATAACTGTGCTGAAAGAATCTAGTTTTTCAGGTGTAATTTCTTCGGGTTTTAAAATGGTAACTTTATATCCCATTTGGGCTAGACTTTCCGGAACTTCATCACCAGCACCCATAATATAGGCGATGGCATCGCCAGAAGTTTTTAAATCAATTCTGATGCATTTTGATTCAGCCGGTTTTAAAACCATTTGCTTGGTAATGTGGCTATAATCGATAACTGTTTCATCATTTTCAAAACGTTTGTTGTCAACAATGGCAATCGCTTTTGCAACAGTTTCTTCCTGATTTACCGGAGGAGTAACTTCAAAATAAAAAGTTTGGTCATTTCCTTTTTTATTTAAAGAAAACGGAATTTGTTTTGGCGAAACCACCCAGCTTTTTGGCAATTCTAATTGTAGATTTCCTGTGATAGCATCTTTTCCGGCACGAACTTTTACCGGAATCATTTTACTTTTGGTATCCTTAAAAATTAATACTTTTTCTGAAATTGAGGTCGTAACATCTGGTACAATATCAAGAAAATTATACATTTCGCCTTTTACGCCATCATTGTATTTGTAAACAACAGTTCGCTCAAACGGAATCTCAACACCATTAATTTTTATATTAAAAACGACTTTTACTTCTCTAATAATATCTGGAATCCCTATGTTTTCCTGATTAGAAACGGTGTACATTCCAACGCTTGCCTTTTCTTTAAGCCAGTACGGCTGTGTGTATTCTAAATTCTCCGGAAGCTGAATTTGAAGAATACTTTTCTGATCGTTATTATTTTTTAAAATGCTATTTTGAACAGTTGTTTTGTTATCCGGTAAAGAAGTTACACTTGTCAACTGCATTTCAACAGGACTTCTATTAATAACTTCAAGGCTTAATTTAATAGTACTTCCAGGAGTTGCTTCCTGTTCGCTGGCAACAGCTTCAAGATATAAACCGGAGCAAGAAGCAATAATATTTTTTATCGCTGTAGCTTTTAGAGGTTTCCAATGATCATCATCTAAAGCTTCAATCATGGTATATGCTTTTACCAAATCCGGAATACTTGCTGAAGGATTGCTGAAATCATATTTTGAGATGATTTTTGAAATTAATTCTCCAATTGGTTTTCCATTTTTAACACGGTTCCATGAAGTATCTATTCCATCAAATAAATTATCTCTTTCCGTTGGAGTTTCACCATTAATAAGTTCCAGATATTCTGTTTCTTCACCACGGGCACCTGTACTTCCAAAACCTTGAGATTGATGACGGCTGCGGCTTAAAGCGGCAATTTCCTGATTCGATTTTCCAATTCCGGTATAATAAACACCCGTTTCTAATTTAGTAAACTTCGATTTATTGGCAGCCTCAAATTTTTCCTGGCTTCCATAAAACCACCATGACGGATTAAAAAACTGTCTTTTAACCTCCCATGGTTTTACATATTTTAATTGTTCAGGATATATTTTAGCATCATTTGTTAATTTAAAACTTTCGACACTCAACATCGCTGATGATGTATGATGCCCGTGTGTTGTACCTGGTGAACGATGATCAAATCTATTAATGATTACATCTGGCTGAAATTTTCTTATTGTCCAAACAACATCAGCAAGGACTTTATCTTTATCCCAGATTTGTAAAGTTTCATCCGGAGTTTTTGAAAAACCAAAGTCGTTTGCTCGCGAAAAAAACTGTTCTCCACCATCAATTTTTCGGGCTTCAATTAATTCCTGCGTTCTAATAACACCAAGCAATTCACGCAACTGCGGACCAATTAAATTCTGACCGCCATCTCCGCGCGTTAATGACAAATAACCGGCTCTGGCATTCATTTCGTTTGCCATATACGAAATTAAACGTGTATTTTCGTCATCAGGATGAGCAGCAACATATAAAACAGAACCTAAAAAGTTAAGTTTTTTTATTTGATTATAAATTTCAACAGAACTTGGTTTTTGTGGTTGTTGTGCAAAAGAAATTGAAATTCCTGTTAAAAAAAATAGAAGAATTTGTAACTGAATTTTTCGCATAGCGTATTTTGGTGTTTTTGAAAGTGGTTCAAAAATAGTAATTATATTGTTGAACACTATTTAAATGAAATGTTAATGTTTAGTTATTGACTTTCTTTCAACAAAATTTATTCCAAAAAAAGCTACCAGATAAAATCTAACAGCTTTAAGAGAATTGATCTAAAAATTTAAATGATATGGTATTTCTTAAGATCACAGAAAATTATTTCAATTTGTTTTCTGTGTCTTTATAATTTCCAGTAATGGCTACACTACTATTTTTTGTTACATTTATGTGAATTTGTAATAAATTAACAAAACAGCGAAATACTATACGTGCATAAAAAAAGAGTATCAAATTTTTGATACTCTTTTGTATTGAATGCTAGCTATTTAGTAAATATTTATCTTCGCCCGTGTCCATGATCATCATCATGTCTATCATGTTTGTCATGTTTGTCGTGTCTGTCATCGTGATCATGACGATCATGTTTGTCATAATGTTTATAATTTCTGTGATTATCATGACGATCGTTGTAACCATAAACCGGTCTTGGTTTGTAAGGTCTTTGAGGTGCACCATGATATCCTTTGTAATATCTTACTCTATGACGGTCAAAGTATGTATATGGAGTTCTACCATGATAATCATTCAAAACTACTTTATAACCACCATATAAATCATAATTTCTGTATTGTCTTGGTAAATAAGTTGTTCTAACCCATCTTCCATCACCAAAATAAATGAATTGTGATGCTCTAACATCGTAATAGGCTTCAATATCTGGCAAATAATAGTATTCTGTTTCAGCATATCCTGTAGGACCCCAAGCTGGAGGTGCGCCTATATTAACATTAATTGATACTTGGGCTTGTGTGGCATTTGCAACCAAAAGGAATAATCCGGCGATTGCTATTTTTATTGTTTTCATTTTTTTTAAGTTTTAATGTTACTCTTGTTTAGGGATATTCATATACTGTGCCAAAAATAAAAAGCAAATGTATTTCGTCGGATAAAATATGCATTTTACCGATCGATAATTGGTTAGTTTTGTTGTAAATATTTGATTTTTAATCTGTTTTGAAACGCTTAGAAAATGAAATAAAATTGAAAAAAAATTCATTTCTATTTATAATCCACAATTCTTGGTTTTCCAAGTTCAAAACTTTGTAAACCAAAATCGGTAGTTTCAAAAGTATTGGTTTTGAAAACATTATCTCCTTCAAATGGTATAGTAGGATAGTATGACAATGACAATTGAAAAGAACTGAAAACTAAATAGTCATTACTGATGACCAAGCCAAGAGTTACTTTAGAATAGGCTTTATTTCGTCCCATCGCATTATTAGGGCTTCCTAAAACTGCAATTGAATAATTAAAAAACGGATTCATACGAAATCCCCAAAGTGCGTGAGGAGAATAAGTCTGGGTTTGAAGAGAAAGTACCATTTTATTTGTTCCGTACAGAGCACTGTTGAATCCGGCTAAACCATTTCGTTCGTTTATATTTAATTGATCACCAATAATATCTTCACGATTTACTCCAATAACAAATCTTGGATTAACAAATTGTCTTAGCTTCCAATTTCCAATAGTATATAATTTTGTGAAATAATTGCTCTCAATTGCAAAGGCCGTTTCATAGGTTTTAGATTGATGAAAAAAAGTACCTGCTTCAAAATTAGTACTGAAAAATCCCCATCTGTAATAGTTTCCAAAAGAAAATTGCCCTCCTATATAAGGCCGCCAAAATGTATTTTTATACTGATAACTGAGTGTAATTCCATAAATTCGACCAATGGGAACATCTTCAGTTTGTCCATTTCTAAAAATATAACTGTCTTTGATAAATTTTCTGGTATTAAGCCCAATTCCGGATAAAATTAGTTTTTCATCAGAATAAAAATTAGTAGGATCATACAAATCTGATGGACTTTCACTAAAATTCACATTTAGAAAACGAGCTGAAACTATCAGATTGGTTATGCCACCGTTCTTGGTTTCAAATACTTTAGATGCTTTTCCAGCCCAAAAATCCTGAAAATTATATTTGAAAGGCTGATATTCATAAGTCATATCCGGTGCCTGTAAGGTATCTTTCCTAAAATTTTGCCCCACATAAACACCGCCAGCCCATTTGGTTAATGGAGAATAGAAGAGACGTTCGATATTTATCGTTTTAGAATAATTATTGTCAAGGTCAATATTGTAATGTAGGGTTGCTCCAATATATGTATTTTTGATATTCGGTACGGTATACGTTACATCATTACCGTTTCTTCCATCATCAAAGCGATTGGTAAAACGGTATTCTAATTGTTGACCAGACCCAAAGAAATCTTTTTCCTTAAATCCAACAGAAACCTGATTACTCGAAATCGAAAATCTCGGAATAGTACTCCAGGAGTCTAAAACACGAATAGTAATGTCTATAGAATCAGAGGCTACTACCTGGCGCGTTATTCGAACTGCAGTCACATATTTTTGAGCACGAATCAAACGCTCCGATTCTTGTACTTTATAACTGTCATAAACGGAATTTCGTTTAAATAATAATAAATTTTTAATAGCAATCTTTTTTGTTTTTAGGTGCAGCCTGTTTCCTGTTCTTTCGCCCCAATTTCGAGGTACCTGAGTCGTATCCGTAACGGAATGCCCAAACGGATCTAATGTTACAATATTTATTCTACGGATAATTTTCCCACTATAATCGGCAGTATCTTGAGGAACAATAAGATCTTCCTTTTTTCGAGGTTTTTTTGCTCTAAATAAAAGTTTATGAAGTGTTTGAGTAAATTTATTTTTCTTGGAGTAGTTCCGAATCTTTGTATAAATTTCAGTCGTGTCTTTTTTACCTTTACTGTTTTCTTTTTTAGTATCCACCTGTGCTTGAGTAATTTGCACACAAAAGCATAATGCGATAAAAAAAACTATTTTTTTAATTAGAGACATTCAGGTATTTTTTGCTATATAATAATTGATTTTTATATGAATATAAGTAAAATAGGAGTAAGATTCTTGTTATTGGTCTACTTTTGCTTCAATTTTAGGTTTTCTAATCCGCCACGTAAATTTTCTAGGCATATGATTGCCCATTAAATAGCCCCACGGTTCTAAAGACTCGATTCGGTCAAAAATAATTTTTAAAATTGCCAATAACGGAATTGCCAAAAACATACCCGAAATTCCTGCTGCAGCACCACCAACAATAATTCCCATAATAGATACAAAAGCATTGATCTCTACTTTTGAATTAATGATTAAAGGCACAAGAAGATTATTATCTATTAACTGAACAATAACATTTACAAGTAAAATACTTAAAATTACCGAAGTTTCAGGAGTTCCGGTTAACGACGCTAAAAGACTAATTACTCCGGCAATTGTTATTCCTATATAAGGTATCAAATTTAATATTCCGGTTATTAATCCTAACAAAACAAAATATTTCACACCAACAATCCACAAGCCTAAACCCGTAAGTATTGAAACTACAATCATTTCTAATAATAAGCTGACGATATAATTATTTATTGAAAGTCTAATTTGTGAAAGAATATCTTTTAATGCAGAGTGATCTTCTTTATTAACCAATTTTGCCAGAAAAAGAATAAAATGGTCTTTATAAAGCAGAAACAAGAAAGTGTAAATAGGAATGATAGTACAATCTAAAAGAAGATCGGTAATAGATAGTATCGCCGAACCGACGGTACCAGCGCCTCCATTTTTTACTGAATCTTTTGTTACGGTATCAAGATATTTTTTTTGTTCGCCAATGCTTATATGAAAATTCTCCCTTACAAATTTATGAACCTCACTGATAAAATAATTGGTGTTTTTCTTTATAGCGTCAAAATCGTTGGCAATATCTTTAACCTGATAAGAGATAAAAACTAATATTCCAACAATAAATGCGGCAAATGTAAGGACACAAATTATTGCAGCAAGATGCCGTGGAAATTTAAGCCTGACATTTAATAAGGTGAAAATTGGAAGTAATAAAACGGCAAATAAAAAGGCCATCAATACGGGTGTAATAATATCTTGTCCTAAACAGAATATTACAGCAAAACAAATTAAACTTACAAGTATAAGGGAAAGTTTTGCATAAAAAGGCAATTTGATTGAACGAATCATTTTGGTAGTAAAAAATTAGGTTTAGAAAGTCTGAATTAGATCTAAACAAAATTCTTTATTTTTTCCACAAATTACGTTGTAGGTTTCTCTATTAACGTTATAAAATTCCCATTCAAACTTTAATCAAAAAACTCTTTATCTTCGTAGTGCGTTGGCATTATGGAAATACCTTTTTGGAGTAATAAGTTATTAGGGAAAATGATTCTTTCGCCTTCTTTGGTTCTTAAGTTAACATGAAAAGCGCTAATATCTTCGATTTCAGCTTCAATTGGAAAATCTTTATCATGAATTTTAATTGTGTCCCCAATTTTAAAAGGAAACGAAAAAAATAAAATCATTCCAGAAGTAATATTACTTAGAATAGACCATTGCGCAAACATTGCAACGCCAATAACAGTTGTAACTGAGGAAACCGTGAAAAAAATATCCTCGGTATTAACGCCCCAAATTATAATCAAACTTATCGCAACTAAAATATTCATCAAAATATGAATGTATTTGATTACTAAATTTGTTCGATGTTCTAATAATTGACTACTGCTGGCGTAGCGACGAATCAATTTGGCAACAATAATTCTTAAAGCCACCAGAGTTAAAAGAAGTATTACAGTTGTTAATATTTCCTGACTATATTCTTTAAAAGAAAACATAAATTAATTTTTTACACTAAAGTACTCAAATATTCGTAAACTTTTGCTGTCGGTAATCCCATAACATTGGTGTAAGAGCCTTCAACTTTTGCAACTGCCATAAAACCAAACCATTCCTGAATGCCATATGCTCCGGCTTTGTCGTAAGGTTTATAATTTTCTATATAGTATAAAATAGCTTCGTCAGATAAATCATTGAAAGTTACTTTAGTAACATCATTTAAAAGAGTAGAAGTAGTGTTGGTTTTAAAACAAACTGATGTAAAAACTTCGTGAGTGGTATTCGACATTGATTTGATCATTTCAAAAGCTTCTTCAGCATTTTTAGGTTTCCCTAAAGCTTTATTCTGATGCCATACAATGGTGTCGCTGGTTATTAATATTTCATTTTCTGTCAGTTCACCTTTAAAGGCATTTGCTTTTAATTCAGCTAAAAAATCAGTGATTTCCACCGCTTTTAATTCAGGTGGATAAATTTCTTCAACATCTTTCAGTCGAATTTCGAAATCCAAATCTAAATCTTTGAAAAATTGCTGTCTGCGTGGCGAACCAGAAGCCAGAATCAGGGTATATTTTTTTAATTTTTCTTTAAGCATTGAACTTAATATTTAAGGTAATAACTAATATTGATAAAATTCCGAAAAGCAAAATCAATTTTAAAACGGTACTCAAATGATGAAAATCCTTTTGTGATTTTGCACTAAATATTTTTACAATGAAATATAAAAGAGGGGCTAAAACAAAAGCAAAGGCATATAAAGTTACAATAAGAAGATCATTTTCTACAAAGTATTTATTGATATAAAGCAACGATAATATAAACGGAATAATAGCAAATCCCAAAGCAATTTTTGCGGTTCGGCTTATTCCAATTGAAATAGGTAATGTATTCAATCCTTGGTTATAATCGCCATTTACATCTTCAATATCTTTAACTATTTCACGAATAAAATTAATCATAAAAGCAAACAAAGCGTAATCAATTAATATTGAAAACAAACTCGCCATTTGCGCCTGATTGTCAACATCTGTTGCAGGAAAAATATCAAAAATACCAATAATGATAACACTTAAAGCAAGTAATAATGCCACTACAAAATTCCCTAAAAGCATGATCTGTTTTAAAGTTGTCGAATAGAAATAAAGTAAAGAAGCAATTAAGATAAAAATAGTAGCAAAACCAGGTCTCATAATTACATTTGACAAATAGAACCCAATAGCAACGCCCGTAATATTCAATCCGAAATAAATATTATAAGCACGTGTTTCTGAAATTCCTTTGCCAATAACAACATCATTTGGTTTGTTGATAGTGTCTGAGGCAACATCAAAAATATTATTAATTACATAACCCGCAGCGGCCAATAAAACAGTACTTAAAACCAATAATCCATATTGCCAATCGGTTAAAGCTAACTGAATATCTTGTTGTTTTAAAAATGAATAACGAAATAATAGCTGCATAAAAGCAAGCATCAATAAATTTTGGTACCGAATTAGTTTGAGGTATTTCATTTCTTGAAGGTTCTAAGGTTTTGAGGGACAAAGGTTCAAAGGTTTTTTAAATGCAGTTCAATCAATCTGAAATCTAAGATAATCAATCGTGTTTTCCATTAAAATATTCCATCCATTTTCCCTGTACTTTCATTACTTGTTCAATTACGTCACGTGCAGCGCCTCTTCCACCTTTTACGTGTGAGATATAACGGCTAATATTTTTGATTTCAGGACTTGCATCTTGTGGACAGGTTGGTAATCCGACTAATTTCATGACATGAAAATCAGGAATATCATCGCCCATGTATAATACTTGTTCTGGTTTGATATTGTAATTATCGGTATATTCTTTAAAGGTTTCTACTTTATCAGGGGTTCCTAAATGAATGTCTGTAATGCCTAAATTACGAAGTCTCACGCGAACACCTTCATTGCTTCCGCCAGAAATAACGCAGACATTATAACCACTTTCAACAGCCGCTTTCATGGCATAACCATCACGAATATTCATTGTGCGAAGAATTTCTCCTTCATTGGTTACAAAAACCGAACTGTCTGTAAGTACGCCATCAACATCAAAAATAAACGTTGTGATGTCATTCATTATTTCTTTATAACTTTTTGCCATTATGCTGTATAGATTGTGTTAGTATTTTATAAATATTCTTTTGATTTTCATTGGTTAAATAATTCAAATGGGCTTTAATTGTACTGGAATCATTGCGTTTTGCAGGTCCGGTTTGTGCATCAATTGGATCTAAAGTTTTTATCTTTTCAGCAGTTTCCTGAATCAGCGGTTTTAAAATTTCGAAAGAAACCTGGTTCTCTTCGCAAATTTCCTGACCAATCTGATATAAATGATTCGTAAAATTGTTTACAAAAACAGCTGCTACATGTAACGCTTTTCGTTGTTCTGAATTTATTGGAAAAACAGCATTTGAAATACTTTTGGCAACAGTTTCCAAAACACGAAAGTCAAATGTATTTTCAGCCTCTAAACAAATCGGAATTACTGAAAAATCAATCTCCTTATTCCTAGAAAAAGTTTGAAGTGGATAAAAAACGCCTTTACGATTTTTACCATCTAAAGTTTCGATGGAAGCTGCTCCTGAAGTATGAACTACAAGTTGATTGTTGAATGGTAATTGTTGTGAAACTTCTGAAATTGCATTGTCTGAAACAGCAATAATATATAAGTCAGCTTCTTTTAAATCTTCAAAATCATTTACAATTTTATCGTAATCAATTAGAGAAGCCAGAGTTTCTTTTTTTCTCGAAAACACTTGTGCAATTTCGACAGCTTCACTTTTAGAGAAAGCTTTTATCAAATGCTGCGCAACATTTCCGGAACCAATTAACGTTATTCGAATCATATCGCAAAATTAAGATTATTTTTTAAAGTAGATTGTTTTTATATCGTTTGTCTTTTATTTAAAAGTCCCTTGATTATTTAAATTTCTACGCAAAATAAAAACCCGTTACTTAACTAATTATAAGTAACGGGTTTATTCTGAATTTTAGTGCGTTTAAAGTTTTACGGCTCCTTTTGAAACGGCTTCGCTAATAGTTGTTTTTTTAGCGTATTCTGTTTTTTTAGAAGAAACTAATTCTATTTTTTCACTCGCTGCGCCATCAATTGAAACGGCTTTTGGCGAAGTGGAGTTGAATTCAATATCTTTCAGCGTCATATTTTTACCATTGTATATTTCGAATACCGTCGGATTTTTAATATCTAATTTTACGTTTGTAATTTTAATTCCATTGGCATCAATTATAGAAAAACCTTTATCAGCAGTTATAATCAAATTAGAAAGTTCGATGTTTTGTAGATTCATTTCCGGTAAACCTTGTAAAAACACAGCTTGTTGGGCACCTTTAATAGTAATATTTTTGATTGAGATATTTTTAAACTGAGGTGTTTCTTCATTTACCGCAACTACCTGATTTTTAATTTTAGTATCGCCTTCCGCTAACGTTTCTTCTATGGATTTTCCTCCATAATAAAGATTGAATGAAATAGCCTGTGATGGAATGTCAGTCATAAAAATATCCGAAATGAAGATGTTTTCAACTACTCCGCCACGTCCTCTGTTGCTTTTAAAACGAAGTCCAACGTCAGTTCCCATAAAAGTACAATTTGAAACATGCAGGTTTTTTACGCCGCCTGACATTTCACTTCCAACCGTTACACCGCCATGTCCGTGATATACGATATTGTTTTTCACGATAATATTTTCACACGGAACGCCTCTTTCACGACCATCCTTGTCTTTTCCTGATTTGATACAAATGGCATCATCACCAACATCAAAACTAGAATTTTCGACTAATACATTTTTGCATGATTCAACGTCAAGTCCATCTCCGTTTTGAGAATACCACGGATTTCTAACCGTAACATTACGAACAATTAAATCTTCAACCATAAGTGGGTGAATGTTCCATGCTGGAGAATTTTGAAAAACAGGCCCGTCAAAAAGAACTCTTTTACTATTCTGGATACTCACCATTACCGGACGAAGAAAATCATGAATAGCCTCAAATTCTTCTTTCGTTTTTAAATCAAGACGCACATTTTGATCCGCACCAACAGAAGCTTTCATAAAAGTTTCAGATGGATACCAGCTTTCTTTTTTATCATTTAAAATACCTCCGGAAGCAATAACTTTTTTCCATTGGCTTTCGGTCAATTTACTCTTTTTAACTTGTCTCCAAACTTCACCCGAACCATCCCAAACACCATTTCCTGTAAAAGCAATATTTTCAAGGTTTTTGCCGTAAATAGGAGAGATGCAACGCCATGTATTTAGCCCTTCAAAACTGGTTTGAATAATTGGATACAAACTTTTGTCGGTCGAAAATTTTATTAAAGCGCCTGTTTCAGCGTGTAATTCAATATTACTTTTTAATATAATCGGACCTGTAAGCCAGATTCCGGGAGGGATAATGACTTTTCCTCCACCTTTTTTTGAAACAGCATCTATAGCATCGGCGAAAGCCTTAGTATTTAAAACATAACCGCCATTGATAGCACCAAAATCTTTTATGTTAACTGTATTATTAGGAATTTTTGGCTCCTGAATTTTCGTCATTTTAAATTCAATATTTTCATAAGAATCATAAGACTTTGAATTCTGGGCAATTGTATTATTTGACCAGCTTCCCAGTAAAATGGTTAGGGCAATACAGAGTAAGTTAATGGGTTTAGTTTTCATGATTTTAATTATATGAAGTTTGGTTGTTAGTAGAAACAATTCTTACAAATAGGTTAGTTTTTTAATGATAGTGAAAAAATAACTCCTTTAAAAAACAAATTAACAATGTAATCGATTACACAAATCTAATAAAAAATATTTACTATCAAAGAAATTATTGAACTCTATTTAATCGGGGTTTGTTAATGAAATTTAAAAATGAGTCTAATCATTTTTGGTTTTTATTAACAAAAGGCAAATATAGGAACTCAACATTTTTAAGTACTTTTGTGGCACTTTTATACAATGTAATTCCTCAGAAATGGATAAAAAAATATTCTCTTTTTTGTTTTCTACACGATTAATGGCCGTTCTTTTTTTAACATTTGCGATCGCAATGGGTATTGGAACTTTTATCGAAAGTAAATACAATACTGATACAGCCAGAATTTTAATTTACAATACCTGGTGGTTTGAGGCTATCATGGTCTTTTTCCTGATCAACTTCTTTGGAAACATCAAACGTTATCAATTATTAAAAAAAGAAAAATGGGCAACCTTATTACTCCATATTGCCTTTATCTTTATTCTTTTAGGAGCTTTTATTACCCGTTATATTAGTTACGAAGGTATGATGCCTATTCGTGAAGGTGCTGCCGAAAATCAAATTTATTCAGATAAAACATTCTTAACTGTTTTTGCAGACGGAGAATACAAAGGCGAAATGAAACGCAGGGTTTTTGAAAAAAGTCTTTTATTTTCGCCTGTTACCAATAATGATTTTACGCTTTCTGGAAAATTCGACGAAACTCCTTTTGAAGTTACTTATGTAAACTATATTATGGGAGCTAAAGAAACAGTTAAACCGGATCCTAAAGGAACATTATACCTAAAATTGGTTGAAGCAGGAGCAGGAGGACGTGAAGAACATTATTTGAAAGAAGGTGAAGTTCAGAATATTCACAATGTTTTATTTGCTTTGAATAAGCAAACTGACGGTGCGATCAATATTACTACAACAGGAGAAAAATATACGATTCAAACGCCATTTGAAGGAGAATTTATGCGAATGGCAGATAAATTAAAAGGAGCTGTTACAAAAGACAATGTGCAGCCTTTAATGATGCGTTCCTTATACAGCATTGGTGATATCAGAATTGTTTTTCCTGACCCAGCTGTTAGAGGAGTTATTGATTATGAATCAGATAATGATTTCAAAGCTAAAAGTCATCATGACGCTTTAATTGTAAAAGTAAAAGCTGATGGTGAAGAGAAGCAAGTGCGTCTTTTAGGTTCGAAAGGATCAGTAGGGGAGCCACAAACGGTTAAAATTGGAAAAATCGAGTACAGTTTATTCTACGGAAGCAAAGCTTATATTTTGCCTTTTAAAGTAAAATTAAACGATTTTATTGCTACTAAATATCCAGGAACAGAGAAAAGTTATTCCGCTTTTGAAAGTAAAGTTACTGTTCAGGATTCTGCTGAAACTTTTGATGCCAGAATTTATATGAATCATGTACTAGACCATAAAGGATATCGTTTTTTTCAATCTTCATTTGATCCGGACGAAAAAGGAACAGTTCTTTCTGTAAACCACGATTTCTGGGGAACTTCGATTACATATTTAGGCTATTTTATGTTATTCTTTGGTTTAATGGCAATCATGTTTACTAAAGGTTCTCGTTTTACAGATATAAAGCGAAAACTTGAAAAAGTAAAAGAGAAAAAACAAAAACTAATTACTATTTTGGTTTTAATGATCAGTTTGAGTGGTTTTGCGCAGGCACCACACGTTCATACGCCAGGTCATGACCACAATCATACAACAGATCCAAATGATCATGCTAATCATGTAACAACACCACCAAGCCAGAAACAATTAGATTCGTTATTGTCAATCTACAAAGCTCCGGAAGCACATGCTGCCAAATTTGGCCGTTTGATCATCCAGGATGCAGGTGGTAGAATGAAACCAATCAATACTTTTTCTTCTGAATTATTGCGAAAGGTAAGTCAAAGTGATACTTATAACGGAATGAATTCTGATCAGGTGTTTTTGTCTATGACACAATATGCTCAGGTTTGGATACAAATTCCGATCATTTATCTAAATACAAAAGATGATAGTATTCGTAAGATCATTGGTGTTGATAGAAAAGCAAAATTAGCTCCGTTTGTAAAGTTTTTTGATGAAAACGGAAATTATAAACTTTCACCATACTTAGATGCAGCCTATAAAGCGGCAAATCCAAATAGTTTTGAAAAAGATTTTATTGAAACGGATAAAAAGGTAAACTTAATGGAATCTGCTTTAAGCGGAAGTATTTTAAGAATTTTCCCGATTCCAAATGATCCAAACAACAAATGGATTTCATATTTAGAAATACAAAATTCTGGTTTAAAAGGAATGGATTCTACGTATGTAAAGCAAATTTTACCCTTGTATTTTAGCGCTTTAAATAACGGATCAATTTCTAAAAATTTTAACACAGCTGATCAATTGGTTGAAAGTATTAACGGATTTCAAAAGAAATTTGGAAGCAAAGTTCGTCCAAGCGAAAAGAAAATTGATCTTGAAATCGCGTACAATAAATACAATATTTTACCTAAAATGTTTTATTGGTATTCGCTTTCGGGAATACTCATGTTGATCTTTACTTTGTTTAGTATTTTCTTTGATAAAAAGTTTTTACGCATTACGGTAAATGGTTTTCATATTTTAATTGGATTAATATTCGCATTTCATACGCTAGCCTTAATTGCCCGATGGTATATTTCGGGTCACGCGCCGTGGAGTAATGCTTACGAGGCAATTGTATATGTGGCGTGGGCAACGATGTTCTTTGGACTGGCTTTTGATAGAAAATCAAAACTTACTGTGGCATCGGCAGCTTTTGTTACGGCGATGATTTTCATGGCAGCAAACGCCAACTGGATTGATCCTGAAATTGCTAATTTGCAGCCTGTTTTGAATTCATATTGGTTAATGATTCACGTTGCAGTCATTGTAGCAAGTTACGGACCTTTTGCATTGGGAATGATTTTAGGTTTTGTTGCCCTGATATTGATTTTCTTTACCAATGAGAAAAACAAAGCCAAAATGGAGTTAAACATCAAAGAAATTACCTATATCAACGAAATGTCCCTTACAATTGGTTTGATCATGTTGACTATTGGCAACTTCTTAGGAGGACAATGGGCTAACGAAAGCTGGGGACGTTACTGGGGATGGGATCCAAAAGAAACCTGGGCTTTGATTTCTATCATGGTTTATGCGTTTGTAATTCATGCACGTTTTGTTCCGTCATTAAGAGGAAAATGGTTTTTCAACTTAATGAGTATGTTTGCTTTTATTTCTATCTTGTTTACCTATTATGGTGTAAATTTCCACTTAGTTGGATTACACTCTTATGCAAGTGGAGAAGCGCATTCATTAAGCTGGATTTGGTATTCACTAGGAACAATTTCTTTAATAGGAATTGTTACATATCCAAAATACAGCAAATATTATAAAAGTAAAAAAGTTAAAAAATAGATAATTATTTTAGAGTAATTATTAATTCATAAAAAAAGGTTCAACGTAATGTTGAACCTTTTTTTATGAATTATTTGAGACAAATTTATTTTGGTTTGATGTAAAATAGATTTTGAATATTTAAGAGAAATATTTTTTTCTAAACCAAAAAGCAACATTTACTAAGGCGATTAAAGCAGGAACTTCTACTAAGGGGCCAATAACTCCAGTAAAGGCCTGACCGCTATTTATTCCAAATACGCCAATTGCAACTGCAATGGCCAGTTCAAAATTATTGCCGGTTGCTGTAAAAGCAATAGCAGCACTTTTTGAATAATCAGCTCCAAAATATTTCCCAATAAAGAAACTTATTACAAACATGACAGCAAAATAAATTACCAACGGAATTGCAATACGTATAACATCCATCGGAATCTGAACAATCAATTCACCTTTCAGGCTAAACATAAGTACAATGGTAAAAAGCAAAGCAATCAAAGTAATAGGAGAGATGATGGGTATGTATTTATTCTGAAACCATTCATCACCCTTTAGTTTTATCAAACCGTAATGGCTAATGATTCCTAAAGCAAAAGGGATTCCTAAATAAATTCCAACACTTTCAGCAATCTGCATAATACTAATATCGATGTCAAAACCATTATAACCAAAATAAGGTGGTAATATGGTGATAAACAGGTAAGCATACAGGCTATAAAGTAAAACCTGAAAAATACTATTTAAAGCAATTAATCCGGCGGCATATTCCCTGTTTCCATCGGCGAGATCATTCCAGACAACAACCATTGCAATACAGCGGGCTAATCCAATTAAAATTAAGCCGATCATATAATCAGGATGTTCCTTTAAAAATAGCAAGGCTAAAATAAACATCAGGATAGGACCTATAATCCAGTTTAAAAATAAAGAAGCTCCTAATACTTTGGTGTTTTTAAAGACACTTCCGATACTCTCGTATTTTACTTTTGCCAATGGTGGGTACATCATTAATATAAGTCCAATAGCAAGTGGAATATTTGTTGTTCCACTTGAGAATGAATTAATAAAATCTCCACTTGAAGGAATAAAATACCCAATTGAAATACCAATTGCCATTGCCATGAAAATCCAAAGAGTCAAAAAACGATCCAGAAAACCAAGTTTTGTACGTTTTATAGTTGGAGCACAATGATTTATTGACATATTATTTTTTTATTTCAGAAAAAACATAAAACATTTCAGTTGCGATTTGCAAGCTTCGTTCCTCGTATTTTTCAGTTTGTTGGGGTGAGTTATCAAAAGCTTTCGGGTCCTCAAAAGTAACAGGAATACGTTTTTCTGCTCCTGCAATAAAAGGGCAGCCGCCATCAGCTTGCGAGCAGGTCATAATAGCCGCAAAACCGCTTTCCGGATTAAAAACATCATCATATGTTTTCGAAAATCCAATAACTGGAGATTCTGTAGGAGCAAATTTTATAGCATAAACCGGATTATTTCCCTCAGAAAGCATTTTAATAGTAAATCCTGATTTTTTCAGGATTTCTGCAACTTTTGGGAATAATGCCGTTGCTTCTGTTCCTCCGGAATAGCAAAAAACATTTTCTACATCAAAATAGTAAGCCGCCGTTTGTGCCCAAACCTGAGATAAATGACTTCTTCTTGAATTATGAGTACAAATTAAATTTAATCTGATTGCAAGATTATCGTTCACTTTTAACTGGATAAAATCAATCAGAGGTTGTAATACTTCTTTTCGTTCTGTTGTAATCTTTTCAAAATCAAATAAAGAAATGATTTTATTTAATTCTGGAAATAAGGTATTTGAATTTGACATTTTTTATGGGATTAATTAGCAACATCCGTTACCAGGTGTGCATGAATTGGCAGTATCAACATTTAATTGCGTAAGTTTAAATTTCGGTTTTTCTGATGGAACCCCACATTGTTCCTGAGCTAAACAAGCTGTCTTTTTATTTAATAACTCAAAATCTTTTCCATTAAAACCTAAATCATATTTTCCGATAGTAGTATCCTGGTATTCAACTTCAATTTCAAAATTGTCTATTTCAAGAACTTTTTCAGAAAGTTCAATAATATGAATTAGTTTTTGTGGTTTTAAACGGTGCTCAAAATCATTGGCATCCCAAAGTTGAAAATTTACAACCGTCTCTTTGCGAACCGTTCCGCCGCAATCAATAAAGTTTTTGGTAACTAAACCTACTTCGGTAACATGAAAGTATTCCGGAACAAAGTTTCCGTTTGGCAATTGAAAATTTACTGTTTCAACAGTAGTTAGCAATTTTTTAATTTCTGAAAGTTTCATAATAATTTGATTTAATGATTAACAACATTCTTTTTTATTTTTCTCAATATGAAGTGTGATGATTTCGAAGAAACCTTTTATTTTTTCAAAACCTGCTTCATTAATGCAATAACAAATGGCGTTTCCGTCAATGTTCCCTTTTATTAATCCGGCATTTTTTAATTCCTTTAAATGCTGAGAAACTGTAGGTTGTGAAAGTGGCAGTTCGTTTACTATATCTCCGCAAATACAGGTATTTACTTTTAGCAAATATTCAATAATAGCAATTCGTGCTGGATGTCCCAATGCTTTTGTTAAAATGGCCAATTCATTTTGGTGATCCGTAAAGTGATCTGATTTAGATGCTCCCATTGTTTTATATTTATATTGCAATATTACGATATGTATTTTAATAAAAAAAAGAAAACAAGGATTTTTTTCTTTTTTTAGAATTCTAACTTACTTTTAATCAGGCATTTTTCCAGTTAATAAAAGAACTATTGCTACAAGCACTATAAAAGTGGTTAAAAATATAATATGACTTAATAGCGTTAAAAAGAATGCTCTGGTTTTCGATATTTTATTAAAAAATTGAATGTTAGTCCAAAATATCAATATAATTCCAATTATATAAGTCATAGTCGAGAACTTCTCAACATGATTTTGCTGCTTAAATATAATAATACAGGAAATGTCAAAATTTGCACCAAGAGTCTTTGTGAAGCTTTGAAAGTATTGAGTACAAAAAATTCGAAAAAATTATAACCTTGTTTCCTGAATACAATAAAAGTTCCGATAGTATAAATTGGTATAGTGGCAATGGTTACCCATGAAAAATGTGTTGCCATCCATTAGTTGTAATCACGCAAATCTATATTGGAGTTGTCTGAATTTACAAATATATTGATTTATAAAAAACCATACAGAGCACCAAGAACAGCAACTAACCATAATGGTTTAAAATGCTTAACACGTTTCCCTTCGATAAATTCTCTAATTGAATGTCCTGGCCTTGTAAACAATTGTTTTAAAGAATAAGGAATTCCTGCATCAAAATGTAATAAGCCATGCTGAATATCATGCCATAAAATATGAGCGTTAATTTTATGTGTTTAAGCCGTTTGTCCACAGTTGTTGCAATAGTGGCCTTTAAAAATCTGATTACAGTTTTTGCAGATTACTTCCATCCCAAATTTTTTTTATTTTTTTACCTGAGTTATTCGATTGTATTTTTCTTAAAACCATCCGGAAACATAATTGCAAATAGTACAACAATTAATAAAAAGTTATATTCAACACCATTTCTTCCTCCGCCAACAACAAACCAGCCTTCCTCAAAATGTACCAGAATAATTCCCATTATTAAAACAAAAATCGTTACAAAACCGGCAAGCTTAATGTATTTATTAAAAACTAAAAGTATTGCCGCAACAACGTGAGATAATTTAATGGTCCACGCCAGAAAAACGCCAAAAGGAGCAAATCCAATCTGGTTCAGATACAAATTTCCAAAGTCATTAATGCCATTATTAAACATTCCGAAAACGGAATGAGTGAGAAGTATTATTGCAACTGCAATTCTTAAAAGTAAAGTTCCGTTCATGATTTTTTTGTTAGTTAGTGGAATTAAAAATAATAAAAAAACGCATATTAAATAAATTAATATGCGTTTTCAATTTACGACAAGTTTACTTTTAAACTCTTCCTAAAGTATACAATTGTGCCATTGTTGGAGTTAAGCTTCCTCCGGCTGGTTCCAATGTAATTCCAAAAGCTTCCGCTTCGTTGGTACGGTCTACAGCAAAGATTTTATTTGAATTTCCTTCAAAGTCGCTCAATAAACCAATACTTGTTGGCGTAAGCACTGGACTTAATTTTAAGGCCCAAACCTGGTAAACCATTCCTTTTGGAGGTTTTGGCAAACCTGCAGCATCAATATAAGTCGTTTTAGTGTCCTTGTTCCAATACACTTTAGCAAATGATGTTGGCGAAACAGCCTGACCACCAAGTGTTACACCGGTATTTTTGATATCTCTAACAATAGTTAAGCTTTTCTCTGTTTCTTTATGTTGTTGGTCTAAGTAAGCAAACTCTCTTTCAATTTTAGTTTTTTCATTGCCAACAGTTGCAATAGCATCTTTGGTTTTTGTCAATTCTAAAGTTTGATATCCAAGTCCTAACAGTAGTAAAACAGCAGCGGCCCAGCCCACATATTGAGACCATTTCGAAGCTGGTTTCATTTCGACTACTTTGCCATGTTTCAGTTCTAAACGCGCTTTTATCTTTTCAAAATTCGCTACCGAATGGAAAGGTGAGAAGCTTGATGATAAAGCTACAATAGCTTTTTCTATAGAAATAATTTCCTGATCTACTTCCGGGCTTTTTTTAGCCATTTCGGCTATTTCTAAATTTTCAGTTTCGGTTAATAAACCATAAACGTATAGTTCTAGAATTCCTGAGTCTATATATTCTTGTGCTTCCATTATATTTTTAAATAATTACGTAAATCGTTAATACAGTTTCTGTTTTGCGTTTTGATAGTTCCCAGTGGCATTGCCAATTCTTCTGAAGCTTCTTGTTGGGTATATCCTTTAAAAAATAACAAATCAATAATTTCGATACATTTTGGTTTCAGTTTTTTGACAAATTCCTGAATCCCAATGGTATCAATTTTATTAAGCAGTTTGTTACTGTCGTCTAACAGATTTACGAAATTATCTGATGAAAGGTTTTTTTGGCTGTTATTAAAATTTTTAGATCTTAATTTATCTATAGAGGTATTTCGGGCAATATTAAGGATCCACGTATAAAATCGCCCTTTGCTTTCATTATATGAATCGATATTTTTCCAGATTTTGACAAAAACTTCCTGCAAAACATCTTCGGATTCTTCCCTGTTTTTTATCAAGACATGGATGACCGAATACAAACTTTTGGAATACATATCATACAAGTGGGTAAAAGCTCTTTCGTCTTTCTTGTAGATCAAAACTAATAATTCTTCTTGACTCATAGATTAAGGTTTTTAAAGTTTAAACAAAATTTATTAAACGATATTATGTTACTTGAGATAAAGATAATTTATTTTTTAATCAAAATGGATTTTTTTTAATAGCCAAATACTTAGTAAAATAAGGGATTTAGAAAAAATGTTGATTTTTTTTCATTTTTTTAAAACCAAAAGCAATCCAATTACGTAAATGCTATTATAACATGAAAATTACTATTCGATAAATAGCAAATTTTAGAAAGATCACTTTTTATTAGTTTATAATTAGCATGTTAGGAGTAAATCAAAAATATTGATTTTAACATTCGTTTAAAGAATTATTTAAAATTAATTGTGATAAAAAAGAATAATACTATGAAAAATCTGAATAAATTAAAAATTTTAATCGTAGCTCTGACTACTGTTTTAGCATTGTCAAATTTGAATAATAAAGATTTTCGAAAAGGAACTGCCAGACTTCATCATTCCGCTTTAAATGCTCCGGTTTTCCATAGGGATTTTATTAAAATTAATACATATAGATTTAATAGTTGATGTCCCCGGACTTCCAAACCGAAAATTATTTGCAAACTGTATTTTCCAAATTAAACGAATTGAAATTTCCTTATACACGCCATTAAAAAAAAGATCAACTGGGAAATATGAATTAGAGTTTAAAATTAATTTTCACTATAACCGGGAGGCATCAACTATAATTTAAACATAAAGGGACTATAAGGTAAGAATCCAGGATAGCGCCAATTTCTTATTTTATAAAATTAAGGGATAATATTAATTCATGGTTTGATTTGTTTGTATGGGGAGAAGCCTAACGAGTGATTAACGTTAGGCTTCGTTTTTTTATTTAACTTATCTTTAATAAAAATAAAGCAATCAAACTCTTTCTGTAAAACAGATTTTAACTAATTTTATAAAAAATTAAACGATGAATAAAATAGCATTTTTAGTTTGTAGTGCAGTCTTTTTAATGGCAGCACAACTTCAGGCTCAAACAAGTATCAATAAATCTAAAACAGAAAAAGTTATGGAAAAACAAACCATCTATCAATTTAAAGTTGAAGATTTATCAGGAAATACTTTTGATTTTGCATCTCTAAAAGGAAAAAAAATCATGATTGTAAACACCGCTTCAAAATGTGGATTAACGCCTCAATACAAAGATCTTGAAGCAGTTTACAAAGAATATAAAGATAAAGGTTTTGTAATTGTTGGTTTTCCGGCAAATAATTTTGCATCTCAGGAACCAGGTACCAATGAAGAAATCCAAACGTTCTGCCAGCAAAATTACGGTGTAACTTTTCCTATGATGGACAAAGTGTCGGTAAAAGGCGATGATATGTGTGAGGTTTATAAATTCTTAACACAAAAATCTAAAAACGGTTTACAGGATTCTGAAGTGGAATGGAACTTCCAAAAATACTTAATCAATGAAAAAGGTGAACTCGTAAAAGTGATCAAACCAAAAACACTAGTTACAGAACCAGAAGTAATCAATTGGATTAAAAGTTAATCCAAATTGATTAAAACCAAAAAATCCACAAATTTGAATGTAAATTCAGGTTTGTGGATTTTTTTTAGGAGCCAATTACTTCATCAGTCGCTATTGCTGGTGTCCTTCCAAACGAAAGTTCACTGAACTCCGATTAAAATAGATGTAAAGTGAAGTAATCTTTTGTGCCGAACCCCGTCACAAAAGGACTTTTCCTCCCATTAGGACTAGGCACTTGTTTTTAAAATAAAAATTGAAATCCGCTTAAATCCGCGTGCCATTTTCAACATATTGTAATTAAAAACCTTAGCGAACTTTGTCTAAAATCCTTGAGAACTTTGCGGTTAAACAAGTATCAACTGCATAAAAACCAAATCAAGCCAGTGATCAAATTTGTAACCCACTTCGCGAATCGTTCCTGTAACTACAAATCCAAACTTTTCATGAAAAGCAATACTACCCGCATTATCGGCATCAATAGCACCAATCATAACATGGTATCCTTGTTCTTTAGCCAATCGAATTAATTCGGTCAATAATTGAGAGCCAATGCCTTTTCCTATTACATGATCCACTACATAAACCGAATGCTCCACTGTATATTGATAACCAATTTTTTCGCGAAACTGTCCATAACTTCCAAAACCGACCACTTCGCCATCTAAATCAGCAACCACAATAGGAAGATTTTTTGCAGTTTTATCTTCAAACCATTTTGTTTGCACATCAAGGGTCTGAATGTCATAATTATAATTTGCCGTCGTGTGCAAAATAGAATAGTTTACAATGTCCAGAATTTTTTCTAAATCATTTACTGTTGCAGGTCTAAGAGTAAGGTTCATGGTTTTAATATTTTTTTTCGCCACGAATTCACGAATTATTTGCTTGCATTTTTAAATAATTTGTGAATTCGTGGCTATTTCTTTTTTATTTAGTGTTCAATTCTGCTAACAATGTATCAACTTCTTTAGTATTCCAGGTCATTTCTGTACAAATGACTTTGGCATCATTAGCATATTGTAAAGCTGATTTTTTGTCTTTAATTTTATTGTAAAGCCTTGCGACGAGCAAATTTCCGTCGTAAGAATCATTTAATTCTAAAGAATGTTTTACCCATAAAATAGATTTTTTTAGGCTTTCTGTATCGTTAATATGTTTCAAATAAGTTTGCCCGATATCTTTCAAAAAACTGGCATCATTCCAAACTAATTTCTGTGTGTTCTCTAGCGTCACTTTTTTATAAAACTGCCATTTTTCGGTTCTTTCAGCCAGAGTCAAATCAAATTTGAAAACCAAAGAATCTGTTTTTTGCAATCGAATAGATTTGGCAACTTCCCTTTTTTTATAGTAATTTACAGTATCTAAATTATCAACTAAAGGGCGAAGCAATTCGGTTACAATACTTTCTGTTTTACGATCTACACGACTCTGCGAAGCCACAGCAGCAAACTCTTTCTGGTGTTTTAAAACGTATTGAAATTCTCTCGAATTAATATCCGTCACGCCATTCGCGATGATTCTCCAATTGGTTTCACTAACCAATTGTGCATCAGATTGTGTTTTTAGATAAATATGCGTTGGAACAGATAAATCCGTTCGGTCTTTTCCCTTTTTTAGAGTATTCAAATAAGTAAAAAACTTGGTAGAATTACTTGGGTCAGAAAGGAATTCTTTCTCTAAATAAGGCAATTGCATTCTTGAATTCAAGGCGTATTTTATTTCTGTCATAAACTCGGCGGTTTTCATTTCGCCTTTCAACACATATAAAAGTGTTTCATTAGAATCTAAAAACAAAAAAGTAGGTAGTGATTTGGTATTGTATTTATTTTTAAGCGCCAATCCTTCTTCTTTCTCGATATTTTTCCAGATGCAAACATAGTTTTCCTTTAAAAAATTCATCACATTTGGATCACTAAAAACTTCTTTTTTCATCTGATTACAATGAGGGCACCATTCGGCATAAAGCATTATAAAAAGTGGTTTTCCTTCTGTTTTTGTGGTTTCTAAAGCTTTTTCATAAGGCGTATCGTCAGGAACAAATTGATTTTGTGACTTTATGGTTTGCATTGAAATACAAAGTAAAAAAAAATAGAGGATACGCATATGAAGTTTATTTTGACAAAAAAAAACGCTATTACAAATATATTTCCTTTTTCTAAAAACAGCCTTAATATCTTCCTAATTTATAAGTAAATCAAGTGTGAAGTTTGTAACTTTGTGATGTCAAAAAAAATCTTCAAGTTTAGATTTTCTTTAAAAGTAATACGCCATAAGAATGATTTACCCCAAAATACCGCTTGCTCAAAGCATTATCGAAATTTGTTTAGCAAAAGGAATTACTAATATTATTATTTCTCCCGGATCAAGAAATGCTCCTCTAACTATTGGTTTTGCACAAAATCCTAACTTTACCTGTTATAGTATTGCAGATGAACGTTGCGCAGCCTTTTTTGCCCTAGGAATTGCACAGCAAACTAAAAAACCTACAGCAATTGTTTGCACTTCAGGTTCTGCGTTATTGAATTATTATCCGGCTGTAGCCGAAGCCTTTTACAGTCAGATTCCATTGATTATAATTTCTGCAGATCGTCCTCAAAGTAAGATAGACATTGGTGACGGACAAACAATTCGTCAGGAAAATGTTTTTCAGAATCATTCGGTTTTTAATGCCAATTTAACAGAAGAAACTTCTGAAGTAAATGATTTAAAAATCAACAAAGCCATAGAAACAGCGATTCTTCAAAAAGGTCCGGTTCATATTAATGCACCTTTTGAAGAACCTTTATACGAGACTGTTTCAGCACTTTCTGTTCAACCAAAAATCACAAATTCAGAAGAAATCCTCGGAACAAAAACTATTGAAAATATATCTGATTTTGTTTCAATCTGGAATTCATCCAAACGTAAACTAATCCTTGTTGGTGTTAATGAAGCTAATGTTATAGAGGAGGAAATTATAGAAAATTTCGCAAAAGATCCGTCTGTTGTAGTGCTGACAGAAACGACTTCAAACCTACATCATCCTGATTTTATTAATAGTATCGATACTTTAATTACGCCGTTTGATGATGTTGATTTTAAAGAGCTTAATCCAGATGTTTTAATAACTTTTGGTGGTATGATTGTATCTAAACGTATAAAAGGATTCTTACGCAAACACAAACCAAAAGAGCATTGGCATATTGACACTTTACGGGCTTACGATACATTTAATGCTTTAACACAGCATTTTGTAATGCAGCCAAATGACTTCTTTACCGATTTGTTTTCAAAAACAACTTATACAAAAAGTAGTTATGCTGAAAAAATTGGTAAAATTTACAATTTTCGTAAAATCAGAAGAAATGAATATCTGAAAAAAATCCCCTTTTCGGATTTTAAGGTTTTCGAAAAAGTCATTGAATCATTGCCTATAAACAGTCAGTTGCAAATTAGTAATAGTTCAGCTATACGTTATGCACAATTAATTCATATCGATCCTTCTATAGAAGTTTTTTGCAATAGAGGAACCAGCGGAATTGACGGCAGTACATCTACAGCAATAGGTGCTGCTGTAGGAAGTCAAAAGCAAAATGTCTTCATTACAGGAGATATTAGTTTCTTGTACGACAGCAATGCTTTATGGAATTCGTTTATCCCAAAAAACTTCAAAATTATTTTGATCAATAATGGAGGAGGAGGAATTTTCAGAATCTTACCAGGTCATGAGGAAAAACCTGTTTTCAATACGTATTTTGAAACTTCACATCATTTAACAGCGGAGCATTTGGCTAAAATGTATCAGTTTGATTATTTGACAGCTTCTGATACGGAATCGTTAGAAACTAGAATTGACAATTTATATTCGCAAAATGACAAACCAGTTATTCTGGAAATTTTTACACCAACTGTAGTAAATGATGTTATTCTAAAACAATATTTTAAAGAGCTGGTTTAAACTAGTATAAAAGAAAAGCGCCTGTTGGCGCTTTTTTATTGAAACAAATCTAACGAATCGGGATTGGAAATACCGGTATACTGGCATGACCTAAAGCATCTACTGTCTGTACTGTAAAGAAATAATTGTCTTTAGAATAAGGAATCTCGGCTTTCGTATCTTTTACAAAAAATGTTTTTTCCCAATGTGATGAAGAGGTTTCTCTCATCAAAATCTGATAACCAAACTGAGGCTTGTCTTCCGGAGCACTCCAAATTAATGTAGAGGAATTAGAAAGGTTTTTAACTTCAATTCCAACATTTACCGGAGCTTTTGGAGACCACGCCAGATTAGCTAAAACCGCTAAATTGGCACAGGCATTTTTTCTTAAATAATCGAAATCCATAAATTCAGGAAGATCGCCATATTTTATATTGTTCTCCGTTCTTAAATCCTGATGCTGGTGATCAAAATTTTCATTCATTTCACAAAAACGAACGGCTGTAAATCCGTTTTGACTAAAAGGAGTATGATCTCCTCCGCGTAAAAAACGATCGTTTCTGTATACTAATTTTACAGAAAGCTGATCCACATATTGTTCAGTAGTTGTTTTAATATAACGCGCCAATAATCTGGACGGGCTGTCATTATCACGATTAATTGATTTACGCATTTTAGCTTCATCTTCAGTTTCTAAAAACGGGATAGTTTCACTAAAAACTCTAATTTGTGTATTATCTCTTAAATTAGTTCCGCTGGATAAACTGTTTCCAATCATGTCGTTATTCAGCATGGCGATGATATTCCAGTTTGATTCTTTAGCAAATTCAGCCAAATGGCGGGCACCAATAAGTCCTTGTTCTTCGCCAACAACAGCAACAAAAATAATGGTTGCCGGAAAAGATCTTTTACTCATAATCTTAGCTAATTCAATAACGGCTGCAACACCAGATCCGTCGTCATTAGCACCAGGCGCGTCCGATTTTACATTCATTACGTCGGAAACGCGTGAATCAAGATGTCCACTAATAATAAGCACACGATTATCATTAGGGTCAGTTCCTTTTAAAATGGCCATGACATTTCCAAGTTGGCTGTCTACTTTTACCCGTTTTCCGTCTGCTTTAACCGTAAAATAATCTATTGTAGAAGTTAATCTTCCACCAGATTCTAAGGCATATTTGTCAAACTCAGATTTTACCCATTGCTGTGCTGCTCCAATTCCTTTTGTTTTGCTTTTTGTATCACTTAAAGTATGTCTGGTTCCAAAAGTTACCAGTTTTCGAACAGTTGCTTCGAGGTTTTCGGATTTAACTTCTGAAATCATCTTTTTAATTTCCGGATCTTCAGCAACCTGCGAAATACCGATCTGAGAAAATAGTAAAAAGGCAAAAACGAAGTAAAAAGTAATTTTTTTCATTGATTTGGAGTTGATTTACGTTCTCAAATTTAATTAAAAAGCACAAAGTATAATAAGAAGCATCTTGCTTTTTTTTAATTCAAAATATTTTTCGGTTTACCATTTTCAAACTTCGTACATTTGCAGCTGGAAACTTAGTCATTTATCGACTCAGAACTTAAGAATATGATTGAAATAGGAAAATACAATACACTTACCATATTACGCGATACCAAAGTTGGTTTATTTTTAGGAAATCCTGAAAAAGACCCGGAAGGAATTCACGATATATTATTACCGAATAAATACGTTCCAAATGAATTTGAAATAGGCGAGGAGCTTATAGTTTTCGTTTATTTGGACCACGAACAACGTCCTGTTGCAACAACATTAGAGCCTTATATTTTATTGAATGAATTTGCACTTTTAAGAGTAAATTATATCAATCAGGTTGGTGCCTTTATGGATTGGGGAATGGAGAAAGATATCCTTGTTCCTTTTAAAGAACAGGCGCGTCCAATGGAAAAAGGAAAACGTTATTTGGTTTACCTTTATATGGATGAAAAAACCAATCGTTTGGTGGCTTCAAGTAAATTGAACCAATTTTTGTCAAACGATCAGCTTACAGTTGAAAAAGGAGAAGAAGTCGATTTGATAGTTTCACACATTACCGAATTAGGTATTAATGTTATCATCAATGAACAGCACAAAGGTTTGTTGTATAAAGATGAAGTTTACGATGACGCGATCAGAACCGGAGACAGAATGATTGGTTTTATTAAAAACATTCGTCCTGATAATAAAATAGATGTTGCACTACAAGTACAAGGTTATCAAAGTATTGAGCCAAATGCAGAGAAAATTCTGGATGAATTACGTGCTAATCGTGGTTTCCTGAGACTAAATGATGCATCACATCCTGAAGACATTAAAACAGTTTTGAAAATGAGTAAAAAAACCTTCAAAAAAGCAATTGGAGCTTTATACAAAGATAAACTCATCGAAATCAAAGAAGACGGGATTTATCTGGTAAAAGAAAATTAGAAAGTTCTTAAAATTCCAATGCATTCGCTGTTATTGGAATTTGGAATTTTTTTATTGAAATTTTATTTAGAGAATTATTTAAACAAGAAAGGCTGCCCATTACAAGCAGCCTTTCTCTTTTTATTCAGTTTTAAAAAAAATTGTAATTAAAAAAAAACAGAAATAAAATAATTCGAATCCATTAAAAGAATAACAACTTTATAAATTTTAGGAGTTACGCTCTCATCTGGTATGTCTTTAAACAATCAATACGTTCATCTTAAAAGCAAAAAATCAATTTCGCGGCTAATCCATTTGGTTGATAAATAACTTATAGAATGTTTTGGTTAGCATTTTCTTCTTTTTCGTAATCAATCTTATACTAATTACTTAAACAATTCTAGCATTTAACCTTAGGTGCTACTATCTCTTTTTTGAAGTTTTAACAAACGCAAAAATCATTTGCTCATTAGTTAAAGGTTTACTAATAAAAACCGTAAAAAAATGAGCGACAAAATTTTTAATTTTTCTCAAAAAAAGTCATTTTTTAGGTTAATAAATCAGTGAAAGAAAATCAATCATAAATCAGTGAAATAAAATGTATCTCATTGATTTCTAGGGTGTAAAATTACTTAATTATTTTTGAAATCCAATGTTAAATAATGTTATTTTTTGTAAGTAAATAGTATTTGCCACTTTCTAAAGTTATTTTCACGCAGACTTAAGCCGATTTGAGTAGGTAAAAATGTAAAAATGCTTTATTTTTACACTATAATTATTAAAACTAAACAAATAGAAATGGATTGGATTACTGCCAGAGAATTTGAAGATATAACCTATAAAAAATGTAATGGAGTTGCAAGAATAGCATTTAACAGACCTAATGTTAGAAACGCTTTCCGCCCAAAAACAACTTCAGAATTATACCAGGCTTTTTACGATGCACAAGAAGATACTTCGATAGGAGTAGTGTTACTTTCTGCTGAAGGCCCATCAACTAAAGATGGCGTTTATTCTTTTTGCAGTGGTGGCGATCAAAATGCTCGTGGACATCAGGGTTATGTAGGTGAAGACGGACAACATCGTTTGAATATTCTGGAAGTACAACGTTTAATTCGTTTTATGCCAAAAGTGGTTATTGCTGTTGTTCCGGGTTGGGCTGTTGGTGGTGGACATAGTTTGCATGTGGTTTGCGATATGACTTTAGCCAGTAAAGAACACGCTATTTTTAAACAAACAGATGCTGATGTTACCAGTTTTGATGGTGGTTACGGATCAGCTTATTTAGCAAAAATGGTGGGTCAGAAAAAAGCCCGTGAGATTTTCTTTTTAGGAAGAAACTATTCAGCTCAGGAAGCAATGGATATGGGAATGGTAAATGCTGTTATTCCTCACGACGAACTTGAGGCTACTGCTTACGAATGGGCTCAGGAAATTCTTCAAAAATCACCAACTTCTATAAAAATGCTAAAATTCGCCATGAACCTTACAGACGACGGAATGGTAGGACAGCAGGTTTTCGCCGGAGAAGCAACTCGTTTAGCCTACATGACTGAAGAAGCAAAAGAAGGCAGAAATGCATTTTTGGAAAAAAGAAAACCAAATTTCGGAGAAAATAAGTGGCTTCCTTAAAAATAGTAATCAGTCTCAGTCACAGTCTCAGTACTAAACTGCTTACTGCGACTGCGACTGAAAACTCTTAAAGAACCTGAAACAAAATTTAAAAACTAAACAAAACAGAATGAAACATTGGATTGAAGCCGCCAGACTGCGCACATTGCCTTTATCAGTTTCCGGAATTATAGTAGGAAGTATATACGCCTTATCAAACCCAACCGCAACTATCAATACACCAACTGAAGTTTTCAGCTGGAAAATTTTTGGTTTTGCACTTTTAACCACACTTGGTTTACAGGTTTTATCCAATTTTGCAAATGATTACGGAGATGGGGTAAAAGGCACAGACAATGAAGATCGCGTTGGTCCGCAACGTGCCATTCAGAGTGGAGTGATAACGCCTCAGGCTATGAAAAAAGCGATAATCATTACGACTGCGCTGACTCTATTATCAGCAATCATTTTGATTTACTTTGCTTTTGGAGAAAGTAATTTTGGCTATTCAATTTTCTTTTTATTATTGGGAATCGCTGCAATTGTTTCGGCAATTCGTTATACAGTAGGGAATTCAGCTTACGGATACAGAGGTTTTGGAGACGTTTTTGTTTTCATTTTCTTCGGATTAGTAAGTACTTTGGGTGTTAACTTTTTATACTCAAAAGAAGTAGATCCACTTTTAATTTTACCGGCAATCTCTATAGGATTATTTAGCGTTGGGGTTTTAAATCTGAACAATATGCGTGATGAAGAATCAGACAAAAAATCAGGAAAAAATACCATCGTAGTCCAGATTGGTGGTGCAAAAGCTAAAATTTATCATTTTACATTGATCATTACAGCGATGCTTTTAGTGGTTGTTTTTGCCATTTTGAGCGATTATCGTTTCGATCAATATTTGTTTTTATTGGCTTACATTCCTTTAACTAAACATTTAATTACCGTTTATAAAAATCAAAATCCAAAGCTTTTAGATCCGGAATTAAAAAAACTGGCGTTAAGCACTTTCTTGCTTTCAATATTATTGACAGTTTGTATGATTTCATTAATTTCAGACATCATTGTTAATCTTTTCTTAGGCGGAAGATAAAAAAGTACAACTTTAAATTGCTATAAAATGAAAATTACATTCTACGGACACGCTTCTTTAGGTATCGAAGTTGGAGGAAAACATATCATTGTTGATCCTTTTATTACAGGAAATCCACAGGCTTCGGCAATCGATATAAACACATTAAAAGCTGATTATATTTTACTTACGCATGCGCACGGCGATCACGTTTTAGACGTTGAAGCTATTGCAAATCGCACCAATGCTGTAATTGTTTCTAATGCAGAAATAACCAGTTATTATGCCAAATTAGGTCATAAAGCACACCCGATGAATCACGGTGGAAGCTGGAAATTCGATTTTGGAATAGTAAAATATGTAAACGCCATTCACTCAAGTTCTTTTCCTGACGGAAGTTACGGTGGAAATCCTGGAGGTTTTGTTATTGAAGGAGAACACAAAAATATCTACATTGCGGGTGACACAGCTCTTACAATGGATATGAAACTGATCCCGATGCGTACCAAATTAGATTTGGCTATTCTTCCAATCGGAAACAATTTTACTATGGATGTTGAAGATGCCATCATTGCGTCTGATTTTGTGGAATGCGATAAAATCCTAGGCTATCATTTTGATACTTTTGGTTATATCGAAATCAATCATGAAGAATCGATTCGCAAATTTTTCGATAAAGGAAAAGATTTAATGCTTTTGGAAATCGGAGAATCTATTGAATTGTAATTAGTTAAGTTTACAGATATTATCCTGAGCGGAGTCGAAGGATAAGGAGCTATTTCCCGCTTTCGGCTATATCTTTTTTGAGGCGATGAAAAATCACCTCAAAAAAAGGATACCGCCTCTATCGGGGCTAGGGCAGCAGGTTTCAAAAGAAATATTTGGCATAATTTATGTCATTTCGACGGAGGAGAAATGACAAATCTGACGTTTAAAATTAGTTTTATTATAGAATATTCGTGAATCCTACTTAAAAACTTATTACAAGAAATATGAATTTAAAAAAAATTGCCCTATTCTTTTTAATTACAGTTTCATACAGTTCTTTTGCTCAAAAAGACGGTTATTGGGACAAAGAGCGCGCCACAACTAAAGAAATTATAGTTTCTGCCCGTGACCGAATCACTTTAAAAACAGAAGACCTCCCTATAGGAACCACAGAAATCGTGTACCGAATTACACTATTAGACGAAAACCAGCAAATGGCAAATAGTTTGGTTTCGGTATTAAAAGCAATTCCAGACCCAACCGGAATCAGTCAGGGTTCTGCCGGAGCTGTTTTTCTAATGTCAAAAATCTCCGGTGATGACACTTGCACTTATGCACTTTTTACTTCAGAGGAAAATGCAAAAAAATACATTGACGACGGAAAAACAGACAAAGCCTGTTATGCCCAAGTAGATGAAGTTAGTAAAGATGCAAAAAGATTGTCATTAGATAAATCTTCTTGTTTAGGACAAGGCATTAGTACAATTTGGTTTGGTTTTCACAGCAAAAACTGGCTTTTGAATCAAAAAATTGTTTTAGAAGTTGTGCCTTGGGTGGATACTAAATTGAACCGCGGCTGGAATCAGGATAACAAAAACGAAATCATCAGCTTATGCAAAACATCAACAATGGCACAAAAAATGGCCAATTCTGATGATTTTTGCGTTTGTATTTTAGATAAAATCATAAAACAATATCGTTACTCAGAGTTTCAAAAGTTATTACCAATCGAAAAAAACAAAGTATATAAAGATTTTGGAAACGCGTGTTATAAAGACGCTGACATCTCTAAAAATGTATACGGCGATTTACGAACACAGGCTGCTACATTAATAAAACTGCAGAAATACAACGAAGCTATTCCTAAATTAAATACAATCATTAACGACGGAAAAGCAACAGCTATTGACTACAGTTCAATTGGTTACTGCTATATTTTGACCAAACAGTATGCTAAAGCAATTAAATTCTTAAAAGAAGGCGAAAAACTCGACGATACAGAATTGGAGATAAAATTAAACCTCGCTCACGTTTATTTATTAAGCGACGATTATGGTAGTGCAAAACCAATTTACAAAAAGTACCAAATGCAAAATGTGACTGATAGTTTAAGCTGGACAGACAAAACAAAACTTGATTTTACAAACTTCAAAAAAGCAGGTTTACCATCTAAAGACTTCGAAAAAGTCTTAAAGCTTTATAATTAAATGTTTTTCACCATATAAGTGATATAAGTACATTTAATTGTATTGTGGTGAGCGATACAGAACCTGAGTTTTCTTGTAAATTTCCATAATATAGTCTTATAGTACATTATGCAGGACGCTGAAAGTTCAATTTAGTTTTTCTTATATTTCTTTTAAGCTTTAATATTTATAAAGCCAAACTTAAATTTTCTTATATCACTTATATGGTGAAAAAAATAAATCATGCAAGCAACTTATCATAAATACATGCTCGAGTTTAAACGCCCTTCCGGAACTTCCAGAGGCGTTATGACCGAAAAAGAAACCTGGTTTATTGTTGTTGAAGAAAATGGTAAAAAAGGAATAGGTGAGTGTGGTATTTTACGTGGTTTGAGTGCTGATGATCGTGATGATTATGAAGAAAGACTAGATTGGGCCTGCCAGAACATTCATTTGGAAGAAACCGCTCTTTGGGAAGCTCTATTGGAATTTCCTTCAATACAATTCGGAATCGAAATGGCTTTTTTATCTCTTAGAAGTGAAAATCCATATCTTTTATTTCCTTCAGATTTCACCAATTATTCAAAGTCAATTGTAATAAATGGTTTAGTTTGGATGGGAGAAGCTTCTTTTATGAAAGAACAAATCGAAGAGAAATTAGAACAAGGTTTTGATTGTATAAAACTAAAAATTGGAGCGATCGATTTCCAGAAAGAAGTGGAATTATTACAATTTATAAGAAATCATTTTTCTGCAAAGCAAATTGAAATAAGGGTTGATGCTAATGGTGCTTTTGCTTTAAATGAAGCTTTAGATAAATTAAATCAATTAAAAGTATTTCAGTTACATAGTATTGAACAACCAATTAAAAAAGGGAATATTCCGGCCATGGCTGATTTGTGTAAAACGACACCTTTTCCAATTGCTTTGGATGAAGAATTAATTGGGGTATTTTCATTAGAAGAAAAAGAAGCATTGCTGCGGAAAATCCAACCACAATATATTATTCTCAAACCAAGTTTTGTTGGTGGATTTAGAGGAACGCTGGAGTGGATTGATCTCGCCAATAAATATAATATTGGCTGGTGGATAACATCGGCTTTAGAAAGTAATATCGGACTTAATGCAATCTCGCAATGGACTTTTACATTAAATTCTAAAATGCCGCAAGGCTTAGGAACAGGAGCGCTTTACACCAATAATTTCGATTGCCCGCTAGAAGTTTCAAAAGGGCAACTATGGTACAATAAAACAAAAAAATGGGATTCTTCATTTTTTGATAGAGCATAAAAAAATTAACCTAATTCATTAAGAAAAACAAGATTTAAGTAAAGAAACAGAAGAAAACTTTTAAATCTCTTTTCTTCACTCTTTCCCTCCGCGCAATCCGGCTTTCCAGGCTTTAAGCTCCTCCCATTTACCTTCATAAGCTAATAAAGCCTGCTTACCCCAGGTGCTGGGATTATGTATCGCATAATTCTCTCCGCCACCGTCTAATATCGCTTGTAATTTTTCAGTTGATGATTCAGACAAATCTTTCCATGTTGTGATTCCGGCCGCATTAAATAAACCTTCTATTTTCGGTCCAATTCCTTCAACGATTTTCAGATCATTTTCTTTTATTTTTTTGCCAAAAACTGTTTTGGCTATTCCCTCATCAAATAAAAATGTCGGCGTTGAATTAGTTGCAATAGATTGCTTTTTAATAGATTTCGTCTTCTTTTGTACTAAATCAGCCTCCAATGACGAGATTCGGGTAGTTAAACTTTTTGTATGTTTTTTGCAGGCATCTAACTCTGATTGTAGTGAAGAGGCAAGTGAGTGATCCCTATTTGATGCTGACTTCTTTCCTAAAAAATAGCCTGCAATTCCAAATACTATTCCAATTAAAATGGGGATTAAAATATAAGAGATATCCATAACAATAAATTTAGATGAATATTTTAAATTATTGCCTAATGGGAATAAGGCTGAACGCTCTATCAAATTAACAAAAAAATAAATACAGAATGTATTAATAATCAGTTAATTTAATGTTATTGATTTAATTTTTAAGTAGTTATGTTTTTTGATTCTTTTAGACATTATGTGATCTCAATTTCAGGACTGAATTAAAATGAGTAACTTGCATTAAAAATTAATTACAATATTAAAATGATAGAAATTGAAAGAAAGTTTCTTGTTAAATCCAGTGATTTTAAGGAACAGGCTTCTACTCAAAATCAAATTGCGCAAGGTTATTTAAGTTCACTTCCGGAGCGAACAGTACGCGTTAGAATTAAAGGAAAAAAAGGCTTTCTTACTATTAAGGGAATTGGTCATCAAGGTGGTATGTCCCGATTTGAATGGGAAAATGAAATTCCACTGGATGAAGCGCAGGAATTGCTTAAATTATGCGAAAAGGGAAAGATAGAAAAAACACGTTATGAAATACAATCAGGAAAACATATTTTTGAAGTAGATGAATTCTATGGCGAAAATGAAGGTTTGATTATGGCTGAAATTGAATTGGAGTCAGAAACGGAATCTTTTGAAAAACCAGATTGGCTGGGAGAAGAGGTAACAAATGACGAACGATATTACAATGCATATTTAAGCAAAAATCCTTTTAAGACCTGGGAAAAACAATAATTTATGACAGAATATGATTTGATAATTGTGGGAGGTGGTCCGATTGGATTGGCTTGTGCAATTGAAGCTCAAAAGAAAAATTTACGATATTTAATTATAGAAAAAGGTGCTATTGTTAATAGTATTTTCAATTATCCTTTGTACATGACTTTTTTCTCTACTGCCGAAAGGTTAGAAATTGGAAACATTCCGTTTAACTGTCTGGCGCCAAAACCGGGTCGTCAGGAAGCTCTTGAATATTATCGAAATATTCATCGTTATTTCAATTTTTCGATTCATTTGTTTGAAAGAGTGATTACTGTCCAAAAACAAGAAAATTCAATCTTCAAAATTACTTCTAATAAAAATTCATACGAGGCTAAAAACGTTGTTATTGCAACAGGTTTTTATGATATTCCGATAGAAATGAACGTAAAAGGCGAGGAGCTGTCTAAAGTTCGTCATTATTATAAAGAAGCACATGAATATGCTTTTAGAAATGTTTTGATTGTTGGGGCTAATAATTCGTCTGTAGATGCAGCTTTGGAATGCTGGAGGAAAGGCGCAAACGTTACAATGGTAATTCGTAAAAACGAAATCAATAACAGGGTAAAATATTGGGTAAAACCGGATATTGAAAACCGAATTGCTGAAGGAAGTATTACAGCTTATTTTGAATCGAATATTACTGAGATTCGGGAAAATGAAGTTGAAATTGAAACACCAAATGGAAAAGTAACAATTGAAAATGATTTTGTTTTAGCGTTAACAGGATACAAACCAGATTTGGCTTTTCTGGAAAAAATGGGTATTCAACTTTCTAATGATGAATTAAAAATTCCAACCTACAATCCGGAAACAATGGAAACCAATGTTGAAGGTTTATTTTTAGCCGGCGTAGTTTGCGGTGGAATGCAAACGCACAAGTGGTTTATAGAAAACTCGCGCGTTCATGCCAGTATGATTACGGATTATATTACTTCAAAATAAAAAAGTTTGCCACGAATTGCACGAATTTTCACGAATTAAAAATTGTACGATTCGATTTTGTACACAATCCAATTAGTGGGAATTCGTGCAATTCGTGGCAAAAAGTTTTTAAGAACTACAAGAAAGCATCGAACAGCCTACTTTTGAGCGTGCCCAATCAGGTCGTTTTGCAAACCATTTTTGATGTTCCGGTTGTTCATCGTATGGTTTTTGCAGTAGTAAATACAGCTCATTTATTGCAGCATAATCACCTTTGTCGGCGTCATCAATAGCCAATTGTGCCATATAATTTCGCAATACATATTTCGGATTTATTTGATTCATTTTTTCAATACGATCCTCATCTGAAAGCTCTTCCTGATTTAATCTTTGAAGATAAACAGTAAACCATTTCTTCCAGGAATCTAAAATATCTCCTTTAATTTCTTCCGGTAAATAAAAAGAAACCTGAATTTTTTCAATTGCATTTTCAACAGAATCTAACTTTACAATCTTGTTTAAATTTCTAAAAAAGATGGTCATATCCGTTTCAGATAATTCTAGAACTGCTTCTAAACCTGTAATTATTTTACTATCAGTATCAGTTAAAGTAAATAAACCTAACTTGCTTAAAAACATTACTTTATAATCAGATTTAAAATCATTTATAAACGATTCTAAAATCTTTTCTAGTGGTTCTGCTTCATTAACCAACGGGTAGAGCGCGTTTGCTAATTGATACAAATTCCATTGTGCAATCTGAGGTTGATTTCCAAATCTATATCGCCTGTTTTGTGAATCTGTAGTGTTAGGCGTCCAATTCGGATCGTAGTTTTCTAACCAACCGTATGGACCGTAATCAATTGTAATTCCGTGAATCGACATATTATCTGTGTTCATAACGCCATGCACGAAACCAACACGTTGCCAATGAACAATCATTTCTCTGGTAGTATCTGCGACGGTTTTAAAGAACTGTATGTATTGTTCTTTTGGTTCGCCTTTAATTTCAGGAAAATAATGTTTAATCGTAAACTCAACAAACTCTTTTAGATTTTTTAGTTCGTTTCGTGCCGTAAGCATTTCAAAACTTCCAAAACGAATAAATGATGGTGCAACGCGACAAACAATAGCACCTTTTTCGTAAGCTGGATTTCCATTATATAAAACATCCCTTAACACCTGATCTCCTGATAACATTAAGGAAAGTGATCGGGTAGTGGGAACCCCTAAATAATGCATGGCTTCAGCACATAGATACTCACGTATTGAAGAGCGCAAAACAGCCAAACCATCGGCTGTTCTTGAATAGGGTGTTTTTCCTGCACCTTTTAATTGCAAAGTAAAAAACTCGTTATTGTGTTCTATTTCAGTCAAGTTAATAGCTCGACCATCACCTAATTGTCCTGCCCAATTTCCGAATTGATGTCCTGCATAGCACATAGCATAAGGGCGAGTCTCAGGCAAAATTTCTTTTCCTGAAAAAGCATTCAAGAATGATTCTGACTGAATTTCTTCCTTTGTTATTCCAACCAACCCGGCTACTTCTTCAGAAGCATGAATTAACGTTGGATTTGAAGGCTTTGTTGGACTTACATAGGAAAACAGCGTGTTTTTAACCTGACGAATTTCATTGGTTTCATTAGGATCTGCAGGCAATTCAGCCGTAAATCTATTATTTATTTTTAAATTTTTCATTTGAATTTTTTATTTCTTTTGCCACTGATTACTCAGAATAAAACATACTATATCTAAAAGATAGCCACGAATTCACGAATGATTGCGCATAATAATTTAAATAAATTCGTGAATTCGTGGTGGAAATTTTATTCTAAAATTAATCCCGGAATCCTTAAATCTGTGGCAAAACTTTTAATTAGTCTATCAATCTGTCTGCGTACATTTTTTTTAGTTTCTGTACTTTCGGATCAATTATGATTTGGCAATAACGCGCATCCTGATTGTCATTGTAATAATTTTGATGATCTTCTTCTGCTTCATAAAATACTTCAAAAGCTTTCAATTCTGTTACAATTGGATCTTCGTAGAAGGATTTTACTTCTTCAAAAACCTGTTCTGCGATAACTTTTTGTTCTGCATCATGATATAAAATAATTGAGCGATATTGTGTTCCAACATCAGCTCCCTGACGATTAAGCGTTGTTGGATCATGACTAGTCATAAATATAAATAATAAATCATGATATGAAATTATGTCAGGATTAAAAGTGACTTGTATGACTTCGGCATGACCTGTTCTGCCAGTACAAACTTCACGATACGGTGGGTTTTTAATAAAACCTCCCGAATAACCTGATTTTAAAGACTCTACACCATTTAAACGCTGAATTACAGCTTCAATACACCAAAAGCATCCACCACCAAAAGTAGCTACTGATAAATTTACCATATAATAGTATTGTTAAGTTTTATATGTCCTATTAATCCGATAGAATATTATGATAATTTGTTAAAAAAATCGTATTTTAGTTAAAAAAACTAATCAGTTCTTGAATGTTTGAAGTTTACAATTGATAAATTCGCAATTTTGCAAAAAAGCAATTATATTTGCAATCAAACTCACGCACACTAATGAATAGCAAAAATAGTACCATCACTTTAGAGACTTATTTTCAGGATTTTCGCAAAAATATTGTTGGAATTAATCAGGAATTTACATCTCCATACGGCAAAAAACAGATTATTTACACAGATTGGACTGCCAGCGGAAGGTTATACCGACCAATTGAAGAGAAACTTCTGAATCATTTCGGACCTTTTGTCGCGAATACACACACTGAAACTACTGTGTCTGGTACTGCCATGACAAAAGCATATCATCATGCCAGAAATATTATTAAGCGTCATTCTAATGCGAATCAGGATGATGTTTTAATTACGGATGGAACCGGTATGACTGGTGTTATCAATAAATTTCAACGTATTTTGGGCTTAAAAATTCCTGAAAACCTGAAAGATTTTATAACTGTTCCAGCTGAAAAAAAACCTGTTGTTTTTATTTCTCATATGGAACATCACTCGAATCAAACTTCCTGGCTGGAGACAATCGCAGATGTTGAAATTATTCCGTCATGTGAAAAAGGACTTTTTAGTCTTGAAAATTTAGCTAAATTATTAGAGAAATATAATAATAGAACCATAAAAATTGCCTCAATTACGTCATGTTCGAATGTAACAGGTTTAAAAACTCCTTTTCATGAAGCTTCAAAATTAATGCACCAGCATAATGGAGTTTGTTTTGTAGATTTTGCCTGTTCAGGACCTTATGTTGAAATCGATATGCATCCTGAAGATCCGGAAGCATATTTAGATGCTATTTTCTTTTCTCCTCATAAATTTTTAGGTGGTCCCGGAACGTCAGGGGTTTTGATCTTCAATAAAAAATTATACAACAATATGATTCCGGATTGCCCTGGAGGAGGAACAGTAAGCTGGACAAATCCTTGGGGAGAACATAAATATGTTGATAATATTGAAGACCGTGAAGATGGCGGAACTCCCGGATTCTTGCAGGTTATTAAAACGGCACTGGCCATTGAACTAAAAGAAGAAATGGGAATTGAGAACATTTTACAACGTGAGCACGAAATCGTTGATTATGTTTTTGATGAGTTGGAACCAGTTGAGAATATTAAGATTCTTGCCGGACAACATAAAAACCGTTTAGGGGTGGTTTCTTTTTTTATTGAAAATCTACATTTTAATTTAGGTGTAAAATTACTGAATGATAAATTCGGAATTCAAACACGTGGAGGATGCAGCTGTGCCGGAACTTACGGACACTTTTTACTGCATGTTGATCAGGAAACTTCAAATAAACTGGTTGATGAAATCACGATTGGAGATTTGATCAAAAAACCAGGATGGATCAGAATGTCTATTCACCCGACTACAACAGATAAAGAAATCGCTTATGTTTGTGACAGCATTAAAGACCTGGCTAAAAATCACGTAACGTGGGCTTTAGATTATTCTTATAATAACAAAACCAACGAATTTGTTCATAAAAATGCTACTTCATTTGAAGATGATTTAGTTGCTGGTTGGTTTAAGTCTTAATTGGAATGTTTTTTTAACCGCAAAGATCGTTTTTTGAATATGCTTCTTAAAGTTTGCAAAGCTTTGTGGTAACCATATTATTAATAGTAAATTCAATATTTGGTATCGTTTGTCATTTCTGTAAAGGTTAGATATTTCGGTAACAAAATTTACCTTTAATAAATTTTGTTGCGATGAGAAATCACACTAGTAACTCGGTTCCTAAAAGCGAGTTACTAGTGTGTTTGCTTCGTCAGTCGCTATCACTCGAGTCACCTTCGTTGAAATTATAACATAAGAACGGAATAAAAATAAGGCGGAAATATTTTTGACTAATCAGAATTTTTAACTTTCAATTTATGAAAATTATTTTGATTGCTGAAATTTTTTAAGTGACAATAAGGCTTGCTCTTTGATTTTTGCCTGAAAAAAACCTGTCCAGCCCAGCAAATATCCTGTAACTCCAAAGGCTTGCTTGGACCATTTCCACACATCAAAATTATCAGTATGCTTAATAATCAAGCCGTCCTGAAAAATAAATTCAGCTGAAATTTTGTTGATTACTTTTCGGTTTGTTTTACTGAAATTATAAGTAGCTACCCATTTTGCAGAACCTGTAAATTCATCAGCCTTAACATCTGAAAATTCAATTTTAAGATTGCCTTTGCTTTTTAAAATCAACATCTCCCACATTTTAGAGACCTGATCTTCTTTTAGTAAGCCAAAAGCAGGATCAATAAAATGTACTTTTGGGTGATAACATTCACTCATTGTTTTAGCATCGGCATTTGCAAAAGAAGTGTAGAATTTTGCAATTAAATTTTCGTTGACATTCATTTAAATAAAATTAGAATATAAATATAAGAGTAATTATATTAAAATTTTTATTTATAAAGTATTAATTACGGCTGCAGTATCAAATGTTTTTTTTGATTTATCGTATGCTGTCGAAAAGTAAGCTATTTTATTTACTGCAGTAAAATAACCCGTTTGATTTCCAAAAGATTTTGAATTTCCGGTTACAATAAATCTGATACCTTGTATATCTGCTTTTTTAAGCTTAACCATTTCGCTTGGAGTAAAGTAATAATAAGAAGTAGTTTTGCCTTCGACAGTTTCTTTTACATTTTTGTCGACACAGGCAATAACATCTCCATTAGCCAAATCGACATAAACGCCTCCAGAAATTCTTGCTTCAGCATTTGCAGTTGCAATTGATAATTTTAAAATACCACCTTTTTCTGTTTTCGCAATCTGAACATTGGTTTCTCCTGAAAAAGCATATTTCTCACAAATAAACACATAACTTTGCGTTGCCGGATACGCTTTTGAGCCTTTTACGCTCATTGTTTCCTGAGCATTTACAAAAGTTGAAAGTAACAGTAAGATTAAAAAAGGTGTTTTAAATTTCATAGTTTTTGTTTATTGTCCTTCTAATTTAGAATCAAATTTTTCATCCCAATCCATTGATTTTATTGCAGAAACTAAATTATCTTCATTTACAAAAACGCGTAACTCTTTGTTGGCCACTTTTTTGGTGTAGAGCGCGTGATAACGGTAAATAACTTCCTGTTTAGTTCTATAAACGCCATCCAGTTTCAAATCAATAAAACTTCCGTAATATTGTCTAAACCTCTGGCAGGTTTTCGTCAATCGTTCTTCGGTCGTATTTTCCATAACTGATTGTGTAACCTCAGTTTCATTAAAAGGTTTAAATTTTGACGTGTTACAGGTTTCTAAAACCCGCTTACCTAAATCATATGCTTTTTTCTGCTGATTGGCATTAATTTCAGCGGTCGAAACTGGTTTAATTTTTAAATCTTCGGTATCCCTGTTAACAGTTTTAGATTTACATCCAATTAGCAACAACAAACATATAATCAATACTGCTTTCTTCATAACTATTTATGTTATTTTTAATAATAAGTTAGGGTCGGGGCAATTTTGAATGTAAAAATTCAAATCATTACTGTTGCAAACGCCGGGATAATCTCCCCAATAATCTTCAATATTTTGTATAATCTGAAAATGTACATGTGGCGCATAATCTCCGTTAACAGCTGCATTTCCAAGAGTTCCAATTTTTTCACCCTTCTTAAATTGCTTCCCAACACTTAGGTCTTTTATACTTTCTAACGATAAATGTCCATATAAAGTATAAAATTTTTCATTTTCAATTTCGTGTTCTAAAATGATTGTCGGTCCATAATCTCCTAAACCAATATTATTTTTAAAGCTATGTACTTTTCCGTCAAGTGCCGCCAATACAGATGTGTCAACTTTTGTCCAGAGATCAAGACCTATGTGAATATTACGTTCCGGAATAGATTCATTTTTAAAAATGGTACTTCTTTTATATAAGGTTCGACCTTCTATATAACCTCCAAAGGCTACTTCGCCATTATTATTTTTTAAATAATTAGAAATAAAAATTTCAAATTCAGTAGCATTTTCTGGTTTGCTATCCATCAACTCTTTATTCGTTATTGATAAATCTAAAGGAATATATTGTGAAAAATCAATGCTGGAATCGATAATTTTAGTAGGTGGAATGGCTTTTAAAATAGAAACTAGGGTTTTCATAAAAGGTAAAATTTAGGCGACTTTTTCAATTATTATTAGTTCATTATGATCTTCAATGCGGGGCAACATTTTTGAAGAGAAAAGTTTAGAATTTATTTCTGCAATATACTTCCGATTTCTGACATTATGTGCTTCGTCCAGAATCATTGTATTAAAAAGTACAAATCCCTGATCTTTTAAAAGAGAACATACTCTTTCACTGAAAAACCGTTCAAACAAAAAATTAGGCATTTTGGTATCCTCAAAAATATCAATGATTATAAGGTTATATTGATGTTTGGTTTTTAAAACAAATTCAAAAGCATCGTCAATTATGACTTCAAGTTGTTTGATCTGATTGAGATTAAAATAATCATTTGCAATCTGAATCATGTCTGCGTCAATTTCAACACCGGTAATTTTACCTTTGTACTCAATTTCGTCAACTAAAGTTTTGACAACACTTCCACCGGCAACTCCTAACAATAAAATATGATCCATAGTAAGAATGGCTTTATATCCGATATTCCGTAATCCATACCTTAATATACGTTGTAAACTTCCATAAGAATAATTTGTGTTTTCAGAATCCAAAACCAATTCACCATTTGCCCATGTAACTTCGATCATTTTGCTTCTTGCCGATTTTTTCTTGAAAATTTTGATTGGAATCAGATAACTAAAAAATTTTTGGATCATTTGTAAAGCTTTTATTCAAAAATACCATTTTAAATCTTTTATTTTGCATGAAATAATAAATTTTTAATGAAGAAACAGTTGTACAAATTCATCTTTTTTAAGCTGATGGGCTGGAAAATAAGAGGAATTGAAAATGCGGAAGTTAAAAAATGTGTGATGATGGTGATGCCACATACAAGTAATCATGATTTTTATTTAGGAATTTTTACTCGTGGAATTTCGGGATTAGAAATGAACTGGGTTGGAAAGAAAGAATTATTCAGATTTCCTTTTGGATATTATTTCAGAAGTGTAGGAGGTGAACCTCTAGATCGTTCGGGTGGGTTGAATAAAGTCGATTCAATTGCTGCAATTTTTGATCGCAAAGAAGTTTTTCGTTTAGCCGTAGCTCCAGAAGGAACCCGTAAAGAAGTAGCAGAAATTAAAAGTGGATTTTATTATATTGCACTTAAAGCAAATGTGCCAATTATCCCAGTTGCTTTTGATTGGGGTAAAAAAGAAGTTAATTTAGGAAAGCCTTTTTGTCCAACAGGAGATTACGAAGCCGACTTACAAATTTTGAAAAAGCATTATGATGACGTTCTGGGTAAAATTCCGCAAGATGGATTTAGGTTGTAATTTTCTAGTTTTAAACAATTAAATCCAATTTAATGGTTTCATCGTAAGTATAGATAACTTTCTAAAATTATACTTATGAAAAATCTATTTATTACATCTGCTTTTTTGATTTTATGCTTTTCATCTTGTGACAGTAATGATACAGAGAATAATGCGCCAATGCCTGAATCCACTTTAGTAACATCAAGTAATACTTCAGGAAAAATTACCTTCACCAATTTATTAGCTACTGCACCAAATGTAAAATCTTTTACAATAGCTTCTTTAGATGCCGAGGGAATTTCATATAACAGTGAAACTGATGCTGTAATTGTAGCTTCAAGAACGACAAATAAATTAGAAGTCTATTCTGGAATAAAAAATGCTCTTGCAGCGGGTACTGATAATTTAATGTTGTCCCTAAGCAGTATCACTGGTGACTTTACTAACGCCAGGGAAACTGCAGTTTCCGGAGACATAGTTGTAGTCGCACAAGATCAGCTTGCCTCTAACGGTATGATAAACAAACTTTTTGTTTATCAAAAAACAACTAATGGTTTTACATTGTTAAAAACATTTACAACTGATTTCAAACTTTGGGGAATCCACATTAACGGAAATGATTTATTTGCTGTAGCTGACCTGACAGGAGATTTAGTTTTCTTTAAGAATTTTATGACTAATGCCTCCGGAACTATTCCTGCAACAAAAAGAGTTACAATTGCGGGCTTAACACGTTCGCATGGAATTACCTACTCTTCGTCTGATGACATAATGATTTTAACAGATGTTGCAAGTGCAGCCTCAGGAACTGATGGAGGATTAATTATAATAAAAAATTTCTCAAACGTTTTTAATAAAACTGAGGCATCGGCCACGATTGCATTAATGAACCAGATTCGAATTTATGGACCAAATTCTACTCTAGGAAACCCTGTAGATGTAGCATATGATAATGCAACTCAGAAAATATATGTTGCAGAAAGATTAAATGCAGGCGGACAAGTTTTAACCTACAGTTTTCCAATGGCATCGGGTGATTTCGCCCCAATTAATGTAAGAGCAGAAGCTGGTGTTACGTCAATCTTTCTTCTCCGAAAATAATTTACTTTGTGTAAACTATTAAATTATCAGAAAATATGCTTGGCTTCGAAATTGGAGCTAAGGATATTTTTTTTGACATAAAAAGATCTTTTTTTTCAGTTACGTGAGAATCGCTTAAATGAAAAATATTTTGAATTTTTTTTAAATATGCGAAAATTTAAAATTACGGGATATATACCTTAAATGTCCCATTTTTATAAAAAAAGACAATTTTCTCAATTTCGCCTTCTGTTGAAATTAAATTTGAGTTTTTTGCTTCAACTGAATTTCTTGTTTCTGATTTTTCATCTTCCTTATAATTGATCTCAGAAAATAAATTTCCACCAATAAAATTTTCATTTGATGAAATAGGAGCGAGAGGTTTTACAATTTCAGAAGCTATATCTTGTTTTGAATTTAAACTTTCATCTTCTGTTTTAGGAAAATTTCCTTTCCCGTTTAATATCCAATAAAGATCTACATCTGGAAAAACTTCCAAAATTTTCATTACAAAATCCAAACTAGGTTTGTTTCTGCCAGAAAGCAGGTGAGACATACTAGAACGCTGCACGCCAATTTTATCGGCAAAAGAAGAGGCATTTAAATTATAATAATCTAATATAATTTCAAGCCGTTTTACAAAATCATCGATGTTTACCATTGTAAATTATTGTTTCAAATATCTATGTTTACAAATGTAACCAAAAGAATCTAATATAGCAATTTTACAGTTGTAAATAATCAATACGGAGCTTAATAAGGCTATATGTAGCTTTAGGTGTATATAGTTAATGTACTGATATACTGAAATTTAAACTTTATTATTTGAATTAATAACAAATGTTAATTATTAATCTAATAAAGAACAGTTTAAACCTTAAAAAACTGTTTACAATTATAAATTTCTTTCTTTTTCAACTGTTTACAATTGTAAAAATAAAGATGTTTACTTTTGTAAACTAATTAAAAGACAATGAATTTAGAAGAATTATTTAGCCTATACAAAGAACAATCTATAGAAGGACGATACCTGACATTAGAACATATTCAACCTTTATTAGACAAATTAAATACTAATAATCAAGTAAAACTTATTGGTAAATCTGTTTTGGATAAACCTATATATAGCTACGAAATTGGTACAGGGGAAACTCGTATTTATCTTTGGTCGCAAATGCACGGAAACGAGAGCACAACAACTAAAGCACTTTTTGATTTTATTAATGTCCTAAACAGCGGATCAGATTTTGCTCAGAAACTGCTTCAAGTATTTACCTTTTACGCAATTCCAATTCTGAATCCTGATGGAGCAGCACTTTATACACGTGAAAATGCCAATAAAATTGACTTAAATCGCGATTCTCAAAACCTCACTCAACCAGAAAGCAAAGTTCTAAGAGAAGTTTTTGAAACTATTAAACCACATTATTGCTTTAATCTTCATGATCAGCGCACTATTTTTGGTGCTGGTGATACTGGGAAACCAGCAACAGTTTCGTTTTTAGCACCATCTTATAATGAAGAAAGAGAAATAAACGAAAACAGATTAAAGGCTATAAATTTAATTGCAGGACTGAATGATGTACTGCAAAAATATATTCCAGGACAAGTTGGACGTTTTGATGATTCATTCAATATCAACTGCATAGGGGATACTTTTCAATTTTTAGGTGTACCTACTATTTTATTTGAAGCGGGTCATTTTCCTAATGATTATGAGCGTGAGATCACTCGAAAGTTCATATTTTTCTCACTTATTTCAAGTTTTAAATTGCTTAGCGAAAACGATTTAGTTGATAATAGAATTAATGATTATTTGAATATTTCACAAAATAAAGTGGTTTTTTATGATTTTATGTATAAAAACATCAAAATAAATTATGATGGTATCGAAATTATTACGAATTTTGTCGCACAATACAAAGAAGAATTGATTGAAAATAAGATTCACTTTAATGCCTGCATCGCTGAAGTAGGTGAATTAGAAAATTATTTTGGACATTATGAATATGACGCTCAGGGAGCAATTTATTCAGATAATCACAATAATTTTCCGAAAGTGAACGAAAAAGCAGATTTTTATTTAAATAAAAATGTTAAATTTGTTAACGGATTGATAAAAAGTTAATTTTTATGTGAATTTGTTGTTTTTTATATATATTTTTATACTTTGTAATAGCAATTAGTAATATTAATTAAAGAATTATGAGTAAATTTCGTTTAGATGAAGTAGATCACCAGATTTTAGATATGTTAATAGACAATACGAGAGTTCCGTTTACTGACATTGCAAAAAAACTATTGATATCTGCTGGAACAGTACATGTTAGAGTAAAAAAGATGGAAGACGCCGGTATAATAATGGGATCTTCATTAGCCTTAGATTACGACAAATTAGGGTATTCATTTATTGCTTATGTGGGTGTATTCCTTAATAATACATCTCAAACAAAATTTGTATTAGAGCGAATCAATCAAATTCCATTCGTTACCGTAGCTTCTGTAACTACAGGAAAATTTAATATTTTTTGCAAAATTAGAGCAAAAGACACTAAACACGCGAAAGAAGTTATCTTTATGATTGACGATATTGAAGGGGTTTACAGAACAGAAACTATGATTTCATTAGAGGAAAGTATTAACGATAAGAAGCGTTTGATGCATACTATTTTTAAGAATATGTAATCTTTTCTTGAATGCTATATTAAAATATAACCTCAAGTTTATTCTTGGGGTTTTTTTATGACTAATTAACCAACCAACTACAACACGATTATGTACACGTTGCCAAAAATTGAACGTTTTAATCAAGATGTTCTCTCAAAATATCACATTTATAATAGTGTTTTCATAACATTACCCTTCGATTCTATTGATAATACGGGAGTTTTACTGCCGTTATTCACAGAAACATGCGAAACGGGGTTTAGAAAACAAGAAACACCAAAAGAAATTTTTGATTTCTTTTCAAATAAATACTTAAATAACGCTTCTGAGAAAGAAAAAATCGACTTAATGTTTCGATTTATTCAATATATAGAACGTCAGATCGTATTGTTTGATGCTATTGAAGACGCCGCTTTTCCTGCCGTTAATAATATGGAAGGACGCGGATCTCTGCGCGATATCAAAGAAAAAACGGATGCTAAGGAGAAAAATGAGGAATTAGTTGAATTTCTTGAAAATTTTAATGTTAGAACGGTTCTAACAGCGCATCCAACACAATTCTACCCTGGACCAGTTTTAGGAATTATAAATGATTTAACGGATGCTATTCGTCTAAATGATTTATTAAAAATAAAACAATTACTGGCACAATTAGGAAAGACACCTTTTATTCAGAATGAAAAGCCAAATCCATATGACGAGGCGGTTAGTTTGATCTGGTATTTAGAAAATGTATTTTATGCCACTTCCGGAGAAATTGTTCATTATTTGCAAAAAAACATCCTTCATGGAAGCGCTATTAAAAACCAATTAATCAAACTTGGTTTCTGGCCAGGAGGTGATCGTGACGGAAATCCTTTTGTGACAACTGAAATCACTTTAAAAGTAGCAGAACGTTTGCGTACCTCTATTTTGAAGTGTTATTATGTTGAAATGAGAAACTTAAAGAGAAAGTTAACTTTTTCAGGTGTAGATACTTTGGTAGCCGAACTTGAACATAAACTTTACCGTTCCGTTTTTTATTCTAAAGGTGAAATTTACATTACTTTAGAAGAATTATTAGCACAATTAAATAAAATCAGGACTATCATTATCGAAAAACACCAATCGCTATATTTAGACGAATTGGAAGCCTTTTTGGTAAAAATCAATTTATTTGGTTTTCATTTTGCAACTTTAGATATTCGTCAGAATAGTAAAATTCATGACGCTGTTTTTAAAGATGTTGTGAATTATTATTTAAATTCAGGTTCAGACATATTTCCTCAAAATTATTTCGAATTATCAGAGACAGAAAAATTAGATGTTTTGTCTAAGGTTAAAGGACAATTAAATCCTGCTCATTTTAATGATGAAATTACAAGATCAACATTAGAATCTGTACAAGCTATTAAAACCATTCAGCAACGCAATGGTGAATTTGGTGCCAATCGTTATATTATTAGTAATAACGAAAGTGCATTAAACGTAATGGAAACTTTCGCCATGATTCGTCTGAATAATTGGGAGAATCCATCTGTTGATATCATTCCGCTTTTTGAATCGGTTGACGATTTGCAGAATGCGCATGAAATTATGGAGCAGTTATATACCAATCCTGAATACTCTAAGCATTTACAGGAAAGAGGTAACAAACAAACTATTATGCTTGGTTTCTCTGATGGAACTAAAGATGGTGGTTATTTGATGGCCAACTGGAGTATTTACCAGGCTAAAATTTCATTGACTGAAATCTCACGAAAATATGGTATTCACGCTATTTTCTTTGATGGACGTGGTGGACCTCCGGCTCGTGGAGGTGGAAAAACGCATAAATTTTATGCATCACTTGGTCCAAAAATTGAAAATAATGAGATCCAGATTACGGTTCAGGGACAAACAATCAGTTCAAACTTTGGAACTTTGGATTCTTGTCGTTATAATATCGAAAACTTATTAAGTGCAGGTGTTACCAATCAGGTTTTTAGTAAAGAAGATAATGAATTGAATGCTGATGAGACTCAGATTTTGACGCAATTGGCTGATTTAGGATATGAGAAATATTTAAGTTTTAAGAATCATCCGAAATTCATTCCGTATTTAGAAAAGATGAGTACTTTGAAATATTACTCTAAAACAAATATCGGAAGCCGCCCGTCAAAAAGAAGCAAATCAGAATCTTTAGATTTTGCTGATTTAAGAGCAATTCCATTTGTTGGCTCTTGGAGCCAGTTAAAACAAAATGTACCCGGTTTCTTTGGAGTAGGTTCTGCTTTAAAATATTTTGAAGAAAGTGGTCAATGGGATAAAGTGAGTGATTTATACCATAATTCATTGTTCTTTAAAACGTTATTAGAAAACAGTATGATGTCATTGGCAAAATCATTTTTACCATTAACAGCGTATATGCGAAATGATCCAGAGTTTGGTGAATTCTGGCAAATCATCTACGATGAATTTTCAGAAACAAAACGTCTTCTACTTAAAATTGCGGGCCATAAAACCTTAATGGAAAATTATCCTGATGGTATAGCTTCAATTCAGATAAGAGAGCGTATTGTGCTGCCATTGTTGACAATACAACAATATGCGTTATTAAGAATTAACGAATTGAATAATGACAAAAGCGGTAATGAAGAGTTGATTAAAGTATATGAAAAAATCGTAACAAGATCTCTTTTCGGAAATACAAATGCGAGTCGTAACTCTGCTTAAGATTAGATAATTTAAATTTATTTTATAAAAAATAGTAAAAATGAATTCAAGTCAATTATTAGAAAATGAGTATTCAGGTGGATTTGCAACTTATATTAAAGAAGCCGGAGAGGTTAATTTGATCGAAGAATTAGAAATTTCACTTCATGATTTTATCAGGTTTGTTCAAAATATTCCGATGGATAAATTTGATTATCGATATGCAGAAGGAAAGTGGACCATCAAAGATATTATTCAGCATCTTATAGATTGCGAACGTATTTTTGCATATCGTGCATTACGATTTTCAAGAAATGACAAAACTCCTTTGGCTAGTTTTGAAGAAGATGATTACGCAAACAGCACCAACTCAAACAGTAGAAGTATTCAGGATTTATTAACTGAACTTTCTGCGTTAAGACATTCAACGTTATTATTATACAAAAGTTTATCTGAAGAACAGCTTAAACGTATTGGAACAGCTTCTAATATTCAGATTTCTGTTCGAGCATTAGGTTTTGTTATCATAGGGCATCAAAAGCATCATCAAAATGTTTTTCAGGAGAGATATTTATAATCTTTAAAATATTTAGCATAAAAAAATCCTGTGAATAATTTCACAGGATTTTTTGTTTTGACACAAGACTATTTATTCCTTTCAACAATAGCGAGACCAAAGCGTATCTTATCATAAGATAATTTTTCTTCAAAATGGTCGTAATAAGGTTTTAGTGCTGTTGGATACTCCAGTACTATTTGTGCTTTATGCAATTGTTTAACTTCATCCTCAGTAATAAATGAACTTAGATCTATGTCTTCACCATCTACATATAGTTTTGTCAGGTGTGAAACAATTGTTGTTTGCCCTAAATTTCGTTTTCCCGCAATTTCTTCAATGCTGTTTCCGTTTTTAAAAAGTTCTAAAGTTGTTTTATAAGTATTGCTTTCTTTTTTAACTTTAGTATTTGCTTTTTTTACTTTTTCATAATAAATAATTGCATCTATAAATTCAGAGCCATATTTTTCGAGTTTAGCTTTTCCAACACCTTCAATTGCAAGGAATTCTTCGTCGCTCATTGGTCGTAGCGTTTCCATTTGTCTTAAAGCGGCATCGCTAAAAATTACATAGGCAGGAACTTCTTCATCTTTAGCAATCTCGTAACGTAATTTTCGAAGTATTTCAAAAAGAGAACTTTTAGTTGTTTTAGCTTTTGGTTCTTTGATTTCGCTTTTATCAATTACTTTTTTAACAACTGTGTTTAATTTTACTTTTTCGCCTTCGAACAAAACTTTTTTAGCAAAAGGAGTTAGTAAGATTTTGTTGTGCTGATGAAAGGCAATCTCACAATAACCCAAATTAATTAGTTGAATTAAATATTGATTCCAATCGTACCATGAAATATCAGCACCAATTCCGTATGTTTTTAAGTTTTGATAATTTTTTTCGTAGATATACGCATTTTTTGAGCCTCTTAAAAAATCTACAATTACAGCCAAAGGTTCAGATTCCTGTAAGCGACTAATAGCTGATAAAGCTTTTTGCGCGAGAATCGTACCATCGAAAAAAGTTGGAGGATTTTTACAAATATCGCAGTTACCGCAATTCTCTTTAACCAATTCACCAAAATAGGAGAGTAGAATTTTTCTTCTACAGCTCAATGCATCGGCATATTGTTTCATTCTTTCCAACTTTGCCAGCTGAACATCAGAATTCAACCCTTCAGAAGCAAACTTCTGTAACTGAATCACATCGGCATAACTTTCAAACAAAATAGTTTCTGCAGGCAAGCCATCACGGCCGGCACGGCCAATTTCCTGATAATAGCCTTCAATATTTTTGGGTAAATTATAATGAATCACCCAACGAACATTCGATTTATCAATTCCCATTCCGAAAGCAATTGTAGCACAAACCACCTGACAATCATCATTTATAAATTCATCTTGTGTTTTGGCTCGCAGTTTATTATCTAAACCTGCATGATATGCTTTTGCCGTAATTCCCTGCTTTTGTAATTTATCAGCAAGTTCCTCAGTTGTCTTTCTGCTTAGGCAATAAATTATCCCTGATTCATTTGGTTTATTTTCGACAAAATCTATAATTTGTTTTACACGATCAAGCGCCGGGCGAACTTCTAAACTTAAATTCTTCCTGTCAAATGAAGCTATAAATGTTTTCGGGTTTTTTAATTTGAGTTGTTTTGTAATATCGGTACGCGTTGCTTTATCAGCTGTTGCGGTCAAAGCTAAAACCGGAGTAGAAGGGAAGCGGCTCTTTAAATATCCTAAATTAGTGTAAGCAGGTCTGAAATCATGTCCCCAGGATGAAATACAATGTGCTTCGTCAATTGCGATAAGGCTAATAGTCAGTTCATTAAAAACAACATCCAGATAAGATAAACTTTCAGGAGCAATATAAACCAGTTTAAAATTATTCGATTTTAAATTATCAATATAAAATTGCTGTTCCTCGCCAGATTGACTGCTATTGATATAACAGGCATTAATTCCGTTAGTTTTTAAACTATCAACCTGATCTTTCATTAACGCGATTAGTGGAGAAATGACAATAGTAATTCCAGGCAGAACTAAAGCAGGCAGTTGAAAACATATCGATTTTCCGCCACCTGTAGGCATAATTGCCAAAGTATCCTGACCGGTAAGTATTGTATTGATTATTGTTTCCTGATTTGGACGAAATTTTTCAAATCCAAAATTCTCTTTTAGTTTGGCGTGTAATAGTTCTGTGTTCATTGAGTGTTATTTTTAAATATAAATTTAAAGAAATTTCTTATAAAACATAAAACATTAAATTTATTATTTAAAGAAAATATCAGGTTTTAATCCGGGTTAATAAAAAAAGGAACCCGAGTAGAGTTCCTTTAGTTTATTTAGAAAGAGAAATTAATCCTCATCGTCTTCATCATCATCTTCGTCAGCAATATCATCCGGGTCTCTGTCATCATCATCGTCATCACCACCATCAACATCTGGCTTATCTTCTTTTTCATCTTCCTCGTCATCATCAATATCATCATCAAGATCAAGTCCTTTTACTGGTTCGATTACGTCAACATCTACGTCGATATCATCGTCTTCATCGTAGTTCTCGATTCTGTCAGCAAGTTTAGTACTAATTTTTACTAAATAAATAGTGTCTTCAGTACGAACTTCAACAGCTTCGATCAATTCGTTTTTAGCATTTCTAAAACGGATTACATCCGAATCATCATAACCATCAGGAAACTTTTCTACCAAAAGGTTTAAAATTTCATTGGTAAGTTTAGCGTAGTCTACTATAACTCTTTTCATAAAATATCTATAAATCTAATAAATAAGCAAAAATTAACGGTGCAACAATCGTAGCATCCGACTCAATAATAAATTTCGGGGTTTTTATATCTAATTTACCCCAAGTGATTTTCTCATTTGGTACTGCTCCAGAATAAGAACCATAACTGGTTGTTGAATCTGAGATTTGGCAGAAATAACTCCAAAATGGAATATCATGCATTTCCATATCCTGATACAACATTGGTACCACACAAATAGGAAAATCTCCTGCAATACCACCACCAATTTGGAAAAATCCAATTCCATTAGCACTATTTTTTGGATACCAGTCAGCAAGGAATGTCATATATTCAATTCCTGATTTCATGGTAGATGCTTTTAAATCGCCTTTGATTACATATGAAGCAAAGATATTTCCCATTGTACTATCTTCCCATCCCGGAACAATAATAGGCAAATTTTTCTCAGCAGCAGCGTACATCCAGCTATCTTTTAAATCGATCTCATAATATTCTTCTAATACACCAGACAACAGCATTTTATACATAAATTCATGTGGAAAATAACGTTCTCCTTTATCATCAGCATCTTTCCAGATCTTGTAAATATGTTTTTGTAAACGACGAAATGCTTCATGCTCAGGAATACAAGTGTCGGTAACACGATTTAATCCTCTTTCTAGTAAAGCCCATTCGTCTTCAGGTGTCAAATCACGATAATTTGGCACTCTTTCATAGTGAGAGTGTGCAACTAAATTCATGACATCTTCTTCCAGATTGGCTCCGGTACAAGAAATAATTTGTACTTTATCTTGTCTAATTATTTCGGCAAAAATTTTACCAATTTCTGCTGTACTCATAGCGCCAGCCATACTAACCATCATTTTAGCACCGTTTGCCAGTTGTTGTTCATATGCTTTTGCAGCATCAACTAAGGCAGCAGAGTTAAAGTGTAAATAATGTTTTTCAATAAACTGACTGATTGGTCCTTTCATTTTTTTTGTTTTTTTTGAATTAAAAGTTTAACCTTTTAGATGATACTGCAAATTAATAATTTTATAGATATTAACATTTAATTTGCAAGTTTTTTTTTATATTTTTTTTGTGTAGCCTAAAATCTTTAAAACATCGTCAGAAGTCTGTTGTTCTGAGAAAACCTCAGTGCCAATAATTCCGTTTTCATCACGATCTATTAAAATATGTTTAGGCTGCGGAATCAAACAGTGGTGTAAACCTCCGTATCCTCCAATTGTTTCCTGATACGCACCTGTATTAAAGAAACCAATGTACAATGGCTTTTCTTTGTTGTATTTAGGCAGATAAATCGCGTTCATATTTTGTTCTGAATTGTAATAGTCGTCACTATCGCAAGTCAAACCACCTAATAAAACCCGCTCGTAAGTATCATTCCAACGGTTAACCGCCAACATGATAAAACGTTTGTTTATCGCCCAAGTATCTGGCAAAGTGGTAATGAATGACGAGTCAATCATATTCCATTTCTCTCTATCATTTTGTTGTTTTTGATATAAAATCTGATAGATTGCGCCACCGCTTTCACCAACTGTAAATGATCCAAATTCTGTAAAGATGTTTGGAACATCAACTTCGGCCTCATCGCATGCAATTTTAATCTGATTGATAATTTCATCAATCATATATTGGTAATCATATTCAAATGCAAGAGAGTTTTTAATTGGGAAACCACCTCCAATGTTCAAGCCATCAAGAGTAGGGCATTCCTTTTTAAGCGCAATGTATACTTTAATACACTTTACCAACTCATTCCAGTAATATGCTGTATCGTTAATTCCGGTATTGATAAAAAAGTGAAGCATTTTTAGCTCTAATTTATCATTTTCCTGAATTTGTTTTTTATAAAACGAAACTATGTTTTTGTATCCTATACCTAATCTTGACGTGTAAAACTCAAATTTAGGTTCTTCCTCAGCCGCAATTCGAATTCCAATTTTGAATTTTCCTTTGATTTCAGCCTGAAGCAAATCTAATTCTTCATAATTATCAATAATCGGAATAGTATTTTTATGTCCGTTATTAATTAGTCTTGCAATATTGGAAATATACTCGTCTCTTTTAAATCCATTACAAATTACATACGTACTCTTGTTGATTTTACCATTCTCCAACAAATTTTCAACAATATTGATGTCAAATGCAGAAGAAGTTTCTACGTGAATATTATTCTTAAAAGCTTCATTCATAATATATTCAAAATGAGAGCTTTTTGTACAATAACAATAGTAATACTTTGCTTCGTATTTGTTTTTTTCCATTGATTTTCTGAACCAGGCTTTTGCCTTATTAATGTTTTCAGAAATTTGTGGTAAGTAGGTAAATTTTAATGGGGTTCCGTATTGTTCAACCAATTTCATCAAATCGATATTATGAAACTGTAAGTTGTCTTTGTTCAATTTAAATTCCTCTTGAGGAAAGTAATACGTTTGATTAATTAGGTCGGAATATTTTGTATTCATTTATTTTTAAATATTTTAAGTTGAAATTTTTAAATTTAGTAAACGGAGTTAAATCTAAAATTCAAACCCTAATATTGGCAAATACAATTTCCAGTTTTTCGTGTTCTGCTTTCGAGTCTAAAAACACTTCAAAACAAAAAGGACTTTTACTATTATAAAAACGATTCAGTATTCTTAGTAAAGAACTATTGAGGCGGTTTCTATAAGAACTAAAGTGTCTTTGTTTTCTGTTTGTTTTCATCGTGGCAAATGTAAAAAATAATATATACCTAAAGCAATGCTTTTGATTAAAAAAAGTTTAAGATTTATAATCTTGAAACGCTTCCAGAATCAATTTATTTTCAACAGATTGATTAATTCTTATTTTCCCGATTCCTTCAATTAAAGCAAACTGAATTAATCCATACTCATTTTTTTTGTCATGAATAAGCAATTCCAATATCGGATCAATGTCATTTTCTTCAATTTGGACATCGTCATAAATGCTTTTAAGAGTACTTTTAATTTCATTATATTCTTCAGTAGAAATTAAGTTTTTATGCAATGAGATATAACTTTCCAGAATCATTCCGATAGCGATTGCTTCACCGTGCAATAAAGTTGTTTTGGTTTCGCTTTCCAGAAAATAACTTTCAATAGCATGTCCTAAAGTATGCCCGAAGTTTAAAGCTTTACGAATGTTTTTTTCTGTTGGATCCTGAATTACGATATTATTTTTAATTTCAACAGAACGGTAAATTAGTTCATCAAAATCAGCATAATCAATCGATTTTAAATCTAAAAACTGTTTCCAGTAGGCGGAGTCATATATCAGTCCGTGTTTTAGCATTTCAGCTAAACCAGAACGCATTTCGCTTTGCGATAAAGTTTCAAGATAGTTTGTATCGATTAAAACCATTTGAGGTACGTTAATAACGCCAATTTGATTTTTAAGATTTCCTAAGTCAACTCCCGTTTTTCCTCCAACAGAAGCATCAACCATAGATAATAAAGTTGTTGGAATATTGATAAAATTAACGCCACGTTTGAAAGTTGAAGCCACAAATCCGCCTAAATCAGTCACAACACCACCACCAACGTTGATTATAAGCGATTTTCTGTCCGCACCAAGTTCTGTTAATACATTCCATATCTGAATACAGGTTTCTATATTTTTATTCGCTTCCCCGGCTTCAAATTCAATAATTTCAATATTTAAATCGGTTTCAAGTAAAGGCAAAAATTTTGGTAAGCAATGTTCATTTGTTTCATTATCAACTACAATAAACAAATTAGAGTATTTATTTTCTTTTAAATGTGCATTTAAGGCTATATATGCATTTTGGTTGAAATGCACTAGATAATTATTGGCTTGAATTGATTGCATATTTCTTTTTGGTTTATGAAACCACAAAATACGGCATTTTTAACTAAATAATATTCAAACTTTAAGTATAATTTGTTTCAAAAACAGCTTAAATAAAATGGTATTAAATAACCAAATTCTATTTTGTCATATTTTTTTGTCATTTTGCAAAATATTGTTTTTTCTGTTAAAGCTTACTTTAGCATTTTAACAGTACTGAACGCAAAATACGACCTGTTTTATTAAATAATATTCAAAACTCTCTCTATATTTGCACAAAAAACAACCTAAATGAAAAAAATATTTGATAACACTCAAGTAGCATTTTCGCTTAAAAGTGATACTGAACTTGACAGAGCTTATTTTCTTTTTAAAATGATTGATAGCGAACCTTTGGTAAGAATTGGAACTGCTGTAACTAATTTTGCTATCAAAGCGCATCTTCCAGTTGAAGGATTGATTCGTGCAACAGTTTTTGATCATTTTTGTGGAGGAGTAAATGAAGATGACTGTATAACTGTAGTAGATAAAATGTTTACAAAAGGCGTTTCATCTGTTTTAGATTATTCAGTGGAAGGAAAGGAAGAAGAAGCACAATTTGATGCAGCTTTAGAAATGACTTTAAAAACAATCGAATTTGCTAAAGAACGTTTAGCAATTCCATTTGCTGTTTTCAAACCAACAGGTTTAGGACGTTTTGAATTATATGAGAAATTGGGCGAAAAACAAACTTTAAGTCCGGCAGAACAAGCAGAGTGGGATAGAGTTGTAGCGCGTTTTGACAAAGTTTGCAGTGAAGCTCATAAAAAAGATGTGGCTTTATTAATTGATGGTGAAGAAAGTTGGATGCAGGATGCAGCTGATGACCTGGTTACCGATATGATGCGTAAATACAATAAAGAAAAAGCTATTGTTTTCAACACATTGCAAATGTACCGTTGGGATCGCTTGGATTATTTGAAAAAACTACATGAAATTGCCAAAAATGAAGGCTTTTTTATTGGAATGAAATTAGTTCGCGGTGCTTATATGGAAAAAGAAAACAAAAGAGCCGAAGAAAAAAATTACGTTTCACCAATTTGCGTTTCTAAAGAAGCAACAGACGTAAACTACGATGCAGCTGTTCATTATATGTTAGATCATTTAGAGACTATGTCAATTTTCGCAGGAACTCATAACGAATTGAGTTCTTATAAATTGATGGAAATGATGCAGGAAAAAGGAATTGCTAAAAATGATACCAGAATCTGGTTTGGGCAATTATATGGCATGAGTGATAACATTAGTTACAACTTAGCTGAAAATGGTTATAACGTCGCTAAATACTTGCCATTTGGCCCCGTAAAAGATGTTATGCCGTACTTAATTCGTCGTGCTGAGGAAAACACTTCAGTTGCAGGACAAACAAGCCGCGAATTATCTATGATTAAAGCAGAACGTAAACGTAGAAAAGGAAAATAGTTTTCAGTTTTCTATGTCAGTTTACAATTTATATAAAAAAAGCTCCAATTTATTATTGGAGCTTTTTGCATTAAACCCTATAGTTTTTTTGAACATTATCTATTCCTCATATATAAACCGGCCTTTAGTTCGGTTTAACATTTATATCCAGAAAAAGCAAACCCGACAGGCTTTTAAAACTTGTCGGGTTTGCTTTATAATTGGAATTTAGAATTTCTTAAGAGTTACTAAACTGCAGATTACTCAGGTTTTTATAAATACCGTTTTCGAGATTTATAAGCTCCTGATGTGTTCCTTCTTCTGTAATTTTTCCGTTATCTAAAACCAGGATTTTATCTGCATTTCTAATAGTTGAAAGACGGTGCGCAATAATAATGCTTGTTCTTCCTTCCATCAAAACTTCCAGCGCTTCCTGAACTAATTTTTCGCTTTCACTATCTAAAGATGAAGTTGCTTCATCTAAAATTAAAATACTCGGATTTTTAAGTAAAGCTCTTGCGATCGCAATTCTTTGACGTTGACCTCCAGATAATTTTACACCGCGTTCTCCAACCAATGTTTCAAATTTTTCAGGAAAACCTTCTACAAAATTTAATGCATTAGCTTGTTTTGCTGCTAACATGATTTCTTCTTCAGAAGCATCAGGTTTTCCGTATGCAATGTTTTCTCTGATGGTTCCTCCAAATAAAATCACATCCTGGGGAACAATGCTCATGTTTCCACGAAGATTTTCTAAGTCATAATCGTAGATATTTTTACCGTCAACCAGAATTCCACCTGAAGTTATATCGTAAAAGCGTAATAATAAAGATGAAATAGTAGATTTTCCGGCACCACTCGGACCAACAATCGCTATTTTTTGACCGAATTCTGCAGTGAAATTCACATCTTTTAAAACTTCAACTTCCTTGCGGGAAGGATAACTAAAAGCAACATTTTTGAAAGAAACATTCCCTTTAATTTTTTCTATAAGAGTTCCTTTTTGATTTGCATTGATAGCTTCAGGAACTTCTTCTAATAATTCAAAAACGCGTTCAGTTGCTCCAACCGCTTTTTGAATTTGAGCATACATCTCGGCAATTCCTCCAAAAGAAGCACCAATAAAGGTTGTATAAAGTACGAATGAAATTAAATCTCCGACACCTTCAACTTCACCTTTTATAGTCAATGTGATTCCGTACCATACTACCGCAACCACGCATCCAAAAAGGCATAGAATAATAAACGATGCAAAATATCCTCTGTACTGACCACCTTTAATTGCGATTTTCACAATTTCTTTGATCTTATTTTTATAACGCTGAATTTCGTACCATTCGTTTGCAAAAGCTTTTACATTGCTGATTCCTTGTAAAGTTTCTTCAACAATTACCTGGCTTTCGGCTACTTTGTCCTGTGTTTTTTTTCCGTATTTACGAATAAATCTTCCAAAAATAACCGCAGCAACGGCTACAATCGGAACAATGGCCAACATCATTAAAGTTAATTTAGGGCTAATACTTCCTAAAATAACAAAACCTCCAATAATCAAAATTAACTGACGTAAAAACTCAGCAATTGTTGTGGTAAAAGTATCTTGTAATTGCGAAATATCAGCGCTGATACGGCTGTTCAATTCTCCAACACGTTTTTGAGAATAGAAAGACATTGGTAGTTTTACCAGGTTTTCGTATAATGCAAAACGAATATTAGAAAGTGAGTTTTCAGTAAAATTTACAAAAAGAGAAATTCTGAAAAAGAGAAGATTGCCTGTAAGGTAAGAATTACCATAAGTCCAGCAGCAATTTCGTTTGCCCTGCTTAGATCTTTATTGGTAACACAATCGACCAACATTCCCATTAATTTAGGGAAGGCGAGGGCAGTGGCGCTGGTTAATAAGAGAAAAATCAAGCCAAGGAAAAATTTCCATTTGTGACTTTTACCATATTTAAAAATTCGGAGTGCTTTTTGAAGGGAATTAGAGTCTAATTTAGCTTTAGGTAAATCGTTTTCTTGAAATCTAGCCATTTGAGTATACAATTAAGGTATGCAAATGTATGATTCTAGCGAGTGAATACAAAAGAATATTCCAAATTACCTTTTCAGTTTTCATTTTTTAACTTAATACTAAGAAAACGTTACTTTTTAAAAAGCTGAAGAATAGCGAGGTAAACAGAATCATTAAAAAATATTTCATTTTTTTTCTAAAAATACTTGCAAATACGAATTCTAGCTGTATATTTGCATTCGCTATCACAAATAACAACCTAGTAAAATAGGGCGATTAGCTCAGCTGGTTCAGAGCACCTCGTTTACACCGAGGGGGTCGGGGGTTCGAACCCCTCATCGCCCACCAAAATTTATAAACCTCCATAGTCATTTGATTTTGGAGGTTTTTTTAGTTGGAAATAGTAGAGTAAATATTGGATCAAGAACAAAAAAATGGATCATGCGCAAAAATTGGGGATTATGCAAAAAGATTAGATAATCTAAATAAGAAGAAGTCTATATTTCTTACTCCTCTAAATTGGCTTCTAAATGCTTTTATTTTTGCATTGAAAGATTCTGCCGAAGCATTTGTACTTCTGTTATCAAAATAGTTTAAGATTGACTGGTAATTAAAAGTTATGGTATTGAGTAAATTATTAAAGTTTTTAAAACCTGACTCCTCAACATTTCTATACCAATGAGCCAGTTTGGTCATTGCAATGTGTTTGTCATTGTTGTTATTGTAAATCCCTCGAAGTTGTTGATTTAGATTATATGCTGTTTTTATATCGGAATATAATTCAAAGAGGATTTGCGCTCTTTCTTGTTGATCCTTGGTCCATTTTTCTCGAGATTTGTATAACAGATATCTACTTCTTGCCAGTAGCTGTTTAACGGAATCTCCATTGGATAAAAGTTGTGGTATATATGCTTTATTTTCTCTTTTTGCCAGCGATATCAAATGATTCTCAGCCTCCATGGCTTCCCATCGGTGTTTGATCCTGATCTCTTGTAAGGCTTCCAGCGCTAACTTTTGAACATGGAACCTATCGGTAACTTGTATGGCTTTGGAGAAACATCTTTTTGATATTAGTTTCATAGAATTGGCCATATCGAGTGTTATTTCTTGTACACCCGATCTCTTTTTGTAATCTATCTTACTAATGTGCTCTATGACCTGATCTGCTTTTGTTCCGGCAACAATAGCCACCAGGGAGCCTTTTTTACCTTTAAATTTCTTGTTGGTCACAATGGTGTAAAGCTCTCCCTGAGACAAAGCTACTTCATCAATTGATAAATGTGTACCCATATTCCCAGGGTAAACAATCCACTGGTGAGCATGTTCGCGTGGAGCCCAGGAAGTGAAGCAACTCAGGTGCTTTTTATATTGTCTTTGAAGTTTTTTACCGTTAACCCCGAAGAAGCCTCCAATGGTGTGACAATCAGTAGAACTCTTATCTATTAATTTCTTTTAAAAAAGCCGCAAACTCTTGAGTCATGCGGGTTCCCTTGGCTACTAAATTCCAATCTCTTTTAATAATTTCTCCTGTGTTTTTATTGGTCCAACGACGTCTTTTAATGTGCAGATACACATACTTACCCCTCAAAGGGAAATCCTGAATAGTAATCTCATCCTGAAATCCCTTTGAGACCAGTTCAAAGGAACTAAATTCTTGTGGAGGCTTAATTTTCTCTTCAAAATACAAGTGTAATATCTCTTCTGTATTAGCGGAAGAAACTACTTCAAAATGATCTACTAAAAAATCAGGAAGCATAAATTTTAAAAGCTCTATAGGGGTCATCTTAAATTCTTAGATTGCAAATTTCTCATTTTATTTTGACATTTCATCCCCAAGATTTGTTCTTGATCCAAAAAAATCTTGCTCTTAATTAACCTTAACTTCCTATCCGTTTTTTATTAGCATATCCATTCATAGTGTGAACAGATAATAGACACAGTTCCTAAGTTAGTTTTACACTCTTGTATTCTGATTAAAATGCTGCAGTATTTGTTTGGGTGCTACGATTACTTCTCTACGAATAGAATCAAACCATTCTACTTCTTTAGTAACTTCTGCACAGCATTCGTTTTTTGAGTTGAAAAAGCAACTTTTAATTTTGATTTTGTCATCCATATAACAATTTTCCATTTTAACAAAAAAAGGCTCGGTAAACATCAAATTTTTATAACAGACTAATACATGATTTCCTTCTTGTAAGCCTAGATGCGAAGCATTGAGTTTCTCTTTTGAAAATCCGTTATTAAACAAAAAATGATATAATAATCGAAGCGTGTATGAGATATACGCATTACTTTCCATTACCATAACATCATCTACATCCTCTCCGGTAACAACATAATTTTTACAGATCATTTAAAATTTTAGTTAGGATTATTTAAAAAAAGAGGTCAGCTAGGTATGAAACTGACCTCATAACATTAGTCATGTTTGATGATCTTCCAAATCAAAAAGATATCTATTTAGCTAATAGTAGTGGGTAATTTCTATTATCTAAATATTGATGTATTGAAAACGATCATTTAATCAATAAAAAATTATAATTAATTTTTATTTTATCAGCAATTTTTTTTCTAACCAAATTCGGTATTTCTATATCAAAATCTTCCGGTTTTACTTCAAAAGAACCAATAGCATTAACCCCGTTAGCAGCTTTTGAAACTTTTACGATAACTGATACAGGTTGTGCTTTTCCATGAATGGTAAGATCTCCTTTTAAAGTGAAATTTTTAGCTGTATTTGTAACTTTAGAAATATCAAAATCTTCTATTTTACCTTTTAATGTGGCTTTTGAGAACTTTTCAGATTCCATGTAATTTTCGTTGAAATGTTCCTCCATTAAAGCCACCTTAAAACGGAAGCCTTTTATAAGAACCAAAGCAGCAAAATCTCCTGTTGATTGTTCTAAAACTGCAGACGCACTTTTATTTTCAGCAGAAACTTCTTCATACGAAGACATAGAAGCCTGAAATTTTATACTGCCTGTTTTTGTAATCAATTTTTGCGCAAATCCATTTGTATTTACAACAATTATCAATAGCAATACAACGAAATTAATAAGTGGTTTTTTCATAATGATTAATTTTCTTTAAGTCCGTCTGTATTCCATTTTACAATGATATCTATATTTGCCTGAGACATTCTTCCTGCCTGAGGCATGATACCTTGTTGTCCGGTTTGTAATTGAATTCGACTTAATAAACCTGCGTTTTCAACTGCTGCTTTTACTTCGGCATATGTAGTAAGAGGTCTGAAACCTGCAGATCTTCCGCTTTGATGACAGCCTATACAATTGGCATCAATAACTGCTTTAGCGTTTTTAGTATAGCTAAATGTGGCTACTGGTTCAGGAGTTGGTGTTCCGGGTCCAGGAGGTGTTACTGTGTCTGGCGGTGTTTCGATATCCTGAAATGTGTCAGAATCACTGCAACTCGTTAGTGCAGCAAGTAAAATTGTAAGTACTATTGCCTTTTTCATAATTTATTTGTTTGTAGTTATTAAAATACTCTGTATAGGTTAAATCCAAAAAAGAAATCTCCCTTTCCCCAGTCACCAGAGGCATTAGTAAGATATCCGCTCTCACTCATGGCTTGTGAATTGGTAAATATTAGTTGAAAAACGTGTCCGCCGGTTTCTACATCCAGACCTACTGATAATGGGTTTTTGTAAAATTCAGGTTTGTCAAAATTGTGCATATACTCTAAATTGACAGATAATCTTTTCGTTATTTTGTAACGTCCTCCACCACCAAAAGAAAACTGATTATCTCTTTCTATATCAGGGTTATAGAGGTTTTTGTGTACAAATGATGGCACTAATTCTAATGATAATTTTTCACTCACTTTTCTTGATATCAACAACTGTTGCACGTAAGTCATACGATGTTTAAATTCTAAGCCGGGATATTGATCCGTTTCTAAAAATGTATTGATATCCGCAACACTGTACCCGACAATATCTACAGGAAAATTGGCATCTTGCCTCATCATTCGGTATTTCACTCCGGTTTCATACATTTTGTTTAACGTATGTCTGGAAAGACTTACTGATAACCAATCTGTAACTCCATAAATACCACCTAATTTTGTAGTAGCGTTATCAAGACCAAAAAAACTATCAAAACCATCTTTTACAGTACCAAAACGGTGTGAGACTACAAAATAAAACTCTTTTTTCGCAGGCATTTTCGTTGTCTGTAAGGTTACCAGCTGTAAAGCCTTAAAAGTTGCTGTCGAGTAGCTTTCTTCTACCTGAGTAGAATCAAGACCGTTCAGTAAATCTTCTTGCGAATATGCCATGGTAGCAAAAAAAAGGCAGATTGGGACTAAAAATTTCTTCATAAATTGATTAATTATTTTATTTATTTATTTATTAATGGTGCATTGGTCTAATTTAACCTCCTCAAATAGTTCATCATAACCAATACATTTGCCTTTAACCGTTACTTTATTATTTATATGTTTCTCTTTTATTTTTTGGGTAAACAAACAAAAAACAGTACTTTCAAGTATGATCACAGAGTCTGTTTCTTTGGTTACTTTACCGGTAATTTCAATTGTTTTATTGAGATACAGTGAATCTGCCTTTTTCGGATTTGAGTTATAATCTTTAAGTAATTTTGCTGCTGTTATACTAAAATCCGGCATTTCTGATTCTATATTACGTGCTTCCTTAAAGAGAAATCCGTAATAAAAATATATACCCGCCGAAACCAGTAACAACAAGGCGACAATTACAAATGCTATTTTTTTTCTTTTCATATTTATTCTTTTGATAAAGTTCAATACTAAAACAGCTTTGATGCAGATTACCCTACCAAAGAATTGTTATTTTATGAAAAAAAATAAAAAAAGGGAATGGGATTTTTTATAAATCCTGTATAAATAGCTTTAGAGAGAAACTCTAAAGCACATATTTGAAGTTCTTTGTAATGCAAATGTTTCAACTTCTTCTATAGAATTTGTGAAAGAACTTATTCTATAATATTCGCTGATTTCATTTTTACTGTTTAAGATAATTAAGATTGATACACCTAAATTGTATTGAATTCCATTTGCGGTTTTCCACTTATAAGTAGAGGAAATATTAACCTGCGAAATAAAATTGAGACAATAATTAAAAAACAAAATTAGCTCTGTTCGTTAAGAGCATTCTGATTTTTAATCGGAACTGATTGGGGGTTCGAACCCCTCATCGCCCACAGAAAAACAAATAAAGCCACTGGAAGACAGTGGCTTTATTCTTTTTAAATCTCTACTATAATTTACCAATGAATTCTTCTTTCTTTGAAAGCTTTCAACTATGAATTCGCTATTTCCAGTTGTTAATAAGACTGTTTGTTGGAATTATTTGTCGTCTTCAATATCTGATTAGTTATTAATTATTGGAATTAACTTGCTTCCAATCAATTCAATTGATCTCATGAGCTGTTTATGCGATAATCCGGCATTATCCATTTGAAAAGTAAATCTGGAGATACCCTCTAAATCTTCACTAATTTTCATTATTTTGTCTGCTACCTCCTGAGGTTCTCCTACAAGCAAAGATCCAGCACCACTTACCTGAGTATTAAAATAAGATTGTGTTACAGCTGGCCATCCTCGTTCTTTACCTATTCTGGTAAACGTTTCTGCGTATCCGGGAAAGTAATCATTCAGTGCCTTGCTTTTATTAGATGCTACATATCCGAAACAATGAATGCCTACTTTTAATTTTTCAGGAGAATGTCCAGCCAGTCGTCCTGCTTCTTTATACAAATCAACCAACCCTCTAAACCGTTTTGGTTCACCTCCAATAATGGCAATCATAAGCGGCAGTCCTAATTTACCCGCTCTTACAAAGGATTCAGGGGTTCCGCCAGCGCCAATCCACAGAGGTATCGTTTCTTGAAAAGGTCTAGGGTATATCATTTGATTTTTTAAAGGTGCTCTGAATTTCCCTGACCAGCTTACCTCTTTATTATTTTGTATTTGGATTAAAAGATCTAATTTTTCTTCAAAAAGAGCATTATAATCTTCAAATTTAAATCCAAATAAAGGAAATGATTCTGTAAACGAGCCGCGTCCCAACACTAGTTCTGCTCTCCCTCTGGAAATAAGATCAAGTGTTGCAAATTCCTGAAAAACTCTGACCGGATCGGCGGCACTCAAAATAGTTACTGCGCTGGTTAGTTTTATTTTTTTAGTTCTGGCGGAAGCCGCAGCTAAAATAACCGTTGGCGCTGAATCAAAAAAATCACTGCGATGATGTTCACCAATGCCAAAGATTGATAAACCCGCCTGATCAGCCTGTTCTATTCGAGTCAGTAAATTTTCGAGTATAACTGCACCTTCAGCTGCGCTTTCAATTGTACCTGATGCAAAACTGTTTATTCCTATTTCCATACTATTTTCTTAAAACAAAATTATATTCGCACTGCTATTTTTAAATACTTATATTCATTTATACAAAGTATTAATAGAACTTTTTAATAATAAAAAACCTCATAGATTTTCAAAACCTATGAGATTATACTAATTGATTTATATCGAATTATGCTATTACTATGCTGTCAAATGCTCTTTGGATTGCTGCCTCTTTAATACCTTCAAGTTGGGCACCATCTGCACGGAAAGCAGTAAAATCGGTTAGTCCAAGAAATGCTAAACTTGCTTTAAGCAAAGGCACATTAAAGTCTTTATCAAGATAAGGTATGTTGAATTCCGGAATTTCAGGAGCGTTTATATTATATATCCAGCCTGATGAAAAAGCGATATATACTTTTTTACCATGCACTAGACCTTCCGGACCTGTCGGGGTATATTGGAAAGTGACATTAGCTCTGGTAATATGATCCAAAAAAGTTTTTAAGTTAGAAGTAATTGTAAAATTAAACATAGGAGACTCAATTACAATAATGTCTGCTTCTGTTAATGCCGCAATGGCATCGTCGGAGAATTTTACAGCAGTAATTTGTTCCGGTGTGCGGCTTTCTTCAGGGGTATAAAATGCGTTTATTAGATTTTCGTTCAAATGAGGAAAAGGATTCTTAATTAGGTCAAATTCTTTCACTTCACTTCCTGGGTAGGTTTCAATAATTTTGTCTACGATAGCATTACCTAATTTTCTACTAATAGATATATCCATTCGGGGACTTGATTTAACGTGCAATATTTTTTTCATGATTTTACTTTTTAAATAATATTAATTTTATTCAGCAAATGTATGTACATTTGCTAACAAATAGTTAGTAGTAATAAAAAGGTTAGTAGTAACTTTTAGGTTAGTGCTTTTAGATAATCAGTAATTATGATAGCAAAAGAAGGTCAGAAAGTGATGTACACAGAGGTACAGTGCCTGAGGAATATAGCAGCAATAGAAGATGCATTATATGTTGTAGGAGGCAAATGGAAATTGAGGATAATCATCGCACTGGTGAGCGGTTATGTAAGGTTTAATGAAATGCAGCGTACGATAAATGGAATTTCAGCAAGGGTGCTTTCGAATGAATTAAAGGATTTGGAAATAAATGGGCTGGTTACAAGGGTTGTACATGCAGATTTAAAGCCGGTAATTGTAGAATATGTTCCAACAGAATATGCGCAGAGTTTGGGGAAAATAATCTCAGCTTTAACAGAATGGGGTCTCAACCATAAACTTAAAATTACACAAGAATCATAGTTTTTTTATATTCAAGAATCGTAATAAAAGTATTTTAAAGATTAGACATAGTTTTCTCTAAAGCAATATAACAGACTAAAAATAAAATGGCAGCCCGGATTACCTGATAAAGGCTGCTCTTTCATTTTATAAATATAGAAAACTTACTTTTTTATATACAGTTTACCTGTTTTAATTGTTTTTGCACTCAAGTGTCCATCCCATAACTGCTCTTCAAGAATTGCAGCTGCTTCCTGTGTTGGCTTATCCAAAATAACAGCATATTCTTTAGCCGAGAGCGTTGGATAAACTTTAAACAGCTCAAGGGGTTCATCTGAAGATACTGCCTTTTTTTTCTTCGCCTCGGGATGCATAGCCAATAGTGCATTTTCATAAGATTCATAGGACTTGGATCCATTAACGGTGAGTTTATTCCCTGAGTCATCAGCAAAAATTAAGGTTGGGAAACCGCGAACTCCAAGATCTCTGGCATACTCTAAATCTTTTTTAAAGTTTATTTTACCATCACCGGCATAGTCTGCTTCTAATTTTTTGATATCAAGGCCTGCCAGTGCGGCTGCGGCGGCTATGTTTTCCCATTTAGCAATATTCTTCTTGTCAAGAAATAATTTCTCGCGCAGTATTCGCATAAAGACAACTGCTTTTTCCTTATCCTGAATTTGTGCAGCCTTCATTGCAATACAGGAAGGATAAGAGGAATCTAAGGGATCTTCAAGCCATACATCGCCATCAATTGGCATTTCATAATACAAACTTGCCTCATCCCAATGATGCGCAACATCTGAAGGCTTGCTAATACCTCCGCTGTTATAGCTCCAGTCTGGCAGAAGTCCGCCCATTCTGTAATCAATTTCAAAATAATCACCATATTCGAGTTTTAGCTTCCTAAGCTCTGGCTCTATCCCCCAGCATGAAGAACAGATGGGGTCGGTATAGTATATAATCTTGACAGGTTTGCTGGTTAGTTTAATCACTGCTTCTTTAGAAGTTTCACCACCAGCAGGCATCTCACATAAGCCGCTTTCAGGGTCACACATTAAAGGGTTTGTTTTATTTTCGTTCATTTTACTTGTATTTTGGGACTGGCAGGTCATAGTGCCGGTCAGGATTAATATTAGTGTTAATAATTTCATTTCTTTCCAGACAGTTTTTCAACGCTTTCAGTATTTGACCGGAGATATTTAAAAATGATTTTGCAACGAAATAGATAATCGTAAAATTTGTTTTCATAACTCCCCAATGTTTTATACATGAATTTGTTCTAATTTTGACGCAAAGTTGACAACTTTACAAATACAAGTCAATTAGTCAAAAAAACTGGACTATGAAAAAAAATGAAAATTTAGATAGTGATTGTCCCGCAGAGGGAATGCTAAAGCAACTTTCAGGAAAGTGGAAGCCACAGATATTTCTGCTTGCGCTGAAAGGTGCGGTACGATTTAACGGGCTGTTAAGAGAAATCAATGGATCCAGCAAGCAATCCATTGCTACAGCACTTCGTGAATTAGAAGAATCAGGTTTTTTAGAGAGGAGTATTATCAGTCAAAAGCCGCTTCATATTGAATACAATTTATCGCCTAAAGGCAGATCCCTGGTTCCCGTATTAAAGCAGCTTGAATTATTTTCGGGGCAATAACCGTTGCAAATGCTAATTTTAAAGATTAAAAATTACTGGATGCACATAAATATTGTTTAATTTTTGGTGCCGTACTAAATTTTAAAAGAATAGTTCACTTCTAAGCAATCGGTATTCCATTTTGTATAAGAAAGATTATTAATTCTTTTTTTTAAAATCTGACGTCTCCATTTCCTCCAGAGCCCATTCTACCATAGCATGGATTACAGGTATCAGCCTTACGGCTGATTCTGAGCAAGAGTAAGTAACAAATGGCGGCACTACAGGTTTGGATTCCCTGATAACCAATCCATCTTTTTCCAGCTGTTTCAAATGCTGGATTAGTACCTTTTCTGTAATTGCCGGTATAGCCCGTCTTAATTCACTATACCGCTTGCTTCCCGTTGATAATTGGTAAATTATAATGGGCTTCCAGTAACCACTTATCTTTTCCATAACATAAGTTACCGGGCATAACTGTAATGCGATTCTCTTATTTTCCTGAATTGTAGAGCTTTCTTTAATTGCTGTCATAATTACATACTTTAGGGTAAGTACTTGTATAAAAGTAAGTACAAATATACCTTTGTATTTCAATTTAAAAAAATAAATAATGAGAATTACGATTTTAGGCTCACTTGGAAATATTGGAAAACCATTAACTGAATTACTTGTAAATGGCAACCATGAGGTTACTGTTATTAGCAGCAGCGAGGATAGAAAAACTGAAATAGAAAACCTGGGTGCAAAAGCCGCAATTGGCACCATTAATGACATTGATTTTTTAACAGGCGTATTTAAGCAAAGTGATGCTGTTTTCACTATGACACCACCTAACATGGGAGGAAGTGACATCATTAAAAATACAACTAATGCAGGCGGAATTATTGCAAAGGCTATTTCCAATTCCGGTATCAAGCGTGTAGTTATGCTAAGCAGTATTGGAGCTGATTCACCGGTTGATAATGGTCCTATAAAAAGCTTGTATAATATAGAACAGTTATTTAATGAACTTCAAGATGTTTCGGTTACAATTTTACGTGCGGGTTATTTTTATACTAATCTATATGGAAACATACCGATGATTAAAGAAATGGGAATAATAGGAGGGAACTACCCAGGCTCGGCTGCTATTGCTTTAGTTCATCCTAAAGATATCGCTGTGGCTGTGGCCAATGATATAATAAAAGTAGGTACTCAAAACAGTATACAATATATTGTCAGCGACTATCGTACTGCGGACGATATTGCGGAAGTTCTTGGAAAAGCAATAGAAAAGAGTGACTTAAAATGGGTAGAATTTACAGATGAGCAGTCTCTGCAAGGAATGCAGCAGGCAGGATTGCCAGAGGAAATTGCAGGCATATTTACAGAAATGGGACTGGGAATTAGAACTGGAGTTTTACAGAAGGATTTTTTAGATAAGAAATCACCTATTGCAGGAAATACTAAACTTGAGGATTTTGCAAAGGAATTTGCACTAAGTTATTAAGCCTATTCATTTTGTTTTTGAAATATTTTAGAGGATGAACAATTACGGTATTTGAACCATTAGGAAATTTACCTTAAGTTATCAAAAATGTTAAAACTGGAATCAAGTGTACGATTGTGAACCCTGATTGCCTGCCAATATTAAATGGCGCTAACTGAAGACAGATGGCGTCATTTTTTTGGAAAGTAAAGAACGTATAAAATTTAAAATTCTTTTATGTGAACTTCATAGGATAAAATTCAAGCCTTTTAATAAAAGATTTAAGGCTGTTGAATGACTGTTATGGTGAATTCTAAAAATTTAAAATCAGCCTCTTCCCAGTAAAATTAGGCTCGCATTTTTTATATTGGTAATATTACATGAAATTCTGCACCAACATTTTCTTTTGCCTTAGAAAAAATAATACCATTGTGATTTTCTACAATTTTTTTACCAATAGATAACCCAATTCCGTTACCAGTATACACTTCATTGCTGTGCAGTCTTTGAAACATAGTAAAGATCTTGTTTTCAAATTGTTTGTCGAAACCTATACCATTATCTTTAATAATTATTTCGCAGTAACCCAATTTTTGATCCAAAGTTGGAAACTTTTTAATTTGAGTTAAAGTAAGTTCGCGTGAACTTATTTCTATCTTGCAAATTGAATCGTCATTTTTGCAAAACTTAAGAGCATTACTAATTAAGTTGTAAAAAAGTTGATTCATTTGCAAGGGAACAGCATTAATAAAAGGCAATTTATGCTGTTTAATTTCAATGCTTTTCTGCTCTATTAGCAACTCAAAATCAACAAGGATATTTTCAACAATCTTATTTAGATCAGTTTTTACAAATTGTTTCTCAGGATTATTAAGATACGAATAGGCTAATAAATCTTTAATCAGCGTATTCATCCTTACAGAGGATTTACTGATTTTTTCCAATATAATCAGGGCTTCATCAGAAATATTTTCCTCCATATCTAACAATCTGCTGATAAACATTAATATCTTACGTAAAGGTTCCTGTAAATCATGACTTGCTACGTATGCATATTCTTGTAGCCTGACATTGGCAACATGCAGTTTTTTGACAGAGCTTTCAAGTTCAGTATTAGCATTTAGCAAATCTGCTGTACGTTCCAAAACCTTGGCCTCAAAACCATCTGAAAGAACCTGCAGTTTTTTTTCAGCAATCCTTCTTTCTGTAATATCTTCAATAGCGAGCAGTATCAATTGTTTTTTACTGGTTTCATTTGTTACCTGCCTAACGTTTAACAGCATAATACTTTCACCGTAAGGCAAAAGATTTAAATTTACCTGATAATCATCAATCTGTGATTTTTCTTTAAGTACCTTTTCAAGCATTTCACGCATCGGATTATTATCAAAAAGGTGATTTTGAATTTCATAAATAAGTTTACCGGCTGCCTCTTCTTTTGCAATACTGTATTTTTTTGCGAATGCACGGTTAATATTTTTAATTCTTAAATCAGAATCCAGCACCACTATAGGTTCTCTTAGTGTGGCTACAATAGCTTCAGTGTAATTTTTAGAAATATTAATCTCCTGCTGTTTATTTAAAAGTTCCTGATTAATCTGCAAAAGTTCTTCATTACTCGACTGCAGTTCTTCCTTAGATGTTTCTAATTCTTCATTAAGGCTTTGCAGCTCTTCACTCCCGCTTAATAATTCTTCATTGGCACTCTGCAGTTCCTCGTTAGACGCCTCCTGATCCTCATTGATAGCATTAACATCATCATGTATTTTTGCCAATTCTTTTTCAAGCTGTGCAATCCTTTTTAAATTTACATTTTCAAACATCTCATCCACGCTGAACTTCGTCGAGTCAGTTTCCAGTTTACTAACAACGCTTTTGTAAAACAACACTAAAAAGTAAGGTTCGGAAGTATCCTTGAGTGGCAGTAATTCAATTGTAATTACACTAATAACTCCCTTGCTTTTAATCTGTATGTCTTCTTTTTTTATAGGCAACCCAGTTTCTTTGACTTTATGCCAGGCATTGCGAAGCTCAAAAGCAAGTCCTTCCCGAGCCATTTTTAGTAGATTGAAGGTTGGTTTTCCTGTCGAAAGCTCAACAAATTCGGTAATAGATCCGTTTATATGAACTATATCCATTTGCTCATTCACAATTACGCTGGCCGGAGTATAGTTGGCGAGTAAAAGTGATTCAGCACTTTTACTAAAATCTTCTTTTATAATTTCTTTTCTTTTTATAACAGATTTGAACGTTTTTAATTTCTCATTAGCTCCTAATCCCGAATGAACAAATCTTCCTGATACGTTCTTGCGAATATAAATTTTTCCAGATTTATCGAATGACTGAAAAAGTTCAGCAGCAGGAACTGCGGTTTCTGATTTTCCTAAAAGTAAAAAACCATTTTCTTTCAATGCGTAATGAAAAGTGGTCAGTGATTTTTTCTGCAACAAAGAATCCATATATATAAATACATTTCTGCAGGTTACTAAATCCATTTTGGCAAAAGGAGGATCGTTTAAAAAATTATGAACTGCGAAAACACACAAATCCCTAATTTGTCGTTTTATAGTATAGCCATTAGTATTAGTTGTAAAATATTTGGAAAGAATATCTTCAGAAACATTACGCATTTGGGATTTTCTATAAAATCCAATTCTGGCTTTTTTAATAGCCGCTTCTGAAATATCCGAAGCAAAAATCTGAATTTCCTTTCCTTGTAGATTATCTCCTAAAAATTCATGAAGAGCGATAGCTATTGTATAAGCTTCTTCACCGGTAGAACAGCCTGCAATCCAGATGCGTATAGTGTTGCTTTCCGTGATTCTGCCTGATAATAATGGAAAAACTTTTTCTCTCATTATCTCAAAAATTTTGGCATCTCTAAAAAACTCAGTGACAGGTATAAGCAGATCGTTAAACAAATCTTCTGATGCTAATTTATCTCCTCGCAACAATGTAAGATAATCTTTAAGACTTACAATATTGCTCAATGCCATTCTTCTTGCAATACGACGTCGCACGGTAGTTTGTTTATAATAGGTAAAATCAACTCCGCTGTGATGGCGTAAAATTTTAATAATTTCCTCAAAAATCGCTTCATCGTCAGGATCATTTTCTTCACTAACAATATCTTTTGATTTAGAAAGACTGATCAATTTTTCTATCATTTTTGCCGGTGGCATTACATAATCAACAACTCCTTCATTAATTGCGTTTTGTGGCATTTCATTATGAGTAGCATCAAGATCCTGCGCAAAAGTAATACCTCCGTGTTTTTTGATGGCCTTTAATCCGATTGTTCCGTCAGAACCATTTCCTGAAAGCAAAACACCGTAGGCTAAGTCAAGATGGACTTCGGCCAATGAAGTAAAAAAAATATCTATTGCCTGATTTTTGGTGTCTTTTACACGGGGACTTAATTTTAGTACTCCATCAAAAGAGGTTAGCATTTTATTTTCCGGAATAACATAAATATTATTTGGCGCTAAATGAATATCGTCTGTAATTTCATTAATGGGAATTTTAGCAACTCTCGCAAGCAGCTTGGTAAGTATACTGTCATGATGCGGATGCAAATGCTGTACAACTACATAAGCCATTTCAGAATCGACAGGAATAGCATCAATAAACTGGCTAAAGGCTTCTAATCCACCAGCTGAGGCTCCAATACCAACAATGGGAAAATCCTGGCGTGTAGCCTTTGGTAAAGTTTTGTCGGAGATATGCATGATTTTAATTTTAAATTTCAAAGTGAGTATTATCAATGTAAATCAATGCAAAAGAGGGCTTTGTTACTGCATTGCTTAAACTAAACCCTAATGATAAAAGATTCAAATTCCAAGTGCTTTAACTTTTCTTCCCAATCCATTTCAATAACTTTTTTTAATAATTTCTTTAAATCATTAAAATCAGTTGGTTTTACAATATAAGCATTAGCTCCTAATCCAAAAGTATTCTTGATACCATCTTCTGTTGCCGATGTTGAATAAATTGCTATTATGGGGATGTCTTTAAATTTAGTATCATCTCGAATTTGTTTTAAGCTTTCAAAGCCTGACATGACAGGCATGTTAAGATCTAAAAATATAATATCGGGAATACCAAGTTCTTTATCATTAAGACGATTTAAAAGTTGCAAACCATTTTCACAATATTCAATCGGAAAATTAAGATGAATATCTGCTACTGCATCAGCAAAGAAATCCCTGTCATCGGCATCATCATCAGTTAGCAAAATCCTTATATTCTCTTTTTTATGCATTATATATTTATGATTTACTTCAAATGTACGCTTTAATAAATGGCAGGAGTTCAATTACAATACTTTTCTTCCCATTTTAATAAAAACTAAAGCCAAAATGGGGAAGTTTACCGCAATTTGTGTTCGACAAAACCCTCCTATTGAATTTATTTTTTATATTCTATTGGAAATAAGAATAAAGTTTAATAGCCAAATTTATAAATACATATATTTTAAAAGTATTAATCAGTTCGAATTACCTGATCCAATTTTATATCGTTTCATATTCACTGCATTAAAAGAATAGGATACCATAAGATAACTCCACAGTGCTAACTTATTTTCATCTTGTATTTTTGGTAAGTATTTCATTGCGTCTGTTGATTTATAAAAAGAAAATGCATAGTTAATCTCCAGCTCTTTTACAGGTATATATTTTAATGACAGATCATTTTCAAATCCAAGAAATTTTGAGGTTTCATTACCTAAATTATTCACCAAAGGGTATTGTGTATAAAATAGATGGAAATCTGAACGGAGTGAAAGTTTAGGACTTAATGATATTGTAGTAAAAAGATAAGGATTCACTAAGCCTTTTCCATTAACATCATTTGGGAAACGAGTAAATACATTCATATTTCCGTTAAACTTCCATGTTACACCATATAAAACATCAAAATCCCCAGAATTATTTATCGATAAATGAGGACTGCTACCACTGATTATTTCAGCACCCAAACGCCATATAATTTTTTGTAAAGACAATTTAATTTCGGGCTGAAAATAGTAGGCAAATAATTTCTGTCCTTTAGGATTGTGACCAAATTGTAAATAACTATTCAGGGTATAGTACCACTGTTTCTTTTTAAGCTCTATTCGCCCACCTGATGTGGCGCGCGTGTACATTTGTCCTGAATTTGCATCTTCTAAAAAATCAATGACATTTAAAGAATTAAAAGAAAACCCGTTATTAAAATTGTAGTTAAAGTTGTTAACTAATAAATATTTGTATTTATTGGACGCCACGGGAGAATAGGTAGGTTCGAATTCATTGCCATAGTTTCTGGTGAATAAAAAAAAGAAGTCATTAGAAAAATGTTTCGAAGATTTCATTATTCGTATCCCTTCGTGAGCTCTGCCTTGCTGTGCCCACGGAGCATCCGAAAACAATCTGCCATTATCTAACAAAATACTCTGTCTTCCTAAACGAACATTTATTGACTTAAATTTCGTTTCAAGAAATAGCTGATAAAAGTTAATACTTCCAACTTTAGAAGCCTTATTGTTTTCATCCCAAAGATGAATTTCCTGCAAATCAGATTTGACCAGCCATTTTTCTCTTGCATATTGCATCGAAATCCTATTACGCTGTGTAATATAGAAGTAAGGATCGATTGAGTCATTAGGAGGAAGTATATAATTGGAAGTATACTCGGCCCTTGGTCTTATTTCAATATTCATAAAGAACTGCTGAGACAAGCTATCTTTTTGTTGCGCATTTACCTGAATGATAGATATGACGAGAAAAAACAAGAACAGATTTTTTTTAACCAGCATATTTACTATCATATTTCTTTTATCCTATAGATTTAATATACAAATATAGTAATAGTAAATTTTATCTTTATCTGCATAGTAGTTTGTTAAACTGTGGTTATGTTATATTTTGTTAAGAAATTGAGTGCTACTTCGTGTTTTGGTTTTTAAATCTTGTAAAAATTGGTTTTAAAATAGCTTTTAAACCAAAAAAAGCTCCGGATAATAATGGGAGCTTTTTGTCCTGTTGCATCTTATCTTCATTAATCAACAAAATAAACCTTTTTAATTTTATTTTTTTCAATATGATAGATTGCAACAGCTTCAACTATTTTTTTTCCAAACTGAACACGTTCTTTGTCTATCACGATATTGCCCTGAACAATTCGGCCAATTAATTCACAATGCAAATTTGGAAACTTATCAAACATTGCAGCGTAGTTTTTACGCATTTGTGCTTTGCCTTTTTCAATTAATTTGTCAGGGTAAGTATAAATCTCAACATCCTCGGCATAGGGTTCTAAAAAAGCATCTATATTTCTGAAATTGTAAGCATTTAATTGTCTTTGAACTAATGCAATTGGAGTTTCTTCTATAATTGATTCGGGATTAAAAACAACGCCTTTATTGATTACACGAGATATTTTTGAAAGGTTTTCAATATTATCAACCGGATTAGCATCCAGCAAAATCAGATTTGCTTTTTTACCAACGGAAATCGTTCCAAATTCGTTTTCTTTATTTAAAATTTTAGCGCCGTTAATGGTAGATGCCTCAATTATTTTCCAAGTACTCATTCCGCTTTTTTGCATCGCCATAAGTTCATTTAAATAAGATGAAGCATGCAAAGTACCAATGTTTCCGGCATCTGTTCCTGTCGCAATTAAAACCCCTGCATCTGAAAGTTTTTTAAGATTTTCTGAAGTTATGGCATTAACCTTATTAATTCTTGCAATCTCTTTTTCTGAATCCATTCGCCTTTTGTATTTATTGACAAGCAACGTATCAGATAAATGTTTCAGGTCTAAAAGCGATCCTAATTGAAAAGGATTTGCAGTTTGTAATTCATGATTGCTCATTTGTAGTTTCTGTCCGAAAGTATTCTCATAGCCATTATATACGACCAAAGTAGGACAGAGGATCGTTTTGTTCTTTTTCAGTAATTGAACAAAATCATCTTTTATAATTTCATCCTCCACACTGTGTACCAGAAAATCACAACCATTTTCTACCGCTAACTGTGCCGTAATTCTTTCTGTAGCATGAACCGCTACTTTTAAATTGTTTTTGTGTGCTTCTTCAATAATTGCTTTAATGATCGGCAAATTTTTTCGGGCACTTGCTTCGGTTTCTAAACCATCTGCTCCGGCGATGTACCAAATTTTGATAAAATCAGGATGATGTGGCAATTGTTCCTGAACCATTTTTATTCCATCATCAATATTTTTAACTAAACTAAATGGTTCTTCATCTTTTAGATTTTCATAAGCTTTAGGTTCGTAAGTTGTCAATAACGGACCTGTCATATAAATGGATGGTGCGAAATCTTTATTTTTGAATGATTCTCTTTGTTTTAAATAACTGTATGATGCACCAACATCGATCACATTAGTAATACCATTTTGAAGATATCTTCTTAATTTGTCTTCCATTGTCTCATGCGCCAGTTTCATTTCTTTTTCATAAGGAAATTCACTTCTTAAATTAATGACATCAGGGCGTGTGTACAATCCGCCATTCTGAAAAAAATGTACGTGGGCATCGGTCAGTCCGGGAAACAGAAATTTACCTTTTCCATCAATTACTGTTGCATTCGCAGGTATTTTTATTTTACCGGATTGAATTTTAGAAATTAAATCATTGGTAATAACAACGGTTTGGTTAGAAACTAATTTTTGTTTTTCAACATCGGCTATCGTAACATTAGTAATATAAGTCTGGGCGAAAAGCGGAGAAAATAAAACTGGAAATACGATTGTAAAAAGAAGTTTTTTTATCATAGTGAACCTTTATTAATTATTTTTTGATGTTATTCATTTAATTCAAATACAAGCAAAATAAGCTGATATTGTGTAATTAGACTTAGCTAATATAAGAAATATCTTTATTCTGAATAATTAATCAAATCGGCAATATGATCTGTAATCAATTTACTTTTTCTCTGAATTGAGCAGGAGAAATCCCTTCCTTATTTTTAAAAAACCTGCTGAAGCTTTGTAAATCCTGATAACCAAGATCGTAAGCAATTTCTTTTATGGACAGTTGTGTATAAGCAATTTGTTTTCTTGCATGAATCATAATACGGTCATGAATTATACTCAACGGAGGTCTTCAGAAAAAACAGCAAAAAGATTAGATAAGGTTTTTGGAGATTTATTAAGTTTTGAAGCATAAAAGGCCACATCATGATGTTTGGCAAAATGCCCTTCAACAAGGTAATTAAATTCTCTTATAATATCGGCCTGACTATTTTCAAGTTTGACATAATTGGCGGTCGCCATCAGGCTTCTAGCACACAAAATCAGCACACGTTTTAACATCGACTGTAACATGTCGATTTGTAAATTGTCTTTAGCATCCATTTCTTCTAACAAAATATCCCATGTAGTTTCCAGGCTTTGAAGGTGGGTTTCTGAAATCGAAACTACCGGAATTCCCATGGCGCCATAAAACAAAAGTCCTTTGCTTCCCACTTCATTATCATTATTTATGATGCAAAAAAAGTTCTGATTGAATCTTAGCATTTTGGTACTTTCAACTTCTAAATAATCAATTTGATGAAATTCAGTCAAAAAAATAATTTCATTTTGAGATAATTTGTATTTGACTTTATCAATCGAAATATTCATTTGAGAGCCTGTATTCCAAAGTAATGTCAATTCGGTGTCTTTAGCTCCAAATACCAGATCTTTATTCTCAGCATTAATCTCTGTCAACAATAAAAATTCGTGTGAAGTTCCTTTATAAACCATAATTAGATGTAGCAGTTATGAAGTGTAAATGTAATTATTATAGGTTTTAAAATGTTATTCAAACAATGTTACTTAATAACTATAAAAAAAAATTAAAATCCTGCAATCTGATTTTGATTAGATTGTAGGATATAACAAATAATACAGTTACTTACTTGATTATTAAAGTTGTATATTTATAAAACTTCTCGTTAGTGTTGAAAAATAGGCAAAGTTTTTTACATCTTAAGGAAAAATAGCCAACTCTTCGGGAAAATTTGTCTAACCCCGACGACAGGAATAAGTGGAACTTTGTAGTGTCTTTATATATTTAAAATTTTAATAAAATGAAAAAAATAGCAATTAATGGTTTTGGAAGAATTGGAAGATCATCACTAAAAATAATTTTGGATACTCCGGATTTAGAGGTGGTAGGAATTAATGATTTAATGACAATTGAAAATGCAGTTTACTTATTAAAGTACGACAGTATTTATGGCAAGTACGACAAAAAAGTAACTTTTGAAGGTGATTTTATATTGATTGATGATCGCAAAATAAGATTTACATCTATAAAAGATCCTGCTGAATTGCCCTGGAAAGATTTGCAAGTCGATGTAGTAATAGAAAGTACTGGCTTTTTTACCAATAAAGCAGATGCAGAGAAACACTTAACCGCAGGATCTAAATTTGTTGTAATATCCGGACCAACTAAAGATACTCCAACCGTTGTTCACGGAGTGAATACCGAAGATGGCAAAGTTGCCGTTTTTTCATGTGCAAGCTGTACTACGAATAATATAAGTCCGATCATAGAAATTTTAGGAAGAAGAATTGGTATTAAAAAAGCCATTCTAAATACAACTCACGCATACACAGCATCACAAACATTGGTTGATGCTCCGTCTAAAAGAGAACCAAGAATGGGAAGAACAGCAGGAATGAATTTAGCTCCAGCTGCTACAGGTGCCGCAATTGCAACCACAAAAGCTTTACCTCAATATTTAGGAAAGTTTGACGGTGTTGCAGTGAGAGTTCCGGTTGCCGTTGGTTCAATATCTGATATTACTTTTGTAACCGAAAAACCTACCACAGTTGAAGAAATTAATTCGGTCTTAATCGAAGAAGCAAAAACAGATCGCTATCATAAAGTAGTTGCTGTGACTGATGAACCACTGGTTTCTACGGATATTATAAAAAGTCCTTTTGCTGCCACTGTCGATTTAGAAATGACAAGAGTTGTAGATGGTGATTTGGTAAAAGTAATGGCATGGTATGACAATGAATGGGGTTTTACCAACCAAATGATCAGACAGATTCAGGAATTATAAAGTTTAAAATTTTCCAGAAGCAAAGTAGAAAATCTAAAGCATCAGTTATGAATTACGCACAATTAGCATTTACAGATAATATTAAAAAGATTCAGGAAGAAGCCGGAAGCAGAAATTCTTATGACCGAATGGAAAAAATGTCGGTTGTGGATGGATTAACGGACAATGAAATTAACTTTATTGATGACAGGGATAGTTTCTATATGGCCAGTTTTGGAGAAAATGAATATCCGTACATTCAGCATCGTGGCGGACCCGCCGGATTTATTAAAGTCATTGACAACAAAACAATTGGAATTGTTGATTTTTCAGGAAACAGACAATACATTTCTACAGGGAATATTTCTAAGAATGAAAAAGTAGCACTTATAATGGTTTCATATCCGCAAAGAGCACGATTAAAAATCTATGCAAAAGCAAAAATTGTAGAACTGAAAGACAATGAAGCATTATATAATTCTTTAAAACCCGAAGATTATAAATTCCGACCGGAAAGAATGATGGTTTTTGAAATTCAGGCATACGATTGGAATTGCCCACAGCATATTACGCCACGTTATTCAACCGAAGAAATTGAAGAAGCCTTATTGCCTCAAAAAAAATACATCAGTGATCTCGAAAATAAAGTAAAAGAACTTGAATTGAAATTATTAGAAAAATAGGCAAACAGGAATATTGATATTTTGGCTTTCGGTGCGCATCCTGATGATGTAGAGTGGAACGTTATCCGGGAACTCTTAATTTACTGGATTTATTATAATAGAACAAACTCCATTAGCCACGGCGAATGGAGTTTTATTCAAATAAACTAAAATTAGTTTTTTACCACGGGCTAACTCCGCTTTCATCTTCAATATCATTACTATAAAACATTCCTGTTGGCGCATCATCAGCTGTCACGGTATGTTTAATGATAAAAGTTGCAGCACTTTCAACTGTTCCGGGACCACTGTGGTGATTAAAATCTGTTGCGGTATAGCCAGGGTCAATTGCGTTTACTTTGAATGACAAATCCTTAAGTTCATATGCTAATGTAATAGTGTAGGCATTTAGGGCAGCTTTTGAAGTCACATAACTAGTGGCTTTAAAATTATAATATTTCCAGCTTGGATCGCTGTGTAAGGTTAAAGACCCTAAACCCGAAGTAATATTGCTGATTCTTGGACTCTCTGACTTTTTAAGCAATTCTAAAAATGTCTGCGTAACACTAATTACACCAAAAAAGTTGGTATCAAATACATGCTGAATATCTGTAATGGATGTATTTGAAGCATTTTGAGGAAACTCTCCGCTGATACCGGCATTGTTAATTAGAATATCTAATTTACCTTGTTCTTTTTCTACAATATTCTTTGCTGCTAAAATCGATTCTGGTTTCGTGACATCAATTTCAATGGCTTTGATATTTTCAAATCCATCCTTTTTCAATTCCTGCGCAACTGCATTTCCTTTTTCAAGATCACGGGCTCCTAAATAAACGAATAATCCTTTTTTTGAAAGTTGTTTTGAAATTTCTAATCCAATACTTCTATTAGCTCCTGTAATTAATACTATCTTCATTTTTTTATTGTTTTAAATTATTGAAGCAAAGTTCCTTCATTAAAAAATGAAATCATTTGCCAAATGACAAAAAGCATTTTAACGAATACTTTTTCTAATTCTGCTCAATGAAGATTGTGTAATACCTAAATATGAAGCGATATAGGAAAGCGGAATACGATTGACAACATTGGGATAAATTTTTAGAAACATCAAATAACGTGTCGTAGCATCTTCTGAAACCAACGGACTTCTTCTTTCTATTTTTAGTATTAATGCCCTTGAAGTAATTTTATTTACAATGGCTTCCCACGGAATGATAATATCTAAAAGTTCTTTCCAGTCCTTTTTAGAAAAAACCAGTATTCTGCAATCTGTAATTGCCTGAACATAAGCATTTGAACAAATATCATTGTTAAAACTCTCCAAATCTACCACCAGATTGTTTTCATCAATAAAATATTTGGTAATTTCATCGCCTTTGTTGTTGTAGTAACAAACTCTAATAATTCCTTCTAAAGTAAAACCAACTTCCTGAGCAATTTTCCCTGCTTCAGAAAAATACTCATCTTTCAGCAGGATTTTCTCTGTTGCTTTTTTTGAAATTAAGTCAAGTTGATGTTGATTTAAGTTTCCAAATTGCAGTATATATTCTATAAATTCTTTCATACGCGCAATTTAAGGATAGTTAATGTAGTAGAATTTGTCATATGGCAAAAAAAATTAATTTATAGCGTCATTTTGTCCAACTCATCCTCAAGACGATCGAAATTCTCTTCATTTTTATCTACCACATACGGCCTAAGTTTTGCACACTCTTCGGCAGTATCGAAAACCATTCTGAAAACTATTTTTGTCTGGTCATCAGCTATTTTCGCAAAGGTAGCCACGATGTTGAATAAAGGCTTAGAAATGCGAATCCAGGCAATTTCGCTTGGTTTTTCAATTTTCACAAATTCACATTCATTTTGAAAATTTCCTTTATCCGGAGCGTGCATTACAAATTTCCATCTACCACCCGGTCTAAAATCAAATTCTTCGAATGTATTGGTAAAACCTTTTGGTCCCCACCAGTTTTTTAGATGGTTTGGATCTGTCCAGGCTTTAAAAACAAGTTCCTGAGAAAAGTTTATGACTCTCGAACTTACAATTTCGCAGTCAGCAGTTGTAGGAAAAGTTACTGTCGCCATTTTTTATTTCGTATTAAATTATTTAATAGTTAATTCCATTATTGGCATATATCTGTCTTTAATAGAAGTTTCAATTTCTCCCACTTTAACAAAACCCAATTTAGAATAAAAGGGCTCTGCATTAGGTTCAGAATTAAGAGTTATTGTATTTGCGTTTGTTTTGATGTTAAATAAAAAGTGTTCCATTAATAGCCGACCTAATCCTTTCCCAATATATTCCGGAAGAACAAATAAATTATCCAGTTTTATAGTCTTCTCATCTTGATTAAAGAAGGAATAGTAGCCCACAATCTGATCTTCAACAGATAATTTATAAACCGGATTTGCATCTATATAACTCGAAGTGATTGTTAGAAATTCAGACCAAATTTCAATTTGTTCTTCTGAGTATCCCCAAAATGCTTTTGATTTTCTGGTAATTTGGGTCAAAATCTGATGATCGGTATTAATCGCTTTTTCTATGGTCATTTCTTTTATAAAAACTTAAAAATTGAACACTAAAATTAGATAAAAAAGTTGTTGCTAAAAAATTAAAGCTTTCTTAAATTGGTTTGAATGCATTCTTAGTTATTGTAAATTAGCTATATACGATAATTTAAATATAAAAACCATGAAAAATAGAATCCTAATGGTCGTTTTATTACTAGGCTTTGTAATATCGGCGAAAGCACAAAAAAAAATTGAAACTACCGAATTACCTAAACCGGCACAGGAATTTCTTAAAAAATACTTTAGCAATACCACAATTGATATTGCCAAAAAAGATGCTGAACATGGTGAAAAAGGGTATGAGGTAAAACTAAAAGATGGAACCGAAGTTGAATTCTGGAAAGACGGTTCGTATCGCGAAGTCGATGGCGATGATAAACCAATTCCGACCGGATTTATTCCTGCGTCTGTCAAAGATTATGTCGCAAAAAATTATCCAAATGAAAAAATAACCCATATCGATTATGGCCACAAAGATCTTGATGTTGATTTAACAAATAACATTGACCTTGAATTTACTAAAGAAGGTAAAATTTTAAAAGATAAAAATAACGTCAAGTAATTTTTGAAAAAGAGAAGCCTCCAAAATCAATGAATTTGGAGGCTTTTTTTTTGAGTTTTTAGTATAAACTTTTCACAAGTGTATAATCTTTATACATCGCTATTTTAGCTTAAAACTTCTAATCAACTCATTGTCAGTTTAAAATGATAATGGCATAAGGCTTGTAAAATGGGATATAGTCATATTTCTTCGAATAAATATTTTTATCATTTTTTGACATTAATTAATATTCAAAAGGAATGCCAATTTAATAAAAGCCATTAAGAAACAGCAATTGCCATTATGAAAAGCGAAACAATTATTCAGGAACAATTTTACACTTCAAGCAATATTTGCAACAAAAATGAACTTCATATTAACAGTTCCATTTTCAATATTAAGAATCAATCTTCAAATAAAGATTTAAAGAAAAACGTAAATTCATTAAGTTTTATTGTGCTTATTGGCACTTTTGCCTTAATGCTTGCGGGGTCTTTTTTAGTCTATAAATTACAATCAGACTTTGATCAGTTTCACATCGACAGAATAAACTCCGCGTGGGGCCTGCCTTTTTTAATTTTAACTGCAGCTTTATTCTTCTTTCAAACAGGTTCGTTTCTATATAATTTATATCTGTATTTTAAATATAAACCGATTGAATCCGTTTCAGATGAATTATTACCAACGTGTACCGTAATTGTACCTGCATATAACGAAGGGAAATTGGTTTGGGAAACTTTATTAAGTCTTGCAGACAGCGATTTTCCGGAACAAAAGCTACAAATTCTTGCTATTGATGATGGAAGTAAGGACGATACCTGGTACTGGATGCAACAGGCAAAAATTAAATTAGGAGATCGTTTGTCCATCTACCAACAACCCGAAAATAAAGGGAAGCGTCATGCTTTACATCGCGGATTTGAACTTGGTACAGGAGAAATTTTTGTAACCGTTGACAGTGATTCAATTGTGAAAAAAGATACTTTACGAAACATTGTAAGTCCGTTTGTTGTTGATGAAAAATGTGGCGCTGTTGCTGGAAATGTTCACGTTTTGAACAATAAAAAAGCTTTGTTGCCTAAAATGCTAAATGTGAGTTTCGTAATGAGTTTTGAATTCATGCGTTCTGCTGAAAGCATGTTAGGTTCTGTTCTTTGTACTCCGGGTGCAGCAGCAGCGTATCGCCGTGATGCTGTATTTAATTGTCTGTCAGAATGGATTGATCAAACTTTTATGGGACAGCCGTCTGACATTGGTGAAGATCGAGCTATGACCAATATGATTTTGAAACAAGGATTACATGTTTTATTCCAAAGAAACGCAGTGGTTCTTACAAATGTTCCGGAAGAATATGTGGGTTTATATAAAATGTTTATCAGATGGGGCAGAAGCAATGTACGTGAGAATATTATGATGGCACAATATGTTTTTAAAGATTTTAGAAAGGAGTCTAAATTTGGTGCCCGACTTCTATTTTTAAATCAATCGCTAAAAATTGTTATGGCTTATCCTTTTTTACTATTTATGCTATTTTTTATCGCGATACATCCAATATTGTTTTTTAGTTCAACACTTTTAAGCATTTTAATAGTATCGAGTTTCTCTGTATTATTTTATGCAAAAAGATATAGTTTATCTGAAGCTTTCTGGGCATACTCATACAGTATTTTTTATACTTTCAGTTTATTCTGGATTACGCCATATGCTATTGCAACAGCCAATAAAAGAGGCTGGTTAACAAGAGGTTTATCTGAAGTAAAATAAAGTTTTTTTATATATCAAAACGCCGCAAAACAGATGATTTTGTGGCGTTTTAGTTTATAGATTTAATGTTTTGAAATTATGTTTTATGAAGCACAAAAGAAATATACTCACCATGATCTGAAATGCCTTTGTCTCCAGCAATAAAACCTCTTTTTTTATAAAATTCAATAGCTCTGGTATTCTTTTCCAAACATTTTAGTGTGATTGGAGTTTTCATTATCTGAATAGCTTCTTCCAGTAGTTTTGTTCCAATTTTATGCTGCTGAAATTCATCATCAATATAAAAATGATGAATAAAATTTCCCGGAAGCCATAACGAAATAAATCCGACAACTTTATCATTAAACAGAGCAACCAGAACAAATTCACCTTGTGTTTCATGATCAAAATCTGTAAGATTATAATTTTGAGTATCCAGCCAATAAAATGTCTTTTGGCGAACTTCCTGAAATATTCTTTGTAAATCGGTTATGTGATTTTTATTTTTTTCAACGATTTGAAGCATCTTTTTCATTTAAACTCATACAACTCAAATTTACAATAAAATAGGTTTTATTTGCTTTTTAAGTTTACAAAATGTATGACTCTTAAACACAAAAAAACTCCTAACGACCAAGGTAGTTAGGAGCTAATATGTTTTTTTGGTATGTTATTCTTTTATTTTAAATTGCTGTAGAATGAAATTTCTGCTTATATTTTCTTAAGTGTTAATTTCATTTCTCTGCTGTCCAATATTAACTGATCGTCTGTAATAGTACTTTCACAAGGGTATGGAGTTCCTGTTTCATCCTTAATTACCAGGCTTTTTCCTTTTTTTGTTAAGGCATAAGTTCCATCGGTTATTTCTCTTTGTAAATATCCTGTTACATGACCATCTTCAGTAAACGTCAGCATTCCATTTGTTAAAATTGCAGTTTTAGCAGAATCTGACAGTGGCATTTTAGGTTCTACGGCAGTAATCTTCCAGGAATTTACCAATTTGTTTCTCTTGTTATGACATGAAATCATAAATAATGTCAACAATGCAATTCCGAGGATAAATAATTTAGACTTTTTCATGGTTTTGAGATTAAAAATTAAACATGAAAAGTTACAAAAAAAATATATTCGTTTTATATTTTTCTAGGAAAATATCTAATAATTAGTCTCTTAGGATTAAAAATAATTCTTTTTGATTTCCTTTTACAGACTCAAATCTAGTTCAGTGTAAGAGCTCCAAGAATCTCTTCATATAAAAATGGCCCACCGGGATAAGTCGCCGTATAATCGAGATTCATCCAAACCTGACCGCGGTCATCAATATGATAATGAATTCTTTTTCCGTAACTTTCCTTTACAAAAAGTACATTTTTTATAAGATAATTGACTTTTTCAAGATCAATTAAGGAACCAATCAAAATTTCAGGGTAAATATGTCCTTTTGTATGAATAAGTCTTGGAGTACCACCAATAGAACGAATAGCCGCAGCCATTAAAATAGAATGATCATCACAATCTCCTGAAAAATATTCTAATGATTCACTGGCAGTTGCAATATAATCTCCTTCCTTAGGGTCATTTACATAATTCCAACGGCTATTGATCTCTTTAAAGACAGCAAAACACTGAATTATAGTTCTGTAATCTGAATATCCTTTAATCCCTTTAAAATGCTTTGTTGTAGCCATTATAGCAAAATTACGAACCTTCGGGTTTTGATATTCTATTGCATTGATAATTTTTGATTTGTTTGGGAACGGTAGAAGTTTTGCTGCGATAATATCTTGTGGAAAAGGATTATCAGACATGGTGTAAATCATCGAATTATAATCTTCAGAAATTTCATTGAAACCATAATTCCCGATAACACTTCCATAAAATAAAACTAATAAATACAAGGCAACACAAAGAATAATAATCGTTCGAAGCAACATCAAAAAAAAGAAAATAGCCGCAAAAACCAATATAAAAATAAAAACACGATCTAAATTGAAAGGCCATTTCAGATCGATTAAATTTTGATGCAGAATGATGAATACCGGAATTGTAATTAAAAGACTTAAGAGCATAATAATAATCCTATCCCAAGGTGATTTCACCTGTAATTTGGATTTTAATTGCGGAAAGTCGATTTTAGGGAATTTCATCATAAGAATTAAAAGCAGTTTTTACAGCGCTTTTACCGTTTCAACAAAAGTACTTTTTTTATCAATAATTCCCAGATCAAATAATTGATTTTGAATTTTATCAAATGCTTTTTCATTTAAATGTTTTTGAGACCACTGTGTTAGCTTTAGCCATTCCTGAATATCTTCTATTTTTTGATTGAAAAGATCTGCCAGAGTTTTGTCAATATCCGGAATTTCAGTAAAATCATGAGTTGTTTTGTTGATGATTTCGAGGATTTTCTCTACAACTTTTGGATTCTTTTTCAAAAACTCATCACGAACTGTAATTACAAAGGATGGCCATGGAGTAGGGCAGTCGCCAACACGCCTAAAAATTCCCTGATCAACAAGTGGTTTGGTCATGAAACGTTCCCACATAAAATAATCAGCAGTTCCGTTTGTCAAAGCTTCAACAGCACCATCAATTGTATTTATAATTTCAAATTGCAAACTATCTGTTGCCCAACCTTGCTCATGTGCGTTTACGTAGGCCATCAGTTGCGAGCCTGAACCTAATCTGGAAATAGCTGCTTTTTTGTCTTTAAGATCTTTTATAGAATGAAAATCTGATTCTGCAGCAACGTGAATTCCCCAAATTAAAGGAGATTGCACGTAAATCTGAACGATTTTACTTGGGTTTCCGGCAACAATATCTTTTACAATTCCTTCTGTCAAAATAACGGCAATATCAGCTTCACCATCACGCAACATCTGACACATTTTGCCGGTACCTTCAGGAATATTTTTCCATTGTAAATCAATATTTTCTGCTTCAAATTCGCCATTTTCAATGCATAGATGCCATGGTAAATTGAAGTGTTCAGGAACACCAACAATTTTTACAGTTTTCATTAGTTTAAGTTTAAGTTAAGTTGTTTGGTGTGCGTATTTTAAATTTGTTTAGTTTTTTAATAAATCTGCTCTGTGTTTCTCAGAGATATAAGGCTCCGCAAATTCTATTATTTCCTGTGTCTCATATTCTTTGAGGATATTTTTTACAATTGAATAGTCGATATCTCTCACTATTTCAACAGCGAGAAAGGTATCATTCAAGTTTTCTGATAAACAATTAATAGCTTTTAGTTTTTCTCTAATTGCCTCTTTATCAAAATCTTTTTCTAAAATTAAAATCTGAACTATTGAATTTCCTGAATGTTCGATGGTTTCCAGATAAACGAAATTCTTTTCATTTTCATCATATTCAGCATAAAAAAGATCAGCTGTTGCTATAGATGCTCCAAAAAACGGAATATTATCTAATTTGAAAAATCCCTTCTCCAAATTAATAATTTCAGCCCACATGGTTTCTGAAACTGTTTCTCCTAAAAAATCACTGTAATATTTAAATAAGATTTTTTTATGTGTGTCTGCCATTATTTAATTTATACTTTTTTTTAAGCTCATCACAATAATAATTTTGAGTGATGCTTATTAATTATCTAATTTTCAAATTGACTAATTAGTTATCTAATCAATCTCGTCAATTACTGCTTTTAATGGTGATATAACTATTCGATATCCGTCAGGATCCTGAAACATTTTTCCATTTTCATTCCAAAATGGGTTAATTGCAGCTATTATTGAAATATTGTTACGTACAAGCTTATTTTCCAATTCATTGTAATCTGAAATTGTCTTCGGATAAAGTACAATTACATCTTCTTCATCAAAAGTATGTTTCGCTTTTGAGTCAGATTGCGTAAATTCAAAATGCCAGTCCAAACCTGATTTTCCAATAAAAACACCATCGTAATTATTGTGATTCTGAAAACCGCCTAATCGTTCGAAACCGAGAATGTCAACATAAAAATTTTCAATTCTCTCTAAATCATTCGTGTGTCGGGCCACTCTTAAAAACATAATCTATGATCTGATTTGATTAATATGATGCTCTAAGTGTTCTACATAATCTGTAATTAAAAATTTTAAATCAATAACAGATTCATCGCTTAAAATAATTTTATAATCTAAAGCTTTCTCATCAACAGATTTCATAATTCTGATGATTTGTTTGTTTAGCGAAAGCCATAATTGGTTTAGTTCATTAATTTCTTTAGACTGATATTGATTTAAATTTACTAAATCAATCTGATTATAAGGTCTGTGACGATATGGTTTTTCCAGATAATTGATTTCTGTAAAGCGAACTAAATTGTGAATTGCAGAATCAACTAAATGGCCTAAAACTTCTTTTTTAGACCATTTCCCTGGTTTTCTTTCTTCTAAAATAATTGGATCAATTGTTGAAAAATAATTTGAATTTTCATTCAACAATTGCTCAAATTTAAAAATTGAATCTTCCATGAATTATTTAATTATCTAATTATTTCCCTGCCAGCTTATTCAATGTATAAGCAATAAGTTCATCAACTGCTTTATAAGGATCTTCACTAAAAGTTCCTGAAGCACGGTTGGCAATAATAGCATTTAAAGATAGTGCATTATGTCCTAATAGTGCCGAAAGTCCATAAATAGCCGCTGTCTCCATTTCTAAATTAGTGATTCTATTATCGTCAAAATCAAAATTATCCATTTTATTGTTTAATGCTGAATCTTGAATATTCAAACGTAATACACGGCCTTGTGGGCCATAAAACCCACCGGCAGTTGCTGTAATTCCTTTAAAAATTTTATCAGATTCTATAATTTTTTCTAAAGTTTCAGAACACGGAATCGCATAAGGTCTTCCTTTTCGGATATCCCAATTGGTATGCATTATGAAAGCATCTTCTAATGCATCCTGCGAAACATCGTCAATTAAATAGGAGCGGAGCATATTATCTAATCCTAATCCGAATTTAGACATTACAAAACTATCCACAGGAATGTCAGCATGCAAAGAACCCGAAGTTCCAATTCTGATGATATTCAAAGAAGTCAAATTTTCTTTTGGCTGACGTGTTTCTAAATCAATGTTTACCAACGCATCTAATTCATTCAAAACAATATCAATGTTATCCGGCCCAATTCCGGTTGACATTACAGAGATTCGTTTTCCTTTATAAGTTCCGGTTTGGGTCTTAAATTCTCTTTTTTGTGTAGAAAATTCAATGGTATCAAAAAACTGAGTAATTTTTTCAACTCTATTCTGATCTCCAACAAAAATTATATCGTGTGCAATGTGTTCAGGACGCAGGTTTAAGTGGTAAACACTTCCGTCTGGATTTAGTATTAATTCTGATGCTTGTATCATTTTTTTGAGGTGCTAAGGTTCTGAGTAGCTAAGGTTCTAAGGCTTAAAAAATAAATTCCAATTTTTTAAAATTCCAAATTCCAATCTTAAATTTAGCCAAAGCTTTGCAAACTTTGTGTTTTTTTAATTAAAACTTCGAATTATAATTCTTAGCGGGCTTTGCATTTTTTTTGAATTGGAATTTGGGATTTTTAAAAATTGGGATTTAATATTAGCCACCAACTCTTTTTGTTTTAAAGCCTTTTTCTTTTAAAATAGCCATGATTTTGTCACGATAATCGCCCTGGATGATGATCGAGTCATCTTTAAAAGTCCCGCCAACACTTAGTTTGGTTTTAATTTCTTTGGCCAGAATTTTAAAATCTTCATCAGATCCTTCGTAGCCTTCTATTATGGTGGTTGCTTTTCCTTTTCGTTTTTCAAATTTGCAGATCATAGGCTCTTTCTGAACATACAGAACGTGCTCTTGTTCCTGAATTTTCTCAGGTTCATTTGATTCAACGTGATCCGGAAATAAATTTTTTAATTGATCTTGTAAGTCCATAAATTTTTTATTCTAAAAAATAAGCTTCAATAAATATAGTTCATAAAAATCAAATTCCAAACTCCAGGTTGAATTGGAATTTGGAATTTTAATATTGAAATTTAATAAGTTTATTTTTTAATTAAACCTAAATCTACTAAACGTTCGTATAAATAATCTCCTGCTGTGATGTCTTCAAATTTCTTAGGATTTTCAGCATCAATACAGTTTTCTAAACAATCTAAACGCATATCGCTTACAGGGTGCATGAAAAACGGTACAGAAAAACGAGATGTTCCCCATAATTCTCTTGGCGGATTTACAACCTGGTGGATCGTTGATTTTAGTTTGTTATTGGTATGTCTTGACAACATATCTCCAACATTAATTACTAATTCATCATCTGCTGCGATTGCGTCAATCCATTCTCCATCATGATTTTGAACCTGAAGCCCTTTTCCCTGAGCGCCCATTAAAAGTGTAATCAGGTTGATATCACCGTGAGCCGCAGCACGAATGGCGTTTTCTGGCTCAGAAGTAATTGGTGGATAATGAATTGGTCTTAAAATTGAGTTTCCTTCTTTAGCATACTGATCAAAATAAAACTCGTCTAAACCTAAATGCAAAGCCAAAGCTCTTAAGACATAAACACCTGTTTTTTCAAGCATTTGATACGCTTCTTTACCAACTACATTAAAACGTGGTAATTCTTTAACTTCAACATTTTCAGGATATTCTGAAGCGTATTTTGAATCTTTGTCAACATACTGACCAAAATGCCAAAATTCTTTCAAATCTCCCTCTTTACGTCCTTTAGCATGCTCTTTTCCAAAAGATACATAACCTCTTTGTCCGCCAATACCGGGAATTTCATAATTATGCTTAGTTTCTACTGGCAAAGCGAAAAATTTTCTAATTTCGCTATAAAGCTCGTTTACTAACTGGTCGTCTAAAAAATGACCTTTTAGGGCTACGAAGCCAATGTTTTCAAATGCACTGCCGATTTCATTTACAAATTTTTGTTTACGTTTCGGGTCGTCCGAAAGGAAATCACGTAAGTCTACACTAGGAATGTTTTGCATACTTTACATTTTTTGTTTAAGATGAAAGGTGTCGAAAAACCTTTCAATAACAAAGGTAGAGAATATTTTAGAATTGAATTTTAAAAGTTATAATAAAATCAAAAAAATATAACAAAAACGAATAAAATTGTTATATTTTTCTATATTTGAAACGCTAAAAAAAAACTAACAACCCTATGATCTTTTACAGACAAAACCTTACTGATGCCAAATTACTAGAATTATATAAAAGAATCCTCAAACCTCGTTTGATCGAAGAAAAGATGCTCATCCTGATTCGTCAGGGAAAAGTATCAAAATGGTTTTCCGGAATAGGGCAGGAAGCCATTGCAGTAGGAGTAACAGCTGTTTTAGATGAATCCGAATATATATTACCAATGCACCGGAATTTGGGAGTTTTTACCACTCGTGATATTCCATTACATCGATTATTTTCGCAATGGCAGGGCAAAGCAAATGGTTTTACAAAAGGAAGAGACCGCAGTTTTCACTTTGGAACTCAGGAGTATAAAATCATAGGGATGATTTCGCATTTGGGTCCGCAATTAGGAATTGCAGACGGAATTGCGTTAGCCGATAAACTTCAGAATAATAAAAAAATAACAGCCGCATTTACTGGCGAAGGTGCTACCAGCGAAGGAGATTTTCACGAAGCATTGAATATTGCTGCCGTTTGGAAATTGCCTGTAATGTTTATTATTGAAAATAATGGTTACGGGCTTTCAACGCCTACAAATGAACAATATTTATGTACCAATCTCGCTGACAAAGGTATTGGTTACGGCATTGAGAGTCATATTATTGACGGAAATAATATTCTGGAAGTTTACAACAAACTTTCGGAATTAAAAGAACAAATGCAAAACGATCCACATCCGGTTTTATTAGAATTTAAAACCTTTAGAATGCGTGGGCACGAAGAGGCGAGTGGTACCAAATATGTTCCGCAGGAATTGATGGACGAATGGGCTGAAAAAGATCCTGTGACAAATTATCGAAAATTTTTAACAGAAACTGGAGTCTTAACAGCTGAATTTGATGAACAATTACATGCTGAAATCAAACAGGAAATCGATGAAAACTTAGCTATTGCTAACGCTGAACCAGAAATCATTCCAACTTACAGTGGAGAATTAGATGATGTTTATAAACCATTTATTTATGAAGAAGTTACTCATTCTGAAGAAACTAAAAATATTCGATTTATAGATGCGATCAGAAATAGTCTTGAACAATCGATGCAAAATCATAGAAACCTGATTATTATGGGTCAGGATATTGCAGAGTATGGTGGTGCTTTTAAAATCACAGATGGTTTTGTTGAGTTTTTTGGAAAAGACAGAGTTCGCAATACGCCAATTTGTGAAAGCGCTGTAGTTTCAACAGGAATGGGGTTATCAATTAATGGTTACAAAGCGATAGTAGAAATGCAATTTGCTGATTTTGTTTCAACAGGATTTAATCCGATTGTGAATTTATTGGCAAAATCACATTACCGCTGGGGAGAAAAAGCTGATGTTGTGGTTCGTATGCCTTGTGGTGGCGGTACACAAGCTGGCCCGTTTCACTCGCAAACAAACGAAGCCTGGTTTACCAAAACTCCGGGTTTAAAAGTAGTTTACCCAGCCTTTCCTTATGACGCAAAAGGTTTATTAAATACCTCAATTAATGATCCGAATCCAGTTTTATTTTTTGAACATAAGCAATTGTACCGAAGCGTTTATCAGGATGTTCCAACTGATTATTATACTATTCCGTTAGGAAAAGCAGCTGTTTTAAAAGAAGGAAATAATGTAACTATTATTGCTTTTGGCGCTCCAGTTCACTGGGCATTAGATACATTAGCCAATAATCCTGAAATTGATGCTGATTTAATTGATTTGCGGACACTTCAACCTTTAGATACCGAAACAATTTTTGCATCGGTTAAAAAGACCGGAAAAGTAATTATTTATCAGGAAGACACCCTGTTTGGTGGGATTGCCAGCGATATTTCGGCTTTAATTATGGAAGAATGTTTTGAATATCTGGATGCTCCGGTAAAAAGAGTAGCCAGTTTAGATTCGCCAATTCCGTTTACAAAAGCATTAGAAGATCAATTCTTACCAAAAAATCGTTTTGAAGAGGTTTTATTCGATTTATTGAAATATTAATTGCAAAGAGTAAATTGCTTTGCAGAATAAACATTTTTTCTATCTTTAAAGCACAAAAAAACTTAACTTATGAAAAAACTGTTTATTTCATTTTTTGCCATTTTATTACTTTTTTCCTGTAATAAAAGCGCTAAAACCACTACAGACAAAGCTTTAGATCAAAAATTTGATAAGTACAAAGACGGATTTGTTACCGATTTATGGAAAATTAATCCGGGGTGGGCTTCGGGAGTTGGTTATCATAAATTAGATAGTATTCTGGTGATTCCGGACGCGAAGGAAACGAAAGCACAACTTGATTTTGCCAATGCCCAATTGGATTCACTAAAACAATATGATATTGAAAGTTTGTCTAATAATAATAAGACCGATTTTCAAATGATAAAAAATCAGTTAGAAGCGACGATTTTCAGTATTAAAGAACTAAAAGCGTCTGAATGGAATCCTGCAGAATATAATGTCTGTGGTGCTTTCGCAGAAATTTTAAATGGAAAATACGATGCTGCAGAAGTTCGCTTACGTGCTTTTAATATCAAAATGAATAACATTCCGGCTTATTACGAAGCTGCAAAAAAGAATATAAAAAATCCAACAATTGAACATACTGATCTTGCAATTGCACAGAACATTGGCGGTTCTTCTGTTTTTGAAGATGATTTAAACGCTGCTTTAACACAAAGCAAATTGAGTGCTGCTGAGAAAAAAGAAATGCAAGACAAAGCAAAAGTTTCAATAAAAGCCATTAAAGATTATGCTGACTGGCTACAAAAATTACCAAATAAAACGCCTCGTTCTTTTAGATTAGGAGCCGATTTGTATGCGAAGAAATTCAACTTCGACATTCAATCCAGTTATACAGCTGACGAAATTTATAAAATTGCAGTTGATCACAAAAATGATTTGCATGACAAAATGTTTGTAATTGCAGATAAACTTTGGTCAAAATACAAAGGAAATGCGCCAAAACCCACTGATAAACTGGATTTAATCAAACAGGTTATTGATAAAATTTCATTACAGCACACTACTCCGGAGAAATTTCAATCGGAAATCGAAAAACAAATTCCAGAATTGATAACCTACGTTAAAGCGAAAAATTTATTATATATCGATCCGTCAAAACCTTTAGTAGTGCGTAAAGAACCAGCTTATATGGCGGGTGTTGCAGGTGCTTCCATTTCTGCTCCGGGACCATATGATAAAAATGCAGATACTTATTATAACGTAGGAAGTATGTCTGGCTGGACGGCTGAAAATGCCGAAAGTTATTTACGCGAATACAACGACTATATTCTTCAAATTTTAAACATTCACGAAGCAGTTCCAGGGCATTACACACAATTGGTTTACAGCAATCAGTCGCCAAGTATTATAAAATCTATTTTAGGGAACGGCGCCATGGTAGAAGGCTGGGCAGTTTATGCTGAAAAAATGATGTTAGAGAGCGGTTATAAAAACTCTGATGAAATGTGGTTAATGTATTATAAATGGAATTTGAGAGCAACTTGTAATACCATTTTAGATAACAGTGTTCACACCAAAGGCATGTCTAAAGAAGATGCCATGATTTTACTTACCAGAGAAGCTTTTCAGCAGCAAGCCGAAGCAGAAGGGAAGTGGAAGCGTGTAACGTTATCACAAGTGCAATTATGCTCTTATTTTACAGGATATACCGAGATTTATAATTTAAGAGAAGAACTTAAGAAAAAAGAAGGTGATACCTTTAATTTAAAACAATTTCATGAAAAATTCCTAAGTTTTGGAAGCGCTCCCGTAAAATACATCAAAGAATTAATGTTATCTAAAGAGTAACATTTTACAAGATATTTAAATTGAAAAGGTTTGATGAGATTAGTATCTTATCAAACCTTTTTCTTTTGTTAGATCGTTATAACTAAACGTTTACCGTCTGAAACATCAGCATTCCACATTTGTTCAATATCAATTAGTTTAACTTCTTCAATATCTACCTTTATTTTGTTTTGAGCGGCCAGAAGAAACATTTCCGGAAGTATTTCCGATAACAACAATTTTAGTTCTTCTTTTGACCAACTGCCTAAACCAGAGCCTGATAATTGAATATCAACGCTTCTTAAAATTCCTGCTGACAACTGAATAGCATCTCCAGCCATACTTCCAATATTAACATAACGTACTTTATGGGTAAAGGAACCATTGCCCTTTAAAGCTGAAAGGATTAATTCCGCAGTATGTCCCCATAAATAATCTAAAACGATATCTATTGGTGTATTTAAATGAATTTCCTTAAGCTTTTTGATAATCGTTTCGTCATCTTGTTTTAATGAAATAATTTCATCAGCGCCTAAATCTAATAGTTTTTGGAATGTTTTTTCATTTCTTGCGGTAACAATTATTCTTTTTGCTCCATAATGTTTTGCAATCTGAATGGCCATTTGACCTGTAAAACCAGCACCGCCGTTTATCAAAACAGTTTCTCCTGGTTTTATTCCTGCTCTAAATTTAAGCGCAATTGCAGATCCTGCAACTGCATTTGGCATCGCGGCTGCTATCGTATTGCTAATTCCTTCAGGCAATGGAACAAGAATATTTTTATCTATAATTGTTTTCTCTGCGATTGTACCGGTAATGCCACGGGCATACACTCTTGTGCCATTTTCTAACAAACCTATGGCATCACTACCAACAACAAATCCGTTTTCATTGTGATTTTCTGAAGAATAATGTTTACCGCTGGCTTTTCCTTTATCTAAATTGGTAATAGCAACGGCTTTTACCAAAAGTAAAATTTCGTTATCATTTTGTGGAATTGGTTCTGCAAATTCTGCATATTTTGGCGATTCGCCCTTTTTATAAACTACTGCTGCTTTCATAATTATTAAATTTTATGAGGCAAAGTTAGAGTGCGATTTATGAGCTGACGATAACATTTGTTATCAAATGAAATTTTCCACCATATAAGTTATATAAGCTCATTTAAACTTGGCTTATAATTAATCATATACTTTATTTGGTGAAATTCAATTATTTTTTATGAAGCAATTGACTTTTAATTCGGCTTAAATGAACTGTACTAACTCCAAGATAAGAAGCAATGTAATGTTGTTGCACTCGCTGCAGTACTTGAGGCCTTTCTTTAATTAAACTAAGATAACGTTGAGTAGGGGAGTCTTTTATAAAAGAAACAAAATGTTTTATATAATCAAATGTACGCTCAAAAAGCATATTAATAAACCTATCTCGCAATTCTGGAACTTCTTTGATTTCTTCTAAAATTTTATCCAGATCTTTTTTTTGAATACACCACAAAACAGAAGATTCAATGGTTTCAATAACAACCGGACTTGGTAATTTTTTCATGAAACTTTCAATAGAAGCCACACTTTGATTTTCGAAAAAAAACTGAGTAGTTAAATCTTTTCCGTTATTATTAAACCAAACCCGAATACAGCCTTTTTCGATTATAAAAAGCTTTTTTGAGATTTCGCCTTCTTCCAGAAGACTTGTTTTTGCTGGAACTTCAAGGCGTTGGAAGTAACTTGTATATTCATTCCATTTTGAATCGTCGAGAGGGAATTTATTTCGGAATTTATCAAACATTATCTTTTACTACTTTAGTTCTTGAAATTGCATCATGAAAGCCATTTCGAGAATAGAAAAATGAAAATCTATCAAAAGGAATAAGTCTGCAAAATGTTCTACTGATAATATCGATAAGTTCTGGTTTATTTCCTTCTAAAGTTACAACCTTAGTTTTAGTTATAATCTTTCCCAAAGTTTTTTGAAATCCATACTCAAGCGGGATATAATAAAGTGCTACAAAAAAAACTAGAGAACCAAGTCTATAAATAGATAATTGAGCTCTGCCTACTAATGGTAAAAAGGTTTCCAAGACTGGAACAATAATGCAATAAAGAATAAAAATCACAATAAAATCAATTATAAAATTTACAAATCGAATTCTTGCTCCAACTGTATTGTTTTCAATCTTTTTGATAACCTGATTTTCGAGTTCAACTTTTGCTGTTATTTTTTCAAATTTAGAAGCATCAATTTGCCTTAAATCAATTTCCTTTTCTGCAGCGTCAATAGCCGATTCTTGATATTTGGTACGATTTACTGTAACGATTTTAATTAATTCTTCGTCTGTTTTGTTAGACATTACCTTGGTAAAGTTGTTCTCCATACTTGACATCAATATTATTTAAACAATATAAAACTAATTTGAATTCGATTTCAATTCAAACAATTGCACCTGACTTTTCAATCGGTCAATCAACAAATTCATCATTCTTTTATTTAGACTTGACGAATTTTGAATGTAAGTTTCATATTCTTCAATCGTAAAAAGTGCCATCACAATTCCTTTTAAAGAGTTTCTGAATTTAATATCTTTTTGAATGGAATTTTCTATCACCTGGAGTTTCTTTTCGACGGTATACGAATAGAAATCGGCTTTGTTTTTATTTACGTAGTTGATAAACACCGCAATAAACAAATCATTTTGCAGTTTTAAAATAGGCCTAATCGTCTGATTTTGAAACAACTCATCTGCCGAAGATTGAGCACTTACAGTTCCTAAAGTTTCGCCTCTGAATTCTCTTAAAAAAGTGTCTCTATCTGCCATGTTTTTTCTTTAAATTTAGAAAAAATTCCAATACAAAAAAATCTATTTTTACTCTTATAAATTAAAATTATGCGATTTCATACCAGAAAGTGGGTTAAGCCCGAAGATTTAAATCCAAACGGAACTTTATTCGGAGGAAAATTATTAGCGTGGATTGATGAAGAACTAGCTTTGTACTCCATTGTGCAACTTCAAAACCCGAAAGTAGTAACCAAATACATGTCAGAAATCAATTTTAAAAGTTCTGCCCGTCAGGGTGATATCGTAGAAATTGGAATTGATGTCGTTAAATTCGGAAATACATCACTGGTTTTAAAATGCGCAGTAAGAAACATGATGACGCGTGAAATCATTATTACAATTGACCATACAACAATGGTTAATTTAGATGAAGATGGTAAACCAAAAGCGCACGGAAAAACCCAAATCGAATTCGTAAAAGACCGTTTATAATTTTTTTACCATATAAGTGACAGAAGTTCATTTTAACTAAGTTTAAAAAAACATTTACCAATGCTTAAAAATTTTGTAATCGTTACTTTTTTGTCTGCATTTTTAATTTCCTGTAATTCAAAAGAAGAAAAGGATAAATACAATCGTATTATCTATCGTGCAGTTAATGGCAAGGACACCGCGATTTTAGACATCAAAATAAACGACAAGAGATTTTACGGGCGTTATGAAATACTATATCATAAATTCGGTAAGGATTCCGGCGATGTAAGAGGGGATCTGAGAGGCGACACCCTACGAGGTGACTTTCATTTTATTGCTAACGGAGGAAGCTGGAAAAGAATCCCGATAGCTTTATTAAAAAAAGATAATAAACTGATTCTGGGAAAAGGTGTAATCGGAACCTATTTCAATCTTCCGCTTTTTATTCATGAAATTCCGATAGAATACAATAAATCAGCGTTTGTTTTTGAAAAGATTGAAAAATAAGTTTCAGGTTTTCTTTGTTTCAGGTTTCAAGTTTAGATGATGTATTTAACCGCAAAGTTCGCAAGGTTCACAAATGACGACTTTGCGTTCATAGCGTAAACCTTTGCGAACTTTGCGGTTAAATTATGTTCAAAGTAACACAACCTGAAACTTTAAACCTGAAACCTGAAACAAAAAAAACTTACTCCAATCTCCCTATTTTGGAAGGCAATTCGAATATTTCCAAATCAAAATATTCAACAGAGGCCATTATATGATCAAAAATATCGGACATAATATATTCGTAATTTGCCCAGCGTTTATCACTTGAAAATGCATAAATTTCTAAAGGAACTCCATGCTCACTCGATTGCAGCTGGCGACACATGATATGCATGTTTTTATTCAATCCGGGATGATCAAGCAGATACTGCATGATGTATTTTCGAAACAAACCTAAATTCGTCATATTTCGACCATTCAAAGACAAGGTTTTATCGATACCGTGCATAACATTATATTTTTCAATTTCAGCTTGTCTGGTTACGATATAAGAAGAAATAAGCTGTACTTTTTTCATCTGATTCAAATCTTCATTTGTCAGAAAACGAATACTGCTGCTTTTGATTAATACATGTCTTTTAATACGTCTTCCGTCAGATTTTTGCATACCGCGCCAGTTCTGAAAAGAGTCTGAACTTAAAGCATAGGTTGGAATCGTTGTAATGGTATTATCAAAATTTCGAACTTTCACGGTCGTTAAGTTAATTTCAATTACATCTCCATCGGCACCAAATTTATCCATCGTAATCCAGTCGCCAATACGAACCATATCGTTAATAGCAACCTGAACACTGGAAACAAATCCTAAAATAGTATCTCTGAAAATCAAGATGATAATAGCAGAAAGTGTTCCTAAAATAGTAAGTAATTCCCCTTTTTTGATTCCGAATAATGTCGAAATAATCATGGCAACGCCAAAAATCCAAAGCACAATCATAATAACCTGAACGAAGCTGTCGATCGGTTTGTCGCTGTATTCGGGCTTTTGTTTTAAATAATCACGTAAGGCATTAAAAATCGTTCTGATAATCCATAAACTGATCAAAACGATATAAATACCCACTATTTTCCCAAAAAGAGTTTCCCAATATTCATAGCGATCCAGGATTATGGGTACAGCCTTATAGATAAAGAAAAACGGAATTAAATACGCCGTATATTTTGTTGTTTTATTATGAATCAGGTAATCGTCAAACTTTGTTTTGGTTTTTTGCGCAAAAATGGCGGTCAAGGTAACTAAAACAAATTTTGCGACATAATAAATGGCGTAAGCCAAAGCCACCATAATGGCAATATTAAAGATCAGGCTGATATAAGACGCAAAGTTGCGACTCATTCCCCAATCTCTAAAAAGCGGATATAAAAAGTTAAATATTTTATCCAAAGGCTTATGCATTATTTTCTAAATATTTTTTCTCGATGTAGAAAGTTCCAAACGGAATAAGAGATGCAATCAAAATAATTCCGAAGATTTTGAGATCCCAGTTTTGAGATTTTCTAAGTAAAAAGGCCAAAATAATATACCCAATAAATAATACTCCATGTGTCATTCCTAACGGACGTAGTAAAGTATGATAGAGTTCAGGGTTATTGGTTTTAATGAAAAGCATGTTTGCGAATAAAACTAAATAGGAGATTCCTTCTAAAATTGCAGTAACTTTGAAAATCTTGAGCATGTATCTATTTTTTGAATTTATACGAGCAAAATTAAGTATTAGGATTGGTTTTTGCGATATGAATCCGGAAACTAATTTATTTTTGTATCTTAAACTTTGATAATGAGTAAGCGCGATTTAAAAAAATATTTAGCCGAATTAAATAAGGAACAACTCGAAGAGCAAATTATCGAATTATACGAGAAATTTATTCCGGTAAAAACCTTTTATGATTTTGTTTTCAATCCCAAAGAAGACAAACTCTTACAGGAAAGTAAAACAAAAATTTCTCATGAATATTTTCCTGTCAAAAAGCCAAACGCAAAATGGCGTCCAAAAGCCAAAATGCGTCGGTCTGTAGCACAGAAAATGATCAAGCATTTTATTCTGTTAGGTGTTGATCCTTTTATCATTGCTGATTTGATGTTGTATAATATCGAAATAGCGCAAACGTTTTCTTCAGGAAACTTAATAAAGCAGGAATTGTTTTACAAAAGCATGTTTAATTCTTTCGAGCAAGCTGTAAATTTTATAATTTCTAACGGGATTTTATCTGAATTTAAAGCAAGAATTTTAGATATTCAACAGCAAACTATTCAACAAAAATGGAAAAACAAGTATGATTTTGAAGCAATTCTGGACAAAATCGACTTATAAAAACACTTCTCATAAAAAATCTTATTTAAAAAAAACATTTATTTTAGGTTAAAATAAGATGAATAACTGTTTTTTAGGTGTATTTTTGCAAAAATCCAAAAATAAACAATGTCTCAAAACACTTTAGAAATAGAAAGAGAAGAGAAAAAAGAACTTTATGCATATCAAAAAGGCGATATTGACGCTATTTTTGAACGTTTAGATAATGCTCCTGCTCAACATCATCTATTGTACCAATTACCTACCGGTGGAGGAAAAACTGTAATTTTTTCTGAAATCGTTCGTCGTTATTTAGCTCATAATGACAAAAAAGTGGTTGTATTAACACACCGTATAGAACTTTGTAAGCAAACTTCAAAAATGCTTAAAGGGTTTGGTGTCAGCAACAAAATAATCAATAGTAAAGTAAAAGAATTGCCTGATCAAAACGATTATTCTTGTTTCGTGGCGATGGTTGAAACTTTAAAAAATCGTATCAATGACGAGAAATTACATCTTGATAACATTGGTTTGGTGATTATTGATGAGGCACATTACAATTCATTTAGAAAATTATTAAACTCATTCAAAAACGCTTTTATTCTTGGAGTAACAGCAACACCTTTGAGTTCAAATATAAAATTACCAATGCATCAGAGTTACGACGAACTTATTGTAGGAGATACAATTAGTTCGTTGATTGACAAAGGATTCCTTGCACGCGCTACAACTTACAGTTATGATGTTGGTTTAACTTCATTAAAAGTGGGTATCAACGGAGATTATACCGTAAAATCTTCTGATGATTTGTATACCAATACAATTATGCAGGAAAAACTGTTACATGCTTATACAGAACGTTCTTTGGGTAAAAAAACCTTGATTTTCAACAACGGTATTCATACTTCATTATATGTATATGAAACGTTTAGAGAAGCGGGTTACGACATTAGACACCTTGATAACACAAGTAGTTCAGAAGAACGTAAAGATATTTTAGCATGGTTTAAGAAAACTCCGGATGCGATTTTAACATCAGTAGGAATTTTAACTACCGGTTTTGATGAGCCAACTGTTGAGACCATTATCTTAAACAGAGCAACAAAATCCTTAACGTTATACTACCAGATGATCGGTCGTGGATCTCGTAAATTACCTGGTAAAGACGAATTTACGGTTATCGATTTAGGTAATAATGCCGCGCGTTTTGGATTGTGGAGTGAGCCGGTTAACTGGCAACATATCTTTAAATCACCTGAATTTTATTTGGAAAATCTGCGTGATGACACTGAAATTGAATTGTATTTCAAATATAGTATGCCTCCGGAATTACGTGCAAAATTCAGTAAAACTGCCGATGTTACTTTTGATGTTGATGAGGAACATAAATTAATCATCAAACAGAATTTACGTTCTAAAGTAGTATTAGACAAATCACTAGAGCAGCATGCTGCAATGTGCGTAGACAATACTGAAACATTACAAGAAGCAAAATCATTAGGAAAAGAGCTTGACGACGATATCGAATGCCGAATCAAACGTTACGCAAAATGTTTGAGTCAATGCAGTAAAAACTACCGCGAATGGCTGGTTGACGATTATAAATTGAAAATGGTTTTATTAATCGGTAAAAAATACCGTGAAAAAATCATGAACGAACCGGATTGATTTTTTAAATTAAATGTTAACTGCAAAAAGTTAAAAGTTTCAAAAGACTATCATTTTGAAAAAGGAGAAATCATATTACAAAGCATCGCATTGCATGCTAAGGATTATGTGATTTCTCCTTCGTCGAAATGATAAAAAGAATCGAAGATTCTATAAAATCATTTTAATCTGAGTAATCTGTGGCAGAAATCTAAAATCTAAAATCAGAACTCTAAAATACAAGTTATGTCTAAACAATTCTCAGCATTAGGAGTTTCAGCACCAATATTAAAAGCATTAAGCGAATTAAACATTGTTGAACCGACAGAAATTCAACAAAAAACAATTCCGCTTTTACTGTCTGAAACGCACGATGTAGTTGGTTTAGCCAAAACAGGAACCGGAAAAACAGCTGCCTTTGGATTGCCATTATTGCAGTTAATTAATACCGAAATAGCAACAGTTCAAGCTATAATTTTAGTTCCGACAAGAGAACTTGGACAACAAATATTTAGAAATTTAGAAGATTTTGGAAAACATATTCCAAATATATCTATAGCTTCAACTTGTGGTGGAATCCCAATAAAACCACAAATTGAACGTCTAACACAGCCAACACAAATTGTTGTGGCAACACCAGGGCGTTTAATTGATTTAATTCAGCGTAAAGCAATTGACTTAAAACAAACTCAGTATTTAGTTTTAGATGAAGCCGATGAAATGGTTTCTATCCTAAAAGAAAGTTTGGACGAAATTGTAGCCGAACTTCCTAAAAAACATCGCACTTTATTATTTTCAGCAACTTTGCCTGGAACAATAAAACAACTGATTCAGAATTACTTAAATAAAAATGTAGTTCAGGTAAGTGCCAATATGGAAACTGTTGGTAACCAAGGAATAGATCATGAATATATTGTAGTTGACCCGATTGAAAAATTAGATGTTTTGATGCACTTTTTAAATTCTAAAGAAGGAGAACGCGGAATTATTTTCTGTAAAACCAAAGCTGCAGTCAATAAATTAGCTAAAAATCTGGCCATAAACCGTTTTTCTTCAGGAGCACTTCATGGAAGCTTGTCTCAGGGAATTCGTGACAGAATTATGGAGCAATTTCGTGAAGGACACATCAATATTTTAGTTGCAACCGATTTAGCTGCAAGGGGAATTGACGTAAAAGAGATCTCTTATGTGGTCAATTATCATTTGCCGGACACTTACGAAACTTACGTTCACAGAAGTGGAAGAACGGCAAGGGCAGGAGCAAAGGGGCTTTCTTTAACCGTTTTGCAGGAGGAAGAAGTAATTGAAATTCCGGAATTTGAAAAAGAATTAGGAATTAAATTTACCAAATTTCAAAAACCATCAGTAATAAGTTTAGAAGAAAACAATACGCTTTTATGGGCGAAGCAAATCTTCAAAACAAAGCCAAATCACGATATTTCAGCTGATTTAAAAACAAAAGTAAAAACCGTTTTTCATCATCTTACCAAAGATGAATTGATAGAGAAATTAATGGCAAATTACGTTTTACAAAACAAAGTTGAAGTAACAGAAAAGCCTGTTAAAAAATTCAAAAAGTAATATTTGAAGCCATTGATTTAGCTGATTTATGTTGTATTTTTATAAGCAAATGAAAATTTGAATTATAAAAATACAATTTGACAATGGCAGAAAATATCCAAATAAAAAAAATATCCCTAAACGAGATTGACCAATTACAAAAAATCGGGCGACAAACTTTTTATGAAACATTTTCAGAAGCAAATTCTGAAGAAAATATGAAAAATTATCTGGAAAGAGGGTTTTCATATGAAAAGCTTACAGCTGAACTTACAGATGAAAACTCTGAATTTTACTTCGCAACCCTTAATAATGAAGTAATCGGATATTTGAAAATTAATTTCGGATCCTCTCAAACCGAATTAAAAAACGATAAAACTCTTGAAATCGAAAGAATCTATGTTTCAAAAGAATTTCATGGAAAAAAAATCGGACAATTGCTTTATGACAAAGCTATCGAAATAGCAAAACAAAAAAATAGTGAATATGTATGGCTGGGTGTCTGGGAGGAAAATCTTAGAGCATTAAGTTTTTATAGAAAAAATGGTTTTGTTGAATTTGACAAACATATTTTTAAGCTAGGAAATGATGAGCAAACCGACCTTATGATGAAACTAAAATTGGATAATTAATTCTGAAAATATTTAACATAAATCTTAAAATTGGTTTTTGTATGTGGAATTATAATGTTAAATTTATACAACTGCTATAAGCAGAAATAGTTTTATTCATAGAGGCCTACTTAATAACAACATATATGAACATAGTAATTATAGGAGGTGGTTTTGCAGGAATCAATCTCGCAAAAGAGCTTGTAAACCACCCACAAATACAAGTAACCCTTGTAGACAAAAACAATTATAACTTTTTCCCACCACTTATATACCAGGTTGCTACGGCATTTTTAGAACCTTCAAGTATCAGTTATCCTTTCAGAAAATTTTTTGCAGGCAAAAAGAATCTGCAATTTCGTTTAGGAGAATTACTTTCTGTTGTTCCTGAAGAAAATAAAATAATTCTCAACAATGGAGAATTGACCTATGATCATTTGGTTTTTGCTACGGGAGCTGAAACAAGCTACTTTGGCATGGAAAACGTGATGAAAAACGCCATTCCGATGAAAACCTTAAATGATGCCATCGAAATGCGTAATGCATTACTTAAAAACCTTGAGAAAGCCGCAATTACCAAAGATATACGCAAACGCCGTAAATTATTAACGATTGTTGTCGCAGGAGGAGGGCCTACAGGAGTAGAAGTTTCCGGAATGTTTGCAGAAATGCGAAAAAATATTTTACTGAAAGAATACCCGGAATTAGAAACGTCAGCCAGTAATGTTTATTTGGTAGATGGAGGTGATGCATTGTTATCACCAATGAGCGAAGCTTCTCAAAAAGATACATTAGAGGCACTTACAAAATTGGGCGTTGTAGTTAAACTTCATACTCGCGTTACAGATTATGTTGATGATACTGTGTTTTTTGAAAACGGAGAAACCATCAAAACCAAAAATTTAATTTGGGCAGCAGGAGTTTCTGCCAAACTTTTTGAAGGAATTCCGAAAGAAAGTTATGGTCGCGGAAGACGTATGGCAACTGATCAATATAGTAAGGTAAACGGGCTTCAGAATATTTATGCTATTGGTGATACTGCTATCTTAGCCGGAGATAAAAATTTCCCTGACGGACATCCGCAGGTGGCTCAGGTTGCTATTCAGCAAGGATTAAATTTGGCAAAAAACTTTAAAGCAATGGCTCAGAGCAAACCTCTTAAACCTTTTGTTTACAATGATAAAGGCTCAATGGCTATTATCGGAAAAAATAAAGCTGTAGTTGATTTACCAAATCCTAAATGGCATTTTAATGGTTTTTTTGCCTGGATTATTTGGTTGTTTATTCATTTAATTTCGCTAATAACTTATAGAAACAGATTAAAGACTTTTTGGAACTGGATGATCGCTTATTTCGCCAGAGATCAATCTCTAAGAATGATTATCAGACCTGATAAAAAACAACAAATTGAATGATAAATCTAAATTATATAAAAAAGCCAGAATAAATTCTGGCTTTTTTATTATTCGGCGGTCGTTGGATCTATAATACCAAAAACCTCACTAACTGAATTGGCATGTTCATAAACCATTTCTTCATTTGGAGCAATGTATATACAATACAGTTTATCGCTTGTAATATAACTGTTTACCCATTGAATTTGAGTTCCTAATTGATTAAGTACACCACATGAGGCTTGCGAAATACTTTTTAACTGATCAGATGTAAGTTTACCGGCATTTGGGATTTCCCTTTCAATAACATATTTAGGCATAATAATTAAAAGTTTATTTTCCTACTCGTGTGGCTTTTCGGTTTCGCCCCGTTTTTCAAAATGGTTTCTGGGTTCCATTTAATTTTAAGCAGTATAAAATTACGAAATAAACAACACTAAATCACTTAAAAACAGTATTTTAAATATTCAAAATATCAATGCCTAACGGATATTTCATTTTCAGTATCTACCGCTACCTGTTCCTTGATAAATCGTTTACCAACGTTCAAAACAACAAGGGCAATCAAAGTTGTTACGGTCATAATGAGAACCATTGGAGCAACAGAATCTTTCACAAAAACTCCGACAGCAAAAGAAGCCAGCGCGCCCAAACCTAGTTGAATTGCACCCATCAAGGCTGAAGCACTTCCTGCATTTTTAGCAAAGGGAGCCATTGTAAGTCCGGCCGTATTTGGGTTTGAGATTCCTAAGCAGCCTAGAAATAAAAATAACATTGTTATTGTTTGATATAAGCCCAAAAGATCGTTTAGTGCCAGTATTAAGAAGATAATACTAATTACAGACTGAGAAATTAGTGCTGCAAAAATCATTTGTTCACTAGAAAATTTCCTTAACAAAACCGAATTTAATTGACTAGAACCAATAAAACTTACAGACATAAAAGCAAAAATCCAACCGTATGTTTTGGCATCAACATGATAAATGTCCATAAAAACTATAGGAGAGGCCGCTACGTATGTAAATAACCCGGAAAATGCTATAGAACCAGTAAAAGCGTAAGTATAAAATTGTGGTTCTTTCAACACTTTTAGGAAATTAGAAATAATTGGCTTTGGTTTTAATGAAATACTAGTATCTGGTTTATAACTATTTGGCAAACCAATCTGTGAGGCGATTAAAATAGCAACTCCCATACACATCAAAATAAAAAACACGGTATGCCAGCCGTAATCTTCAGTTACATAACCACCAATTGTTGGCGCTAACATCGGCGAAAGCCCAAGAACAAGCATTAATAAGGAAAAAACTTTCGGAATATCTTTCACCGGAAATAAATCACGAACCATTGCCACAGAAGCTACTGTTGCAGCACAACTACCAATAGCCTGAATAAAACGTAATCCGATAAAAGTGTCTATATCAGTTACATAAACACAGCCGAGTGAAGCTAAAATATAAACCATCAAACCCATAAATAAAGGTTTTTTTCGTCCAAAACGGTCTAACAAAGGTCCGTATAGTAATTGCCCGGCAGAGATTCCAATAAAATAACTTGACAAACTCATCGAAACTTTTGCTACAGTTGTGTGTAAATCTTTTGCAATACCCGAAAAACCAGGTAAATACATGTCAATTGAAAAAGGACCAAGCGCTGTCAATGAACCTAAAATAAGAATTAGTTGTATATATTTCTTTGTTGTCATTTTCTTAAAAGATTGCTTTTTATTTTCGGCAAAGGTAAATATTTAGTACCTTGTTAGGTAGAGAAACTCTTTATATCTTAAAAAGACTGGTTTTTCTGCATATTCGGCTTTCAAAAGTGTTTTGAAAACGATTAATCTAAAATAAAAAACATGAAAAAGTACATTTTACTATTAGCCTTTATCACAACAACCATTTCATTTGCTCAAACCATTACATCTAAACAAGAAGATGCAAACGCAGCACAATATGCTTTGCTTCAAAAAGTAAACGAATTTTATCCGGACATTACATTGAGTAAAACAGTCACTAATTTTTATGCTGACGGAAAAATAATTGATTCACAACAAGAATTTAAATTAAAAGGAACCAAATTTTCCAGTTATAAAATTGGAATTGAACCTGATAATAAAAAAGTATTGTTCGAATATGTTTCAGATGAAAACGGAAAAGTTTACGGAGATGTTTCTCTTTTTAAAGGGAGTGTTTTAAGAACAACATTTACTGAAAAAACCGGAGAAGTTGAAGTTTCGTTAAATGGTAAAGCTGTTTACCAAACAAAAATTTAATTCTGAAATGTATATTAAACTATCCTTTTTGATAGAAAAAAGCATCACGTTTGTGATGCTTTTTTAATTTATATTTGAGTCACAAAATAAATGTCAAAATTTTCTCAAAATGAAAAAAATCGTCTTATTGTTATTATTTGTTTCTTTTTCAACATATGCACAAACAAATCTGTTTACAGGAACCTGGATCAATGAAAATTGTAAGGACTGTAGCAAAAAATATATTTTTAAAATTACTATAGCGCAATCTAATAACAAGATTGTGGGAACTGCAGAAATTATAAGTGATAATGCAGAATTAAATTCTGGTGTTATGGATGTTACTGGTTATGTATATGTTCTTGGGGAAAAAGCGCAGATAAAAATTAAAGCTGAAAATGGTCAGTCAACAAATGCAGTATTATTTGCAAACGAGAATCTTTTACAATTTATCAAAAGAGGCGGTTCTGATTTAGTACCAGATGAAACAATTCTGACAAAGCTATCTGAATAAGTTCGCTTAGATAGATTAGAATCAAGGAACAATAAAGTGTTGACAGCCAAATTTAAAGCATATGCAGAATGACCTATAATTTATATTATGTAAAATAGAAAATTCTTAAAAACATATCCCTCTTCAATTATACCTGGCAGTTACTTTATTTACTCCGCGTACAACAAATAGCAAAATAGTATAAATAAAATTAAATCTAACACTTTAAATTCTGCTTCTATTTAATAATTTACTGTTATTAAAAGCTTTGCGGTAAAACGAAAGTTAAATAATAAAGATATTAATCAATAAAAAATCATTTTAAAGCTTATAAAACTGTAAATTTTAACATTTCTTTAAAATAATTACATTCTGATAAAGATGCTTTCATTGTAAGAGTTTATTTTATTATTTTTACATTCGATACTTTAAAAAAATTATCAAAACATATGAATACAATTGCTGAGCATATTGCCGATTTTTTAAAAGAATACCCGCCATTTGATAATTTGACTTTTCAGGAATTATCTGATATTGCAATCAATATCCGAGTTATCAATTTAGAAAAACATACCGTATTGTTTCAAAACAATGACGCGCTTCATGATAGTTTTTATGTTGTGGCGTCTGGTGTCATTAATTTAACTACAATTGCGGATGCCGAGGAAACAATTATCAATAAATGCCATGAAGGAGATATTTTTGGTTTAAGACCATTTTTTGCCAAAAATAATTATATGATGACTGCGAAAGCACGTGAAGAAAGTATTATTTACGCTATTCCGATCGCTGTTTTCAGACCTTTTGTGGCTAATAATTCTGATGTTTTAAATTTTTTACTAGAAAGTTTTGCTGTAAATTCAAGACACACTAAAGACAGTGTAAATTCTAATGGAAAAGTAATTTCTGACACCTCTTTTTATGTAGATCAGGGATCAGAAATGCAATATATACAGTCACTTAGCTATAACAATTCACCTTTAACAACTGAAGCAAATCATATTGTTAAAGATGTTGCTATTTTAATGACTGAGGCCATGGTTGATAATATCATTGTATGCGAGAAAAACAAACCAATTGGGATTGTTACTGCTACAGATTTATCATCTAAAATTGCTACAGGGCGCTATCCTATTACTGAAACGATTGATAAAATCATGTCTTCGCCAGTGGTTACCGTAATTGAAAATGTGTCACTTGCCGAAGCTCAGTTATTAATGCTAAAACACAACGTAACGCACTTATGTGTTACTAAAGACGGTACAAGTAAATCTGCTGTTAAAGGAATTATTTCTGAGCACGATCTAATTGTTGCTCAAGCCAGTAATCCTGGTGTTTTGATAAAAGAAATTAAACGTTCACAGCTTCCGAAGGACTTAAAACAAATTCGTGATCGTTTGTCTGATTTGATTCAGAATTCTATTCAGAAAAATATTCCAATTTCACATATTAGTAATATTGCCAGTGAAATTAATCTTGCTATAATTAAACGCGCCGTTGAGTTATCAATTTTAGACTTAGGCTCACCTCCTGCTCGATTTGCATGGTTAAGTATAGGTAGCCAAGGACGTAAAGAGCAACTTTTATTAACAGATCAGGATAGTATTTTAATATTTGAAGATGTTACACCTGAGAAATACAGAGAAACAAAAGATTATTTTTTAAGACTGGCTAAAAGAGCAACGGCTATATTAGAAAAAGTGGGTTATGAATATTGCCCAAATGGTCATATGGGAAGTAATATGTTATGGTGTAAGTCTTTGACTGACTGGACAAAACAATACAACAGTTGGATGAATACTCCAGGTGAAAATAGTAATGACCTGAGTAGTATTTTCTTTGATTACGAGATCGTTTTTGGAGAGCCAAAAATTGAGGAAGTAATTGAAAACGTTATTTTCAAAAATGCTGTAAATAATACTTTATTCTTTGACTTTTTAGGAAACGATGCCTTAAAGAAAAATTCTCCTTTAAGTTTCTTCAAAAAATTCATTGTAGAAGAAGAAGGTCCGCACAAAACAAAATTTGACATTAAAACCCGTGCATTAATGCCTTTGATTGATGGCGCGCGTTTGCTAATTTTGAATGCCAATATAAAAGGAATAAAAAATACCTATTTAAGATTTAAACAGTTAGCAATAACCGACTCTAAAAATGCTGAAATATATTTAAGTTGTGCTGAAGCTTTTTTAACATTATCAAAGTTTAGAACTGTTGAAGGATTGAAAAATGATGATTCAGGACAATACATCAATCTTAGAGAAATGTCTAAGACAGATAAGGAAAAATTGAAAAATGCTTTGACACCAATGAAAGATCTTGAGGAATTAATTAAGAGTAAATTTCAACTTACCCAATTCTCATAATATATGCTAGACTGGTTAAAAAATATCAATAAAGAGTATCCGGATTTCTGGAAAGACTATTTAACGAAATTCGAAACAAAACCCAATAGATTTGTGGTTTTATCGACTGAAACTTCAGGATTAAATCCCGATAAAGATGTTATTTTATCTTTAGGAGCATTTTCAGTTATTGACGACGGTATTGTAATTAAAGATAATTTTGAATCGGTTTTGCTGCAATATAAATACCTGCAGGATAACGGACTTTCAAATGAGTTTATCATTGAAAGTAAAATGATAAAAATGCCGGAACCAGATGCACTAGAAGCTTTTATAAAATTCCTCGGAAATGCAATTTTAGTCGGCCATCATATTAACTTTGATATCGAAATGCTGAACTCAGCCTTGGAGCGCCTGGATTGTGGCAGAATAAAAAATGAAGCTTTGGATGTTGATATCATGTATAGAAAATTGATGGATGTGAATGACAAACAGTTTTCGTTGGATGATTTATGCGAAATATATAAAATTCCAAAAAGCGATCGAAATTCATCTGCCGAAGATGCGTACAGAATTGCGCTTTTGTTTTTAAAATTAAAATCAAGATTGGGGATAAAATAAAGTCTAACCATATAAAAAATGCCTCTTAATTTTAAGAGGCATTTTATTTCTATTTATTTCAGAATTAAGAAATTCTTTCTTTCATAATTTCTTCAACAATCTCAGGATTCAATAATGTTGAAGTATCTCCAAAATTAGAAAAATCTCCTTCAGCTATTTTACGTAAAATTCTACGCATAATTTTTCCGGAACGTGTTTTTGGTAAACCAGAAACAAACTGAATTTTATCTAATTTAGCAATTGGTCCAATATGATCTGCAATATATTGATTAATCTCTTTAGTCAGGTTTTCTTTATTTCTAACTTCTCCCGTTTCTTTTAAGATTACATAACCATAAAGAGCATTTCCTTTAATATCATGCGGGAAACCAACAATAGCAGATTCTGCTACAGCCTGATGTTCGTTAATTGCATCTTCAATAGGGGCTGTTCCTAAATTATGACCAGAAACAATAACAACGTCATCTACTCTACCGGTAATTCTGTAATATCCAACTTCGTCTCTAAGAGCTCCATCTCCCGTAAAATATTTCCCAGGGAAAGAAGAAAAATAGGTGTCTTTGTAACGTTGGTGATCTCCCCAAATAGTTCTCGCAATTCCAGGCCATGGAAATTTAATACATAAACTTCCAACTACTTGGTTTCCTTCAATCTCATTGCGTTTTTCATCCATCAAAACAGGCTGAATTCCTGGTAATGGTAAAGTTGCATAAGTTGGTTTTGTTGGTGTTACAAAAGCAATTGGCGAAATCATGATTCCACCTGTTTCTGTTTGCCACCATGTATCAACCACTGGACATCTTTTATCTCCTACGTGGTCATTAAACCAGTGCCAGGCTTCTTCGTTGATTGGTTCTCCAACTGACCCAATAACTTTTAATGATTTTAGAGGATATTTTTGAATATAATCTAAACTTTCTTTTGCTAAAGAACGAATTGCAGTTGGCGCTGTATAGAATTGTGTGATTTTATGTTTTTCAATAATATCCCAAAAACGGCTAAAGTCAGGGTAAGATGGAACTCCTTCAAAAATTACAGTTGTTCCTCCGTTTAATAATGGTCCGTATAAGATGTACGAATGTCCGGTAATCCAACCAATATCAGCAGTACACCAGAAAATATCATTTTCTTCGTGAGCAAAAACATTTTTAAAAGTATACGCTGTATAAACCATATATCCGGCTGTGGTATGCACCATTCCTTTTGGTTTTCCAGTAGAACCTGAAGTATATAAGATAAATAAAGGATCTTCAGCATCCATGATTTCAGCAACACTATTATCTAGGGCTGCATCTAATAAAGGCTGTAACCATTCGTCACGACCTTCTTTCATTTTAATATTAGTTTGAGTTCTTTTCACCACTAAAACTTTAGAAACTGATGGACAAGAATCTAATGCTTCGTCTACAATTCCTTTAAGATCAATAGTTTTGTTTCCTCTATAACCACCATCAGATGTGATTACCATTTTGCATTCGCAATCATTAATTCTGGCAGAAACTGCAGAAGCTGAAAATCCGGCAAAAATCACAGAGTGAATAGCTCCAATTCTCGCACAGGCTAAAACAGCAACAGCCAATTCCGGAATCATTGGTAAATAAATACAAACTCTGTCTCCTTTACGCACGCCCTGATCACGCAGTACGTTCGCCATTTTAGAAACTCTTTCGTAAAGTTCGTTATATGTTATATGCAAAGCTTCTTCAGAAGGATCATTCGGTTCAAAAATAATAGCCGTTTTTTCTCCTCTTTTACTTAAATGTCTATCGATACAATTTTTTGTAATATTAACTTTAGCTTCAGTAAACCATTTTACTTCGGCATCAGCCATATTAAAATCAACTACTTTATCCCATTGTTGATACCAAGTGAAATTTTCCTCAGCTATTTTTCCCCAGAATTTCCTTGGTTCTCTTATTGACTTATTGTAATGTTTAAAATATTGTTCTAAATTTTCAATTTTATAATAACTCATATGTTTTTGGAATTTTTTTATAAATGTATTAAATATCAGCGTATTCTTAAAATTATTTAATTCATAAATTTTGACAAAAAAAAACACATATTAAAAAAAACACAATCTTTTAATATATATAATTTAAAATTTTAGTTTTTCGCGTAAAAATACATATTGCAAAAAAGGCATGATAAATAAATACCATGCCTTTTTAATTTTAACAATTTCAATAACAATTAATTTCTTGTAATCTGCATTTTTATTTTGAAAATAGCAGCAGCTTTATTAATTAAAATAGAAATCTCTACAAGTATATCTATTACTAAACATACCCCATTATAAAGGGATTACCTCACTTAACTTGCTTAAAGAAGTTAAGTGAATGCAATATTGCATCTATATTCTTTTTTCTTAATAAGTGCTTACTAATTCAAAATATTAAATAAAACAGAGATACAGTGCAAATCCCATCACAGTCGAATGTGTGGTAATTCCCCAATTTATTATCCAATTTTTTTCATTGCTGTCATAGATTCTCTCAACCATGCTCCTACTTCTTCGATAGGGTGTTGACGAATTTCTTTGTTAACCGCAATTAAAATAGCATTATCTACTCCGTTTGAAGTTGAAAATGGTTTTCCGATTACATTTGTTTCAACAGTTTTCATGTATTCAGTTAATAACGGCTTACAAGCGTGATCGAATAAATAACATCCGTATTCAGCTGTATCCGAAATAACGCGGTTCATTTCAAACAATTTCTTTCTTGCAATTGTATTTGCAATCAATGGCAATTCGTGTAATGACTCATAATAAGCTGATTCTTCAATGATTCCGGCTTCTGTCATAGTTTCAAAAGCTAATTCAACTCCAGCTTTTACCATTGCAATCATTAAAACTCCATTGTCAAAATATTCTTGTTCAGCTATTGGAGCATCAGTTGGAGGAGTTTTTTCGAAATTAGTTTCTCCTGTTGCAGCTCTCCATGTCAATAAATTTTTATCGTCATTAGCCCAGTCGATCATCATAGTTCTTGAGAATTCTCCAGAAATAATATCATCTTGATGTTTTTGAAATAACGGACGCATGATATCTTTTAATTCTTCAGCAATTTCGTAAGCTTCGATTTTTGCAGGGTTAGAAAGACGGTCCATCATATTTGTGATACCACCATGTTTCAAAGCTTCAGTGATAGTTTCCCATCCGTACTGAATTAATTTTGAAGCATACGCTGGTTCGATTCCTTTTTCAACCATTTTATCAAAACATAAAATAGATCCCGTTTGCAACAATCCACAAAGAATAGTTTGCTCACCCATTAAATCTGATTTTACTTCAGCTACAAATGATGATTTCAAAACTCCTGCTTTATGACCTCCGGTTGCTACAGCGTAAGCTTTTGCCTGATCTAAACCAAAACCGTTTGGATCATTTTCAGGGTGAACTGCAATTAAAGTTGGTACACCAAATCCTCTTTTGTATTCTTCACGAACCTCAGATCCAGGACATTTAGGAGCACACATAATTACTGTGATATCTTTACGAATTTGCATTCCCTCTTCAACAATATTAAATCCGTGGGAGTATGCCAAAGTCGAGCCTTGTTTCATTAATGGCATAATAGCCGTAACTACAGCTGTATGTTGTTTATCCGGAGTTAAATTACAAACTAAGTCTGCAGTTGGAATTAATTCTTCATATGTACCTACAGTAAAACCATTTTCAGTAGCATTTTTATAAGAAGCTCTTTTTTCAGCGATTGCATCTGCACGTAATGCATATGAAATGTTTAAACCTGAATCTCTCATGTTTAAACCTTGATTCAATCCTTGTGCACCACAACCTACAATAACAACTTTTTTCCCTGCCAATGCTGCGATTCCGTCTGCAAATTCAGATTGCTCCATAAATTCACAAACTCCTAATTGTTCTAATTGTAATCTAAGTGGTAATGTGTTGAAATAATTTGCCATTTTTTTTTAAAATATTTAATGATATGTAATTTATAATTGATACTAATTAAGAGCTTCTAACAATGATGAAATTTCCATCTTTTCTTTAGAAACAGATATTCTGCCTGAACGCACAAATTGCATAATACCGTAAGGTTTAAATTTGGCATATAATTCTTCAATTTCTGAACGTCTTCCCGATTTTGAAATCACAAAGAAATCACGAGAAACGGTCACAATTGTAGATTGGCTTTCTTTAATGATATTCTGAATTTGTTTTTCATCAAACAACAAACTTGACTGTATTTTGAATAGAGCATTTTCCAAATAAATAGTTTCTTCATCTGTATGATAAAATGCTTTTATTACTTCAATTTGTTTTTCTATTTGTCCAACGATATTCTGAACCCATTTTTCAGTTGTATCCACTACTATAATAAAACGAGACACATTCTCTATCTCTGATTCTGAAACGTTTAAACTTAATATATTAATGTGACGCTTTAAGAATATTCCTGATATTCTATTCAATAAGCCCACGTTATTTTCTGAGTATACCGATATGGTAAATGTTTTATCTTCCATTTGTTTTTTTAGTTTATTTTGTTTCAGGTTTCATGTTTCAAGTTTTGCTTAACTTGGAACATGAAACCTGAAACCTGAAACTTTTTTTAGCTTAATCTGATTTCAGAAACACAAGCTCCTGTTGGAATCATTGGAAAAACATTGTTTTCCTTTTCTACCATAACCTCTAAGAAATAAGAATCTTTTGAAGCCATCATTTCGGCTACAGCAGCATCTAAATCTTCTCTTTGTGTTACTTTTTTAGACTTGATATGATATCCTTCAGCGATTGCAACAAAATTCGGATTGATCATTTTTGTTGAAGCATATCTGTTATCAAAGAACAATTCCTGCCATTGACGTACCATACCTAAAAACTCATTATTTAAAATGACAATTTTTACCGGCACTTGTGTCTGGAAAATAGTTCCTAATTCCTGAATGGTCATCTGGAATCCACCATCACCAATAATAGCTACCACTTCACGATCTGGCCTTCCCATCTTAGCTCCAATAGCAGCTGGTAAAGCAAATCCCATGGTTCCTAAACCACCAGAAGTAATATTACTTTTAGTCGAATTAAATTTTGCATAACGGCAAGCAAACATTTGGTGTTGGCCAACATCTGAAACGATAATCGCATCACCTTTTGAGTGTTTATTGATCATTTCCATGGTTTCCCCCATCGAAATACCTTTACCATTGGTTGGATTTAATTCTTCATTTATAACAGATTCCACTTCTATTTTATACAATTCTTTGAATTCATTATGCCATGAATCGTGTGATCTTTTTTCAATTAAAGGCAATATTGCATTTAAAGCTTCTTTAACATCACCTAAAACTGCTACTTCAGTTTTTACGTTTTTATCAATTTCAGCAGGATCAATTTCAAAGTGAATTACTTTTGCCTGTTTTGCGTAAGTCGCTAACTTTCCAGTAACCCGGTCATCAAAACGCATTCCCAATGCAATTAAAACATCACATTCGTTTGTTAACATATTAGGACCATAATTTCCATGCATTCCTAACATCCCAACGTTTAAAGGATGATCTGTTGGTAAAGCTGAAAGTCCTAAAATAGTCCAACCTGCTGGTACGCCTGATTTTTCAATAAAAGCTTTTAGTTGTTCTTCGGCCTGACCGAGAATAATTCCCTGACCAAAAACAATAAATGGTTTTTTAGCATTGTTGATCAAAGCAGCAGCTTCTGCTACTTTATCTAATTTTAATTTAGGAACAGGATTGTAACTTCTGATTCCTGTACATTTTTCATAACTAAATTCGAACTCATCAAACTGAGCGTTTTTAGTAATATCAATCAAAACAGGGCCTGGACGACCAGAACGTGCGATATAAAACGCTTTTGCAATGATTTCAGGAATTTCTGAAGCTTCAGTAATCTGATAATTCCATTTGGTAACCGGAGTTGAAATTCCGATAATATCAGTTTCCTGAAAAGCATCAGAACCTAATAAATGTTTTCCAACCTGACCTGTAATACAAACCATTGGCGTTGAATCGATTTGAGCATCTGCAATTCCTGTAACTAAATTTGTTGCTCCCGGTCCAGAAGTAGCAATTGCCACCCCTACTTTTCCAGTAGCTCTGGCATATCCCTGAGCTGCATGAGTTGCACCTTGTTCGTGACGTACTAAAACATGGTGTAATTGGTCCTGAAATTTATATAATTCGTCATAAACCGGCATGATTGCTCCTCCCGGATATCCATAAACCAAGTCTACTCCTTCTGCTAATAAACATCTTATAACGGCTTCTGCCCCTGATATTTTCATAGTATATTTTTTCTCAAAAATCAATATCAAAAATCAATTTCAAAATTCAATCGCAATGTCAAGAATCAATCTTAATTGATCTATTTATTATTGCTATCGATTTTTCTTATTGTCATTGATATTGTAATTGACATTGTTATTTAATAAATTAATTATCGGTAACGCAACCTGTAGAAGCGCTTGAAACCGATCTTGCATATTTAAGCAAAACTCCTTTTGAAACTTTTAACGGTGGTTGAACCCAAGCCGCTTTTCTGGCTGCAAATTCTTCGTCAGATATTTTCAGGTTGATTGTATTTTTCACAGCGTCGATAGCAATTAAATCACCATCATTTACAAGTGCAATACCACCACCATCATAAGCCTCTGGTGTAATGTGACCTACCACAAATCCATGTGAACCTCCAGAGAACCTTCCGTCTGTAATAAGAGCAACGCTGCTTCCTAGTCCAGCTCCAATAATGGCCGATGTAGGTTTTAGCATCTCAGGCATCCCCGGACCACCTTTTGGTCCACAGTTCCTGATGACGACTACATCACCTGGTTTTACTTTTCCGGCCTGAATACCAGGAATAACATCAAATTCACCTTCAAAAATTACAGCAGGTCCTTCAAAAAACTCACCTTCTTTTCCACTTATTTTTGCAACACATCCTTCAGAAGCAAGGTTACCATATAAGATTTGAATATTTCCTGTTGTCTTTAATGCTTTTTGGATTTCATGTATTACCTCTTGTCCATCTTGTAAATCCGGTACTGAAGCTAAATTTTCAGCAACTGTTTTTCCTGTTACTGTTAAACAATCACCATGAATAAGTCCTTCTTTCAATAAATATTTCAATACAGCAGGAACTCCTCCAACAGCATGCAGATCTTCCATCATGTATTTACCACTTGGTTTTAAGTCAGCAAGTACAGGAGTTTTATCACTAATTCTTTGAAAATCATCGATTGTAATTTCAATATCAACTGAATGAGCCATAGCGATTAAGTGCATAACTGCATTTGTAGAACCTCCTAAAACTGCTACAAGGGTGATAGCATTTTCAAATGCCTTGCGAGTCATAATGTCTCTTGGCTTGATATCTTTTTCCAATAAATTTCTGATTGCTTTTCCGGCGTCCAGACATTCTTGTTTTTTTTCTTCACTCAAAGCAGGATTTGAAGAGCTGTATGGTAAACTCATTCCTAATGCTTCAATTGCAGAAGACATTGTATTTGCAGTGTACATTCCGCCACAAGCACCAGCTCCCGGACATGCATTTTGAATAACACCTTTATAATCTTCAGGAGAAATTGTATTGTTGAATTTTTTTCCTAATGCTTCAAAAGCAGAAACAATATTTAAAGATTCACCTTTCCATTTTCCAGAATGTATCGTTCCTCCATAAACCATAATAGCCGGACGATTTACTCTTCCCATTGCTATTAAAGCTCCTGGCATATTTTTATCACAACCCGGAATAGCAATTAAACTGTCGTAAAATTGTGCTCCCATAACAGTCTCAATAGAATCTGCAATTACATCACGTGAAACTAGTGAAAAACGCATTCCTTCAGTACCGTTTGAAATACCGTCACTAACACCAATGGTATTAAAAATAAGTCCGACTAAATCTGAATCCCAAACACCTTTTTTAACATCTTTAGCTAAATCATTCAGGTGCATGTTGCAGGTGTTACCATCGTAACCCATGCTCACAATACCTACTTGTGCTTTTTTCAAATCTTCTTCAGTTAAACCAATACCATACAACATGGCTTGCGCCGCAGGTTGTGTTTGATCTTGAGTGATGGTTTTGCTGTACTTATTTAATTCCATTATGTATTAATTTATTTTTAATTTTTATTCAAAAAAAAACCTTCCAGTATTTGGAAGGTTTATAATATAGTTTTTCAATTATATTTATACCATTCCCGATGCAGATGTGAAAATCACATTGACAACAACGACAGAAGTAATAATAATTGAGATTTGCATCTTTTTATTTTTTTTAGTGTGACAAAAGTATAAAAACTTAAGTGACTAAAAAAATAAAATCTCAACATTTTAAATACTTCTTGTTATTTCTTTTAAGTTTTAACAAAAAATATTAAACAATTGTCGATTGTCCGATATGAACGTTGTCATTATTAAAATATAATAAGTCGTCTTTGCTGAAAATAAAATTAGAAACAAACTCCCCTACTTCATTTGTACCGAATTTTGAATCTGGTTTTAAATCAACAGTAACTACTTTAAATTCAATTGCTTTTTCAATTGCCTGATAAATTATATTGGCTTCTTTAAACAAACCAAAATGCTCTAACAGCATTGCGGCTGATAAAATAGAAGCAATTGGGTTGGCAATATTTTTTCCTTTTGCTTGTGGATAAGAACCGTGAATTGGCTCAAACAAAGCATTTTTTTCTCCTAAAGATGCCGAAGCCAGTAAACCGATTGAACCTGTGATAACGCTTGCTTCATCTGATAAAATATCTCCGAATAAATTCTCTGTCAAAATCACATCAAATTGTTTTGGATTTAAGATAATTTGCATTGCTGCATTATCAACAAACAAAAAGTCTAAAGCTACATCTGGATAGTTTTCGCCTACTTTCTGAACTACTTTTCTCCATAATCTTGAGGTTTCTAAAACATTTGCTTTATCTACCATTGTTAACTTCTTACGACGGTTTTGTGCCGATTTAAAAGCTAAATGTGCAATTCTGGTAATTTCTTCTTCTGAATATTCACATAAATCAGAAGCATGTGTTCCTTCTTCATTTAGTGTTTTGGCTCCAAAATAAGCACCGCCTGTTAATTCTCTGAAAATAGTAAAATCAGCTCCTTCAATAATTTCTCTTTTTAAAGGAGAAGCATCAATTAGTGATTTATACGGTTTTATTGGACGAATATTTGCAAATAAGCCTAGTTCCTTACGTAATTTCAATAATCCTTGCTCCGGACGAACTTTTGCATTTGGATTATTGTCATATTTAGGATCTCCTATCGCTCCAAATAAAACAGCGTCAGTATTTAAACAAAGATTTAAAGTTTGTTCCGGAAGCGGATTACCTGTTTTGTCAATAGCAATCGCACCCATGAGTGCTTCTTCAAATACAAATTCATGATTGTAAACCTCACCAATTGCGTACAACGCTTTTTTGGCTTGTAAAATTACTTCTGGTCCAATTCCGTCTCCTGGTAAAACTGCTATTTTCAAATTCATAACGTCTCGTTCTTTATGTATTTAAATCTTTATTTTTATCTTTCTTCTATTTTCTTTCTTCTTTGCTCTATTTTATTTCTAACTAGCTTCTGATCAAGTCACCCTGAATTTTAGAAGCTTCAATGATCTGATGAATATCAGCATCTACAACTTCTTTTTTAATGTCGGCGAATTTCAAAAACTCAACATAAACAATATCCAATTGTACTTTTGTTAGTTCGTAACCTACTTTTTTAGCACGATACGCCAAAGCAGCTCTTCCGCTTCTTGCTGTCAAAATAATGGATGATTCATTCACACCCACATCAAGCGGATCCATGATTTCATAAGTTGCTCTGTTCTTGATCACACCATCCTGATGAATTCCTGAACTGTGTGCAAAAGCATTTGCTCCTACAATAGCTTTATTTGGCTGAACAATCATTCCCATACTTTCAGAAACCAAACGACTCATTTCGTTCAATTCTCTTGTATTGATGTTTGTATCCAAATTAAGGTAAGGATGTTGTTTAAAAATCATTACCACTTCTTCAAGTGCAGTATTTCCTGCTCTTTCACCAATACCATTAATAGTACATTCTATTTGTCTTGCTCCATTTATTGCTCCTGCAATAGAGTTTGCAGTTGCCATTCCTAAATCATTATGGCAGTGACATGAAAGGATTACGTTTTCGATTCCTTTTACGTTTTCTCTTAAATATTTAATTTTTGCTCCGTATTCTTCCGGCAAACAATATCCTGTTGTATCAGGAATATTTAATACAGTTGCTCCGGATTTAATTACTTCTTCACAAACTTGTGCTAAGAACGCGTTATCTGTTCTACCTGCATCTTCTGCATAAAACTCAACGTCTTCTACATATGATTTTGCGTGAGAAACAGCATATTTTGCTCTTGCTATAATATCTTCTCTGGTAGTATTTAATTTATGGAGTATATGAGATTCAGATGTTCCGATTCCTGTGTGGATTCTAGGTCTTTTAGCATGCTTTAAAGCTGCTGCAGCAACATCGATGTCGTTTTTTACGGCTCTTGTTAGTCCACAGACGGTTGCATTTTCTACAATTTTACAAATCTCAGAGACCGATAAAAAATCGCCCGGACTTGACACAGGAAAACCTGCTTCGATAACGTCAACTCCCATTTTGTCTAGTCGTTCTGCGATAACTAATTTTTGTTTAGTATCTAACTTACATCCTGGAACTTGTTCACCATCGCGCAAAGTGGTGTCAAAAATTTGAACTTTCTCTCTATTCATATTCATTTATTTAATGTAATTTCACATCTTGATAACAAATATATATTGTACTTATACAGTATGAAATTCATTTTAATGAAATTATACTGTTCATAACACAATTTATAACGAGTTAAATCACTAACAATCAATAAGTTATATTATTATATTTTACAATGGCTAACCATCAAAAAGATTTCTTATTTGTTCTGATAAAATCGCTTTCCAAATCTGAAAAAAGACAGTTTAAAATTTTTGCAAGCCGATTGGAAACAAGTTCGAATACTAAATTCATTGAATTATTTAATATTTTAGATAAATCTGAAACCTATGATGAAAAGCTTATTCTAAAAAGTGGCATCATAAAAAAAATACAGCTATCTAACTTAAAATCATATTTATACAAACAAATCCTAGTCAGTATTCGATTGAATATTCCGAGTCAGAATATTCGATATCAATTGCGTGAACAAATTGATTTTGCAGGGATTTTATATAATAAAGGATTGTACAAACAGAGTTTGAAAATTCTGGATAAGACAAAAATCATTGCACTGGAAAATGATGAAAAATATATGGCATATGAAATTGTCGAGTTCGAAAAACTAATCGAATCACAATATATTACCCGAAGTATTCAGGGCCGTGCAGATGAGTTGGTGATTCAGGCAAAAGAATTGAATTACAGAAATACCATTTCAAGCAAATTGTCAAATTTATCGCTGCAGTTATACGGAATCATGTTAAAAACAGGTTACGTAAAAAATGATGAAGAGTATAAATATATTGATGATTATTTCAACAGACATACTGCGAAATTAGACGAAAGTAAATTTGGATTCCGGGAAAAATATTGGTTTTACAATGCCAATCTTTGGCGCAGTTTCCTTGTTCAGGATTTCCTGGCAAGTTATAAATACGCTTATAAATGGGTTACATTATTTTATGATAACCCAAATATGATTTACCAAAATCCGGTTTTTTTCTTAAAGGGAAACCATTACTTTTTGGAATCGCTTTACATGTTAAAATACAAATCTAATTTCAAAAAATATTTATCGCTTTTAGAGCAAACTATTCAGGATGATAAATTTCCGGTAAACGATAACATTGCATCACTATCATTTCTATATGTTTATAACAATAAGTTAAATTTACATATACTAGAAGGTACTTTTGCCGAAAGCGAATATTTGATTCCGGAGATTCTGGAGAAAATAAAAATTCACAGCGATCATCTTGACGAACATCACGAAATGTTATTTTTCTATAAAATTGCATCAATTTACTTTGGAAATGAAAAGTATAACGAATGCATTCTTTATTTAGATAAAATAATTAACAACAAGAACTTAACGATGCGTGAGGATTTAATGTGTTTTGCGAGACTATTATCGTTGATTGCACATTATGAGTTAGGAAAAGATTATTATTTAGAAAATCATCTTAAAAGCACGTACAAGTTTTTATTGAAAATGAATGATTTACATGAAGTTCAAAAGGAAATCATTAAATTCCTGAGAAACTTAAACAACTTCTATCCAACAGACATTAAAAAAGAATTTATTAAGATGCGAGAGCGTTTTATCGAATTGGAGAAAAATACCTACGAGAAAAGAGCTTTCCTTTATTTAGATATTATTTCGTGGCTGGAAAGCAAAATTGAAAACCGAAAAATTGCTGATATTATTAAGGAAAAAGCGAAATTAAGCAGCAGATAGAAAGTTTAAATTCCAATTTTTAAAATTCCAAATTCCAATAAAAGGGTTATTAATCTTTAACCCTTTTATGTCATTTCGACGAAGGAGAAATCCCCGCAAGTAACTCGACAAAGATTGCCGATTTTTTCCACGGAGCTTCTTGCGAGGATTTCTCCTTCGTCGAAATGACATACTTTGTGAATAGTTTTTATATAACAAACCCGACAGGTTTTAAAAACCTGTCGGGTTTACTAAATTCCCCAGAATTGGAATTTGGGATTTTTTTATTGAAATTTAAAAGAATTTATTCCACAATATTAGAACTCGTTACATAAAAATCTTTATCCACTTCTAAAGTTCTGTTTTCATTGGCTGTTTTCACTGATTGCCATTCTGTTGTTGGTTTCAACCAAGTTTCAACACCATTTATTTTTACTTTTACCGGCATATCAAATTTTGCAACGCAATTAGTCCAATGGTACCCTAAAGTTCCGTTTTTGAACATATATTCAAAAACCGGAATTTGAGTTGTGGTTAAATATTGAGCAAAAACTCTGTTGAAATTAATTCCGGATTGCGTATTGATATACTCTTCAATCTGTTTAGAAGTAACTGTTTGATGATAAAAAGTACTGTTTAAACCTCTTAAAATAGATTTCCATTTTGCATCATCATTTATAATTTGACGGATTGTATGCAACATGTTTGCTCCTTTTGGATACATATCACCTGATCCTTCGTTATTTACATCATAATGCCCAATAATTGGCGTATCGTTCTGAATGTTTTTTCTGCATCCACGAACATATTCTGCTCCGGCTTCTTTTCCGTAATAATATTCGACAAAAAGACTTTCAGAATAGTTTGTAAAACTCTCATGAATCCACATATCTGCAATATCTTTATACGTAATATTGTTGGCAAACCATTCGTGTCCGGATTCGTGAATAATTATAAAATCAAATTTTAATCCCCAGCCAGTTCCGCTTAAATCACGACCTAAATAACCATTTTTATATTCATTTCCGTAAGTAACACTACTTTGATGTTCCATACCTAAATAAGGCGCTTCAACCAATTTGTAACTGTCTTCGTAGAATGGATAAGGTCCAAACCAGTTCTCAAAAGCTTTTAGCATTCTTGGAGCATCTTTAAACTGTTCTTTGGCTTTAGCCAAATTATCACGCAAAACATAATAATTACAATCCAATTCTCCTTTTTCTCCTTTATATTTTTCAGAGAAATTAACGTAATCTCCAATATTGATATTTACTCCGTAATTATTAATTGGGTTTGAAACATACCAATTAAAAGTTTTAGTACCGTCTTTTTCTTTTTTAACGCTTTTTAGTCTTCCGTTCGACACATCTGTCAAATCTCCCGGAACATTAACACTAATCAACATATTTTCAACTTCATCATACATATGGTCTTTGTTTGGCCACCAAACGCTGGCACCTAAACCCTGACAAGAAGAAGCGATGAAATCTTTACCGTTATTATCTTTTTTCCATGTAATTCCGCCATCCCAAGGTGGTCTAACGGCTTCTTTAGGTTTTCCTCCAAAAGAAATTACGATTTCTTTGGTCTCGCCTACTTTTTGTTTAGCTGTTAACTGAATGAAAAATGCATTTCCATCTCTTTCAAATTTCAATTCTTTTCCATCCTGAATTACTTTGTAAATCTGCATTGGTTGCTGCAAATCAATCTGCATTTTATTGTATTCTGATAAAACAGTATATTTTACCGTATTTGAACCCGTAATTGTTTTTCCAGCCGGATTTACTTTTACATCAAGATGATAATATTTTAAATCCCACCAGGATCGTTCTTTTGTAATGCTTCCGCGTAAAGAATCCTGATGTGTAAAAGCAGTCTCAGACTTATTTAGAAGTCCTTGCGCATTGGCATTAAAACCAACCAAAAAAGCAATAAAAATGCCTCCAAAGTAATTTTTCATAAATTAGAAATTTGAAATAAATAGGGTATTTAATCGAACTTAATCGTCAACAAAAGTAAACATTCGAATCAAGTTTTTAATAATTTTATAATTTCGATTAGAAAAATTTAATGTTAAAGTTTACAATTCTTCCTTATTTTAGCCAATTCATTTTTTTACTATTGTTTTATGAAAACCATTTCAATTGCTTCTTTTTTATATTGTTTGTGCTCGATAACAATGTATTCGCAAAACATTCCGATTCATAAAACAACTGATAAATTAATTATTGATGGAGATTTATCAGATTGGAAAACACCTTTTTTGGGCCCATTTGTAATTCATAATTCTGATGCAAATGCTACTCAAAATACAATGGTTTCACTTTTGTGGAATGATGAAAACCTTTATATTGCTTATAATTCAGTCGATTCTAAAATCATTGGATCAAGTAAGAAAAAAGATGCTCAAATATTTAAAACTGATGATTTAGTGGAAATTTTTATTGATCCTGACGGGGATGGCCAAAATTACATCGAAATTGGAGTGAATGCTTTTTCAACTAATTATGATATGTTATTGAAATGCATTTCATCTGATTGTGGTGGATGGAAAACTTCAATGACTTTTGATATTGAAGGTCTTGAAGCAGTAAGTACAATTACATCTGAAGGCTATACTACCGAAATTAAAATTCCGTTTTCGAGTTTGGATAAAGTTCAAAATGGAAATTTCAAGAAGCCAACATTTGGAACAAAATGGAAAGGAAATACTTTTAGAATTGATTACGGTAATACTACCGAATATCTTGCCATACAATCTTACAAAAGCTTAAAATTTGGATTTCATCAACCACAGGAATTTGCGATTTTTGAGTTTGTGGATTAATTAAAATGGAACGCGAATGACGCGGATTTTAACGGATTATTGCTGATTTTATTCTTATTGTTGTTATTGTCAGACTGAGCGAAGTCGAAGTTTCTTATGCTGAATCACTTTGCGGACTTCGGCTTTGCTCAGTCTGACAATCTTGTATTACTTTTGACGTTTCTTCAAAACATCAACAACATCATTCAATTGAAAGCCTTTTGCTTGTAGTAAAATCAAATAATGAAATAATAAATCAGCACTTTCACTTAAGAATAAATCGTCATTGTCGTCTTTGGCTTCAATAACGACTTCAACAGCCTCTTCGCCTACCTTTTGAGCAATTTTATTGATTCCTTTTTCGAATAATGAAGCTACATAACTCTTCTCAGAATCGGCATTTTCTCTACGAGTTGCAATTGTTTTTTCTAAGTTAGAAATGAAACCGTAATTTTCTTTATTTTCTTCCTGCCAACACGTATCTGCGCCTGTGTGACACGTTGGTCCAACTGGTTTTGCCTGGATTAAAAGTGTATCACCATCACAGTCATTTTTAATATCTACAAGTTCTAAAAAGTTACCACTCTCTTCGCCTTTTGTCCAAAGTCTTTGTTTCGAACGGCTATAAAAAGTTACTTTTTGAGTTTCTATTGTCTTTTGAATCGATTCTTCATTCATATAACCCAGCATCAAAACATTTTTTGTTTCTGAATCCTGAATTATGGCCGGAATCAATCCGCGTGAGCTTTTAATATCTATATTCATTATAATTTTAGATTTTAGATCTCAGATTTTAGATTGCTGATCTCTTTTATTTTAGTTTTCTTTCTTCTTTCTTCTTGACTCTATTCTCTTAAAGTCTAACCTCAATATCATTTTTTCGCAATTCCTCTTTCAAAGCTTTTATCTCAATCTCTTTAAAGTGAAAAACACTGGCTGCTAAAGCTGCATCTGCTTTTCCTTTTTTGAATGAATCTACAAAATGCTGAATGTTTCCCGCTCCGCCTGAAGCAATAATTGGAATATTGATTAATTCAGATAATTTTGCTAAAGCTTCGTTTGCAAAACCATTTTTAGTTCCGTCATTATCCATTGATGTGAATAAGATTTCGCCTGCCCCACGTTCAGCAACTTCTATAGCCCAATCGAATAAATTTAGTTCTGTGGGTACTTTTCCACCAACCAAATGTACGATCCATTGTCCGTTGATTTGTTTGGCATCAATAGCAACCACAACACATTGGCTTCCAAATTTCTGAGCCAAATCATTAATCAACTGTGGATTTTTAACTGCCGATGAATTAATCGAAACTTTATCAGCGCCATTATTCAAAAGAATTTCAACATCTTCTACAGATGAAATTCCACCACCAACTGTAAACGGAATGTTGATTTTTTCCGCAACACTTCGCACCATATTGACCAACGTTTTACGACGTTCTTCAGTAGCCGAAATATCCAGAAAAACCAATTCGTCCGCACCTTCTGCTGAATAAATTTCCGCCAATTCTACCGGATCACCAGCATCGCGCAAGTCAACAAAGTTAACGCCTTTTACGGTTCTTCCGTTTTTTATATCCAAACAGGGGATGATTCTTTTTGCTAACATCTTTTTAAATGTGTTAATTAGAAAATTTGACAATTAGATAATTTTACGCTCCGTATTAAATTATCTAATTGTCTAATTCTCTCATTATCTAATTTTTTCTACTCGAATACAGGACTCAAAAAGGTTCTTTCGTAACTTATAATGCATCTTGTGTTTTCAGCAATTTTAAAAGCTTCTACACACTCCTGATCGTCTTTTGAAAACATTTTTTTTCTATAATTTTCATAATCTGATAGACTTGGAAATGAAAATAAAGCATAGGCTATATTATTTGCTCCTTCCGAAGGCATAAAATAACCATGATGTTTGCCTCCTAAACGATTTACTATTTTAATCCACCTTTTACCGTAATCTTCAAATGCCTCTAATTGATAAGGATCTATAACGTATTTTAAGTGACAAGTTATCATAATCTGTAGTTTTAATGTGTTAGTTTCTTATGTGTCAATTAGAAAATTACATAATTTAAACGCAATGTCAAAAATTTTCTAATTTTCTCATTGGCACATTATCTAATTAATTCTCATTTTCTAATTATGTAGTTCTCTAACTGTTTCAACGTAATTCTACCTTCATAGATGGCTTTTCCGATTATCGTTCCCTCGCAACCTAATTCAGCTAATTTTGGCAATTCATCAAAAGTCGAGATTCCACCTGAAGCAATAAGTTTTACTCCATTTGCTTCATCTAAAATTTTCTTATATAAATCAAAACTTGGGCCTTCAAGCATTCCATCTTTGGCTATATCTGTACAAATAACATATTGAATTCCTTTCATTTGATATTCCTGAATAAACGGAATCAAATCTTCATCAGAATCTTCTAACCAACCTGAAATCGCAACTTTTTCGTCTTTGGCGTCAGCGCCTAAAATGATTTTATCAGAGCCATATTCTGAAATCCATTTTTCGAAGATTGCCCTGTTTTTAATCGCAATACTTCCGCCAGTTATTTGATTTGCACCACTTTCAAAAGCAATTTTTAAATCTTCATCTGATTTTAAACCACCTCCAAAATCAATTTGCAAACTCGTTTGTGTCGCAATTTGCTCCAGAATTTTATAATTGACAATTTTACTCGATTTTGCACCGTCTAAGTCTACTAAATGTAAATACTCAATTCCGTGCGCTTCAAATGATTTCGCCACTTCTAGCGGATTTTCATTGTAAATTATCTTGGTATCGTAATCGCCTTTTGACAAACGAACACATTTTCCGTCAATGATATCTATGGCTGGTATTATTCTCATGTTTTATTATTTTAGAGTTCAGATTTTAGATTTTAGATTTCTGAAAACTGATATTGGATTGAAATTGATTTTTGATATTGTTTTTGAATTTCTAGATATTGGAATTTAATTTCAAAAAATTCTCTAATATTTTCTCTCCAACAGCTCCGCTTTTCTCCGGATGGAACTGAGTTCCATAAAAATTATCTTTTTGCAATGCCGATGCATATTCTAACTCATAATCCGTTGTTGCAATAGCTTCAATGCAGTTTGGAGCATAAAAACTATGTACCAAATACATAAATTCATTTTCCGGAATACCTTTAAATAAATCTGATTTTAAATCGTAAATCTGATTCCATCCCATTTGTGGTACTTTTACTTTCGAAGTAAATTTAATCACATCAACATCAAAAATCCCCAAACCTTTGGTATTTCCTTCTTCAGATGATTTGCACATCAATTGCATTCCCAGACAAATACCTAAAACCGGCTGTCTCAATGTCGGAATCAAATTATCCAAACCGCTTTCCTTCAGTTTTTTCATAGCCGAACTTGCTTCACCCACACCAGGAAAAATCACTTTATCAGCCTGCTTAATTTCTTCCGGATTATTACTCAAAACAGCTTTAAAACCAAGCCTCTCAATAGCAAACATTATGCTCTGAATATTTCCTGCTCCGTAATTTATAATTACTATTTTCATTAAAAAAGCTTTAAGCTTTAAGCTCTAAACTTTAGGCCTAATGCCTATAGCCTATTGCTTATAGCGTTTTACAACATTCCTTTCGTTGAAGGTAAAATCATTTTTTCAGTATCTCTTTTCACTGCTACTTTTATAGCTTTTGCGAAAGCTTTAAAAATCGCTTCAATTTTGTGGTGCTCATTGATTCCTTCCGCTTTAATGTTAATATTAGCTTTGGCTCCGTCAGAGAATGACTTAAAGAAATGATAAAACATTTCCGTTGGCATTTTACCCACCATTTCACGTTTAAATTCGGTTTCCCAAACTAACCAGTTTCTTCCGCCGAAATCAATTGCCACTTGCGCCAGACAATCATCCATTGGCAAACAGAAACCATAGCGCTCGATTCCTAATTTATTTCCTAATGCTTTTGCAAAAACTTCTCCCAGAGCAATTGCAGTATCTTCAATTGTATGATGCTCATCAACTTCAAGATCGCCTTTTACGAGTATTTCCAAGTCCATTTGACCGTGACGAGAAATTTGATCTAACATATGATCGAAAAATGCGATACCTGTATCTATTTTGCTTTTCCCGGTTCCATCTAAATTTACATTAATGAAGATATCGGTCTCATGTGTTTTACGCTTAATCGATGCCGAACGTGCCTCCAATTTCAAAAACTCATAAATTGTTTTCCAGTCCGTTGTTTGCAGGATAATTGTATCATCCAATTCTTCACGTTTAGACGAAATTTCATTGCTTCCAATTCCGTCTGTCATATTCATGTAAATCGCTTTAGCACCCAGGTTTTTTGCTAATTCAACATCCGTCAAACGATCTCCTAAAACAAAAGAATTGGCTAAATCATATTCAGAGTTATTCAAATATTTTGTCAGCATTCCGGTTCGTGGCTTGCGTGTTGGTGCATTGTCTTCAGGAAAAGATCTGTCAACAAAAATAGCATCAAACAAAACCCCTTCATTTTTAAAGGCTTTTAAAATAAAATTCTGTGTTGGCCAAAACGTATCTTCCGGAAAACTATCCGTTCCCAATCCGTCCTGATTCGTAACCATTGCCAATTCGTAATCTAATTCATTGGCAATTTTAGCCAAATATTGAAAAGCTTTTGGGTAAAATTCTAATTTATCCAGGCTATCCAACTGTAAATTTTCAGGTTCTAAAACAATCGTTCCGTCACGATCGATAAAAAGTACTTTTTTCATTTTATATTTCTTATATTAATGATGAATTCAGAATAAAATCATAGGTATTTTACTTCTTCTTTCATTTTTTCTATTTTCTTTTTTGCATCTTCCTCTGTGATTTCTTTACAATAAATTTTAAAGCCTAAAATTCCATTATCTAAAAAAAACTGAACATAAGTTATTTTGTTTGGTTGAACCTCAATTTCACATTTTTCAACCTTTTCATTAATCTTTAATCCTCCAAACAAAACATAACATTCATGCTTTCCTTCAGAAACTTCATGAATCGAATATTTTTTATTACTTAATTTAGAAACGAGTTCACCGTCAATATAGGTTTTAAAAGAAGCTCCAGATCCTACAAAACCAGTTGATCTTAAAAAATACACCTTTGCTTTTTTTGGAATACTTACGCTATCTTGCGCTTTCATTAGTGCAGTAATACTCAAAAAAGTTATAATTAAAAATTTATTTAGTTTTACTATTTTCATTTCAAAATTTCTACTTATTTAATCCCAATAAAATGTCCTTCAATTTATCATTCTCCTCTGGAATTCCAATTGTAAAACGCAAACAATTTTCGCATAAGGGCTGAGTTGTTCTGTTGCGAATTACGATTCCTTTTGCAATTAATTCGTCATATCTTTTGTTGGCATCATCTACTTTTACGAGTACAAAATTTGCCTCTGTTGGATACACTTTTTCAACAAAACTAACCTCAAGTAAAACTTTAAGTAATTCCTCTCTTTGCTCAATTATAGAAGTTATTTCTTGTTTTATCTTATCAGAATCCTTTAAACGTAAAATGGCCCTCTGTTGAGTTAATTCATTTACGTTATACGGTGGTTTTATTTTGTTCAGAACCGAAATTACAGCTTCAGAAGCATAACAAATTCCTAAACGAATTCCGGCCAAACCATACGCTTTTGAAAGTGTTTGTGTAATAACCAAATTTGGATACTCATCCATTTCTGTCAACCAGCTTTCTTTGTCTGAAAAGTCAATATAAGCTTCATCAATGACAACCAATCCTTTAAAATTTTGAAGTAATTTCACCACACTTTCATCAGAGAAAGAATTTCCTGTTGGGTTATTTGGCGAACATAAAAAGATGATTTTTGTATGAGCATCAACAGCTTCTAAAATTTTCTCAACCTGTGGTTGAAAATCTGTTGAAAGTAAAACTTCCCTATTTTCTACCGCATTAATATTCGCCAAAACACTGTACATTCCGTAGGTTGGTGGCAATGAAATAATATTATCTGTTTTTGGTTCACAAAAAGCCCTGAAAAGTAAATCCAAAACTTCGTCGCTTCCGTTTCCTAGTAAAATCTGACTTGATTTTACATTATTATTCTTAGCCAAAATCGCCTTTACTGAACTTTGCTGTGGATCAGGATAACGATTCACACCATTCTGAAACGGATTTTCATTGGCATCCAAAAAAATCATTTCGGCAGTATCAAAATCTTCAAACTCATCTCGTGCAGAGGAATATGGTTTTAATGTTTTTACGTTTTCACGTGTTATTGTATTTATATCGAATTCCATTATCTTAATTTTTAGAATATAGAAAATAGAATAAAGAGAATAGACTTCTCATTTTATCTGTAAAATTTTCTATATTCTTTGTTCTATATTCTTTACTCTATTTTCTTTACTCTATACTCTTTAATCTCAACGTTACAGCATTTTTATGCGCTTGTAACCCTTCGGCTTCAGCCATAATTTCAATAGCTTTTCCAATGTTTAGAATTCCGGTTTTAGAGATTTTCTGAAATGTCATTGATTTCATAAAGCTATCCAGATTTACTCCGCTATAATTCTTAGCGTAACCGTTTGTAGGTAATGTATGATTTGTTCCAGAAGCATAATCTCCAGCGCTTTCCGGTGTATAATTACCAATAAAAACAGAACCTGCGTTTACAATTCCGTTGCAATAAAAATCATCGTATTCGGAACAAATAATAAAGTGTTCGGGACCGTATTCATTGATTAAATCCAAAGCAATCTGATCATTTTCAATATAAATTAATTTTGAATTCTCAATAGCTTTTTTAGCAATTGCTTTTCTCGGAAGTGCTTCAAGTTGTATTTGAATTTCTTTTTCAACAGCATCAATTAATTTATTTGAAGTCGAAACCAAAATGACCTGACTATCTGTTCCGTGCTCTGCCTGAGATAATAAATCGGATGCTACAAATGACGGAACCGCGGTATCATCAGCAACAATCAACAATTCTGAAGGTCCGGCCGGCATATCGATCGCTACTCCAAACTGAGTTGCCAATTGTTTTGCTACTGTTACAAACTGATTTCCTGGTCCGAAAATTTTATACACTTTCGGAATTGATTGCGTTCCAAATGTCATTCCCGCAATTGCCTGAATTCCGCCTACTTTTAATATTTTGGTAACTCCGCATAAGTTGGCCGTATACAAAATCGCCGGATTTATTTTTCCTGTTTTGTCTGGAGGCGAACACAAAACAATTTCTTTACAGCCTGCAATTTCAGCAGGAACTGCCAACATTAAAACTGTTGAAAACAAAGGCGCTGTACCACCCGGAATATACAAACCAATTTTTTGAATTGGTCTTTTTTCCTGCCAGCAATTTACACCCTCTGTCGTTTCAACTGAAATTCGATCTGTTTTTTGAGCCGTGTGAAATTTTAGAATATTTGCTTTTGCCAATTGAATTGAAGCTTTCAACTCGTCTGAAATCGAATTAATTGCTTCTTCAATTTCTTCCGGAGTAACTTCATAATTGTCAAAAGCAATTCCGTCGAAAATTGATGTGTATTTTGCAACGGCTTCATCCCCTTTTTTCTGTACTTCTTTAAAAATTTCTTTAACCGTAACTTCGATATCTTCGATTGTTTTGGTTGATCTTTTTAATATTTCTGACCAGGTTTCTGGTTTTGGATTGTCTATCTTATTCATTATTTTTTGCTTTATGCTATAAACTGTAGGCTGTAAGCTTTATTTACTTTGTCTTTATTTTTTTAGCCTAAAGCATATTGCCTAAAGCTTAAAGCGGACGAAGTCTTAAAGAACCATTTTCTCAATTGGGCAAACTAAAATCCCTTCGGCTCCTGCCTCTTTTAATTTATCAATTACATCCCAAAAAGTGTCTTTATCGATTACCGAGTGAACACTACTCCAACCTTCCTGAGCTAATGGCAAAACAGTTAAACTTCTTAAAACTGGAAGAATTTTTCCGATTTCATCGATTTTATCGTTTGGAACGTTCATCAAGATGTATTTTGAATTTCGCGCTCTTAAAACGGATTGAATTCTGAATTTTAAAGTATCGATGTGTTTTTGAATTTCCGGAGAAACTTTTGGAGAAACCGCTAAAACAGCTTCACTTTTCAGAATCACTTCTACTTCTCTTAAATTGTTTTTGAATAAAGTGCTTCCGCTTGAAACGATATCCACAATAGCATCAGCAAGACCAATGTTTGGTGCAATTTCTACAGAACCTGAAATTTGGTGAATATCAACCGTCAATCCGAAAGAATTGAAATATTCGTTAACCGTGTTTGGATAAGAAGTTGCAATACGCAATCCTGCTAAATCCTGAATCGAATTATATTCGAAAGTTTTAGGAACAGCTACAGAAACCTTGCATTTCGAGAATCCAAGTTTCTGAATTACTTCGATATGTTTTCCTTTTTCTACTAATAAATTATCGCCAACGATAGCTAAATCTACTACTCCATCAATTAAATACTGAGGAATATCTGAATTTCTTAGGTATAAAACTTCTAATGGAAAATTGGAAGCTTCTGCTTTTAACTGATCGTTTCCGTTATTGATCGAAATACCACAATCTTTTAGGATTTGAATGCTGTCTTCGTTTAAACGACCTGATTTTTGAATTGCAATTTTTAAAGTACTCATTTTTTAGTTGTTTGTTGAATTAATAGTTTGAGTACAAAGAATTGGAATTAAAAAACCCGCTTGATGTACTCAAACGGGTTTTAAAATATGATGATTTACATGCATACCATTAACACATCGCCTGAGAGCAATAATGAAAATGATGGTGATGTAATTGATTTGAAATCATTGTTTGGTTTGTTTTATAATTCTTTGATTCGGTTGCAAATATACTAGTTAATTTCATAAAAAAACAATTTTTAATTTAACTTAACGATAGTTTATTGTTAAAAAATATTCTAGAGGCTATTTTTATTAGATTTTTTCAATTACGATAACGTTTTCATATTTTCGTTAAAACTTAAAATAACTGAGGTTCCTACTTCTATTTCGCTTTCAATTTTAAATTTAATACCAAGTAACTCGGTAGTTCTTTTCACAATCGACAAACCTAGTCCAGTTCCTTTAATTTCGGGATGATCTGTAGAGTTTGATCTAAAAAAAGGATTTAAAATTGCGTCTAAATCTCCCTTCTCAATTCCGATTCCGTTATCTGAAATTTCACAAACTGTTTTTTCCGTTTTGTTTTGATAGTAAAATCAAAACTTGTCCATTACTATTAGTGTACTTAATTGCATTCGAAATAATATTCCTTAAAATAGTAATCACCAAAAAATTATCAGATTGAATATAATAATCCTGTTCAGCATCAAATTTTATATTTAACTTTTTGTTGTTTATTTTTTCTGAATTCAATATCAAAACATCTAAAATTAAAGCATTCAAATAAACCGATTCTGTATTAATATTTTGCTTTTGATTCTCAAAACGTGCTATTAAAAGAAGCTGATCAACGAGCCTGTTTAGATGATCCACTTCATTTATACAATAATTTATCTTTTCTTCATATTCCTTATTATCACGAGGTTTACGAATCAAAACTTCAAGTGTTCCTTTAATAACAGTTAGTGGTGTTCTTAATTCATGAGATGCATCAGACGTGAACTGTTTCTCACGTTCAATTGCATCTTCAATTCGGTTTAATAAGTTATTAATGGTTTTTGAAAGCGTATATAATTCGTCACGAGTTTTAGGCAACGGAATTCGAGTTTTCAAATTGTCTTTTGTAATAATTTTTGAAGTAGTTATAATCGCATTTATCGGCTTTATACTTCGTCCGGCAAAGAATCTGGCAATAAAAAACAGCAATAATAAAATTGCTAAAAATGACAAACACATGATGTCAAATAAATTATTTAAGACCAATTTGGAATCGGCCAATGACATAGCAACTATAATATATCCTATTTGTTTCTTTTTGACATGAAGCGGTACCTGAATTTGTCTAATATCATGATCTCCCATTTTGGTCTCAAACAACTCATAATCTTCTACTGAATCTTTAAATTCAAGAGTTTCTGTTTTTAGATTAGGCGCTTTTTCGATAATCTTTTTGTTCAAATCTAAAAACTCAACAAAAACCGGATTTACATCTACAGTATTGTGTTCGCGCTCATTCCATTCTTCTTCATCAATTAAAATTACTTTGTCGCCAACGACCTTGATTTCTGCTAAATGGTTCTTGATTTCAACCTTTATATTTTCATCTATATGACTGTAAACAGTATGTTTTACGATCGAGTAAATTACCGAAAAAACCACTAAAATCAATAAACCAGTAGTGATTATATAATTTAACGCAATTCTGTTTTTAAAAGAAATTTGTATCATTTATAAGTCGTTTGCGATGTAACCAATACCGCGAATTGTTTTTATATAATCTTCTTCAATTTTTAAATTGAGTTTTTTTCGGATAGCATTCATAAAAACGTCTATAACTCCGGTATCATATTCAAAATTGATTTCCCAGACATCTTTTAAGATCTGATTTCGGGTACAAACCTTACCTTTGTGCTGAATTAAATAAGTTAGCAATTCAAATTCTCTTTGGGTTAAAGCGACTTCTTCATCATTTTTTAATACAATATGTTTGGACAAATCTATTTTAATGGTTCCTAAAGTAAGTATTTCGTTTTCTTTTCTATTTCTAAAATGAACTTTAATACGTTCAACCAATTCTTCAAAACTAAATGGTTTTTTAATATAATCATTTGCACCAGCTTTAAGTCCTTCTATAGTTTCCTGCACGGTATCTTTTGCAGTTAAAAAGATTATTGGTGTTTTTTGATCTTTAATTCTAATGGCTTTACATAAATCCAAACCATTGATTTTAGGCAACATCCAATCTAACAAAATCAAATCAAATTGTTGATTCTGAACTAATTCAAAGCCTTTTGAGCCATCATTGGCAGTTGTTACCTCATAACCTTCCTCTTGTAAACCTTGTTGCAAAAACTGAACAATTCCTAACTCATCTTCAACTATTAAAATATGCATGTATTTATTTAATTTAGATTTGATTTCTTTTGAATTAGTCAAAGATAAATATTTTAAGGCGCACTAGAGAATCAAAACGTTAGATTAAAACAAACTTAATCATCTTAAGAAAACATTAAGTTAACACTAAGTAAGGTAAAAGCGGAACTTAATCCCGAATTAATGAATCGGAATTAATTTTGTAAAAAAATAATCTCATGACTTTTTACAAGAAACTTGCCCCTTTTTACAATCTTGCTTTTTTCTATTTTGCCATAAGTTTTCTGCTGCGAATTGTGCTGTTTTTCCATCCTATTACGCAAAGCTCTTTTACTATTCTTCAGAGTCTGAAAATCTTTAGTTTAGGTCTTGTTTCAGATTTTTTCGTATTTATTGTAGCGAGTGTTTTTTTGTGGTTGTATTTAATTTTTATTTCAAATTCGAAATACAGCAAACCTTTTGGATATATTATTCTTGGGATATTTGTTGCACTATTTCTATATGTAGCTTCCGGAAAAAGTATTTTTGATGAATACGGAGGTGCATTGCCTGAGATTATTTTAATTTTTATTGGAATAAAAACGTTACTATTTGCTCTTTTGCTTTTCCTTCCAAAATGGAGAGTTAAAATCAGATTTTGGTTATTTGCCTTTGTGATCTTTTTATACGTTCTATTAATTCTTCAAAATGGTTTAAGCGAATATTTCTTTTGGAATGAATTTGGAGTAAAATACAATTTTATTGCTGTTAATTATCTGATTTACACTAATGAGGTTATCGGAAATATAATGCAGTCTTATCCCGTAATTCCTATATTTTCAGCTTTATTTTTAGTAACAGGAGTTGTTACCTATTTTATTCTCAAAAATTCCAGAAATTACATAGATAATATTCCAACCATAAGTGAAAAAGTAAAAATCACTTTAGTTTACCTTAGTTTATTTGCCCTTTCTTTAATCGCTATTCCTACGTTGGCTAAAACTGAAAATTCTAAAAATGTTTTTGTTAATGAATTGCAAGCTAATGGTATTTATAAATTCTATTTGGCTTTTCAGAATAACAAATTAGATTACTTTAAGTTTTACAAAACGCTTCCTAATGAAAAAGCATTCGTAATTTTAAAGCAGCAGCTTAACGCTATTTCCGGAGAAAACACAACCCGAAAAATTACCGGAGATTCTATTGAAAATCATAAAAACGTAGTATTAATTACTATCGAGAGTTATAGCGCCAACTTTATGAAGGCTTATGGAAATAATCAAAATATTACTCCTTTCTTAGATAGCCTGGCACAAAAAAGTCTTCAATTTACCAATTTATATGCAGCAGGAAACAGAACTGTTCGTGGATTGGAAGCCGTAACTTTATGTTTGCCTCCAACAGCAGGAGAAAGTGTTGTAAAAAGAGAAGACAATAAAAATAAATTTTCTACAGGGGCTATATTCACACAAAAAGGATACAATGTAAAATTTATGTACGGTGGAGATGCATTTTTTGATAATATGCAGGACTTTTATTCTGGAAACGGTTATCAAATTGTAGACAAATCTAGTTTTTCTCCTGAAGAAATTACATTCTCAAATGTTTGGGGCGTTTGTGACGAAGACATGTATAACAAAGCCATAAAGGTTATGAATACTGAGTTTACACAAAACAAACCTTTCTTTAATCATATTATGACGGTTAGCAATCACAGGCCTTTTACTTATCCTAATAATAAAATTGATATTCCTGGCGATATTAAATCTCGTGACGGCGGCGTAAAATATACGGATTATTCATTGAGAAAATTCTTTGAAATAGCAAGCAAACAACCATGGTTCCAGAATACTGTTTTTGTTATTGTAGCCGATCATTGCGCTTCAAGTGCCGGAAAAACACAGCTCCCTTTGGATAAATATAGAATTCCGGCTTTTATTTATAGTCCCGGTAAAAAACCTGCAAAATGCAGTAAATTAATGTCTCAAATTGATTTAATGCCAACGCTTTTTGGATTATTACATTTTGATTATCAAAGCAAGTTTTTTGGGCAGGATGTTTTGAAATCTGATTATAAACCAAGAGCTTTTATTGCAACTTATCAGGATTTAGGTTTGATAAAAGATAATATTTTGACCATTTTATCTCCTAAACAAATAGTAAAACAATTTGAACTAAAATTGAATCCAAAACCAGGAGTTGCTCCGGAATATCAAATTTATTATGATGAAATTCCGTTGCAAACAGAAAGAACTGATTTGGTCAATGAAACTATTTCGTTTTACCAGACTGCTTCTGACATGTTGAAACACAAGAAATATGAAAAGTAAAAATGTTTCAGGTTTCAAGTTTAACCGCAAATTTAGCAAGGAAATAATTCAAAAGAAAGCCTCAAATTCTAATTGAATTTGAGGCTTTCTTGTTTAGTTTTCAAACTTGAAACATGACACGAGGCTTTAGCCGAATTGGCGAAGCAAACTAAAGAAACTTGAAACAAAACTTTTAATCATTTTGATTCTGCATTCCAAAAAGATCTCCGTTTTGATATAATTGAAGATCATCTTTTAAAGCCTGATTGTTTCTTTGTGTAACTGCAGATGAATCTAAATCGCTTAAGTCAGGTTTTCCGGCATTTACCCACGCAGTATACCAAAAACTAGCTGTTGCAGTAATAGCTTTTCTCATTTGGTTTTCAACCATTCCATTTAACTCTTTATGCAGTTTTTTAGCGTATTCATCAGAGAAAACCGCCGAATTGTATTTACTTTTCAAAACTTTTCCATCAGCATCCATCTTGAAAACCTGATTTTCAGGAGTTGCCGTTCTTAGTTTTTTATCTATATCTAATAACGGTTGAGCTAAACTATGTGTATCATTAATCATATCCCAAACTGCCTTATGAACATCTCCATAATATTGTGCCTGCGGAACATTTAGTTTATAATTTTTAGCAAACAATTCTGGTAATCTGCTTTCCCAAAGTGAATGAATTCCTTTTTGATCGCTTAATTGTCCGTCATGATTTGCAGAAGTGTGCAGTGGCATATGAGCATCACCAATATAATGACCTAAATCAGCAGCAAGAAATAAAATTTCTGCTCTGTTTTTATCTTTGAAAGCTTTAGTTAATTTAACCATCATATCTTCAATATACCAAGGTAAAATTCCGTTGTCGTTCAAGAATTTAGCATCGTATTTTTTCTTTGCTTCTTCCATAGTTTTTGGTAAACTGTCAACAGAACCAAAATTTTCCATATCAAAATAATGTCTTGGATTTTCGTCTTTAGAATTCAGGGCATATTTACGAATGTCCGGAACAGAAGCTTCCTGCGTAATAAAGTCAATATGATTGTAAAAGAATATTTGTATTGGTCGAGGCAGAGCCATTACAGCTGCTTTGTTAATACGTTCGTGACCAACGATTCCCCATGACAAGGTTAAAAATCCAATTCCTAATGCAAAAAAGGCGATTAGTCTTGGCTTCATTTTAAAGTTTTTCATTTGTAAATTTGTTTGAAGGGCAAATTTATCTCATTTAAAGGAAATTCAAAAGAAAACCAATTAAGAATGTATTAATTTAATTTTTTTCAGGTTTTTAAAGATATAATTGCAATAAAATCATTTTTAAAATTGCTTCTAATTTTAATTGTATCAGCTAAAATATAATATTGACATTAAGCTTAAAGCTGTAATAAATATCCAAAGAAAGACTCCCTGCAACAAGGGCTTCACTCCTACTGATTTTAAAGTATTTACATTTAGAGTTGCACCAATTAAAAACAAAGTTATAGTTAAACCGACTTTGGCAATACTCACAATATATGGAGCTACAATGATGGCTTCTGGCACATATGTATTAAAAAGCATTGCCAAAACAAACAAACCAATAAAATATGGAATCTTGATTTTTGTTCCAACGCTTCCGGATTGATTTTTAAAAAGCATGGCTGTTCCGAGTGAAATTGGAATGATCCACAAAGCTCTGGCCAGTTTTACCGTTGTTGCAACCTGTAAGGCTTCTGCACCGTATTTATTTGCCGCACCGACTACAGAACTGGTATCATGAATAGCAATAGCACACCACAAACCGAAATCTTTTTGAGACAAATCAAGTTGATGCCCAATAAAAGGAAAAATAAATAACGCTATAGAGTTCAGAATAAATATTACACCCAAAGCAATTGAAGTCTGATTCTCATTTGATTTTATTACAGGAGAAATTGCTGCAATGGCACTTCCTCCGCAAATTGCTGTTCCGCACGAAATTAAATGCGATGTCTTTTTCTCTGTTTTAAGCCATTTTCCTAATAGCGTTCCGAAAATTAGCGTGCTAAATATAGAGAAGACAGTTAATAGAAAACCCTCTTTTCCTGCTAAAATTGCTGATGTAGCGTTCATACCAAAACCTAAACCAACAACTGAAAATTGCAATAAAAAAGTAATGCCTTTATGATTGAATGCAACAAATGGGTTTCCGAAAACATTTACTGTCAAAACTCCCAATAACAAAGCGATTGGCGGAGAAAGTAGCGAGAAAAGACACAATGCAATAATTAATACAAAAACTACTTGCTGGAAATAAAGATTCACTTCGAATAAATGGGTTTCAGAATGTTGCTTCGTTTTCAAAATATGCTATTTGATAATTATTGTACAAATGTCCGCCATATTTATTGAAAACACCAATCGTAAAATACAATTGATTATAACTTTAAATTATAGTAAGATGATAAATTTTGAATAAAGAGCTCCGATAAAGAATCTGACTTCCCGACTAATGTTATAATGTAAAAATATCTTTCAATACTTAAACTCTCAACATCTAAAACGATCAATTCATTATTTTTCAATTCATTGCTTACCGCGTGTATTGACATGAAAGCGAAACAATCTGAGTTTAGTAAATACGATTTTATGCTTTCTGTACTTCCTAATTGCATTTCGATTTGTAAATCTGTAAATTTTACATTTAGTTGCTTCAAAGCATATTCTATAACTTCAAGTGTTCCGGAACCTCTTTCACGCGTTATGAATTTCATTTCTTTTAAATCTCCTAATGCAATTTTATGCTGTTTTACCAAAGGATTTTTGGTATTACAAACCAAAACCAATTCGTCTTTTAAAAACGGAATATATTTAATAGACTGATTCTTAGATTGTCCTTCTACAATTCCTATTTCAATTTCTTTGTTGATTAAAGCATTTTCAATTTGCTCCGTATTTCCGTTTAGTAAATTGACTTTGATCTCTTTTTGTTTTTGATGAAAACGAGCCAAAACCGGAGAAATAATATATTGTGAAATTGTCGTACTTGCCCCCAACCGCAATAAACCTTGACGTTCGTTGATAAACGAACTCATATCAAAGTCAATTTCTCTGTAAATCTCGAAAATATTTTTAGTATGTTTTAAAAGAATTTCTCCGGCTGGAGTTAAAGCAATTTTAGAACCGTTACGTTCAAAAAGCTTAGTTTTATAGGTTTCTTCGAGTTCCTGAATGTGTTTTGAAACTGCAGGCTGGGAAATGTATAATTCCGTTGCCGCCTTAGTAAAGTTAAGGCGGAGCGCAACGGTGTAAAATACTTTTAGCCTGAAATCCATTATGCTGTTTATTTTTGTTTCAAGTATAAAGTTTCAAGTTAAGGAAAAACTTTGAGCCTTTGCTCCTATAAACCTTTGCAACTTTAAAGAAGTCCATTATACTTTCTCACAAACCATTCTGTTGTCAATAAAGCAGCAATTAAAATCAACAACCAAACCCAGTCAATCAATGGAGTTTTGGTTGAGACATTTTTTTCGATTGATTTATATTCTTTATTTTCTAAAAGTGTATTGATTAAATCATCTGCCTGATTTTCGAAGAAAGCTTTTCCGTTGGTTTGTAATGCCAATTGTTTCAATTTTAAAACATCAGGATTTACAAATTGCTTTTCGATATCGAAATCCAGAATTTCAAAATGACTTGAATAAGAAGTATTTGAATTTAGTTCTTTTACTGAAAAATTATATTTTCCGGCTGTTAAGCCATCTAGATTTACAGAGAAAGAGTTATTTCCTTTTAATAAATCGTAATTTTTACTTTGTTTCGTTTCGGCATTTGTAACTGTAATTGTCAATCTTGCTTTTTCGTCAAACTCGTAGTTTTTGTTGAAATATTGCGCATTGATTGCAATCGCTTCCCCTGAATTATAAAAACTTTCATGTGTTACCACCAAAGATTTTTTCGAAGTCGTTGAAGCTAAGTATTGAATAATCTTATCTATGAAAACATCATATTTTTCAAATGACTGATTATCAATATGACTTTGCAAACGCCATTTCCAACTATTTTCCCCTAATAAAAAGGCAGTTCTTTTTCCTTGATTTTCGGCGAAAGCCAACAAAGGCGCATTTGTAGCAACATTTCTAATTTTTGAAGAAAGCAAAACCGATACATTTCCATTAGTTGAAATTGTTCCGAATAAATTTTGCAAAGGCGGGAAATTCTCAAAACCAAAATCCTCAATGGCAAACAAATTAAACTCAGATTTAAATTCGGATAAATAATCTTCTCTTTGTCCGCTCATTTTAAAAACCAAATTGTTTTGTTGTTGATTTAAAAAATTAAAATCGGTATTGTTTCCGGTAATGATAAAAGTGTTTCTTCCTGCTAATTTATTATTATCAAAAATTGCCTTGAAAGCTGTTGTTGGTTGATATAAAACCAAAACAGAAGCATCTTGTAATTGATTAATATCATTTGGTTTAACCAAAATCACTTTACGTTGCGCGTTAACTTCAATGGAGCGTTTTAACGACGCTATATCAGGATGATTTATTGATGAAACAATTGCAATAGTTGATTTTTGGTCAATCACTTCGACTGCAAAGTTCTTGATATTATTATAACTGTTTTTCTCTTTTTCGTTTGATGAGATAGTCGCTTTAAAAATTTGCAAACCCACTTTATCAGCAGGCAAAAGTAAATTTATAGTAGCTGTTTTTTTAGAAGGCGAGAAAGAAACTTCCTCTTTTGCAACAACTGAATTTCCTTGCGAAATTGTAAAATCTGCATTTGTAACTTTATCTCCCGCATACTGTAAAAATACTTCAACAGGAAACTTGTTTTTATGAAAAGCGTATTTGTTTACGTTCAACTGATTGATTTTTAAATCAAAAAAAGTAGTTGTATCTCCCACAACCAAAGGATAAACTTTATTGACAGGATCAAAACGATATACATAATCGTTTCCTGTAGTTTGATTTCCATCCGTAATAACAACCGTTGGGAAAATCAGATTTTTATTGATGCTTTTTAAATTCTTGGCAACTTCATCAAGATTGGTTTGTTTTCCTTTGAAATCAAATTTTTCTGAAGGCTTGAAATCAGCATCAAATTGATAAGACTGAATATCAAATTTCTCCTGAAGTGCAGGATTTGAAATGATTTTTTGATATAATTCGGCAACTTTTTGTCTGCTTTTAAGGCAACAATAGAACTCGAATTATCAACCGCAATAGCCAGCGGTGTTTTTGTTATTTCAAGCGAATTTTTAGAAACTATCGGATTTATTAATAAAACCAATAATCCGAAAATAGCCAGAAAACGTAAAAAAGCCAAAAACACAATCACATTGGATTTGTTTTTGGCTTTAAAATAATATTGAAAATACGACAAACCACCCGCTATTACTAATGAAAGCAATAATAATAGAATCGTATTTGTAGTCATATATTTTTAGTATTCAGTATCAGTTTACAGTAATCAGATTTCAAAAGTCATCATTTTGCGACTATTCGGTTCCAGTTTCATTCTAGAGTCAGATAAAACTGATTACTAAAACCTGTGTAACTTTGAACCTTTGCAACTCTTAAGTAAGCATTCCTCCACAAACATTAAGCACTTGTCCTGTAACATAGGCACTCATATCTGAAGCTAAGAAAAGACATGCGTTTGCGACATCTTCAGTAGTTCCGCCACGTTTCAACGGAATTCCGTCTCTCCATCCTTTTACTACATCTTCAGGTAATTTTGCAGTCATTTCTGTTTCGATAAATCCAGGAGCAATTGCATTGCAACGAATATTACGAGAACCCAGCTCTAAGGCTACAGATTTTGTAAAACCAATTGCACCCGCTTTAGACGCTGCATAATTTGTTTGACCAGCATTTCCGGAAACACCAACTACAGAGCTAATATTAATAATAGAACCAGCACGTTGTTTTAAGAAAGTTTTTTGAATGGCTTTAGTCATATTAAATACTGACTTTAAGTTTACATCAATAACCTGATCAAAATCAGCTTCTGACATACGCATCAATAAATTATCTTTTGTAATTCCGGCGTTATTAATCAAGATATCAACCGTTCCGAAATCAGCTAAAACAGCTTCAACAAAAGTTTGCGCTTCATTAAAATCGGCCGCATTCGATTGGTATCCTTTTGCTTTAACTCCTAAAGCGTTCAATTCAACTTCTAGTGCCTCTGCAGAAGCAGCAGATGAGCTATAAGTAAAAGCAACATTTGCTCCATGTTTAGCAAAAACTTCAGCAATTCCTTTTCCAATTCCACGACTAGCGCCAGTAATAATGGCAACTTTTCCTTCTAGTAATTTCATATTCAAAATTAATTTTAATATTATTTGTAGCTATTCCTGCTATGAATGACTCGTCAAATATATGATAATTCCCTTTTTAAAAAAATAACAATCGCAATAACCTTTCAACAGTTCAAAATATTTAGTGCTATTATAGATAAAACAAAATCAAAAAAGCAACTCAAAATTGAGCTGCTCCTTCTTCAAAATAAAATTAAAACTAAATTCTTATATATCATTTTGCTTTGTAATGAGAAAAAACACCAATAGCATTACGCCCATAATAAGCATTCTATAAATTGATGATTGAAACTCTGTTGTATCATTAAGCTTATCTTCTTTTTTTTTCTTTATAAAATCAATAATAATTACCGGAATGATTACTATTAAAGACAGCCATAGGTAATCTCTTTTATATTCTGGGTAAAATCCCGTTACAGCAATAAGTATAAGTGCCCATAAAAAGAAAACAACATTTATTGGTCTAATAGTTTTTTTCATTATGAATAATTGAAGTAAAAGTTATTAAAAGCAGCTCAAATTGAGCTGCTTTTCCAAAATTAAAATAAAACTAAAAATTATTGGTTACTGAAATGAGTATGCAACCATTCTAAAAGGTGTCGTTGTACTTGTAAAGGTATACGCAGTATAACCCGAAACTGGTGTTTTAGCAAAATAAAGTCCCTGAGGGTTCATAAACTGGTCATCAAGTGCTTTTAAGAAAGATGGAGTTGCAATTGCGGGTGAAGCTGCAGTTGCTACTGATTTCCAAACTCCCGGAACTAAAGTCACAGTTTTGTTTGTTGCATTACTTTGAATCGTAAAATAATGATATCTTCTCGCAATTGTTACGGCTGGGTTTGAAACAGCAGCAAATCTGTATTCTATATAACTTGTTCCGTCAGGATTATTAAACCAAGGTTGTATTCTGGTAATCATTAAACCTGTACCTGCCAATGCTTCTGCATTTGCTAATAGAGATAGAAACAAAGGAGAATTTGCCGGTTCCGGTTTTGTAATATTATAGATATATGCATATACATTATTAGCGCTTCCAGGCAATAATATTTTATAATCATCTGTTAAAACAAGAGGCTTAGAAGAGTACTTTATTATAGCAGTAACCCCATTCGTTCCTGTGGCAGTAAAACTTCCATCAACATCATTGTATACAAAATTGGTTAATTTTTGTCCAGCAACTTCTACAGCCGGGCTTACTACAATTCCGGTTGGCGTGTAACCAACTCCCATGTTATAACTTACAGAATAACCAGCTTCTATGGAATTTGCTTCTGCAAAACGGGTTACATCTGAAAATGAGAAATCAAACTGGTGTTTTGCTGTTCCGTCATTAGTTTCTAATAATCTAAAAAGCGGACGCGTATCATCACCTACTACATTATCAATCATGTCAATGTTTTTTGGCAAATCAGTCCAATCTTGTGCAGTTGCTTTTACAAAACGTAATTCCTTAGCAGTTCTGTTTGTTTTAAAAATGATTTCACCATTTTCCTGTCCGTAATATAAAAACTGAAAATCTCCTAAATATCCTTTTGCTCTTAACGCCGCAATTGGATAATTATCTGACTCTGATAAAAGATGAATTCTGTTCTTGGTAGTAAAAACTACACTAACAGTACTTCCTAATTGAATTTCGAATTCACTTTTATAAACGTTGGTATCACTATCAAAATCAGAAGCCATTTGTACAGTCCCGTCTTTGGCAAATTTGAATAAATGAGTATATCCGCCTAAAACGGTATTATCAGTAAAATAAACCGCTTTCCATCCAAATTCCGAAGAAAGTAACAGATTATTCAATTCTGATTTTTGAGCATTTAAACGCTCTGTTGGCGTTTGGTCAAACTTTTGTTCAGCATCTGTATCATTATTACAGCTGCTCAATTGCAGCACTAAAAATGCTGCAAATAAGTACTTATATATGTGTTTTACTTTCATAATAATTTTTTTAATTATTTATTACAGCTGTTGTATTTTTTTCGGCTTCATCTCTTAAAGCGTAGAAATCCATGTTGAAAGCTTCTTTGAAATATTTTACTACAATTGCTTCCTTTGCTTTTAACGCAGCATAAGCAGTCGGACTTTCAATACCATCTAAAAACGCAGCATATTCTGCTTTAGAATAGATTAAAATCATTGAAGCTGTTTCTGCAAAATCTTCATTGATATTTGATCTTGCATAACTGGTAATAAAACCAAGTTCGTTCGATTCCGGTATATCGTAATTGTACCAATCTGCCGTATAACCTCCTGGCGTTAGGGCTTTCCATGCTTTTTCATCAAATGGTTTATTTTGGTTCAAAATATGTATATACTCGTGCTGAATTGTGTGTATAAACTCTGATACGTTGTCACGATCTGATTGATCAATATAATCTGTTTCAAACAGAGTAACACGCTGTCCACCTTCGGCTAAACCTAAAGTTCTGGTACCTACACTGTTTAAATTTACTCCTCCTACTAAAACAATTTCTCTTGGAGCTATTTTTTTTACGAAATCCGCCCCCCCGATTGTTGCATAACTTTTAAGCCATATTGTCTGTACAATCTCAAGTGCTGGTTGTACTTTATCAATTGTTGGAGGAAATAGATAGCGACTATTATCGACTGTATTTTGATTCCATTTATATTGGACATTGATATTATATGGATTTAAATAAGTAGTTGTAATCCAATTATCTAATGCTGTTTTAGTTGGCTGTGTATAATCTAACTGACTATCTCCCGGACGTTCATCATTTGCGCAGGAAATTATAGCCATCGAAACCATAACCAAAAGTGCTATTTTACTATATTTTATTAGTTTCATAAGAATTTGCTTTTAAAGATTATCTAGGATTTAGCTCAACACCTGTACTTGATGCATGCAATGGAATTTGTAAGGCTCTGCGGTTATCATCTTTTACTAATGTATTAACCGGTTTATTTGCCGTTTCATGTTTCACTACAATATTAAAACGCTTGATATCAAACCATCTTAATCCTTCATGTATAAAATCTCTTCTTCTCGTTTCTGCAATCGCTTTTATATAAGAAGTCTGAACTGGCGTCATTGGATAAAATGGTGTGTATTCATCTGCAATAACCGGAAATCTTGCTACTACTTTGGCTTCAGTTACTTTATCTGTTGTACTATTATATGTTGGTGTTCTTGTTGCTAAAAAGTACTCCAATTCTTCGTTTGCCAAAGCGGTCTGACCTTTCATAACATGTGCTTCGATTCTGTTTAAGAAAAACTCATCGTTACTTAATAAGACTTCGGCAACATAAGGATCTCCAATTCCAGCTGTTACGTTTGAATATTTAAAATATTCGTAAAACTTTGGAACAAATAAAGTGATACTGCTGTTTGATGAATAAAGATTATAATAATATGGTTTCCCAAAAAGATTTGTAGATCCTCCAAAAATTTCTGGCTGACGTGTACCTGATAAGTTAAAACGATTTAAATAATAAACTCTGCTTACAATTGTATTCGCAGAAACAATTAACAAATTTGTTTCAACACTACTTGCTCCATATTTTAATTGTTGATCTTCAACACCTATAGATTCATAAGCTGAATAATCTCTTAATTTACCTACTGGCTTTGAACCCAAATCATTTGATAATTCAATAACTTTATCCCAATTTCCTTTTACTAAATAAAATCTGCTGGCAAAAGCTTTTGATGCATTTATATTAAAGTGAAATCTGGGTTCCTTGTAATCGTTTGTTACATATTTTAAACCTTCTTCAATATCTTTTTCGATAAAATCAAAAACTTCAGCAACTGTATTTCTTTTGTATTTAGTCAATAATTCTGTTTCTGGTTTTGTTACATAAGGAACTCCTAAATCTGATGCTGCCGTAGCGGGGTTGTAACGTTTTGACCAAAGTGAAACCAACATAAAATGAGAATAAGCTCTGGCAATAAGTGCTTCTCCCTTTTGTGGATTAAGACTCGGTGAATTTCCTAATTCTTCAATTGCCTGTAAAGCCTTGTTTGCATGTGCAATTGCTTTATAGCATGCATCCCAATAGTAAGCTTGTGTATCAATATCTGCTGTTTCTGTTTGAATCAGCCAGTTATAGTTTTGTTCATTTTTTGGTAATGTTTCCGTCAATCCGCTATCAAAAACGTTATCTGACATTGTTTCGGCAATCTCAAAATAGCTCATTTGAGGGTAAGCTTCAACTAATAATTCTGATATTTTTGCAGGCGTATCAATTTCGGTTCTGTTATCTGGCTTTTCAGACAGAAAATCATCACAGCTAGTAATACAAATAAGTATTAACAGGGATAATGTTATTTTTAAGTTTTTCATGATTTTGACTATTATAATGAAAGGTTTAAAGTAAAGGTATATTGAGATGTTACTGGTAAAGCAACTCCTCCTGAATTACGAAACTCAGGATCCTGACCATTTAATCTTTTATCCGAATAAATTAACCATGGATTAACCGCTGATCCTTTTAAAGTAAAAGTACTTACTCCAATTTTTCTCTTGAAATCACTAGGAAATTCCCAACTCAATGATATATTTTTTAATCGGACAAAATCACCGTCTGCAATACGAACATCTGAATAATTATACGTATTATAAGCTTTCGCAAGGTTACGTGCTCCATCATAATTAGCATTTAAACGTCTGTCTGCAATAACCGGAACATTTGTGAAATTTTCATCTCCTGGATTGATCCAGCGATTTGTGAAATCTTTTGTAAATACAGTTAAATCATCGTAAGTACTGTCGTAAATTGGATTCAATCGAACTTTGTTTCCGCCTGACCCAACAAAAAACACATATAAAGACCAGTTTTTGTATGTAAATGTATTTGCTAAACCTATAGATTTATTTGGCTCGATTGATCCTTCATATTTTAAATATTTTGTAACATTTAAATTATCCTGAAAATTAGCTTCTGTAATATTATTTTCAGCTCCATCCTGTAAAATAAATGTAGGTAGACCTTGATTATTTAAACCTGTAAATTGGTAGGAGTATAATGAATTTCTTGGATGACCAATTGTATTTCCTCCATTCGCATCAATTAAATCAAATGCTGTTGGCGTATTTTCTAACCTTGTAATTTCCTGGTTATAAACAGAAAAGTTAAGCGTTGTAGACCATTTAAAATCTTTGTTATCAAAGTTTTTAGTTGTAAATGCAACCTCTAAACCTTTAGTTTCCATATCTGCATTATTTCCTTGTCTGATTCTTTGACCTCCAATTCCGGAAGTAATTACATAATCGACTAAGTCAAATGCTTTACGACTATAAACATCTGTAGTAAATTGAACTCTATTATTAAACATTCCAAGATCTACTCCAATGTTAGTTTCGAATTGTTTTTCCCATGTTAAATTTGAATTTTGCAATTCATCGATTCTAATTCCGGTTTCTCTGTCATCAAGAATAAAACGATCTGTCACGGCACTTTTGTAGATTGCCAAAGAGTTTGTTGCAGGTCCCGCTGTAGCTGTTAAACCATAAGAAGCTCTTAATGCTAAAGTATTTACCGATTCTACATTTTTCATGAATTTTTCTTCAGCAACATTCCACTTTCCACTGAAAGTATAAGTTGGCAACCATCTTGATGAATTGCTATTTCCTTGTCTGTTTGAGCCATCATAACGTCCTGTCACAGATGCTGTGTAACGACGATCATAAGTGTATCCTACTTTACCAAAGAAACCTACAGTTCTTTCTTTTTCTTCATTAAAACCATAGTATGAATCACCTCCATTAATTATTTTTTCAATTATTCTTGGATCTGTAAATGCTGTCAAACCTCTGTCATATTGTAAACCTGCAGCGGTAAAATTATCACTTGACCTGTCTACTACTCTCATCTCAGTACCAAATAAACCTTCGACTTCATGTTTATCATTAAAAACATTTCTATAATTAACACTGTTTCTTAAGTTATAAGATGTCATGTCGTTAGTAAATTTTCTTAAAAAACCTCCATTTGGTAAAACAGAAACTTTTGGAGCATTTAAATCATTCGGATCCTGATACAAAAAGATATTATCGTTTCTTACAAGAGTATTAACTCCATCTTCCCCATCTGGTGTTCCGGCTTTATATGCGCCAACAACATTTGAACCTTCTAAAATTTTATGCTCACGATTTGTATTTGCATAACGTGCTGAACCTGTCAAATTATAAGTTAAATGTGGTGATATTTTGTAATCTAAATCCAATTGAAAACGAATATCTTTTACCTCAATTTCCATATAATTGTTGGCCAATTCGTTAACAATATTCATTTTTGCCCAGTTATTTCTATAGTATTCCAGATTACCATTTTCATCGTAAGGACGTAAGGTTCTGCTTGTATTTAATACGTAGTTAAAGGGATTGATATCAAAATCACGTGTTACTTTACCAAAAACAACATCTTTTTCGCTTTCGTAACTTCCGGGCGCACCCTGATCACGAATAGACGCCAGTGTAGATAAGGTAATATTCAATCTGTCATTTACATAAAATGTACCTTTAATGTTACTTGATATTTGTTTTACATCATCGGCAATCGTCCATCCCGGATCTGTGTAAAAACCCAACGAAGCATAGAATGTATTATTTTTTCCTCCACCAGAAAAACTCAAAGAGTGATTTTGTGTAATTGATGGCCTAAATAATACACTAAACCAATCTGTATTTGCCAATTCATATTTTTTCAAGAAATTATTACGGCTAACAGGATCATTATTCACTAAATAAGTACCTGTTTCAGGGTTATATGTGTTTATCGCTCTTCCTAAAATATTGTATGCCCCACCATATCTGCCATTCACTGTTGAAGGTAAATCAAGGTAGCCTTTAGCCTCCATTTCTTTAAAAATACTCATCGATTCCTGAGAATTTAAAATATCATATTGGCTGTAGTTTGGAACTGTTCTAACAGTTTGCTCCAAACCGTATGTTATTTTTAATGGAGAATCTCTACGACCTTGCTTTGTTGTTACAACTACAACCCCGTTTAAAGATCTTGAACCATAAATTGAAGTAGCAGATGCATCTTTAAGAATTTCAATACTTTGAATGTCGTTTGCATTTAAACCTGCTACAGATGAACTTAATAGTGTTTCTGAATTTCCAGATGCTAAATCTGCAAATGATAAATTGATAATATCTTCCTGAACAACACCATCAATTACCCATAAAGGTTTTGTGTCTCCAAAAATTGAAGAAGATCCACGAACTGTAATTTTAGGAGCTGTACCAAAAGTTCCTGTTACGTTTTGAACAGTTACCCCTGCCGCTTTACCTTCAATCATTCTGCTCACATCGACAACCCCATCAACTTTCAATTCTGTTCCTGAAATTTTGCTGATCGCACCTGTAAAAGTTCTTTTAGATGTTTTTTCGTAACCTGTCGTTACGACAACCTCTTTTAAGTTTTGACCTATTTCACTTAAAACTATTGTTGGATTTGTATTTGTAGTACCAATTTCTTTGGTTTCCATTCCAACATAGGAAATCACAATCGTATCGCTATTTGCCGGCATTTCGATAGAAAAATTACCATCAAAATCAGTTAAAACTGCAATTTTAGTTCCTTTTGCCATAACAGTTGCGCCAGGCAGAGGGCTTCCGCCTGAATCAGTTACTTTCCCCTTAATAATTGGACCTGCAGCTAATATTTCGAATAGTGAATCATGATTTGTCGTACTTGAAAATGGATCTGCGGTCACATTTTTTTGTAATATAATCTGATTACTAACTTCTGCGTAAGTAATATTGAAAGGCACTAAAATTCGGTTAAGGATACTCGACAAAGTTTCTTCATTTGCCTCGATACTTACCTTTTGATTTAATTGTGGCAGTCTTGAATTATAAGAAAATTTTACGTGTGCAGATTTTTCTATTTTTGATAACGCATTATCTAAAGTCAAATTTGCAACTGTAATCGTAACTTTTGTATCTAGTTTTCTTTGCCCATTTACACTGTTTGCCATAGTAACACTTGAAAACACAAGTGCCAGGACAAACTGAAATAGCGTTATTTTCATGATTCGATGGAGTAATCGTTGTTTAACAACTGGTTTTTTCATAATTTTGGTTTGTTTTGATTAATACTATTCGCGTGTATTTTAAGAAACGTACTGAATTGCTCTTTACAGAGAGAAATTCAATTTTATTAGTGTCGAAATGTTACAGCATTTCGGCACTTTTTTTATGCATTTGGTTTTTACATAGGCAATGACTGTAATTTTTAGTTTGGTTAATTTTTAGTTTTATTTTGGTTTTTAATTAAATTACTGAGCTTCTTCTATATAATTACAGTTATACAGATTAAACTAATTACAACCTTCTGATGTGATCGTGATTTGATTTCCATTCATCTCAAAATTGGTATTAGTTCCAATACTTTTACAAACAATTTTTAGTTTTTCTGTCAAAGGCTGATCACTGAGTGAAGTGGTAAGATGACAATCTTTTAGTTTATTTTTCGGATAATCAATATCAACTAAATAAGCTTGTTCTATTGTTTCAAAAATTTGTGAGACCGGAATATCTGTAAATTCAAAACTTAGCTGTTCAATATTACCAACACTTTTTACTAATGTCTCATCTTGGGTAATATTTGTTATTTTGTTGAATTTCAAATCACTTCTTAAAAATCGAAGTGCCTGATTAGGAAGCAGAACCACTTCCTGCTGATCTGATTTAGCTATCAGGTCATTTGATTTTACCTTAACTTTACCGGTGCGAACAAGAACTTCAACGTCAGGCTGATCAGAATAAGCTTTTATTCTAAAACTAGTTCCAACTACCTTGGTAACGATCTCGTTTGCATAAACATAAAAAGGTTTTCTTGGATTTTTACTAATTTCAAAGAAACCTTCGCCGGATAAATAAACCTTTCTTTCGTTTCCGGTAAAGATTTTAGGGTAACTTAATTTACTATTGGGTTGTAACAAAACCGAACTACCGTCAGATAAAGTGATAATTTGCGGTTTACTGGAATTATTAGTTTGTTCAACTAACCCTTCGCTATTCTCATCGATTAACTCTTTGTAGGTAACAATATTGTCAGTCTTAAAATGATTATTATAAAACCAAACTGACATTAAACAGAGGAGTAAACTTGCAGCAATTCCTGCAAGAAAATATTTTCTTAAAAAAAATGTTTTTGAATTCTCTTCAGAATTACTTTGATTTTCTTTCTCTTCAATTTTGCGCCATACTGTTTGTAAGGCGTTATGAATATCTGAGGAAGACAAATCAGATTCCGGAACTTTCATTGCTAACAATAAAAGTCTTGCATCCTGAACCAACTTAGCACGTTGGCGACTTTCTAAAGTCCATTCTTCCCAACCATTTTCATCAATTTTAAATAAAATCCATGACTGGAAAGATTCGTCAGACAAAAAATCTTCAATTTGAGTATATGTGTTACGTTTTTGCATCTAAAAATAAGGTTACAGAAACATAGAGGACAACACTCTTATTATATACTCATCAAATTGTGATTTTTTTTATTTTTTTTAAAATAAAATTAAAAACTACTTGAAAATAGCATAAGAAATATGGTAAAACTCCCTTTCCATTCCTTGCGAAGGCTAAGTAAACCACGATGTAGCAAATTACTAGCTGATTGATAATTAACATCCAGCATCTCTGCAATTTGCTCTACAGTCAGACCCTGATGATAACGAAGATATAGCGCTTCTTTTTGTCGTGCCGGTAAATCGTTCAATAAATTATTTAAATGAATAACTTTTTCTTTTGTAGCATAATCATCGTCAATAAGTTCATAATCAACTGAAAACTCCAAAAGAAATGCAATAGAATCTGTACTGGTTGTTTTACGAAAAATATGGTCTCTCTCATACAAACGAGCAATTCTTTTTCGTACGCTGGATAATAAATATGCTTTGACAATTACCGAACTTTGAAGTGCATTTCGATATACCCAAATATCAGTAAATACATCCTGAATACAGTCCTGTACTTTTTCTTCATATGGAGAAAGTGAATTGCCATAACGTACCAAATCGGTATAATATCTTTCAAACAACATCGAAAATGATTTTTCATCACCTTCTCTTAAATTATTCCAAAGCATTGCATCATCAATACTATTGAATTTTAAAATCGCATCCTTCATCTTCTAATTTGGGGTAATGTGTTTAACAGACTTTTTACTTAAGGAATGCATTTATTTAACATTTTCCTTTCATTTTGTTTGCTAAATATATAAAAGCTTAAATTTAAAAGCCAATTTTTTTACATAAAAAAAACAGTTTCTTAATGTAGAAAACTGTCTTTTTATTAGATTTTTCGGGGGCTTCAGCTAAATGTTAAAATTATATTTTCTTTAACATATTTTTATGAAGTGTAATACTTTACTTATAATTGTATTGGCGTTTTTTTATTAATATGTTCAATTGAACTTTTTTATAGATTAGTTTAATCTGTCCTGGCAGCGTTTAAAACCATAAACATTATGTTATTCTTGTAATCAGTAAACAACATAAATGAGAAATAAATGATGTATTTGATAAAAAAAAAGCCTTACTAAATTAGTAAGGCTTTTTAATGATTTTTTATTTAAATAACTTTTTAGAAAGCTACATTCCATCTAGGCAATTTTGCGTTTTCATCTAAGAAATTCTGCAAAACCTGACCTTCAACTGCAGTTGGAATAGCTTTTACATCTGCATTAAAAGTCTCATACCAAACCACTTCTAAAGCATCAATACTCTCCAATTTCATTTGTGCCGGCCAAGAATATTTTCTTCCTGTTTTAGCAAATTGATGACCGTTTACGATTTTATCATATAAACCACCATTTTTGCTTTTTAGAGTTCCATCATTCTGAACGGTTCCTGTAGAACCAACCATTATTAACTCTTTCGTATCACCTTCAACAGCATATACAACAAAAATTCCTGCACCTCCTTCAGGAGCATTACAAACTTGTTCTAAACTATCCTCGATTGTAAAAGCAAAACTGTTGCTTACTTTAAACTTTTTTAATTCTTTGCTCATCTTTCTTATTTTAAGCTTCTAAAATATCCCGATAGCTATCAGGACTAAGTTGCTAAGTTTTTAATTATATTCCAATCATTTTAAAAATGTAAAAAAGCCTCAACACAATATTGAGACTTTTTTTTGGAATTTTTTATTTTGAATACTAGAGATTATCCAAGTACTTCTTTTACTTTTTTACCAATTTCAGCTGGTGAATCAACAACGTGAATTCCGTTGTCTCTCATAATTTGTTTTTTAGCAGCAGCGGTGTCATCAGAACCACCAACAATAGCACCTGCATGACCCATTGTTCTACCAGCAGGAGCAGTTTCTCCAGCGATAAAACCAACAACTGGTTTACGGTTACCATCAGCTCTAACCCATTTAGCAGCATCAGCTTCTAATTGACCACCGATCTCACCTATCATAATGATAATTTCAGTTTCCGGATCATTCATTAATAATTCAACAGCTTCTTTAGTAGTAGTTCCAATAATTGGATCTCCACCAATTCCGATAGCTGTAGTAATTCCTAAACCTTGTTTTACAACCTGATCAGCAGCTTCGTAAGTTAAAGTTCCTGATTTAGAAACGATACCAACTGTACCTTTTTTGAAAACGAAACCTGGCATAATACCAACTTTAGCTTCTCCCGGAGTAATAACACCTGGACAGTTAGGTCCAATTAATCTGGAATTTCTTTCTTTAACATAATTATTTGCTTTAATCATATCTGCTACAGGAATTCCTTCTGTAATAGCAATAATTACTTTAATTCCAGCATCAGCAGCTTCCATAATTGCATCAGCAGCAAAAGCTGGTGGTACAAAAATAATAGATGTATCAGCTCCAGCTTGATCAACAGCATCTTTTACTGTGTTAAAAACCGGGCGATCTAAATGGCTAGTTCCTCCTTTTCCAGGAGTAACACCACCAACAACATTAGTACCGTACTCAATCATTTGAGAAGCGTGGAAAGTTCCTTCGCTTCCTGTAAATCCTTGAACAATTATTTTGGAATCTTTATTAACTAAAACACTCATGATATATATTTTATGTAGTTTTTAAAATTGTGATGCAAAAGTAAGGTTTTGTAATGTATTTTAATCTTTTTGTCTTCAAAAAAATTAAGAAAATTGACTCATTTGATAACCACGGTATAATTTATCATCCTTAATTTGCCAAATTGTAGAAAAATGAGCTAATAACATCTCTTCTCTTGGGTTTTCAATCGTTTTCACAAAATGAGAATAACGTATTGAAACCAAGTCATCTTCTGCAATAATATGACTAATTCTGACTTTTGAACGTACATATGCACGACTTAATTCAGTAGCCATTCCAAGCATAGAATTATAATCCATCTCAATTAATCCTTTGGTGCTATTCCAATCTAACTTTACATCAGGATGCAAATAAGTTTTCATGATTTCGCTATCAATTAAGGCATCCGACTTATAAAATTTCTGTACAAACTCTTTTATAGACATATTACTTCAATTTATTTAGAATTTCAGGAATTTTTTTGATATTAGCTAATTGTTTTAACTTTTCTCGTGATTCTTCGATTGGTGTACCAAAATAAGATTTTCCACCTTCAACTGATTTAGTAACTCCGGTTTGTCCCATAATAACAGCCTTCGCTCCTATTGTGATACCGCTTGTTGTACCAACCTGTCCCCAAATAGTTACTTCGTCTTCAATAATAACACAACCAGCAATACCCGTTTGTGATGCTATCAAACATTTTTTTCCTATAACAGTATCATGCCCAATATGAACCTGATTGTCAATTTTTGTTCCTTCTTTAATTGTTGTATCTCCAGTAACGCCTTTATCAATGGTACAAAGCGCACCAATTCCAACATTATCTTCAATAACAACTCTTCCTCCTGAAATTAACTGATCGAAACCGTCTGGACGTTTTTTATAATAAAAAGCATCAGCGCCTAAAATTGATCCTGCGTGAATAATTACATTGTCTCCAATTACAGTATGATCGTAAATAGTAACATTGGGATGAATTAAGCAGTTTTTTCCAATTGTCACGTTGTTTCCAACAAAAGTATTAGGCTGAATTACCGTTCCTTCCCCAATATTTGCAGAAAGTGCTATAGATACATTTGTTGCCTGAAAAGGTCTAAAATGTTTGGTTAGGGTATTAAAATCTCTAAAGGGATCATCAGAAATCAAAAGTGCTTTACCTTCCGGGCAATCTACTTTTTTATTAATTAAAACAATCGTCGCTGCAGATTGTAAAGCTTTGTCATAATATTTAGGATGGTCGACAAAAACTATATCTCCCGGCTCAACAACATGTATTTCGTTCATGCCTAAAACTGGGAAGTTTTGGTCACCAATAAATTCGCAATTAAGCAAATTTGCAATTTCTTGTAAAGAATGAATCTTTGGAAATTTCATATTTTTAATTAGTTTTTAGTCTCAGTTTTCAGTCTCAGTTTTCAATCTATCAACAAACTGCTAACTGCGACTGAAAACTAAAAACTTATAAAAACTACTCTTTTACACGCTCCATGTAAGAACCTGAAGCAGTATCAATTTTAATTTTATCACCTTCATTAATAAACAAAGGAACGTTTACTGTTGCTCCAGTTTCTACTGTAGCAGATTTTGTTGCATTTGTAGCAGTATTTCCTTTTACTCCCGGCTCTGCGTAAGTAACTTCAAGAATTACAGAAGACGGCATATCTACTGATAAAGGTAAATCAGTTTCAGTATTTACCTGAACCATTACACTCGTTCCTTCTTTCAATAATCCCGGAGCATCTAAAATATTTTTGTTCAAAGAAATTTGCTCAAAAGACTCTGTATTCATAAAATGAAATTCATCTCCTTCAGCATACAAAAACTGATAATTATGCGTCTCTACACGCACATCGTCTATCTTATGTCCTGCAGAAAATGTATTATCTAATACTCTTCCTGTAGTTAAACTTCTTAATTTTGTTCTTACGAAAGCGGGACCTTTCCCTGGTTTTACGTGAAGAAATTCGACTATTTTATAAATATCGTGATTGAATTTAATACACAATCCGTTTCTAATATCTGATGTAGATGCCATTTTACTTTGTTTTATTTAATATTTTGTTGAATCGTTAAATCGTTTATTTGTTTATCGATTAAACAAATAAACGATTTAACATTTATCTAATAATTTCCTGAATAACCTTTCATGATTCCTCTTGATGAATTTCTGATAAAATCTAAAATTTCATCTCTCTCAGGAGTAGCTTCCATTTCTGCTTCAATAATACTTAAAGCCTGAGTTGTATTGTAATTTTTTTGGTATAAAATTCTGTAAATTTCCTGAATTTCCCGGATTTTTTCTGTGCTAAAACCTCTTCTTCTTAAACCAACTGAATTGATTCCAACATAAGATAGTGGCTCTTTTGCAGCTTTTGTATAAGGCGGAACATCTTTTCTTACCAAAGATCCACCAGAAATCATTGCATGGTCTCCAATATGAATAAATTGGTGAATTGCCGCCAAACCTCCAATTACAGCATGGTTTCCAACCACTACGTGACCAGCCAGAGCAACTCCGTTTACAATAATTGCATTGTTCCCTATTTCGCAATCATGTGCAATATGCGCATAAGCCATAACTAAACAATTATTTCCAAGAATGGTTTGACCTGAAGCAACTGTACCTCTGTTGATTGTAACACATTCTCTAATGGTACAATTATCTCCAATGATTGCAAGAGAATCTTCTCCCCCAAATTTTAAATCTTGTGGTACCGCAGAAATTACTGCTCCAGGAAAAATATTACAATTTTTACCAATTCGAGCGCCTTCCATAATGGTCACATTTGAACCAATCCAGGTACCATCACCAATAATAACATTATTGTGAATTGTTGTAAAAGGTTCTATTACAACATTTTTAGCGATTTTAGCGCCAGGATGAACATATGCTAATGGTTGATTCATCTGTAAGTTTTATATTTTAAATTAAAATAATCTAATTTGGGCAACAAACGTAAACAATAAAATTGATTTAATATTATTGTTTTCTTGCAATTTGAGCCATTAATTCTGCCTCGGTCACTAATTTTCCGTTTGCATAAGCATTTGCCTGCATATGGCAGATTCCTCTTCTGATAGGAGAAATCAATTCGCATTTGAAAATTAACGTATCACCTGGCAATACTTTATGTTTAAATTTAACATTATCTATTTTCATAAAATAAGTTAAATAATTTTCAGGATCCGGAACTGTGCTTAAAACCAAAATCCCTCCTGTCTGCGCCATTGCTTCAACGATTAAAACTCCTGGCATAACTGGTGCTTCCGGAAAATGTCCTACGAAGAAATTTTCATTCATAGTAACATTTTTCATTCCCACAACATGATTGTCAGACATTTCTATAATCCTGTCAATTAATAAAAATGGAGGTCTGTGTGGTAAAACAGCCATAATTTTATGAATATCCATCAAAGGCTCTTGATTCAGATCGTACACTGGAACATGATTTCTTTGCTCGATTTTAATGATTTTTGCTAATTTTTTGGCAAACTGTGTATTTACGTAGTGACCTGGTTTGTTTGCAATGATTTTTCCCTGAATTCTTACACCAATTAAAGCCAAATCTCCAACAACATCTAACAATTTGTGACGAGCAGCTTCATTTGGATAATGCAACGTAAGGTTATCTAAAACCCCATTTGGTTTTACAGAAATTTTATCTTTACCAAAGGCTTTCTTTAAATTTTCCATTGTAGAATCAGAGATCTCTTTATCAACATACACAATGGCGTTGTTTAAATCTCCTCCTTTAATTAGTCCGTTTTCTAATAAAGATTCTAATTCATGTAAAAAACTAAAAGTTCTTGAATTAGCAATTTCATGTTTAAAATCGGCTATACTTTTCATCGTTGCATTTTGTGTACCTAATACTTTAGTACCAAAATCAACCATTGCAGTAACTTGATAATCATCGCTTGGCATTACCAGAATCTCGCTTCCAGTAGCTTCATCAGTAAACGAAATCACTTCTTTTACTACATAAACGTTACGTTTAGCGTCTTGTTCTTCAATTCCTGCTTTTTCTATCGCTTCAACAAAATATTTCGAAGAACCGTCCATAATAGGAAGTTCTGAAGCATTTAATTCTATGATAACATTATCCAACTCACAACCAACCAATGCAGCCAGTACGTGTTCCGGAGTTTGAATTTTTACACCTAATTTTTCTAAATTGGTACCTCTTTGGGTATTAACAACATAATTAGCATCAGCCTCAATGACTGGTTGACCTTGCAAATCTACTCTTACAAAAGTGAAACCATTATTAATTGGAGCAGGTTTAAAAGTCATTGTAACTTCTTTTCCAGTATGTAGTCCAACTCCTGTTAGTGAAATTTCATTCTTGATGGTCTTCTGTTTAACCATTATTTCCATTTTTTGGGTTTATTATTTGTTTTTTTAATTCTTCCACTTCAGCAACAATTTTAGGCAGATTTTTAAAATGAACATATGATTTATTAAAATCACCATATCCAAGCGATGGAGATCCTTGTAAAACTTCATCATCCTTGATGTTTCTTGCTACTCCTGATTGAGCCTGAAGCCTAACATTATTTCCTATAACTAAGTGTCCTGCGATACCAACTTGCCCGCCAATCATACAGTTTTCACCAATTTTTGTAGAACCCGCAACGCCTGATTGAGCAGCTATTACAGTATTTTTACCAATTTCTACATTATGGGCAATCTGAATCTGATTGTCTAATTTAACTCCTTTTCTAATAATAGTAGAACCAAGAGTCGCTCTGTCAATTGTAGTATTAGCACCAATATCTACATTGTCTTCTATAATTACATTACCAATTTGAGGCACTTTACTATATACACCTTCTTCATCTGGTACAAAACCAAAACCATCTGCGCCTATAATAGTTCCTGAATGAATAGTACAATTGTTTCCAATTACCGTTTCTGAATATATTTTAGCTCCAGCAAAAATATACACATTGTCACCAATAACAACATTATCACCAATAAAACTATTTGGATAAATTTTTACATTATCACCTAAAACCACATTTTGTCCTATATAGCTAAAACTTCCTAAATATAAATTTTCTCCATATTTAGTTCCTTCAGAGATGAAAGACTGCGTTTCGATTCCGGTTTTATTCAATTTTACCTGATTGTAAAACTGCAAAAGTTTAGAAAAAGAGGCGTAAGCATCTTCTACTTTTATTAAGGTTGTAGTGATTTCCTGTTCTGGTATAAAGCTGTCATTTACAATTGTTACTGACGCTTTTGTAGTATATATGTAATTGATATATTTGGGATTAGCCAAAAAAGTAAGTGATCCTTCCTCGCCTTCTTCAATTTTAGACAGCCGAGAAACTTCTGCATTGGGATTTCCAACAACTTCTCCTTCTAAAATTCCTGCTATTTGTTCTGCTGTAAATTTCATTGCGACAAAAATATAAAAAATAGATTTTAAATGTTAATTTTAGATAAGTTGTTTTGGAAAACAGATGTAATATTTTGTCACCAATTTAGATAACGATTTCAAATTCAACTGATCAGATGCTTCTACAACATCTTCAATTGTTTTATCTTTTTTCAAAATTCGTATCGGTTCAGCTTCTTTACTATATGCCTGGTTTTTAATTTTTCCTCTAAAAATAAAATAACCTGCTTCTAATTGCGAAATATGATGCTCTTCGGCAAATTCTTCTTTCATCGATTGCGATTCTTCCATCGGAATTTTTTCGGCACTTAGTTTAATCTTTAACAAGTCTCTGTTAATGATCATTTTACTTAAGGTAGAAAGTATAAAATCATCTTGTTTTTGCCACGCTTTTAAAGCACTTATAATATCAAAATCATCTAATTGAGAGAATAAATCTAATTTTTCGGCATCAAAATCTTCTAAAGCTACTTTATTCTGCATAAAAAACAACAGTGGTTCGCTGCAAGGTAAAGAAACGCCTTTTAAGGTTAGTTCTTTTGCTCTTTTCAATACTTTCATTAAAATTAATTCGGCCACCAAACTTGTTTTATGCAAATAAGCCTGCCAATACATTAATCTTCTGGAAAGCAGGAATTTTTCAACAGAATAAATTCCTTTTTCTTCAATTACCAAAACGCCGTCAACCACATTCATCATTTGAATCAATCGTTCTGAATTAACATTTCCTTCTGCAACTCCGGTGTAAAAACTATCACGTTTTAAGTAATCCATTCGATCCATATCTAATTGACTTGAAATCAATTGCAACATGAACTTTCTATGATACTCACCTTTAAAAACCTGAATGGCTAAGCTCAATCTTCCGTTAAATTCTTCATTTAGCTGATTCATGAATAACAATGAGATAGCTTCATGATTCACATCTTCGACTATACTTTTTTCCATTGCATGCGAAAAAGGACCGTGCCCAATATCATGTAATAAAATAGCTATCAGTAAAGCGCATTCTTCTTCCTGAGAAATAGCAACTCCTTTAAAACGAAGAGTTTCTACCGCTTTCTGCATCAAATGCATGCATCCTAAAGCATGATGGAAACGTGTATGATTAGCACCCGGATAAACCAAATACGACAATCCCATTTGCGAAATACGGCGTAAACGCTGAAAATACGGGTGTTGAATTAAATCGTAAATAAGTTCGTTCGGGATTGAAATAAACCCATAAATGGGGTCATTAAATATTTTTAACTTGTTGATATGAGTCACTATTTGGTTATTTTTTGGTCAACAAATATAAGTAATTTAGATTTTAAAATTAGAAAGATTTAGAATACAGTCAGAAACCTTTTTTACGGAAGGTATTTTTTTCTATTTTATAAAATCCTGAAAAATATCTTACAAAAGAAATACAATTTTCTATCACAAAACCATTTTTATGCAAAAATTTCTTTCGAACAATTACTTTTTAACTAACTCCTACAATTTGTTTCAAAATTAAACATTCTTTCTTCTGTCAGTCAGGTATTTTCGAACCGGAATGTCGTAAAAGATCATTACTAAATAAGCAAATCCAACTAAAAGAATAGTTCCTGCAATAATAATAAAAGCCAGCTGGTTTGTTTCTGGTTTATACTTTGTATAAAAATTCAAAAACATCCAAATCACCATATAATGAGTCATATATAAAGGATAAGAAATTTTCCCGGAAAAGACACATACCTTTCTAAATCCTTGTGTTAGTGTGGCTCCGGCTCCCAATACAATTAATAAAGGAAAATACAACAACACAATTAAAAGTTCTATAAGCCAGTTCCAGTCAGAAAAAGGCATTAACAACGAGAACAAAAACAGTATTGATAAACCTGCAAAACCCAGTTTTGATTTGATAATCCAATTCGATTTGTAAATCAACATTCCAGCCAAAAATGAATACGAAATACGGGCACAGCCATCCCAAAAACTAGCATCACCCCATCCGCCCATCAGGGAACCTCCAGCACGATAACTAACAAAACAAATTCCAACAGCTGTTAGAATCGTTAATAGAAATAACCAACGACGGCTTAGCTTATAAAGAAATAAAACATAAAAAATATTTGCAACATATTCCCAAAATAAAGACCAGGCAGGAGCATTTAAGCCGAAAAGGTTAAAGGAGCGTTCTGCCATTACCGGAAAAGGAATTAAAAGAATAGAAGTCAAAAATATCAAAATAACTCTTCCTGCTTCGTAAGTTTCTGATTGAACGCTAAAAGGATCAAAAATGAAAGCCAGTAAACCTAATACCGAACCAAAAACCACCAAAGGATGTAATCTGATAAGTCTTGATTTAAAGAATTCAAGAATTCCCATTTTTTCAACGCGGTCATTATACGCGTAAGCAATAACGAATCCGGATAAACAAAAGAAAAAATCAACCGCTAAAAAACCATGGGCGAAGAAATTTTCTTTGGGGACATAAACCATTTCCATAAAATGAAAAAGCACAACTACCAAAGCAGCTATGCCTCTTAACCCGTCTAAAATCTCAAAATGTTGTTTCGGCTTTAAAACTGCAGCATCGATGTTTATCATGTTTTTTATTCTTAAAAAAATTATTCTTCCTACTTTTACGAAAATATAAAAAAACAAATTCCAATTGCTAACTACCTAATTGTTTTAATCTAAAAACAGTATTTATTATTCTGAATTTTATACTATTTTTAATACTTTTTAAGTTCTATACTTCTAAATTGCATAAAAATTAAAATACGTTTATGGACAAGATAAAAATACTTTGGGTCGACGATGAAATCGATCTTTTAAAGCCACATATATTATTTTTAGAGAAAAAAAACTATGCTGTAACTACTTGTAACAACGGTTTAGATGCTATTGCTTTGTTTGAAGAAGACAATTTTGATATTGTTTTTTTGGATGAAAATATGCCGGGAATGAGCGGTTTGGAAACGCTTTCGGAAATGAAAGAAAAAAAATCGGCCATTCCGATGATCATGATTACTAAGAGTGAAGAAGAATATATAATGGAAGAAGCGATTGGTTCTAAAATCGCTGATTATTTGATAAAACCGGTAAATCCTAATCAGATTTTATTGAGTTTGAAGAAGAATCTGGATCATTCAAGATTGATTTCTGAAAAAACGACATTAGATTACCAGAAGGAATTTCGTAAAATTTCAATGGAATTAGCAATGGTTAATTCTTTTGAAGACTGGGTTGAATTGTATAAAAAATTGATTTTCTGGGAATTAGAATTAGAGAATATCAACGATCAGGGGATGATTGAAATCCTTGAATCTCAAAAGGTTGAAGCGAATTCTCAATTTGGAAAATTTATCGAAAGAAATTACGAAGACTGGTTTGCTCCAAAAGCAGATAAGCCAATTCAATCTCACAACTTATTTAAGGAGTTAGTGGTTCCGGAAATTAAGAAAAAAGACAAACCAATCTTATTTGTTGTCATTGACAATTTGCGTTACGATCAGTGGAAATCTTTTGAAACCGTGGTTTCTAACTATTATAAATTAGAAAAAGAAGTTCCTTATTTCTCGATTCTTCCAACAGCTACTCAATATGCCAGAAATTCAATTTTCTCTGGATTATTACCTATCGAAATGGAAAAACAATTTCCACAGTATTGGAAAAATGATGTTGAAGACGGCGGAAAAAATCTTTACGAAGCCGAATTTCTTTCTGCTCAGTTAAAACGTTTAGGATTAAACATTAAAGAAGATTATTTTAAAATAACGAATTACGCAGGCGGAAAAAAACTGGCTGAGAACTTCAAAGCTTTAAAGGGAAATGATTTAGTTACAGTTGTCTATAATTTTGTAGACATGCTATCGCACGCCAAAACCGAAATGGAAGTTGTAAAAGAACTTGCATCTGATGATAAGGCTTATCGTTCATTGACTTTAAGTTGGTTTAAAAATTCTCCTCTATTAGAAATTATCCAACAAGCACAACTTTTAGGTTTCAAATTAATTCTGACCACAGATCACGGAACAATTAATGTAAAAAACCCATCGAAAGTGGTTGGAGATAAAAATACAAGCTTAAATTTGCGTTACAAAACCGGTCGTAGTTTAACTTACGAGCAAAAAGATGTGTACGTTGTAAAAGAACCAAAAGATATTGGTTTACCAGCTATAAATATGAGTAGTTCGTTTATTTTTGCTAAAAATGATTTCTTTTTAGCCTACGTAAACAACTATAATCATTATGTTAGTTATTACAGAAATACCTATCAACATGGCGGAATTTCATTAGAAGAAATGATTATTCCGTTTTTGGTTTTTAATCCGAAATAAAAAGAGTTTTCAGTCGCAGTTTTCAGTTTTTAGCTGAGACTGAAAACCGCGACTGAGACTATTATAAAAATAAATACAACAATGAATATCGTTTTTTCATTAGATCAAATTCAGGAAGTAGCGGAGCAAATTACAGCTTCAAATCCAAAAAAAATCATTCTTTTCAATGGCGAAATGGGTGTCGGAAAAACTACTTTAATCAAAGAATTATGCAAAAGTTTAGGAGTTCAGGATGCCACAAGCAGCCCAACTTTTTCTTTAGTTAATGAATACTACACTTCTAACAATCAAATCGTTTATCATTTTGATTTCTACCGGTTAAACAAAGAAACCGAAGCGCTTGATATGGGTGTTGATGATTATTTATATTCCGGAAATTGGTGTTTTATTGAATGGTCTGAAAAAATTGCCAGTTTAATTCCGGAACAACATTCTACTGTTACGATTGAGTTATTGGCAGATGGAAAAAGAAGCTTAGAGCTAGTTTAAAATTCCACAGAGATTCGTGAAGTTTTTTCACAGAGAAACACAAAGAATATTTAAAAAAAACTTTGTGAAACTTTGTGAAATCTCCGCGAATCTCTGTGAAACAACAAAAATTAAAATGAATGCCCAAAATACAGTAGAAATAATCCCTTTTTCACCGGATTTAAAAGAACACATCAAAATCTTAAACATAGAATGGCTTCAAAAGTATTTTAGAGTTGAGGAAAAAGATGAATTGGTACTTTCAAATCCGCAGGAAGAAATTATCGATAAAGGCGGAATGATTTTTTACGCTAAATATAATGATGAAATCCTTGGAACAGTTTCTTTAATGAAAATTGATGATGATACTTTCGAACTAAGTAAAATGGCCGTTTCAGACAAAGCACAAGGTCTCGGAATTGGAAATAAACTACTGGTTCATAGCATATCTGTTGCCGAAGAATACAACATTAAAAAACTGCTTTTATATTCAAACAGAATCTTGCTTCCTGCTCTTCATTTATATGAAAAATTTGGTTTTGTTGAAGTTCCTTTAGGAAATGTCAGTTATGAAAGAGCCGATATAAAAATGGAAAAAACAATCTCTTAATATAGACTTTGAGTATTAGCAGAATATTTGCACTAATTTTAAAACTTTTTACGTAATTTGTACTCTTAATTTTTTGCACAACCCATGTCAATTACCTTAACTCCATTTACGAAACAACAATTGTTACCACAAGAAGAAAAACTTGAAGTGGGCCGATTTAAAAGAGAACTTTTCATAGGAATACCTAAAGAAACGAGTTATCAGGAACGTCGTATTTGCCTTACGCCAGACGCTGTTAATTCTCTTACTTATGAAGGTCATCGTGTAATGATTGAATCTGGTGCCGGAGAGAGTTCAAGTTATTCTGACAAGGAATATAGTGATGCAGGTGCAGAAGTGACAAAAGACACCAAAAAGGTTTTTGGCTGCCCGATGTTACTTAAAGTTGAACCGCCAACTTTGACTGAAATTAAAATGATTAATCCTGAAACGATTATCATTTCTGCTATTCAGTTAAAGACAAAAAAGAAAGAATATTTTGAAGCTTTGGCTCAAAAAAAAATAACTGCATTAGCGTTCGAATATATTAAAGATGAAGACGGGTCTTATCCTGCGGTAAAATCTTTAAGTGAAATTGCCGGAACCGCTTCCATCCTGATAGCTGCCGAATTAATGATTACAGATGAATTTGGAAAAGGATTATTATTCGGAAATATTACCGGTGTCCCTCCTACCGAAGTTGTGATTTTAGGCGCTGGAACTGTAGGCGAATTTGCCGCTAAAACTGCCATTGGACTTGGCGCAAATGTGAAAGTTTTTGATAATTCGATTACTAAATTACGTCGTTTGCAAAATAATTTAAACCAAAGAATTTTTACATCAACAGTACAGCAAAAAGCTTTATTAAAAGCGTTAAGACGTTGTGATGTTGCAATCGGTGCTATGCGAGGTAAAGAACGCTGCCCGATTGTCGTTACAGAAACTATGGTGGAACATATGAAAAAAGGTGCTGTAATTGTCGATGTTAGTATTGATACCGGAGGGTGTTTTGAAACTTCAGAAGTCACAACACACGAAAAACCGACTTTCATTAAAAGCAATGTTCTTCATTATTGCGTACCAAATATACCGTCAAGATATTCTAAAACTGCTTCATTATCAATAAGTAACATACTAACTCCATATTTACTTCAGATAGCAGATGATGGTGGTCTGGAAAACTCTATCAGATGCAATAAAGGCCTCAAAAACGGAATTTATTTATACCACGGAATCCTAACAAATAAAGCAATTGGCGAATGGTTTGATTTGCCTGATAACGATATTAATTTACTTGTATTTTAAAGGAACTTTAATGTACCTTTGCCAAAAAAATTATTTCATGAAGTTCGTACATCGTTTTGCTTATTATTTGATTGGTTTGATTATGGGATGCTTTTTTGTAGCCCTTGTTTTTAGTGGAAAAGATACACGTTGCAACTACTTCCCGAACGCCAGAGTTTTAAATAATTTACGCACAAAACCTTTTCAATATTCTGATAAAGCAATCCAGACTTTGAATGAAAAATGGGTTGATACTACAGATATAAAAAATACATTAACTTACGGAGATGTAGATTTTGACCAAAGTAATGTTCCGTTCAAAAAAGGAAAATTATATATCATTGAAGGAAAAACAGTTAAAAACCAAGAAATTATTTTAAAAGTAATCAACTTCGAAAATAAAGCGATTTTAGACGAGATTATTAAGAAATAAAAAAAGTCAACAACACGAATTTCACAGATTATCACTAATTAATAATTTGTGATAATCTGTGAAATTCGTGTTTATTATTACCACTCTATTTCTTTAAGTCCTTTTGATTTTAAAAAATCATTTGTTTGGCTAAAATGTTTATTTCCAAACCAAAATCCTCTGTTAGCACTTAAAGGAGAAGGATGTCCGGATTTTAGAATATGATGTTTTGAAGCATCTATTAATGCAGCTTTCTTTTGAGCAAAACCTCCCCAAAGTAAAAAAACTACATTTTCTTTTTCAGCAGAAATCTGCTTAATAACAGCATCAGTAAATTTCTCCCACCCTTTTCCCTGATGACTTCCTGCCTCAGCTTGTCGGACTGTTAAAGTTGCATTTAAAAGAAAAACACCCTGATCTGCCCAACGTTCGAGATTACCAGTTTTAGGCATCGGCTTATTTAAATCTGTTTCAATTTCTTTGAAAATATTTTGAAGAGATGGAGGAAAAGGAATTCCGTCATTAACTGAAAAACACAAGCCATTTGCCTGATTTGGACCATGATAAGGATCTTGACCTATAATAACCACTTTTACCTGCTCAAAATGACAATGGTCAAAGGCTGAAAAAATCTGACTCCCTTTTGGATAACAAACCTTAGTTACATACTCAGATTTTACAAAAGCAATTAATTCGTTGAAATAAGATTTCTCAAATTCATTGCTTAAAACTGGTTTCCAGGAAGAATGCATTTTTATGTCCATAGTTTTTTATGCGAATTTCAGGAATTTTTAAGTAAAATCATATTTAAAGCAATAAAATTTAGATCTGAACTTTCTCAAATTCAATGATACTATTTTCGTACTTTTGCATTACTTTATTAAAGGAATTAAATGATCTGTATTACCGAAAAAACATTACAAGACTTACAATTTCCAACGGTGCTCGAAACCATTTCAGCAGGCTGTAACACAGATATTGGAAAAGAAAAAGCTTTACAAATAACACCATTCAGAGATAAAGAAACTTTGATGCAGGCTTTATTGCAGACATCAGAGTATGTTTCCTCATTTCAAAATAATAACGCCATTCCAAACCACGGATTTGACGCCATAACGCACGAAATCAAATTCTTAGCCATTGAAGATAGCTTCCTGGAAGTAGGTAGTTTTAGAAAAATTGCTACTCTTTCATCAACATCGAATTTCTTGCTGAATTTCCTTAAAAAATTTGATGATTATTATCCTAACCTAAATGCAAGAGCTTCAAGAGTTGAATATACTAAAGATATTGTCACACTAATCGATGCCATTGTAGACAAATATGGCGAAATAAAAGACAATGCTTCTCCAGCTTTATTGAGCATTCGCCAGAATATGAATATTGTTCGTGGTAAAGTAAACCAAAGTTTTGGAGTTGCTCTTTCTCATAATAATAGCCTTGGTTATTTAGATGATATTAAAGAAAGTTTTGTTCAAAATCGTCGAGTATTGGCCGTTTTAGCCATGTACCGTCGTAAAGTAAAAGGTTCAATTTTAGGAAGTTCCAAAACGGGAAGTATTGCGTACATCGAACCGGAAGCTACTTTACAATATTCAAGAGAATTAGCGAATCTCGAATATGAGGAAAAAGAAGAAATCACCAGAATTCTAAAACAATTATCGAATCAGATTCGTCCCTATTTGCCTTTATTAATTGAATATCAGGATTTTTTAAGTGATATTGATGTCGTTGCCGGAAAAGCAAAATATGCAAACAGAATCAACGGAATCTTACCAACAATTACTGAAGAAAGAAGATTGTTTTTCAGAGAAGCCTATCATCCGATTTTGTATTTGAATAACAAACAAAAAAACGAAATTACGCATCCGCAAACTATTGAATTAAAACAAGATAACCGAATTATTGTAATTTCGGGACCGAATGCGGGCGGAAAAACCATTTCGCTTAAAACAGTTGGCTTATTGCAATTGATGTTACAATCTGGGATGCTGATTCCGGTTCACGAGCGTAGTGAAACTTTTTTGTTTGATAGAATTTTAACTGACATTGGAGACAACCAATCTATTGAAAATCACTTAAGTACTTATAGTTATCGATTAAAAAACATGAATTATTTCCTGAAAAAGTGCAACAAGAAAACCATGTTTTTAATTGATGAATTTGGTACAGGTTCTGATCCGGAATTAGGTGGAGCTTTGGCTGAAATTTTCCTGGAAGAATTCTACCATCGTGAAGCATTCGGAATTATTACCACGCATTATTCAAACTTGAAAATTTTGGCTAACGAATTGCCTTTTGCTACAAATGCAAATATGATGTTTGATGAAAAGTCATTGGAACCAATGTATAAACTAGCTTTAGGACAAGCTGGAAGTTCTTTTACTTTTGAGGTTGCACTTAAAAATGGTATTCCTTTTGGATTGATCAATCGTGCCAAAAAGAAAATTGAAGTTGGTAAAGTACGTTTTGATAAAACCATTGCAACCCTTCAGAAAGAAAGATCTAAGCTTGAAAAAACTTCTATAAATTTAAAAGAAGAAGAAACCCGAGCGCGTGAGGAAAGCAAGAAGATGGAAAACATCAATGTAAAAATTAAACAAAAACTGGAAAGCTATCAGGAATTATATGACAGCAATCAAAAGACTATTTACATTGGTCAGAAAATCGAAGATATCTCAGAAAAATATTTCAACAACAAAAATAAAAAAGAACTTATCGGAGAATTTTTGAAAATTATTGAAATTGAAAATTCAAAACGTAAAAAAGCAACTCCAAAAGAAGCCAAAGCCATAATCGAAAAGAAAAAGGAAGTTATTGCAGAAGTTTCTGTTCAGGTGGAAGAAATCCGACAAGAGAAAAAAGAGAAGAAACTTAAGCCTATTGTAGAAAAACCAAAACCTATTTTGAAAGTTGGTGATCGTGTAAGAATGTTAGACGGAAGATCAGTTGGAAGTATTGATTCAATAGAAAAAAATAAAGCAACAGTGAATTACGGAATATTTACTTCTAAAGTAAGTTTGGATGAATTGGAATTTGTTGAGGCTGGGAAGAAATAAGTTTTCAGTCGCAGTGACAGTTTTCAGATCTGAAATTATGATGAAAAATCTTCAGAATTAAAATAAAGCGATTTAATGAAATATCTTTAAAAATATGAGAAAGAAGATTTGCAATTTTTTAAAATGGCTTAAAATAAATTTATGAAAGGCATTTTTGATTTGTAAAATTTATTACAAATAAAATTTCAATAGATAAATCAAATAATTAAAAACTAATGAATTTTCAACACTAAAACAAAAAACTTGAAACTTTAATAGTAATGACCGACTTTCCATCAAATAAAAAAATTATCCTCTTTGACGGTGTTTGCAATTTATGCAATAGCGCCGTTCAGTTTGTCATCAAACATGATAAAAAAGATATTTTTCGATTTGTGGCTTTGCAATCAGAATTGGGAAATGAAATTTGCAAATACATTGGCGTTGATCAGACTAAAACTGACAGCATTATTTTATACAATCCTGGCGTTGCCTATTATTATAAATCTACTGCAGCTATAGAAATTGCAGAACAACTGGGAGGAATTTATAGTCTAATATCTATTTTTAAAATTTTCCCTGAGAAACTCAGAAATTATATTTACGATTATATTGCTAAAAACAGATACAAATGGTATGGCAAAAAAGAAAGCTGTATGATTCCAACGCAGGAATTAAAGGCTAAGTTTTTAAATTCCAATATATAAATTCCAAATTCCAACTTTTGAGGAAATATTATTATTCGTCGTACGGAATGATATAGAATGAGAATAAACAAAAAAATCCCAAATTCAAATCTATTACAATTTAGAATTTGGGATTTTAAAAATTGAAAATTACTTTAGAATATTATCTAATTAACTTTCTGTATTTCAAACGTTTTGGAGTTAAATCACCACCTAAACGTTTCTTTTTGTTTTCTTCATATTCAGAGAAACCTCCTTCGAAATAGTAAACTTCAGAATCTCCTTCAAAAGCCAGAATGTGTGTACAAATTCTGTCTAAGAACCATCTGTCGTGCGAAATAATAACGGCACAACCAGCAAAATTTTCTAGACCTTCCTCAAGTGCACGAAGTGTATTTACATCTAAATCATTCGTAGGCTCATCCAGTAAAAGCACGTTTCCTTCTTCTTTCAATGTCATTGCTAAATGCAAACGATTACGCTCACCACCAGAAAGCATTGAAACTTTCTTATTTTGCTCGCCTCCACCAAAGTTAAAACGTGATAAATAGGCTCTTGAATTTACTTGCTTTCCGCCCATCATAATCAATTCCTGACCATCTGCAAAGTTTTCCCAGATCGATTTATTTGGATCAATATTAGAGTGAGATTGATCTACATAGGCAATTTTTACAGTTTCTCCTACTGAAAATTCTCCACTATCAGTTTTTTGCTCACCCATAATCATTTTGAAAATGGTTGATTTACCAGCACCGTTTGGCCCGATAATCCCAACAATTCCAGCTTGTGGCAAAGTGAAATTCAAATTATCATACAATAATTTATCACCAAAAGCTTTTGCAACATTCTTAGCTTCGATAACATTGGTTCCTAAACGTGGGCCGTTCGGGATATAGATTTCCAGATTTTCATCCAGTTGTTTTTGATCTTCGTTTAATAATTTATCGTAGTTCTGTAAACGTGCCTTTTGTTTGGTTTGACGACCTTTTGCTCCTTGACGAACCCAGTCCAACTCACGTTCTAACGTTTTTCTACGTTTCGAAGCTACTTTTTCTTCTTGCGCCATACGAGTTGATTTTTGATCTAACCAGGAAGAATAATTCCCTTTCCACGGAATACCTTCTCCTCTATCCAACTCTAAAATCCAACCGGCAACATTATCAAGGAAATATCTATCGTGCGTTACAGCAATTACGGTTCCGGCGTATTGCGCTAAATGTTGCTCTAACCAAAGTACAGATTCAGCATCTAAGTGGTTGGTTGGCTCATCAAGCAACAATACATCTGGTTGTTGCAACAACAAACGACATAAAGCAACACGACGACGCTCACCACCTGAAAGGTTTTTAATTGGCGTATCTCCTTCAGGAGTACGCAAAGCATCCATTGCAATTTCAAGTTTAGTATCTATTTCCCACGCACCAAGAGCATCAATTTTGTCTTGCAAAGCAGCCTGACGATCCATTAACTTATCCATTTTATCCTGATCTTCGTAGTTTTCAGGAAGACCAAATAAATCGTTAATTTGATTGTATTCTTCTAAAACTGCCATTGTTTCAGCAGCTCCTTCACGAACAATTTCTATAACTGTTTTTGAATCATCAAGAATTGGTTCCTGCTCTAAATAACCTACAGTATAACCTGGTTGAAAAACAACATCACCCTGATAATTTTTATCTACTCCGGCAATAATTTTCAAAAGAGAAGATTTTCCAGAACCATTAAGACCCAAAATACCAATTTTTGCTCCGTAAAAGAAACTCAAATAAATGTTCTTAAGTACTGGTTTGTCTGCTCCCTGATAGGTTTTACTCAATTTTTGCATCGAGAAAATTACTTTCTTATCGTCTGACATTTTTTATGTTTTTATTTTAATTAATTATTTTCTATTGACTTTTAATATTGTTATTGCAATTAATTTTGCTAAACTCTTCCTTTCAATGCATTAAAAACCCAGGCATTAGCAAAAAATCCAACACCAACGGCTACAAATCCCCACCCTGATACTTCGCTGTATCTAAAAGCGCCAAGACCAATAAGCAACAATCCCATAAGTATCATTATAAAAGTAGCCCATCCTAAAACGGTATTTTTATTCATTCCCATAATTGTAATAATTATTTTTTAATGTGATTTATTTTTAGAAGTGCAAATATCGTGAATTTTCACGGCTTAATTAAATATTTTATACAGCATTTCTTTAAGCAAATCTGATTGTGGTAAAGCATTTGCGCCAACACCTTTGCTTTTAACATCGACATCACGCAAAGCGCCAACAATCTGACTCACTTTTCGCATTGGGTAATTTTTTATAGCCAAATCATATTCCTTTAAAAAATACGGATTTACGCCAATTGCCGAAGCCACATTTTTTGGGTTTTTATCTTTTAAGCCATGATACTTTAATAGTTGTACAAAAAATCCAAAAACCAATCCGGTCGTCATTACCAATGGATATTCTTTAGGATTATGAGCGAAATTCTCTGCAATCTTATATGCCTTCAACTGATTACGCTCGCCAATCGCTTTTCGAAGTTCAAAAACATTATAATCTTTGCTAAAACCAATATTTTCCTCGATATGTTGCGGTGTAATTACAGTCCCTTGCGGTAAAATAATTTGCAGTTTTTCTAATTCATTATTTATCTTACTCAAATCGGTTCCTAAGAACTCTACCAGCATAGCATTTGCTTTAGGGTCAATGGTATATTTTTTTCCGGCAAGAATTCGCTTTATCCAATCACCTACCTGATTTTCATACAATTTTTTACTCTCGTAAATGATTCCATTTTGTGCTAATAATTTGGTTACTTTTTTTCGTTTATCAAGTGTTTTGTATTTATAACAAAAAACCAAAACTGTCGTTTCCATTGGATTATTTACGTACGATTCAATTTTATCTATTGTTCTGGATAAATCTTGTGCCTCTTTCACAATAACAACCTGACGGTCAGCCATCATAGGATAGCGCTTGGCCGTTGAAACAATATCTTCAACAGAAACATCTCTCCCGTACAAAACTGTTTGATTGAATCCTTTCTCTTCTTCAGAGAGTACATTCTGCTCAATATATTCCGATAATTTATCAATGTAATAAGGCTCTTCCCCCATTAAAAAATAAATCGGTTTTATATTTCCAGCCTTGATATCATTAACAATTTTTACAACTTCATCCATTCAAATCTTTTATTTCAGGTTTCAAGTTTCAGGTTGGTTTCAATAACTTGAAACTTTAAACTTGAAACCTGAAACTATTTTAATATTTTTGCTTTATGCAACGATTAAATTTTCCAATCTATCCTTTTCGATTCAAAAATAGCGAAAATAAAGTGTCTATTTTTGATGAAATCAGAAAAAAATTTATCATTCTTACTCCAGAAGAATGGGTTCGTCAGCACGTTGTTCATTATTTAATGAATGAGAAAAAATATCCCAAATCACTCATAAACGTAGAGAAAGTTTTAACAGTCAATGGCTTACGAAAAAGGTATGATGTTGTAGTATTCAATTCTGATGGCTCTATACATATATTAGTAGAATGCAAAGCGCCAGAAGTGAAAATATCACAGGCAACTTTTGACCAAATTGCCCGTTACAATATGACAATGCAGGCACGGTTTTTGAAAGTCACAAACGGTCTGAATCATTTTTATTGTCAGATGGATTTTGAAAACGAAAAATATGAGTTTTTAAAATCATTACCGGATTACAAGGAAATTTATTAAATTATAACATCAAATACTTTTGGATAAAATAGCAGTTGTCATTTTAAATTGGAATGGAAAAAAATTGCTTGAGCAGTTTTTACCTTCAGTTCTTCAATTTTCAGCAGAAGCTACTATATATGTAGCCGATAATGCTTCTACAGACGATTCCATACATTTCGTCAAACAAAATTTTCCATCTATAAAAATTATCCAAAATAATGGCAATCATGGTTTTGCAAAAGGCTATAATGATGCTTTAAAGGAGGTAAATGCCGAAATATATGCTTTGGTCAATTCGGATATTGAAGTGACAGAAAATTGGCTTAAACCAATACTCGAAACTTTTGATACTGAAAAACAAACTGCTATTATTCAGCCTAAAATTCTTGATTTTAAAAACAAGGAATATTTTGAATATGCAGGCGCTGCAGGTGGATTTATTGATAAATATGGTTTTCCTTATTGTAGAGGACGTATTTTTGATACCATTGAAAAAGATAATGGGCAGTATGATGATAACTGTGAATTATTCTGGGCTTCCGGAGCCTGTTTCTTTATCCGGAAAGAAGTATATGATGAATTGAAAGGTTTTGATGAAAGCTTTTTTGCACATCAGGAAGAAATTGATTTATGCTGGCGTGCTGCAAACGAAGGACATATTATTAAGTACAACTCAAAATCAATAGTTTATCATGTTGGAGGTGCAACATTACAACAAGGAAATCCGAAAAAGACATTTTTAAATTTTAGGAATTCATTGTTAATGCTTGTAAAAAATCTGCCTAAAAAAGGGTTGTTTTTTAGGATTTTCTTCCGAATGATTTTGGATGGAATCGCTGGCATCCGTTTTCTTACACAAGGAAAATTCAGCCATACTTTAGCAATTTTAAAGGCACATTTTTCTTTTTATTGTATATCTTTAAAATATCTTCGGGAAAGAAAAGATTTTCAAATACAGCAATACTATACCGTAAAAAGTATCGTTTACCTATATTACATTAAGAGATTGACTGTATTTAAAGAAATCTTTAACAGTAATCAAAATATTAAAAACTAAATTTGTAATCAACGTTTAATTAAATAAAATACCTATGAGAAAAATAGTTATCGCACTATCAGTATTAATGGCCTTAACTTCGTGTGTATCAAAAAAGCAATACGCAGCATTAGAAGCTAAGAACAAAGAGACACAAGATTTATTAAACTCCTGCACAGTTAAATTAAATTCTTGTTTAGAAGAAAAAGCAGGATTAGCAGCTACAGCTGAAAGTTATAAAGCACACAATCAAGACTTAATAAACAGTTCTAAAGATTTAACTGTATTAACTACTAAAGGAGCTGAAAACCTTGAAAAATCTTTAGAGAGTTTAAAAGAAAAAGATTTAAAAATCTCTAGACTTCAGGATGCCTTAACTAAAAAAGACAGTGTGACATTAGCATTAGTTACAAGTTTAAAAGGTGCTGTTGGAATCAACGATCCGGATATCGAAATCAATGTTGAAAAAGGAGTTGTATTTATTTCTATCGCAGATAAATTATTATTTAAAAGTGGTAGCTATGAAGTAAGTGATAAAGCAAAATCTGTTTTAGCAAAAGTTGCAAAAGTAGTTAACGACAAACCAGATTTTGAGTGTATGGTTGAAGGTCATACTGATGATGTTCCATACAAAAGCAATGGTATAATTCTAGACAACTGGGATTTAAGTGTTAAACGTTCTACTTCTATTGTACGTGTATTAACAAATGATCTTGGAGTTAACCCTGCAAAATTAATTGCTGCTGGTAGAAGTTCATATGTACCTTTAGTTGCAAATGATAGCGCTGAAAACAAAGCACGTAACAGAAGAACTCGTATCGTTGTTATGCCAAAAATCGATCAATTCTATGATATGATTGAAAAAGAAATGAAAAAACAAGCTAAATAATTAGCTTAAACATTTTTATAAATACAAAAAGCAGGTCTAGTGACCTGCTTTTTTTGTATTCTTAATCCTTTTAATACGGCAATTAATGCGAATCAAGAACAACATTATTTTTAATTAACTAACTAAATTTTAACTATCCTAAAGTTAGTTATTTATTTTTAACTTTTATGCAATTTCAGTTTTTTTTTACAAAATATCAATATCTCCTTTTCCTTCCCTTACAATTACCGGCTCATGTTCAGATAAATCAATAATTGTCGACCCTACATTGTCACCATAACCGCCATCAATTACCATATCAACAAGGTTCTGCCATTTCTCAAAAATCAATTCTGGATCTGTTGTATATTCAATAACATCATCTTCATCACGAATAGAGGTTGAAACTATCGGATTTCCTAATTGACGCACAATTTCAAGAACAATGTTATTATCCGGAACACGAATTCCGACAGTTGTTTTCTTTTTAAATTCTTTTGGTAAATTATTATTTCCTGGTAAAATAAAAGTATAAGGACCAGGTAATGCTCTTTTCAAAATTTTAAAAGTTGCAGTATCAATTTGTCTTACATAATCTGATAAATTGCTCAAATCATGACAAATAAAAGAGAAGTTTGCTTTTTCTAATTTTACTCCTTTAATTTTGGCAATTTTTTCTAAAGCACGTGAATTGGTAATATCACAACCTAAACCATAAACAGTATCAGTTGGATAAATTACTAAACCACCATTTTGCAAAACCTTCACCACTTTTGCAATTGCTGCTTCATTTGGTTTATCAGGATATATTTTTATAAATTCGGCCATTTTCTTTTAGAATAAAGATGTTAGATTATAGAATAAAGACTTCTCTTTACTTCTTTTAAAATTTTAATTGTATACATACTCATGCCACAGGCAAACAAATTCAATTTAAAATGAAATCACTTGCATTATCACGGAATGCTAATATAAATTGTGAAGGTTGAAAATCAAATCCTGCGAAAGTATCATTAGTTAAATCTAGAGTAAAATTTATAGCAATTCCATATACCTCCAAAAAACTGATAAATTTCAATGAAATTAAGTTTTCTCAAAAGTCTTTTTTCTTGCATCTATTTTCTTTTTTTTTTTAACCGATAACATCCAATTTAGCGAATCTCAACAACAACTTTTTAATTCCTCCTACTTCAAATTTTATTTCAGCTTTTTTATCAGGGCCAAAACCTTCTAAATTAACTACTTCACCTTTTCCAAAACGTTCGTGCATTACCACATTTCCAATAGTTAGTTTACTATCAAATAAATTCGCATTTGAAGCACTTGGTGCATTGCCTGCAACAGGTTTTAGTTTACGAATATTTAAATCCGGTTTTGGCTCGTTATCGGTAATATATTTTGGTGGAGTTCCTCCTACTGGTTTTGCCAGTCGTAATTTAGATTTATCAACATCCCCAAAAATATCACCATCAATCATTGGTTTATATCGGTAATTACTTTCTGCAGGCGTTAAATATTCTAAATATTGCGCATCAATTTCTTCAATAAAACGAGATGGCTCACTATCTGTCAGTTTTCCCCAACGGTAACGCGATTGCGCATAAGTCAAATACGCCTGATGTTCTGCACGAGTTAAAGCTACGTAAAATAAACGACGTTCTTCTTCTAATTCACTTCTGGTACTCATACTCATAGCACTCGGAAACAAATCTTCCTCCATTCCTACCACAAAAACATGGGGAAATTCAAGTCCTTTTGCCAAGTGAATGGTCATCAAAGCTACACGATCTTCATCACTCGTATCTTTATCTAAATCAGTTGCAAGTGCAACATCTTCCATAAATTCAGAAAGTGCTCCTCTTGCGCCATCAATTTCTCTTTGTCCTTCAGTAAAATCTTTTATACCGTTTAAAAGTTCTTCGATGTTCTGAATTTTTGCCATTCCTTCCGGTGTAGCATCTTTTTTCAACTCCTGAACCAAGCCTGTTTTTTTGGCAACATGGTCTGTAATATAAAAAGCATCCTGATTTTCATTGATTACCTGAAAACTCTGAATCATCGTCACAAAATCATTCAGTTTATTCTTTGTTCCGGTATTCAGTTTCAAATCGATCTTATCGATATTTACCATTACTTCCCAAATCGAACGTTTGTAATGATTCGCAGCAATCGTAAGCTTTTCAACAGTTGTATCTCCTATTCCACGAGCCGGATAATTAATCACACGAACCAAAGCCTCTTCATCTTTTGGATTAATTATCAAACGCAGATAACACAAAACATCTTTGATTTCTTTACGTTGATAGAAAGACAATCCACCATAAATTCGATACGGAATATCACGTTTTCTCAATGCATCTTCCATTGCACGAGACTGAGCATTAGTACGATATAAAATTGCAAAAGCTCCGTTATGAAGTTGATTTTGCATTTTTTGTTCAAAAATGGTACTGGCCACAAAACGTCCTTCTTCTGCATCCGTCAAACTACGATGAACCTTAATTTTTGCTCCAAAATCATTCGCCGTCCAAACTACTTTATCCAGTTTGGTTTTATTATGCTCCATTACAGTGTTTGCTGCTTCAACAATATTTCGGGTCGAACGGTAATTTTGCTCCAAACGAAACATTACAACACCTTCATAATCTTTCTGAAAATTCAGAATATTATTAATATTCGCGCCACGAAAAGCATAAATACTCTGCGCATCATCTCCAACTACACAAATATTCTGAAATTTATCTGATAAAGCCCTAACAATCAAATATTGAGAGTGATTTGTATCCTGGTACTCATCAACCAAAATATAACGGAAACGGTTCTGGTATTTCGCTAAAACTTCCGGAAAACGAGTCAACAACTCATTGGTTTTCAATAATAAATCATCAAAATCCATGGCACCAGCTTTAAAGCAACGCTCTACATATTGTTGATATATTTCTCCTAATCTTGGTCTTTTTGCCATTGCATCGGCTTCCACCAATTCCGGATTATTAAAATAGGCTTTTACAGTAATTAAGCTGTTTTTATAACTTGAAATTCGGCCCAAAATCTGCTTTGGTTTATAAATATCTCGATCCAGCTGCATTTCTTTAATAATAGAAGAAATAAGTCTTGCCGAATCTTGTGAATCGTAAATTGTAAAATTAGAAGGGTACCCCAAATGATCTGACTCCGAACGTAGAATACGGGCAAAAATCGAGTGAAAAGTTCCCATCCATAGGTTTTTAGCCTCTGTTGCTCCTACAATATCCGAAATCCTGTGTTTCATTTCACGGGCTGCTTTATTCGTAAAAGTAAGCGATAAAATGTTGAATGCATCAACACCCTGCGCCATCAAATAAGCGATTCTAATAGTTAAAACACGGGTTTTTCCAGATCCTGCACCAGCAATAATAATCATTGGCCCATCTTTCTTTAAAACGGGTTCTCGTTGTGCTTCGTTGAGCTGGTCAATATATTTTTGCATGAAATTTTTCTCCTTTTATGCAAAAATAAGAATTATACATTTAATAAGCTACTAAGATTCTGAGGTTCTAAGTGACTAAGTTTTTTATTTTTTTTGAAGCAGAAACAATTGGCATTTTATGAAATATGGTTCCCTCTTTCGGCTATATCTCTCCTCCCGATAGCCATCGGGAAGAGAGGATAACGACTCTATCGGGGCTAGATACAAACAATTGGCATCTTTTAAATATTTTGAAAGAAAATTCTTAAAATTTAAAATAACTCTATATTTGTAAAACTTATGAAATAAAAAATGAAAATAGAACTTACAAAAATCGCTGAAGAAACTTATTTTGAGATTATCAATAAATATTCCGAAACCAAAGCTGCTTCTTTTTCAAAAAGTACTATTTCAATTCTACACCTAATTGAACAAAATAATCAAATTGGGTCCAGGCATAAAAAAACTTCTTATAGAAAATTTTTAATTTCAAACCAAGTCTATTTGTTTTACAAAATAGAATTTCAAATAATTTATATAACCCTTTTTTGGGACAACAAAAGAAACCCAGCAAATTTAGATATTATACTTAGTTCTTAGCTTTTCTTTAAAATCTGAAAAGTCTATCGTTCTTCCTGCTTTAATATCTTCTTCGCTTTTTTCAAGCTGCTGAATCAAAATTTCCTCAGGAAATAAAAGAGCTGTAATTAACTTAACTTCCTGATGAGTAAAATTTTTAGATTTCAATTTTCTATAATAGGTTGCATGTTTCAAGCCTAATTTTTGCATAAAAAACTCAGCTTTATAATAGGATTTACCTATTAATTCAGGCAAACTATTAATGTATTTCTCATAATTTTCAACTATTTCTATCATTTTATGATACTTTTAATTCTCAAATATGAGACAAAGATAACTCATTTTTGATAATAATGATATAAATAGGCTAATGAATTACTTAAAAAACACATCGTAAGCAAATCGAATCAAAGTACCAATTACGACAACTAAAAAGAAAATTCGAATAAAACCATTTCCTTTATTGATCGCTAGTTTAGCTCCCAGCCAGCCACCAAGTCCGTTACTAACTGCCATCGGAATTGCGATTGTCCATATTATTTTTCCCTTTATCATAAACAAACAAATCGATCCGAAATTAGTCGCCAGATTTACCATTTTAGCATTTGCAGATGCGTGTAAAAAATCGAAACCTAAAAGTGCAATGAAAGCCACAACAAAAAAGCTTCCTGTACCAGGACCAATGAATCCATCGTAAAAGCCAACTATAATACTGATGACAACAGCATAAATTATCTGAGTTGTTGCCGAATGATCTTTTGCAACATGCTGACCAAAGTTCTTCTTCGCATAAGTATATATAAATAATAAGGACAAAACCACAAGTAAAAGTGGTTTCATAAAATCATTACTGACCATTGTCAAAATTGTAGAACCCAAAAATGCTGAGGGCACTGCTAAACACATCATAATCAAAAGCAATTTCCATTGAATTACTACTTTTTTGAGATATTGGAAAGCAGCAAAAGCAGTTCCTGTAAATGCCGGTAATTTTAAAGTTCCAATGACTGTCGAAACAGGTAAATTCGGTAATAAAATTAGTCCCATTGGCGTTTGAATGAGCCCTCCGCCGCCAACAATTGCATCAATAAATCCTGCAGCAAAAGCAGCCAAACAAAGTAAAATTATAATATAGCTTTCCATTAATCCTGTATATCTGTTGGTTTTGAGAACTGTGCACAAAAGTAAACTTCCCTTTTGTTTATTACAATAGAATTAATATTGTTTTCTCAGCAAAAATTATATTTTTGTTGAAAAATTGAACCAAATGGATTTTACAAGAATTATAGAATTAGCCAGTTATACTTTACCTGCCATCGTTACCGGATTTGTAGCTTACAGTTTCTTTGAACTGCATATTAAAAACAACGATAAGAAACGTACTTTTTTATTAAACAAAGAATATCAAAAACAATCCTTACCAATACGTTTGCAGGCTTACGAGCGTATGACATTATATTTAGAACGCATCAACCTAACCAAATTATTAATTAGAATTGCGCCGATTTCTAACGGAAAACACGATTACGAAAATTTCGTAATCGATCAGATCGAGCAGGAATTCGAACACAATCTAACACAGCAAATTTATATGTCTGATGAATGTTGGACAATCATTACGACAGCGAAAAACTCGACCATACAAATCATACGTAAAGCTGCTATGAGCGACAGAGTTGACAGTGCTGATAAATTAAGAGAGAAAATTTTAAATGATTTATTAGAGAAACAATCTCCTAGTAATGCTGCTCTGGGGTATATTAAAAATGAGGTTTCGGAATTATGGTAAATAAACTTTAGAGTTCAGATTTTAAATTCCCACAGATAATCTAAAATCTAAAATCTGAACTCTAAAATCACCTATTATCACTCATAACCTCAGACTTATTCTGAGCATATTCATAGCCTTGCTCCCACCATTCTTTCATTACTTCTTTATTAAAAATAAGTGCATTATCTGTTAATTTTGTGGGTGTGTAATATAAATTAAGTTTGACATTCTTATTGTTTGCCATAAGTTTTCCTATAGCAATATCATGTTTCTCGACCTGATCTAAGGCAATTCGGAATAAATCAATCATTAATGAAAACGGATTTTTACCAATAACCGTTTTGTCCATATTCACTTCTGTTTCCAGAATTATAACATCTATTTCTGTAGCGCCGCGATTGATCGCTTCACGAATCGGAACCAAACTTGAAAACCCTCCATCGCCATATTCGCAATTGTCTTTCTCCACCAAACTCATAAACGGAACATAGTTACTGGAGATCCAGGACCAATCACAAAATTCCTCATACGTACAATCTTTTACCGATTTGTATTCTGATTCGTTTTTAGTAAAATTAGTTACGGTAATAACAACATCATTATTTAGTTTTTTCAGTTTATTAAAATCTGATAACGAAAAATTATTTCTGATATATTTCTTCAGTCCTTTGCTTTCGCCAAAAGTTCTTTTTCCTTTAAAAAACTGACGTATTACATTAAAGTGATTAATCGTTACAATATCAACGCCATCTTTATTTTTGACTACAAACGGGCAAATATTAAAAATACTTCCCATGGTAACATTAGTGTAAACAGAGTGAATTTTTTTGATATGACCTAAAGCCAAATGCGGAATAAGTAAACTTCCAGTAGAAGTTCCCAAAAACAAATCGTATTCGTTTTTTTTTTCTTCTATTAGATATTGCGCAACACCACCGGCAAACGCTCCTTTACTTCCTCCACCAGAAATAACCAATGCTCTCATTTTTTTTAGTAGGTTTTGTTTTTCAGAGAATAGAAAAAAGAATCAAGAGCAAAGACTTTTCTATCCGTTTAAATCTTTACTCTTGCTTCTTTACTCTATTTTCTATATTCTATTCTCTATATTCTATTCTCTATATTCTATTCTTTCAGCAAACGATTCAATTGAAACTGTTCATCGGGGGTCAAATTAGGCAAAATTCTTTCAAACGAAGCACGCATTTCAGGATTTTTTAATAACAATCTTATTGTGTCTCTTCCAAATTTTGAAAATTGCCACATATGATGCGTTGTTGCTCCAACTAAATTACTCAAAACCTGATCGTTAATAATTTTGAAAGCGATTAACTTTTCGAGTGCATTCTGTCTTGTGGTGGCTTCATATTTTGTAGATGAAAAAGCTATTAATTCTGAAATCATGGCTTCTGAATTATCTGTATAATTTGGAGTTGACAAAGCCAATGAAAGCCATAAAGTGCGAAGATTATAATCGTTGAAACCAATCCAGTCTTTCGATTTATTAAGATATGCTATACGATGCTCCGGAAAACTTCTCCACAAATAGTACAAAGCAATTTCCTGGTTTTGATATGATTGGTCATCAAGTAATGTCTCATATTCTGTTCTAAAATCTTCCGGAATTTTTGACAATGAAGCAGCAACAACCTGACGAACCTGGATATTATTGCTGTGCAAAGCAATTAATAATAAAGTTTTTTTCGCTTCATATTTTTCATTTTCCAATTGATCAACAATCGCTTCTTTTACAGAATGATAAATATCTGATTCTAAAGTTTTCTTAAGGAAAGCTTCCTTTTCAGTCAACGGTGTTTTCTTCAGTTTATCTACTTCCAACCGAACCTGAACCGCTTTATTCTTACTCAATAAAGCATTAGCAGTCGATGTATCAAAAACGGTTGATTCCAACCATGTTTTCTGGAATTTATCTAAATCAAAATTGGAAACCTTTTTTATTTCGTCGAAGAAATTTTGTGTGTCTACTGTTTGATAAGCATACTTTTTTAAATAACTTTTTATTGCTTTTTTGAAAGCTTTGTCTCCAATAGATTCATGTAAAACAAACAAAGCCCATGCTCCTTTTTCATAAAAAGTAAGTGAACTCGCTTTGGCATTCAAAACCGGAATTGAATCAGTTCTGGATGCAAATTTTATCTGTTGTGCCGTATCGTATAATTTCGAATAAAAATAATCGTCGCCATAAATATCTCTTTCTGCCAATGCTGCATAATAAGTTGCGAAACCTTCCTGAAGCCAATGGTGCGTACTACTTTCGGCTGTAATTAAATCACCAAACCAATGATGCGCCAATTCGTGTGCATCAACATTGGTATAATTTCGATCTTCAAAACCAATTGAATCTACTACATAACGCGTGGCAAAAAGTGTTGAAGTTGTATTTTCCATTCCAGCATACAAAAAATCACGAACCGGAATTTGTCTGTAAATCTCCCAAGGATATTTTACACCAATTTCTTTCTCCAGAAAATCAAAAATACGTTTCGAATAACGATATGTGGGCTCAAAACGATTGGCATCTTTATGTTCTAAATAATATTCTAATGGAATTTTAGATTTTGCCGTAAATTCTTTTTTATCATATTTTCCAACTGACAGCATTAATAAATAGGAGCTCATTGGTTTTTCCATTTCATATTGCCAATGAATCAAATTTCCAGTTGAATTTTTCTCTTTTAAAATTCCGTTTGAAACGACCTCATATGATGCAGCGTATGTAATCCCCAAATTGAAAATTACTTTTTCATTCACATCGTCAAAACTCGGGAACCAATTACTGGTATATCTTCCCTGTCCCTGCGTCCAAATTTGAACGTCTGAATTTTCAATGGCAACAAAATATAAAGCCTGCTTTGGTTTAACTGAATATTCAAAAGTTAAATGATTTTCTCCTTTTTGGAAATTATTTACGATTTGCAATTGCTTGCCAGTATTAACAAAAACAGCTTCTTTATTGTTGATTTGAACTTTCGTAAATTCCATGTTTTTGGCATCAATTTTAATGGTATCAATTGGTTTTAAAACCTCAAATTGATAATCAACAAAACCTGAGACAGATTTTTCTGTGGCATTTAAAGATAATTGTCCTGAAACGGTTTTGAAATCGACAAATTTGTTTTGCTGTGCAAAAATGAAAGTGGTAAATAATAGAAAGATGTATTTCATTGAAAATTGCTATTTATTAAATCCCTTTCCCACGATCCTGGATTACTTTTTATATAACTATAAATCGTCTCAAATCTTTTATAATTACGAACAATATGATCATGATAATTAGATTGCCAAATGGAATCAGTTCCATTAATCTGTTTTGTTGTTATTGATTTAAATATAGCAACAAATGATGAAATTGAATTTGGTGTACGGGATAATTTTGATTGATTTTGCTCTAAATTCTCATTCCATTTATCACGTAGAGGCGCACAGCAGTGCGTCTCGGCTATGTTTTCCACAATCTTTGTCGACATACTGGGCGCAGACGCACTGCTGTGCGCCTCTACAATATGCCCGTGGTTACTGTGCGCCCCTATGATATTCTCGTCTGGATTATACGCCTCTACTATATGCGATGTGGTTAAAATTGCATTCTGTTTTTGAATTTCTATTAATAAATGCACATGATTTGGCATAACAATCCAATTGTGAAAAAACCAGTTTTTACGAATTTTAATAGATTTTAAAAGTTCATTTTCCACAATTTGACCATTTGCATTTAGAATCATTTTCTTGTCTTCAATAGATCCGAAAATGCATTCTCTATTTTTAGTAATTATAGTTATGAAATAAATTGCTTCGCTTGAATAATCCCAATTTTTCAATCTTTTGGAATCAATTTTATATTTATCCTGAAATAATGTCATTTTTTGGCGTATAAGAATCCAAAGTTACAAAGGTTTCACCAACAAATCGAATGAAATTTGTAAGTTTACCACAGAAAAATACATGATCGTGCAAACACCTAAAAAAGCCTTATTTAACTGGAGCAGCGGAAAAGATTCTGCTCTTACTTTATATAAAATTCTACAAAATCCTGATTATAAAATTGAATGTTTATTGACCAGTGTTAATCAGCAGTTTCAGCGTATTTCGATGCACGGCGTTCGTGTTGAACTACTCGAAGCGCAAGCAAAAAGTATTGGATTACCTTTGGAAATTTTGCAGGTTCCGGAAATGCCAACCATGGAAGTCTATGAAAATGTTATGACAAAAACATTGACAGGACTAAAAAACAAAGGCATATCACATTCTGTTTTTGGAGATATTTTTCTGGAAGATTTACGTAAATATCGCGAAGATCAATTGGCAAAAATAGGTTTTGAAGGCGTTTTCCCAATTTGGAAAATTCCAACAAAAGACTTAATTCAGGAATTTATTTCTTTAGGATTTAAAACCATTGTAGTTTGTGTAAACGAAAGATATTTGGATAAAAGTTTTGTGGGCCGAATTATCGATCAGGATTTTATTAATGACTTACCTGAGAATGTAGATGTTTGCGGTGAAAATGGAGAATTCCATACTTTTGCTTTTGATGGCCCAATTTTCTCGGAGCCGATAAATTTTGAAATTGGAGAAATCGTTTATAGAAAATATGAAAAACCTAAAAACGAAGATTCATCAGATACCGCTTGCGATACAAGCGCCAGCGATGCTTTTGATTATGGTTTTTGGTATTGCGATTTGATTCCGAAATAAAATAGTTTGCCACGACTCGAGCGAAAGCGGATAGAAGCAAAAAGTTATTCTTCCGAATACATTCTAAGCAAATTCGTCACCGTATTCCAATTCCGCATTGTTACTATAACATTCAGTTTTTTCTCAATGTATTTGCCTTCTAATCTTGTTTTTCCGGCTCCTATATCATATTTAATAAAAATTCTGTTGCCATCTATACACGCTTCATCAGGTTTGAACTGACTGATTTTCAAATCGTTTATATTCTCCTTTTTTAATTCAGTTGAAACAAAAGCAACATATAGTTTTTTAGTATCAATATCTTTCTCTTTTAGATAAGGGCTGTTTTTAAAACATAATTCCAGATCTTGTTTTGTTATTACAATTGTTGGAACTTCATGTCCGAAAACCTTGAAAATTTCCTGTTTGATAATAAAACCCACTTTCGACGCACTTTCTTCTTCAGTATCAACAAAAACATTTCCAGATTGTAAATAAGTTCGTACATTCTGAAAACCAATATTCTCCAACATAGCTTTCAAAGCTTCCATTTTCATCATGTTATGACCTGAAACGTTGATACCGCGTAAAAGTGCTAAATGTGTTGTCATTTTTAAAGTGTTAAAAACAAAAAACTATTCAATTTAATTACTGAATAGTTTTTATAAGTTATTACAAATTTACATTTTTTTATCTCATTTTTTTATAAAACAAACCCGGTCCGTCAAACATTCGCCATGTACTTGTTAATAACCCATCTGAATTTACATATAGATCTTCGCTTAAACCTCCAAAACAGCTTCCAATAATGTCATTGTCTTCCTTGTAAGTCAATTTTATATGTGTCTCATTTTGATTTTTATAATCTCAAATTTTCCAGATGCATAAGTTTTTGTCGTTTCTTGTATTCTTGTTTTTACAAAAGTACGATCTGTTTTAAAATCATAAAATTCCTGCCATTGAGGATTCCCGTTAATATAAAGTGCTGGTATAAAAACTCTTGTCATTTTAGTCAGTTTCCATTTTCCGTAATAATATGTAATCACGGCAGAGTTTGCCTCACTATTCGAACAGGATAAAAAACAAAACATCAACATAAAAGCAATTCCAATCTTCTTCATTTGTATATTTTAAGATTTAATTTACTTATATAGATGAAGGTTTCGTTAAAGGTTGCTTTTATTTGTTGAAAATATTTATTAAACGAAAAAAACTCTACTATTTAAAAGCAGAGTTTTTATGCAATTTTACTTTAAAATTAAATTTATAATACAGTCGCGATTTTAGATTTTAAAGGAATATTACTGGAATTTAAACCTGGTTTTTGACCGTGCATATCAAACGCAAGCTTCACCTGAGGGCCAAAAAACAGACAGTGTGTTGAACCTCCAAAATGAAACATCCCAAGTTGATCTCCCTTTTTGACATGTTGGCCTTCATAAACTGTTATTTCGCAAGAAGAAACTTCGGCCATTCCAACCGGCATAAAACACATTAATCCTATTTTTGGATTGTCAGCTTGTATAAAAATAAGTGCTCTTGTGGCTAGTTCAGTAATATAACCTTGAGAATCATTTGGCCCTGCATCGTCAAAACCTTCAGAAATTGCTTCTGCATAATAAGTTCCGTCAACAGTGTAAGCTTTAACGATAGTACCGCTCACTGGGCTATGCCAGCGATGATAACTTAAAGCACTCAAAAAAGCCTGATAGATAGTTCCACCAATAAATTTTTCTATAAAAGAATCCCCAGCCATCATATGTTCAATGGAATATGGCTGTGCTTTTATCCAAAATTTATCTCTGCCATTTACTTTTTCAGCAATTCTGTAGGGAGCAGATTCGCAGGCGTTTGTAATTACATTATCATCATCCGGACTTGCCAAAGGCCTCTGTCCTGGTCTAAATTCGCGAGTAAAAAAATTATCCCAGGATGTAAATCCATGATGCTCTAATTCAGGCTGGCAAATAAATTCGGTATCAAAATTAGGCATCGCTTTCATCGCATCTGCTCCAAACCAGCCTTTTTTAGGATCTTTATTTAAAACGGCGCAAGAATCAGTTGTTTTTAGGAAAATCCCCCATTCGTTCAACATTTTTTTGAATTGCTTATTTACTTTTTCACTTAAGAATGCAGCGTAGCCAGCTTCAGTTCCCATTGACCAATCTAAAATGGCATTAATAGGAAAACCAACAACTCCTGTTGTATTAAATTCCGGAGCATTTGTCATAATAGTATTAAACAATTGCAGCATATGATGATAATCACGGACCTGTTTATTTCCGGCAGGATCTTTTCTATACTTTTTTGGAACCTGGCTAAACATCAAATTAAAATACATAAATACTTCGGGGTCATTTTCTATAAAAGACTTAAATTCAGCAATAACCGGCAATAATTCTTTTGGATTTTTATCTGTTTTCTCAATTAGAACGTTCATCCATTCCTGAAGAATCTTTTTATCAGAAGGAAGCCATTCTCCTACTCTAAAAGGTGCCTGAATGTGATTGTCTTCGATTGTTTCTGTAAATTTGGTTGTTTCCATAATAAAGAAAGTTTAATGTTAGATTTAATGTTTTTGGCAGAGATTTTAGAAAATCAATTTATCTTAACTAAAACTCATATATAAACAAAGATACCATTATGTAGGATAATTTTTAGTTTTAAATTCTAAATTATTTAAAAATCAGGTATTTATACGTACAAAAAACATTTTGCTTTTCAATTCAAAAACAAAGCGCTTCTTTTTGTCAGAGTAATAATTCCTAAACATTATTCATTTTCAAATTTCCCAATTAAAATCTATCTTCGCTTTTCCAAAGATGAAAGAAAATAGAGTATAAAATAAAGAGAATAGATTTTTGTCTATGTTCCTTATTCTATACTCTATTTTCTAAAATCTAAGCCAGTCTAAAATCTAAGAAGTCAAAAAAAATGTCTAACAATCTCCTTGAAACCCCAATCGAATACTTAAAAGGCGTTGGTCCCAGTCGTGGCCAGTTGCTTCGCAAGGAATTGGGCATTCATAGATACGGAGATTTGGTTAATTTTTTTCCGAATAGATATATTGACAGAACGCGTTATTACAAAATAAATGAACTTCAAAATACAGGAGCCGAAGTTCAGATTATTGGTAAAATCATCAATATAAAGACGGTTGAATTTGCGAAAAACAAGAAGCGTTTGGTGGCCACTTTCGTGGATGATACAGGCCAAATTGACCTTAATTGGTTTCAGGGGCATAAATGGATTCGTGAAAGTTTAAAGCTGAATGAAGTTTGCGTAATTTTTGGAAAATGTTCTTTGTATGGAAGTCAGTTTAGTATGGCACATCCGGAAATTGAACTATTGAGCGAGCACGAAAAAAGTCTTCGTTCAGCCATGCAACCCGTATATCCTTCAACTGAAACACTTGCCAATAGAGGAATTTCAAATCGAACCATTAATAAAATGATGGAACAATTGTTTTTGGAAACCCAAGCTTTGTTTACCGAAACTTTTCCGCCCTATTTAATTGAAGAATTAAAATTAATTCCAAAAAGAGCGGCTTTATTCAACATACATTTTCCAAAAAGTACTGATGCTTTGGCGAAAGCCCAATTCCGATTGAAATTTGAGGAATTGTTTTTTATTCAGCTTCAGTTAATTACTAAAAACCTAATTCGGAAACACAAAATAAAAGGGCATCCCTTTACAAAAGTGGGTGAGCTTTTTAATGAATTTTATCAGAACCATTTGCCTTTTGAATTAACAAATGCTCAAAAAAGAGTAATAAAAGAAATTCGTGCGGACATGGGAAGTAATGCCCAAATGAATCGTTTATTACAAGGAGATGTTGGTTCCGGAAAAACTATTGTGGCTTTTATGAGTATGCTTTTGGCTATTGATAATGGTTTTCAGGCGTGTTTAATGGCTCCAACAGAAATTCTTGCCAATCAGCATTTTATTGGTTTATCAGAATTAGCTAAAACTTTAAATCTTAATATCAAAATACTGACAGGTTCAACCAAAACAGCAGCCCGAAAAATCATTCATGAAGAACTTGAAAATGGCAGTTTACATATTTTAATTGGTACACACGCTTTGTTAGAAGATAAAGTCCAATTCCAAAATTTAGGTTTGGCTGTAATTGATGAACAGCATCGTTTTGGTGTAGAACAACGTTCGAAATTGTGGAAAAAAAATGATATTCCGCCACACGTTTTAGTAATGACCGCTACTCCTATTCCGAGAACTTTGGCGATGAGTTTATACGGAGATCTGGATATTTCTGTAATTGATGAATTGCCACCTGGCAGAAAACCAATTCAGACTGTACATCGTTTTGACAGTAATCGTTTGAAAGTTTGGAAATTCCTGCGTGACGAAATTGCCTTAGGAAGGCAAATTTATATTGTTTATCCGTTGATTCAGGAATCTGAAAAAATGGATTATAAAGATTTAATGGACGGTTACGAAAGTATCTCGCGTGATTTTCCGCTGCCTCAATATTCGATTTCGATTTTACATGGAAAAATGAAACCGGCCGATAAAGATGCTGAAATGAAACGCTTTTCTGAAGGAAAAACCAATATTATGGTGGCAACAACAGTAATTGAAGTGGGTGTAAATGTTCCGAACGCGAGTGTAATGATTATAGAAAGTGCTGAACGTTTTGGATTGTCACAGCTACACCAATTACGTGGCCGCGTTGGTCGTGGAGCCGAACAAAGTTATTGCATTTTAATGACGAGTCATAAATTAAGTACTGATAGTAAAACCCGTATGGAGACTATGGTTCAGACGAATGATGGTTTTGAAATTGCAGAAGTCGACCTGAAACTACGTGGCCCGGGAGATTTAATGGGAACACAACAAAGTGGTGTTTTAAACCTTCAAATTGCAGATATAGTTAGAGATCGTGATATTTTAAGTTTAGCAAGAAACTATGCAATGAAAATCTTGAAGGAAGACGGTCCACTTCAAAAACCGGAACATGCTGTACTAAAAGCTGTTTTTATAGAATTGACGAAGAAGAAAAACATTTGGAATTATATTTCTTAAGGTTCTAAGTCGCTAAGATTCTAAGTCGCTAAGCTTTTAATCTTAGTACCTTAGAATCTTAGTAGCTTAGCAACTTAAAAAAACTATTTCTTTTTAGGCGCTTCTTTCTTTTCAAAGAGACCATTAAAAAGACCTTTACTTACTTTGTTTTTATCATCTTTTCCCGTTGTAACAAGATGATCAATATATTCCATATATGTTTTTTTGCGTTCCTCTAAAAAGCCAGTCAAGTATTCCTCAGACGCTAACATTCCACTGGCTTCTTCGATATGCAAAAGCTTTTTATACAGAGGTTCGATAAACTTTACAATAATATCCTCTGAAACGGATTTTCTTGTTCCAAAATATCCAACGATCTCTCCATCAGAATCGGCTATGATTTTAAAATCGGTAATTACCCAATAATATCTACCCGTTTTAGACATATTCTTGATGATGGCGTGAATATTTTTACTCGATTTAATACTATCCCATAGCAATTTAAAAATCACTTTAGGCATGTCAGGGTGGCGAATTAAATTATGAGGCTGTCCAATAAGCTCAAATTCATCATAACCAGATACGTCAATAAAATCTTCATTGGCGTATAGAATCGTTCCTTTTGTATCTGTTTTGCTAAGTAGTACTTTATTCTTATTCCAATCAACTTCTCTGTCTGATGGGGTCGGGCGGGTAATTCTGATATCCATAAATTTTGTATTAAAAATTAATATGTAATTACTTTCTGAGTATACTATTTAATTGCATAAATTATTGATTATAAATAAATTAAAAGACTTTAATGTGATGGTCTGCTATTAATAGACTTAACATGAATATCATTCACCATATCATCAATTTTTTTGGCACTTTCACGCATCATATCTAAATAACTTAAAAGCTTATCGTTATCCGTATGGCCTTTTGAAACATCAATAAGTTTTAATACAGAACTTACAGGTAATTTTAAATCTAAAGTTGTTCTGTGTACAAAATCATTGTATTCTTTAGTGGCAGATAATGAACTATATTTTGCCGATGCCAGTTTCATATTTTCCAATTCATATTCATCAGATATTTTAGAAATGTGGTTTTGGCTATGTGTTTTAAAATAGTAAGCCCAATATCCGTTCATAAAGAAAACGACTGCAGCTAATATTACGTGAATAATAAACGTTTCCATATCAAAATTCACTTGTGAAAAATACAATTGTATTCCTTTTGGATCTGTGTAAATAAAGTTTTGCATATAAGCCAAAGCTCCATGATGTAAGACAACCAAAAGCGTAAGTGGAATTTGTAATTTCCAGTTTTGATAAATAATCAGGATTGTGCTGGCAATAAAAACCGTAAAGTGCATTTCGAACAAACCATGCATCTGATAAATATATTGCGCCATAAAAATGGCAAGCACAACCGCTAATACATATTGATAAAATTTGGACTTTTTAAGAAAAAATTTTGCCGAATAATAGGCTAACAAATTTAATGTTCCCACTCCTGCTCCAATCTCCCAGGTATCATATTTAAAAGCCAGAGCGATCCCGAGAAGAAAATAAATGGCGAGAACATAATTAATAATCGTATCTGATTTTTGTGTCATTGTAGACATGAAATTGTGCAGATAATCCTGTTCATTCAAACTAGCTTTTGCTTTCATAATTTAGGTAATGTTAAGGTTAGATTTATTTAGTGCATTTTGGTAAAGAACATCCATAAGCTCGAAGAGCTAACGCATCAAATGAAGGGGCATTTGTATGACTTAATAAAGAATCTATTGCTTGCTCGGCATAATTACTATCTGCATCAGTGCAATATCTTGTTTTATTATAATTACCACGATAATATAAGTTTTGAGAAGCATCAACAAGAACTGCCTGAGGTGTTGAGAAAACACCACAATTTTTTGCTATTTCTTCATCAAAATAAACAGGAATCTCAGCATCAAATTTATTCTGAATTTCTTCGATTGTAAAAGTCTTCTCTTTGTTCAGAACCACAATTTTAAAATTAATTCTGTCTCCGTACTTTTTAATCAGGCCACTAACGTGAGGTATATTAAAACGGGAACACGGACAATCAGGATTAAAAAAATGTATAAAAACTGGCCTTTGATCCGTCACACAACATTTTAAATCAATTTTACTCCCCATGGCTATCTCATGGTAATTTTTAGGAACCGGTGTTGGCAAACTGTATTTAAATTCGTTTTGCCAAAACAAATAAGAAATTGCAGCAAGTAAAAAAGTAAACCATAAACCAAGAAGTAATTTTTTCTTCATAAAGAGACGATTTTTAATTTAAAATATAAACAGTTGTTAATTTATTCATTCTTAAAAAGCAAAAAATTCAACTTAACACAAATAAAAAACCTACATTTATTAACGTTTTACACAGTAAAACATTAATATTCTCACAAAAAAATCATCACATTGTTTAACCTTATCAATGTTACAAATAAAATCGATAAACAGCAAAATAAATCAGACAAAATACAACAAAAAACAACTTCATGTGTTTTTTCCTACTTTTAAAACACGTAATTTTACTATTTTTATAAGTAAAAACTTAATAAAATATTACTCTAAATGCCGTTTTGTGATCTATTACATAGTCATCTAATTATAAAAAAAACTTTTTTTTTACTTCTACATTAAACCTTTGTGAATAGAAACAGTCCAATACATAATCTAATTTAAAAACTTGTACATACAAATGTTAAATAATAGCTAACCTCTTTCGATTACGGTTCAAAAAGTTAAATTTGTAAGCTACTAAAAACAATCCCAAAAAAACATTTACCTCAATTTTATGAAAGTAAAAAATCTAATTTATGCCCTGTTAATTATAGTACTCGGAGGGTTTATTGCCTACAGAGTTGTTTCTAACAAAAGCAAAAACGACGAATCTAAAAAGTCCGGTGATAAAGACCGCCCAACAACTGTAACAGGTATCGTGGTTAAAACTTCTACATTTGATAATAACCTGTCATTATCAGGATCTGTTGAAGCCAATGAACAAATAGAAGTTCACAGTGAAGTTTCGGGAATTGTTGAAGGTATTTATTTTACTGAAGGCACATATGTAAATAAGGGACAGATACTTTTTAAGGTAAATGATATTGAATTAAGAGCTCAATTAAGACAAGCTCAGACTAAAGAGGGCTTGGCAGCTGAAAACGAAAGAAGAGCAAAATTATTACTTCAAAAAGAAGCTATAAGTCAGGAAGAATTTGATGTTGCAAATGCAGATTATGCTTCTATGAAAGCACAAACGCAATTAATTAAAGCTCAAATTGCAAAAACTTCTGTAAAAGCACCATTTTCAGGAAAAATTGGTTTGCGTTCTATTTCACCGGGAACCTATATAACACCAACTGTTTTAGTAGCAAAATTAGTGAATACAGGAAAAGTAAAAATAACATTCTCTATTCCTGAAAAATATGCCTCGCAAGTGAAATCAGGTTCAACAATAGATTTTTCAGTTTCAGGATCTGATAAAGTGTATTCAGCGAAAATATATGCTATTGAACCAGAAGTAGAAGTAGCAACTCGTACTTTACAAATTCGCGCTATTGCGGATAATATAGATGGAAAACTTTTCCCCGGAACTTTTGCTGATGTAAAATTACCTTTAAATATTATTAAGGATGCAATTGTAGTTCCCTCAGAAGCTATAGTTCCTGTACAAGACGGAAAAAAGGTATATATCGCCAATATGGGAAAAGCTAAAGAAGTTATGGTTGATGCAACAACAAGAACAGATGCTTCAATTTTAATTCTTTCAGGATTAAAAGCAGGTGACACCCTGATTACAAGTGGAGTTATGTCATTAAAAAACGAAGCACCTATAAAAGTTAACGTAAAAAAATAGTTTTGAGTTATGAATTTTGAGTTATGCTTTTTTTAAATCTACACCTCTTTATTCTATTTTCTTTATTCTAAAATCAAAACTCTAAAATACAAAATCTCACATGAGTTTATCAACTACAAGTATAAGAAGACCCGTTTTAACCATTGTACTGAATCTTTTGATTATTTTATTCGGTTTCATTGGTTATACATTTTTGGGTGTTCGGGAATTCCCATCAATTGACCCCGCGCAGGTTTCCATCAGAACAAATTATACCGGAGCCAATTCTGATATTATTGAATCACAAATTACCGAACCCTTAGAAAAAGCAGTAAATGCCATTGATGGAATTCGAAATATTACTTCATCAAGTAATCAGGGAAGCAGTAATATTACCATCGAATTTAATTTAGATAAAAATCTGGAAGAAGCTGCGAATGATGTTCGTGATAAAGTTTCACAAGCTATTAGAAGTTTACCCCAAGATATTGATGCGCCACCTGTTGTATCTAAGGCTGATGCCGATAGTGACGCTATTATTTCGATGACTGTTCAAAGTGACAGCCGAAGTTCGTTAGAATTAAGTGATTATGCAGAAAACGTAATTTCGCAACGTTTAGAAACGATTCCCGGAGTAAGCGGTGTCCAGATCTGGGGACAAAAACGTTACGCCATGCGTCTGTGGATTGATCCTGTAAAATTAACTGCATACCGTTGTACCGTTGCTGACGTTCGCAATGCCCTTAACGCACAAAACGTAGAATTACCATCTGGAAAATTAACCGGAAATAATACCGAATTAACAGTAAAAACAGTTGGAAACCTTTCTAAACCGGAAGAATTCAATAATATCATTGTTCGTACTGACGGTGATAAAATTGTTCGCTTAAGTGATGTTGGCGGAGCCGAATTAGGTCCTGAAAACATTGAAACCAAACTGAGTCAATCCGGGCTTCCGATGATTGGTTTAGCTATCGTGCCTATGCCTGGTGCGAATTATCTAGATATTTCAGCTGAATTTTATAAAAAATACGAAGCTTTAAAGAAAGATCTTCCAAAAGATATTAAACTAAACATTGCTCTTGACAATACCATTTTCGTAAAAAAATCAGTTTTAGAGGTTGCTGAAACTTTAGGGATTTCTATCATTCTGGTAATTATCATTATCTATTTATTTTTTAGAGACTGGGCAATTGCATTCAGACCTTTAATTGATATTCCGGTTTCGTTAATTGCAACTTTCTTTATTATGTGGCTATTCGGGTTCTCAATCAACGTTTTAACCTTATTAGCTATTGTTTTGGCAACAGGTCTGGTGGTAGATGACGGAATTGTTGTAACGGAGAACATCTTTAAAAAGGTTGAAGAAGGTATGTCGCCAATTGAAGCTGCTATTAAAGGTTCTAACGAAATTTTTTATGCTGTAATTTCGATTTCAGTAACATTGGCTGCTGTGTTTTTACCGGTAATTTTCTTAGAAGGTTTCGTAGGCCGACTCTTTCGGGAGTTTGGGGTCGTAATTGGTGCAGCCGTATTAATTTCAGCATTTGTATCCCTGACTTTAACACCAATGCTGAACGCTTATTTAATGAAAGGCGGCGAGCAGAAAAAATCAAAATTCTACATTAAAACAGAACCGTTCTTCGAAAAATTAAATAGCGGTTATGCCGATGCATTAAATCGCTTTATGGACAAAAAATGGATTAGTTTCCCTATTCTAATTGCTTGTTTTGGATTAATTTATTTATTCTTTACCATTCTTCCGAAGGAAACCGCACCTTATGATGATCGTAGTTCGGTTACAATGCGTATGACAACTCCCGAAGGTTCATCTTATGAATATACAGATCGTTTCATGCAGGAAATTTCAAGATTGGTTGACGATTCAATTCCGGAGAAAAAAGTAAGCTTGGTTATTACCGCTCCAGGCTTTGGTGCTTCAGCAACAAATACCGGTTTTATCAGACTTTCTCTTAAAGAGCCGGATGAAAGAAAAAAATCTCAAAAGGATATTGCCGATCAACTAACAAAATGGACAAAACAATATCCGGATGCTAAAACATCTGTTATCCAACAACCTACAATTGCCGTTAACAGACGTGGAGGTTTACCGATTCAATATATTATTCAGGCTCCTAATTTTGAAAAATTAAGAGAAAAAATTCCAGTTTTCATGGATGAAGTCGGTAAAAGTGATGTTTTCTCGATTACAGACGTAAATCTGAAATTTAATAAACCTGAAATCAACGTAAGTATCGATCGTGAAAAAGCAGAAAGTTTAGGAATTTCAATCATTGATATTGCTCAGACTTTACAACTTTCTTTAAGCGGACAACGTTTTGGTTATTTCATCAAAAACGGAAAACAATACCAGGTAATTGGTCAGTTTGATCAAAAAGACCGTTCTAAACCATTGGATTTAACATCGATGTTTGTAAAAAGTAAAAGTGGAGAATTGATTCAGATGGATAACGTTGTTAAAGTTGAAGAACAAAGTAATCCGCCACAATTGTATCACAATAACAGATACATGTCGGCGACAGTTTCTGCAGGTTTAGCACCCGGAAAAAGTATCAGCGATGGTATAGAAGAAATGAACCGAATTAAGGCAAAGGTTCTGGACGAAAGTTTCACAACCGACTTGAGTGGAGAATCGAGAGATTTTGTTGAAAGTAGCTCGAATACTTCTTTTGCTTTTGGACTGGCTTTATTATTAATTTTTTTGATTCTTGCCGCACAATTTGAAAGTTTCATCGATCCGTTCATCATCATTTTAACGGTACCAATGGCGGTTGCAGGGGCATTATTCTCCTTGTGGTTATTTAATCAAACATGGAATATCTTTAGCCAGATTGGAACAGTAATGCTTATCGGACTGGTAACTAAAAACGGTATTTTGATCGTGGAATTTGCAAATCAATTACGAGAGCAGGGAAAACCAAAATTAGAAGCCATTTTAGAAGCTTCAGAAGCACGTTTACGTCCAATTTTAATGACGAGTTTAGCGATTGCCTTAGGTGCGTTGCCGATTGCAATGTCACTTGGAGCTGCATCTACAAGTAGAATCGGAATGGGAGTTGTAATTGTTGGGGGAACTATTTTCTCTTTAGCATTAACACTATTTGTTATTCCAGCGATTTATTTGATGTGGTCTAAAGCCAGAAAACATTATCCGGAATTTGATCATATTGACGAATACGAAAAAGAAAGTAAATAATTTATTAGCCGCGAATTTAAGTCAATTGAATTCGTGGTAAAAGAAAACAAATATGAATACTAAAATTTTGTTCCGCAGTTTAATATTCTTCTTCTTTTGCATTACAAATATAAATGCTCAGGAAGTTCTGACTATTGGAGATGCTATGAAAATAGCTTTAGAAAATAATTTTGAAATTAAGATTGCAAAAAACAATACAAAAATAAGCGAGACCAACGTAACTATTGGAAACGCAGGAATGTTACCTGTTGCTACTGCTTCAGTAACAGATAATAACAGCATCCAGAATTCATCACAAACGCGTCAGGATGGCACTTCAACCTCCTTGGATAACGCAAAAAATAACAGTTTGAACTACGGCGTAAGTTTAGGCTGGACTGTTTTTGATGGTATGAAAATGTTTGCAAGACTTGATCAGTTAAAAGAACTTCAAAAATTAGGTGATTCCCAGTTAAAACAAACGATTTTAATCCAGATTGGTCAGGTTAATTCTGCTTATTATGATTTGGTTCAACAACAACAACAATTGGCTGCTTTAGATACGACAATCGTTATTTCGAAACAACGTTTAACATTAGCACAGAACCGTTTTAGTATTGGAAAAGCTTCAAAATTAGAAGTTTTAAATGCACAGGTAGATTTAAATTCAGATCAGGTTGCTTTATTAAGACAAAAAGAATCGTATTCAAATGCTAAAATTTTACTGAATCAGTATTTAGCGCGTGACCCAAAAATTGATTTTAGAGTTACTGATTTGGTTACTGTTGATAATACACTTGTTTTAGCTAATTTAATGGAGTTGGCACAGAAACAAAACCCTGGATTAGAATTGCAAATTATCAACAAACGAATAGCAGAATTACAATTAAAACAAGTAAAAGCTGACCGATACCCTGTTGTAAACTTAACCTCTGGCTACAATTTTTCAGAAAACCAATCAAGTTTAGGATTTACAAGCCAGTCTTCAGCAAGAGGTTTAAATTATGGCTTTAATGCAACCCTAAACATCTTTGATGGTTTTAACCAACATCGAAATGAAAAGGTAGCAAAACTCGAAATCGAGAATTCTCAAATTGCAATTGAGCAACAAAATATGATTTTGAATACTTCGCTGAGCACCGCTTTTCAAACGTATTTAACAAATTTAGAATTAATTGATTTAGAACAGGATAACGAAGCAATAGCCAAACAAAATTTAGACATTACGCTAGATAAATTTAGAATCGGAACTATTACAACACTTGATTTCAGAACGGCTCAGCTGAACTATGTCAATGCAAAAGTGCGTTACAGCAATGCACAATATCAGGCAAAATTATCTGAAATTGCTTTGAAAGAATTAGCGGGAAATATTAATTTTTAAAGTAAATTTGTTTTAAAATCCACTTTAATGATTTCATACAACACCAAAGATTGGTTTACTTTTATTTTTCATTTCCATAAATCAGATACGGTCCGAAAGTTATTTACGATAATGATTTTTATCGCAATTTATGCTGCAACAGTTGGTTATCTCGAAGTGGTGTATTTTAAAATAGGCAAAGGCGATTTTATTCAGAACATTTCAGTGATGCACGGAATGTTAGGTTTTGTCATTTCGTTATTGCTGGTTTTTAGAACTAATACCGCCTATGATCGTTGGTGGGAAGGCCGAAAATTGTGGGGAAGCCTTGTCAATAACAGTCGTAATCTGGCCATAAAACTTTCTGCCATACTAAAAGATGAAAATGACCGCAAATTTTTCAGGAAATTCATCCCGCTATATGCTGCCATTTTACACAAGCATCTCCACGATTCTGAAACCAGCAAGCAGCTTTTTGATGATGTAGATCTGGAAATTGATCATCATAAACACAAACCTAACCAGGTGAAAAGAATGATGTTTCATAAAATCAATGATTTATATGTTTCAAAGAAGATTACGGGAGATCAGCTTATCATTTTAAACGAAGAACTACAATCCTTTACAGATATCTGCGGCGCTTGCGAGAGAATAAAAAACACTCCTATTCCCTACTCCTACAGCGCTTTTATTAAAAAATTCATTTTCTTTTATACGATGTCGCTGCCTTTTGGATATTCTGTGAGCTTAGGCTATTATGTAGCTCCGGTGGTTGTTTTTATTTTTTACGTACTGGCAAGTTTAGAGCTTATCGCTGAAGAAATAGAAGATCCGTTTGGGGATGACGAAAATGATTTACCGACAAAAAAAATATCGGAAAACATCAAAAAACATGTTGAAGAATTGATTTAATCTTCTTTCTGCAAAGGTATTATGGACTCATTTCACCATGATTACTTAACTTTTTCTTTCGTTTTATTGTTTTTAAATTCCGTTAAACGGTATATTTTTAAGGCAAAAAACAAATAAATTGTTTCCAACTCCAACTCGCAATCCTTATATTTGTATCCTGATACAAGAACAAAATAGTTAACATGAAAATATCTTACAACTGGTTAAAACAATTTATTAAAACAGATTGGACATCTGAGCAAACTTCAGAATTACTGACAGATCTAGGCCTGGAAGTTGAAGTTGTCGAAAAATACCAATCTATAAAAGGTGGTTTGGAAGGAGTTGTTGTAGGACACGTACTTACTTGTGAAAAACATCCTGACGCCGACAGATTAAAAGTTACAACTGTAAATATTGGTTTAGAAGCTCCTGTACAAATCGTTTGTGGTGCTGCCAATGTTGCTGCAGGACAAAAAGTTCCAGTTGCTACTATTGGAACTGTTTTATATGATAAAGAAGGCGCTGAATTTACTATCAAAAAAGGAAAAATTCGCGGACAGGAAAGTCACGGAATGATTTGTGCTGAAGATGAATTAGGTTTAGGGACAAGCCATGACGGAATCATGATTCTTGATGATGCCTTAGAACCTGGAACTCCAGCTTCAGTAGTATTTAAAGTTGCAAATGATGAAGTCTTCGAGATTGGATTAACTCCAAACCGTGCTGATGCCATGAGTCATTTTGGAACTGCTCGTGATTTAAGAGCGGGAATGCTGCAACGTGGTGTAAATATAGAATTGATTACGCCATCTGTGAGCAACTTCAGAGTGGACATGCGTACATTAAAAATTGATGTTAACGTGGAAGAACCTCAATTAGCGCCAAGATATTGTGGTGTAACTATTTCCGGAATCACTGTTCAGGAATCTCCTGCCTGGTTACAAGATCGTTTAAAAGCTATTGGGTTAACTCCAAAAAATAATATTGTTGACGTCACTAATTACGTATTACATGAATTAGGACAGCCGTTACATGCCTTTGACGCTGCAAAAATCAACGGGAAAATAATTGTAAAAACACTTCCTGAAGGGACTAAATTCACAACTCTGGACGATGTTGAAAGAACATTGCACAAAGAAGATTTGATGATTTGCGACGAAAAAGGTCCGTTGTGTATTGCGGGTGTTTTTGGAGGAAAAAAATCTGGTGTTACAGATGGTACCACTTCTATATTCTTAGAAAGTGCTTATTTTGATGCAGTAAGCATTCGTAAAACAGCTAAGAGACACGGATTAAATACAGATGCTTCTTTCAGATTTGAAAGAGGAATTGATCCAACCATTACAGAATATGCTTTAAAACGTGCTGCTATTTTGATTTTGGAAGTGGCAGGTGGAAAACTTACCTCTGACGTTGTGGAAGTTTATCCTAAAAAAATAGAAGACTTCTCTGTTTTATTAAATTTTAGTCATGTTTATAAAATTATTGGACAGGAAATTCCAAAAGATACCATCAAAAAAATTCTGGTTTCTTTAGACATTAAAGTAAATAGTGTTTCTGAATCTGGTTTAGGATTAACCATACCGGCTTACCGTGTTGACGTACAACGCGAAATTGACGTAATAGAGGAGATTCTAAGAGTTTATGGTTATAACAATATTAATTTCTCTAAGAAATTCAATGCAACTGTTTCAAACTCACCCAGAACTGAAGATTATAAAGTGCAAAATGTTATTGCTTCACAATTGAATTCCCAGGGTTTTCATGAAATGATGGCCAATTCGCTGACTACTGCAGCATATGCAAAATTATCTGCTTCTTTAAAAGAAGAACACAATGTAACAATGCTGAACCCATTAAGCAGTGATTTATCAACTATGCGTCAGTCTTTGTTGTTTTCTGGTTTAGAAGCGATATCGTATAACATCAATAGAAAGAATGCAGATTTAAAATTATTTGAATTCGGGAAATCCTATCATAAATATCTTAACGGATATGAGGAACATAAACATCTTTCTTTATTAATTTCCGGAAACAGAAATAAAGAAAGCTGGACAAATCCACAAAAAACTACTGATTTCTTTTTATTAAAAGGATTTGTTAAAGGAATTGTTGCCCGTTTGGGAATTGATAAAATTTCAAATTCCCCGGTTCAATCTGATATTTTTTCAGAAGGAACTGCAATTTGCTACAATAATGATACTTTAGTAGAAATGGGTGTAGTTAAGAAATCTATTCTAAAACATTTCGGAATCAAACAAGATGTTTATTATGCTGATTTTAATTGGGATTTAGTTCTTAAAATTATTACAGGAAAAATCAAATATTCTGAAATTCCTAAATATCCTGAAGTTCGCAGGGATTTGGCTTTGTTAATTGACCAAAGCACAACATATGAAAGTATTTTCAATTTGGCTAAACAAACGGAGAAAGCCCTTTTAAAAGACATTAATTTGTTTGATGTATATGAAGGAAAAAATCTTCCGGAAGGCAAAAAATCATACGCGTTAAGTTTTACCATTCAGGACAATTCCAAAACGCTTACAGACAGTCAGATTGATAAAATCATGTCTAAATTGCAACAAACTTTTGAAACTGAACTTGGAGCAACTTTAAGATAAAAAGTTTAATTCATAAAAAAACCCGACCATAACAAGTCGGGTTTTTCTATTTTAAAAAGTAACGCGTGTTGATAATCGCCTTGCTCCTAGTGAATTCGGATGGATTTCGTCTCTCCAATATTGAGATGAATTTAAAAGGCCACGATAATCTATTATTCTGCTTTGAAAACGATAACCGTAATAGTTGAAATGATTTTTTATTTGCCATAGAAGCGCATAAAATCGATCCAATAATCGGATAATGATATAACATCTTAAAATTTCATCTGTAATTCCCAATCGGTCAAAAACAGGTTTTATCCAAGGTCCCAAAGGCAAACTTAATCCGGCAACTGACGGCTGCACACCAAGTTTGAATAAGGGATAATCGTAAGTATGCATATAAAATATAGTATTTGGCGTGCAATGTGCATTTACAACGCTTCCGAATCCCAGATAATTGCGCATAATAGTAGTAAAAATAGAATTGAGATTCGCCGAATTAAAAAGTGCACTATCAAAAGTGTTGGTGTTTAAATATCTTTTGTATACAATACATTTTTGATATAAAGCATCTCCTGACAAACTTCTTAATTCACTTAATTTCGCTGTATCGGTAAAGAAACCGGGATTAAATGAAGTTACTCCGGCATTTAATATTCTGCCAAGTTGTGGAAAAACATCATTTCCACCTCCGCTAAAATAAATTCGGTCAATTCGATAACCGCTTACATACTGCACAAAGTGAGTTCTGTCAGCATACATTTGTGAAGTCGTTTCACCAAATTGTGCCAAATGAAGACAATTCAAATTGAGTCTTTGATTATGATCTGTTATTGTATCATACAAATCCAAAATTCCTGGGACAGGGTAATCCAGCCACGAATCTCCTTCAAAAATAACATTCAGGGTATTTGCATTCCCTGCATTTCTTCTGAAGAAAAATGAATTGGTAAGAAAAGGCTGGTGCAGCGATTCGTCTTCACTTTCTGTCAATGCAGTAATCACTCTTGGGAATTGTTTTAAAGCGATATAAGTAGCATCATTTGGATTAATCATTCCGGTCACCTGAATATTGTTATTGGACTGAAAGTTCAAAATTGAAATAATAGTATTGTCGGTCTGACTATTTGAGATATTTCCGCTAACAGTGATTGGATAACCTAATTCTTTGAGGTAATTTTGAATTTGAAGAACATCCTGCGGGTCATTCACTGCATTCAATCCTACGCTATTTCGTAATAACTCCGGAGGTAAAACCGTTGCAGGATTCTGATTTATAATTGTTGAATTAGAAACTAAATTTTCCATAACATTTGATGTTTATATTATTTTATTCGGATTGATGTAACCATGTCCGGCTCTGAATATTTCAATACTATTTTCTTTAAAAGATGCAGAATCACAAGCTTTAAAAAGTTTTTTCCTGATTGAAACAATATCGAGTTGTGGTTCTTTTTCAAGAATTTTTATTACCAGAGAAGCTACATAAGGTGCCGCCATACTACTTCCACTTTTAGAAGTCAGTTTGTTTGATGCCTTATTTTCTTTACTGGAAGAAGAACAGGATGATCGTATTTTAAAGCCTGGTGCTACAACTTCCGGCTTCATGCGGCCATCGACAGTTGGACCTGAACTACTAAAAGATAAAATTGGCTTCGCATCATCATTTTGATTGTAAGCTCCAACAACAATGCTATATTTCGAATTACAAATGGAGTTCGTCGTATGGGTTTTATTGGCAATTTTAGGTAAAAAGATAGATTGTCCGCCATCATCGCGTTCAATATAACAATGATAACGCCCATTTTCTACCTTGTTTCCAACCAATTCAATGGTCCAGAATTTGGAGTTTAATTTACCATTGACCAGAATATTAATTTGATTTTTATTAGTATTAGGCTCTTTACTTCTGTGCAGGCAAATACCAACTTCATCGCCATCTTTTAGAATCAATTCATCCTTAAAAGGCGTTGAAGACAGCAATATCTTCTGATTATCATCATACACGTTTACGCTCAAAATATCGTCTCCATGATACCAAATTTCCATCTCGTTTGGAGTACGATCGTGTTTTTTAAACATCCATGGTATTTTAACTTTCTGATTGTTTTTGATGTCACCATAAGTATGCACATTCGCCTGATGGTAATTTCCTGTACTTTGTACAATAGCAGTTCCTTTTCTGGTTGCCAAAATATGGTCAATAGCCTGTTCAACTAAAGTTTCTCCAGTATGCGCATCTCCGTGCCCACCAAGGCTCATATTTATTACAATTGGACGATCTCCTGCTTCTGTTAATAAAAAATCAATTCCTTCGATTAATTTGACCGAATCACCAAGAGATAGATTACAACCATTAACGAGATTTGTTCCCATATCTACGGCTAAAATCTCAACATTTGGCGCAAAACTCTTTTGAGCTACAGCACCATTCCCGCATGCAATTCCGAGAACATGCGTGCCATGTGTGCCGTTTCCAAACAAATCTGATTTTCCGGGATGATAACCTAATTTTTTAAATGGAAATTCTTCTAATAATGCCTCATTAATCTGGGCTTTTGTAATAATTCTTCCATAGCCATATTTATTCTCGGCATATCGATCAGACTGGACCCAAATTTTCTCAAAACGAGTCTTATCATTTTTGATAAAGTCCGGATGTGTAAAATCAAAACCAAAATCTATGATTCCAAAAACAACATTCGAAGTATTTTCGTCTGGAATATCGTTTTTCTTTTCTAAAATTTCATTTGATGAAACTTGCTCTATTGCAATATTTGCCGGAACCACACTAGGTGCTTTTAAACTTTTTACCTTTTTGCTATTGTAAATTCGGCATAAATAACGGCGCTCTGTCCGAATGCTGACAATCGTCCCAAATTCTGAAATAATTTTACAATGTTCCGGATATTCTTTTTCCTTTTCTAAACGCATTAGTAACGATAATTCTTCATCGGGATTACCATATAAGATAATTTTGAGTCTTGGATCCATGAGCTGTTTTTTAAGGATTTAAACGACGAATACCATCTAGTTTATATTGGATATTTCTTAATTCTGAACTTAGAAAATTGAAATAAATACTTTCGCCTATAAAAAAATTAAAAAAAGCATCATTTAGATTTTCTTCTTTTTGTGCCAAAACATTCATTTCATTTACATATTGGCTTTTTTTAAACCCAATTTTCTCCAGATCTAAGATAAAATCCAGGTCAACTTTCTCTAATTTAGATAAATTGGTATCATCTAAAATTTTGTTGTAATCTGATTGAATTTTATTAATACCTAAAACTCTTTCAGGGAATAACTTCTTGTAAAGAAACAATTTCTCTTCTTTAGCTTTCTTTGAAAACTTCAGTTCATTTTTAAAAAAAATAGGACGAATACTGTTTATTGCATCCATAATTTGCACTAATTTTTTTTCAACCTGATCAAAACTGCCCGTTTCGGTGTTAGATGCTGCTGTTTTCATTTTGGTCCGTTTTTAGTTATTTCTTTTTGAATAGAAACATCTTTATTTGGAACTATCTTATCTGGAGCCGGAGCTGGTGTACTCTTTGAAATTTCATCTAATCTACCTTTAATTTCAATAATAGCAGTATTTAAAGCTGTATTGCTCTTTTCTAATCCTTCAATTTTTGGATTGAAAGTTTCTGCAATAATTTTCTGCAACTCTACTTTGTTATTTTCTGAAATTTTGGCAATTTCTTCTTTTAGTGCTTTAGTACTATCTGAAATTTCTGTTTTTACGTTTTCTAAGGTTACAACATTTACAGGAGCAGTTTCCCCAGTTGAAGTTCCTTTAGGTGTCTCATTTGTGTTTTTTGGATCTTCAGCTCCAGTTGCAGAAATGCCGGGAGCCTGCAAACCCTGAGTGGCGCCTGTTCCTGTAGGAGTTTGTGTTACCACAGGCACAATGGTCTTTTCGCCTTCAATCTTTGCTTTGTTATCAATAATTAAATAACTCATCAGTGGATTTTCAGAAACCATGCCGGTTAAAAGTGCCGTATTAGTAATTTCCTGATTTCCGGGAACATTATAAAAACTTGCTCTGCTGTTGGCTATCACATAATTGATTAGTAAATTAAATGGGTTCATCTCTTTATAATTTTAAGGTTAAAAAAATAAAGGGCAATTGGGATCAACTGCCCTTTTTTAGATTACTTATTCATCATCATCATCATGACAAGTGGCAACATTGTATTAGAGTTGTTAGTAGTATTACCCTGATTTTGTTGTGACATGATCAAAACTAATGGCAACATCATGTTTGAGCTATCAGATTTTCCAGAGCCTGAATCCCCCATAGTAGTCATCATTGGTAATAATAAAGACATCGTTGGATCTACGTAGATAGCGCTTGTATTTGGCTTCTCAATTATTTTTGCCTCAATTGCAGGATTATTACCCTCTGCTGCTTTAGCGGGAATATATTGCAAATTCTCAGGCTTTAATTTTGGCTGATTCAGTAATGATCCCATCATGCTCATCATTTGCATATTTTTTAAAACCTTAGTTTGATTATCACCTTTACGGGCATCTAACTTGGCAAGTTCTGTATGCTTTTGATCTAATGCAACCAAGGTTTTATTAGTGGCTAATGAAGTCTTTTTAAGTTCATTTACCTGATTTGAGATCGCATCTAATGATTTTTTTAATTCGCTTTTTGTTGCATAATCGTTAGCTCTTCCGCTTAAGGCTTTACCAAAGTTTGATCTTTGTTTCACTGCTGAACTTACATTTGGTCTGATTCCTTTTATGGAAGGTCTTTTTTTTGCGGCTTCATCATAACTTTCGTCATAACTTTCTAATAAATCCTCGCCTAAAAGATCTTCATTGAAATAATCTTCATTTAATAAATCTTCGTCTAAATAACTTTCGAAATAGCTCATAATTTTAAATTTTTAATGGTTAATTTTTATTGAAATAATGTTTGTTATACTTCTGGATAGCAGGCTGAATAAATTTGTTGAAAAGAATAAAATCAGGAATGCTGTTACCTGGTTTACCAGTTCCAAAACATTCCGGGCAATCACCATTTTCGCCAAAACATTCCGTACAGGCCCCAATAGCTTTTGCTAAATCATCATTTTGATTTAATTCAAATTCAAGCTGAAACTTCAATCCTTCGATAATGGTAAAAAGTTTATGATTGATTTTTTTAAGCTTCCTGATTCGCTCTTCAAGCGCGGGATCAATTTTTGGAATTTCTTTTTCCTCTTCAGGTTCTTTTTTTTCCATCATGGGTTGCATAAGCTCAAAATATTTAGCCATTTCAGGATTATGTTCTTTCAAATATTCTAAATAAGCATCCATTGTTATAACTTTTAGGTTTTATAAACTGGCAATAGAATTTTCAAGTCTATTGATTCTGTTGGGGGTATTTGTACCTACAAACTGTCCGTATTGGTCAACATAATAATCTTCCGTTGGAATTAATCCACCGTTATAATATTCATACAGAATATTTTCGGTCAGATAATTAACGCTTTCGATCAATTCTGCAAAAGAGTGGCTTTCAATTGGTGAATTTGGACTTGCAGTTCCTAAGCTTTGTTGTGCCTGACCTGCCTGAAACTGAGGGTTATTGATTATACCTCCTAATTGATTGTACAAACCTTGCACTCTGCCAATATCCTGAGCAGCCTGCGGACGCAATTGCACCGGATTATCCTGTACATATTGTTGAATTGCCGGAAGTGCCGCTCTGCCTGCATCAGCAATATAGCGGGTAGTATTACCCCAGGCTTGTCTAACTGGCGATGGAGCCTGTCTGCGTTGTTGAGGCGCTGGTCTGCGTTGTTGTGGTGCGGGTCTGCGTTGTTGTTGGCGACTATTGTCTAAGGCAGCGCTTCCTGCTCCGGCGAGATTACTTACCAAGCCACCTATAGCTCCACCAATCTGTGGTGCTCCAAAATAAGTGCCTATGGCAGTTCCAGCAACTGGAGCAAGGGCCGAAACGCCACGTAAAACTCCGGAACCAATACTGCTGGCTACATTTCCTAAACTTGACCAAAAACCTTCTGCTTCACTTTCAGACATTTGGTCTACTCTTGATAAAAGGACATCTTCGAGCTCACTTTCGCTCAAATTAGAATATTCTGGTCCTAAAACATATCGTACAGCTTCAAAATAATTGTCTTCGCTGAATGATTCTCCCTGAAAAACTTCGTGATATAAACTCATAATTTTTAGTATTACTATTAACTCCTACTCTTTTAAACAGGCTTTTCAGATTTCGCCTATCCATTTTGTGCACAAAAAGGAACGATGTAAAATTGGTTTTTTATAAATTACTACAAAACAGTACTTTAACCCAAAATTTTAAATAAATTTACCCTTACAAAAAAGGGTGTATTTCCCCTTGTCCATTGTAAGGCTTTAAAATAATTTTGCTCATAATATTTGTTTTAAACATTATTTAACAATCAATTAAACCATTAACCATTAAAGATTTAATTTTAACATTATGGAAAAAGAAACCGGAAGACCAACCCAATTAATTACTAGAAAATTCGCTAAAGAATTACACTCGAATTTCATGAAGTACCGAGCCAGCATTATTGCTAAATACATTAAAAAAGAAGATGCAAATGCGGTTTGGTTTTCTGTAGATGAACTAGAAAATTACATTCATTACATCAAATCCAAAGGTGAAAAAACCGGATATGACGTAAACGGAATTCGTATTTACTTTGGAGTATATCCTGAACAGAAAAAATATGCCGAAAAAGCAGGTTTGATGACCGTATTTTTACAAGCTACCGGAAAGAAAATCAGAAAAGCTTCTAAAGAAGGAGAAGTACAAACTTTAGCGTTAGTTATGGACAATAGCGATGGCGACATATCAAGTATTGAACCAATGAATTATGGCAGTATCGGAAGACCGCCAAGCCTATTATACTAAAAAATTATGTTTGAATTTTTACGATTTTACACTTTCTATTTAGCTTTATTCTCTGGAATTATTGGATTGATTTCAATGCACAAACTTCCCGGTAATAAAGCTAAATTTTTAGTAATTTTAATTTGGTTTTCTGTTGTAATTGAAAAAGTTGGATATTATTTTACAGAATGGACCGGCTTATTAAATTACTATGTTTTTAATTTTTATATGCTCGTTAGTTTCTCTGCCTATATACTACTTTTGAGGAGTTTATTGTCAAAAGTAAATCATAGGCTAATAGCGATTCTCTGTTTTATGCTGTTTATCATCTCCTTTTTTTTGAATATTTTATATTTCAAAGAAGATGTAAACCACTCATTTACTTATAGTTTTGCCATTGGAGTTATATTAATTATGATATTAGCCTGTTTATATTTGGTTGAAATTTTTAATTCAGACAAAATATTAAATTTTAAAAGATCCGTCTTTTTCTGGTATATTTTAGGAATATTAGTTTTTCATGTACCGTTTTTGCCTTTTATGCTGGCATTAAACTGGTTTTTGATCAAACATGATGAATCTATTTTTAGTTTAGTAGTTTTTATTTTAAATGTCCTGGCACATAGTTGCTATATTATTGGATTTTTATGGAGCGAAAAGAAATACAATTATTAGTCATTTCGTTAGGTATCGTTTTCTTAACTTTACTGGTCATTCTGCTTGTCCTGTTCTTTTATTTTCTGAGGAAAAAGAATACTTATCTGGTCGAAAAAATGGAGTCAGAGCTTTATTTTCAATCGGAATTAGTCAAAACGAGAATAGAGATCAAAGATCAGACGCTGAGCGAAATCAGTAAGGAACTTCACGATAATATAGGCCAAATTATTTCTGTTGGTATCATGCAGCTCAACATGTACCTCAATAGCGGAACACCTGTTCAACAAAATGAACTTAATGATTTAAAAGAAATATTAGCCAAATCATTAGATGAAATAAGGATTTTATCCCGAATCATCAATAAAGACAATTTACTGCAAAGCAATTTTATCGAAGCCATACAACAAGATTTAGAGCGTATAAAAAAGCTGAAAAATATACAATACCAATATCATCTTACAGGCGAAATTCCGAATATCAGCCAGGAACACGATTTGTTCATTTATCGAATTTTTCAGGAAGCATTGCACAATAGCTTAAAACATTCACACAGTGATTTGTTTGAAGTTAATATCAACACAACTGATACTATTTTTCATTTAGAAATGAAAGATTTCGGAGTTGGGTATGATACAAGCCAGACAAGCTCAGGATTAGGTTTAAACAACATGAAATTAAGAGCCAAATTAATTGGAGCCAGGTTAAATATGGACTCAGGTCCGTCAGGAACTAGTGTAATTTTAGAATACCCCTTAATTAAAACCAATGAAACCACATACTAAAAACAAAATTATTATAGTAGATGACCACCAGCTTTTTTCGCAATCTCTCGAACTTTTAATCAATAGTTTTAAGGATTTTGAGGTCATTAACCGCTTTGAAAATGGCAAAGTTTTTCTTTCGCATTTACAGGAGTATCCTGATACAGAAGTCGATCTGATTTTATTGGATGTCAATATGCCTGTTTTAGATGGAGTAAGCACCATGAAGTGGGTTAAAGAAAATAGACCCGGCTTAAAAGTCATAGCCCTCTCTGTCAATGATGACGAAGAAATCATAATTAAGATGATTACCAATGGAGCTAAAGGTTATCTGCTAAAAGATACTTCGCCAGAGATTTTTAAGGACGCCATGATATCAGTCATTGAAAAAGGCTTTTATTTTACGGAGATGGTTTCGGGAATGCTGGTTAAAAAAGCCAATGATGATTCTAAAAAGGTTAATTTAAAAGAAAAAGAAATTGTTTTTATAAAACATGCCTGTACCGAAAAGACCTATAAGGAAATTGCTTCAGAAATGTGTTTAAGTCCCAAGACAATTGACGGTTATCGGGAATGTCTTTTCGATAAACTCGAAATCAAAACCCGAATTGGATTAGTCCTCTACGCCATAAAACATAAAATCGTTTTGGTTTAAATCAATACGTAAGTGCTGCAAAAATGGGATATTTTTTAATTTTTTCTCTACCGTTTAGAAAAGATAATTCCATTAAAAAATTACACTGCACAATTTCTCCTCCAAGTTTCTCTACCAATTCACAAACCGCTTTTGCAGTTCCGCCTGTTGCCAGAACATCATCGTGAATCAAAACGCGATCTCCTTTTTGAATGGCATCGGTGTGCATTTCGAGACTATCAAAGCCATATTCTAATTCGTACGACGCCGAAATAATATCATAAGGCAATTTTTTTGGTTTTCTTACAGGAATAAAACCAGCCTTTAATTCGTTTGCCAATAACATTCCGAAGAAAAAACCACGACTCTCCGCTCCTACTACCTTATCTATTTTTTGTCCTTTTAGGGATTCTAATAAAATTGAGAGGCATTTTGTTCTGGCAATAGGATCATTTAACAGTGGCGTAATATCTTTAAACAAAATTCCTTCTTTAGGAAAGTCCTGAATATCACGTATATAATTTTCAATCTTCATTTTTTTTTATTTTTATGTTATTTTTCGTTTGTATATCTCACATTTATCTCTATCTTTGCACCCGCAAACAGCGTTCAACAAAGCTACGAAAAATTAGCTTAATTGAAAACAAAAGGCCTCGTGGCGCAACTGAATAGCGCACTTGATTACGGCTCAAGAGGTTACTGGTTTGAATCCAGTCGAGGTCACTTAAGGAGACAACTAGCAAATAGTTGTCTCTTTTTTTATACACAAACATATAGGTTTTATAAGCCTTCACAGCCTAAAATTTGTGGTTCGATTATTTCAAAAGAAATTCTTAGTCTGTTTGAAATAAACAGTCTTAAAGTGGTGCTATCAGAGAATTAATCGAAGCTGAACGATGGTTCGAAATCCCGTTAAGGATATAGGATTTTTATCTCTTTTGGTTTATCGTAATTTTTTGATACTAAATATAGTAATTCCAAAATAATTTTAGCTTCCTTCTCATCTACCTGAATGCCGTTCTTGGAAAGAATAATAACGGCTTTTTCTACTGAAACATTCTTCTCAATGAAATTCATTTTTTCTATTAGTTTTTCTGTTTCTTTTTTTTGATAATATTTTTAAAAATGCTTGATTTAAACCTAAAGATAGATCTCCTGTTTTAAAATTAATGGCCGTCGGTGGAATAAGATTTACAAGATGCCTTTTATCTGAGGTCTCAAATTCAGAAAATCTTTGAAAGATTTCAACTAACGCTTTTTCTTCTATTTGATTTTTTTTATCAATGGCCTTTAATTTAACAACAATATCACGTGCTTCTTTTTTAAGATTTTTAGTGCTGACTTGATTCTCTTTTTTTAATTCATTGTAGTCATCAATTTTTAATATTCCGGCTATAAATAATTTTCTGCCTCGAGAAAGAGTCAACTCTTCCTCATTTATTTTCCTCTCTAATACTTTTTGAGCGTATAAATAACTTGCTTTCTGTGTCTTTATATTCTGGTCTTCCAAAATGTCTTTAAATAATTCAACTGCATTCTTTGATAGCATCAATTGTTGAAGTTCATTCTGATAACAGTCATTAAGAAATAATGCATTTATTCTTGTTCTACAGCCATTATGACAATGATAATATGGATAGTTTTTTGATCTACCTTTTGAAACACTTCCGCTAAGTTTTCGATCACAATCTGGACAGATTAAAAAACCTCTAAGAAAAAACATTGATTGTAAATCATCTCTATTAGAAGTAGTCTTTCTTCTTGTATTAATAACAGACTGAATCTGATTGAACAAAGACTCAGATATCAACGGCTCGTGTAAAGCTTTTACTACCCCCTCTTCACCAGAGTCTAGTGTGACCGGTATTAGTCCGCAATAAACAGGATTATGTAAAATCCTGAAAAAGTGTGACCTTGAGCATACTAATCCTTTATCATTAACTATTTTAATGATTTCAGATATTTTATGATCGTTCTTGGCAACTTGATTAAAAGCCCATTTTATAATTTCGGCTTCAGGCTCTTTAGGAGCAATACCTTTTTTACCATCCATTAATGTCAAATTAATAAATCCTAATGGTGCCTTACTAGGATGTCTACCCATCAATTTTGCCCGACGAATACCATTTGCAGTGTTTTGAGCTCTCCGTGTATTTTCTGCTTCTGGAACAGCTAAATATACAGCCAACATAACTGTGCTTTCTGGTACAGAGAAATCAATTGGTTGATCAATAGCTTTTGCTGTTGTTTTATATTTCCGAAGCTTTCCAATCATCTCGTAAGCATACTCAACATTACGACTGAATCGATCCCACTTGATAAATAGTATATTTTTATCTTCTCCTGATGATATCTTTTTGATTTCTGAGAATAATTGGTTCCATTCTGGCCTATTGAAATTCTTCGCAGAGAAGTCTTCACGATAAATTCCTTTAACTTCGATATCGTAATATTTACAATACTTCAATAATCTGTCCTCCTGTTCTGGCAAGGAGTAACCTTTTCTTTTTTGTTCGTCCGTACTTACACGAACGTATAAATAGGCTGACTTCATAGAATTATATGTTTGTTGGTTCTGTATTATCTATTAAATCAAAACAGAATTAACCTGAGAATAAAATTTTGCGATGCTAACTTACAGAGAAAATATGAACATAGCTGTCCCAGTATTAATTAGAATTAATTGATTCTTTCTTAACATATCAATTGCTTCAATTTCGCCCAAAGTGTTGGGGATGCCCTTTTTATCAAATAAAGTTGTCGTTTTTCTTTTTATTTACCATTTATAAAATTACTATATTATCACTAATAAAAAGGCATCAAAATAAGCATAGTGCAATTTAAAACTGTTCTACAATTTGTTAACTTTACATCTTATCACACATCCATTTATTCTTAATGCTAGATATTCAATATTCAAATCCACCAATAACTACCGAAGCATATATCAATAAACCATTGGCATTGGCAAATAAATCTTTTCCTTACAATGAAATTGCAGACAGCCGAAGGTTTGAAGAATTACTTTATAGTATCAGCTATACATTGATTGGCAAAAATAAGTTTCAACTATATGATTCTGTGAGTTTGATGTCGGGTGTTCGAGATAAAGGAAGAGACTGCGCATTATTTACAAATGGGGTGTCAACAGGAATTATACAGTGCAAAAAATATACAGAGCCTCTCAAAAAATCAGCTTTTGGACAGGAAATAACCAAATTTATTCTCAATAGTCTTTTGGATAACAGACTGATTCCTAATCCTTCTGAATTTACTTATTACATTGTAGTATCAAATGGCTTGGATTCAGACTGCCGTGATTTCATTGATGGCTTACAGCATCATATTGATAACGAAAATAATTTTGACAAATGGGTTGCTAAAAACTTAAAACAGCCTACTTTACAATCGTTATTGCTTCCTGACACCTTGGAAGAGGTGCGCAGAATAATTAAATTAATTACAGTGGAAACGTTTATTCCTGCTGATCTCGACATATTCCTATCTGAGCCTGAATGCTTAAAATTTATTCCCCTTTTTTTTGAAGTAAAATCTGTTGTAGATAATAGCGCAGTTCAGGAGCTTGAAAAAAAAGTATCTAATTATATTAATCAAGTACTTGATGAGCCTGTTTTACGCAGCGAATTAATAAGCGGTTCTTCCAGCCTTCAGATGGAACCTAATGAATTTGAAGAAATTAGTGACAGCCATATTGAAAGAAAAGAAACAGCACAATTATTAAACTGGATAAGTACAGAAACAGAAAAAGACAGTCACGAAAAAGAATTGAACATTTGTTTGTTGGCCGGAAATGCCGGCATGGGAAAAACAGTAATTCTTAAAGATCTTTATGATTCATTGACTAATGAAGGAATTCCCACTTTGGGCCTGAAGGCGGATAAATTACATGCTGCCAATCTATCTGATTTAAAAGATAAAATCGGTCTGCCAATTCCAATACTTGATTTTGTGAAACAGTGCAAGACAAATTATACAAAGACTGTTATAATTATCGATCAGATAGATGCCTTGTCACAGTCCATGTCAGCAGACCGCAGCTTTCTTCAGGTCTTCAATATGCTAATTCAAAATTTTAAGCATGATCCTAATATACGGCTGATTATCTCTGTTCGTACATTCGATCTTAATCATGACTCATCACTTCGCATCTACAAAAATCTTAAAACGATTAATGTTGAAATTCTGGATGAAAGTATTGTATTGCAGCAACTCGAAAAAATTAATATTACCAAAGCACAGCTTAACGGAAAACTTTTACAGTTACTGCGCACTCCAAATCATTTAAACATATTTTCGAGGATTGCAAAAAAACTAGCCCCAAAATACAATTCAATTAACAGCCTTCAAAGCCTGTATACTGAGTTATTTGAACAAAAGATTTTATCCATTGAGAATTATGTGCCTGTACAGAGTTTATCTGTAAAAACACTTTTATTCAAGATTGCATGCAAAATGTTTGAGCAGCAATCCATAACAATAAGTGAACATCACTTTGAGGATTATTTTCAGGAACTAAAATACCTCGAAAGCCAGCGTTTGATAAAAAAGGAAGATAAGCAGATACAATTTTTTCATCAGACTTTTTACGATTTTATATTTGCAAAACAGTTTGTTGAAAATAATTGGGATCTTGTCAATTATATCTTAGAACAAGAACAATCAATTTTTATAAGATCTGCCGTTAAAATGATCATTTCATATTTAAGAGAGATTGATAAAGTCATTTATATTAAAACAATAAATCAAATACTAAATGATCAAAATATTCTTTTTCACATAAAACAAATGGTTTTTATAACCGTATTAACGCAGGAGAATCCAACAGCTGCAGAACTGGAATTTGTTGTTTTAGTTACTAAAATTGACCAAAATTTTCATATGGTATTTTTTGAACATGCAACTGCAGTAAAATGGCTGTATTTGGCAATTGACAAAAAATTGATGTCTGCAATCTTAGAAAGTGAAATTTACGATGAAGAAAGCATTCCATCACAAGAGTTCCACAAATATAGACAAATGTCGGTTGCTTGGTTTCTAAATAGATTCATAGAACAAAATGACCAAAGGGCTTGGAAATTTGTTATTGACAGCACACAAAACCTTTTAAAAAGAGAGATTTTAATACGTATTTCAGACTGGCCGAATAAAAATGCTTATATACTATTGGAGCAGTCCTCAAATTTTTACTTAGTTGATCCTTTTGGCTACTTTATGATCTTAAAAAATATTGCTAAAAATGATCCAAAATACAGTTTTGAAAAATTAAAACACAGATATCTTGACGAAGATTTTCTAGACCGTGCCAGCAGGACTAAAGATCAGGAAAAGGAACTTTTAAATGAACTTTCTAAAAGCATCCCTTCAACTATATTCAATTATTTGTTTGAAATTATTAAAAAGGATTTAAAGAAAAATGAAACAACCTATGAAAATATTAATACTGATCATCTCTTTACGGATGTAGAACTTCAGGATGACCAATTTATTTATGGCAATCAATATTTATATTGGCAGGCTGCGCAGTGTTTGCGGTCAATGGCAAAAGATAGCAATGAAGAATTCTTGCTTTTTGCCAGTCAAAATAATAAGTCAGCTTCAGTTGCAATTTTACGCTTAATTATATTTGCACTCAAAGAGAGTGAAACTACCTATAGCGCTATTGTTTTTCAATTGCTTTATCACTTGGTTGATAAGGACTATTATATTACATCGAGCGATCTCGGGTCAGAGTTTTTAGAAATTTTCGAAAAAGCATTCCCAGCCATGACTAAAAAACAGCAACAAGATATTTTGAAAAAAATACCTTTGATTAAAGTTAAAGCTGAAACCAGAATCTGGGCTTTTACAGAAAAACCAAAATTACATTTGAGATGGGGTTTAACGCAATATGTAATTTTATTGGCAATTCCACAGCAAATTATTGATACTGATTGCGATCTTTTAAAATTACAAAAAGAGTTAGAACGTAAAGTTGAACATTGGAACTATACTAAATATAAAACTTCTAGAGGAATCGCAGGTTTTGTACATAGACCGCTTCGCGAAGATGCATATGCAAAAATGTCTGTTAAACAATGGCTCAAATCATTTTTGAAATATAATCAACATCGCCAATTTTCAATGGAAAACCACTTGAAAGGCGGTCTTAGTGAACATTCTTATGCATTTAGAGATTTTGCAAAAAATTTTCCAAACAAAAAATTTGAAGAAATTGTAAGCCGTTCCATATCCAATACAAATATTCATAGATCATACCCTATAATGGGTCTGTCTGGTTTAAGTGAAGCTAAATATGATCCTCAAATTGTTCACCAACTTTTTAAAAATCTTCTGCCTACAGTAGAAAATATATATGATAGCACTTTGGTTACTATAGCAAGGTATTTGGTAGAGAGTAATATTGACAATCAATATTTAATTAACTATTTACAAGAATGTGCGCTAAATTGGGAAAATCCCAGAGAATATACCAAAGACATAGAGATTCAAACTTCTATTAAGGGACTTATGCAAAGGGGCTTAAATTCCGACTATGGTTTTGCTGTTACTGCATTAATACAATGCAAAATATCAAAGTATGAAGACATTATATTTGAAACAATTGAAAAAATTTTAAAAAATGGGCCTCGAGAAGCTAAAGCGTTAGTAGTCCATCATTTTGCATACCTAAATAGTCTTAACCTTAAAAGGTCGTATTCTCTTTTTCTAGATCATCTTCAAAAGGAAGAAGATATTTACATTATTGCCTCCGGCATATGGGGAATGCAATTTATGGTAAAACATAATTTCCTCCCCTTAATACCAATATTTGAAAAACTGATTAGAAGCAGTACATTAGGAAAAGATGACAGCAAAACTTTATTTTCGATACTTTATTTTTCATATTTGCTAGACACACCAGAAGCAGAGCCTCTTCTTCTTGAACTATTGAAAAATAGTCCAATGTCACGAGACTGGGGAATAAGGGAAATAATGAAACATTTTAACTATAATAATTCCGCTGCTGAAAAATCAAAATTTCTTCTTAGTGCGATTATAAACTTTGCTCGAAAAGACCTCGAAAGTATATTGAACTTCGATCACCTACCCCTTGAAGATATCAACATTACGGATATTCGTACTTTCTTGGAAAATATTATTACTATGCCTAATTACAAAATCACTGGCGATTTTATAGAGTATCTTAAGAATCAATGCAGTATCAATCCAATTGAATCAATAGAAGTTTTTAATTTTGTAATAACTAATAATAGGCTTAATGTTGAAGATTATAGAGTTTATCATAATGACGAACTTACAAGATTCATAGTGGGTGCCTTTAATGCGTTAAAGGAAAACGATTCAGAAAGTAAATCTCACAGAAAGAAGCTTCTGCATTCATTCGATAATATTTTAAGCGACTATAAATACCGTAGTAGATCAGAGAAAATTCTGGATGAATTATTATGAAATCGCAACTAGTTTTATAGAAATATTAAATTTAAAAGTAAATTGCCATTAATTATCAATTTAGGGTCTACAGACGATACGGAACTCAACATTTCTTTCTAATGAAGATGATAATAACGAATTGACAAACCATAAAATCTGAACTACTACAGAATCATTCCTAAATTTTTTTCCTTTCTTCAAATCATTAACTTTAGCAATTAGTTCTGCTTTTTCGATAAAATTTATAACAACAAAAACTTTTCTCTTTAGATGTGGACTTTCAGAAACAAAATTCACATACTTCTTAATGCTTTCTATTTTATCTAAGCTGTTTGGACAGTTTCTTATTCTATCAATATTTGTTACATTTTTTTTAGTTTTATATTTTTCCATCCATTTATTCTTTCTTAATTCAATTAAATCATCATTTAATTCTAAAAAACCCAGATTTTTCTGAGCTTGCCCAAAAACTTCTTCTAATTTAGATGCTGATAAGCTTACATCATTGTACTTTGCGTGGAAATAATTAATTTCCTCATCATTGACCGAAATATAATCCGCAAATTCAGTACCTAAATCTTCGCATATCAAAACTTTAGCGTTTTTTGCAAGTTGATTCTCTATAAAGTAAAAAATTGAATCTTTTTTAAATTCTGATGAAGATGAAGTATAGCCATTACCTTTTTCTGATTTAACATTTGATAAAAATGGATTTTCTATAAAAGTATCAAAAAAGTGCTCTAAATTTTCAAACAACTTACTGTCTTTAAAGATTTTTCTATTTGAATAAACATATTCGATTTTGTCAAAATTGATCAAAAAACTGTTTTCAATATTTAGATATTTATTTAAAGTGGTCACATATCCACTATGAAATTCAATTTTTATGTCAGCAAACTGTTTTTTATAAAGACTAATACTATTCTTATTTAGTCTTATAGAAAGATTGTCACATTCATACTTAATATCATTTACTTGTGTCAATTTAATTAACTCTTCATTCTCTTTAATAATTTTTTTTAATTCAACATTTTCAATAACACCTTCGTGGTCAACAGTATAAACTTCTTTAATATTTCCAGATTCAATTTCATCTAAGAGACTACTAAATCTTATCAATAAGTAAGTTGGTTTAATCTGGTTGATGATAGATTCAAACTTAATAGGCTTTGCAAAAGCATCTAGAAATCCGCTGTGTGGTAGTTCAACATATGCTTTATTAATTAATTTAATTGTTATTAAAACCCATTCAATAACTATATTAAAGTCATTTTTTAAATTAAAAGAATTTACCCTCGATGTGTTTAATGCTATTGAATATTTTTCTTCATCGTCATCAATTCTTATTGATCGCAGTATTTCCTTACTCGCACCAAATCTTGAATAAATTCCTTTTAAATCTTTACTCTCAGATACTTTACTTTGTAACGCAGTATCAGAAGTATTCATTCCACTAGATACAATTTTTTCAAATTTACTTTTTTCATTAATTAAAAATTTTGACAATATCTCATAATCAACTTCATCTATACTTTTTTTCAACTTTTTAATTCCAGAAACATTTCTTCTTATCAAACCTAAATAGTCATCTGTCTCAATAACTAAAAACAATCCAAATTTTGTCTCCTCTAAATTTTTATCCCCTTTTTTTAGAAAAGACGGTTTAGTTCGATATTCAAATATATCTAAAGAAAATTCTGCAACTTTTTCAGAATTTGCATCTAAAATTGGTTCTTTTACATAGGGTTTATATCTTGATTTTGCATTTTTTTCAATTCGAGAATCTTTAAAAATACTTCTGATATCGCTGGCAGAGATCTTAGTATTTTTTTTATAGAAATATGCATTTTCATTTAAAACTAAATTTTTTAAATCTACTTTACTAAGCTTTTCTGGACTAATATTTTCCATATTTTTTTTGTTTAACGATATTACTTCTCTTTGTAAAACTTTATTGAAACTGTAACCTAAAATTTATAAAAAACAAATTTATAAACTTTGTTTATCAAAGTATTACGGAAAACCATAATCAGATTTAAGATAAATTTTAGGTAATTTTACTTCTTTATTTAATCCCTACCTTGCAAAGCTGTTATGAAGTTCCACTCTCCCAATTCTGGAGTTTTCTAGCTTGTAATTTAATTTCTCTACCGAATCAAATCCCTCTCGAATTAGTGTTGCCAATAATTTTATTTCATCTGGAATTTCATCAGCTTCTTCATCTTCTGCATTCCACTTTTCACGAGCAGTAATCGAGAAAACTCCAAAAGCAAAACTAAAATGTGGAACAAGCTTTAATATAAAATGTCTTGCTTTTAATAAAAAATTATCACTTCTTCCTGTTATCATTCCCTCAATCACAAAGTAATCACTGCCACCTAAGTAAGCTTGTAAAATTGGTTTTAATTTACTGAAATTTTCTGCTATTTCCTCCAGAGTAAATCCTTCTTTATCAAGATTAAGAGCTCTTGCCATCTGATATTTCGCACCTCTGGCAGTAAATAATCGATCAATACGTTCTGCATTGTTATCTAGCCAGTCAAAAAGAAAGTCAATTAATTGCATTACATCAAATTCAAAAAGTTGCTCAAACGAAATTTCATCAATTGCCTTTCCAAGATCTTCAACTATTTTAGGCTCGACAGCCATCTTAAGGCTCACATTTTCAACCCATGGATCATATAATAAGTCAAAGGCTAAGCTGTTTTTGATTTCAATCAGTTTTTGTATACCTTTTTCAATTGAAGACTCATTTTCATTACCTTGTTTGGAAGCTGCAAAGGAATTTTTAAAAACAGAAACTACCGAATTATAATTATCCTCTTCAAGACTTAATCTAAATATAATATTTTTTTGGTTTTCACTTAAATTTTCCACATCAGTTAAAGAATCCAGCAAATCATTTAATGGATCAGTAATGATTACACATTGGTCACTCTTGGAAAAAACAGTGTTCTTTAAATGCCACCAGCGATCTCCTAATCTACTGTCTTCATCAAAGGTCACTACCTCACCAGGAATTATTAATACAACACCCTGAGCAGCACTTCCTGCACGCCCCGCTCTTCCCGCAGCATTTAAAATTTCATGTGGTCCCACAGTTTCACGTGCGTCTAATTCTTCATCAAATCGATCATCACCAGCAATTATTACAATTTCTGCTGGCATATTTATACCTTGCGCCAAAGTAGCAGTTGCTACAACTATATTTGGTCCCGAAACCTCTTTATAAAATTGCTCATTTAATCGACGTTCAATTGGAAGCATTAAACCATGATGGACTGCAACAGGGGCTTCACCAACGAAATGAGAATAAATCAAATCACCGAGTTCCAGTTCAAGGGTGTTAAGCTCTCTTCTAAACTTTTTATGAATTTCTTTGAAGTTCACAGGATTTGTAACTTTTTTTATAATTTTTTGAGCTGTACTAACAGTAACTCCAGGTTGATCCACAAAAACTAATGTTTTAATCCCTAAATTTCCAAAATGCAACGCAAGTTCAGCGGCAACCTCATTGCGGTTACTTGTTAAATTCCAGTAAAAATTACCTGCTGCTAATAAAACTTTTGAAGGCAATAGACTGGACATGTAATAATCGTCTCTCGCATTAGTCTCCCACATATTTTTTAAGCTAAAAATCTGATATGCTTCTGCTTTAAGTTCCCTTCTCAAAGCTGCACTAGGTGATTTAGTATTTGCTTCTCTTTTTGCAGTTCGCAGTTTTTGTTTTAAATCATTAATTTCTTCTTCCTTAAAAATCACACATCCATGCAGCTGTCTAGTTGGCTTCCAATTTGAATTAAAGTTGTAACAATTTTTTCCTGTAACTTTCTCAATCCAATCACATATTTCGCCTCCATTTTCAACCATCGCTGAAATTAGCAAGTAATCCGCAGAAGGTAATTCTGAAAATAATCTAAGAAGGCAAAACATAGCATCTAAACTCCTTCTTTCAAGAGAATTATCTCTCCCGCTAATAAGATGAAATTCATCAAATACAACTAATCCAATTTCACTGAAAAAATCTGGACTTACACTAAGCAATGTTAAACATCTCTCTGGCGTCATGACTGCTATTGTTGGAAGCTCATCAAAAAGTTCAGTGTATTCACCTCCAATTTCAATCGTGAAACTGTTCCCAAGTCCCTCAAAAAGATCTTTCAAATTTTTATTGACCTGGTCTTCGAGTGCATGCGTAGGTACAAGATATAAAACTGATTTGTCTAAAAATAATGTTGTAGCAATCTTTAATTCAGATAATGTAGTTTTTCCTGCACCAGTTGGAAATGTAAGTACCGCAGAATTTCCAAATTCCAAATATCCTGTAGCTATAGCATCAGCATGATTTTCCCATAAGTATGGTCTATCTAATGCAAGTCTTTTTAAAAAAAAAATCCATTGCTCCTCTTCAACTCCATATGGCTTCGCAACACTCACAACACCTCTCAATATTAATTCCTCTCTTAGCGCTTCCAAAAGAGAAGCTAAATGATAGGGTCCGCTAAAATTACTTTGAGTACCACTTCCAAACTCATATCTGCTCAATTCAATTACCTGAGAAAAAAATTGGTGATCTTTATCAATTGCCTCCCCTAAAAGTAATAACGCAAGATTATGTACTCCTTTAAATATCAACTCATACAAATACCAAACAGCTTCCTCATAAACTTCCTCATAGTTATTTTCTTCTATTTCAAGTCTTTGCAATTTCTCAAGTTCACCAGTTGACAGATATCCCAGTGCTTTGAATAACTTGTAAGAAACGCTTTCTTTAGGAAAATCAACTTCCATCTTTTTTGCTAACTCACAAGCATCTGCGGGGCTATTGCTGATCAAAAACAAAATCATTGCAGATATCTCAGATGGGATACTATTTGCAGTAAATTTTTCATTTTGTTGTCCTGAATTATTTTTTTTACTGATAGTAGATAAAAGATGCTGAGCAGTTGCGGCAACAAAAGCTGAAGACTGCCGGTTTTTATTTTCTTTGTCCAAAAGCACTAAAGTCTCAAGATTTGTTGCCAAAGTACGTAGCAACTTTATATTTTTTTTAAAACTTTTGGGCAAATTATCTTGTTCAGGTTCAAGTGTACGCCTTATGCCAACAATTTTTGCATAAATTTTAGTGAGCTCTTGTGGGAGCCGTTCCATTTCAAGCTGCCCAATTTTGGGAACTTCTCTAATTAGTTTTTCAGTCTTAACATTGTACATCTAAATCTTTTTTGAGGTAAGGTATTTTGAAATTTTAACTGAGATTTTATCCATCCAGTCTCGTATATCAGCTTGGCTAAAAGTCAAAGCTTCTCTCTTATCGTGGACTGCCCTCTTTACACAATTATCATAACCTTTAAATAATCTCCTTTTCCCATTTCCAATATGATTTTGTACTCTAGGTGTAATGCCAACGCGATAAGTTCTCAAATCCATATTATAGAGATCACGTTGCACGGCCATATTAATTTCTTTGATACTTAAGTCTCTAATTAATCCCGTTACTATACTTACAATATGAGAATCATATACACGTTCTTCAAAAGTTCTAAATTCAGGCCAAACCTCTTCTTTTATTTTTTTTCGAGGATTTTCTGTGTACTTATCCTCAGAAATGATAATTTTTACAATTTCTTTGTTTTTCGAAAGTACCACACCTAAACCATCAATTCCATGCATTGCAGGAGCTGGATGTGGTATCTGACATTTAAAAGGAACCTTGCGGTTTTCAACGTTTAAAGTTATCCATGTCATAAATTGAAAAATCCAACCATCTCTTTTGTACCTTTCATGATCTTCAACTACAACAAGTTTTTCAATTGCCTTATCAATTACGTCGTTTGGTGAATATGCAACTGAGCCTTTCTTTGCCCGTAAAATGTTTTCTACATGATGCTGGTGGCCCAGCATTAAATCACCGATTTGCTGAGCAAGTAATTTTTCATCATTGATAATAAGTTCAAACTCTTTGAAAAGCGGCGAATGATCGCTATTGACAGAAATAACTGGCATGATTTTTTATTAAAATATACTTCCGAAACTTAACCATTTATAAATTAAATGGAACCCGTAATTTTACCTGTTTTTCTTTTTAAATAAAATTCCTTGACCAGATTGATAACTAATTTTAAAATTTAGAATTATTGATTTTGATGATTATTGGAGCTTGTAATTCTTTAGGCAAAAAAATTAATGTATAAAGCACGTCTGCTTACTTACAATTAAAAATTACGCCCATCATTCAATATATATAAGATAACGCTATAAATCGATTAATTTAGTTGATTTTAACGATCTTGGAATCAGGAAAATCAATTTCAAGATTCTTTTTTATTATTCCGGTAATTACATCAATTCTAGTTCCAATAATTATAGCTCTATTTTTCACTGGCCAATCAGTCATTATGGCTGTTAATTTCGGCTTTATAAATCCAGTAGACAGATCTAAAGGATTTGTAAACCAGAGGCCACAACCGCTAATACCATGTAAATCTGGACCTGTTCCAAAAGTGTTATTTTTAATATTAAATGAAACTTTTTTATTATAAGATGTCATAACATTAATAGCAGGATTTCGATCAAAATATAAGTAATCCTCTATCCTTTTAGGAGTAGTAAAATGAAAAAAAGTGTTACAATCAAAAATATTTGTATTCCATACTATTTTTGATCTTGTTGAAGGATAACCCAGAAAAGTATAATGTTCTTCATTATGGAATATATGATTGATGGCTAAATCGTCAGCTTGTAAAAAATTATAAGAACGCAAAAGATGAGAAACACATTCGTTATCTAATTTTAAAACACCTATATCAATAGCATCTTTATTCCTATCTGTGGTATGATGATTGTAAGTTGTCCCTCCTGGCGTAATTATTTCATAGTTTCTTGACAAGGGAATAAATAGCTCTCGATATCTGTCAAAAACATGAGCGGCTGAAATCAGAAAATAGTGGTCTTGAATCTGAATAAATACACCCGTTCCATGAACTTTATAATTAGACCTATTAGTCAAAAGCATGCATGTGTAGCTTCTCATTCTACCCAGACTCAAAAATTGCAAATTTCTATACTTTTCATCCAATGTTTCCATAACATAAAAGGCAATTACTCCAGTTTTTAATATTTATATACTTTAGTATTTAATTGTTATTCTTTAATTTAGCTTGATGTACTGCTTTTTTGAACTTCGGTCATTTTCTCTTTAATGGATTCTTTAAGTTCTTTAACCGCATCATAAAAACCTGTCACCTTCATTAGCTTAAAAACCTCTTCTTTTAATGAATCCAGGTCATTCCCTTTGAGAGAATACTTAAACTCATCCTTATTCTCCGACAGTTCATAAACAGCATAAACAATTGCTGTGTAACGGCTTATCAAACTATGGAGCGCACCTAAAAATTCTTGATTTTTGGTAATAATATCATAATAAATATGCTGCAGCTCCTTTTCGCTAAACTGTATGAAGTCTTTGTTTAAACCATACTTTCTCCTGATCAATGAGGTTATTCCCAGAAAGGACCTGATATCACCCCTTCCACCACACTTTTGCTGCACACAAAAACAATCCTCAAAACCAATACCAGGAACCTTCAGTAAATCTTTTAAAAACAGCGTTTGAAAAACACAGCCTGAAATCAGCCCCAGCAGCGCAAATGAAGTTTTATCATCATCTTGCAGCAATACGTCAAACTTGATCGAAGGAAGCATCCTCACTCCTCCTTCCCATTTATACTCGGAAATTGCAATTTTATGATAATTCGCCCATAAATCATCTACGAAAAAATCAGGACTGTCCTCAATTTCTATAAGGTCAATACAGAGATGTCCTACCTCATGCCACAAAACACGTTCTAAATCAGTTCTAATTTCCATTTGATGATCTTTACAGTGACTAATATAGGAATTTTACACAGTCAATCTGTAAAATATACCAAACTAACAATTTTAAAAGCAATGTAGAGAAAAGTAAATAAAAGGATGGTAATTTCGATCATCCACTTTTTCTTATGCAGCATAATAAGTTTGTAATACACTAAAAAAATTAATAAGTTCTTCAATAATTTATTGTATTTTCCGACAAACGAATCAGTTCCATTTTCCGCTTTTATTTAAATTGAAGAATACCAGAACATTAGAAAAACTAAACCCGACAAAAGAATGATTATAGACTTCGCTGAAATTCCATTGGCTAATACCGGCATTGGTGACCAAGATACATTTGAATTATTCGCCCGTGATTTTCTTGAGGAATTAGGTTATGAAATAATTTCAAATCCAGCCAGAGGGGCAGATAACGGTAAAGATTTGATTGTTAGGGAGCTGAGAGAAGGCATAAGTGGCCAAAAAACAATTATTGACTGGCTCGTAAGTTGCAAACACTATTCCCACTCAGGCAGATCCATTACCCCTGCGGTGGAACAAAACATTTTTGATCGAGTGCATTCCAATAACTGTAATGGATTTATCGGCTTTTATTCCACAATCCCTTCTGAGGGTCTGGTTGCTATCCTAAATAAAATGCCCTACCAGATTTTTGATAAGGAAAAAATTGAAAAACAAATCGTTGGAATAGACAAATTTGAGAAAATCTTTCAGAGATTTTTTCCCCATTCCTTTAAGAAATGGAAATCACTAAATCAGTCCTATGCCCCAATTAAGCTTTTCGACTATTATATTTCAAACGCTCATAAATCAACATTAACAATATTTAAAAATGCTTTTAAAACAAATGAAGCAATGTTTGTGGCACTGCAAAAAAGCGAAACAGTTGATGAATTTCTTGCATTCCGCAATATAAAAATACATAAACTTGATATAGATCTGGAATATGACCAGCTTTCTAAGCATTACTATAATGAAATAAAATCTATGCTTTATACTGCCCAAAAACAATTTTTAAGGGAAAAAATCTTAAAAGGCATACCAAATATTGAAGACACCGCCACTTTTGACGTAGAGGGTTTTGCATTGAGAGATGCTGGAGAAGGAAGATTCATCTTAACGCCCGCAGCTTTAGTAATTAATGATGTAGAATATAATTATTTAGTGGATGAATACAATTCTTTAAAAAGTATGATTGAAAATTAACTCAAAATAACTATTAATAAAAACATTATTCTCTAAATGTAGTTTCATCGGTCTGTGTGTTAAAAATCAGATAATCAAAATTTAAATAAGCTTGATTGTCTGTAAACATTCTTTTGTTGATGGCATCACATGTTTCGAAATTTACCAGATTGACTTTATCCAATTTCAATTTTCTTAATGGATTATCGGATGACAGCGAATCGGGATGAAACATAAAAAGACAAAAATCTTTGGACAAAGGAAAATAGATTTCTGCTTCAATGGGAATCAAATAGCTATGCTGTCCAAATCTTTCAATGTGAACGGGATTGTCGGAAGTCAGCCATCCGACATTTCCAAAGTGTTTTAAAATAACTTTTTTGAATCTTCTAAACACCTCCACTAAATGAGTCATGATATAAGGCATTACAAGGTTTAGCTGTAAATCAGACGGAAGGTATTTTATTATAAACTCAAGCTCATCTTTATCTCCCTGTCCCTCAGAGAATAAAGTAATTTCACTAACTAAGGTAACTGCAGCTTTGCTGTCTTTAAGACACCATGAAATAAAATCCCTAAATCTGTCAGTCCTGCATAAAATATTGGCAGCAAAATTATTAAGGACATCTTTATCTAAAGGAATTAGCTTTTTTTGATTTTGAAGATTTGCTATTACCTTTGGATAACGAGATTCTAATTGAGAACTCAAATTCTCAAACAACCTTTTATCTTTAATATCCGGCAGTGGAAGATCAAAAATATTTACTTCAGCTGTAAAGGATTTTACTTTAATGTTCTCCGTCTTTTTTTCTCCGACTTTATACACGGAAACATAGTGTTCATTGTCTTCTCCAATATACCCAAACTGTTTTAGATAAATCTGCGAAAGCTTATGCTGATTTTGAAATTCTGTTTCCATGCAATAATTCGATTATCTAGACTATTGTATTAGCAAAAATAAAAAAAGTCCATTTTAAAAATGGAATACGACTAATTATTTTCGCAAATTCATGGTACTTTTAGATCGAACTTCAGACCTTTTTCTACCACAAAAATTTAAAACTTTTAATTTAGATAACTTCATAGATAAATTTTGATGCGAGTATTTTTAGAATTATAATTTAAATTTAGTTTTTAAAATATAATTTAAAGTTTAAAAATTATCTAAAAAATTTTGAATTACTAATTACAATTATAGAAATAAAATCTTCATCAAATAACTATTTTTAACATCTTACCCCACGATACATACAAACCGCCCTAGAACGAAAACTTTAAATAATTATCTTACAAATTCACTTGGAAATAAGCTAATTTCTTTAAATCATTCATAAAATAGTTTGTAAATTGTTCAGTAACGGTCACTCTTAAAAAAAAGTTAAAACGAAAGTTTTAGCTTTTTTTTTGGCCTTTTTGACACAATTTAACCATCTTTTACATCGAAAAAGCAAGCGGTTTGTAAATCTGTAGAGTTAACTCTACGAGATACAAACCGTTCTAAAGCATTGTAAACATTAAGATTAAAAAAATATTATTTTTATATTAACAATAATTTTAGTTTTATGGAATTCGAAGAAGAAAAGCATAATGGAAAAATTTCACCACAAAAGGCACAAAAAATGCTTAATGATGAAGGAATGGATGTTACTTTGGAGGAAGCTGCAGAAATTTTAAGCTTTCTAAAATTCATGGCAAACGCAGTAGTAAAGAAGTTTTTAAACGAAAAGGAAGAAAATTCTTGATCACGATAGTGCTATCACATTTAGAAAATGATGCACCATTTCATCATTACTTAAATCCTGCCCCGCGAATATCTGCTATTATTAATTGTTATTCAACGGAGGTTAAAAATTGATTTATTACTCGTTATCAAATTGAAAAAAGACTTATTTATTAAGCTGTTAAATAAAATTCCATTATCTGCTTAGTTTTCATATTTGACAATTATAATATACGCTGAGGCACAAAGCTTAAGTTGTACTTCTGCAATTTGTATTTTTGCATGTAGGGTTTAGATAATAGCGAGAGCCGGATCTTATCTAATACAAAAGAGGTGTCTGGAACTTTACTGTTTTCATAACAGTACTAAATAAAAAGAAAGCGTAATTATCTGATAATTACGCTTTCTTGCATATTAAATTACAGGAACCCGAATTAAATTACGGATCATGAATAATGGTATTTTAAATTTATCTCTTCCAGACATCCTTATATTCATCGCTATGTTTTTTGAATTGTGCATGTACATATGGACAAAGCGGTAAAACCATCAAATTGTTGGCACGTACATAAGAGATCATTTCTTCCAAAAGCTTTTTGGCATATCCTCTTCCTTCTGCATCAGGCTCAACTGCTGTATGGTAAACGGTTAGTAAATCAGGTTTAATACTAATAATCATTTCACCTAGTTTTCTGTTGTCAACATACAGATTAAAAGCCCCATGTTCTTTTTCATCTAATTCGAGTTTTATTGTTTCCATATTTATTAAAATAGTATTAGGGTACAACTAATTTTCAAGGCTTAATATCTCTACAACCTTTTATTTACTATTATGATCTGTATCTTTTAAAAATTTAATTAAACCTTTCATGTAGGTTTGCTGATCATCATACATACTCATATGGCTTCCTTTGTCACAAAACAAATAGGTGCCATTTTTAACCTGCGTCGCTATCCATTTCATATGTTCCGGATCCATTGTGTCGTATTTTGAACCAATAGATAATGTTGGTACTGTAATTTTAGGAAGTTCTTTTGTAACATCCCATTTTTCAAGTTTACCTGAAAGACCAAATTCACTTGGTCCCTGCATCGTAACGTACAACGACTGGTTGATTTTACTAAATGCACGATTAACTGGTTCCGGCCAAAGGCTTGCATCTAAACGTAAAATATGTTTCGAATAAAAATTAGGCACAAGCAGCTCCATATATTCCGGATTTTCAAAATCTTTATTTTTTTCAATTTCCCTGATTCTGGCTAAAACTTTTGGATCTAATTGCTTTGCCAGTACTTCTCTGGCATACTTATCATATTCCGGAGCACTCATCATCATATTTGAGATAATAAGACCTTTTATATTTTGTTGATATTTAAGGGCATATTGTGCTGCTAAAATCCCACCCCACGAGTGGCCTAATACATAAAAATTATCCTTGTCCAGTTTTAGTGCCTGACGTACCTGCTCAATTTCTTCTACAAAACGGGGTAAATCCCAAAGTGCAGGATCATTAGGATTATCAGAATTACCTGTTCCTAACTGATCATAATAAATAAATTCAATCCCTTCTGCCGGCAAAAAACTTTCCATACATTCAAAATATTCGTGTGTAGCTCCCGGCCCTCCGTTAAGTAATAATAACTTAATCTTTGGGTTATTTCCAATTCTCTTTGTCCAGACATTAAATTTACCCTTTGGTGTAGTAATTTGTACCACCTTTACACCACCTGCTTTAATACCAGAAGTGGTGTCTGTCAGATACGTACTAACATTCGTGTTTTTATTTTCTAATTTGTTTTCTTTATTACATGCATTTAAAAAAAATGCAGCTAAGGCCAGTAAAAAAATGTTTTTGTAAGCGATCATGGGGATGTTTTAATTTATTTATGTTTCTCTAAAAATTCTTAATTAATTTTAACTAAATGTTTTTCAATACTGGATCTTTGAGATTCGTACTGCTCAGGAAGTTTCAAATTTTGACCTAATTCTTCTAAGCTTTCATCTACTGTGAATCCGGGATTATCTGTTGCGATTTCAAATAAAACTCCTCCCGGTTCTCTAAAATATAAAGAATGGAAATATTGTCTGTCTATTTGTGGTGTAATTGACAATCCGTATGCTTCAATTTTTTCACGGAAGTGCATTAAAATTTCATCATTTTGTACACGGAAAGCAACGTGGTGAACAGATCCGTTGGCAACGATACCCTTTTTTTCATCAGTCAGCTCCACTAAATCAACAATGGCAGCATTTTCTACAGCAGTTGTTGCGTAACGGTAGCGGTTTACGTCCTGATCTATCAATTTGTAACCAAAAATTTCGGTTAAGACTCCGGCAGTTGCTTTTATATTGTTTAACGTCAAAGTAATGTTATGAAAACCTCTTGTGGCTACATCCTCTTTCACTTCATCAGTTTCCCATGCTTTTCTTATATCTTCTGTTTTTGATTCGATTAACTCTAATTTTAAACCATCCGGATCGAGAAAAGTAAGGTATTTTTCTCCAAATTTTTCAGCTGGTTTATTATAAATTACGTTGTATTTCTCAAAACGTGCCTGCCAGAAATCAAGGCTTCCTTTTGGAACAGAATATCCAATTTCGGTAGCCATTCCTGAACCTTTTACGCCTTGCTGAATTCCTTCTCCCCAAGGAAAAAAAGTTAAGATGGTTCCTGCACTTCCTGTCTCATCGCCAAAGTAAAAATGGTACGTTCCCGGATCGTCAAAATTCACCGTTTTTTTGATGAATCTTAAACCTAATATTTTTGAGTAAAAATTGAAATTACGCTTTGCATCACCTGCAATTGCAGTGATATGATGCATACCTAAAATTTTATTTTCCATGGTATTTATACATTAAATGGTTATTTCATTACAAAGGTACTTCCCCTGATCCACACATCCATTAATCTGGATTAAGAAATAAAAATCATATTTTACGTCCATAACAGGCAAATAATGTTTTCACATTTTTGAAAAAATTTTAAATCTATTACTTAGTATTAGTATTTTACTTTTTTGAAAGAAGTGCCTCTAAATCTTTAATTTGCTGTTCAAGATCGCTAATATGTTTTTTTTGAAGATCAAAAACTTCTTTGATTTCCGCAACTGTATATCGCGGTGTGATATGCTGCGGGCAGTTCCAGTCATAGGCCTTAATTTTAAAAACCATCATTTGCTCGGGCTTAAACTTATAATCTTCAGGTTTTAATTTCTCATATAATTCACTATTGCCTTCAACATCTAAGACTTGAGCATCTGCATAAATTTTTAAGCGTGCCCTTTGAGGGTAAGAAACCATTATAATGGCTACTTTAGGATTTTTTGAAATATTTCCCGCCGAAATATATTGCCGATTTCCAACAAAATCAACAATTCCGATCGTATTTGCATCTATAATTTTCACAAAACCCTGCGGTCCGCCTCGATGTTGTATGTATGGAAATTCATTTTCACCATAAGAAGCCATATAAAAGCTGTCCTGACTTTCTATAAAAGCCATCTCCTGTTCGCTCAGTCCATCGGTATAGGACATTTTTTCCATTCGGGCATAGCTGCTCCGGCTTCCTTTTTTTTCCTGAATTTCTTTTATGGCGTCGCTGAAAGCTAGTTCTTGATAATTCATCGCAAATTTCTTTTTTATTATATTTAAAGCTCCTGAATCTGTCTGACCATTTGATTTGTAAATCCCCATTCATTATCGTACCAAGCCATAACCTTCACTAAATCTCCATCTACCACTCTTGTCATTTCAAGATCAACAGTTGCTGCGTAAGTGCTTTTAATTATGTCGCTCGAAACCAATTGCTCATGGCTGACTTCAACGACTTTATTGTAGCGGGGCGTTTGGGCTTCCTCGGTTAAAATCGCATTAATTTCTTCTACTGTAGTTGCTCTTTGAGTTACGAAAGTAATATCAGATATTGAACCAATTGGTACCGGTACACGCACGGCAATACCATCAAATTTGCCAACAAACTCAGGTAATGCTTTTGTAACGGCTACAGCTGCACCAGTAGCAGCAGGTGCTGAATTAAGTCCGGCTGCACGTCCCATTCTTGGTTCTTTTTTAGAGGGAGCATCAACTAAAGTCTGAGAAGCAGTATACGCATGTGTCGTATTTAAAATTGCCTTTTTTATACCTATACGACGTCCCAGTATTTCTATGATTGGGCCAATATTATTCGTTGTACAGCTTCCGCAGGAAAAGATTTCTACTTTACCTTCCTCTGTATTTACACCATGTACAATAGTGGGAGTATCCTTTGTAGGACCAGAAATAACTACAAATTTAGCACCTGCCTGCAAATGCTTTTCTGCATCGGGTTTATTGGTAAAAAAACCCGTACTCTCTATTACAACATCAACACCGAGTGTTTTCCACGGAAGTTCTGACGGATCTTTTATTGTTGTATATGTAATTGCCTTTCCTTCAATAAAAATAGTATCGTCTCTAAACGATACCTCTTTTTCATATTTGCCGTAAATACTATCTCTCTGCAGTAAAAAGACAGCATTTTCTATACTCATCAGATCATTAATTCCGACTACCTCCTGATCAGGCGTGTCGGTAATAATTTTTAACGCTGCCCTGCCTATACGGCCAAAACCATTAATTGCAATTCTTTTCATGTTATAGTGTATTTAATTTATAATAAGAAATATAAGGTGACCGTTGCTCCAATAACAATTGCATTTTTTTTTACCCTTGCCATATTAATTTTTTCTTTGCATGCATTTCCTAAATGACCTCCCAAAACAGACCCCGTTATCATTACAAGCGCAAAAGGCCAAAAAATCAACCCTGAACAAATAAAAATAAGAATCGCTATTCCATTATTCGCTCCAACTAAAAACAACGCCAATCTTTCCAGAGTATCATTGCTTTTGATTCCGTAAAAACTGTACAGAATAAAAATGATCATTCCCATCCCTGCTCCAAAATATCCTCCATAGATACCTAATAAAAAAATCGGAATTAGTTTTGTATGCGAGTATTTAAACTCTTTTCTGACCGCAAACTCCAAATTAAAATAATTCTGTATTCGATTATAAAAAGTAAAGAGAATCCAGGAACATAACAACAAATAAGGTGCAATACTTTCAAACACTTTATGTGAAAAGGCTATAAGCAGAAAAGCTCCTGTAACACCTCCCATAGCACAAGCTAAAACCATATAGCTGAAATGCCTTTTTGAAATTTCCCTTGTTTTTTTATTAGCTTTTGATGAAACAAGAAAACCTGATAAAAGAATTATGGTCGTAGTTGCAGTTCCTGTTACAGGCTGTATGCCTCTAAAAATCAAACTTGGAAAAATAATAAACCAGCCTCCTCCTATAGTTACATTCACAGCACCACCTATGATGGCCATTAAAAATAAAAAGAAAAGCTCAAAATAAGTATCCATAATCGTTAAAAGTTTAAATACCAATATGATATTATTTCTTCTGCTATATCATTTCCAAATTCCTCAAGTGCAAAATGGCCGGTAGGATAAAATAAAAGTTTTGAATCAGCAAGGTCTCGCTGGAGCATTTGCGCCCCTTCCTTTTTAAATACTTCATCATTCTCTCCCCAAACAATCAAAGTAACGGGTTGCAGTTTTTTTAAAAAATCCTGCCATACAGGATAAAGTGCTACATTAGTACTATAATCCCTCTTTAATTCCATTTGAATCTCTTTAACTCCCTCCCGTTCCATTAAGAATTGATCTAAAAAATAGGTTTCCGCAGCTATATTTGAAATTTCCTGCGCTCCATTTGTATACTCCCATTTGGTATAATCCAATTCAAAAAACCTTTTAAGTTTACTATAGCTTTCAAAATCATCTTTTCTATATAATGCATTAACCTCTTTTAACACATCACCAACTCCTTCTGTATAAATATTTCCATTTTGAAAAATAAGCATCTCGATCATTTCCGGACGTTTGATGAGTAACCGCATTAATATGGGTGCACCATAGTCAAATAGATAAAAACTCGCTTTAGTTATCTTTAACTTATCCAGAAAATGGGTAACAATATTAGCGTAGTTTTCGAAAGTATAACTAAACGTTACCAAATTTGGAACATCACTGAAACCAAACGCAGGCAAATCAGGGGCAATAACATGAAAGTGTTTTGATAATTTAGGAATGATATTTCGAAACATGTGCGAGGAAGAAGGAAATCCATGAAGTAACAACAAAACAGGATTTCCAGAATCCCCGGCTTCGCGATAGGAAATTTTTATCGAATCTATACTTATAACCTTATAACTTATTTTCATTTCCTGCCTACTTCCAAAATCCATAATATTCTAAATTAAAAAGGTTTATAATATGTATCTGAAATTATTTCAGTTCCCGAGCCTCTTGTTAAACATCCAAATCGATTATATTGGAATTGGATATCTTTTTACTTTCAATACTATATTTAAGCATTTCTACACCACAAACTTAGACATTGATTCCAATTGCATTTCTGTTATATTCTCACCAAAAATTATAAAAAATAAAGATATTGGAGCAGAATGCTGCTTTGATAAACGGAAGCACGATCTTACACTAAAGGATCTGGCCGATCAGAAAACATCGTGATCTTCACTAAATAATTTTTAAATAGTGTTCTTATAATGCAAAATGACTTCCGTTTAAATCTCTATTGTTTTTTAATCAGGTTATAATTCGTAAAATTATTATGGCTTATAAACTTCCAATTCTATCTCTATCATTAATTCCGGAAATGCTAATTCTTTTACACCAAGCCAGGACCCCGTGGGAAAATTTTTCTTGTAGATTTCTTTTCTGTATCCTGAGACTTCAAGAAATAACGGCATGTTGGTTGTGAAGATATTTTCCATCACTACATCGTCAAATGTGCAGTCATAATGTTTTAATATTTTATCCAAATCTGCATAGCAATTTTTCATTTGTTGGGCTAAATCGCCTTTTGCGGCAGGTTTGCCTTGATCGTCAAAACTTACAGCTCCTGAAATCTTAATAGTATTCCCTATTTTTACTGCATGTGAATAACCATAAGCCTTTTCAACTTCTGGACGCAGTAAAAAATACTCCGGCTTTTCATTTAAAATAATTGATTGCTTTTTAGTTTCATCTTGGAATTCTTTGTCCTTTTGACCACAACTTTGAATTGTAAATGCCAATCCAATACATATTGACATTAATTTTAATTTTTTAAATACGGTTTGCATAATGATAATTTTTAATTGCGCCTACTTTATCAGGGTTTCAGCTTTCCCTTTTTCTATCTAATTCCTTTTCAGATGTAAAAATCCAAAGACGAATTCTATTCATGATTTTTTTTGACTCGTAAATACACTACTTTTTCTTATGAAACTCAGGCAGTGTAAATAATGAATATTACTAACACCTCTTCGTTTAACGATTAAGATTCTTTCCTTATAAATTGAGAAACCGGAATATAATAGAAGATTAAAAATTCGTCTATTTAGTTGCTGAAGCAAAATTATAACGAATGAATATTTCATTTTCTGTGAATAATTTACTAAAGATTATAAAATACTAAGATTTAATTTTTTTTAACCTTTCAGATTAGTAAACCTTATTTTTCTTTAGTAAATATGCACTGTGTAAGAAACTGAAATATAGTATTTTATTAAAAAAAAAGAAATTACAATTAAAGATGTGATAAGCATGTCTTGAAAAAAAATAAAAAAAAAATCAACCTTTTAAAATAGATACATTATTATTTTATCTGTTTTAAGTAGTTTAATATTAAAAACTCAATGGAAAAGCAAATACCCATATTTAATACGCTAAAAGAGCTTAGTGATTGGTTCGGACTGCCTTCAACTGAATTAGTAGACAATGATTTTATGCTTACAGAAATTGACCAATGGAATAAAAATAAATTACTCAATGCGCCAGATAATTATAAAGCTAATTTCTTTACGATATTTATAATTAATGAAGGTAGTGCAACACACCTTTATAATGATGAAGTAATAATATTAGAATCATCCAGTATATTTATAACTGGTCCCGGACACTATCGAAATTATAAGTTCGATCATTTAACTGAAGCTTATTTTATCTGCTTTACCGAAAAATTTCTTGCCAGCTATTGCTTTTATGATATATATAAAGAATTTCCTTTTTTACTTTCTGAATCGTTTATTTATACAAAAGCAGACCCGGAAAACTACCTGATAATAAAGAACAACACAAACCAGATAAAACAGGAAATTCAACGCAGTTTAGACCAAAAAATGATACTAATTGGTAATATGTTGGAATTTCTTCTTATTAAGATTAAAGAACTTTTTCAAAATCAATTACACCGTATTATTGATAATAATAATTCAATAGTCAATATCTTTTATAAAGATTTAGAAAGCTACTTTAATGAAATAGTAGAAGGGAAAAAGCCAAAACAACTAGAAGCCAAAGATTTTGCAGATTTACAATTTTTAAATGAAGATTATTTTTCCAGTATAATTAAAACTAAAACGGGAAGAACCCCAACTGAATGGATTAATAGTAGACTTCTAAGTGAACTTAAACTGCTATTAACTGAAACATCTATGCCAATAGCAGAGATTGCTGACTTATTTCAATTTACCAACAGTCGTAATTTTAACTTTTACTTTAAAAGGCAAACTACACTCACTCCCTCTTATTACAGGAAAAGTCTACATAGAAGTTAATATCTTTAAATATTATAACTAAATGTCAATAATAGATTATAATTGACAATTTCATATCCAATATCTTTGAAAAATAAAAGTTCCTAATTCACCATTTAAAAATTATCTAACTTTATTTTTCAAAATCATGATACCAAAACTTACCACAATTAGCAAATATAAAGACCAGATTGATTTTTTAAACCTACCTTTTCATGATTATCTAGACAACGATGAGTTTTCAATAGTAAAAGTTCATGAATGGGATCTGAAATTTCCTTTTCATTCGCCTACTTTTAGATCTGATTATTATAGTTTCACTATTGTCACTAAGGCAAATGGAAGTTTTACTGTGGGCGATAATAAATTTGATTTAAGTCCTAACCATGTGGTAGTAACCTGTCCTGATTCTTTTTTTAAAATTGATTGGACAGACATGGAAAAAGTTTATAATATAACATTCCTAAAATCTTTCATTTTAAAATACTTCCCTGGCGGGATTAATAACATTTTAGACTTTGATTCTAAGAATGGTTATTGCTGCTGCATTCCTGAAGATACAATGAATTATTTTGAGCAAACTTGTCTTGAAATATATGAAATTGCAACCTCGGATGCTTGTTATAAAGAAGAGATTATGGCAAACATGGCACTTAACCTCTTGTTTTTAGTGCAATTAGAACAGGGAAATGAATTGAATTTCAAAAAAAACAGCGAAAAAAACAATAAAATTATCATCGCTTTTCGTGAAAATATGGAAAACAATTTTAACGAATTGATTAATGGCAATTGTTCCGTACTTATGCGTATTAAAGAACACGCGCAAGTACTAAATTTAGATGAAAATTATTTATGCAAGATCATAACGAGCTGTACCAAAAAAACTGTAAATGAATGGATAAACGAAAAACTTATAGATGAAATTAAGTATCTTCTAAAACATTCAGAAAAATCGATGAAAGACATCGCCTTCCTTTTTGGTTTTAGTGATCTGAATTATTTTTATAGCTTTTTCAAAACACATACCCTTTCTGCTCCAGGAGTTTACAGAAAACAATATCAGAACTTACAACATGGTTAATGTTTATATTAAAATAAAGAATATAATCTCAACAAAAATTTGAATACTACTAAAGATGGTTAAATATCATCTTAAAAGTTAATAAATTAAGTCAACTTTAAACTATAAAACTGAGTACTATTTTTATAAAATAGTTCACATTGAGTATAAATATTTCTCTTAAAAATGGCTAAAATAGAAAAAAAAGAAACGCACTATTTGTACGATAATGTAAAAGTCCTAGGCAGTAATTTCTCTGATGGACTCGTGGGTGACGATGATTTTTCATTAATAATTTCAAAAATAGTCCACCCAAAAGAGAAACTTCCATGGACTTCTACATTACACCGTTCTACTTTTTTTGTAATTGGAATTGTTATAGATTCATATGGTTCCATGAGATACGAAGATGTTACAGTAGACATCACACCCAATATGCTTTTTATGAGTAAACCTGGAGATCTCCAAGAATTAAGATGGGAAGAAATAACGGAAACCTACGGTTTATTGTTTTCTGAAGATTTTATTATAAAACATGCCGGAATTTCAATTTATAAAACATTCCCTTTTCTGTTATTTGAAAGACATTTGCCATTACATACTTCTGCAGAATTTCAACAAGAACTAAAAACAATTATTTTACTAATTTACCAGGAACTAAAAAAAGATTCGCCACTTAAAAAGAAATTATGTGCAAATCTGCTCACCAGAATTTTACTTAAGATAAAACAAGAATTCTGGGAAGGTTATAGTATAAATACTGTACAATCCCGAAATCCAGATATTTTGAACGATTTTATACAAAATCTTGAGTATCACTATGAACAGCTTCAAAAAGGTAAAGTTAAGCATGTGCTGCATATAAAAGATTATGCCGAGATGCAGCAACTTCATGAAAACTATCTGTCCACCATCTTAAAAGAAAGGACAGGAAAAACAGCTGGCCAGTTAATCGCCGAAAAAACGCTTTCTACTGCAAAGATTTTAATTAAGGACTCTCAATACACTATGAAAGAGATTGCATATATGTTAGGATTTAGCTATACATCCTATTTTAGTATTTTTTTCAAAAAACATACAGGTCTTACTCCCTTAGATTACCGTAAAAAAAGCTTAGAGGAATAGATCCTTATTCTCAATAGATAACTTAGCATTTATATCATAGCAAATCGTAAAACTTTAGTTAATTTTAATGAAAAATAAATCAATTGAGATAATGTTCACACAAGTTAATACAGCTATTTCCAGATATGTGAACTTTACGAGAGAGGAGCTCGATATATTTAATTCTTTATTGTATTTCAAACAAATCAAAAAAAAAACCATTATGCTTCAAAAAGGTGAAAAATGTACTTTTGATGCATTTGTGGTTCGTGGATGTATCCGGAAATACTATATAGATGAAAATGGTTTTGAAGTAATCTTGCAATTTGCGGTCGAAAACTCATGGATTAGCGATATTTCCTTTAGCGATTACGAAACAACTGGCAGCCATGTTTTTATTGAAACTATAGAAAATACCGATCTTTTGATCTTTAGTCCAGAAACCAAAGAGCAACTTTTGGTACGCGCACCCCGATTTGAGAGAGCTTTTAGAATTTTATTGGAGCGCCATTTAGCCGTTACCCAAAACCGTCTTCTTCATAATATTACTTGCACCGCAGAGCAAAGATATGATGACTTTCTGCAGAAGTATCCCACCATACCATTACGTGTACCGCAACATTTTATTGCTTCTTATCTGGGTATCTCTCCAGAATTTTTATCAAAAATCCGAACCAGAAAACTTAAATCCTGATTTTTTTAGTAAATCTTGTCCCAGTTCAATGCACAGGTTTTATTTATGGTAGAAATTTGCTGCGAACCAAAACATTTAAAACTATGGACAGGAAAGATTTTATCAAAAAAGGACTTTTAGGAACAGGAATGTTTGTAGCCTCAGCCGCAGTTGCCAATATCATGAAGAATGATATTGACGAAATAAAACCACTTGAACCGGTAGGCTTTAATCATCTGCCCTCCCTTGATACCCCGGTAACAGGAAATAGCGTCTTACACAAGGCCGAATCAAGAGGCCATTCTAATCATGGATGGCTTGATACACACCAGACTTTTAGTTTTGCCTCTTATTACAATCCTGACAGAATGCATTTTGGTGTCCTAAGAGTGCTTAATGATGATGTTGTAGACCCATCAAAAGGATTTGGTACTCATCCTCATGATAATATGGAAATCATATCAATTCCCCTGGAAGGTGATCTGGAACATAAAGACAGTATGAACAATGTAGCCATCATCAAAAAAGGTGACATTCAGGTTATGAGCGCAGGTACCGGAATTTACCATAGTGAATTTAACAATAACAAAGACAAACCTGTTAAATTTCTTCAGATATGGCTTTACCCTAACAGAAAAAGTGTAGTACCGAGATACGACCAGATCACACTCAAGTCAAAAGAACGTCATAATAAATTCCAACAAATTTTATCTCCGGACGCTAAAGATCAGGGTGTATGGATCCATCAGGACGCTTGGTTTCATCTGGGAATTTTCGATAATAAATTTACCAGTATATACCATATTAAAAAGAAAGGTAATGGGGTTTATGCTTTTATTATAAAAGGCAGCTTCCTGGTAAACGGTACGATTCTTAACGAAAAGGACGGAATGGGAATTTGGGATCTCGCTTCTCTTGAAGTAATTTCTCAGTCCGATGCTTCTGAAATGCTTCTGATGGAAGTTCCAATGACTATGTAAAATATCTTTATCATGCACATTCGACTATTGGTTGTACGAACAGGGAATCCTGAAAGACTGGCGGATTTTTATAGCTTATTTGGATTAACATTTGAATATCACAAACATGGAAATTCTCCTTTCCATTATACAGCTGCAATGGGACAAACAATTCTGGAGATTTATCCATTAGCAAAGGAACAATCGGAACCCGATGTAAATTTACGTTTAGGTTTTGAAATTGTCAGCTTTAATGAAACTATTCAGAAATTAAGGGACAATAATGTACGCTTTTTATCCGAACCTGCCATCACCGATTTTGGATTTATGACCATAATCGCTGATCCTGACGGCAGAAAAATTGAACTTTATGATCAACATACTCCTATTTGAAATCCAGATAAGGTAAACATCAGGCAATTCAACATAGTAATATAATTGCATTCATTACGTTTTACAACAATAATTTAGTTTTCAGTAAAGATATAATGCATTTTGCCTAAAGTTATTCTTTAGAAATTGAATGCAAAGGAACCAAACCTGAAAAACGAATAGCTGTTTTAATAAAAGCAGCGGGATTCGATTGATCATTTTCCAAAATGGCCCTACTATGAAGAAGTTTGAAATAAAAAGTACAAATAATGGCAGATGGATCGTATCACACCATGAATTCCCAAAATTTACCTGCACTTTTGAAGATAAAAAATTTACTTACAGCCTGAAAATTATTGGCCTTTCTGACCCAGGAGGTAATCCCGAAGAAATTAAGTTATTACATAAAATGGAAAAATGGTTAACTGAATACCATAAAGAGAAAATAAATGGATAAAATGTGCCTAAAATATATACTATCAATATCATTCTTATTTCACCAGTTAATAAAAATTTAAAACCAAATGATTAAAATCGAACTAAAACCAGTAAAGTGGGCATTATCCATTTTTATTTTAGCAATTGCAGGCCTACAGAGCCAAACTATCTTAAAAAACGATGTGAGCAAGTTTAAAATTCATGGCAGTATTAAAGGAGATATCACTGATAATTTTGCTTACTTATATTATAATAATGTAGAGGACAGTGTGAAAATTGTCAATAATAATTTTGAATTTACAGGCGTAATTAATGATACGGTAAGTGCCCAGATTTATATCAAATCTGCTGAGAATGCTCCTCAGTTCTATTTAGAGAATAGTAACATTACCATTGAGATCAGTGCAAATAAGACAGATAAGGATGGGAAAACTATTGAAACAATGCATATTGACGAAATTAAAGGATCTCATTCTTTACAGATACAGGAAGAATATTTAAAATTTTACCAATTGAATGCCGGGAAAAAAGATTTTAATAAAGTGCTGTATGCGAATTTGACAGGTTTTTTAAAAAAACATCATACTCATCCTTTTAGCGGGGCGATATTGGCTGAATTGGCAATGGTTAATCCTATACTTAGCAAAAAGGAATTAAATTCGCTTTATTCTATTTTAGATATTACCAAACAAACTGATCAAGACCTCCGATTCTTTAAAAAAGGAATTGACAGGTTGGGCACTTATTCGGTTGGAAAACCTTTCTTAGAATTTGAATTACTAGACCAAAAAGGCGCTCTAATTCATTTAAAGAAATTCAGTGGAAAAATCATACTTATTGATTTTTGGGCTTCATGGTGTGGACCCTGCAGAAAAAAAAGCCCTGAACTTATTGCTTTAAAGCAGCAATTTGCGGCGGCTAATTTTGAAATAATTGGTATTTCCAGAGATAAAAATAAAAAACAATGGAGTGCGGCTATAGAAAAAGATAAGTTAGACTGGATAAATTTACTGGATGAGGATCAAAAAATCGAAAACCTTATCGGAATAGAAAACATCCCCTACAACTACCTTATCGATGAAAAAGGTATTATAATAGGTATTAATCTTTCCACAACAGATATAATTAAAATTTTATCAGCTACTACCAAAAAAGTCTAAGATTTTTTTTTAAAATCTGAAAGCCTATCCTATGTAAAAACTAGACTTGCTGTGAATCATTTTTCAATACTTTAAATTATAAAAAAGATGGGATCGTTAAAACTAACCCCATCTTTTTTTCTCCTAATTATTTACTTATTTACCTGTTTTTCTCAAAAGAAAATCTTTAATAAGTGCCCCCATTTCACTACCAAAACTTTCAAGTGCAAAGTGTCCTGTGCTGAACAAATGAAACTCTAAATTTTTCACGTCTTTTTTGAAAGCTTCAGCTCCCACGCCTGGAAAAATATAATCATCTTTTCCGTATACAATCAACATTTCAGGGTTGGATTTTCTGAAATATTCCTGCCATTCCGGATACAATGGCACATTGGTTCTGTAATCATAAAAAAGTGCCAATTGAATATCACCATTTTCTGGGCGTTCTAAGTGTCTTAAATCAATTTCCCAGTTGTCCGGCGAAATTACAGCAGTATCTGGAACATTGTGTGTATATTGCCATTTCAGTCCGTCAGGAGCATGAAAAGTACTTAATGTAGCTGCTGCTTCTTTGTCATTTCTATCTTTCCAAAGTGCTCTAAATGGATCCCAGAAAGTCTCAAGACCTTCTTCATAAGCACAACCATTTTGTACAATCAGCGTCTCTATGCTGTCAGGATTTCTGCTGGCAATTCTAAAACCAACTGGTGCACCATAATCCATTAAATAAAGACTGAATTTTTTAATATCCAATTCATCCAATAATGTTTTTACAATATTGCTGAAATTTTCAAATGTATAAGCAAAATCCGCCAATGGTGGTTGCTCACTTCTGCCATAACCTGGATAATCCGGTGCTATTAAATGAAAATCATCTGACAGATCATTTATTAAATTTCGAAACATGTGTGACGATGTTGGATATCCGTGAAGCAACACTAGTGTTGGCTTGTTTTTATCACCGGCTTCTCTGTAAAAAATCTCTACTCCATTAATTTTTCTTGTATGGTAACTTGTTTTCATAATACTGGGTTTTTAAATTAAACTTTTACTTTTTAAACTCTATTTTTAAATTGATTACATAAATTTTCTGTCATTTTCTTTTATGGGCAAATCGTTGATGCAAGCAAACCTTCTCTGCATTAAGCCATCTTCATTAAATTCCCAATTTTCATTTCCATACGCCCTGAACCATTGCCCTTCTTCATTATGATATTCATATTCAAATCGAACAGCTATTCGATTATCTGTATGTGCCCAATATTCTTTTTTAAGCCTATAGTCAAGTTCTCTTGACCATTTGCCCGTTAAGAATGTTACAATTTCTTCGGTGCCATTAATAAATAGATGACGGTTTCTCCATTCACTGTCAGCTGTATATGCCTGCGAAACTCTGTAGGGATCTCTAGTGTTCCAGGAATCTTCTGCCAATTGAATTTTCTCAATTGCCGTCTCCAATGTAAAGGGCGGAAGTGGATATCTCTTTACCATGATTTATATATTTAAGTATTTCTATACCACAAACTTAGGCATTGAATCTAATTGCATTTCTGTTATATTCTTACCAAAAATTATAATAAATAAAGATATTGGTGTCCAGTTCTTTATTCATTAAATGAAAAAGAACTAAGCTGTCTAATCATATAGAAAAACCGGTTTTGAAAAAAATATTTTGCTTACTAAAAATCATCAGGATCTGAGCTTTATTAGAATTTTAATCAGTATGACATAGCCTAAAATAAAAAGCAGCATCCAATTGAATGCTGCCATTTTAAAAAGCGAATTAATTTATTAACAACGCTGGTTTTTCAGCCTAATTATAACCTTTCATTTTTAATTAGATAATGTAATCATGTCTTAAAAGATTAGAGTCGTGATGCTAAAAACTCTAAATCTTTATTTACTTTTCCCTGCTGATATAGTGATCCATTGAATATTTACCTGCACCAATAAAGCATATTAGTAAAAAACAAAGACTATAAATTAAGGGAACATCTCTTACCAGAGCCGGATCATTAAAATGTAATACAAAATAACCTGTGAGAGTAACCGCTAAAATAGGTAAAGTTGCTATACGTGTCATTAAACCAAGTATGATAAAAATAGGCATGATAAGATTTGCAGTTGTTGCAAAAGCTTGATTTAACGCTTCAGGAAGACCTAAAGGATTAGGAACAACCTCTGCAATCTCCGTCCCAATCCCTATTTTTTTTAACCCATGCGCATAAATCAGTTCGCATGAAATGGCGATCCTAAAAAAAAGCAAAACAATGTTATTCAATTTGGTTCCTAAATTTGAACGTAATAGAGAATGTATATATATCATTATTTCTATTTTTTCTGTTAGTGTTTAAGCATTGCTCTGCCATATTGAACACCTATCCCATATGAACCTCCATATTTTTGAACTAAATCTGTCACCGCTGTATAAGTTTCTGATCTCGACCAGTCACGTTGCAATTCTAATAAATATTGCATTGATGTAATGGGTCTTGCTCCGGCCTGAACCATACGGGTTACAGCCTGATTATGAGCTTCATCTGTCACATCTCCACTTGCATCTGTGATTACGTAAACAGTGTATCCATCATTTATGGCTGATAATGCAGGTCCTACAATACAAACCGAGGTCCATAAGCCGCCCATCACTATTGTTTTATTTCCTTTACTTACTACTTCTTTGTAAGCATTAGCATCTTCCCAGAAATTCATAGTGGTTCTGTCAAAATACTTAGTGCTTGATTTAGGATAAAACTCCAGAACTTCGGGAAAAACCGGTCCGCTAAAAGACTCTTCAGCTACAGTTGTTATAACTGTAGGCACTTTAAAAATCTTAGATGCGCCTGCAACCAGGGCAGTATTAGTTCTAAGCTGATCCACGGGCATATTACCCACTGCAAATGCCATCTGGCTTTCATGATCTACCAAAATCAAAGTATGATTTTTTGGGTTTAACAATTGTGGACTTGGTTTTTGTGCAAATGCATTTAGTGAAGACAACGCAACTGCTGCTGCTAAAATTAAATTTTTCATAATGATTCAGATTTAATGGTTAATTTTTTTAACTGTTTGATTTTTATAACTTCTTTTTAATTAAAACTTTAGATCAATTTTTAAATTGATTATCTATTACTAATTTCTTCTATTTAACTTTTTTACTCAAAAAGTTTATAATCAGTTTAGAAATTTCTAAGTGGTGTTCTTCTAAGGCAAAATGACCGCCGTTTAATAAATGAATTTCAGCATTTGGGTTGTCTTTTAGATATGCATTTGCCCCCGCAGCTGTAAAAAACTGATCATTCTTACCCCAAATAATTAGCATGGGTGGCTTGTATTTGGCAAAATACTGATGCCATTTTTCATACAGTGCTATATTAGATCCATAATCACGAAATAGCGCCAACTGTATAACATCATTTCCTTTTCTATCTAAATAATACTGATCAATACTATAGCTATCCGGTGCTATTTTCTCAGGTGCTCCGGCACCAGTTATATATTGCCATTTTGTAGCATCAATGGTCAGAAAAAAACGTGCTGCCTTTTCAGTTTCGGCATTTGGATTTTGAACATATGTTATTAACGGTTTTAGAACTTCACCTAATCCTTCAATATAAGCATTTGAATTTTGAATTATAAGTGATTGAATTAGTTCGGGTCTTCTTGTCGCTATTCGCATACCAACAGGTCCTCCATAATCCTGAATGTAAAGACTCGTTTTCTTAATTTTCAATTGATCAATAAAATGCTCCATTGTAATGGATAAATTATCAAAGGTGTATTGATACTGTTGAGGAGTTGGAGCACTACTTTGTCCAAAACCAGGATAATCAGGAGCAAGTACGTGATAATTACGAGCTAGTTCATTAATCAGATTTCGGTACATGTGCGACGATGACGGAAATCCATGTAATAAAATAATGGTAGGTTTTGTTGTCTCCCCTGCTTCGCGGTAAAAAATTTTTAAACTATCAACGAGTATTGTTTTGTATTCGACTGCTTTGTAAACAGTACCCTGTGAAGCTACCTCTTGCTTTACAGAGTGTTTTGCGTACGAATTAAAGCATGTTAAAAACATAATCGTTAAGACGGACATAATAAGTTTTGTCTTCATTTTATTTGTTTTAGTTTTTTAATAAATGGTCTGCAGAATATTTCCCAGAAGGAAATTATGTCTGACTGAATGTTTTAACAGAATTATCTTTTTTGATATCCTCCATAAAAATTGACCGGTGACCACTCTGGAATTGCTTTTTCAATCTCAGGACTTAGTTTGCCAAACTCTTTGTCACCGAAGACAACATTACCACCAACTACTGTTAAAACAGCCGATAAATCTTTGATTTTACTTTCTGGTACGCTGAAATAATCATCTGATAATACTATAAAATCGGCAAACATTCCTTTTTCCAAAGTACCTTTTACAGCTTCTTCTTTTGAAACCCAAGCACTACCCTTTGTATATAATAAAAGTGCTTCTTCTCGTGTAAGCATGTTGTCAGGAGCACTCAACTGTAGCCCCCCTACTGTCTTGCCAGAAACCATCCAGTACAGTGCAGGCCATGGATTATAACTGGCAACTCTTGTCCCGTCTGTTCCTGCCCCTACAGGAATTCCCATTTTGATCATTAATTTTAAAGGCGGTGCATATTTTGCTTTAGCCGCTCCATATCTTTCAACAAAATATTCACCTGCATACGCCATTCTGGCTTGAATCGCAATACCTCCATTCAGATCTTTAACCCTTTTGAGCTGCTGTTCAGTAATAGTTTCTGCATGATCAAACAACCATCTTTCTTTTGCTAACTTCCCATTAGTTTCTTTATTGACTTCCTCAAGAACATCTAGTAAATTAGCAATAGTTTCTCCATAGGTCGCATGAATTCTAAACGGCCAACCACTATCAACATGCAGACGAATCACTTTTTTGATATCACTTCTCCACGACGGTCTGTCTTCTAACATAGGCTGCGGTGCCAGAAAATTTTCGAAATCACCTGCACTCCATGTAAGAAATTCTCCTCCTCCTTCTAATTCATATCCATGATCCAAATGAATTTCTCCATTATTACCTACTTTATTGTTTTCAATCCAGTTTTGAAATTCTTCAAACTCTTTTCCTTTATTCTGGGGAAATAAGTAATAAGACAATCGTATGGGCATTTCTCCCTGATTAGCAAGTAATTTTGTTGCACCATAGTCTTTAGGAAAAGCATGCCCGCCACCCCCGGCATCAATACCGCTTGTAATACCATATCGGTTCAGTTCTCTGTAAAATTGTTTTGTAGAATTCAACATCTGCTGATCGGTCATAGGAGGCAATGCTCCTATTGCAGCATATAGAATCGTCGGATTTGGTTCAGCCAATAGTACACCGGTCAATTTACCATCCGCACCTTTTTCATATGAACTTCCTTCAGGCGGTTTTGTGTTTTCATCAATTTTAAGTGCTTTTAGACCGCTTTTATTGATCCATCCCCGACTGTACAGAAATAATACAAATGCCGGAACTTCTCCAGTTGCTTCGTTAATTTCTTGGGTTGTTGGAAATCTTTTTTCTTCAAACTGAAAGGGACTCCAGCCTCCTACTACCCTCACCCACTCCCCCTTTGGAGTTCTGGCGGCCTGTTCTTTTAACATTTTTAATGCCGTTTTCAAAGAGGTTACCCCATCCCACCTTAATTCAGCGTTATAAAAACGTCCTCCTCTGGTTAGATGTAAATGAGAATCGTTCAATCCTGGAATAATTGTACGCCCATTAGCATCAATAACTTTTGTTTGCTTCCCTTTTAGCTTTAGAATTTCTGCATTAGTTCCAAACGCTAAAACTTTCCCATTTTTTATTGCTATCGCTTCACTAATTGTATTGTTTTTATTCATAATGGCTATTTTACCATTTGTAACAATTAAATCTGCTGTAGCAGTTTCAATTTCCTTTTTGTCTTTTTGAAAGGAACTGAATACTATTATTAGTAATACAAAGAATATTGAATTTTTCATTGTGAATGTTTTTATCTATTATTATTTGTGAATCCCATCTTAACCGTGTATGCTTTAGTTAGTAAATTAATTACCCTGATAAAATCACCACTTAAACCTTATTTTACAAAATTAATCTATTCCTGAAGCTGAAATAATTACATCTGCCACCGATTCAGGCCGGGATATATAAACCGCATGGCTTCCTTTTACATACGTGGCAATTGTTTTGGAACGTTTGTACATTGCTTCCTGGATTTCTGGCGGAATACTCTTGTCTTCTGTTGCAATTACGCCGTATGCAGGTTTTGATTTCCAGGCCGCATTTTTAATTGGTGTTACAAATCCTTTAGCATAAAATGCACCTTGCGATGCATACATAAAACTGGCATCTTCTACACTTAGATCAGCACACATTCCCATATGGTATTTATCTTTGTCATAATAAATAATACCATTTTCATCCGGCGGCAGGACTCCGCTCTCTGGTGCCGGCGGGGCTGTTTGTATCCACTGTAAAGCTGTTTCATCATCTCCTGGCTGAAATGCTGCTACATACACTAATGCTGCTACATTAGGGTGGTTACCCGCCTCAGTAATTATAGCTCCACCATAGGAATGCCCTACAAGAACAGCGGCTTGATCGAGTTTGTCTAAGGCCATGTTTACAGCCTGAACACCGTCTTCAAGTGATGTTAGAGGATTATGAACCACGGTGACATTATATCCCCTGTCATTAAGTATGTCATATATACCCCTCCATCCTGAGCCATCTGCAAATGCGCCATGCATAAGCACTATATTTTTAATTGTTTTCATGCTTTAATTTTTTTAGCGATTATATTTTCATTATTGTCGGTGCCTTTAATTGACAGAAATAGTACTGTTTATTTCGTCATCTTTAAGCTTAATAATCACACCTTATTAATTGTAGAATCTGGTGTATCATAAAAAATGAATTCCTTTACTTGTTGAAACAAAATTACATCTAATGAAAGCGCGCTTTTCTGTGAATAATTCACTAAAAATTATAATAAACTAAGATTTAAAAAGTTTTGTCACTTGCTTACTCTATTTTGTGCCCATATCAAAGACTGCTTATAGTAATAACATCGAAAAAGAGCTAATTAAAAAGTGCCGTGCAAAAAAAATCTGTTAATCATATTAAATATGACTAACAGAAATTTCCAAAGTACGTTTTGATTTTACTGTAACATTCCTCCAATTATTGTAATTTTATTTTGCTTCCTTACGTAAGATGGATGCAAGATCGCCTGGTTGCGAGAAAAACGGCGTATGACTGGTAGGTAAAGAATAAGTCTTTGTTATATTAGCCTTTTTTGCCATACTTTTCTGTAAGGTCAGCCCTATAGCATGATCATTTTCAGTAAAAATATATACTTTATTTATTTTACCGAAATTCGCATCTGTAAGTGCAACCGGAGTTGCCATTGGACCCATTGGCTCTGGCTTAAAATTAGCAACCAGAACATCGGCTATATTTTTAGGTGCATCAGCAGCAAAAAAATCTAAAATACCTTCTTTAGCAATTCCTACCACACCTGCTTTTTCATCAGGTTGTATGTATTGCCCGATATGTGTTTCTTTATCTGCCGCTGAAATGGAAAAAAGGCTTTCTCCGTTATTTGGCAAATATGCGCAGAGGTAAATTAGCTTTTTGATTTGACCTGGAATTTGCTCAGCTGTCTCGCTAATGACCATCCCTCCAAAACTGTGCCCTACAAGAATAATGTTTTTTCTTGTTCCAATAGCTTTTTTAACAGCGTCTACATAGCCTTGCATTGTTAACGATCCAACAGGAGTATTATCGGCTCCATGGCCAGGCAAATTTACCGTTATCACTTCATTGCCACTTTTTTTAAGTTCTGCTTCAACATACTTAAAATCCGCAGCTGAAGACCATGCTCCATGCACTATGACAATTGTGTTTGGGCTAACCGTGCTAGCCTGAATTGGTGCTCCGAAAGCGGTCATTAAAATCACCGCTGCTGTTGTAATTGATTTTCTCATTTTTAAAAATTTTATAGTTATATTAATTGCGTTACTCCGTTTGTTTCAATTCTATATTGGATGATATCATTTTATAATCTTCTCAACCTGTCTCCTGACAATTATTAATTGTATACCTGATTTCAGGTCGTAATTAAATATTCATTTCGTTTCAATATATCTATGATTTGAAATAAAATGTAATGAAATACTTTTTAAAAGATTAGAGTTAAAGTACTGGCTGTAAACAGAATGTCTTTACCATTACTAACATCCTGAATAAAATTTCCACTGTTAAACCATGTCCCTTCCAAAGTGAAATTCAGGTATTTATTAAAAGTATATTCAAATGAAGCCCCTAATTGATTTCCTATTTTTTTTGAAGTCGAATTTGAGCTTTCGAATAATACTGCGCCATTTGGCTGATATATAGCATCGTTCTCTGAAGCCCTCCAGAACATATCGTAATCGACATAAAAATTTATTTTTTGTGTTAACTGACATTCCAGAAAAGGATGTATATCAATCAGGTTTGAAGGTCCTATCAAAGCAGCTAAACCAAAGTATGCCCCTCGTGGAAAAAGAGGATTAAATGTTTCTATAGAACCATCATTTTGAATTTTATCACCTGAAATATATTCAGTTTTAAAACCTATTTTCTGAATTCTTTTATTTATCATATAATTAAAAGAATTATTAATTGAAAATGTCCAGGCGTGAATGTTTTTCCTGTCAAATTTCCCAAATTGATATGCAGTTTCAATATCATAATTCCAATTAAAATAAGTCCCCCAAATTCTTGAACCCACTGTATTTCTGTTTTCTTGTCCTGAAAAAGTATTGTACGTGCTTTCTGATTTCTGGACGTTTAAAAAATAGGCTTCTATATTTTTTAAATATTTAACTCCTTTTATGCTTGTGTACAGTCCCAGAAGTTTTGTATCTGTATCAAACTTATCATTGAAATTTCCAAACCTATTTCTTACATAATAACTGTAAAATGCATCGGCCGATAAATTCTTTCCTTGATACATGATCTTAATAGCATCAAATGCCTGCCTGCTATTTGGACCTTCCCGAACTGAAATCAATCTTTGGGATCCATAGTATAATTCTTGTCTTCCCAATCTAAGGGTTAAATTCTTTACACTTACGTCAAAAAATAATTGATGGAGATCTAAAGGGTTTTCTTCTAGTGGATTAGGATCTAATCGACTGATGGAACAACTGCTTTGTAATTGACTAAATAAACGAAATGAAGTCCCTACTTTTAAATCACCGTAAAAAAGCGCCCTGTTAAGTACAAATCCATCATCATCCCTATTCGCTTCGTCCCAATTTTCATTTTCAAAATATTGATATTGAGTTCTGTTTTCACCTCCAAAAAAAAGAAAGGCTTTATCCTTTTCAGATAACTCTATTTGTTTGATTTTATAATAAAAATTTTGATTTGTACTATCAATTGAGATAACGTCATTATACCTTAAAAATCTGAATTCATTTATTTGTTGTGAATAAACAGCAGAACTAAATACAACTATAAAAATTTGGAAATATTTTTTCATTTGTTTAAAATTATCTTTATTCCACCTCTTTTATAAGCTTATTAATATCCAGAATCAACCTCTTTGTATCTCTAACACTTAGACCATTGTAATAACCTCTAATTCTCCTTTTCCCATCAACTAATACAAATGTGCCATCATGAATTATGTTCCTTTGATTAATACTACCGTCATTAGAGGCTAACACTTTATAATCTTTAGCAAGTTCAAAAACTCCATCACTATCACCCGTTAAGAATGTCCATTTATTATTATTTATTTTATAATTTTCTGAATACCGTTTTAACGTCTCAGGACTATCATTCTTGTAATCGATACTGTATGAAACAATAGCTACTTCATCAACTTTGTCAAAGGCCTCCTCTATTAATTTCAGATGCTTTGTCATTTTAGGACAAATCGTAGGGCAGCTGGTAAAAAAGAAATCAACAACCTGTATTTTGTTTTCAAAGTCGATGTGTGTTACCTCATGATTAAATTGATTTTTTAATCGAAATTCCGGTGCCTGATAGTATCTGTTTTCTCCTGTCGATGGGTCAATTGATATTTCACCCAAAATTGGAAGTTTATCAGTCTTTGTACATCCTGCAAAAATCAATGTAAAGAGTAAAACTCTAATGACTATTTCTATTTTCATAATCCTTATAAATTGAAATATTTTCTAACTTTAAAATTTCATCGGGAATATTTCTATTAGGTAACGGCACAGGTTGAAAAATCACATCAATTTTTATTTTCTGATCTACGGCCTGAGCAATTTCCTTTTCAATTTCAATTTGAAGAAACACTCCGTTTTGCAATAGAACTGAATCTATATCTAAAATTGGTAAAATAGTAAAAGTACCAGCGTATTTACTTTGTTTCCTGCCGTCCATCATATACTCAAAAAATACCCTTGCGCAATACGGCTGATAGGGAAGCTGGGCTCTTTCAAAGTGCAGTATAACGTGAGATCTTTCCTTGTCCGCAAAATCCCTAATAATAGAATTTGTATCTGAAGTTTTTAGATTTAAGGAAGCAATGCAATCCTTTTTTGATTCATTTCTCTTTGGTTTATCTTCTTCATTATAGGGATTACAAAAAGTAGGATTGAGATCTAAATCAGCAAAACGATAACCTAAATCTTCTGTATTTAATAATTCCTTTATTTTAAAATCTACCGGGCGTCCATTGCCGTCTGTTGCATATAATTTTTTTTCTAACCACTCTTCACTATCAGGTAATTTATTTTCCGTACTGTAAGCAAGCCAGGCATCCCAGATGCGGTCACAATTTCCATGATGACCATAAAAAATTGGCTCAAAACCAGACTCTACAAAAGTTGCCATTTGACCTCCAATCCAATTGTGGATATTATTATGAAAAGACTGTTCCGCCATACCATCCAGCTGTGCATCACCATATTTTTTTATAGCAGGATACCCTCCAAATGTTTTATAATCTTTTGTTCTAAAGCCTGCACCCACATTGATGAAGTCATTTGGTATTTTGTCATTCGGACCAACAAACCTCGAAGCATTGAATAATGGATTACTTTCATCTCCCCAGTAATGTTCTGGTATAAAATTACTTTTTGTCCAATCCCAGTAATGCAACGCTAATTTGGGTTCAGATACTGCTTTTTGCAGTTTTTGCTCTAGCGACCATAAGTACAATCTATGCCAGGGCCAAACATACCAATTGTAGTGCACCTGATTAGAATACATACTTGTAGCACAAAATGTAGTATGCAGCAATGCATTTGCCTGCCATCCCATTGGATCTAACGGTGATATTTGCGAACGTTTTTTTAAAATTCCTACAGCATCTTTAAACAGCTTTATTTCTGCATCATCAACAGCTATATCAGCAATATTCTTTCTTACCACAATATTTGAATGTGCGTTCTTTTCAAAGCCACCATTTTCAGACTTTATTTTGTCGTCTTTACACCCTATTAACGATGAAGATATCAATGGTAATCCGGCAAAACCAACGGAAGCCATACCTAATTTTTTCAAGAATGATCTTCTATTATTATTATCAATATTTTCCATATTTAATATTTTTCAATAAACATTTTATCTATAGCGTATTTGCCTCCACCCAATATTAGTAAGGCAAGAGCTATACCTATCCACAGAATAAAGTATTCGTAGCCTTCACCCTTTAGTGTTCCGAACCAATTCATAAAAAAACCATTTTTAAGATGTGTAGTAAATATCATCCCTAATGGAAGAATTATATAGAAAAATGCAAAAACTCTTGTTGCCAGTCCGATAATAAGTGCAATAGCCCCAACAGTTTCCAGTATGATTACTAAAAAACCCATAATCCATGGTAATCCCACTGATTCAGTAAAAAAATAACATCGTTTTGGAAAAACCAAGGCCTCCAAAACAGCCAAATAATTTTTGCATGCCGTGCATCAATATAACAAGTCCCAGTATAACTCTTAAAAATAGAGGTGCATATGATTCGCTTGTTTCAAATAATTTATTTTTCATAATGTTTTAATTTATGGATTAGGTGCTTTTTTTTTAATCTGATGTTTCAATCTGTGTCCTGACCTTTGAGAAATTATCTTTACAGTACAGGGTTAACCTTTTATGAATGCTGAATACATCCACACCATTTTTTCCTGTTCCCGAATGTAATCACTCATTAAACTATTGGTCCCTGTATCATCTATTGTCGCAGATAAATCAAGAATCAATCTTTGTTTAGCCAAAAGTATTCCCAGTGACTCTACAACTTTACCCACAGAATGCTGTCCATTAATTACCTCATTTGTTTCTAAAATTGAAGCTGTTTTAAAGTATTCGGTAAAATTGTGATTTGGTCTGAATCCGAGTGTTAGAATTCTTTCAGCAACTTCATCAATTTTTAAAAAGAGATTATTGTATAACTCTTCAAATTTTTGATGTAATACAAAGAAATCATCACCTTTAATATTCCAATGATATCCTCTCGCATTTTGATAAAATATTGAATAATTAGAAAGTAGATCATTCAATTGATATGCTAACTCTTTACTTTTTACAGTATCTAATCCTATGGCATTTAAATCGTTCATTTTGTTATTTTAAAATGTTATATATCTAATAATCTTGAGTCAACCATAAAACGCTTCCAATTTAAAAATGGCATGGCGTATGCTTTTAAAGTTTTATAAATCAGTAACGAATGGCTGACTTGAGGTTTTAAGCTTTTAATTTTCTGCACTTCTCTAACTGTTTCTCCAATTAAAAATGTACCACCAGAAAAAAAGTCATTTTCTACTCCTGCTGAAGCCTCAATTTCGCGATCCAGTAGTATAATATAATGTCCCTCTGCCGAGATCTGTAAGTTATAGTCATAATTTTCAATAACTTTTCTAACAATAGCATTGCTCGTTACAATAGGATTCGATAAAAATCCCATTTCTGTATTATCGCTTAAAGCGGCATTTCCAGAATATCTCTTGATTTTATTTTGTGAGTGCAATCTTTTAATTGTATCCATATTTTATAAATTATTTTTTTCCAGTTCACTATATTTTTTATTGTACCTTATTATTTATCTCATCTTCAATTTCTGAATCATCGCTGCATTCAAATTATCACTATAAGCTCCATAAGCATCTACCAATAATCCTTTTATACCATATTCAGTGCTTATTGCGTAAAGTATTGCGGAATCATCCGGATTAGAATCTCCTTCAAATCGATAAAATGCATCAACATTGAATTCAGTAGAATCAAATGTTCTATTTAACTTTTTACAGTCTAGTGTTGAGTTACTAAGATTAAAATCAAAAGTGTATCCCTCCTCTTGTTTTACATTCATCGCCTCTGATAGTGTATCGTAATTTTTCATATTCTTAAGTTTTTTAAATTCTATATTTATTAATTGATCCTAATTATTAAACATTATTTTGTAAATGGATTTACAGATTTGAGAACTATATTTTCTGTTTTTATACCTCCTCACATTTTCTTGTTGTTATATTATTTTATATTTAAAAATTGATATAAAAAACATAATCAATAGATTTCGTTTTCGTTAAAGCAAAATTAATTCTAAAGTCAGCGGCGGTTTCTATGGAATAGTTCTCAAAAATTATAAATATTAAAGATTTAAAGAACTATTATAGATTTATTAAAGTATTATCTGACCTGAGGAAGTAGGATCTGCCAGAATAAAACATAATCACTTAAGTATTAAAGTTTTGACTGCCAGTGTACACAACGATTAAAACATTACTATCCGCGGTCAAACTCTGAGGAATTAATTCTTACATTATAAAAACTTCTTGACTGCATCTTCCTCACATAGTCCTGTGTTGAAAATAAACGGATTGACCTGCTTTGGAATCTTTGGATAGCCGCATTGTGAAACGGACAATTGCATACAGATTAATTTAAGGGCACTGGAATAATCAGTCAGAGCAGCCTGCTTGTAAAAAAGAATTTTTTATGCCCTGCAATAATAACCGCCATCGCAGTAAAACAAGATTCTTTTTTTCTTAATCTAGGTTAATGGAAAGACTTCCCAAGGTTTCGTAATTTTGTAAAAGAAATTTATCATGAATTATTAAATCAAATGTAAATCTTATAAAATTTGCTTTTTGCGTCGCTGCAGGAAGTTTTATAGATTATAGATTTTGATTTCTTTAAGTAGTATCAGTGATAATTTGTTATCTCTACCACCGGAGCAAGCCAGACGCAACAGATTAAAACTGCAGATTTATTATCATAGAATATCTTAAGAGATGAAAATTAAATGTCTTATACCTGCAAAAACAATGATGAAATTTAAAATATATGGAAATAATAAAACTAGAATTAGATGAAAAAAAACATGGTGCTTTTAATCTATATATTGATGATAAAAAACTAGGAGAAATGATGGTAAGCATAAAAGACGATTTACTTATCGTTTACCATACAGGAGTTGATCCGGATGAAGAAGGAAAAGGTTATGCTAAAAAATTGATGGACGAAATAGCATCCTATGTTCATACTAATAATTTAATGGTCTTATCTCTTTACCCTTAAGTACAGGCACAATTCAAAAAACATACCGATGAGTATCTGGAAATCTGGAAAAAATAAACTACTTCTTTTTCTGTAATCCGGAAATTATCAAAAATATAACTATAAAAAATTTGCATTACACAACAACATTATTTAAAAATAAAACTTATGAATAAAGAAATTATAACAGCTGGTTTGTCATTAAATAATGCCAAAAAGGCGTTGATTATGATTCATGGACGTGGTGCGGATGCTCACGATATCATTTCCATTGCAAAACATCTTAAAGTAGATGATTTTGCATTGGTTGCTCCACAGGCTGAAAACAGAACGTGGTATCCGCATTCTTTTTTAGTACCGATTGAACAGAATGAACCTTCCTTTTCAAAAGCATTAGATGCTATTCAAAATGTTGTTGTGGCAATTCAGCAAAACGGAATCAAAAAAGAAAATATCTATTTTCTTGGATTTTCACAGGGAGCTTGTCTTGCATTGGAATTTACCGCACGAAATGCTTCAAAATATGGCGGTATTGTAGCTTTTACAGGCGGACTTATTGGTGATAAGGTTTATCAAGATCATTATAGCGGTAATTTCGAAAATACACCTGTTTTCATCGGTACAAGTGATCCTGATTTTCATGTTCCTGTTGAAAGAGTAAATCAAACAGAAGCACTTCTTAAAAAAATGGGCGCGTCAGTAACTAAAAAGATTTACGAAAATATGGGACATACTATAAGTCAGGACGAGTTAGATTTGGCTAATGAACTTATTTTTACAAAAATATGTTACAGATAACCCGAATCTACAGCGATAAAAATGGCGACAGTCATTTTGAAGAATTTGAAGTTCCGTTAAAAAACAATGGTGATATTGGATTTTTATCTGATGACATACCAGTAAAATCAATTGTTTTCAGAGAAGTTAATCCTACTTACGATTACGATTTTCATAATGCTCCAGACCGCCAATATATTGTTTTACTCGAGGGTGGTGTAGAAATCGAAACTTCGTTAGGAGAAAAAAGAAGTTTTGAAACCGGATCGATTCTATTGGTGGAAGACATAACAGGGAAAGGACACAAGACAAAAAATATTCAACTAAAATATCGAAAATCAATTTTTATAAAAACTGATGTGGTTTAACACTTTGAAAAATAAAACTTTAAAAAACTCAACAAAAAATTACAATACACAAGGATTGCACAAATATATTAAGTAGTAACAAAATAAATAATTTAGTAAAAAAAATCGGCCAAAAAGTTAAAATCTTTAAATATTATAACTTTTAGTCAGGATTTGAAACTTGTATCATCTCATTTTTATGCAATTTTGAAAAATCAAATCTATATATACATAAGCTACATTACTAAACATAAGTAACTTAAAATGAAACCAGTACTAACCAATTTAAGTAAAATTACTGAATGTCTGGCTTTTATGAATCTACCAATTTCCACTTACAATAGTGTAGATTTTAGTTTTATAAAACTTCATGAGCTTGGTATAAATTTACCTTTCCACTCACCAACATTTCGGCCTGACTTTTATAATTTATTCATAATAGTAGATGCATGTGGCTCTTATTACATTGGGGATAAAGAATTTGAACTTAGCTCTAAAAAAATCATAATTTCCCGTCCTGAATCGTTTTCATCCAGCTATTGGACAAAAATTCAAAAAGTTTATGCTATCAGTTTTAGAAAATCTTTTCTCCTGCAATATTTTCCTGCGGGTATTGACACTGTTCTGGAGTTAGGTGGAGAAAATGGTTATACCTATGATCTTACTGAAAAAAGTATGAAATATTTTGAGCAGACTTGCCAGGAGATTTATGATTTATCACTCTCAACAATGGCCTATAAAGATGAACTTATTGCTAACTTAATTCTAAATCTATTGTTTTTAATGCAATTACATCAGAATAGCGACTCAAATTTGAAATTGGAAAGTGAAAAACAAACCACAATTGTGAGCGCATTTCGTCAAAATATGGAAAATAATTTTAGTAGACTTATTCGAGGTGAGGACACTTCAATAATGAGAACAAAAGAACATTCCAGATTATTGAATTTTAACGAAAATCATCTTTCGAAAGTAATAAGTAATTGTACAGGAAAAACAATAAATGAATGGATTAATGAGAAACTTATTGATGAAATTAAATACCTGCTGAAGCATTCCGATAAATCAATGAAAGAGATCGCCGCATTATTTGCTTTTAACGATCTAAACTATTTTTGCAGCTATTTTAAAACGCAAACTTTAAATGCACCTAATGCTTTGAGAAAAGAATTTAACAACGGTAAAAAAAATCAGAATTATGTGTAATCCATAATTTACAAAGCATCTAATATTGAGTAAATAATGAAGGAATGGTACCTGTAAATATTTGAAAAATGGAAAACAGTAACAAAATTAAATTCACAGATTTTTATGACACAGCCAAAATAATGGGATTGGATTTGTCATCCGTGGATCTAGATCATGTCGATATGTCTTATGGACATTTAGGAGATGCTGAATTCTCTTTTGTCAACTCCAAAGTACTTCATCCCGATGACCAGCTTCCTTTTTCAACACCTCCTTTTTTCACCACATTTTTCTCAGTAGGTTTTGTTCTGGATGCTTACGGAAAAATTATAGTAGATAAGCTACCATTCAATGTCAAACCTGGAATGTTATTTGTCAATAAACCCGGAGAGCTTCAGCAGTTAACATGGGAAGTTATGAATGAGTCTTACGGGATAATTTTTTCCGAGAATTTTATCTCCAAATATGCCGGAATATCCATTTATAAAACCTTTCCATTTTTGCTTTTTGAAAGACAAATTCCATTAAAAACCTCCGAAGTATTTCAACAGGAACTGAAAAAAATTCTTTTGCTAATTGTTGATCAACTCTTAAATGATTCGCCTTGGAAAAATCAAATCTGCGCTAATTTATTGACAAGATTTTTGCTAAAAATAAAGCAGGAATATTGGGAAGGTTATGTGATTAATAATCCAGAAACGAAACATCATGATATCGTGAATGATTTTTTCCAGAATCTTGAATTCCATTATGACCAATTGCTAAAAGGTAAAGTACAAAGAACGTTATACATGAAAGATTATGCAGAAATGCAGCAACTACATGAAAATTATCTCTCCAGCATTTTAAAGGCTAAAACCGGAAAAACAGGCGGGCAACTGATAGCGGAAAAAACCCTCAGCGCAGCAAAAATACTTATTGAAGATCCTAGATTATTATTAAAAGAGATTGCGTACATGCTGGGATTCACTTATTTGTCTTACTTTAGTATTTTCTTTAAAAAACATACAGGGTTATCGCCAGTTAATTATCGCAAAAAAAGTCTTCAATTATAGTATTATTTGAAAATGAAAGAGCGCCGAAGAATTCAATTCACTGATTTTCTTGAATCCGTAAATCTAATAGACAGTGATCTCTCGCATGGACTAATTGGAGATGATGAGCTTTGTTTTGTCGACTCAAAAATATTGCATCCCGAACATACACTTCCATGGTCTACTCCACTTTTTTACACTGAATTTTTTTCAATTGGATTTGTCGTGGAGGCGCAAGGAACAATTATTGTTGATAAAGATCCACATATTATTAAACCAAAAATGTTGTTTGTAAATAAACCGCATGAACTTCAGCAATTGACTTGGGAGAGTGTAACTGAATCTTATGGTTTATGGTTTACAGAGAGTTTTATCAATAAATATGCAGGAATATCTATTTATGAAACTTTTCCATTTTTACTATTTGAAAGACATCTTCCGTTGAATATTTCAGAAGAATTTCAAGAGGAATTAAAAAAAACAATTTTCCAGATTGTGAAGGAGCTGCAAAAAGATTGCCCTTTGCAAAAGAAAATGTGTGCTAATCTACTTGCCAGATTCCTACTTAAAATTAAAAAAGAATACTGGGAAGGATACAAACTTCAAACGCCGCAAAATCGAAATCCGGACATTATACAGGATTTTATGCAAAATCTGGAACATCATTATGATCAATTACTCAAAGGCAAGATCAACATCGTTATGACTATAAAAGATTATGCCGAAATGCAACAGCTTCATAAAAATTATCTTTCAAGTGTCCTAAAGGAAAAAACAGGAAAAACAGGCAGCCAGATGATCATCGAAAAAACATTAAGTGTTGCAAAAAGCCTAATGAAAGATTCCCGGCTTTCAATAAAAGAAATTGCTTACATCTTAGGTTTTTCCTATCTGACTTATTTTAATATTTTCTTTAAGAAACATACTGGTCAATCACCAGGAAATTACCGTAAAAAATATATGGATTAAAGTATGATTATAAAAATTTACCAGGTAGCTCTTATGTTTACAACATCTCCACGATACACATGAGCCCTATCAGAATCAGATGCATTAAAATCTTTTCGTACTGAACTAGGCGTATTTTTAGTGTTCTTTTTAAAAAATGTATAGAAATATTTAAGGTCACTAAATGCAAACATTTCTGCAATTTCAGGAATTGGTTTATCGGTATTTTTTAGCAGATAGTTGATTTCATCAATTAGCCTTCCGTCAATCCATTGGTTAATTGTTTTACCTGAGGTTTTACTAATCACTTTAGAAAAATAAGTTTCTGTCAGATTTAAAAGTTTTGCATGTTCTTTCGTACGAAGCAATGTAATACTTTCACCAGAAATTAAACTGTTAAAATTCTGATCTATATTTTTGAGGAATGCTGTCACAATAGCAGCATTTTTTTCGTCATGAATCTCTACTTTTAATCTACTCTGATGTTGTTGAATAAGCAATAACATATTTATAAGAAGGTTAGAAATTATCTCGTATTTACAATTTGAAACAGCAATGGCTTCTTCATAAATTTCCGCGCAAATTTCTTCAAATTCACTAAAATCACTTTTATTTAAACAATAATTAAGAGCATTTGTATTGTTTTTAAATGGAATATCATCAATACCATTACGAAAGTATTTCTCAAAGAAAACTCTGGTAAATGAAATGCTATATCCAACAGGTGATTCTGTCCAGCCACTTGAAAAGTAGATATCCGGCTGCTTCATAAATACATGATAAGGACCAAGTTCATAAATATGATCACCTACAACAAAAGTGCCTTTGCCACCTTGTATTATAGTTAAAGTATAGTAATCAGGTCTGAAAATGGGGGTAAGATAAGGCATTTTTAATCCCATATCATGTATTTTTATTATGGCAAAATCGTCGCTGTCAATATAAGAAAAGACAGGTAAATTCATAAACGCCAATATATCTCTAAACTTTTTTAAGGACGTTAGCTCCGGTTTCATTTCAGATACACTTAAATTCTTAATTACTACATTAGTTACCAAAACAAATTTAGCGAAATAGATTCAATTGTTATAATTAGATCAAACTTCTTTATAGAATGCTTTTTCAAGAAGATATCAAATATTCAAAGTTTTTGAAAATGAAAATTACCTAATTCAGCCTGTAGATTACCAGTTCGGCCTTATTTTTACAATCTCGCCGCGATACACATGAGTGCGATCAGAATCCAAAGCGTTAAAATCATTTCTTACTGAACTTGGAGTAGTTTTAGTATTCCTTTTAAAAAATGTGTAAAAATATCCAAGATCGGTAAAAGCAAACATTTGTGCAATTTCAGGAATTGGTCTATGAGTATTTTTTAATAAATAGCTGATTTCATCAATGAGTCTGTCGTTTATCCATTGATTGATTGTTCTGCCTGAGGTTTTACTAATTACTTTTGAGAGAAAAGAATCATTAACATTTAACAATTTAGAATGTTCTTTTGTACGAAGAACGGTTGCACTCTCACCAGATAAGAGCATGTTGAAATTCTGATCAACATTTTTAAAGAATGATGCCAGGATAAGGGCATTTTTTTCATTTTGAATCTCTAATTTAATCTTATTTTGATGTTGTTGGACTAGTAACAAAAAATGAATAAGAAGATTTGCGATCATTTCGTATCTATTATTTGAAGAAGAAATAGCTTCATTATATATTTCCGCGCAAATGTCATCAAACGGTTTATAATCATCATCGCTGAGTCCGTAATTAAATGCGTTTGTTATGTCCTTTACAGGAATTTCATCAAGTCCATCAGGAAAGTATTTAGTTAGAAACTCTTCCGTAAAAGAAATGTTATATCCAACCGGCGATTCTGTCCAACCACTGGATAAATAACTATCAGGATATTTCATAAACACATGCTGAGGACCAAGTTCAAACACATGATCACCTGCCATAAATGTACCTTTTCCTTCACTTACAATTATTAAAGTATAAAAATCCGGTCTAAAGGTGGGGGTAATATAGGGCATTTTTAATCCCATCTCATGAATTTTTATAATAGCAAAATCGTCGTTATCAATATAAGAGAAGACGGGTAAGTTCATATATGCGATCATATCTCTGAACTTTCTTAAAGTGGTTATCTCCGGTTTCATATTTTTACTTACTCGATTCATGTGAGCTAAAATTAACTTGGTGAGTAAATTTAGCAAAATACTAAAAAAAAACGGCGTAATAGCTTACTATATTTTCATAGCTCTCAATAAGTTAGCAAAATCAATTTAGATTTTAATTTATTAATGACCGCAAACGCAATTGATACTTTTCTTATAATAATCTACGGACATCTGAAATAAGGAGGAGATCAGATTAGTTTGCAGAAGACTGATGATCCGACGTATGGGTAACGAGTGCATAAAATATAATGATTCATTAAGGCGCTCTTGAATTAAATTAGTAATAATACATTATTTTTACTAATAAATATAAAATTTTGAGAATTACCCTATTGGCGACCCTTTTCTTAGTTTAGTCTGTGAAAGCCCATCATTATTGGGAAAAATATAAAGGTTCAGGAGCCCCTCTTTTTCTCCACATTAAATTATGATGTAAATATTCTAAAAATATTAATTTAAATTTACTTCTGAATTTAGACTAATATATACGTAATTCAATGAAAATTTTCTTTTTAAATTCTGTTCTTAAAATGAATAACATTCGATTTAACGTTTTTAACATTAACCCTTACGATACATACAAACCACTTATAAATAAAATAAATAAATAATTATCCTACAAATTTACTTGAAAATAGGCTAATTTCTTTAAATCGTTCATAAAATGGTTTGTAAATTGTTCAGTAAGTCACTTAAGGAGACAACTAGCAAATAGTTGTCTCTTTTTTTATGCACAAATATGTAGATTTTTCAAGCCTTCACAGCCTAATATTTTATGGTTCGAATTTTCCACAAGAAATCCTTAGTCTGTTTGAAATAAACATTCTAAAATTGGCTTTGTTTGAGATTTAATCGGAGCTGAACGATGGTTCGAAGTCCCGTTAAGGATATAGGATTTTTTTCTCTTTTCCGTTCAGCTCCCCTTTTGGCAATACCTTGTTGTACACAGTTTTTTGTTTATTTAATTTTAGCGAAAATCCTCCCATAAGTCTTGTAAAAAATGAATCACTAAAATAGGCAACTTTGCTCCAGTGATTAAATGACAGGCTATTTAAGACTGCTCCAATTAATATCAAACCTATACCTAAAAAGGAAGTTGGCTTATTTGTCATACTATATCCAACGCCCACTAGCAAAGTTCCCATCAAACTAATCCAAAAAGGGAATAGTCCATTTCGTACTTTGGCCTTCCTGTAAAGCAATACTAGGTTAAACACCATTACACTGAAAATTATAGGCAGCAACCAAGGGCTATATGGAATACTCTGGAGCCCTGAAATTCCAAATACGCTTAGGTAAGCAGCCCAACAAAAGGGGCATTTTGGAAAGAAAACAACTATAACAGGAAAAACCACTTGTTGAGTGGTATTTAGAATTTTTGTGCCCCATCTTCGCTTTAATGATGATTCTACCAATTTTATTAGATCTGAAACCACATTTTCCACTTCCCATTGTAATCTTGTATAGGTTGTTTCAATACTACCATGTTGATTCAGAATGAATACTTCAAGTCTATGCTGATTGACCGTTGAAGCTACATGATTGACCCCAAGTTGAAAAAAATCAGAGATTACACCAAACTCTTCCGGACGAGTTCTTAAAACATGAGTATTTGAACCAAATCTTATTCCTCTGTTCTCTCCAAATACTCGCATTTTTGAAGGAGTGTCATAGTTTGGATCATAAGTGAATGCAAGAAGATTTACCTTATACTCAAGTCCCCTTTTCACTAATTCATTTTGCAGCCAACCGATTTTGTTAATGGTTAATGTACACTTATTAGGGTTCATACACCTTGTATAAAAGAATGCCACAACCGTTGGTTTTTGAGCAATAATATCCTCAAGTGGTTGTATTAATCCATCTTCGTTTTGAACTCTTAGGTTTCCAATATTTCTGATGTTACGCATACCTTTCCATAACCAAGAGATATTGAAAGTACTTTTACCTTCAACTTCACAACAACTAAGATCAAGTTCTCTTTCGTCTTCCTCAATTGCTTGGATAGTTTTTAGTATCTCAACACGCATCTCAGGAGTAAAGTCTTCTAAATTATTCAGAAATGACCTGAGTTCGGGTACTGCTCCTTTAGCATAACCTCTAAGCCATTGAAGCGTACTGAGAATTTCCAGACGCGCAGTCGAAGGTTTTTGTAAGGGCCACTCAGGCTTAAACACAGTCAAATCAAAACTATCATCATGGTACTTAAGATTGTAAATGGCTTGAATCAAAAAACTTACATACCGAGCTTTGAGCTGCGTGGCACCACGTAACCCTCTGGCCGCTGCCCCGACTATATAGGCATTTCTTCCGTTTTGCAACTCATCTAAAACAAAATTCATGGCTGAATCAGGCAGCCCCACCTCTAAAAAAGAGGCAAGGGTATACCCTTTGATTCGGTTCATCTGATAGCTGGGACGTTCTACATAAATGTTATGTCGCTCTGAAAGAAGTTCTATTAAAAGATTTCTGGATAATTCGCATTTACGAATTCTGTCCAGTACTTTTCCGATTTCCTCTTCAGTACTATCTTTTGTAAGGCTTGGCTTAATCATTATCGTTGCTTTCAAGTCTGTCCATTAGTTCTGCAGCTAGTTTTTCAATAATCGTTTGCTCATTGATAGATGCCGTACCAAACAATTCCATGTTACTGCGAAAGTTTGCCTTGTTTTGAGTACCAGAGTCCATAACTTCCATTAATGAAGATTTTAATCCTTCGTTTTCTTTGAGTTTTTTGGGGTCTCCGGTAAATGTCAGCATATTAAGCAATCCTGCTTTGAAGTCCACTTCGTCCGGATCCGGGCTAAGACTTCTAAATAACTTGATCCCTTCACCCGGTTCTGGTTTAGCAATAATTTCAGCAGCCAAATCATTCATAGCTTTTTTATCCAGATGGTGAAGAGAAAGAGCTCCTGCTTCCCTAACTTTAAATTTCTCATCAACATCAGTCACAACCTTCTTAAGTAATTCAATAGAATGGGGATCATCTCCCAGACCTTCTATTGCTGCTTTTCTCACTTTTAAATCTTCACTTTTTTCAAAAACATCTCGAAATAACGCTACGTGCTGAGGTTTTGGACTTTCTCTCAGAAAGAAAATAGCATCTGGTTTAGAGATGAACTCACTACGCTCTTTTTTCAGTTCTTCAATCAGGAACTCCTGAACAATTTCATCCTCATGTGCGGCTAGAATTTCAATGGCTTGAAATCTTAACTGTTGATTTTCGTCCTTAATTAAGCCTCTGAGGATATTAAAAAATTTAGACCGTCTAGAGGAAAATGCCCTATTTGATCTTTTTGAGCCAACTAGTTTATGTATAAGTTCAGATCTAATTTCGATGGGTTCAGATTTATCAGCAATAATCTCAAGAGCAGAATCTAAGAAATCTATTTGGGAATCATCCACTTGAATTAGCGACTTAAGCCTAATTTCTGTTTCTTCATTCTTGTTATTCAATATCTCTATTACCTTAGATTGCTCCACATCACCAAATAGAAATATCTCGTCTGCAGCTTTTAATCTTTCCTTAGTTGCAAGTTTTTCGTTAAAGAATTTATCTACAAGTTCTTTCCTATCAAACTCTGGCACATCACATACATATGGTTTTTTGTTAGAGTCAAAGTACGGTATATCATCATAGTCAAACCCTTGATGTGCTTCGTTATTTTTACTAAGTTTACCTTGATAGTCTATTGTACTCCTTACTGTTAGTGCATCATAAGGATAAGGATATCTAGAAGTAGGAGAATTAGGAAATTTAATATTTATCTGTGGCACTTTTCCTTTTTCATCACCTCCTAAATCTTTTGTTTCCCATTTTCTCATAGGTCTGCTTAATTCGAAATCATATCCCCAAGGCCATAAAGTATCTTCAGCAAAGTTTCCAATATCATCTTCCCCTACATAATAAAACCCATCTTCTAACTTTTTATCTTTTGCCCAATCTTGCCCTCTTAGCCCTGAGTATTTTCCTGGATGTGGATAAGTTTCTATTTCATTGACATTAAATCTGTTATTCACTTGTTGCCATAAAGCCCATAAGCGATCGACATTACTATGCATCATAAAGAAAAGCGGATCTACAGGATCTTTGCCAACATTAACTATATGCCCAGTAAATGTTAAATGGCCTCCATTGTGAGAACCACGCTCTTCATAATTTGACCAAAATGAAAAGCTATCACGTAAGCCTTCCTCTCCCTCACAAATTAATTGTTTCTCTGTTCTTATAACATATTGTGATTTCCCATCAACAGGATTCTGATTACGATAAGCGCGTTTTAGAGCTCCTCCCCAAAAAATATGTTTCGAATAAGTTAACATTGGGTTTAATTGATCGAATGCAGGCTCAAGTTGTTCACCCAAGCCTTCTTCAATTCTTGGATCAGTTGCATTAGGAAGTTCTGTGTTTTTAGTTTCTCCTATGAATGTTGAAGTAAATACTCGATCTGCCTTCTCATCGAATTTCCAATATGGTATGGCAACTTCAGGATATATTCTTTGTAATTCTCTCTCCAGATGCAACAAGAAAGCTCTATGCCAAGGATGAAAAGAAGTACGTCCGTGTATTTCATTCGAAGCATCCAGTGTATGCATCAATACAATTTCATCTAACAATTTACTTGGTTTTCTTGTAAATTCATTATTTGGGTCTGGGTAATTATCCTTTGCATTTTCTTTCGATAGACGTACAAATGCTTCCAAGAACATGGTCATTTCTTCTTGATCGAGTTTATTAGCATTTTTCCGTACCCTAACCATGATCTCTTTTTTCAATTCAAGATCCGAGTTATTCGATTTTACATAAATGAAAGTATCTTTTCCTACAACTTTCCCTGCAATTCTTTCTGCGATACTTGCGTGGCCATATTTACCTGCAACATAGAAGGTAAGTTCGTTAGCATTTTGAAAATCGTGTTCTATCTTCTTCACAGGAGTAGCACTTGTTGCATTATCCAGGTATAGGTCTATTCGACCAGCTTTATTGATATGCTCAGGAGTGATTGTTACGGGCATTGGTAAATCTCCGCCGTATCCATCAACAGTCAATGTGCACTTTACAGGAGTCCATCCCACAAATTCTGCGTTTTTATCTTCGCTTCCGTTTATTTTGAGAATAAATTTCATTCTTATTTGATTTTTAGTTTTGATTAACTCATTTTGATCATAATAAACGAAGCCACAATCCCAGCTTTTGACTGCCCGTGCGGTTCTGTTCTTATCACGCTTCCTACGATTGCAGGTAATTGATTTACGCCTTCAACCCAATTGGGTATATAATAACCAATGTAGTCATATACCCAGTCCTCAGCTCCAGTTCCTTTTACTCCTCTTCCCTGAAATCTCAGTTGGAAAGGGTTGCCGAAATGTATAGTTCCTTTTATTGTCACTTTGCCCCATTCCCCAAAATCAAAGTCACCAATGATATGACCAAAGTCTGAGGGTAAAATAGCCAACTCACCCTGCCCGAATAACTGCGGATCTTCATTTGGGTTAGTATTGTTAACAAAGCTTCTATAAAGCCACTTTCCTGTTACATCTTTTGGATTTTCCATATTGTTGTTGTTTTTGTTTTGAATTTTTGTTTCTCAGTCAAAATTGTGCGCAACTTATTTATAAGCGATACAACTATTCGCATATCCACCATTTTGATATAGATTGGTGCAATTCTATTTCGTTTTATATTCTTTCAAAAATAACCGAAAAAGACCAGATAAACACACGTATATATACTTGTTTTTAAGATACTTACACTAAAATATTAAATTAAGAAATGTGAGATTTTATATTAAGCAGAATAACATAAATCATAACAATTACCTATCAAGCAGGTCATAAAGACACTTTGGAGAAATAATAAAACTTTTGAATATTTTATTTAGGAAAACTTCCGTGAGATGACATGAATTAAGTTTGGATCTCCATAAACATTAAAAAATTACTTAAAGTCGAAGTCATTCGGATAGCACTATAATAAAGCACTTTGGACAGGAATAAAGCAATTTTTTAGTTCTATGAAACAGCAATAATATATTGTATCTATAATATAAATTAGCAAATATGATCATCGAATTTTCACCTGAATAATCTCTTAAATATTATTTAATTTTACTAAATACTCATTTGAATTCAATATTTAAAAACTAAATTGCATATTATGATTTAAAATGATTATGTATTTTCAGAATTAAAATATTCTTATACTTCGAATTTTTTAACATTAACCCCTCCGATACATACAAACCGCTTTCCATTAAAAAATTAAAATAATTATCTTACAAATCAACTTGTAAATAAGCCAATTTCTTCAAATCGTCCATAAAATTTATAGAAATTTGTCCCGTCGAGGTCACCACAGCCAAATGGCGCCAATTGAAGACAATTGGCGCCATTTTTTTACTACTTCTACTAAATACGATAACTTTGAATCATTTTTTGCCTTTATTTCTTTCTCTAAAATAATACTAAGAGTCAACTGCATCAGTATATATATTTATATAAAAAATAACACAAATAGTTGATTTATCGTTCGATAACTTAACAGGATTCGAACACTAAGAATGAAGAGAAACTATGACTTTATAATATCCTATTTTTTTCTAGTTACTGTTCAATTTCAGAAAATGAAATCTCATTTTTAAATGATTTAATATTTCATAATTATTTGAATTTCCTGCTCTCATTTTTTCAAATATAATTGTTGCTCGACTGAAGCAAAAAATTGGTTTTTCTATAACTAGAATAATGAAAGAATCGCGGCTTCATAATTTGTAATTCTGGATCTTATTAATTGTCTTTTTATTTAGTTTTAATTGTATTTCATTTAACATAAAATGAAATGAATTAAGTTTAGTTTCGTGAAATAAAATGCAGGTAATAGACTAAAAATAATTTTGTACTGGAAGCATTATGGCATCAGTATATTTAAACAACAGCTATATAGATTGATCTTTACAATATTTTTTAACACAGCAATTTTTCAAGGAATAGTTTTAGGAGCAATTATCTTAAAATCACCATTGTTTAAGAGCAAAGCCAATAAATATTTGGCTTATGCAATATTTACGCTTTCCATTCTTATTGCTAACCTCGTCTTTGAAATAATTGATCTTTACAGCAGTATACCCTTTCTGCGTTTTCTTGATGATGTCGAATGGGCATTTCTCTTTCCTGTTTTAATTTTTATGTTTGTTATACATCAGTTGAATCATCCCATCAGAAATTCGAAAAAGATTCGATGGTTGTATGCACCGTTTCTATATTCAGCCATTACAAATGTTTTTTATGACTGCGATGCTGTAGCGCATATTTTTACAATTCCGCATTTTCTTAAAAACATTATAGAAACTATTGGAAGTTTTGATTTTTATCTTGTTCTGGTATTTATGCCCTTTATGGCTGTTTATACCTTCGGATTTATTAAATTTTCAAAAGATAAACAGGAAAAGAAATGGATCACTTTTTTATGGTTTTTGGTTTATGTATTAATGCTTTCCTGGATGGTGGCTATTCTGACAGGCTTGCTTTTTGAATATGATCTTTCGTATGTTATGCAGATTCTGGCATTGTTTGCTACATTTTTAATTCATTGCACAGCTTATTATGGCGTGTTTAGATACAGGCTGGCCGACAATAAAGCAGGAATAGAAGAACTGCTAAATAAAAAGACTTTGTCAGAAGATGAAATATCTGTCGAAGAAGTAATCCTTAAAAAAGGAAATGATGCAAATGGTTTAGATCTCTTTACAAAAGAAAACCCTTATTTTAAGAGGCTGGAAATACTTTGCGAAGAGCATCAAATTTATAAAAACAGCAATCTAAACAGAGAAAAAGTAGCAGAACAGCTAGGAATAAGTGCAGGATATGTTTCGCAACTGATTAATGTGATTACGGGAGATAACTTTGCCAATTATATAAATAACTATCGGGTCGAAGCCGTGAAAGAAATGATTCTAGATTCAGACTATGAAAACTACAGCTTACTGGCAATAGGATTAGAATCTGGATTCACTTCGAAGACAACATTTCACAATGCCTTCAAAAAATCTACAGGTATGACACCAAACAGTTTTCGGAATACCAATAAATAAGTTCGGATTTCTCCAGTCTTAAGATATTTGGACTTTATCGGTTTTTATTTCATTTAGGTTTGCCATCATAATCAACTTAATCATTGCAATATATATGAAATTAAATCGACTCATTTTTACGACTGCGATTTTGTCTGCAGTCTCGGTTCAAGCACAAACTACCGAAAAAAAGAACCAGCTGGAATTTTCGACAGGCTATAATTTTGGCTATTTGAAAAACCTCGAGTTTGCGCCAGTGTCAATGTATGAGTATGAAGGCTCGGTGTATAAATTAAATTACACACATACTAGTAAAAAAGAAAATCTATTTGAAATTAAGATTGATTATCTTTCATCTGAACTAAAAACCGATAAACTTTCCAATCTCAACAATGATTTTGCGAAAGTCGGGTTGGGTTTTTCTTATCTCAAAAAGATTTATGATAAAGATCGATTTGTTATATATGGAGGACTTCAATCACAGACCAATACTTCTATTTATAGCAATCCAAACACTTCTTCTTTTAATAATGAGGATTATTATACGCTACATCAGGAATTTGGAATAACGGGTAGATTTAGATACCAATCTAGTGAAAAACAATATTTATCATCAAAATTAACTCTTCCTGTAGCGTTACTTAGAGTTACCAACACAGAAGGTAAGTTTTATACCATAGACAACTATCAAAGTGTTTTATGGGAATTGGAGTATGGTTATAAGCTTTCTAATCATTTTGATGTAAAAGCAGGCTATAATTTTAATTATGCGAGGCTTCAGGTGCCAAGTGCATACAGAGAACTGCAGCATCAATTAAATCTGGGTATTAACTATAAATTTTAATTATGAAACAAATCAAATCTTTGGGATGCTTTTTTGCAATTATCTTTATGGTTTTATTTACCTCCTGTGCAGACATGCTTATGGGTGATGAAGGAAAATACGATGAAGACATCTATTTAAATTACAAGACAAAAACAGTATTAGAATTGCCTTTTGAAGGCGACTGGTATATAGTCGCAGGAGGGAAATCTCTGGAATTAAATCATCATTTTATGCCTAACCGGCACCAGAGATATGCACTGGACATTGTTCATATAATAAACAGAAGAGCGAATACAGGAGACGGAACTAAAAATGAAGATTATTATTGTTTTGGGAAACGTTTGAATGCGCCTGGAGACGGAAAGATAATAGCGATGGAAAACGCAATTGAGGATAATGTTCCCGGAATTAAAAACGGTAAGCAATCGTTAGGTAATTATATTATTATTGATCATTTGAATGGGGAGTTTTCCTTTATGCTTCATTTAAAAAAGAATTCTATAATAGTAGCGGTCGGAGATACGGTACAGAGAGGTCAGCAGGTTGGTCTGGCTGGAAACAGCGGTTATTCTACAGGGCCACATCTGCATTATCATCTGCAGACAACTTCATCTCTTACAACTGGTGTTGGTCTCCCTATGCAATTTCAAAACTACTATGCCGACGATGTTTTTACAGAGAGAGGAGAGCCAATTACTTCTCAGATAGTGAGGAAAAATTAAAAAATGATAATTTTCAATCTTTTGGTATATTAACCAAATTGACAACCACTGCCCCAAATTAAGATCTTCTAATCTTTGAAAAAAATTATAGAAATTCGTCCAGTCAAGGCATTGAAACTAGATATTTTTTTAAAGACAATTTTAAAATGGTTCGAGAATTGTTCCTATAGATCCCCGACAGGACATCTAAACCAAATTTGTAAAGCCAATGAAAGACAGCCTCTACGTCCAGTACGCCAATCTCTTCAAATCGTCCATAAATTTTTTAGAAATTTGTCCTGTTCCTGTCACCACAGTCAAATGGTGCCAATTGAAGACAATTGGTGCCATTTTTTTATTTATACTATTAAATAAAATACTTTCGAATCATTTGTTTTTTTATAATTTCTATAACAACAAAAAACAAATGCAAAAGAGCATATTTTTATACGAAAAACAAGATGATTTCAAGATTATCGCTCTATAAGTTAACAGGATTTGAACACCTTGAATGACATAAAATAAAGATTAACATTTTCCTAAATTATACTAAACTAATTTTCGACGGCTAATTATAAAATATAATTTAGAAATTGGCGTATAATCTCATTAACCGCTCTTTTATTTTCATTTTTTAATTGCTGCTCAACATCTGCCAAAAATTGGTTTATTCCTCAAATCAGAATCTTAAAAAATTGTTTAAGTTTTTTTATACAATTAATGAATAACTTTAGTTAATCATTTCTTAATCCGTTAAGAAAATCATTTACATTACTATAAATTCGCTTTGCTATTTCGTGTGAAATTAGCTATGTTTTGAAGAGTAACTAAATACCATAATATTCAAAAGCAAATCCTAAAAATAACTTTTATCTTAAAAAAATTGATTTATACAACACTTTTAAATATTGCGATTTTTCAAGGAATCGTCTTAGGCTTAATTATTTTAAAGTCTTCTATATTCAATAGTAATTCAAATAAATATCTAGCCTACTTACTATTTACACTTTCAATTATTTTACTAAATCATGTTTTTGAGATTGAAGATGTGCTTACCGCCCATCCTTTTCTACACTTTATTGATAACATCGAGTGGATATTTCTATTACCGCCATTTCTATTCCTATTTATTATAAACCGGATTGATAAAATTGCAAAAAGCAAGCAAAAAATCTATTTGTATTTCACTCCATTTGCTTTTTCTGCCATCCTTAATATTGCCCGTGACCTTGATCATGTTGCAGGAATTTATACTATTCCTGAGTCAAACATCTATATATTCAAAATACTTGGTCTAATTCATCTTATCCTAGCAGTTACATTTATTCCATTTCTTCTTTGTTATTCTTATTTTTTGATAAGACATTTAAAAGATCCTCAGGAAAAAAAATGGATCATTACCTTACTAACAATCATTTCTTCATCGATATTTGCTTTTCTTATTATCTATCTAACCAGCTTATTTATTCAATTTGACCTTTCTGCCACTATGAGCATTTTGGCTTTAGCTGCAACATTCATAATTCACTGGACGTCTTATATGGGTATATACAAATACAAACTTGCCAAAAACAAAGCGGCTGTCTATAATTTTATAAACCAGGATTTAACTATTTCATATAGTAATACTCAAATGTTAGAAGATGTAAGAGTCGAAGAATATAGAGAATCTATCACAGCAGATAATGCTTATTTCCAAAAACTGGAACTTCTTTTTAAAGAACAGCACATTTATACTGACAGTACATTAAACAGAGAAAAAGTTGCTGAAAAACTGGGAATAAGTGCAGGATATGTTTCACTAATTGTAAACACAATAACAGAAGACAACTTTGCCAACTACATTAATCAATATCGGGTTGAAGCTGTAAAAGAGATGATCTCCAATTCTGATTATGATAATTATAATTTGCTGGCAATGGGGCTGGAATCCGGTTTTACTTCAAAAGCAACTTTTTACAAAGCCTTTAAAAAACATACAGGCCAGACACCTAATGAGTTTAAAAATACCAGTAAATAAGTATTAATTTATCCATTTTTAAGCTTTTGAGACCTTTTGTAATTTTTCTTATCTGAATTTTGGACTTAAATAATTCAAATTAATTTTTATGAAAAAAAACTTTTTACTACTGATCATTTTGTCTGCCTTTTATTCTGTCAATGCTCAAAATGGAACTGATCCTTATCAGAAAAATAATGAAATTAAATTAAATGCACTTGCACCTTTATGGCAATCTTTTCAGGTTGGTTACGAAAGACATTTAAATCATAATTCGTCATTAGGGCTTTCTTTTTATTATGTGTTTGACAATAAAAAGAATGAAAAAGATTTAAATTATTCAATATCTCCGTATTACAGAAGATATTTTGGTAAAAAATACGCATCAGGCTGGTTTGTTGAAGGATTTGGAATGCTGGCTTCAACAGATGGCAAAAAAATATACACTTCAGAAGATCATTCAATATATACCGAGAATCCCGACGTTATTAATTTTGCTCTCGGTGCAGGCGGAGGCTGGAAATGGGTCAGTAAAAGCGGATTTCTTTTTGAAGCAAATGTTGGTTATGGCGGTATATTAATCAATGCAGATAAAACAGATCATACTATTGTTGCAAAATTTGGAATAACTGCAGGCTATAGATTTTAATAAAACTTATAATTCAATCTAAAAAAATACGTCAAATTGTTGCGACAACTTTATTAAAATCATTCATAAATTGGTTAGATATTTGAATGCTTCCCGCCACAAAGTAAAAAGCTTCAGAGAAATCTGGAGCTTTTTTTGCTTTTAACTATCTTAGAACCCACTTTGTCGAGATCTCGTGTCTTGTCCTGAAATATCGATACACAAAAAGTATCATTATGGAAAAAGATCAAGAATTACGTTATGTGAAGCGTACACAAAAAGATTACAGTATGTCTTTTAAGTTTCAAATTGTTCAAGAAATAGAACAAGGAAGAACCTCAATTTCTCAGGTTAGAAAAGATTATGCTATTCAATCCCGTTCTACAATCGTCCAACGGCTTCGAAAATTTGGTAACTTTGATTGGGATAATCAAACTCCTTCTGTTATGCAAAAATCTCCTGAACAAAAAATAATGGAACTGGAAGCAAAAGTGAAGTTATTAGAAAAACAAAAAGCATTTTTAGAACAGCAGGCTTATGTTGCTGATAAAAAATCAAATTTTAAGGATTAACAGTAATTTTATCCAATAGAATAAAAAAAGGCAGATGCCTGAGCAGATGCCTTTATAAACTAACTGTTATAGTATGATTATGCTATGACTACGTTTACTGCGTTTGGACCTTTACGGCCTTCTTCTACGTCATATCGTACTTCATCGTTTTGACGAATGTTTTCTGATAGACCTGAAGCATGAACAAAAACTTCGTCCCCTCCATTATTTGGAGTTATGAATCCGAAACCTTTTTCTTCATTGAAAAATTTTACTGTACCTTCTTGCATTTTAATGTATTTAATTGCTCAAAGGTAGCTTTATTAAATGAGAACTAGCTGAATTTGAGTTTTTTATTTTATTTTAATAATTAATATGCTTATGCGATGGGGGTTACTTCAATAATCTATCCTTCTTATTATAATACAACGGTGAGCTTGTCATGGTACAATCACTGCAATGGGAGAAAAAGATAATGGAGCTGAATTTATAGTAACTCTTCCCATAAAACAAACATCTGATACTATTTAATACCTGACTGAGAGCAGCTAAATCTATACCGGTGTCGCCACTACCTAAATCATTTTTCCAGGGAACTCATTCGAACAATTAAAAATTATAGCATTCATTTTAAACAAGTTAAAATGCAAAAATTAGGTTTAAAAGTTTAAAAAAATTGCTGCTTCGATTTTGTGGTAAAATCGTGGCACATGGTGTTTTTGAAAACCAGAAATTTAGCAAAATCAAGGGTTAACGGATTTAGGTTCGAATATATTAAAAAATCCACCATCATAATTTCAAATATTTTAGTAAAAATAAAACGCGATTATATTTCTGTTTTTATAGCAGTATTTACTCAATCCATATATTTCCGATAGAATAGGTTTTTGCTCTTCCACTTATCGTAACCCGTTCACCTCTGTCTTCGCAAAAAAGCTCACCGAGCCGCTCAGATACCTGAAGGGTATAGAGCTCTTTTTTGCTTAGTCTTGCTGCCCATAAAGGAATTAAGGAGCAGTGTGCAGAACCAGTGACCGGATCTTCCAGAATAGATGCCTGAGGTGTAAAAAATCTGGAAACAAAATCACAGTTATCTCCTTTTTCGGTAACAATTACACCGCCTGGATCAAGATTTATCTGATCAAAAATCTGCCTGTCTATAGTCATATTTCTAATTTGAGATTCGTTATCATAAACTAAAACATAATCCCGAGACTTAAATACTTCTTTTGGTTTAATACTTATCGCATTTTCAATCACTGCCGGAAGATTTGCCTTTAATGACATTCTTGAAGGGAAATCCATTTTATAGAGACCGTTTTCTACTTCAACAGTCAGGTCTCCGCTTAAGGTTTCAAAAACAATTTTATCACTTTTATGACCGAGGATTTGTTTTAAGCAGTGTGCAGTGGCTAAGGTCGCATGACCGCAAAGATCCATTTCGATTTCTGGTGTAAACCAGCGTAAATGTATTTTCCCGCCTTTATCTACAAAGAAAGCCGTTTCGGCAACAGCATTTTCATTTGCTATCTTCAACAACATTTCGTTGCTTAACCACTCTTCAAGAGGTACGACACAGGCTTGATTGCCCCCGAATATTTTATCTGTAAAAGCATCAATTTGATAGAGATTAAGTTTCATATGTATTTTTTTTATGGCTATAAAATGATTTCCAATAGTAGTAAATTATCTATTAAGTGTTTCTAAATGTCTATTGATTTTTGAGATTTTTTTTCATCATAATATCAGTTTGTTCATCTGTTCCCAAGACAAAAATATGTTTATCAAATTCTACAAAACCATTCTTCTTATAGAAACTGATTGCTCTGTGATTCTCTTCCCAAACGCCAAGCCATACAAAATTTAATTTATTAGTCTCAGCAATTTGGATCGCATGATCGTATAAAAACTGACCTGCGCTTTTACCATGATATTCTTTCAGTACATATATCCTTTCAATCTCAAGTCCTTCATTGTCCTGCAGTTCTGTTTGCGACTGTCCACTGTTTGTTTTAAGATATCCCACAACAACATTATCAATTGCTGCAAAATAAAACTCGGAATTCTCTTCGCTTATTTCTTTAGAAAGTTTTTCAACCGAAAAGCCTTCTTCTAAATATTTAGTCATATTCTCCTCTGTATTACTTTCAGAGAAGGTTTCAAAAAATGTTTTTCGGCCAATTTCCTGCAATTGAACGATATCATTTATACTTACTTTCTTAATTTGAAAATTTTCCATTTGTTCCTTTTTTAATTATTAAACTAGACTTTCCATTCATAATTCAGCCAATCTTTGTTTTCACTTGCTCCCAGCCTTTCATAAAACTTTTTACCTGCATAATTCCAGGGTGCAACAGTCCATTTTATCTGCGCACAATTATTTAACTTAGCCTCTACATGCAAGGCATTCATTAACTGCTCTCCTATCTTTTGTCCTCTATACGCTGCATCAACATACAATTCCTTGAGGTAAATAGAAGGCCTGTTTACAGTAGTATAAGGCAGGTAATAGTAAACCAACATACCGGCAATTTGTCCATTATCATCTGCCACAAAAGAATAAAAATCCGCAGGACTTTTTCTGAATCCACTTTCTTTTACTATCTCCGGAGTAATCGCAAAAACATCAATGTATTTTTCAAATACAGCCAGTTCTTTCATCAATACCCACATTTTTTCACTGTCTGCCTCAAAGGCTTTACGAATTTTTATTTCTGTTTGGTTCATGTATTTATGATGTTATATGATTAAATATCTTCTACCAGCTTTTTGACCGGAATATCGATTTCAGACCATAACGTTGCAATTAAAATCAGGGTTCCGCCCAGAATTAATTTCCATGTCAAAGGTTCATCCAATATAATAAATGCAGCAAATGCTCCAAATACAGGTTCAAAAAGATAAATTATAGCCACTTTTTCGGCCGATAAATAGTTTTGTGAAATCATGGACACAGCGTACATATAAGCCGTAGAAAAGACGGCGCAGTACATAATAGCAGTCCAGAAGTTAGGGTCATCAATTAACCAGATTTGTGCATTATCTGTTAATGCCAGAATTAAACAGATAACAGTGCTTGCAGCAAACATCGGGACGATTGTAGTTATTATTTCATGTTTGTCTTTTTGTTTTTCGACCATTATGAGATAGACACTAAACCCAATTGTTCCTAAAATGACATAAATAGTACCCGTATTTATTTTTAATCCGTCGGAAATAGAAATTATTCCCAAACCCAGCAGCGCAATAAGCGAGGCCATCCATATTTTACCGGAAAAAACAGTTTTATACAACATCCACTTGAGCACAGGAACCAGAATTACACATATTCCGGCGATAAATGTACACTGAGATGCGGGCAGATATTCAAGACCTTTTGTCTGCAGAATTATCCCAAAGGTCAAAGGGAGCGAGAGCATAATTCCTCCTATAATACTTTTGCTATCAGTCTTTTTAAAAAATTTAACAAAGAATATAGAAAGAATAACGGCAGCGAGTGCTAATCTATAAACCAGAAAAACATATAGCGATCCTGCCGCTACTCCAATCTTAGTTACTGAGAATGAAATACCCCAAAATGCTGTGCCGAGTATTAAAAGGATAAGATATAATTTTTTCTTTTGCATGTTATAATTTGAAATATTCGAAAAAAACATTTTGATAATTGTTTTATATTATTATTAAATTGCAGACATGGATATACAGCAATTGAAATATTTTCTGGCTCTTGCCAAAGAGCTTCACTTTTGGAAAACGGCCGAAAAAATGAACATTACCCAATCTGCCCTGAGCCGACATATTATGTCTCTGGAGAATGAACTGGGGTTGCAGCTTTTTTTTAGAAACAAACGCAATGTCAAACTTACTGCTGCCGGCGCATTTTTACAGGAAAAGTGGACCACCGAACTTATTCAGTTTGAAGCTATTCAAAAACATGCCCGTCAAATTCATTTAGGCGAGCAGGGCTCTGTTTGTATAGCGCACCCAGACTCTATTTCTGCTTCGATCATACCCGATTTTATTAAAAATATTGCAGCTGTATTTCCTAAATTAAAAATTGAGCTGGTGCAGCTAACTTATGAACAGCAGGAAGATCAATTGAAAAACTACAAAATTGATCTGGCCTTCAGCCGTGAAAAAAATGAATCACCTGCTATTGATTCAAAAAATCTTGGCTCTGAAAACTTGTGCTTAGTTGTTCCTACCCACCATCACTTTATAACAATTGATGATGTTACCCATAAAAGTATTGCTGAAGAAAAATTCATTGCAACCAATGCAGGTTCCAGCAATAGTTATGACAGCATTATCAGTGATGTTTATAAACACTATCAAATTGACCCTGATTCGTATATTTCCTGCGAATTTGGATCTACCATTATTTCTTTAATTAAAAATGGTTTGGGTATTTCCATTTTGCCTGAATCTTACAGACTTCATCATCATGAAAATGTTCGATTTATTCCACTTACTTTCACTGCAAACCTGTATGTAAATTGGCGAAAAAACGATCCAAATACCCTGATCAGTACTATTCTTGAATTATTATAGAAAATAGTTACCTTACCATTTCGATATGTAATATGCCGTCTTCATCATAAGGTTCACCACTCTCCACAAACCCTATCGAATTGTAAAATTTTGACAAATGGCGTTGCGCACCTATACGTATAGTGGTTTCTTCAAAGAGTTTTTCACAAGCTTCAATAGACTTTTGCATGAGTTCCTTTCCCAAACCTATGCCTCTAAAAGCTGGAGCCGTGACTACACGACCAATTGAAATTTCGTTATAAGACAATCCCGCTGGCAGAAGTCTGGTGTATCCTGCAAGAATGCCATCCACCAAATAAAGATGGTGATAACTTTCCTGATCCTTATTGTCGATGTCCTGAAATACACAATTTTGCTCGACAACAAATACTTCGCTTCTCAACTGTAAGATCTGGTATAATTCGCTATTGGTTAATTCATTAAATGTTTTTATGAAAAAAGTTGTTCTCATTGTATTTACTTCTATTATCAAATTGATGTAAAAGTAGTACCGAAACTAATGCATAAAAATGCTAATTCGTTATTAACTAATGCAATAAATGAATTATTTAAAGTCCTGGATTTATGTTGTATCAACAGTTAATTACAATGTTTAAAAAAAACTCCAAAATCGAATAGAGTGGATACCTTTTTGTCACAAAAAGTTAAAGCAGTCAAGTTGCTTATAATCACAATTATCTACACTTTTAGTTTTGTGGCAAAATCGTGGCACATTTATTTTTTGAAGAATTAGAAATGCAGTAAATACAAGGTCTTCCGAATTTAGGTTCGAATGTTTGAAATACTTTTCTGAGTCACCTATAGGTGATTTTTTTTGAAAGGTCTACGAAAGCCTCAGTATCATTGATCTTAAGCTGTAGTTCGTAGGTGATACTGGTCTACAACAGAAAAGGTCTAAATACCCAAATTAATCATTTCGGGTTCTAATGTACGCTAAAGCATTATGAAGTTCATTTTTTAGCATCACTTATATTAAATATTCATATAAAGCATTGAAAAATAGTCATTTGAATACAAATATTTTTATCTTACTAAACATAAAATAATTGCCCTTAACTAATCCACTCATAAAAAAATAACTACTTTTATTATCCCAGCTTCAACAAATCGTTATCATTAATCGCCTAACCAGTCAAAAATTAAAAAACATGAAATGGTTTACCAGTATAACGATACAAAAAATTAAGGAAAGATTTTCCAAATCCGGTATTGATCCCGGCGCCGAAAATCTGGAAAAAGGCAGAAATCTTTTTTTATCCAACCGCATTTCCGATGCCCTGACCCATCTCAATAAGGCCATCCATCTGGGTTTTGAAACCGATGCCTATGAACTCAGGGGAAACTGCCTGCAAAAACTGGACTGCCATGACAATGCCATCGAAGATTTTGATAAGGCCATTGAAAATGATCCCTTAAAATTCTCCGTATACTACAGCAGAGCGCTTTCCAAAAAAGCCGTTCGCGATTTTACAGGACATATCGAAGACATTCACAATGCCATTTATTACTACAAAAAAAGCTCTACAGTGGAAAACCAGACACTGAAAACTTTTGAAACCCAGCTGCTCAGTGCCCAGCTGAATATCGACCATGAGATGCAGAACAGTGCTCAGCCTGAAAAAGTTCCCTCAGGAGAGATAAAATCGCTAATCAGGGATTCACTTCTTCTTATTAAAAAAGTCAGGCTGAAAGCTGCAAGATCGTAAGCTTACCTCTATAAAATACCCTAATCACTGCACAATGTACAAAAAGTACAAAAACAGGTAAATACACCTGATTGCATTCCCCTAAAAAAAATTAAATTATACCGTTAAAGTTTTTGTTATCCTAATTAGTAATAATTCTGATCCATGACCCCTATCATGCCTTAGAAATAAATATGAAATTATGAAGATAGGAATCATTAGGAGTCGGGAGCGTTACTTTAAATTTAGCACACAAGGCCGCTGCATCCGGACACCAAGTTTTGGTAAGCAATCCGCGAGGAAACAATATCGTAAGGGAGTCCGTTCAGAAAATTGGCAGCAATGTAATACTTGTCAGTATCGGAGAAGCAGCGCTGACCGAAATTATTATACTATTTGTTCCCCGTGAGAATCTCGAACAGATGACCCAAATACTCCCTGACGTTAGGGGAAAAATAATACTGCACACCAACAATCCCTTTTTCTGCCTGGAATCACTCGCTTCAGTACCTTCTGAGAAATCCTCCAGTGAAATACTTTCCGACTTACTGCCGGGAACGCATATCATCCGCCTCTATAACCCATTACGGACAAATCCGGCTTTACCCGAGCTCCAAGATGAGCAACCAGCAAAAATATTTTTTGAAGGTATAAATAAAAAAGCAAAAAAAAATGCAAAAGCATTTTTGGAGACCTTGCACTTCTCTGTACTCGATCTTAATGAAATGCGGCCTCAAAATTAAAAAAACAGGTTTCTGGATGGAATCAAAAAACAATCCGAACTGTCGTGCCTTTTGAAACTTCACTGGATATAAAAAGCCCGCAGTCGATTTTTTCTACCAAATTCATAACCAGCTGAAGGCCGACTCCAGCTCCTTTTTCATTAGCTGTGCCCCTGCGTGTGGAATAATTTTGATTCAAAATGGCATTGAGCATTTCGGGTGTCATCCCGATTCCATTATCCACTATCACCAGCTCTTTCTTGCTTGATGAAATGGTGATGCATCCGTCCTCTGAAGTGAATTTGATCGCATTGGAAATCAGGTTTCTTATAATAACCGTTAAAATTCCCAAATCATTTTTTATATTATTGAGTTTATCAACATCTACAGTGAGAGTAATGTTCTTATTCTCGCAGGTTGATTTATAGATCTTCAGGACATCTGCTATCAGCACGTTGAAATCGATCAAAACTTCCTGATGCCGAATCGTATTAAAATTCAGCCGTGCCAATTAAAAGTAGTATCCAGCAATTGAAGCGCTTCAAGTGACTCCTCTTTAATAATCTGCATCATGGAAATAAATTCCTGCTGCGAAATTTCAGAACGCTCCGCCAGGGAGGAAATAGAAATCAGATTGGCAATGGGGCTTCTCAGATCATGCCCCAGAATGGAGAGCATCCTGTCATTGTTCAGGTTTTTTTTTCGCAGTTTATCCTGCATGATAACATCATTGTTGATATTAAAAAAAGCTACAATCTGCAGATTATTAACAATGGAACCCTTAATTTCAAACCATTTTTTTTCTCCTGATCTGCAGGTCACATGAGCCTTGATTTTAATAAATCCTTTTCCTGCCTGCTTTACCCTGTTTTCTTTTGAAGTCCATTCCTGTAGAATTTCGTTCCTGTAATGATCATCAGGATAAAGTAATTTTAAAAGATCCATTCTTGCAGGAACTTCGCTAATACGGTAACCCATTTTTTTTATGAAATTCTTATTGAAAAAAGAGTAGAAATATTCTCCCCCCAATTTCTCGGTGATGATAATGGGATAGGGTAAAAAATTAACCAATTTTTTCAATTCTATTTTGGAGATATCAATATCCTCTTCTAAAAACATAGTAATTAATTGTATCTGTAATGCCTGCCGTGAACAAAGAAGGCTTATTTTTCATTCGCCTGCTTGATCATTTTAAGCATAACATCAAGGGAAAGCAGTATTTTAAGCCTGGTAACGCAGCTTAGGCAAATCCAGGTTCCCAGGGATTCTTCGTATGGAAACATACAGATAATATGAGAAATGTTAACTGTATATTGGGTAAGATCATCTGTTCTGCATTGGATTGTTTTCATTACCTGTCTTTTATGAATTGCATTATACATGGATTGTATGCTTTACATCTTCAGGGCTAACATTTTTAAACTCACTTCAGTTTACTAAAATAAGCCCTGATTTGTGTTTTTTTGCCATAAACTATTATAACAATGCCTGGTAAAAATAAAAACAGCTTCTTATAAGTGAAGTGTTTTCAGAAAAAACTCAGAGTTTTATTTCGATCCTGGGGCAATTCTCCAGCTATCAAAGCTGCAGTCATATTTATAACCCAGGTCACACATTGCTCCAATCCATTCTTTCAGTGTTTCGTGCATCATTTTCATTTCTGTGGTTCTGCCTGATATTACAAAAAGGCTTTTATCATGGGAAGCAGATCCATGATTGACTATGTAACCCAATTTTTGGATTTCCCCTTCCAGTTTTTCGGATTTCTCCAAAGTATCCGTATAAAAGAAATAATCAATTTTTAATTCATCTTCCTCTTCAACACCAGCATCACGCAGTCCTACAAGTGATTCTATTGAAAGTCGAAATTGTTTATCCTGATTGGTAATAAAATCATTTTCAGAAACAAAGCGCTTCTTTTTTTTAGGCTTTAAAAAACTTAAGATTTCCATTTTTATTTGGTTGTTGTAGTTTACAATTATACATTTCAAAACAAAAATAGGTAAATATCGAACCCGATAATCCTCGCGGTTACAAACTTAACATAGTACTTCAGCTCATGCCACGTGCAGGAAACATGAAGTCGATAGTGTCTTTTTATTTACAATTTAATAAAAACCGCCGGTGTTTTACTTTGTTTTAGTAACAAAGAATTAATAGATAAAATCAGGTTCATCTAAAACAGATTTGGCATATCAATAAAAAGCCCTTGCTTACGCAAAGGCTAAGTCTTATTTCTTGCCTTTTTTTGACTTAGATTTTTTCGCTTTCTTTTTTGCAATTTTCTTTGCTTTGGCTTTATTTTTTGCTTTTTGGGCCCTGTCTTTCTTTTTTGCCTTTGCTTTTAATTTTGCCTTTTTATCTTTCTTGTTCTTTTTAGCTTTTTCTTTTTTCTTTCCAGACTGCTTCTTCTCTTTTTCTTTTTCCTTCATCTTATTGATTTTAAGTTTATTCTTTTCTGACTTTCCTTTTTCTTCAGAAATTTCTTTTGATAGTTCTTCCTTATTGATTTTTAAATCTTCAGACATAGTATCCTGAACTTCTGTTTCTTTAATTTCTGCGGGCGGGATTTCAGAAGCAACAGCATTTACAGGGGTCTACACTACCTGATTACTATTGTTATTGTCTTGCTGATTATTCAATCTTTCCTCCGGGCTGTTTTTGCTCATGGCTATTTATATTTTAATTCAAAAATTACCTTGCAAGCACAAATTCAACAACCATTTAACTAAAAGATTGTTTTATTGTTAATAAATTGTAAACAAATGTAGTATTAAAATATATTTTCCAATGTTAAGCTTTTAGAACACTGCATTGGGGACGCTACAGAACAGCTTTTCTCACAAACTAAATTTAGCACACCTTAAAATATAAGCAAAAACTCACAATTATCATAAGCGGATTTTACCACAATACATTTTTTTACTGACTAATGCCAGATTCAAATTCTCTGAAGTAGAAATATATTTGAGTACATGTATGTATATCGTACCTTCCAAAGTTTATTATTTAATTTCTTTTGAAAGTAATATTAGCTACACTGTTAAATTTCTTTCTCAAATGTTAAATATGAGTAAATCCCCCGCAGACTCCAACTTGTTTATCTATATTTGTATTAGACGCCGCAGCAATTTACTCTATCATTTTTTAACTGATATAATTTGCAGATTGATTACCAAAGACTACAAAAAACTGTTGTTATTAAATACACTTTGTTTGCTGAATGTCTAAAGAACATATAATACCTAATAGCCCCAAGACTATGAAAAAAATTACTCTAATGATTTGCCTGCTGCTGACAGCTGCCGGCGCAAGTGCACAGCAGGAAAAAGGAATTATAGGATACAGCAACTGGCTGGATAACTGGACAGAATTCAAGCCTCAAAAGGCCGAGTCCAAAGATGCAAATCAAATTTTAGCCGGAAATATTACTGAAAACACAAAACTGCTGAAAAGAAATGTATATATACTTCAAGGAAATGTATATGTAACTAATAATGCAGTGCTCACTATTGAGCCCGGTACAGTAATTATTGGAGATGCTGTTTCAAAAGGTACTCTTGTAATTACAAAAGGTGCCCAAATTATGGCAGCAGGACAGGAAACAGACCCTATTATATTTACCTCAAACCAAAGCATGAAAAAAGCAGGTGATTGGGGTGGCGTGGTAATTCTTGGCGATGCTCCAATAAATAAATTTGGTAATGCTGGTTCTTATAGTATGGATCTTGATCCGGCACTTACTGTATATGGAGGGAACAACCAAGCTTCAAATTCAGGAGTCTTAAAATATGTGCGAATTGAATTTGCCGGTAAAAAAGTTAAAGGAATGGATGCTTTTAATGGATTGACTATTGCAGGAGTGGGCAATAAAACCATTTTGGAGAATATCATGGTAAGTTACTCAGGCGGTGATTCATTTGCTTTTTATGGAGGTGATGTGAACACCTCTCAATTAGTATCCTATAAATCGATTAATGATGATTTTAAATTTACGCAGGGAATCCAATGCCGATTATTTAATTCATTAGCTGTGAGATCATCTTATTTATCGAGCAATAAAGATGGATCCAGATGTCTGGAGGTAAAAACCTATGAAAAGAAAAACGAAACTGACTTCACCAAAAAAGCCACATTCGTTAGTGCTTCAAACATGACAATGCTAAACGACAGTGAAAATATTACAGCAGATATTCAGGCAGGTTTAGTTAAAGAAGCTGTTTATGTTGCTGAAAATGCATCTTTGGAATTAAAAAGAAGTGTAGTTTCTGGTTTTAATCCTGCGGTGCTTATAGATAGTAAAACTGAAATCAATGAGGTTAATCTAAAAAAAATCAAATTTGAAGAGATGTTCTTTAATCAATGCAGCGGCAATATCTTTTCAGAAAACAAGACTGACAATACAGATTTAGAAAACTGGTACGGTAACAGCGTCTTTTTTAATGTTTATTCCCACACAGATAACAAAGAAACTTTTGTTGACCTATATAATGCAAAGAGACCGGATTACAGACTTCAATTAGGAAAAATTACTGCCTCAAGCGGTAAATAGATCAAGGTTATTTCGCATAAAAACTAATATAAAAGGAAACAGAGTTTACTCGCTGTTTCCTTTTTTTATTTAGAATTCTTTTAAAATTCAGTCTGTCTGATGTGTGAATTGAACACAAGCTATTTTCAAAAACTGAACTATCATTATAATGCTGGTGAAGGCTTGAAAAGTGATGGGGAATTGATCAAGAAGAAATCAAAATCCTAAGGAAAAAATATACTAAATAGTATTTTCAAGTTGTTGTTGTTTATAAAAACGATTGATTTATTAAGTCCTTTTTTTGATATCCACATTTAGTTCATTTTCAGCATCTTTAATCATTTCCAAGACAGCATTGAAGCGTAAGCAGTACTTTTAATCGGGGTACCACAGCTCAAATAAATCCATGCCTTTAGCTTATTCATGCTTAAACATATATGCAATTTGACTGATATTAAAGGTGTACCGGGGTAGATCATCTGATATAAAAAATCGGAACATGATTACTCCTGCCCCGATTTAATTTATAGTTTCAATTTATTTAGTTTTTTGGCATTACCGAAAAATTTCAATCAGTACCGAATAAACACAAAAATACTATGCTATAATATATTTTTTTTCTGTAATAGTAGTGGTAGTTTCAGTTGTTACATTGTCTACAAATCGCCATTCAGTTTCAGAACCAGATAATGTAAATTTAAGATACGCATATCCTCGTTTATACAAATTTGCATATTCTAAATCATCTATCAGTACTGTAAATGCTTGTGCTAATTCTATCGCTTTTGAAGGGTCTGAGGTAATTCCAAGATAAGCTTCCAATCCTGGTGATGAAACAGAACTACATGCTATTTCAGTTCCTATATGATTTCCCTGCATATCGGTAAGTTTACCCATCCATGCATTATGAGTATCTCCGGCTAAAACCACAACATTTTTTCCGGAAAGCATCGCATACAATTGTTCTCTTTCTGCAAAATAACCATCCCAGGCATCCAGATTATAGGGCAAAGTTGTCGTAACTCTCGCAATTTCCTGAGCAGTTAAAGAAGGATCACTTTGTTTATGTCTCATTTTAATAACGACAAGTTGAGAGATTGCACCAGTAAGAGCCTGCATGGTTGCCGGCTGTGCACTTCCTAGTTGATCGACTTCTGCTAAAATTTGGTTCAAAAGCAGCAGCAGTTCTGCAGGAATCAGCATTTTTGTCATCAGGATCTGCTGGCCTAGTACTTTCCATTTAGCAGTATCTGCATTGATCTGTGATCCCAGCCATGCCATTTGTTCGCTTCCAATTAATTTTCTGCTTGTGCTTAGCAGATCCGTTTTAAATTTTGTCTGGTCAAAATTTCCGACATTATCAATATAATCAGCATAACTCATCTGCTTGTCTCTTGCTATAACTCTGGTATCCATCATGTAAAGTGAAAGAATATTACCGAAATTAAAACTTCTGTAAATTCTAAGATCTTTTCCTGTTTTAAGGGGAATATATTCGCTGTAGGCTTGAAAAGCGGCCATTTTTCTCATTTGAAAATCTCCTTCGGCCGGCTGATGGTTTTCTGCACCAGATTTATAAGAATCGTTAGCAAACTCATGGTCATCCCAGACACATATAAAAGGTTTTTTCTGATGAAGCAACTGAAGATTTTTATCTCCTCTATATTGTCTGTATCGTTCTCTGTAATCGCTGAGGCTTGTAATCTCCCTGGCTGGTTTATGTTCTCTGCCCAGCGGGTTGGTAAAAGGATTTGTTCCATACTGTCCCGGCGCATATTCGTAGATATAATCTCCGAGATGAACCACTACATCGGCATCTGAAGAAGCAATCGCTCCATACACATTGAAAAGTCCAGCTGGAAAATTAGAACAGGAAACAACAGCCATTTTTACATCATTTACACTATCTGTTTTAGAGGGCAGTGTGCGTGTTTCTCCGGTTACAGTTACCTGTTTGGTTTTGGCATTATAAAATCTATAATAATATTTTGTATTGGAGGTAATATTCTGAACATCTACCGCTATTGTAAAATCATTTATCGAAGATGCCGCTGCCTGCCCTTTTCTTGTTACTTCAGAAAATGCGGCATCCTTACTGAGCTCCCAGGTAATTTCAGCATCTGAACCTGTTGAATATCTTGTCCAGATAATTACTCCTTTTTCAGTAGGGTCAAAACTGGCTACTCCTGTCTCAAACCCTTCATTTTTCATTCCATCTGGCGCACTGCTGTTATCCGTTTTATCATCGTCACTGCAGCTTTCAATAAGTGGGGTGATGAAAACTCCTCCAGCAACCAATAAAGAATTTCTAAGAAACCTTCTTCTGCTTAAATCATTGTTATTTTCCATAAAAAAAATTTTATATCAAAAAAACAATTTAATATTACAACTCAAGTTATGGTATTTTTAACATTACCTCTCATTAATATTAACAATCTATTTACTATAATAAATTATCAATCTGTTTAAGATCTTTAAACTGGAGTTTATACCTTTTTCAACAACGAAAACTTTATCAGACTTAATGCATTGATTAAAAAACACATAGCTTCATAATAACTGCTTATTTTTCTCCGTGGATTAAAAGTTAATTAATAAAGATCTATTTTTAGTTTATGATAAAAATCACTTGTTTTGGTTTTTAAAATCACGAACTATAACACTCATTTCAAACAAGTTAAACAGATAAAAAGTCTTTACAAAATTGACAAATTGAATTTGTGGCACAATCGTGGCACAACAATAATGGAAAAAAGGAATTTCAGTAAAATCAAGGCCTAACGGATTTAGGTTTGAAACTTTATTATTTCGGAGTACATCTATAGGTGATCTTCTTTTTGGAATGTTTAAGAAGTTCCACAAGTAAAGGGCTCAAAAACAAGGGTTCGGGATGATATTGGTCTAATATTTAATATAAACTACATATTAAACAAGGCAGGTTCGAGTCCTGTTACTGCTCGTTATTTCAAGTATTAAAGTGAACAATTTGGTACAGAATTCGAACCTTTTGTTAAAAATTTCACATTTTAAACGAGTTGGAGAGAGGTTTAAAAAGAAAAGTATTGATATATTCAAAATTTTTCATGAAGATTAAAATAGACTATATCCAAATTAAAAACTCGCACCATCGGTCACAGTTACGAGTTTTTAAATACCTTATAATTCAGCTTAACCGGAAGAGCTTAAAGCCTTTAAACTCTTGAAAAAGTTCCAATTTTATTAGGCTCATTTAAAATTTATTATCGACTTCTGCCGCCTGCAGCATTAAATAATGTAAATCTGTGTTTTTTACGAAAGGTTTTAAAAGTTCACTTCCCGGACCAAACATTGCCAATTCAACATAATCTGCAGAATGATCCATGCTGATCCATCCGACAGAATTTATTTTTCCCTGCATTTCTGCAAAAGCTTTGTAAGGCAGTTTTTTGTAATTATACAAACCGTCTTCTTTATGTAACCCATCATAATACCCCAAGACTGTTTTTGCGTCTTCATCTGAAACGGAGTGTCCATTTGCTTTTTCGATAATTTCCTTTACCTTGTAAACTGAAGTATCTTCTTTTATTTGATTCAAAATCCACTCATTGGTTTGGGTATAGTGCTGAATGCTATCAAAATTATCATTGGCGTATTTCCCATAAATTATTCCGGGATTTGCATTTCCGTGATCTGTCGTGATAATAACTAAAGTTTCTTTGTCTTTCTCTGCAAAATCTATTGCTACTTTTACCGCTTCATCAAACTCAATCTGGTCATTTATCAAACCTGCAATGTCGTTACCATGTGCTGCCCAATCTACTTTTCCGCTTTCAATTTGCAAAACAAAACCACTTTTATGATTTTTCATTCTGTCAATTGCTTTTTGAGCCATTTCACCAAGGCTCGGAATAGCTTTCTTTAAATTTTCATCACTATTTCTATCCACATTATACGGAAGTCCATCATCAGCAAACACTCCCAAAATAGGTTGCGAACTTGAAGCTGTCTCCATTTCAGATCGCGTTTTTACAACCTGATATCCTTTCGATTTAAAAGCTGCAAACATGTCTTTTTTATCTTTCCTTAATTCTGGACTAAAATAGTTTGCGCCGCCTCCCATCATAACATCAAAGCCAAGCTCTAAATATTGTTCGGCGATATCATCCTGAGCATTTCTGCTTTTGCTGTTAACACAAAAGCCAGCCGGAGTGGCGTGCGTTATGGGAACGGTCGTAACACAACCTGCCATTTTTCCCGCCTTTTTAAATTTCTGCCAAATCGGCAAATGCGGTTCTCCTTGCGGACTAACATTTAGTGCACCATTGTTTACTCTAAAACCTCCTCCCCAAGCCGAGCTGGCTGCCGATGAATCTGTTACGATAGAACTCGCAGAGGCAGTATCCATTAAAGCTCTTGACACCTTATTGTCTTTATATAATTGTATCCAATTGGAGCCTTTACCTGTTTTTCTGTTCAAAAACAAATCGGTCATGTTTAATGTTCCCGTGCTCATCCCGTCACTAACCAATAAAATAATATTTTTTGCTTTCTTATTTTTATTAGCTGATTCTAAATCTAAAATATTGGCCGAACCCTGTAAAGGATTCATCACTACTGCGCCGATTGTAAATAAGGAGCCATTTTTAAAGAACTTTCTTCTGTTCATTATTGTGTTATTTATAAGTGTTTTTCAAAGATAATCAATAAACTAAATTAACTGTAAGGATAGCAGATTAAGCGTAACTATCCTGACTTATTGCATTTTTGCAAAAATCTTTTCTATAGTTATGGTTATTGATGTAATTTTTTATTTTTCAAATATTCCAGTAATTCTTTTGGCCTGTCAGTTTGAATTACATTAGCTCCTTTTTTTATTATCCATCCCCAGGATTCATCAGGTTTGTTCTCATCCACCGCACTATCATCATCATGACCACCGTTTAAAGATGCCCAAAGACTGTTAATCCAAACACCATAACCTTTCTGTTTCAGCATTGGTAAATCATTAATTGTTTTGATTGTATCGGTGTCAAAAACAGGCTGGAAAACAGTTTTTTTATGACTCATGTAGCTGTTTACAATCTTTTCGGCATGACTGTCTGTATAGCGAATAACCGGCATTAATACTGCCTCGGGATCTACTTTTCCATATTTGGATTCCACACTTTCTAAATTGGTGTTCTCATCAATATTGATGAATGTCTGATCAAACATATTATGTTTTTTGATGAGTGCTGTCACCTCGCCAAAATATTCGTAACCTTTGTCTACGTCAATCAATATTTTGCCTTTTGCGGTAATAAGCATTTCTTCAAAAGTTGGAATTTGATGTGAAGTAGGTCTGCCCAAACCATTTTTAAGTTTAAATTTTTGAATCTCTTCCAAAGTGTAATCTTCCGGTTTTCCTTTGCCGTTAGTGGTACGGTCAATGGTTCTGTCGTGCATTACAATCAACTGGCCGTCTTTGGTTCTTTTCAAATCCAATTCCATAATATCAACACCCATATCGATGCAATATTTTAATGCCAATAAAGAATTTTCTGGAGCATTTCTCCAATCGCCCCGGTGAGCGGTAACTAATATTTCGCTATTTTTTGGATTAAACAATTGCTCTAGTTTCTGTTGTGGCGAAACCGATTTTCCCTTTTTTTGAGCCTCTGCCTGATAACAAAAAAGAGTTGTTAGAAGAATAAGGGCTAAATATTTATTATACATAGTATTTTTTGTTTTAAAATTAATTAGAATTATAGGGTCCGAATGATTTTTTTATTTGAATCTTACCATTTACTGTCTCGGCAATAAGAACGTAAAACGAATTGCCTCCTGGTAAAACCCTAACAATTACGTGTCCAAACATACTTTTATATCCTTTGGTAAACCAATAGCCTAAGGTGTGTTTGGTTACTTCCTGAATATTGGTCGCAAAAATATTTTTTTCCCCCTTGTAAATATGGTCTGACAAAAGTCTATGCATTACTTCCTGACCAGGATGGTCGCTGCACCAAGTTTGCTCTACCACAACCTGCGGTTGCAAATACGAAAGGAAATTTTCGTTGGTACCATCACGATTACCATGATGATCTAAAGTTGTTACTTCTACTTTGCCTACGGCTTTGGCCATGGGGGTTTCTGTGTCAAACCATTTGGGTAAACCATAGCCTTGCAATCCGGTGTTATCAACGCCAGTAAAGTAATCAAATTTCCCGTAGCTAAGTTTTATGGCAAGGCTCAAAGGGTTTTCGTTGAATTTTCCTTTTTTAACGATGCTGTCGGCCACAATGTATTCCTGTGTTTGATTACCAACACCGGTCCAGATAGTACCGCTGCTCTTAACTCCGGTTATGCGAAAATCCGGATATTTTTTTTTGTTTTTTACAAGTACCAATTGATCCGACTTTCCCACATCAAGACCTTCTGCTTTCAAGTCCTTTTTTTTGTTTTCTGTAATGAATTTTTGATAATTAAGGAAAATACTGTTTTCTTCGGTATAATATTTATTCAAATCAAGTGGGAAATTGTAGTTAGGAGCGCCACGGTCAATCAGTTTTTTGATGGGGACCAAATCACCAACCTGCGTAATTCCCGTAAGTTTGTATCCACCTTGCAAAGCTGTTTTGCTATCCTGTTGAATGACTCCCATGTGATCTGAATGGAAATGGGTAATAAGAGCAAAATCAATTTGTTTTACCTGCGGATAAACCTGTTTCATATAATCAACAATCCACTCGCCTGAATTTTTACTCTTATCAGGATAGGCAGGTGTTACCGTCAATGGCCAACTTCTGGAATCAGGTCCTGCATAATAGGTATCGTCCATATCACCGGCATCAACCATCATGGTTGTTCCGTCCGGTAATATAAAAAAGGTACAGACACCTCGACCAGTGTTGATATGGTGTATGTCCATGTAGCCTTCTTTCCAAAGAATATTGGTCGTGTCATTATTTTCTTGTGCTACTGCAAAAGTGTAAATGAAAAAAGTGAACAATACTATTGATAGCTTTTTCATCTTTGTATGAATTAATTTTTTATAAAAATAGAAATCACCATACTTCAGTATCAAATTGTCATGCTGAAGTATAGCGATTCTGTACTTATTACTATTGATAATCCTTATTTTGTGTTATGGTAGGATCTGCATCTCTTTGATTTTGCGGTATAGGCATTAAAAGGAACTGAGAAGTTACTGTCGTAGGTTTGTTTTGGGAAATAAACCAGGCATTCATCGTACTGATTGCTTTTCCGGTTCTAAGTAAATCCAGCCAACGATAACCTTCTCCTATTAATTCTAACCGTCTTTCCAGTTCAATCGCATCACGCAAATCAGCTTGTGTAAGGGCAGTTGCAGGAGCAAGTCCGGCTCTGTTTCTTACTTTATCTAATGCTGGTTTTGCTGTTGTAAGTGTATTACCCAATTCGTTTTCAATTTCGGCCTGCATCAATAACACGTCAGCATAACGAAGTACCACTGTATTGCTTCCGCCATCAGCAGGAGGTGTTGGTGCTACGGGTTTTTTCAGTTTATTATTGTACGGAGTCCCGGCAGAAGAAAGCTTAACATAGTTGTCTTTTCTTTTATCCCCGACAATGTATTTGCTGTATAATTCTTTGGTAGGCAAGCTATGTCCTTTGGCACCACTTATTACACCCGAAGGCGAAAACTGTTGAACCATAATACTGCCCTCTGTATTGCTGTTTATACCTGAACCAAACTGTACTGAAAAAATGAATTCACTTACATTTTCGTTTGCTAAATCAAAAAGTGTGGTTGGATCATTGAATAGTGCGTGTGCACCAGAATTTACAACAGCATCAATTTGGATTTTTGCGTTAGTATAATCTTTTTGTGTAAGATACACTTTCCCTAACAAAGCCTGAGCCGCCGTTTTTATTACACGTCCTGGTTGTGTTGTTGATGCAGGTAAAATCGGAATTGCATCTGTAAGGTCTTGGATAATTTGCTTATAAACATCGGCTGCCGGTTGGCGACCTTTACCAAAATAAACATTTGGATCTTTGGTCTCGTCAGTTGTCAAAGGAACATCACCATAAAACTGTACCATATTAAAGTAAATTAATGCTCTTATGAACTTCATCTCTCCAATTCTGGAGTTTTTTACAGCATCTGCTTTATAGGCTACTCCGGCTATTCTGTTCAATACTACATTACAGCGCTGTATGGTAACATAGCTGGCTTTCCAGTTATCAGCAATCATTCCATTTGTCGGAACGGTTTTAAATTCTTCTAAATCTCCGTAAATTGCACCGTCATTTGCCGGTACTTCTTCATAAGTATTATCAGAAGGTACTTCGCCCATGGCGGGCAAATACAAACCATACAATCCATTTGCCTGTAATGAGGCATAGGTTGCGGCGACATATTCTTCTACTTCGGTTTCGGTGGTCAAAAACTTACCCGACTCTTTATCCGTTAAGGGATGTTGATCAAGGTCGCTGCTGCAGGAAACAAGAGAGACAGCTCCAATTATTGCAAAAAATATCTTTTTCATCGTATTCGTTTTAGTTGTTAAAGGGTGATATTGGTACCAAAAATAATGGTTCTGGCCACAGGATAGTTGGATGTTGCCTGCCCGTTTGTTAAGGCAGAACCAGAAGTTGTTTCCGGATTATATCCTCTGTATTTTGTAATGGTGAATAAATTGTTTCCACCTATATAAATTTTCATGTTCGCTATTTTGGCTCTTTTTACTATAGATGAAGGAAGCGTATAGGCCAATTGTACATCACGAAGCCTTAAATAATCGGCATCAAGGATATACAAATTTGATGCTTTTGTAGCTCTGCGGGCTGCAGAAAAATTTCCTAAGTTGGGTTGAGCAAAAAATCCGTTCGGATTATCTATAGGATGGTATCTGTTTTCAAAATAATATTTTGATGGCGTAGAGAATCCTTCTCCTGCTTCTTCAAATGTAGCAAGGTTTGTTTCATATACCTTACGGCCTTCAACACCTGTTAATGAAAAGGTTAATGAAAAGTTTTTGTAAGCAAAAGAATTGGAGAATCCATACGTGAATTTTGGAGAATAAGTACCCATTGGTGTCCAGTCTTTGGTGTCAATTATGCCATCTCCATTTACATCTTTTACAATATAATCTCCCATTTGCGTACCCGGCAATTTTGGTGTGCCTGGATCATTAAACTGATCTTGTGTTTTATATACACCCATAATCTGATAACCGTATAACTCGGCTATAGGGCCGCCCACTTTTGTAATAATATTGCTTGCACTACCTGAAATAATTTGTGTCTGACCTGGTGCCAAAGCCAATACTTCATTTTTGTTGAAAGAGATATTCGCACCAGGATTCCATCTCACCTGACCTAATTTGATATCACTGGCAGAGATGCTAAGGTCTAATCCTTTATTTTGAACTTTTCCAATATTTTGTAAGGAGCTACTGAAACCCGATTGTTGCGGAACAGGTACATCCAGCAATAAATTAGAAGTAGTGGCATTATAATATTCGGCAGTAATGTCAATTTTTCGAAATAATTGCAAATCCAGACCTAAATTATAAGATGTATTGGTTTCCCACGAAAGATTTATATTTGGTGTTGTTGAAGCACTAAAGCCCGAAGCAGGCGTATTACCCCATATATAATTGTTGGCGGCATTACCTCCTGTTACAATACCCAATGAACCATAAGAACCAATTTGATTATTCCCGGAACGTCCCCAGGTCGCTCTCAATTTTCCAAAGCTAACTACATCTTGCTCAGGGAAGAATCCTTCTTTACTGAAAATCCAACCTGCTGTTACCGAAGGGAATTTACCCCATCTGCTATCGGCCCCAAATCTTGAAGAACCATCCATTCTATAAGAGAACGAGGCAATGTACTTGTCTGCAAAAATATATTGCAATCTTGAAAAATAAGAGATTTGCACCCATCTGTATCTGTTAGCGTTTACAGTAAAAGAGCTGGCTCCACCAATGTTGTCTATATTATCATCGGCAATATTTGCTCCGGTTATGATAGTTGAGTATGAATTTTCTTTCTGGTAACTGTAGCCTGTCAAAAGAGTAAAATCGTGCTTGTCAATTTTTTTAGAATAGGTTAAGGTATGTTCTAATAAGTAATTTGTTAATGATCCGTCAGTCTCTGAGGCAGTTGCCGGCTTAGGCGCAGGTGTGCGATAAGCTCCCAGGTTAGAAGGGTTATAAAAATCATACATACTTTGTGAAAAATCCCCGCCTAAAGTAAATTTATATTTTAAGCCATTTATTATAGAATAGTTGATAAACGCATTCCCATAAAGCTTGAAGAAAGTACGGTTGTTTTTTACCATATTAAGATAAGCAATCGGATTTTCTACCAAGGCACCATCTTCGGGCTGATTGGCTTTTATTTGTTGACTGATGGCCAAAGTACCGTCATCATTATACGGCTTGAAGAAAGGATACATTGCTCTGACTCCACCAAGTGGTTCGTCAAATCCACCACTTTCATTATAATAACGCTGTATTGTATAAGAAGGGTTCAGGCTTACACCAAATTCAGCCTTATCAGATATTTTATTGTTTAATTTTATACTGGCACTGTAACGTTTTAATCCGTTTTCGACCACTAAACCTTCCTGATTGAAGGCATTGAAGGAAGTATAGTAAGATGTTTTTCCGTTCCCGCCGCTCAAAGCCACATTTATATTACTTATAGGTGCTGTACGGAATATTTCATTCGTCCAGTTTGTATCTGTCAAGCCGGTTTGGTTGTTCAGGTAAGGATCCAGATAATTTAGACGTAATTCTCTCAACGAAGCTCCTTTTGCAACTCTGGTCGCACGATCATCTGTTATGCTTCTGTTTGCAGGATCTTTAGATATATATCCCTGATCTCTTGCTTCAGTAAAAAAAATAGCAGCATCATGCGCATTAACATATTCTACTTTATCTGATCGTTGTTGAAATCCGGTATAAGCGTCTATAGTTATATTAAACATATCAGCCTTACTTTTTTTGGTGGTGATAAGAATTACGCCGTTTGCCGCTCTGGAACCATATATAGATGCAGATGCAGGATCTTTTAATACTTCAAGACTTTCTATATCATTTGGATTAATGTAATTGAAAGAAGTTCCTTCCGTTAGAGGAAAACCATCTACTACAATCAAAGGGTTACGTCCGGCAGTCAATGTACCAATACCGCGAATAATAATTTGAGGGTTTGAACCCGGTTGTCCTGATGCTTCGTTAATTTGAATACCGGCTGCTTTACCGCTCAATTGTTGGGCAAAGTTACTTCCGCTATAATTAGATAGTTGCTCCGCACTCACTTTTGTTACAGAACCTGTTACAAAACGCTTTTGTTGAGTACCATAACCAACCACCACTACTTCGTTTAATTTCTCGTTGTTATCTTTTAATCTTGCTAAAAGTGTGTTAGTGCCAGCTTTTACTGCAAATGATTTTATTTGAGTAGATTGATACCCCATAGAGGAAAAAGAGAAGTCATAGATTTCTCCTAATTTTAGGGCAGAAGTTGTAAATAAACCTTTTTCATCAGTAATACCTGAGTCCACTATTTTATGATCATTGTTTTCAATTTGTACGGTTACTCCCGGAAGAGCCTCGCCATTTTCGGATATTACTGTACCCGATACAATTGGGTTTTGTGTTTGTGCAATGGCTTGCGTGGCAATAAACAGTAATAGGCAGGTAAATAACGGCCACTTTCTTTTTTTCGGCATAAATAATAGATTCATTTTCTTTTTTTGTTTTAGTCGTTAAATTTTAATTGTTCTACTTTGTTATAATGAGTTTTCCTTGCTCTTCTTTTAATTTTAATTCATTCATATTTACTATGATGGATAATACAGTGTTGAGCTTGTCTGTTTGTTCAACCCTTCCTGTAAAATAAAGTCCTTCAACAGTTTCCTTGTCATAGTCTATAGTCGTTTTATATTTTTCACTTAGTTTCTGTAGTACCATATTAAGTGGTGTATTATTGAAATTAAGCGAGCCATTGTTGGTCACTATTTGATTCTTAGGAGTAATTTTAGCTGTAGTTGCCAGTGTATTTTCGTTTAATCTAAATGTGCTTATTTCGTATTTGGCACTTAGCTTGTTCAAAGTCACCAATTGTCCGGGTTTTAGATAGATGTCCGGAATATTTTTACCCTTGCTATGTGTATCTCGTACTCTTACATGTCCTTCAAAAAGTTTTACCTCAATCTGATTCTCTTTAGTACTCGTTACTAAGAATTGTGTACCCAATGCGGTGGTAGCAAATCCCTGAGAAAATACGCTGAAAGGTCTTGCCTTATTTTTGGCAACTTTAAATATTGCTTTTCCTTTGAGGTTAATTATCCTGTCTTTTTTATTAAATTCCTGATTGTAAGAAATTGCACTTTTAGGAAATAAAACAATTGCAGATCCATCAGGCAAATCAACGTTTATACTATGATGTTGCTTATTTTGAATTATTTTGAATTTTTGAATTACTTGCGCAATTTTGCTATCTGCTGTATCCAGAGAGTGATTATTTATTTGGAAAAGAAATAAAGTACAAATACCAACTATAGCTGCCGCAGCCCACCAGATATATTTTGAACTAAGAGTCAATCGTTTTGGTTGACGCATTTCGCTATCGTCAATAGATTTCAGGATGCGTTTTAAAAGTATTGTCTTGTTTTTATTGTTTTGATCAGGGGCATCATCCTGATCGTATAATTTTCTAAAATGATTTTTGACTTGATTACTTTCTTCGTCATTTACATTTTTTAAAGCATTTTCCAATATTGTGATTTCTTCGGGACTTATAGTTCCTTTCCACAATTTTTCAATAAGTGATTGAATTTTATTCATAGTATAATTACATGTCTTGTCCTTAAAATAAGAAGGGGTATCTGGCATACCGCAACTATTCTAAAAACGCAAGACTTATAAAAATGGGGGGTACAGTGTTAGTTAAGTAATTATTAACAAAAGAAGGATTAATTGTAAATACTAAGATCTGACTGTAAACAGACTAAGTACGGAAGTATAAACCGATGATAAATAAAGATATTGCTGACTCTTTTTCGTAGCGATTTACTGTATAGGTATGCACAAATTTTAGGGCAAGGGTAATATGCTCTTTTACCGTTTCTGAAGATATATTCATAATTTCGGCAGCTTCAGCATAGGTTTTCCCCTGTAATTTACAAAGTTCAAAGGCCTGTTTTTTGCGCAACGGTAACTGATTAATAGCTTCCGTCAAAATGTTTTCTTTGATATTCTCTATTTCAACTTCGCTTTCGGGATCGTATTCAAAATTGAAATCTGTTTTCATGGATTCCAGATACTTTCTTTCTCGAATCAATTTTCTGATATGGGAAATAGACTGGTTGTAACTGACAGAGAATAACCACGAAGCTACTGCATGCTCGTCCTGGAATTTGTTTTTGTTTTCCCAAAGCTTCAAAAAAACTTCCTGCAATACATCTTCAACAACATCGGTTTGTGGAATAAGCCGTGCGACGTTGTTAAATACTATTTGCTGATAATGATTATAAACAGCTATAAAAGCATCTTTATTACCGTTGGCAAAAGAAGTAATAATCTCATCATTTAGCTTATTTAAAGACATTTAGCTGTTTATTGTAAATAGTGAGTGTACCAATTGTAATAAATTATCATTATTTGTTTTTTTAAACGAATAATAAATTTTATTTTATTTTGCGAAATTATATCCTCCCAAACAAACTCTTATCATGTTTTTCGTTAACAAAATAATACCACATCATTAAGTTGTTGGTATAAATGATATTTCTCCAAAAGAAAGATGTGTGTTGGAATAAAATTAGCCATGGATTCCAAAATGCTTTCTAGAATTAATATCGCTTTTTTATTGATTTGACTTGAATGTATGCCAAAATATGCCCAATCCTGGTAATATTTTAGGCGACAAAGCCTGGGAGAATGGTGAGGATTATGTAATTTATACCAATTCCGGGCATGGTGGTATATTTCAATATCACGAAGAATTTCTTAAAAAAGCAATACCCTTTTTAACTCAATAAATTTAAAAAATTGAAAAGAATATTATTATTAATAGCTCTTGGTTTTAGCTCATTTTTTGGGGCTTATGCCCAAAATACAAAACCAGTAAAAGTTGCAACGAATGTAAAATCTGAAAAACATCTCTCGTCTTCAATTCTATTATGGATGCGTTCCGACAAACCACGTCAGGCAGGTATGGATAGATGAAAAGGTCCTCATGCCCAAATAATTGCTTCCAATAAAGTACTATTAGAATATCGCCAGATACATTTGGCAGGTACTAATCCTGGTTTATGGCAAGCCATTGAAGGAGTAGAAACCATTATACCAACTGATAGGAAAATTGATGGTGTTGCAGATGTTACATTAAAGAATTTGTTTTCTATTTTTAGAGGTAAAAAACAGAATAAATTGGCCTATGCTGACGAAGTAAATTTATTTAAGCGAACTATTCTGTATGCAGCATTTTCACAAAATTCACTTTTAATGATTACTTTCTCTCCTTCCAGCGGTTTGACATTTTCATGAATTTCTATTCCTTTTGTACCGGGAACAAAAAAAGGAACTCCTTCTCCGGATATGTGCTGCACATGAATAATAGTCCCATTTTCTTTTCTGAAATGCTCCAATAATTTCTTTGCATTTTCACTTGCGCCAATAGGATTTACAAGTTCTAATGCCCCATTTTTAAAATATTCTTTCTGTATATCAATTAATAATAATGCCTTATTCATCTTATTTTAATTTTAAAATTTGTATCTGACAAAATTAAAAATTAGAGTAATGATACCAGATACCAAAGCATTCCCAATAGATACCTTTTTGATAAGTAAAGTTTTTTATAAATACTTGATTTGAAATTAAAAATATAAAAAGAAAAAATGACTCACGGTTTTGGTTTGGAATTATAAATTATATTAGACAAACTCAAATTTAGATAAAATTTTCACATCAATCCCCAACAGGACATCCAAACCAAATTCTCAAATCCAATGAGAGACAGACACTAAATTTAGTAAGCCAATCTCTTCAAATCTTCTATAAAATTTATAGCCATTTGCCCTTTCGAGGTCTCTATTTATGAAAATTTAACCGAACTCCTTGGCGCAAAATTCGAACCTTATACCTGAAGATTTCCAAGTTTTAAGCGAGTTGGCAGAGGTTTGAAAAGAAAAACATTTGATTACCTTAGTTTCTGAAACAAAATTAAACCTTCTAAAACTAGTTACATAGTTTGACTCCGTAGATGATAACTACCGACAATAATTGATAACTCAACAATAACAAATGCTCATTTCTGAGCATTTGTTATTGTCTATCAAGTTTAAATTGCAATAGTTTAATATTTTTGATACGATCCTCAATTAAAAGGTTTTACTTTTCTCTTCTTGTTCATCCAAAGATATAATGGAGGAATTAATATTGGAGCAAAAAACAGTGTACTTGTTAATCCGCCTATAATTACTGTTGCCAACGGTCGTTGCACATCTGAGCCAATACCTGAGGATATCGCAGCAGGAACGAGTCCGATAATAGCAACAATAAGAATTGACAATAAAGCCCTTAATTGCTCTTTTGATCCCGTCAATACATTTTCATGCAAATTATTTTCTTTAAATAAGGTTTTTCTATTAAGAGCCGAAACAAGCAATACACCTGCCATTACAGAAATACCAAAAATACTCACAAAACCAACCCCGGCAGAAACATTAAAATAATACCCTCGAAGGAGCAAGGCTACGATACCACCTCCTAAAGCAAACAATATGCAACTCATTGTAATCATGGTATGCTGAAGGTTTTTATACAACATAAACAGAAATAAAAACACCATAATAATGGTCAAAGGAATCGTAAAAGCCAATTGCTTTCCTGCTCGTTCCAGGTTTTCATACTGTCCCCCATAAATGATGTTATATCCTTTAGGCACATGAACACTTTTTTCTACTTTTTGTCTCAGCTCTTTTACAAAACTTCCCTGGTCCCTTCCTTTAATATTTGTTCTAACGGTAATCATACGTTTACTGCCATAGCGATAAATATTAGTCTGTCCTTCCACAAAATGTATATTTGCCAATTGGCTCATTGGTATCAACGCTCCATTAGATGATGGTACTAAAATATTTTTTACAGCATCAATAGAATTTCTGTACTCTGGTAAAAACCGAACTACAATGTCATAACGCTTTGTTCCGTCATATAAAATAGAAATAGTTTTCCCTCCAATCGCTGCTTCTATCATGTTTTGAATATCAGCAACATTAATCCCAAAACGGGCAGCTTGTTCCCTGTTAATATCTATTGCCAATTGTTCCTGCTGGCCTTCCTGTTCAATATTTACATTGGCTGCACCCTTAATCTTTTTAACAATTTTTGCAATATCTTCAGCCTTTTTTCTCATCATTTGCAAATCATCGCCAACAACAGAAATGGCAAGATCGGCAGCGCTGCCATTTACAATCTCCATAACCTGGTCAATAATGGGCTGTCCTGAAGAAAACTGTACTGATGGAATTTGTTGCTGCAGATCTGTTTTAATTATTTCAACCAAATCTTTTTTAGCAATAGTATCACTCCAGAGTTTATAATCTTTTAGCCCGACTAAAATTTCATTTCTATTGGCAGGAAATGGGTCAGTCCCATCATCATTGCGACCCGTTTGCGTTATTACATAGGATATTTGAGGATATTTAGCAATAATTTTTCTGATTTTCGGAGCGTATTTCGCGTTTTCCTGTATGGAAATTCCAGCAGGGAAATTCCCTCTTAAAAAGATAGACCCTTCATCTAATGTTGGCAAAAATTCGGTTCCTAATTTTAATCCGCATAAAATAAATACAGTAACAACTGAGAAACCTATCAGGGTAGTTTTTTTATAATTATTTAAAAATCCGGATAATGTTTTTTCGTATGCATTAGTTAAAAAATCCAGTACAACATTTTTATGCTCTTTAATAGGTTTATCAATATCTAGCAATTCTTTTCTGTAAACAAACGAAATCAACACCGGAATAAAGGTCAGTGCCGCGAGCATTGAACCTATAACTGCAAAAGCTAAAGTTAAAGCCATCGGAGAAAACAATTTACCTTCTACTCGGGTCATTAAAAGTATTGGCATATAGGCCAATATGATGATAGTTACCGAAAAGAAAATTTCTCTTCCCACTTCTTGCGCAGCCTGTAGCGTGATTTTCACAATACCTTTCTGTCTTTCCTCAAGTGTAGCTGTTCTGTATTTCCTAATAAGATGTTCTGCCATTAAACAGGCTCCATCTACGATAATTCCAAAATCTATTGCTCCAAGCGAAAGTAAATTGGCGGGAATACCTGTAAGTTTCATTAAAATAAAAGCAAACAGTAACGAAAATGGAATAGTTAAGGCGACAACCAAGGCACTTCTGGCACTTCCAAGAAATAAAATCAACAGTATAATTACAATAGAAATTCCTTCTAATAAAGTGTGCGCAACAGTTTCTAACGAATGGTCTATCAAAAAACTTCTGTCATACATCGGTCGTAAGGTTACACCTTGCGGCAGATCGTTTTCCTGTAAATCTGCTATTCTCTCTTTCAGAGATTTTAAAACCTCGCTCGGGTTTTCATATCGCCTTAAAAGAATAATGCCTTCAACACCACTGCTTACATCTTTTTTTTCTTTGGTTACTGTATATCCCAGAACACCGCTTGGTGGTGGTGGAGTGATTTCAACTGTCGCCACATCACGAACAAAAACAGGCACACCATTTTCAGATTTAAGAACAATATTTTGAATATCCTGATCTGTTTTAATAGCTCCTAAACCTCGTACTGCAAATCCCTGCCCGCCTCTTTCAATTATATTTCCACCAGTATTTTGATTATTCACATTTACCGCATCCATCACGTTTTGCAAAGTAAGATTGTATTTTCTTAATTTTTCCGGAGAAGTAATAATATGAAATTGTTTAAGGGGACCACCAAAAGTAGTAACATCAGCAATACCCGGAACTTGCAACAAAGCTGGTTTTATAACCCAATCCTGCAAATCTCTTAGCTGCGCCTGGCTATAGTTTGATGGCGCTTCTACAACATATCTGAAAATTTCGCCTACTGCTGTAGAAAGTGGTGCTAATTCCGGCGCAACGCCTGCCGGCAGTTCTGCACCTGCAAGTCGTTCAGTTACTTGCTGGCGTGCAAAATAATCATCTGTTCCATCTTTAAAAGTAAGCTGAACTACTGATAAACCAAAAATAGTGCGGCTTCTGCGGTCTAAAACATTAGGTGTGTTTTGCAAAGCTCTTTCGATAGGAACCGTAACTTGTTGTTCTACTTCTTCAGCTGCCCTGCCTTCGTATTGAGCAACTACAATTACATTAGTATCTGCAATATCAGGATAAGCTTCAATTTTTAGTTGGGTAAAACACCAAAATCCTATTGCCATCAATACAACACTGATCGCAATTACAGCCCAGCGGTTTCGCAGGCTGAATAAGAGTAAATTCTTAATCATTATATTACCATTTTTCGACTTGATTAGTAACTATAAAACCGCCTTTATATACTTCTCGCAAAGCTTTTAAAGCTAATTTTACTTTTTCATCTTCATCAATAAAGATGATCAACAGGGGAGTTTCATCAAAACTGAACCAATCATTTGGCCTTTTAAGATATTGGTGCGTTCCATACCCCAATTTACCATGGAATACAGTTGCTCCCTGAATATTTTGTTCTATTAAAATTCTTAAAATATATTCGTATAAAGGCTTTGCTCCTTTTAACTCATCCTTATCTATATAGATGTGTGCTTGTATCATTGTTTTTTTAATTAAAATATTAGCAATTAAAATTTTCACAATTTGAATATTCTGTTTCAAGCGTGATATGATGGATGTTTTCGTGTTCCATCTGGTGTCTGAATTGCATTTTTATGACCTGTAATTGCTCCGGGCTTACATCTTCATTTATTACAAGATGTGCAGTCATAGCATTTTCAGTAGTACTTATTGCCCAAATATGGATATGATGAATGCTATTTATACCGCTGATTTTTAGAGCTGCTGCCTTTATAGTATCAAAATCTGTATTTTCAGGTACACCGTCTAAAGAAAGACGCAAACTGTCTTTGAGTAAACGCCACATACTGGCAATAATTACAAGACAAATAATGATACTCAAAAGCGGATCAATCCAAAACCAATGTGTATAATAAATAATAATACCACCTAAAATCAAACCTGATGATACCAACGCATCAGAAAGTAAATGCAGAAATGCGGATTTTATATTAATATCTTTTTCTTTATCCTTGAAAAATAAAAACGCTGAAACCCCATTTATCACAATACCAATGGAGGCAATGATAGCAATAGTTATTCCTGGTATTGGTTGTGGATTTGCAAAGCGGAAAATTGCTTCATAGCCAATTGCGCCGATGGAAATAAGTAATATCACGGCATTGAGCAACGATATAAGAATAGAGGCTTTACGGTAACCATAGGTATATTTTTCAGTTGTTTTCGATTGCATCAGTTTAAAGGCAATCATTGACAAACCCAATCCTGCCACATCCAAAAAATTATGCCCTGCATCAGAGAGTAACGAAAGTGAGTTTATTCGAAATCCAATAACTACTTGTATAATCACATACAACAAATTGAGTATAATGCCAATAACAAATGCTTTGTTGATGTTTGCCGGCACAACATTATGAGAATGGCTATGATTATGGGAATGTTTTTCGCTCATGATATATGTTGCTTTATAAAATTGTTCCTTTTAAAATAATGGATGCTATTGAAAAATAAATGATTAATCCCGTTACATCTACCAATGTAGCTACAAATGGTGCTGATGAAGTAGCCGGATCTATCTTGCATCGTTTTAACAATATTGGTATCATTGAACCGCTTAATGTTCCCCACATTACAATACCAATTAGAGAGAAAAATATGGTTACGGCCAGTAAAAACCAATGTTGACCATAGTCGTACCAATGCAAATTTTGCCATATCGCAATTCTTATCAAACCAATGCTTCCCAGAACTACTCCTAATGACAAACCTGATAAAATTTCTCTGCGCATGACGAACCACCAATCTTTCAAACCAATCTCTTTCAAAGCCATAGCCCTGATAATAAGTGTTGCAGCCTGAGATCCGCTGTTTCCTCCACTTGAAATAATTAAGGGAACAAATAATGCCAATACAACTGCTTTTTGAATTTCGCCATCAAAATACCCCATAGCAGTAGCTGTTAGCATTTCGCCTAAAAACAAAATAATTAACCAACTGGCGCGTTTTTTTAGCAATGAAAAAAATGATGTTTTTACGTAAGGATAATCAAGCTCTTCCAGCCCTCCTATCTTTTGTATTTCTTTAGTGTTGGCCTGTTCGGCAACATCTAAAATATCATCAATAGTAACTACGCCCAACAAGACATTTTGTGCATTGACCACCGGCAAAACATCTCTGTCATACTCTTTGAATTTAGTAACTGCATCCTCTTTTGTTTCTGAAATTGCTAAACTTGGACAAAAGCCATCTAAAATATCTGAAACTTTTTTGTCCGGATCATTCAATACAAATCTTCTGATGGGAATATCATCTATAAGTTTATTATCGCTATCAACTACAAAAACTACGTTAGTCGTTTCATCGTCAGTATGTTTGCTTCTTATTTCTAATATGGCTTCTGCCAGGGTAATATCAAATCGTGTAGTTGCTATATTGGTATCCATAATTCGAGCTACACTGTTTTTTGGATAACCCAATAAGCTCTGAACACTATCTTTATTTTTTTCGTTAAGCAGACTTAAAAAATGAGTTTGCTCTAAACTTTTTAAAGTTGAAAAAAACATCATTCTATCATCGGAGCTTAACTCATTCAAAATGAATTCACTTTTTTTAGGAGAGAAATTTTTAATAATTTTTTTTTGCAAAAAAGTGTCTAAATAAGAAAATACAGTTACCTGATTTTTACTTGGTAGGGCCTGATAGGCTTTCAAAGCAGCTTCAAAAGGAATAGTTGCAAAAACTTTTGCTACTGCCGATGGATGAACATAATGCGCATTATTACGATTAAGCAAAAGGTCTGAGAAATCGCCTTTTAATATTTTTTCTTTTATCGACATGATGACTAATTTAATATCCGAAACTTAATCCTTTTAATTGCATAACGCCTTTAATGGCTATAACATCACCATTCATCAAGCCACTATAAACAACAATCCTGTTTCCGATCTGATTACCAATTGTTATTTCTGTACGTTCAAAATTTTTAGTGCCTCTTTTTACAAAAACATAGTTTTTTGCCTGAACCGTAACCAACGAATTTTTATCAATACTAATAAAATCACCTTCACTTAAACCAAAAGAAACCGTTGCAAACATTCCCGCCTTCAATTTACCACTTGCATTATTTAAACTTATTCGAAGTTTAACCATTCGGGTTGTCTGATCAATCATATCGGCAACAGCATCAATCTTTCCGGCAAATTTTTCATTTGGAAAAGCAGTAAACCGTACAATGCAGTTATCTCCTTTTTTGATTTTACTGATTTGATTTTCCGGAATATCGCATATAATAAATGAAGTTCCGGCCTTTGCTCTCTTGAGGATTTCGGGCTGAAATCCACCAGCCTTTAATTTAGTTTCATGCTCTATAATAGCTGCTCTTTCATTTGCTAAATTCGTCTGTTCCATAGACAAAGCAGTTTGCGCTTCCAACAAGTCCTTACCGGTGGCTGCACCATGAGCCTGCAAATCTTTAGCCCGATCTACTTCTATTTGTTTTTGCTTTATGTTTTTATACTGAATTTGATTGATATTAATTAAATGCTGAATTAGCTGTGTATAACTAGCTGCTAAATCGGGGTTTTCAAATAAAATGATATTTTGTGATGCCCCTTCTTCTGATTTCATAACGGTTGCCGAAACTTTGGCCGGAGCCGTAATTTGGTCATTAAGTACAGAACTGCCTATTGGTTCTGTTTCAAAAAAAGAAATACTACTGTCGTTAGGAAATAAAATGGTTTTCCCGTTATTCATTACTTGTGGTATACTGTTTATCTCTGGGGTTTGTTTATTGTCTTTTCCTCCACAAGCGCAAAGAAATAATAACATGACCCCGCTATATTTTATTAAATGTTTCATAATTATTGTGCTATTTGATTAATTAAACCTGAGGTATAAAGCAATTTGATATAATCTGTTTTGTATTGCTGCATGGTCTCATAGTATTGTTGTTGAATGTCAAGCCAACTGCGCTGCGCTTCTAAAAAATCAATAATGGTTGTTCCGCCCCGCAAATAAGAATATTTTACGCTTTTTAAAATGTTTTCAGATTGGGATAATAAACTATTGAAATTTTCAACATTCTTTTTTTGAGTCTGAAAAGCATTAAATGCATTAATAATTTCCGCTTTAACCTGAAGATTTGTAGTTTGCAAACTTTGCTGGGCTTGCTGCTTTATATAATTGGATTTTTTAATTTCTCCCTGATTCCTTGAAAAAAACGGAAGCTCTATTGTTCCGTATATACCAACGTAGGGAATTTTGTTTTGCGGATTATAAATAACTCCCAATTCAGGCTGCGGATAAGCTAAAGACTTTTGAAGTTTAATATTTGTATTGGCAACATCTATAATTGATTTGGTTGCTAAAACATCACTTCGTTTCATTAAGGCTTCCTGCAAAAAATCTTCTAAATTAGAGGGTACGACAAATGAAAATTCATCTTTAGAATCAATGTTTATTTCTTCCTGAGTTCCCAAGAGATATTTAAGATTTAACAATTCATTTTTAAAATTTTGCTCCGATGTTTTAATTTGTACCGCATATTGATTGGCCAATAAAGAAGTTCGGTTAAAATCTGTTTGAGAAATGACCTGATTTTTTAAACGCACTTTATTTATAATCACTAAACTATCCAGATTACTGCTGGCTTTTTTGACTATTTCTAATTGCTTTTGCACTGCCCAGACATCAACCCATTTTAAACCTACATCCTGAAAAAGATTACGTTCTGTTTCAGTATAGTTTTTTTGTGTTACTACTGAATTTTGACTGGCAAACTCAATTTTGTTTTTACGTGTTGCAGGAAGTTGAAAAACTTTACCTAACTGAAAGTACGTTTGTGTGTTCGAACTATTAAAAAACGCTGTATTTGGGGCATAATTTTGCTGTCCCACAGTGCCTATATAATTAAAGCCAAAAGTTGGATTAGGTCTTAATTTTGCGGTTACAATATCACTTTGGGCAATATCAACAGCATAATATTGACCTTTGAGAATAGGATTATTTTTTCTTGCCGTTTGCAAGGATTTTTGAAGATTATAATTGTTTTGTGAAATTCCTTTAGCTGAAAACAAAATCAACAAAACAAATAAAAAAAAGGGATGTTTTTGCATGGCTTTATTCTATATTTATTGCATTGCAAAAATAGAACAAGCTTATTGGCTAAGCCATTAGAGATGTTTTAGAAAAAAATTAGAATTTCATTAGAAGAATATCAAACATGAGGTATCGTAACTGAAAAAGTGGATCCGAAATCTTTTTTTGATGAAACTGAAATAGCTCCTTTGTGAAGTAAGATAATTTTCTTTGTCAATGAGAGTCCAATACCATTACCATCAGCGTAGACTTTATTTGTTCCTCTATAGAATGGTGTAAAAATATGCTCTAAATCATCGGTTAAAATACCAATTCCGTTATCAGAAAAACTTAAAGCAATTTTATTTTCAACAAATGATATTGATACCTGACTTTGATGGTTCTGCGAAAATTTGCAGCCATTTTCCAGTAAATTGACAAAAGCTACCTTTAAGAGATATTCATTTCCATTTACTAAAATTTGATTGTCATTTTCAAAATCATTTTCAAAATGAATTGTTACCTTATAATCAGCGTTTGATTTTTGTACTTGTTGCCTTGCATCTAACAATACCTCATCTATTCGTACTGATTTAAAAGCTATTTCTAAAGGATCATAACTGGCTTTGGCAAAATCGAGTAAACTATTGGAAAGTTTGGCTAGTTTTTTAGCGTCATCCAAAGCATTTTCAATAGCCTTCTTATATTCTTCTACACTACGTTCTTTATTTGTTGATAATTCTAATTCTGTAATAATGGCAGAAAGTGGTGTCCGTAATTCATGTGAAATATTTGAAACAAAATGCTTCTGGGCATCAAATGAGTTTTCTAAACGGTTCAGCATTTCGTTAAAAGTATTAGCCATCTCTGAGAGTTCGTCTTTACTTTCGTTAGAACTTATTCGTAAATCAAGATTAGTAGCCGAAATTTTTTTTGCTTTATTGGTCATTTCAACAATAGGTTCAAATGCCTTTTTCGAGAAAAAACGGCCAGCAAAATACAAAAACAGAATAGATATTATAAAAACAACAATACTGCTTTGAAGCAAATTCTGTAGTTTTTTATAACCATATTCATCGTAAGCTGCTGCTGTAATAACATAATTTTTTCCTTGAAAATTATATTTCAGACCAATCACCTGCCAGTCTTTCTGATAAAATTGCAATTCTTTTTTTTGAATAATTTCACCAATCATCGTTTTGGTTTCTTTCACTACATCTATATCAACGGCATCATGATAAAGTAGTCGAAATGACGTGTCGTAAATAGCAACTTCAACCTCATTCAAAGTAGCTCTGTTATTTTTATAAATATTTTGCAGTGTTTTAGAATTAACTTTTGCATTAAGAAACAAATTGGCCTTGGTAATTGCTTCTTTTTTTAAGGAAGCATAAAACTCCTTTTCTCTGTTTTCTTTTGCCGAAAGATAAATAACAGAGGCAAATATCAATAAGATAGAGGCCGTAATAAAGGTAAACAATAGCGTGAGGCGATTTCTAATCTTCATCTGTTTTCAAAATAAATCCCATTCCGGATTTGGTATGGATGAGTTTTTTATCAAAATTCTTATCAATTTTTTTTCGTAAATAATTGATATATACATCTATGAAATTTGTTCCGGTATCAAAATTTGTATCCCAAACTTTTTCTGAAATTTCTGTTCGGGACAAAACACGTTCCGTATTTTGAAGCATATATTCTAAAAGCTTAAATTCTTTTGGAGTTAAGCTTATCTCAATATTATTTCTTTTTACATCTTTTGTTTGCAGGTTCATTTCAAGATCAGCATACTTTAGAATAAATCCAATAGTATGATTTGTGTTGTTACTGCGTTTTAATAAAGCTTTGATACGCACCAAAAGTTCTCTCATTTCAAAAGGCTTTGTAAGGTAATCATCTGCACCGGCATCAAACCCTTCCACTTTATCATCAGTTGTGCCAAGAGCTGTTAGCATAATAATAGGCAAATCAGGTTTATTCCTGCGAATTTCTTTGCTTAGATCCAGTCCGTCAAGTTTTGGTAAAATAATATCTGTGATTAGTAAATCATAGTCATTATTGAGTGCCAGTTTCTTGCCTGAAATACCATCATAAGCCAATGTTACTATAAATCCGTGCTCTTCAAGCCCTCGCTGGATCAGTTCGGCTACTCTTTGGTCGTCTTCTACTATTAAAATTTTCATCAGTACAAAGTTATGATTTTTAATTTCGCATCGAACAATCTTATTAATTTCTCGCATCAGTTGCGAGTTTTATTATCCATACCATCATTCTGTTTAATACTTTATTAAGTATGTCCTTGTTGGAAATTTAAATACCTTTATTAATAAATTCAAGTATATAAATAATTAATTTAATAACTAATCCTTAAATTATTTATTTAAAATTCAACATGCTTTTTTTTGAAAACTCTTATATTTGAATTAAACAATCATCAATGCACAATACTGCCGCTTTTCACCAAAGAATTACTCTCGCAGGTTCACTTATTGCTATAGGAATAGTGTTTGGAGATATTGGAACTTCTCCTCTATATACCCTGAATGCCGTTTTCCATAACCGTATCATTACCGAAGCTATAGCTCTTGGGAGTTTAAGCTGTATCTTTTGGACACTTTTTTTTCAGACGACCTTAAAATATGTCATTATAACATTGCAGGCAGATAATAATGGAGAAGGTGGTATTTTATCTCTATACGCCCTAATAAGAAGATACTGGGGAAAATGGCTTATTTTTCCTGCTATGGCCGGAGGCGCATTCTTAATGGCAGATGGCATTATTACTCCCCCTATATCAGTTGCATCGGCAATTGAGGGAGTACAAAATGTAATTCCTGCCTTTAATACTGTTCCGGTTATTATTGGAATTTTAATTGGGCTCTTTATGTTCCAACAATTTGGTACAGATAAAATTGGTAAAATTTTTGGGCCGGCCATGGTGATTTGGTTTGGTTTTATTGCAGTGATAGGAACCATTTCGTTAAGTGGTAATTTTAGCGTACTAAAAGCGCTAAATCCTTATTACGCTTATCAAATGCTGGTTATTGAACCAAAAGGCTTCTGGCTTTTGGGAAGTATTTTTTTATGTACAACCGGAGCAGAAGCGCTTTACAGCGATATGGGACATTGCGGCAGAAACAATATACGGATCAGCTGGATTTTTATTAAAATAGCACTTATTTTATGTTATGCCGGGCAAACCGCATGGCTTATGGATCATATAGGAGAAACCATTGGCACTATAAGTCCGTTTTATCATATAGTTCCAAAACAAATATTCTGGCCTTCGCTGATTATTGCTACGGCCGCTACAATTATTGCCTCACAGGCTTTGATCAGCGGTTGTTTCACTTTGATAAATGAAGCGATACGGCTGGGGCTATGGCCAAGGCATCAAGTATTGTTTCCCGGAAACATTAAAGGACAGCTTTATATTCCTGCCATAAACTGGCTATTAATGTCGGGCTGCATTTTTATGGTACTGCATTTTAAGCAAAGTACTAAAATGGAAGCGGCATTTGGGTTAAGCGTAACGCTTACCATGATTATGAGCACCGTTTTAATATATTATTACCTACGAGCTAAAAGAGTCCATATACTATGGGTATTACTCATTACTTCATTGTTTCTATGTATCGAATTTAGTTTTCTTATTGCCAATCTCCAAAAAATTAGTGAAGGGGGATGGATTACATTAGTTATTGGATTTACGCTTTTCTTAATTATGTACATTTGGTGGAAAGGCCAGAAAACGAAATCTGCACTTGTGGAGTTCACAGATATTGCAAGTTATCTTCCTGCAATCCAAAAATTAAGCGCAGATAAAAGTATTCCAAAATATGCAAGCAATCTTGTCTTTTTGACCTACTCTAAAAGTCTGCATAAATTCGAGAAAAACTTAATGAACTCAATATTTAATTACGGAACTCCAAAACGTGCCGATAATTATTGGTTTATTCATGTGAATGTTCTGGATGAACCTTATGGAGTAAATTATGAAATTGATACAGTTGTAAAAGACGATATATACTTTATAACCTTTGATTTAGGATTTCGCGAAGAACCACGACTGGATTTATTCTTTAGGGAAGTTGTAAAAGAAATGATTAAGAACAAAGAAGTTAATCTTCCACAAAGCAATGAGTTCGAATACAAACAATCTTCTATAGGAGATTTTAAGTTTGTAATAAGAGACAGCTTTTTGTCTTATGATAACAATATGCCATTTTGGAAAAATTTTGTAATGAAAAGCTATTATAACTTAAAATATTTAGCCGTAAAAGAAGAAATTAATTTTGGCTTGGACCAAAGTAATCTTGTAATAGAAAAATATCCATTAGTGGTTACTCCCTATAAAGGATCTCAATTAAAAAGAAAATCTTCTGCCAAACATTCAACAAATGTCTGAGGATTATATTGAAATTTAACTTTAGCCCTTAACCCATTCGTTTTGAGAAATATAGTATCATTTTGATAGTATTTAATTAGTGGAAGGAATTTCAACAACGAACAAAACCACTGATAATGAACATATTAAAAACAAAAATAAATTAAAGGCATTATGTTTGTTATCATCCTGGAAAATCTAAATCATTATGAGTCCACTAGAAAAAAAAGGCTTTCAGGATAATAAAAAAGATATCAAGAATTTAATCTGGAAAGGAAAGAAGTTAACATCTGCCCATTTGCTAATTACAGTTTATATTATTATAGTATTTTTTGCAGCTATTTTGAAAATCACTAGCCATTAGTATAGAAATTATGAAACTTTGTTTTCATATGTATGATTGTTTAATTTTCTCTGTGATTAAATTGTGAAAAATGCTCTAACTGAAGAATTTCAGTTGCGGCTAAAAATTAATTAAAACTCCGAAACGCTCGAATTATAAAGAAAGGCTTGTGCAATTGCTATAAAGAGAATTATTTCAGGAATAAAATTAGAATAAAAGAAGTTCAAGAAAATGATTTTTATCAATTTAATTTGTGATATAAAACATATATATATTGCAAAAAATTCTACTATTGACCATCTTGTATCAAAATCAACTGACCTACGAAATTCGGTTTAAAATGAACAACAAAAGCTGTGAAACAGCAAAAAAAATCCTAATTTAGGCTAAATTATAAGTAAGACTTATCGAAGGTTATTTACAAACAGATATTCAATTTCATCATTTTCAAGATCTGCTGTTTTAATAAAACTCACACGTTCAAGAAGCTTTATTGCTTCTTCGTTTTGTTTGGATGTAATCGCTATTATTTTGGTTAGCCCAATATTTGTAAGTCCAAATTCGGTAACAAGTTTCATTGCAATAGTCATAAAACCTTGCCCTTGAAATTCTGGTTTTAAAACGCAACCAAGTTCTCCAATTCCTTCGTCAAACCCACGATAATATCCTAATGTTCCCATGATTTTATTTGTCAGTTTGTTGGCAATTCCCCAATGAATTGAATTACCATTTTGATAGTCCAGGTTAATTCTTTCTTGCATTTCTAATGCGTCATTAAATGTCAAAGCTGGGCGTGAATCATAGAAAGATATTTCAACAAGGTCATTGATATCATTAGTTTCTACTTGTCTTAAAATAATAGTATCTGAATTAATTTCTGGAAATTTATCGTATGGAGGTAGTTTCATCTTTTTTATCAGTTGTTGGTTATTAAATTTTGACAAACTTAATTATTAATTCAAGTTTAGTGATTGATTTTTCATGAAACAAAGTTTTCTTTTTTCATTCAGAGGTTAATACTATATTTGTTCTGTCCGTTTTCTAGCCACATTACAAGTAGAACAAAGGCTAAATTATTAAATCCGTACATACTGATGGAACCCGAAGTTTCAAAAGGATCGTCCAATAAATGTCCAAATACAATACTTACCATAAAAAAAGACAACAAATAGGCAGTCAACTTTGTTTTTAGGCCAAGTGTTAGCAAAGCCCCACAGATGCACAAAATCCAAGGATTAGAAAGTCCCATAAACCACAATAAAGACGTTGGAATAAATGTTGTATCATACGATTTTACATATACATTTTCAGCAAAGCTCATTAAAGTTGCTTTTCCTGTCAGTAACTCTAATCCTTGTGCAAAAAATAGTACCCCAATGAAAATTCGTGCAATGAAAAATACTATTTCGTCTTTTGTCTTTGAACTCAATTCATTCTCATTTTTTAAAAATTTGTCTATCGAAAAGTCTTTTTTTGTCGATAAAGCGTATAAAAGAACAATCGCAAAACCAATAAATGGAACAGAATGATGAAATGAATTATAAAATGGTCCGCTGAATGCCTGATTTGCAGGTTTAGCAAATAATAACGTAATATGATTTATTAATAAAAATGCAATTGAAGCAATTGTTGCCCAAATTGTTTTGTATCCTAATATTAGGAAAAAAGAGACTATAAAAAGTCCAACTGCAATACAATTTCCTAAAACGAAATTATTTGTAATCCATGAGGTTATTTTTGATGGTTCTTCTACATAAAATTTCCACAATTTCAAGTGTGCAACAGAAGCAAATAAAAAATTCAATCCTAATACCAATCGTAATGTCAAACTTATAACATGTCTATTCATTTTGTTTATTTTGTTTTTATTTTTTGTCTGTTTGATTTAAAACTTTCCAAGAGAAACTTTTGTGAATAATTTTCCATTGGTCTTCATATTTTAATAATAAAAAATAGTCGTATAATTACGCTGTTTTTCTGGCATGAGAATCTCCACTTTTGCAATAGCCGCATCATTTTCAATATCAATAAATAGGATGCGTCCAATACGGTTTGATTTTTTACCATCTTTGAAGTTGCCAATATATTCTTGTCCTTTCCAAATTCTCAGACTATCTTTTGCAACAGAATAAAGGTTGAAATCGGGATGAAAGGCTTTTTGTAGCCTTTCAGGTTCTGCATTTTTAGTCCCTTCAATGTAGTGCATCAAAGTTTCTTCAATCTGTCCTTTTTCAGATTTCTTATTTGCTGTTTGTGCAAAGACAGTACTTTGGAAAATTATCGTTAATAGTATCAATACAATTTTAGAAAATTTCATAGCTAAATTGTTAAAATTATTTTTAGATTTTTTCGAAAAGTAAATTCTTAATCCTATCAGAATTTATATAAAATCCTGTGATTTTTTGTTGTTTATCACGAACAAACCGAATACCACCCAAATTTCTGGCACTACTCAGAAACAAATCTGACTGAATTAGAGTGAAATTGATGATGGGTTGACTCTTATTACTTGTGATTAAGCCTTTTTCGCTTTGAGCCAATGTATAGCTTGCTCCCAAAATTTTACAATAATAGGTACCTGAAAACTCATTTAAATCTGTTGTAGAATATGTTTTTGGGGTGAAGTATTCATAGACATATTGGTCACTTTCACCAGAAGTATAAATCATTTTAAAATGATCACCTTCCTTACGAAATTCGACCATAATTACATCGTCTCCATCAACCACCATTTGAAATTTTTTATCTGTAATAGGTACTAACAAACTTTCAGTTGCACTGCCCAATACTTGATAGCGTAAAGTGTCATTTTTCACAAAAACCCTGCGCCCTGACATTCTTTCATCATCCCAATAAAAGCCATTGTATACTCCTAATTGTTGGGGTGTCATTTTTATGCTTTTAAGCTTACTAAAGTCAATACTTGCCGGTTTTGGAAAAACATTTCCAAGTACTTCAAGAGCCATGTTCATAGCAAGACTACCGTTATATCTGTTGTTATTTCCAAGCACAAACGAAGTAACATTTTGATTGGGGAATATGAAAATATTGCTTGCATAACCGCCTTCTAAACCATACGTCCAGATTTTTGGAACGCCACGTTTTGCATGTACGTACTGTTGCCCATACAAAAGTCTTCCTGAGGTTGGATTAAAAGTAGTTTTACCATCATTTAAAGTAACCGGGGAAGCCAGTTTTTCTATCAATTTTTCACTTCCTACTTTGGGTTTCTCAAAATTGAGATACCAACGGCTCAAATCTGCCGCCGAAGTATAAAGATTAGTAGTTCCGAAAATAGAATAATTGATGAGATTGTTCTTGAATCCGTTTTTAGATACTTGATACGAAACAGCTACATTGGGTATTATCATTTCATTATCATCGCAAAACAAGGTATTGGTCATGCCTAAAGGTTGAAAAATAACTTGCTGAGAAAATCCAGCAAGTGTTTGACCTGTAACTTGTTTAACTACTTCAGCTAATAAAATAAGCCCTGATGAAGTCTGCGAAAATTTTGTTCCTGGCTCATAATCCAATTCTTTTTGTCGGAAAATTAAATCCAAAGCGTCTTTTTGTGTAAAAACATCTTTTTCCTGCCAGCCTGCAATTTCTTTTAGAGCCAAAAAGTCGTGCAAACCACTGGATTGACTCAGTAAATGTTTTATGGTAATTTTAGAACCAAAATCAGGAAGTTGTGGAATATATTTGCGCACATCATCAGACAAAGACAATTTCCCTTGTTCTTCCAGCAATAAAATAGTAAAGGCCGTAAATTGCTTTGCCATAGCCCCTATTTGAAATTTGGTATCTGTATTGATGGGAATGTCGTGGGTTATATCTGCACGCCCAAAACCTTTTACATAGATAATTTGCCCCTCTTTTAGAAGACCTGCTGCTACGCCCGGTTTAGCCTTAGAATTATCCCACTCAGAGAATACTTTATCCAAATTTCTAATGGATTCTTGTTGTATAACAGGTTTGTTTTTTTCTATAAGTGTGATTATTTCGGAAGCCATTTTTGAGGCAGCGCTAGGGTCTTGCCCCGTTACAAACCGGCCATCTACCACATAAAAACCCTCTCCTAATTTATCAGAATGCACAAAGTTGCCTTCATTCTTTTTAATAGCCTCGTCAATGGAAAAAGGAAATGTTTTGTAATATTCCTCTTGTTTGTCTTCAAATTTATCCGCAAAACCAGTTATTTTTTTGTCTTTGTAGAGTGATTTACCTGCCTCGTCTTTCAAATACGCCAAGCCTGCCGTACCGTGGCAAATAGCCGAAATCACCCCATTTTTTAGAAAAATCTGTCTTGCAAGGTTTTGAATAATAACGTTTTCTGCTACGCCATACATAGCTGCGCCGCCGCCGCCATAAAAAATCGCACTATAATTTTCAGGAACAACCTCGGTAGGCTTCATCGTAGTTTTGAGTTTATTCATTAAAAAATTATTGTATAGGAATTTTTTATGAATACTATCCGAAGCATTGATATAGCCGATTGGAATAGCTCCGCCTTTTGGGCTTACAAAATCTACTGTAAATCCTGCTTTCGAAAATACGTTGTAGGGCACAACAATCTCCCCAAAGTGGTTAGCAGTTTTAATCTGTGAAGTTCCATAGTAGTCCTGATTAGAAACTACAAATAGGATTTTGTTTTGCGAAAAAACAAAGGTAGAGAATAAGCAAAAACAAGTGCTTATTAAAAGCGGTAACCTGAACGTTGATATTACTTTGTACATATTTGCGTTTTTTAATTTTTAAAATACATGCAAATATGTGACGAAGAAATAGCTTAGAGGTTTTGGTTTATAATATAGGAGTTCGATGTTATAAAAACGAACTCATTTTATGGGCATTTTTTGGTATTCGGTTGGGGTTTTTCCTGTGATTTTTTTAAATGTGGTAAAAAAAGTTGATTTTGAATTAAAACCACTTTCATATCCAATACCTTCGACAGTAAAGTTGTTTTCAGTTTCCAATAACTTTTTTGCTTTTTCAATCCTATACTCATTTATGAGATTGGTGAAGGATTTACCGAGTATCACATTCAGATATTGAGATAATAGATGTTTTGTTACATTCAGTTCTTTTGCGGCTTCGTCAAGTGTGAAATTAGGTTTTAAGTATAACTCTTTCTTAACAATAATAGAAAGATTATGACCAATTAGATCCAATGTATCCATGTCAATTTCTTTGTCTTTGTATTTCTCTTTTTCCTGAAAAAAAGTAGATTCTTTGCTGCTTCTGAAAAGCAAAAGCAAAGCCATTAAGTACAGAATAAATGTGAATGATAAAGCTCCAACAATATAAGAGGTATACGCTGCGATATAATATGCCAACCAAATAAGGAATGTTCCTAAATAAATACTAAGATGCCAAACATCTATTTTTTTTAGACTTTCTTTAGTTTTTATTTTTTTTAGTATTGGTAGGATATATTTAAAAGATAAAACAATATAAATGAACCATTGCCAATAAATAGCTTTTACAATCCATTTACTCCAAACAACACGATGATCAACATAAGGATACAAAATACCCCCTATACTTATAATTGTTATGTAAGGTAAAATATGAATAAGCCAATTTGATTTTTTATTATCTAAATTTGATTTTAGAAATAAATAAAGAAATGGACCAATAAGTATGCAGGCTGAAAGTCCAATCTGAATAAAAATATTTGATAGATGAGGATTAAAATAGAAAAATACAGATTTTATAACCCGAATACTTAATACTAAAAACAGAAATGATAAGAAATAATTTGAAAATTTTTTCTTTTTAGCATTGTAGGCAAAATAACCTGAAAGTAGTAAACCATTAAAAGCTCCTAAAGCGCTGAAAAAAAATATAAATTGGTTGGACATATTGTTTATGTGTCAATATTATGATTTGTGTCTTAAAAATATCCGTTAACGGTTTACGGCTTGGCGATCATGGGACTAAATTAAGCGCATTATTTGGATTTGCCAAATCTCCCAAATACAAAAACAGTTTTTAAATAATACCAAAACCCCAATCTTGCCAAGCATCTGTTCACTAAAAAATCAAATATTTATATGCAGGTTCCAAGCTTAAGATTCGAATCCTGCTCTCTCATAGCAAAAAATTAAATATTAGACACAAATTTACATCAATCCCAACAGGACATCCAAACCAAATTTCTAGTGTCATTGAAAGACAGCCTCTACTTGTAGTAAGCCAATCTCTTCAAATCTTCCATAAAATTTATAGAAATTTGTCCCGTCGAGGTCATTCTACGGGACAAAAGATAAAAATTATCTTTTGTCCCGTTTTTTTTACAATTTAACTCATTATTAATCAAGTAGATATTAAAAAAAGATCAAAGTTAGAGGGCAAAGAAACGATAGAGAACAAATCAATTTTTTATTCTACCCCCGTTGAGCCCTCAGTAAAATCAAGGAGAAAAAAATAAAAAAATGTAAAAAAAATAAAAGCCTCCCGATTGGGAGGCCAATTTGATGATGCTATTTTAAATAACCTGATTAATCATTTTTTGTTATTTATTTGACAAAAACACATCTAGATAAGAAAGCTGCAAAACTCAAAAACACCATTAGTTCTTTTGCTTTAAATAAGTTTTAATTTGTTTCATATCCATAGTATTCTTAGCACTCGCTTTGTTAATTTGTGTCTTCGCATTCGAAAAAATAAAACTATACCCAGTTGCAAATTTGCTGTTATTTACACTCGCAAATTTATGGCAAGACATACAATAATCTTCTTGCGCATAGGTCTCTAAAGTAACATTAGCGATATTTGTAGGAGTGATCCCTCCTTCATCAAGTGGTATTTTTCCTTGATGATTTGCTTGATCTGTAACAGCACTTTGTGGCCATTGCACATTTACCAATTGATAATATTGCCACACCGAATTCGGATTACTTTGTCTTATCAGGTTTTGCACATAGGCATTAAGCGCTTTAATATCCTGATTTAAGGCGTTTGACGCTATTCGCGTTACTTGAACTGGATTCTTTAAATTACCAATAACTACATCAGGGGATTGATTAGGAACAGCTGTACTCGCTTTGTTAAAAAAACTATATGTCTTTTTAGGATCTACCTCTCCTTCTGTTGGCGCATTGTCAACATGTTCAAAAGTCATCCAAACAAATTGGTGTGCCAAATCCGTTTTTCTAATAATATGTAAGCCTACAAGTGCTAAATATTGCATTGAATATTCCCCTAAAATAAGATTCTTATTTTTATCAAATCCCAAAACCTCTGGCACCATTGCCTTAGATATTTTATAATATGGCTTTACAGAATCAAGATCCTTAGCACTCACCACTTTCCATGCAGCCTTTAGTTCCATAGCACCCTGATTACCGTATACACTTGGCCCACCCGGCAACCATAGGCCATTATTGGCGGCAGCATAAGATACTTGATTTATTGGGTCATAAAGTTTATTATTGGCAATAAAATTATACTCATCTAAATTTATTTTCACTTCATACCAAACTAAATTCCCTTTTTGATCGGTAAGCCAAGCACCTTTGGCCTGAAAAAGCTCTTCTACTGATCCGCCAGCGGCCTTAAGGATTTTCTTGTTCACTCTTTCCTGTATGTGTCCTACTTTATTTAATAATGTCATTTTTTTTACAAAGCTGTTTCTTTTGAGATTATTATTTATCCATGGTAAAGGACCATGGTCTGTAAAAACATCATCTATGTTCAAATAACTTTCCCATACTGTTGGACTAAAATCACCTGGCACACCATAACTTGAAGCAGTCCTGGTAGAATCTGGAATTCCTCGTGTGTTTGAGGAATTCCAGTTTAAGGCTAGAAAATTAGTCCATGCAAAACAATTTAACGTAGTTTGTTGCGAAAGATTACAGACATCCGTTGGCAAGTGATAATCTACAACTGGAGGATCGCAAAATGCACCACAATTGGCCGAAGGTCCAGCAACTTTGGCTTGCTTAATACTCATTATATTCTGATCTTCTTTTTGCTTTTTAGTGCTTTTTTCGCAAGACCAGATACCAATGAGCAACAATGATACCAGCCAAAATACTAAGTTGAAATTTTTCATTACAAGATAGTTTTTAGATATTGTATTTTCTCACTGGAGAGATTAGCATTATTTGTGCTATTTTGTTTTACAGATGGCAAAGTTCCAGCAGGAACAACTTCTAATACACCACGAACAGGGAATTGAGGATCTGTAGCATTGTTACTCAACGAAAAAGGTTTTTCTCCAATACTAGTAGAAGAGTTCACAATAAGAGTAACAACAAAAAGTTCTCCTTGATCTCCCAAATCCTGAAAAGAATTTACAACTACAGATATGCCATCGCCAAAATTAAACTGAGTAGTTTGGTTCGCGCCACTGGTTAAAATAGCAATATTACTTGTTGAAGAATTTACCTCCACTTGCGTTATGCATGAAGTAAGATTAGAAAGCGAGTTTAAATTATTATACAAGCTAGCTTCCAATAATGAATAATCCAGAAGGTATTGCAAATTTGGCAGTCCAGGATTCTGATCAGCAACAGGCGGAAAAATTTGCTTTTGCTGGCCCACTTTAGGAAGAATACCTGTTCCTGCAAGTTGTACCTTGAACGTATCTGCAATTTGCGAACCCCATTGAATAGGCACTCCATTAATTTTAATATCTTTCATAGTAAAATTAGCTCCTTCAGGAATCGTAAATCTAGAATGAAGTATCATATTATTGGGATAATAATCGGTTCCTGTAGTAGCGCTAAGTCCTCTAACGATAGAGTAACAATCCTGAATGGTTTTGTTAGCATTTGCAGGCATTATAAACATAGAAAAATCGGGTACTTGTCCGTAAAGTGCTATTGGGTTTGTAAGTGATACTTGGATATTGTTTTTTTGCACTAATAAATTAACCGATTGCCCAATTCTAGGATCGCTGTTTCTGTGTATTTGTCCGTACTGTGCTGCACAAATAAGAGCATTGGCATCCGTGATTATTACTCCATTTACTTCTCTTAAGATAGTTGCTGCGGCACCCAGATAAATTTCGGCACCCAATGAATTTGGTGGACTTGTTAAGTGGATTGCTCCACCACTTGTTGGAGTGACAGACGTTCCGGAATTCCATTTATTTATAGGATTATAAGCGTAACTTCCCGTTTCACGAATAATTACAGGCTCATTATTTTCATCTAACAAATAGAGATCTTCGAGTTTAACATTCGTGTGACCGAGTATTTCTTGATAAAGAGATAAAACCAAATTGGGATTAACTCTCCACAAATGAAACCAATATTCCGGATTTTCATGAGTAAAATCAACTGTTGTAATATCTCCATTAGCATCACGAATAACAGACCATTCTGTGTATTCGTCTTGCCACCCGCGTGGTCCCATTGGCCCAAAAGGACGAGTAACCGGAGATTGTGGATTGCATCCGTTTTTAGGAACAAGCAATTCAATATTATATTTTTGGGTAAAAGCCGTTGGTCCGATATCAGCAAGTTCATGCAATTTATTTGTCGCATCGTTCCCAAATTTTTGAGTAAAAAGCGGAGTAAAATAAAAATTAACTCTATTAGGAAAAGCGGTCCATTGAATAGGAACTGTATTATCCTCAGACGGACTATATAAAGGTTCATTAATTGGATTGAAATACCATGATCTTGGATTGTCATAAAGGCTAGTCCAAGGATTTCCTATTTGAGAATTTTGAGTGCAGTAAGTAACATAATTACTCCACGCTAACAAAAACTTATTTTCGAGTTCAACAGGTTGATTTTTAAAATCTTTCTCTCCTTGAAAAGCAGGCGTATCAAATTTATTCAATAATGAGTTTGATGGACTGACCTGATCACCGATTAGACCCGAGCTATTACCAGTTACTTCTTTACTTGTAGGACTAATTGGACTACCAATTACATCCATAGTTTTTCCATTTTCCATGATTACTTATATTTTAATTGTTTTTATTTTTCAAAAATGTAAATTTTGATAAGTATAAAATAAAGGAAATAAAATGGTGTGAAATAGCGTATTAGTACCTGATTTTAAAACACATACACAAAACAAGCCTTTATTTACACAAGAAAAAAACTTGGTTTTTAATGATGGTTGTAGTCGAAATGCAAAAATTACTACCATTGACCATCTTGTATCAAAATCAGATGACCATCGAAATTCGATTTAAAATGAACAGCAAATTTCGGAACATTATCCTTAGTTAATCCATCAAAGTAAAACTGAAGGAGGAAATATTATTCCGCCAACAAATAAACTTTCTTTCTGAAATAATTATAGCAGAAAGACCATCTCCTAACCATATAATTAGGGTTTGCCACCTTTGATTGGTGTCACCTTTGGATTATAAATTTAAATTGAGTAAAACAATAAAATAAGATTTCTGTCATACAAAAAAACAGTGCTTTTGATCTGGAGAATTAAAAATCCCGTATTCTACAATATAAAAACAGGTAGAATTACGCTTAAAAATCCGGATTTTACTGAGTTTATTTGTAAATAATTTCATTCATAAAAAAAATAAACCCCATAACTAAACCACCCCATCATGGAAAACTATTTACACGGCTTACTCGACGAAGACAACGACACTATTATCCAGCAATACTTAAAGTACATTGACGACGGAATTCCGCGTACGGATAAACCAAAAGACGTATTAATCATTGGTGCCGGAATGGCCGGAATGGTAGCCGCAAGTCTGTTAAAACAGGCCGGTCATAATGTTACGATAGTCGAATCAAACACCCGTGTTGGTGGCAGGATTAAGACTTTCAGGAATTCTGAAAACAAAAAATATTTTGAAGACGACAGTGTTTATGGTGAAGCGGGTGCGATGCGCATCCCGACCATACACCAGATGGTGCTCAAATACATTGATAAACTCGGACTCAAAACTGAGCCTTTTTATTATCTGTCTGTCGATAAGGAACAGGCAATCGCACATCAGGCAGACCCAACTAAACCGGAGCCTGATACTACTCGAAATTCTCTTTTCTACGTTAACCGTAAACGTGTTGTACAGAATGAATATATCCGAAAAGATATTGATGTAAACGAACTACTGGGCTTTAATCTGGGCAAAAGTGAAAACAAGCATGCCAGCGATTTAATGGACAATATCATTAATCCGCTTAAGGCTTTTATTGCAGAAGATCCTGAGAAAAACTGGCCTTTGCTGATCGAGCGTTACGGAGAATATTCGATGCGTCGTTTCTTAAAGGAAAATTCGATGTATTCAGAGAATGCCATAGAGATGATTGGAGTCCTGCAAAATCTGGAGTCAAGAATGTCTTATGATTTTATCCAGAGTTTTATTGAGCAAAATATTATCAAGGATACTACTCGGTTTATGGAAATTGTGGGCGGAAGCGACATGCTGCCAAATGCATTCTTTAAAGCTCATAGTCTCGAAGAAAATACCTATTTTGATTGCAGGATGACCAAAATGATGCTCATTAACAACAAGGTAAAAATAGAAGTGGATATTGAAGTACAGCGTGACTTCCAGTTTTATGAAGATGCAGGATTCAAAGCATTAAAAACACCTGTTGGTGATCTGGAATTTGATGAAGTGATTGTCACTATACCCTTTTCAGCATTAAGACATGTGTATGTAACACCTCAATTCAAACAGCTTAAACGAAAAGCAATCCGGGAACTGCACTACGATTCTGCTACTAAAATATTGTTGGAATTTCGTGAGAAATGGTGGCAGGAAGCACCTTATAATATTGTTGGTGGTGGTACGATTACTGATTTTTCGAACCGTTTCACCTATTATCCAAGCAATGATTTGGGAAGTAAAGGACACGGTGTCGTGCTGGCATCTTATTGCTGGTCTGACGAAGCAAGCCGCTGGGATTCTTTGGATGACGACGACAGGTATTTTTATGCACTTAAAAATCTGGCCATTATGCACTCCGATGACGAAAAGGAACAGCAGCGCATTATTGGCCTTGCCGTAATTACCTCGAGTATCAAGGACTATAAAAAGAAAGGTGGGAAATTAATTGGTGCTGCAACACAAAGCTGGATGCGCGACCCGTATGCTTATGGTGAAGCAGCAATATTTAATCCGGGACAGTTACAATTATTGCAACGTCATATCATCTCAACTGAATGGAATGGAAAAGCACATTTTGCCGGAGAGCATACTTCCCTGAAACATGCCTGGATTGAAGGAGCTATCGAGTCCGGAATCCGCACAGCACTTGAAGTCAACGAAAATACTGGTAACCTGAATAACCCAATTTAAGATGTCACAGAAAAAAATCTCCGTTGCAAAATACCTGCAAATACGTCTGGAACAATTAGGACTTACCCATTTATTTGGAATTGCTGGTAATTATACCGCACCGTTTTTGAATACGATTCACGAAGACAAAAATGCAAAAATTAAAATCGTTAACGACACGAATGAAATAAACGCCGGACATTGTACTGATGCCTACGCACGTCAAAATGGTTTCGCTGCAGTAGCAGTAACATATGGCGTGGGAGCATTTACGTTACTCAATTCGGTTGCAGGCTCTTATGTAGAGCACTGTCCTGTGCTTGTTATTAATGGCGCTCCAACCAACAAAGACCAGCAACGAAGCCTCGTTCAGGGCATGCTGGCATCACATATGACAGGTGATATGTACAGTAACATCAATGTATACCGAAACGTTACCGTTGCGGCAGAACAAATCACAGGTTCATCAGATGCTCCTTATAAAATTGATGCAGTACTAAATGCCTGTATTTTATATGGAAGACCGGTTTATCTTGAAGTTTTTGAAGATGCATGGCGAATGGAATGCAATCCGCCAGTCACTCCATTGGCAGAAAGAGAAGCATCTAAATGTCAAACAAGTGCACGCAAGGCTGCCCAAAGAGTAGCTGCAATGGCACGCGGAAAAGAAATTATTTTCTGGGGCGGCATTGAGATCCAGCGCTATGGTATTCAAAAGGAATTCCTGGATTTGATCGAAACTACCGATACAGAATTTGTAACTTCTATACTTGGGAAATCAATTGTATCCGAAAACCATCCTAAGTTCAAAGGCGTTTTTAATGGAAAGGCATCGCCAAAAGATGTCAAGGAACAATTCGAAAAAGCCCAGCTAAAAATTGGCCTTGGCGTATGGACCACCGGCAAAAATTTGGGTGGTTTTGATGTCTGGAAAGAGGATACTGTACTTGCCAATCACAGCGGTGTAAGGATTGGTGCTTCTTATGTAGCCAATGTATCGCTAAGAGATTTTATAATATTCCTGAAAGAAGAACTTACCAAAGTTACCTTTAGTGCTTATGAAATGTATGATGCAGCGAAGCTGCCTGAATCATTTTTCCTAGCTGATAACAGAATACTAAAAAAAGGAAAACCGGCACTTACTTACGATACATTTTTCAACCGAATCAATAATTTTATAGACGAGAGGCATATAGTGGTTGCCGATGCGGGTTTTCCTTTATTGGGTGCCCAGGGCATCCGTATTGCAGAACCTAACGGATTCGTAGCGCAGGCATCATGGCTTTCGATAGGTTATTCTGTTCCTGCGGCAACCGGAATAAAATGTGCCAGACCTGATAAAAGGCCGGTGGTATTTGTTGGGGACGGTGCTTTTCAGGAAACCTGTCAGGCCATATCTACACAGAATAAACTGAAACACGACACCATTGTTTTTGTTTTGGATAATGGTATTTATGGTATTGAACAAATGCTTGTTAATCCAAATCCGTTTCGTGGTGCAGACAAGGTAGAATATAGCGTTCCCGATTTAAACAACGTTTATGATTACAACGAAATGCACCGTTGGAAATATGCGAAACTAGTTGATGTATTTGGAGGCAAAGGTTTTGAAGTCAGTAGTCTCGACGAACTCGAGGAGGTTTTGAGACAACTTGACAGCATTAAGGAAAATACCATTGTACATGTAAACATACCTAAGACATCTATTCCGGAAGCAATTGCTTATAAGACAGAGGAGCCTGGAGAGGATGAATTTCTGGATAAAAACTGGAGTTTATGTTAGGTTTAAAATGGGTTAATTTTTAAAGCATTCTGCCAGGATAAACAAAAAAGCCGTCTCAGTTCTAATTCCTGAGGCGGCTCTTTTAATGAATCTGTGTTTACTTATTTTTTACTTTATTATTTTTATATCTTTTTCCTATTTATAACAGATAACATAAAGAAAATCGATGTTGAAGTTTTCATAATATCGTATTCTAAAGTTTGAATAAGGGATATTTTATTCCGCTACAGCATCAATCTTATCGGTTTTTCTTGATTTACTCAACACCTCATGAGTGCGAAGTCAGGAGACATTCGCAAAGTTTTCCATAAAAACTCTTCGGAGAGTGGGTTGTTTTCTCAAAACTCAATTCAATGACATTTGCTTTTCTCCCCATATTCGCATTTGATTTATAAAAGGAATTAATTCAGTTCCCGTTTCAGTAAGTGAATATTCAACACGAGGCGGAACTTCAGGGTATACTTTCCTGGAAATTAATTGATCAGCTTCCAACTCTTTAAGTGTTTGTGTAAGCATTTTAGGGGTTATCCCTTCTACTACTCTTTTAAGTTCACCATATCGTAATAGATTATCTTTTAAATACCATAAAATCCTTCCTTTATATTTTCCGCCTATTCTTTGAAACGCATAATCAACAGGACAATAAGCAATTCTAATTTTATTTTCCATTTTTTTATTTTTTAAATAATTGATAATCAATATTAGTATCCTTTTAGTAACTACGATACAAAATTGTACGTACTTGCAACAAAGATATCATAATTTTATCTTTACAGGAATTACTAGTCTTGGAACACATAAAAAACAATACCAATGAAGTCAAAACTTTTTAATTCCATAACCCTAATCGCAATAATTGTTTTGGTCTCTTGTAAACCAATTTTGTTAAATGCTCAAAAAGTAAAAAAAATGATATGAATAAATCAGCCCCTCAGGATTTAGAAAATATTAAAGTACTAGAACTTCGTAATTATTTATTAAAACCAGATATGGCTGATACATTCAGACATTATTTTCACTCAAATTTTGTTTCGCCTATGAATGAATTGGGCGGACATACATTGGGAGAATTTAAAATCAATGAAGTCAACGACAGATTTGTATGGTTTCGTGGTTTTACAGATATGAAAACAAGAGTTAAATTTTTAAACGATTTTTATATTGATAGTCCAATCTGGAAAGAATATGGTAAGGGAGCAAATGAAATGATAATTAACTCTGATAATGTTTATTTATTAAAACCCTTACATAAAACAGTAACATTAAAAACTGACAAAGCAGTCACAGTAATTGATTTTTATATTTGTAATAGTACAATTAAGAAGGTAATAGAATTATTTGACACTCACTACATCCCTTTTTTAAAAACAATAAATATTGAAGATATTTCGATTTGGGTTAGTGAAATGACTGAAAATGATTTTCCGAGATTACCAGTTTTTCAAGATAAAAATTTATTGGTTACAATAACAAACTTCCAGGACATAGAGGAATACGAAGCAAAGCAAAAAGCCATTAATAATATGCCAAACGCTTTAAAAAAAGCAATGCAGGAATTAATTACAACACAAAATAATTGGGTCCTTTTAAATCAAAATAAAGAGCATTATGACAAATAATAATTACCCATTACTGGCACAAACACCTACTTTTATGGTCGATGGAACTTTAGAAATTAAGCCGTCATCTAATTCCAATTCATCTGATTATTCATTTTTAATTGGTAACCATAAAGTTCATCACAGAAAATTAAAAGAAAGATTTAATAATTGTAAAGAATGGGTTGATATAGAAGGTTCAAAAACAACAGAATTGCTGTTAACAGGTATTAGTAATATTGAAAAGCATTATATGTGTGATTCAAAACAACAACCAATTGAAGCATTTGCATTAAGATTGTTTAATCCCGTAACAAAATTGTGGAGTTTATATTGGGCAGATAGTATTTTTGGAATACTTGATCCACCATTGTTAGGCTCTTTTGAAAATAATATAGGCCTTTTTTTTGGGAAAGAAATTATTAATGGAAAAGAAATTATAGTTCAATTTCAGTATGATCGTACAGATACTGACAATCCGGTTTGGGGGCAGGCATTCTCTAATGACAATGGTAAAACTTGGGAGTGGAATTGGTTTATGTTCTTTTCAAGAATAAAAATTAAATTATAAAGAGACTTAAAGAAATACTATTAAAAATCATCTTATAAATTTACTTGAAAGTAAACCAACTTCTTTAAATCCTGGATAAAATAGTTTGAAATTTGTACCTCTGGGGTCACGAATAAAAAGCTCCAAATCAATGATTTGGAGCTTTTTTATGCCTTTTTTTTACTATTTAACAAGTATATAAAAAGATCAGGTGCAAGAAGTTGAATTTCCCGCAGAGTTACCTTGACTGGATTCAAACCGTTAATTTATTTATTTTTAAATATTTAAAAATAACATTTTTCCTGCCTTATAGCTTTTCTTAAAGAAGACTTCGGAGAGCGATGTAAAAACTTATTTTTTGAAGTTAAATCCCAACATCCAAAACTCTTGTTTTTCTAATCCTTCCAATGGGTTTTCTCCTTTATTGTAGGATAGGCTTATTGATAAATTATCATTTCTTATAGGATATAATTTTAATTCACCTTTCAGAAAATAAGTATAGTTTGGATTATTTTCAAAATTATCAAGAAGGCTATTTCTCCCTTCGTAATTGACAATCAATTCTAATCCTTTTTTACGAAACGTTTTATCTTCTTTATCTTTATCAGGTAAACTTTCATCCTTTTTTACTACCTCGCCTTTGCTGTTGTATGTAATAGTTATTGTCCCCGTTTTTTTAAATATACTTTTAGTGCTTTTTACTACCTCTCCTTTGCTATTGTAAAAAATATTTGTCGCCACTGTTTTTTCAAAGACAGTCTTTTTTCTCAATAATACAGCCCCACCTACATTAAAATAGCTTCTAAAATAGTAACCTTGTTCTAAAGGTAAAGCTACGTCATAACTATTTTGGTATTCTAGACCAACTCTGGGCAGAAGCTTGTATGCGAACCAACTATCTCTAGTTGCATAACTTTCAAAAATTAGTTTTCCATTATTAGACCTAATACTTAAAGAGGATAATGCTAACAGTGACTGTGCTTTTTTTACATTATCATTTAGATACTCTAATGAATTGTCATTAATAATACCCAAATCATTTTTTGTGAAATAAACAAAATTGTGATTTATTCCAAGCTTATAATTTTCCTGACGTTTGTCTATCTGATTGTTTTTATTATATACAAAAAATCCTATAACCGCATTATATTTGTTGTTTATTAATGTATCTAAAGTAAAACCAATCCCAGCATTAATTTTGAAGATATTCTCTTTATCTTTTGGAATTGTAAAGGAAAGTGTAGCTGCTTTTTCATCATCATCTGTTTTAGTATCAAATGATTTCTTAATACTGATTTTATCTAAAAATGGCTTAAGAAGTTTAGACGACTCAGTTTTTTCTATAGTAACAATTTCTTTAGTAACAACTGTATCATTCTGGCTTAAACAATTTTGAGCCCCTAAGAATATACTAAACACTAAGATTAGATATAATGATTTCATAATATTACAATTTAATATTTACTAAAGTGACACAATCCCCAACTGTTGTGCACTTTTTCATTTCTGCTACAGTTATTTTCTTCGATTTGTCAGTAATAAGCTTATTCAATTTTACTGCTAGCAGGATAAAATCGTTACCGGCGTAAAGTAAATTTGCTACCAGTTCCAACCCATCCAAAAGCGTAGCTGGATCTGTTGAGTTATTCCCTTTTACATTCAATATGGCTCTTTTAACTAGAAGTGATACATCGTCACTCAATTCAAATGCTGATGATATAAAATTAGACTCTAATAACAGCTCATGTAATCCTTTAGAATTTACTGCATTTGATAATTGAAAACTACTATTACTCAAACTACTGCTCATATGATAGGATTTGAATAGCTTAATTTCGGTACCGTTTATTTCTGTAAGTTTTCCACTCCATACTAGTTCATATAGTATTTTTAAATCTTTAATATCATCTGCTGTTAATCTACTTTTATCACCATAATTCATGATCGAAAATGCACTGTCCGTTCCAAATAATTCGCTCGACCATTCTCTTTCAGATATGTTAGCAAAGAAATGTCGTAACCCAAAAATATGACCAATTTCATGTTCTATAGTTTCTATCTGTTCCTGATGGTTTTGCTCAAACATTGTAGGATAGATATAAAAAATATTTTGTCCGGGATCAGGGAAAAAAGCAGACGCTAAAACACATCCATTATTGTTACAATTCTTCTGATGCATAGCAATTTCAAAGTCCCAGGCATCATTATCTTCATGGAATTTTATAGGGCAGGCATCTTGCCAGGCTAAAATGGCTTCCCCAAAAAGTTTTCTAACACCGGTTTTAGCTGCCTCAGGTTTAGCAAAGTAGCTTCCAAAAGATTTACTAAATCTCCAATTTAGGGTAACCCCTTTTTCCCAAAGAGGTATAAAACCATTGGAAGAATCAAGACGTATCTCAAATAAATCCTTGTCATTAGGTTGCGCGTAACCTTTGGAATCAGTTAGACAAATTATATTGTTGTTGTACTTGTGGAGGAACTCTTCTTTTGGCAAAAAAGAACTATCATTTAATTCAAAATCCTCATTTTTCGTATTTGTTTTTTTGGTGGGTTTCATAATGTAATAATTTAAATTTTATAAAATTTTATTTTCTTTGCTTATCCTTTATAGAAAAGAGGTATCAATAAAGTATATAGTATCAATATCAGGGAAGCAATTAACTCAAAAGAAAAGCCAAGTATATCTTTTGTATACGGTGAAGCTGTTGCAAAAGCCCAAATTAAAAAACCAATTGTTGAAAACAAGATTTGGACTTTCTTCGAAACTCCCAAGATTTTCATCAAATAAACAGGGGTAAAAATCATTAAAACAAGGATGACAATCCATAATAAATAAGACTTGTCCGCATTTGGGTTATTCTTTGCAAAACCTATTATTAAACCTGATATCGTGACGTACGCAGCTATAATTTCTGCGGGAATCAGCTTTATTAATCGGTCTTTAAAATCATTTGGTGCTACATTTTGTATTTGCAATTGCTGATTTGCTGATTTAATTTCTCTAGGCATAATTATTAATGTTTAATTCTGCTTACTCTATAATACCCTTTTCGGCTTCCTGGTAATATTCTTGTAATTTGTATTCCAAAACTACGTCAGCCTGTAATTTCATTACTTAGGTAAATACCTAAAACAGATATGGTTTTTCACCTAATAAATTGGTTTTTAGCTAAATATTATTTATTTGCAGGAAAATCGCTATTTTAGCTGATAAATTGATTAATAGGGGTAAAATCTGATAAAATAGGGTTTTACCCTATTAAGTGTGCGAGGATAATGGTAAAATTTGAAGAATAAATTATTAACCCTTAAATAACTTTATATCATGAAAAAATGTACTCTAATTTTAATGGTTATTTTAACCATTGCAGCGTGTAAAAAAGAAAAAGAAGACAACACGACCGTAGCTACTGAAACTAATGTAGATAAGCCAGCTTCCACAAGTGATTCTTTAACTTTAGATGACTATTACAAGTTACCCAATATTGAAGAAAAAGCGAAATGGTTAAAACAGCATGGTGATAGAGTTAAACGCAAAATACTAGAAGAAGCGGTTTTAAAAGATCATAAAGTAAAAGGCACTGTAACTGATCAAAAAGGAAAGTATGTTATTACATGGGGGGATCTTAAAAAAATTATTAAGAATCATGGATATGATGCCTATGTAAATTTAGAATATAAAGAAAATAAAATTGATACATTGAAAATGGTATATGAATATATATCAACAAAAGGAGGTCCCTATTATCGCTTTTCTACAGCTTTAATAAGAAGTTTGGCAAAAGAATATGCTAAAAAAAATGATAATGCTGAATTTCATTTCAGTTTTGCTATTATAGATAAATCTGGAGAACGTGTTGTTGTCATTCAGGTCAATGGAAATCCTGGTAACGGACAATCAGTAAATGAAACCCCATATTTTGATTATTCAACTGATCCTTCAAAAAAGAATCAAAGTCCTAATCGTAATATACCATTATAAATAAGTAAGATTGAATATTCTAGATATTATAAATCCAATAAAAGCATGCGTTTTAATAACGCTGCTTTTTGCTTTAGGCAATCTTCGCTGGAAAATTAAAATGCATCGATATCTCTTGTATATTCTATTTGTGGTTTTTTTTACAGAATTGATAAATTCTATTTTAGTATATAATAATAGGTCAATTCGAATACCATTTAATATCAGTATTGTTTTTCATGATATTCTTTGGATGCTGGCGTTTAAAGAAAACACAAAGTCTAAAAAAATGTCCAATAGTATACTATGCGTTTTTGTACTATTTTCTATTATTAATTTTACTGTGATAGAAATAACAGATGTTTATAATTATTACACTTTCGTTTTTGGTGCCTTGTTATATGTCATACTTTTTATCTATGAAAGTTACAGGCAATTAAGAGAAGAGAACTTAATGTATTTCTTATCCAATAATTATTTACTATTATTTGCACCGGTGTATTTCTTTTTTGGCATGGGTTTAATGTTAGGATTTAAAGCCTTGGAGGTTACAAGAATAATTTTATTTGGTCAGGTTACGCTATATGTTTTTATTGTTAATATAGTTTGTATCGCCTATTATACTTTAATCAATATTTACATCTACAGAGAAAAAAATAACTACAAATGAATCAAGTCGTACTAGGAATAATAATAGCCTTTATTTTTATTGGTTTAATACTATTTTTTTGTGTTATTCTGATTCGTCTTTATTTTAATAAGATAAAAAAATATACAGAGCTTTTGCATGAGAAAGATCTCAATTTCCAAAAAGCAATTACTCAAACTGTAATTGAAACTCAGGAGCAGGTACTGAATAATATTTCTCAGGATCTTCATGATGATGCCGGTCAGCAGTTGACATACATCAATTTTCAAATAGAAAATATGAAGTTGGATTCTCCCGAACTGGGAGAAATATTAGAACCGGTATCACAATCACTTGGAAATTTATCAAAATCCATAAGAAGTATCAGTCATGCCCTGAACACCCAATTATTATTACAGCAAGATGTAATAAAAGCAATTGCCACAGAAATAAAGCGGTTGAAAAAAAACAGCAAAATTGAAATTATATACTCTTTTGAGGAAATCAAGGTGAAGAAATTTGATGACAATGAAAAGATAATCATTTATCGCATCTTTCAGGAATGTATCAATAATATTTTTAAACATGCTAAAGCCAATAAAATAAATATTTATATAACAACCACTCCTCATTTTAAAATGATAATTGCAGATAACGGTAAAGGTTTTGATTCTGACGATAAAAAAAACAGATTATCTTTTGGGTTGATAAATATGGCAAAAAGAGCCGATAGTATGTCATATCATTTTACTGTAAAAAGTATGCTAGGATCTGGCACTGAAATTACCCTATCAGAAAACAAAAGAATTTAAGTATGGAACAAACTACTATTTGTATAATTGATGATCATTCTATTGTAAGACAAGGTCTAAAAGAATTACTGCATAAAATTGGCAACTACAAAGTAATTCATGAGTTTGATAATGGTGATGATTTCTTGCAGGCACTACCAATAAACCCTTCTCCCCATATATACATTCTGGATTACTCCATGCCTCATATGAATGGTATTGAAGTATTAAAAGCACTAGAAGAAAAAGAAGAAGAGTACAAAGTCTTACTGTTGACACAGCATCTTGACGAGCAAATAATTGATGCAGCTTATCATCATGGCGCCAGAGGTTTTTTACATAAAAATTGTACAGCCCACGATTTGAAATTTGCTATTGATAACATTATTAAAATAGGATATAACAATGTTTCTGAAATTCTTAAACGTGTACGTAATTATGATAGCAATGGTGAGAAAAAGCAAAATATTGTTTTAACTCAGCGAGAATTCGATTTCCTGAGATTGGTTTGTGATGAAAGGGAATTCACCTATGAACAGATGGCAGAAATTATGAATCTGTCAATAAAATCTATTGAAATTTATAGAGCTGCTTTATTTGAAAAATACAATATCAAATCAAAAGTAGGGCTTGTGTTATTTTCTTTTAAACACCGCCTAACTGAACCTTTTTTGTAATTAAATCCCCTTTTCATAACGAAAAGGGATTTTTCTTATACCTCTTCCCTATTATTTAATATCGTATTCTAAAGTTTGAATAAGGGATATTTTATTCCGCTACAGCATCAATCTTATCGGTTTTTCTTGATTTTCTCAACTCCCCTTTCTCTTATTATTTCTGCTGCATCGAGCATTTTGATTAAATGAATATAGGGCGTCGTCAGGTCAGAGTCAGGATTTCCGGGACAGGGAGATAAAGAAAGCTCCAGGATTAGACATAGAAAGAATTCAAATTCTTCCAGCGTTTTTTCATCAAATGCTTTTTGAAATACAATAAAAGGATTTTCATATTCTTCGTTCGTCAGGGAAGAAAGATGAAATACTGTTTCAGAGTGCAAAGGCGCTGTAACTTTCCATTTTTTGCTTTTCTGTTGGAGACCGTAACAGACTTTGACAAAAGAGTTGATTGCAGTGTAAAAGACAAAAGCATTGGAGGGGTTGTCCTGTTCGTAAGCTTTCGTTTTACAGCTATAAATTACCACTTCAGTTAAATTTTGTTTATAATAATCAAGATGTGCAAAATCAAAAAAGGCTTTAACTGCCTTAAATGGATTTCCTGCCGCCAACCCTGCCCAAAAGTTAGTTTCGAATGCTATTTTATTCTTTTTCATAATAAGTAGATTTAAAATTTACAAGCGAAATTCCGTTCTTTCAAAAGGATAATCTATTCGTAAACTGGATATAATACCTGACAAAAACGGCTCTTTTATGGGATATTTTTTTATCTTTGAAATTCAGGATTTTTAATCCAAATGGCTTTATCTTTGAGCCTTTAGAAAAATTGATATTCATTATGGAACAGAAAATACATCAGGGAAGAAACGTAAAACGCTTCAGAGAAATGCTTGGCATAAAACAAGAGGCATTGGCTTTTGATCTGGGAAATGACTGGAACCAAAAGAAAATTTCTATGCTGGAGCAAAAAGATATAATTGAAGATGATATATTGGATCAAATCTCAAATGCATTAAAAATTCCAGTTGAAGCTTTTCAGAATTTTGATGAAGATCAGGCAATAAATATTATTTCTAATACTTTTCATGATACTCAAGGATTAATAAATTATAATCCAACTTTCAATAATAATTCAATTGAAAAATTGATCCAACTTCATGAAGAAAAAATTGCTTTATACGAGCGTATGTTGAAAGAGAAAGATGAAATGATGGCGAGGCTTGAGAAATTGATTGCTAAATAATTATTTATAAAGATAATTAATTTCACAAAGAGACTTTCTAGTCTCTTTTTTGTTTTGACAGTATTTGTTCAACTTCATAATGTTTTAATATCTTAATTAAATGACAGTTGTGCGATCGCCGATTTCGTTATATTAAATGAAACTGCTTTAAATACGGCTGACAAATCTCTTTTCTTTAGCACTATTCCATTGTACCTGATATGTTTTACCATTCATTTGGTCAAGTAATAAGAAATTATATGTGTTTTTTGTAGGGTAAAGTGTAAACCTCCCGTTTATTTCTTCTGCAGTCAATACAAGTGAATCTGAATTTAATACTAGTTCGCCTTCGTAGCCCTCTTCTGATATAGTAAAATGTACTTGCCACATTTTTCCATTTCGAGTATCTAATTTAATAAAAGTCCAATAGTTTTCAGTTGGAAATAATTGATAAATCGGAGCTTCAACTTGCTTTTCTATCTGTTTTGTTGCACTTGTACTATTTTGTGGCGTTTGTCCTTGTAAAGGCAAAACAAATAAAATCAGCAATGTAATCAGCATAAATTTTCTAGTCATCATATTTTTCTTTGTATTAAATTATATCCATCTAATATTTGCATAGAATAATTAAAAGCCTTGATAATAATCCTCTTGGATATTTTCAATTTCTTCATTATATTTTTTTAGAAATATTTTGCATTTATCAATGTCTAAATGTTGATCGCTTTTTTCAAGAAAAGTAGATACAACAAGGTTATTAAAAAAAGCTAAATTTTCAGCTGTCTCATTTGAAAAGTTTTGTTGTAAATTCACAATTACGGCTTCAGGAAAACCTTTCTTAAATTCTTTTTTTCCTTTTTTATTTTTTTTTGAATCATTTTTAATCTGTTTTAATAAATCACTTTTTTTATCAATTAAAAGCTCTAAAATATCAGATTTCTTTCTCGATCCAATAATAGTCATTGAAGAAAAAACAATAACTATTATTTTGTGGTCATCATCCATAAAGTCTGGAAAATTTTCCAATTTACCACCATTAAAGAAATCTTCTTTTTTTAATTTGTCGAAAATTGAATTAATAAAATCATTATTTCTATCTGTAATTATTAAATATGATTTATTAAAAGTTATTAGTTTTCGAAGAATCACTTCATTTAAGTCAATATTTGGAAGGGAGTGTAAAGAAGAAAACGAATTTTCAAAATGCTCAACGAACTCATTTAAGTAGGGCACAATAACTGATTCTCTGAAAGACTTAAAATCAATATCATAGCATAGCTTGAAAACAAAAAAATATTTTTCAGACTTAGAACTTTTATACATCTGATTTAAAATACTTACCTGTTTTTCTTTCGAATCTCTGCAAATATATTCTGCAGTAAAATACTCTTGAAAGGATTTGTGAGACCACTTGTATTGCAGACCTTCTTTATTAAATAATGGTACTGCCTTTACAAGATCTTCGGCTAAATCAGTGAATTTAAATTTTATGTGAGGCAATCTTTTTGAAATTTCATCAAGATATTTATTAAGAATTGCATCATTATATTCAATTTCTTCTTTTTTAAATGTGTAATAAGCAAATTCCCTTAATATTTGAAAAAAATCATTAAAGCTAAGTTTTGTCTTTTTATTTCGCACAAAACTATCTCCTTTAGTCAAATCATGATCTTGATATAGGGCTTCGAATACATCATAATAAAATTCTTGAAGTTGAATAGGAATGTTCTCTCTATGTTCAAATTTTTTATAAAGTAGAGATACTAATAACGGGCTTTGTAAAAAATCATCGATGTTTTCAAAATCATTTTCTTTAAGCTTCTCTATCAATCTCAATGATTTTTCACTATTATTACCAATTTTCTTTATTAATTCAAAAGCCTCCGTTTTCTCCATTTTTTTTACTTTAAATTCTTTAAAATCACTAAAAGTATTTAAAGCTGTTTCTGGCCTAGAAGTTAACAAAAATAGATTGTTCGATGATTTGGAAATAAAATTTTGTAAATCAGTGGTAACAAATTCTCTGTCAATATCAGAAATTTCATCATAGCCATCGAAAAAGAAAATAAAATTGCCCTGAGCAATTAATTTAGTAACTAAATCTTTTTCTAGAACTTTATCAATTGGATTGAGTTCTGAAATAATTTCTTCGATAATAGTTTTTTTATTTTTAAGTTTTCTCAGTTCTATAAAGATTGGAATACCCTTTTTATATTTTATAACATTTAAAAATAGCCACTTCATAATTGTTGATTTTCCCATTCCTCCATTGTCAACAATTATAACCTTCCTAAATTGTGGAAGAAAATCTTCTTCGTAATTTAAAGTGCACACTTTTAACGGCTTACAGTTTACATCTTCCGCTTTGCATTCTAAATTTAAAGGGTAATAAAAATCTTCTAATTTTTTTTGCTGATTTCCAAATACTAAAGTTCTTGATGAAGAATAGTGTGTATATACTCTTTGAATATATTCTTTAAATCTAAATGAAAAATCTTTGTTTTCTCTTTCTTCTTTAGGAATAATTTTATTTAAAATTGGAGATAGATATGTCTCAATTATACTTTCCAGAAGCGCATTATCAGTAATAGTTAATACTCTAAAGAAATATTTAACCAACGAATCGTGTTCAAAAAGATAGCGAGACAAATCAGAGGGATTTATACATTTTATTTCAATTTTTTCTAATACTCTAAATATTTCGACTTTTTGATCATTATAATTAATAGTTTTCAATCCAACATATTTAGAAATTAATTCTTCACAATAATGTTCAATATCTTCTGTTTTAAAATTTTTATTGAAATTGCTAATCAAGGTAATAGAAGTTTCTGCCAAACCTTTAGAAACTGCTAAATAATAAGTAAAATTATCTATATCAGTAATTAAACTTTTATCATTTATATAATGTAAAACAAATTTTAGAATTTCTTTTAATACTTCAGGCTTTGTGATATTTTTATTGATTTGTTTACATTGGATCAAACCAACATTAGCACCTTTTTTTGTCAATATACAATCTCTTCCTTTTTCTCCGACACCTTGCATCAAAGCAACTCCATCATATTTTTCTATTAAGCTTGAATCTTTTGTTTCTATTCTTAATTGAAAAATTTGATATAACATGATTTCAAAAATCCGATCACTTAATTCTGTAAATGGAAAAGATTGACCTGTATACGCAGTAGGTTTTGAATTAGTTGCTACAGTCTCTGTTATTTCACTATTAGTAATCTGCTTTTTTTTCATGTTGATCTTTTATTATTAATTAAATTGTTTTAAATTTAAATATATCTTCCCAAAACTTTTCTTTTACATAAAACTTAAAATTAGTTTAAGCAAGTATATAAATTACACTTAGACTTTTTACAGGTATAAATACGTGTTTTATAAAGTAGCATATGTCGTTTTACATTGGAACAACAGATTTATTAGGTTTTTAGTAATTAATCTATTCAACCTTGAAGTAAGTTAAACTTGCTATACCCGATCGCGCGGATTTGTAATCCGTGCCCGTAAAGCATATCTTAACAGATTTAAAAAAAGAAATCCATTTTTTATCAATATTAGGAACGGGCACGGAAAGAATTTCTGCGCTATCGTTGCGCATATTCGAGCGATCGGGAATTTAAACCACAATAATCCTAAAATATTTGCGTTCGCTATGAAAATTAAAACTTTATAATAAATACTATGGAATATTCAAAAAATTACACTGTTGCAGACGCGCATATAGATGTACAAGGCATTATGGATGGCTTATATTACCCTTTTTATATGGAGGAATGCCGCCATGATTATATTCGGGAGATTCTAGGTTTTGATTTCGTTCAACAGGCAGAAAATGGTGTATTTATGGTTTTATCAGAATATAAGATCAAATTTATACGCTCCCTCAAAAAAGATGATAATTTTGATGTGACCTGTGCTGTATATACAGATGCTAAAGGATTACCAAGACTGCATTTTAAACAATCAATAATAAAAAATGGAAAAATAATGGTTTCAGCAGTATTTACAGGAACTTGTATTCCTGCAACTGGAGGAAGACCTTATTTACCAGAAGAGTTGAAAGCGAATTTTGCTGATGCCTCTTCATTGGAAGTTTAATAAATATAATATAGTTAAACTACAATTTGCTTTCTCATAAATTAGCATACGTGTTTAATCGGTAAATATGATTTTAGAAAAAGGTTGAAAATCTATATTCTGTGAGATTAAATTAAAAGATCGCGTAGCTTTCTTCAGATTTCTGGAATTTCAATTTTTGCTTTGCCTGCGAATTAGAAATAAATAACTCATAAAAGAGATTTCAATCGAAATCTCTTTTACTTTTGCCAAATGTTAGAAATTCTTTACCAGGACGAATATATTATTGCCATTAATAAACCAAGTGGGTTGTTGGTTCACAAATCATTTTATGCCCGCGATGCAAAAGTGTATGCCATTCAGGAATTGAGAAATCAAATAGGGCAACACGTCTACCCTATTCATCGATTAGACCGCAAAACATCCGGTGTTTTGTTATTTGCGTTGGATACAGCCGTTTTGAAAATTATGAATGATCGTTTTGCCACACGCGAAGTCGAAAAAAAATATTTAGCCATTTTACGTGGCTGGTCACCCGAAGAACTAACGATTGATTATGATTTAACCAATGATGATGACATTACACAAAATGCCATAACCTACTTTCATCGTTTGCAAAATGCCGAAGTTGAATTGGAATTTAACAATAAACCAACGTCACGATATTGTTTGGTAGAAGCGATTCCTGAAACTGGACGTATGCATCAATTACGCAAACATTTCAAACATATTTTTCATCCCATTTTAGGAAGTCGTCCACATGGTTGTAACAAACAAAATAAATTATGGCTGGAAAATTTTGACCTCAAAGGAATGATGCTTCACGCGCATCAGTTGATTTTTAATCATCCCATAAACAATGAACAACTAATCCTGAATGCAAAGGTTAATGAAGAGTTTAGCAGAGTTGGTACTATTCTTAATCTGGATTTGAGTAAGTATCTATAGAATTTTCTTAACAAATCAACAACAACCGATACTCCCCTTCCTTTTCTATTGGTGCTCTGTGAATACAAGGCAGTACTTGTTGTTTTGGATGATCTACAGCCAGCCGCCAAAGATGCCCTAATCCTAAATTAACAGGTTCTGCATCCTGATGTACCTGATAATGCAAATCAAAATAATTTTCTTTCAAAAAGTTATCGAATTCTTCCTCTGGTCCATCATGCAGCTCTTTTAACTTTGCTCGGATTTCCGGAATCAGGATTTTTTGCTCTGCCTGCGAATTAGAAATAATATCACTTGCCGCTCCGTGATAGGTACATAAAAAAGTATCTGTTGCAATGGGCGAACGATCAACATGAAACGAATACACATCAGTCGATATGAAATCAAATTCATCATCACGTTCATAACACTTCAGTAAATTAAGAGCGGGCGAAGCTCCAAAATCAGCTAATAATTGTAAATCATTTAAGATTATTTCCCTTGCTATATTCCCCTTTTCTGATAGTTGGAGTGCAATTAGATCTTCCCGATAAACCTCCGTTATATTTTCTTTTAAAGATAACTGGGCCACAATCTCGTTAAAATCACCATCTAAATTTCTGTACCAGCATAGCGCATTCCTTTCTCCTTTGAAATCGGTATGTACAAGATCAGAGAAAGTAGATACCATTCCAATTTGGTTATTGTCAGAAAATGTATTGCTCATAGTATAATAGTAAGAAGCTGGTTGCTTCATGCATTACAAAATTATGTAATAGTAGTCAGTTGCGGTATTTTTATCGCTATAAATTTTTGGAGTTAATCTGTTTTTCACCCCACAAATACAACGCTGTACTTCTTTAAAATCTCAAAACTTAAAACAATTAGTACTTTGGTGATATATTGAAGTTGTGCAATCTATGCCATTAATTATGTAACAGAAACTTTATGCAACATATTACTTTAGCATAAACCATAAAGCTAATAAATGTGCAGAATAATTTAATTTTTCTACAAGATATATTACAAAATACTCCAATACCTACTGCAGTTTATTGTACTGATGATTTAGTAATTTCCTTTGCTAATACAGCCATGCGCAATTTATGGAATAAAGGTGAGCAGGTTATCGGCAAAAAGTTCGCTGAGATGATTCCCGAATTTCAGAAAGATTCGATTATCGAACAAGTTCTAAAGGTTATGAAAACCGGAATACCTTTTCAAGTCAACGACAGAAAACTTGATATCCTGATAAGAGGAGTATGGACACCACTCTTTTTTAATCATAGTTTTACTCCCCTTCACAATGAAAAAGGAGTTATTTATGGCGTTGTAAACACCTGTACAGAAGTAACTAAATTACATGTAGCTAAAAATCAAATAGTGAATTCTGATGAAATGCTGACCATGGCAATCGAAGCCTATGGCATGGGAACATACGAAATCGACATTAAAACAAACAGGATCAAAACCTCTGATAATTTCAAAAAACTCTGGTCCATTGATTCTGAAATGACTATAGAGGTACTGGTAGCAAAACTGCATCCGGATGATCGCTATCTTCAGGAAAAAGCCCATAAAGAGGCGCTGTTGAACGGAGTGGTCTGCTACGAAGCCAGAATTATACAAGAAAACAAGTCGGAGAAGTGGATTAAGGTTTTTGGAAAAATCATAAAAGATGAAAAGGGAGATCCATCAACAATCTTAGGAGTTGTACAGGATATACACGATCAAAAAGAATTTGAAGTAGAACTGAAAAAAAAGATCGAAGAGAGTACCATGGAACTCCGACGATCTAATGATGATCTGCTGCATTTTGCTAATGTGGTGAGCCATGATCTTCAGGAACCGGTAAGAAAAATTAAAATCTTCAATACCTTCTTAAAAAATGAAATTGGAAACCAGTTGCCGGATCGTTCTGTTATGCACTTAAACAAAATAGAGCATTCTGCAAATCGTATGCAATGCATTATTGAAGGACTGCTTGCCTATTCTACTGTTGACAAAAGTACGCAGCCTGTTGAAAAGATTTTCCTAAATGAGTTATTAGAGAACATTAAAACAGATCTGGAGCTTATAATAAAAGAAAAAGGTGCCATTCTGGTCACAAGTGATCTTCCTGAAATCGAGGGAGCAGCAATTCTTATTCAGCAGCTTTTCTATAATCTTATCCAAAATGCATTAAAATTCACAAAAGCCAACCAGCCTCCGAGAGTTATTATAACCTCTGTTATAAAGGTTGTCGATTCTGTTGAATCTATTGAGATTTCTTTCAAAGATAATGGTATCGGACTGGATCCTATGTTTGCAGAAAAAATATTTACCGCTTTTGAAAGACTTCATTCAAAAAATGAATACGAAGGAAACGGGATTGGTCTGGCACTTTGCCGAAAGATAATTAACAGACACAATGGAACTATAATAGCTAAAGGAGAAAAAGGAAATGGAGCCGAATTTATAGTTACACTTCCTCTTAAACAAGCTACTGAAAATATCTAAAAAAATATTTATTAGTAAAATTGATTAAATTGTAATAAAGAGTGAATCCAATAGCTGTAACCTAATACCACATAATAGTCCTAATTATTTTACATAATTAGGAGAAACACAATCTTGCCAGTATTCAACTATATTTTTTATCATTGCTTTCATTTTAATAAAATCCGACGGTTTAACAAAAAAACCCTGCACCGATTTTGAATAGGCCTCAATAACATGCTTCTGCTGGGCAACTGTTGAGAAAAATAGATAAGGAATAGATTTCATTCTTAAATCTTCATTCTCATGCACTTTTGCCCTAAGTTCAATTCCATTTAATTTTGGCATATTTATGTCAGAGAATATAATGAAAGGCTCAATGGTCGTCTCAGTAAGATAATCTAGTGCTTCCTCTCCATCACCAAAAAATATAATTTCATTTGGGTATTGCAGTTGTTCAAAGACATCTGCCAAAAATTGTTGATCATCCAGATCATCTTCTATAATTATAATTGGTCCCTTTTTATTCATAAATTCAATTGTATCATTTTGTGGAAAGGTAACTATTATAACTACATTTTAGGGATTATTATAAATATATAATAAAAAGGAATTGAAATTTGTGTCTTCAAATTTTTCTAAATTTCAAGTTGGTTAGATGTTTGAATGCTTCGCGATATTAACTAAAATAAAAGCCTGAGAAATTGAGATTTCTCAGGCTTTTATTTTGATTCGATATTTTGCTTCAATTTCTTTGAAATTTAAACGTGTGTATAAATAAGCAGACAGAAAAGTGCGATTATTTAATCCTCCTGAGATATATTCTTTTCAGAAACAAAAAATATATTTTTAACCGGATTCATTAAAGCTTTTGTCCAGTGGAGAAAGAATACTTTTTTCAGAATGAGAATAAAGCCTGTAAAAGAATTTGGTTTTTGTACATAGAGATTTGCTCCCTTATTAAAAGTATCTTCAATATCGTTAGGATGATTAGACGTGGAGAGCATAACTGCAGGGATTTCCTTAAGTTCCTGATCGCTCTTTATTTCTGCTAGTGCCTCCTTGCCTCCTTTAATCGGCATGTTTATATCTATAAAAATAATATCAGGTTTTGGTTCGGACTCATCTTTCAGGGTGTTAACCAATTCCTCCCCGTTTTCTACTGTAATAACGTCAGATGGAACTTTTGTTGCATTAAGAGCTTCCTTAAACAATTCCTGATCATCTTTATCATCCTCAGCCAATATAATTTTTACCGGCTCTTTTTCTTTTAAGTCTTTAGTAGTTGCGGCGGAATTTTCAGAGCTTATCATGTTGAAATAGTTTTACAAACACCAAAAGTACTATATAAATACTTAATAAAATTTCTGCAAATCAATAATCTTAAAAGCATTAACAAATTTAGCATTAAACCAGCGTAATAACTTCCTGCAAAAACGCCCATTTTCTGTATGTAAGCCTAACACATTGTGAATCAAAATAAAATTCAGATTTGGAAAAAAGCATTAAATTCAGATATAATAAATATTTGAATAAATTTTAAATTCGAGCAAATAAAATGGATAAGTCACTGAATTTTAAGAAATAATTTAGGTATATAATTTTTATTTTATTTTCCAGTCTTAACAATATTCTTCACTCCCAGAATTTTTCTTTACAAAAAATAGTGTTAATCATACAACTCTTAGTCAGAATTGTATAATGTTTAAGCACCATTTGACATCACCTTTACTTCCGTCAAATAAATCTAATTTCTTAAACAAAACAAAATGAAAATCAAAACTTTACTATTAACATTTGCTATAATATGCATTACACTTATTACAGGATGCGAAAATGATGATTTCGAAGAAGTTATAGGAGTATGTCCTATAGTCGAGTCAACCACTCCTTTGAGTAATGCTTTAAATGTTCCATTGGGACAGGTTATTACTGCAACATTTAACGAAGAAATGGATCCAGGTTCTATTACTTCGACTTCGTTTACTGTGGCAGGAACGACTCCTATTACAGGAACGGTAACATATTCCGGAAGAACAGCATCATTCACACCAGCAGTTTTACTTGCAGAGAATACCACTTACACGGCCAAAATTACTACAAAAGCCAAAGACGTAATGGGTAATTTTTTACAGCTTGAATATGTATGGGTATTTTCGACGGGAACACTTTTAAGACCTGTAGTTATTACTGCAGATCCTATTAATAATGCCGTTTCAGTTCCTTTGAATAAAACAATTTCGGCAACATTCAATATGGCTATGAATCCAGCCACATTAAACAGTACCACTTTTAAAGTAAATCAGGGAACTAATGCTGTAGCGGGATCAATTTCGTATACAGGATCAACAACGGTATCTTTTATACCTGCAAGTCCTTTATTACCTAATAAAATTTACACTGTTACTATAACTACAGGTGCAAAAAACGCACAGGGTACTGCAATGACAGCAGATTTTATTTGGAATTTTACGACAGATATGATACCTGCAGTAACTGCAACAGATCCTATGAATAATGCTGTTAATGTTGCCTTAAATCAAACTGTAACTGCTGATTTTAGTACTATTATGGATGTTGCGTCAATCAATGCTGCCACATTTACTCTTAAACAGGGTGCCACAACAATTCCGGGTACTGTTTCTTATTCCGGAACTACAGCTTCGTTTAAACCGACAAATTCACTTGTATTAGGAAAAATTTACACAGCCACAATTACGAATGGGGCAAAAAGTGCAGCCGGAACTCCATTGGCTAGCGACTATGTTTGGAACTTTACAACTTTGCTGTTGCCTCCTGCACCTATAATCATAGATCTTGGTACTGCTGCTATGTTTGGAGCTTTTGGTGGTAACGCCGGAATTACAAATCAAGGATTAAATACAGTAATTAATAATGGAAGTTTAGGTACTACCGCTGCTTCTACTCTTATTACAGGATTTCATGATGGTGCTGTTATCTATACCGAAACTCCTCTAAATGTTGGAAATGTTACTGGTGATATATTTACTGCACCCCCGGTTCCGGGAACAGCGACATCATTGGCAGTTGCACAAAAAGGGTTACTGGATGCGAATATAGCGTACTTAAGTATTTCACCTGCGGCAAAACCAGGTGGTTCAGATCCTAATGCCGGAGAATTAGGCGGATTGACGTTAGCTCCAGGTATTTATAAGTCAGCGAGTGGTACTTTCAAAATCAGCAATGGCAACCTGACACTTGATGCACAGGGTGACCCAAATGCTACCTGGATTTTTCAAACTGCTTCAGGACTTACGGTTGGAATTGCAGGACCTACAGGTGCCAAAAGTGTAATAATGATAAATGGCGGATTGCCTAAAAACGTTTTTTGGTATGTTGGTAGTGCTGCTACTATCAACAGTGCCGGCGGTGGAACGATGGTAGGAACTATTATTGCAAATTCCGGAGTTACTTTTTCTACTGCAGGAAATGCAAATCAAACAGTGCTTAATGGAAGAGCTATTTCTTTAGTAGCATCTGTCACCATGGTAAACACAACTATTAATGTACCATAAATAATATTTTAAAATAGTAAATCCCGTCTTAGGACGGGATTTTTTTCTCTATAAAAACAATCACCTAAATAAACGCAAATGAAAACTAACATTAGTTTTAAAACAAAATTATATACCACCAAGACTTCAGATAAAACTCTGTTAAACAGATTTTTACTTTTGATTCTATTATGTCTAAGTGCTCAAACAACGCTTCAGGCGCAAGAAGTCTTTTACACAAAGCCTTCGTGGTTCTTTGGTGTAGCAGGTGCCACGAACTATAGTTTTTACCGCGGTTCGACCCATCAGCTTAATTCGAATTTGACTCCTCCGGTTACTTTTCATAATGGTGAAGGTGCAGGCCTTTATTTGGCACCACTTGTAGAATTTCACAAACCCGATACGAGGTTGGGATTTATGTTTCAGGCTGGTTATGATAGTAGAAAAGGTTCTTTTGATCAAAAAATGACTTCATGTAACTGCCCTGCAGACTTATCTACAGATTTAAGTTATATTACTATAGAACCAAGCATTCGTTTTGCGCCTTTTAAATCAAATTTTTATTTGTATGGAGGGCCACGTCTGGCATTTAATTTAGATAAAGCATTTAAATATTCATTAGGAACTAATCCGGCTTATCCTAATCAGGAAGAAACGGCTGATGTAAGAGGTGATTTTGATGCGATAAACAAAACGATTATTTCAATGCAGATTGGAGCTGGTTTTGATATTCCGTTATCTTCACAATATCATAAAACACAATTTGTTTTATCTCCTTTTATAAATTTTCAGCCTTATTTTGGACAACATCCACGCTCAACCGAGACTTGGAGTGTAACTGCTCTTAGAGTTGGTATGGCACTTAAATTTGGACAAGGAAGTGCAATTGAAACTCCTGTTGCAGCAGTTACAGCATCTAAAGTGCAGTTTTCTGTAAATGCACCTAAAAATATTCCCGGAGAACGTAGCGTCCGTGAGGTATTTCCTTTAAGAAATTATGTTTTTTTCGATCTTAATTCCAATAAAATACCAAGTCGTTACAAATTATTGAAAAAAGAAGACGTAAAAGATTTTAATGAAGATCAGATTGGAGTTACAGCCAGTGTAAATCCTTCAGGACGTTCTGCACGACAAATGACAGTTTATTATAACGTCATTAATATTCTTGGATATCGAATGGTTAAAAATCCCGGAGCAAATGTTACGCTTGTTGGTTCTTCAGAAACAGGAACCGAAGATGGTACTGCAATGGCCGAATCTGTAAAGACTTATTTAGTTTCTGTATTTGAAATAAATGCATCAAGAATAGCGACCAGAGGACAGTTAAAACCTTCTATTCCATCTGAACAGCCCGGAGCAACAAAAGAATTGGTGCTGCTTCGCGAAGGAGACCGCAGGGTTTCTATCGAAAGTAATTCTCCTGATTTATTGATGGAATTTCAAGTGGGCCCGGATGCTCCGTTAAAACCATTAGAACTTGTTACAGTTCAGGAAGCACCTATTGACAGTTATGTTACTATCGATGCTGCTGGTGCTGGACAGGCATACTCATCATGGTCTTTAGAAACTACAGATCCAGATGGGAAAGTAAAAGCTTTTGGTCCTTATACTCAGGAAAAAGTAAGTATTCCTGGTAAAAGCATTATGGGAACTCGTTCTGAGGGTGACTATAAAGTAAAAATGATTGGAAAAACCAAAAGTGGAAGTATTGAAGAAAAAGTTACCACTACTCACATGGTGTTGTGGACACCAGCTAAAACAGACGAAGGTCTTAGATACAGCATTATTTTTGAATTTAATAAATCAAAAGCAATTGCGATGTATGAGAAATATTTGACAGAAGTTGTTACACCTAAAATACCTAAAAACGCTGCTGTTATCATTCATGGACATACTGATATTATTGGTGAAGAGTCTTATAATTTGAATTTATCCTTAGACAGAGCCAATGAAGTGAAAAGCATTATAGAGAAGGCATTGTCAAATTCTGGCAGAAAAGATGTAAAATTCGAAGTACATGGTTTTGGCGAAGACGAAAGTATGTCTGCATTTGAAAATAAACTTCCTGAAGAACGTTTTTACAACCGTACTGTGATAATTGACATTATTCCAGCCAAATAAATTTTAAAAAGAAATAACTCTTAGACATTGAACTCCTTTTAAAATATTTTAAAATAAAATCTATAGAATAAACTTAAAAGCATACCAATTTCTTCAAATCCAGAAGAAAATGGTTTGAAATTAGTATCTCTGAGGTCACCACAGCCAAAAGGCGCCAATTGAACACAATTGACGCCTTTTTTTATACGATTATCAATCAAGCACTACTATCAGGAAAATTACGAGCCAAATCAGCAGCGAAAGGTCGAGAATTTTTAAGAATATGCAGTTATCCAAAGACAAAACAGGTCCCGCAGCAGCCCTCAGCCCCGATAGCAGTGAAATCCTTTGTGGCGGGGTTCCGCGCAAAGATTGCAGCGTATAGCGGGAACCAGTTCCTAAAAAATAATTATCAAGATAGCCCATAAAAAAGCCGGGCATTATGGCCTGTCAATTTAATTACTATTTAGAATCTACACTTAATGGAGGGAGTGTTGTCTTTTTTTCATTCATCATTTTTTTCACTTGTTCAATAGTCCTAAATCGCTCTATTTGCATTTCACCAGTAAAAGTTTCACTCTGAGGTGCCCTTGGAGGTATTTTAGCATAAGTCTTCATCAATTCCGCTATAGACTGATTAAAAATTATTGCGGTCCATGTTTTTTCAGTCCAGCTGTTCATGAACAAATCATATCGTTCCTGCGGATCCTGCCAAAGATTATAAATAGCAGGCACTGTAGCAACGTAGGTCTCATCGCCTCTCCATCCAAGCTGTTGTCCCGGCATATCACTGCCGGCAATAGCACCGTTATCTCCGCGGGTGTTAAATACCGCTTTAAATTTTCCTATTCGCACTGCACCCGGTGATAATTCTGCTTCTGTAAAATAGAACCATCTGTCACGCATAGGTTTTCCTTTTTTAAATAAAACATTTGACATATCATAACTGTCAAATACCATTTCGACACCTGCCCGGTCTTGTTTAGGAAGGTCTACACCTGCAAGGCTGGCAAATGTCGCCATCAGGTCAAGTCCGCCAACGATATCATGGCTTTCGCTTCCTGCTTCAATCTGTCCAGGCCACCATGCAATTGCCGGTACCCGGCTGCCTGCTTCTCTGTCAGTTCCTTTTGTACCTCTAAATGGCGTATAGCCAGAATCGGGATGAACATCCTGCCAGGCACCATTATCAACAGTATAGATAACTATAGTGTTCTCGGCAATACCAAGAGAACGAATTTTATCGATTATACGGCCCACGTTATAGTCCATCTCAACCACAGCATCAGAGTATTTGCTTTTTCCTGGAGATTTACCTACAAATTGTTTAGAGGGTAGATTGGGCTGATGATTTTTTGCAAAGTTAATACACATAAAAAATGGATCTTTACTTTTTGCGTAATCGTCAAGCTGCTTTAAATTATTTTCTACCATCATCATATCCAATTCCGCAATATTTTCTTCTGTAACTTTACTTATCTCGCGCGCTTTTCCTCCTGCCTCTCCTTCAAGTACACCTATCGTAATTTTTTTAAAAAGAGCCAGCATTTCAGGTGACATTTCTGGGTTCCACGACTCGAAAGCATATGTATAAGCATTCAGATGATACAGTACTACGTTCTGCATTTTATCAAAACCATGTGCAATGGGCATGGAGTAGTCGGCTTCTCCCAAGTGCCATTTTCCTGAAAAATAAGTTTTATAATTGGCTTTTTTAAGTACTGATGCAAGTGTCCATTCCTCTTTTGGCAGTCCTCCTCCCTGTCCTTGAAAAGCAACAGTAGTCATGCCGCTTCTATTCGGGATTCGTCCCGTTAACATTGCGGCTCTCCCAGGAGTACAGCTGGGCTGTCCATAAAATGACCAGAACTGCATACCTTCTTTAGCCATTTTATCAAGGTTTGGCGTTGGCATACCGCGTCCCACTCCTCCGCCGTATATTCCCAAATCACCCCAGCCGGTGTCATCTGAGATAACCATTATAATATTGGGCTTCTTTTTTGTTTGAGCCTCTGTCTTAAAATTTGAGACGAGAGTAAAAATAGTTAAAACGGTTAGTAGTGTGTAGTTTTTCATAATTTGTAATTTTAGGTTTAAACCTAAAATTAAGCCTTGTTTTGTCAAGTAGGTTTTAACTGACGAACTTTTTATGTTTCATATTATAGAATGAAACAAAGTAATGTAAAATGAAACAAGCTTTTGACGATATCTATAAATACAAAGATTAGATGCTATGAGTTCCATGGCAAAATCGTGGCACATAAGTTTTGAAGGGGATACCTTTTTGCCATATAAAGTTAAGGGTGTCTATTTACTTTAAATAAATTTTTCTTTAATAATCGGCGAAATCACATTTTAACAAGCTTTAACATATAAACACATATGATTTGTATGTTCTGTAAAGGTGACTTGACAGGATTCAAAACAAACACAAACATTTAATATTTCTTCCAATTATTTGAGTGATTTATTGCGAAGTATTACAGGTTTAAACGCTCAGCAATACATTCAAAATCATAGTATTGAAAAATCAAAACAGTTACTTGCTGCATCAAATTTAAACGCAAACGAAATTGCCTGTTCATTAGGTTTCGAATATCCGCACTCCTTTAGCAAACTCTTCAAAAAAGAAAATCAGCTTAACTCCCCTTCAATTCAGAAAGTCTTTTAATTAAAAGAAAAATTGCTTTAAAATTTAGAGTGAACTTATTTTTTTATAATTTTGTATCAATCGTTACAAAATAAAAAAAACAATGAGAGGAAGACCCACCATTTACGAAGACGCTAATATTGTAAAAAAAGCACAAGAAATTTTTTGGCAGAAAGGATACAGTGCAACCTCATTGAGCGATTTACAAAAAGCAACAGGAGCCGGAGCAGGAAGTTTTTACAATATCTTTAAAGGAGGTAAAAAAGAGGTTTTTCAAAAAGCTATTGCAGAACGACGATTATCTTTTGAGGCTTTTAAAAGCGAATTAAGCAAAAGCACATCCCCGTTAGAATTAATTAAAGACTTTTTTAAAAGTATTGCTTCCGCGGAAAAAAATGAGCATCTTAAAGGCTGTATTATTGCCAATACAGTTGTAGAAATGACTTTTATTGATGAAAATATGGAAGCAAATGCGGTTCAGATTTTAAAAGAAGTAGAACAAATGTTTACTCAAACCATTAAAGAAGAACAATCAAAAGGAAACTTAAAAAACAAGACAGACCCCGAAATACTAGGCAGATATTTAATAACATTTTGGTGTGGACTCAATACACTCAGGAGGATGTATCCAGACAAAATTGCCTTAAAAAATCAAATAGAAATGCAATTAGCTGTTATCAGCTAATTTTTTTGAATATTTATGTATCAATCATTACAAAAATAAAAACAATAAAAATGAATTTAAAATTAGAAGGAAAAAGAGCTTTTATAAGCGGTTCAACGCAAGGAATTGGTTATGCAATTGCCAAACAATTATTAAATGAAAAAGCCGAAGTTATCATTAATGGAAGGCATGAAGAAAAGACAAATCTGGCAGTACAAAAATTAAAAGATGAATTTCCGGATGCTGTCGTTTCAGGGATTGTGTGTGACTTTGAAAAAAAAGAAGAAGTAACCGCTTTATTAAATGAGTTAAACAATATTGATATTCTCATTAACAACGTTGGTGTTTTCGAATTAAAAGATTTTGAAAATCTGGAAGATGAAGATTGGTATAGAATTTTTGAAGTTAATGTAATGAGCAGTATCAGACTTTCTAAAAAACTTTTACCGCACATGCTTGAGAAGAAATCAGGAAGAATTATTTTTATCAGCAGTGAATCTGGTGTAAACATTCCCGGAAATATGATTCATTACGGAATGACAAAAGCTGCAATGATGGCTGTAAGTAATGGTTTATCTAAATTAACCGCAGGAACTGAAGTTACAGTGAATACCATTTTAGGCGGACCAACTTATTCTGAGGGAGTTGCCTCAACAATTGAACATATCGCTTCTTTACAAAATATCGAAATTGAACAAATGAAAAATGCTATTATACAGCAGACAAATCCGCATTCTTTATTACAGCGTTTTATAGATCCTGCAGAAATTGCTTCACTGGCCATTTATTTATCCTGTCCGCTTTCGATCGCAACAAACGGTTCTTGTCTTAGAGCAGATGGAGGGGTTTTAAAAATAATTTAAATTGTAAAATCTTTCAAAGAATTTTATTAAAAGTATGCCAATTTCTTTAAATCCTGGAGAAAATGGTTTGAAAACTGTATCTCAGGATCACTCTACGGGGCAAAAGATGAAAATCTTCTTTTGTCCCGTTTTCTTTTACACCTTTATCAATATATAATTTAAAATCCAACACCATATTATACTTTAGAAAGCTAAACTTTAATTGTTTTGTTAATCCATCTTTTTCGGTATTCGTTTTTGTATTGATGTTTCCAGCGCTTATGACTCCATAAATAATTCTCCGGATTTGATAAAATTGCATTTTCCAGTTTTTCAGTAAAAATATTAGTTATAATTCCCGTTTTATAAGGTTCGGAAAAATCAAAAATTGGTTCGAGAACAAATTTATAATGTCCTCTTTTTTCACGAATAATATTTGCAAATAGACTTGGTGTCTTGTGATGCGCCGTATTCAGTTCGGTGCCACTTAAAAACGCTGTCCTTTGTGAAAGAAACGGGGTCCAAAAACTTTTCTGTGGAATTTTAGGGTTTTGATCTGCCACTAAAACCAGTATGTGCTGTTTGTCTGAGAACTGTACCATCTCTTTTTTCATGTTTTTTGAGGCTACCATTTTTGAGCCAAAACGGCTTCTTATTCTCAGCATTAAATCATTTATCGGACGGCTGCTCAAGGGCTTATAAACCACTACAACATCTGTTTTTTTCAGAACTGAAGCAATGTGCGCATTTGCCCATTCCCAATTGAACTGATGCCCCAAATAAATGTGGCAATTTTGATTCTCTGCAAGGATCTTTTCTAATTGGGAATAGTCTGCCGTAATGTGCGACTGTAACTTTTTCTCAGAAATGGAAAGCAGCTTTATCGTTTCAATAAAATTATCGCAAAAATCCCTGTAGAATTTTTTTTCAATAATAATTCTCTCAATATCCGATAGCGTACGAAATGATTGGTAGATGTTTTCAGCCACTACCTTACGGCGGTATTTAAAAATATAATACAGTAAAAAAGCAAAAAAGTCTGAAATGAAATATAAAATTCTCAATGGAATTAGTGAAATCAGGTATAGTAAAAAATCGATCATTATTTTATTTTTTTGATTAAAAGATCTGATTAAGGAAAACAAGCTCCTTAATCAAATACAATTAAACTTTTGAGTTATACATTATTTTTTTGTGCAATCCAATTGTAGATTTCTCTTTGAGAGCGTCTTGGATTGCCGGAGTTGCTATTAATTGGGTCATTGAGACCTTTAGAGTTGATATTTCTTTTTTTTGTGTTATCCTCCAGCTGCAGTTGGATTATGGTGTTTATTTCTGCTTTATGAAAACCGTCATGTATCGGGAAAGCAACTTCGATTCTCCTGTTAAGGTTTCTGCTGGACATATCGGCAGATGACAGGTAGATTTTTTCTTTTCCACCATTAGCAAATCTGTATATCCTTGCGTGTTCTAAAAACATATCTACAATCCGGTAGATTTTTATATTCTCAGTGCTGTTTTTAATTCCCGGTAGTACGGTGCAAATTCCTCTCACCAGAAGAATTACTTCAACACCCGCCTGGCTGGCTTCAATCAGTTTGTTTATAATTTCTTCTTCATCAATCCCGTTTACTTTCAATAAAATTGCCGCCTTTTTTCCTGCTTTGCTGTTTGCGATTTCCTGGTCTATCAATTCCATTAGCTTCTCTTTCATATTAAAGCCTGCAACCAAAAGATTTTTTATTGCTGCCGCTTTTTCCTTGGTTTTAAAAAACGCAAATACTTTTTTCAAATCGGTTGTGTATTTTTCTTCTGAAGTGAAAAAACCAAAATCAGAATAAACACTGGCGGTAGTTTCGTTAAAATTACCTGTAGATAAATAGCTGTAAAATCTACTCCTGCCCTGTTCCTTTTTCATGGTAACAAGCGCAACTTTGGCATGTACTTTTAAATTAGGCATACTGTAAATGATTTTGATTCCGGCCTTTTCCATTTCTTTGGACCAGTACAAATTGTTATTTTCATCAAATCTCGCTTTTACTTCGACAAAAACAGTGACTTTTTTGCCGTTTTTCGCAGCACTTATCAAGGCATTTGCAATGAGCGACTGTGATGAAATACGGTATAAAGTGATCTTTATTTCAGTAACATTCTTATGAATTGCAGCCTGATTGAAAAACTGCAGGACGTAATGATAGGACTGGTATGGAAAATGGATTAACTGGCTTTGTTTGTCAATAGTCTCAAAAATAGAGGTGTTGTTTTCAAAAGGCAAATGTTTCAGTGCAGGATAGCTTTCGCCTTGCAGTCTTGGTTTTATTGGATTTGGAAACCTAAATAAATCAAAAAGATTATGATGACTCCCGCCTTTTATCATTTCATTTTCGTGCAATTGAAATGCTTTTTTACAAACCAAAACAGTTTCAGGATCCATATTGAAATCATACAAAAATCGTGTTGATGAACCCGATTTCCTTTCTTCAATTTTTGCCTCAATTTTTGCTATTAAATCCCCGGAGGTTTCATCCAAAATCTCATAATTTTCATCCCTGTTTAATTTTATGGCATTGCAGGAAACAACTTCTTCCAAAGGAAATACAAACGATAAGCATTTTCTGATAATGGTGTCAATAGAAATAATATAATTGGTCTCTGCTATACGCTGCAACTGTTTGTATCTTTCCAGTTTGTCAGACGGAATATTCAGGTAAGCATAGCTGAAAGCTCCATAGGTATCTTTTAATTTTACCAGCAGATACAATCCACGATTATTTAAAAAATATGCTTTTGGGGTGTTTTCAGTAATATAAACGACCTGAATATAGGAAAGGATAATACTTTTGAAATAATATTCTATCTCGTCTAAATGCTTCTTTTTAATTTCCTGATTTTCATAAAAAATGATTTTATTCTCTGCCAATTCAGGTACAATAGTGTCTTTCCAGATTACCCCAAATTTATTTTGCTGAAGGTTCACCTCAGATAAAACCTGCACTAATAAAGCAGTATCCTTTTCTGAATTTCCTTTTAGTAATTTGTTGATTTTTACCCTGAAAAACTCATCCAGGTTCGAAGAATGAATGGCTAAGAACTTGATACGCTCATATAACGGGTTACCAGGGTCATTGGCTTCATCTAAAACACAACTGTTGAAGGAGAGCCAGGAAATTTCGGAAGGAATAGTATTCTGCTGCACGATATCTTTGTATTAGGGTTGGAAAACAAAAATAGAAATGGTAAATGTTAACTCTATTATCTTATTCCTATATTACTATTAATATTAAAATTGAAATCCCAGTGAAAAAGCCATCCTTACCCCATCAATAGAATTGAATAACCCAAGGTTTGCCGTTAATAATTCGGCTCCATTAATAAAAAGACCGCCACCATAGGAATTGTTCCATTTGTTTGAATAGTCATTTTTCATCCAAATCCTTCCATAATCAAAACCACCGTACATTCCCAGTCTTATCGGAATAATATTGGTCTTCATACTTTTGAATGTATATCTTAGATCGGTATTTTGGAACAATGACTGCTGGCCTGTAAATCGTTGGTTTCTAAACCCTCTAAGACCTTCACTTCCTCCAATAGAAGTTGCCTGATAAAATTCGTAGTTGTTGTTGAAGATAATATGGCTTTTTATTTGGGTGGCCAATACTAATTTTCCCGATGGGTCCAGTTTATGGTTAAAACTGACTTCCGGAATTATATAAGCGAAATTTCTTTTATTATCATCAATATTTGACGTAAATCCTGCTTCCAGAGCCGCTTTCATTCCTAGTGTTGGATAGGCTTTATTGTCATAGTTCTCGAATTGGTATTTTGTGCTTACACCTATAAATTGATTTTTTTCGAAAACTGCAGGAGGCAATTCGCTGTTGTTCTCGACAAATCTACCCTGCGTTTCTTCAACTTCAATTGATTTATAACAAAGGCCAAATGACAGGCTGCTCCCTGCTTTTCCTTTCCACAGAAGTGATGGAGCAAAGCCTAATTCTTTTACTTTGACACGGTTGTAGTCTAATCCGTAAATATCATCATTATTTTGCGTTTCATTTCCATATCCAAAAAAGTTTTGACTGAAGTTTGCGCTTTGGAAATTGGATTGTACTACCAGATTAAGCTTACCTATTACATTAGCAAACTCTCCCTTGTAATGCAGTTCATAACCGCTTGTTGCAAAATAATAGGCTGCTGTGAATTGATGTCTTGCTGAAAAAGGGTTTCTGTCAAAACCATATAGAGTATAAGTGTCATTTATGCCTATTTTAAAACCATCATCGGGGTTTGCTCCCAGAATAGGGATAATCTGGTTGGTATTAGCCTGCAATTTTTTGTAGTCATAGGTATTGATATTATAATCATCTGTTAGTTTTAAATTTGCATTAGCCGTATTGTCAATCGTATTCTTTTTAGTTTTATAATCGTAGATGTAGATGTTCTTGCCATTTAGGATCTGGTATTGATCATTATTCTGGCCGCCTATTAAACGTATTTTTATTTTTTTGCTTTTACCTGTCACTTCAAAATTATCCTTGTCATCCAGGCCATAAACCCAGAGTTCTTTTGTTACTTTCGGATCATACGTTTTTTGAATAAACAATTCAAGGGTATTGTCGCGTTTTTTCCTGAATATAGACAACACTACATCCTCATTTTCCTGACATTCAATTTTTATCAAATCATCTTTGTTTGTACCTGTTATAACCGCATACTTATTCACTAATTGGAAATACCTGTCAGCAATTTTTTGTAAATTATTTTTTCTTGCCTTGAGTGTCTGTTTGATAGATAAGACAGTTTCATCGTTTAGTTCTTTTGGAATATTTTCAAACGCACTCTCAATTACTTCATCCGTTATATTGTTTTGTATTAGCTTTGCCTGCGCATCCCAAACTGCTTTGTCAGAAGTTCTTATAAATGCTATATCTAGCGGATAAGGTTCTATATTGAAGCCTTTAACGTCTTTTATATCATCGCTGTATTTTCGCAATAATCTCGCTGGTGGTATCAACTTTACTGCAGCACCCAAAATAAATCCATCTGACATTTTAGAAAATGCCTGATCCCTGTCCCTTGGTAATGGTCTGAAAACTGATTTTCCATCTTCTTTAAATTCCAGCCATCTCCATTGGTCCTGGTGCCTGTCCCAGTCATTGATCAGCATATCAAATAATCGGGCTTTGATATACTCCTTTTCATCAATAACTACACTTTCGTCTGAATGAAGTTTCTCTACCAGATCAGCAGTACTGATAACATTGCCTGTAAAAGATGGATTGGAAAGTTCAACATTACCACTAGAAGCCTGTTCTTCCAGAAGATATTGTTCGTCTCCAAACTCAGCATTAAAATCACCCAGTGCTTTTTGCTTTGGAATGTAATACAGTTTTGAATTTAAATGATTAACCCCAATAGCATCACAAAGTGTTCCCACTGTAAAGGGAGCATAAGGATGAGAACCTGTAAAAACATCCAGAATAAACGCTTCTGCAGCAGTATTCTGAAACTTTTGCTCCACATACTGATCTTCAAAAAATGCTGATTGTATAAATTGGCTTCCATTTTTCTTCATGGCTCTCATCACATATTGCTTCCCTGATTTTGTTTTTAATCGCAGGGTTTTTGACTGGTTCCCTCCTCCTTTTCTAACCGGGGTCAATCCACCAAACAAAGTATCAAGATTTACGGTTTTAGCTGTGACAGATGTATTGTAGGCATATCTGTATCTTTTCCCCCAAAGAAAATCATAGTACATAGATTTGCTTGTAGTCTTTTTATCATAAATCGAACTTTTAATTTCCGCTGGGAAATTACTTCCAAATTTTAAATTTTGCTTTTGGGTATCTGCAGGTAAAACGGGTGATTGATACACTGTTTTTTGATCCTCACTATTTATAAAACGCACAAAAGAGGAACCGTCATCAAAAACATCTAAAACAGCATATCCATTGGCCGCGTACGAAAATTTTCCTCCTTTTGTGTTTCGTGTTTCTGATTTTTTTGAAGCAGACCCGCTTATGATCTGATGCAAGTTGTCCTGAGCAATGTACTGCAGGCTGTGTTCGTGCCCTGAGATAAAAATTACTTTATCATTTTGTTGGGCTGCCGCAACCAGGCTCTTTTTTAATTCATTATAATTTTTATTTTGCATATCGGCATTTGAAATACCAGATGTTTTACGTATTACATTTTTTAAACTTCCTAAAACAGGCAAAGGAGTTAAGTGGCTTTCGAAAGAATACTGACCTCCGTGTTCCCCATTGCTGTACATCGGGTGATGAATCGCAACAAGGGTAGTCTTACCTCTGGCTTTCTTGATCTCATCCCTGAATTCGTCTAAAAATTGAATTCTTGTTTTTATAATACAGTCTTCATTTATGGCAGGATGGTTGTCCCAATCGGTGATGTACCATTGTGAATCAACTATGATCAGCACTACGTCATTTGCAATATTGACAGTTTCAATGGCACAGCCGTTTTTTGGCAAAAAGGATTTTTTTCCTAATTGCTTTTCAACAAATTCCTGTTCTCTTTTTAGACCCTCAGGGCCGTTACTATACCAGTCATGATTGCCTGGGATAAAAATAGTTTTTCCTTGGAAACCCCTTACAAAATCAATTTGACTTTGAAGTACCGCATCGGCCTGACTACGTTTTGAACTGTTTATTTCAGGCATTCCGGCCGGGTAGATATTATCCCCTAAAAATAGTACCGTACTTTTATCGGTGGCACTTTTTAGCTGGTCTGTTAGTAATGACCCCGAGCTTATATCCTTAAATCCGTTACCGGCATCACCAATCAAAAAGAAAGTATGTTGCTTTTTTTTGTTAACTGGATAATTTTCCTGTTTCTCATCAGGACAGGACTGCGGCTTGAAAGTAGCACAGGACTGCACAATAATTAAAAATGGCACCAGATATAGTTTTATATTTTTCATAATCATCGTTTTATCTGAATTTAAAAGCAATTAGAAAGGCCACTACCGCGATGATAATGCCGCACATAAAAATGTTGTAGGTGTTTCGTAACAACCTGTATTTTTTTTCCAGAACGATGCCCAGATGATATAAATCCTTTATCATGGAATTGTATATGTATTCGCTGTCGTTCATTAATTCATTCATTGCCCAGTTATAATCCTGGTAAGGCATTTTGTAGAAATTCCCGAAAAATAAAAGGTTTACTTTTTTTTCCTCTACTTCTTTTCTGGTAAAGCTGCCTTTGGTAACACTGGGTCTTGTAGCCATGATAGCACATATCATCGAGGCTACGCTAAATCCAATTAAAATTACTGTGGGTATAAATAAATGTTCATTGGCAGGGTTATCCAGTTTTGGAAAAATCTTGGAAAGGGATATGGAAATAATTATCGCATTTACAGATAATAAAATATGGGCCTTGTTATCCACATAACGGCTTAGATTATTATGGTTGCTCAGGGTAGTCCTGAACATGGTATCTACGCCCTTCTCAAATTTGCGCTTTTTATTTTTTTTCCCCTGAACCTGAAGCGGACTTTCTATATTATTATGATTTAATTTTTCAGTCATTATATTAACAGTTTAGTAGTTTTGTTTCGATTAAATTCAGGTTTTTATCTTTTAAAACCTGCCATTCATTTTGCGCAAATTTTGTGAAATACTGATGTTTTTTAAGAAATTCAATATTCATAGTATACCAATGGGTATCATCATATTTTTTATCCATAGACTTCTCCCACTCGTCCCTTAACAGTTCTAATGACTCCGGATAGCTTTCATTAGCCAAATGAACGTTGTCTGCATCCTTGATTATTTTTTCCAATCTGTTTTTTGGGATATAATTAAATGTGGTGGCCAGGATTAACTCACTTACTTTTTGCTGGATGCTGTCTGAAATATTTCTCTCCTGTAGAAAGCTTAAAGCGATTTCAATACTCTTTTTTTCGTGATCATCCATCCCTTCAATGTAACCTGCATCATGAAACCAGGCAGCCAAAAGCAGTATGTCTGTTTTTTCCAAATCTATTTTTTCGGCTCTGCAAATGGTTTGGGCAGCCAGTACAACATTTTGCGTATGTTGTAAATTATGATACGAATATTTTGAATCTAATCTTTCCTTAAAAAGTTTGCTTATGTACTCCTTTGCTTCAATAACCAGACTATTGTCCTGATGCTTTACTTTTACCCGAAGCGCCTTTAAACCGGAAACAGCCTGCAAATCTTCAACCTCCAAATGTTCAATCTGCGTTTCTAAAATATTTTTGTGCTGCAGGTACCTGATATATTTGAGATATTCTTTTTCCTGGGTAGAATTGGAATACACGATTGTTATTTTTTCTTTTTGGGTAATACGTTCTTCAGAATTTTTTACACATGCTTTGTCGATTCTTTTCTTCACCACTTCGTAACGTGCATTATACGAGCCATCAACATCAAATCGTTTTTCATCCATCCTGAAACGAATAGAAATTGGAGTGTGGGTCGCCAGTATGAGTGAAGTTACATCAAGAGTATAGGGCAAGGTTGTTTTAAGCTTATGATGTTCCAATTCCATTTCACAAAGTGTTTCCAATTGCCACAGCCTTAAGTTCTGCAGGTAAACCGTATTAAAGGTTTTGTTAGGTTCTATTGATGCCCCGATATACAAATTGTGCTCTACGCCGTCTGTTTTAAAACTTTCATAATAGTGTGGAAAAATATCCTGTGCCTGTTGTTGTCTGCTTTCCAAAACATTAGAAAGTTTTTTATTAATACTCATTATTGTATCGTCAAAATCTTTCCGCCTCTGATAAAACATTCCTGTCTTTGGGTTGAGCATTTGGAAATAGTCATCTATTTGGTTTTCTGTTTTTTGATTGTAATCAAAAGTTTTTAAAAAGGAATGGATTTCTGTTTCTATATAATGATGTATTTTTTGTTCTGAATTATTCTGTAAGGGCTGATCTAATTCCATAAGAAAACTTTGCAGTTCATGTTTTTTTTGATCAATGACTCCAATTTTTTTTTCGGAAATTATGGCATCAATTATAGTAATGATCTGATTGATCTGATCTTTCAAATCCTTTACAATTGCCTTATTTCTATTTTCAGAAGAATCTTTAATATCTATTTGCCCATATAATGGATACACCTCTTTAAAGGATATTTCTTTAAAGGAATAATCTTTTACTGAGTTGTTTAAGTGTAGATAGTTGCGGACTTCTTTTTTGAATTTCCAATAGACACTGGGATGAATCGAAGTATATTCCTTTTGAATAACTGCCTCCAGATGATTCACCATATCATCATTACTTTTTTCAATAGTATCTGATATATAAGGCAGTAACAATTCGAGCTTATTGGCATTAACAGAATTCAAAGCCCTTACAGTTGATGATGTAAGCTGCAGCAGTCCCAATAATTTATCGTCCTTAATGACTGGAGCCATCAAAAAACTTTGAATATCCTGGCTCAGTAAATGAACACCAAAGGGTTTGTTGGTCAAAGAAAAATCATAAACATTCGGAATTATAAAAGGCTTGTTGTTTTCAATCAGACTTTCAAAAGAGCATCCGCAAAGTGCATTTTTACAATCAGCTTCTTTTGTGTCTAAGAGTATAAAACTTTCTAATTCGCCTTCACTAAATGGAGGTTTTATGAATATTCCTTCTTGGTTATCATAAAGTGTGAACCCTGCTTTTAAATCAGGTATCTTAAATACCGATCTAAAAATGGACTCAAAGCTATCATTAAGCTCCACTTTTTCGATGTTTGCTTTCAATAAATTTGATTTCAGATTAGAAACCGCATTTTCCAGCGTGACATCCACAAGTGTTATTATTGCAAATCCTTTTAAGAACCATGAATCATAAGGAAATGCCTTTTTCCATAATTCTATGTTATGATAATTATCAATTAATTCCTCAATTTCCTGCTGGGTTAGAAACGTGGTGTTCTCTGCCGGACATATTTCCAGAAAATCAGTATTGTAAATTATTTTGTAATGTTTGACAATTCCATTTTTGTCCGGAATGTCATAGAACAAAGGCTTTTCAACATTAATTTTTTGCTTATAATAGGCATTTAGTATAAACGTACAGTTCATAATGTAAAACTGATGCTCATCCATGTCCCTGATACTGATGTCAAAACACATTCCGGCGTCATCGAGAATTTTTTTAAACCGCTGTGAATAATTAAATGTAATATCGTAAAAAGGGATTGTTACCGCTTTTATTTCATTGCCTGTTAAAGCTGCGGGAAACAAATCGGCCAGCACATCCTGAATTAACTTTTGATTGTTTTCAAGAATTTCAAAACAATCAATTCCGTTAAGAACTTCGGGTATGTCTTTGATCTTATCTAATAAACTCTTGGCATAGTTTGATTTATATTCAATATCGGATACAGCTGTTTGTTCTAATTCTTCCACTAATTTGTGGAAGGAAATTAAAATCCTGAAAGGGCTTAAATATTTATAATTCTTAATCATATTTGTTATATTCAATAGAGGTTCATAAACTATATTTTTCTCGAAATGTTCTTTTGCTCTCTTTCCTGTGACCACGTTTTAACCACAAAATAGGATTCAACGGAGCTGCTCCGGATATCAAACCTTAATAAAAAACCGATTTTGAAGGCTTTATCACAAATCCAACTCTGATCATATTGGTTTTTTCAGAATAATCTATCAGGCTTTCTGCATAACCAGTGAAGTACTGCACTGATAAATATTGATTGTTTCGTTTACCAAGACGATACGAAAACTGTGCGCAAACTGAGCCTTTATCATCCCACGACATTCCTTTTCTGGAGGTTATGTCAAAAACATACTGTCCATTAAATAATTTCTGCGAATAGCTAATTTCACCATAACCAACATATTTTATCAAATCGGGATTGTCATCTTTATAGCCGAAGGGAATCCATCCCTTTACCGTTACTGATGACATTTTGGTTAATTGTTGCATGTACTGGAAACTTATCCTGTTCCACGTTCTCGAATAGATACTATCCTTCCCATTGGATTCGTGTTCAAATGCAACCGCTACTATGCGTAATAAATCATTTTTATTCGTAAAAAATTTCCCCAGTCCCAGTGCCGGGTTATAGTTGGTTTCTGCAAAGGGCTTGGATTCCTCGTATATTTTCCAAAACGATTTTTGCGTATAGGTGAGAAATAGATAAGTATTAAACGGAAGCGTCGCTTTTGTCAGGCGCTGTTTGAAACTGATTTGATATTTTGCATCAGAGGTACTTCGGCTTACCGGACTGTCTAATGAAGAACCGGTGATGAAATAATTATCCTGAAAAATTGTAAATGATGGTGCATTGTTTATAAGGTCATTAATAGAATCTTTTTTAATATTTTGACTAAACGAATTAAAGCAGATCAGTAATACCGATAAAATGATTATTGTTTTAGGTATGGAAGTTTTCATTATTATTATTTATTAAGATTAACAGTCTATTCGTTGCGCAATAAGCCTCATAATCTCATTGGTGCTGAAATAGTTGGTATTTATCGCCACACTGCCTGCATTATAGGGTTCATATCTGTCCCTGTCAGTTACAGAAAAAAGACCAATCGTTGGAACATGAACCGCACTGGCTAAGTGCATAATACCACTGTCAGCTCCTATAAAAAGAGAAGTGTTTTTGATCAATGCCCCGACTTCACGAATATTGTTGCTGTAAAATGTAGGTTCCTTGAATTTAATTTTTGAAATATTTTCTATAGGAAGGACTTCTATAATATTAATATCCGCAAACTCCTTTTTTAATCTTTTATATAATTCCATCCACCAGCTCTCAGGAAAACACTTTTCACCCGTTGCATATGTAAATAAGCATATTGTCTTGGTATTTTTAGCCTTTACCAATTTGTCCAGTATTTCTTTACCTTTTTTGATTTCAGCTGGATTTAGTTTTAAATCCAAATCATGCATTGCCTTATCAAGATTGAGTTTTTCTGATTGTGATAAGTAATTTCTCAGGCCGTAAACTGGCTGTTTAGCAGAGTGCGGACATTCGTTCTCCTGAATTTCGTCAGGTTCTCCATAAAATTTATAATCAGCAGCGGCAATTTTTGTTGCAATCCTGCCAGAAGAAGAGCAGCTGTCAACATTAATTACGACATCATATTTTCTTTCCGTAATTGCAGACCAGCCTTTTAAATACTGAAGGATACTTTTAAATGGTTTGCCAGGCAGCTGAATTATCCTGTCAATATTTGAATAATTTTTAAAAAGTATTGGAGCCAGATTACCCTTCACAAACAGGTCAATCTTAGAGTTTGGAAAAATTTCTGAAACTTCAGCTATCAGTGGTGTCATTAACAGTTGATTCCCTAACCTATGGTTTGGTCTGACAATTAATACTTTTTTCACCTTGCCGGTGTCACTGTGGTTAAAAGTAATGTTGGCCGTATTACGTCCAATATTTTTAGTTAACTGTTGGGCTATTTTTCTTCTTACGATATTTACTTTTTTTAAGATATCCATGGCTTTTTATTATTTAGATTTAAGTTTTGTTTTAAAAGGACTTGTAAATTATAAAGCAAAGATATATAGCGGGCTGCCCTGCAAAAAGGTTAGCTGTTCGCCAAGTTTGGTCTGATTATCGGTTTTTTTAGGGAAAGGATTTAAAAAGACAGTATTTGATCTAAACGAATGGTACTTCAAACGAAAAAAAATGCTCAAATGGCAACGATAATTAAGGAAGGTCGGGGTTTGTATCTCTTTAAAATATATAGGACAAAACAGCCTTGTGTAATACCTGATAAGATTTCAAGAATAACAGCAGAAAAGTAGTGGACACCATTGTATATTCGGCTATAAGACATAAGAGCAGCCTAAATACTGCTGCTAATTTATAGGACATAGTAATTTTCTGGTAAATCAATAATTGAAATTTGGTTGTATTATAAAAATGAAATGCCGGTTAATAAATAACCGGCAAATCACCAACCAAATCAACATGAAACTCATTAAATATTTTTGGACGCCCGATTTGAATCTGGGCTGAAACGTAGTATCGAATTTTAAATCAACATCCGTGAGTACGCGACTTCTTATCTGTTTTTTTCTTTTCCAGCATAATTTTTTCCCACAATTGCCTGTCCTCAGGTGACCAGTTCTGCATTGGATAAAAGTCGCTTTCACTCCAATTCCTGTCATCTGAGCTAATTATCATTACTTGCTTGCGATTAACAGAATTTTCTTTTTCTTTTTGATTCTTTTTCATTTTTACAAAATTATTTCTTTTCGACTTGAGGCCTTATAATTACTCTTAGTGTAGGATCATTGGTTGCCATCGCTGCACACCAATTGTAAAAAATCTTTACTTTATTTCTAAACCCTGCTATCGGGATAAGATGAATAAACAACCAGGTTAACCAGGCAAAGTAGCCGCTCAAAAAGAATTTTGGAAAATCTACCACCGCATTGTATTTTGATATTATAGCCATGCTTCCTTTATCATTGTATTGGAATTTTTTCATCGGTTTTGAAGCTGAAATATTTTTTATATTCTGTGCTAATAATTTTCCCTGCTGAATTGCTACTTGTGCTAATTGCGGATGCCCCTGAGGATAGTTTTTATCTTCAAATTGTAAACACATATCTCCAATGGCAAAAACATTATTTGTGCCATGAACCAGATTATACTCATTTACTAAAACTCTTCTTGCTTTACCAATACTATTATCGGGCAGCCCTTTAACTTCTCTCGCTACAACTCCGGAGGTCCAAATCAGCAATGACGTATCTAAAACTTCTCCATCTGACAAGTGTACCTGCTGCTCTTTATAGTCTTTAACAGCGGCGTTAAGTTTTATAATTACGCCTAGTTTTTCCAGTGTTTTTTTTGCTTCCTGCTGTGAGGAAACACTCATTACATTCAGCAAATTTGCAGGTGAGTTCACAAGATAGATTTTCCCCTTTGACTCCTGCATTTCCGGATAATCCTTACTCATTATTTTAGTTCCCATTTCTGCAATCATTCCAGCTAATTCAACGCCTGTGGGCCCTCCTCCGGCGATCACGATATTGGTTAATTTTAAGCGTTCCGCTTCGTTCTCGGTTTGTGCCGCTTTTTCCATATTAAGCAATATCCTGTTTCTTAAATGGAGCGCATCATCAATTGATTTCATCGGTAAGGCATTTGCTTTCACGTTTTCCATACCAAAATAATTAGTTTCGGTTCCCATTGCCAGGACCAGATAATCATACCTTAAGCTCCCGGTATCCGTATCAATTGTATTTTCCGCGGCGTTTACTTTTAAAAATGTTCCATAGTGAAACCTGATATTTTTTTTAGCCTGAAACATCTTTCTATACGGATAAGTAATATTGGAAGTCTCAATAAAGGCTGTCGCTACCTGATAAAGCAGAGGAGGAAAAAAATGATAATTGTTTTTGTCAACCAATATGATTTGGAACTCAGAATTGCCAGAGAGCTGTTTTGCAAGATTTACTCCTGCAAAACCACCTCCAACAATAACAATCTTTTTAGCTTGCATTGCCATTACTTTTTTTAATTAAAATGAGTGATTGCTAATTTTAGCCCGAATTTGTTCATAATACCGTGAAGAAAGAAGCTGTTGATATAGTAAATAATCGCATATCTTTCATCCTCTGTGATATCAGTATTGTCAATAACATTGTCCAGCTGCAAAAAATACAATTCAGCAGTTAGCCTACTATCTAAGTTTGTCCGATAAATATTTTCCAAAATTCCACGTTCAATGTTTTTAATAAAGAACGGTATTAGTTTATTTTTTCTGTCCTGAAGGAACAGGTTATGGATATTCGGATAATACTTCTTCAGGTCACTCATAAACAAGGCATTAAATACATAAATATTAGATTGCAGGTAATGAAAAAAGCTAATTAATTCAGAAGAGGCGTTGGGAGAAATATCGGGCAGCATCCTTAATTGCCGATCTGTTTTGTTGATCAAATTCTGTACGATTTCTATTATTACAACTTCCTTATCAACAAAAAAATAATAAAATGTTTTTTTTGATATGTGGCATTTTTTGGCTATTTCCTCAACAGTGGTTGCTTTGATGCCTTTTTGTAAAAACAGCATTGATGCGGCTTCCATAATATCTTTTCTCTTATTATCCATTGATTTCTACTTTAATTCACCAATTGCCTTATTGTAATTGGCTACATTTACTTTATACTCCGCTTTTGCATCTATTATACTTGAATAGGCATCCTGCCAGATTACCTGAGCTTCCAGTACATCTTTACCAATTATTGTCCCTACCTTATATCTGTCATTGGCAAGACGTAAGTTTTCATCGGCCTGTTTCAAAGAGTTGGCTGATAAGCTTATTTTTTTAACCGATTGGTTAAGCTGCAAATAAGCATTCTGCACTTCAATATCTATCAGTTCTTTTTGTTCTTCTAATTCAGCTTGTTTAGATTGAATTTTAAAGTTTTGCTCTTTCACTTTCTTTTTATTCTTTCCCCAATCAAACACTGGCATAGTAAAGGAAACTGTACTGTAGTATGAGGTTAAATTATTATTGCCATTAGAGAAATTAATATTTTCCCCATAAGAACTAAACCCGCTTAATTGTAATCCCACCTGAGGTTTCACTTCAGCTTTGATAATTTTAGTTTTAATTTTCTCAACTTCAATAGCTTTTTTAAGCATATCAATCTCAGGCCTGTTATCCGCAGCAACGGCATCAGGAAGTTTAGAAAGAGCAGTAAAATCACCTCCCACTTCATCAGTAACAGCAAAGTTTGTGTCGCCATGCTGACCAATTATTTGTGAAAAATTAAGTTTCGCCAATACCAGGGCATCATTAGCTTTTATAATGTTTAATTCAGCCTGGTTAAGATTCACTTCTGACCTTAAAAAGTCATTTTTATAGGTAAGTCCGGCATCTACAGCATTTTTTAAGTCCTGACTTAGACTTTTAAGCATTTCCCTGTATTTTCCCGCCAGATTTACTTTTTCCTTTGCCTGTACAATCTGCCAGTAACCCTTTTCTACGGCTAATAACACCTCTGTTTGGGTCATTGCTTTTTGGCTTTGGTAAATTTCAATTGTTTTTGAACTCGCTTCCTTGCTTAGTTTGATTTTACCTCCGGCATATATAACCTGCTTCACGTCTAAACTTGCATTGGCAAAGTCTGTCGGAACCAATGGTGACTTATCAAATGGTTCCCCCAGGTGTACCCCCATCACGGAAGCATCCATGGTGGGTAAAGCGTTGGTTTTAGATACCTCATAATTAGCTTTGGCAGCGTCTAATTGAAATTGGGCGCTTATTACTCTTTTATTATTTTCCAATGCCATTTTGCGGCATTCCTCCAACGAAAGCACTTTTGACTGAGCAGAAGCAGCTATACTGAGTACTAATGTGGAAATAATCATTACTCCTTTTAAAAAAAGTTTATGTTTCATTTTTATATTTATTATGCGATAAGCTTTAAGCTTTAGGCTTTAAGCAAGAATTGTTTTTTAATGGATTTTGCTTACGGCATATTGCTTAAAGCATAATGCTGATTTAATTTGTTAATGCTTGATATTGTTGTCATCGTCTACATGCTCTGCTGCAGGTTTTACAAATTTGTAATACATTACAGGAACAATAAACAGTGTTAAAACCATAGATACAATAAGACCGAATGCCAGTACACTTCCCAGTGGTGCCCAAAGCGGTGATTTTGAAATAATCATAGGAACTACTCCAACGGCACCGGCAGATGATGTTAAGAAGATCGGACGCATTCTTCGTTTTGCCGCGGCAAGCGCAGCATCTTTAATAGAATAACCATGTTCATGCACCAGCTCATCCGCAAAATCGACCAGTATAATTCCGTTTCTCACCACTATCCCAATTAAACTGATAATTCCCATAAAAGCGGTCATACCCATAGGATTTCCTGTGATATACAATCCAAGGAATGCTCCTAAAAGACTCAGTAAAAATGTTGAAAGGACAATCAGTGATTTACTCAGTACCTGAAATTGAAATAATAGCGTTATGAATATCAATAAAATACTAACACTCAATGCGGTTAGCATACCGGGCATGTTCTCTTCTGTTGATTCAGCATCTCCTCCATATTGCAATGTTATGCCTTCGGGTAATTCTAATTTTTTAAGTTCAGGTTCTATATTTTTCATAATAGTGGCCGCTTTTACTCCTAATTGAGCCTCTGAATTTATGGTAAGTGTTCTTAACCCATTTCTGCGCGCAATAACACCAGTATGCCATGTCGGTACAATACTTGCAACTTCTTTCAGCGAAACCATGCTTCCAAAAGCGGTGTTGATATGTAAGTTTTCAAGATTGCTGAAATCCTTACGTCTCTCTGCATCCAAGCGTACAAAAATATCTACCGGTTTATCTCCCTCCCAAACTTGTGAAACAGCATATCCTTTAAGCCCGGCTCCTAATGTTTGTGTAATTACCTGATTTGATACACCTAATCTGGCAGCCGCTTCTTCATTAATTTTAAGGCTTATACCAACATAATCATCCTCATAATCACTTCGCACCCAGTTCGTACCTTCTGCTTTTTCCAGAATAGTTTTAACCTGGGCTGCAACATGTTTCTGATCATTCATGTTTTCCCCTATGACACGAATTGCAATTGGAGACCCTTCCTGCATACTAAGCTGTTTAAATCGTATGTAGCCATCTTTTACAAAACCATTAAACTTGGGCAGGTATTCCTTAACAATTTCATCCGTAGCCTCGTTACTGGTGGTTGTAATCAATATTTGAGCAAAATTCTTGCGGGGTACCTCAGGTGCATAAGTAGTTTGAAAACGAGGAGAACTTGTTCCTATAAAGCTTGCTGTGCTAACGATACGTTTGTCTTTTTTTAGTATCTTTTCAACTTCATTTACCGTTTTTTCTGTTTCAGTTAATGCCGTTCCATTTGGCATCCAGACTTCTATGTTAAACTGGTTACGCTCATTTATAGGGAAGAACTCCTGGTCAACCTGTGTTGCCACAAAACCAGCTAACAGTACCGCCAATACAGCAGCTGTCAAAGTTGCTTTCGGCCTGTTAAAACAGTAAGTAACAGCTTTATCAAAGACATCTTGTAACTTATCAAGCAGTGACTTTTTCTTTGGAGAATCTGATGGTTTGTGATTATGATCATGTAATCCTTTTTTAATGAATACAAAACACATATAAGGTGTAAGAAACAATGCCACCAATAAAGATGCTGTAAGTGCTACTGCAATAGTTACTGGCAATGATGCCATAAAATCTTTAGGAGTTCCATCCATAAAAATGGCTAATGGTAAAAAGGCAAATATGATTGCCAGTGTAGCCGTAAAAATTGATAATGATAATTGTTTGGCAGATTTCCAGGCGGCTTGCCATGGAGTGATGCCTTCATCTAATTTTTCAATGTAGTTGTCAACAACAACTACAGCATCATCCACGAGCATCCCCAGTACGATGATAAGTGCGGCCAATGATACCTGATGCAGTTCAATTCCAATCATATTCATTACACCAAATGTTATCATAACAGAAATTGGTGCGGCCAATGATGAAACGGCAGCCATCCTGAATGGCAGCAAAAGCATTACTACAACAATTACCGATATAATTGCTAATCCAAATTCCATCATGAAATGGCTGATACTATGCTCGACTACTTCGGGCTGGCTAAAAACAGTATTGATTTTAATATCATCTGGAAAGTCTTTTTGTAATTTTTCCAGTTTTTCAGTTATCTTTTCGCCAAAGGCCACAATATTATTCCCTGGCTGCATTTCAATAGAGACCAGCATTGCCTTGTCGTTGCCTATTTTAATAAAAGATGACTCTTCTTCATATCGGCGCTCAATATTTGCTACGTCCTTTAGATGCACTGTCGTACCGTCGGGAGTAGTATAAATTATTTGATTTGCAATTTCATCTGCTGATTTATACTTATTATCTGTAAAAACAGGAATGGTATTATTGGTAACTGTCATTTCGCCAGAATAACCCGTAAGGTTTTGGCTTTGTAATATTTGTACCACTGTTGTAATATCAAAACCGTACTGTTGTGCTTTTTGATCACTGATGGTTACATAAATTTGTTCACGTTGACCACCGGCCCTGTTTATTTTAGAAACTTCCGGTATGGTTTTAATCCCATCTTCGACTTTATCCAGATACTTGTCCAGTTCTCTGTAGTTTCTTGTTTTAGAAGAAAGTGTGATAATTTGGGCAGTTACATCACCAAAATTACTGTTCACGTAAGGACCAACTACTCCTGAAGGAAGATTTTGCTTAAGTACAGAATTTATTCCGTGCTGAAGAGTAGACCAGAACTTTTTTCTGTCTTTTACTTTTGTAAACAGCTCTACAGTTACAAATACCTGTCCGTCTTTGGTCTGTGATTTTGTTTTATGCTTATCAACTTCTTCGAATGAAAAAAGATATTGTTCTAATTTATTGGTCAGTTGTTTCTCTGTCTGTACTTCGTCAGCTCCGGGATAAAAGGCATAGATCATCGCTGTTGGCTTATCTATTTTTGGATCCTCGGATCTTGGCATATTTCTTAGTGAGTAGATGCCAAATAAGACCAGCAGTGTCACAAGGACAATAGTTACCTGCTTATTTTTCATTGCAGCCTCAATAAAATGCATTTTTTTCTTTTCCATATTACTATTGTTAAGATTTTTGAATTTTGAGTATTGTTTTTAGAATGATACTTGGGCTCCGTCTTTTAGTCTTGACTGACCGGCAGTAACTATAATGTCATTTTCGCTTAATCCTTCCTTGATGACGATTTCCTGCATTCCGGTAATGCTTCCAACGGTAATACGCTTACGGACAACTGTTTTATTATTATTTGTCACATAGACATAGGTAATATCATCAGCGTCTCTTATTACAGCAGTTGCAGGAATAACGATAACTTTTTCTGTTTTCATTGGATTAACTTTTACATAAGCCAGCATACCAGGTAATAGTTTCTGACTTCCGTTATCAATTTTAATTTTAATGGTAAAAGTTTTTGACCTGTCATCCGCTTGTGGATTGATTATAGATATCTTCCCTTTTATTGAATCATTCAAAGTAGGAATGAATACGTTTGCCGTCATCCCGTGTTTTAAGATGCCTACTTCACTTTCAGGAACTGTTATCTTAGCATATACCATGTCTGTTTTAATAATGCTAAATGCAGGAATTCCTGGTGCAGCTGTGCTTCCTCTTTCAATAAACCTGTGTGTAATAATTCCAGACATTGGAGCGTATAAACGGGTATCGGCAATCTGCTTGGCACTAATTCTTTTATTAGCTGCCGATTGTGCCAGTTTGGTTTTAATGTCTATATAGTCTTTTTCAGGTAAGCTTCCCTTAACATACAGTTCATTAAGCCTTTTGTAGGTATCTGCAGATTGCTCATAACTTAAATTTGCTATCTGCAATGCATTACTATATGTTGTTGCATCGATAGTTGCTAGTAATTGGCCATTTTTTACTGTTTGCCCTTCATTAACAGCTACGTTATTTACTGTTCCTGCAGCTGCAAAACTTACCTGCGCAGTATTATCAGCTTCAATTGTTGCGGAATAGTTTAATTCCTGAATTTTATCAACTTTTTGAATTTTTTGAACACTGACTTTTACAGCCTGTGGTTTTTCTTCTCCTTCGTTTTTATTATTACAGCTTACTGTTAATAATGCCAATGCTAATAGGGTTGAAAAATAATTTGTTTTTGCTTTCATGATTATGTGATTTAATTTTTTAAAGAGTTACATTTTATTTACAGGGCAAAGATATTGTGGCAATCAGGCTGTAGAAAGGTTGTCTAATCGGCAAGTTTGGTCTATTATTCGTTTTTACTGCGTTCAGAGCAAAAAAAGAAAGGAATAGAAGATTTTTGTCCTTTACTTTTCACTTTGAGAATGGTAAATGCAAGTGGGGAAAAATAAAAAACCCTTCTGAAAGTACTTTCAGAAGGGTTTTTAAAAATGTTTTATGAGGATATTAAAGAAGCCTGTAATTCTTTGGGGATAAGCCGGTACACCGTTTGAAGAATTTACCAAAAAATGACTGGTCGCTAAAATTTAGCTCCTCTGCAATTTCAGCAATGCTCAATTCCGGGTTATTGAGCAGCATTTTTGCTTCCTGGATAACAAAACTTTCCACAATTTCACCGGCGGTTTTACCGGTAATTTCTTTAATGGTTTCAGTCAGGTACTTGGCAGTAATATTGAGTTCGGATGCATAAAATTGTAAAGCTCTTTCTTTTTTAAAATTCGCTATTATTAAAGCGGTAAAGCTAATAACCAGATTTTCTTTTCTTGATATATTTTTGTGGATTGCCTGTGCATATTTTTGAGCCAATGCAGACATTTCATATAAGTAAGATGTAAAGGCTAAGTATAATAATTCTTTTCCATAAAGATGCGTCTTTATATTTTCCTGCTTCTCGGCAAGCTCCTTCATACTTTTTATAATTGTGACGGAATCATTTTGATTTAACGACCATTTTGGTGAATATTTTGAAGTAAAATAAGCAAGTAGATCGTTTGTACTTTTTAAAAGGTCCGTTTTTTCTAAAAAATCACTGGTAAAGAGAATGGTTGATATTTTGCAGTCCTTAAATTTGATTAATCTTTTAATGTCGAACGGTGAGGAAAGAAGAAAATCATTTTTTTTAACGTGGTAGTCTGTCAGGTTGATATTAATAGTTGCTTCACCAGATTCAATAAAAACGATGTGATAATAATCGGATCTGAAATAATTTTTGAATGCTTCATATTCGACCATAACGAGATCAAGGGTTACTGAAAAACCATCAGTAATCGATTTGTGTTCTAAAATTTCATCTCTTACAACTGCATCATATTTTAGCTTACTTTCGACTATTTTTTTATCTGACATGATTATATGCTTAAAACAGTGTTAAATTAATAATATTATTTTAGTTTTAAATTAAAAATATTATTTATTTTTTAGTAATTTAACATTTATAAATTATCTTGGAGTTACCTTAGGTTCAAATCAATGCACATAGGGTTCTTGAGTAATGGAAACAAAAGTACTTTTCGAAGCACTTTTGTTTCCTTGAGGAGTCGATAGGCTTGTTTACGGAGTTTTGTATCAATTCAGGCGTCACAGAATACCTTCTCTTTATAAAACTCTTTAAATCTAACAAAGCCATATCAGTAATTTTTTTGTTTAATATGATTAATTAAAAGTTTCAATCATTCGAGTGTTCTTTTCAGTTTTTCGGAGCTGTAATTCAGTATTTTGACGATTTAATCGTTCTAATTCTCCGATCATAGGAACCTGATTTTGCAGGTTAGCCTGTGATGATGTTTGGATAAAGGTTTCCAACTGAATAAATTTAGCGGCCTTTAAACTGCCAATTTCCTTTTCCATTTTTTTAAAATAAACTTTGCGCAGAGCGTTGTTTTCATCCATACTCTTCATGAAATTCACGATCAGCTTGTGAGCTTCAGCGTCATTTAATGTCTTGTATTTTTCCGCGTATTCATTTAATAGTAAAAAAACTTCCTTTTCAATGTCTTTTCTTTTCTCTTCATATTGATCATAGAGATGCCAGAAGGAATTTTTTTCTTTCTCCTCCAATTGCATATACTCAGCTATGATTAATCGCTTATTTCTGCCAAGTAGCGCTTGTACTACATCGATATCTGCCTCGCCGTTTTGACAATAGGCCACATTGCCCGTAAAAAGAATTGTAAACAGACCTATAATTTTAATTATCGTTTTCATTTTTTATTTTTTATTTTCTTATGATTATTGGGGTACAAAGTTAATTACACAACTAGCTTATTAAAAGGCCATTTCCGCTGGAAAATAGGTCTAAATGTCGGTTGTTATACATATTGCCATTATACCCAACCTGTTTAAATTTTATCTGTATGGACAGACTTCAAATACATTGGTCGGTTACTAAAAAAAGAGAGATCCGGAGAAATGCTAAGAAAATAGCAGCGATCAGAGGTTGACCACCCATTAATTCTATTGACAGCACTCCTCCCAGGCAGGAACATAATAGGAAAACCAATGTTACTTGTTTTAGGTATCCATAAAAGTGTAACCAACACCAATTCGATGAGTCCGAATAGAACAATATAATCTACCGGATCTGACTATATTAGAATTTAAATAAGTAGGTCTATTTGTGCTTAATTTTAACTTTTGATTATTAAATATTTGACCGGGTAGTATCCCAGTTCTTTGTTAATTAAATTTTGGTAGTCTACATTATCACTGCATATTACAAAAATCTTTACTATTCTGCCGTTGGTCATATCAAAACTTATAGCAAAGCTGTCAATACCAGGAATTTTCAACAAGGCTGTCTCAAAAACTTCTTTTATTTGACAATTTTCCAGTTCGGGCTTATATATTTTGCCAACCGCTGTTAAAGGCATTTGTGGAATGATATACATTTTTTTGGGTACGGCCACTTTTTCAAGAATATGGGTTTCTGCAAACAGCATAAGTTCCTCTACTGTTGCCGAAGTATTTGGTTTTAGTTCGATATAAACCACAGGTAACTCACCTGCGTATGCATCCGGGCGCGCTATAGCAGCAGCGGCTGCAACAAAAGGATGTTTGCTCAAAGGTTCTTCTATCACTTTAGGATCAATATTATGTCCGCCTCTTATGATCAGTTCTTTCTTTCTCCCTACGATGTAAAAATAGCCGTCTGCATCCTGCCTGCCCAAATCGCCGGTATTGTACCATCTTTTGTCTGCAATTGCAACAAAAGCATTTTTATTGTGGATTTCACTTTTATAGCCTGAAATCACATTGGGTCCGTGAGCTACCAGAATGCCTTGCTCGTTGATCTCAGCATCTCTTAAATAATCTCCATTATCATCGATTATTACAGCTTTCATTTGATGAAACGGCAGAGCTAAACCCACAGAACCATTTTTTTTATTGCCTTTTAATGGATTAAAAGTACTTACACAAGTTCCTTCCGTAAAACCATATCCTTCGATGATCTGCAAGCCTGTGGCTTTTTGAAAATCGGTAAGTAATTTTTCTGACAGCGGGGCTGCACCGCAAAGGAGATTTTCTAAAGAAGAAATGTCTGCACCACCAATTGGAACGTTAAGGAGTTTACTTAGTATAGTTGGAACCGCACTAAAAAAAGAAACCTTGTAATGTGCTGCTATTTTCCAAAAATTTTCCATCAATCCTTCATTCCTATACCCAATGGGTGTTGCCAAAAGCAATGTATGCCCATTTAGTAACGGAACCAGGCCTGTAACAACTACACCGTTAACATGAAACCAGGGCAAACCGCAAAGAAACGTTTTAGGGCTTTGGTTTTGCAGGCACTTATCTACCATAAAAGCATTTACCAATTCGTTCTGATGTGAATGCTGCGCTAATTTAGGACTGCCCGTAGTGCCGCCAGTATGAAAATAAGAAGCTATGGAGTCGTATTTTTTAGTACACTTAAAATCGAGAGAGTCCATATTATGCTGATCCAAATGGTGATGAAAGTCCAGAAAATGCACACCGTTGATTACCTCGATTTCAGAAGAAGTTTTTTCTCCCAGATAATACCCCAAATCAACGGTTAAAATATACTCTACTGATGGCGTCAATTTAACCAAAGCCCTGGCCTTTTCTAAATAAGGCATAGTGGTGTTAGATGCAAGGGTAACAATGATTTTGCTTTGGGCAGCATTGATAATATCTGCTAAATGATTCAATTCGAGCATCGGATTAAGTGGATTTACTACCCCGCGGGCCTGAGCACCAAATAAAGTGATTACATAGGCGGGACAGTTGGGCAATAGTACTGAAACTCCAGCTTCATTATCCAATCCAAGATGGTAGATCATATTGGCAAAGGCATTGACCTTTCCTAAAAGTTCTTTATAGGAGAAAGTGATTGCATTTTGGTAGGCCGATCCGTCTAAAAAAAAATGAAGCGCTACCCTGTCACTATTATTTTTTGCAGCAATTCGCAATGCCTCATACGTATTGGGAGGCAACGTCATCATCCCTGAGTCTTCATACTCTTTTATTTCACTTAAAGTCGATAGCTGGTTCATATTATTTAATTCCTCTTCTTTCTTTATAATTTTCAATAGTATCATTTTTGCCACAAAACTCTGTCATAGTTTACTTTGTTTTAGAATATTATAACCAATATAGTGTCAGCAATAAACTGATAGCGATAATTGATAAAATGTAATGCTGGGGTTTTGCTTTTTGCCTGAACAATGTAAAAACCGCTCCTGACATAATTATCAGTAATCCAATAATTGAATATAAAGCATACTGTGAAAATAACCCCACTGTAAGCATCAATTCCACGGCAGCTAAGCCATACATAAAGTAATAACTGTAGCCAGCCTTGTCAAAAGTAGCTTTGGTTTTACCCGTTAGTTTGCCCAAAATTGCCAAACAAAAAATGCCCGTGAGGAAATAAATTAAAATGGATTCCATGATGTTTTTTATTTAAATTTTAAAAATGCTCCGCATAATGCTTTGGAATTACTACCGAAGCATACATAGATCAGGTGCGGAAAATGCGAATAATTGGCATGATACTTTGCTACCCATTTTTAAAAATGGGCAACCCAGTTTTGCAAGTGCAAAGTTGACAGATAATAATCGGGGATTTTTAAGAATTCTTAAAAAAGAAAAAGTCCTTAATTTTTTTTTGCACGAATAACACTTAAGTGTTGTTGAGAAATACCAAGATAGGATGCTATATGTCCCAATGGCGCATTTTGAAGGATGGCCGGATGTAATTCGAGTAGTTTTTTGTACCGCTCTTCAGCTGTTAGCATTTGGATGCCATAGAGCTTATCTGACATTTGCTTAAGTACATTGAAAGATTCAGACAGAATAAAGCGTTCAAAAAACGGAACAGTATCCATAAGGGTCTGTATGTCAGAAAAGTGAGCAATACTTAATGTACAATCCTGAACAACTTCCCACCCGTAAGGGTCAGTCTTGTTATAAAAAACACTTTCGAGAGGAAACATCATGGCGTTCTCTGTAAGGAAAAGAAAAGTAATTACTTTACCGTCTAATTGGTAATACATCCGTAACAAACCTGATTCTACAAAAATCAACTTCTGGGATGCATTATCTGGTTTTAAAAGAATAGTCCCTTTTTTATAAACCTCTTGTTTAAAGGTCTTCTTTATAATCTCATACTTTGTTGTTTGGATTTTGGTTTTGATATTTATGTATTCAAATATTTCCATTTTATTTATATAACTGTTTAGAGTAATTATTCGCAGTAAAAAATCTATTCATAGTAGCTATAAGTTTTATACAATACCTGACAATATAAAAGCAACCGTTATCCGTGTTAAATATAATAAAAAAATATTTTAGAGCACGCGTGCCACTATATCAAACTGTGAACTTCTCTCTTACAATTATTAGTTGTACTGAGTTGAACATGTTTTTTTTAAAAGTTTGTGAGACTCATTTTATTAGGATTTAATATAAGATTTACGAATCTCTATGTTATTGGCTGTTAATTCAGGTAGTATTGAACTATTCCAAATTACTCCGAATCTACTTTGCCGGAGGCTTACTTCAATAAGATTTTTACTAAGTAAATCCTTGTTTTTTTTATTTTTTGATCAGCAGTTTTCTGATTTTAACTCTGAAAAAAATTATTGATTTTATAAATAAAATAATCCTAATCCTGTTAACTTTTTGTTAACGGTATTATAATATACTGAGATAGTACGATTTCTCTTTTACGGTACTTATTACTAGTAAGATTTATAATTCAAAAAGAACAGATATTATCTGTTTTCAGAAAACAAAGGTTCTATTACTGATTATTTTTTTCTCAGTCGCTTATTCCTTTTAAATAATTTATGAAAATCATTGAATTTAAATATGTTATAAACAATTAAAACTAGAATTATGAAAAAACAGAATCGAAAAAAGGTTTTAAGTAAAGTGTTCGTTGTTATGTTAGCGGCCATTACATTCTCATGTCAGGACACGACATTGGATGAAGTAGAAACTACCGCTGTGGCAACAAACCAACAAAATACTAAAAAAATCAGTGCGGCAGCTATTTCTGATTTGGCTAGAAGATGGGCCCCTATTCATTATAAAGATGTAGATGCCACCGGAACTTATGCAGAAGGAGGAAAATCAGATTACCTTACCGCTATTAATTATGACAATGACTGGAATGGCGAAAACAACTGGAACAATCTTCCTGCTTATACCAATTCTTTAGCTGCGCATTGTTACTATTCTGTTGTAGAATCCAATACACATTGGTTTATTACTTATGCTTTCTTTTCTCCTAGAGATTGGACAGATAACCCACTTTTGTACTCATTAGACCAACACGAAAATGATTTAGAAGGGGTATTAATAATTGTCGAAAAAAATGGTTCTGCTTATGGTGCATTAAAAGGAGCAGTTACAGTAAGTCATTCAGACTTCTTTTCGTATGTACCATCTGGCAGTTCTTTTGTAAGTGGATTAGAAAGTGTTGATGGAACATTACAAATGAGAGATTATAACGGAGAATTGCACCCTATCACAGCGCAAGATGCTAAAGGACACAGTCTTAAAGCCTGGCCGCAGCATGATATAGATGGGGATGGAATTATATACTACCCTTCTGCAAGCGGAACTGCCCAAATACCATCTGATAATTATGATAATTATGTGGAATACAAACTTGTCGATATTTTTGAAAGCGGAGGATTATGGGATCAACGATTCAATACTCAATTGTTTTCTAGTCCGGGAGGAGGATTTACAGGAAATGATTTTAAAACCGGCGGTGCCAACGCTCCATGGGCATGGAATGATGGGAATGATGGTATAGTACAAGGTGGAGAATTTGCAACGGATCCTGCTAAATTAGCAGATAATTATTTTGATGGTGTAGGTAATTTATCCCGTACTTATATTGATAATAAATATAATACCGCAACTGGAGGTATTGTAACAGTTTACCAAAATTGCAATTATACAGGCTATGCAGTTGCCTTACCTGTTGGCAATTATACATTAGCTCAGTTAAAATCGTATGGTATTGTAAATGATGACTTGTCTTCAATTCGCTTAGAAAATGGCTACAGAGTTACAATGTATCAGAACGACAATTTTGGAGGAGAATCTGTTGTGTTAACTGCAAATAATAGTTGTTTAGGAGGTTTTAATGATAAAGCTAGTTCTATAAAGATTAGTATTCAATAAACTACTTTTAAATTTTGGATATGCAAACGGAGAAGAAGCTAAGCTATATTCTGTTTTGCGTATCCAATTTTTTATTTTTAATCCTATCTGTATTCTTGATTCATTTTAACATCAAACATATAACTCGTCCTAATAATCTGTATCGATTATTTAGGACGAGTCAGTGTTTTAAGCCAATAATAATTCTTGTAAATATTAGAATAATGTCTGATAAAAATTTCCATAATAAATTTCAATCAATAAGTCTGCACCATTAGGTGATGCCAAATCAATTAATCCTATCTCACAAAGTGCGTCGATCCTACGGGTTTGGTCTTTAATTGATTTTAGTTTACCCAGATTTTTATCAAAAATAGCAATGTTTTCTATAGCGTTTTTTACAATTATAATTAATTGTTTAAAATCAGCTTCAGACAGCTTACTTTCTTTTACGTAGTTTTCTAATCTCCCGCCTTCTCTATAATGAGGATAATTTTCTAATCCCATAAAGGTCAGCATCCAGACTTTATTGTAACTCCAGGTTGTTTTAATAATTCCTATATAATCAGCTATTAATTCATCATGCAGGTTATTAGCAGCGTGTCCGTATTTTTTGAGCGTATATAAATGGGTAAACTCATGTTCTTTTCGAATCGAAACGGAATAAGAAGTCCATACATCTTCTGCCAGTCCCAATTGACTTGCTTTAACGTTACTGTAAGGCTTTGTACTTAAAATGATGAATTTGTCATTGTATAAAGATCTATTAGGCATAATATTATCTGAAAACTCGGTATTCCAATCCCCCAAAGGATTATTTTGCAACCATTTTTTTTTGATATTATTTAATCTTTTCCAGTTATTAAGACCATTTAACAACACCGCCCCCATTGATGGCGGAATGGATACGGGATTATTTTTATGCATTAAAGACTGCAGAATTTTTACAAAATCTTCTTTATTAGGAACGATTAATACCGGAACTCTGCCTGCAACACTTTGATGAAGTTCTAAACTAATATTTTTTGCATCTTCTAATTTCAGATAAGCTGTAAATTTAAATGTATCTGTTTTTCCTTTTAAAACAACATTTTTATACAATTCAATTTTATCTGTTTCTCTTTCGATTAGAAAATTCAATTGCGGATAGCATTCCTTTAACAGCGTAAAAATGTCTTTTTTTTCAGAAGCATCCAGTAGATCTTCCCAGAATTGAATGTCCGTATCATCATTAGTTGAAACTGCATAAACATCATCTAAAATAAACTTATTAAAGAGATAGGCTTTAAGTGCAGAAGATAAACCAATCGACACCTCGCGGTCGACTGGTTCTAAAGTAATTAAATTGTTCATGATTTTACTAATTTGACGTGTAGCCAGTTGTGTAAATAAGCCGTCCTGCTGCATTAATTCTTCATATCGGATCAACAATTTCTGCTTTATTTCGGCAACACTATTCGGGTTCTCTTATCGATTGCACCCGAAAATGTCCCCGTACGATAATTTCTTGTTTTTAATATTTTAAAAATATTATTTATAAACCCCGCAGCGAATCATACAAACTTTCAAAGTCTGTAACCGCAGATCCGTTCGAGGTGCTACCGCTACAGTTGTCTATTTTTTTTTCATCCGGCTCCTGATCTTCTGGCTTCATTTTTATAGGAATATTGATATACAGAAACTCTGGGTCAGACTGGTCTGTAACCTTTATCTTTTTCCCTATTGGCAGATTTCTCCCAAAAAACACCGCTAATGTTTTTTCGGGATTTTTTATCAATGATTTTTTAAAATCATCATTTTCCCAAGCCTCTGCAATTATGCTAAAAAACACATCCTGACCTTTTTTTTGTTCTTTTGTTAAAATCATCTTTTTTACGATTAAATTTTTATTTTGATCTGTGCTAAAAATCGTGCTGTCTATATCGCTCTATCTGATTTAAAATATCAGGAGAAAACCATTATTTACTCTAGTATTCTCCTTATCATCTCATTTATCATTTGTAGTGGAATTAATGGTTAAATTACTACCCCAAACAACCTTCTTTTAGAAATTACCGGTTGTACTATCAAGCCGGCATTAGCATACTTGATACTGATACTGTTTGTTTTGAAATGTTTGACTGGACATTTTATTGATAGACTGAGATGTCACCAGTGATTTATTGTTATAATAAAACTCCTCTAAACCAGCGTAATTCATGGCTATTGGTATGGTCTCAGAGCCCAGATAATTTATAGAAGCACCTATAACTTCTGCTTTTATACCAAGCAGGTTCATTATTCTTAAAAGCTTGCTGTCGCATTCTGCAAATGCAACACCATCTTTTTGTTCGCATATAGGGGCAATTGCGCACACCATTAATTTTCTAAAAAGTGTTTTATCTTTTACATCTTTTTTGGTAGCAAATCGGCCAATATGCCAGACAGATGTGGCATTTTGCGAATACTTGTAACTTAAGGGGTCGATATTAAAAATTTTCTGAAGCGGTAATTTTGTTTTATAATCCCATTTAATTACCCTGATTGATCCCTGAATGTTTCCTGAAAAATCTTTGGCTACAAAAATTTCAGAATCTTTGAAATAATTTAATTCTTCATCATACACTTCCTGAGTGTCTGAAATGATTTCCTGCGCACTTACATTTTCACAATGATGATTGAAGTTTTCCTCTACTACAAATTTGGCTAATTCTGTAAGTTGGTTTAATTCTAATCTTTCTAAGTAATTTTGAGTAATTGTCATTGGGGTTTATTTCATTTGGTTCGTAACAAATCTAATTTTCATATCGCTTTGTTTTGCTACACTAAATAGTAGTATTTACCTAAAATTCAATAAACTACACTAAAAGAGTAGAAATTGATTTTTGACAATAAAAAAAGATAAAGAGGAATAAGCCTGATGGAAAAAAACTTGACTTTAATAGTCTTATGAAATCTTACATTGTTTTCAAACTAATAAACATTTATAAGAATTTGAGAATCAATAAGTATTCTTATTGTACAAGATTGATGCACTTTTTTCATACATGAAAAAAAAATGGGTAAATTTGATAAAAATTAAGCAGATGAAAGACCAGGATTTGAATTCATTTTTTGATTCAAGGAATACGATTTACAGCTTGACAGATGAAGAAAGAGTACGGAAATTTGATTATATAGAGCCAATAAAGGCATTTGCAAGAGCAACATACACCAGTTTATACGTTATAAATTATTTGGAACAGGGATTTGAATATGTTTCAGATAATCCTTTATTTCTATGTGGTAATACGCCTCAGCAAGTTCTGGAAATGGGATATGCTTTTTATTTTAAACATGTTCCTCAATCCGATTTAGACTTATTGCTCAAAATTAATTCTATTGGATTTGATTTTTACGATAAAACACCAATGGAAGACCGAATTCTATATACAATTTCGTATGATTTTCATTTAAAAAACCAAGAAGGAAAATTGATTTTAATCAATCAAAAACTTACTCCTGTTTTTCTAACCAGTACCGGAAAAATATGGAAAGCAATATGTATTATTTCATTATCGTCTGAACGCAAAGCGGGTAATATTAAAATACATAAAAACGGAGAAAATATGGTGCATAATTATAATCTTGCGCTTGACCAATGGGAAAACTTTAAAAAAATAACTTTGTCTAAAAGAGAAAAAGAAATTTTACAGCTTTCAACCCGGGGTTTTGCTATAAATGAAATTGCCGAAGAAATATTTGTTTCTCCGGATACCGTAAAATTTCACAGACGAAAACTTTTTGATAAATTAGAGGTGACCAATATTTCAGAAGCCATTGCTTTTGCTACCAGTAATAAGCTGATTTAAAAATACTTTTTAACGGATTCTTTTAAAACTCATTTTTTTGTTGTCAGCAGTTACAATAGTTAAATACCAATCGTTTAAAAGATATTTTCCTTTAAGTAATATTGCCATTTAAGCAGCACTTGGATTTAAGATAGAATTTCCTTTATAATGATTTACTATTGTCTTGTACTTTTTTGTAAAAGTTTTTAACGCAATTGTATCTTTTGCAAAAGCGTACACTCCTTCATTTTTTTTGCCATAACAAAAAAGCTGTATTCAAAATCAAATTTTGAATACAGCTTTTAAAGGAATTATTTTTATAAAGAATCAGAAATATAAGCTAGTAAATCTCGCAAATGGTCTATTTGATACTCGTCAAATAAAATTCCGGAAATACTTTTATACGGTTATTAACCGCGATATCAAATGCAATATTCGTACACAAACCAGCAACTAACCAAGATGCAATAGAAAGTTGCGGAGGAGAAAGATTTTTGTCTTCTTTTATATATTCATCCAGAACTTTTTCAAGCCATTCCTGGGGGTTTTCCCAATATTGCATATATTCTATAACATAATTGACAACATTGATTTCGGTAAATTTTTCATCTGATTTCTTTAGAGCATCTAATCCTTCTTCTTCTGAAATTACCAATACCAATGCGCCCCATCCTAAATTATATGGATGCAATACCGGGATCTTTCTACTTTGACATATAGAATCGAACAATAGCGGTACATCTGAAGTAAAGTCCAAAGCGTTGATCGCAATTTTATGATCTTTTATGTATTCCTCAACATTTTCCGGAGTTAAAAAGCAATTATGAGTCGTGATTTTTGCCTCACTATTAATAGAAAGCAACCTTTCTTTAAGCGCTTCTACTTTAGGTTTAGAGATATCTTTCTCAGTATAGTTTTGTCTGTTTAAATTGGATAATTCAACAACATCGCCATCAATTATGGTAAGGGTTTCAAAACCCAATCGCAGTAAACACTCTGCAATTACACTTCCGATGCCTGCTCCGCCTAATAATATGTGTGTGTGTTTGATTATTTCTTGTTGTTGAGGGGTAATATAAATTCTATTTCTAATATTCCTTTGATCCATATTTTTATTTTTATACTAATTATATTTTAAGAACTGTTGCAAATAAAACTTTTTTATTAATATGCTCTTGTTCATATAGCGTGCATTCTTACATTCAGACACATACAAAAATAGCAAAAACCTCTTCAAATATGAAAAACTCCAATTCGTATGTCAAAAAGCCCCTATTTTAAAAAAAATAGGGGCTTCGTTACTTTGTTTTGAAAAATTTTAACGCCAGCCCAGCTCCGGAGCAATATATTTTAGTATAGCTGACAGTATATGTATATTGTAGTCAACCCCCAATGTGTTGGGTATCGTCAGCAGCAATGTATCTGCTTCCTGAATAGCTTCATCCTGGGCCAGCTCTTTTATGAGTTTATCTGGCTCTGCTGCGTAACTTTTTCCGAAGATTGCCCGTTTATCTCTTTCTATATTACCAAAACTATCTGCCCCCCTGCCTTGATCTCCAAAGTAGCGTCTATCCTGATCATTGACCAGTGCAAAAATAGAACGGCTTACCGAAACCCGTGCTTCGCGCTGATGACCTGCTTTTTTCCAGGCTTCTTTATATAACCTGATCTGTTCTGCCTGTTGGATGTGAAAAGGTTTACCATTTTCGTCATACTTCAGTGTAGAACTTTGCAGATGCATCCCGTTTTCGGCCGCCCAAACGGCAGTAGCATTAGATGCAGCTCCCCACCAGATTCGCTCTCGTAATCCTTCGGAATGCGGCTCAAGTCTCAATAAACCTGGTGGATTTGGGAACATGGGGAATGGGTTTGGCTCTGCAAATCCTACACCATTAAGCCTATCCAAAAATTCCAACGCTTTTTTACGTCCCATATCCGCATCTGTTTCACCCTCCTTTGGTTCATAACCGAAAGAGCGCCAGCCGTCAATTACCTGCTCCGGTGATCCCCTGCTGATACCTAATTGTAAACGTCCTTCTGAAATTAAGTCTGCAGCACCGGCATCTTCAACCATATACAGCGGATTCTCATACCTCATATCTATCACCCCAGTTCCAATCTCTATTCGGTCAGTTTTAGCACCGATGGCCGAAAGTAAAGGAAAAGGTGATGCCAATTGTGTTGCAAAATGATGAACTCTAAAATAAGCGCCATCTATACCAATCTCTTCTGCAGCAACGGCCAAATCAATGGACTGAAGCAGTGTATCACCTGCCGTACGAGTTTGATAGGAAGGATGATTAGCCCAATGCCCAAACGATAAAAATCCTATTTTCTTCATAGATAGCATTATTATAATTTACAATTCCAAATTTACGCATCATTATCGAGGATGTCTACAACCTTTATATAGAAATAAATAAAAAGGATTTTTTATTTTCGTCAATCCTTATTACAAGGAAAATTATAAAAATAAAAAAGACATGTCCTGGATTAAATCCGCCATGTTTTGACAGGCCTAATGCAGTTAAAGACGTTTACAATTGTTACCCGTATTAATTGCTGAAAACCAAACACAAAATTATTTCTCAATAATTTTTTTCCTGTGTTCAATGCCCCAATCTGTCAAATTATTAATTATAGTCTTCAGGGTTAAACCATGTTCCGTAAGTTCATATTGAACCGTTACAGGCTGAGTATCCAAAACTGTTCGTGTGATCAATTTGTTTATTTCAAGCTCTTTTAATTCCTTGCTGAGCATTTTATTTGAAATTCCTACAACATCATTCAAAATATCAGAAAATCGTCTTTTGTTATAATAACAAATCGAAGATATAATAGAGATTTTCCATTTGCCACTTAGTACATCCATCGAGTCCTGAACGGCCATCATTTTCTTTTTGTGTTGCTCTTTTTCAAGTGGTTTACACTCCATAATGTTACTTTGTTACTTCAAGGTTACTGTTACTTTTAGTTACAAAGTTACTAAAATAAATTAATACCTTTTAAATTTGCAGCATTAAAATATTCTAAAAAATATAAAAATGAGCAAATTAAAAAACAAAGTAGCGATAGTTACAGGTGCATCAAAAGGAATTGGTGCTTCTATTGCTAAATATTTCGCAGCCGAAGGCGCAAAAGTGGTGGTGAATTACGCATCAAATAAAGAAGATGCAGAAAAAGTAGTAAAATTTATAACCGATAACGGAGGAACCGCAATTGCAGTTCAGGGCGATGTTTCTAAAAAATCAGATGTGACAAAACTTTTTGAAGAAACAAAAAAAGCTTTTGGCATATTGGATATTTTGGTTAATAATGCTGGTATTTATCAATACTCCCCTATTGAAGAAACTTCGGAGGAATCTTTTCATCAACAATTCAACGTTAACGTTTTAGGCTCTATACTCGCCATTCAGGCCTCTTTAAAATCGTTTGGAGATAAAGGTGGAAATATCATTAATATCAGTTCAGGAGCAAGTAATACGCCTCTTCCAACTGGATCCGTATATTCTGCAACCAAAGCGGCTCTGGATGCTATTACAATTTCCTTATCAAAAGAATTCAGCGGAAGAAATATCCGTATCAATTCTATTTTACCCGGCGTTGTAGAAACAGAAGGTTCGCATAGTGCCGGTTTTATTGGCAGCGATTTTGAAGCAAAACTTGTTGCCACAACTCCGCTTGGCCGTACCGGACAGCCTGAAGATATTGCAAAAGTAGCTGTATTTCTTGCCTCTGACGACGCAGCATGGATTACAGGAGAGAAAATTTCTGTTTCAGGAGGTATTTACGGATTATAATTTAATAAGATTACAAAATGAGTAAATTAAGCAATAAAGTAACCGTAGTTACAGGTGGTAACAGCGGTATAGGTTTTGGCATTGCAAAAGCATTTAAAAAGGCAGGCGCTTTCGGGACTGTTACCGGAAGAAATGAAGTAACCTTAAATAACACTGTAGAAGCATTAGGTGACCATTTTATTGGTGTTACAGGTGATGTAACGAATAACAATGATTTGGAAAATATATTCAAAAAAACATTTGATAAATTTGGAAAGATTGATGTACTGGTAGTGAATGCAGGCGGAATTGTAGATGGTGTCCCAATGGGTTCTATAAACGATGCTACAGAAGAGAGTTATGATAGCTATATGGATTTGAATTTGAAGAGTGCTTATTTTACAGTTCAAAAGTCACTACCGTATTTAAACGACGGAGCTTCCATCATACTTATCGGTTCGAGTGCAGCACATCGCGCTGCGCCGGGTATGGCAATATATGCTGCAGCAAAAGCGGCTATAATATCATTAGCAAAAGGTTTATCATTGGACTTATTGTCCAGGAAAATACGCGTAAATGCACTTTCACCCGGTTCTATTGACACGCCTGTATTTGGAAAAATTGTACCTCAGGAACAGTTGGAACAGGTAAAACAACTTTGGATAGATATTACGCCTGTTGGCCGACAAGGACTTCCATCTGATATTGGGAACGCTGCTGTATTTTTAGCATCAGATGAATCGGCTTTTATAGTGGGTACTGAAATCTTATCTGATGGAGGTTTAACTAATATTAGCCTGATGAAATAATGTAACAATAAATAACATTTTAAAAACGGATAAACCTCCAAATTCTATGACTTTGGAGGTTTCTAATTTATAGTGGCGATGGCTCGAATTAGTTAAAATATTAATAAGTGGCAAAGTCCTGATTCGTTTTCCATGTTAATTTCTTTAAATCCGGCACCAATAACTAATTTGTTGTTCCATCATTTTATTTTTATTTCCCTACTGCTTTTTGAAGATGAGCAGGATAACGATCTCCTTGTATTATGGTTTGAGAGAAAGCGTCATCAATTTTTTTAACATCTTCTACAGTTAGATAAATTGATGCTCCTCCAATATTTTCTGTTAATCGGTTTGATTTTGTTGTTCCCGGAATTGGTGTTATCCATGGTTTTTGCGCTAAAAGCCAACCTAATGCAATTTGTGCGGGAGTGGCATTTTTTGAGTAGCAATTGCGGATAGTAAATCAATTAATTTTTGATTTGCCTTTCTGTTATCTTCACTAAAACGAGGTAAATTATTCCTGAAATCAGTACTTTCAAAACTTGTATTTTCAGTAATTGCTCCCGTTAAAAAACCTCTTCCTAATGGACTAAAAGCCACAAAACCAATTCCTAATTCTTCAAGTGTTGGTAAAATTTCTAATTCAGGTTCTCTCCACCAAATTGAATATTCACTTTGCAAAGCTGTTACGGGCTGAACCAAATGTGCTTTGCGAATAGATTCAACACCGGCTTCTGAAAGTCCAAAGTATTTTACTTTTCCCTCTTGTATAAGATCCTTAACCGTCCCTGCCACATCTTCCATAGGTACATTTTGATCTACTCTGTGTTGATAGAATAAATCAATAACATCAGTTTTTAATCTTCTTAAAGATTCCTCGGCAACTGCCCTGATATTTTCTGGCCTGCTATCTTGTCCGTTAAAAGCGTTTCCTCCTTTAAAACCAAATTTTGTTGCAATAACAACTTCTTTTCTAAAAGGGCTCAAAGCTTCTCCTACCAACTCTTCATTGGCAATTCCATATGCTTCGGCAGTATCAAAAAAGGTAATTCCCTGTTCATAAGCTTCTCTAATTATCTTTATCGCTTGCTGCTTCTCAATCACAGTACCATAAGCGTAGCTTAATCCCATACAACCTAATCCTAATGCAGAAACTTCTAATCCTTGTGCTCCTAATATTCTCTTTTCCATGATTTCAATTTTTTATTTTAATTTCTAAAATGTTGTTGCTGTCGATTTAATAATAATCCACTTTTCGTTTCGTTTTTCAAGAAGCATTGTTTGCTGCAGACACCAATTATTTCTTGTGCCCCAAATACGGGCATCCAGTAGATTCTGACCAACAAATATAGCTTTGTTTCCTTCTACTTTCACTGCTGTTTTCACCTCTTGAAATGAATAGTACTTCATTCTCTCACTTTCAATTTCCGAGAACCATTCTTCTTTTGACTGTACATATCCGGTGATGTGCGTAAGTGTAAAATCCGGATCCAAAATCTTGTTCCTGTCAGAAATATCTTTGTCAATCATCAATTTTGTTAATCGACGTGCTACTTCAAGAATTTGTGACTTATCAATATCAATTTTATTAGTTTCCATACTTTTATCATTCTTCTGATAAACCAGTAAACCTTCATTAAGCCATGCTTCTTGAAAAGTTAACTTTGCTCAATTAGTAAGACAGTACAAATTTCTTTCAATACTAAGTAACTTTTATAATACATATTACGGTAGTTAATACCATTTTTACTGATTTACTCAATTGTGTTAACTTCCTAATAATCTGAATACTATATTTGTACTATAAATTTAAAGAATGCAAAATGGAACACATTATAAAAGTTGAAAAAGTTTCACAATACAATGATCTTAAAGGCGTTGAGACACAGCACCCTTTAATAAGTGTTTTCCATAATTCGGCAACAAAAGCACTGCCAAACAACACCCGCATGCATTTTGGTTTTTATGCCATTTTTTTAAAAGCCGGAAAATGCGGTGAATTAAAGTACGGACGAAATAATTATGATTATGATGATGGGACAATGGTTTTTATTGCTCCGGCGCAGGTTCTGGAAGTTAATAATCCGGATGACTACCAGCCTACAGGTATGGCACTTCTATTTCACCCTGACTTAATAAAAGGAACATCTCTGGGAAAACAAATGAGCCAATATTCTTTCTTTTCTTATGATTCCCACGAAGCCCTTCATCTCTCTTTAAAAGAGCAGCAGATTATTAAAGATTTATTTAATAAGTTACAATACGAACTAAGCCAGTCTATTGACAAACACACTAAAAGTATTATAGCCAGCAATATAGAACTACTGCTCAATTACTGTATTCGTTTTTATGACAGGCAGTTTATAACTCGTGAAAATATCAATACTGATATCCTGTCAAAATTTGAGAACTTATTAAAAGATTATTTCTTAACTGATACAGTACAGGAGATTGGTCTTCCATCAGTAGGATATTTTGCGGATCATTTACATCTTTCTCCAAATTATTTTGGTGATTTAATTAAAAAAGAAACTGGCAAAACAGCACAGGAACACATTCAATTGAAATTAATAAATCTTGCCAAAGAAAGAATTTTTGATACCGATAAATCAATCAGCCAAATAGCCTCCGAACTGGGTTTTAAATATCCACAACATTTTAATCGAATGTTTAAAAAGAATACTGGTTATACTCCTATTGAATATAGGAATCTCAATTAAAGAATTTTAATCATTCAAACAGAAATCTCCTAAATCAAATGATTTTGGAATTTTTTGAATTATGGTGAGTAATACGGATTTCATTTTGAAAAAATGTTTTTCAAAAAAATAACTGAAATAGATTTAGCGTTTCTAACATTTAACTTTACTGAACTTACATCTGTTTAGGTATTGCAGTATGTTTTAAATTATAAAAACATGCAGGAGTAAAGTTTAAACAACTATAGATTCCTGATCAATCAGTAGTGAATGATCTAAACCATCATTAGATATAAAAGTATCATATTTTTCAAGTCCCTTAAAATCAATTTCAGTAGCTTCACTTATACTTTTAATGCTGCATTGGTAATTTTTAAATTCTACCACCTTGTCTATGTCGAGTGCTTCTATATCCAATAGTAAACTTTCATCAAAATCGATAGCTCCGAGCAGTAGTTTTTGTGATAATTTAAAGGCTGTTGCTTTCAAATTATCTTCATCGTCCAGCCATACAATTATTTTAAAAAAATCCATAGGCGTTCTTACGCCTCTAAATATTCTGTCTGTTTTTTTATTAAAAATTGGTCCGTTAAAAACACTCATTTTAATTTCATCACTGTCAGTTTGTTTTTTAACTCCTTTTTCCAACACAGCTTTTTCAAGTTTTCCCCAAATTCCGGGTGCACGATTTAGTCCTGGGACCTGTGGACATGCGTTGGAATAAAAACACGTATAGATACCGTTTCGCAACTCATTTTCTTTTGAGGCAGGGATATTCCACTTAGCATCCTGATAACGACTCATATGTCCTCTGTCAAAATTAGAATGACCATAAAATTTATCATCCAGCTGACACATCTTATCAATTCTCGCATCACGCAACCAATCATCGCTGCGGTCGCTATCATCTATGCGTAACGCAGGGTCTCCCGAAACATTAACTGCGCTAATCAAAGGCATTCTTCTCACAGCATTAAAAATGAGACTGTAATTAAAATACTTTAATACCATTGATTTATCTTTAAGCAAAGCTATTTCTTTTTCAATATCACCTCCAGATTGTGGCATTGGCAGAGGAACATCTTTGTCTTTTCCCAGAAAATCAGAAATATAGCCACGGCAGGAACTAAAATCAATACTATCTTCTTTACTTATTTTAGCTGCTTCCAGAAGTAATTCATTACTGGAACTATTTCCTTTTTGTGGTTCTATAGTTTTATTAGTAGCTATTCTTTTAGTTGACAGACTGATATCTATACTATTTTCGCTGCTTAGAGCATCCACAGGGACGCTTATTATTATATTATTGCTAGTATTGGTTTCCATGATATTTTGTTTTTCGATATTTTTTATTGGTCTGTCATTTAACAGTTTACCATTTATTGAGAATGTTAGAGTTTCTTTTTGGGGTAATTGTTCAATCGCCGTAATTATAGAATCATTTGGATTTTCTTCTTTCACATGCTTTAAAATCGTACTTATTCTTATCCCTTCATTTTTAAGCCAAACCACTTTAGTGATGTCAATTTTACCATCATATTCCGGGATTATGTTATCATGTCTATCCAGATAATACTTACCATCTTCAGTCATTCTGGCTATACTCTTATGGTGAAGCCCTACCACCTGCCATTGGTCATTAAATACAGGACTGCCACTACTTCCCTGGGCTGTATCTGTTTCATAGTAAATTTTGATATCATCGATACCAACAAACAAATTTTCTCTAATCGATAATTGCTTGTAATCTCCTAAAGGATGATGAATAATATTAAGTTTCTCAACACCCACCTCTCCTATTTTACCTATAAGCCTGTCCAGATATAAATAACCAATATCTTCTAAGGAATATTCATTGTTTACATCCTTAGGTGCTAATCCTACAAAACAATAATCGAGTTCTTTGTTATTATAAAATTTAGAATTATCCATTTTAAATATAACCGGATCAATAGGATGTCCTAAATTATCATATTCATAAAAAAAATGTGCTTCACTGCTTGTTGCCATATCCTTGTTTTGAAAAACATGCCAATTGGTAAGCATAAGTTCCTTAGACACCATAAAACCAGTAGCGAAACCTGTTCTTTTTCCATTTTCCTTAATCACTATCCGGGCTACCTTTCTTTTAGTAAGTGCAATTAGCTCAATAAAATTACTATACAAAGAATCATTATTTCCTATGGCCCTTTCATAAGCAAAATCTACAGGTTCAGCCGCTTTAGAAGCAATCATATCCTTCCTGTTCTCTTTTCTCTTTTGATTTTCCTCAGGAGTAACAGAAGGTATTGAGTTACCTACACCGGAGTTTTCACTATTACCAGTTGCTGTAGCAATTTCAAAACTTTCATCAGGTCCTACAGACAAGCCCAACGTGTCTGTAACATCCTGATTAGTTTCTTTTTGTAATTGATTTTTAGATACTTTTAGCATAACAGAGATTGTTTTTAGGTAAGTATATACGTTTAAATTTTATACTCTTGCTGATTCTTTCTTAAGTACGTAAGTAATAAAGAACTCTAAATAATGATGCCTTCATATATTTAAACTTATTATCTCACCAAATATAATTAGTTTAATTAAATAAAAATCAGGTAGTTATACCTAATTTATTTAATTAAACTTAAAAGCCTATGAACCTGACAATGGTGAAGAAAGCTTATATATATATATATATATATATATATATATATCAAAGTTTTATAGAGATCCGATCGGTTTTAATCGAGGAGTTTCCTGATCGTGTATCAACAGTATTACTGAAGGCTATTTGTAGGATTTAAAAAACTCATAGGCTCTTTTCTCTGCATAGGAATACATTGAATTACGCAAGGGAAAAGCACAGTGCCCTCCATACTTAGGAGTTTCAAGGTAAACGTATGCACTGTCTTGAGCTATAGCTCTCGGGTAACATCTTTCACCTAAAAAAGGATCATCCAGAGAATTAATGATTAAAACCGGAGTAGTAATATTTTTAAGGGAAAATTCCGGAGAAACACGCTGATAATAATCATCCCGGCTGGCAAAACCATGCAGCGGTGCTGTAAAATAATGATCGACTTCATCAAAAGAAGAAATGCTGTCAATTTGATCACGGTTTATAAAATCAGGAAATTGTGCAGCTTTATATTTCAGCTTTTTTTTAATATCAATTGTAAAATTCTTTAAATAGACCCTGTTAAAGCCTTGTTTAAGTATAGCAGCACTTGTTGCAATATGAGTCGGAACCGAAATAGAGACTCCTGCTTTTATACGCTCATCTATTTTTGTCCAGCCAAAATAATTCAGGAGCTGTACACCTCCCATTGAATATCCGATCAAATAGACTTCTTCGAATCCTTTTTTCAAAACAAACTGCACCACTTCATCCAAATCATCAACTGCACCATGATGATAAAGTCTTGGAAGGCGGTTCATTTCTCCTCCGCAGGTACGATTGTTCCATGCGAAAACTGAAAAACTTTTCTGTTGAAAATAAGCCGCACAGCTATTATTGTAAGTTCTGCGGGAATCTCCTTCTAAACCGTGACATAAAATCACTGCTTTTTTAGGATCATCTATAATAAAATCAATATTGATAAAATCTCCGTCACTCAACTCATGCTTTTCTCTTGTATATCCCGGAACATCAAACTTTTTAAACAAAGCAGCATAAATAGTAGAAATGTGCCTGTTCCGATGCATAATCGAAGGGAAATTATATTCTGATTGTTCAATTACTGGCATGATAAGAAAAGTTTTTGGTGCGTTATACAAATCTAAGAAATCAATCAATATGTAATTTAAAACTGTCTTTTTATTTCAGCTCTAAAATCATTCTTCTACTAAACTAAAAATCCTCCATCAAATTATTGATTGAGGATTTTAGTTGTGAGTGGTTTATCTGGCAAAACATTCATTTATTAAATATGAAAATTTATAAGAAAGTGCCAAACCTTTCAAAATGACATGTATATCCATTTGGATGTTTAATAAGATAGTCCTGATGATATTCTTCAGCTGGCCAAAATTTAGTAAAAGGCTCTAGTGTAGTAACAATTTTACCCGACCATTTGCCTGACTGGTCGACAATGTTAATCACTTCATCTGCAATTTGTTTTTCCTCTTCATTTTGAATAAATATAGCTGATCTGTAACTTGATCCTCTATCATTTCCCTGTCTGTCTACAGTTGTTGGATCATGCATTCTGAAAAAGTAATCTAATAATTCTTTATAAGAGGTTTCGTTACTGTCATATGTAATTTCGATGCCTTCAGCATGTCCCGGGTGATTCTCGTATGTTGGATTATCATTTTGACCACCAATGTAGCCAACCTCTGTGTCCCTTACTCCAGGGCGTACACGAAAAAGGTCTTCCATTCCCCAAAAACATCCTCCGGCAATATAAGCTTTCTTCAAATTTTCCATAATTTAATATTTAAAAAATGCGGACTTGTCTGTCCTTGTATGCAATTGTAATTTATTACTATTTACTATCAAAGGTACTGGTTTTTATTTGCTATTTTAAGTAAGCGCATTAGTATTATACCAAAAATACCACAGAAGAATATAACTGCATTTACAGCTTATGAGGTCGAAATTGGTTCCATTGAGATTCCGATTGGTGCCAGTTATTAAGGAATATGTTTTTAAAATGCTTAAGAGTAATTAAAATTACTATGAAAGTTGACTACTACCCAAAATTGAAAAGAACCTGAAAATTCAGGAATAAAAAAGAAGCCTCGAAAACTATTGTTTGCTTCTTTTTTCTTTTGCTAAAGCCTTAGCACCTAATTTAGTGGTATCTTTTTTAGTTTGAGATGAAATATCATAAACTGAACCGTCTTTCGCACTTGGCCCGGGACCTGTTCCTGCACCCTTGGTGCTAGTACCCGGAGCGTTAGGTTTTCCTGGGGCTGAAATACTTCCTGCACCTGTTACGCCCTCAGATTCGGTTCCGGTTGCGCCGGTTGAATTTGTACCCGTAGTATTTGGACCATTATTTATATTTGTAGTATCTGCTGCGGCTGTATCAAGTGGAGTTTTTCTGGTGTCGATTTCATCACTATATCCATCTTTATTATTCTTACATGAAAATAGTAATCCTGTTATCAGTATAACAAAAGCAATTTTTAATTTTAATAGCGTTTTCATAATATTATTTTTTTTTGATCCCTAATACTTCAAATTTAAAATTATGATGTTGTAAAATTTTATATAATTTTCATTATGTTTTATAAATCTCTGGATTTGGATCCTGCAAAATCTGAATGTTATTATGTAACAAAGCATCCTCATAAAGAACTAAATTTGGTCTCCTTAAAAAATACTGTTATGAAAAATTATTTAATGCTTCTGCTTTCGATTTTCTTTTTTTCATGTCAACAAAAAGAAAATAATAAAACTTCTGTTCAATCTCCAGATTCAATTGTTCAAACGGAAAATAAAGTAGAGATAAAACAAAAGGAAGAGAACAAACAAATTGGTGACACTATCCATATGAATTTTAAAAATGAAAAAGGTTTATTTATAGCTGAAGGTTCTTTAGATTCTATTCATTCGAAAGTGTATCTCAAATTTAAAACTGAAGATTTAGGCGAGTTAAAAGGAAAAATTGTTCCGATCCCGGGTATAGGAAACATCCGTTTTAACCAAATTATTTTTCCCGATAAGTCCTCAGACGGGCCTTATGGAATGGACTTAAATATCGACCTCAAACAAAAAGGAAATTATATTATAGTAATTGGACACTCACTAATGGCTGACAATCCTTATTTTGGTAAATTCAGCGTAGAACTTGAGAATAAAAAAGAATAATTATACCTGCCATTAATTACGATTGGCACTATTGGCTTGTCTAATTCCTTTTTGATCTGTCAGGTTAAAACGATAAACAAAACTTAGTCGGTAGCGCGCAGCGTTGGGAATACTGTTTTCAGTAAAATAATAATCTGTACCGGTTGTGGTACTTTTATTTTGGCGTAAGTTAAAAGCATTAGTAACATCAAATACAATTGTCGCCTTGTCTTTTAATAAGATCTTACTCAAGCCAAAATCCAATGATTGCAATGCATTGTTTCTCGTTTGTGCATTTTGCTGTGCGCCACGAAAGTTATATCGACCCTGAAAACTAAATTTTGACGGCAATTTAATTTGCGTGCTTAAACGTCCTGTAAAAGTTTTTCCTTCGTAATCAAGGTCTTCTTCCTGATAACTTCCTTTTTGCGAAAAATGATAAAAATTCATTTCTATATTCACCTGTAGCCATTTTAGCGGATTGTATAGAGTCGAAAGTTCAACCCCACTGCGTATTTCATGCTGAATATTAATTGGCGTTGTATAAAATATATCATTCTCACGATAAGTAAAATCCTGAATGTAACCGCTTTCCCATTGATAATAAACAGAAGGATTTAAGGTTAGTTTTTTCCATGTTTTAAGAAAAGCCAGTTCAAAAACATCCGTATAAGAAGGATTAAGATCCGGATTGCCAATATATTGCGAATTTAAATCCGTCAGTTCATTAAAAGGATATAAGGCGTACAAAGATGGACGATTAATGCGCTTGCTATAATTTAACTGTAAAGTTGAAGCATCAAGCTTATAACTTAAATTTACCGTAGGAAACAGCTTTCCGTATTTTTTATCGTCATTATAAGTGTTTTTTATATCTGTGATAGAAATCCTTGTAAACTCGGTACGAAGGCCAGCCATATAATTAAACTTGCCCGCTTTGTTGCTAAATTGCGCATATGCACTCGAAATAGTCTCGGTGTACTTAAGATCATTATCAATATTTTGGTAGATGAGCCAAATATTCTCTTGCTGCTGTTCAGCCAAAAATTCGCTGGAGACTCTACGAATTTCTGTTTTAATTCCGAATTCAAATACCGAGACAGTATCAATTGGCTGAATAAAATCACTTTGTAAAAGCAAATCCTTGCTATTGCCTATTGAGCTTGTTCTAATACCGGGATAAACTGATTGATCCGGATATAAACGCTGTGTTGAAAGATTCCAGTTTTTATCGCTGTTCCACCAATCATACTGAGCATCTATAGTCCATTTTTTTGCCGGTTGTTTAAATGTCTGGGTATAATTAAACTCTAATTGGTTGTAATCTCGTTTCTCCCATGATTTTCCTTCTCTGGTCAAAATACTATCCTGAGCGTTGTTAGCATTACTGTACTCGTAAAATAGATTTGTTTTATCATTATCGTTTGTAGCATTCTTTAAAAAAGCGGTAGTAATCGTGCGATGTTCATCAATAAAATAATCAGCGCCAAGGTAAATCAATTTACCATCGTCATGGCGGTCTTCGTTCTGGACATGATTCAGAAAAGTTGTTGCACCATTATTAACTGTTGACTGATTCGTTGTGTATAAACCAACATAATCAGAAGAACGTATACTAAAATTTGAAAAGATGTTAATTTTATCTGATTTAAAGTTGATGCCTGGATTAAGACGGCTATCATTTGGTGACCCCGCTACCAATCGTACCTGACCGCTAAAACCACTTTTTTTGTTTTTCTTTAAGATGATATTGATGATTCCTGCTGATCCGGAAGCATCATATCTGGATGACGGATTCGTAATTACTTCTATACGCTCAATTTGGTCGGCAGCGATCTGGTCGAGGGCATTGCTTTGTGTTAAGCCAGATTGACGTCCGTTGATTAATACCAATACGCTGCTATTGCCACGGAGACTTATTGCACCTGTTGGGCTTACCGCTACGGATGGAACGCCATTTAGAACATCATGAGCAGAACCATTCTGGGAAAGTACATCTTTGCCAACTTCAAAAACTTTTTTATCCAGTTTTAAGCTAACATTTGTTTTTTGTCCATTAATCTCTACTGCATTCAATTGTACTGCATCGGTAGATAAACCAATAGTTCCTAATTCTATTTTTGGTTTACCCGAAATAATTTCTAATGGCTGACTATGATTTTGATACCCAATAAAACTAAAGGTAATCGTCATTTTACCAGAAGGTAATGCTTCTAAACTAAAAGCCCCACGATCATCAGTAACACCAACCAGTATTGTTTTTAAGGCATTGTCTTTTACCGTCACGGTTACATAAGGCAATGTTTCTTTGCTAGTATTATCCTTCACTTTACCAGAAACAGTAGTTTGCTGAGCGTTGGCAAAAAGAGAACTAAATAAAATTAAAATACTGGTTGTTATGGCTTTCATATTATATGGTTTTATAGTACAAGATTACCTCATAAAATAAAATCGCGCCCTTTAAAACATTCCAATGGCTCTAACAGCTTTCAAAATGCATTTCTTTATTTGATATTTATTATACCTTTATCTTATGTATCGCCTAACCTTTTTTATCGCTTTTTTGCTGCTATCGTTTACGTCCTGTAAACAATATACTGATTACGTAAAATCTGATGTAACGTATTATGTTGATGACGATCGTCCGCAAAATTATTTGGGACAATCTGAAGATGCTATTTTTAAAGTTCCAATAGAAGTAGAGTTGATAAAGCGCGAAAACAGCTCAGGACCATTAGGTTTGCAAGTAAGTGGTTTTGGTGCTTTTGATGTTTATTGGGATGGCGTTTTTATGGGAAACAACGGGCAAATGGCAAAATCTGGTCAGCCGGAAATACCTGGAACGGAAACAACATATTATCAAATACCAGAAAAATTATCCAGTATCGGCAAACACATCGTTACAGTAGTTGGAACACAAACTGAATTTCGAGAAGCACGACGCAGTATCGACATCAAACTCGAAAGTTTTTTAAGATTGCATCGGGCACCGCTTATTGTCATGTCTTTTATGAATCTCATGGCGGGCGCTTTTCTCATTGCAGCCATTTATTACTTTTTTCTCTATATAAACAGTACACGAAAAGAAGCAACGGTTTTACTTTTCGGAATAATTTGTCTGCTTTTCTTCTGTTTGTTAATTATAGAGTATTTAAAGTTTTATGTTGACATTCCGTATAACCAATTTTATACCCGTTTGCAAATCGTTGGCGCGTTGACTTTTGCAATTTCAATGCTCGTTCCGTGGTATTTTATGCTGCAGTTTGAATTCGAAAAAAAGCGATTGTTTTTATCTCTGTTATTCATAAGCCTAATCGTAATTTATATTTATTATTACGGTCACTATGATATTACCGCGATCTATTTTAGTTATGCGATGTGTCTTGTTTCTCTTATTATCGCAACCAATGCAGCAATACGAAAAATCAAAGGCGGTCTAATTGTGGTTGTAGGTTTACTCATTAGTATCGTGGTGAATCGCTATATTTTTTATGATTTTGGATTGTTTATCGCTTTTACAATCATTGTACTTTCCATGCTTTATCTGCACACCATTCGTGCAAAAGCAATCGAAGAAGCTCATAATGCATCATTATTACTTTCGTCAAGATTACAGTTAGAACTGATTAAGAAAAATATTCAGCCGCATTTTCTTCGAAATACATTAACCTCGCTAATTGATTGGGTTGAAGAATCGCCACAGCAAGGCGTTGTGTTTATTCGTGCATTAGCAGATGAGTTTGATATTATGAATTCGATTGCGGAAGATACGCTGATTCCCATTAGAGAAGAAATCGATTTGTGCAGAAAACACCTCGAAGTAATGTCTTTTCGTAAAGAAGTTTGTTATGAGTGGCAAGAAAAAAACATTGATGAGAATGAAGAAATTCCGCCAGCGATTATTCATACTATTCTCGAAAACGGAATTACACACAGTTTACCGCCAAAAGAAGGCTGTATTACTTTCTGCTTGAGTTTTACCAAAGAGAAAAACCATAAGGAATATTCGCTCTTAACTATCGCACAAAACCGAAACAGAAAGAAAGAAGGCAGTAACGGTACCGGTTTTAAATACATCAAAGCCAGATTGAACGAAAGTTTCAGTGACAAGTGGCATTTTGATTCCCATCAAGTGGAAAAAGGCTGGCTGACAACTATTAAAATTTTTGATGAAAAATGAAGATTCTGATTATTGAAGATGAGGCCCGAATTGCCAAACGTATAGAAAGAATGACAAGAAATTTCTTTGACAAAGAGGTGCAGATTTTACTTTCTGATTCACTTGAAAATGGGCTCCTTACTATTGAACAACATCCTATCGATTTATTATTGCTGGATTTGAATTTAAACGGAGAAGATGGATTTGATATTCTTCAAAGTGTTGTCGTTAAATCTTTTCAAACTATTATTATTTCAGCTTATACCGATAAGGCAATTAGTGCATTTAACTATGGAGTTCTGGATTTCGTACCTAAACCATTTGACGAAACCAGGCTGAGACAAGCCTTTACGCGCTTTACAACACCAGAAAAACAATCAAACGAAAATATTCAGTTTTTAGCAGTAAAAAAAGGGAAATCCATCAAACTAATAACGATTAAGGATATCAAATATATTAAAGGCGCCGGAATTTATACGGAACTGCACTTGTCAGATGGGCGTATGGAACTGCATGATAAATCTTTAGAATCATTAGCAAAATTGCTTCCGCCTGTATTTGAACGAATACATAAATCCTATATTCTTTGCTGGAATGAGGCTGATAAGCTTGTTGTAGAAGCTGGCGGCAGATATAATATGTTACTTAAAAATGGTGAATTATTACCAGTAGGGCGTTCAAAATATAAGGAAATCAGGCATAAACTGATTTAGGCTGTAACAAACGAAAGGAACATTACATTTTAAAAATCTTATTTTTTTAGATGCGACAATAGCTATAAGGCTGGTTTTATTATGTACGACTTCCCTTTTTTTGCTTGAAAAGTAATTATATATCCCAGCGTTGTTTTTTCACTTTTAAGATGAAGTGAATCAATTATAAAAGATTCGTTACATCTTATAGTACAGTTTCCACCTTCATTAGCTGTAATTTTTGATGAACTAAGCTTACCTTCTTTCCAGCTAATATCTACTATAAAATTGCCTCTTGCAACAATACCTTTTATCTCCCCGTCCTCCCACGCGTCTGGTAAGGCCGGTAATAAATGTATTTCGTGATTTTGGCTTTGCATAAGCATTTCTACAACTCCGGCAGTAGCTGCAAAGTTGCCGTCAATTTGAAATGGAGGATGTGCATCAAAAAGATTAGCATACACTCCCCCGCCCTTATTAAAATTACGGTCACCTTCTTTAGTCAACCGAAGCTGATTTCTAAATAATTTATAGGCATGGTTTCCGTCTAAAAGTCTCGCCCACATATTAACTTTCCACCCAAGACTCCATCCGGTTCCATCATCACCGCGCAATTCTAAAGTTGTTTTGGCTGCATTTGCCAGTTCTGGGGTAGACAATGGCGAAATAATGTTTGCAGGATGCAACGCATATAAATGTGAAGTATGCCTGTGGTGCGGATCTTCTTCCTCAAAATCCTTATACCATTCTAATAATTGCTTTTTACTGCCAATTCTGAACGGAAATAATTTCTGATCCGCTTTTTTTATCGTATTTATAAAATCCTGGTCTGTATTTAGGATGCCCGAAGCTTCTGTAATATTACTAAACAAATCTTTAATAATACCCATATCCATAGTAGTAGCGACTGTTACGGAACCTTTCTTTTTTCCGTCGTAATAGTACCTGTTTTCAGGCGAAGTAGAAGGCATTGTTACCAGGTAACCGTCTTTATCTTCCTGCAGCCAGTCTAATGTAAACTCTGCTGCGCCTTTTAAAATAGGATAAACTTCTTTTAAATATTTTTTATCATTGGTAAACTGGTAATGTTCCCATAAATGCCTGCTTAACCAATTGGCACCCATATACCAGTTCGCCCACATGGGATCGCCTTTGCCTAAGTCCCCTACGGGATTGGTTAATGCCCATATATCTGAATTATGATGTACCACCCAACCTCTGGCGTGATAGTAATCTTTTGCAGTCTCAGCCCCTGTAACAGACAGGTTTTTTATAAAACCATCAAGCGGATAAAACAACTCTGATAAATTGGCTGTTTCTACAGGCCAATAATTCATTTGTAAATTAATATTCGTTGTATAATTGCTACTCCAGGGCGGTCGTAATTCCTTATTCCATATTCCTTGTAAATTTGCCGGAACCTCTTTTGTACGGGAGGATGATATTAATAAATATCTTCCGTACTGAAAAAATAACATTTCAAGATTCGAATCTTTGGCTCCTTTAAAATAATCTTCCAGTCGTCTATCTGTCGCTATTGCTGTTTTCTTTGTTTCACTTTCGTTTAGGTTGAAAGAAACACGATTAAAAAAGTGATGAAAATCTTCCAGATGGTCTTTCAGTAAACGATCATAGTTTTTTGAAGCCGCATTAGTCAGATAGCCCTCTGCGAGTTTCTTTTCATCTTTGCCTTCGCTATTCGGACATTTGTCAAAACCATTAAAACTTGTTGCAGCTGATATCAGAATTACAATTTCAGTAGCATCCTTAATCTCCAGATTATTATTCTTTTCACTAATTGTTCCGTCTTTAATTATAGGCTTTACAATTAATTCAAAACGCATGCCTTTGCAACCGTTTTCATCATAAACTACTGGCTCTTTATTATAATCTATATAGTTGGGATCAACATTTGAAGGTGCTTTTCCATTTAAAAATAGGGACGTTTCTTTTATCGCGCTTTTGAAATGAAGCTGACTTTTAGCACTTAAATTAACAGAGAGTTTTTTGGGTTGACTGGCTGTCAGTTTTAAAATAATGCATTGTCCGGGAGCTGAGGCAAAAATTTCTCTTTTGTAAGATACCCCATCAACAGTAAAAATTGTCGTTGCAATTGCATCTTGTATATTAAGATCACGATAGTAAGCTGATACTGGACTATCACTTAAACTTTGTTTCAACACTAAATCTCCCAGAGGCATATAACTCTGGCTGTAAACTCCTTGCATCTTTTTTGTAAGTTCATATGCTTTTTCATAATCGCCATCTGTCAGAGCTTGTCTCACAGGAGCTAAATTCTCGAATGCAGTTGGATTTACATTTTTAGATACGGGTCCACCACTCCAAAGGGTTGCCTCATTGAGCTGTATGAGTTCTTCATTTACTTTTCCAAAAACCATTGCTCCAAGTCTCCCGTTTCCTACAGGCAAAGCCTCAGTCCAGAAAGTTGCAGGTTTGTCATAGTGAATCTTTAAATCCTCTTGTGAATAGGCCGTAGAGACAAATAACGATAGCAAAAAAAACAGGCGGATTTTGATCATGTTTTTGATATTTAATTTGTGCATGAAATGATGAATTCAAAAACTGCATTTCAAATTATTTCATCTTTAATTTTAAAACATTTACCGAATAGGCAGGTAATTTCAATTTAACCTTCTCTTTTTCCGATTTAAATTTCGCTTCCTTCGGGCTTATTTTTTTAGGATCAGCAAAAGTATTTTCATCTTGTAAATCAGGACTGGTAAGCGTTATTATAGTTCCATCCGGTATTAATTTTGTTCCTTTAAAATTAATCGAAACATCCTGTGCTGCAGAAGATGTATTGACTAATTTAATAATTATTTCTTTTGAATTTGCGTCTTTAACTGCAGATGCATACAAATTGTTTTGTCCGGTAAGCGGCGCTCCGTTTTTGCTAATAGTCAACAAATCGGTTCCTTTATTCGTCGAAAATAACTTTTGTACATAGTAATTGGCAGAACCATAAGATTGTAAATTATTGAACCAAATCATATCCGGTGTCCATTGCCAGGCATCTTCGTGCGCCATTAACGGTGCATAAGAAGTTAAATTAACCACTTCGGCATTACGTTCTAATCCTGTCATGAAAGCTGCTTCAGAAAAAGCGCACTCCCAATTGTTTCTATTATTTGGATTTGCTCCTGAAACACTTTGGGCAGCATATTCTCCAGCAAATATTTTTGGCCCTTTTCTGTCATAATTATCATAACGGGCCGCATTTCCTCTAAACCATTGCGGACTCTTATAATAATGTTCATCAATAATTTCTGCATTTAACTTTTTAAGTTCCTGCATGGCATAATCAAAATGTTCTCCATCTGGCGAAGGTCCGCTTCCTGAGACAATAATTATATTTGGATATTTTGCCTTTATCGCTTTTTCAAACACTTTATATCTGTCAATATAATCCGGTCCCCATTGCTCATTTCCAACGCCAATATATTGTAGTCCAAAAGGTTTTGGATGCCCCATATCTGAGCGGAGTTTCCCCCATGCCGTATCTTCTGAACCATTTGCAAATTCAATTAAATCTAAAGCATCCTGCACATAGGGATCTAATTCTTCAAGCGGAGCCAATTGTCCTGTATTGTACTGACAAGCCATTCCACAACTTAAAATAGGTAACGGAGTGGCACCAATATCTTCTGAAAGTTGAAAATATTCATAAAATCCCAGTCCAAAACTTTGAAAATAATCCGGAGTTTGTTTGTGGTTAAATTCTACATTCCAGCGATTCATCATCGTTTTTCTATCTTCAACATTTCCTATAGATTTTTTCCATTGGTAACGATCTGCCAAAGTTCTTCCTTCGACAATACAGCCGCCCGGAAAACGTAAAAATCCTGGTTTCATATCATACAAAAGCTGTACAAGATCTTTTCGCAAGCCATTTTTTCTATTTTTCCATGTATCTTCCGGAAAAAGCGAAATCATATCTAAATCTATCGTTCCGGTGCCTTCAAAAGTTATCTTTAATTTTGCTTTTGATTCAGTTTGAGTCGCTGTAAATTGTGACGTATACGTTTTCCATTCTTTAGAGGTTGGCACAATAACCGTTTCACCAATAACCTTTTGGTCTTTATCAATCAGTTGAATGATAATTTTTTTGATGTTTCCCTCTTGATTTAATGCTTTTAACGAAAGGTTATACTTCGCGTCTTTTTTAACGCCCATTCCTCTGAATCCTTCATTTATTAAGGCATATCCTGTAGCATTATTGATTTCAACTCTGCAAAAATTGGTGTTGTTTGCTGTTATTTCGATTGGCGTTGCACTACCTGATTCTTTGTTCAAGGAGGATCTTTTTGTATTCGGCTGCTCCCATCCCATTAAGGGTTTATCAAATTCAAAAGATCTGTTTTTAATCATTTCGGCATACAATCCGCCATCAGCTGCAAAATTAATGTCCTCGAAAAACAGTCCAAACATGGTTGGCTGAATTTTCGTGATAGCTTTGGCAGCATCCACATCTAAATTGATACTTTGGGAATTTGCTAAAAAACTCCCAAGCAAAAGACTGCAAATGATAAATTTTGTACTTCTGTTCTTTTCCATTCTAAATTAATTATTTTTTGACCGCTTTTAATTTATCCGGAAAAGCCGATTCGCCTTCTAAATTATTTATAACAAGTGAATCTACATTTTTACTTTCGACTGCGTAAGCAAAATAGTCGGGTCTGTTTTTCCCCCATTCTACTGAACAGTTTTGCATTTTGATTTTTTCTGCCGAATCAAAATAAAATCCTGATGTACTTCCTTTTACAAAACCTTCCATATCTGCAGGGCGACGATCATAAATACCACCCTGATGTGAGGTTGTTTTATCTATAAAAATACTAACATTATCAAAAACAATATTATTTATTTTATCTTTTGATTCAGCACTTACGTAAACCCCATTTTCTCCTGTACACTGAATATTACTGAAATAGATGTTTTTAATAACACCTACTTTCCCTTCAACGGCACCTTTTGGAAAACGCCAGTTGGCATCTTTATGATTTCCTTTTGCTCTTCTGAAAGCCGTAACATATATAGGTTCTGCTTTCCCCCACCAGGTATCAGTAGTGAGTTTTGCTTCAATAATAATGTTAGAAAAGATAATATCGCTTACCGTTCCTTCATCCCGATTTTGAATGCCTAAGGCGCGATTACTGTTTTTAATAATGCAATTATTAAACACTACCTGCCTGATGGCATCCATGTTTTCCGAACCAATTTTGATGGCACAGCTGCTGCTGGTCATCGTACAATTGGTAACGGTTATGTTTTCGCAGGCACCAAACTCTTCAAATTCACGTCTGTTTTTTAAACAAATACAATCGTCACCGCTTTCGATATAGCAGTCGCTAATGCGTACATTTTTTGAATGATCTAAATCAATACCATCGCTATTGCGGACTTTTAAACTGTTTAATAATGTAATTCCGCTGATCACAACATCATTACAACCCACAAGATGAATGGTCCAATAAGCCGAATTCCCTATGTGAATATCTCTTATTCTAATGTTTTTTCCACCAATAATAGTCAGAACATGAGGCCTTGGGTCTAAAACTGTAAACGGTTTTAAAACATAAGAGTCTTCCAATTCTTCTCCCATAAAAGAAATACCGTTTCCATCTATTTTTCCGCTTCCGCTAATGCTGAAATTTTCTACATTTTCACCGCCAATCCAGATAGTGCCTTCTCCTGGATTTGTACGAAAAGCACTTTTAGTATACAGTTTTTCATCCGGACTTGCCAATAGTTTCGCTCCGGCTTCGACATGTAAATCAATTCCCGATTTTACATCAAATGGTCCTGCCAAAAAGGTAAACGGTGCCGGCAGCAAAACACGTCCACCCGTTTTGCTGCAAGCGTCTATTGCTTTTTGAATCGCCGCTGCATCATTGGTTTTACCATCTCCTTTGGCTCCGTATTTTTTAACATCATATACTTTTTGTGCTGTCATTGCCAGCGAAAAACAAAAAGCAATTATAAAGGTTATCGATTTCTTTATCATTAGTTTTATTTTTAAAGATACTTAAATCTTATTTAGTTGTAAATTTAACAGAGGACGCTTACCAAAATACTGTATATAAAGCTACTAAGATTCCGCAGATTATAAAGGATCCAACGATAAACTCTGAAGAGACTTTAAACATTGCTGTATCTACCTCTATTTTATGTGCTTCATGTTCCAGTTTCGGTTCAGGTTTTAAAAGACTAATTAGTACCATCATGATCACAATTAAAAAGAAAGCAATGGTCATTCTGTCTAAAAACGGGTAATCAGGAAAAGCACCATTTGTCCATACAGGTAAAAATTTTAAAACTGCCGCAATAGGTACGGTAAGCAATGCGCCTGCAAGTCCGGCCGAAGCAGTTGTCTTTTTCCAAAACATTCCCAATAAGAAAATAGCCAAAACTCCAGGTGAAAAGAAGCCAACATATTCCTGTATAAACTGATACGCCTGATCTAATGATTTTAAAGCCGGAGCAACGAGCGCAGCAATAAACATGGCTGCTACGACAACCCATCTTCCGGTAAGTACCAATTTTCTTTCAGATGCTTCTTTATTAAAATATTTTTTATAAATATCTAAAGAAAAAATTGTTGAGATACTATTGGCTTTACCAGCAAGAGAAGCTACAATTGCTGCTGTTAAAGCAGCCAGTGCTACTCCTTTTAATCCCGCAGGCAATAAATTCATTAAGGTTGGATATGCCTGATCTGGTTTTAAAACTCCGGCTGCATCGATCATTTCTTTTTGGAACATTCCGTTTTGGTGCATGACATACATTGCAATACCAGGTAAAACCGCAATAATTGGAACTAATAATTTTAAAAAAGCAGCAAATAAAATTCCTTTTCGGGCTGTTTTTAAATCGGCTCCTAAAGCTCTTTGCACAATGTATTGATTACAACCCCAATAGGCGAGATTATTGATCAGCATACCACCTACGAGTACTGAGATTCCGGGCAATTCAGCATAATGCGGGCTTGATTTATCTAATATCATATGCAAATGATCCGGTGCTTCCTGTTTTAAAACTAAAAGTCCTTTTAGAATATCTTTCCCGAATCCAAATTGTTCTGACAATAACGTTAGGGACAAATAAGTGGTTACCAAACCTCCCAAAATCAATACGATAACCTGAAAAATATCAGTATATCCTATTACTTTCATTCCCCCCAAAGTAACGATGATAGAGAACAAACTCAGTCCGATAACGCATAATTGAAAACTAACAGGTGCTATCGATGAAATTGCCAGAGCACCTAAATAAATAATAGAAGTAAGATTTACAAATACATAAATCAACAGCCAAATTATTGCCATTATAGTACTTACTGTACCATTATATCTTTTTGCCAAAAATTGCGGCATTGTAAATATCTTGTTTTTAAGATAGACTGGTAAAATGAACATTGCCACTACAATTAATGTTGCGGCTGACATCCATTCGTAAGAAGCAATCGCCAACCCAATGGCAAAACCGGAACCACTCATCCCGATAAAATGTTCTGCCGAAATATTAGAGGCGATCAGAGAGGCTCCGATAGCCCACCAGGTGAGAGAACCTTCGGCTAAAAAATATTCATTTGAACTGGTAGAGGCATTTTTTTTACTTCTGTAAATATACATTCCGTAGGATGAAACGATTACAAAATAAATAAGAAAAACAATATAGTCTGCGGTTTGTAATACATTCATAATGGTGTGGTTATTTTTTGGTTAGTCAGCAGTTTAAATATTTAGATTTCAGCTAAAGCCTTTATCTAAACAAGTCTTTAACGTTTTTTGAAACTTAAAACAGTTTATTTCTTTCCTATTAATATTAGTTTATTTGATACTCTGGTATTTTATACATGTTTTTATTTAGACTTTCAAAAACCATTTTTTCTTATAGAGAAAATAAAGCAGCATGAGCTGCACTATCGTTACTGATAAAGTGGTAAAAACCGGTTGCCAGATGAGCGGCAGGAACTTTATAATTCCTCCAAAAACATATTCGGCGGTATGCTTAAAATCTACCAGCCCTTCAGCTGCCATATAAATCAAAATAGAATTTGAACCGATTAATAGTAATGGAAAGGCCCAATTTTGAAATCCTAAAAGATCGATAATCAGATAAAAAAAAGTAAAAAACAAAATACTAAATCCGCCTACAAAACATACAAACGAGCTCGTCCACAAATGTTTATTAATAGGAAAATCATAATCCCAAAGAATTCCTATACCTATTAAAACAAGTGCAGAAAGAATCAATATTGCCAGTTTTTTGCCTGCTGAAAAGTGATTTTTTGCTCTTAAAAAAGTGCCTAAAAATACACCGAGCAAAGCTGTGGCAATGGCTGGTATTGTCGAAAACAATCCTTCCGGATCATAAACCTTACTGTGTAATCTTCCCGGTAAAAACAAACGGTCTATATATGCTTCTAATGAACCTGCTTTAGTTAAAACACCTGCTCCAAAATCCGGAACGGGAACTAATTTCATAGCTAAATAATAGCCTGCCAAAATAGCCGCAAACCAAATAAGCTGTTGCTTCAGATTAAAATTTAAATAAATAAGCCCTGCAAAAAACCAGGCAAGTCCAATGCGGCCAAGTACACTGGCAAAACGGGTTTGGTCGAAACCATCAAACCTTAATAATCCGTTTACAACAAAACCCAGAAACAATAAAATGCAGGTTCGTCGTAACATCGATAAGTATATTTTTTGTTTTTCTTTTGATGGTAATTCATTTGGTGTTTTTACGCCTGCGATACTCAATTTTTTCTCAAAAGAATACGGCATTGAAATTCCTGCAACAAACAGAAAAACTGGAAATATCATATCATAAAACGTAATACCGTTCCACTCTGCATGGTGTAATTGAGACGACATCCAGATAAAAACAGGAATTGGCGCAGCCTTTGCCAGTGCATGTATAATATGTTCGCCGCTCATAATCCAAAACATGACAAACCCTCTTAGAACATCTAAAGAAATTAATCTGTTGTTTGTAGTGTTACTCATTTTTTAGTTTTCAGTTTATTAGTGTTCAGTCGCAGTTTTCAGTCTCAGTCTCAGTCTCAGTCTCAGTCTCAGTCACAGTCACAGTCACAGTTTTCAGTCACGGTTACAGTGCCAGTCGCAGTGTTCAGTCTCAGTGTTCAGTCTCAGTGTTTAGTAGTTACTGCAAACTGAACACTGAGACTGAGACTGTAAACTTATTTTATTGGTTTAATGATAAATCCGTAGCTGTATTCACTTTTTGTCAATACGTATTGCTCGTGCGGAGGTAATCCCCAGCTGTTGTCTCCTCCTACTCCCCGCTGTGTTAAATCAACACAAACCACCACTTCATTGCGAGGTGTAATATCACTGGAATGAATATTTTTTTTAGAAATTCCACCATCAAAATCACTCGGATAGTTATTCAAAGTGCTCATACCTAAAGGTTGTAACCCTTTTATTTCTAATCCATTTGCGCTATTATTTGAAAGTTTGAACCAGCGAATATCAGTTTTATATCCATTTTCCTGCGGGCGTGTGTAAGGCACATACTGATCTGCAACTTTACTTTCGTAAATTCCTTTCAATGATGCTGTATTTCTATCGGGATAATTTTCTAATGGTCCTCTTCCATAATAATCCAGGTTTTCATAGCTGTTTTTTAAAGAGAAAATCATTCCGAAACGAGGCATTTCTGGTACCGAATTACTCCCTTTTTTATAAGAAGCTTGTATTTCTAAAGCGTCATCATTTCCCAGCAAATATTTGATTGTATAATCAGAAGCAACATCATTCAGCCTTAATTTAGCAATCACATATTCTTTTCCATCTTCCTCCGTCTGCTGAATGCTTTCTAAAGTCGTGTTCTTACCTGCTGTTCTCCATACATTCGTTCTGATTTGCATTTTATTCCCAATATCATTATCAGTGGGTGCTCTCCAGAAATTGGGTTCCGGATATTGTTTAAAGTACTCCTCGCCTTTTAAACTGTAATAAGAAATTAATCCTGTTGACTTACTTATTTTCACAATAACATTATCCGAAGTCAATACAAACTGGTCTTTTTCATCCTGAATTTTAGCCGCATTTGCCTTTTTTGATTGTGCAAAATAGTCTCCATCATTAATTACAAACTGCTCTTTGGCAATTTCAAAATTCTGAGGCAATAACGCTGAACCTGTTTTAGTGTAAGCAAAAACATTCAACAAATATTCTGTTCCTTCTTTTGATTGTAATTTGGGCAAATCCAGTTTAAATTGTTTTTTTTGATTTTGGATTTAAAGCAACATCTATGTCGCCTTCTTTTATAATTTTTCCGTTTTCCAAAACCTGATATTTGAAATTGTACTGATTCAAATTGGTAAACCCAAAATCGTTTATGATTTCAATGACTCCATTTTTTACATCAACGGCTTCGAATAAAATATCCTGATATACTTTTTTTACTTCAAAGGCACCCGGATGCGGTGTTCTGTCGGCATAAACCAATCCGTTATGACAAAAATTTTCATCATTTGTGTAGTTTTGACTTCCCAAATCTCCTCCGTAAGCCCAATATTTGCGTCCAACTTCATCTTTCGCTTCAAACCCCTGATCTACCCAGTCCCAAATAAATCCACCCTGCATGTTTTTACTGCTGCGAATAATGTCCCAGTATTCCTGAAAATTACCGCTGCTGTTTCCCATGGCATGCGAATACTCACACATAATATACGGACGGGCAACTTCTTTACGGGCCGCATATTCTTTCATATAGGCAATTGTAGGATACATTGGGCAGACAATATCTGTATTTTCGTTTTCTTTAGCCTGTTCAAACTGAACCAATCGCGTATTATCTCTCTTTTTAATCCATTTGTAAGCTTCATGAAATACAGGTCCGTTGGCACTTTCATTACCTAATGACCAAAGAATTACCGATGGAGCATTTTTATCTCTTTCAACAAGACTATAAATTCTGTCCAGATGTGCTTCTCTCCATTCCGGAAGATGACCAGGATTAGTTTTTGGATTCATATAAATAAGAGGCTGTCCCTCTACTCCCATTCCGTGACTTTCAATATTGGCTTCATCAACCAGAAACAAACCATATTTATTACACAATTTTACCCATAAAACATTATTCGGATAATGACTGCAGCGAACCGAATTGATATTCAGCTGTTTCATCATCTTAATATCTTTCATCATGGTGGCTTCATCCTGAAAATGTCCCGTTACCGGATTATGTTCGTGAATATTCACGCCATGAACCATTAATCTGACTCCGTTTACCAGTAATTGTCCTCCTTTGAGTTCTACTTTTCTGAATCCGATTTGTGTCCCCACTGTTTCAATTATACTCCCTTTTTCATTTTTTAACGAAAGTACCAGTGTATATAAATGGGGCGTTTCGTTGCTCCATAATTTTGGACTGGATACATTTTGAGAAAAAGTAATTGTCTGCGTTTTATTGGCCTCAGAATCTACTTGCACTATTTTGGTGAAAATATTTTTACCTGAAGCATCTACCAATTTAGCTTCTATCTTTTTATTGTTGATTGCTGCAGAACTAAGATTTTTTAAAGTAATATCTACATTTAAGCTTCCGTTTTTGTAATTGGAATCTAAATCAGGTTTTGCAAAAAAATCTGCAATACGAATGTCATTAGTACTGTATAAATAAACATTTCTGTCAATTCCTGAAAGTCTCCAGAAATCCTGATCTTCAAGATAAGATCCATCACTCCATCGGTAAACTTCAACTGCCAAAGTATTATTTCCGGCTTTTAAATATTTCGTAATATCAAATTCTGCCGGACTTTTAGTGTTTTCAGTGTATCCTACTTTTTGTCCATTTACCCATATGTACATAGCCGATGTTCCGGCTTCAAAATGAAGAAATACATGACGATTATTCCAGTTCTCTGACAGAACAAAATCTTTTTTATAAGAACCGACAGGATTATCCCAATGATTAATAAAAGGCGGATTTTTTTCAAAAGGATACGTAATATTGGTATAAATTGGAATACCATAACCGTTTAATTCCCAGTTAGAAGGAACTTGCAATTCTTTCCAATGCAAAGTACTGAAATCCTGTTTATAGAAATCTTTCGGACGCTGATCCGGTGTGGGCGACCAGGAAAATTTCCATTTACCGTTTAAAGAAAAATACCAGGGTGAGTTTTCGTATTTATCGCTTATGGCTGAAGTTTCATCTGCATAAGGAAGAAATGCCGCTCGTGCGGGTTCTTTATTAATCTGAAATACTTCGGGATTTTCCCAATCGTTTCTGTCTTTATTTTCCTGTCCTAAAACAGTCGTAATTACAAAAAGAGTTAGTAAAAGTATGGTGGTTTTGATTTTCTGCATTTAGTTAGTAGTTTAATTCTCCAGATGCTGAAGAAGAAAAAGTTGAAATAAGGAAGTTTACTTAAAACTTCATTTTCTCCGGTAAATATTTAGCAACTAATTCTTTATAATAAGGCAACAATGCTTTAACATCTGGTTTAACCGGTGCCTTTGTATATAAGTCATATGGGTTAAATTTTCGAACCCAGTCAAACATTTCTATATCTTTTTCATTCATTAAATGTGCATAGGCATTTTCTTTGTGCTGTGAATAGAAAGAATGGTATCGAATCATATATAAGGCCGGATCCGGAAGATAATCTTTCATGATCTGATATAAATATTCATCATGTCCCCAACTCATTTTTACTTTATCCAGTCCGCAATTTTGAGTATAAACGCCTAATTTCGTATTGAATCTTTCATCTGTATAATCCGGATTTTCTTTGAAAAATTCAGGATATACAATTTTATCAGAATAGGAACATCCTACCGGAAAAGTATCTCCAACAACGGCCCATTGCGGTTCGCCAAACAAGCATAAAATTTTACCAAGATCATGTATAAAACCTGTTAGTACAAACCAGTCCGGGTGACCGTCTGCCCTAATGGCTTCTGAAGTTTGCAAAAGATGCTGTGTCTGGTCCAAATCAATATCCGGATCACTATCGTCTACAAGGGTATTTAAGAAATCAACAGCTTCCCAAATTGACATTTCTTTTTTATTGAACTGTAAAAATTCATCTTCTTTACTGCAAACAAAGTCATAAGTTTGATAGGTATGATTTATTCTATAAAACTCCTTAACGGTTTCCACTCTTTCTGAATCGACATAATTTCTAAACTCTTCTTTTTCTTTTACAGGTTCAGATGGGTCTGGATATCGTATTAACAAATCGTCTTCCCATTCATCCAGATTGTTCAGCGGATTGTCAGTGTCAATTGGTTTTTTCATAAGATTTAAATTAATTGTTACAAGACAAAAATAGAAGTATCAAGCAAAAACAAAATGGATTAATACATCAAAAACATGGATAGATTTTAAATTAATGTGATTTTTGTGATAAATAATTGTGAAAAAAAATCAGATTTGATTTTTTTAAATTCCAATAAAAAAATTCCAAATTCCAAATTACTATTGGGTTGGAATTTGGAATTTGAAAAATTGGAATTTGATTTCGCACTGCTGTGCGCCTCTACGATAAACCAATGGGGAAATCATTAAAAAAAAATCCAAAAAAGAAATTCCAAATTCCAATTACACTTTGAATTGGAATTTGGAATTTGAAAAATTGGAATTTGAAAAAATTTGGGATTTGATTTCACTTTGCGGAGACGCACTGCTGTGCGCCTCTACGAACCAATGGGGTAATTAAAAATAAATTCCAAAAAATAAATTCTAAATTCTTCTCGAGGTTGGAATTTGGAATTTAAAAAATTGGAATTTTATTTAATTAATCAGCTTGCTTGGAGGAAAACCAAACTGCTTTTTGAAACATCTGCTAAAATATAATGGATCATTAAAACCTACTAAGTTGGTCACTTCAGAAACGTTATATTTTTTGGTTTTTAAAAGCTCTGCTGATTTTTTTAAACGAATTGTTCTGATAAACTCGTTTGGAGCCAAATCAGTCAATTCCTTGATTTTCCTGTATAATTTAGACGAGCTAACGCCCAATTTATCACATAAAAATTCTGTTGACAAATCTTCTTCGCTCAGATTATCATTGATCAAAGCTGTAATTTTCTCCATAAACTCTTCATCGATCGGAGAATGGGTTAACAAACTTATTTTACTTTCTATTTCACCAGAGAACTTTACTTTCAATTCTAAACGTGATTTAATAATATTTTCAATAACTGTTTTTAGCAGTAACGGTTCAAAAGGTTTGACTAAATAACTATCGGCTCCCATGTCATATCCTTTTACTTTATCTGTATTTTCGGCAAGTGCAGTTAAAAGAACAACAGGAATATGACTGATAAATTCATCACTTTTTAATTGTCTGCAAAATTCTAATCCGTCCATAACCGGCATCATGACATCTGCAACACACAAAATTGGTTTTATTTGCCTGCATATTTTCAGGCCTTCCTCTCCATTTTCGGCATCGTAAACTTTATAGTAATCAGACAGATAATCGACTAAGTATTTTCTAAGTTCGATATTGTCTTCAATCACTAATATTTTTTCCTTTAAATCTGTATTCTGAATAATTTTTTTGGCTGCTTTTTCAGGAATGAGCATACTTAGATTATCATTTTTCAAAGCATATTCAAACACTTCTTTGGTATCATAAGAACTTCGCTGTATCGGAATTTCAACTCTAAAGGTACTGCCTTTGCCAGGTGTACTTTCTACCGTTATTATTCCTTTATGAATGGCTACAAGAGATTTTACCAATGATAGACCAATACCAGAACCTGTATTATTTGCTTTACTGTTGGAAGCCTGATAGAATCGTTTAAAGATTTTTTCCTGACTTTTTAAGGGAATTCCAATACCATCATCACTAACCTGTATAATCAGGAAATCTTCCGGACCTTCTTTAAGATTAATAAACAAATCTACATTTCCGTATTTATTGGTGAATTTCAAGGCATTAGACAACAGATTATAAAGAATCTTATCGTATTTATCGTTGTCGATCCAGCCGGTAATAGTATCAACTCCAGAAGTAAAATTTAATTTAATTTTCTTGTTGTAGGCTAACTCTTTATAAGAATCGAAAATATTTTTTGAATAGGCAAGAATGTCTGTTTTTGAAACTTTAAGTTTTAATTCTCCAGACTGTGCTTTTCTAAAATCGAGTACCTGATTGACCAGATTTAGCAATCTGCTTGCATTTTGATAAATTAGATTGTAACGGCTTTTTTCATATTCGGTTGCGTTGCTGTTATTCTCATCTAATAATTGTTTGGCAGGGCCCAAAATAAGTGTCAACGGCGTTCTTAGCTCATGCGAGATATTAGTAAAAAAACGTAATTTTTCATTATTGAGCTTGATGTCATGCTCTCTGTTTACTTTTTCTGTCAGCAGTTCTTGTTTTAGTCGGATGCGATTTTTTATTTCTTTTCTGATAAAATAAAAAATACAGGCTAATAGTAATATAAACAGTATAAATGATGTCGGAGTTAACCAAAAAGGAGGAAGAATTCTAATTTGGTATGATACTTCCTTACTCCAATTTCCATCACTGTTACACGATTTTATTTTAAAAACATATTTGCCCGGATACAGGTTGGTATACTGAACAATTCTGGAGTTACTGTTGGCGGTAATCCAATGTTTGTCAAAACCTTCGAGCATATATTGAAACTTATTTAGCTTTTCATTTACAAATGAAGGAGTCGAAAACTGAAGCGAAAAATTTCGGTTTTTATAATTGAGTTCTGCCTTTTTACCGTAATTAAAATCTTGTAACAGCGGAATTTGACCATTTATTTCCATGTTGGGAAATACCTCTTCATTCTGAATTTTAAATTCGGTTATAACAGGTTCCGGCGACCAATTATTTCTCTTCATTGCGTGTGGAGAAAAAGTAATAATACCGTTTTTACCACCCAGATAAATATTAGAATTATCAAAATTAAAAAAACCGCTTGAGCTAAAAACATCCAGTCTGTTACCACTGTTTACATGATAGATATTAATCTCTTTTAGATTAGCATTTACCCATGCAATACTATTGTTGTTTATGTTTAACCATAAATTTCCGTTAGTATCAGATAACATATCCGTAACCCATTTTCCGGAGAGTTCCTTAAAATGTGAGATTGTTTTAAAATTGTTTTTTGAAGGCTCATAAACGCATAGGCCATACCGCGTGGAAGCCCATATTTTTCCTTTTTTATCGATCATAACATCACTTACGTTATCATCGTATGGAGCGCCATTTTCTTTTTTGGAAAGAGACTTATAGGTTTCTATTTTTCCTGATGTATTGTTGTATCTCACTACACCTGTTTCTGTTGCAAACCAGATATTGTTTTTAGTGTCTTTTTCTATAGCATTAACCTGGAAACCAGGCAATAATTTACCTTTGGACGACTGAACTTCCAGTGTGTTAGTGTTAATAATAACAGCTCCTTCTCCAAAAGAGCCTACCATCATCGTTTGTGGTCCAATTTTACAAAAAGCAAATACTGCAGAGGATTCAAAGCCAAGGGAGATTTCTTTTGAAGAATTAGTTGCATAATTATATACCATCAGATTACCATTCCAAAGACCGCAATAAAAAATCTTTCCATCATCCGAATAAATACTGGCGATATCCTTGTCATTATTGTACAATGGCTTAAAACCTTTGGCATTAGATATAAAAAGTCCGCTATGACTGGTTGCGACAATTACTTTTTTGTCAAATGTTTTTGCAAAACCTCTTATACGCGGAGCTTGATTACCTATGTGATGGGATATGTCTTTATTGAGTGTAAACTGATTTTCATATGGATCAAATTTATCCAGTCCGTCTTCTGTTCCTATCCATAGTACTCCGGATGCGTCAAAATATAATGACGAAATTAAATTATCAACGATAGATGTATCTTCTGATAATATGGAATAATACCATTTGTAATTTCCTTTTTGAATATCTTCCAAATTCTTGCACACCAGTAATCCTCCTAAAGTACCCACCCAATACTTACCGTCCTGAGCTCGGGCAACTGACAAAAAATACGGACCTAAACTTCCTCTAATTTCCTTGTCTTCAATATATAAATTTACAAATTGATCGGTTTTTTTATCTAATTTATACAGCCCTTGACGCGTTCCTATAAAAATATCTGACTTGGCATCTTCATAAATAAAATTAACGTACGGATTCTTCGCATTAGAATTAGGAACAAGAAGCGTGTACTCATTAATTCTTACAATAGCACCTTTTGCATCCATGGCAATTTTTGCTACAGATCCATTTTCATAACTACCTATCCAGATATTTCCTTTTTTATCTTCAAAAATTTCTTTTACATAATCAAATCCCTTGATTGGAATCTTTTCAAATCGGTTTCCTTTCAAATAAAACAGGTAAACGCCCTTAGTTTTAGTACCTACCCAGACTCTTTTAAATTTATCAACATAAACGGATCGAATTTCTTCTTCCGGTAAACTATTAGGATCGTCTTTTTTGGAAAAAAAAGTGGTAAAAACCTGAGTGTCCAATTTAAAAAGTGTAAGGCCTTTTCTGGTTCCTATCCATAAATTATTAGAATCTTCATCCAATTCTAATGCGGTTATGTCATCATTATACAATTTATTCGTGCCTGGTGAATAACTCATATAATTTTTAAACTGATATCCATCAAAACGATTCAAACCTGAAAAAGTTCCAAACCACAAAAAACCTTTTTTATCCTGCACAATATGTCTTACCGAATTATGAGACAAACCATTATTGTCATTATAATGCGTAAATTTTATATTCTGCGAATGCGAATAATAAAATACGATTAAACAAAGAAAAATAATGTAAGGATTCTGTCTCATATAAAAAGTTATACTGCAATTTACAGTTTTATTAATAGTTAGTTATTACTCTTAAGGATTTATTCTATCAATTTTATTATTTCTTAAGTCAATTCTAAAATGATCTGCAGGCTCTCCTTTTATTGTTTTCAAAAATATTTTAGCCCATAAAACCAGCTTCTCATCGTTTGATTTTTCTAATGCCGCACATACAATTTCGTACTGTTTTAATCTGCTGCGCCCTATTTCAGGAATAGCTAATTCATCGGCATTTTTTAATCTGTAAAAATCAAAAATCATATCAAAACCGATCCAGGAATCAAGATCTTCTTTCGTTAGTCCATTTGATTTTAATGCGACATCAATTTCTGAAGTATTTTTATTGATATACGATAAATCCTTGCCGGAAAGATTTAGAATTGATGTTAAAAATGCAGCCGGAAAATCTTCAGGTAAAAACCGAAGACGTACCAGTTCTTTTAAATGCCATTCTGTAAACTCCTTATAATCTTTTGCCTTTAAAATCTCTTTGTTCCAAATGGCAGGACTTTTTACCTTTTGTAAATGAGCATATTCCTCTTCATAAAAAGCAAATAAACTATTAAATTTTGGAACAGTACCAACGACAACGGTTTCTACCTCGAAATCTGAATCAGAATGAATGGTCAAGATTTTATAAGCGGGCATATAAGCTGCCAACGATGGTGTCTGAATATTAAAAAGCGTATTGCCTTTTGGTGTGGTGCGCACTCCCGTATCGTTAATGTGCATATGGCCGCCAAAATGAATCTGAATACCTGCATCAGCAAATGTCCGGGCTATTTCTTCAACAGGAACTCTGGATAATTGCATTTTATCAGCTCCAAACAATTGTTTTAACTCTGGAGAGGCATCATCATTAAAATCAACCATGGGATAATGACTAAAGGCAATCAATATTTTTCCTTTTTGTCGGGCTTCTATAGCGACTTTTTTTACCCAGTCTATTAAATGACTTTTGTAAAGAAGCACATTATTATAACCAATACTGGCTCCCGAAAAATCATTTGGATTATCTGCCACACCTGACAGTTTTTTATTAGGAACATAAACATTTGCATCTATTGCCAACAGCCAGATTCCTTTGATGGGTTCAACTAAATAACTCGCATCAGGAAGTGATAAATTAGTGTTTTTAATGGTGTAAATCCTTTTTCCCAAAACAGATTCAGCCATCGCTTTTTCTAAAGTATAATTTTCATAAGTATAATTTGAAAAAGGAGTTTCCCAATAGAGATAATTCTTTTGTGGAAAAAATCCGAAAGCAGCCATTTCCTGCATGGTTTCTTTGTATCCCCAATTTTTTATATCGGCTGAAATAATAGGTTCTAATGCATTTTCTTCTTTCTTAAAATTGGTTCCGGAGCTACTGATAATTTGCTCTTTTCCGTCTTTTCCCAGAAAATCTGTTTTGATGGCTTCTTGTGCAAAAGGTTTGACAGCATCATGATTTCCTGTTGTTACAAAAAACGACATGCCTTTTTCTTTTGAATATTGATCCAGAATATTTCTTAACCCTCTAACATGAACTGGTTGTCCGTCATCGCTAAAATCACCGGGAAGCACGACTTGTTTAATTCCCTTTTTTGAAATATCATTCAGTGCTTCTAAAAAGGCAAAATAATTCTCGTTGAAAATTCTGGTCGAATGCAATTGCGCATTCATCGTTCTAATATTGGCATATTCACCCGTTACCGGATTTTTTATGCCTTGATAAGTATTGTCTTCAAATTTTGCAAAAATATCCTGCAAATGAACATCGGCTATAAAAGCAATCTGAACATCTTTTGTGACGACCTGTTTTGGTTTACAGGCATATAAAGAAAGTAACAGTGGTATTAAAACCGATATTCTTAACATATAACTTTATTTTTTAAATATTTTTCCTCTAAAGTTTTAAAAAAAGATAATCATTACTTGCTCTTAATTTCTATCTTTTGTCCTAATAATTGATCTTCTAATGTTGATGAAATTACATCCTTAAAGACAAGTTGTTTTTGCATTTCTTTAGGAATATCTATGGCTTCCAGTTTTAAGTTTTGAACATCATCAAATACAAATGCAGGCCTAAAGTCGGAATCATCCAATGTTAGTTTGATATTCTTCATGCTAATTCCGTTGACATGTCTCACATAAAAACCATAGGCCGGCAATTCTCCAAACATAGAAAATTCAGGATAATCCTTAACTGCTTCAGGGACTTGATTCAATCGGTTTAACGGAATATATGCCATTCCTTTTGAGGCTCTTCCCGGGTAATTTATTTCAATATTTTCCAGAACTACATTTTCAACAGTATAACCTTCCAAGCCAACAATTGAGGAGGGAAAAGGGTTATGAAAAAAATCAACTTCCGGACCTCTTAAGTCATAATTACTGTCCGGACGACCAAAAGGCACCTGAACTTTTATGTTTTTTATACTTACATTTTTTATGCTTCCGGGTTTATCCCCGCTTCGCTGTCCCAAACGTATAAAAATGGCATTTCCTGTATTGATGGCCTGAATATTTGAAACGTCAATATTTTCGATAAAACCGCCATCCACAGATTCTATGGCAATTGCAGATCGAAATGTGTCATAAACTTTAATATCTTTAATAATCACATTTTTAAATCCACCAACAGAGGCAGTTCCAAATTTTATGGCGCTGGCGCTGGACCTAATGGTACAATTTGCAATGTAAACACTATCATTATAATATCCGGAATAATATGATTTTAAACAAATTCCGTCATCTGCAGAATTTATGTCGCAATTGACAACCTTGACATTTTTGCAATCCGTAATATCTATTCCATCGTTGTTCCAATAAGAACGGTTCACTATGATCAGATTATCCAGCGTAAGATTCGTGCATAACTCAAAGGACAATCCCCAACAAGATGCTTCCCCTGCCTTTAACCCTTCGACTAAAACGGTATCGCATTGAGAAAAGCGAAACAATTTGGGTCTCATGGTTTCATTAGGCCTGTTCCTGCGAATGCTATATTTTGGATCTATGGAAACACCGGCATGATGAAGACTATCAATATTTAACGCCAGTTTTAAACCCTGACCGTCAATTGTTCCTTTTCCCTTAATTGCAATGTTATTTGCCTTATGTGCTAAAATTAAGGCCATCTGGGAGTTGTCATCCTTTTTTGGCGAAATGGGTCTTCCATCAAAAGCCATATTTAAATAATCTTTAGGATTTGTACTTCCCAATAAAACCGATTCTTCTTCAAAATATAAGGTTACGTTGCTTTTCAAAATAATACTTCCGGACAAGAAATTGCCTTTAGGAAAAACTACCCGGCCTCCTTTATTTTTAAAAGCAGCATCAATTGCTTTTTGAATAGCGATTGTATTAATCGTTTTTCCGTCTGCTTTTGAACCATAATCAGTAATTAAAAAGTCCTTTTGAGATTTGATTATTTTTTGTGACTGACATTTAAAACCAAATAAAAAAAGACTGACCAATAAGGTTGTAAAAAACAGTTTTAGTTTAATTTTTGACATTTTATTTTACAATTTTACAATTTCAAACAAAAATATATTAAACTAAAACTGCTCCTTAATTTCAGATAATCTTACTTTTTTATGTAAGCTTCTAATTTATCCAAAGTATTTAGTTCTTCTTCTCTTGCACTTGAAGATATGATTTTTGTTTCTAAATTTTTAGTTGGTTTTGAGATTAACAAATATTGTGTTCCATCATCCGTATTTTTTACATAATCTTTTGGATTATATAGTATTGCTGCTCCAATTCCGACAACTTCTGCTGCTACGTCTTCAGGATGTTTCCCCCATACAGCGATATAATTAGCACCTTTTTTAGTTTCAAAATCTTTAAAATAATTTACTCCGGTAACAAATTGTACTTTTTCTCCACTTAAAGAAACAGCTTCTACCTGTGCTTCTCTTTTTCCTGAAAATACGGTTACACGAACTAAGATATCTACTTTTTTTCCTTTGTAAGGAACACCTTTGGAAATCATTTCCATCCATGAAGTGGTATCTGTTTTTCCAACACGCGCCAAACGATTCGTTACAGGATTCAAGGGAACTACTTTTTCTCCGTCCCAAAGTTTTACACCACCTAAACCTACAGTTGATGCCACTTTATAATAATCTGCTCCCCAACCTTCTTTTTGTTGTTCTGCCGTAGGGTACCAATTCGCTTTTTTCAATTCTAAGCCTGGTTTTGCTTTTGAATAAACGTCGATAGCCACTTTATCACTAAAATAGATTCGCAATGCCATCCATTCGTTCTCAATTGCAGGTCCGTGATGCCCAATTGTTTTGTATAAATCTCCTGTTTCTGAGCCAATATCTGTCAGATAAGTAATTTTATCAGACTTCATATACAAACTTGTATCCGTATTATTTTGTGCCAGACAGGTAAAACAAAACAGCAAAGAGGCGATAAATGATAATTTCATAATTTACGGTATTAATAGTTTAAGTTTAATTTCCGTAAATTTAAACTAACCTTTTAACAATACACAAAAATTTTATCATTAAGATATCGTCATTTTGTGATGAAATGGTGTAAATCCTGTTATATAAACATGTTCTCCGCTTGTTCGCAGACTTCCCTGATGATAGGTATATTCTTCACTATCGAGATTTTCTACATTAAAATGTTCGCATTTTCCGGGACCAAATTGTATGCTATCGCCTGCAGCAGCTAGTTCTCCAAATCCGGATTTTAGGAAGTAATTCTTTTTATCGTCTTGTACTGTTCCGGTAATAGTACTTCCTTCATTAAAGCACATTTCGATAGTCACCTCAACATTTGGAGGGCCATCCACTTTAAAATCTAAACTTAATGCTCCATTTTCTTCCGTGATTTCTATACTTGTTTTCAGCTTTTTAACATTGCTCTTTGTTCTTGAACCAAATTCCATTTTGTTCCAAAATCTTGTATCCGGCGATTCAGATAATGTATAATCTCCATCGGCTTTGCGAAATTTTTCTGCTAAAGGCTGGTAATAATCTGCTTCTTTTGTTTCTGTCAAAATATATTTATTTCCTTCTTTAACGATCCCTTCACTACTAAAATATCCCATTCTAAAAAAAGAAGTAGACAAGCGCATGTATTTCAATATGGCATTTCCTTTTCTGTAAGTTAGAAAATTAGGATTTGAAGATCTTCCGGAAACAATCTGTACTGGCTGGTCATTACCGCCAAAAAGGGTTACAGAAGTTTTGCCCCGTTTAATTCTTGCCAGATTTGAAATTGCAAAAAACTTTTCGAAATCATTTATCCCTTTTCCTTCAACAGGAATTGGCTTTCTTAGGGTACTGCTTTCCATAAAAAAACCCAATGAATCTGATAAAATATCATTACTAAATTCCGGCAGATTTTCAATAGTATTTACCATGTAGGCAAACATGGAATTATTGGTATAAATCGCCATAAACCTGTACTGAAGATAAAACTTAGTCACTTTTAGATTCATGAACTGATCTTGTCTTCTGGAATCCAGTGTAATTAAATCACCGTTTGGTTCTGTGTGATAAAAATAGGCAGTTAGGTTTTTAGAGACAATATCAAGCAATTTTGGCCTGTTTAATAGTCGGCCAACTGTAATTAAAGCTTTATCAATTACGGCAGAATAAATACCGCTTCTTTCAGAATAATGTCCGTCTTCGTTACAATCAATACCTTCTGCCAGCCATTCATCAATTCTTTTTACGTAAGCCGGATCGGGATACAGATCGTTTATGCTGGCCAAAGCAGCGCAAACCACCCATCTGTGATTTGGAGTGTGTACACCGCCTGTTACCATGGCTTTGCCGGCATTTAAAATGAACTTTTTCAGTTTATCTCTTAATACTGCTGTATCTGTTTTTTTATCTGCATTTAAAATTGCTGTTGCCGGGCAAATATATTCCAGTATAAAAGCTGTGTCAGGAGGTGATTGTCTGTTGCCGCCTGCATCTAATGTACCGTCTCCATATTGTTCCTTAAGCAGAATATCTGTGAATTGGTTCAGTCTTTCTGTTACATTTTTAGATTTATAATATTCTGATCCGGAATTACATACCGAAGCCGTTAAAACTAAAATATTATTTGCTATGAACCGAAAACTACTGCGTTTTATATTGGAATCTAAAGGATTATTCAATATCGTTTTAACTTTAGCATCATTACTTAAAATGAGCTTTTTCATCAATTGAATATCTTCCTGTGAAGTAGTATTGTTTACTAACAGATCATTTGCAAAAATAACATCACTAACTAATGCTCCCGCTAATGTCAGTCCGGATAATCTGATAAATTCGCCACGGCTGATTTGATTTTTCATACTGTATCTTTTATTCAATCTAACCTAGATCTACATTCAAAACTTTTGAAATTCAACAAAAACCTGACAGATTTTAAAAACCCGTCAGGCCAATCAGAAAACTAACAAAATATTTATTTTTCTCCTTCCACAATTTTTACTAATGTGAAATTTATTCCTAATGGATTTTTGGTTATTTTACAGATTAAAGGATAAGTAGGATTTTTTACGATCCACATTTCTGTTTCATCAATTTGGGCGACTACGTGCAGGGTATCCAGTAATTTTCCTTCCAGATCAACCTTGTTTGTAGTGGTATTTTCATCTAATACATAAGTTGTATTATTATAAATAAACTTCTTGTTTTTTAATAAATCCTGATAAGCCGACTGTGAAATCATAAAAAAAGTTTCTGTAGGTTTCAGGTTCAAAATGGGTGCATATTCTCCCTGGTTAAAACTTAACTCATTTCCATTTTTCAATCCTTCAGCTGTGGTTACAATACTGCTTTTTACACCTCTGGTATCTAAATCTAAAACAAGTTTATCCGTCGCTATTTTTGTGGTCAGCGTTAAAGTTCTGGTTTGACCATGCAGTTTACAGATATAATGTAATACGGTATTGTTTTTAATGGATGGAATATAGTTTTGTGCTATTCCTACCTGATACATTGCACACAAAATAAGAGTTAAAATTGTATTTTTCATCTGCTTCTTATTTATTTTGTTGGTGGTAAAATAGTTGTTCCCCAAGCCGAAGGTTTTGAATCCATTTCGAAAATCAATTCGCCACCTTTAGCAATATCATCGTGTAAAATCCAGGCTTTGTTATACGGTTTTCCATCTAACAAAGCCGATTTGATATATTTATTTTTATCACTCATTTTTTTCGCCGTGATCTTAAAATGCTTCCCGTTCTCTAACTGTATGGTCGTTTCCGTGATTAATGGTGTATTCAATAAATAATACGGCTGACCGGCATTAGGATACAATCCCATCATATGAAACGCCAGCCACGAAGACATCGCACCAGAATCATCATTACCTGGAAGACCTTCGTGCGAAGTATTGAAATTCTCTTTTATAATAGTTCGAATTCTGTCGCTGCTTAAATAAGGTTTCCCAATCCAGTGATACAAACAAGGTGTTAAAAAGGATGGCTCGTTTGCTACATTATACAACTTAGTATCAAAAAAAGTGTCCAGTCTGGTTTTAAAAGCAGCTTCACCTCCTGATTTGCGAACAAGTTCAGGAACATCATGCGGAATACTTAAAGAATATTCCCAGGAATTTCCTTCGTAAAAAAACACGCACCAATGGCATACATACCAGGGAGATTCAATAATAACCGGTGTATATTTGAATGTCGGTTTCTGAATTTTTGATTCCCCAAAAACCACATCATCCAGCCATTTTCCAGAGGCATCTTTTGGCATGATAAATCCGGTAGAGCCATTATTTTGATAATCTGAACGCCATAAATTTTGCCAGCTGTCTGCTTGTTTTATGTATTGGTTATAAAGATCCGGATGGTTCAAACCTTTGGCTACAGTTGCAATATTATAATCGTTATACGAATAATCAATGGTTCTGTTTCCGGCACGATCAATTCCATAAGGAACATACCCTAATCGCAGATAGTCCATTAATCCGCCTCTGCCCTCTTTTTCTTCGTTTCCTCCGGGTGGCACGGTGGCATCTTTAAGCATGGCCTGCAAAGCCAATTCATAATCTATTCCTTTTAGATTTTTCACAAAAGCATCAGCAAGCACAACAGAAGCATTAGAACCTCCTTGTGTGCGTCCGTTATCATTACCGCTTCTTCCTTCCGGCAAATAACCTTCACGTTTGTATATATTTAATAAAGCATTGACAATTTCGACCTGACGTTGAGAATCTATTAAAGTGATAAGTGGACTGGAACTCCTGAAAGTATCCCAAATACAATAAAAATCATCATAATAGGGTTCGTCGTTAGTCCATAACGGATTTTCTCCTGTTCTGTCGACAGGCATAATCATGGTATGATACAAACCTGTGTAGAACATCTTTTTATAGGAATCAGAGGTATCTTCTGAAAGTTTAATGCGGCTTAATAATTGTTCCCATTTTGTTTCTAATTCCACTAAAACGGTATTAAAGTTCCAATGTGGAATTTCTACTTCGATATTGTTTTTTGCTTTTAATTCACTTAAAAAAGAGATTCCAATTTTAATATTTACTTCCTGTTTTCCATCTTTACCAAACGAAAGCAGTGCTGCCGTTTTTTTTCCGGAATCAAACTGAGCTTTTTGATTGCTGTAAAATTTTCCATCTTTCCACGTTACATATTTTGCAATTGGCTGATCAAAAACAGCCCAAAAATAAACGGTATAAGCACGTCCGTTGTTCCATCCGCCCCTTATTCTGCTATAGCCGCGAACTTCAGTATCTGAAACAATTTCTATTTGAGAACCAACAAATTGCTGCTCTTCTCTTCCGTCTGGTTTTGGTCCTTCTCCCAGGAAAAAACCGGGATCAATTTTTAGATCTTTAGAGGTATTTTTAGGATAGGTAATACGGTAAAAGGCTGCCTTTTCTGCAGTTGTTATTTCGGTTTTAATATTATTCCCTTTGAAAACAGTTTCATAATATCCAAGCTTTACATTTTCCTCTGCCCTGTACGAAGTCTGATCTAATTTATCCAAAGTTCCGGAAAAAGGCATGATCTGAATATTTCCGTATTTAGGGCCTCCACCGGTACCACTAACATGAACCTGACTAAATCCTGTAACTTCTTTTGGTAATGGCAGCCAGCCGCTATTTGGGCTTACGGTACAATCCGGACTTGGCTTTACCATCCCATAAGGGCACGAAGGGCCAATAAAAACCCTTCCAACTCCTTCTGATCCTATCATGGGATCTACATATTGATGAAGCTGACTTTGAGCATTATTTTTAATGGCAAATAATGCTATTCCTAAAAAAATGAGAGCCTTACTATTTATTTTCATTTCTTATTTTATTATTTAGCAGGTATTTTACATCGTAGCAGAACATAGATTTAAAAAATTAAGGCGTTTCTTGGCAAATCAAAATTTTTATGCATATTCCTAAGTAATCAATTTTGAGTGAAACGCCTTTTTGCAATTACTAGCTATATTTCTATGTATTAAAAATTACACAATTAGATATGCTATTTTAAATTCTAACACATTAGTACTTTGGTGTATTTGACATTTCTAAAATTAATTCTCCACCACCTGTAATCTCCTGATGAGAAATATTGAAATCCTTAACAGGTATATTATTGAATTTTAATCCATTAATATAAATAGTATCCCCATTATTATTTTTGGTATTAATAATGAACTTTTTACCTTTATAATAATCTGGATTTAACTGAATTGAGACTTTACTAAACAACGGACTTCCTATTTGATATTGCGGATTTTGATCTGTACCACCATTCATTTGAAACAAACCAATTTTAAGCAGGACATTCAGGCTTCCCATTAATCCCTGATCCTCATCTCCATTGTAACCTGTGTTTGGGGCTAATCCGCTAAAAGTTTCTTTTACTACATTTCTCGTCCAATATTGTGTTAAATCTGGTCTTCCTAAGAAATTAAAAATAAAGGAAGTTTGTATCGAAGGCTGATTTCCAAAATTGATCGGAATACGGCTGAATTCAGGATGCAGTTCAGCATCATGCGATGTACCCGAAGTAAATTTTAGTTTTTGGGCCGTTTCAAATTGTGCATTTAATTTTGCTGTGGCTTTTTCTTTTCCTCCCATCAAATCTACTAATCCATCAATATCATGAGGCACAAACCATGTCGATTGTGCTCCATTCGATTCTATAAATCCATTTTCATATTTATACGGATCAAAATTTTCAAGCCATTTTCCACTAGCATTTTTAGGACGCATCCAGCCCAGTGTTTTGTCAAAAATATTTTGATAATTTTTAGATCGGGCTATAAAATAATTATAATCTTCCTGATGATTTAACTTTTTAGCCAACTGCGCCAAAGTCCAATCCTGATAGGCATACTCTAAGGTTTGGCTGGCTCCGTCCTGATGACTTCCAAATTCACCTTCAGGAATTGGATAAGGAACAAAACCATTATCTATATAATATTTTAATCCGCCTCCGCTGTCTGAATTATGTTCGTATCCTGCCTTTCCCATAATACCATTTAGCATATGGTTCTTTTTGACTGCTGTGTAAATCGTTTCTAAATCTTCTGTTATGATTCCTTTTTGAATAGCACTTATAATGAAAGGTGTAGTCGAAGCCCCGGTCATCACAAAAGTATCATTACCTCCGGAAGGACCACGCGGAATCATTCCACCATCTTTATAATACTGCATTAAAGACTGTACAAAATCACCCATAATTTCAGGATAAACAAGTCCCCAAAGCGTGTTGATTGTCCATTGCGCACCCCAAAATGAATCTGAATTGTATTGATTAAATTTAGGTTTTCCGTCTGCGTTTAGTGGCAGCTGTCCTATTCTGAATTTTTCTCCGGTATTATCAGGATATGCACCATTTGCATCACTAATCATTTTTCTGCCCTGCAAAGCATGCCAAAGATCGGTGTAAAAACGTCTTTGATCTGTTTCTGTTCCGCCTTCAACTTCAATTCTTCCCAGCAGATTATTCCATTCGTTTTTTGATTCTGTTATTATTTTATCAAAATCCCAATGTGGTAATTCATCCTGAATATTAAGTGTAGCATTTTCGACGGAGGTATACGAAATACCCACCTTCATTAATACCTTTTTATCAAATTGGCCTAAATTAACCAGATAATTGTTTGTTGTATTATCATGTTCTATTGAAGCAATTGGCGCATTAAGCTTAATTTTAAAAAAGACGGTCAAAGGTTTGGGACGTCTAAAATTAGTGCTTAATATTAATGATCCTGAGAGTTCGTAATCGTTATTTTTTTCTAATACTCCATTGGTATTGTCACAAGGCCCTAAGATTGTATTTAAATTAAAAAGAATGGCTTTTTGAGCATTAGCCGGAAAAGTATACCTATGAAAACCTACTCTTTTTGTGCTCGTCAATTCTGTTTTAATTTGATATCTTTCTAGTATAAGTGAGTGATAACCCGGAGTTATTATTTCAGTTTGATGATTGAATTTAGAATAAAAATGGTTAAAAATATCTTTTTTATTTTCCTGTGAAATAGTTACAGGCATTAGAGATACGCCTGACATCTGCCATTCATGAATGTGGCTGAAACCTTTTACTGTATCTGTTGTATATTTATATCCACCTCCCCAATCGCCGTTGATTTCTGTATCCGGACTTAAATTGACCATACCAAACGGACGGCTTGCCGATGAAAAGAAAAACCATCGTGAATTTTCAGTATCAAGTTGCGGATAAACCATATCTACAAATGATTTCTTTTTTACAGAAATATTTTTTTCGGTTTTACAGGACACTAAAAAAATAAGAAAAAAACTTATTCCGATACGGCTAATTTTATAAATTTTATCCAGTTTCATTTATTCTATTTGTATTGAGGGCTGCCTATTTCTTTATGATAAATTCCAGTATATTTTAATCGGAATTGATATCTGTATTCAAAATCAATTTAATATGAATGTTGCAAAGCTTAATTTCCCGACATTCTTAACTTCATTAATTAAGCTTTGTCATACATTCAAAAAACAAAAAGTAAAGTATTGTAAGGTCCCTTTCAAAAATGAGTTGGAAGGAATGCCTTTTAAGAAAAACAAGGAGAAGAATTTTTAAATCTTCTTCCCCTTTGTAAAGTGGAAACTTATTTTAATCTATACTTTGATTTAACCTAGTACCCATCATTTTGAGTTAGTGCCGGATTTAAAACCAAAGCATTTGTTGGAATTGGGAAAGTACGACGATAAGTATCGGCATTTGTTTTGAATCCCCATTTGCCTTCGAATTTACCAAATCGAATCATATCGTTTCTATGCCATGCTTCATGAACAAATTCACGAGATCTTTCTTTATAAAGTTCTTCTAAGGTTACACCGCTCCAGGCAGCAGAAGTAGAACGATTAGAACGAACCATGTTTACTAATGCAAGAGGAGATTGTCCTAAAGTCGAAGCGCCTCCGCGAAGAATTGCTTCTGCTTTCATCAGCAGAACATCTGAATAACGTAAATAAGGTACATCGTTATTTTGATTACGGCTTGTTGAAGTAGCATCAGGATAAAATTTGATATTTCTGTATCCCATGTTCCAGGCAATTTCATCATTACCACAGTCAAATAAATTAACATTCTGACGAAGCACGATATCTGGCGTTAAATTTACCTGATACGTATAGGCAGCTCCACCATCTGCTCCGGTATAAAACTGATCATATCCTTTTTTGGTTGTGCTTACCCTTACCGGAGTAACACCATCATTCATAAATTGTAAACCTGTCAGCCATTGTCTGTTACGAATATCGTTTGGATCGTCAAAATAAGCGTAAAATTCAGGCAAGGTACTTCTTGGAGCACTAGGCGTAAAAGCAAGACCAAACTTGGCTCTTTCAGAACGCGGAACATCATAACGTGAATGATACATCTGACCATTAAATCCTACTGTTGCTGCTGTAGGATCGTAAGGAACTGCAAAAATAAACTCTTTCATTTGCGGTCCGTTATTCGGATAAAACATTTGAAGATAAGTAGTTCTTGGCTCAATAGCATATAAACCTGAACTAATAACTCCGTCACAGGCTGCGATACAATCATTGTAACGAGGTGTTCCTGTATATATTTCTGCATTTAAATACAATTTAGCAAGCAATGCGTTTGCTGTTTGTTTATTTGGCCTGCCATAAGTTGTAATTCCAGCTGCCGGATTTAAATTAGGCAGGGCTTTCTTCAATTCTTTTTCAACAAAATTAAAAACGTCTTTTCTGTCCGATTTAGCATGAGCAGAAAAATCCCCGTAAACGGTATCTAAAGGTACATTTCCGTAGTTGTCCAACATAATGAAATACGAGATGGCACGCATCGTTTTTAACTCCGCAATCATAGTCGCTTTTTCAGCACCAACAGGCATTGTTTTATCTAAAATAGAAATAGCCTGATTGCTGGTTCCTATCACCTTTGACGACCAGTCCCAAAGACTTGAAACATTCCCGTTATCTGGTGTCCAGTCATGGTAATGCATCATTCTATACCCTTGATTATCGTACCAGTTACCTCCTCTTGCCGGCATTATTGATTCATCTGTACTTAATGATTGTGTAAACCAGTAAGAAAATGAAAATTCACCTCGAAAAGCGGCATATACCGGACCTGCTGTTTGTATATATTGTGTTGAATTCTGAGGAAATACATCTGGTGTAAGCTGCGTTGTAATAGGCACATCAAGATCCTCACAAGACCATAATAAACCAACCATCAATATTGGAAGTCCTAAATAGTTTAATATATTTTTCATAATTTTTTAGAATTTAATTTTAGAATACCACGTTTACACCAAACAAGAATGTTCTGGTTTTAGGATAGAAGTTATTGGAGTCTACACCAGGTGCTGTTCCGCCTTGTTCTACTTCCGGATCAATTCCTGAATAATTAGTGATTACAAACAGATTATTCATTGTTTCGTAGATACGTACTTTTTTAATGTACCTGCCCACTTTACCAAAATCATAACCTAAAGTAAGGTTGTCCAATCTAAGATAACTTCCATCTTCTATAAAACGCGTCGAGTACTTATAAGCATTCAAATCGTTTGGTGATTCATCTGCCGCATCGACAAGAATATTTGAGGTCATTGCCGTAGCTGGCCTGAACAAATCTGCACGGGTAGCGTTGAAAATTTTATTTCCAAATACACCTCTGAAAAAGATATTTAAATCAAATTTCTTATAAGTGAAATTATTATCCCATCCTAACATAAACTTAGGCTGTGCACTTCCTGCATAATGGTAATCTGTACCAATTGCCGGCGTAGTAGTTAAACTTCCGTCTTTTGCAACATACTGAGAAACACCACTTGCATTTTTTCCTGCATATTTAAGTGTAAAAAACTGTCCAAGAGGTTTTCCTTCTTTAAAAATTTGCAATGTACTTCCTGTTTGTCCTCCACCATCAGGCTGAACTCTTCTAATTGAATCTCCGCCAATAAATAATGGATTTCTTAATTTAGTGATTTCATTCTTGTTGTGCGAACCGTTTATATTGGTTGTCCAGCTGAAATTTTTCGTTCTGATTGCATTTATGTTCAAAGATGCTTCAATACCTTTGTTCGACATATTACCTCCATTGGCTACAATTGTTCCCACTGGTACAAGTACCGGATTTACAGCATAATTGAAAATCATATCAGTTGTTTTCTTGTCATACACATCCACAGAAGCAGATACTTTTCCTTTTAATATTGTAAAATCAATTCCAATATTAGCTGTAGAAGTTTTTTCCCATTTCAAATCAGGATTTGCGGCCTGATTTGGTCCGTAAGCTCCAATTTGTTGTCCGTTATAATAGAATGTTCCCAAACTTCCTGAAATAAATTGAGCCGTGTAAGCATTAAATCCTGAAGAGTTACCGGTTTGCCCGTAACTTGCACGAAATTTCAAATCATCAAAAATCTTTTGGCCTTGCATGAAACCTTCTTTGTCAATTCTCCATGCTCCACCTACTGAAGGGAAATAACCCCATTGATTGTTTGTTCCAAATACAGAACCTCCATCTCTTCTGATGGTTCCCTGCAAAAGGTACTTGTCTTTGTAATTGTAGTTTAAACGTGCAAATTCAGAGATCAGACGTTTTTTCTGATAAGCTCTGCTGTCTCCAAAATTGACAACATACCCATTAACAGATGTATAGTTGCTTAAAGCAAGGTTATTATAACTCACATTATCTACAGGGAAATTTGTTGCTGTAGCCTGGAATCCATCACCTAAAACATCTTCCTGCCATGAATAACCAACAACTGCCTTGATTTTATGATCACCAAAAGTTCTGTCCCAGTTTAAAAAGCTCTCTACAATAGTATTGGTATTTTGATAAGAGTTTCTTAATGCTGATCCGTTTACACCAAAATTCACTAATGTTTTTGTCAGAGGTGGATCTGGGTTGTTGTAGAAAGTGGCACTATTGTATTTTTGATAATAGCTGTCATAAAACTCACCATGTAATGTATTTAATTGCTGATACGATACATTTAAGTTATAAGAGAATCCATAAGGAAGTTTTAATTCGGCAGTAATACTTCCAACAAAATTATTTGTTTTTGTATCATCGTCTCCGTGCTCAATTAAGGCTACAGGATTAAAGTAACTTGTCTGAATGAAATTTTCGAAAAAAGATCCATCCGGATTTCTTACAGGAGAAACCGGAAGGTGACTCACTGATTGTAAAAGTACAGTATTACGTTGTGGTACATTTGCATATTTACTGTTAGAGTTGGTTACATTCAACCCAATTTTCAATTTATCGTCAAAAGCAAATTGCTCAACGGCCAAGTGTGCAATTATTCTTGAAAAATCACTGCCCATTAAAACACCTTCTTTGTTCAGGGCAGATATACTTGCAAAATAATTGCCATGTTCGCCACCACCACTCATTGAAAGGTTATGACTGCTTGATGCTGCTCCGCCTCTAAGAATTTCTTTTTGCCAGTCTGTATCTGCTCCTTTATCATTTTCAGGAGTAAAGCTTAAATTGTTTTTGGTTGTAAATTCTCTCAGCTGGCTTGCATTCATCATATCAAGTTGGTTTGAAACATTCTCAAATCCAAAATAATTACTGTAGCTAATCTGGGTTTTGTCTTTACTTCCTCTTTTTGTAGTTACCATAATAACTCCATTTGCAGCACGGTTACCATAAATAGCAGTTGCCGCGGCATCTTTCAAAACATCAATCGTAACAATATCCTCAGGAGCAATAATAGAAATATCAACACCCGGAATACCATCTACAACATAAAACGGTCCCTGAGAACTATTTAATGTAGACGCCCCACGTAAAACTACCGACGAACCTTTAGTAGGGTCACCACTGGTAGAAACATTTAAACCTGCAACTTTACCTTGCAGCAATTGTCCCACATCAGCAATAACTCCATTATTTAATTGTTCAGCCTTTACAGAAGTAACAGCAGTGGTCAGGTTTTTACGAGATCCTTTTCCGTAACCTACTACGACAACCTGCTCTAAATTCGTAGAACTAGAAGCCAGTTTAATAGTATAATTGGTTTTAACGCCATCCAGTTTAAGACGCTGGTCATCAAATCCCATAAAAGAAATGATCAGGGTAGCGTTTTTGTTTGAAACATTTATTTTGAATTTTCCATCAAAATCTGTCACGATATTATTCGAAGTCCCACTTTCGAGCACATTGGCTGCAGGTAACGGCATACTCTTATCATCTACAATGACACCTGTAATTTCAGTTTTTTGTGCCCAGGAATTAATTGAGAGACCTAGAAAAAAGGCTAGTAATAAAAGCTTAAGTTTTTCCATATTGTTTTTAGTTAAATTGGTTAAATAGTCTAGCGAAAATAGTATTAATGAATTGTTAAGAAATGGACAGGTTATTCACAAACATGGATTTTTTTAATAAACTCAATGAGAATAAGGCCTTCAGAATTTTATTTTATTTTATTTATGAATTAAAAATCAATATATCCTGACAAAATAAAAGGAGGGTAAATTCAAACTATAAATTTACCCTCCCCTTATTTCCTTCATTGAGCTATACATTAATGCCCGTAAGCCATTTAGTTTCTATCGCACCAATTTATTTCCCATTGTTTTATTAATTCATTTTCATTTGATTCTGCAAATGGTGTTTTATTCACTTTTGCTGTTTTTAATGCCTGAAGAAACATTTTCCATCTTGGCCAATAAAAACCTTTATACATTCCTCGCCAGGATCTGGACGCATAATCATTCAGATGGCCTTCTCCGCCCCAAAGCGTGATCAGCGTTTTTGCATTTTTTACATATAATTTTGATTCTTCAGGAGTACTTCCATAATCTGAAGCAGATTTTATCCAGTAATTCAAATCATTCAAAGCTTCTCCGGAAAGCATCTTATCTATATCCAAAGCAGTTTTTTCTATTTCTTTAAATAATGCATCGCCTTTTTTTATGTCATTTATTTCATATGCTTTCACGCATTCTATTAATAGATCATCGATGCAAAGCGAATAATAATGTCTTGAAGTCTCTAATACATCATAATGGTAAAGATTTTTTTTATCGAAATTTTTACTTTCCTTTTTGAAAATATCCAAAGCTTCTTTTAAGACAACTTTATCTCCGGGATTTCCTTTAAATTCTGTAATTTTTAAAGTTGGTCTCTTAAAAAACAAATATGCTCCGGCCTTGTCTTCCCACCAGCGCGTTTCCCAATATCTGGTACTGTAAACCGACTTAATTAATAATTGCCAGGCCTGAAAAACAGGATCAGCAGTATTTCCTCCGTATCGGGCATTAAGATATTTTTTTAGCCAGTCATTTACAGATTCCTCTCCTTGTGTCCACGGAAGATCATAAAGATATTCGTAAACGATCGAATTATTGTTTAAACCTTCCGGCATTACACCATAACCTATAAGATTCCCTTTATTCGGGTTCTTTAATAAACCGGTAAGTTCATTTTTATAAAAATTCAAATCTCCATAAACAGGATTAGAGCCTCCATAATTATGTACATAACCATACGTCCATTGTTTTCCGTAAAAAGCTTCCTGATTTTCCCAAACTTTATATCGATCATTGGCATAATCCTGAATGATCATTCTGTCATTAGGCACTTTACTAAGAAAAGCACTTGTAGCTTCTTTGGTCCAAAACTCTTTATTGTCCCCAAAAAGCCATCCCTGCATCACCCATGTTGCTCCAGGTGCAGCTTCGTTAATGGTTTCAAATATTGTTTTTCCATAATCTGAAAGTTCTTCATATTTATGTTCTTCAGATACAGGCGGTGTTATTTCATTAAAAGAATCGGCTAAATAAAAATCCGACTTGCCATATAATTTAATGTAGATTTCTATAAATCGTTTTCCTATCTCTTTAAATAATGGATCTTTGGAGTCTAATAAATACGTACTTTCAAAACCGCCTCCGGACCAGGATTTTAATTCACTTATTTTAGATTCCGGATGTTTCGCTGCAAATGCTTTTGGCACATAACCACTAAAAGCGGGCACTACCGAATACATATCCAATGCTTTCATTCTTTGTATGATATTTTTCTGAACCGCTTCTTTTTTATTAATCCAGCCCTGGGGCAGTGGACCTTCGAGACTGTTTATATTTCCCATTCTTTGCCAGGGCAAAAATGCAGGTCCTGCAAAATGTGCTTCTAACTCACTGTTAGTTAAGCCGTATTCTTTCCATAATAACTGCCAAACTGCTTCTTGTCCTTCCATTGCAGTAGGCAGATTTATACCGTGAAGCGCCATCCAGTCTATTTCTTGTTCCCAACGCTTCCAATCCCACCAAGGGGTTGTATATCCGAACGTACAGGCATTTAGATATTTTCTGTATTTAAAAGGTGTAGATTGTCTTTTTGAATATTTTGGCCATGTCTTAGGCAAATCGATTCTGTTTCCTTCCCAACTAACTGAAACGGCTCCAATATCTCTAAGAAAGGTATAAGCTGCATAACAAATTGAAGAATTCGATGTTGCGGTAATTTTTACTCTGTTTCCGATTGTTTCTATTTCAAACGAATCCGAATTGTTTTGATCTTTGTTTTCAATAATAAGTAAATCAAACTCTTTTGCCCGATCGCCAATCAGTCTCTCTAATACAGCCATGGAGCTTTTTGTATTTTCTTCATTTTTACTATACCCGTGCGGCACAACAAAAAATAACAGCACAAAAAAAACAATATTAGCTTTTAGGGAATTAGATCTTTTATTTTTCATACTTCCTCTTTTCATATATTTTATACTTATTAATTATACACTTTACCGTTTGCCGTTCGGTTTATACAAACAAAAAAATAGGGAGACTATCAGAAATGAATCTCCCCTTTAAAAACAAACCAAACAAAATTTCTCTTATTGTCTAAAATTAATCTATCATTCCTACAGCTTTAGTCTTTAAATTATCATTCACTAAAATGTTGGCGTGCGATAGATTTCTATAGAATTATTTATGATGAAAGATTTCATCTATGAAATAAATTAACTTTTTAATTGAGGGATAAAATTATCAGTAATGAAGATGCAGGAGATGGACTAATCAGTCAAAAATATAGACATATCTCACAAGAGGCAATTTTGTTTGCTTTTAGAGTATTTCACATTTGAGATGCAGCCTTGGGTAAGTATATTTTGATCATAAGAATGAAATGCTACTGTCATTAGCTAATCCAAAACTTTAAATAAAAAATCTTTAATAAATTGACTGGTAAATTCCGAGTTTACCTGTGAGGAGACGTCGGTAAGTTTTGGTAAATTGACACTAAAATATTGCTGTTGATGAGAAGTCTCAATCAAAGTAGTGCTTAACGATCTTGGATATTTATATCGTGAATTATATTCTGAGATAACTTCTGCTATCTTTCCGCATAAGTCTTTGTAGGGTTTGAATACCTCATCTTTATTGATTTCTGCAACTTCTTTGACCAAATATACTTTACTGCTTTCTGCAATAACAATTTGATTGAGCAGCTTTTTGTTGTAGTCAAATTGACTGGTACTTTCCGGGAATTCGTGAGTAAGTAAGCCGACAATTATATTTAGCCTTTCTTTTTTATCAATTATGTTTTCTAATTTAAAGGTCACTAAAAATTCCATATAAGACCAATACCAGTTTAAAATATAGAGCAGAAGACGGTGCTTATTCTCAAAATACCTGTAAATAGTAGCCTCGGTACTGTTTATTTCTATGGCCAGTTTCTTAAAGGTAAATTGTTCAAAACCAAGATCATAAATCAGGTCAATAGATTTTTTCACCATTAATTTACCTAATTCACTGCTTTCAGGATTTCGCAGGAATATCTTTTCGTTTATATCAAATTTTACTTGAAATTCCATATTCATTATCGTTTCAGCAAATATAAGAAACATTTATAATTTAATAGTAACTGTATCTTTAAAAATATTTAACAACTATTTATAATAGTATTACTATTATTGAACATAGTTTTTATTATTTTTGTGTACCAATTCAAATATAGATATATGCTGATCAATACTAAAATCCCGGTTTCCTATCTTTTTAATAAGGTAAAACATGAAATTTTATATGTATTAATTATTGGCACTTTAGTTCATTATCTTACTACTCAATTTGAAAATATTATTCCGGTAATGCCCATTACAGTGCCTGCATTTATTGGAACAGCCATTTCTGTTATTCTTTCATTTAAACTCAGTCAGTCCTACGATCGTTGGTGGGAAGCCCGAAAAATATGGGGAAGCATTGTAAATGACAGCCGAAGTTTTGTACTGCAGCTACAGTCTTTTGTAGCCAAAGAAAATCAAAATGAAATTAGAGAAATTGCTTTTAGGCATATTGCATGGTGCTATAGTCTGGGACAGAGCCTTCGCGGCCTTGACGCGATTGAGAATTTAGAGAATTTTATCTCTGATAAAGACATAGAAGAAATAGCAAAACAAAGCAATAAACCTCTGGCATTATTACAGTTAAATACCCTTCAAATATTAGAATTGAAAGAAAAAAAATCGATGAGCATCTTCTCACAAATTCAATTAAATAATACCTTAGTCAATTTTTCAAATGCTATGGGAATGGCTGAGCGTATTAAAAACACTATTTTTCCTGTAACTTATCGCATATTTCTGCACTTTTTTATCTACATCTTTATTGTCACGCTTTCTATTGCACTGCGGGATATAAAAAGTTATTTTGAAATTCCCCTGCTTTTGACTATCTCAACAATGTTTTTTCTTTTGGAAAGATCAGCTACCCATATGCAGGATCCTTTTAGAAATCGCCCCACTGATACTCCTATGACAGCAATAGCAAGAACAATTGAAATCAATATTAAAGAGTTATTAAAAGAATCGGAAATACCTAAACCGCTACAGCCGGAAAAATTTTATTTATCATAAACATTAAAACCAATCACAAATGAAAACGTTAACGAAAGAAATGCAGGCCGCTATAACTCCTTCCAAAGCTTTAGAGCTTTTAAAGGAAGGAAACCAGAGATTTGTAAGCAACCTGAAAATAAACCGTAATCTTTTACAGCAGGCCAATGAAACTTCAGATGGGCAGCATCCTTTTGCTGTAATTCTTAGCTGTATAGACAGCCGAACATCTGCCGAATTAATTTTTGACCAGGGACTTGGTGATATTTTCAGTGTGCGTATTGCCGGAAATATTATCAATGAGGATATTTTAGGCAGTATGGAATTTGGCTGTAAAGTGGCAGGGTCAAAAATTATTGTAGTACTGGGCCATACAAAATGCGGCGCTGTAAAAGGTGCCTGCGATCACGTTGAAATGGGTAATCTGACAGCGTTGCTGACAAAAATAAGACCAGCAGTTGATGATGAGAACGAGACTAAAGAAAACCGCAATTCAGGTAATGCTGCTTTTGTAGAGAATGTTTCAATCATTAATGTTAAACGTACCGTTAAATCAATAATGGAACGCAGTCCTATCTTAAAAGAAATGATTGAAAAGGGTGAAATTGGAATTGTTGGGGGATCACACGATATTACTACAGGTGAAGTAACATTTTTTCCGTATTAATTTCGAATCGTAAATAAGAGTAGCGGTATTTTTCTACATTAGAAATTAACAGTGCCAAAAAAGTACCTTCTTTTATATACACTATAAATTGAAAAATTTCAGATAATAGAGAGATAAAAACAGGAAGCCGCAGTAATTGTGACTTCCTGTTTTTTATTAATGTTTTCCTTCTAGTGACCATTTATTTACAGGCTGACTTTAAAATCAACTGATAAAAGGAAACTATGTTATCAATACTGTTCTATATTTAGCTATATTTTTTAAAACAATACCAGTCCCCCTTACGACAGCTCGTAACGGATCTTCTGCAATATAAACCGGAAGATCTGTTTTTGTTGATATTCTTTTATCAAGACCACGCAGCATTGCTCCCCCACCTGCCAGATACAAACCTGTATTGTAAATATCTGCAGCCAGTTCTGGTGGTGTTAAGGAAAGCGTTACCATGATCGCGTCTTCAATTCTTAATATTGATTTATCTAAAGCCTTTGCAATCTCTCTGGAGGTAATTCGGATCTCTTTAGGTTTTCCGGTAAGCAAATCCCTTCCACGAACCAGTAAATCATTAGGCGGAAACTCCAGTTCCTCCATGGCAGCACCTACATCTATTTTTATCTGCTCAGCCGTGGCTTCACCAATATATAAATTATGATGCGTTCTCATAAAATACAAGATGTCATTGGTAAAAACATCTCCGGCAATTTTGATAGATTTGTCACAAATTATTCCTCCCAGGGCAATAACCGCAATTTCTGTGGTTCCACCCCCAATATCAACAATGATATGCCCTTGTGGTTGCATCACATCTAAACCAATTCCAATTGCAGCAGCCATAGGCTCATGAACTAAAAATACTTCTTTTCCATTTACTCTTTCACAGGATTCTTTTACCGCTCTCATTTCTACTTCAGTAATACCACTTGGAATGCATACTACCATTCGGAGTGCAGGCGTAAAAAAACTCTTCTTTAACTCAGGTATGTTTTTTATAAACCAGCTAATCATTTTCTCTGATGCATCAAAATCTGCAATTACCCCGTCTTTAAGAGGGCGGATAGTTTTAATATTCTCGTGTGTCTTTCCTTGCATTAAACTCGCTTCTTTACCTACGGCAATAATTTTCCCATTTCTAATATCCCTTGCCACAATAGATGGACTATCCACAACAATTTTTCCGTCGTAGATTATTAAAGTATTAGCTGTTCCTAAATCCATAGCTATTTCCACTGTCATAAAATCAAATAACCCCATAATATAGTTTTGTTTATATAACCAACGCTTTTGTTGCTATTTTATTCTCTGTAAAGATGATTTTCCACTGCAACTTATAAATGTTTAACTTGGATTTTAGATAAATCTTTGATAGTTAAAATAAATTTCTGGTTAAAATAAATCCTTCATATTTATAATAATAAACAAAATCAAAAAGCCTTCACAATTGTGAAGGCTTTTTCCAAAAAAAAAAATAAACAAACTGAAACACAAATTCAAAGCGATCCTAAACACAAGAACGCTCTAAAATCTTTATAATTTTTTTAATACTTTTTCAGGATAGTCTGTAATAATTCCATCAACCTGTAGTGCTAGCATTCTTTCAATAGCTGCATCTTCATTGACTGTCCATGGTATAATTTTCATCTTCAGGGCTCGAAGTGCATCCATCTGATTTTTGTCCAGCAATTTATAATTCGGACTATAAATCTCCGGCATGAAATCAAGCTTTGCCAGGTTTTCTGTCAAAGTGCCTTCACCAACAAGAAAAGCAATGGTTGGTTTAGGGTATTTTTTATGAAAAACATTTAAAAGCACCGGATCAAAAGACTGGATATTCATCTTTTTTTCAATTCCTTTATCCGTAATTATTTTCATCACCATTGCAGAAAACACTTCTGGCTCTGGCTGTCTTTTACCGTAATCTGCTTTTTCTGACTTGATTTCGATATTGTAACTGACCGGTTTTAGCTTGTTTACTTTGATGTAATGCTCCACACTATCGATTACCTCCGAAAGCAATGGTTTATACGTTTTCATTTTTTGCTGAGTTGGAAAACCAGCATTTCCTCTGGAACCGCTGTCAAATCGTTTAATGCTGTCATAAGTCATTTCGAAAAGATTATAGCTGCGTTCTTTTTCTTTCGCTATAGGGTTTCCATCAGGATCTGACATATACTGAGCTGACATAAAAGTCTCATGCGAAACCACCACCTTTTGATCTTTGGAAATCACAACATCAAGCTCAATAACAGCTGCACCTTTTTTTACTGCGCTCAGAAATGCCGGGATGGTATTCTCAGGAAAATTACCACGGTCACCACGGTGTCCCTGCACCTCAACAACATGTTTTTGTGGGGTCTTACTTTTGGTTGCACAGTGACAAGCCGTCAGCAATACAGTAAAGAGAAATAGGGCCTTTATTGTTCTTATCATTTGATTCTGAATTATTTTACTTTGTCAATTCGGTAATTACTGCTGGACGTATGGATTTTACCAAACATATCGGTAGCTTTTATTTCAATGGTATGTTCCCCCAAAGCAAGATCTGACGGAATATTTCCTCTCCATACATGCGTGCTTTTTTCAGGATCTGATGAGCGTCTTCCTGGCATCAGTACTTCTGAAAGCTCCCACTCATAAACCAGTGCTACATAAGACGGGTCTTCTGCCTGCACATACTCCATTTCTTTCCATTCTCCCTGATCCACACGGTACACTACTTTATCTTTTTTGCTTCCCATGAAAAAATTCACAAACACGCCCGATTTGGTACGCTTACCTTTTGCAACCACCTTTGGCGTAAAAACCTTCATTTGATAATCCTGCGGTTTACCTGCTGTTTTGTAATCAACTGTATATTGGTTTCCTGCAAAATGAATAAAAGCATAGCCTTTTGGAGTTCCGTCTCTCATAACTGAAATTGGAATTCCTTTCTCATCCAATTTTCCTGAATACCAGTCTCCCGAAGTTGTTCCGATATTATAATGATGATGTGGTTTCTCCTGCAACCATCCATCTTTCTGATCAAAAAAATCCTGACGCTGCATATGGGTATGCGCTGAAAGAGATAATGTGTTTGGGAAATCCTTCAGCAATTCAAATAACTTTTGACGGTCACTGTCCCTAAAAGAGTCATCCTTAACATCCGGCTCACTTAGTGGAATATGAAAAGCCATCACAATCAAATTATCTTTGGGTACTGTTTTAAGATCATTTTCAATGAATTGCATTTGTTCCGGAGTAAACCCTCCCCAATATCCTTCATTATCCCTTGGATCCGGATATAATACATCATCCAGGATGATAAAATGGACTTTGCCATAATTGAAAGCATAATTCGCTGGTCCAAAATGAGCTTCATAGGTTTCATCAGCCAGATTATCTGCTTTGGCATCAAAATTTAAATCGTGGTTTCCCAAAAGGTTGTACCATGGAATCCCAATTTTCTTTACTGCCTGGATATAAGGATTGAATAAACTAAGATCATTCCCTACCAAATCACCCATGCTTAAACCAAAAGGAATATTCTTGATGCCTTCAACCTCTGAAACAATTCCTCTGGTAAAAAAATCAACTTCTTCAAGATTGTAAGGCTGCGGATCTCCAAAAATAAGTGCTGTAAAATCAGCTGTTTCTTTTTGTGGAAGCAATCCAAAATCAACTGACTCAGGAAGCTTTCCGGTTGGCAGTACACCGTCGAATTTACTTTTAGGAGAACCTTCTGGTTTAAAATTGTAAAAAAACTGTGGAAGATTATCTTTGTTAACCAAAATCTTATAACCTGATGGTTTAATTACAGCAATAATGGCGTTGTTTTCCACAGGAAGTATATAGTTTCCTTTTTTGTCTGTAACCACTACTTCCCGTCCATTGGTTACTGCAACATTTGCAATACCTTTTTCTTTTTTGTCTTTTTTTCCGTTTTGATTTAAATCTTCAAATACGTTTCCTTTGACAGTCGTCTGTGCTGTCAAAACACTACAAACTAGTAATGCACCTAATATAATTGTCTTTTTCATTTTTTATCTTTTATTTGTCCCACCAAACTTTAGAATTGATATTGTCTCCTTCAATCATCTGAATGGCTTCCATATAGTTTTCTGTGTTTTTGATCTGCTGATTGTCCGGATAAGTAAATCTTGAAGGCATAATTCCTCCATTAAGCATAGCGGTTGTTTTTGGCAAAACCGGAAACCCTGTTCTGCGGTACTCAAACCATTGCTGATAATCGGTAAAATACAACGCGTAATATTTTTGAAGCATGATTCTCTCTAATGTACCATTATACTGCGCCTGTATATTATCAAAATAATTGGCAGGAGCTACGGCTTTCACCTGCTCAATAGCCGACTTCACACCTTTTACATAGTGTCCGGCAGCATCGGCAACATAACCTCGCTGAGCCATTTCTGCCTTGATAAATTCCACTTCAGCATAAGTCAAAATAAATATCTGCATAGGGTTCTGCGCCTGGACATTCACCAATGTAGAAGCATTGTACTTAAACTGTGAATCCGAACCCGCATAGGCGCTTGTAATTCCTTTATAACCAAGAGGCGCATTGGTCACAAGTGCTGTAGCTCCTGTTGCAATTATGGGTCTTCTCGGATCTTCAAGAGCATTAAGGTTATCAATAAAAAACGAAGCCATTTTTATATTAAGGTTAAAATCCTGAGGTCTTCCCCACGGAGACATATTAGGAGAAACACCTGTTACTTTTAAAATCGCCCCTTCTGCCGTAGTGGTAAAAACCGGATATATTTCAGGATGCTCTATCATATAGGTCAGCTTTTCAAAAGCTTTTGTTTCAGTACGGTTTGAAACTCTTAATAATAATCGCATTCTTAGCGAATTGGTAAACTTTTTCCAGCTGGCCACTTTATTCTGAAATAAAATATCCTCCGCATAAATCATAGGTTTGCTGACGTCATAAAGGGTATTGGCTCTCTCAAGATCTGCCAGCAACGTTTCATAAATAAATTCCTGCTTATCATATCTTGGATATAGAATTCCTTCTTCTCCACGCGTAGCTTCACTCATAGGAACTGGTCCGAAAAGATCCGTTAAATTGGCATAAACCAAAGCATTAAGCGTAAGCGCTATTGCCTCATAGTTACCATCTTTGGCTTTTACCGAGGCCATACGCATCTCTCTGATGTTATTAAGCCATTTGTAATAATTGTTCCATGCTGAATTTCCAATATTATTACTGACGTCATAACGATGAAGTCCGCCGGTAATACTTGGATATGTTAGTGAAACCTGCATTAAATTGAAAGTAACATCAACACTCTGCAGGGCATTTTGAGAAGCAATCCCATAAATTATAGGATTCAACAGTGTACCGGGACTTACCTCGGTTATAAGATTAGGATTTTCATTAAGCTCTTCAAAACCTTGTGTACAGGAAATACTCATTCCGGTAAGCAATACTAATATTGCTGCAATTTTTATTTTTTTCATTGTCTTATTATAAAGTCAAACTTAAATTAAAACCATAAGTCGTCGGTGAAGGCATCTGTCCAGTTTCTACACCGGGAAGAATAGTGTCACCATTTAATGCTGCAGTTTCAGGATCGTAGATTGGGAAATCTGAAATAACAGCCAAATCTCTTGCAAAAACGGAAAATTGAACCGACTGCAGGCCTGTATTTTTAATCCATCTTTTTGGCATTGCATACTGAAGACTGATTTCACGTAGTTTTGCATAAGAAGCATCAAATGAATTAGATTCAATATTGGCTCTTCTGTAATAACGAACATACCAGTCGGCCGTAGCCACTTTCTTTGTGTTTGGCGCATAGCTGCCGTCAGCATTCTGAATTACTCCGTCTCCAATGATAAAACCGTCGGCTCTGCCCATTTCAGTAGAATTCAATTTACCCTGCTCTGCAAGTTTGTGGTGTGTCATGGAATAAAGCATACCGCCATACTGCCCGTCAATAGTTACATTCATTGTAAAATTGCCAATCGTAAAAGTATTAGTCAAACCCGCCTTCCAATCCGGACTCGCATCTCCGATATATTGTATTTGCTCAGGATAAGCCGGAAGACCTGCATTGTCGTATACAATCTGCCCGTCACGTGATCTCACAAATCCAAAACCATAAATTGCACTTGTTGTACCTCCTACTTTTGCAATGATAGAAGCCGTTCCGCCTGTACCGATAATCTGCTGTCCGTCGATTCCTTCAGCAAGTTCTATTACCTTATTCCAATTGCGTGACCAGTTTAGGGTTGCATTCCATTTGAAATTTTTATGATCTATGAATTTTCCTCCAAGCGTAAGTTCAATACCGCGATTCCTAACTTCACCTCCGTTTAACACAGCACCGCTATACCCCGTTGAAAAATCCATCGGAATATCAATAATCTGATTTTTTGTACTACTCTCGTAAACGGTTGCATCAGCTGTCAGCCTATTATGAAGCATTCTAATTTCAAAACCAGTTTCAAAACTGGTAGTAATCTCTGGTTTAAAATGATCGTTATATAAAACCGTTAAGGTCTGGGCCGAACTCGGAAAAGCACTTTGTCCATAATATTTTTGCGTTTTATATGGTTCTGTATCATTCCCAACCTGTGCATAGGAGAACCTATATTTTAAAAAATCAATCGCTTTTGGTAAAGCAGCCATTTCTGAAATGATTAAACTTGTATTTACAGACGGATAAAAGAAGGAATTGTTTTTTACCGGCAATGTACTAGTCCAGTCATTTCTTCCCGTTACATCTACAAAAAGCATTTCGCCATAAGACAAAGAAACCAATCCATAAAGACTATTCATCTTTTTATACGCATCTCCTAAAGTTAAAATCGGTGCGCTTGATCCATTTGAAAGTTTATAAACTCCAGGAACAACCAAACCTGTTACCTCTGCTTCAGTACGCCTGTATTTATAACTCATGGCATTTCCTCCGGCTGAAGCTGCCAGAGCGAATTTGCTTCCGAAATTCTTTTTATAAGAAAGTAAAAAATCCGTATTGATTTCCTGTTTGTATACATCCTGTCTTTCATAAAAACCTTTTGCATATCTGTTGATACTGTAAGGCCTTTTTTGTTCTCTGGTCTGATTGTAAGTATTAAGAGCCGAACGAACCATTAAATCCAGATTCGATGATAATTTGATATTGGCGAAAATATTCCCAACAATCTGGTCACTGTTTAGGGTATTGGTAGCTTCATAAGCAATCAGGTACGGATTGTCTATAAAAGAACTAAAGGGATGCAACTGCTGAATCTGTTCTTTTCCTTTCTCCCAAATAGGACGATACCAGTCCAAATCTATATTGGGTTGTTGGAAAATCATGAAATAAGCAATAGAACCGTTATTATAACCTGTTGAAGGAAGGTTATCACTGTTTCGGGTATTGTAGTTTACCGTAGTTCCTAACTTGATTTTATCAGATACCTGATAATTGGCGTTGATGGCAGCTGTTACCCTGTCAAAACCAGTATTTGGCATGATCCATTCGTTTTTCTGGCGACCTAATGAAAGACGCATAGAACCTTTATCGTCACCACCTTGTATCGAAATGTTATTATTTAAGGTTATCCCGGTGTTCCAGAAATCTTTGCGGTTATCTCTATAAGAAGTCCACGGAACCCTGTTTGCTGACTGTCCCTGAAGTGTTGGATCATATTGATAGAAATTCTGTCCGGTAAAAGCAGGTCCCCAGGCGCTGCTGGTTCCACTAGTACTTGTTCCGTCGGCAGAATTGCCATAAGAATAATACTGATTACCCTGAGCATCAGGTGAATTCCCTGTTCCTTGTCCATATTTGTATTGATAGTCAGGCCATCTCTGGATTTTATCAAAAGCGGCGCTTGTACTGTACGAAATACCAAGTCCTTTGTTTTTCTTGCCTGATTTTGTAGTAAGAATCAATGCCCCATTTGCAGCGCGGCTACCATAAAGTGCGGTTGCACCGGCACCTTTTAATACGGTAACACTTTCAATATCATCAAGGTTAAGATCCGAGATTCCGTTACCGTAATCAATTGGAGAGTCTTCCCCCATATAGGCGCTTGTCGAACCGGAGGTTGTCATCTCAGCATTCACCGGTACTCCGTCTACTACAATAAGCGCATAATTTCCTTTAGGACTCAACGATCTGTTTCCTCTCAGTGTAATTTGCTGTGAATTTATAGGGCCTGAACCTGCTGAAGTAATACTCAAACCGGCAACTTTTCCTTTTAAGGCAGACGACCAGTTATTAGATCTGGCCTGAGATAAGCTTTCTGACTTTATGGTCTGTTGTGAAAACCCAAGTCGTTTCTCTTCTCTTTTAATCCCTAAAGCCGTTACAACAACCTCATTTAGTTCACTTGTGCTTACTTTCATGGTAATTGTAAGGAACGAATTGCTTGCTGCAACATCCTGTGAAAGATAACCCAGATAAGAAACGGTAAGAACTGCTGAAGAATTTGACACTGCAAAACTGAAATTTCCTTCCATGTCCGTCAATGTACTGGTATGAGTTCCTTTTTCAAGAACTGTAACGCCTGGCATTGGAAAACCGCTTTCATCCAGCACTTTCCCATGTACAGTCATCTGTGCGTGCCCGTTTTTGGTTACTATAATAGTATTATTAATCTTTTTGAAAGAAAGTCCGGTTCTTTCTGAGATTTTTAAAAGAATGTTATCAAGACTTTCTTTTTCAGCGAAAATGGTGATGCGCTGAGAAGTTCCCGATACTTTTTCATCAAAAACAAAAGTGAATGCTGTTTTTTGTTCAATCACTTTAAAAAATTCTGTGATTGTGGCATCCTTCAGATTTAAGCTGATTTGACTTTCTTTTGTTGAATTTGTCATGGCAAATCCCTGAAGAGTCAAAAAGAATGTTATTAGTATATAAAGATTTTTCATCTTCATATACTTATTGAAAAAAAATTGTAGTTTCGTGTTCATTACTATTGGGCTATAAATTTTTATTTGTAGTCTTTTTTTTAATGCCCGTTTCCGTTGCACCGGAGGCGGGTTTATTGTTTAATCTTTAGGCGTCTTTCTTCTTATAACAATATGGTTTTGGGTTAGGTAAATTATTTTTAACTGTTTCAAAAAGGCAATACTTTCAAGCACATTCTCTAATTTTTCATCTTTGAACTTCCCTGAAATGGTAAATTTTTTGATTTCCTGATCTTCAAATGTGATGTCCACATTGTACCAGTTTTCAATAATTTTTGCAGTTTCAGAAAGGGATGTATTTTTAAGAATAATGGTGTTGCTGGTCCAGGCGATTCCTTCTGAACTGTCATCTGTTGAAATATGAAAATCAGCATTACGTTTCAGATCTGCTTGTTGGTTTTTGACAATAACTACTTTCTTTCCTGAGGCAGAGCTGATTTCAACCCTTCCGGTAAGAACACTTACTTTGGTAGATCTGTGTTTATAGGAGTTGATGTCAAATGAGGTGCCTAGTACTCTTACCTTAACATCATGAGTTTGTACAATAAAAGGTCTTTTTACATCCCGAAATACTTTAAAATAAGCTTCTCCACTTAGTTTGATATTACGGGTTTCCCCGAATTCTTCCGGGTACGTAATACTACTGTTGGAGTTCAGTACAACCACACTACCATCTTCTAGCAAAACTTCTTTTTTTTCTCCTTTATGAGCAATCTGAATTATTTCCTTTGGGGTCAGGACAAATTTTACAACGGAAAAAGAAACTGCAAATGCAACAATTAAAATCGCTGCGATTTTTAGAACCTTTTTAAATCTGAAATTTCCAGGTTGTTTTTTGGTTTGTAATTCGTGGAATATTTTTCCTAAGATAATATCGCCCTTTGCGTCAGGGAATTGATGCAGACTAATTGTTGAACCATCCTGCATTTTGTCGAAAAAGGCTTCAACTGCCATTTTTTCTTCGGGTGTGCAAGTACCGTCTGTGTATTTTTTTGCCAGTAGCAAAAGGGTTTCTTTTTTCAAAATGAGTGCTTTTATAGATAAGTCACCAATTTTGATTCAGACAAGTAGTCGAAAAAGCAGTCTTAACGTTTTCTTAAAACAGTACTTTATTAGTTAACATAAAGAAACGCTGCCCAGTAAAAAAGTAGTGTATTATAATGATGTCCATTAAGGCGCAACTGTTTTAAAGCATTGCTGATATGCTTTTCAACGGTATGGATAGAAAGGCTTAATTTTTCTGCAATTTCAGCATTCGAAAAGTGTTCGATACGGCTTAGTAAAAAAACCTCACGGCACTTAGGGGTTAATTGACTGATCTGATTCATAATACCTTTTTCGAATTCAATATATTCGATATTATCAACGGTATTGTTTGGCTCCGGAATAGTCTCCAGTACTTCAAGATGCTCACGGTCAAATTTTAAGCTTCTGATATGATTGGCAATCTTATATTTTACAGCCCTGAAAAGATAGGCTTCCAGATTAAGAATAACTGTATTTGCTGAATTTTTCCAAAGACTGATAAAGATTTCCTGAACGATATCCTCACAAATTTCTTCTTCTTTATAAATCTTAAAAGCATACGTATACAATTTCTTCCAGTATCGGTCGAAAATAATTGCAAACGCGTCATGATTTTCCTGAAAAATCAATTTCTGGAGCTCTTCGTCAGACATTTGCAAAAGATAGTTTTTCATAATAGCTTTAAAACAACAAATGAAAACCAACACACAAAAAATACCTAAAAAGCTGATTTATCTTTATGTTAAATTAATACACTATTGCGACAGAAATAAGCTACAGCAAAAGTTAAGGTAGTTTTTTCTTTCAATTAGTCTGCTTCCTTATTTCAGATAGTCATTTAATTCGTAAAAAATTATTGAGGCCGCTAAATGTAATTTTTACACATAAAAAAAGTAACATAATAGGCCTTAAAGTGGGCTAATAATCACTAAATGTTTAATCATTTTTCTCTAACTTAGCGCAGTAGATCTTAAAATTTAAGATTAAGACAAACTTTGTTTTTTCTGCAAAGAACTGAACCAAAAATAATTACTTTTTATTTTCATACTTTTTTCAGAAAAACATTATATAATAATTTTAGTTAATTGAAAACTATGAGCAAATTTGATTTTGGAATTGTAGGATTAGGTGTAATGGGTCGTAATTTACTTTTGAATATAGCGAGCCACAATTTTGCAGCAGCAGGTTTAGATTTAGATGCCGAAAAAGTTAATTCTCTTCAACAAGAAGCCGGTCCTAATGATACCATTGAAGCAACAACAGATGTTAAACATTTTGTAGAACTTATTCAACAACCAAGAGCTATTATGTTACTGGTTCCTGCAGGAAAGCCTGTTGACAGCGCAATAGCGAGTTTACTTCCTCATTTAGAAAAGGGAGATATTATCATTGATGGCGGAAATACTTATTTCACCGATACAGACAGAAGATTTTTAGAATTATCTGCTAAAGGAATTCATTTCTTTGGAATGGGAATTTCCGGTGGTGAAAAAGGTGCTCGATTTGGTCCTGCTATGATGCCGGGTGGAGATCAGAAAGCATACGAAAGACTTCGACCTATTTTTGAAGCCATCGCCGCAAAAGTTGATGGAGAGCCTTGTGTAGAATATTTAGGAAACGGATCTGCCGGTAACTATGTAAAAATGGTTCACAACGGAATCGAATACGGAATCATGCAACTAATATCTGAGATTTATGACTTAATGAAAAGAGGTTATAATCTGGATGAAGATACGATTCAGAAAACTTTTGAAGAATGGAACCAAACCAACGATCTTAAATCCTATTTGATCGAAATTACCGGAAACATTCTAAAACAAAAAGATGAAGACGGAAGCAGACTGATCAATAAAATTTCGGATTGGGCAAAATCTAAAGGAACAGGGAAATGGACTTCTCAAAACGCAATGGATTTGCAAGTACCAGTTCCAACGATCGATGCCGCAGTTGTGATGCGCGATATGTCTAAAACGAAACCGGAAAGAATCGAAGCTGCAAAAAAATTAGTTTGGAACAGTACCGAAACTGCTGTAAATACAAGCGAAGCAGTTGCTGCTTTAAAATCAGCTTTATACTTTTCTATTGTTGTAACCTATGCACAAGGATTAGCACAGCTCCATGCTGCTTCTAAAGAATATAATTACGGATTAAATCTGGAAACTGTTGCTAAAATATGGCGCGGTGGCTGTATTATTCGTGCCAACATTTTAGAAGATTTCAGAAAAGCATATGTTACAAAAACAGATCTGCCAAATTTACTTTTAGATGCTGGAATCGCTTCAAAATTAACGGAAAACCAGACAGGAATGAGAGCAGTTATTCAATTTGCTGTTCAAAAAGGATTACCTGTAGCCGGACTAATGAATTCATTAGCTTATTTTGATGCCTACAGATCTGAAAATCTACCAACAAACCTAATTCAGGCACAACGTGATTATTTTGGAGCTCACACTTACGAAAGAATCGATACTACAGGTGTTTTTCACACACAATGGTCTGAATAAGGAACCTTAAGCAACACAACACACAAATGAGTAAGTTCAAAAATATAAATCCAACAATCATTGTCATTTTTGGAGGAACCGGAGACCTGGCAAAAAGAAAACTCTTTCCCGCATTTCAAAATCTGTATCTTGACGGCCGTATGTCGAAGAAATTTGAGATTATCGCACTGGGAAGAGCCGAAAAAAGCGATGAAGAATTTCGCAGCTATGTCTTAGAAAATCTAAACAATTTTTCAAGAAAAAAAGGTCTTTCTGACCCTGAAACTCTAAAATTTCTTTCTCATATAAGCTATCATAGTCTTGATATTGACAAGGAAGAATCTTATCAGGGCTTAAATGAGAAGATAAATGGTATAGACCAAGCCTTTGGGGAACGTGCCAATCGCCTTTTTTACCTTTCTATCACTCCTTCTTTCATAAGTACCATTTCCAATAATATTAAAAAAATTGGGTTGGCTGCTAATCCTAAGCAAGATCGTATCATTATTGAAAAACCTTTTGGTTACGATAAAACTTCTGCGATTGCCCTTAATGAAATGCTTTCGCAGACCTTTAAAGAAGAGCAGATTTACAGAATCGATCATTATTTAGGTAAAGAAACCGTGCAAAACATCCTTGCTTTCCGTTTTGGAAATTCGATGTTTGAACCTTTATGGAGCCGTAACTTTATTGATTTTGTTCAAATTACAGTAGCAGAAGAAGTTGGCGTTGAAGAACGTGGTGGGTTTTATGAAGGAGTCGGTGCCTTAAAAGATATGATTCAGAACCATCTGCTTCAAATTTTATGCATGACGGCTATGGAAGCTCCGGCTTCATTGGAAGCGGATGACATTCGAAACCGTAAAGCAGATGTCTTAAAATCGATTCGCCGTATCAAACCAGATGAGGTTGATCACTACATCGTCAGAGGTCAGTACGATGCCGGTACCATAAAGGGAAAACCGGTAGTTGGATATCGTCAGGATAAGGGAATTGCTCCGGATTCTATTACGGAAACGTATGTCGCAATGAAAATTTATCTGGACAACTGGAGATGGCAGGGAATTCCGTTTTATCTGCGTACCGGAAAAAGAATGGAAGAAAAACAATCTTCTATTATTATACAGTTTAAGCCTGTTCCTCATTCCTCATTTTCTTATGGAAAAGAAGGCATGACACCTAACAGACTTATTATCAACATCCAGCCTGCAATGGATATCAAGCTGCAGTTCATGACCAAAAAGCCAGGTCTGTCACTTTCTTTGAGACCGGCAGAAATGATTTTTGATTATTTTTCCTGCTCAACAATGTCACCCGAAGCTTATGAAACGCTGATTGCTGATGCCTTGGCAGGAGACCCTACTTTATTCATGCGTTGGGATCAGGTAGAACAAGCCTGGGATGCTATCGATACTATTCAAGAGGTATGGAAAAATACAGTGCCTGTCAAATTCCCTAATTACAAAGCAGGAAGCTGGGGGCCTGAAGAAGCTGATGAATTATTGGCGCGTCAGGGACATAAATGGATTCCAAACACACAAACAAAAGAAGAATTTTTAGAAGATGATACAGATATATAATAATACGGAAGAAATTAATAGTAAGGCAGCAGATCTCTTTGTAGCAGCAGCCCAAGGCGCCATTGCTGAGAAAGGTAAATTTACAGCCGTACTTACGGGAGGTTCCTCTCCTGCCGGGATTTACAAATTATTAGCTTCTGACGCTTACAAAACCAAAATAGACTGGAGTAAAGTTTTTATTTTCTGGGGAGATGAACGTTGGGTGCCTCTTAATGATGATCTTAGTAATGCAAAAATGTCGTATGCTACTTTATTAAGCCATGTTCCTATTCCGGCTGAAAATATTTTTGAGATGTATGCAGCTGGCGTTACACCTGAAGATTTTGCCGTTACTTACGAACAATCTATAAGGAATGTTTTAGGAGATGAAGGAAAATTTGACCTTATCTTATTAGGAATGGGAGATGATGGACACACAGCATCACTTTTTCCAGGTCAGACAGTATTAGAGGAGCAAAACAAATGGGTTTCTGCCTACTATCTGGAACCTCAAAAAATGCATCGTATTACACTTACTGCACCACTTATAAACAAAGCCGAAAAGATTATTGTAATAGCTTTTGGAGATAAAAAAGCGCATGCATTGAAAGAAGTAACAACCGGATCCTATAATCCTGCAACTTACCCGATGCAATTGATTAAACCCGTTTCCGGAGAATTACTATTTCTTGTAGATAAAAATGCAGCCGGTACAAATTAGATAATTGTTTTATAACCAGTTTGTAGTTAAAAATATAAACTGGTTATAACAATTCCTTATCTTATCTTTTCTTCCCGTAAAGCAAAATTCTTTTAAATGCATAAATGGCAGGAAGCTTTGGAAAATGCGCTGTTATTCTGGTTTTAAATGTGCTGATAAAAAATTCTTTCTGATCTTCCTGAAGAAGTTCCATATAGGGAATCAGCGCCGAACCTGAAATAAAATTATATAGCGTATCATGATCATGGGCAATTATGGGATAAACTTTCTGCATAATCTGAATTTCTTCCAGTCCGCCATCAAACATAATTTGCGCATACTGATCCATACTCAGTACTGGAGAATCTCTTTTCCATCCCTTAAAATAAGTTTTAAAAGGATCTTCTTCCGCTAATTGATATAAAATTTTATTGAGCAGGTTTTCTTTCTGAACAGGCATTTGTACCGCAAATTGCCCTCCCGGATTAATAGATTCAATCAGTTTGGGAAATAATATCTCATGATGATCCGACCACTGTAGCGCTGCATTGCTAAAAACTAAATCCCACTTTTTATCTGATTCTGCTAAATCTTCTACTGACATTTGATCAAAACGAAGATTATTTGTCTCAAAAGATTTTGATTTTTCCAGCATTTCAAAAGAAGAATCTATACCAAGAAAATCAGTTTTGCTAAATTTTCTGGCTAATATAGCAGTTTGTTCTCCTGTACCACAACCTAAATCAATTGCACTCGAAGATTCTGGTAACTTTATAAAATCCATTAAATCATAAAACGGTTTATAACGCAGATCTTTAAACTTATTATATATTTCCGGGTTCCAGGGCATATGCTGATAATTTATACATTTCTGAGATATCTAAAATTACGGAAATAAAATCAGGTGAATATAAATTAGCTGACTTTATAAATAAAGTAATTTGAACTAATTTCTGAAGCTGAAAAGTGATTTGATAAATTAGACAACAAGGTCAGAAAATGCATTTTATTTTAATTTTATTTTATAACGCTTTCATTACTATATTTGACGTGTAAAATCTACACCACTTCATGATCTTATACCTGCTCTTTCAAATTCTTATTTCCTGGCTGGTAAGCTGTTTTATACTACGACTATTCAACAGAGCATTATCAGTCTCAGACAACGAATTTTATCAGGAACCGACTTTGCTTACTAGTCTTCTTTCTGCTCTTAATATAGATTTCCCTTTAAAAACAAAATTAAAAGCCGGGCAGCTATTGCATCATAGTTTTGGACTATGTTTTGCCACCATTTATTATCTTCTATGGTATTCCGAATTTGGGGAAATTTCCTGGACGACGAGCATTATAATAGGTTTCATTAATGCCTTAATACGCATTATAAGCTGGACTTTTCTGATTGAAATTATACCATCAGTTCACACTACCAATTTTAAGGGATATTATCTCCAACTTGTATTCGTACACAATATTTTTATCATTCTTGCTTTTTCTGTAGACTGGCTGTTTTTTAATGTTTTTTAAAACCTTTTACGAGATGATACTTTCTACTATAACCATTTCTTCGGAAATGAATTTTCTCTATTTTTATCATATACCGATCGGTATTTGTGTTATATTTGTATAAATCTTATCCAATTAGGGCGAAATCATGACTACATCAGAAATTATATTAAACAAAGTGGCTCCCATTTTTAATAAACAAGGGTATGTTGGCACTAGCTTAACTGATATAACAAAGGCTACCGGACTCACAAAAGGTGCGATATACTGCAATTTTTCAAACAAGGAAGATTTAGCTTTAAAGTCATTTCAATTAAACGTAAAACTTGCAATCACACCCTTATTCAAACTAGTTAGCAATCAACAAGGCAGTATAAATAAGCTTAATACCATAACAGATTATCAACGCAGCTATTATGATTTAGTTAAGGACAGAGGCGGATGCCCCATGTTGCGTGCAGGAGTTGATACAAAATTTATCAATCCGTTATTATTTCAGGCAGCGCAAAATTTATCTCAAAAATTCACTGTCGGTTTAACTACTATTATCACCGAAGGCATTCATAATAATGAAATTCAGCCAAATACAGATCCGGTTCAATGCGCAAAAATAATTTTATCCTTAATTGAAGGAAGTTCACTTTTGGCATTTACCCATAATGATCCAAGCTATATAAATACGGCAATGGATTTTATAGATAACAGTATAATTAAAAGCATCAGGAAATAAAAAATTTTTAACCCATCAGATACCGATCGGTATTTGATATAATATATTCGAAAATGGAAAAAATATTAAAAACAAAAAGAAAAATTAGATTTCAGGATTGTGATCCTTTTAATCACTTAAACAACTCTAAGTATTTAGAGTATTTTATTAATGCCCGGGAGGATCAAATTGCGGATAATTATGATCTTGACATATTTAAATATATGCAGAAAACCGGACTTAGCTGGGTTGTTGCCTCTAATCAGATCAGTTATCTAAAACCGGCTTCTACAATGGAAACCGTAGTTATTGAGTCTCAGTTGATTCAATATACAGCCAATCTTCTCCTGGTTGAGATGAAAATGTGGAATGAACTTGAAACAGAATTAAAAGCAATTCTATGGATAAAATTTATTCCTTACAACATCCAGACAAAAAAAGCAGTAAATCATTCAGAAGATTTGATGCAACTATTTGAATCGGTTGTTTTACCTGTTGATCAATCCATTTTTGAAAATAGATATTTAGAAATTATTCAAAAATTAAAAGCCAAAACATATGCCTAAAGTAGAAACAATAGAGCAATTTATAGCAATGGTCGAATCTAACGAACATGATAAAGCCATTGAAAAATTTTATACCACCTATGCTTCCATGCAGGAAAATCAGGCAGAACCACGAGTAGGCAGAGATAATCTTGTTGCCAACGAAAAAAATACTCTTCTAAAAGTCAAGTCCTTAGTATCAAAATGCATTCGTCCGTATTTTGTAAATGGTGATCATGTTGTTATTCAATGGTATTTTCGATTTGAATGGAAAAATGGGACTGTTTCTGAAATTGAAGAAATCACCTGGCAAAACTGGCAGGGTGAACTTATTAACTCCGAAAAGTTTTTTTATGATCCTAAGCAATTTACAAACAGATAAATATTGTCCATAAAAATTTGTTGTGCCTTAGGCACTAAATGCTGGCAAACGACATCCAGTCTATTTTGTGAAAAAACAGCAAAAAACTCCGCAAAGTCAAGACATTGCGGAGTTCTTTTTATTAGAAATACTTCGAAAAATATAATGTAACTTATTTTACATCAAACCATAGTTTGGTAGTAAGCAAGTCTTTTCCCTGAACTGATACTGCAGCCTGGTAACTATTTCCGTTCAATGATTGCTCTGTGCCGGGATAGAAAAAACGAGAAGGTATCTGTCCGTCCAAAACCGTAGCAGGACCGGCTTTCAATACCGGATAGTCAAGTCTTCTCCACTCCACAAAAGCATCAAGACCTTGTCCGTAGAATGCAATCCATTTTTGTGTACCTATTGATTTGGCATAATTTGTTGCATCATATTTTACAGTAGCCTGATTAAGATAATTAGAAATAGTGGCGACATCAGTAATACCAAATTGATTAAACGATGCCGTAATTGCATTTTTGTAAAGCTGTTCTGCGTCTCCGGCAATATAACCACGGGCAACTGCTTCAGAAAGATTGAACAATGTTTCAGAATAAGAAGCAATTACAGCCGGCGATGACGAGGTCAGAAAGTAAGTTCCCGGTTTTGATGTTTTAGCAAACCCCTGACTATTGGCATCACTATTTGATAATCCATTAGCACCACCAACATATTTACCTACGCTTGCATCTGATGGCAACTGCGCATAAACAGGTAAACGCGGATCTGATAACTCATTTAACTTATCAACCATTGTTTTCGAAATACGATAATCGTCGCGGGTTTCAAACCAGACCGAGGCCGGATTTTGCTGCGGTGAACTGATGTAGGTAAACTTAAAAGTTTCGCTGTTGTTGCTTATTAATCCTGCAGCATCTGTTGTTGCCTCAATTGCAGCTTGCTTCGCTAAAGCAGGTTCTTTGTCCGAAATTCTCAACGCTATACGCAAACGAAGCGAGTTTACCAGTTTTTTCCATTTTGCAATATCTCCTTTATAAACTAAATCGCCGGTTACAGTACCGTTTGCTGTACTTAGCAAAGATTGAGCTTGTTTCAAATCTTCAAGCAATCCTGTATATACTTCCTTTTGAGTATTATAAGCCGGTGTTACTTTTAGACCTGCTTCTTTATAAGGAATACTTCCATAAGCATCTGTCAACAATAAAAATGTCCATGAACGCAGGGCCACTGCAATTCCTTTATAATTTGAATTTGCCTGTTCTTGTGGAAAATTAATAATCGTGTTCAAATCCGTAATCAGGGTTGAGTAACCCGTATTCCACAAAGAAGTGAAAGACGTGTTAGACACATCGTATCTGTCCGGTTCTGTATATTGAATTTTAGCCCAATGTTGTACAAACAATAAAGACGAGTCAAAGTTATTTGTTGACCCCCAATATAAATCAGCACCCTGTTTTAATGATCCTGTTAACAGGTAAGGTGCCAATGGTGTTTCGGTTGCGTTTGGATTTTTATTAATATCATCCAAAGTATCGCTGCAAGAGGTCACTGAGAATGCAAACAGCGTTATATATACTATTTTTTTTAGCATGATTCTGTGTTTTTAAAATTTAAGATTAACATTAAGGCTAAAATTTCTGGTAGTGGGTAAGGATAAACTTTCCAAACCTTGCGCATTTCCAGTATTAAAAGCGGTTTCAGGATCGATATTTGGCGCGTCTTTGTAAATAAAGAACAGGTTACGACTTGCAGCTGTAATACTTGCTCCCTGAAATCCAAGCTTCTTAGCTAATTTCTTATCCAAATTGTACGTAAGTTTTACTTCTCTTAGTTTTACAAAAGTTGAACTGTAAATATAGGCTTCACTAATATTGTACGGCGCTTTGTAATATTCCTGTGCACTAAGAACTGAAGTGTTTGGAGTTCCATCAGCGTATACTCCGTTAAAGATCATTCCATCATCATATACCGCTGCTCCACCAGGGGCAGTTGCACCAGCTGGTAATAAGGTTTTCGTAGTACCTGCCAAATAGTAATTTAATCCGCCATTGGCTGCATCTCGTCCTTGTAGCGTTTGAGCTAATACACCCGTGTAATTACCTGTTCTGTTTGTTCCTGAAAAAAGCTCTCCTCCCACACTCGCATCAATAAGGAACGAAAATTCAATGTTTTTATAGGTCAATGTGTTTGTAAGACCTGCTAAATAATCCGGAGTGTAATGTCCTAATACTTTCTTTTGCGGATCAGCTTTTGGTAAACCATTCGCACCTACCACTATATTTCCATTTGCGTCACGCTGGTAAGCCGTACCGTAAAGTGCACCATAAGCTTGTCCTACCGATGCCAATACATCTACACCTCCCGAAGTACCAATAGTGTAGTTTTGAATTTGTTTATCGTAATCCAGAATCTCTACTTTGCTTATATTCTTTGAATAATTTACGCCTACATTCCATTTGAAATTTTCAGTTTGAACAGGGTTTCCGTCCAATTGAATTTCTATACCATGATTGTTTATTTTACCTGCATTGATTAATTGCGAAGTATAACCACTCGAAGCAGTTGTTTTTATCTCCAGAATCTGATCAAAACTATCGGTGTTATAATAAGCGGCATCAAAATGCAGTCTGTTTTTCCAGAACGAAGCTTCTAAACCAACTTCCGTAGAACGGGTTGTTTCAGGTTTTAAATTTTCATTAAGTTTCTTCTGTGAAGAGGTTTGGATCGGATTTCCGTCAAAGGCAGTTTGAAAATTGTAAACCGTAGACAATTGATACGGATCTGCATCATTACCTACTTCAGACCAACCACCACGTACTTTTAAAAAGTCAAGCGTGTTGCTTTTCAATTTCAAAGCATCAGATAGTACTAAACTACCACTAATTGAAGGATAAAAATAAGAACGGTTACTGCTTGGCAATGTCGATGACCAGTCATTACGGGCAGTCAGGTTTAAAAATGCATAATTTTTATAACCTAATTGTGCCGAAGCATAGGCACTGTATACTCTCAATCTTGATAACGAGTTCGATGAAGTTAGCGGATCTCTGGAATTGGTCAATGTATATAAATCAGGCACAGCCAGACGTGGTGCTTTTTGATAATTGTTTGCATCGCTATGATTACGTACATTGAAACCGGCAAGAGCATCCAGACTAAAATCATCATTTAGCTTTTTGATATAAGTAAAAATACCTTCTGTGTTTTGCTCGTTTACTGTGTAAGCATCTTCAGCATATGAACCGAAAGGAGTTCCATTTGTACCATACTTAATTTCATACTTTCTGCGATCGTTATAATAGTCAACTCCGGTACGGAATCTAAAATTAAGTCCGTCGAAAATCTTTGCATCCAAATGGATATCCCCTATTAAACGGTTACGTTGTTGACTGGTAGTATTATAATAGGCATTCCAATACGGATTGCTGTAATAGCTGTTATTCCAGTTAACATCTCTATTATTTTGAAGCTGATTGATATCTACCTGGCGTCCGAACCAAAGAAACTGTAACATTACACCGGCAGCACGGTTACCCGATGGACCACCCGGCAGGGCCGGCGCATTGGTAACAATATAGTTGGCTGTTACACCCACTTTTATATTTTCTGTTAACTGATAATTAGAATTAACCGTAAAGTTTGTTTTGTTTACTTCACTGTTAGGCACTGTTCCTAATTGTTTTTGATTATTTACACCTAAGCGAAAATCTGATTTTTCATCTGATTTGGCCACAGAAATACTATTATCATATGTAAGACCGGTATTAAAGAAATCCTTTACATTATCAGGATGAGCTACAAAAGGTACTGCCTGACCATTTGAATAAAACTGAGGAATAAGGCGTCCATCCAGTTTAGGTCCCCAGCTTTCGTCAACTCCGTCATTAATTCCTCCTCCTTTACCATCTACATAACTAAACTTTCCGTTTGATCCTTGTCCAAATGAATTTTGAAAATCAGGTAAAGTAGTAACCTGAGAAACAGTTATACCCGAACTGAAGCTTATGCCCAATCCTTTTTGACCTTTTCCTGATTTTGTAGTTATAAGAACAACGCCATGTGCAGCACGTGATCCGTAAAGAGCAGCTGCGTTAGGGCCTTTCAGCACAGTTAATGTTTCAATATCCTGAGGATTTAAATCGGCAATCGCATTTTTGAAATCGCGGGTCGCGCCACCAAAGTTCAACTGCGAGTTATCTACCGGAATTCCATCCACCACAAATAATGGTTGGTTATTTCCGGCTATAGATGTTTCACCACGAATAACAATACGTGAAGATCCCATATCACCCTGTGAATTGGTGATACGTACTCCTGCCAATTTACCCGTAAGACTATTCAAAAAATTCGTTTCTTTTGTTTCTCCCAAATCCTTGCCTTTTAAGGATTGGGTAGTATATCCTAAAGATTTCTTTTCTTTTGTAATACCTAATGCGGTAACGACCACTTCTGATAACACGTTCTGTTCTTCAGAAAGGGAAATAACAACTGCATTTTTATCCACTACGATTTCCGTTTTTTTATAACCTAAATAACTTACGATTAGCGTATAAGGAATTTTTTGCCCTGTTTGGAAATAAAACTTCCCATCCAAATCTGTTACAACTCCGTGTGTAGTACCTTTAATATTTACCGAGGCACCGATAACAGGCTCCTTTGTAATAGCATCGATTACAGTTCCGTCGAGTCTGGACTGGATTAACGGTTTGGTTTCCTGAGCTTTAATTCCGATGGAAATCAACAAAAAGCATAACCAGACATATCTATTTAATTTTTTTTTCATTACTTTGTTTTGGTTTAATAAATAAGGTGAGCCGAAAACGGATTTACTCCACTCTCGCTTTCCTTATAGAGATGAACAATTTCTTTAAACTTCACCATTTCTGCTGCAACAGAAATGGTTTTTTCTTATCTACACATTCGTTTTTTCATTTTTATTTTATTTTGATTGATTATTATTTGAATTGATTTTATAAGAATTCAGTCCAAAACCAAAGATGAACTCTTAAACTCTACTAATTTGATAGAACAAAAGTATATTTAAAAATAATAATCCAAAAAGTTTAATTGTTTTTTTTACAAAAAAAATGTTAACTAAAATTTTAGTAACATTTTAAATTACTATAAATAAGATAGTTAATACGTACGTCCATTTTCTTAACAGCGTAAGAATTTTACTAAATAAGTGAAACGATTTAGAAAAATCACCCCATTATTATTATTGAAAAGTTGAATAAATGTGATTCCATTTATCCCTTCTAAAAGCTATTGTCTGGAGAGCCTTAAAAACATATTTAAAAAAAAATAGCTGCCAATTATTTGACAACTATTCTTCTTATAAAGCTATTCGAAACCAGAGCTATTTTACCGCACAGAAATTTAACCGCAAGGTGCGCAAAGTTTTTTTTAGGTGTGTTAGCAGTGTCTTTATTAAGTTCGCAAAGCTGTTGTCGCAAACTTTGCAATTAAACTTTATTGACCAAGCTTTGCGAACTTTTACGTTTGTAAACACAATCCAGATAAAACCTTTTGCGCACCTTGCGGTTAAATAACCTTCTGGTTAAATTTTTAATTTTCTGTTAAACCTTTACAATTATTGCTGATTAAAAACGCTTCCCAAATGCTCTTCCATTACAAAATACGGATCATGTGTCTGCGTAACAGAACGTATATGGATTAAACTAGTCTTACTCATCATTCTAAGCATTTGTCGACGTTCGCATTTAACAATTTTGCCGTTTTCTTCTCTTTGTCCGGCTACAAAAGCACTTCGTCCATGCGCACATAAATGATTATTAACAAAAATAACATCTCCGGAATTCGGAATGTATTCACTGTTAATGAGTTCCTTCGCTTCATTCCAGAATTCTGTCAAATTGTAAAGAGCTTCAGGAGTTTGTCCGGCATTTTCGTTGAATATTTGTTCTGCAGCGTCAAAACGAATAAAAGGAAGTTCTCTGTTTCCGTATAAAACAGAAGCCGTTGGTCCTGGAACGGTTTGGTTCTCATCATAATTAGCATCTTTAGGGCATTGATAAATAGGATCAAATAATTTTTCCATAGTTGAATTTATTGTTCCATGGGAACGAATTGAATATAAAGTTGAAGGCACTCTTTCTTCATTTCTTAAATAAAGAAAACTTAAAAAATCGGCCTGATTGCTTAAAAAAGCATCTTCAGTATGTACATACAAATCCGTTTTAGATCCTGATCCCGTTTGTGTAGCGGCCATATTTTCATCTGGAATTACGGTATGCAAAAGTCCTCCGCCCTTTCTTTGTGCATAATATTGAACCGGTTTCGAAGGCACTGCACCATGAAGGAGTGAACATATAAACCCATATTTATTCAACTTTGCATAATCAGCGCCCTGCCAGTTTGGAGGCGTTGGTCCTAAATCTTCCTGATCAACCTCTAAAAGACCCTGAAAAACAATTGCCCCATATTGATTTGCCGAAAAATCAGCACCAAACTGACTTAAGATTCTGCTGATACGTTCCGGAAGCAATTGAAAAGCGTGAAGATGCAATGCTGCTATATATTCGGGATTTTCATAATGATCAAAAGCTTTTACCAAAAGATTCCCAACATTTGATAAAATATTCCTTTCCTGAGGCGTTACTTCTACAATTAATGGATTTGTAGGAATTTCAAAATTAAAACTTGTTTTAACAGATGTTTCCTCTGCAATAATGGATTGTGATTTCATTTTTTCAATTCATTTATAGTTATTAATAGACTAGGGTTGTAAACTTTACAATTAATTAATATTCAAATAAATACATAATAAAAAACAGAAGCGCATATTTTATTATGTACGGACATTCGTATATTTTTTTTGCAATTATTTTTTTTATTGAGATTAATTTATACATTTGTCAAACACTATTCTTATTTATTCTAAATAATAATTACTTACAAATATATCTGTATTTAATTTAAATAAAAAAGAATTTTCTTAAAAAATTTCCAAAAAGCATGAAAATCAAGACTAAGTCCAGTAAAATCAAGGAATCAGATTACTCTGATAAACTAAATAAAATTTCGAAGAATATTCGTAAAAGAAGAAGTGTCTATGCTGATGAGTTTATCAAAAAAGAAATACCTCAGAAACTACTCGAAGAGATTCTAATTAATGCTACATGGGCTCCCAATCATAAAATGACAGAGCCATGGAGGTTTATTGTTTTTAAAGGAAAATATCTCAAAGAATATGGCGACTATATGGCTCATTACTACAAAGATTTCTATAATGAATTGTCCTATGAAGCTCAAAACGAGAAGCTCAAATACCTCAGAAATTATCCATTAAACGCAGCCTGCTTAATTGGTGTCATCATGGTGCGAAATGCCAAAATTAATTTGCCGGAATGGGAAGAAATCGCCGCAGTTTCTTCAGCCGTGCAAAATATTGCCCTTACGTGCACCGCTCATAAAATTGGCAGTTATTGGAGTACAAAACCAGTCGCTATCGATTATGTGGCACAATTTGGCCTGGCAGAAAATGAAAAATCATTAGGGCTTCTTTATCTGGGTTATTATCCCGAAGACTTAAAATCATCCACAAAAAAGAGAACTCCCTTATCTAAAAAAGTCCTCTATCTCGAATAATAACTAAACCCTAAATATTTTTTTATGAATAATACCACACTAATCAAAGAAGAAGTGTCTGACAAAGCACTTTCGCAGAACCATGATTTTTACAAAGACCTATTCCACCAAAATTCCGGTACCGAATATGCTCAGGCTGTACAATTAGCACAGGAACGCGTCTCCAATTTCCTCAAAAACAACCGTAAACCTTTTAGCGGAATCAGACCGGACGAGATGAAATCTAAAATTGAAGCAATAGATTTCGAATCGCCACTACCCGATTATGAAAGTCTGCTTAATGAAGTCGATGAAATTTATGTAAAACATGCTACTGCTTACCACCTTCCTGAATACATCGCGCACTTAAACTGCCCGGTTGTGATACCGGCTTTGGCGGCAGAAGTTTTGATAAGTGCCATCAATTCTTCCCAGGATACTTATGACCAAAGTGCTGGCGGAACATTTATGGAGCGCAAACTAATCGATTGGACAAGCGAGCAAATTGGATATACCAATGGCGATGGTATTTTTACTGCCGGAGGTTCTCAAAGTAATTTAATGGGATTGCTTCTGGCCAGAGATTACTATTCGTTGGAATATCAAAAATGGAATATTAAACTGGACGGTCTTCCTCCTGATGCTTCTAAATTCAGGGTATTTGTTTCGGATAAGGCGCATTTCAGCAACCATAAAAATGCCTGGATTTTAGGTCTTGGTGAACAAGCCATTGTACATGTTGGTGTTGACCAAAGATATCGTATGGATCCTGAAAAACTGGAAAAAGCAATTGCTCAGGAAATCGAAAAAGGAAATATCCCAATCGCTATTACGGCAACTGCAGGTACTACAGATTTTGGAAATGTTGATCCACTGCAAGCTATCGCTGCTATTGCCAATCGCAACAACTTATGGCTTCATGTCGATGCTGCTTACGGTTGTGGATTGTTATTGACCGAAAAACACAGACATCTTTTAAACGGAATTGAACTGGCTGATTCTGTAACTATCGACTACCACAAATCGTTTTTCCAACCCATAAGCAGCAGTGCTTTTATTGTGAAAAACAAACTTCACTTGAATATTATCAAGCACCACGCTGATTATTTAAATCCGAAAGAGCAGAATTACGACGCGCTTCCGGCTCAGATTAATAAATCGATTATTCAGAGTACACGTCGTTTTGATGCACTCAAACTTTGGTTTACACTTCGTTATATGGGAAAAGAAAAGCTGGGACAATTTACGGATACTATAATCGAAACCACTCAAAGAACTGCTGCTTATCTTGAAGCCGATGAAAACTTTGAGCTTTTATGCCACTCAGACATGGGCGTTCTGGTATTCCGTTATCTTGACGGCCCGGCTGAATCCAGCTCTTGCGAGGTCAATCAATACATCAAGGAAAAACTCTTTTTTAGCGGCGAAGTTCTCGTTGCCAGCACCAAAGTAGATGGAGAATTCTATTTGAAGTTTACCATTTTTAATCCGCTTACCACTCTAAATGACATCAAAAATATTCTTAACCTTATAAAACAAAATGGAAATGAATACCACAGACTTAACTAATTTTCATCAGCTGGCAGAACAGGTAAATTTTAAATCACTGCTCAATTGTTATTGCCGCGAATTCAGTAATTGGAGCCGCTACGAAGGCATTCCTAAATACGATCAGACACTTGCTGACTTTATGCAGACTATTGATCACAGCTCTTTTCTTAGGTTTGATTTTACTACTATTGGTCAGGAAGTTTTTGCTCCGTTGACTTATTTTTCAGAAAGCGGCGTTCATTCTTTCGGTTTTCCGGTTGTGTCGCGTAATGTTGCCACAGATGAATTCAGAGCAATTAATCCGATGGAATTTACGGAACTTGTTGCTGCTTATTCCAAAACAGATTATCCCGATATGGATTCCGTTCCTACGCAAAAACGTATGAAAAACAGTATTGAGAATTTGGCTTTATACCTCGAACATTATAAAAATAGTGAGCACTCCGTCAATAATGCTGAACAAAGTTTTATAGAATCTGAACAATCTTTGATTTTGGGACACAGTGTTCATCCATTACCAAAAAGCAGAGAGGGCTTTACCAAAGAAGAATTGCTTCAATATTCTCCTGAAACTTCAGGTAAATTTCCTTTGCACTTTTTCCTGATTCATCCTGAAAATGTACTAGAAAAAAGTGCTGAAGACTATTTGATGACGGACTATCTGAAAAAAGAAATTTTAAAATATGCAGATAAAAACGCCAAAGAATTACTAGATTTTTATACCCAATATAAAATAGTTCCTACGCATCCCTGGGAAGCCAATTATTTACTGGATTTGCCAGAAGTAAAAGAAATGCAATCCAGGCAACTGCTTTTTAGTTTAGGGCAATTCGGACCTGCGTATACGGCAACATCCTCTGTTCGTACGGTTTATAATGCTGAAAGCGAATGGATGTACAAATTCTCTTTGCACGTAAAAATCACCAACTCATTTCGTGTTAATTATTTACATGAATTGAATCGCGGCTATGATGCAGCACAACTCATGAAAACCGATTGGGGAAAAGGAATTCAGAAAGATTATCCTCAAATACAGCTTATTACAGATCCTGCTTTTATTGCCGTAATTTATAATGATAAAGTTATTGATGGTTTCAGTACAAGTGTGCGCCAAAATCCTTTTCATGGAGCCAATGCCAGAAAAAATGTAACGATGGTGGCATCACTTTGTCAGGACGGAATTCTGGGCGAAACACCAAGAATCGTCAATCTTATCAATGAAGCAGCCAAAAGACAAGACGCTTCTGTAGCCGAAACTGCGCTTTCATGGTTCAGGCAATATTTGAATATTACCATTACTCCTTTGGTTGGAATTTTTAATAAATACGGCTTCGGATCTGAGTTTCATCAACAAAATATGCTAGTTGAATTTGATGAAAATCTATTTCCTTCAAAACTCTATTTTAGAGACAATCAGGGGTATTTTTTCCGTCAGGGAAAAGTGGAAGAACTGGAACGTTTGATTCCTGATTTTGGAAAAGAAAGCAGATCTTTTATTGCCGAAAAAAGAATTATTGATTTCTGGGGCTATTATTTGTTGGTAAATCACTTGTTTGGAGTAGTTAACATCCTGGGCAAAAATAAATTGGCTGATGAAACCGAACTTCTTAATTTGATATACGAAGCCTTAAAAAAAGAAGAAGATTCAGATACTACAGGTCTGGTTTCACATTTTACTAATAGTGTAAAATTGGTCGTAAAAGGAAATCTCCTGACAAGTTTAAACAATATGGATGAGGCCAGTGCGCCGAGAACAAATCCAGCGGTTTACAAAACTTTCCCAAATCCTTTAAACAAACACTTTTTCTCTAAAAAACTGATTAATCCACAAGAAAACACTACCGTTTTCAGTCGCTTTTTTGAGAAAGAAAATATCACGATAACATTGCGCCCTGTTGATATTGATAAAGATTTGGAGATGCTTCACGAATGGTTTCATCGTGAGCACGCGCTGAAAATCTGGCAAATGAACTGGCCAATTCGTGAATTGGAAGCTTATTACAGAATGTTACTTCCGGGAGATCATTCGCATAGTTTTATTGGGGAAGCAAATGGAGTTCCGACTTTTAATATCGAAGTTTATTGGGCAAGCCGTGATATAGTGGGAGAATATTATGAGGTGCTGCCATCTGATTATGGAACGCACCAATTTATCGCGCCTACTGATCCTAAATTAAAATACGGTTCACCGGCAACACAATCTATGATGGATTTTGTTTTGGCCGAATCAAAGGTTGGTAAAATGGTTGGTGAAGGTTCTGTAGATTCGATTGCATCCATGATGAACAAGGCTCACGTAGGTTTTAAAATCGAAAAAGTAATCGAAATGCCACACAAAAAAGCCAATCTAAACTTCTGTTACAGAGAATGGTATTGGGCAAAATTTCCTGCTGCCAAAGATTTTCAAAATAGTACAGTTTCAGCACCTCAGCTTTAATCCATAAAAAAAATAACAATGAGTACAGAAAAAATATATTCGGTAATAGGTATCGGAATTGGTCCCTTTAATCTTGGGCTTGCAGCTCTTATCGAACCTGTTGAAGAATTATCAGCATTATTTTTTGATCAGTCAGAAAACTTTGACTGGCATCCGGGTCTTATGCTGAATAACGCAACGCTTCAGGTGCCGTTTTTAGGAGATTTGGTCACAATGGCGGATCCAACAAACAGATACAGCTTCTTAAATTATATCAAAGAAAGCGGCCGATTGTATAAATTTTACATTCGTGAAAACTTCTTTATTTACAGAAGAGAGTATAATGAATATTGCAAATGGGTCGCTGCTCAGTTGCCAAACTGCAGGTTTTCACATAAAGTAGTTTCAATAGATTATGTTGATGATGTTTATAAAATAATCGTCATGAATACTCAGACTTGTATAACAGCTACTTATTATGCTGATAAAATTGTTTTAGGTACAGGAACTTCGCCACATATTCCTGAGTTTATTGATCAGGAAGTGCTGCATAATGTAATTCATGCTTCGAAATATTTGTATTTCAAATCGCATATTCGCAAAAATGCATCGGTAACTATTATCGGTTCCGGACAAAGTGCAGCAGAAGTTTTCCGTGATCTTTTGCCTGAAACTGAAAATGGATTACAACTGAAATGGTTTACCCGTTCCTCTCATTTTTTTCCACTTGACAATAAATCAAAATTGACGTTGGAACTAACTTCTCCAGAATATGTAGATCATTTTCATAGTCTTTCTCCTGAAAAACGTCAACAACTTCTGGCCAGACAGCACGGGCTTTATAAAGGTATTGATCAGGAATTAATCAATGAAATTTTCGACAGTTTATACGAAATGAGTTTAGAAGATAAAGCGCTGAATGTAGAATTGCGTTCGAATATGCGCCTGGCTTCAGTCAATCAGGAAGCCGACGGATCTTATAATCTGGATTTTATACATACTGAATTGGATCAGCCTTTCGATGATCAAACCGATTATGTGATTCTGGCAACAGGCTATAAATACAAAGAACCAGCGATTCTTTCAGGAATTGAAAGCAAAATCAATCGTTTGGAAAATGGTTTGTTTAATGTAAATCGCAATTACACGATCGACAAGAATGGCACCGATATTTTTGTTCAGAATGCCGAATTACACACGCACGGACTCTCGACTCCTGACTTAGGAATGGGCGCTTACAGAAATTCATGCATTATAAATCAATTGGCAAATCGTGAAGTCTATAAGGTAGAAAAACGAATTGCTTTCCAACAATTTGGTGTACAAAAAACAGCATCAACATTGGTTGAAAATGATGTTCTGGAACTAATAAACGAACAATTAAATAATTAAATAAAATCCGGATGACAACCTCAGAAAATATATTCAAAGACGCACAGCATCTTAATTCACCTATTTGGGATAAGGTAAATCGGAGCTTACTCGCCAAAAGTATCTCGGAATTGATGCGCGAAGATGTGGCAAAACCCCAAATAATTAGCCGTGAAGAAGATGGTTTGACCCATTTTATTTTAAAAACCGATAAAGAAAACATTTATTACCAGTTTTCAGCTTATCCACGATTTCTAAACTACTGGCATATCGTCAAAGAAAGCATTTATAAAATTGAAGATGAACAGAAATTAGACAGTGTTGATGTGCCAAATTTCTTTCTGGAACTTCAGGAAACTTTTGGAATTAATTCTTTCACCCTCGCCCATTATATTGAGGAATTGCTTCACACTTTATATGCCGATGCTTTTATTCATTCAAAACGCCGATTATCTGCAGCAAAATTAGCCAATGCTGATTTTCAAACAATAGAACACAGTCTCGACGGTCATCCGTGGGTAATTGTAAACAAGGGCCGAATTGGTTTTGACTCCGAAGATTATGAAAATTACACGCCGGAATCCGGCCAAAAAACACGTTTAGTCTGGATTGCGGCACATAAAAAAAGAGCCACTTTACGTCTGCAAACCGATATGGATGATCAGACCTTCTATGAAAATGAAATTGGTTCAGAGAAAATAGCTGTTTTCAAAAACAAGTTAATCCAGTCAAAAGTAAATCCGGATGATTATATTTTTATTCCCGTGCATTTATGGCAATGGCAGAATAAACTGGTTATGCAATTTGCTAATGATATTGCTTCTAAACATCTTATTCCATTAGAATTAACTGAAGATATTTATAGTCCGCAACAAAGTATTCGTACTTTTTTTAATCAAAGCAAACCTCATAAACATTACGTAAAAACGTCAATGTCGATCTTAAACACGAGCCATATCAGAGGTTTATGTCCGAGACAATTGTCGGTGGCGCCACGTCTTACCGGTTATCTTAAGGATATTCTTAAAAAAGATCTTCATTTACAAAAAATGGGCGTAATACTTTTAGGCGAAATGGTTTCTGTTAGCTATACACATCCCAGTTACAGTAAAATCGTAAATCCTCCCTATCAATACAATGAGTATTTGGGTGCTATGTGGCGCGAGAGTCCAATAAATTTTCTAAAACACGGAGAAAATTTAATGACCATGGCGGCATTACTTTATGTTGACGATCACGGAAAAAGTTTGGTGGAAGAGCTTATTGAAAAATCAGGACTCTCGACAGAACAATGGCTAAAAGCCTATATGACAGCGTATCTTAAACCGGTACTTCAAATCTATTACCAACATTCACTATGCATCGATCCGCATGGCCAAAATGTGATTCTTATTCTTAAAGATTACGTTCCAACCCGTATTGCTTTGCAGGACTTTGTGGGTGATATTTTAATTAATGAAGAAGGAAAGAAAAAGCTTCCACAGGAATTTATCGAAAACATGTTTGTAGCTTCTCCAAACCCTGAAAATGCGCCTTTAACAATCCTTATTGCCGTTTTCGATGCTTTTTTCAGATACCTGAGCGATGTAATGATTACAAGTGCAAACTATTCAGAAACTTCTTTTTGGAATTGCGTTCATGATATTATTTTAGAATATCAGCAAGAACATCCGGAACTGCAGGATATGTTTGATAAGTACAATTTATTCATTCCTGAATTTAAACGTCTTATTTTCAATAGCCGCCGTTTATATAATGGTTACGAAGAAACTGCTGGTTTTCCGCACATGAAAAAAAGTGGTTTTATTCCGAATCCTTTGCATCAACTGATTCATGAAGAAGTACTAACCGAAAAACAAAACTAATGAAAGAAGCCATTTTAAAAACCCGCTCTTTCTTTGGTCTTTTAAGGCGTTCGCTTGCAGGAACTGAAAGCAATTTCACTTCCGGAAGTATCAACAAAACAATCATTTTGTTGTCAGTGCCAATGGTTGCAGAGCTTTTGATGGAATCCTTATTTGTATGTTCGAACCTTTTCTTTGTGAGTACATTGGGGACAAATGCAATTTCTATTGCCGGAGCGACTACTACTTTTATTACGTTTTGTTATTCCGTTTCAATAGGTCTTGGAATTGCTGCATCGGCAATGATTTCGAGAAGAATTGGCGAGAAAAAATTCAAAGCAGCAGGCCAAACCACCATGCAGGTAATTTACATAACTGTACCAATTGCCGCACTTATAAGCATCATTTGTTCTATTTGGGCAACTGATATTATGAGTGCCATGGGACTTTCTGATGCAATGGTTCAGGAAGGAACGTCGTACGGAATTGTCATGTTTGCGTCAAGCGGATTTTTAATTCTCCGCATCGTAATCAACGGAATCTTTCGTGGTGCGGGCGATGCATCGACGGCGATGAGAATACTCTGGCTTTCGAATGCCATAAATATTGCACTATGTCCAATATTCATCTTTGGCTGGGGACCAATTCCGGCTTACGGTTTACTGGGAGTTGGATTAGCGACTTTAATTGCCAGAGTTATTGGGGTACTTTATCAGGCGTGGCATCTGGTAAGAGGAAAAACGGTATTAAAAATAGGATTAGCGCAGTTAGTGTTCAATCTGGCTATTTTCAAAAGAGTGGTAAAACTGGCTTTTGGCGGAACGGTTCAGTTTATTATTCCGGCTTCAAGTTGGGTTTTTATGATCAAAATTATGTCTCATTTTGGTGAAAGTGCGCTTGCGGGATATATTCTGGCACAAAGAGTAACCTCTATCGCCACAATGCCGGCCTGGGGCCTTGGGAACGCAGCAGGAATTTTAACCGGACAAAATCTTGGAGCAAAACAACCGGAAAGAGCTGAAAAATCGGTTTGGAGAGCGGGAATGCTTAATATGGGATTTCTTGTTTTAATTGGAGTCTGCTGGATTTTCCTTGCAGTTCCTGTTGTCAAAATTTTTACAGCTATTCCTGAAGTTATCTCTTTTAGTACGATGTATATCCATCTCATTTCTATCGCCTATATACTTCTCGGTTATACGATGGTTATTTCAAGAGCGCTCAACGCAGCAGGCGAAGTAAAAGTCGTTACCTGGCTTTATATCCTAATGTTTTACATCGTTCAGATTCCGCTAGCCTATACCTTAGGAATCTCTTTTGAACTGGGATCAAATGGTGTTTTTACAGCCATCCTTATTTCGGAAATTGTATTGGCAGTCGCCTGTATTATTGTCTTCCGTAAAGGAAAATGGAAGCATACCAAGGTTTAAAAAACTAAAGATTTAGACATTTCACCCCGCTGGGGTTTAACGAAATTAATTCGTGATTTTCTATAAACATGATGTTCCGCCGGAACTAATATATCAGGGGTTTAACCGAACGAATTTTAGGCTTTCCTATAAATATTAAGTTCTTCATGTATAAACATTTCGTCTCAGTAGGGACTTAAACTTTAATAAAAGCTCCAGCGGAGCTTTATATTTATAGCTTATCCGAATGCCATTTTTATAAAAGCTCCAGCGGAGCGATATTTTCGCCATCTGCTTTATTATGTTAAAACATTTTACACAAAATTTTAAAAATAACAATTAATTTAAATATTAGAAATATGAATACAATAGAACAATTACACGGCGTATTTTCAAGAGCTTTTGAAATTCCGGTTGAAGCAGTAAATGACCAATTAGAGTATCAGGCTATTGCCGAATGGGATTCTATGAGCCATTTGGTATTAATAGAAGAACTGGAAAGCACTTATAAAATTTCTATAGAAATGGAAGATATTCTGGAAATGGGAAGCGTAGCAAAAATCAAAGATATTCTTAAAAAATATGGATTTGAAATTAATTAGAATAGACCTAAACCTATGGAACTATACAATTTAATCAGGAAAAACGAAAAACTGACCTTTACAGATTCCAGTACAGGGCTTTCAAAATCTATTGCAGATATGCATCAGTCTTTGGAAATTGAAAACCTGCGTTCTGTGGTTTTTATTTACAATGACAATCAGTTACCGGCAATCGAAACGTTACTAAACTTTTATCAAAGCAGGTACACAATTGCGCTGTTGGGAATGGGGCTATTGGAAGATTTTAAGGAGAATTTAGAACAAAAATATACTCCTTATTACATTTACGATCCAACTCGTGCTGAAATAGAAGGTTACACTGCTGTGAATGCTTCAGATACGATTGTTTTGTTTAAGCGAAATGTAAATTTAGTATATCCAATACATCCAAAAATTAAACTTTTGCTGAGCACTTCAGGAACAACGGGTTCACCAAAATTTGTCAGACTTTCTGATGAAAACCTGGTGCAGAATGCGAAGTCGATTGTGGAATATATGCCGATTCGAACAGATGATGTTGTGCCCTTAAATGTGCCGATTAATTTTGTTTACGGCTTATCTATTTTCACGACAAATTGCATCAAAGCCAATCAGATTGTTTGTACAGATAAAGACGCTTTTCAAAAAGAATTCTGGGCCGATTTTAAGAAATATGGATACTCTACCTTAGGTGGAGTTCCTTATTTTTATGAGATGTTGTACAGTATTGGTTTTTTCAAAAAAGATCATCCTTCACTTCGATATCTTACGCATACAGGCGGAATGCTGAATCATAAATTGATTGAAGCTATTTCGGATTTCAGTGAAAAATTCGGAAAACAATTCTTTGCGCAGTACGGTCAAACCGAAGCTTGTGGCCGAATGGCTTATTTGCCTCCAAAAGATCTTTTGAGAAAAGGAACTTCAATTGGTTTACCTGTAAAAAACGGGAGTTTCGAAATCGACAATGAAACAGATGAACTGATTTATACAGGTCCAAATGTATTTGGAGGATATGCTAATGTGAGAGGTGATCTTCAGTTTTTTGAACAGCAGGAAAAACTCCACACAGGAGACAAAGCCCGAAAAGATGATGAAGGTTACTACTATATTGTAGGCAGGATAAAACGAATTGTAAAATTATTTGGTGTACGACTTAATCTCGATGAAACAGAACTGCTTCTGAAAGATGCTTTGGGCGGACAAACTTTTATTTGTTTAGGAATAAACGATAAACATTTAGCTGTTATGTATACGGATAAGAACTTAAACAAAGAGTTAATTCTAAAGGTTTTAAAAGCAAAACTGAATCTTCATGCCAATTCTTTAAAAGTGATGTTTATAGAAGATGTGCCACTTACGCCAAATGGAAAAGTAAATTATCCGTTGCTTAAAGAAGCTTTAGAAATAGAGATCCTGGTGAAATAAACCATTTCGACAAATAAAAAAATCACCTCTATTAAAACATAGGGGTGATTTTTAGTTTTAACTGAAATCAAATTTAGAATCTGAAAGTCAAATTTACTAAGAAATTTGCTGGTGGCTGTGGCGCTCCCCAAGAACTCCAGTATTTTTCATTGGTAAGGTTGTTTAACTTAACCCCCACTCTCCAGTTTGGTTGCTCATAAAATACAGTTTGATTAAAAATCGTGTAAGATGGAATATAAAAAGTATTCGCAGTCGACATATAACTTTTGTCCACATAATTCGCTCCAACTCCAATACCAAATCCTTTAAAACATTTTGAAATTTATAAGAAGCCCAAAAGTTGACTACATCTTCTGGTGCATCTTGTGCTTTATTACCTTCAATCGCTTTGTTAGCCTCACTTGTTTTTACGATACGATTATCATTATAAGCATATCCTGCAGTAATATCCAAACCAGGAAGCGGGTGCGCTAAAAATTCAAACTCAACACCTTTACTTACCTGTTTTCCATCTTGTTGGTAAACTAAATCAGCTTGTCTTATTACAGCGTTATCATTCGTAATTTTATAATAACTAACTGTTGCACTTATTTTTTATTAAACAATTCGGTCTTTATACCTGCCTCATATTGATTTGCGTAAAGCGGATCTAATATCAATTGCTCGCCACTTGGTTGTAAAACCGGTGCTAAATTCTGGAATCCGTTCATGTAATTTCCGAATATAGAAACCTGATCTTTAACAACCTGATATACCACTCCTAATTTTGGTGATAATGAATTTTGGCTATAGCCCGGTACTGTTCCGCTTTCTTTTCGGTCAAAATTATCTAAACGCAAACTGGCCATTGCGTACAATCTGTCTGCAACACCTAATACATAAGACGCATAACCGCTAAAAGTATATTCATCTCTTCCTGCTCTAATAACCGGTGCCAACAATACTTTATCAATTTCATTTCTTCTTACCGGAGTAAAATTGGTTGTAACATCAATTGTTCTGAATGGAGCTGTAGGTGTTGGTGTTGACGAAAATGTATCCGTATAATATCTGTAATTAACACCAGCTAAGATTTTATGTTTTAAAATTCCTGTCGAAAATTCACCATTAATATTTTCCTGAATATTAGTGTAATTACTTGAAATAGGTCCAAAAACCGTTGCGCGTATAGTAGCTGTAGTAGGCGAAGTCCAGGTTGGTAAAACCTGATAGCTGTAATCCACATCTTCATTTACATAAGAGAACAAAGTAGTTGACTTCCAATGATCTGATATTTGATACTCTGCCTGAACGAATGCTTTTGATGAAGACGATTTTGCATCAGCATCATCATGTACTAATGATTTTTTATAATCTAATTTTATATCTCCCGGATTAGTAATTCCAGAAGCAGTGGTAACAGTTGGGAATAAGGCTCTGGTATTATTCACCTTAAATAATTCGGCATCTATATTGAAAGTAAGTTTTTCACTTGCTTTAAAAGTAATACTCGGAGTAAAAGATAATGTTTTATTAAAACCGTAATCTAAAAAGCTTTTTTCATTATTAACCGCGGCATTAAGTCTAAAAAGTACTTTTTTATCTTTAGTTAAAGGAGTATTAATGTCAACTGTAAGTCGGTTTACACCATAACTTCCGCCTGTATACGAAATTTCAGTAGTTGATGCTTCAAAAGGCTTTTTAGTAACCAGATTAACAACTCCTCCAAAAGAAGAAGCAGACGATCCAAACAAAGTTCCTGAAGGTCCTTTTAACACTTCAATTCGCTCTACGTTTGCAATACCAACAGTTGATCTTCCTGATAATGTTTCCATTCCGTTTCGGGAATTAATTCCCACAGTGAAACCTCTAAAAATAACTGCAAATCCGCCTGAAGGATAATTAAGCGGTACAACTCCCGGTGCGTTTCTTATAGCGCCAGCTGCATCAATTACAATTTGTTCCTGAATTAGTTCTTTGTGTATAACATTATAAACCTGTGGATTTTCTATGTTTTTAAGCGGCATTCTGGCAACATATTGTGTTTTTTTAGAAAGAAGACTTTTTCTGTTACTAATAACAACTTCCTGCAGCTCTTTATTAGAAACGCTCAATTGTTCATTGACTACAGTCGTTTTATTAATTTCAATCATAACCTGCTTTTCCACAGTTTCATAACCAGCCAGAGAGATTTGTAAGGTGTAGTTGTTTTCTCTTACTCTGCTGATTTCAAAATTTCCATCTTCATCTGTAGTAGTTCCATATTTTGAATTTTTAAGTATAATATTTACATCTGATGCAGGTTTCCCATCAGAAGTGTTGATATGTCCTTTTATTTTTCCATGATTTTGTTGTGCAAAAGAAGAAAGGGCTGAAAATAAAAGCCCCATCATAAATAAAAACTTTGATGTTCTTAAACTAAGATATTTCATTGATTTAATTTTTGGTTAGTGATTTATTCTTATTTAGAATTAATAAAAACAGTGCAAAAATATAAATTAATACTTGTTTAACAAGTAAATCTCAATTTATTCTTAAAAAAAAGCCGTCTCTACTCGTCAATTAAGAGGATTTTCTCTTTTGATGCTTACTATTAAATGGAATATTCCAATGTTAAATTCTCAATTTATTTTTCTCAACATAACCCATATTTAGTCTAAATAAGTTTAAATTTGCGCCAGATCCTGAGAAAACACATTTCAGGTTAGTGTTTGAGATTGCTACTAAAGATTTATATATGAAGAAAACATTAAAAAGAATATTGGCTTTTTGCATTTATGGTTAGGACTTGGCTCTGGTATAATTGTTTTTATAGCCGCTTTATCGGGAAGTATTTTGGTTTTTGAAAAAGAAATTGATAAAGCTATAAATCCTGAATATTATAATGTTTCAACAGTAGGAAAAACAAAAAAGAGCATTGACTATTGTGTAGCGGTACTTCAAAAACAACACTCCATAAAAAAAATAACCCGAATTTATACTTTTAATGACCCTTCGCGTACCTTCCAAATTTTGGGAAAAGATTCAGATAAAAAAGCACAGTTTTTTTCAATTGATCCTTATACCGGAAAAGTTCTGGGAACAACACCACAGGAAAGCAGATTTTTTGTTGTCGTTTTATCGCTACACAGACAATTATTACTGGGAGAAACTGGCGAAATTATCATGGGAACCTCATGTCTAATTTTTGCTTTTATGCTCATTTCCGGAATTGTATTATGGTGGCCTAAAAAAATGAAAAATATAAGGCAAAGACTAACTGTAAAATGGAGCGGCTCTTTCAAAAGAGTCAATTGGGACTTCCACTCTACTTTTGGTTTTTACAGTTTTTTAATTCTGCTTATTATCTCACTTACCGGATTGTCTTTTGCCTTTACCTGGTTTCAGGATGGTGTTTATTTTCTGGCTGACGGCACAACAAAAAAGCCTTCTGCAAAAGTAGAAAACCCAACCAAAATAGATCCTAAACTAGATAATACTACTTTTTACCAAAGCATTTACAACAAAGCAGACAGTATTTTTCCTTACACCGGAAACATCCAAATTAGAATGCCTGTAGATACAATCAACAGTATTTTAGTGCTTAAAGAGAATATAGAAATGGCAATTCCAAATCAGTCGAGTGCTGCTTATTTTGATAAATACACTGCTGAAAACATTGAAGCCAGACCATACAAATTATTCTCAACCGGAGACAAAATCAGACGTTTGAACTACCCTATTCATACTGGAAGTATTTATGGTCTTCCGACTAAAATAATTGCGTTTCTGGTAACGCTGTTTGCTATGACATTACCTATTACAGGATTTTTGATCTGGTTAGGGAAAAAAAATAAAAAAAAGAGCGTTAAAAAGGTTTGATATAAATTGTAAAAGTCAAAAGCCACTCCATAAAAACGGAGTGGCTTTTGTTTTTGATTGTGCTATAATAAACAATATCGAAGTTGTGATTTTATTTATTCCAGCCAAATTATTTAAAGCGTCTAGAAACTATTGAGCATCCCAGGCTGCACTGGCATAATAAATAGAACTTGTTACCGGAGCTTTCCAGTATTCCTGACTACCTCCACGGAACGTGTGTAGACTTACTGCATTAACATTTCGTTTAGAATCGTTAGTCACCCAACGAATTGTTTGATTCAATATCTCGGTACCATTTACATAATATTTGACGTATCCGTTAGTATTTGACCCTGTATTTAACTTAACAGAAATCTGACAGTTATAGGTCACTCCTTCTTGTATGTAGTACTTTTTTCCAAAATCATTACCAAATTGTCCGGGCTGATCTTTATAATAGACGTAAGGCTGAAGATAAGCTCCGCTTCCTTTGGCACTGTTTGATCCATTTGGACAATACCACATAAATCTGGCACTACCGCCATTGCCATCCCACCCTGGGTCGCCACCAGTATTTTGGTCACCAATCAGGATACCATATCCGCATTTACCTCCTCTGCTCCAATAAAATCCGGAATTAAATTTCATCTGGAACCAAACGGTATAAACGCCCTCTGACCAAACGCCAAACGATGTACACAAACCACCAGGACACGATAGTGTATTTGTCTGCAATGTGATTGTTCTGGCTCCGGCACCACCACCTGTGGCAGCAGCAAGCGGGGCGGCGTCCTTGCTTAAGCTTTGAGGTGAATCTGAGCCAGCACTTTTTGATACTTCTTTGTTAATGGCTTGTGGCACATCTACATCTTGTTCCTTTTCACAGGAAGTAAACACTAATGCTGTAATAAACAACAAACTTGTTAATTTTAAGATTTTTTTCATTTTTAAAAGGTTAATGGTTAATAATTAAATAGTTAGTTTATTACCATCACATTTTCGTACGTTATGCAATTAGTAATTAACACTGTAAAGTTGATTATTAACAACTTACAAGTGGAGAAATAAAGTACGTTTTTAGGTACAAAAAAATACAGTACATGTATTTTGTATATATTTTTTAGGTTTTAAAAATTATATCCTTAAAAAAATAATTAAAAAATTATACAAACTTTAAATAATTAAGATTTCAATACACTACACCTTAAATAAGATATTTCAATATTGACATGTCAAGGTTAGGTCTTAATTGAGATACATTTTTAGATCTGTGACCATTCAAAATAAATATCCTTTTTTGTAATCAACGATTGCCTAAAACAGGATTATTAAATTCTGCATCGAAAACAGAGCAAACAAGACTTTATAAAAACAAAAAAACGAGTTAAATAAATTAACTCGTTTTGTGCTTTAGCTCTCTTCTGAATATTATAAAGCTATTTATTATGTCTTTTTATTGATCAAACTTCAATTCAGGGCAAGAGTTTAAATTTTACTTTCATCTTCAACAGCATCCTGCCATTTATCCCAGACTTTGACACCTGGATTATAGCCATCATAACCAAAGTTCTGACTTAACTGTCCTTTAATATTAGGCTCAATCGCGAGTCTATACGGAATTGGCCAGTAATTATTACGTTTGTCCATAGAATAAAACTTTACACCTGGCTTAACAGAAATACCAGCCGGATGTTTGTTGTAAAGGGTATAATGTACTATACGTTGGTACCAATAACTTCCTCCGGCCGCATCTGTTCCCGATTGCTTGTCCCAAGTCTCTTTACTGTAGGTATGACCCCATTCATCTGGTTTTCCGCTAAGTGCCAAACAGTGCGAAATACGTTTTAACTCCACATTTCTCCATTCTTCCAGATAAAGCTCTCTTCCTCTTTCGGCACAAATATCACCAATAGTTACAGTGGTATACATTTGTGTAGCTTTCGCCCTTGCTCTTACGACAGTCACATCCTGAGCCGCTCCGGTAGCATTACCTTGGTAAAAACGCGCCTCTGCACGTAATAGATAGGTCTCCGCTAAACGATAGATGTACAGATGTGCACTAGCTCCTGCAGTAGCGCCCTGAAAATCATTTGCTGCCGGATTAGCTTCAGCTACAACATCGTGTAAAAAGATTTTATAATGCGGAAAATCAAACCAGTCACGAAGAGAATCTTGTGCTAACAGTTTGCCGGCTGCATCCTTCATTCTGAAATTTTGCCCCGCCCATGTGGCACTACCACCTGCTCCGGGAGCGTATTTAAGATCTTCCATATTCACCCAGTTACCAACAGTACTATTATGTCTAAGATCCTGCTTGTCCTCGATACCGTTCACAACCCACATAGGATGCTGTGAATAATAAGAACCACTAATAACACCAATACCGCGTCCTATTGCTCTTTGATAATCATATTTTGCATTATAATTCGTTTTATCAGTCAATGGAAAACGAGGTGCTGCTGTTTTACCATCTGGAGTAATTAAATTAGCATCATTCCAGTTAGGTCCAAAAATTCTCATCGAAGAAAAGGCTAAAAACGACTGTGCTCCTCCATTTGGTGCAACCAATATAGCTTCAGTATTAGCAGTAATCACTTTGTTCTCAGGCCTGTGCAAATCCCAGATCACATTTCTGGTAATAGGCCATGCCGTAGGATTTCCTCCCGGATCAAAAATCCCTAAAGTGTTTTGTACCAAAGAGTAACCTGATTGATTAATCAAAATATTTGCCTGTGCTTCAGCCTCCGCAAATTTGCCGGATGCCAAATAACACTTGATCAGTAACTGACGGCATGCCCCTTTGCTAACCATACCTACATATCCTATTTTTGACTGCTCTGGCACAAATTGTACTGCTTTCTCCATATCTGCTGTAATCATTTCTATGATGGCTTCCTTTTTAGTAGAATAATAACTCTGCTTTGGAACCTCCAAAATTTTAGTAATCAACGGTATATCTCCAAATTGATATACCAGATTAAGATAACGGTATGATCTGTGAAAATAAGCCTGCCCGATATATTTATTTTTAACCTCCTCTGATAAACTTTTCACATTACCAATAAACGACAATATGGTATTAGCATTCTTAATCCCTGTGTAGGCCTCCGTCCACATAAATCCAAGATAAAGCGATTCACCACTTGGGTCTCTTCGAAAATCTCCGGTAGGAACGATAGTAGCAGCATAATCAGCAATATTACTACCGGTATCCGTTTTTCCATATTGTGCCATGTCAGAGAAAAGATACTCTGAGCCAATAGGCACACTGACACCGGAATAACCATAGTGAATATAATTATTACGCAGCTGTTTATCGCACAGTGCTAAAGTTGCCTGCAGCCCCGCTTCTGTAGAAAATGTAGCTTCCGGTTCGTAAAACGAAAGCGGATCTGCTTCGAGAAAATCTTTTGAACAAGAACCAGACAGTGCAGCCAATACCATAAGAGGCAGCAGTCTTGAAATTTTATTATGTATATATCTTTTCATAGTTGAATAATTTTTAAAGTTGGACATTAAAACCTAAATTAAACTGTCTTGTGGCCAATCCTCCTGTTTCAGGGTCTCCATAATATTTCCATTCTTTAGAAGCAGACCATGTTGCTACGTTTTGAACCGAAGTATAAATTTTTAAATTTTTAATATGCACGCGATCTAAAAGATCTCTTGGAAGAGAATAAGCCAGCGAAATGTTGTCTAAACGAATAAAACTGCGATCATACAATTTCCCTGGTGCAACCGGTGTTCCGGCAGGTCCCTTAGCATCAAGGCGCGCCCAATCATTGGTTGGGTTGTCAAGTGTCCAATACGGATTTAAATAGGGATTGAAGTTAAATTTATACAAACTGGCATCGTTGAACGTATTCATATAGTTTGAATTAAGTGATTTATGCCCCATATAGGAATACATATTGATAGCTAAATCCCAATTTTTATAAATCTTAAATTCATTGCGCAACGACCACTGTACAGGAGCACTTGAATTTCCTAAAAACTGCTTGTCTTTTTCATTGTAAACCGCTTTTTTATAAGGAACACCATCTGCTCCTACCGCATCAACATCATCTACAGTATAGCTGTTGGCTACTTTTGGATCTCCGGGACGCTGTCCGTATTTTTGAGCTTCTTTCCACTCCTCCTTTTGCCAAATTCCGGTTATTTTATAATCCCAAATTTGGGTGATCGGTCTGCCTATAAACCATCCATTAGCTGAATCATCCCCTTCTTTAGTTCCGATCACAGTACCATTGCCATCCTTAACCTCTACCATATTACCATATAATGACACAATCTTATTTTCGTTATAAGATATCCCAAGTGTAGTACGCCATTCAAAGTTCGGTTTCCTCATATTTATAGTGTTAATACTCAATTCAAAACCTTGATTTTGAACTTCTCCCAAATTGGTTGCAATCGTTGAAAAACCAGTGAAACCCGGAAGAGCCTGGCTCATAATCATGTCAATGGTAGATTTTTTATAAACATCTACAGAAGCAGTAATACGATCATGTAAGAAACCTAAGTCAAGACCAATATTTGTTGATCTTGTTTTTTCCCATTCCAAATTTGGATTTGCCATACGATCAAGTGCTAAATACTTCATTTCAAGAGCTTTTCCTGTAGCATCTAAGTAACCCATCGTTCCGGTATTTACCAGGTTTGCCAAAGAAATGTATGGATTATTGAGCGATCTGTTTCCGTTTTCACCCCAGGACAAACGTAATTTACCGGTACTCATAGCATCCCAATTAAACCAGTTTTCATTTTTAAAGTTCCATGCAACCCCAAAAGAAGGGAAAGTTGCGTAAGGATTTGAAGCTCCAAATGCCGAATATCCATCACGACGGACAGTCGCTGTCAGCATATAACGATTATCAAACGAATAGAAAAGCCTTGCCATCAAACCATCTGCCGTTTGATGTGTATCTTCTGATCTAATTTTGCTATTAGCCATTGTTGCAGTGTCGACATAGTGAAACCCTAAAGCATCCGTAGGCAGGATATTATAGGCATCCATTCCATCTGACCAATAACGTCGTTCTTCAGCTTCCTGAACAAATGTTGCTATGATATGGTGTTTTTCAGCAAATGTATAATCCCATGCTAATGTATTATTTAGGTTATAATCGAAACTTGAATTATTATTTCTGGTTGCTCCAGTGGTAGCAGCAGGCCAATTTGGATTTTGTGTCGATCGAAAATAACGATCGTGAAAAAATTGATAACGAGGAGCAATGTTAAATGTATAAGTGATACCTAAAGGCAACGTTATCTTTGTATTGAAAATGGTATTCAATGTAGTATATCCTGTTTCCTTCTCGATAAATTGACGTTCGTAGTAATAATTATAGTTCTGTCCTGAAACATTTTTCCCCATCGGCTGTCTCTCATAGTTGCCATTTGCATCTATAAAGGTTCCAAATGGACTGGTTCTCAACATATTATTATCCCCTGCACCTGTACCTAAAGAGGGAGTAATATCTCCATCTGATCGATCCTGAAAATTAACGTTTGCTCCAAAGTCAAGCCAATCCGTAATTTTAGCGTCAATCTTCATATTGGCACGAGCTGCGTTATAATCATTTCCAACAATAGCTCCTTCAGACGTTAAATAGCCAAAAGACATATAATAATTTACTTTGTCGCTTGCTCCGGAAATACTTAAATTATTGTCATGATTAATCCCTGTTCTAAAAGAGCTGTCATTCCAATCGTGTGTTTTTCCTGCAAGGAAATTTGCCATCAGTGAAGGATCAAAATTCAATCCTAACCGGGCTCCCCATACTTCCTTCGTACTTTTTCCTGCTGTTTGCGTAGTGGGTTGATACGCTAACCATTGGGCTTGAGTAATACCCCACTTGCCTAAATCATCAGGACTTGAAAAATACCCTGGTTTACCAGCAGCAACCGTTCCTACCATCCAGGCTTCGTATTGCCCGGTTGCTGCATTACCTCCATAAGTTGCAGCTGTCTCCCAATCTTCACGATATTTTAAATACCCTTCCGGTGAATACACATCACGATAGGCACTCTTATTGCTAATAGTCGTGTTTGTAGTAAAACTCACGATAGGCTTACCGGTCTTACCTTTTTTGGTTGAAATAATAATAACCCCGGCTGCCGCTCTCGCTCCATATACGGATGCTGCTGATGCGTCTTTTAAAATATCGATCTGGCCGATATCATCCGGATTGATTTCTGAAAGCTCACCATAGAACTGCATTCCGTCTAAAATAATAAGCGGTGAATTATGGCTTCCATCAGTATAAACAGAACTTTGTCCACGAATCTGCAGGGATCCTCCTCCTTTTGCAGAAGGGTCATAACCTACTCTTACACCAGGAGTACCTCTCAATATATCCTGAACGGTTTGCGGATTTTGGTTCGCCAGCTTCTCAGGAGTTATCTGAACGATTGCTCCCGTTAAATCCTTTTTTTTCATTTTACCGTAACCTACTACCACAACTTCGTCTAATGAAGCCGTAGCTTTTTGCATTTTTACAGTAATTGAAGCTTGCCCTTTTATAGCAACTTCAGCCGTTACATATCCTAAATAGGAAACCAGTAACACTGCATTCTCGTTCTCTGTTTTTAAAGTAAATTTTCCGTCAAAATCTGTTGTCGTACCATTTTTACTTCCTTTTTCTAAAACAGAAACTCCCGGCATTGGTACACCGTTTTCATCATTGACCTGACCTTTAATGCTTTTTTGCTGGTTTACATTTTGTGACTCTGTTGTACTCGTAGAACTAATGGCGTACCCATGGACTTGAGATAAAGAAAACAATACACAGAGTATCATCATCTTCTTTTTCAAATTAAATCCAGATACACAATCAGGACTTTTTTTAATCCTAATAAATTTTGTCATTTTGGTTTGTAATTTTTGGTTAATTAATTAGTTAGTTTTTGAAATCACTGTAACATTCTGTTTAATGGTTTAGTGATTCACGTCGACAAAATTGATTAATAAAAGGCTCTGACAGGGATCGATAAATCCGTTTTAGGGTATACTAAAGTTTTATTTTGTTTAATTTTAGCTCAAAAAAATACTATTATTAAAAAAATACTCACAAATAATTAAGAATTCAATACAGCACTTAAATTTTTCTTCTGTTAAAAAAAATCATTAACTTTAAAAAACCTTCATTCTATTACTATGACCGATAAATCACAACTCCGTAGCTCTATTTTCAGACATCTTGACGGCTTAGCTGTTGCTCCGGTAGCAATAGCATTAAAGAAAAATGCAGTTTTAGATTTTATCCTGAACAAAAAGCAAGTACAATTATCAGAACTTGTAACTGTTTTTAAAGCAAATGAGGGTTATCTGAATGTTGGTTTGAGGATTTTGGCTTCTCAGGATTTTTTAAATTACGAGGTCGATAACAAAACACAGGAAATTAAGATCTCAGTAAATGAAAAGACGGCAATAGCTTTTTCACTATTTTATCTTTATGAGGATGTAGTTGATTTACTTCAGTTTTCTATCCGGTTTCATACACGCATTTTTGACGATGTACCGTTTGAAAAACTCAATCTTATTTTTGAAAAATATAAAAAAAGATACGAAATAAAACCCTCCGATGATGTGCTTACAAATACTATTCTGGATCAAATTTTAAAACATATAGAAGGTTATTTGATTGCACCAACAATAGTGCGTTTAGCAATGAACGGAATGTTTCACAAATATTTTATGGAAACTTCTTTCAGGCCGGAAGAGTTTCATAAATCTCCTGAAAATTTTAAAAAGATATTAGACTTTCTTGTCCATCTGGGATGGTTCATGGAAAAAAATGGCAATTATCAATTTACAGAAACGGGTTTGTTTTTTGCAAAGAGAGCCAGTGCTTACGGCGTTACAGTTTCTTATTTGCCAACATTTGCTAAAATTGAAGAATTAATTTTTGGAGATCCGGCCGTCTTACGGATGGTAATCGATGGCGAAAACGAAATTCATGTTGATCGCGAAATGAATGTATGGGGAAGCGGCGGTGCTCATGATACTTACTTTAAAGTAGTAGATGAGATTATCATTAGCCTTTTTAACCTGCCTATTGAAGAACAGCCTAAAGGAATCCTGGATATGGGTTGTGGCAACGGCGCTTTTTTGCAGCACATTTTTGAAGTAATTGACAGGCAAACTTTAAGAGGAAAAATGCTGGATGAATATCCCCTGTTTCTTGTTGGGGCAGATTATAATCAGGCAGCTCTGAAAGTAACCAGAGCTAATCTTATAAAGGCAGATATTTGGGCAAAGGTAATTTGGGGAGATATTGGACGCCCGGATTTACTTTCGGATGACTTAAGAGAAAATTACAATATTGACCTGAAAGATTTACTTAATGTGAGGACTTTTTTAGATCACAACCGAATTTGGACAGATCCGAAACACATCAACAAAGATAGAATTAGTACCTCTACCGGCGCATTTGCTTATAGAGGAAAAAGGATCAGCAGCAATCTGGTAGAAGATAATCTATTAGAACATCTGCAAAAATGGTCACCCTACGTTCGTAAATTCGGTTTGCTTCTGATTGAATTACATACGATAAATCCAAAACTGGCAGCCCATAATTTAGGAAAAACTCCCGCAACGGCCTATGATGCCACTCATGGGTTTTCCGATCAATATATTGTTGAGATAGACGTTTTTAATAAAGTTGCAGCAGAAGCTGGATTATTTCCGGATAAATCAATTTTTAAACGTTTTCCAGATGCCGATATTGCTACAGTAAGTATCAATTTATTAAAAGGAAACTGAATAAATAAAATCATCATAAATATTGGACCATTATAAAAAGCTCTAATAGAAAAAAACCTCCATAATCAAATGATCATGGAGGTTTTAAATTTATGCTAATATTATGTTCTTACATTTCGTTCAAATCGTTGAACTCGTGTAATGACTTCAATGTGCTTTCATAGAATAAAATAGCAGCAATAAGATTTCCTTTGTCAGAATAAGGCATCATTTTTCTCTGAAATTCTACTGTTGTATCCAGGAATGTTGTTGTACCAACTGCCTGGTTATCTAATATTTTTTTTGTGCTCACCATCGTCCGGAATACCTAAGTCTGCCATTGTAACACCTGGTTTAGTAACCAAAGCGATATAAGGTAGCGTTTTTACAAGAACTTTAATACGTTCAATGTATAATTCTAAAAGTTCTCCTTTTTGCATACCACTCAATTCTTTTTGATCATGGTATTTACGGATTAGAGCTGTTGTACTGATAATACTTCTTGGAGCATTTTTTGCCTGTGCTGAAATAGCGCCAGTTGTCAAGAAGAAAAGGACACTTAGTAAAGTAATTTTTATTTTCATTTTCTTAATGTAGGTTGGTTGTTGAAGGAAACAAAAATATATAAATTAACTTAAACTACAACTTTATTGTTTTCTTTTTTCAAAAAAATTAAATAATTTAATTTTATTGCTTCGTATCGGCCTGCTGTAGCTACAATTTAGGCAGTGTTAATATTAGCTTTAGAAGGTATTTTCTGAAGTTTATTATGACTTGATTATTCTGAAACGTCCCGGATATTTTATCCATATGCTTTTTTTGTTGCCGTAATAGTCCATAAATTCTTCACAAACAAAAACGGCATGAGCTGTAGACCAGGCAACAACCCCACAAAATTCACTCCCTGATTCTCGCTTTAACTTTTGTATTTCTTTGCCTTCTTTAAATCCTAAATATTTATAAATTGTTGGAGTGTATACCTCACCTTCTTCTAAATCTTCCAATGCTTTATCAAAAGTTGACTTCTTGTCAATAATTTGTTTGTATTTTGCCATCACCGCATAGGTCAATACTGCATAGTCAGTTATTTTTTCGCTTTCACAATTGTCTTTAATAAATACAAAATCAGCAGAAAATTTAGCTTTATTTAACTCATCACCGTTTAAATTAAATGATGCATTATTTTTTAGTGTTATTTTAAATAAGCTGTCGGTTATTTTTTCGGTTACAAAAAGATTATCCAATCCATAAACATTTAGAGAGGCTTTAATAAAAGCTATTGATGAACAATTTGTACGTTCTCCTTGTTTAAAGCTTTCGAATATTTTATCTGCACTCAGTTGTGAGTAAGAATTTGAACAAACAAACATTAAAAATAAAAATATTGAAGTAACAGGTTTCATTGTCATTAGATTTATAATTCTTTCCCAGCTGTTTTTTGGGTATATGATTGATTTTACAAATCTATAAAAATCAACTCATAGTTGCTTTTATTACTCCGTAACTTTTTTAAAAAACTGTAAAGTGTACTGAAATTGGGCCCTTTTGAGATTTACAATTTACTTTTTGTCACATATGTGTTAATAAACCTCTTGTAAATTAGTGTACTTGGAAGTTGTTAAATCAATAAGCGGTTAAGCGCTGATTAGTAATGCTATTGATATTATAAATGATAATTTAATAAGAATTACTGGATTTATTATAAGAAAAAAGTACTTCTCCATTCTTAATTTTAAACTTATTAACTAAATAAATTAGATCATGGAAAATTCAAACAATTACACAAGCGAAGACCTTCAAAAATGCCCTTATCACAGCCAGCAGAATAATGCGGAACACAATAATGATTCTCACGAAAACGCCAACACAGGAGACTGGGACGACGAGCGAGACGATGCAGGTACTGATCCTGATCGCAATGATGCTGATAAATTTGAAAAAGGAGGAAATGAAAATTCAGGAGGTTCTGGAAGTACAGGAAGTGCTGCAACAAACAGCTGATTTAAAAACTTTGCTTACCCAAATTCTTAAGGATATTTGATGGTAAAATGTAAAAAACGAAGTTTATGAATATAGATTAAATTAAAAAAGGTCTCAAATTTTGAATTTGAGACCTTTTTTAATTATTTTTTTTCTTCATTATCCATCTTATCATCTAAATCAGGTTCTTCACCTTTAAATTTATGAGTATCAACATCATAATTTTCATCGTTTGTTAAAATTTCATCATGATCTTTATATTGATGTTTTCTCGTATCACTTTTATCAGCGCCAATTTTTTGGTTATTGGCTTTCGGATTTTGATTGTTTGTGTTCATAGTAGTACGTTTTAAAGTTTAAATAAAATTACTTATTAAGTTACTTCCATACTTATATAATCATTTCTAAAAGTTATAAGATATCACTATTCAACCAACTAAATTTTTTCATATTACATAAATATCCGCAAAATATTTGCGTATAAAGCGGGTGTCCATAATAAACATAATCTCCATTTTATGTTTACTGCAAAGTCTTTAATATAATAAGAGTCCTGTGAATTATATTTTTATGATGACAATCTATTATACTTCAAGATAACCGAAGTGGGAATATTTTTTCTAATTATTTAACAATTAGATTCATATTTGGGACAACGATATCTCCATTTCCTCCTGAGTAACGCTGTGCAAATACCTCAATATAATCATTGGTAGTTAATTCAGTTGAAGCATTTAATGGAAGGACTACAATGTCTTGTGCGGCCGAGCCTCTACCATAAATTTTATACTGGGATATAGTAGTTCCATTTTTAGCAATATAAATTATATAAATGCCCGCCGCTGGAACCTGAAAAGAAATAGAACCTGTAACTTGAAAAATTCTTTTCTTTTTTCCAAGATATTTCAGACGGTAAGGAACGCCATCTGTAGAAAAGCGAAATAAATTTGATGCTGTCGAGACTGTAGTTCCGGTTCCAACTCTTACAACATTACTGGGATTTGAATTGTTGTTAAAGCTAACACCAATGCCAGTACCTACAGCGTAGTCAATAGCTAAATCTCCTACAGCATTTGCATCTGTCTCAGTAGGAATTCCTGCAGCCCTAACTGACCAGCTGTTGTTAAAATTATACCCTGTGTAAGTTCCGGTAGTGTAAGGTTTAACATAATTAGCAGGAGTCGCTCCGGTAAAAACAACAGATTCTAAAACAGCATCGCCACTAATTGTAAGCCCCGCTGTAGATACATCCACACCAAAGGCACCAGTGCCAACATTAGAGAAACCTCCTTGTTTTTCTATGAGATTAAAAGTTCCTGTAAATTTCTCATAGGTACCTCCATTATTGCTAAACCATGCCTGGTTACTCAAGAGTAATTGCCCTATATTAGTATAAGTAATACCATTTGTATTCCCTGAAAAATTAACGATACTCAAAAAAACTAATCCATAACCAGATATAGTTCCAACACTTGTTGCATTTGCAATTATAGTATCTCTAAGCAAAAAGGTCGAGGTCGATGACGCAGCATTTAAATTAAAGACAGTTGCGCCTGGAGTTGTAATAGTAAGGTTTCTAATACTGCCGCCTGTAGTGCCATCGAAAAGAATGCCTGATGTTTTCACTATAATGTCTTCATTAGCATCCAAACCGTCCAGATAGGCGTTATTTAAATCTATAGGAAAATTAAATACGACCTGGCCATTAATTTCATACAATGTATTGGCAGTTAAAACATACTTGGCTCCCGCACCGGCTGCTAATTCCGCAGCAAGAACAACAGCCAGGTCATCGCCGGCTCTAATTCGTTTGAAATTTAATCTTGGAGGGGTTCCGCCGCTTAGAATTGCCCAGGACGAAGTGGTGGAATTATAATAGTAAAATGATTTAACATCAGTATCATAAACTAGTAATGCATCTACAGGACTTGTAATTGCATTTCTTTGTGCCGTAGTCATTCTTGGTGCTAACATCCCTTTTGTGGTAGAAGTAATATCTAAAACAGAACTTGCATTTGGCGTCACAGTACCAATACCAATCTGGGCATGTCCTAGAAATGTTAAAAATAAGAAAAACAGTAGAAATATAGTTTTGGTATTTTTCGGAGTAAATGTATTTATCATAATTTCTTGTTTTTAGTTTATCGTTACGTGTAGTTTCTAATTTTATTTTTTATCGAAGTGAATTTGAAATAACAACTTTTTGAGTTAATTTTTCATTTTCTGTTGTTAAGAACTCCACTATATAGATTCCATAACTTAAACCACTGGTTGAAAAAGAAAAATTAGATTCACTCCCAAGATCCTCTTTCGATAAGACTACTTTGCCAAGCATGTCGTATATTTTTAATGACTTCATTACTATATTGTTTGGATTTGAAGCTCGTAAACTGTTTTTACTATTATCCTGATAAATTATAAATTGCTTTCCAGCTACATCAGGTACGCCAAGTGTCTCACTTGTAAAGGTGATTTTAAATCTTTCTGAATATGATCCGGGAGAAACTATCACCTGATAAGTTCCGTTTTTGATATCATGATAGGATTGATCAAGAGCATCATAAAGATAAATGGCCTGTGAATTATCAAAATTCTTTACTTCAGGTATATAAAATTTAAAAGTAGCAGTAGTAGTTGCTTTAACTGTTAATGGTATTTTTTTGGTCTGATCAAAATTTACTCCCTGAATAACATAATTACCATTTTCGATTCGAAAAGCCACATCATTAGGAGGGCTGGTATCCATGTTCAGAGCATCAATACCAAAATCTATACCGTCTGAAGCCTCGGGCAAAAAAGCCAATGCCAGCTGTCGGGTAAATTGATTGTCGATAATTGTATTTAATCTAAAATACTGAACAACATTTATTTCCTCACTCTTATCATTTGAATTATCCGTTTTAGCAGTTGGTTTTGTCGGTTTTTCAAACTGAGAAACACCTACACTTTCTTTGGTATAGACGCGGTGTTCGTTTTTAAATGTGGCTGTACCATTAGCATTGGCAAAAATTACAAATCCCTGACCTATTGGGGCAAATCTGCGCGGGATAGAAAGTCCTGATGATACCCCCGCTGTATTTAAAGTTCCATCCTGATTATAAGAATTGAATGTTGCAGGTACATATAAGCCTTCAGAACCTAGTAACAAGGGTGAATAACTTCCATACCCTCCTCTATAAGCTGCCAGGTAATGAGAATTTACGTTTTTGTCCTGTTCCCAAAAATAAGCGATTCCTCTGGTAGCCGCATTTGAAGCATCTAAAAGAAATGCGTTTAAATGCAGGGCCGATGGATATGGATTACCTGTTAAAGTTGAATTATTAGCACCTAAGTTAATTGTAATATTTCCATCATTTGGTTTTCCTCTAAAATCATATCTTTGGGCACTACCGGGGTTGTTTACTATGCCGGTTCCTTCCGGATTTGTACTATCAGTACCGCTGGTTCCTTTCATAGAAAAACCTTCTCCTGGAGCTAGCGTGCTTGCATTTCCTACAAATATCCATTGCGAATAATTATTGGCATTTATTAACTTGTAAATCCAAACTGATGAAATTGAAAGCGGATTGGCAATTCCATCATTACCAGTAACCACTAGCGCGGCATTTGAATTTATTGAAGTGATGGGCTGGTTAAGCATTGTAATTCCGAAATTTTCATTTCCGGATGATGCAGAGGCATTTCCAACAGGTGAACACCAGTAATTATATTCAAAATTATCACTTGTCCCTTCCTGATACACTGATAATTTTCCAAGTCCTGTATTTGCTGATACACCAGTTGTACCCTGAATTAGTTGCGCATTATTCCGAAGATATAAATTGGAGTCTGCTGCTGCCAGATTAATGTTTTGCTGTACAAAAAGGATTTCGTTTTTAACGTACATATTGGCAGTAGATCCAAAATAAATCTGAGCTAAACATTTCGTAGTACTAAGTAGTAATAAAAATAATATTTTTTTCATAGTTTCAGTTTAGAGTTATAACAAAAAACAACCTATAGACATAGTAATCAAAACTTTACTAAACTTTCTTTTTTCTTAAAACAAAAAAGCCTAGCAATCCTCCTGCAACGATTAAAAATAAAATTTTGTCATTGATAGTAGCAGGTAATCCTACCGGAGGTGGAATATTGGGTTCAGGAGGGTCCTGAAATGAATAAGCAGTTGATGATAAAAGAAACAATACAGATACGAACAAAAACATGATTTTATGGCTCATAATATTTAATTTTGGGGATCTTAAATAATTGCAAAAACAAAATCTTTAACGGAAAAATTAAGAAGTATAAATAAGATGGAAGAGTTCTTAATTCTGACATTAAATACTACCCAGACGCTTTTCAAAACACACGCTATTGATTATCACTAACTTACAATTAAACATACTATTTAACTTACATATTAAATCTTAATATTTACATAATTTCCATGTTTTAATGCTAACTTTTCTAATAATAATATAATTTAATACAGCTTTTTTTATTGATAATGTATTGAGACTTTTTCTACAAAATTCTAGAGGAGCATTGTCTTGGTAGTCTTTTGTTTTAAATTTGCACCATGATGTCAGCGTAGAGCAGCAGATTATATAATCGAATAAAGAGAGAAAATAAAAAGTGGAGCATAAACAAACAAGCTGGGTTATTTGTCCCGAATGTCAGGGGCGCGGTAAAAAAAGTCAAAGGCTTAGTAAAAAAGTGAAGCTCCGCTACCAGACAGAACTCGATCTGTTTGAAAAAACGAATGGCGAAGGAAAAACTCCTGTTCGTCCTAAAGCACACTTATACTTATGCCTGAATTGTTCGGGATCGGGCTTAATTCCTTCTGCCAACTCTCCTGTTGCTGATAAAGAAAACTACCCACACGTTGCTATTATTGGTGGCGGTATTGGAGGAGTGGCTCTGGCTGTAGCTTGTTTGCATCGCAGAATTCCTTTTACTCTTTATGAACGCGATATTAACTTTGATGCCCGATCTCAAGGTTACGGGCTTACTCTTCAGCAAGCCAGTAAAGCAATTGAAGGCTTGGGTATTTTCTCTTTAGAAGATGGTGTTACTTCAACAAGACATATTGTTCATAATACAGAAGGGAAAGTGATTGGGGAATGGGGGATTAGAAAATGGTTACAATCTGAGACCAAAAATTCTCCAAAACGTACAAATGTGCATATAGCCCGCCAATCATTACGATTAGCCCTACTGGAGCAACTGGGCGGATCTGATGCGGTACAATGGGGGCATCAATTAATTGATTTTAAAGAATCTGATGAGGAAGAGATGGAATTAACTTTTCAGGTCGACGGAGAAATTAAAAGTGTCAGGGCAGATCTTATTGTAGGAGCCGATGGTATTCGTAGTTCGGTACGGAGATTACTAATTGGTGAAGATAGTACCCCTTTACGTTACTTAGACTGTATTGTTATTTTGGGTATTTGTCCATTAGATACTCTGGAAGGTGTTGATAGTTCTTTATTAGATTCAGCTACTGTATTTCAAACCGCCAATGGTAATGAGCGAATTTACATAATGCCTTATACAGCCGATTCGGTGATGTGGCAACTTAGCTTTCCAATGCCAGAAAAAGAAGCTAAGACACTAAGCGCAAAAGGGCCTAAGGCACTCAAGGAAGAAGCCTGTCGAAGAACACAATGGCACGATCCTGTTCCCCAGATTTTAGCGGCAACTCTGGAAGCTCAAATTTCTGGTTATCCTGTATATGACCGGAAATTATTAAAATCAGAATTGTTAGAGAATAGCGGACACGTAACTTTGATTGGAGATGCAGCTCATCCAATGAGTCCATTCAAAGGACAGGGTGCAAATCAGGCTCTGCTAGATGCACTCTCGTTGGCACGTGGAATCTTCAAAGGATGTAAATCTTTATCTTACTGGAAAAAAGCTGGATTAAGAGAAAGTGTATTAAATGAGTTTGAGTCCGAAATGTTGAAACGCAGTGCTACTAAAGTAAAAGATTCAGCAGCGGCAGCACAGTTTTTACATTCCGAAATTGTACTATTTGAGGGTGATGAACCTCGAGGACGGTTCTTAAAGAAAAAAGAGATGTAGTTCTAATCTATTTTATATAGTTGGGCGAAACACATTTCTGCCAATATTCTACAATACTTTGTATCATATCTTTCATTTCTATAAAATCGTACGGCTTTATAAAAAATCCTTGTACCGATTTTGAATAGGCTTCGACAACATGTTGCTGCTCGGCACCTGTAGTGAAAAATAAATAAGGAATGGACTTCATTCTCAAATCTTCATTTTCATGAATTTTTGAACGTAACTCTATTCCATTTAATTTAGGCATATTTATATCCGAGAATATAATAAAGGGTTCAATAGCTGTTGAAATTAGATAATCAAGCGCTAATTCTCCATCACCAAAAAAAATGACTTCATTCTTATAATTAAGTTCTTTAAATACCAACCCCAGGATTTCCTGATCATCCTGATCATCTTCTATAATTATTATTGGTCCGCCTTTATTCATAAATTCTTTAACTTTAATTACTGATACGAAAGGTACTCTTTTAAATTAAACGGAATGCAAATTTTAGTATTCTTATATAATCAAAAATGTAAAAACTGATGAAAAATAATAACCTTACGTTCTCCTAATTATAATAATACTGTAAAAAAGAAGGGGTTTAATCGGTTAATTTAACTATATTCGTTCAAAATCATAATTCTTTAATTTAAAAATTAAGATTTTAGTTCTAATAATTACTAAAATATAGGTGTTTTTCCAGCAAATTATTGCCATTATTTTTCTAAATATAACTTCGTATTATATGAATATCAAAGAAAAAAATGACAAAAAGGAAATAATCCTTTCGCAAGAACAAATCGTTCAAAATATCCAAAAAGAAAATCTTAATGTGGAACTTGATGTAGTAAATAATCCGGCTACATTTCAGAATAATAAAAAACATACCGCAAAAATCCATAACCTCAAGGAGCAGCTAAAAGCAAAAGAGCAGCTTCTAAACAATCATATCAATGCCATCAATACCTCAAATGGGTCGATAGAATTTGATCTTGAAGGTAATATCCTGAGTGCCAATAAGAATTTTCTTGAAATTATGGGCTATAATGAAATTGATTTGCTCGGGAAACATCACAGCATCTTTGTTGATCCCTCCTATTCAAAATCAAATGCCTATCAATTGTTTTGGAGCAGCTTAAAAAAAGGAATTTATCAAAAAGATGAATTCATCCGGGTTGCTAAAAATGGTAAATTAATATGGCTTTTTGGCAGTTATAACCCCATTTTGGATACTTTGGGCAAACCCTATAAAATTTTAAAAATTGCCACAGATATTACGCTCGCAAAAACACAATTTTTGCAGTTGGCGGTTCAGGCGCAGGAAAAAGAAAAAAGGGCATCTGAATTAATCATAGCTAATAAAGAACTTGCTTTTCAAAATGCCGAAAAAGAAAAACGTGCCGCCGAACTAGTTGTAGCCAATAAGGAATTAAAATTTCAGAACGAACAAAAAGAAAAACGGGCATCTGAACTCATCGTAGCCAATAAAGAACTTGCTTTTCAAAATAAAGAAAAGGAAAAACGTGCGGCTGAATTAGTCATTGCCAATAAAGAATTAAAATTTCAAAACGAACAAAAAGAAAAACGGGCATCTGAACTCATCATAGCCAATAAAGAACTTGCTTTTCAAAATAAGGAAAAGGAAAAACGTGCGGCTGAATTGGTTATTGCCAATAAAGAATTAAAATTTCAAAACGAACAAAAAGAAAAACGGGCATCTGAACTCATCATAGCCAATAAAGAACTTGCTTTTCAAAATGAGGAAAAAGAAAAAAGGGCGGCTGAATTAGTTATTGCAAATAAAGAACTGAAGTTTCAGAACGAACAAAAAGAAAAAAGGGCATCTGAACTCATCATAGCCAATAAAGAACTTGCTTTTCAAAATAAGGAAAAGGAAAAACGTGCGGCTGAACTAGTTATCGCTAATAAAGAATTAAAATTTCAAAACGAACAAAAAGAACAGCGGGCCAAGGAATTAATTATAGCTAATAAAGAACTTGCTTTTCAAAATAAGGAAAAAGAAAAACGTGCAGCTGAATTAGTTATTGCCAATAAAGAATTAAAATTTCAGAACGAACAAAAAGAAAAACGGGCATCTGAACTCATCATAGCCAATAAAGAACTTGCTATTCAGAGTAAGGAAAAAGAAAAACGTGCAGCTGAATTGATTATTGCAAATAAGAAATTAGCCGCTGAAAACATTCTGAAACAAAAAAGAAAAGTAGAGAAAGAGAAGCGAGCAGCGGAATTAATCGTTACCAATCGAGAACTTGCTTATCAGGAAAAACGAAGCAAAGAATTGACCCTGGCAAACGATGAACTCAAGAAAGCCCAGGAAGAGCTAGAGTCGTTTTCCTATTCTGTTTCGCATGATCTTCGTGCGCCAATACGTGCCATAAACGGCTATACACAAATTTTAATAGAGGATCATATTGATGCCATAGACGACGATGGAAAAAATGTTCTCCAAGCCATAGTAAAAAACTCCAATAAAATGGGAGTACTAATAGATGACTTATTGGCTTTTAGCAAATTAGGTCGTAAACAAGTAGCTTCTATAAATATAAATATGGCAACACTATTAAGTACTGTTATAAGCGATATGATAATTGAAAAAGGCGAAAATACTCCAATATTCGAAATCGATGACCTCGCTCCTGCACACGGAGATCCATCACTTATCAAACAAGTATGGGTAAATTTAATTTCAAATGCAATCAAATATTCAAAATATAAATCAGAAACCAGAATTAAGATAACATCAACTTCCAAAAATGATAAAATCATATATAGTATAAAAGATTGGGGATCAGGTTTTGACATGGAATATTATGATAAATTATTCGGTGTCTTTCAGCGCCTGCACTCGCAGGAAGAGTTTTCAGGAACAGGCATAGGCCTTGCTATTGTACAAAAAATAGTAAACCGACACTACGGAACAGTGTGGGCAGAATCAAAATTAGATGCAGGTGCAGTATTTTACTTTAGCCTGCCAGAAATAAAACATTAAAAGTAAAAAAATGAACTACGACGATATTGAAATTTTATTTGCCGAAGACAGCATGGAAGATGCTGTACTAACTATCCGCGCCTTAAATAAAAGCGGTTTTACAAACAAACTTTTACATGTAAAAGACGGAGCTGAAGCGCTTGATTTTATATACTGTAAAGGAATTTATTCAGACAGAAATCCTAAATCACATCCAAAACTTTTTCTTCTGGATTTAAAAATGCCAAAGATGTCCGGAATACAGGTGCTTGAAAAAGTTAAAAGTGATGCTGAACTTAAATCGATTCCGGTGGTTATACTGACCTCATCACAGGAGGATCCAGATATAGCAAAATGTTATAGTCTGGGTGCCAACAGTTATATCGTGAAACCCGTAGACAGTAATAATTTTTTTAATGCCATAAAAGAAATGGGAATATACTGGATGATACTCAGCCAGCCTGCTCTATAAATTTAAAGCAAACGATTATTTAATATTAAACTATGATTCCATATCAAATTAAAAAAGATATAAAAGTATTGCTATTAGAAGACAATACTGCTGATGCGGACTTAATAATCAGACATTTGACAAAATCCGGATTGTCATTTAGCTCCAAAATAGTTGAATCAAGAAAAGTTTTTGAAGAATCACTTGATACTTTTTGCCCGGATATTATATTATCAGATTATTCGCTACCTGCATTTGATGCTGTTTCTGCCTTTAATATAATTAAAGAAAGAGCTCTTAAAATACCTTTTATACTTATTTCAGGTACTATTGGTGAGGAAAATGCTGTAATGCTTATAAAAGAAGGTGTAACAGATTATGTATCCAAAAATAATTTTTCATCCTTAATGCAAAAAATTACGCGCGCGCTTAAAGAAGCTGAGGAAGTAATTGAAAAAGAAGATTTGCTTAAAAGATTAAAAACACAGACTGCAGCACTACTAATAGCTAATCAGGAATTGGAATTTCAAAATGCTGAAAAGGAAAAAAGGGCTATTGAATTACTTTATGCTAATAAAGAACTGCTTGCATTCAATTTTATATCAAGCCATGATCTTCAGGAGCCACTTCGAAAAATTCAGATTTTCATTTCAATTATGATGGATAAAGAAATGAAAACCATGTCTGAGGACGGAAAAAACAATTTGAATCGTATACATGTTGCTGCAACAAGAATGAGACAACTCATTGAAGATTTGATGGATTTTTCAAGAGTTAGTGCAGTAGATCATCAATATGAAATGAGTGATTTGCAGGATATTATTGAAGATGTAAAATCAGAACTTATTGATACGATTCATCACAAAAAAGCTGTTTTTGAAATAAATGGATTAATGCCTGTCAATATAATGACCTTTCAATTTAGACAGCTTATTTACAATTTAATGAGCAACTCACTAAAGTTCTCCATACCTGAAGTTCCGCTCCAAATTACGATACAATCTGTCATTCTTAAAAATGAAGAGTTCAGAGCTCTTAATCTGCCAAACAGCCCGCAAATCTGTGATTACTGGAACCTTAGTTTTCAGGATAACGGAATTGGTTTTGAAGCGCAGTACAATCAAAATATCTTCCTGATCTTTCAAAGACTCCATCACACCGAAGATTATTCCGGAACAGGAATTGGTTTAGCCATAGTAAAGAAGATTGTAGAGAACCACAACGGAATTATAACTGCCGACGGTAATTTAAATAAGGGTGTGACATTTAACATCTACATCCCCATTAATGAAAGCTTTAAGAAAATCCCGGAAGATTTGAAATCCAAAAAACAATCTGCTAAAGTATTGAGTAATGATTTAAAAAACGAATATGAAATGCATTAGTTTCCATATCGGTTACAATTTTTAAGTCAACCAGATAACCTGAATATTTTTTGATTTCTTTTAATTAATCTTCTAAATCGGCTTATGCATATTCAACTAAAATTAATTAAATTAGCTAAAGAAATAGTATTTAATCAGATAAGAATTGTCAAAATCATTTGAAAAAGATCTAATATCTGCAATACTATATTTCAAAAGAATACTTATTATATTAGTTGAATACAACATTAAATTTCCTCTTATAAATTAAAAGAATGCTTGACGACTTCCCATTTTATCTTGGTATATTACTAGTTATTTTATTGCTGATTATGATAGCAAATAAAATAAAAATAGCTTATCCTATTTTATTGGTATTAGCGGGACTAGCCATTAGTTTTATTCCTGGTGTACCTGTAATCAATATCGAACCTGAACTCATATTTTTTATTTTCCTGCCACCTCTCTTATATGAAGCCGCCTGGACCGTTTCGTGGAAAGAAATGTGGCGTTGGCGAAGAATTATTACCAGTTTTGCTTTTGTTGTCGTTTTTCTGTCGGCACTTTCAGTAGCACTTGTTGCTAATTATTTTATTCCGGGTTTTTCATTAGCACTGGGTTTTGTATTGGGTGGAATTATATCTCCGCCAGATGCAGTCAGTGCGGGTGCTATTTTAAAATTCGTTAAAGTACCAAAAGCAATTTCGTCTATATTAGAAGGCGAAAGTTTATTGAATGATGCGTCTTCCTTAATTATTTTCAGATTTGCTATGATCGCTGTTGCAACAGAACAGTTTATATTTTACAAGGCCGCTACAAGTTTTAGCTGGATGATTATTGGCGGAGTAGCCATAGGATTACTAATTGGATGGCTTTTTATGAAAGCCCATAAATATTTACCTACTGACGCCAATGCAGATATTGTTCTTAGTCTGCTTACACCCTATATTATTTATCTCGCTGCCGAAGAAGTTCACTGTTCAGGGGTTCTGGCTGTGGTAAGCGGAGGTTTGCTTTTATCAAATAACAGACACCGTTTTCTTAACAGCAAATCTCGTTTGCGTGGTGTAAATGTTTGGGAGAGTTTCTGTTTTATATTAAATGGATTCGTTTTTATGCTTATAGGGTTAGATTTACCGCAAATTACGAAAGGCCTTGAAGACGTAAGTCTTCCCTCAGCTATTGGATATGGAATACTTATTACAATTGTATTGATAGTAAGCAGAATGCTTTCTTCGTATGGAGCTGTAGTAGTAACATTGATTGCCCGTAACTTCATCACTGTAGCTGACACGAGAAACCCTGGTATAAAAACACCTTTTATACTTGGCTGGACTGGAATGCGCGGTGTTGTTTCTTTGGCGGCAGCATTATCAATACCGGTTTATTTGAATAACGGAAATGGTTTTCCACAACGAAACCTTATTTTGTTTATTACTTTTATTGTTATTCTTCTCACTTTGGTAATTCAGGGGTTAACGTTACCTTACTTTATCAGAAAAATTAATCTTACAGATATTTATGATCCAATACCACGTGAAGAAGCCTACAATACATTGCGAAAAGAATTAGCTGAACACGCTATAAATTATCTAAAAACACATTATAGTGGTGAAGTTGAAAACAATACACCGTTACAGCATCTAATTCAGAAATGGGAACTTCACAGCAATGGAATAGATGACGAATCTATTGGAGAAGAACTTAAAGTTATTTATATCGATCTGTTAAACGAACAAAGACAATGGCTGATCAATAAAAATAAGGAAGATCAAACCTTAGATGAATCTATAATCAGAAGGCAAATGCATTATTTGGATATTGAAGAAGAAAAGTTGCGCTTTCTTTAGTACTATACCTATTCTTAAATTTAAAGAAAGAACTTCTGGTATTTAGAAAAGCGGTTTCATTTTATAAAATGAAACAATAATTGGTGACTGTAATTCAAACAGATCAAAAATCTAAACTTTCTTTAATAAATAAAACAGTATTTCCTCTTCAAGTTCTTTTGATAAATTTTCGCATTTTAATTTTTGATTAAAACTTTTTTCAAATTTTTTCTTGAGCTTTTCTGTTTTTATTTTACTATGACAATAGTCGTCGCAGATTGTTTTGAATTTATCATCAACGAGATATAGAATTTTAATGGATTCCATAAACTCAGCAAATTTCGCACTATAAAGTTCTTCAGGGATCGACATATCTTATTTGGTTTTAAATACATAACACATCTAAGTTACAATTATAGTAAAGAAGTATTTAAGTAAAGATGTTTCAATCTATAACTTGAAACAACTACAATAAATTTCTGACTACTATAACTGACTAAATAGTTTGTACAAAGACCCTGTCTCGCTGATTTGTAATCTTAAAAAAGAATACTATCGGAAAAATATATAAACTATAACGAGAAAACTCCACTAAAAATAATGGAGCTTCTGTAGTTTTTATTCTTTAATTCCTTCTTTTTAAGGCTTTATAAAAGCCAAAATATCTGCATTAATAGTTGGTGCATCTGTTGTTGGCATTCCATGGCATAAACCAGGGTATGTGATTAATTTTCCGTTTTTCAAAAGTTCAGCTGCTCTTAAAGCCGTAGTCGCATAGGGAACAATTTGGTCATCTTCGCCATGCAGTACTAATACCGGCATTTCCACACTTTTTAAATCTTCAGTAAAATCGGTTTCTGAGAATGCTTTTATACAGTCATAATGCGCCTTAATTCCTCCCATCATTCCCTGACGCCACCAATTGTCCTGAATACCTTTTACCACCTTCGCTCCTTCTCTATTATAACCGTAAAACGGAAAAGTTATATCATGATAAAATTGCGATCTGTTGTTGGCCGTATTAAAACGGATATCATCAAATACTGCTAATGGAACTCCGTTTGGATTATTGTCATCTACAATCATATAAGGCGTTACTGCACTTATAAGTACTACTTTTGACACTCTGTTTTTGCCATATTTTGCTACATATCGTATGGCTTCACCACCTCCCGTTGAATGACCAATGTGTATTGCATCTTTTAAATCTAAAAATGCAGTAAGTTCTGCCACATCAGCGGCATAAGTGTTCATCTCATTCCCTGCATAGGTTTGGGCAGATCTTCCGTGTCCGCGTCTGTCATGGGCGATTACCCTAAATCCCTGATCCAGAAAAAACATCATTTGTGTGTCCCAGTCATCTGCTGACAATGGCCAGCCGTGATGAAAAAAAATAGGTTGCCCTGTTCCCCAATCTTTATAATAAAGTTCTGTTCCGTCTTTTAATGTAAACTTGCTCATTTTACTTTCTTTTAATGTTTATAAATGATTTAAAATTGAATCTGACTTTTTTAATCTAAGTTACTCCCCCTTACAAAAAATTATAGTTTTTCATACCAGTCTAAAATATAGTCTGCCACCACATCCCATCCTTTTTCTCCGCATATAAAGTGACTTTTGCCCTCAAAAATCTTTAAATCGACACGACTGTTTTTGTCTTTGTATTTATTTGCCAAGGTTGTTGTAAGCGATGGTGGAAAAATATTGTCGCTGCCACCACCAATAAATAGAATCGGTTCATGCGACTTTCCAAAATCAATATTAGAAAAAGAGTTTAGAACCAATTCCCTACTGACTTTAAAACTTTCAGGCACTGCAAAACTTTCAAAAGCATACCCTCTTTCATCAGAAGGTGTCGTGTTGAAAAAACATTTGTCATACCATTCCCGGCTTCCCATAAAATAGTCTTTACCGGAAAAAAAACCAAATGCAGGCAGTACTGATTTTAATGTTTGAAGGGGAGGAAATACATTTTTGGGAGGTGCACCATCTATACTTACAGCTGCAGCTGCCTTACCCAATTCTAACAATTTCATGGCTGCCATTCCAGCCATAGAATGTCCAATAATTAATGGTTTTTCAGGCAGGCTATCGATCAGTTTCGAAATGTTGTCAACCACATCTATAAACCCTGTTTTAATAAGTGCAGGATGTACCTGATTTCTTAAAGCTGTAGGGTTTCCTTCATGCCCCGGATTAGCTGGTGTATAAACCGTATACCCTTTTTGTTCATAATGGCTTTTCCAATTTGTCCAGGTAACATCATTTACAAAGTTTCCATGAATCAGAATTATTGATTTTGTTTTTGTCATACGATTAAATATTTAATGAGTAATAAAATATTGCCTATGATAAGTTTACGTTTTATTGACCGTTCTAAAAATTGCTTTTTTTAATAAATCAATAAATTTTACTGCCTTGAAGAAAGGGAAGCAATCAACGTACCCAAGATACAAATAACTTATTACCAACAAGTTAAATAAAATACATTTTTTATTTTTTACTACATTTCGTTAATTAATACAAATTTTAACGAAATATAAAAAGAAGTAAAAAGCAATCTATTCTCCTCGATCCTTGATTAAATATTTTCGATAATACTCTAAAAGAATACTAAGTTTTATTCATTAAAATTTACTTTAATAATTAACTGTAACATTATCAACTACTAAACGTCTTATTAAAAGTTTAAAAAAAGATTTAAACCTCTAAAAGATGAAAAAAACTATTCTTGAAGATTTCAAAATCAATGCCAAAATTAAACTTGCCTTTTTATGGGCATCCGTTACATTTTTATATCTCTACGGCGACTATTTCGAACTTTATGTACCTGGCAAAACAGCAGGTATTATTGACGGAAGCAGTTTACTTAACAATCCCCAAAAATTATTTCTAGCTTCTTTATTATTAGCAATTCCGGCACTAATGGTCGGTTTGTCAGTTTCATTAAAACCAATAATAAACAAATGGCTTAATATTATATTTGGTCTCTTTTTTACAGCTATTATGCTGTTAATTGCAGTGACGTCAATTTCAGAATGGAGATCTTTTTATGTTTTATACGCAATTATAGAAAGTATACTTACTTCAATAATTGTCTGGAAAGCTTTTAATTGGCCTAAACAAACTAACTTACAAGAAACCATCTAAATAATCTCAAAATGGCATCAAATAAAAAAAAGGCCAGAATTGCCGGTTTACTCTATCTCGTTGTTGTGTTAACTGGTTTTTTCAGCCTGGCTTATGTACCTTCTAAACTTATTTTTTGGGATAATCCAACGGAAACTTTTAATGCGATAAAAGCATCTCAAACGCTTTTCAGATTTGGAATTGTAAGTGGTATAATCTGTTATATTTTCTTTTTAATGTTACCTGTTGCGCTTTATAAACTCCTTGCGCCGGTCAATGAATTATACGCAAAATTGATGGTTCTTTTAGCCATAATTAGTGTTCCTGTTTCATTTTTAAATATCCAGAATAAATTCAGTGTTCTGTCTCTCATCAATGGCGAAAATGATACTGTTTTTACAAATGAACAATTGCAATCTCAGGTAATGTTTTATCTCAATCAATATGATAATGGTATTTTAATGGTTTCAATATTTTGGGGACTGTGGTTATTTCCGTTTGGTTATTTAGTTTACAAGTCAGGTTTTTTACCTACAATTTTTGGGGTTTTATTGATAATGGGATGTTTTGGTTACCTCATAAATTTTTTCGGTAATACTTTAATCCCTGGTTACTCTGATTTTGGTTTCTCTAAATATATAAGAATCCCTTCGGCCTTAGGAGAAATTGGAATCTGTTTGTGGCTCCTTATTATTGGCGCAAAAGAAAAGACTGCATTAACATAATATGTTTAGTTTTTATAGGGATAAAAAAGGTTGCTATCCAAAAAAGGATTTGAATAAATAGCAAACAGAGAACATTTACAGCAGGGATATTTTTCTGCGAATTAAAGATTCTTTATGCAATTATTCACCAAAAGGAAATATTTCATTAAGCGTAATTATATGATTGCCCTTTGGTAATACTTTTGGTGCCTTTGCTAATTTTCCAGCTAATAGATCAGTTGGCAATGGTTTAAACTTTCTAAATAAACCAATTGAATTGAATATATTTAGGATAGATCCCATAATTTTTTCACCAAATCGATCTGTGCCTTGTCTTAAAAGTAGTCCTGGTTTGAAGATAATATATTGCTCGAAATCAAGCTCTGCAATCTTATCTTCAAGTTTTCCTTTTATCTGTGAATAAAAAACCTTGCTTTGCGCAGAAGCTCCGTAAGCAGATAGTAAGACAAAAGACGGAACTCCGTTTTCTTTAGCTAATCTTGCAAAAGTTACAGGAATATCAAAGTCTATTTTCGTTTGATTTTCTTTTGAGCCGGCAGCTTTAAGTGTTGTTCCCAAACAAGAAAAAAAAACATCACCAACTATCAATTCTTTATGAGAATAAATATTAGAAAAATCAATAATTTGTTCTGTCAACTTGGGATGTCGTTTCCCTGTTGCCCTTCTGACAAAAATAGTAACTGATGTATACTCTCTATCTGCTAAAAGTTCGTCAACCAAAAATTCTCCTGTTGAACCTGTCGCGCCAATAACTAATGCTTTCATAATATAAATTTAAAAATTAAAATCAACTGTGTAAAGCTTCATGGGCTTTGCCTTACCTCTTAAAAGTATTTCATCCTGATAGGTGTATGTTATTGGTAAATCTTTCGGAAACACCTCTTTTATCGCTTCTGAAACTACAAAATCATGATGAAAATCGTTGCATTTGCATTGAATTCTGGAGGTTGTATTAAGAAGATCACCATGATAGACAATTTCCTTTTTAACTTTTCCCACCCAGGTTGTCACTGCAGTGCCCATGTGCATGCCAGCTTTAAACTTTGGGACTATATTGTAATTTTCTAAGTAATATTCCTCTTTATTTCTAATACTTTGTTTAAGAAGATAAAAACAATACAAACAACGTTCTTCTTTTAGGCCTGTTGTTGTTTTCCATGTCAGAATAATTTCGTCTCCCACATATTGATAGACTTCTGCACGTGTAGCCAAAATTGCATCTGTAAAATCATTAAATAGATCTTGCAATAATTTGCTGTAAAGAATATCTCCGAGCTGCTCAGCCAATGTAGTGGATGATTTTACATCGACAAACATAAAAATTCGCTCTTCTTCTATGGGATGATGATATCGACCCATAAAATAATTTGAAAAGAATCTGCTGCTTAACAGACTGCTTATTTCTAAAAACAGAATTAAAAAGATGGATGCTCCAAGCGAAAACAGGAAATCTTCAACCAATCGATCATTAATATATTTAATTACAGCTTCCTGATAGGAAAGCTGCCCCAACATTTCCTCAAAAATAATAACGAAAAAAAGTAAAAATAGCAATATGGTGAAGCTGTAAGTAAGTGCCTTAAAGATCATTGTTTTTATAAACGAATATTTATCAAAATTCAGAGATCTTTCAAATGTTATGACAATAAGACTGATAAAAATTCCAATCATCGTGCCGGGCAAAAGTTTTAAATAAGCGTAACCTGATCCGGCATCAGTAACTGCAGCGTAAAGTAAACCTAATAATCCGCCAGCAATGATTGCTTTAAAAATTAGGCTGTACTTTTTATAGAAAGGTATCTTTGGCAATTCCATGCAACTACATATTGATGAATTTCAAGAAACTTTCGTTCCTAATCAAAAGTAATACAGAATGTTAAGCACAACAAATTAATTACAACAATATACAAATGAATTTTGTCTGTATTAGAAAGCGGTAACAGAAATACTGCTGTTACCGCTTGCAAAAGATGATAATTATTTATATTTAAACAGTTACAGACTCTCTATATGTTTCCCAATCCGTGTAGCCATGTGATCCTAACCCATAATGCAGGTCACGATTTGGAGGAGTTAATTCCCAGTTGTTTTGTAAACGTTCTACTAAATCCGGATTCGATATGAAAGGTTCTCCAAATCCGGCAATATCAATTGTTCCTGCACTGATAAGTTCTTCTGATTTTTCCCCGTTCATACCACCTGCCAAAATGATTACACCATTATACCACGAACGAAAACGCTCGATAAAACCATCAGGCAAAGCATGGCTTCCTTTTGACAACTGATCCATTAAATGGATGTACACTATATTTCTTTTCTTTAATTCTTTGGCCAGATATTGATAAGTCGCTTCTATTTCATCATAATGAGGCAAATCTCCCAAACCTCCGTATGGTGTTAATCTGATGCCTACTTTTTTATTACCAACGGCCTCTATAACTGAGTCAATAATTTCTAATAAAAATCTTGAACGATTTTCTATATTACCACCATATTTATCTGTACGATTGTTTACAAAAGGATTTAAAAATTGTTCTACCAAATACCCATTTGCTCCATGTATTTCTACACCATCAAAACCTGCTTCAATGGCATTTTTAGCAGCATTTGTAAAATCATTTACAACATCTTTAACTTCACTTGAAGAAAGCGCTTTTGGCTTTGATGCTGGTACAAAACCTTCGACACCATTTTCATCATAACCCCAGGCCGAAGTATTTTTTGCCTGAATATCAGATGGTCCTACTGGCGTAATTCCGTTTGGTTGGTTTGAAGTGTGAGAAACTCTGCCTACATGCCATAATTGCGAGAATATAGTACTGCCTTTTTTGTGCACTGTATCCGTTACTTTTTTCCAGCCCTCAACCTGTTCTTTCGTATACAATCCGGGAATATAAAGTACTCCCTTTGCTGTTGGAGAAATTGCTGTTCCTTCAGTAATAATTAAACCAGCTCCTGCGCGTTGTGCATAGTATAACTCATTGTTTTCGTTTGGAATTCCGTCTTCATTTCTTGCTCTTGTCATAGGCGCCATTGAAATGCGATTTTTTAATTGTAAAAAACCAATCTGTGCCGGTTTAAAAATATTTGTTTTCATAATTATTTATGCTAAAAATTTATTATTATTTTTTTGATGATTTGATAGTGGAGAAAATTAGTGACTCCACTATCAAGTCTTCTGCAATTATTTTTTAATCAACCAGCTTTCAACAGCTCTTGAAAAATCTGCTACATCGATTGGATGTCTGCTTGTTACGATGTTTCCATCAGTTACAACAGATTGTTCCAGTACAGTTGCACCTGCATTTTTCAAATCAGACTGAATGTTCCAGTATCCTGTTAGTTTTCTTCCTTTTAATATATCTGCAGATGCCAATACAACCGGAGCGTGACAAATAGCAGCTATCAATTTTCCTGATTTATTGAAGTCCTGAATGAATTTAATAACGTCTTTGTCATAACGAAGGTTATCCGGATTCCAGGCACCACCCGGAATAAATACAGCATCATAATCGCTTACTTTTATCTGATCGGCAGTACGGTCAAATTTTATCCAGCCCACTGGCTGTAAGTATTGAATAGCCATTACATGTGTTTTTGACATTTCAGGAAACGCAAGTCCGTATCTTTCAGGAGCCGGATTGTATTTAGGGGCAACTATTTCTACTTCTGCTCCCAATTCTCTAAAATACCATACTGGTCCGGTCAATTCGATTTCCTCAAAACCGTCTGCTACAATAACGGCTATTTTTTTTCCTTTAAGAATTGTTTTGTCTTTTACAGGAGTAAAGAAGAAATCTTTTAAAGCTTCATTTCCTGGTGCATTTAACAATTTTGATACCGGCATAGTTACAACCGCTGTTTGAGTAGCCAATTGATTCACAACTTCTAACTCATGAGAATAATTTGTTTTCATTTCTTTCGTTTTTACTGTTACTTGAGCTTCTACATTTGCCACAGCAAGTACACTTAATATACCTGCGGCCATGATTTGTTTAATTGTTTTCATTTTCTTTAGATTTAAATATTAATAATTGCACTTAAAATTAATTTTGATTTTATTCGCGGATAAGCGGTGCAAATTCGATTAGATTGTGAATTCCGTCCTGAAAAGGCTGTTTCTTTATACTCGTGTTTAAGTAATCAATTACAGGCTGAATGGGTGGGAAATTCAGATGATATTGAAATGCCTCATTACTTCGGAATTTTTCAAAAGTCACAAATTGAGTTTTATCCTCATTTAGCTGTGATAATTGATACGTTACGACACCGGGCTCACTTCGAAATTGTGGCATTGCCGTGTGATAAACCTCTTTGAAATTTTCTTCGGTGCCGGCCTTCGCATCTACAAAAAGCATAATTGTTAACTGCTTATCTTCTGCTTTACTGGCTCTTCTCCATTCTTGTTTCGAAATGGGTTCTAAGTCTGTTACGAAGATTACTTTTGCAGGTTTAACTAAGGCTGATTTTTCTAAGGCGATTACCGCTTTTGATTTTGAATTGCTTTTGAATTTATCCAACTCTTTTTGATTGGTCCAACGCTCAAACAACCAAATTACAGCCTGATTATCTTGCTCGAAATACCCTTCTGACATGATATTACTATCATTTTGAAGCGATTCTAAAACATAATTACTTACGGCTTTTTGAAATTTCTCCTGAAATTCCTTTTTTACCTCATAACGGGTGATTTTTGCTATCATTTCCTGATTTTTAAGTTCATCAGATTTCACTTTCCCCTTAGATAAATTTTGTGCTGTTGCAAATGTGCTGCACAATACAAATAGCGTTGTAAAAATTACTAGTGAAATTTGAGAAATTGAGAGATGTGTTTTTGCTTTCATATCCTTTTTATTTAAGAGTTAATTATTTTCTTTTTAAAACAAAAACACCCAAATAATGAAACAGTAAACCTGTTCCCCACGCTGCAGTTTGCCATAAAGGCCATAGATAATTTCTGTCTGTAAAAAACCATATTAGCCATAGGGCAGGAATAGTTAATGCGAATACTAATAAGTGAATTCTAAAACCTTTTTTTGGATTGATTTGAGCAACTGTGTGCTCATTTGCTAAATGTCTCATGATGTTTGATTTTATTAATTGATTAAATTATTTAAGTTGTTTTCCTAATTGTTCTACTTTTTTTAACCACTTATTTCGTTGGCTTTCAGTCGATTTTCTCATGAAACCAAAAGTGGAAAATTTGATAGGGTCAAATCCTACGTAACCGAAAACTATATTTTTAAGGATTTGATATTGTGAGGCACGATAGATCAGATAAAACCACCATTTTGGCGTATCCATCGTAACCAGAAGTCTTAAGCTTTTTCCTTTTAAAAGTTTTTCAGGGAATATTTTTCCTGAGTGATGTTTGAATGCGAAGTCTGGCAGCAGAATTCTGTCAATAAATCCTTTGGTAACAGCAGGCATAAAGCCCCACCAGTTTGGATAAGACAGGACAACATGATCTGCCCATAAGATAAGTTCTTGCGAACGGATTAAATCTTCTTCAAGTTTTAGATTTTCTCCGTTTTTATATCCATCAGAAAGATTTACATTGAAATCTAATTGGGATATATAGATCGTTTTGCAGTTTGCTCCTGCCGCTTCTGCTCCTTTTCTGTAAGCGTCTAATAATGCATTACAAAAAGAATTTTCAGAAGGATGTCCAAGTATAAGTAGGATGTTCGTTTTCATTGCAGTTCATTTAATTTGACACTGCAAAGATTTTAAATAATGAAGAGGGGCACCTGACACAAAAGTGTCAAAAACTATTTATGTGCTAATTTTTGGCGAATTCTTGTAAGTGATTGTCTCTCAATGCCAAGAAAGCTGCAAAGATGAGAGACGGATATTCTGTTAAACAGTTCTGAATGATGTTTTATAAAATCGACATAACGCTCTTCAGCGGTTTGAAATATGAAGCTTTCAATACGGGCTTGTTGTCGTTTTAAAACTTCTTCGGCTACTAATCTGCCATATTTTTCAAAACCTGATAAGTTTTCATAAATCCATTGCAGATTTTCATAGGAAATGCAAACCATAGTAGTTGGTTCTAAGCATTGAATGGAGTATTTGCTTGGTTGTTGAGTAATAAAAGCAGGATAATGTGTGGCATACTCGCCTCCAGCATAAAAACCTACGGTAATTTCATTGCCGTTATTATCCACAAAAGAAGAACGTACTAATCCTTTTGCTATAAAGCCTAATGATTTTTGTATTTTACCCGATTGAAGAAAAAAATCTTTTTTATTTAGTTCCTGAAATGTAAATTTTGAAGCATACTGTGAGAGCCCATCTTCAGTTATATTAGGGCAAATTTCTCTAACTGATTTTAAAAATATTTCCTCTCCTGATTCCATCGTATGATCGGTTAATTTACATTTCTATCAAAACCTTACTTAAAGCACTGATGTACAATATCTAACATAATTCTAATAACATCATAACAAAAGTAAAAAAAATAGAATATTACAGCATAAAATTTTATAAATCTGCTTCGACATAAAAAATGCTAAACTCTTCGTTTAGCATTTTTTATTCTTTATTCATCCTATTTGTCTGGAAATTTCTCTTAATTCTTGAGTTTTTATACTTTATGTTTTACTTCTACAAGTCCTGTACTTTCTCCGAATATACTTTTCTGACTTTCTGAAATCATACTATGCGGATATCCCAGATCAATTGTACTTAGTTTATTAAGAAGTTCTATTTCCTGTTCAGAGAGTGTAATATTCAATGAATTCAGATTATCTACAAGCTGTTGTTCATTTCTTGGGCCTAATATGGTTACAGTTGACAATCCACTATTGTCGTGCTTTTGTCTTAACCAGGCTAATGCTATATCTAATATTTTGACTTCTTTTTCATTGGCAATATTTTCAAGCGCATTTAAAATTTCTGTTTCCCTGTTTCCATTTTCACCTTTTAGTAATGCACCACCCCAAGCCTGCTGTCTTGATGGTTCATTTTGAAGATTTGAACGGTATTTTCCTGTCAGCGTTCCGCCAGCTAATGGCGACCAAAATGCAGCACCCAGACCCAATGACTCTGCCATAGGCAGTAATTCACGGTCAGCACCTCTTTCAATAAGGTTATATTCTATTTGTATTCCTGCAACTGGTGCCCAGCCTCGAAGATCAGCCAGTAATGCCGCATTTGCGATTTTCCACGCAGGGAAATTTGAGAATCCTGTATATAAAATTTTACCCTGGCGCACTAAATCATCCATTGCTCTCATGATCTCTTCAATTGGCGTTTGTCCATCAGAAAGATGAGCCCAATAAATATCCAAATAATCGGTATCTAATCGTTTTAAACTTTGTTCGACAGAATGAATGATATTCTTTCTGCTGTTTCCTGTAGTCAATAATGTAGATCCTCCGGTAGAAAATTTAGAAGAAAGTATTAAATCGTGACGTTTCTCTTTAATAAGATTTCCAAGGATTTCTTCTGATTGTCCCACCTGGTAACCATCGGCTGTATCAATAAAATTCCCTCCCGCTTCAATGTATTTATTGAATATATTTTTTGAGGTTTCTTCGTCAGAACCATGTCCCCAACGTGTTCCAAAGTTTCCTGTTCCTAGTGCCAGTTCCGATACTCTTAGTCCGGTTTTCTGTCCAAAAATTTTGTATTTCATAATGTAAAAAAGTTTAAGTTTTATTTTGTACTAATCAGTACAAATTTGTTAAAAAAAATCACCCGATCATATCGAGATTAAATTTTATTAGAGCCGCTAAAGAAGCGTCGTTCCTATTCATTCGTCTCGTAATATTAATTCCGTTCCATAAATTAAGTAGATGGCTTCCCAGAAGTTCAGCACTTTTATCTGTTTTGATAACATTTTTGTCCTTACTTGTCTGAATGACATCAACAAATATCTTTTCTAACTCAAAAAGAAGTTTTGCTATCATTTTTCGAGTATATGCATCTTTTGCTGCCATTTCAACTAAGGCATTTCCCATGAAACATCCCTTTGCTTTATTTATATTGGCACTGTCTGAAAGTTCAAGAAAAAAAGACTTTAAGTACTCAAAAGAATTTTCGTTTTCAGCAATTTCTTTTTTCAATCTCGAAAGCAAATTAGATGCAAACTGCTGTAACGATTTTTCGTAAAGTTCTTTTTTTCCACCTTTAAAAAAAAGATAGAAACTCCCCTTTCCAATCCCCATTGCTTTTAACAATTCTTCTGCTGAAGCTGCCTCATACCCTTTCTCCCAAAAGACCTCAGCGGCTTTTGAAATCACTTCCTGTTCATCGAATATTTTAGGTCTTCCAGCCATTTTGAATTAATTATGGAACAAAGATATAATTTTGTACTGTTTAGTACAAAATATGTTTTTGAATTTAACAAAAAATTAAGTAATCACAGTGAATTTGTATTATATTTCTGTAATAATATATGATAATTCTATAAAATCTTCCTGCTTTCATTTTTTATACTTGATTGATTATCAATACAATTAAGGCTCTAAAAGTTTGATGAACAAACCCCAATCGGCAGACCCGGACAACAACTTGTTTCTATTTATGTGCAACTCCCGGCAAATGACGCTAGCTACCTACAGATCAGATTTATGGTTCAAGTGGCGACGAAGGAAATCCTTAAATAAAATCAGGATGAAGAATATAGAAGTTCATCCAACAAAAAAACTTGTTTCATGACGAAACAGGTTTTTTTGTTGACTTAATTTTTCTACTTTTTTCTTATTCCAAAACTTGTCAGAAAGTTTAAATTGTTATATTTACTTTTTTAGCTGACAAAATACACGGTATAAACATTCAATTTCTATACTGTCGGGTCAATTAATTTTAAGAAGTCATAATGGAAAAACATATAGAATCAGTAGCCTCGTTACCTCTGGAAAATAATCCAATTACATATCCTCAAATAAAGAAAGCCGATTTATTACCTGATCCGGAATCTCGTTTAGATTCTATGGAAATGAAGGAAAAACCTCTTAGTGATTCCACTATTCCATTTAGAGATTTGACAAATGCTGACACTAAAAAAGAAAGCATTCACCAACTGATTGCTAAATTGGATGTTGAAAACAGCCTTAGATATCAAAAAACAGTTGAAGATACGTATTGCAATGTGTATTCGTACGATTACTGCTATTTCTCCAAAGTATATCTCCCTACAGTCTGGTGGACAGCTGAATCACTTGAAAAAATGGCGCAAGGACAGGAAGTAGAAGCTGTTTTCGAGCAAACCGTAGACCGAATTTACTCTAGTGCCATAACCGACTGGTTTTCTGAATGGGGGCCTAATTTTGGCTGGGAAAAAATGTTTACTGCGGAGGAAATTCAGAATAAGGTAAATGAAAATGGTGGAATTGGAATCATTTGTGCTAAAAGAAGAGAAAAAGGACTTTCAGGACATATAGTTCCCGTTGTTCCGGAAACAGATTTACATAAAGCGTATCGCGAAAATGGCGTAGTGGTTTATCCGTTACAATCGCAGGCAGGAAAACTGAATTATAATTACTTTTCAGAAGTAAGAAAAGACTGGTGGAATGATGAATTATATTCTTCTTTTGTGTTTTACTATCATGAATAAATAAAGCCTACAAACCTCCTGCTCCAACATTCAAAAAAATAATTGATTTTCAGCGTGTTAACCACTTGGAAATACGATAATAAAAAACTACTTTTGCAACTTGGAAAATACAGGAATAGCGAAATGTAACAATCAGGCTATTCATCTGCTTAAATTATTGATATAAAAGTAATTAATGATCATTATAGTTTTATAAGCCCCTTTATAAAATTTTACTTTTTCATCAGTCATTCAGTTGATACAAGTGCAAAATTCCTGAAACTAAAACATACATTTCTAAAATTTTAAAAGGATACTAAAACTTTTTGAATGGAGGCGACAATTCTGCTATCCGTTAACGATTTTTTGTCTCTGGTTTTGAATCCTTAAGATCTGTGTTTCTGAATAAAAAACAACTTTATAAATTACAATAACCATAAAAGAAAATTAGTATAAATGAAAGACAATCAGACAAAAAAATATTATTGGGGAATTGGATTAGAAAACGAAACCTATATGCAATTTGAGGAATCCTTAATAGTTTCTGGTGCGTTTATACAAGAGAAAATTGGTTTTGAAAAATACAGCATCGATTATAGAAAATGCTACAAACCAGAAAGCCTGGCTTCTGTTTTGAAAAAAGCTTTTAACTCAAAAGAAAATTATAAAGTGAGCCGAATGATGAACAGTCATTCGCTGGAAAAACTCGATATTAATTATCAACACAAAACATTATCACCAATAAAACCATTAGTAGATACAGAAAATGGTGAAGTGATCGCAGAACCAATTGAGAATCCTGACTATTTAGGAAAATCAATTATGGAAATTTTCCTTGAAGATCAGCCATACAACATTCAGAGTATGATTACCCAAAGAAACAAAACGATGGGTTCCGTACATTTTGATGGTGATTCTATCGAATTTGTAACAAAGTATTTTGAAAATAGAACAATAGCTGATTCTTGCAAGGAACTAAAAGCAACGAAAAAACTATTTCTGGATAAAATAAATGAATCATCTGTATTAAACGGAAAATTAAATTTTCCTGATTATAACAATGGCCTGAATATGTTCATGACGAATCAGGAAAACCTGGTTTTGTTTAATAACGGAACATACCATTTTCATATTACATTGCCTTCTTTAACTGAAGACAGCCGAATTGTAGATTACAATGATTTTGAAAAAACACACGCCAACGCTATTTACTTATTGCAATGGTTTGAACCTTTCTTTATTGCCACTCTTGGAAGTCCGGATATTATGGGCGTGATCAGCGACAAATACAGTCTGGACAAAAAATTCACTTTGGGTTCGATGCGAAATGCAATGTCACGATACATAGGCGTAGGAACGTACAATAAAGCAATGCCAAAAGGTAAAATTCTAACCTATAACGTAGATAATTTTAGAAAACTGCTAAAATTTGAAAAGGAAGAAAACATTTGGTGGCGCGATCAGATTGAAACTGAAATGGAATATGAAATGCTTTCAGAAGTAGGTCTTGATTTTAATCAGGAAAAAATGTACCAAAGCGGTTTTGAATTCAGAAGTTTTGATGAGTTTCCTGCAGAATATTTAAATGATGTACTTTTTTCAATTATTTTGATTTGTGAGCATTCTTTAAACCTTCCTGATGTTCAATGGGGTCATGACAGCAAAGCCTGGAATAATTTAGTTTTTAAAACGCTGAAAATGGGTTATGCAACTGAAATTACTGAAGAGGAAAAGAAAGAAGTTTTAGATTTATTGCAATTATTGAATCCGTCAGATGACAATTATAACGTTTTAAAATCTGAATTTGAGGCCATCACAATGCTTGACGAATTTTTCTTTAAAATTCTGTCTGTTTTACACGATAAGTACAAAGACAACAACATTTGCCTTGATGCGATGTACGGGCAAAAAATAACTGTTGCACCAAAATGGGACAACTTCAATAAATACCAAACTGAAAGACATTTAAAGCAAATTGGCGCGTTTTGCGATAATTAGAAGTCAACTGAATATATATGCAAAAAGCCCATTCCTTTCGGTTTGGGCTTTTTTTAGTCTTACAACTTGCGTTATTTTATATTTAATTGCCCAGAACGGCTTTTAATGAAATGTATTTATCTAAACTTTTAAAATCATGCCCTTTTCCTTTCATCGATTTAATAAAAGAAGGTGTCGCACCAACTGCTTTTGCTCCCACTACATCATTCAGATCCAAATCATTAAAACCAAGATCTTTATATTGTACTATTAATTCAGGAGTTACATTTAGAGATTTCAAAGCAAATAAATCTTCTGTTTTGATGTTTTTATAACCTGCTTTCTCAAAACTATTTATATATTCAGGCGTTACATTTAATGATTTCAAAGCCATCAAATCATCGTTCGAAAGATCATTATAGCCTATTTTTTTGAAAGAATCAATAAAGGCCTGATCAATGTTTAATGATTTAAATGCAATAACATCGTCGTCCGCATCATCTGCATCATCTGCATCTTTGTTATTCTTTTTCGAGTTAACAGAACTGTGAAAATCCTTAATATATTTCGCATCAATTCCCTGAGATTTTAATGCAATAATATTACCGGGACTAAGATCTTTGTAACCAGATTTACGAATCTCTTCAATGTAGGCTTTGTCTATTCCCAATGATTTAAAAGGAACCAGATTATCTAAATCAATATCAGGAATTGCTTGTTTAATTGAAGTAATATAAGCTTCGTTTACATCTAAAGCAGCCAAGGGAATAACCTGATCTTTGTCCAGATTGTTGTAGCCCTTTTTCTTGAGCATTTGCACATAAGATTGTTTGACGTTAATCATAAAGAAAACCATAAGATCTTCATCGTCTTTAAGATCAATTCCTTCTTTATGCATCGCTGTACTATAGTCTTTGTTGGCCGTAAATTTATAGGTTCCCATTCCTTTGTCGCCTTCGAATTTACCAATGAAAGTCATAGTTCCGGCTTCGCGGGTCAATGTAAAAGTACCTTGTTTGTCTCTCGGAAGGTCCTTAAATTCATTCAACTGAAAAGTACTGTTAGAATTATCATTCTCGTCGCTTTTAAATTGAACATTTACGGTAGTGCCTTTTATTGTAGCAAACCAATTTCCTTCTGTTTCCATTCCGCTCTGAATGTTTGAATGCTTTTCTTGTTTCTCTTCTTTTTCTTTGGAAGCCAGGGTTTGACTTTGCGCTGCCGGTTGATTAAAAAGGCAGGCAAACAGCACCATAATTGGCACGAGGAAAAAATATTTCCAGGTGGTGTGCACGTTTGATTTTTTTGAGTTCATCATGATGATTCGTTTTTTTAATAATGATTGATTATAATTAGTTGTAAGACTCAAAGGGAATTGTGGCGCCGCTACTTTAAGAAGACTGAATTGATAACTTTCTTTCTCCACGGTTTCCTGCTGCAGCATTTGATTATCTGTCAGGAATTCAAGATTGGTTTCTAAAGCTTTTCTCCATTGCCATGCAAAAGGATTGAACCACTGAAAAACAAGAACCATCTCTGCAAGCAGAAGGTCAATGGTATGTTTTTGCTCAATATGAATTTTTTCATGCAGCAAAATCTGATTGTAAGTTTCCCACTCATATTTTTCAGGATTGATAAAAATGTTGTTGGCAAAAGAACAAGGCGCTTTATCACCCGTAATTTCAACAATACGGAATTTTCCATCCTGAATAACCGACTTGGAATAGGCTCTGTAAAACAATAAAATGGCCTGCATCAAAAAGTTAAGAGCAAAAACTATTACACCAAACCAATATAGATAAACCAGCAACTGAGTAAATGATTCAATATTGATCCATTGTTTGGTTTCTTCAATAAGAGTTGGTTGCACAGGTTGTTCTTTTAAAGTTGTAACTGTACTAGTATTCACCGGAGTTTTCACCTCTATAACAGATTTCTCTACAGGAAGTTTTCTAAAAGATAATTGCTGAGGAACAGGAACTAGAGGCAAAATAAAAGCCAACACCATGCAGGAAAGCAGTACAAACCTGTTTAAATGAAAGAAAGTTTCTTTCTGCAAAAGCAATTTGTAAAATACCAAACAGGAAGAAAGAATGAGGGCTGAGTATAAAATGTAGGGTATCATTTGGTATCATTTTTAATAATAGTTACTATTTCATCCAAATCCTTTTCTGTCAGTTTTTGCTCTTTGGCAAAAAAGGCCAGCATTCTAGGGTAAGAATTATCAAAATACTGACTAACGATATCCTTTAGCGCAAACTGCTGGTACTCTTCCCTACTGATAACCGGAAAAAAGCAATGCATGTTCCCTGCAGTTTCGTGATTCAGGAAACCTTTTTCTTCCAATATCTTCACTATTGTGGCAACACTATTATAGTGTGGTTTCGGATCTGGTAATAATGGAATAATATCTCTTATGAAGGCTTTGTTCAAATCCCAAAACACCTGCATGATCTGTTCTTCTCTTTTCGCTAGTTTTATCATCGTTTACAAATTTTGACGCAAGATACTACTAATTAATTAGTATACAAACTAATTTGTTAGTATTTTAACTAATGTATTAGTAATTAGGTCAAATTTGAAGGATGTAAAGTATATTACTTAACTGATTTACAACACTATAAACAAAACAAACCCTATTGAATTTATATTTTTTTTTATAAAGAAATGTCAATCTTGCAAAACTAAACTCCCATTATATAAAATAACATAACCACAAAATTGCTTATTTTTATGTTTCCTTACTTTTTAAAATCATTTAACGCTGCACCGGATTATTAATGAATCTAAACAAATAAATTATGAGCGACATTGCAAAAAGATTTCCGGAGAATCCCCTTTTGATGCCTAAAGATTTGCAGGCAAGTAGCGAAGAATTACAAATTATCAGTCTTTTGAATCCGGGAGTTTTTGTTTTCGAACAAAAAACATGGCTATTGGTAAGGGTTGCAGAAAGCATTGCACAAAAGGAAGGTGTTATTTTTTTTCCTGTGGTAAACGCCTTAGGCAAAATCGAAATTATTGAAATACCGCTTAACGATCCTGATTTGGTTGCTACTGATGCCAGAATAATTCAATATAAAGGACTTGATTATTTAACCACACTCTCCCATCTTCGACTGTTATGCAGCGATGATGGCATTCATTTTTATTCACCTGAGGGATTTAATTCTCTTGTAGGTTCCGGAATATTGGAACAATTTGGTATCGAAGATGCCAGAGTTAGTTATATTGATGATACGTATTACATTACTTATACGGCAGTTTCATCCAACGGTGTGGGAGTTGGAATGCGTACCACCAAAGACTGGAAAAATTTTGAAACAAAGGGCATGATATTTCCTCCGCATAATAAAGATGTTGCCCTTTTTGAAGAAAAAATAAACGGCAAATTTTATGCTTTACATCGCCCATCCAGCCCGCAGATTGGGGGAAATTATATTTGGCTGGCTGAATCTCCGGACGGGATTCATTGGGGCAATCATCAATTCCTTGTTGGTACACGAATGGGACTTTGGGACAGTGCCAGAGTTGGTGCCGGAGCTGCTCCAATAAAAACAGATAAAGGATGGCTCGAAATCTACCATGGTGCAAACGCTGAACATCAATATTGCCTTGGAGCATTTCTTATGGATCTCGAAGATCCATCAAAAGTAATTGCCCGTACAGTCGAACCCATAATGAGTCCAAAAGAAAATTATGAATTGAGCGGCTTTTTCGGGTATGTAGTTTTTACCAATGGTCATATTGTAGAAGGTGATAAAATCACGGTATATTACGGAGCTGCAGACGAATTTGTGTGTGGTGCCTATTTTTCAATTAAAGAAATTTTAGCAGCCCTGGAGATCTAATCTCTTACAAAAATCTCGTTTTTAGTTTACGAATTTTATAACTTCTAAATTTAATTATGTAAGTATTCCTCATTAGTATTTGTCAATTTTGATAGAAACAAATACTAAAATGAAAGACTATTTACGCAACAACGGTTTATGTATCTGCTTTTTAGCACTTTTTATAGCGGCACTAATTGGTCAGATAATTTTTGGATTTGAAGAACACAATAAAGAGCTTATAGAAGAAGGCAGTGCTGCTATCCATCTTTCTGCCTATTTCCTTTCAGGACATTTCATTCAATCTACTTTTGAGAATTGGGAAAGCGAATTTTTACAAATGGCCATGTTTGTTGTCTTCACTATTTTTTTAATGCAGAAAGGCTCATCCGAATCCAAAGATCTGGATAAAGACGAGGAGGTCGACAGAGAACCTTCTCCTAGCCGAAAAGATGCGCCTTGGCCTGTAAAAAAAGGCGGCTGGATACTAAGTCTTTATAAACATTCCCTCACTATTTCTTTGTTATTGCTATTTGTGATTTCTTTTATACTTCATTTTTATGGAAGTTTAAAAGATGAAAATGAGCAATTAGCATTAAAAGGATTGCCTTTAGAATCTGTCTCTGATTATATGGGAGATTCCAGATTTTGGTTTGAATCTTTTCAAAACTGGCAAAGCGAATTTCTCTCTGTTTTTGCCATCGTAATGCTTTCTATTTATTTAAGGCAAATTGGCTCCCCACAGTCCAAACCTGTAAATGCACCTCATATGGAAACAGGTGAATAACAGGGTATTAAATAATGTTTTAACTTAATGGTAATTGTACAACCTTAAAAAATAATCTTATAAGTGGTTCGCAAATACATAAAGTAAATTTGGAATCATTGAATATTAAAACATATAAACAATTGATATTCCGATGTTAAACTATTTAAAAACTCCAAAAAATTAAATCAAAATTCACAGTATATGAAAAATTTCCAAGACGAGAAGCAGCGTGATTTATTGCAAAATAAATCTGATGGAACTAACAAATTCCTGACTACTGACCAGGGTGTTAAAATCAATGACGATAATAATTCGCTGAAATCCGGCGACAGAGGCCCTTCACTACTAGAAGACTTTATATTAAGAGAAAAAATCACCCATTTTGACCATGAAAGAATTCCGGAAAGAATTGTACATGCACGTGGTTCAGGAGCTCATGGTTTTTTTGAAGTGACAAACCCAATTCCGGAATTAACAAAAGCCGGATTTTTAAAAGAAGCCGGATTAAAAACACCTGTTTTTGTCCGATTTTCAACTGTTGCCGGTTTTAGAGGTTCAACCGATCTTGCCAGAGACGTAAGAGGTTTTGCTGTTAAATTTTATACTCAGGAAGGTATTTACGATTTGGTCGGAAATAATATTCCGGTATTCTTTATTCAGGATGCCTCAAAATTTCCGGATCTTGTTCATGCCGTAAAACCGGAACCACACAACGAAATTCCGCAGGCAGCGTCTGCTCATGATACCTTTTGGGACTTCATTTCCCTAATGCCTGAATCCATGCACATGATTATGTGGGCCATGTCTGATCGTGCGATTCCAAGAAGTTATCGAATGATGGAAGGTTTTGGAGTGCATACTTTCAGATTAATAAATGAAGCAAATGAATCTACTTTTGTGAAATTTCACTGGAAACCAAAATTAGGAACTCATGCTGTAGTTTGGGATGAAGCCCTAAAAATTTCAGGTAAGAACCCTGATTTCCACAGACAAGATTTATGGGAAGCTATTGAAAACGGGAATTTTCCTGAATGGGAATTAGGTGTACAAATCATTCCACAGGAAGATGAACACAAATACGAATTTGATTTACTAGATCCTACCAAAATTGTTCCTGAAGAACTTGTACCGGTGAAAATAATCGGTAGAATGGTATTGAACAAAAATCCCGACAACTTTTTTGCAGAAACAGAACAGGTTGCTTTTCACCCTGGGCATGTTGTTCCGGGAATTGATTTTACCAATGATCCGTTACTTCAGGGAAGATTATTCTCTTACACCGATACACAGTTATCAAGATTAGGAAGTCCGAATTTTCACGAAATTCCAATCAACAGAAGCGTTGCACCGGTTCACAACAACCAGCGTGATGGACATATGCGCCAGGAAATTAACAAAGGCCGTGTAAGTTACCATCCTAATTCACTTGGTGGAGGATGTCCGTTCCAGGCAAAAATTGCTGAAGGTGGTTTTTCAAGTTTTAATGAACGTGTAGACGCTCATAAAGTGCGGGAAAGAAGCGAAAGTTTTGCAGATCATTTTGGTCAGGCAAAATTATTCTTCAACAGTCAGACACCTACAGAAAAAAGCCATATTGTAAGAGCATTGCGTTTTGAACTTGGAAAAGTTGAAACAGTTGCAATTAGAGTGAGAATGCTGGGGCTTTTATCTCGGGTAGACATGCAATTAGCAGAAAAAGTGGCTGAAGGATTAGGTACTTCAGTTCCTCCTATTCTTGAAACTCCAATAAACAAGGGGGTTTCTCCGGAAAACGAAATGGGAAATCAGGAACCACGTTCAATAGATTCATCAGTTAAATCTTCTGATGCGCTTTCGATGATCAAAAATCCAACAAATTCCCCAACAATTGCATCGAGAAAAGTGGCTATACTTTGTGCTGATGGTGTTTCTGCAGCTTCAGTAATGAATATGAAAAACATATTACTAAAAGAAGAGGCTAAAGGATTTGTAATTGCTAAAAATCTAGGATCTGTTGTTACAGACGAAGGTGGTGCAATTCCGGTCGATTTTAGTTTATTAACTACATCATCAGTACTTTTTGACGCCGTTTATATTCCACATAGTGAAGGCCTAAATGATTTGGCACAAAATGACGATGTGCTTGAATTTTTAAACGACGCTTACAAGCACTGTAAGGTTATTGGTGCCGATGGTCAGGCAATTGGTATACTAAGCGAAACACCGTTTGCTTCTAAACTTAATAATGATGATTCTGGCATTATTTTATACAGCGATGCTGCAACCGAAACATTTGCACTCGATTTCATTAACGCTATGGCCAACCATCGTATTTGGGAACGTGAAGAAAATTTATACAACTAACACTAAATTATAAATCATATGAAAAATTCAGATAAAACAACTCCGGTTAATACAAATAGTAAAAATAATATCGTAGCGCCTTCTGCCGATGCCGCTTCGGAATTAAAAGATTTCTTTATTGACAGTCTTAAAGATATTTATTGGGCAGAAAATGCACTTGTCAGTGCTTTGCCAAAAATGGCTTCCAACGCTACATCAGCGACACTTACGAGTGCTATTTTAGAACATCTTACTGTAACGGAAAACCAGGTAGAAAGATTGGAGAAAATTTTCGAACTGCTTGGAGAAAGTGCGGAAGGAAAAAAGTGTGAAGCTATGGCCGGGCTCCTTAAAGAAGGAGACAGTATTCTTCAGGAAACGGTTCCGGGAGCTGTACGCGATGCAGGTATCATTGCAGCATCGCAAAAAATTGAACACTATGAAATTGCGTCATATGGTACTTTATGTGCCTTTGCAAAAACACTTGGAGAAAATGACGTTGCAAAATTATTGACACAAACGCTGGCTGAAGAAAAAGAAGCCGATTGTGTGCTTAATGATGTTGCATTAAACAGTGTAAATATGGTGGCGGCAGAATAATCCGGGACATTCTGTTGTTATTTACTTTCATTAAAAAAACATCTGTACAAAAGTGCAGATGTTTTTTATTATTCCTGCTTTTCATTTGAAAACCATTAAAAAAAGCAACTCATCAACAAAATACATTGGACTATTGGCTAATTATTTCAAGATCAATAGTTTTCAAAACATCAATAAACTGCAACATGCATAAAACGGCTCTGTTTTTGATAATCAATTCAATATATAGACAATAAATAAAAGAATTAAATGTTTATGTTAATAGGTTAAATCTAATATTAACTTGTATTTAAAATAATAAAAAAGTATGAAAAAGATTTTGTTTTTAGTTGTAATGATTGGTATTTCGCTGCATGGATTTGCACAAGATGAGCTTAAAAGAAAACAGCAATCAATCCAACCTAAAAATTCAGAAAATAAAGAAGTTATTCCGCCAACCGAAGCTCCTCCAACTGAAGAGCCATTGCCTCTTTCAAAAGAGCCGGTTGTTTTGAAAATTAATCCGGAAGAGCTTTTCAACAATAATGTACTTTATAAAAAAGAAGCTAATGTAGAAGGCATTTTTTATAGACGAAATGAATATTTAGGAGGTTTTGTTACGAAAGCTTTTACGTCAACAATTCGTTACAGAGATGCTGCTTTTGTCGACGGAGATAAGATTAAAGTATATCTGAATGATAAAGTGATTGAGCCACAAGTATTACTGGATGGAGAATATAAGGGATTCAAGATAAATTTGGTAAAAGGAATAAACAAAATTGATTTCGAAGCTTTGAATGAAGGTTCTGCTTCACCAAATACTGCTGAATTTCAGGTTTATGATGATAAAGGAGTTGTAATCGAGTCAAGCCAATGGAATGTTGGTACCGGTTACAAAGCGGTTATTATTTTGTATAAAGAATAAAAGTATAATATTCGGTCAGAATTATTTATGGGAACAAAGTGAAAAGATCTTTGTTCCCATTTTTATTTTTAAGACTGGTCCTTTTTATAAAAAACATACTTTAATTGATCTCTATTGTAAATCAAATATTTATACAAATAATTTTATTCTTTTTTGTAAATTTGAAAGACCCCTTTATTAGAACCAGGCTTTATAACTTTATTTTTTCAGGAAAATAGATTTGAAAAGTGAAAAGTAATGGCCTTTTAATAAAAGTTTAAGTTTTTTTTCGTTAGCAAAATCACTAACTTGTATTAAACTATTAATACACAGTTAATCTTATTTCAAAATAGATATGCTTCTAAATTTATCTAAAAAGAATTATACAGTAAAATAGCTGAAGTCATTTTATCAGTTATAGATAAATGTGTTGACTTTATTCTAACAAAAACTAAAAATATGCGAGTACCCATCATTAGAAAAAACATAGTATTTACACCAGATTCCAAAAGAGTCGTTGCCCGTTATTTTATGAATGGCGACGAACGAACCCAACAAATGGTGATGCGGATAATGATATTGGATGAAAAACAGGTTTTAGAAACTTTAGAACAAACACTTCGTGAATTTGCAAGGCGACACCGAAATATTTCAAGCATATTTTTAAAACATTGCGAAAAAGTAAGACCTGTAATCGAAACGATGCAACTTGATTATGATGCCATATCCCTAGATCGAAAGATGCTTATAGGTTCTTACTGTACCATGGAATATGCTATTGAATCTGCCGCTATTTTTAATCCCTCAATAATAGAAGATTTTGATCAGACAGGATTAGAAATGGGAGAAAAACGTGTCATTCTTTCTTTTAGAGCAACGGGTGAAGGTCATATTTCGTCAATTGTTTTTAGAAGAGGAATTCTGGATAGAAACAACAACCTTCAGGTAATGAAGATTGGACACCATATTGACAAAGCAGAAATCGAACACAAAACCTTGTACAACAAAGAGCGATTCCTAATGAAATTGTATGAGATGCATACTGATGATAAATACATCGCCCAAATTATGCAGGACTTGCCAGATGAATTTGAGTATGCTATCTTAAAAAGTATGGTAAAAACCAGTTTAAGCGACCCATCAATTAGTCAGGACAGAAGAACAGCCCTTGAAGAAATAATCTGGCTGGCCAACTCCTTTTATGATTTGTCATTCAAACATGATTCTGATATCACAGAACGTGTTATTTTTCCGATATCAGAGTCTGAAAGCCGGGGTATCGAAGATGCCCGTTTTGTTCGTTTTGATGATGATCATGATGATTCTCATCGCGTAATGGCCACTTACACCGCTTATAATGGTCACACTATACTTCCTAAACTGATTTCAACCGAGGATTTTTATACTTTTCGGGTAATGCCTTTACATGGTGTCGGTGCTCAGAATAAAAATCTGGCATTATTCCCAAGAAAAATAAAAGGTAAATATGCGATGCTTTCCCGCATTGATGGTGTTAACAACTACATTATGTATTCTGACAGGGTTACCCAATGGAATACTCCTATCCTGCTTCAGGAACCGCGTTTTGCATGGGAATTCACACAAATAGGAAACTGCGGATCACCACTATGGACAACAGAAGGTTGGCTTGTTATTACGCATGGTGTTGGTACAATGCGACGTTATTGCATTGGAGCTTCCTTATTTGATCTTGATGACCCGTCTAAAGAAATTGGAAGATTAAAAGAACCTTTACTTTCACCTCTGGAAGACGAACGTGAAGGGTATGTTCCGAATGTGGTCTATTCTTGTGGTGCTATTATTCATAACAATAGCCTTATTTTACCTTATGCCGTATCTGATTATTCCTCTACTTATGCAGTAGTAGATTTAGTAGATTTATTAATGGCTTTAAAGAGTAGTAAATAGATTCTTAGCTTTTTTAAGTTTATAAAACAAATGCCATTTCGATATGAAATGGCATTTTTGTTTTTTTATTTATTCATAAGAAATAAATTTTATTCAATAGTAGTTTCCGGATCAATAATTTCTGGTTGGCCCTCTGTATAATGATGATCATCCAGCCAGGCAATAAAAAGTTTATACCCAATTGAAAAAACAATTGGACCGACAAACAACCCAATAAATCCTGACATTATAAATCCGCCAATAACTCCCAAAAAGATCACAAGCATGGGTACCAAAGCGCCTTTTCCTAATAAAAGTGGTTTCAGGACATTATCAGAAAGTCCGCTTATGATAAAAAATATGGTCCAGCCAATTGCATAACCCGAATCTCCTGTAGAAAAAAGATATACAATTACGCCGATATTTATGATAATTGGCCCGATCTGCAAAATGGAAAATACCAGACAAATCAAAGTTAATATTCCTGCATATGGAATATCGGCTAAAAACAACCCAAAAGCCTGAATGAGAGTCTGAATAATAGCTACTCCCAAAATTCCTTTTACAACCTGATAAATAGTAGAAACTGAGATCGTCATTATTTCGTCAGCTTTGTTTCCTGCAATCTTTTTTAGAAATTTCATAAACAAATTCTTTGCTCCCGGCGAGACCAACAAAACTCCCGCAATAATAACCGAAAGGATAAACTGCAAAAAAGCTATTCCTGAACTCAATATACTCCCCATAATTTTGGTAGAAAATTCCTTTATCTGATCCTGATATTTAATTACACTCTGTTGCAAATCTGTTGAGGCAGAATCCAAAAACTCATAAAGAGGTTTTCCTATTACAGGCCATTCTTTAATAGAAGGCCCTGGCGGACTAACTTTAAGGGTTCCGGCCTCAAATTGGTTTTTCAACTCTAAAAAATTAGATGTTGCTGCTTTCAAAGCATAAACAACAGGCAATAACATTACCGCTATAATTGTAATTGTAATAATTACAGCTGCCAAAGTTTTTCGTCCTTTTAATATTCTTTGCAGAAAATTAAATAAAGGATAAAACGCTACAGATAATATTACTGCCCAAAGAATGGGCATAAAAAAAGGCATCAGCAATTTTAGACAAAAACCGACAACTAAAAAGATAAAAAATAACTGCAAAATAGTGTCAAAGAGTTCTTTCCGTTTATTCACATTCGAATTTTCCATTTTTATTTTGTTTTAGATAAATAATTGGTTTTATAGGTTTGTTCATTATTTTTTTAAGGAGAAGTTGGCGTCAGAAACCAATCTTCCTATTAAGATTACCGGATACAAAACTCCCGTCAATACCTCCATCTGAACCAGAGAACGAGCCAGAGGATGAAGTGGTACAATTTCCCCATAGCCAGTCGAGGTAATCGTGATGTAACTGAAATACATAAAATTGGCCTGATCACTACTAATTTCAAATGGAGAAACTGCTATCTGAAAAGAACCTTCTATATGTTTAAAAAGGAATAAATACACCGTACACCAAAGATTCACCAATAGCATGTAAACGACAATAGAACCTATTATACGATAAGCCGTGACTGGCCCTGGCTCTAATACTTTGACCAAAACCAATCCGATTAAAAGTAACATTATAGCAATAGAAAAAAAGAGATCTGCAAATACAACAATGACATTTGTCTGAAAAAAATCAATCCATTGAACCATTAAAAAAAGAAATGGAATAACAGAAATACGCAGCACTTGTCTTTTATTTCTTGCCAATGAAATAATTCCTGCAATAATAAATAACATCCAAAAAATATTGACAACTATCATAAAACGAGTATAACTGCCAAATAACGGAATCACAACAAAATGCATAATACAAAGCAATAATAACATGATGCTAAGCCCACTTTCCTGAGTCCATAAACGATATAAAAAGCGATCTTTTTTTAGTTTCATCATAACTTCAATTGTTAATTAAACAAGATTTGAAACAGAATAACTTAAATTGGTATAGGCTCTACTGCTACTTTTCCGATTGGCCTGCGCCAAAGTTTGAAAAGCAGAATAATAAAAATGGGCAAAAAACAAATCACCGACATCACCAGATAAATATCCTTATATGCCAGTAATATTGCCGCTTGTGCTGTTTGATTAGAAAGACTTTTTTCGGCTTTTTTCTGTGCTTCGGAATCAGATAATCCCATAAACAAAAAGTTTCTTTTGTAATTGATGAGCTGATTTTGTGCCTGCTTATTGGTTTCTGTCAATTGCTGACTCAGGCCTGTTTTATGCTGCACATTCATATTTCCAATGAATGTTCCCAGAATAGCACTTCCTAAAAGCGATGCAAAAACGGCCTGAGCAATAATCCCGCTCATCATACGGGATGCACTTAATTTAGGTGGAACTCCCTCTGAAATATAAAGCAGGGAAACCGGAAAAAGAAACCCCATTCCGAGTCCTTTAAAAACCAATGGCAAAAAGAAATCTGATGAAGCTATTCCGGGATAAAATCTTAAAAAAAGTATATTATGATACAATCCATAACACGCAAAGCCGATAATCCAGATGGTTGCCAAATAGATTCGCTTGTACAAAAGATAAGTGGATAGCGGAATCGAAATACATAAACCAAGTAATATGGCGAGATGTGTTTGCGCTCCCAAAACCGAATCGAAACCTAAGACATTAGTCATATAACCTGTAACGATACTGCCTGTTCCGTTCATCACACCAATATAAAACATCAAAAAAGCACCAATCACCACATTTTTATACCGATATACATCCGGATCAATTATGGGTTCTTCTGTAAATCGGGTATGAAGCAGATAAACACCAACTATTATAAACAAAAAAGCAACTGCCAATCCTATTTTGGAATCACTGAACCAATTTCTCGTTTGTCCTTCAGCACATAAAAAAAGAATCAACATGAAAAACAAAATCATAATGATCCAGCCTCTCCAGTCAAACTGAAATTTAGTTTTCATTGGGGCCACATCGGCTTTATAAAAATACCAGGCCAATAGAATACAAATCAAAAAATTGACATTCAGGAAATAAATTCCGAATGTCCAGTTATGCAAACTGGTAAAATGTGCTCCGAAATATTGATACAGATGCTGACTTCCTTTCTGGATAAACTGCAGGATTCCGTATAACAAAGCCATATTAAAAACGGGATTATATTTTAATAAAATAGGTACCATTGAAGCAAATATTCCGATAACAGAAATAATAGCCATAAACGAACGGCAAAATGTAAACCACTCAATTGTGGTTGCAAATAATGATGCGGTATTGAAAATAATAGATAAAAAAGCAGCCGATAAAATCATTGTACGCACTTTAATCTGTTTACCCAATTTTAATCCTAAAGGCATAAAAGCCAACATCGAAAAAACAGGAATATAAACAGAATAGGTAAAAACGGTAGTCGAAGCCCCAAAATGCCCCAGAATTTGTGAGTTATCATAAGTCGTGACGTTCAGTCCGTTAAAAAAAGGAATGGTAAGGATGTATAATCCTATAAGAGTAAAAACACTTCCTTTTTTTCCTGCGATCATCTTTTACTTTTTTACATCAACGGTTGCATTCATTCCGGGTTTTACTTCTTCCAAATCTTTGGCTGCAGCTTCAAATTCAATTCTAACCGGAATGCGTTGCGTTATTTTTACAAAATTTCCTGTTGAATTATCAGGTTCGACCATCGAAAATTTAGCGCCCGTAGCCGGAGAGAAACCAATCACTTTTCCTTTAAATTCTTTTCCATCAAGAGCATCTATGGTTATGGTAACTTGTTGTCCCTGTTTTATTTTTCCGATTTGTGTTTCTTTAAAATTAGCCGAAACCCATAATTTTTGATTTAATACAATAGTGGCTACCGTCTGATTGGCGTTGATTAGTTCTCCGATAGAAAGATTGCGCTCGCCTACAAATCCATCAGATGGCGCAATGATATTCGTGTATGACAATTGCAATTTGGCAGCATCAAGATCTGCCTTTTTTCTGGCTACAGTGGCGCTTGCCGCTTCCAGATTGATGTTACTTTGTTTGGTTATAGAGCCGCTTGCTTCTACTCCTTTCCGGCTTGCTTTTACATACGCTTCTTCCGATTTCAATTTTGAAATTACCTGATCGTACTGATTTCGGGTCACGGCTGAGTCAGCATACATATTTTTAAAACGCTGATAATCTTTCTGTGCTTTTTCAAGACTTGCCAAATCACCGGCCAACTTTTCCTGTCCGGAAGCCTGATTAGAGGCCGAAGTTGTTATATTTTGCTGTAAAGAATGCAGGTTTCCTTCCGCTATAGCCAAATCAGCTTCAGCCTGTTTAACTTTAATAATGTATTCCGAATCATCCAAAATCACCAAAGTATCACCTTTGTGAACATATTGATTGGCTTCAAACCTAATTTCTTTAATATGACCAGTTGCTCTTGCCGCAATGCTGTTAATATAGGCCTCAACCTGAGCATTATTTGTAGTTTCATAATTACTGAAATCAAAGAATAAACTTAAAATCCATAAAGCGCCGGCAATTAAAAAAACAAAAGATAAAACCGTTAAAACCGTATTTCGCTTTTTGTCTTTTTTCTGAATTGCTTCATTTGGTGCATTTTCTTCACTCATAATAGGATATCTTAAAGTTTACCCATAGCATATTGCAGGGAATAATATTGAATAATTAAATCTAAATTGGCGTTTACCAGTGAAATTCGGGAGTTATTTAATTGTAATTCAGCATCTACTATTTCGCTGATTAAGGCAAAATCGTTATCATACCTGCTTTTTACAATTTTATAATTGCTCATCGACAACTCCACATCTTTTTTGTAGGTTTTGATGTTTTCTTTGCTTTCAGCATATCTGACATAGGCGTTTTTTACCTCTGTACTAATTTGATCTTTTGTTATTTCCAGAGCAATATTACTCTTATCAATCTCCAATTTATCACCTGATATTCGATGCTTCAAAGTATAAAAACTCGAAACATCCCAACTTAAAGAAAGACCAGCAGCCCAATAATTGAGAATATTGACATAGCTCGGCCATTGCGCCGGATATTCGGTATTTAAAATAAGATTGGCATTAATGTTTGGTCGGAATCCGCTTCTTGTGAGACTCAAAGAAGATTCGGAGATTTTGATTCCTATTTCGGCACGTTTTATTTCTTCCCTGTTTTGGAATGCATCTGCCAGGCTTTGCTGAAGATCTATATTTTCTGTCGGAAGCATGCTTTCTGCTACTTCCGGTTTCAAAATTGTATTCGTCGGGAATCCAATTAAAATATCCAGATAATTACTAATCAATTCAATAGTATTGGTACTTCTAAAAACCGAAATCTTAAAATTAGATTGTTGCAATTCGGTTCTCAGTAAATCACTTTTTAAATTCTGACCATTATTGACACGTGATTTTAACTGGCTAATTCGAAGATCTGTATTTATAATATTTTGTTTGGTAACCTCAATTTGGCGGTATAATTTTTCAAGCGTAAAATATTGTTCAGTAATTGCGTTTTTTACTTCTGCCTCCGTCATTTTAACCACGGATTCCTGCATCTGACTAAGTAGTTCTTGTTGCTTGATTCTATTATTAATTGAACCTCCGCTGTAAATTGGAACCGACGAAACAACATTGGCAAATCCCATATGATTAAAATAATCAACAGTAATATTGCTTTCGTAAAATCCTTCGTATAATTTAGGATCACCTATATATGTATAACCTGCACTTAGTCCCACTCGTGGCATTTTAGCAATCTTTGCCTGATCAACGTTTTCTTTAGCAATCGCTAAATTAGTGTTGGCTATTTTAAGTTGTTTGTTATTTTGAATACCTAACAATATGGCTTCGTCGAATTTTAGTGGTTTTGCAATAACAAGACTATCTTGCTGTGCAAAACTTAGGCTGGTACGAGAACATACCAACACAAAAAACAGATATTTTAAGCCTAAATTTTTTAATTGCCGATACTTCATTCGATTTAATTCGTTTAATTTTTTTATATGACATCGGTAAATGCAAACAGTTTATTTTAAACAACTTCAATTAAATATTAGGCGTAGACAATAAATTGAAATAAATTCAATTTAACATGGTTAACTATCTCTCTATCAAAAGTATCGATTTATTTTGATAACTCAAATCGTATGTTAAATTTATTTAAATAATTCAACAAATTCTTAAAATATTATAATTGAATTAGAGAATGTTGTTTTTTAATATCAGTGGATTTACAACAAAATACCATTTTGTGCCAAAATAGGTTTTGGAATGTCTCCATCTCCAATCATTTCTTTCAGGTCAATTTCAATAGACCGACAAATAGAGAGCATCGGAATATCATTTCCTAATCCGCCAAATGGGTTTTCAGAATAGTCACCAACAAGCTCCATAATAAGAAAAATCCAGGAAATAATTGTTACTGTCGGAATAAACAACCACGTTTCGTAAGGTCCCATTTTATCGAATTGGGCTATCAAACCAAACGGCAATAAAATAATAAAAATTAATACAAATAAAATACTGGTATAAGCGTACAAACGTGGTAAAGGAAATTTTTTAATTCTTTCAGCTTTACCCTGCTCATCGTATAAATTGTTTAGGAGTGTTTGCAATTGTGCATGATAAAAATCGTTGATAACACCATTTTTTCTCAGCTTCATTAAATCTTGAGATTGAAGATCAATAATATGTGTTGCCATAGTAGAAAATTTAGTCAATTCTTCATATTCATCAATACCAAGATGCTTCTCTAAAATTTCTTTTGTAAAATTATCTTCAAGTATTCCAATACCAATTTTTTCCATTTTTTTTCGGTTTCTTCTGGCAACATGAGTTCCTAAACTTACATGTTCCCAAGAAGTTGGTATTAGTAACTGATCGCGCAAGGCATATACATACGCAATATTCCTATAAATCAGCTTTTTAGTGATCGTGTCTATTTCTTCGTCTGTAAGTTTTTGGAGAGAGTCGTGATTTTTGATATAACCTCTAGTCGTGGAACCCCACATTCGACTAATATTTAGAATTGCACCCCATATTTTTCTGGCTTCCCATATTCTATCATAAGACTGATTATTTTTAAAACCAATATAAAAAGATACAGCAGTACCAATAACTCCGACACTAACCCACGGAATTGCAATCCATTTAAAATCCAGAAATTTATAAACACATAAAACCAGAAACGACCAAACAATTATCCATAATACATAACCTCCGCTGAATCTTGCTATTGATTTATAGCTGAAACTATTATTTACAAACATAATGAGCTGATTTTATATTCATTAAAGCAAAAACCGTATATATTATAAAGATAAAAATAAGCTAAATACAAAAATTATTTTATGTTAAAAAAATGACTTGCCTAATTCAGTTAAAAAGAGTTTTTTCTTGCTTAATATTAATATTATATAAAATCCAGTCTTAAATTGTGTAACTATGAGAGCTGTTTTTTTGTATAATTTTAGAAAATGAAGTATCAACATATTTTGGTAATAGATGATGATCCTGAAGATATAGAAATATTTTCAGAGGCTATTAATTCCTTTAATGAAAATATTACTATTACATCCTCTACTGATGCTTTCATTGCCTTAGAAGATCTAAAAAAAGCAGAAAATTTACCCGATATTATTTTCCTTGACTTGCAGATGCCTCGCTTGACCGGTAAGGATTTTTTAGAAAAATTGAACGAAGATAGCAAGCTGCAAAATATTCCCGTTGTTGTATTATCAGGACAATCTGATGCTATTGCAAAAGATATGTATCAAAAAATTGGTGTCAGAAATTATATTTGCAAACCAAACAGTTACAAAGAACTAATTGAAGAGCTTCGTGAGATACTTCAATCTTAAAAATTGTCAACAATAATTTTACCGGAATTTCCAATTAGTAAAAATACTGCCGAAGCTAAACTGGCATAAAAAAATAGTGTCGCAAAAACCACGACAGTACTTCATTACATTGTTATGCAGAAGACTACGCTAGAACAATACACTTTTACCAAATAACTAATAATCAAGTATTTATAATTATTTTAAATAAACTAAAAAGCTATATATCGCTATCAGTCCCAAAACGATTACGATATGACACTAAAAAGAATTCCTGAAAAATTAAACCTTTTTGAAATTCAGTTATCTTAAGAGTAAATTAAGATTGATTTTCTTCTCCAAATAAATTGTCTTACTAATATTTATTTTTACATTTGCCTTATTTTTATTTATTCTAAATAGGTTGCTTTAAAAAGCCATTTTTCGAATGAACAAGAGACATAACCAAACTATTTTAAAAATTGTAAATTTCTAAATATGAAAAAGAAACTTTTCATTTCAATTGCGTTAGTTGCTACCTTATTTTCTAATGCTCAGCAAAAGAATACATTATTAGAAGCAGCCTTCTGGAAAACTGCTCCTAATGTAGAAACTGTAAAAGCCGAAATAGCAAAAGGAAACAACCCATCTCAGGCCAATCCGAATGCATTTGATGTTACTGTTCTTGCCATTAATAACGATGCACCAAATGAAACGATAAAGTTCCTGCTTGACCAACCAGGTAACCCGGTTACCAAATCAACTCACGACAATCGTATTTACCTGCATTGGGCAGCCTACAAAGGAAATGTAGAAATGGTAGAATATCTTATTAAGAAAGGTTCAGATATTAATCTTGAAGACAGCCACCGTGCAACGCCAGCTGATTTTGCTGCGACCAGCGGCCAAATTAATCCAGCTTTATACGAGGCCTTTTTTAAAGCAGGATTAAATCCGACGAAAAAATATAATGAGGGTGCCAACTTATTATTACTTAGTATTGCGTTTGATAAAAACCTGACTCTTGCGGAATATTTCACAACAAAAGGAATGTCTCTTAAAGATGTCGATAACAACGGAAATACGGCTTTTAATTATGCTGCAAGAGTTGGAAATATTGAATTACTGAAAAAGATAGCTGCTAAAGGAATTAAGTATAATGACAATGCCCTGTTTTTTGCTGCACAAGGAAATCGTAGAGAAACTACATCATTAGAAGCATATAAATATTTGGTAGAAGAATTAAAACTAAAACCAACTGCTGTAAACAAATCAGAAGAAAATATCCTTCACTTATTAGCAGCTAAACCAAATCAGTCTGAAATTGTTAAATATTTCTTAGGCAAAGGTGTGGATGCTAATAAAGTTGATAAAGATGGAAATACACCTCTTATCAAAGCTGCTGCATCAAGAGAAACTACTGTTTTGGAACAATTATTAGCGGTTACAAAAAATGTAAATGCGAAAAACGCAAAAGGAGAATCAGCTTTGACAATCGCCGTAAAATCAGGAACTACTGAGAATGCTGCGCTTCTTTTAAACAAAGGTGCCGATGTAAACGTTACCGATAAAGACGGCAATAATTTGGGCGTATACCTAGTTCAATCGTATCGTCCTGAAGCATCAAAAGGACCAGATCCTTTAGAAGCAAAAATAAAATTACTACAAGACAAAGGCTTAAATCTTGCTGCTGCTCAAAAAGATGGCAGTACTTTGTATCACTTAGCGGTCGTAAAAAATGAGCTTACTTTGTTAAAAAAATTAGCTGTTTTAAACATCGACGTAAATACAAAAAACAAAGATGGTATGACGGCTTTGCATAAAGCTGCCATGATCTCTAAAAACGATGAAATCCTGAAATACCTGATTTCAATTGGTGCCAAAAAAGACATTAAAACTGAGTTTGACGAAAGTGCTTACGCTCTTGCCAAAGAAAACGAGTCTTTAACAAAACAAAACGTTTCAATTGACTTTTTAAAATAGGTATATAGTAAGATGTGAGATGTGAAATGTTAGAAGTAAATCTATTTTCACATTTCACATTTCACAATTCACAATTCACAATTATAAAAAAATGAAATCAATCTTCAAAATAGCCTTAACTGCTTCATTAATCACTCTACTTTCTTTTCAATCTGTTGCGCAAAGTAAATACAAATGTATGCTTCAAATGGCGAATTATATGGGAGAAGGCGCTTATATCGTTGTTTCTCTTATCAATCCAAAAGGGGAATACGAAAAAACACTTTATGTAATGGGCGATGATAAAAAATGGTACACTTCATTAAAAGAATGGAATAAATTTCAAACTAAGAAACATGAAGATATCAGCGCTATTAGCGGGGCATCCGTTACTGGGGGCGATCGTAGTATCACTACATTTGAAATTGACGATTCTAAATTGAATAAAGGCTATAAATTAAGATTTGAATCTGCCGTCGAGGATCAAAAGTACTATACAACTGATGCTGAAATTCCGCTTACTACGGCAGGTCTTGCTGATAAAACAGAAGGAAAAGGGTACATCAGATACGTAAGATTAAACAAAATTTAATAATAGAAATCTAAGCTTTGTCAAAGTTTAAAACTTTGACAAAGCTCTAAGTACAGTCGATTACCTTTAGCTTAAACTCAATGACTCTTTCTTTTTGGCGTTCCTCTCACCTGGCTCTGGCTTTGGTTTCTTCTTTATTTTTGATAGTAGCATCTGTAACAGGTATTATCCTGGCTGTTGATGCTGTACAGGAAAAAACACTTCCGTATAAAGTTGAAAATTTTGATAAAATAACGCTGGGACAAACGCTTCCTGTGTTAAAAAAGAACTATTCTGAAATGACCGAATTAACTGTTGATTACAATCAGTTTGTAACGCTTCAGGCTATTGATCAGGACGGAAATGACATCAACGCTTATATTGATGTCAAAACAGGAAAAAAGTTAGGAACTCCGGTTAAAAAGAGTGAATTTATTCAGTGGATAACCAGCTTTCATCGCTCTTTGTTTTTGCACGAAGCGGGTCGTTTTTTTGTGGGTGTTATTTCCTTTTTATTATTCTTAATTGCGATTTCAGGATTCGTTCTGGTTTTAAAAAGACAAAAAGGGATTCGTAACTTCTTTTCAAAAGTCATAAAAGAATATTTTGCGCAATATTATCATGTTGTTTTAGGGCGATTGGCTTTAATTCCGATTCTGATTATTGCATTTACAGGAACGTATTTATCGTTGGAGAGGTTTAACTTTTTCATGGATAAAAAAGAGCAAAAAGAAAAAACAGAAACCATTGCGCCTGCCAAAAAAGGTGCGATTGTCAATATTTTCAAGACTACGCTTTTGGCTGATGTAAAGAAAATCGAATTTCCTTTTACAGATGATCCTGAAGAATATTATATCATAGAATTAAAAGACCGCGAAATTGAAGTCAATCAGGTTACGGGTGAAGTGATTAGCGAAAAACGTTCGCCAATAACGGCTCAATTTGCTGATTTGAGTTTAGATCTTCATACCGGAAGAATAAACGCTATTTGGGCTTTAGTTCTCGCTATTGCTGCTGCAAATATTCTCTTTTTTATCTATTCCGGTTTTGCGATGACTTTGAAAAGAAGGTCAAGCCGAATTAAAAATAAATTCAAAGCCAGCGAAAGTAAATACATTTTATTGGCAGGTTCTGAAAATGGAAGTTCATTGCGATTCGCCAATGCGATTCAGAAACAATTGAATGCTGCGGGTGAAAAAGCTTTTTTAACCGAATTGAATAGTTACACTGTTTTTCCAAAAGCAGAACATATTATAGTTTTCTCTTCCACACACGGATTGGGCGATGCGCCCTCCAACGGAAAAAAATTCATATCCCTTTTAAAGAAACACAGTCAACAGCAAAAAATCAAATTTTCCGTCGTTGGATTTGGTTCTACGGCTTATCCTGATTTTTGTGGTTTTGCCCGTGAAATTGATGCACTTTTAGAAGAGCAAAACTGGACAGAACGTCTTTTAGCATTGCAGACTGTCAATGATAAATCGGCGGTAGAATTTGTGGAGTGGATTAAATTATGGAGTGTTAAAACCGGGATACCATTGTCCACAACGCCTTCCTTATACAATCATGTGCCAAAAGGCTTGCAGAAATTAATGGTTTTAGATAAAACCGCTATTTCTGAAACGGAACATACTTTTATCATTACGCTGCGTGCCAATATAAGAGCCAAATTTCAATCCGGTGACTTACTGGCTATTTATCCGGCAAATGATACAAGGGAGCGCCTCTACTCTATCGGAAATCATTCCGGTAACATTCAATTGGTTGTCAAACTGCATCCTAACGGGCTCGGTTCCGGCTTCTTGAATAATTTGGCACCCGGCAATGTCCTCAAAGCAAGAATCATTAACAACCATGCTTTTCATTTGCCTAAAAAAGCTTCAAAAGTGGCTTTTATCTCCAACGGAACCGGAATTGCGCCTTTCCTTGGCATGATCGAACAAAACAAGAAAAAGACAGAAATCCATTTATATTGCGGTTTCAGAATGGAAACAGAAACGGTTTCAGGTTATAAAACCTTCGCTTCAGAAATGATACAAAAGCAACATTTGCAAAGTTTTCATTTGGCTTTATCCCGTGAAGAAAATCATTTTTATGTGATGGATCTGATTAAACGCGATGCTGAATTCTTTATTGATTTGCTGGATAACAATGGCGTAATCATGATTTGCGGTTCACTGGCCATGCAAAAAGATGTGGAATCGACGCTTGCTTCTTTATTAGTTGAGAAAAATAAACAACTGGGTGATTATAAAAACAATGGTCAATTATTGACGGATTGTTATTAAATTTAAACACATAGAAACATAGATCTTGCAGCCGCTAAAAAAAGACATTTCATTGATTTGAAAACACATAGTTCAAGAATATCAAGAAGTTAACAACATCTTTTCCAGATTTGGTATAATATCTTCATCATTTAAAATTCTATGCGAGTTCTCAGTAGGATATTTAATGAAAATATTAAAAGATATTTTATTAGCTAGTTCATGATTTTTATTTTCTCCTCTGTAAAGCACTTTCATAATTTCAAATATTGTATCATTGGAAATTGCTTCATATTGCTTAAGCATTGCATTTGAATCGTTATTACGATGCAGTCTAAGCATATCATCTGTTCGTTTTAGTTTGTCTAATAAATTAATTAGATATGTTATATCTTGCTTTTCCATATTATATCACAATTTCTAAAAACCCTTTTTTTGTATTTGTTTTAAAATCTTTTGAAAAGTCCGTCAACCAATTTGCATAATCACTTCTATAATAAAAATTCTTTTTATGGTTATTTGGGTAAACAACAATTATATAGGCATCAATATTGTATTCGGCCTTCGAATTGGGATAAAAAAATTTATTTAATTCATTTTCATACTTTTCAAAATCATCATAATCTATGAATGTAAGAATATCGATATCCTCGGGAGCGTTCTTCTTAGTTACATAGGAGCCATCAACCCATTGCTTAATATCTTTACCAATTATGTTTTTTAGTTCATTCGAATAATTTAAATATAGATTGTAAATATCTTCTCGAATATTATTAATTTTAAAAGTTTGCTCTAATTCAGAAAGGGTTGAAGAAATATTTCTATCCGGAGTTAGATAGCCGTTAGTATCAAATTGTAACATATGAGAAAATTATAATCCCAAATATAGTGAAAATTATTTCAAGCTAACAACGGTTTTGTGAGATTTGGTTTTTGGTTTAATTTAAACATAGTCTTATATTTGAGAAAATTTGTGATTAACCGAAAAACAAATCTTAATTAGTACCAAACCACGCAAAACCAGAAAAGTTAAAAACTAGTTTCTTTCAATTTCCTTTTTTTAAGTATAAAAACGTATCCCGAAGCTTCGTGACTATGTGTTAAAAAAAATCAGAGAAACATACCCACACCTCTACAAGTTAGAATTATACAAACATTTATAAAGAATTATATGCTGCATAAATACAAATCCCCTTTCCATTCAGTACTGTTTATTTTGGTATTTGTATGTACTTTTAATGCTGAAGCTCAAACACTCCGAAAAAGAACAACGATGCTTATGGGAGGCCGGTTTGATATTTCGATTGTAGCGCAAGATTCCATAACAGCAGAAAATTCAATTGATGAAATTATTTCTGAAATCACCAGAATTGAAAATTTAATTTCAGATTGGAAACCCACTTCACAAGTTTCAGAAGTCAATCAGAATGCGGGAATTCGTCCTGTAAAAGTCGACAAAGAAGTTTTTGAACTAACGCAAAGAGCACTTCATTTTTCTGAAATTACCAACGGTGCTTTCGATATCAGTTTTGCAGCCATGGACCGAATCTGGAAATTTGATGGCTCGATGACCGAGATGCCTTCGGCGGAAGCCATAAAAAAATCGGTAGAGAAAGTCGGTTACAAAAACATCATTTTGGATAGCGCGCAATCGACTATTTTCCTAAAATTAAAGGGAATGAAAATTGGTTTTGGCGCTTTAGGCGAAGGATATGCTACCAACAAATGCAAGGATTTAATGTTCGCAAAAGGCATAAAAGCAGGAATCGTAAACGCCACTGGTGATATGACCGTTTGGGGAAAACAACCCAATGGCAAAGACTGGAACATCGGAATGACAAATCCTTTTCAGACCGATAAAGTTTTTGCTGTAGTTCCGTTGCACGATGGCGCCGTAACAACTTCAGGGAGCTACGAAAAATTTGTGGTTTTAGAGGGCAAAAGGTATTCGCATATTATAAATCCAACAACTGGATATCCCTCTACCGGGCTTTGCAGCGTTTCTGTTTTTGGTCCCAATGCCGAAACAGCCAATGGTTTTAGTACTTCGATCATGGTTTTAGGAAAAGAAGCCGGAATCAGCCTCATCAATAAATATCCGGAATACCGCTGGATTTTGATTACAGATAAAGGGAAAATTATTAAATCGAAGAATTTTAATAAGACGAGATTTCATTTGAAAAATTAGGTTGTTTTTAAACACATATAAACATAGATTTTGTAGCCGCTTAAAAAGGCATTTAATTGACATAAAAATGTTATCGTGCCTCTAGTTGTTTGCAACTTATGAAACTGAGCATATTCGGCTAAATGAAAATAGAAATTAACAATAATTCCACTAAAAATGCAAATAATTAGAGACTTGTGTTATCTTCCATTTTTTGTCGGTTCATTTTAGCTCGAATATTTTAAAGCATTGCGCTAGGTAGATTTTTTGTTACCTTTGCAATTCTTAATAAAAAAGATATGAACAGAAAGAGTTGTCTTCCTCCCCCAAGGTTTTAATATTTTCTAGAAATTTAAAAAAGTATGGCTTAGATATTTTTATCTATTGAATTGCTATGCTTAAAATTCTAAATTAAATATTAATATTAAAAATCTTGTCCTGAAAAGGATTGGTAGATAATTTTTTATGAAAAAATCATATTTATTATTACACTTTGCTGTGATACTTGCCGGTTTTACTGGCGTTTTTGGAAAACTAATTTCCCTTAATGAGGGATTATTAACTTGGTATAGAGTATTATTTTCGTATGTTATTTTATTCCTGATTCTAAAACTTTTTAAAATAGCTGACAGAACTACTTTAAAAGAAAAATTTGATATTGCTAAAATAGGCTTGCTAATTACCATACATTGGTTTTTTTTCTACGCAAGCATTAAGTACTCAAACATTTCTATCGGTGTTGTTTGTTATTGTTTGACAAGTTTTTTTACTGCTTTTTTCAAACCTTTGATTGATAGAACAAAGTTTAAATTTTCTGAATTATTGTTAAGCGCATTGACGTTATTAGGTATCAGTCTGATTTTTCATTTTGACGCTTCTTATCAATTAGCCATTGTTTTGGGTTTTATTTCATCAGCTTTTGCTGCACTTTATACAATTTTTAATGAACGGCTGGTTAAAACTTACGACAGTAAAATAATTAATTATTATCAGATGTTTGGCGGAACTATTGGGCTGGGCGCTTTGCTCCCTTTCTATTTACTTCTTTTTCCTGCGGAAAGCTTTGTTCCAAATTTAAAAGATACTTTTTATCTGATTTTATTATCGCTTTTCTGTACAGTTGGCTTGTATGTTTCTTTTGCTGAAGTGTTGAAAAAGATACCTGCTTTTACTGTTAATCTTAGCTTCAATCTCGAACCTATTTATGCCATTATATTGGCATTTATATTTTTTGATGAAAGTAAGGAAGTAAATACTTCTTTTTATGTGGGTTTGTTCTTTGTAATGATTTCTGTTCTTTTACAGACGATTATTTCTTTAAAGAAAAGTAAATAATAAAAACTATTTTACACAAAGGCACAAGTGTTTATCATTCTGTGCCTTTCTGTTTTTCAATAGTATAAGTTTGTCTTGATTTCTAAAAAACACTAATTTTTTCATACTTTTATCAAAACATCCTGATTTAGTATGACAACAGATATTCTGGAAGTAAATGATTTTATTGTTTTAATTGAGCAGTCTTATGCAACAAAAACGGTAGTCCAAAAATGTGAAATCGACGGCGACTCTATTGGTTTTGCTTTTTACGGTTCTGGCAATGTCGAATTGGAAATCAAACATAACAATCAAACGAAATATTTGACGAATACTACCGGTTTGGCAATTTGTTTTTTTGGAAATCAGAAAGTGGAATTCGCCCACAAAATTGAACATGATAAACCTTTGCAATCAATCAGCATCTTTGCTAAACTTAAATATCTTAATACATTACCTCCGGCTGAAAAAGAGATTTTTGAAAATTATCTTCCGGATTTACTGAACCCAAAAGAACATTTTGTTAAAGGTCCGGCATTTTATATGACGCTTGATATGCAATTAGCAGTTCAGAAAATCTTCAACACTTCCTATACCGGCACTACCCGACTATTGTTTTTAAAAAGTCAGGTGAATGAACTTTTAGCTCATTTTTATGCCTTGCTCACCACAGATAAAAAAGCAGATTTGTCTGAATACGATAAAAACAAGTTGTTTCATGCCAAGGAAATTGTAACCACTCATTATTCAAAACCACCGTCGATTACCGAATTATCCAAAATGGTTGGACTCAACAGTAATAAACTCAAAAAGAACTTTAAAGAACTTTTCGGAATCCCGGTTTTCAAATACATTCAGGAAGAAAGACTGCATAAAGCCTATGAATTGCTTCGCGATAGTGAAAAAACCGTACAGGAATCGGCTTGGGAAGTCGGTTATGAAAGTTTGAGTTCTTTCTCGAATGCTTTTTATACTAAATTCGGTACAAGACCAAATGATGTCAAACAACAATTCTTTTCAAACAAATCATAATTCTTTTCAGACAAATGATTTCATTCTAATCTAACCAATTTTGTATCAGTAATCACTTAAAAACGATATTGATATGAAAACTACAAAAATTTTAGTTCTGGGTGCCAATGGTAAAACAGGACGCAGAGTATGGGAAAGATTAGAAAATAATCCAGATGTTGAAGTTCGCGCAGGTTCACGAAATGCTGCAATTCCGTTTGACTGGGAAAAACCAGAAACCTGGCAAGCGGCACTTAAGGATATAGATACCGTTTATATTAGTTATCAACCTGATTTGGCTATTCCTTCAGCAACAACTGCTATTCAGCTTTTTAGTGGCTTAGCTACGCAAATGGGCGTTCAAAAAATGGTTTTACTTTCCGGAAGAGGCGAAAAAGAAGCTCAGATTTGTGAAGAAATCGTGCAAACCAACGCCAAAAACTGGACGATTGTACGAGCAAGCTGGTTCAACCAAAACTTTAGCGAAAGCTTCTTTCTGGAGCCAATACTAGCCGGTTACGTTGCACTTCCAAGAGCCGAAGCACTCGAGCCTTTTACAGATGCCGATGATATTGCTGATGTTGTTGTAGCTTCACTTTTGGAGGAGAAACACAACGGACAAACTTATGAACTTACCGGACCAAGATTATTAACTTTCAAGGAAGTTATTGCCGAAATTGCCAAAGCTACAGATCGAGATATCACTTTTCAATCTTTGAGTTTAGAAGAATATATTCAGATGTTGCGAGAATATAAGGTTCCTGAAGATCATATCTGGCTGGTGAATTATCTTTTTGAACAGGTTTTGGATGGCAGGAATTCATCCGTTACCTCAGATATCGAAAAAGTTTTGGGCAGAAAAGCCAAAGATTTCTCCGCTTATGCTTTAGAAACAGCTAAAACCGGAGTTTGGAATCAGACTGTGCCTCAAAACTAAATCGAAATGGTTTATTTGAGAGGAATAGTTTCAGGATTATTCGTTTGGTCTTGTGTTAGTATATCTTTCTATCTTTTGGAACATATTCCTGTCATCAAAGATTCTTTTGTCGTGCAGGCTTTCATTGTCATGATCTGCATTTCATTCTATGCTTTTTTGGGCGCTCAATTTTATTATAAAAACGGACATCAAACAAACGGAATGATAGTTGGACTTATAATGTCCGGAACGGCTTTGTTATTGGATATTTTTATAACCATTCCTTTTGTAGAAATACCAAACGGAAGAAGTTATCAGAGCTTTTTCAGTAGTCCGGTTTTGTGGATTTTAGTACTGATAACCTTTTTACTGTTTATTTTTATTGGAGGAAAAAGATTAAACCCAACTGAAACAAGATACGCCAGATCTAATAGAATCTGGCGTATTTTTTTATATAAAATCCAGAGTGACAATACAGCTAAAAAATCAAAGAGCTTTTAACCGGAGATTTGGATCTTGTATTTTTAATTTTATTAATTACATTTCCAATAGCGAATTCAAATGATCGCAAGGAAAATAAATCGTTATAACAGCGCCTTCTCCCAGTTTTCCCTCAGCGCGGATCGTGCCGCCAAAAGCTTGCATTATTTTTTTGCATAATGCTAACCCTACGCCTGAACCGCTATATACTTCCTGAGTATGCAATCTTGTAAATATTTTAAAAATAGATGTTGCATATTCTTGTTCGAAGCCTATACCATTGTCTGTAAAAGTAATCCAATGGCAAAAGATTTTGTCTGAAAAATTATAAGGCTCCGGCTCTTGCGAAGCTGTCACTTTAATAATTGGTACTCTTTCCTTGTCCGCGTACTTTATAGAATTTTGCAGTATATTAGAGAACAACTGTTTCATTAAAAAATGAATACCGTAAATTTCAGGCAGGTTTTCATACTCAATTACAGCACCCGTTTCATTAATTACTTCTTTCATTTCATCAAGAGTAGCCTCCATGATAGTGTTTAGATTAATTTTTTGAAGGGTATCTTTGGTATATTTTATACGGGTATATTTAAGGATATCCTGAAGCAAAACCTGCATTCGGTTTGCTGAGTTTGAGACACGTTGCAAGGAGTTATGAACGGACTGTGGAGGCGCCTTGTCAATTTCCAAAAACAGTTTAGAAATAATAAGCTGAATTTTTCGCAAAGGCTCCTGCAAATCGTGTGTACTGATCCAGTTGATATTTTCAAGCTCAGCATTGGTTTCTTTTAAAATCTCGCTCTGGCTTCTATACTTTTCTTCTTCTTCACTCAGCATCATTAAAATAATTTGATTGTGCAGTGCATGCGCATAACTTGCTGCTGCATTTATTTCTGCATGCAACCAATTGCTGCTCTGATTTTTAAGAATTTGTTTCCAGATATTAAATGAATTCCTGGGATGAAGTCCGTTGCTGTCTTTTACAATCGCTTTTTCAGGATCACCTGCCCAATTTATTTCAGATACTGTCTCTGGTCTGTACCAGATAATACTATTTTCATTACTAAGGGAATGATAAATAATCCCGGCAAAGTCTGAACACTGATTAAACTCCGGAAAATAATCTGTTAGTTTATTAGTAGTAAATATTGCTTCTTTAGTCAGGTTACCAATCTTTGCAATAATTGCATTAATCTGATCATCTGACGGTGTTACACCATTTTTGTAAATTTCGCCCCGTATGCAAATAGAAACACCGGTTGCATTACAAAGATTCAATAATTCGGGATCTGCACTAATAGAGGCAAATGATAACGGATTTGGAGGCAAATCTAAACCTGTTAAATGTTCTAAAGCTAAAGATGTTTTACGCACAATCTGATACTCATCTCTAGATTGCCGTAAATCGATTTGAGAGCTAATAAATTGTCCCTGAAGTTTAGCAGCAAGTCTAATTTCTGGAGAAATATTTTTAGCCGAATAATGATGACAGGCAATTAGTCCCCATAATCTGTCATGATGAATAAGAGAAATAGTTAGCGTCGCTCCCACTCCCATATTTTTAAGATATTCAACATGAATTGGAGATGTGCTTCGCAAAATGGAAAGACTTAAATCGAGATTTTTATTCTCTTTATCATCAGTGGTAAAAATAGGCACAGGAACGTAATCAATATCAGTGATCAATCGAAGCTGATTTCTCATATACAATTCCCTGGCCTGGGCCGGAATATCAGTATGCGGATAATGCAATCCTAAAAATGGCTCTAAATCTTCCCTGCAATTTTCGGCATAAATCTCACCATTATAATTCGCATCAAAACGATAAATCATAACACGATCATAGCCTGTTATGTCACGTGTTCCCTTTGCAACAAGCGCACATAATTCCTGCAGCGTATTAGTGCTGCTCATATTGGATACAAACTGTATGGTCTGGGTGTACAATTGAGCAATTTGTTCGTTTTTACCAAAATGTGGCTCAGCCTCCAGCACATAAATATCATGACTCTTGTGAATGCTCAACTGGAATGATTTTCCTAAGAGTTCAATTTCAAGCGGAAAAATCATTGAATTTTTATCATCGCTGATATAATTAACAATTTCTTGTTTTGCCTTATTTCCAAAAATTGCACAAAAATCTTTACCAATTGTTTCTTTATAAGATAAGTCAACAAATGCGGCTATATTTTCAGTACAAAAATCAATCTTCCAATCTGCTGTAACACCAAGCAGAAAACCATGCGGCTGAATACTGCCCGGAACATGTATAGGTTCATGCTCGCAATTCGTTAAATTAACGATATCTCTGTTTACAATATTTCTAATTTTCATTTATCTTAGTCTGCATAAAATGATCGTGAATACAATCAAAAGCATAAATTGCTCCTGCAATTATTTCTTCTTCACAATTATTTTCTTCTTCATATGCGGTTAATACATTTAAGAACGTTTTCCAATAACTTCCCGTTTTATTACCATATCCTGAAAAATAAGAAACCCCTTTTCCTTCATTAAGTCCCTGAATTGATTCGATATTTTTTAATATAAATCTTCCACCTAAAGAAGAACCTTCTACAACATACAAAATCCCAGATGCAAATGGAATTGTTATATTTTTTTTAGTATTAAATACGGGACTTGCAACAGGTTTATAATATTTTAAGAAAGTAAGATCTTCTTCTATTAAATGTCTTTTTTCCCTATCATTCAGATCATCAAAAACATTTAATAACAATGGAAAAATAGTCTCTTCTACACTATGGTGAACATCATACATAAGTTTTAAATAATGCACATAATCCTGTATTCTCATATCTGGTGAAAGAATACAGGAAGAAACCGGTAAACTTTCCAGTCTTTTATGCGAAGCTGCTGTTTTTGCTTTAAGTGTACTCAAAAAATCTAAGGACAAGGAGGAATTCAAATTGGGGTTCATTTTGATTGTAATTTTCTTGATTTACAAATATACTTAATTTCTGACCTTTTTAAACCAACCAAAAAAACACATTTAAGAATATTCTTAATCGACATTAACAAATAAATCTTTTAGGCAAATTATAATTACCTTCTTATAAAAAAATCGTACCTTACACATTAACTACCTGATAATAATACAATTAAAAAACAAAAAAGTATAAGCATCTGCATTGTATCAGTTTTAGATTTGTAGAATAACTAAAAAGAAGTTTATGAATATTTCAAATCACAAAACTAATGTCGAAGAAAGTGCAAGAACATCTTCCAAAAAAGCAGATTCAAGATCAACTTCTTCAAGAAGTAATGAAAAATCAAGCATTGAGACAAGAAAATCAGTTCTGATGAAAAAATAATTTAAAACTTATATTATGCTGATACATGAAACCAACGAAGATTTCGGTCGGGACGATCGCAATTTTCATCCGGAAGAGCAACGCATTAATTGGGAAACTATGTCAAATAGAGACCCTGCAATTAATGAGCCTCTACAATTTGGCCCGGGTACTACTGACCAGACAGATCGTGAAAATTATATTGATTCTGGTGATAAGTATCAAAAAGAACAGGATATAGAACCTGGATTTGACCGTCATCTCAATGATGCCTTAAAGAAAGAACTAAACGATTATTCAGATGAAGATTTTGATAAAAAAGACAAATCTGATTCTTAATTAGAAACTCCATAATCATTTTAAACTGAATATTTATTTCATACAAAAGCTCAATTTTTCAATTGAGCTTTTGTATTTTTAATCAACAGTTCAGGTTTTTGAATGGCAAAACTTCAGGCTGAACAAAGATCACTATCAATATTTACTTAACGCAATTATTATAGAAATAATTTTTCAATATAAATAAGTACACTACTAATAAACAAGTAATTAATAACATTTTATTAAAGTATTAAATTAATTAATTTTGAAGTTACCATTATCCTATTATTTAAATCAAGACGTGATTTTTCTGGCAAAAGATTTGCTCGGAAAAGTGTTATTTACTCAAATTGAAGGACAAATAACTGCAGGCATAATTGTAGAAACTGAAGCTTACTTTGGCGAAATAGATAAGGCATCTCATGCCTATGGCGGACGACGCACTAACCGAACCGAAATAATGTACAGCGAAGGCGGCGTTTCTTATGTGTACTTATGTTATGGAATTCATCATTTGTTTAATGTCGTAACTTCCGTTAAAGGCCAGCCTCACGCGGTTTTAATAAGAGCGATTGAGCCCTTGATTGGTACAGAAATAATAGAACTAAGACGTAATATGCCTATTAGCAAAAGCGCTATTTCATCTGGTCCGGGATCTGCGGCTAAGGCTCTGGGAATTAATAATTCATTTAATCAAAAAGATTTAGGAGGAGAAGAAATCTGGATAGAAGATCATGGCATTCGCTATACAGAAAATGAAATTGTCGCAACCCCCAGAGTTGGTGTTGGCTATGCGCAGGAAGACGCCTTTTTACCCTGGAGATTCTTCATAAAAGGCAATAAATATGTCAGCAAACCGAATAAGATCTAGACGCAAACAACACTAAAGAAACACATCAACAAAACACAATTAATATTCAGAAAAACAATTACTTAAACACGTACTATTGATTTTACTTATAGTGCTTTTTCACCAAAAAACCACCCCAAATTAGCCTAATTCCGCGTGAATTAACTGCCACGGATTAGACGGATTTAAACGGGTTTACACAGATTATTTTTAATGAAGTTTTTGCCACAGATTTCACAGATTAAAATGATTTCATCTGCCTTACTCACTATTGCCCACGGATTGCACAGATTAAGAAGGATTAGTTTCTATACGCTTAAATAGCCACGAATTCACGAATGATTGCGCTTAGTAATATAAAAATTCGTGAATTCGTGGCTATCTTTTTTAAAAATCAGCGCAAACCCGCCTAAATCCGCGTCATCCGCGTGCCATAAATTTCAAAGTATAGAAATTAATCCCTTAAATCTATGCAATCTGTGGCAAAAAACCAGCGCAAACCCGCCTAAATCCGCGTCATCTGCGTGCCATCTCATAAATAAATCATAAAAAATTTGCATAAATGACCAATCGGTCATATATTTGCAGAGTAAAAATGAAAGCTATCATGGCAAAGGGAGAAGAAACCAGACAATTCATCATAGAAAAAGCAGCCCCAATCTTTAATACAAAAGGGATTGCAGCAACTTCTATGAGCGATATTATGGAGGCGACCAAACTGTCTAAAGGCAGCATGTATGTTCATTTTGAAAACAAAGAAGTCCTTGCCTGCGCAGCCGTAGATCACAATATGAAAATATTAACCGATAAATTAATGGTGGAAGTCTACAAAAGCAAAACAGCAAAAGAAGAGTTATTTACATATATCGATTTCTTCAGCAATGGTGTAAATCCACCTCTAACCGGTGGTTGTCCGTTACTGAATTTCGGAACAGAAGCTGATGATACCAACCCTGTTGTAAAAGAGAAAATAAATAAAGGTTGTAGTGCAAACCAACAATTATTGGCAAGTATTGTCAATAAAGGAATTGCGAACGGAGAATTTAAACCGGATTGGAACGCTGAAGAATTTTCAGTTGTTATGTTTGCCATGATGGAAGGCGGTCACCTAATTTCAAGAGTGTCCGGCAGTAACGAAAAAATGCAAATCATCGTCAAAACCCTCAAAAAAACCATAGAGGAAAACAGCCTCTAATTTTTTTTATTTAAAAAATGACCTTTCGGTCATGTTTTTTCAAAGATACAAAGGCACAAAGGTGCAGAGATCAATAGTTAACAATGAAGCATATAAACAATTAAACAAAGCTATGTCTCTCTGTGTTTAAACACTCTAGCCAACAACAAACGCTTAAACAGTTACACGATTAAACAAATACACAATTAAACAATTTACAATTCACCATTTACAATTCACAATTATGAAAACAATTTTAATTTCAGGAGCGTCAAAAGGATTCGGAAGAGCCTGGACAGAAACATTTTTAGCAAAAGGATACAAGGTAGCTGCAACAGCAAGAAATATCGATACCCTGGCCGACTTAAAAGCGCAATACGGAGATGCAATTTTACCTCTTACACTAGACGTAAACAATCGCGCAGAGTCTTTTGCAGTCGTAGAAAAAGTACAACAACATTTCGGCGCCATTGATATCCTGATCAACAATGCCGGTTATGCTTTAAACGGTGCAGTTGAAGAAGCTTCAGAACAAGAAGCAAGAGCACAATTCGAAACCAATTTCTTCGGGACTTTATGGTTAACGCAAGCTGTTTTACCCATCATGAGAAAACAACAAAGCGGTCACATTATTCAGGTTTCTTCTATTTTAGGAATCGCGACTTTGCCAGTTTTAGGACTTTATAATGCTTCTAAGTTTGCCGTTGAAGGCCTTACTGAAACTTTGGCTTCAGAAGTAAAACAATTTGGAATCAACGTAACTTTGGTAGAACCAAATGGCTATTTCACAGATATCTGGGGTAATGGATTCAACAGCGAAAGCATTCCCGCTTATGATGGACTTAAAAAAGCCATTGCAGAAGGACATGATCCTGATACTTTCGGACAAATTAACGCCACAGTACCGGCCATTATTAAATTGGTCGAAGCGGAAAACCCTCCTCTACGCCTGTTCTTAGGAAAAGTAGCTTTACCATTCGCCAAACAAACCTACGAACAAAAACTAGCCACCTGGGAAGAATGGGCTGACGTTTCTGTAGCAGCACACGGATAATTTATATTCTGATTTTTTAAGTTGATTAAAAACGAGATTGTTTCTTTAGGAAATGATCTCGTTTTTTTGGTTTTAGGTTTCAGGTTCAGTCGCAGTCTCAGTGTGCAGTCACAGTGTGCAGTTTCAGTCACACTGAAAACTGCGACTGCGACTGAAAACTTTATTTTTCCATATTAGATTATTTCTTAAAATAGATTATTTCTTACACCTGTTATCAATCAAAGTTTTCAGTTGCAGTTTGCAGTCGCAGTTTACAGTCGCAGTTTACAGTCACAGTTTACAGTCACAGTTTACAGTCACAGTTTACAGTCACAGTTTACAGTCACAGTTTACAGTCACAGTTTACAGTCACAGTTTACAGTTACGGTTTACAGTTACGGTTTACAGTCACAGTTTTCAGTCACAGTTTTCAGTCACAGTTTTCAGTCACGGTTTACAGTCACAGTTTACATTTCACAGTTTACATCTAACATCTTGCTTCTTGCATCTAACATCTCACATCTAGCTTCTTGCCTCTCACATCTAACATCCACCAATAAACAACATTACATCTTCCCTCTTTTATCTTACATATTTCCCACCTAAAAAACCACCACACATTTCAGTAATTTAACTTTAATTCCGATTATAAAGCAACCAAAGCCCTTATTTTACCATAATTCTTTACAATTTCTTTAAACAGCTGTTAAATCTTTAATAAATATTAATTGTCAATTCTGTAAGAAAACGTATATTTGAGTAAACAGTATATTTAAATAAAAGTGCAAAAAAAATCAAAATCACATAGTTTTATATTCCCCAAAACTCCAACCGGAGTTGACGGACTGGACGAGATTACAAACGGAGGTTTCCCAAAAGGACGTCCAACTTTAATCTGCGGTGGTGCCGGCTGTGGGAAGACATTAATGTCCATGCAATTCCTGATTAAAGGAATCACAGAACATAACGAAACCGGGGTCTTCATGTCTTTTGAAGAGCCGTCGGACGACCTTACTTTAAATGTAAAATCATTAGGTTTTGACATTGAAAAGCTCAAAGCAAACAAAAAACTCGTAGTCGATCACGTTCGTGTCGAAAGATCAGAAATTGAAGAAGCAGGCGAATACGACTTAGATGGTTTATTCATCCGATTAGCGTACGCCATCGATTCGGTAAAAGCGACCCGTGTAGTATTGGACACTATAGAATCTTTATTCGCAGGTCTGGACAATCAGGCCATTCTGAGAGCCGAACTTCGACGCTTGTTTCATTGGCTTAAAACCAAAGGTGTAACGGCAATCATTACCGGAGAACGCGGCGAAGGAACACTTACCCGTCAGGGGTTGGAAGAATACGTTTCAGACTGCGTTATCGTTCTGGACCATCGTGTTATTCAACAGGTTTCGACCAGGAGACTCCGAATCGTAAAATACAGAGGATCTACGCACGGTACCAACGAATATCCGTTTCTAATTGATGAGGATGGAATTTCGGTATTGCCTATTACTTCTCTAAAATTGAATAATGAAGTTAGTTCTGAAATTGTTTCGACAGGAGTTCCGGGTTTAAACGATATGTTTTATGGCGGTGGTTTTTATCGCGGCAGTAATATTTTGATTTCAGGAACAGCGGGAACGGCAAAAACAACCGTCGCCTGTTATTTTGCCAATGAACAATGCGAAAAGGGCGAAAAAACAATCTATTTTGCGTTTGAAGAATCGCCGCAACAATTGGTGCGCAATATGAAATCCATTGGCATTGACCTTCAAAAACATATCAAAAAAGGAACTTTGCAAATTCATTCTTCCCGTCCTTCGCTGAACGGATTAGAGCTGCATTTGCTTACCCTTAGAAAGTTAATTAAAGAGTTCAATCCAACAACCATTATAATTGATCCAATAAGCAATTTGATCACCGTAGGAAACGAACATGAAGTACGTTCGATGTTGGTAAGGCTTATCGATATGCTAAAAGCGCACAATATAACGGCTCTTTTTACATCTTTAAACAAACAAACCGATAATTTCAGGCCTGATCTTGCCGAAGAATCCGTATCTTCATTAGTCGATACCTGGCTCACAGTGCGCGACATGGAAGGAATTGGCGAAAGAAACCGTGGAATCTTTATTATCAAAGCAAGAGGAATGGGCCATTCCAACCAGGTGAGGGAATTTGTCATTACCGGTAAAGGAATTGAATTACTCGATGTAGAAATAGGGCCGCAGGGAATCCTTACGGGTACTGCAAGACAAACACACAAATTCAAAAAAACAATATCAGATATTAAGCTTCAGAATGAAATTAGCCGAAAAGACAGGGAAATTGAGCGCAAGCGCAAAGTTCTGGAAGCCAATATTGAAGCCCTTAGAAATGAATTCGAATCGGCTCAGGAAGAATTAAGTATTCTGAAAGCCACAGAAGAATTGCAGGAACAACTGTCTTCTAAGAAAAAATAACAACAAGATGAAAAAAGAAGTCGTAGCCGAATGGCAGTTACTGCTCTATATAGCAGGTCAGACGCCAAAGTCGATCAAGGCGCTTGAAAATATAAAAAAGTATGCAGAGGAACATCTGGCTGGGAAATACAGCATCGAAATTATCGATTTGCTCAAGAATCCCCAATTGGCCGAAGGCGACCAGATTTTGGCTGTACCCACATTGGTCAGAAAATTTCCGGAACCTATTCGCAAGATCATTGGTGATCTTTCAAATGAGGAAAGAGTGCTCGTAGGGCTTAATATCAAACCCGTAAACGCTTAAAAAATGGATTATTCAGCTGATGGAACAAATACCACCAAACACAAGTTCATGCTTTTCGTTTCCGGTATGTCTGTTAAATCAGGACATGCTATCGAAAATTTACGCAGGATATGCGACAAATATCTCAAGGACAACTACGAATTAGAAATCGTAGATATCAACCGTGACACAGAGTCGGCCATTACACATCAAATTGTGGCGATACCAACTTTAATAAAAATACAGCCTGCTCCCAGACGAATCATCCTCGGAGATTTATCAGACCGGGAAAAGGTATTGAGAATACTTAATTTAAGTGAATAGATTTGATAGTAAACGATAAAAATATAGACTCTTTATTAGCCGAAATTGAATCATTAAAGGAAAGACTTGATGAATCAAACAATATTATTGATGCTATAAAAGAAGGAGATGTTGATGCCCTGGTCGTCAACACCAACGGAACGCCGCAGCTTTATTCGCTTGAAACGGCCGATTATACCTATAGGCTGCTTATAGAGAAATTCAGGCAGGGTGCCCTGAGTATTACCAAAAATGGCCTGATCTTATATTGCAACGATTTTTTTGCAAAACTGGTCAATATTCCTTCAGAAAAAATCATTGGAAATTACATACAGGAATATTTCGATAATGCCTCGCAATTTGTAACGCTTATTGAAACCTTAAAATACGGCCTTAGCACGCACGAAATCTTTTTTAGGACTAATGGTACCGAAAATACTTTTCCGGCCTATATATCGCTCACAGATCTTGAACCTTCTGTAGATGCGATTGGAATCGTCGTAATCGATTTGACCGAAAAGAAAAAACACGAAGAAGCCTTACTCAAACATCAGCAGGAACTCGAAGGCAAAATCAACGAGCTGAACCGAATCAACAGCAATCTCGAAGAATTCATTCACGTGATTTCGCACGATTTAAAAGAACCGCTGCGCAAAATCGTCATGCACAACGGAAAAATTGACGGCACCTATTTAAACGGGGTTGACGCCAGATCGATGGAGATCATAAAATTATCCGTTTTGCGACTCAATTCGCTTGTAGATGATTTGGTGCAATACTCGTCGCATACCGCGCAGGAAGAACGTACCGAAATTAATTTGGCCACCGTCATTTCTGAAGTACTAGAAGATCTGGAAGTTACGATCACTGACAAAAATGCCGAAATAAAAATCGGAAAACTGCTCGTAATAAAAGCATCCAGAGTGCAAATGCGCCAGCTTTTCTCGAATTTAATATCCAACGCCATTAAATACTGCAAGACAGACAAACCTCCGGTGATACAAATTTATCAGGCCGACAATTTAGACGTTGAATTACCAAATCAAAATAGTAAATTTGTCAAGATTCAGATCAAAGACAACGGTATTGGAATGGAGTCCGGCCATCTTCTTAAGATTTTTACGATTTTTCAGCGCCTGCATGCCCGAAACGAGTATTCAGGAAACGGTATTGGCCTCGCGATTTGCAAGAAGATTATGGAAAACCACTCCGGAAACATCACAGTTGAAAGTACACTGAACGAAGGGACAACATTTAATCTTTACTTTCCAATTGTATAAAATGCCGCAAAAAAACCTCCATATCATCATAGCCGAAGATGACGAAGATGATGCTGATGTAATCTGTGAAATCTTTCACAACAACCCCAATTTCGGAAAAGTAAGTCTCGTAGCCAATGGCGAAGAACTCCTCCATTTCCTAAAAGATGCGGCCAACGAAAACCCCGACGTAATCCTGACGGATATTAACATGCCCATACTCAACGGCATCGAAGCCCTGCAGGAAATTTTAAACCACAACGACCTCAAAAATATTCCCTGCTTTGTCTATTCCACGAGTATAAATCCTTCATACAAACAAAAATGCGATGTACTGGGCGTAAAAGGTTATCTCATTAAGCCTTACTCCTACGAGGCTTTCGCCGAAATCCCGAAGACGATTTTAAGTAGTATTGAAGAGTGATAAATTATAAAAACGAGATGTTTCTTTTAGAGAGGGTCTCGTTTTTTTATTAGGAGCTGTTTATTGCTATCCGCTGCAATCTTTTGTACCGAACCCCAGTACAAAAGGATTTTCGCTTCTATCGGGGCTAGGGGATTTGGTTCTTAAGAAATTTTTATTTTATTAAACTTGTTTTCAAAATTTATGTAAGCTATAATTATCAAAATTATATACTTTCATTAAAACATACATAGACTTACATAATGTTAAAATATAGGATACTTTTATTTTCATTTAAGGTAAAATAAAAGCAGCCTTAAAAGAAAAATTAAAACAATTAAAATAGTATTTTTGAAGATTAACAGAATTATATTAAATGTCAACAAAGTTTTTTACAAATAAAGATACTAACAGCCTAATTAATAAGTTTGAAGGAGTCTTTAAAAATCAGAACGTTCATTATTTTGATGCGCTAATTGGCTATTTTAGAGCTTCAGGGTATTTCAATTTAAGACCTTTCTTAGAAAATGTGCCTGAAATAAGAATCTTAGTTGGTATTAATGTTGATGACTTATCTGCAGAAGCACAAAAAAAAGGACAATTATATCTTGAAAATAGGAATAAGACAAAGGAAGAATATCTAAATTTTGTTGCAGAGGATATATCTAAGGCATCTTATAAAAAAGAAATAGAAGAGGGAATTATTCAATTTATAGAAGATATTATTTCTAAAAAGGTGATAATTAAAGCTCATGGTAAAAGAGCCTTACATGCTAAAATTTATATATTTCGACCAAATCCTTTTAATGAACACACTAACGGCAGTGTTATAACTGGTTCTTCTAATTTAACAGAAGCTGGCTTAGGAACTAATAACGCTTCAAACTATGAATTTAATGTTCTTTTAAAAGACCATGAAGATGTTCTTTTTGCTACAAAAGAGTTTGAAGAACTTTGGAGTGAAGCAACTGAATTACTGCCGATTGATGTCAAAGGATTAAAAAAGAAAACTTATCTAAACGAAGATATAACACCATATGAAGTTTATCTTAAAATGCTTATTGAGTACTTTGGTGATGCGATAATCAGAGATAAGATTTCAGGAAAAGACTTACCAGAAGGATATACCAACTTACAGTATCAAGGTGATGCAGTTGCAGAAGGATATTATAAATTAATGAAACACAACGGTTTTATATTGGCCGATGTAGTTGGTTTAGGAAAAACAATTATTGCTACGAGAATAATAAAAAAATATATTGAGAAAAATGGATACAACACTAAGGTTCTGATTGTCTATCCAAATGCTCTCGAAGTTAACTGGAAAACTACAGTTAAAGATTTTGGATTGACAAATTATATTCAATTTATTTCAAATGGTAGTTTGCATAAAATTATTGATGGAGATAATGCTAATTATCATAATCCAGAAGATTTTGATCTAATTGTTGTAGATGAAGCTCATAAATTTAGGACTTCAAATTCTAATATGTACGGCTTATTAGAATTGATTTGCAAAACTCCAAGAGTAACAGTGGGTAATGATATTGATAGAAAGAAAAAAGTAATCCTTATCTCAGCAACGCCTTTAAATAATAAACCTGATGATATTGCCAATCAGATTTATTTATTTCAGGATGCAAGGAAATCAACTATTGAAGGAGTTCCAAACTTGCAATCTTTCTTTTCAAATAAAGCAGAAGAATATAAAAATCTCTACAAAATAAAAGATCAGGATGAACTAATTAGAAAAGTAAAAGAAATTTATCTTCCAATTAGAGATAAAATATTCACTGAATTAGTAATTCGTAGAACAAGGGCAGATATTAAAAACATAAAACGTTATAACGATGATGTTACTGCTCAAGGAATGTCCTTTCCGGAAGTAAAAGATCCTAAAAAAATTGAATATGCTTTTGATGATAAATTAGAAGTGTTGTTTTTTGAAACCATAAGTAAATTGGTTGAAGATTTAGGATATTACAGATATAGAGCAGTGGAGTTTATTAGTGATGAGCACGCTGATTTATATGATAATGCGCAATTGATTTCTAGACAACTTTCGATGATTATGAAGACCCAAATGGTCAAACGTTTGGAAAGTAGTTTTTTTGCATTTAAGAGCTCATTAAATCGTTTTTGTATTTCCAATCAACGTATGATTAACATGTTTGAAAACAACAAAATATTTATTGCACCTGATTTAGATATTAACAAACTATATGAAGATGGTAAGGAAGACAATATAGAAGCCATTATAGAAAAACTGAATGAGAATTCTCCAAATAACAATACTTATAAAGCTTCTGATTTTGACCCTCAATTATTGGAAGGTCTAAAAAGAGACCAAGAATTATTAGATAATTTATTGAGTCAATGGAATTTTGTTAACTATGATCCAAAAACGGCGAAATTTATAGAATCTCTTAATGAAACATTATTAGAAACTAATAACCTTGAAAAGAAATTAGTAATTTTTTCCGAAAGTAAAGAAACGGTAAACTATTTAGCAGGAGAATTAGAAAAAGCAGGAAGAAAAGATGTATTGGCAATCAGTGCTCAAAACCACAAACAAAAGTTCAATACCATTCGAAAAAACTTTGATGCTAATTATCCAGACAAGCACGAAAACGATTATAATATTATAATTTCTACTGAAGTATTGGCGGAAGGAATCAACTTACATCGTTCTAACGTAATTCTAAATTATGACATTCCTTGGAATGCCACTCGATTAATGCAACGTATTGGTCGCGTCAATCGTATTGGTACAAAAGCAAAAGAAATTTTGGTCTATAACTTTTATCCAACAGCACAATCCAATAGCTTAATTGAATTAAACGAAAAAGCATTAAAAAAGCTACAAGGTTTTCACTCCGCTTTTGGGGAAGACAACAAAATATATTCAGAGAAAGAAGAATTAATTGAAAGTACTTTGGGCGACTTACAGCCCAAAGAAGAAGTGGACGAGCGTTTACAATATCTTGAAATAGTTCGCGAATTGTTTAACGACAATCATAAAGAATACAAACGATTAAAAGATTTACCATTAAAAAGCCGTGTAGGGCGTTTAATGATTTATCGCATTGGATTGGAGAAATAAATACATTAGTAAATACTTTTTACACAAAACATTTTCAAGCTATTCATAATGAAAACATTAAAATTTCTTTGAATTATTCAAAAAAATTAGAATTTAAAAATGGACATCAACAATTTTATTCTAAGGATAATAGAAATTATGAAAGATGGTATAACTATGTTGGATTTAACTTTCCTGAAATAGATTTAAAAATTGAAACATTAAACGCTGACGGTACATATACCGAAATGACAAGACCACAGTCCTATTTTAACGAAGCCAAATTAACCAGTATTGCATTATCCGTTCGATTTAGTCTTCTAGACAGTAGTATTAGACCAGACTTTGCTGGGCAATTTCTTGCATTAGATGATTTATTGGTTAGTATGGATATGAGTAATAGGGATAAGGTTTTGGATATTTTATTGGATGAGTATGCTTCAAAATATAAAATATATCTTTTTACCCACGAAAAAAGTTTTTTTGATTTTTGTATTTTCAAGATTGAGCAGCGAAAGAAAAAGAAAGAATGGGAAATAATGGAAATTCATTCAGGAGAAAATAAAACGGATAACCCAATATTGATTCCGTCGGGTTTAAATTATTATGACAAGGCAATAAAATATTTTCAAGCCAAAGACTACACAACAAGTTCTTTGTATTTAAGAAAAGAGTTAGAAAAATTAATTATTGATAGAATACCTGATGAATTTTCTAAAACGATAGACAATCAATACCATAACCTTGAGCATTATTGGAAACTATTTATTGAGCGATATGAAAAACTAAATTTACCTGTAACTGAAGCAATAAAAACAAATTTCAAACAATCTAAATTAATGATTTTAAATCCTGAAGCTCATCATAACTTAGAATTACCTGTTTATAAATTAGAATTAGAAAGAGCCTTTGAATTAGTTAGAAATTTGCATGATAATTACCCTATTCCAATAATGAAAGTTTTATTTTCAAAAGGAATGCTTATGCAATTTATTCACCCATCAGAAAATTATACTTTTGACTTAGAATTACTTACCGATTTTAGTGTCAACAACTTAAATGCAGCTAGCTTTGTTTCTATTCCAAGATGTAAAGTTATTAAATGGCAATATAATAATATTGAATTTTATGATTTTTCAAAATTACAACCTATTGAGTATAGCTTAGAAAATCCAATAGTTCAAAAACTAAATCAAATTATTGATCGACATATTAATCATATTCCTTTACAAATATCAAAAGCAATTTTTATTGAAAATTTAAATGTTAATAATAGTATTTGGTCTTTTAAAGAAATAATTGATAAGGTTGGAGTTACCTTATAAATTATTGAATAATTTAATCAAATACTTCAATACATCCCCGCTCCGCAAAGTGTTCCATTCTTTCGCTGCGCAAACGTCTCTGACTTTGCGCCATTTCAACAAGCCCACAATTGAAAACAAAAACGCCTCAAAGTCTCCGACTTTAAACTAAGGTCTACTTAAATACAATAAACCTAACAACTTTTTCACAACAACAAAAAAAAGAGGAATATCTAAAACTTCCGTTTTAAGATATTCCTCAATACTATTAATAACAATTAAATTACTTTACAACCGTAGCTTCAAATTCTATTTTTAGCGTTTCAAAAAGACTTTTAACTTCCATTAAAGAGGTAGCTTGTTTAATGCCGTGTTTGGCAATCCAATCCTGAAAAAGCGAAAAATGAGGCCAAAACTCCGCTGCCGAAGTCGTATAAATAGTGAGTCTGACAATTCCGTTAGGTTCGTATCCTGCCTGGGTAACGACCGTTTCCAGATTTTGCAGCGCCAAAATGATTTGAGATTTCATATCTTCGGTGCTTGAGGTTCCGTCAGCATTCACTGCAGCCTGACCGGAAACATATAAGGTTCCTGCTGGTTGTTTTACTTCGACAGCCTGAACATAACTGCGCTCGTCCTGCCATTTCCACGGATTTGTGATGTGTTTTTCCATTTGCTTTGCGTTTTTATTTTGTGCCATTCCAGACACCATTGTGAATAATGTAATAGCTAAAATCGTCGTGATTTTTTTCATAACTGCTATTTTAAATTTGCAAAGCAAAGTTCCCGATTATCCGTAAACCGCGACTTGACATAAATCACAAATATAAAGTGAGGTATATCACACTAAGCTGATAAACGGCTTAAAGTTTCACGCGAAATCCCCAAATAAGAGGCAATCAAACTTTTGGGAACGCGCTGCATTAGCGACGGATATTGTTTGAGCAATTGTTCGTAACGCTCTTTGGAGTTGGAAGTCAACCATGAAATAATACGGCGTTGTGAACCCAGAAAACCAAAATTGGCTTTTTCGAGAAAGAAGCGCTGCATTTTCTGGAGGCCGTCGCAAAGGTTATTATAATCTTCTAGCGTACAGCACAAAACTTCGGTATCTTCTAAACATTCTAAGGATAATGTGGCTTCCGTCTGCGTAAAAAAGGCGTAATAATCACTTTCCCACCAATCTTCCATTGCAAAAGAAACAATGTGCGGTTTTCCTCCATTATCTGTATGAACGAGTTTTAAAAGCCCGGAAATTACAAAATAACAATACCGGACCGTATCGCCTTCCTGTATAATAAATTGGTGTTTCTTAAATTTTTTAGTGGTAAAATGGGTGCTTATAAACGCAAACTCATCAGCTGTAAGAGGTACTATTTTTTCGATATGTTGCCTTAATTTTTCGTGCATACAAAGAGTTGTTAATCCGAATAAGCGTTGCTTATTTAAATCTGTTTATTGCAAAAATAAAGCATTTATCATTAAGTCGATTGCTTCTATTTTTCGGGCTATCAGGAAAGAATTAATCCGGAATTTCACAGCTGCATATTTTAAATAAAATATTTGCCTGATGGAGTTATTTTCTAAGACAGCTTCGGATTGATGGCTCTTTTTTTATTTATGAAATTTATCTTCTCCCCATTTGGAAGGGTTGTTTTCTATATAGGTCTGAATAGTATCAAATGATTTAGAATTTCTGATAATATGATCATGAAATCTGGAATGCCACTTAAAATCAGCATGAATTTTACGCATTTCAAAACTACACCTGCCTTTATACCATCGAATAATACGCGATATATTTTCATTTAGCATTGGATTTTTATCTCCTGCAATCCCGCCCTTGCATATGCGTATTTCATGATCAATTAATCGCGGATCTAGTACAGACGCGATTAATCGCGTCTGTACGGTTTCATTATCCATTATTTGCGTCCCAACAATTTCATTATCAATTAATCGCGGATCTATATCATTATTATTTAATTGCGGATTTGGATCTGCGTTTTCTGGAGGAGACGCGATGAATCGCGTCTTTGCGGTTTCATTATCCATTATTCGCGTCTTTGCATTTTCATTATTACTTAATTGTGGATCTACATCATTATTATTTAATTGCGAATTTGGATCTGCATTTTCGGGAGGAGACGCGATGAATCGCGTCTCTACGGTTTCATTATCCATTATTCGCGTCTTTGCATTTTCGTTATTACTTAATTGTGGGGCTACATCATTATTATTTAATTGCGAATTTGGATCTGCATTTTCGGGAGGAGACGCGATGAATCGCGTCTCTACGGTTTTATTATCATTTAATCGCGTCATTACGGATGCAGATTTATTGATAATTAATATTCCATGCATGTGATTGGGCATGATTACAAAATTTCCTAATTCGACATATGGAAATTGATTGGTAATCTCCTGCCATAAATCGTGGGCTAATTTTCCCAATTCATTCAATTGCATTTCACGTTCAAAAATCTCCCCAAAATAATGCTGCATCTTATCCGTACATATTGTGATAAAATAGGCACCATTTGCACCATAATCCCAATTTTCTAATCTGGCTGATGGAATGCGATATTTATTCTGAAATTTTTTCATTTTCATTTTCATTTCATTTTCTAAGATAAAAGCAATCGATCATCTCTATATATTCATGATAATCTGCAAAGTACAGACGCGATTCATCGCGTCTCACACAACGCTAATCAATCCCAATATAGATGGCGATTCATCGTGTCTCACACAACGCTAATCAATCCCAATTATAAAGATGGCGATTCATCGCGTCTCACACAACGCTAATCAATCCCAATTATATAGATGGCTATTTATCGCATATCAGGAATGTGAATCGATTCAATACTTTTAAATTCTTTAATCTAAATATAGCAAATAATCTTAATGCAACTAATAAATTTGAAGGAAAAAATTTACATATTTATTAAGCATTTTAGAAAAGAAATAAGATAAAAGAATACAGCACGAACCAGTAATAACTCTTAAACATTACATCTTTCTTAGCAATACTAGTATCAAAAAAAAACTGCGTAAAATCTAAAAGGATTTTACGCAGTTTTTTTTATTCTAGCATTTTTTCTTCAATTACCACCCCTTCACAGCCCCGCCTTTAAATTCGCGAACAGCTGCCTGCTCTACTGCTGCAGATTGAAAGGCCTGAAGAAACTGTTTTACCTTTTCCTCATTTTTATTGTCTTCACGGCTTACCACCAGATTTACATACGGAGAATCTTTATCTTCTACAAACAAGGCATCACGTGAAGGAACCAAACCGGCCTGAGAAGCAAAAGTGTTGTTGATAATAGCAATCGAAACATTTTGATCGTCTAAAGCACGAGGCAATTGAGGCGCTTCTAATTCTAATATTTTTAGATTTTTGGGATTACTTATAATATCTGTCACTTTTGGTAATAAACCAACTCCTGCACGCAATTTTAATAAACCGTTTTTTTCCAAAAGTAGTAACGAACGCCCTCCGTTTGTTGGATCATTTGGAATAATGATCGTGCTTTCGTTTTTCAATTCAGAAAGACTTTTTATTTTTTTAGAATAGGCCGCAATCGGATAAATAAATGTTTTTCCAATTATGGCTAATTTGTAACCCCGTTGTTTAGACTGCTCATCCAAATAAGGTTTGTGCTGAAAAGCATTGGCATCAATATCGCCCTGGCTCAACGCTTCGTTCGGAATTACATAATCGTTAAAAGAAACCAATTCAACCTCAAGTCCGTATTTTTCTTTAGCGACTTTTTTAGCAGCCTCTGCTACTTTCAATTCTGGTCCTGAAGCTACACCCACTTTAATATAATGTGGATCATTATTTTTACTTTTTCCGCAATTGGCAACAACAAGTGATAAGGCAATAATTCCAGTTAATTTTAAAAAATTTGTTCTACTAATCATGCGTATAATTTTTAATTGATAATTTTTAATTGATACTATCTGTGATCAAATCGTTTTGATAAAGTGTCGCCGGCAAACTGAATAAGAAACACCAGAATCACAAGTAAAGCTAATACCGAATTCATAGTTACAGCATCATAACCAATATAACCGTACTGATAGCCCACTTGTCCTAAACCGCCCGCTCCTACTGCTCCGCCCATTGCAGAGTAACCTACAAGTGTAATTAAAGTAATGGATGCTGCGTTTATCAAAGAAGGCAAAGCTTCCGGCAATAATACTTTGTATACAATTTGAAAAGGTGTTGCGCCTAAAGCTCTTGCGGCTTCAATTAATCCGGATGGCAAGCTTAAAAGACTATTCTCTACCAATCGTGCAATAAACGGTGCTGCCCCTATACTTAGCGGAACCAATGCCGCACTGACACCAATAGAGGTTCCGACAATCGCGCGGGTAAACGGAATCATCCAGACGATTAATATAATGAAGGGTATAGAACGGAATATATTCACCAAAATAGATACTATTCTATTTAAAACGGGTTGTTCTAATATTTGATTTTTTCGGGTAAGGAAAAGCAAAATACCTGTTGGAAGTCCTAGCAGAAAACCAAAAAAGCCAGACAAAAACGTCATGATGATCGTTTCCCAGGTTCCTTTTAATAATAATTCAATAATGGATTCAGACATAACCTATGATTTCTGTTTTAATATGTTTTGATATAAAATATTCGATTGCCGCCTTGTAGTTTTCCCGTTTACCGGATAACTCGATCAGCATAATTCCAAAATTAACCTCGCCTGCCTGATCCATTTGGGCACTAATGATTTTAAAATTAGTATCAAACAATCGCGAAACTTCAGATATTACAGGCTCATTTACTGACTTTCCTGTCATTTCAAGTCTTAATAGCGGATTTAAGTTTTCGCCATCCTCTTTTTGTAATCTTTCCAGATAAACAGCAGGAATATCAAGATGTAAAGAAGAGGCAATAAATTCCCTTGTCAGTTCGTGTTTTGGATCGGCAAAAATTTCGCCCACACTTCCCTGCTCTATTAATTTTCCGTGACTAATTACCGCTACTTCATCACAAATTGATTTTACAACTTCCATCTGGTGCGTAATCAGTAAAATCGTAATATTAAGTCGGCGATTAATATCTTTCAGTAAATTCAGAATAGATCTCGTAGTCGCAGGATCAAGCGCACTGGTTGCTTCATCACACAATAAAACTTTTGGATTATTGGCTAATGTTCTGGCTATGGCAACCCTTTGTTTTTGTCCTCCCGAAAGGCTTGCCGGATAATCATTTGCTTTTTCGGTTAAACCAACCAATTGAAGTAATTCTAAAACTCTTTCTTTAATTGTTGTTTTTGAAGTTCCCGCTAATTCCAACGGAAAAGCAATATTCTCAAAGACTGTTCTGGAGGAAAGTAAATTAAAATGCTGAAAAATCATTCCGATTTGTCTTCTTTCAATAGCAAGCTGGGCATTTGATAATTGTATCAGGGATTTTCCATCCACAATAATCTCTCCCGAAGTGGGTCTTTCCAGTAAATTAACGCATCGGATTAAAGTACTTTTTCCTGCTCCCGAAGTTCCGATTACACCAAAAATTTTCCCGGGCGGAACCTTAAGCGAAACATCTGATAAAGCCGAAACAATTCGGTCTTTCTGATGAAAAGTTTTGCTGACGTTTTTTAATTCAATCATTCTTTAATATAGATTTAAAAACAAAAAAGCCTTTCAAATACTCATGAAAGGCTTTTTGAAAAAATAGTGTTATTTTATATAGAAGCCAATCCAATTCTTACTGCATCACAGCACATCATGACGTTGCGATTATAATAATTCTTCATATTCTGGCTATTATTTCTCATTGTGGTTGCAAATTTAAAGAGTTATTTTTGATTTTACCCTATAATTCATCAAAACTTTTATTAACCTATCAAAATAGTAGATTACTTTAATTTCAGAGGTATTTACAGCATTTTCAAAAAAATATTTGTTTTGACATACTCTATTCTATCCTTTAAACGCTATCATTATAATTTATTTTAATAACACTAAAAAATTATTAATTTGATTAATAAACATACTCACCATAAATTTGTCTCATCAAAATCAAACAATTGATTTGAAATAATTAAAACAACTTTAAAAAATAGAAATCATGAAATTTACAAGAAGAGCAAACGCAAATTGGAAAGGTACAGGAATGGAAGGAAAAGGAACCATCAGTACACAAAGCACAACATTAAACGAAGCACAATTATCTTTCAAAACCCGTTTTGAGCAAGGTGTAGGAACAAACCCTGAAGAATTAATCGCAGCGGCACATTCAGGCTGTTTTACAATGCAATTGAGCTTTTTACTTTCTGAAGCCGGATTTGTACCGGAAGATTTAGATACAGTAGCAAAAGTTACTTTCGAAGACGGAACGATTACTTTAATTCAATTAGAACTGACTGGAAAAGTTCCCGGAATTTCAGCAGAAGATTTTCAACTGGCAGCACAAAAAGCAAAAGAAATTTGTCCTATTTCTAAATTATTAAATACTGAAATTACTTTGGCTGTGTCATTAATTTCTTAATTTTAACACATTAAAAATCAACACTTTAAAAACAAACAAAATGAAAACACAAAATTTAAAAGAACAATTGAATCGTTATTTCATGTTCGCAGCATTTATCTTTAGTTTTTTATTTGCAACAGCAAATGTTAATGCACAAACTAAAGCATCTACAGCACAAATTAAAAATGTGGTATTGGTTCATGGTGCCTTTGCAGATGGTTCAGGATGGAAAGCACTATATGAAATTCTAACAAAAAAAGGGTATACTGTTAGTATTGTTCAAAATCCTTTAAGCTCTTTGGAAGATGATGTTGCTGCAACAAATGTAGTCTTAGACAAACAAGACGGACCAACCATTTTAGTTGGACATTCTTGGGGTGGTGCTGTAATTACACAAGCAGGAAATCATCCAAAAGTGGCTGCTTTGGTTTATGTGGCTGCTTTCCAACCTGATAATGGAGAATCTGCACTTCAATGGTTGCAAACAGCACCTCCCGCCCCTGAAAACGGTGTATTGCCTCCTGATGATAAAGGAATTGTTTACTACGATAAAGCAAAGTTCCATGCTGGTTTTGCTGGTGATCTAAGCAAAGAAGAAGCTGATTTTATGTATGCATCGCAAGGCGCATTTTATGCCAAAGGATTTGTAACTCCTATTACAAAAGCCGCCTGGAGAGATAAACCTTCTTATGCCGTTGTTGCCACTGATGATAAAAGTATTGCACCAGAAATTCAACGTGCGATGTACAAACGTTCAAATACAAAGGTTACTGAAATAAAAGGAAGCCATGTTGTTTTTATGTCGCAGCCAGCGAAGGTTGCTAATGTGATTATCGAGGCATCAAAGAAATTGTAAATTATAAATTGTGAATTATAAATTAATTCCATCACATAATAAAGCCTGATTTTACGGTCAGGCTTTTGTATTCTTGTCATTCCGAGGTACGAGGAATCTCCGCAAGTAACTCTACAAAGATTGGCAACTTTCTGTGCGGAGCTACTTGCGGAGATTCCTCCTCCGTCGGAATGACAAATCGAGACTAAAGAGAACATCCTTAAAATAAAAATTCCAAATTCAAATCGCAGCAGATTTGGAATTTGGAATTTTAGTTTTGGAATTTTTTAAAATTGGAATTTATCTTTTAAGATTGGAATTTATTTTAGTTTACATAAACTTGCTGACCGCTTTCACAAAGTAAGGCGAATCGTTCCATCTAATTTTTCGATAGGCGAAGTCTTTTTTGAGGGAATCCGGAAGGCAATTCCAGATGGCTTCATTCATTTTCTCTAAGATTAATTTCTTTGAAAACGAATCTGAAACCACCAGACTTATTTCTCTTACCGGAATGGGTTCTTTAAAAGGCTTAAAAAGTCCGGTTGTGCCTTCATTGAGTGTAGAAAGCTGCGGAATAATCGCAAATCCCAATTGAGCTCGTACTAAGTTTTTTAAGGTTTCTATGGAACTGATGTCGTAGGTAAACTGTTCTTTTATCTTATCTGAATTTTTTAATCCGCAGATATCCAAAAGCTGGGCGTTATAACAAAACTCATGGTGTAAAAGCAATAATTCGGTTTGATCTCCGGGCTGTAATTCATAAAAAGCTTCATTGGACATTGGGTGCGATTCATTCAAATAAGCCACAAAAGGTTCTTTGAAAATAGGATGTTCAATTAAATTAGCATTTCCGGTAGGCGTTGCCATAATAGCAACATCAATCGTTCCCGTTTCTACATCTTTCATTAATTGGCCGGTATTGGATTCTCTTATAATGAAATGTACTTTTGGAGTAGCCTCTTTCATCGCTTTAATAAACAACGGAATCAGATAAGGCGATAAAGTGGAAATGATACCGACTTTGATCTCCCCTTCCAACAGGTTTTTTTCATTCACCACAAAATCCCGAATATCATCGGCCTCACGGAGAATCTTTTTCGCGCGATTGATGATTTCGGTTCCTAAAATAGTGGGCGTCAACGGCACTTTATTACGATCAAAAATCTTTATTCCGATTTCCTCTTCCAGATTCTTTAACTGAATTGTGAGTCCGGGTTGTGTTACCATACACACTTCGGCGGCTCTTGCAAAATGGCGTTCTTCGTCTAAGGCTACAATATATTTTAATTGCTGGATCGTCATTGATTATAATTTTATTTTATAAAGATACGAAGATATCAATTTTGGTTATAAAACTGAAGAAAATTTAACCGCAAAGTTCGCAAAGGAATTTTACTCAGGTTTGCTCTGTAAAAACACAAAGTTCGCAAAGCTATGTGTTTGTAGCTTTGCGAACTTTTCGTAAATCTTTGTGGGCTTTGCAGTTAAATCTCAATTTTGATTATAAAACTGTAGAAAATTAACCACAAAGTGCACGAAGGAATTTTATCCAGGTTTGCTCTGTAAAAACACAAAGTTCGCAAAGCTGGGTCAATATAGCTTTGCGAACTTTGCGTAAACCTTTGCGGGCTTTGCGGTTAAACGCTTTTTTTATGATTAATATAAATTTAAATCGGTAGTGATTTTACATCCTGCAAGGTTTTTTTTGCAAGCTCAATTTTATCCGTAAATAGGTTTTTACCATTTATTTCATCAGAAGCCTTAGAAATTCTTTTCTTCGTTGCTTCAGACATATAGATAATATTTACTTTTTTTTCCATTTTAATATCTTTTCCCATAATCCTAAGTAATTGAGTATATACAAAATTATTTATTTTTTCTGATAAACGAGTACAGCAATATATATTTTTTTTGGTACATATTGTACAAACACTTTTGTAGCTTCATCAAGTCCAAAAAAAGTATAATATTCAGAAAGTTCTTTAAAATTCTTATTTAAAAAATAAGTATAAGTTCTCATTCTTCTGTTTTTATTTTTACAAATCCCAAAACAGTTTTTAGAACACGAATTTCTACATTCATCTTCAAATGAATCTTTGCCATCACTCCCTTGAAAATAAATTGGAAAACCCGGATTATCTTTAAAGAATTTAGGAACAGTACTTAAAACTGTATTAAAAACGTTTCTCATATCTCCATTATTACTATTTTCTCTATCAGAAATACTTTTAGTTTCAAAATCATAGTCTCCAAAGCCTAAATTGAATAGTATTTCGCCTGTCTTCGTTTCTAATTTAGAATACTGTACAGCTTTAATAAGTTTCTTTTGTCTTACGCTCTCAAAAAGATACTGAATAATAGAATTTTCTCTTGATACAATAGTTTCATAAACATCAATATTTGTCAATTTTTTTCTTGCAAACATATCAATATTTCTTATGCTGTAAAAATAAATTGTAATATTATTTTTACAAATAAATCAATCTAATAGCTTCCCATCCCCCATCAAAGAATCCAATTTCTTCAATTTCGCTCCCCAGAACTCATCGAAGAAGGAAATCCATGTTTTTAGTTCATCAAAGCCGTCTTTTTTAAGGCTGCAATAACGTTCACGCCCGCTGTCTTCTATGGAGATAAAGCCTGCATTATGCAAAATCTTTATATGTTTGGAAACCGCAGGACGGCTCATGTCGAAATGATCGGCGAGCGAATTAATTGTCAGGCGGTCTTCGCAAAGCAGGGAAAGCATTTTCCTTCTGCTTGGGTCTCCAATGACCTGAAATACATCAAGAGCTGGTGTTGCCATTTTATGGGTTTAATAAGTTGTTTATTTTTTCGAATTTCTCTAACCAGCCATGGTTTAAACCATTGAAAAAATCAAGGTTTTCGTCTTTGTCAAATCCGTTATGTTCTAAGTAGACCTGTGTGCCTTTTTCTGTTGGCTCTAATTTCCAAATCACAACCGATTCAAGCGTGATCTTCTCATCCCCCGGTCCGCTTTTCCAGGAATAGGACAATTTTTTATACGGCTCAATTTCTAAAACGGTACAATAAAAAATACCATCGAAATTCAAATCCGGGATTGGGTTGATTCTAAATTGAAAGTCGGTACCCACTATTGGTTGAAAATTATTTTTCATTAACCAAAGCGCCATTAAGTCGGAGTTGGTTAGGTATTGCCAAACCTTTTCAGGGGAATGGGCAAAAAAATACTGATGTTTGATGCTTCTTTCCATAATAAGTAACTTTTAAGTTACACAAATATATAAGTAACTTTTGAGTTACGCAATTGTTTTCTAAAAAATAAAGAATATTTTTTTCTTTTAAAAACACCAACAAACACATTATCAACAATTTAATACATTGACATGGTAATTTTGTAACATTTTTTAAAAATTCTATAAAATTTAACAAAACCAAAACCTCAAATTGTACGTATGTATCAATAAGCGGTACTCTGGAATGGCTTAAATTCAAATGGAGAAGTTTTTGGAGCATATTGAGTTTAATGGCCTTCCGGGTTATCGTTTTGTTTAATCAAATTTTATAAAGCATAAAGATTGGAAAAATTAGAGCTTCAAAGATTAAAAAAGAGTTTACAGTATCTGGAAAGCAAACAACGAGAATTAAAAAAACAACAGGAAAATGATACTCGTAGTCTTGAATCTATCATAAAATATTTGAAAAAAGATATAGTTCATCAGTTTAAATTAACAGATTATGATGCTTCTATCAAACAAGAAATTAAAATTACAGATGTTTTTATTACTCATGTAAAATATATTATCGAAAGTCAGTTTTCAAATTCAATTTAAGAGCATAATTACATTCTACAACAATAAAAAAGTACCTAAAAAATATCAGGTATTTTTTTACTATTGCTACAGTAAAGAATCACTCATAAGTATATAATTTCAATTTCTGAATTTCGTAATCATCAACTGCGATTCTCACATGTCTTCCCTGATGGGTCTGATCGCCGTTGAAATGCCTTAAAGTTTTCCAACCATTATTCTCGAAAGTTCCCTGATCGACTTTTAAGATTCCGGCATTAAGCGATTTATCTTTTAATGGCTTAAAAGTAACCACAATTCCGGAACCGGCAATATAGAATTCGTCAGGTGTAATTTCGATTATAATAGCACTTGTCACAGGCCAGATTTCTTCTTTGGCCCCATCAGACCAATTTAAGGTATAATCGTGTTTAAATGTAAATTCGTAATTCCCTAATTGAATGATTTGTGACTGATTTTCCTTATCCAATAAAACTCCATCCATTTTTCCCAATCCTTTATTGGCTTCGATCACAGGTGTTAATTGTCTGACTAAATCATATATTTTTCCAAGAGGTTCTTTTTTGGCATCGGTTACAGATTCAATTGAAAAAGGCGAAAAACCAATTGCTTCATAATGACCAATGGCATACAATCCTTTAAAAGGTGCTGTTTTATCGAATTTATGTTCCGGAATAAACAACGGATCGCCCTGACGGATAAATAAATCGTTCCAATGTTTAAACATTGGATTATAAAAATCAGGCGATAGAAAATCAATTGAATTTCCAGCAGCTTTCCAAACATCCATAAGATGCGGCAAAGGTCCGGCACTTGGGTATTCTCCCGGTTTCTTTTCGGGGGCATTTAAAGCAGCATTTATAAACATCGGAATGGCATAACTGTCTTTTCCGGCTTTAGTAACTGCATTAGTGAATTTAGAAAAATACCAGGCCATAAAAACCTCATCTGTTTGAAGACTTTTTCCAAAAATGGTTTCCCAATTCCCTTTTGTTTTAAAGCCATTTTTCTTCCAGAGTTCTAAAAATTCAGGAACCAGATGCTGCTTATTCTTTTGCATGTATTGCAATAATTCTGCAGGTACTTCTTTATTAAAAGCTTCATTTGCCTGCGGACTATAATCTCGGGCTGTTGGCAGCATTCCGATTTCATTTTCAACCTGAATCATGATAACAGTCTGCTCTTTTTGATCAAAATCTTTAATATGAGCCATCAATTTCTGAAAAGCAGTTAGGTCTGCTTTTAGATTGTTTTCACTGAAAGGCGTTAGTATTTCATGACTTTTATTTTTATCCTCTTTTACTCTCGGATATTTCTTCTGATTTAATTTAATCCAGGCCGGCGCATGACTGGACATACTGTTTTTCCAGGATCCAAACCAAAGAAAAACTAATTTTAAATCTTCTTTTCGGGCACGCAGGATTAAATCATCCACCAATGCAAAATCAAATTTGCCTTCCTCCTTTTCAATCAATTCCCAATAAACCGGCGTTAATACCGTATTGAGATTCATCTCTTTTAGTTTAGGCCAAATAGGCTCCATACTTTCTATAGTCGTAGCCGAAGAATTGCCTAATTCACCACCCAAAACAAGAAAAGGTTTTTCGTTAACCATCAATTGTGTTTTATCTCCTTTTTTTTGAAGATGCGGTATTTTTTCCTGGCTAAAGCTGAATTGCGTGGCTATTAACACTAGTGAAAAAAATCCTATTTTTAGAAAACTAAACATATTCTTTATTTTAAATATTAAATTTCAACAAAATAAATAATCCATATTATAAAACCAGGGGTGATTTTATAATATGGATTAAGGCAAAAGGATTTTATTTTTTTACTAGTTCACCTGAAAAGTCTTTACTAACATCTTTTCCTGCAAGACCATCAGCGGTTCCTTTGTAAGCATGTTTACGAACGTAATTAGCATCCCAAAGGTTTGGAGATTCGTCAGGCAACCAGAACTCGTGTTCTTTTACACTATCAGAAACTCCCCAAATAGTAATACCATATTGTTGTGCTGCCGGAATATGTTTTTTGTACATATCGATTACATACTGATACATTTCAGCCTGAGAAGCTTGCTGTGCTACAGTTGGGGCATTTGTTCCTAATCGGATATCCAGCTCCGAAATTTTAATCAGTTTTCCGGTAGCAGCTAATTTTTGGAACATCTGAACCATTTTATCTCTATCCGTAGTCAATGAAATGTGCATTTGAGTTCCGATACCATCAACAGTGCCGCCTTTACTTTCAATATATTTCACATATTCAATTAAACCATCGCACTTGTCCAGTCTTGACTCGAGATTATAATCATTTATAAAAAGTTTATCTGTTGTATTTCCGTACTGACGAGCCAATTTAAATGCAGTAACGGCATAATCTTTCCCAAGATATTTTGCCCATGAAAAGTGATCTGTTGCGGTTTCACCTTCTGTTCCGTTTCTTAATGTTCCGTCTTCTTTCATTGGCTCATTAACCACATCCCAGGCAAAAACGCTAGTTTTATAGTGCGTCATCATTTTAGAAATCCAATCCTGCATTGCATTACCAATGATTGTTGTTTTTTCAGCAGCTGTTTTATCGATAGTAATAGGTGCAGTTGGTCCACCGGTTGCAGCACCAGTAGTTACCACAACATTATCAATATAATACGTTCCGGCCACTCCGCCTAAGTCAAAGTTTAAACCAGCTTCTGTTCCTGACGCTGTAATTTTCCATTCAACTAACTTCCATGTTGTAGATGTTGCTGTATCGCCTTGATATTGAGCAGTTCCTCCGGTAGTCGAACAGCGAACTGAACCAGGGGCTTCTGAACGAATCATATACGAAACTGTATATTGTGTGCCTGCAGTTAAAGGAGCAGTAAAATCAGAATGAATCTGCGTTTTCCATTGATTACCTGTATCGGTAACAGCGTTTACTACTTTCATGGCACCACTACCTTCATAAGCATTTGCAGCAGCAGCAAGACTCAAAGCATCTGTAGCTCCGTTATATTTTGACCAGCCTGTAATATTTCCGTCAAATTTTCCATTTGCCAGCATATTAACTACAGTTGGTGCAGCATCAAGATCTACAACCGCAATAGTGTTTACATCAATCAAATAGGTCACATTTGGCAAGTATCCTAAATCAAGATTAAATTGAAAATTAGTGCTTCCGGCTTTAAAATCGCCAGGAGCCAGTTTAATTTTAACCTGTTGCCATTGTGATGATGTTGCAAAAGCTTCAACCCATGATCCTCCAGTATTGTACCAGTCTTTGTATGGATATTGATTCGTTAATGTCGAACCAAAAGAAAGACGTCCTTTACCTGCTACATCTGACTTGATATAAAATGAAATTTCATAATTATGCCCTGCCACAATGGTAGTGTTTGGTGCCGTTAATTGTAAACTGTAAGGCTGAGCTGATGTAGCACTTGAAGCTAATTGAATTGCTTGCGAAGTACTTGTTAATCCCGCATTTGCAACAATACTAATTCCTTTTCCAGGGTTATTTCTTGCCCAATTCGCAAATGTTCCGGCTTTTAAACCGGCAACATCAAGAATATTGGTTCCGCTTGAACCCGGAATTACCGTTGGTGCAATAATGCTATTTAAATAACTTGCATTCTGGTTGGAATGCCAAACCAAAGTGTGTCCGAAAACTTTTAAGCCTGCTGCTTTTGTAGCCGCAATAAAGTCATCAATAGTTTTAAAATTGATTTCCCCTTTTGCGTTTACCATTGCGCCGTGTTTCATGGCGTAGCCCGGAGTTACTTCATCAAAATTTTCATTGACTAACTTTCTGTATGCCGGATCACTCATGTACAAATCAGCACCAATTCCGTTTCCTAAAACAAAATTTGTATAGGTTTTCAATGGTTCATAACGGCTGATTTTTTCAACCAGTTCCAGAGGCAATTCTGCTCCGGTTACAACACCGTGTTCCGGATCTTTTTCCCATTCCATCAAATTATCATCACATGATGACAAAATCATTAATGAAGAAGCAATTATTGGGATTATATATTTGTATTTCATCTTGTTCTGTTTTTTAAATTATATGATTTATCTCTTTTAATTAATCTTTTTCAGATTTATATTAGTTAGGGAAATCATTATAAGTTGGTGTGTTTAATGAAACGATTCTCCAATTGTCTGTATACACTTTTACAGCAGTTGCTTTTGAAGGAAATTCTACTTCACTCGCTGTTCCTGTAACATCTTTCAGTTTTATATCTGAATTTTCGAAATAAATACCAAAGTTTTGATACGTGGCAGCTTCGCGGTAGGCCAGAACAGTTTCAAAAGTAAAGGCTTCTTTAGACCAAGCGTAGAATTTGTTTAGCGGAATCGTAACAGTTGTCCATCCGGTAGTTTGAAAAGCAACCGATTTTCCGTCGACAATCCAAGGCACGAAATTATAAACTGCACCTGTCCATTCTCCTCCATTAAAATTATTGATCGTACATATTTTTAAGAATCCAGAATCTTTCCAGGCATTTGGTACATAAATATCAAACTGAAATGCTACTTTATCCAATGGCGTATTTGCCGGAATATAAGGTGTTAATTGTGCTCTCCAGTTATCAACGCCATTTCCTGCTGTCCAAACTTCTGTCAAACGGTTTTTGGCAGCATCAAAAGAAGCAATACGAGCCGGACGATGCGCAACATATTTCCCTTGTGAGACAGTACCAGCTCCTATTGCTGCTGACTCTAAATCTGCTGGTTGAATCATACTTGTTGAAGTTCCCCAATAACCATGAGATCCGCTTCCGTCAAAATTCAATAGAAGACCTTTTTTAAAGTTAAAATAAGCCGGAGAATAGGCCCCTCCGTTTGAACCTTCAACAAATAGTGAACCTCCAATATCTGAAACACCGTTTGGCATTGTAACGGTAAAAAACTCCCCATCTGGATCTGACGTAATTCCGCTTGTTACGGCAACATTTCCAGGAAAAACGACTTTACTTATTTCAGTTAAACCAGAACCAACAACCGTAATTTTTTCACCAGGATTAGGCATCGTGTTTGAAATACCGTTGATAGCTGGCCTTGAAGCACGAATCTGGAACGGGAATACCGTTTCAGTATTGTCATTTACAAAACGAATCGTATTTCTGTCAGCCGGATCTGCTTCTATGGTTGGTGTATCAGCAGATACAGAAAGGATTATCGAATTATCAGATACAAAAACGACGTTAAAATAAGTTGAATAACCGTTGATGTATACTTTTTTAAGTCCGGTAAATCCCGATCCTTCAATTCTAATCGTTTGTCCCAATCGTACAAAACTAACTTCCCTATCCGGAACAGCTGAATTTACATCTTCCAGAAACACCTTGCTGACTACTATTGTTTTACTTGCCGAATCACTATTATCGCAAGAGGTAAACAGCAATGCGCAGCACATCATGCCCAAAAACGCAATGGGTGCCCAATATTTTTTATTTAATATATATTGCTTCATATTGATCAATCTTTTTAGATTATTATTTTTCATACTATTAGAACAAGTCTTTTATTTTCTCTTCCGTAAAAACATAAGGAACAGGGTTTTCTCTTAACAAAGGATTTTGAACCAGTTCAGATTCCGGATAAGGCATAACAAAAATAGTGGCATCGATTACCCCTATTGAGCGGGTACTGTTGCTTTTTGTAGCATCGATTGTTACTTTATTAGTTGCATTATCGTAAAGAATTGGCACTATAGTTCCTCTATTCTGACCTGTAATATAATTTATTACTTCTTGTTGTTTGTAATACGATCTTCTAACCAAATCATACCAATACTGACCTTCCATACATAATTCTACTCTTCTTTCATGAATGATATCAGGGTAAGTTAATACTGCTTTAGGATCAAGTCCTGCACGGGTACGCAGTGCGTTTATTCCTGCAATAGCCAGAGCGTCAGAAGTTGTAGCATTATTTCCTAAGGCTGCTTCTGCATAATTCAAATACACCTCACCTAAACGCAGCATATACGTATTTAAACCTGAGTTCATACGAGACGTTTTTGCATTGTCTTTTGTAGAACCAACAACTCCTTTTTTAACGGTAAGGAAATCATTGGTGTGATCAACAGTATATCCTCCATTCGATTTATTGATTTCAGGATAAACATCATTATCCGCCATCCAGGTTGCTTTACGGCGCGTATCTTTAGTTTCATATTCCTGTAAAACATTATAAGAAGCTCTTGTCCAATAACCCCATCCGGTATCATCTCCTGTAATATCAGATCCCAATGCAAAATAAGCCTGCTGCGTATTGGTTACACCATAATCACCGTTTGGAACCCATTGCAGGGCAAACATAGATTCTGTATTGTTATTATTATCAATCTTAAATAAATCGTCATAATTTGCCAACAATTTGTAAGGCCCGGAATTGATTACTTTTTCAGCCGCTTTTTTAGCTAAGTCAAGATATTCTTGTTTTCTGGTAGTACTGTTCGGATTATCACTTATTCCTGAAAATGACAAGTACACACGAGATAACATTCCGTAAGCGCTGTATTTTGTCAATCTTCCTGCCTGACCTGCCGTTTCCGGAAGGTATTTTGCAGCATATTCCAAATCACGAATAGCAAATTCATAAACATCTTTCAACGGATTTTTATTCACAATCGGATTTTTAACCAATTCTCTTGGATCAGTAGTAATAATGACATCTCCCCAAAGCGAAGCCAAATACCAGTATGCTGTACCTCTCATAAAACGGGCTTCGGCTATATATTTATTTTTAACAGCAGCATTAACCTCGCTTTCAGAAATACCAATAATTACGTTATTGGATTGTTGCACCACATTGTACAAAGATCCCCAGGCCGAAACCAAAGGTCCTGTTAATCCGGTTTCAGACAAGTCAGTAAACGGATAAATATAATCAGAAAACGGCGCGTATAAATTATTAGCACGCCCATCACCCAAACCATAATAAAATTTATCATTAAAATCGAACCAGACTTTATTGTATAATGGTCCTGTCGCCGCCTGAAAATCGGCTTCGGTTTTATAAAAGTTCTCTTTAGTAATCTGGTCGTTTGGTTCAACCTCTAAAAGATCACTACAACTAGTCCAGACAAATGGCAATGCGATCATAAGAACCGAGTAAAATATATTTTTTGTTTTCATAGTTTGCAAAAATTAGAAATTAACATTTAATCCAAGAGTAGTAACCATTGCCGAAGGATAACGTCCGTTATCGATACCTGTTAACAACGCATCCTGATTAAGAGATCCAACCTCAGGATCGTAACCTTTGTATTTCGTGAATGTTAATACGTTTTGAGCGTTTGAATATACTTTGATGTTAGAGATACCATATTTAGAGTATAATGATTTTGGCAAATTGTAACCAATTGAGATATTCTTAACTCTTACATAAGAAGCATCTTCTATAAATCTGTCGCTGAAACGGTAGTTAGAAGCCGATGCTGCCGATGAAGCTGCAATTCTTGGCATATAAGGATCTCCACCAACAATTTGTACATTACGATAATCATTTGGCCCCGTTGGGTCAATTAATCCTAATTGAGCATATCCTAAAGCTGATGACAATAAATTCGTGTTTTCACGAGGATTTTCTAACCAGCGCCTTTGGTAATTTGCGACATCATTTCCATAAGAACCTGTTAGCAAAATACTAACATCGAATCCTTTGAAAGTAAATGAATTGGTAAAACCGAAAGTAATATCCGGATTTGGGTTTCCAATATAATCACGATCTTTCTCATTGATTACACCGTCATTATTAATATCTTTAAAAATATAATCACCAATCCATACACCGTTTTCTCCTATTGCCATTCCTTCCGGTAAAGCAGTTGGTTTCACTGTTCCGGCTGCATCTTTATAATAGAAATCAGTAGCTTTTTCAAAACGTCCAATTACTTTGTATCCATAAAACTGACCAATTGCCTGATCTACCGCTGTACGGGTCACAATTGTTACATCAGAACCTTGCTGAAGCGATTTATTTAAGATTCCGGTTTCTGTATTAAGTGCCAATACTTTACTTCTGTTCATAGACATATTAAAATTAGATCTCCAGGTGAAGTCTTTTCTGTCCATATTTAAAGTATTCAAGGTAAGTTCAAGTCCTTTATTTTCAAGAGAACCAATATTTACCCAGGGAGCAGAAGTTGATCCCTGTCCAGTTGTCCCTACATACGCCGGAAGTGGCAATTGTAATAGTAAATTATTTGTTTTTTTGTAGTAAACATCAGCAACAAGCTCAATTCTGTTATCCAGGAAACTAATGTCAAGACCTAGATTGCTCGAACTTGTTGTTTCCCATTTTAAATCTTTATTAGCTGTATTTGCTGCCAATAATCCAGTTCCCCAATTGGTTGCAGAAGCATTGTAAGTTGAAGTGTAAGCGTAGTTGGGTACATTTTGACTACCAACTTCACCCCAACCCAAACGTAATTTCATGTTACTGATTACTTTACTGTCTTTTAAGAAATTTTCATTAGAGACTTTCCAGGCCAAAGCCGCTGATGGAAACCATCCCCATTGATTGTCTTTGTAAAATTTAGAAGAACCGTCTCTTCTGATTGTAGCAGTCAATAAATATTTATCATTGAAAGAATATTGTAATCTGCTTAGATAAGAGCTAAGCGCACTTGTATTACTTCCATTTGAATTTTTAGCCGTTGTAGCATCTCCTGCATTCAAATCTGTAGCACCATTTGTCAGATATCCAGATCTGTATCCATAGAGGTTTTCCCAGTTTGATTCCTGCATCTCCTGACCTACCATTACATTTAGTTTATGAAGACCAAAAGTTTTATCGTAGGTTAATATATTATTCCAACTCCAGAATTCGCTATTCGATTTTGTTCTTGAACCTTCTCTGACTTCGTTTTCAAGTGCTCCAAAAGTATAAGATGGATTGAAGATATAATTGTTTGCAAAGCCGTAATCTAACGAATAAGTTGTTTTGAACTTAAGATCTTTTGTAAAGCCAATCTCTGCATATGCATTGGCTCTCATTCCATAATTTTTATTATGATTGTCTTTGATAGAAGCCAAACCAATAGGATTGTTTTGAACAAACTCTTTCGTATCCGGACCATCAAATGTACCATCAGCGTTACGAACAGCAACGTTTGGCGTTTGTTTAAGAGCAGTTAAGATTAAAGCATCGTCCTGAACTGTAGTAGTTTGATTGGTTTTGCTCAAAGCGAAATTCACTCCAACTTTTAAAAAGCTTTTTACCTGAGAATCGACAACTCCCCTAAGATTGAAACGATCAAATCCAGATCCGATAGCAATACCTTCCTGATCTAAATAACCAATTCCTAATGCATAAGTGGTATTGTCTGAACCACCAGAAGCAGATAAATTATAGCTTTGCATCAAAGCGGTGTCAAACAATTCTTTTTGCCAGTCTGTTCCTTCTCCCAATAAATCAGGTCTGATAAAGTAATTATCACGTTGCACGATTCCTAAATCAGAACGTGTGTTTTTAAGTGTCCCATATTCTTTAAGATTTAATAAATCCAAATGTTTTGGTATTTCCTGCCAACCTACATAACTGTCAAAATTTAAGATCATATCTCCTTTTTTTCCACGTTTTGTAGTAATCATAATAACTCCGTTTGCAGCTCTTGAACCATAAATAGCAGTTGCTGACGCATCTTTCAGAATATCCATCGAAACGATATCTGCAGGATTGATATTCGCAAGCGGATTTGTATTTACAGAACTTGTAGATCCGTCGATAATAACACCATCAATTACAAAGATTGGTTCGTTTGATCCGTTTAAGGAACTGATACCACGAATACGAATCGAAGAACTTGAACCTGGCGCACCACTATTTGACTGAATTTGTACACCCGCTGCACGTCCCTGCAAAACCTGATCGATTGTAGTTGCAACAGATTGTTGTACGGCGGCACTTGTAACAGTAGAAACTGCTCCTGTTAAATCAGATCTTTTCATTGTACCGTATCCTACGACTACAACTTCTTTTAAACTACTTACATCTTCTTCAAGCGTTACATTAATCTGACTTTTATTACTTACTGGTACTTCCTGTGTTCTATAGCCGATAAAGCTAAAAACCAAAACTGCATTTGGCGTTGTCTTAATTGAATAGGTACCATCAAAATTTGTAGCTGCACTAGTATTTGTTCCTTTTACAATAATATTGACACCCGGTATTGGTCCGCTATTATCCGAAACTGTTCCTGATACAGTCGTCTGAGCATTTACCGAAGCAGAAAATACAAACAACAGGATCATGAAACCCAAATTCTTAAAGTATTTTGATTTGCTTTTAGTAATTAAAAAGTTAGTCATAAATGGTTGGTTTAATTAGTTAATATATGGTTTAAGTTAGTTTTTATAAAAGCTTATAGCCTTTTCATTTCTCTCTGAAAATGAACCAGCATTTACCCTTTTATAAAAACAAATATATATAAATTACAATAACACACAACCGGTTGTTTAATTTTTTTATTTTAATTTATCAAAAAATTGAGTTTAAAAAAATCATATTTATATTTTTAATCACAAAATATTAAATAATTGGCAAAATAGTGATTTCAAACTACGAAAACGTTGTAGATAAAAAGAAAGATCTTTGATTTCTTTAAAAAAACCATAAAACCGTCTGTTAAAATATTTTTTTAGTTTTTAATTTCTTCTCAAAAAATAAATTTCAAATAATTCATACAAAAGAATTGATGGGATTGCCATGCCAGTTAAGGTCTTCGTGATTTGAAGAAAAATGGTGGGTTTGAATCATAAACTCTAAAATTAAGGCCATGCAAGACAATCGGTTGCCTGTAAAACTAAAAAACTCCCTTCAAATTCATTTGAAAGGAGTTTTTAGTATTAAAAATCATTGCGGATAGGATATCCTGTTGTTTATTCCAAAATAAACCCTAAGTATTTAATTTAAAACATTACAACATCACAACAATATTAAGGTTCTTTTCTATTAGAAGATTCGCGAATAAGTACTTCTGTATTAAGGAAAGCGATTTCCTGAACATCTTCATTTTTTGCTGATTTCAGGTTCTTTATAATAATATCGGCAGCAGCTTTCCCCATTTTTTCTGCGGGATGTGTTATGGTCGATAAATTTGGATCAATAATTTGGGAAATCGGGTCATTATTAAAGCCGATAATAGCAATATCTTCAGGTACTTTAATGCCACGTTTTTTAGCTGTCTGCACCGCACTTACAGCAATTATATCTCCGGAAGCGAAAAGTCCGTCCGGAATTGGTTTTAAATCAAATAGTTTATTACTTGCCTTTACTCCTTCTTCATAAGTCACGGCTTTCAAATCGATAATTAAATCCTCATCTATCGGTAAATTATGATCTCTTAAAGCTTCAACGTAACCTCTTTTTCTTTCGTTGTACAAGTTACCGAATTCTGAACCGGCTGTTAAATGAGCAATACGAAGACAACCCTGTTCTATAAGGTGTTTGGTCGCTTTGTAACCCGCAGAATAATTGTCGATAACCACCCTGAAAGTATTATAATCTTTCGGAACCCTGTCGACAAAAACCAGCGGAATATTATTATTTGAAAATTGATGAAAATGCGAAGTATCCCTGGTTTCCATCGCCAGTGAGCAAATAACGCCACTTACACGGTTGCTATATAAGGATTTAGCCATATTGACTTCTTCATGATAAGAGTCATGCGATTGCATAATGATTACAGAATAGTCTGATTTTTGCGCTGTAATCTCAATACCACTAATCAAAGACGATAAAAAGGGTTGTGTTACTGTTGGAATCAAAACACCAATTGTTTTGGTTTTATTGCCACGCAAACCTGCTGCAAGAGTATTGGGCACAAATCCCATTTCTTTTGCGGCCTTCTTAACTTTTTTGATCGTTTTATCACTTATTGAATGATGATCCTTTAAAGCTCTTGAAATTGTTGAGGTTGCCAAATTTAACTTCTCAGCAATATCATATATAGTCACATGTTTATTTTCTTCCATAAAATAGATAATAAGAGATGTAAATATAAGTTATTTTACAACATTATATTTTCAATAAATTAACATCTCCATTTTGCCAATTATTCAATATCTAAATCCAATGATGCAAAATCCAACACTCCTGCATTCCAAAATTTCAACAGTTCAACATTCCAATTATCTAATTATCTAATTGTCTAATTATCTAATTCTCATTCCTCATACATTTCCATCCACAAGCGGGTCTCTTCCAGATCAAGTTCTTTTTCTATTTTTCGAAAAACTTCTTCATTAACAACCCCTTCTTTATGCATTAACTCCAATTTTGCGCGCTCTACATTCAATAAATCAATTTGAAGTTTAGTAAACTCATTAAAAATCTGCCCACCCATTATATTTCCTTTCCCGAAAAAATTAGCAGGTAGTTCTGTTTTCTGTAAACGATTAAACTTAACTTCATATTTACTTTTAATGTTGTGAAGCAAATCGTCATTAAGCAGTGAAAAATTATCTTCAATATGAGCAATTGTCTCAGAAACTATGACATTTCTAATTTCATATTCTTCGGCTAATATAGAATAAGGCTGAAGTTTTAATTTTTTGATAAGCCACGGAAGTGTTAATCCCTGAATGACCAATGTCGACAGGATGACACAAAAAACCAGATAAATAATAAGATTCCGTAAAGGAAATGCCTCTTTTTCATTCATCATTAATGGTAATGCCAAAGCAGCCGCCATTGAAACCACGCCACGCATTCCTGACCATCCAAAAATGATCATGTTTCTATAATCAAACTCTTCTTTCTGTTTGTTTTTTTTACTTAAATATTTCTGCAATAATGTTGACGGAATTACCCATAGAAAACGGACCAAAATAACAACTGCACTAATGCTCGCCCCCCATATAAACAAAGAGCTGCCAGAATAATTGCTTATTCCGATAATAATATGACGAAGCTGTAAACCAATTAATATGAAGATAAGACCGTTTAAAATATTCGTCAGAATACTCCAGATTGTTACTGCCATAATGCGGCTTTCATGTGTAAAAATACTCCCTGATCGTGCCGAAAGATAAAGTCCGGTTGTTACTACAGCAAGCACACCGGAACATTCGAAATGTTCTGCTATTAAATAGGAAGCAAAAGGCGTTAAAAGGGTTAATGTAGCTTCAATAATATCATCGCACACAAATTTTTTATGGACAATACTCATTACAAAACCTACGACTAAACCAATACCGATCCCAAGCGTTGACATAATAAAGAAATTTAAACCGGCCTCCCAAAGCACAAAATTTCCAGCGAGAATTGCTGCTAACGCATATTTATACGCTACTAATCCGCTGGCATCATTGAGCAGGCTTTCGCCTTCAAGCAATGCAATAAGACGAGGATGAAGACCAAGACCTTTTGTTATTGAAGTCGCCGAAACCGCGTCAGGAGGCGAAACAATGGCACCAAGCAAAAATGCCAAAGGCCACGACATATCGTTTATAAGTGAATGAGCTGCAATTGCAACTGCAACAGTCGTAAACAAAACTAAGCCAACAGCTGCAAGCGTAATTGGACGAATCGTTTTTTTAAATTCATACCAACTCGTATACCATGCAGCGTGATACAAAAGAGGAGGTAAAAAAATGATAAAAACAACTTCAGGATTCAGGGAAACTACCGGAAGTCCGGGAATAATACTGATGACAACACCGCAAAGCACTAAGACGATTGGAATTGGAAAATTATATTTTTTACTTAACAAACTTAGAAAAGCAACTCCAAATAGTAACATTATAATTACCGTGATATTTCCCATTTCCTGATCGTTTATGCGTTATTGGATTTATACTTAGATTAGGGAACTAATATAATATTTTATGAACTATATACTTTTAGTTGGAAAAAATAAATTTTGCCCAATATAAAGATTTGAGAATCATTCTTAAAAAACATATAAATCAAAAAACAATATCTTTTTGGGGTGTTTTTAGATCAGAATATTTCGATATTTTCCCCAAAAGTTGCTCAAAAAAAATTAAATTTGAAACCCAATTCATTACTTAAATTATGTCTCAAAAAAGAAATCCTTTCTATTTATTCGCCTTATTAATTGTATTAGTTTTTGCACCGCTCTCCTATTCGCAGACAACCGCTCCAAAAAAAGAAAGCCGCTCCAAATTATTTGAAGAGACAACCACCGACAGCGACTATTTGATGGCTATTGAAAAAGCAGGTGAAGTAATGGAATCTGCTTATAATGATGCCGATTTTGATAGCGCTTCACGTCATTTATTTGGTGAAATCAAAAGAACCCAAAGTAAACTCGACCTTATTTTGGCAAGTCTAAAAGGTGCCAATCCAAATGTGCGTAACCAGCAAATGTATCATACGGTTCTACAGGAAATCCAGACGCAATTGGACGAGCAGAATGCTGCCATAAATTTACGCAACGAAAATCTCGAAAAAATTAAAGGCCGATTCATTGAACTGCGTAAGGACAAAACGTTGATGGGATTAATAAAAGATACCATTAGACGTAAACAGTTTAAAAGAGAATTCGCTAATCTTAGAAAAAAATACCGCAGTACAGACAGCCTGATGACTAAAAATCAGAGTGTTCTAAATGCTAAAAAAAGAATTACGGTACAACGAAAAATTGCCGTTTCCAATGCCTTGATAACAGTTGAAAATAATCTGGAGAAGTCTGGAATCAGCATGCTTCATAAAGAATATCCTTTTTTATGGAATTTCAATGAATCGATTCCGAAAAAAGCTATAAAACAAAATATCGGCGCCAAAATCGTAATCGAAGAAAGCGTTGCTGCTTATTATTTGAGCTATCGAACAGGCGGTTTAATCACTTTACTCTTTTTTATAGGACTGCTGGCTTGGTATATTTCACGAAATATAAAATATCTTAAAGAAAACGGATATGCTGAAAATCTTTCTGACTTTAATTTTAAATACTTAAACAGAGGCGTTATCATTCCGGCCGCAGTAATCGGACTCAACATTGCCGTTGTCAGCAACTTATATGCGCCTGCTTTATTTTTAGAATTGCTACAGCTTTTATTACTGGGGTTTTTGACGGTACTTTTTAAAAATAAATGGTCCAAAGTTTCCATGAAAAACTGGCTGTTTCTATTGGGATTGTTCTTCACGCTTTGTTTCCTTGACCTGTTTATCGAAGTTGGTTTTTTACAACGTAGTGCCTTTATTATTATTAACATTCTGGGAATCCGTTATGGTTTGGTGCAAATCAAAACGCTTAAAGATCAGCTGTATATTAAAGGTTTCTTTAAATGGGCCAGCATTATTTTTATCGGATTAAATGGTTTGTCAATACTTTATAATTTGTTTGGACGTGTATCGCTTTCTAATATGCTGAGCTTAACCGCTTTTATTTCGCTTACGCAGATTGTAGCATTAAGCGTATTACTGAAAATTATTTTAGAAATCATTATTCTGCAAATCTATACGACCCGAATTAAACGCGGTTTCGAAAAGATTTTTGATCACGAAAGTTTATCTGATACGCTGAAAAAACCTTTTATCATAGTAATCAGTTATATGTGGCTGGTGGTCATTGCTTCCAATTTAAATATCTGGGAATCGCTTCGTTCTTCTTTAGGAAATTTATTAAGCCATCCGAATACTATAGGGAGTATTACGTTTACTTTAGGAAACATTGTGCTGTTTTTTATTATTATTTGGATTGCTCACCTGCTTCAAAAATATGTCGCTTACTTCTTTGGAGAAATTGACGATGAAAATGAAGAAAACGTCAATAAAAGACAACATTCCAAATTACTAATTACAAGGCTGATTGTATTAATCGGCGGTTATCTTTTAGCCGTTGCAGCTTCCGGAATGCCTTTGGATAAATTAAGTATTTTGCTAGGCGCGTTAGGTGTCGGTGTTGGACTTGGACTTCAGAATGTTGTAAATAACTTTGTATCGGGTGTGATTTTAATTTTTGATAAACCGATTCAGATTGGGGATGTCATCGAAATTAGTTCTGAATCTGGCCGAGTGAAATCAATGGGATTGCGTACCACTAAAATCAATGCTCCAAATGGTGCCGAGATCATTATTCCGAATGGAAATTTACTATCTCAAAACATCACCAACTGGACGTATACGGACAATTTTAAACTAGTTGAAGTATCAATTGAAATAGCCGGAGAAATTGATCCCGAAGGAATTAATGCTATTATAAATGAATCTCTAAGCAGTTTATCATCGGTAAATAACGACAAAGCTTCCCAAATTTATTATATTTCGATTTCTGACGGCAAATATAAAATTCTGGTAAAATTCTGGTGCAGTATTTACCGTACTGAGGAAACTATTAGTTCTGCTCGTCAGGTTTTATTTAGTAATTTTAAAAGTAAAGGATTGGCTTTTTCGAGTTAGACTGACACTATAAATCATAAAAAAACGCCTCTATTGAGGCGTTTTCATTTGTCATGTATTTAATTAATGATGATCATCGTGGGAATGTTTTTTATCTTTATTAGAATTTCCATTGTAATTTTTCGAATTTTCATTTCTCTGTTTGTGATCTGATTTGTTTTTCTCCGGTTTACTGCCTCTGTTTTTTTGAGGTTTTCCATGATATCCTTTTGGATAGTTTTCTCTGTGTTTCTTGTGATACGAATAAGGAGCATCTCCTCTGTAATCATTTAAAACTACTTTGTAACCCGAGTACAAATCATATCGTCTGTATTGTGCCGGAAGCCTTTTATCACGAATCCATCTGCCATTATTATCATAAATATACTGACTTTGAGCAACATCATAATAAGTATCGATATCCGGTAAATAATAATATCTGCTGTTGTCATTTCCTTCCGGTCCCCAGCTTGGAGGAGTTCCAATATTTACATTAATTGAAACTTGTGCATGAGCAAAAAATACACTCATAAAAAGCACTAAGGCGAATACTAATTTTTTCATCGTTTTTATTTTTAAATATTAAATTCATTTAATACTAATCGAAAGTAGTGCCATTAATTACATTTATCGCATCCATTATACAGAACTATCAAACCAATCGACGGAGAGCACTTTTTAACCGACATAGCGGTAATAAAAAACGCCTCAATTTCTCGAGGCGCTATTCATTTAGTCATGTTTTTAATAATAGAGATCATTGTGTGGAACTTCAGATCTTTTTCTTTGACTGGAATTATTTATCTAAAATAGTAACAAAGTCTAACTTCAGAATAATTCTTTATACCGATCAGCTAATTTTATCGACCAATAATGCTTTTCGGCATAAAGAATCTATTTCCAGCCTCCGCCTAAGGCGCGGTACAAATCAACCACCGCTTGTAATTTTTGCAAATTATCGTTAACCCCACTCAATTGTGCGGCTAAAAGATTTTGTTGTGATGTCAAAACATCTGTATAGTTTGTAGCTGAACTGTACTCTAAAAGCTGCTGTGTATAATCAACTGCTTTTTCTAAAGCTTCAATTTGTTTTTCTCTTGAATCTTCTTTGTCAGCCGCCATTTGATAAGCGTACAAAGCATTTGAAACTTCCTGACCGGCAACTAAAAGACTTTGTTGGAAATTATTATAAGCCTGTACTTGTTGCGATTGCGCTGTTGTCAACCTCATCTTGTTAATTCCCTGATTGAAAAGTGGCTGCGTCAATCCGCCAATTAGCGAATAAAAAATAGAATTGGTAAAAAAGTCTGTCAATTGCAAGTTCGAAAATCCACCGCTTGCTGTCAGTGTCAAACTAGGATAAAAATAGGTTTTAGCCATATTCGTCATTTCAAAAGCCGTTCTCAAATTAAATTCCGCCTGACGGACATCCGGACGATTTTGAAGCAATTGAGAAGGTAAACCTATCGCAAGATTATCCGGAATAACCTGAGTTCCTAAAACACCTCGATCGATTGGTCCGGGAGCTTCTCCTAACAAAATATGAATCGCATTTTCTGTCTCGCGAATATTACGTTTTAAATCCGGAATCAATACTTCTGCCGCGTGTTGGTTGGCTTCACTTTGCACAACCGCTGCACCTGTAACAATGGCGCCTTCTTTTAAATCTTTTATGGTTTGTACATTTTTGATTCGGCTTTCTAAAGTTTCCTGTGTAATTACCAATTGTTTATCATATGCCAATAATAAAAAATAATTATTAGCAATATCAGCAATCAATTGCGTTTGTACCGCTTGTCTGGCAGCATCGGTGCCTAAATAAGTCGCCAAAGCTGCTCTTTTAGAACTGCTTAATTTTCCCCAGATATCAGCTTCCCAAGACGTACTCAAACCTAATTTATATGTTGTCGTTAACGTATTAATATTGATTCCGGCTGGAAAATTTAATCCCGCTTCCGACTGTTTGGTACGAGTTGCACTAGCATCCAAATTCAGAGTCGGATAATAGGCTAATTTACTTTGAAGTAGGGAAGCACGCGCTTGTACAATGTTTTCAATTGCGTTTTTCAGATTTAGATTCTGATCTAATCCTTTCTGAATTAAAGTATTTAGTTTTTCATCTTTAAAAACAGTTTGCCAGGGCATATTCGCAATTGTAGTCGAATCGGCGGAAGCCTGATCACGATACAACTTATCTGTCGAAATTGTTGAGGGGCGTTCGTACTTTTTGGTAATCGAGCACGCACTTAAAAGTGCGGCTGTCAGTAGCAGTACAATATATTTATTTGAACTATGAGTCATTTCTTCTGAATTAAATTATTACTCTTTATGAGCTTCTATCAATTGTATTTCGTCGTCATCATCGTCATCATCATAATTTTCTTTGGCCGGACCACTCAATTTTTCCTGTAAAGTCTGGAAAATGATAAACAATATCGGAATCACAAATACTCCTAATATGGTTCCAATTAACATTCCGCCAACCGCTCCGGTTCCGATCGATTTATTTCCGACAGCTCCCGCTCCCGTAGCAAACATCAACGGAACAAGCCCTAATATAAAAGCGAAAGAAGTCATTAAAATTGGTCGTAAACGCGCAACTGCACCTTCAATTGCAGATTGTACAATTGGCATTCCTTTTCGTCTTCTGTCCAAAGCAAATTCAACAATCAAAATACCATTTTTCGCCAGCAGCCCAATCAACATGATTAAAGAAATCTGCAGGTAAATATTACTATTCAATTTGAAAATGATCGAAAACAAATAAGCTCCTGCTAATCCAAACGGAATCGAAAATAATACCGCAAAAGGCAAAATATAACTCTCGTATTGTGCACTCAGTAGGAAATAAACAAACACCAGACACAATATAAAAATGAAGATTGTCTCACTTCCCGAAGCCAATTCTTCACGTGTTAATCCTGAGAATTCATATCCATAACCCGCTGGTAAATTTTCTGCAGCCACTTCCTGAATTGCCTTAATCGCATCTCCAGAACTAAAGCCTGGGTTTGGAGCTCCGGTAATCGCAATAGAGGTAAATAAGTTAAATCTTGAAATCGATTCGGGTCCAAAAACTCTGGTCATTTTTATAAACTCCGTAATTGGCGCCATTGTTCCCGCACTGTTGCGGACAAATATTTTATTCAGCCCTTCTGTATTGGTACGAAATTCCGGAGAAGCCTGAATCATAACACGGTATTGTTTTCCGAATTTATTGAAATTCGAAGCATACAATCCACCATAATAACCTTGCATCGTCGATAAAATTGAGTTTACGGGAACACCTGCATCTTTGGCTTTAGCCAAATTAATTTCCATCATATATTGTGGAAAACCAGGATTAAATGGCGTTGTTGCGTATTGTATTTCCGGACGTTTTGATAGTTTCTCTAGAAAGTCAGTATTCACTTTATAGAATTCTGCTGTTGAGTGACCTCCTTTATCCTGCAATTGAAATTCGAATCCACCACTTTGTCCAAATCCCTGAATGGTTGGCGGGGAAATGAAGAAAATATTAGCTTCACGAATACCACTTGTTTTGGCGAAAAGTTGACCAATTACATCATTTACGCTTAAGTCACGTTTATCCCACGTTTCTAATTTCACGATTACCATACTGTAGGCACTTCCCGCTCCGGCTGTAAAATTCTGTCCCACAATACGAAGTGTATTTTTAACACCCGGAATTGTTTTGGCAATACTGTCAACTCGTTTGGCTATTACATCAGAACGCTCCATAGAAGCCGATGGCGGTAAACTAATGTTGGCAAAAACGGTCCCCTGATCTTCCGCAGGAACGAACGCAGATGGCGTTGTTTTCATCATATAAAACAAGGCTGCACTGGCAATAAGAATAGCAGCCAATACAATCCATTTTTTTACAGAAAGAAAACTAACAGAACGTTTGTATCGATTCGTTACATTATCAAATGCAACGTTAAACGAAGTATAAAATCTCTGAATAAAACTTTTATGTTTATGGTCGTCAGCATGCGGTTTTAAAAGCAAAGCACACAATGCCGGACTTAAAGTCAAGGCGTTAATCGCCGAAAGAATAATCGCAACCGCTAACGTAATACCAAATTGTTTGTAAAATACTCCCGTTGATCCGTTAATAAACGTTACCGGAATAAATACCGCAGCCATTACAAGCGTAATCGAAATAATCGCTCCGGAGATTTCATCCATTGCATCGATTGTTGCTTTCTTAGACGATTTGTAACCATGATCCAGTTTGGCATGCACGGCCTCGACGACGACAATAGCATCATCTACCACAATACCAATAGCCAAAACCATCGCGAAAAGCGTTAATAAGTTAATCGTAAATCCAAATAAACTCAGGAAGAAAAACGTTCCTACAATCGCCACAGGAACTGCAATTGCCGGAATTAACGTTGATCTGAAATCCTGAAGAAATATAAATACAACGATAAAAACCAATATAAAAGCTTCAATCAAGGTGTGAATTACCTTTTCAATAGAAGCGTCCAAATTTTCATTAACGTCTACAAGAATGGTATATTTCACTCCTTTTGGGAAGTTCTTCGCCGCGTCTTCAATCAGTTTTTTAGAATTATTGATTACGTCACGTGCGTTTGATCCCGGAGTCTGGCTAATCGCCATTGCCGCAGATTCAACACCATTTGTTTTAATTGTCGAGGCATAACTTAGAGATCCTAGCTCTACTTTAGCAACATCTTTTAATCGCAACATCTGACCGTTTCCAACAGATTTTATGATGATTTCACCAAATTCTTTCTGGCTTGTTAAACGACCTTTATATTTAATTACATACTGAAAAGCCTGATCGCCATTCTCACCAAATTTACCTGGTGCAGCTTCGATATTTTGTTCTGCCAAAGCAGCCGAAATATCACTCGGAATCAATTTATATTGCTGCATGATATCTGGTCTCAACCAGATTCTCATCGAATAATCTTTGGCGCCAAAAACGGTTACATCTCCAACTCCAACAACACGCTGAATTTGAGGTACAAGGTTGATCTTAGCATAATTTTGAAGGAAAGTCTGATCATATGCCTTATCATCACTGTATAAAGAGAAAATCAACAAGTTACTACTCTGGCTCTTCGTTACCGTTACACCAGCCTGCGTTACCTCTACGGGTAATAAACTCGTAGCTCTCGAAACCCTGTTCTGAACGTTTACCGCTGCTAAATCTGGATTTGTTCCTACTTTAAAGAAAATTTTGATTGACGCATTTCCGTCATTTGTTGCTGTAGAAGTCATGTACGTCATGTTCTCTACGCCATTAATTTGCTCTTCCAACGGAATTACGATACTTTTCAGTACTACATCGGCATTGGCACCGGTATAACTTGCTGAAACGTTTACGGTTGGCGGAGCAATATCAGGATATTGAGAAATAGGCAGCTCAACGAGGCCTAAAACACCCAGAATTACGATGATGACCGATATTACTGTAGAAAGTACTGGTCTTTTTATGAATATTTTAAACATTTTTTTTCTATTTTAAATCGGCGTATACCGTTTCCTGATTCTGATTTTGAGGCTTAATTTCGCTTCCGTCTTTTAAAGAAGCTACTCCTTCTAATACAATTTGATCTCCTGTTTTTAAGCCACTGGTAACTACATAATAATTACCTGCTGTAATTTCTAAAACTGTGATATTGACGTTTTTAGTCTTTCCGTCTTTTCCTACTGTAACGGCAAAAATTTTATCCTGAAGTTCGAATGTTGCACTTTGTGGAATCAGCAATTTTTCTTTCACTTCATTTGGAATTCGAATTGTAGTACTGCTTCCGCTTCTGATAATACTTTTTGGATTTGCAAAACGCGCTCTAAAAGTAACAGAACCAGTTTCTGTATTGATTAGTCCGTTTACAGTTTCAACTCTTCCTTTTTCAGGATAAAGTGAGCCATCTGAAAGAAGCAATGAAACCTCAGGCATGTTTTTTATTTTTTGCGCGAGCGTAGTTCCCGGCGTGTCACCTTGCGTAAAGTTCAAAAGCTTTTTCTCATTTAAAGCAAAATAAGCGTAGACATTGCCTATACTTGAAACTGTCGTTAAAGGGTCGGCTGTATTTGAACTTACCAGACTTCCTAAACGAAACGGAATAGAACCTACAACCCCATTAACAGGACTTGTTACGGTTGTATAACCTAAATTGGTTTTAGCATTTACCAAAGCTGCATTTGCCTGCGCTAAAGTAGCCATCGCCGATTCATAAGTATATTGTGCCGACTCTAAATCGTATTTACTGATAATTCCTTTTTCAACTAAAGGTTTTACTTTATTAACAGCCAATTTTGCAGCGCTAACAGAAGCCTGAGCGCTTTTAATGCTTGCCGATGCAGTTCGGACCTCCTGCTCATATTCCGGCGCACTAATTTTAAATAAAGGCTGTCCCGTTTTTACAACAGCGCCTTCATCGACAAAAATCTTGTCGATATAACCTTCTACCCTTGGGCGAATTTCTATATTTTGCTGTCCCTGAATAGTTGCCGGGAAATCAGTATATAAAGTCGCTGTTTTAGGTTCTAAATTCAGTGTTTTATATTCTTTAACTTGTGGCGCTCCACCAGCCTGAGCCGATTTATCATTTTTATTTCCGCAAGAAGCGATGATAACAGACGCAGCAAGAATGCTAAAAAAAGATTGCTTATTCATTTTGATGAAATATGAGATTATCTATTTAATTATATGCAAAAGAACTAAAACAGTTCACGATAAATTTTTCAAATAGACGAAGCCCCAGACACAATCGATAGATATACCTTGAGAACCGATAAAAGTTGTTTCGCTAAAAGCCGTATGTTTAATAAAGGCTCGTCGGCTGTAAAATGCTTTTTATGGATTGTGATTTCATTTTGAGCGATTGGTTTTATTTTATAAGGGAATAAAAAGTAATATTGTCCTTAAAATCAGAAATTATAATGACATTTAATTTTTTCAAACCTTATATGTTTCCGGTAATACATATCCTTACCTGGATATTATTAGGATACATTCAGCTGTTTTACATACCACTGACATGGAATATAGTACTTCCAACCATTTTTTGGGTTTGGCAGACCATTGTTTTATTTCTGTTGATTATTGTTTTTTATTATAATGCCTTAATCATAGTTCCAAAAACGATCATAAAAGACAAAGTAACGCCGTTTTTATTGTGGGCGCTTTGTATTATTTTCGCTATGCAGCTTGTCTCCTATTTATATAATTCTAATACCGATCTGCATAACAAATTGGCCGCTCTTTTGGGATTCAAAAAATATCGAAATGATTATTTTGACAACTATGTTTTCAGTTTAACCTTATTGGTTTTAGGAATTAGCACGAGCTTTGCCATGCTACAGCATTGGCAAAAAGCCGCCCAACACAAACAAAAATTAGAACAGGACAAAACCATGGCCGAATTGGCGATGCTGAAAGCGCAGATTAATCCGCACTTTTTTTTCAATTCGCTTAACAGCATTTACTCTCTTACATATACTAATATTGAAGATTCACGAAATGCACTTCACACATTAAGCCGCATGATGCGATACCTGCTTTACAGCACAGAAGAAAGAACTACATTATTAAAAGAAGCCGAATTTATGAAAGATTTTATCGCTTTGATGAAACTTCGTGCCAACAGTAAGCTTACCATTACAACTGATATTCCAGAAAAAATACACGATTATCCAATTGTTCCGATGTTATTATTACCTTTAGTAGAAAATGCTTTTAAACATGGTGTTCACGCTACTGATAAAAGCGAAATACATATTTCGCTTTCACAACATGGAAGTGATCTTACTTTTGAAGTAGAAAACACCTATTTCGAAAAATCTTCTGCAACAAATGAAGGTGGTATCGGTCTGACTAATACAAAACGAAGACTTCATTTAATTTATCCGAACAAACATTCCCTAAAAGCCGAAATTGGCGAAAATGGTATGTATAATGTAAAACTGCAAATAACTTTAGAATAATGACAACATTAAAATGTATAGCAGTTGATGATGAGCCTCTCGCATTAAAGTTGGTCGAAAATTTTATCGGGCAAACCCCATTTTTGGAATTGATTTCCAGTTGTGACAATGCGGTTGAAGCTATGGGTGTAATTCGCGAAAAACAGCCAGATTTAGTTTTCTTAGATATCAATATGCCCAATTTAACCGGAATGGAATTGGCAAGACTTTTACAGGAACAGCCAGGATCATTACCGAAAATTGTTTTTACAACGGCTTATAATCATTATGCTATTGAAGGTTACAGAGTTAATGCGGTTGATTATCTTTTAAAGCCTTTTAGCTATGAAGAATTTTTACGCGCCGCAAATAAAGTTTTGCAGATTGCAGAAGAAACTACAAACGACCATCCGCCAACAAATGCTGAAGATGATTTTATCTTTTTGAAAGTAGAATATCAATGGGTAAAAGTGAATTTAAAAGACATTTTATATATCGAAAGTTTAAAAGATTATGTAAAAGTACATCTTGAAAATTCAGATAAAGCTTTAATGTCACTGATTTCATTAAAAGCGCTTGAAGAAAAATTACCATCTTCAAAATTTATGCGAATGAATCGCTCTTTTATTGTTTCCCTGGAAAAAATAAGTGCTATCAGCAAAAACTCCATCTTCATCAATAAAACAGAAATAACTGTCGGCGAACAATACAAAGAGACTTTTAAAGTAATTGTAGATAAATGGATTAAATAAGAATATCTAAAACATTAACGCCGCCGAAGTCCCAGCGGGACGTCATATTTATAGAATTTTATACGCTGTGAGAATAGAGCCCCATTGGGGCGAAATATCCCGCAATACATATCGCTCCCCTGGAGCTTTGAATCCGATGACATTTTATTAGCTATAAACATAACGCTCCTATGGAGCTGCTTTAAATATTGAATAAATATCTTTAGAAATATACATGCCCCACCTATTTTTAATTATATAATAAATCTCAAATCATATGGAAAAAAGATCAAACAAATATTACTTAACATTAAGCTTAAAAGAATACGCCAACGGCGAAACACAACCTGCAAAAGAACTCGGAATAGAATTTGGCAATCACGATGAAATATTTGATATCATTGACAAAATAAAAGCAAAAAATCTATTTGATAATGAATCTGAAGCGATACAATTTGCATTGGGATTAAAATTATTTGGAGAGATGAAATTAAAACATCGCAAAAATCCTCTTTTTGATGAATTGAATGAGGTTTTCCCCGTATTTATGAAGAAATTGAAAAGTTTGTAATATGCACAATATTGAGACAAAAACAAAATCGCTTCAGATATCTGAAGCGATTTTTAAATAAATGAAAGACAACTAAAATTAAGCTTTTGCTTTTCTCTTAACTGTACAGCCAATTTCTTTTGTTTGTGTAATCGCTGGTTTTTGATTGCTTTTTAATGATGCAATCACATCTTCAGCATATTTCGTTTTTTGTGCATTGTTTCCTTCCGGATCATTGTCGATGGCTCCTACGTATTCAACCACATTTCCTTTAGCTGTTTTTGATACAATAAAAAGATGCGGAGTACGCTTTGCACCATATTGATCCGTTATTTTTTGTCCTGCATCAAATAAATAAGGGAAAGGATATTTTTTGTTTTTGGCCAATTCCTGCATTTTTTCAAAAGTATCTGCTGTTGAAGCTTCAGGATCATTCGGATTGATCGCAATTACAGGATATCCTTGCGGTCTGAATTTATTATCCAAATCAATTATTCTTTGCTCATAACCAACAGCGTACGGACAAGTATTGCAGGTGAAAACGACAATATAACCTTTTGCCTTTGGAAAACTGGCAAATGAAACCTCTTTGCCATCAATATTTTTCAATTTAAAGTCCGGTGCAGTATCACCAGCTTTAAGAGTTGCATTTTGCGCCTGCGAAAGAAAGGCAGAAAATGCCAGCATAACTAAAAGGATTATTTTTTTCATGGTTTACAGTTTTTTATATTCAGTTAATAATTGTTCATAGGTAAATTCACTTTCGACAAATTTTCGTTTATCGCCTTTGATGAAAAGTGTTGCCGGAATACTGCCTGACCACGAAGGATCAATGCGGTCAATATATTCCTGCGGGCTGCTTTCATTCAGTAAAAACACTTCATTTTTCAGATTTTTTCTTTTAACAAATGGCAGCACAGCCGAACTCAATTTTGATTTAAAATCAACACTTACCAGCAAAACTTTCACTTTCTCCGATTTATAGTCGGCTTGGAGTTTTTCAAAATGAGGCAGTTCCTTAATACATGGCGCACACCAGGTTGCCCAAAAATTAACGACATAAGTACTGTCTTTTCCGTTTTTTACTCTTTCGTTAAGCTGGTCAATATTGAGCAGTTTAACATTTTGGCTGTATGCCGAAAATGAAAAAGCCAAAAATAAAAAGGCGCAAATCGCATTTTTTTGAATTTTCGTCATACCATTAAAGGATTAATTTGTGAATTGAGCCTTACAAATATAACCGATAAGTTTTGTCGGAGTTGTTAATAAAAGTTTAATGCTGAGAAATTAATCGCAAACATAAAATTATGTTCCATCGGAACATTTCATGGGTAGAAAAAATATGTTCCATCGGAACATTTCGTCGTTAGAAAAATCACGTCCCATCGTAACATTCATTGGTATAAAAAATATGTTCCATCGGAACATTTCATCGGTAATATTTCATCGGTATAATCCGTTATCATCGGTGGAAACGTCCGGTGTTATATTTGATATTACAAAATTGGTTCTTTAAAAATGTATTGTTGATCATATTCTACCTCAAATGCTTTTAACTGTTTATGATATTCTTCCAAAAATGTTTGTTTTTTATGATGCTGCTCTTGATTTTGGATATAACGAATTACATTTTGCACATGACTTCTCGAATATGAAAAAGCACCATATCCTTCCTGCCATGCAAAACTGGAAGACAATTTCTGTTCTTTAATCCATTTGCTGGTTTCTGTTTTAACATTTTGAATTAGCGAAGAAATAGATTGAGTTGGACGCATGCCAGTAAATATATGGATATGATCCGGCATGCTATTTATACAAAGCATTTTATGATTATTTGATTGAATTATACCTGTTATATATTGATGTAATCTATCTTTCCATTCTTTATCGATTAATGCTTTTCTATATTTTACAGCGAAAACGAATTGTATATGCAACTGTGTGTATGTGTTGGCCATTTTCTTATTGTGTTTAATCAAACGTTCCTACGGAACGTGCTCTAATGATATTTTTTTCTACCGATGAAATGTTCCTACGGAACAAAAAACATACAACAAAATTAGGGTAGAACATTTCTAATCTTTTCCCGCATAAATTACATCAATATTAAAATAAGATAATAGCATGTTTTTTTCTTATTAATTAAATCGTTTTCGCTTTTTTAAGGACTTTTTAAGCACCTAAACATTTCCTTACCAAATATCAATTCGTAAATTAGCAAAAACAAAATTGATCCGAATGACAGTACTTACGTTTACCCTGATTATGCTTCTTGGTGCTTTTTTAGCAGGTTTTATTGGTTCATTATCAGGTTTAGGAGGCGGTATCATTATTATTCCGCTTTTAACTGTCATTTTAGGAGTTGATATTCATTATGCCATCGGTGCCGCTTTGGTTTCTGTAATCGCTACTTCCTCCGGTTCTGCCGCTGCTTATGTGCGGGAAGGAATTACCAATATGCGTTTGGGAATTTTCCTCGAAATTGCTACCACTATTGGGGCTGTTTGCGGCGCACTTCTTTCAACTATTGCTCCTACTTCATTTATTGCCGTTTTATTCGGTATGACTTTGATCTTTTCTGCGATTAATTCCCTTCGAAAAAAAGAAGAACATATTGTTTTGGAATCAAGTCCGTTAGCCAAAAAACTAAGACTTCAGGGCACTTATCCCTCGCATAATGGTGAAGTCATCCGTTATGGAACCAAAAATGTAATTGGTGGTTTCAGTATGATGGGAATTGCCGGAATGATGTCGGGTTTACTCGGAATTGGTTCAGGTGCTTTTAAAGTAATTGCAATGGATAATATTATGAAGATTCCGTTTAAAGTTTCAACTACAACCAGCAATTTTATGATGGGTGTTACGGCAATGGCGAGTTCTGTAATTTATATTCAGAAAGGCTATATTGAGCCCGGAATTTGTATGCCGGTGGTTATTGGCGTTTTGTTTGGTGCTATGGCCGGAGCAAAAGTATTGGTAAAAACAAACCCTAAAAAACTAAGGATCTTTTTTGCCTGCCTGATTTTTGTTTTGGCAGTAAATATGATTTATAACGGACTAAATGGAAAAATCTAACAGTATGCAGCAAGAAAAATTCGGAGAAAAAGATTTTCAAACCATAATAGGAAATTTATTGCGCTACGGCGTTTGGATCTCATTATCAGTCGCTTTTATTGGGGGAATCGTTTATTTGATGGGACATAGTACAGATATTGAAAATTACGCTGTCTTTCATGAAAATGACCGAAATATATTTGAAGTGGTTTCTGATGTTTATCAGGGTGTTATTCAGGGAAAAGGTGAATCACTGATCTTCTTCGGAATCATTTTGCTTTTTCTGACACCTGTATTTCGCGTTTTGCTTTCTTTATTTTCTTTCCTTCTGGAGAAAGATTATCTTTATGTTGTTATTACGCTGATTGTTATCCTGATTATTTTGATCAGTGTTTCGTTTGGCTTCTCTCATTAGTCATCGCTTTAGGCTGTAAGCTATAGGCTATAGGCTTCCAAAAAAGCTTAAAGCCTATTACCTATAATCTTAAGCTAAAAATAAAAATAAAATCTGCTATAAGTGTTAGCTGCAAGCTTTCCAAAAAAGCTTAAAGCCTATAGCGTATAGCCTAAAGCCTTAAAAAAATGGAAATAGGAATTGACAGTTTTGCTTCGGCAATGTACGGTAGTAACAATTTGAGTAGCGTTGATGCAATGGAACAATTACTCCAAAGAATTGAACTTGCCGATCAGGTTGGTTTGGATGTTTTTGGTATTGGGGAACATCATAAAAAAGAGTTTTTAGATTCTGCAACTGTAGTAATATTAAGTGCTGCGGCTGCGAGAACAAAAAACATTCGACTGGCTAGTGCTGTTTCGGTTCTAAGCGCTGCAGATCCGGTAAGGGTATATCAAAGTTTTGCTACTTTGGATTTGATTTCAAAAGGAAGAGCAGAAATTGTTGTGAGCCGTGGTTCTTCTATTGAAGCCTATCCTCTTTTCGGATTTAATCTGAATGATTATGATGCGCTTTTTAAGGAGAAATTAGAACTATTTCTACAAATTCGCGATAATGAATTTGTAACCTGGTCAGGAAAATTCCGTCCTGCAATAAATAATCTTCCAATTTATCCGAGGACATTACAGGAAAAATTACCTGTTTGGCTGGGTGTTGGAGGAACTCCGGAATCTTTTGTAAGAGCAGGAAGTCTGGGTTTACCCTTAATGGTCGCTATTATTGGAGGGCAAACGCATCGTTTTCGCCCTTTAATCGATTTATATCGCGAAGCAGGAAAAGCAGCAGGTTATAAACCAAAAGAACTAAAAGTAGGTATACACTCGCCGGGTTTTGTTGGAAGTACAACTGAAAAAGCTATAGAAGAATACTACCCAGGTTATGCCGAACTTTGGACAAAATTAGGGTTAGAACGTGGCTGGCCGCCAGTTACCAAAGCCAAATTTGACGGACTGATTGATGATGATGGCGTTTTAATTGTTGGAAGTCCGGAACGTGTTGTCGAAAAATTATTAAGACACAGCGAATCTCTTGGCGGTGTAGACCGATTTACTTTCCAAATGGATAATGCGGGACTTACACATAAACAATTAATGAATGCGATAGAACTTATTGGTACAAAAGTAATTCCTTTAATTCATAAGGGGTAATTTTTGCCACAGATTGTAAAGATTAAAAAGATTTTATTACACACTAAGAAACTAAATCTTTGAACCTTTGTCACTCTGCCCCTTTGAACCTATTACATACAAAAACATCCGCCATTGGCGGATGTTTTTGTATGTAATATTTAAAAACTAGAATTTATAAGTTACCCCGACTCTAAAGTTTCTTGGTGCTTCTGTTTGCCAGTAATAAGCAGAAAGCCACTGATAATACGAACCACTGTAAAGGTATTTATCTAAAATATTGAAAACATTTGCCGTAACTTTTACTTTTCCTGTTTCATAAGATAAACCTCCGTCTAATTTAAAGTAAGATGGTAATTTTTGAAGTCCTTCGCTCCAGGTATCTGTTTGACGTCCGTCAAGGAAAGTTCCTCCTAAAGAAACTCCAAATCCTTTAATTTTTCCGCTTTGAACCGTATAATTTAACCATGCGTTTGCTGTGTGTTTTGAATATCCAGGAACAATATCTCCTTTGTTAATACCGGTTGCAGCAGAAACTGCCGGATCAACTTCATTTACGATAGACTCGGTAAAAGCATAATTTGCAATTAAATTAAGTCCGTCGAATAGTTTTCCCCTTAAATCGAGCTCAATTCCTTGTGCTCTTTTCTCTCCTAAAACAACACTATATTGCTCTCCCGGTGTATTAGCCGGATCAGAAGTGAGTTCGTTTTTCTTTAAAATGCTGTAAGCTGCTAAAGTAGTACTCCATGAACCGTCAAACCAGTCTTTTTTGATACCAAATTCAACGTTATTACCCGTTAATGGTTTTACACTTTCACCGCTTTTAATAATTCCTGATTGTGGTGTAAAAGCCTGATCATATAATCCATAAACAGCAAGACTTTCAGTCACCGAATAACTAATTCCGATACGTGGTGTAATATGGCTATCGGAAATTGGAGCTCCACCCCAGCTTGCCTGACTAATCCAGGTATATCTTCCTGCAAGTGTCAGTCTCAATTTATTTTGAAAGAAACCAATTTCGTCCTGAATATATCCTGCTGCATACTCTGAACTCATTAAACCTCCAGCATTTTTAGCTCTGATTGAAAGTGGAGTTGTATGATCAAAATCAGGGAAACCATTAGATGGCGTTCCATAATTTGGGCTATTAACATTGAATGGATTATCAACAGTATCAAGATCATGAGATTGTCCCCAATCTGCCGCATAATCTTTGCTTCCTAAATCGACACCACCTAAAATTTTGTGGCTAACAGATCCTGTATTGAATTTTCCATTTAGGAAAATTTGCCCTAAATACATATTACTTTCTGCATCCCAGATTCCTACATTACGAATAATTTCACCAGCAGCTAGAGTTCCTTCCGGTACACCGTTAAAATCTCTGTCTACAGGACCCGGACCAACAACACCTGGCCAGGAACTGTATCCTTGTTGAAGGTATTTAAAATATGAAGTTTGTGCAGTCAATTTCCAGTTGTCATCAAATTTATGCTCGAACATAAGGTAACCACTGTGGTCTTGTATGTTTGTATCTGGCAAGCCAGGCTGTGTCATGGTAAATCCTACAGGCAAAGTTCCATATCCTTCAGACGCAGGTCCGAAAACATAGTATGAACCAACTTCAGTCATATTTGCGTACTGAAAATTATATTCGGCAGTAATTTTTGTTTTATCATCAACCTGATATGAAATTACCGGAGCAAGTACATAACGATTATTGTGCTCAAATGCACGGTGAGAACCTTTATTTTGAGCAGCTGCATTAAATCTGTACAATAATTTTCCTTTTTTATCTAATTTACCATCAAGATCGATACTAACTCTATAAAAATCATAGCTTCCACCTAGTACAGAAACTTCTCCTTTTGTAATTCCGGTTGGTTTTTTAGTCACTACATTGTAAAGTCCGCTTGGATCTCCACTTGAAAGCATGAATCCTGCTGGTCCTTTTACGAATTCGATATGATCTACAAAACTCATATCTTCCGTTAATGGCCCCCAGAAAGAAGAAACTACATTAAATCCGTTACGGAAAGCCTGAATTTGCGAACCACGCATGGTTATATTAGTGTACAAATCGCCCCAGTGCTCTAAACGTACAGCACCACTCACGTTACGAATTACACCGTCGCTCATACTTGTAATTTGCTGATCTTTTAGAGTCTGACCACTAATGATTTGTATGTTTTGCGGAATCTCTAAAACTGGTGTTTGAAGACGTAATGACAAAGAAGGTTTGTCTTGCTTGTATTTATTTTTTGTAATAACAACTTCTTCAAGATCTTCCTGACTTTCAGAAAGCGAGAAATTTTTAGTCGTAGTTTGTTTCGATTTTACAACAATATTATCTTCAAATGCATGAATTCCTACAGCACGAATGCTAATTACATAACTTCCTGGTTTCACACTTTTAATCTCGTATTGTCCATTTGAATTAGTAATGGCAGTATATTTTGTTCCTTTAAGAGCAACGGCAATGTTTTCTGCAGGGACATTTCCACTTAAGGAAACTTTTCCGCTAACTTTTCCCAGCTCCTGGCTCATCATGTTTAATGATGTTAAAAGCAACGTAAAAAAGAAAACTTTTTTGGTAGTATTTATGTTCATTTTAGTAAGGTGTTAAATTTCGTTGGCAAAAGTAATCCCTAATATTTGGTTTTCCAAATTATTTTTAATCATTCTAAATAAAAATAGTTATTGTTTTTAAATAACATTTGTATGAACCTGAGTACCAATAAAAAACCTGTCTCATTTTTGAAACAGGTTTTCGCACATTTTTTCAATTATAATAAAATGAAAAAATGTGGTAATTAAAGAATGAGCTAATTTGGTAGTTAGAAAATTTAAAAATTCAATTATCTAATCGGCACATTTCCTAATTGACACATTTCTAATTATCTTTATTCTTCAAAACAAATCCAGTTCTAAGATGAATAATAGCAATACAATCAGAAAAGTCGCCATTGTTGGTTATAACCGAATTCCGTTTGCACGGGCAAATACGGCCTACGCCAATGTGGGAAATCAGGAAATGATGACTGCAGCCTTAAACGGACTTATTGATAAATACAATTTAAAAGGTCAATTATTAGGCGAAGTAGTCGGCGGCGCTGTGATTAAACATACTTACGACAGCAATTTGATTCGGGAATGTGTCATGAAAACAGCTCTCGATCCTGCAACCCCAGCCTGTGATTTACAGCAAGCCTGCGATACCGGAATCGAAAGCGCTATTTATATTGCCAATAAAATTGCTCTCGGACAAATTGAATCCGGAATTGCCGGAGGTGTTGATTCCATCAGCGATATGCCAATTGCCGTTAGTGAAAAACTGAGAAAAATTCTGCTTAATGCACGACAGGCAAAATCATTGGGAGAAAAAATTAAAACGTTTTTAAAACTTCGTCCCGCAGATTTAACGCCTTTGGTTCCACGAAATGAGGAATCACAAACCGGACTTTCAATGGGAGGCCACACCGAAATTACAGCCAAACATTATCAAATTTCGAGAGAAGATCAGGATAATTTGGCGCTTAAAAGTCATTTGAATATGGCAAAAGCCTATGATGAAGGTTTTTTTGATGATATGATTACGCCTTTCAACGGATTGGATAAAGATAATAATCTCAGAAAAGACAGCTCGATTGAAAAATTAGCCAAATTAAATCCAGCCTTTGATAAGGCAAACGGAACATTAACGGCAGGTAATTCAACACCGCTTACAGACGGAGCCTCATGCATACTTTTAGCCAGTGAAGATTGGGCAAAAGAACGCGGGCTTCCGATTTTAGCTTACATCACTTTTGCTGAAGTTGCCGCTATTGAATATGTAAAAAATCAACAAAATCTTTTACTGGCTCCTTTATTTGCAGCTAGCAGAATGCTCGAAAAAGCCGGCTTGAATCTGCAGGATTTTGATTATTACGAAATTCACGAAGCATTTGCTGCACAAGTTTTAGCAACATTAAAAATTTGGGAAAGTCCTGAATTGAGTGCTCAAATAGGTTTAAAGAAAACACTTGGCGCAATAGACAGAGAAAAACTGAATGTAAAAGGAAGCAGTTTGGCAGCAGCGCACCCTTTTGCCGCAACAGGTGGAAGAATTATTGGCGTTATGGCGAAATTATTAAATGAAAAAGGTTCAGGAAGAGGATTTATTTCAATTTGTGCCGCTGGAGGACAGGGAATTACGATGATTATTGAAAAATAATATTTTGAAACATTTTTGGTCTCATTATAAAAATCCGATGAATCTGAGAGATCTGCGAGAGTAATTTTTTCACGCAGATCTAGCAGATTTGACAGATTTTTTTTGATTTTTCTTAAAAAGCAAATTCTTCCACACTAGCTAAAGCCTTCGGTAAAGCACTCTCTGCAAAATCAGGAATTGCAGTTCCTTCAACTCTGAAAGTTGTAATATCCATAATTCCTAAAAATCCTAATACAGTTCGCAAATACGACTCTGAAAAGTCATAACTTTTATAAGGCCCCTCAGAAAATATAGCTCCTGAAGCAATAGATAAAAATACTTTTTTATCTGTTAATAATCCCTTTGGTCCGTTCTCATCATAACTAAAAGTCTTACCTGCCCTCGCAACCTGATCGATCCAGCCTTTTAATACTGCCGGAATTCCAAAATTATAAAGTGGTACACCAATTACAATAATATCGGCTTCCAAAACATCTTTTATTGCTGCATCTGAATATTTAAGAGCCTCTTTTTGGTCTTCTGTATGAAGTTCTGCAGGCGTATAAATTGCACTTATATGCAAATCAGTCAAATATGGCAAAGGTGTTTTTGAGAGATCAAGTGTATTTACCTCAATCTCTGTATAAATATTTGTCAGTTTCTCAATAACTGCATTGGATAATTGATTACTAAAAGAAGTATCGCCTTTGATACTTGTTACTATATTCAGGATTCTTTTACTCATTTTTATATTTGTTTAGTTTTACAATACAAACTTATCTACATTTACTATCTCTTTTATAGTACTATCCTAATGGATAGCGCTATCATTAAGGATAGTAATACGATAATTATGAAAGAAGCGTGTACAGGAGCTTTACTGCCAGTAAGAGATGCTTTGGAAGTCTTAAGTGGCAGATGGAAACTCCCTATTTTAATTGCTTTGTCTGACCGACCAAAACGATTCAAGGAGATCTCTAAGGATATTGACGGAATTACAGATAAAATGCTTTCTAAAGAACTCAAAGATCTGGAAATAAACAAATTGGTAACCAGAACCGTTTATGATACATTCCCGCCAACTGTTGAATATGCAAGAACAGAGCACAGCCAATCTTTAACGCCTGTTATAATGGCATTAAAAGACTGGGGAACCTTACATCGCAAAGAAATTATTGGGAAATAAGTTGCTGAGACCCTATTCTTAAGGTTCTGAGATGCTGAGATGAAAGCTACAAACTTTGCGCCTCTGTGCCTTTGCGTGAATTTTTACATTGCTGAAAAAAAAATCATGCAATCCGAAAGAAAAACTAACCACTTTGCCTCTGTGCCTTTTTCGTGATTAAAAACATTTTTTATAGATTATTCGCAATTTATGCTATTCAAAAAGCGCATAATTTTCTATTGTCGTATTTTTAAAAAAGCAACAGTAAAAAAAGGATTTCATAATATACAACTAAACATATTTTCTGTAGTTTTATGGTCTGATCCCCCAAATAAAATCAGTACATAATGGCTTACAATAACAATCAATTAATGCGTTTTTTAGACGCGCAGAACAAGTTATACCTTTCAGCTCTTTCTGAAATTAAAAAAGGTAAAAAAGAATCTCCCTGGATGTGGTTTGTTTTTCCTCAGATTAAAGGATTTGGATCCTGCGATACTTCAAAATTCTACGAAATCAAAAATGCCGATGAAGCAATTGCTTTTTTAGAGCATCCAATTCTGGGAAAACATCTTATTGAAATTACAGAAGAATTAATCAAAACAGAAGAAAAAACAGCAACAGAAATATTTGGAAATCCGGATGACGAAAAATTGCAATCCTGTCTGACTTTGTTTGCCAGTATTCAAAATACAGAACCGGTTTTTCAGGAAGCCCTGCACAAATATTTTGATGGCTCATCTGACTTTCATACGCTGCAATTATTATACAGTAATTTATAGTTCTTAACTATTTTGTCTTCTTGCTTACTCTCTCCGGATAATCAGGATTGGTATTTGATTTTCTATAATCCAGCAAAGGATTTTTTAGCAAATGTTTGATAATAATTTACTATTCCTGCATTGAAGTATAAAATAGTTTCGGGGTGAAATTAAAAAGATGATTTTTTAAATTTGTTTGGAAACGAAAGAAGCTTCTTCTTTTAAAAAAATGCTATTATGAAATTAGAACACATCCAGATTCAAACCAATAATATAAAAGAAACGGAACTATTTTATAAAGATACGCTTGGGCTTTCAATCCTGGAAAAAAAATCAAACTCCATTACTATTAAGGCAGGAGATTCCGTTTTAAAATTTATTGAAAACACTGATTTTGATTCTATTTATCATTTCGCTTTTAACATTCCTGAAAATAAACTTGAAGAAGCGATTAACTGGTGCACCAACAAAATAGATTTAATACTGATTGAAGACAAACGCATAATTGCAAATTTTGAAACCTGGAATGCAAATGCTATTTATTTTTATGACAATAATGGCAATTTACTAGAATTTATTGCCAGACATGATTTAGATAATTTTCAAATAAAAGAATTCAGTTCTAAATCAATTTTAAATATTAGCGAAATTGGTATTGTCCATGAAGATCCAATGGAATTGGGAGAACAATTAATAACAAATCATGATTTGCTGTTTTTTGAAAAAAATTATAATAGCGAAAATTTTGCTGCAATTGGAGACGATGAAGGTTTGCTGATCATTGTAAAACCCAACCGTAATTGGTATCCAACTCAAACGCCTTCTAAAAGCAATAAAACGGAAATAATAATTGAAAATAAAGGAACTAAGATTGAATTAGATTTTTAATCCCCTTTCTTACTTTCAACGCTTACCATTGTTTAATAAATTTACAAAATAGAAAAGCCCAATTCAAGTTTGAATTGGGCTTTAATTTTATCATCTAAAAGTTTCTAAAATTTCATCTTCTGAATTCTAACTGCATTTAATATCGCCAACAATGCTACTCCAACATCAGCAAAAACAGCTTCCCACATCGTTGCTAGTCCACCTGCACCTAAAATTAGTACAAATGCTTTTACAACAAAAGCCAATGTAATATTCTGCCAGACAATTTTTTTAGTTTGCTTTCCGATGTTGATTGCCATCGGGATTTTACTTGGTTTATCATCCTGGATTACGATATCGGCAGTTTCAATTGTGGCGTCGCTTCCTAAACCGCCCATCGCAATTCCAACTGTACTTAAAGCAATAACCGGAGCATCGTTTACGCCGTCGCCAACAAAAGCTACGGTTTCATTTTTAGCTTTAATTTCGTTAAGTTTATTGACTTTATCTTCCGGAAGCAAATCTCCAAAGGCATTTGCAATTCCGAGTTTATTGGCAACGAACTGTACAACATTGGTTTTATCACCGCTCAGCATCGTTACTTTGACACCTAATAATTTTAGTTTATTTACTGTTTCGAGGGCATCTTCTTTAATTTCGTCTGCAATGGTCAAATAGCCTGCAAACTTCTTTTCATAAGCAATGGCAATCGTGGTATAAACCACAGAATTTGGATCCAGATCATATTTAATCCCGAATTTATCCATCAATTTAAAATTCCCAACGTGAAGTTCTTTTCCGTTAATTTCCGCTTTTAAACCATGTCCGGAAATTTCTTCTACATTTTTCAATTCGATTGAAGCATCAATTTTTCCCACATGATTGTGAATCGCCGTCGCCACCGGATGTGTACTTTGACTTTCTAAAACATTCACCAGTTTCAATATTTCTTCTTTATCAAAATCATCCGAAATAATCACTTCCTGCACTTTAAAAACGCCTTCGGTCATTGTTCCGGTTTTATCCATCACAACGTTCTGAATTGTAGAAATACTGTCTAAAAAATTACTGCCTTTAAAGAGAATTCCATTTTTGCTTGCAGCTCCAATTCCGCCAAAATATCCTAGAGGAATACTAATTACCAAAGCACAAGGGCAAGAAATCACCAGAAAAACCAAAGCTCTGTAAAGCCAGTCACTAAAAACATAATTATCAACAAAAAGCATTGGCAATAAGCAAATTGCAATCGCCAGATACACTACAATTGGCGTATAGATTTTAGCAAATTTTCGTATAAACAATTCTGCAGGAGCTTTTTTAGCCGTAGCATTTTGCACCATTTCAAGGATTTTAGATAATTTACTGTCTTTATAATCTGTCGTAACTTTTACCTGTGCAATTGTATTTTCGTTGATCATTCCGGCTAAAACGGTTTCTCCTTTTACTTTCGTCGATGGTTTACTTTCGCCTGTAAGCGCAGCGGTGTTAAACGAAGCGGTATCAGACAATAATTCTCCGTCTAAACCTAATTTTTCTCCGGCTTTAAGCTGAATAATAGATCCGATTCTGACATCAGCAGCTTTAACTTTTGTCGCCACATTATTTTCTAAAATAGTAACTTCATCGGGACGCTGATCCAACAAACTTTTAATATTCGATTTTGCTCTGCTTACCGCCAATCCCTGAAAATTTTCTCCAATCGTATAAAAAAGCATTACGGCAACTCCTTCAGGAAATTCTCCAATGGCGAAAGCGCCAATCGTAGCAATACACATCAGGAAAAATTCTGAAAACACATCGCCTTTTATAATGCTTTCGTAAGCTTCTTTCAAAACCGGAATTCCAACCGGTAAATAAGCTATGATGTACCAAACAATTCTAACATATCCTGTAAACCAGTTTTGTGGAAAATAATTGTCAAACCCAATTCCGATAAGCAATAAAACAAACGAAATGATCGCGGGAAGAAACATTTGGAACAAACTTCCTTCAGCATTATGTTCGTGATCGTGATTGTGTCCGTCATCCTCAGAATGATGATGTTCTTCATGCGCTGAACAGCAACCGGATTGGTTTGTTTTCTTCTTTATTATTTTTTCTTCATGTATATGTTCCATAAAAATCTTTTGTTTCAAGTTTTCTTTGTTCAAAGTTTCAAGTTTTGAACTGTGTAGAAAACACTTTTTAAAGTTACATCTTTTAAGGCAATTGTTTTTATCGAATAGCTTTTATTTAATCTCGCAAAGGTGCTAAGTCGCAAAGTTTTAGTTTGAATTGCCTCCAGCTTTAGCTGGAGGTTAATGATGTCAAATTTAAATGGCTTTAGCCAGAATGCGCATTTTTGGCTAAAGCCATTATAACATTTCAATTAATTATCTCCAGCTAAAGCAGGAGGCAATTCAACACATAAAATTTAAAAACTTTGCGCCTCCGCGCCTTTGCGAGATTATTCCACACCAGCTTTAATAACTTTGCGCCTTAACGCCTTCGTGGCAAATTCAATGTTCATGCTCTCCCCCGCCTTTCATCGCAGACAACAAATAAAAAGCACCTTCCGTAACGATCTTAGCGTTTGGAGAAATTTCATCAACAAACTTCACTTCGGTAAAACCTAAATCTGTCGTTCCCGGAATTACTTCAATGGCTTTAAAATGAATTTCCTTTTCGTGATTTTCTTTATTCCCGTTTTCCTTTTCCTGATGTTCATCTTCTTGTAAAAAAACAAAATATTTATCTGCATTTCGAACCACAGCATCCTTTGGCAAAGCGGGAACCGTGGCATTCGTAATATTAATATTAGCAGAAACATACATTCCCGGAATCAATCCTTTGGCATCAGCCGATTCAATTTTAGCATGGACGGCAACCGTTTTGCTTTCATTTGAAAAAGATTTATTGATTCCGAAAATCTTTCCTTTAATAGATTTATTCGATTGATTTGTCAATACAAAATCAATTACCTGTCCAACAGAAATAGATCCTAAATCTTTTTCGTAAACATTCAAGTCCAAATGCATTTGGCTATTGTCAACCACTTCAAACAAGGAAATTCCCGTTTGTGCATAAGCTCCTTTTGCTATACTTATTTTACCAACATAACCACTTATTGGTGCGACAATAGGCACTAAAGAAGTACTCCCTTTGGTGCTCACATGCAAAGCTTCTAATTTATTTTTTGCTGCCTGAGCTCTTGCCCTTTCTGACGCTAATTTTGCTTTTACTTCCTGAAATGTTTTCCTTGGATTTACATTCTCGTCACTCAGTGTTTTCTGGCGATTGTACTCTAACTGCAAATATTCAATATTGGCTGTAGCCGAATGAAATTCTTCCTGCATTTCTATAACTTCCAGATTTTGAATGGTTGCCAACACTTTTCCTTTATTCACAAAAGTGCCTTCCAAAACAAAAATATCTTTTACCGTTCCGCCAATTAAAGTCGAAACTTCAGCAGAATTTTGAGGCGGAACAGTGGTATAACCATTTGCTTTTATGACTTTATTGAGATTTCGATCTTCAACAAATCCCGTTTCAATACCGATCGTTTTGTATTGGGAAGCAGTTAAGGCGACTTCTGTCTGTGATTTCTCCTCTTCATGTGTTTCTTCTGCTTTTTTCTCATTGCAGCTTAGTAAAACGCTGTAGGCAATAAGGAATATGCTATAAGCTGCTATTCTTTGCGAACTTTGCGAAAAAAACCTTGCGAACTTTGCGGTTAAATCTGCGGTTAAATTTATTTTCATTTTAATTGTTTTTGATAGTTGGAAATTGAAGTTCGATGGCGCTTTGATTGTAATTATGAGTCGCCTCGGCATATTGTTTTTTAATATCAATCGCCTGGTTTAAAAAGCTGATATACGACCAATAACTCATATCGCCATTGGCATAACTTTTTTGTGCCGTACTGATAATCTGATCAGCATATTGCAAGCCTTCATTTTGATAATAATCTAAAGCTTTTTGCTGTTTTGTAAAGTTGTTTTGCAATTCTTGCTGTTGCAAATTCAAGGTTAATTTACTTTTATCCAAAGCTAATTGCGATTGCGAAATACTAATCTCAGAAGCTTTGGCTTTCGCCGAATTTACGCCTCCAAATAACGGAATCTGCAAGCCTGCTGTAAAACCCTGAAACAACGATTCTGTGTTAATGGTTTGCGCAAAATAACCTAATCCCAATTTTGGAGTTCTCATCGCTTTGTAGGTATTGGTTTCCTTCTGATAAACCGAGATTTGTTGTTGATAATAATCCGTCAATAAAACTTCTGCTTTCGAACTTCCTTCCTCTTTTATACTGGAATATTGCAAAGCTGTTTTTTCATCAGCAATTATATTTTCATTAGTTTGTACAAAAAACTGCAATTGCTTTTGGTAAATTGTCAGATCGTATTCTAATTGTGCTTTCTGCGTTTCAATTTCTTTTACTTTCGCTTTAGCGCTAATAACTTCAATGTTGCCGCTTTCTCCGGTTTGAAAACGCAACTCAGCATTCTTTAAAAATTTGGTATAAATGTCATTTAATTCCGAGTTTAATTTCTGAATCGAAACACCGTACAAATATTGATAATAGGCCAATGTAACGGCTTTTTCAATTTCATAGGAGGATAACGCTTTTCGTTTTTCGGCTAGTTTTACCAATTCTTCCTGCAATTGTCGATTCGCTTTTGTAATATTTCCGATGGGGAAATATTGCTGAATTGATACGTTATGGTCAAAATCGGCGCTATTGAATTGTCCACCCTGATATTGTACCTGAAGCGGATCTGCCTGAAATGCGGTCTTTTTAAGGATGGTTTGTTTTTCGATTTCTTTATCGGCGATTTTTAAATCGATGTTGTTTGATTTGGCAAGTTCTATAGCTTTTTCTAAAGATATTTTGGCTTGCGCAGATGATATTGTACTTGTCAATAGAAGTGCAATTAACCACAGAGAACGCAAAGGAGATTTCACAGAGTTCACAAAGGCTTTTGAGCTTAAATTATATATTGTTTTCATTTTATTTATTATTTTGTTGTCTCTCGCAGATTCTGCAGATTGAGCAGATCATTTTGATTCTTTTTATAATTTAAATCTGCTAAATCTCCCAAATCTGCGAGAAAAATCATCTATACTTATTTTTTATTTCACGCAGATTTAAAAAGATTTAAGCAGATATGCGCAGATTATTATTTATTATCTTAAAATTAAATCTGCTATAATCTGCAAAATCTGCGTGAAAAAATTATTTTATTTTGTGGTTAAATTTCTCCAGCATTAAATACAAAATTGGTAATACGATTAATGTCAATAATGTTGCTGAAACTAAACCGCCGATAACAACAGTTGCTAAAGGTTTCTGTACCTCTGCTCCGCCGCTTGTGGATAATGCCATTGGCAAAAATCCTAACGAAGCCACGGCAGCAGTCATTAAAACCGGACGTAATCTTGTTTTGGTTCCGATTAAAACTCTTTGAAGTGGATCTTGTATTCCTTCTGCTTTTAATTGATTGAAATACGAAATCAGAACGATTCCGTTTAAAACGGCAATTCCAAACAAAGCAATAAAACCAATTCCGGCGGAAATACTAAAAGGCATTCCTCGCATCCAAAGTGCAAAAACACCACCAATTGCGGCTAACGGAATTGCCGTAAAAATTAAAGCTGCCTGTTTAAAACTGTTGAACGTTAGATAAAGCAAGATCAATATTAATCCCAAAGCAATTGGCAATGCTATCATTAATCTATTTGTAGCTTTGATCAAATTCTCGAACTGACCGCCGTATGTTATGTAATATCCGGAAGGAAGGTTAAAATCCCGAACTAATCTCTCTTGAATTTCTTCCACAACGCTTTTGATATCGCGTCCGCGGACGTTTAAGCCCACAGTAATTCGGCGTTTTCCATCTTCGCGGGTTACCTGAACCGGACCCTGCTCATAATCTACAGAAGCAACCTGAGAAAGCGGCACTTGCTGACCGTTTGGGAGCGGGATAAACAAATTGCTGACATCGGTAATATCAGCACGGTTGTCCTGATTCATACGGACAACAACATCAAATCTTTTGCTTTCTTCGTAGATTTTACCGGCACTTTCACCAGCAAAAGAGGAACGAATAATCTGATTGATATCAGAAATATTCAGTCCGTATAAAGCGATTTTATTATAATCGTATTTGATGGTAATTTGTGGTAAACCTGTTACTTTATCGGCTTTTAAATCGCCGATTCCTTCTATATTTTTGATTTTCGAAATTAACTCAGCTGCTTTGGCGTCAAGGATTTCTAAATCATCACCAAAAATCTTGATGGCAATATCGCTTCGGCTTCCGGTCATTAATTCGTTAAAACGCATCTGAATCGGCTGTGAAATCTCAATATTGGCACCCGGAATGATTTCCATTTCTTCTTTCATCGCATTAGCCAAATCTTCCCAATTATGGTATTTGCCTTTCCATTCTTTTTTGTCTTTCAGGACAATAATCAAATCGCCGCTTTCAATGGGCATTGGATCAGTTGGGATTTCTCCGCTTCCAATTTTGGTCACTATTGTTTTAATTTCAGGAAATTTCTCTTTTAATAATTTCTCGTACTTTGTCGTCGTTTCTACCATCTGCGTAAGCGAACTTCCTGTCATAATTGTAGCATTGATAGCCAAATCACCTTCTTCAATAGTTGGAATAAATTCTCCTCCCATATTTTGGAAAATGATAAATGCTAAAGCAAAAAACCCGAGAGAAATTCCTAAAACCACTTTTTTAAACTGCAATACTTTATTTAAAAAGGGTGTATAAATGGATTCGAACCAACGCATCATTCGGTCGCTGAAGTTTTTTTTGTGTTCTGTTTTTTTAGATAGAAACAGGGCGCTCATCATTGGTACATACGTCAGCGAAAGTATAAATGCACCCGCAATCGCGAAACCAACTGTCATCGCCATTGGCTTGAACATTTTTCCTTCGGTTCCAACTAAAGCCAGTATTGGCAAGTAAACAATCAAAATAATGATTTCTCCAAAGGCTGCACTATTTCTGATTTTTGAAGCCGAATTATACACTTCAACGTCCATTTCTTTCTGTGAAAGGGCTGTTTTATTTTTGATTTTTTGCAGATGATGCATCGTGGCCTCGACAATAATAACAGCTCCATCGACAATAATTCCGAAGTCTATCGCTCCCAGACTCATTAAATTTCCGCTTACGCCAAAAGCATTCATCAAAATCACAGCAAAAAGCATGGCAAGCGGAATAACAGAAGCAACTATTAATCCGGCACGAAGATTCCCCAGAAATAAAATCAGTACAAAGATGACAATTAAGGCACCTTCTAAAAGATTTTTAGTCACTGTTCCAATGGCATTATCAACCAATTTTCCTCTGTCAATAAAAGCTTCGGCTACAACGCCTTCAGGCAGGCTTTTATTAATCTGAATCATTCTTTCATGAATTCTGTTGACAACTGCGCTGGAATTTTCTCCTTTTAACATCAAAACCAATCCCGAAACGATTTCTCCTTTTCCGTCTTTGGTTGAAGCACCGTAACGCAACGCAATTCCTTCGCGAACTTCGGCAACATCACGGACTAAAACGGGCGAACCATTTCTGTTTTTTACTACCACATTTCCAAGATCATTAATTCCTTTTGCCATTCCGACACCGCGGATAAAATAGGCGTACTGATCTTTTTCAATATAAGCGCCTCCGGTATTTTGATTGTTCTTTTCTAACGCATCAAAAATTTCGGTAATCGTAACTCCAAGACTATTCAATGTATTTGGGTTTACGGCAATTTCATATTGTTTCAGTTTTCCTCCCCAAGTACTTATTTCGGCAACACCTTTAATTCCTTGTAACTGCGGAATAATGATCCAATCCTGAATGGTTCTTAATTTTATTGCATCGTACTTGTTTTCATAGCCTTTTTTGGCATAAACATCATATTGGTAAATTTCTCCCAAACCGGTTGTAATGGGCGCTAATTCAGGAGAACCAGCATAAGCCGGAATGTTTTCTTCGGCTTGTTTTAAGCGCTGAAATATTTGTTCTCTGGCCCAATAAATATCGACATCGTCTTCAAAGACGACGGTTACAACCGACAATCCGAAACGGGAAATACTGCGGAGTTCTATAACATCCGGAACTGTTTTTACAGCCTGTTCCAGCGGATATGTAATTAATTGTTCGACTTCCTGACTGGCCAAAGTTGGCGCTGTTGTAATGATTTGCACCTGATTATTGGTAACATCTGGTAAGGCATCCAGCGGTAATTTTTTAAGCGAATAACTTCCCCAGGCTATTAATACAAGGGTAAATAGCAGTATAAAGAACTTATTCTTTATACTGAACTGTATAATTTTATCTAACATTTGATTCTATAATGACGTGAGAAATCAGACAAAGTTTGTCTGTTCATTTTGTGGAAAGTCCACAACGCTCTAACCCGAACTAGCCGGGCATCATTATGCTATTCGAGGAGGCTGCCAAATGCTTCCGTAGAAATTGGAAGCGAAAACAGAATTATAATTGGGTAATGCTTTTGAAATAATCGTAAAAGCCACGGGAAATTCAATAGTTTCTAAAGTCTGATAGCTCAAAACCTGTGCACCACAACAATTGCAGGCGCAAAACGGAGAACATAAATCATTGTCTTTATCATGCGAATGATTGGCTTCTGATGAAAATTGAACTGTTTTATGCGCAGCGCTATCCACTTCCATATCTGCGCAGGGCATATTTGAAAGTGCCATCAAATAAATTGACAATACTATAGCGATCCATTTCATGATCGTAAAAATACTATTTATTTTTTATACTAAAATCTAAATAATTGAAAATGATATTCATAATGAGGTAAATTTTTCAATAAAATTTGGATAAACATTTTTTATTTAAAATTTTACTTTCTAAAAAAAGATTAGAAATAGTAAGAAAAATTATTTAACTTTAACAATAATTAACATATCATCCCGGTTTTAATTTTAAAGCACGTAAAACTTATTTCACTACAAGCCAGATACATAAGCATACATTCCTCCTAATAATAACATTAGTACTTATTTATTCTAAACAGTTTTATTAATTAATTTTAACACTACAAGTCAATGAAATATAATACGCTAATATCTGCCATATTATTATTTTTTAGCATACAAATTTTCGGCCAGGTTTATACGGACAAAATAGTTGGTAAAAAAAATGAACAACTGAAAGATAGTCTTAAAGTCGAAAAGTATCCATATGCATTGCCAATCTGGGGAGAAAAAGTTGCCCAAAAAGGATATAAATTACCTTATTCTGCGGGAGTCTCTGTAAATTATTTTTGGCAGGAATCTGAAATTGTTATAAATGATTTAAATATTGGTTTCAATCATGGTCCGCAATATAACTTAGATGAAATCGTTCGTTTTGACAAATCATCTGTCGAAGCATCGGCACTGACAGTTCGTCCAGATGTATGGCTTCTTCCTTTTTTAAATGTATACGGAATTTTTGGCAAAGCCAATACGGCAACAAAAATTAATGCTGGAATTTATGTTCCGGATGCAGATAATAACTGGTCTCAAATAGCCAATTTCAGTACTAAAGCTAATTTTAATGCCACTACGTTTGGTATTGGTATGACCCCAACAATTGGTATTGGAGGCGGATGGTTTGCACTGGATATGAATATGGCCTGGACTGACATTAGTTCTCTTGACAAACCTGCTTTTTCCTATATTTTTGGGCCAAGATTAGGTAAAACTTTTAAATTTAATAAACCGGACCAAAATATTGCGGTTTGGGTTGGAGGCTTTCGAGTTCATATTTCCGGTGATACTAATGGAGATTTACCTCTGTCTGATTTTATAGATTTATCTGATGCCCAGTTAAAAGTAGACAATGGTCTTGCAAAAGTTTCTGAAAATCAAACAAAAGTAGATAACTGGTGGGATGGCCTGACACCGGCTGAGCAAAAAAATCCAGTGAATGTTACAAAACATAATACTGCAAATCGGGCACTTGAAAGAGCCGGAACATTTTTAAGCACATTAGACGGAGCTTTGAGTACTGCTTCAGATTCATCTGTTCAATATTCGCTTCAAAAAAGACCAAAAGACATGTGGAATTTTATTATTGGATCTCAATATCAGTTCAGTAAACATTTAATGTTTCGGGCTGAAGTTGGTTTCTTAGGCAGTCGTACGCAGGCATTAGGTAGTCTTCAGTATCGTTTTGGACTTTAATCCAGATCTTATGAAAAAAGGTTTAGTATTACTTATCGCTTTCTTTTGTATCACACCAGCACAATCACAAGTTTTAATTTCCCTTCTTTTTGGAGACAAACTGAATTCTCCCTTTTTAGAATTTGGTCTGGATGGCGGGGTCAACTTTTCGACGATTTCAAATATGGAGACCTCGGGTACCGAAGTAGGTTTTAATCTTGGGTTTTATTTTGATATCCGATCTAAAAAAAATCCAGCCTGGATGATTAATACCGGCGTAATCGTAAAATCTCCAATGGGAGCACATGGTATGCCCGTTTATTCTTTAGGAGATGCCAATCTGGATAATACTTTTGCAGGAGGAAAAGTCGATCGTGAAATCCGTTATTTTAATGTTCCAATTTTGATTAAATATCAGTTCAAAAATAATATCTATTTAAAAACAGGTCCGCAGCTTGGATTATTAGCCAAAGCTTTTGACAAATTCCGAAAAGAATATGACGGTGACGAAGTAGTTTACAAACACAATATCAGAGATCAAATACACGTAATTGATGCCGGTATTGCACTTGGTGCCGGTTATCATATGAATGTTGGAAACGGATTGAATATGACGGTCCAATATTATTACGGATTGGTTCCGGTAATGAAAGGAGATGGTCCCGAACAATTCAACCGATCGTTGTACGTTACAGCTGGAATACCAATTGGCCGTGGAAAAGCAGCCCGAAAAAAAGCAGAAAAAGAAGCCGAATTAAACCGCATTATTTTACCTGAGGAAGAAGCGCCAAAATCTAAAAATTAATTATTAGGGTTATTGATAGAAACAATCAATCTTAATATTTCATGATTTTGCAAAATAAAATGGGGTTCTGTATACAAAATGGCATTGTTTGGCATAAAAGGCATTTCAGCCACCAGCGGACTTTGAACCACAACAGTACCTCCATGAGCCTTAATAGCCTGTAATCCCAGAGTTCCGTCGGTATTTGAACCGGATAATAAAATACCCACTAAAGCTTCTCCATAAATTTCTGCTGCTGATTCAAAAGAAACATCAATACTTGGCCGGCTAAAATTTATTTTTTCAGAAGTGTCCAATGCCAACAAGTCGTTTTTTTCGAATAATAAATGATAGTTTGAAGGCGCAACATATACAAAACCCGGAACTAGTGGTGTCTTATCTTCAACAAGTTTTAATGGCACACTAGATTTTAAACTAATTAAATCTTCTAGTGTTTGCTCGTCAGTGCTTTTTCGATGCACTACAATTACAATGGCAAAACCATTTAACTTCGGCAATTCCGGTAAGATTTGCATTAAAGCGTTAAGGCTTCCTGCCGATCCACCTATGATAACCACTTTACAGCCAGATATTACTTCACTTTTCTCCATATTTTTTCTTTATCAAACTGTTTGTATTTAGTTGTAGTAATCGAATATTTTATGGTTTCTTTTGTCCCTAAAGCAAGGAATCCTAAAACGGCTAAACTTTCATCAAATAAATTAATGACTCTTTTTTGAAGATCATTGTCAAAATAAATTAAAACATTGCGGCATAAAATCATGTCAAATTCATTAAATGAAGTATCTGACACTAAATTATGCTGTGAATAAACCATCTTTTCAGCGAGTTCTTCATTAAATTTTGCAATTCCGTAATTGGCAATATAATAACTTGAAAAATCTTCCCTGCCACCAGCGTCGCGATAGTTTTCTGAATATTCTTTCATCATTCGAAGGGGAAAAATTCCTTTTTTGGCTGTCTCTAATACCGAAGTATTAATATCTGTCGCATAAATAAGTGATTTATGAAGTAAACCCGCTTCTTTTAGCATAATAGCCATCGAATACACTTCTTCGCCAGTAGAACAGCCGGCGTGCCACAATCTGATAAAAGGTTTGGTTCCTAATAACGGTAGAATTTCATTTCTTAAAACACTATAAAAAACAGGATCACGAAACATCTCGGTTACATTTACCGTGATTTCGTCTACCATTCTTTTGTAATATTCGGGATCATATCGAACTCTGGAAAGAAACTCATGAAAATGGGTAAATCCATCTAAATGATAGATTCTGTTCACACGTCTTTTCAGTGAAGCTCTCGAATAACTTCCAAAATCAAAACCGTAATATTCGTAAACATCATTTATAAGTGTTTCTAACTCGATATCCTCAATCATCATAACTCATTTCATATTTCCTTCAGCACCTGAAGCAATTTATCTACATCAACTGGTTTCGAAATATAGGCATCTGCCCCAGCCTCTAAACATTTTTCTCTGTCCCCCATCATCGCCTGGGCGGTTACCGCTATAACAAAAGTTAATCTTCTTGAAGGAATCGCTTTTATTAGTGGAATTGCTTCATAACCGTCCATTTCCGGCATCATCATGTCGATTAAAACGGCGTCAATTTGTTCTTCAGATTCTAATAATTTTAAAGCTTCTTCGGCACTTAAACAAGACAAACAATCGAATGATCTGGCACGTAAAGTGTTTTCTAAAGCAAAAATATTTCTAGAATCATCATCAATAATTAAGAGTCTTTTTTTATTCATATTCGCCTGCTTTTAATTTGGTTTTTATCTTTTTGCCACAGATTAAAAGATTTAAAGGATTTTTTTCAATTAATCTGTAAAATCTGTGGCAAAACTTTTTTTATATTTTATCGTAAAGCCACACGCGTAATAACGACAGCAATTGATCGATATCTACTGGTTTTGTTATATAATCTGATGCTCCGGCTTTGATGCATTTTTCCCTGTCGCCTGTCATCGCTTTTGCTGTTACGGCAATCAGTGGTAAATTCAGGAATTTTGGCATGCTGCGTATTTTTTCCGCTGTTTCGTAACCGTCCATATTTGGCATCATCATATCTAATAAAACAATGTCTGTGTCCGGATGTTCGTCTAGAATTTTGATCGCTTCTTTTCCATCAAAAGCCGTAATCACATTCATTTTAAAGACTTCTAAAGCTTTTGTCAATGAATAAATATTACGAACATCATCATCTACAATTAATACCTTTTTTTCAAACAGGATATTATTAAGTAAATTTAGCTTTTTATAACTTTCCTTTTTGTCTTTTGGATCTTTTTTCTCTTCAACTAAATGAAGAAAAAGAGAAACCTCATCAAGCATTCTTTGATACGAATGTGCCGTTTTTACAATAATCGAATCGGCATATTTCTTAATCTTCACTTCTTCTTTAATCGACAAGCTTTTTCCGGTAAAAACAATTACCGGCAGATTTTCTAGTCCCGGGTTTTTCTTTACACCTTCTAAAATTGCATACGCTTGCTTATCCGGAACTCCCATATCCAGGATAACACAGTCAATTTCTGTATTGTTTAACGCTTGTAAACCATCAGAAACCTCGCTTTTTATCTCTGCATTAATATTATATGTTTCTAAGAAAAAAGCCAATGCTTTTGCATGTTTTGGATTGTCTTCGATAATTAAAACCTTTTGCGCTTCTTTATTTACAATATGTTCAATTCTTAAAAATACATCCGGAATCTTATCAAAAGCTACAGGTTTGTCTAAGAAATCGACCGCTCCTTTTAACAGGCTTTCCTGTTTCAATTTATGCGATGACATAATGTGCACTGGAATATGTTTGGTTTGTGAATTGTTTTTTAATTCTTCTAAAACTTCCCAACCGCTTTTTATTGGCAGCTCAATATCCAGCAAAACCCCCACAGGTTTATACAGCATTGCAAAATTTAAGGCATAGTCGCCACGAACGGAAACAATTCCTTTATAACCCTTATTTCTCGTAAAGGCTAAAAGTGATTTTGCAAAATTAATATCGTCTTCGACAATCAAAATTACTTTGTCGCTTTCTTGTACTGAATCTCTGTCATCTTCAATTTCATCAGGAATAACGGCACTTAAATATTTATTTTTTGTGTCATCTTTTCCAATATTTTCAACTTCTGTAAATTCTGTTGGTGGAATTTTTTCTACATTTATTTTGTTTATGGCCGAACCAAAAACCGGCAGACATAACGTAAACGTACTTCCCTCTTCTACTTTACTGTGCAAAATAATTTCACCTCTTAGTAATTTTGCTAATTCACGGCTGATCGATAATCCTAAACCTGTTCCGCCATATTTACGTTTGGTCGAACCGTCGGCTTGTTGAAAAGCTTCAAAAATAAGTGGCTGTTTTTCTAACGGAATTCCGATTCCGGTATCTTTTACAATAAAACAAATGATTTTATCGTCATCAGTATTGATCTTAATTTCAAGACTAACAGTTCCTTTTTCTGTAAATTTAATCGCATTCGAAATTAAATTTTTCAGAATTTGTTCTAAACGCATTTTGTCTGTTTTAATGACAATTGGCGCGTCTTTAGAAATAATTTCAAACGTAACTCCTTTTTCTTTAGCCATCAAATTAAAGAGATTCCACATTGTATCTGTAATCTCTTTAGTGGAAACATCTAAAAATTCGAGTTCCATTTTTCCGGCTTCAATTTTAGATAAATCCAGAATTTCATCGATCAATCCCAATAAACTATTTCCTGAACTCTGAATAACTTTTGCAAATTCAATTTCCTCAGCGACCATGCTTTTGTTATTATTTTCAGATAATAACCTGCTTAAAAGTAAAATTGAATTAAGCGGTGTTCTCAATTCATGAGACATATTTGCAAGGAACTCTGATTTATAACGAGTTGTCAATTCTAATGCTTCAGATTTCTTCTGAATTTCATTGTTTTTTTCTTCCAATAAAACACTTCTTTCAGACAATTCTTCGTTGGTTTGTTCCAGTTCTTCCTGTTGAACTCTAAGTTCCTCTTCTGATGCCTGAAGTTTTTCTGTTTGCGCCTCAAGCTCTGCATTTATTGCTTCCAGTTCTGTATGTTGTGCTTGCAATTCTTCTGACTGCGATTTGGTTTCTTCCAACAACTCCATCACTCTTTTTCTATTTTGAGTCGATTTAATCGCAATTCCGATGTTGTTTGCCACCGTCTTTAAGAACTCTATTTGAAGATCAGAGAATCCATAAATACTAGCCAGCTCGATAGCACCTTCTACCCTGGTATCTAACAAAGGAAGGGCTACAATATGTGTAGGTTTTATTTGGCCTAACGCATAATTAATTTGTATATCATCTGGAGACAATTCTTTCAGCTCAAGCAATTCTTTTGAAATAATTGCCTGTCCAATCAGACCTTCTCCTTTTTGAATACGCTCCCGATTTTTGCCCGGAATATAGCTGTAACCACCCGAAAAACAAAGTTCATCTCCTTCTAACACATACAGAACTCCAGCATTGCTGTTGGTATAATGACATAAAAACTCAATAACATCTTTTGATAGTTTCTGAAGGGCTTTATCTCCAAGCATTACATTATTCAGAGTTGCAATTCCTGATTGCATCCATTCTTTTTGTGATAATAAATTGAAAGAGTTTTTTAACGAAACCCCCATGCTGTTTAGTGATTCTCCCACGCTTCCCAATGCATCGGATTGGGTGTCAGTAACACGAATATCATAATTACCATTCGAAATATTACTGGCGATCGTACTGATTGCTTCAATTCTTGCGGCGGTTTCTTTATCTTTTTTCTCTAATTCATTTTGAAGGATCAAACGTTCGTTATAATCTTTTAAAATTCTGAACAAAAAGACAATCGAAATTACAAAGGCGGTAATAAAAGCTACAATAATTAAAACTAAGCTGTAATTTCCATAGCGTTCTGAATTTTCGCCTCGTTCTTTCAATAAAGTTTGTTCTGCAACTTCAACTATTTTTATTTTAGATCGTAAATCATTCATCATTATTCGACCTTCATTGAGATCAAAAGAAACGCCATCTTTTCCGAGTCGTTTTTTTACAATTTGATTGTTCAGGTATTTGAAAAAATTAACTCTAAGCGGTTTTAATTCTTCTAATTGTTTTTGTTGTGATGGATTATCAACAGTAAGTTCCTGTACTTTTTCAAAATAATTATTAGATCTTGTCTCGGCATCATTGTATCTTTCTACAAATTGCTCGTCGCCGGTAATAAGGTAGCCGCGCATGCTGGTTTGCGCTTCGGTTATGATAGCTGATCCTTCATTTAAGTTGTAAATAACTTCCTGAGTATGGTTGACCCAAAAATTACTATTCAATAAGCTTTTAATACTAAAAAAGGAAGCTGTTGAACTGATCATTAATACTAATAATGAAACCAGTGAACTGATTAATAAATTTCTTTTAAAGTTATTCTTCATCTTTTATTTATAATTATTCGTATTTTACTGGAAGTACAATTATAAAACTTGCACCTTCTCCTATTTGACTTTTTGCCGTGATTAACCCATTGTGTTTTTCAATGATTTTTTTGGCGATTGCCAGGCCAATTCCGGTTCCTTCGTATTTCTGTCGGTCGTTTAAACTCTGGAAAATAATGAAGATACGATCAAGGTAAATTTCATCGAAACCAATTCCGTTATCCTTAACTACAATTCTGCAAAATTTTCCGTCTGCCGAAACCGGGCTTTCAAAAGATTTTTCTGCAATGATTTCAGATGTAATTTCGATTAGTGGTTTATCTGTATTTCCGGAAAATTTAAGTGCATTTCCAATTAGATTTTGAAAAACCTGTCGCAACTGACTCGGAATACTGTCTATAGTTGGGAGTTCAGTGGTTTTGATTGTTGCATTTTTGCGTTCAATCAGATAATCAAAATCGGATAGTACTTCCTGGAGCACCTCATTTAAGTCTGTGGTTTCAGGTTTTACTTGTGAAGATAATCTTGAGTACGCCAGCAAATCGGTAATTAAAGTCTGCATTCTTTCTGCCGATTTAATCGTTCGATCCACATAATCGATTGCTTTTTCATCTGCAGTTAAATAAAGCTCCTTGATGATTTTTATAAAGATTTGGATTTTCCGGATGGGTTCATTCAAATCATGAGAAACTACCCAGGAAAATTGTTGAAGTTCATGGTTTCTAAGTTCCAGTTCTTCATTTTTTAAAACCAGTTCTCTGGTTCTTTCTGCAATCTTTATTTCGAGGTTATCCTGAGCTTCTTTCCTTATTTTTATTTCTTTAGACAGAAGGTCTTTCATTCCTTTTAATTCGTTTTGCTGCTCGTAGATTTTTATGAATGTTTTTACTTTAAGAATGAGTAAATCAGAATCAACAGGTTTTGTAATGTATTCTACAGCACCGGTTTCGTAACCTTTAAAAATGTATTTTTTTTCAATATTTAATGCCGAAAGAAAAATGACCGGAATGTCTTTAGTCCGCTTATTTCCGGAAAGAATTTTGACCACTTCAAAACCATCAAGTCCGGGCATCTGAACGTCCATGATTATCAGGCAATAATTTGTTTTGAGAATCTTCTTCAGGGCTTCCTCTCCTGATTCAGCAGTGTCAACATCGATATCATGCAATTCTAATGTCTTTTTTAAGGCAATTATATTTGCTCTTATATCGTCTACAATTAATACCATGCCTGTTTGGGTAAAGCGTTATGAATTAAAATTGTTAGTTTAAATTCGATTCCGATAAATATTTGTTTGTTTATGAAAATCCGAAACGTTGATTACTCGTTTCGGCGTAACTCCCAAATTTATAAAAATTTTAATGGAAGCTATTTTATCGGGAAAAAAAATAGTTACATAATTCCCATGTCAATTTTACAGAATATTCATGTTTGGGTTAATACATTTTTTTTATTGAGACAATCTTAAAATCAATTCAGTCAAGCTATTGTGTTATATCTATCTATTTTAGAGCTTGAATATTGTTCTAATTATGAATTATGAAAAAGACAAAAACATTTCCGGAACAAAAACAAAAACTTCCAGGTAACGAGCATTTGATGCATCCGGAACCGGAAATCATTAGAGAAAACTATGTGGGAAGTGGTAAATTATTAGGGAAAGTTGCTTTTATAACCGGTGGCGACAGCGGTATTGGCCGAAGCGTAGCCGTTCATTTTGCCAGAGAAGGAGCCAATATTGCTATTGTTTACCTTAAAGAAGATACAGATGCACTTGAAACAAAAGCCCTAATAGAAAAAGAAGGACAAGAATGCTTGCTAATAAGCGGTGATTTAAAAGACGAAAAATTCTGTAAAAACGCTGTAAAAAAATGCCATACCCATTTCAAAAAATTAAATATTATAGTCAATAATGCTGCAACACAATTTCCTCAAAATGAATTGGAAAAAATAACGGCTTCGCAGCTTCATAAAACTTTTGAAACTAATATTTATCCTTATTTTTATATTACAAAAGCAGCGTTGCCGTTTTTAAAAGAAGGCGACACTATTGTCAATACAAGTTCAGTCACAGCGTATCGTGGCAGCGAACATTTAGCCGATTATGCGAGTACAAAAGGCGCCATCGTGAGTTTTACCAGATCGTTATCAACTATGCTGGCCAAAAAGAAAATACGTGTAAACGGCGTTGCACCAGGTCCTATTTGGACGCCTTTGATTGTAGCCAGTTTTGATAAATTATCCGATTTCGGAAAAGATAATCCAATGGAAAGAGCCGGGCAACCCTCAGAAGTTGCGCCTGCCTATGTGTTTTTGGCCTGCGAAGACAGCAGCTATATTACAGGGCAATTTATTCATATTAATGGTGGAGAACTCGTTGGAGGGTAAAAAAGGCTCAAAGGCTCAGAGTTACAAAGGTTCAAAGATTTTGCTTTTCATGTTTCTAGTCACCTTGCTTTGTGACTGAGACTGAAAACTGTCACTGAGATAAAAATTTAGAAATTTAAAAGATGAATTATATAGATATTATCGGATTATTTGCAGGAACTTGTGTTACTATATCCGTCATTCCTCAGATTTTGAAGGTGTGGAGAACTAAAAAAGTGAAGGCTATTTCGCTGAAAACTTTTAGCATCCTGACTTTCGGAATTATGGTATGGATTATTTATGGCATTCTCAAAAATGATCTTCCTATAATAATTACCAACAGTGTTTCTTTTTGTCTGAACCTGCTTATGGTTTATTTTATTATTTATTATGAGAAAGAATCTTAGTACTGAGCTGCTAAGATACTAAGGCGCTAAGGTTCTAAGATTTTTTAACTATCAACAATGTCATGCCGAGGGGACGAGGGATGACAAAAATGAGCTTATGGAAATAAAAAAAACAGCTCGTTATAAAAGCTGTTTTTTCATAATAGTTAGTTAAGATATGTGATGCTTATTAGCTAGCTAATTTTTGATTGTATGGTTTAAATGAAAAATGATATTTTTCTTTAAAAATACGTGGCAGATAATTTCGGCTTGCTAAACCTGCCGCACTAATTACATCGGCGAAATTAAGATTCGAAATTCTCCTGATTTCATTAATTTGTCTGTTAGCTAAATTCATTATTGGCTCAAAAGTTTTAACATAATTGTAACTATGTTGGGCTATCTCCATCTCTAAAATAATGTTTAGGATACTTTTTTGAAGTAAACTTTTAACAATTCCTTTTTGAGGTATATTATTTAGTTCTTGTAATTTTTCAGCAATTTTTTGATTTTTGGCTCCGATATATAAAAACTGCCCGGATTCTGTAGTGAATCTTTTTTTAAGTTGAGAAACCAATGTAATATTATTTTCTTTAACAGAAGCCTGAGTTGGCATTCCTACTAATGAAAACTGAATTGGCTTATGGCTCTCAAAAAACAACACACTATTTATAAGAGACGTATTATTTAAAACTGCCGTCTGATTCTTTTTAATTTTTTTTTGCGTTCCATTCGCACCAAAACTATGTGCTAACGTTCCTTGTTCGCAATAAGCAAAAAAGACTGGAGCCGTTTGGAGCGATTCTATACTTAAAGTTACATCGTGATTAAATACAAGATCAAAATTAAGGTATGACATTTCTTTTTCAAAACGTATCGCTTTGATCGTTCCTCGTGCCCATTTTGATTTTATATTTAATGTGTATTCATTGTTGCTTACTGATAATTCACCATCAAAACTTTCTTTAAGGTCATTAAAAATAGTATTGAATCCTCCAGTATTTAAGTATAATTTTTTCATGTTGGTCTGGTTTAAATAAAAGTGGTTTAGTATAATGTACTACAAACCTATTTTTGGTTTTTACTTTGTTATTTTGATACTTCAAAGTTCGTACATATTGCAAATCAATTTATTACACAATTTTGGAGAGAATTTTCATAATTATTAGAAGGGAGGTGCAAAGGTTCAAAGGTGCAAGGGCGCAAAGGCTAGCAATATGTCTATATTTGGATCTACAATGTGGCACTTGCGTAATTCATCAATTCAATTTTACATACGAATAAATACCTTGAACCTCTTAACCTCTGATCTCAAAGGTGCAAAGGCTACCTATATTTCTATATTTGGATCTTTAATGTGGTACTTACGCAATTCATTTACTGAATTTCACATACAAATAAATACCTTTGAACCTCTGGAACTCTGAACCTTTGCACCTCAAAAAAAAACAGCTGCCTTCAGAAAAATCTGAAAACAGCTGCTTCTCAGCAAAATAAAAATACCTACTTAATTATCTTACGTAAGTTTATGGATATCTGCATTAACAGAATAATTTTCCTCCGGAATATCCTTAAAGAATTCCGCTTCTTCTAAATCGGCTGTTGGGCCGTATCCTATTAAATGAGTTCCTTTTTTTTGATCACCGGTTTGTATTACATATAAAATAGACATATCGTCCGGATCACTCATACCTTCGTAGCGATGGTGTGCAACTATAAAAATTTCTTCTGGTTTATAAGCGTATTTTGTTTCTGAGTCTAACAGGCAGCCATTTTCAAACAAAAAATTTGCAGTATAACCCTCTTCCTGATATTTCTTAATATAATCGGTTTCGTGTCTTTGTTCTTTTTTCATGACTTAAGTTTTAAGCGGGATTATTTTGTAAATCTTTGATTTATCAAATTTCATCATTGCTATCAAATAAAATTAACTCAATAGATTTAAATCTTGCCTCAATTAAAAAAGGCGAAATAAAATCAATAATTATTTTACTAATTTTAAATTCTCTAAAATGATTTTAGAAAGTAGTATTTAAAAAAATATATTTATTCTTTATAATAAAAACCAAAATTTGATGACCAAAGTAAATCAGGATTTTCTGGCCAAAGGTGGTGAAATGGAGGCCTAACACGCGCTAAAGACCGGAGTAAAACTGCAGTAGGTCCGGTCGAATCATGGTCACAAGCTTATGTGAAATTGGTTTAGCGATTGTAAAAAAAAATTGTTGAGAATCATAAAGGTTTTATTACAACGTACAGCGAAAAAGATGAAGGAGCTACTTTTGATATTTGTTTACCTGAATTATAGTAAAATAAAAAACACACAAGCTTAAATAATACTTATGTGTTTTATATAGGTTTAAAATTTTATTATTTACGATTTGTACACAAAATTTTTATGGTCCGTGACAAATTCTTTCCAATTGATTCTTAAGGCATGTTCGATAGATTTTACAATATCCTTCATTAGAACGGGCTTGGTTATAAACAAATTAGCCCCTAACAAACGACATTTTTCTATAATACCAGGCTCATTAGAAGTTGAAAAAATGATAACAGGAGTATCTTTTTTTTCTGAACTTCTCAGTTCTTTCAAAACATCAAAACCATTTTTTCCCGGCATGTTCAGGTCCAAAAAAACGACATGTGGTGTTGGTGGCGGATTATAGATTGCTACTAGCAATTTATCTCCTCCATTATAAGTTTTTAGGTGTATTTTTTCTTGTAATAACTCCACTGCATCTTCAAAAATACTCAAATCGTCTTCATCATCATCCGTGTAAAATATCGTCAAATTTGTCATGTATTAAGTGAAACTATTTAAGTTTAATCAAAGATAGGTCAAATTTATAGATTTATTACTTTGTTTACAAACCCTCACAATAAATTAATAGTTGTAATCTCATAATTAATAAAGTAAATTATATAACCTCAAATAATATATAAAAAGCAATTTTACTTTTATAAACTGAGTCTTTACAAATACTATTTTAACTCATAGTAAATAAGACGCTTAACTATTTTACAATCATTAATTAAAACATAAAAGTCATGGGAGATCATAAAGACCTTACGAACGAATTTGCTGTAGATAAAATAAAAGATCTTGCAGAAAACATAAAAACATGTATGTTTTGTACCTACAATGAATACAGATTACAATCACGACCAATGTCTGTTCAAAAAATTGATGATTTGGGTCAACTTTGGTTTTTATCAGATAGAAACAGCAGTCAAAATGCAGAAATCAGCCTGAATCCACAAGTTGAAATTTTCTTTTCTGAACCGCATGATAAATTTCTGACTTTACACGGCACTGCAACTATTTCATACGATCGCGAAACAATAAAAGAATTATGGAATCCAATTGTTAAAGTCTGGATGCCGGGCGGTGAAGACGATCCAAATTTAAGTGTTATTAAAGTCGTTCCGGAAGATGGTTATTATTGGAATAACAAAAACGGAAAAATGGTTGCTATTGCAAAAATGGCTGCTGCCTTTGTAACCGGGAAAACTATGGATGACGGAATTGAAGGTAACTTAACGTTGCAATAGTTTTATTATTTAACCGCAAAGTTCGCAAGGATTTTACGCAAAGGACACAAAGAAAAATACTAAAAATCTTTGCGAACCTTGCGCAAACCCTTTGCGAACTTTGCGGTTAAAAATTCATTGTCTTAAACTCCAACGCATTTAAAATTCCAGCGTCACTGGCAGTATTATTAAAATATACAAACCCTGGTTTTAAAGCTATTTCTTTTTTTATCTGAAGTAATTCCTCAGTATCATAACTCGAATAAAACATTTTCGGAACGCCATGAAATCTAACAAATACCAAAGGAAAATTAGTAAAAATAGTTTTTGGCAATTGCGGATGACTCACGCTGCAAAATGTTATATTGTGTGCTAAAAAAGCATCCCAAACTTCAGGTATCCACCAGCTTTCATGTCGAAACTCAATTACATTTTTAAACTCAGTATTAAGGTTTTGAATAATTAACTGCAGATTTTCAGGGCTAAACTTATAACTTGGTGGAAATTGAAATAAAACTGCACCTAGTTTATCTTTAAAACCTAATTTACAAATCTGATAAAATTCAGAAATCAAATCTTCGCAGTTAATAAACTTTTTAATATGCGTAATTTCTTTGTGCGCTTTGACTGAAAATGCAAAATCTTCCGGTGCTTTATTATACCAATTTTCGAATACTTTTACTGTTGGGAATCTATAAAAACTTCCGTTAAATTCATATGTATTAAAGTGCTGGCAATAAAAGTCAAACCATTTTGAAGCAGGTAAGTTTTCCGGATAGAAAATTCCTTTCCAAAATCGGTTATTAAAGCTGGAGCATCCTATTTGAATTTCATTTTTCATGTGTGCAGGTTTTGACAATTGGTACAGAAAAAACTTCGTCTTTTTTTGTGGCCTGTATATTTTTTTATCAGTGGTAAATTACAGCGCAAACAGACTGTTTTCGTATGAGCTTCCCAATGCTTTTTTAATTCATATTTTTTCTTCCAATACAGGAATTCAAAACTATAAATGGAACATTCTGAAATAATTTCATTAAGATGATCAAACGGAATTTTACCTACCAAAGATTCTGGATGAATGTGGCATCGGTACAAAACTTCATTTTTAATGATATTCCCTACTCCGGCAAATATATTTTGGTCTAACATTGCATCGCAAATCATTTCATTTGGAAGTTTTTCTAAGCTTTGCATTGCTTTTTTTGGATCCCAATTATCGTTCATCACATCTTCGCTCCAATCATAGAAATCATTAATATTTCCTTCCAGAATTTTTATCGAGCAGGTATAAAAGTTGATTTCGCCATCAGAAAAAACCAGACTTAATCTCGGTGGGGTTTCCTTTCGTTCGTTGACACGATACGTTCCAAACATCAGCATATGAATCTTTAGAGTAAATCCTTCAAAACAAATTAAAAAATGTTTTCCCCAGGTTTTAAACTCCAATATAGTTTTGTCTTTAAGCCGCTGAATATCAATAGAACTATTTCCGGAAACGTCGATGATCTTTTTTCCTGTAAATTGTTGCACATCTTCTTTTAATATCACTATAGATGGACCTTCGGGCATAATATGGCTTTTAAATTTATAATTAAAAAGTGCAGTTTAAAAACTGCACTTTTATATTGTATTTTCAAAAAACTTAATTCGCTTCTGCAGCTTCAAAGTTTACGGCATTTACAGCCACAATTGTTAATGTTTTATCAGCACCTTTTTCTTCTTCAAGCGTTTGCTCTAATAAAGATGCAGCTTCTGACATTCCCAATGTTTCTGCAAATTGTCTTAAGGTACCATAAGTAGCAATTTCATAATGCTCAATTTTCTGGCAGGCAGCTATTATTCCGGCATCACGAACAACGCCAATTTCTGTTTCTTCCAGAATTCCGTTTCCTTCTTCAATTAAACCCGCCATTGCGTCACATTTTTTTGCAGTAGCTTTTTGTCCGGCCAGTTCAAAAACCTGCTCTAAACGGCTAATTTGTCCTTCTGTTTCTGTCAAATGATTGTTTAATGCATCAATAAGTTCTTTTGATGTTGCATTTTTAGCCATTTTCGGAAGTGCTTTTGTCAAAGCTTTCTCAGCCCAGTAAATGTCTTTTAGTCCGTCTTCAAATAATTCTGTTAATCCTGACGCGGCATCAGATTTTGGTTTTGTTACTCCTGCTTTTGTTGCAGTCTTTGTAGTTGAAGCAGATTTTGCAGTTGTTTTTGCAGCTGTCTCTTTTTTATTCGTTGTAGTTTTCATAATAAAAATTTATATGGATTAATATTTTTTAAAATTACTTTACCAGAGATCGGTTTTAGTTATATCATTATTTAATAAAATTTCATTCTAAACACCTGTTAATTATACAATTGCATTTAAAAATCATATAAGAAAATCCTTCATGTTCAGGGTTAGATTTGTAACACACTAATACTATAAAACTTTATATTATGAATACTACAGAACAAAAAAACAGTACAACCAGTAATAGAGATCCGAGAAATCAAAATCTAAATACTGCCGATAAAAACAGACTGATGAATGAAGAACTGTATGATATCGACGACATGAAAGAAACTGACGACAATAACAGCGAAATCGCAGAACGCGGATATATGGTTAGAAATGGTCATAATCCAAATGAGGTAAATCCTGATGAAATGTTTTATGATAAGGAAGATATTGAGGATCTGGACGACGATTTTCACTCTAAAAAAGATCTAATTCATAATAGTGATGATTTATATGATGATGCCGTAGATGCTGATCTTGATCCTGCTGTTGATGAATTGGATAATCCTTCAGACATTCGTGAACGCGAAGATGGTGACTTTAATGAAGTTGACGATTTGGAAGATATCGACGAAGATGATGAGGATGAAATTGAAGAAGATGAAATTGAAGAGGATCAAATTGAAGAAGAAAATTCTGAAGAAGATTATCCTGCAAATGATCCCAGAAAATTCTAAGGTCAAAAAAGCTAAGAAACAAGAAAACCGTTAATCACTTAACGGTTTTTTTTGTTTTTGATGCCACAGATTAAGAGATTAAAAAAGATTAGAATCTGTTCTTCCAGACTAATCTCCAATTTTTTCCAAGGCAGGAATATCATCCATTTTTTCCAGGCGTTCTGCAAGTTCTGCTCTCGCTTCATTCAATTCTTGTTCGGCTTTGCCTAATTCTTTATACCATTCTTCGTTTCCAGTTTCTGAAGTTTCAATTTTACGCATGATTTCATAAATTTCACCTTCGGCCTCCATCACTTTTAATCTTTTGTAATACGTCAAACTTTCTGTCATGTGTGCCAATGCAATCATGGCTGTTAAAAACGGATGATTGTTAGTTACATTTACATCTTTTATTCTTCCGTGTTCCAATTCAACTTTTAAGGCAAAAGCGAATTCTTCCATATTAAATTCCTCATGTTTACTATCCGGATTCAAGTAGGCTTCAATTGCTTTTACATTATTCATTGTCGAGAGATCAACATCTGTTTCTTTATTTTTCAAATCCTTATAAACCACATTCCCTATTGCTCTCGCCTCATCGATCGTTGGATCATTTTCGGGATTTTCAAAATCGCGAACCGACCAATCCCAATTTTCAGGATGAACAGGTTTTATATATTTTCACAAAAATCTGTCACATCATTTTTCAAACTTACCATTACATCTTCTCTTTTTATGTATATATCCTGATAAGCACCGCTTTTTGTTCCCATATTATTTGTTTATAATTTTAAAATACAAACGACACATTTACCAAAAAATGTGTCGTTTCAAGTTCGTTTTTATTTACTGAGCGCTATAGATTAAATACTTCTACGTCCGCTAATAAGCGAAAGAATAAATAATACTATGAATATAAAGAATAAGACTTTAGCTATTCCTGCTGCTCCGGCGGCGATTCCACCAAAACCGAATATTCCTGCCACTATGGCCAGAATAATAAAAATGACAGTCCAACGTAACATAAGCGTGATTTTTAAATTAATATTTTTGTTTCTTACTCAAATTTCATGTTTTTAAAAGATAAACATTAACTCTAAACATTATATTTATAGCTCTATAAGCACTGATTTACAATAAATTGAGCTGATAATTCTGTATTAATTCAGAAAAGGCAATTTCGGTTCTCGAAAAATATTTCTGATTACTTCGGCTTTTTTTTACCCTATCAAAATATTTCTGAATCGAACCATCTTCATAAGTTGAAACCAACAAAGGATGAACGTAATAATTTTTGCAAACATTTCTGGTATTTCCCAACGCTTCTGCTGTGATATCATAGGCTTCGAGAATATTCTTTTTTATTTCTTTTTCGTCTGATGTGGTTCCGATTTCCATTAAAGTTTCAAAAAATATAATTGAAGCGGCCCAGGTTCTAAAATCTTTTGCACTAAAATATTCACCAGAAATTGTATGCAAATATTCATTGACCATATGACTGTCTAAGACCTTTTTTTCGCCATTTTTATCATAATATTTAAAAACTTCCCAACCTGGGATTTCCTCACAGCGACTTACTAATCTTATAAGTTGCTTATTTTTGGTTGTAATCGTATGCTGAATTCCCTTTTTTCCGACAAATTCAAATCGAAGTGAATTTTTATCAATGTTAATATGACGTTTTCTCAAAGTCGAAAGTCCGTATGATTTATTGTCTTTAGCGTATTTTTCATTCCCAATTCTGATATGGGTTTCTTCCATCAGCCGAATCACTAAAGCCACTACTTTCTCTCTTCTCCATTCTTTTCTTTCTAAATCTTTATCAACTTGTTTTCTGATAGCGGGTAGTTTTGATCCAAATTCTGCTATTTTATAGAATTTAGTCTGATTTCTGATCAAATTCCATTTCGGATGATATCGATACTGTTTTCTGTTTCTATCGTCTAAACCAACAGCTTGTAAATGTGCATTTGGTAAATCTGAAATTTGTACATTTTGCCAGGCTGGAGGCAAAACCAAACTACTAATACGTTTCAATTCGCTTTTTTGCTTAATGCAACGGCCATTTTTTTTATAAATAAAACCCTCTTCACATTGACATCTTTCAATAGTCAATTGCTGATTACTTATATATACTAAATCTAATTTTTCCAGCACCAAATGCGGTGTTTTAATTAATTGGTTTACTAATTTTTCAGCTTTGGCTGTTGCTGTTGTATTCATGTTTATTCGATTTAATATTTCCCGTCAAGCGGATGTTTGCCACAGATTGCACAGATTTAAAAAGATTTTTCAACAACCATTTTTATAAACGGTGGAATCTGTGGCATTTTTTAATTTTTCTTTAAAGAATGAATCAAATTTTTTTTACTCATGTAAGAACGTCCCGGAATACCAGCTTTTATAGCTTCCTGATACAATTCTTCTTTAGTCCATTCTTCATAAGGTTTTGTTTTTTCACCCTTTAAATCAGGATCTTTTTTTGTAGTAACCTGAGCTGATTCATTTTTGTTATACCCTTCCTTTAAAAGTCCGTGATAATCATTTTTAGTTGTCGCATACATGATTAAGATTTTTAGGTTTAAAATTGAATGTTTGGTATATCAAATTTCAAAATAAAACAGTTTCAGCCTGTTATATAATTCTTGTAATAATTTTCATAATTAACTTTAAATCTGGAGCATAAAAAAAATCCCAATTCTTGAAGGAATTGAGATTTTTTATGTTTCTAATTAATTTAATTTTTTTTTTTCTAATCTGGATTTTGTTCCCACTAAAAACCAACTATCATTATAGTGACTTACCAAATAAACATCATAAAGTTTATTAATAACGAAACTTACTTTTTTGTTCTTATTTTTCAAAGCAATAATAATCTGGTTTTTTGACTTCTTTTTAAGAAAAATGGTTTTCGCTTCAACATTTGGAGATTCATCATGAATTATATATTCCTTGCCATTCTCATCATAATGAAAATCATTTTTATAAAAACTTTTAACTTTGTCATTATTCAGATAAATATCGATACTATCCTTAAATTGCTTAAGAAATACCAAGTTTATGTCTCGGGATTTTGAAGATTTTGTAATCCAAATTGTAGAAAGAGAATCTGCATAATTTACTATTTTTTGCTCCTCTTTAAAAGCAGGTAATACATTCGTTGTAGCACAACCACCAGTAAGAATGACAAGTATAATGGAAAATGCTATAATTTTATTCATACCGTAGTTCCTCATTAATGCAAAAGGTTTGATTTTGTTGGAAAATTATATATGACCATTATTCTTTTTCTTGTCTTTGAACATTTTGCCAAAACAAACTGTATCCAGTTTCGATTACCTCTACATCAAAGTTTCTTTTAATTTTAAATAGATTAATTGGATCAACTACAAAAAGCATTTCAAGAATAACTATAAGTCCGGCAATTGTATATAAGAATAACGAAATAGCTTTTTTTGCTTTTATAGTTTTGAAAGCCTTCTTTATTAGATAAAACACAATTGTCCAGAAAGCAAAATGACACAACAAATCAAATAAAAATTCTAAACAGAAATACTGATTCGACATTGAGGTATGAAATCCCCACGATTTATATATTAACGGAAAACCATACATAATTCCGTCCGTTCCATCAATAACATCTACATACCACCATTTTGTCAATCCAAGCAATGAAATCATAGTAAGGGGAATTACAAATGCAATTACGAGTCTTTTCATTAGTTTACATCGGCATTAAATTATAGATTTTTATAAGATTTGATCTCAAAACACATCGCCTAAAGATTCCCCAAGATAACAACTATAGTCGTTACCAACCATAAAATAACATTAATCATTTTCTGTTTTATTTACGTTAAAATTCTGTTTTTCAAATATTATAATTTAAATCGTTCACTTCCTTACGGAAAACCGCAATTGATAAAAAAATCTAATCTTTAAATCCTGTAACATTATTTAATAATGCTGTAAAAGATTCTTCATTCATCTGAATAATTTTACACCATAACATTTAAACTATAAAATCATGAAAAAGATACTATTAGCCGGAAAAATAATTTTAGGAGCGGGACTAATCATTATATTCTTGAATTCTTGTAAAAATGAAACTAAACAAGAAGATTCAAAAGAAGTGGCTGAAGATGCAAACGAAGCAAAATTTGACTCAATAGATAGTAAAGAAGATGACTCTGAATTTTTAGTAGATCAGGCTGAAGTTAATTTAGCTGAAATAGAAATCGGAAAACTGGCACAAACAAAAGGGACTAATCCTGAAGTGAAAAAATTTGGAAAAATGTTAGTTGATGATCATACTAAAGCCGCTTCTGAAGTAAGTGCTTTAGCTCAGGCAAAAAACTTTACTTTACCAACTTCTTTGACTGAAGATGGACAGGAAGAATACAAAAAACTAAACGAAAAATCAGGTCTTGATTTTGATAAAAAATTCGCTGACATGATGATTGATGGTCACGAAAAAGCAATTGACAAGTTGAAAAAAGCTTCTGAGGATGCAAAAGATGCAGATGTTAGAACTTGGGCATCGAATAATATTGCCGGATTGACCGCGCATTTAGAACATGCTAAATTGCTAAAGCAAAATTTAGACAAAAAATAAAATAAATTTAATTGGTTATTATTTTATTTTAAAAACCCCTCAAGAGTTGAATTGCTTGAGGGGTTTTCTTTTAAGCTTCTAAGGCTCTGAGATACTAAGGTTCAAAGGAAAATTCCAATCTTTAAATTCCAAATTCCAAACCTTTGCCTCTTTGTGCCTTTGCACCTATTTCAACGACTCCATATCAATCACAAAACGATACTTGATATCTCCTTTTAATAATCTTTCGTAAGCGTCATTTACTTCATTTACGCCTATTATTTCAATATCTGCGGTAATATTGTGTTCCGCACAGAAGTCAAGCATTTCCTGAGTTTCTTTGATTCCACCAATGGCTGATCCGGCAAAACTTCTTCTTCCTAAAATCAAACTGAATGAGGTTACAGGAAGCGGATCCATTGGAGCACCAACTAACACCAAATTTCCATCGACTTTAAGCAGATTTAAATACGAATCGATATTATGCTCGGCTGATACGCAATCTAAAATAAAGTGTAATGTTTTGGCGTATTTCGCCATTTGTTCCGGATCTGTAGATAAAACAACTTCATCAGCACCCAAACGTTTTGCATCTTCGGTTTTAGATAACGAAGTAGTGAAAACGACCACATGAGCGCCCATGGCTTTCGCCAATTTGATTCCCATATGTCCTAAACCTCCAATACCAACGATCCCAACTTTTTGACCAGGCCCCACTTTCCAGTGTTTTAACGGAGAATAAGTTGTGATTCCTGCACATAATAAAGGAGCAACTCCCGCAAGATCTAATTTGTCTGAAATGTGCAATACATAATTTTCATCAACCACAATACTTTGAGAATATCCTCCAAAAGTTTGTCCGCCTAAATGTGAGTCAGGTGAATTAAAAGTTAGTATATTTCCTTCATCACAGAATTGCTCTAAATCATTTTTGCAATGTTCACACTCTCTGCAAGAATCAACCATACAGCCTACTCCCGCCAATTGACCTACTTTGAAATTCTTTACGTGATCGCCTACTTTTACAACTCTCCCTACAATTTCATGACCGGGAACAATTGGGTAAACAGTACCATGCCATTCATTTCTGGCCGAATGTAAATCAGAATGACAGATTCCGCAATACAAGATTTCTATTTCTACGTCATGCACTTGCACAGCTCTTCTTTTGATATCTAATGTTTTTAATGGTGCTTCAGCAGCTTCTGTACCAAAGGCTTTTATGTCTTTTGTTTCCATAATATTTTTTGTTTCAGTTTTTCTTTGTTTTAGGTTTCAGGTTGCTTTAATATTTGCCACTAAGACACTAAGTCGCTAAGATTGGTAACTTATAGGAACGGAGTTTCTAGTGTTATCCTTCGTTCCTCGGGATGACAAAATTGTGGTCAGGTAAGTCCTGAATTATCCAATTATCCAATTATCCAATTATCCAATTATCCAATTATCCAATTATCTAATTATCTAATTGACTAATTTTCTAACTCCCAAAACTGTGATATTCCTCATCAGTAACGCTGTCAAGCCATACACCATGTCCTTTGTCAATTTCAGTTATAATTGCTACATAAGAAAATTTTCTAAACGGAGTTGCTCCATACCAATGTTCAATTCCTGGTAAAATTGTAATCACTTCGTCTTTATGAATCAGGCGAACTGCACTTCCTTTTTCCTGATAATAGCCCACACCTTCTTTTGCAATAAGCAAATGAAGACTTGAATTAATATGCCAATTACTTCTTGCACAAGGCTCGAAAGTAACTTCTTTAATCATTGTATTTTCAGGGTGAATATTGCTCGTTTGTTTTTTATAAGAAACGTCACCTGTCATATAGGTATTAGGGACTTTTCCTTCTTCTATAACCGTTGCATAATTTGTTGACATAATTATTTATTTTTGAGTTTGGTTTAGTTTTTAATTAAAGCTATTGTATTGCTCATCGGTTACAGGTTCTAACCAATCTACAATTCCTGTTTGGGTATTGGTGCTGATGGCGATATGGGTAAATTCGCTGTTTGGGGATGCACCATGCCAGTGTTTAAGTTCGGGTGGAATATTGACAACATCCCCAACTTGCAATAACTGAATTGGTTTCCCTACTTCCTGATAATATCCTGTTCCGTGCGTTACGATTAAAATTTGTCCGCCGGGATGCGTGTGCCAATTGTTTCTGGCACCAGGTTCGAAAACGACATTACCAACTGCAGTATTTAAAACCGGGTCGTTTGGTACCAGCATTTTAACCCAGGCTTTTCCTGTAAAGTAATCTGCCGAAGCTAAATCGCCTTTAGGAAAAATTTCGTTTAATTGATTTTCTGAAGTTTTCATAATTATTTGTTTTTACTATCGATACAACTAAATCAAAAAGCAAGAATGCGCTTTAGGAAGTTAGATTTAGTTTATTAAAACCGATAAAAGATTAATACTAATTATTTCGATGCAAATTTACTTTAGTAAAACCGACCTCAGATAATGATAATCAAACAAAAAATTAAGAATATGAAACAATTTTACATTCTCAACGATTTCGGAATGGTTCCGGTAAGTCTTTTAAAGTAATTATTAAAATAGCTTGGATACTCAAATCCGAGTGAATAACCGATATCTGCAATGCTCCAGTCAGTATGTTGCAATAAAGCTTTGGCTTCGCCGATAATTCTTTCGGTAATATGCGCTGTGGTAGGTTTTCCGGTAACTTCTTTTACCGAACGATTGAGGTGATTCACGTGTACTGCAAGACTTTGAGCATAATCTTGTGGTGTTTTCAAAATTAAGGGCTGATCTTTTGTTTCTACCGGAAATTGTCTCTCTAAAAGTTCCAAAAACAATGAAGTGATTCTTGCCGAAGCATTTTTGTGTTTAAAGAAATTCTCTGAAGGTTGCATTTTCATTGATTCATGCAGAATCAAATTGATATAATTACGGATTAAATCATCTTTAAAAACATAATCTGTTTCCTGTTCTTCGATCATTTTTTTAAACAATGAATCTATAAATACTTTTTGTTCAGGTAATAAGGAAAAAATTGGAGTTCCGCCTATTTTAAACAAAGGCGATTCATGAAGACTTTCTGAACGGTCTTTTACTTTCAAAAATTCTTCAGTAAAAACACAGGCATAACCTTCATAGGAAGGAGAAATAATATCCCACGAATATGGAATATGCGGATTTCCGAAGAACAAAATAGTTCCGTCAACTTCTATCCCGCGATCCGCATAATGTATAAGACTTTTACTGGTATTGATGCAAATTTTGTAGTAATCCCTGCGGTTATAGGTCGGAATTTTACTTACATCACCATTAATTTCGTATACTTTAAAACCTTTCAGCTTTAAATCGTTTATACCAAGTTCTGAAGCCTGAAAATCTAATTGCTCTTTCATTTTGCAAAGTTATGAAAATCAAATAAAAAAATAGTTTATTTTGTTTCAAGTTTCAGGTTCAAGTTGGACAGACTTAACCGCAAGGTCCGCAAAGAATTTACGCTAAGGTCGCTAAGTTTTTTTTGGTTGGGGCGAAATAATCTCGCTAAGTCGCAGAGACGCAAAGTTTTTTCCTTACACTCTTTGCGTAATCCTTTGCGAACTTTACGGTTAAAGATCTGCAAGGTGCACTACGCTTTTTTTGGTTGGACGAAATAATCTCGTTAAGTCGCAGAGACGCAAAGTTTTTTTCCTTGCGTCCTTTGCGTAGATCTTAGCGCACCTTACGGTTAAACTACTTAACTTCTAAAACTCCTGATTTTAATCCTTTCCCTGAAGCAGTTAAAATAACTTCTTTCGATTTTTCTTCTTTTTGAACGATGATTTGTGCATATCCGTTAAAGAGTTTTCTCTTCCAGGGTTCTGCCGGAGTTACTATCTGAATAATTCCGGGATCGGTATTCATTACATCCCAGTCTTTTATTTTTTGCAAAGGCGTTGTTACAATATAAATTGTATTTTTTCCTTGTTTTAAAATAGCTTTATTTAAAATGTATTTTTGAGCATCTGCTGCACTTGGTTCAACTTTATTTCCGTTTACAAAAACTACGTTTTCTTTTCCTATTTTCTTATAGAAGAATGTTACCATATTAGAATCCGGGTTATTTTTCAACTCAAATTCTCCTCTATAGACATAGGCCGGAGCTTGATTTTTATAATCCCTGTCTTTAAAAGCCTCACTCCAATCCGTATCAGAATCATCCTTAATTTTATCTGGAAAATCAGCTGAAGCTAATTTCTTCTCCTTAAAATTATTTATAGCAACAAGATCAATGTTATCAATAAATTTATCACTCTCTAATGATGTTGGGTTTCCATTTCCTACTCCGAGAATTTTTCCGCCTTTAATTGAAAACGTGATTTCGTCGTTGGCAGTTGGGACGTGTAAACCATTTTTATCAGTCAATTCGGCCGTTACAACCACAATACTTGAATTGGAAAGATTTTCTTTATCAACAGAAAGTTTTATTTTTTCCGGATTTCCTGTTGTTTTTTGAATTTCTGTCAACACCTTTTTTCCATTTTTAAAACCGACTGCTTCCAAAGTTCCGGGTTCATATTTTACTTTCCATTCTAAGTGACCATTTTGCTCCATTTTCTTTTTTCCGAGACTCTTTTTATTGAGAAAAAATTCTACCTCATCACAATTTGAATAAGCCCAAACGTCTATTTCTTTTCCTTCCATTCCACTCCAGTTCCAATGTGGCAGAATATGTAAAACAGGTTCATTTCCCCACCAGGATTTCAAATAAAACACATTATCTTTTGGGAAACCGCAAACATCCATCATTCCAAAATAAGACGTCACCGATGGCCACCCATAAGGTGTTGGTTCTCCGCGATAATCAAAACCTGTCCAAAAAAATACTCCGGCCAAATAGGGTCTTTCGGCATAAAATTTCCATCCTTCTTCGATGCTGTAAAATGTTGGACGTGGCTTTTTATCGTAAGCACTTTGGTAATGTTTGGCATCATCTGTAAAATAAATACCTCGCGTAGCAAAAGTTGAACCTTCCTCCGTTCCCATCCCAGGCTGATTTTTAAACTGATTTCGGTGTGCATCAATATCGCCGTTTCCTAAATAATTATAACCCATAATTTCCACAACAGAAGATATTCCGCTTTTAAAACCACTGCTTATTCCAACTGTTACTGGCCTTGTAGTATCGATACTTTTCGCAAATCCCTGCATTACATTAGTAACACGTTCACCAACGATATTACCTTCAATGTTCCATTCTTCATTTCCAACCGACCAGCAAAAAATACTAGGATGATTACGGTCGCGCTCAATCATTCGCTTTAAATCATTCAAATGATAATCGTTAATTCCCATTAAACGGGTCTCATCAATCACGAGCATTCCCAATTCATCACAGGCTTTAAGTAGTTCCGGAGTTGGCGGATGGTGCGAACAGCGATAGGCATTGGAGCCCATTTCTTTGAGCTTTTTGATTCGGTAATACTGTAATTCATCCGGCAAAGCGGTTCCAATTCCGGCATGATCCTGATGATTATTGGTTCCTTTTAGTTTAACCGATTTTCCATTCAGAAAAAAACCTTTTTCAGCATCAAACTTCATTGTTCTGATTCCAAAAGGCGTTTCATAACGATCAATTATTTTTCCATTTTGCTTAATTTGAGTTTCTAAATGGTATAAATTCGGATTCTCAATATCCCATAACAATGGATTTTTTACATTTAATTTTGAAGTAAAATTTGCCTTTTTGTAAAATTCAGGAGCCGGAACATTTTCAGAAACAGAAGTAATTTGTTTTCTTCCAGTATCCAATATAGTCTGAATAATTTCAATTGAACCTTTATCATTTCCTTTATTTTCAATAGTAACTTCAGCCGTAATTTCAGCATTATCATTTTTGATTTCCGAAATAACATAAGTACCATTTGTCACCACATGAATCGGATTTGTTTTTTGCAGATATACATGTCTGTAAATTCCGGCACCTTCATAAAACCAGCCTTCTTCCATTGAAGCATCGACCCGAACGACAATTGTATTTTCTCCGCCATAATTCACATAAGCTGAAACATCATATTCAAATCCATTATAACCACTTTCTTCTGTTCCGAGGAAATAGCCGTTAAAAAACACTTTTGAATTTCTAAAAACGCCATCAAACTTTAAAGAAATAATTTGGCCTTTATCGCTTTCGGGAATATTGATTTTTTTTCGGTACCAACCGATACTTTTTTCAGGAAAACCTTTTCCGGCCATTTTAAATCCATGACTGTAACTTGCTTTTTTGCTGAAGGATTGTTCAACAACCCAATCATGAGGCAAATCCAATTTTCGCCAGGCACGGTCATCAAAACCTGACGCTGCCGGTCCATCGCCAAATCCGGTTTTTGTCAAATAAGAGAAATAACCTTCGGCATGCCCAAAATCTTTTTGAGTATCATACAAATGGCCAAATGAAAAACGCCAATCTTTATCAATTAAAATCAATTCTCTATCTGATTTATTTTGTGCCGAAGTACAAAACGAAATCAAAAAAATAAAACAGGATAGTATTTCCTTCTGAAAAATAGTTTTCATGAATAATGTGGTTTACAGAAATGGTTAGCAAATAGCTATAAAATTAAAGTTTAAAAGCGTGATAAATTAATAGTATTTTGTCAAAAGATGATCTTTATGTCAAACAATAATAACTAAAAATTAGACGTTAAAAATTTAGAATCATTCTATCAGCGGTTCTGGAACAAATCTTGTTCTTTTAATGTAATTTTATATTAAAATCAACAAAAACCAAATTTAATCATGAGTGTTATAAAAGACGAAAATACGCTTCTTAGCACCATTAAGCGTATTGATGAAAAAATAGATAAATTAAATGATCAAAAAATAATTGCCTTTTTTGACCACCTTGGATTAACCGAAAGGCCAGATGTTCCAAAGAATTTTCTAGATTTTGAAACCATACTTATTATCGTTCCAAACCGACATATTTCGCACGAATTAAAATATTTTAAATATTCCATTTCCCGACTTTCTTTCGTTACTAATCCTTATGCGAAACAAATTCACGTTTATGACTTTAAGGAATGGAACAGCATTACCAGAAATAAAACACAGTTTCAGGTAAGAGAATTGCTAAAAACCAGTTTTGGAGGCATAAGAGATATTACTGAAGAAATGAATTAACTATCGCCAATGAAATGGATTACCAGAGAAAGACCTAAAATTGACAGAATTGCGTGCCCATGGCTAATCAAAAAATTTGTTGATCAGGATGCCGAATTCATTTATGTTCCCTTTAATGAAGTGGTTGCGAAAGCCGAAGCATTAAATGCAATTCCGTTTGACATTCCCAATGTCGAATATACGCATTACAACGAAGAATGCACTTTTGATTACATTGTAAAAAAGCATCAAATTAAGGATCCTGCCGTTCTAATAATAGCCAAAATTGTTCGTGGAGCTGATACTGATCAACATGAAATTGCAAAAGAAGCTGCCGGACTCTGGGCAATTTCTGCAGGGCTTTCACATAATATCACCAACGATGCTGAACTATTGACGAACGGAATAGTTATCTATGATGCACTTTACAGCTGGGCAACACATTTGTACAAACAAAATCATTTGCAAAACAGTCCCTTTGAAAGTTTGCTTCATGAAGTGTACAACAAATTTTTAGCTGAGAAGAAATCAAATCAAAAAACACCTTTGTGGGTTAAGGATTTAAAAGAAATAATTCAGGATCAGATTGATACCCAGTTTGCTTTTGATCTAAAGAAAATTTCAAATGATTTAGAACTTAATCCTTCCTATCTATCCAGAGAATTTTCTAAGTATTTTGAAGATTTGAATTTTGGTGAATATGTTCGGAAATTGCGAATCGAAAAAGCGATAAACCTTATTCAAAATTCTACTTATACCCTAACTGAAATTGCTTATATGACGGGCTTTTCAGACCAAAGTCATTTTACACGAATTTTTAAACTACACACCGGAAAAAATCCTTCATCGTACCGAAAAAATTCGCTAAAAAGTAAACCAGATACAAAAGGTAAATAAGATTCTATTTATATCTACTAAGTCTATATAGTTTTGTTTTATAAACAAAAACTATCATGATTTCATTTAGACACATTACTATTATTGCTGTATTTATAAGCACTATTACGGCATTTTCTCAAACAACTTATCCTAAAATAACAGGGTATTTCGGTATCCTTCATCCAATTGTAACGATAAGCAATGAGCAAACGAATTTAAATTTCAGAGATTACTACGCCGTTGGTTTTCCAACCGGAATCAACATCTGGAAAAGTTCAAAAATAGGTTTCTCTTTCGAAATTGTTCCGAATATAAAAGTTCAGGGTGCTAGTGACAAAGTAACCAATATATTATTCCATCCCGGTGTTCTGGTTGCTTTAGGAAAGGGTTATACTTTTGCCGGAAGAGCAGCGTTTGAAAGCAGTGGTCGATATGGTTTTACACCTGTAATTAATAAAACGGTTCTAAAAAGTGAGAATTGCAGTTATTTTGTTGCGGTTCCTTTACCCGTAAGATTTGGTAATGATCATCCTGCAACATTTACAGTTGGTTTTCAATTTGGAATTGCTTTTTAAAAAACTTTATCAATGGCAGATTTAAAATATACATTAAGAGAACTAACCCTGTATTTTCTAAAACTAGGCACAATAGGTTTTGGAGGTCCGGTTGCCCTTGTAGGCTATATGCACAAAGACCTAGTAGAAAATCGAAAATGGATCTCTGATGAAGAATACAAACAAGGCTTAGCTTTGGCACAATTGGCTCCCGGACCGTTAGCTGCACAATTAGGTATCTATATTGGTTTTATACATTATCGTTTATTAGGCGCTACTTTAATCGGATTTGCATTTATATTACCTTCCTTTTTAATGGTTGTTCTTTTAGGAATCGTATACAAATTATATGGAGGATTATCCTGGATTCAGGCTGCATTTTATGGTGTTGGCGCAGCTGTTATTGGCCTTATATTGGTTAGTTCGTATAAACTTACCGTAAAATCTATTGGTAAATTCAACATAGAATCTTTTAAAATAAATTGGCTTTTGTGGCTGTTTTTTCTCATTGCTTTAGGCGTAACTTTTATAACACAGCAAGAACCCGTTTTACTATTTATTGTTGCAGGTTTTTTATATATGCTTATAAAAGCACCTCCGAAATGGTTAAACTCAAAATCTATAAATTCGATATTGTTTCTACAAATTCCTTTTTGGAATTATGAAAACGATACACTACTAAAAATTGCAATTTTCTTCGCCCAGGCAGGAACATTTGTATTTGGAAGCGGTTTAGCCATCGTGCCCTTTTTACATTCCGGTGTTGTAATCGAAAATCATTGGCTCACAGAACAGCAATTTCTGGATTCTGTCGCTGTCGCAATGATTACGCCTGGACCTGTAGTTATAACAGTCGGATTTATTGGCTATTTGGTTGACGGATTTATTGGGGCTTTGGTTGCTGCTTTAGCAACATTTTTGCCTTGCTATTTATTTACCGTTGCAATGGCGCCTTCCTTTCATAAAATTGCCAAAGATAAATCGGTCAAAGCATTTGTTGATGGTATAACGGCAGCGGTTATTGGAGCGTTGGTTGGATCTGTTTTTGTAATTGCTTCCCGTACTATAATTGATATTCCAACTGCTTTTATAGCTACTATAACTATTGCTGCTTTGTTGTATGTTAAAAATATAGCTGAACCCTACATCATACTTATTGCTGCTGTTGTTGGCTTAATTATAAAATTGATATAAAGATGTAAGGTTTTTGATTGTGTAGTTTAACCGCAAAGTTCGCAAAGGGATTACGCGAGGTTCGCAAAGTTAATCACATACAGCTTTGCGAACTTAATAACACCAACTATCGCACACCAATATAAAAATACTTTGCGCACTTTGCGGTAAAATTAACTCGCTAAGCTCAACATACCAATCTTATCTAATTTCGAAAATACTGATAAACTTTTGTTCTAGTTTTTTCCTTTTTCTCTCTTCATTCCATCTCGAATAAAAGGCCATAAAAAGTAAAAACAAATTAACGATTGTAGACGCTCTTCTGAGTCCTCTTGCAAAAAACAGAAAAAATATATTGATTACCAGAATTAGAATTATCGGAGAATATCTTGTCCAAATAACTTGAAATTTATTGTTTGCTTCAATAACATAGTCGACGCTGACTTTATTATTAACATCCTTATAATTTCCTTTTACAATAAAGGGTGTCGATGACTTCGGAGAATTTACTGTTAATCTAAAACTTGTATTATCAAAAGAACCATAAAAGGGTTTTATTGTACCGGATATAGGAAATATTCTAACCTTTTCCGTGTGTGCAGTTGTAGAACCAATTTCAGTATTGTTTTTTAATCTTGTTCTGAATTCAGATAAACTGAGTTTTGATTCCATTTAATTAAAATTTCCTTTCTAGTTTTGCTGTGGTGCCAATATACTTTTCACCATTTCATTCAAAGCATTTCCATGAATGTTTTTAGCCAGAATAATTCCGTTTTTGTCTATTAAAAAATTTAATGGTACAGATTGAAGCATATAATCTACAGCAGCAGGAGATTTCCAATATTTAAGATCACTTACTTGTATCCATGGAAGTTTTTGTTTGGCAATAGCTCCTAACCAAAGTGGCTTTTTAGTATCCATTGAAACACTGTAAATGGATAATTTACCCGGATACGTATTATATAATTTTATCAATTCCGGATGTTCCTTTGTGCATGGTCCACACCAGGACGCCCAAAAGTCAATTAAAACTAAATCTCCCCTTAAGGAAGTAAGGGCCACATTATTTCCTTTTGTATCCGGAAGATCGATTTCAGGGGCTATATCTCCCACTTCAAGACCAACAACTTGTGCATTTGAGGTTAAAACGGAGCATAAGAATGCCAAAATGAGTAAAGTTTTTTTCATAATAATCATCGATAAATTTGGGGTTATCATTATATAAAGCAAATATAAATACTTATTCATTATTCTTCCCTTCTTCATAAAATTTTCCTAAATAATTTTCTTTAAATTGGTATATCGGGAAAAGTCGATATATTTGCATCATGGAACAAATAGAAATATTTAAGGCACTGTCGAACAAATCCAGATTACAAATGCTGGAATGGTTAAAAGAACCCGAAATACACTTCCCGGAACAACTCCAGCATGCAGGATTTGAACATGGCGTTTGTGTTGGGCAAATACAAGCCAAGGCGGGCCTGACGCAATCAACAGTTTCTGAATACCTGTCCATTTTACAACGTGCCGGCTTTATAGAAGCCACACGCGTTGGACAATGGACCTACTATAAACGCAACGAAGGTGCCTTTGAAGCACTCAGTAAATTAATTCAATCTAATTTGTAAATTACTATGAGTACAAACAACCTGTTTTCGCCATTTAACTTAAAAACGTTAAATCTTAAAAACCGAATCGTAATGGCGCCAATGACGCGCTCCTTTTCTCCAAACGGAATACCAACTGATGAAGTAGCTTCTTACTACCAAAAAAGAGCTGAAGGTGAAGTTGGATTAATATTATCTGAAGGAACCGTAATCAACAGGCCTTCCTCATCAAATGATGCTAATGTACCTCATTTTCATGGTGATGCAGCTTTAAAAGGATGGAAAAATGTTATTGATGAAGTTCATGCTGCAGGCGGAAAAATGGGACCGCAAATCTGGCATATGGGAATTATGGACAATCATCATTCTGGATGGGTTCCGCCCGTTCCTTTTGAAGGTCCTTCTGGACTAAACCGACCTGACTTTAGAAATGGTGTAACCATGTCTGAAAAAGATATTGAAGATACTATTCTTGCTTTTGGACAAGCTGCTGCTGATGCCAAAAGACTAGGTTTTGATACCATTGAAATTCACGGGGCTCACGGTTATTTAATTGACCAGTTTTTTAGAGCAGAAACTAATTTACGTACTGATATTTATGGTGGAAAAACATTGCCGGAGCGTAATCGTTTTGCTATTGAAGTCGTAAAAGAAGTAAGAAAACAAGTGGGTAAAGATTTTGCAGTAATCATGCGTTTTTCTCAATTTAAACCTTCTGATTACAATTATAAACTGGCAAAAAACCCACAGGAATTAGAAGCATGGCTTACACCTCTTGTGGATGCCGGAGTTGATATTGTACACGCTTCACAACGCAGATTTTGGGAACCGGAATTTGAAGGTTCTGATTTAAACTTTGCAGGTTGGGCTAAAAAAGTAACTGGAGCACCAACAATTACTGTTGGTTCTGTAGGACTTTCAGGAGATTTCTTTGGAGCTTTTGCCGGAGAAAGTTCTGAACCAACTTCTTTAGAAGAATTAAACAGACGTTTCGACAGAGGCGATTTTGATTTGGTTGCTGTTGGAAGACCTCTTTTATCTGATCCGAATTGGGTTGCAAAAATCAAAGCCGGAAAAACAGATGAATTGAAAGGTTTCAGCAAAGAAGCTTTAGGGCAATTGGTTTTGGAATAAGTCTTTTTTAAGATACAAAGTTGCAGAGGTTCAGAGGGACAAAGGTTTTTTTCTGAACTTATATAAAATCGTAACCATTATATGCGCCATTGTAGAGGCGCACAGCAGTGCGTCTACACAAAGTATATCAACAAAAAAGATCAAATCATAAATGCAAAAAGGGATGAAACAAAGTATGTTTCATCCCTTTTTTTGAATAGCTAATAACTAACAAAATTAGAAATTCAATATTTTTTAATTAGGTTCAGAGTTGCAAAGGCTCAGAGGGACAAAGTTTTTCCTTTGAACCTTTGTAGCTATGCCACTTTGCTCCTTCTCTGAAATTTCTTTTGAAGCCAATTTCTAACAGGCTCATCGTATAATTTCAAACATAAATACGCAATAACAATACTGGTAATTAAAACGCCAATTCCTACCATATATCCATCTTCTAATGCTACTTTATTATCAACCACCCAGGCAAAATACCAATAAATTAGCGGATAATGTGTGATATAAATTGGATAAGATATATCACCTAAAAGTTTGCATATTTTAGCAGAGAAAGCACTTTTAATTTCACCTCCCGCACCAATAGCAACAATTAGAGGAAATACTAAAATAATACAGAAAGATTCATACAAACCATTCATCCATAAGCTATTTTCATCTCCGATTCTTGGTATAATAAGAACTGCAGAAATCAGTAAACTGCAAACCCAGAAAGCACCTTTTATGTGGATTAATTTACCTAAACGACAAAGTAAAACACCTGCAAAAAACGGATATAACAAACGTGTAAAACCAACATTCATTTGTTCTAAATTCAAAGACCATCCGCCAATCACATCTCCTTTTGGTCCGAAAACAGTATAATTAATCAGCATTCCGGCGAATATCAATACAAAAATGGTCATGACTTTATTGGAGAATTTACGAAATAAAACAGCATATAAAATATTGGCTATATATTCAAAGAAAAGCGACCATGCCGGCCCGTCAAGCGGATGCATTTCGCCCCATCCCCTGATTTCCATTGAGGGTGGAATTGGCAATAATGTAAAACCGATAACCATGGTTAAAATTACTTTCCACACTTCCATACCAGCGATTTGAGGAAACAAAATATCCGAAGCCTGAAAATAATAGAATATGGCGCCAATTATCATTCCCATAATGACCATGGGCTGAAGGCGAATTAAGCGTCGTTTGTAAAATTCCCATTGTGTCATTTTTGCCCAGCGATCGTCATAAGCATAGGCTACCACAAATCCGGACAAAAGAAAAAAGAAATCAACGGCTAAATAACCATGGTTTATTATTTGTTTAAATCGGCTTCCTCCGTTATGCGCTTCAAAAATATGAAATGCAACAACTAAAATAGCGGCTACTCCACGTAAGCCATCCAGAATTTCGTAATGTTTTTTTGGTTTAAAATCAGTAGAAATTGAACTCATAAAAAAATTGTTTTTGGTTTATTAAAGGTTAGTTAATCTTGGTTTGTGTATTTAACCGCAAAGTACGCAAAGGTTTTACGCCAAGTTCGCTAAGTTTTATTCACATAGCTTTGCGAACTTAAAAAGACAACGTAAACACAACGATAAAAAAATACTTAGCGCACCTTGCGGTAAAATTCGCAAAGCTTTACGTAAAACTACATAATTATCTAATTTTCTAATTATCTCAATTATCTAATTATCTATTCCTGGTGATTCTTAAGCCATTCTAATCTTCGTTGATCCGGTAAATGTGTTACTTTAAAATTTTCGAATTTAGCTTCGAAACCTTTTCCGTATGGTGATGCGGCCATTAAACCAACCATTACGGGTGTATTATCTTGTAACGGCGCATTTCTTGTCATAATATAATTTTTATCATCGTAAGAGAAAAACACTTCAACAGCATCTAATCTTCTCACAACTTTGATCCATACAAATGGCGGTGCTTTATCCAGCGTTGTTACACTCCAATCACTTTTATCATGCGTTACAACCGTGCTTATATTGAACTTTCCGTCAACAAATTCAACTCCGGTTTTAATGTAGTTTTTTTCATCAATACGAATCATTAATCCCATTTGGTCAAAACGGGCGATATAATTCCCTGTTATTTTTACTTTGGCCTCAAATTCTCCGCCGTAAGTGGCGTAATAAAAAGGCGCATCATCAACAGTAAATCCGTAATGCGAAATACGCCAATAATCACTGCTCGCGGTTACATTCATAATCAAAGCATTGTTTTTAATTTCCCATTTTTCAGGTTCATTAAACCATTGCATTTTGTTCAGGCTTTGTGCCGAAAGATTTTGTGCTACAAATAAAGCGATAACACCAAGTAGAATATTTTTCATGTCATTTGTTTTTTATTAAACCTTTAAGATATTAAGAAAATAAAGTATAACTGTGCTAGAGTTTCAAAAATACATTAAGGCATTAAGTTTAACGATTTTCAAACCTTTAACATCTAATATTTTACATCTAATTTATTGAAAAAGCAAAGCTGCAACTTTTTACCATTGCAGCTTTACAACCAACCAATTTAGAAAATTAATGAAATTATTGAAGTGAAAAACTCACTTTAGATTTTATATCTGTAGATGATGCACCAATTATCGCTTCAAAAGCTCCTGGTTCAGCAACCCAGTCGTGTTTTTTATCGTCGAAGAAACTCAACGCCGTTTTGTCAACCGTAAAAGTTACTGTTTTCTCTTCTCCTGCTTTTAGTGAAACTTTCTCAAAACCTTTTAATTCTTTAATTGGACGAACCAATGAAGATTTTAAATCACTGATATAAAGCTGAACTACCTCAGAACCTTCTCTGCTTCCTGTATTTTTTACTTTTACAGAAAATGTAATCTCATCTCCAGTCGACATTTGTTTTTTGTCTGCTGTTACTTTTCCGTATTCAAAAGTGGTGTAGCTTAAACCGTGTCCGAAAGCGAATAATGGTTTTACTTTTTGCTTGTCAGCCCAACGATAACCTACAAAAATGCTTTCTTTATAAGTAACTTCATCTCCTCCAGGAAAATCTCCTAAAGCGTGTGCTCCGTTATCAGTTAATTTTACAGGGAAAGTAAAAGTCAGTTTTCCGGAAGGATTTACATCTCCTACTAAAACTGCAGCCAGAGCAGTTCCTGCTTCTGTACCTAAAAACCATCCTTGCACAATTCCCGGAACTTCCTTTACCCACGGCATTGCCACAGCATTTCCTGAAATATTTACATAAACCAGGTTTTTATTTACTTTAACTAACTCAGATATTAATTTATCCTGACCGTATGAAAGTTCTAGTCCTTTACGATCATGCCCTTCATCATCCTGATTTGGACTTTTATTCAAGCCTCCAATAAACAGCACAATATCAGCATCTTTTGCTACTTTTAACGCTTCGGCGGTTAATTCCGCCGGAGAACGTTTTTCTTCTAAACTTACTTTTGCAATAACTCCGTTATAATTACTTGTCGGATCTCCAACATAACCACGAGCATAAACGATTTCAGCCTGATTTCCAATTCTCTTTTTTAATCCTTCAAGAGGTGTAATTTCATATCTGGCTTTCAATGAAGAACTTCCACCACCAACAGTCATCATTTTGATTGCATTTTCTCCAATAACAGCAATCTTTTTTGTTTTAGAAAGATTGATTGGCAAAATGTTATTGTTATTTTGAAGCAATACAATTCCTTCTTCAGCAATTTTCAAACCTGCCTTAGTATGTTCTTCTGTACCAAAAGATCCAAAAGGTCTATTTTTATTCATAGTAGTCAGGAAAGACAAACGTAAAATACGACGTACTTTTTCGTCTAATTCTTTAGTTCCTATCTCCCCTTTTCTAATCATTTCTGAATAGGGTTTTGCCAAATAATAGTTATCATAAGCATTACTTGTTCCCCATGTGAGTCCGTTGGTCCAGGAACCGAATTCCATATCCAGACCATTATGAATCGCTTGTTTAGTATCATGAACTCCTCCCCAATCTGAGATTACAACACCTTTGAAACCCCATTCTCCACGAAGAATATCATTCAATAAAAACTCATTGTGGCAACATTGCTGTCCTTTGTATTTATTGTAAGAGCCCATAATTGCCCACGCATCACCTTCTTGCACAGCTGCTTTAAAAGCTGGAAGGTAAATTTCGTACAAGGCACGATCGTCAACGATTACGTTAACAGCATTACGATTGGTTTCCTGATTGTTTAAAGCAAAATGTTTTACACAGGCAGCAACTCCATTCGATTGAACTCCTTTAATATAAGGAACCACCATTTTTGAAGTTAAGAAAGGGTCTTCGCCCATATATTCGAAGTTACGTCCGTTTAAAGGTGTTCTATAAATGTTTACACCAGGACCTAACAATACATTTTTGTTACGATAACGCGCTTCTTCACCAATTGATTTTCCGTATAAAGAAGCTAAATCTTTGTTCCATGTTGCAGAAAGTGCTGTTAAAGCCGGAAATGCAATACAAGAATCGTTTGTCCAGCCTGCCTGATCCCATTCATCCCACTTAACTTCGGTACGAATTCCGTGTGGCCCGTCGGTCATCCAGTTTTCGGGAATTCCGAGACGCTTCACACCTGGTGAACTGAATTTAGACTGCGCATGTATCATGGCAATTTTTTCGGCCGTTGTCATTTTCGAAAGCGCATCTTCTACACGTTCGTTAATTGGCTTTTTATCATCGAGATAAACCGGAACACTGTTTTGGGCATTCATCCCAAACGAACTCAACATAAGTATAACAAGAAGAGTTTTAACGTTTTTAAACATAACTATTAATTTATTAAAGCATTTAATTTACAAGTGGGGACTTTTAGTCAAAAGTACCTTATAATAATATTGTAAAGCTAAAACGTTATAGTTCGTGTTAGAATTTTAAACGAAAAAAAGTAGTGAAATAAAAAATTAAAATAATGATTTTCAGTTGTTTACTATTTTTTAAAAGGTAAAAAAAGTAGTAGATTTAAAATAAATCATTACATTTTCAATGATATTAAACCGATTTTCATGACCATTTCTTCAAAATCATTTCGGGAAACTGCCGCTTTATTTCGAGCTCTCGTGCGATAGTTGTAAATAGTGCTTAAAGAGTAACGCAGAAAAGCGGCAATTTTTACACTGTCTGTAATTCCAAGTCGGATAAGTGCAAAAATGCGAAGTTCTGTATTTAGTAATTCACCTTGTTTCAAAACGATCTGTTCTTCCTTAATAAGCAAATCATTAAAGTCTTTTACAAAAGTTGGATATAAATTCAGAAAGATGATATCAAAATTCTTGTATAATTCTTCCAATTCATTATCAACCAAAGTTGTTGATTTAAGCATTCTATAGATTTCATCAAATTGTTTCGCCGTTGCCTTTTTATTTAAGATGATACGATAGTTTTCTAACTTATTGATGTAAGCGGAACAAAGACTAAAGAAGTGCGCAATATATTCCTCTTTAATATGATTTGATTCTGATAATTGTGCATTACGTTCCTGTAATTGATTGTTGGTCTCAGTAATATCTTTGTTTAATTCGGCTAATTTTTGACTGGTTTCATAAAGTTCTCCACGAATTCTGGATACCTTTTTCATTTGTTTGTAAACGTAAATTACCGCCACGATTAAAAATGCTGATAATAAACTAATACATAAAAGATAAAGTTGAAGCTCTGTTTTTCTTTTTGCTTCTCTTTCTAAATAGACCGTATTTATAATCGAATAAACCTCTGACATCAAAAGCGTACGAAATTGAACATTGCAATAAAGCGCGTCTTCAATCGCTGATTGCGTCAATTTATACGCCATATCGACATCTCCAATTTCATAAAAAACCAAAGCCAGTTCCTGAAGTGAAGCGTTATCTTTATTGGCATTTTTTATATCGGCAGTGGCAGAAAGTGCATAGTATTTTTTTCGCAATTCTAATTGATGCGACCTTTCGTAAATACTACCCAAAAGATAAGTAATCATTGCATATTGCGGATTATCTTCTTTGGTATTTTCCAGTAAAACTTTTAGTTGCTTTTCAGCTGTACCCATTTTGAGATACATTCCCTGCTGAATTTTATTGATTTTGTAATTTAAAGAATTAGGATCTAATACCATCAAAAGAGAATCACGGTATTTTTGAATTTGCTGCATGTATTGAGCACTATAACTATTAGCAGCATAATGCTCAAAAAACTCACGATACGCTACGTAATAATTGGGAAGCAATTCCTTTGACAAAGTTTTCTTGTCTATGCTTTTTATAAGCGCTTCTGATTCTCTGTATTTTCCTGAAGAAGAATAAAGCGTAACCAATTGTATTTTTGCTAAATTCGATAAGTCTTTATTTTGAAGTTCATCAGCAATTTTTAAATTCTTTTTGATATAAAAGATAGCCGAATCTGAATTGAATTTTTGATATTCTGTATATAAGGTTTTATTGTAGTTGTACTCCTGCTCTTTGGTTAAATCGTCTGACTTAATTTTTTTGAAGTTTAAAATACGTTCCTCTTTAAGCTGAACATACCGTTGTTTGTTTTTTAAAGCATCGTTTAGCTTATCCAAAATAGTATCTGTACTATCTGATGCATGAACCGGGTTTCCTAAAAGAACCAATAAAAGAAACAGAAAATAATTTTTCAAACTAAATAAGATAAATGATACCTACAAATATAATAAAGTGATGTAATTAATTGGATTTAATTATTAAGGCTTTCTTTTTTCAGAATCTTAAATTTCATAACAAAAAAAGTAGAAAAACTGCCTTATAAAAAATCCATTTTAAAGAAATCACCACAATGATTTTATAATTTTGTTAGAACAACATTTTCTTAATTAAAAAACTACATTACCATGCCACATTTTGTTATTGATTGTTCCGAAAGCGTCATCCGATTAAAATCCGCTGAAGAAATTATGAGTCAGGTTTTTAATGCAGCTTTATCTACTGATCTTTTTATTCCTTCTGAAATTAAAGTCCGCATCAATCCATTTTCGTATTATAATAACGGAGATACTTTGGATGATTTCATTCATGTATTTGGGTATATTATGGAAGGCCGAAATACGGAGCAAAAAGCAAAATTATCAAAAGCGATTGTTACAACGTTAAACAATATCTTGCCTGAAGTACCAGTCATATCAATCAATATCAAAGATTTTGAGAAGGCCAGTTATTTTAATAAAACTATGATTTAAATGACCTTATTATTTAATGATATAATAAAGTCAATCGCATATATACTTTGTTATAAAAAAAATAATCCCACTCGAGCATTCAATTTGAATATTCAAGTGGGATTATAATTTTAAAAACAAGTTTTAACCAACAAAATTTGTTTTTCAATTAGGGTTTTAATTCTGTAAATGCTGTAGTTAACTCAAAAGCTTTATTTACTTTTTCCACCGTAATTTCGCTTGACACTAAAAACTCAGCTGTCTTTTTTATGTTTAATGACGAGGCTCCAACTAGAACTTTATAGGTTCCTGCTTCAGCAATCCAGGCGCTTTTATTCTCTAAAAACGAAGCCAGATCTTTTGGAGATAATGTCAATATCAAAGTTTCGCTTTCACCTGGTTTTAATTCTTTTGTTTTAGCAAACGCTTTTAATTCCTCTTTTGGTTTATCAATAGATTTTGCCGGAGCTGAAAGATAAAGCTGAACTATTTCCTTTCCTGAAGTTTTACCAATATTTTTCACTGTAACTGAAATCGTCAATTTATCTGCAAAAGTTGCTGAGCTTAATTTTAAATCTGAATAATCGAAAGTAGTATACGAATTCCCATAACCAAATTCATAAGATGGTTTTATATTGAATGTATTGTAATAACGATATCCAACATAAATACCTTCTTCGTACGTCACTTCTTTCGGATTATTAACAGGAATTCCAGGGAAATTTTTTGCCGACGGTGTATCAGTATATTTAACTGGAAACGTCATTGTTAATTTTCCTGACGGATTTACTTTACCCGAAACTACATCTGCAACAGAATGTCCGCCTTCCTGTCCTGGTTGCCAGGCTAATAAAATGGCATCTGCTTTATCCTTCCACGATGCTGTTTCAATTACGCCTCCAATATTTAAAATAACAACTACTTTTTTACCTTTTTCATGAAAAGCTTTTGAAATTTTATCCAGCATTTCAAGTTCTTCTGCTGCCAGATTAAAGTCATTATCAACAACTCTATCGTTAAATTCTCCGGAGTTTCTTCCTAAAGTAACCAATGCAATTTCAGAGCTTGCTGCTTTTTTAGCAATAAAAGCATTATCCATTTTCAATTCACGAAGTCTTTCAGGGAGAGCCATAACTCCTTTTTCTTCTCTTCTTTGCTTTTCGGCAACTGCTTCTTTATCAGCGTACGGTTTATACAAATCAACCAATTCCTTGTCTAATCTGTAACCGGCAGCATTCAAGCCTTCTAAAAGAGAGACTGTGTGTTTGTTATTTACGCTTCCGCTTCCGGTTCCGCCTGTAATCCAGGCATACGATGTAACTCCAAATACAGAAATCTCTTTTTGTTTGTCGGCAAAAGGCAATGCGTTGTTTGTGTTTTTAAGCAAAACCATTCCTTCCGCCGCTGCATTTCTCGTTACTTCGGCATTTTTAGCTAAGTTGGGTTTATCGCTGTATTTATATTTTGTAAAAGTTGGTGTACGGAAAATATATTCTAAAATTCTTTTAGCGTTTATGTTGGCAACTTCCTGAGATAATTTACCTGAATTTAAAGCTTCTAACAATGCTTTTTTCTGAATCGGAATTCCAGGCATCAAAAGATCATTTCCAGCAATCATTTGTTTCACTACATCAGAATTTGAACCTTCTTTTATAGTTTCAAAACCTGGAAAACCTCCAAACCAGTCGGTCATTACAATTCCCTTAAAACCCCATTCATTTCTTAAAACCTCAGTCAGTAAATCTTTTCTGGCAGAAGTATATTCCCCGTTCAATTTATTGTACGAAGACATGATCGTCCACGGCTGAGATTCTTTAACTGTAATTTCAAAACCTTTTAAATACAATTCTCTAATTGCTCTTTCAGAAACGTTTGCATTGATGGTCAATCGGTTGGTTTCTTCATTATTAACAGCAAAATGCTTGATCGAAGTTCCTACACCTTGAGACTGAATTCCGTTTACAATCGCAGCTGCTGTTTTTCCAGAAATCAAAGGATCTTCAGAATAATATTCGAAATTCCTTCCGTTCAAGGGATTTCTATGAATATTCAAAGCCGGCGCTAATAAAACATCAACACCATATTCTTTTACTTCATTTCCCATTGCTTTTCCCACTTCTTCTAAAAGTACTTTATTCCATGTCGAAGCCAAAGCTGTTCCTACCGGAAATGCCGTTGCATAATAGGTTTTTGAGTCGTTCTCTCTCGTTGGCGCAATTCTTAAACCTGCAGGACCATCGGCCACAATAGTTGCAGGAATTCCGAATCGCTTAAAAGCAGCTGTTCCGCCAGCAGCACCGGGAACCAAACCTTGTTTAGAATCTCCAATAGGACCAGTTAGCACTTCAATTCCAGGCATTCCGGTTCCGATAAGCAATTCTGCTTTTTCTGCATTGGTCATTTCCTTGATGATCGCATCAATTCTTTGATCTGCAGAAAGACGCGTGTCTTCCCAAAGGTCTAATTTTCCATTTCTGTTAAAGTCTTGAAAAGTAAATCCGTTAACAGTAAGAATCGGCGGATTTTCATTATTAGAAATGTTATTCCATGAAATGTTAGAAATCACTAATGCTGTCAAAAGCGACACTCGGGCTGTTTTTATAATTGTTTTTTTCATTGTTGAAAATTTTAAATGCAGTGGATAAATTGTAAAGTTTTAATATTTAATAATTTTCATTGCTTCTTAATGAAGCAATATTAATTACTTTTTTCGAGATCAACAAATAAAATGTCTTAAAATTTCATTTATCGTAACTAGTTCCGCAGTAGCTTAACATATTCTTAGTCGGATAAATATTCGATTGAAAATTATGCATAAGTAAAAACCTTCTAAAAGCATTTATTTTAAAGGTTACGATTACTTTTTTGATAAATTAAATTGATTTTTAATTTTCAAAAAGAGTAAATTTGAAATCAAATCAATACAATGGAACTAAAAAAAATATTGGAGCAGCAATCTGAGGAGTCATGGAAAAAATACATTCCAACACTTTCTATTGACTGTGTTATTTTTAGTTTCCATGAAAAGTCGCTTCATGTTCTAACGGTAAAAATGAAGGATCAGGATTTATGGGGATTGCCTGGCGGTTATGTAAAAAAAGAAGAAAATGTTGATGATGCAGCCGTTCGTATTTTAAAAGACAGAACAGGAACAGAAAATATTTACCTACAGCAATTTTATACTTTCGGGAATTTAAAACGCTCAGAAAGTGCTTTTGAAGCGTATGATGATAGCATTTGGAACAAACAACGTTTTGTTTCGATTGGTTATTATGCGCTGGCAGAACATTCTAAAGTAAGTTTAATTATTGATGAATATTCGAACGCCTGCGAGTGGAAATCTATTGATTCCTTACCGGAATTTATGATGGACCACAGAACAATTTTTGATAAAGCCTTGCTTACACTTCGCGAACAATTAAACAATCACCCCATTGGCTATAATCTTTTGCCGGAGAAATTTACAATGCCGGAACTTCAAAAATTATATGAAGCTATTTTAGGAAAAAAACTAAATAGAGGAAATTTTTATCGAAAGATACTGCGTTACGATATACTAACAAAATTAGACGAATCTCGAAAAGGAGGCGCGCACAAAGCTCCGGATTTGTACAGTTTTGATTTAGAGAAATATAACAGCGCTTTAAGTGAAGGTTTGAAAGGAAACTGGTGATCTTTTCACCATATAAGTGAACCACATTTAATTTCTATTTTCAAACATAGCCCGTGGTTGAACCAGGGGCTATATTTGACAAAGCTGAGATCTATTTTCTTTACTCTATATTCTATATTCTCAATTAACAGCAATTGGCGCCGACAGACAACTTTCCGGAATATCAAAAGCATTTACTAATGCAACGGCATCCGGGCGAATATCCCAGCAAAGCTGATTGACCATTTTACGGATTGCTTTGGTTTTTACTGCTTCCATATAACCATCTTCAAGATACCAGCCTTTGTTTTTTTCTAACTGCGAAAGCGCATATAACTGATTTAATTGGGTCAATATTACTTTTGATTTTTCATCCTCAACCGTTTTAATCGCTGCCTGAAATTGTTCTAAAACTACTCGTTCCAGATAAGCCTGAGCAACATCGATCATTTGGTGTTGTACTACATTGAAAGCATCGTAAGGTTCTAAACCGTTATCAACTAATTTTTTAATACGTTGTGCAGCCGATGCTAGAATTGTTTTTTCTCTGTGGATAAAAGCCTGCAAATGAAATTGTTCATCCAATAAATGTTCATCATCTGTCCTTCTGGTTGCTATCGGATTTTTTTCAGTAATAGCTGCTTTGGCATTTTCATACACATAATTGATGATTCCCAAAGAACCCATTTCTCCAAATGCTTTTCTGAATTCCGACAAACGATTTTTGGCTACCAATTGCATCAAAACGGTATTATCACCTTCAAAAGTGGTGTAAATTTCAGTATCATTTTTTAAGGCATCGATTCTGTTTTCAGATAAATATCCTTTTCCGCCACAAGCCTCTCGGCATTCCTGCAAAATATCCCGGGTACTCCAGGTAGAATAGGATTTCATTCCGGCCGCCAAAGCTTCAATTTCCTGCATTTCATCTTCTGTTCTATTCAAAAATCTTTTGGTCAGGTATTGCAATGCAAAATGAACAGCATAAGTTTTGGCCAAATGTGGCAATAATCTTCTCTGATGCATTCTGTAATTTAAAATAGGAACTTCTGAGCCTCCTTCCAGGCCAAATTGTCTTCTTTGATCGCTGTAACGAATGGCAATAGTCAAACCTGATTTGGCTGCCGCCAAAGCAGAACGCGGAATCCCGATTCGGCCTCCAACTAAAGTTCCAAGCATAGTAAAAAACCGCCTGTTATCACTCGGAATCGGACTTTCAAATTCCCCTTTGTCATTTACAGAAGCAAAACGATCTAACATATTTTCTTTTGGAATCACAACATTATTAAACGAAATTGTTCCGTTATCAACGCCATTTAAACCCATTTTGTGACCACAATCGCCAATCGTAACTCCGTTTAACACATTTCCGTTTGTATCTCGCAACGGAACCACAAAAGCGTTTACGCCATAATCATGATCATCAATGATTAGTTTAGCGAAAACGGTTGCCATTTGTCCGTGAACTGCGGCGTTGCCAATGTATTCTTTTTGAGCATTTTTGTTAGGAGTATGAATCGTAAAAGTCTGATCGTTGTGATTGTAAGTTGCTGTCGTTTCCAATCCTTTTACGTTTGAACCATGATGTGTTTCGGTCATTGCAAAACAACCCGGAATTTTCAACGAACCAATATCTTTTAAGTATTTGGCATAATGTTTTTCAGTCCCCAATGATTGAACACTCATCCCCCAAAGGCCAAACTGAACACCAAATTTTATCACCAAACTTAAATCGTGATAACTCAGGGTTTCCATTATTGCAAAATAATCGGCTATGTTTTCTCCTCCACCATATTGTTTTGGATAGGCCATATTTCCGAGGTTTTCTTCGGCTAAAATTTTACACCAGTTGTACACGGTTTGGCGGTAAACATTAATGTCTGTTGAAGTCTCATAAGCAAATTCAGGTCTGGAAATGACTGATTTGACTCTTTTGATAATCGCTGCTTCTTTTCCATCTAAAAGCTCAGTTATTTTCTGAATATCAAAATTAGAAGTGGTTTGAGAATTAGCTGTAAAAGAACTGGCTTTGGTTTTAAAATTCTGAATTACTTCTTCGCCTAAAATTCCAAGATCATTTTCAAGCTTTATAAATTCAGGTTTTACTGCCGAAATATCTACATCTTTTTCAGAAAGTGCTTCAGCAATATCAAAAATAGATTTTATAGAAGCTTTATCCTGAATACTTTTCTCTATATCCAGTTTCCACTGTGCGAGTTCATTTCGCGAAGGCGGGTTTGAAATATCAACTTTAGAGAGCAGCTGTTGTTTTTCTTCAGGCGAAAGCCAGGTCAAATCATGTATAAACTGCTGAATTGTGGCGAACTCTTTTTGAGTGAGTAAATCATCAGACCACACTAAATAGACTAACGGTATAAAGGCCTGGAGTTTGGTATTTTTCATAAAATATAGAATCGGTTTAGGAATAGAATTTTATTTTTTTGCCACAGATTTCACAGATTTAAAGGATTTTTTATTAGTTATCTTGAAATCTTTTTAATCTGTGGCATTTATTTTTATTACGCTTTACTGCATAAAAAAAACAGGAATGAAAATACTCATTCCTGTTTTAAAATCCTGTTAAGATTCTGGTAATTTATTTTTAAACCAATAAAAAAGTATGCCAATTACATTTAGATCGAATCTTTAGACGACAGGATATATTTTTGTTTTAATGCAAATAAATGATGTGAATTAAAAACGACAACAGCAACAAAAATAATGCTGTACGCTACAATTTGCAGTACGCCAATTTTTTCATGAAAAAAGAAAGCCGCCAATGCGAAAGCAATCATAGGATTGATGTTTAAAAGCATTCCGACTGTTGATGAATTGATTCCTGAAAGTGCGTACAAATTCAAAAACAATGGAAATATGGTAAAGAGTACGGCGATAGTTTCAATACAAAAATAGAACTTAAATTCTGTTGGAACAGGTCCGCTGTAAGCCGGATAAAAGGGCAATAAAAAGAGTGCAGCCAACGTAATGTGAAACGTTAGAACAATAAACTTATCAAAACCTTTATTGACACGCTGACTTACCAAATAACAGGCATACGTAAATCCGATTATGATACTGAAAACCATGTCCATAATATCAGCATACGAAAGCAATAAACAGCCGGTAATACTTAGTCCAACTGAGATCCATTGCGTTTTACTTAGTTTTTCATGTAAAAGAAAATAAGCTAATAATGTCGTTAGAATTGGACATACCAAATAGGCCAAAGAAGTTGCTTTTACACTCACATGGTTCATTACATAAATAAAAGTGAACCAGTTTGCCATTAAAAATACGCTTCCGCCAATATTTAAGAGTAACGCCTTTCTTTTTTCTGAAGTGGATAAAGATTTGAAAATTGCAATAGTATCCTGAATTTTTTTTCTTCTGAATAAAAAGGAAATCAAAAGCATCAAAATGCTACAGCTAAAAACGCGGTAAAATAAAATATCTAATGATGGATAGTCGTGTATTGGTTTCAGCGCCAAACTGAAAAATCCCCATATTGTAAAACAGGTAATGGCAGCTAAGTAATATTTGGTGGTTTTCACAGTTTCTGGTTTTAATTTCTTTACTGAAACAAATTTCTTAAAAATAAAACAGCAATACAGATACAGTTTTTGTAAATTGCACCATAACAGTTTTTTTATGAAATCGCCATGATTCTTAATTACAAACTATTAATGAATCTCATGGCGATACCATATTCCAATAAAAACAAATATTAACTTCATATGAAAAATTCAAATTACTTATATCTACAGTTTGCGAACCGGATCGAAAAGCAAATTAAGTCGGGCGTTTTGAATGTGGGAGACAAACTGCCTTCAATACGGGAAGTCTGTGCTGAAACAGGTTACAGCATGAGCACAGTAAGCAAAGCCTATTATGAAGTGGAAAGTAGATCTTTGATTGAATCGAGGCCACAATCCGGGTATTATGTGAGTAATACTTCGGCCAGAACGATTCCCGAGCCCTCATCCAGCAGCCCGATTCTACGATGCGAAAATATCGACAGAGAAGATTTAATCGATCAGGTTTACGGCAATATGACCGATAAAAATATTACAATGCTTTCGCTTGGTTTCCCTTCTAACGAATTGCTGCCCATTGCGAAATTAAACAAGGGCATGCTGCAGGCGATGCGTCAGTTGCCTAACAGTGGTACAAGTTATGAGCAAGTACAGGGAAATCTTAATTTGAGAAAGGAAATTGCCCGTTGGTCTTTTACCTGGGGTGGCTCGCTGACTGAAAATGATATTATTACAATGCCTGGCTGCACGAGTGCTATTTCGCATTGTCTGATGACTTTGACACAACCGGGAGATACTATTATTACGGAGAGCCCGGCCTATTTTGGAATTTTACAATTGGCAAAATCATTGGGTTTGTATATAATGGAATTGCCTACAAATATGACTACAGGAATTGAACTGGAAGCATTAAAAAAGGCACTTGCTACAAAAAAGATAAAGCTTTGTTTGTTGATGAGTAATTTTAGTAATCCATCCGGAAGCATGATGCCTGTTGAACATAAAAAAGAAGTGGTTAAATTGATGGAGTTTTACAATGTTCCATTAATTGAAGATGATATTCACGGCGATTTGTACTTTGGCTCCAGCCGACCAACTAATTGCAAAACTTATGACGAAAGTGGCATTGTGCTTTGTTGCAGTTCTGTATCTAAAACTCTGGCTCCGGGGTATCGCGTGGGTTGGGTTTCGCCGGGGAAATTCAAAAAACAAATATTGCGAAATAAAATTTACCATACACTCTCCTCACCTACTATTACACATGAAGTTGTGGGTGATTTCCTTAAAAATGGACGTTATGAAAACCATCTTAGAAAAATTCGCCAAATTCTGAATCATAACTGCAATAATTATATTAATACGGTTTTAGAATCTTTTCCGACTGGAACCAAGGTAAGTCAGCCACAAGGCGGATTTTTTCTTTGGATTGAATTGGACAAAAATATAGACACAGCGGCATTTTATCATTTGGCCATGAAACACAATATTAGCTTTGCACCCGGAAGAATTTTCTCTTTTCAGGATCAGTTCTCCAATTGCATGCGATTGAGTTTTGGTTTGCCCTGGAGTAATGAATTGCGTGAATCTATCAAAACATTGGGAAGATTGCTGCATTCTTAAAAATAAAAAAACCAGACAACAATTACGCTGTCTGGCTTCAATTAATCTAACTCCAACATTTAATTACAAAACAAAGTAAGCTTCTGCTTTCGCTTCTTTGGTTTCTGGTTTAAGATCAAATTCTTTAATGATGTCAAATTCACTTTGATATTCATTAAGCATTTGCATTATATTTTTTTCAATTGTATTTGCAATGGCAGTAACAGGTGTATCTGTTGGTCTGTTTTCAAATGGATCCTGCAAGTGAATTGCCATTCTTTCAATCAAAAAGAAAGCAGCGGCGATCGCAGTAATCAACGGAATAGCGAACCAGCTCAATACACTTGTTAACCCAAATGGCAACAATAAAATAAACAAACACAGGGTTAATCTGATATACATACTGTATGTTGTTGGGAAAATGGTATTTTTAATTCTTTCACATTTACCCATATGATCACATAATCTTGATAAAGTATTGTCGATTTCTACTTGCTGATACATATTAATGCTTTTGTCATTTTTAGCATTTCTAAGATCACGCGCATGCAACATTAAAATCGCATTTGGAACGTTTTGATGATTTTTAATAAATTTCATTTCTTCATCACTTACTAAACCTTTAAGCGGTTTTATAGCATCTTTATTTCGAAGTGCCTGACCTAAACTATAACACCACGCAATTTGTCTTTTTGCAAAATTTTCCTTGAATTCGCTTGCTTCTACAGAAAAATTTGGGTCTTTATAAAATGTCAACACCTGACGAATTAAGGTTCTTGAATCGTTTACAATTGCACCCCAGACAATACGGGCTTCCCACCATCTGTCATAAGCCTGATTTGATTTAAAAGCTAATAATAAGGATATAATGGTTCCAATCATTGTTGGAATAGCAATTGGAATATCTACTGGCAGGTTTATAAAATAGTAATGAAAAATTTCAAACAAAATAGTGTAAGTCATTACTAGTGCTAATTCTACTTTAATTTTTCCGAGAATGTACCTCATTGGAATTCTTTTCTTTAATAACATATTTTCGGCTTTTAATTAATTTTTTATTTATTTTGAAATAATATAGCTTACGCCAATTCTTCGTATAGCGACAAAACAGGAAGTCCTAATCTATCGTTGTTATTTTCTATTTTATTTTTTTTGAATTTTATTTTTTCGCTTTTACGTGTTTCCACTAACAAATCGATGTCGTATTTTGTAATAGCTTCTGACAAATAAGGAGCAAATGCTTCGTAGTTATCGTCAAAATTGGATGTTTGACTTACGATTTCAAAAGAAAAATTGGCACTTAAATACTGCTGAATATCTTTAACATGCATATTGCCCCTGGCATTCTCAATATAAAGTGCTTTATTAAAATCTTCTTTAAATTGCTCGTTCCCTAAATGTAAAATCGGGCATTTTTGATTTCCGGCCAATTGCATCAAATATTGATGAACTCGTTTTGTTTCTTGTTTATAAGATTGCGTCAGAACAATCAATTTCACATCAAAGGCTTCAATTATTCCTTTAAAAACAGGAGCCGAAAGTCCGTATTGATTATGAATTTTAATTTTACAGTTTGGAGTATGCTCTATAATATATCTGCAAGTTTCAAGAACTACTTCCTGACTTGACGTTAGACTAACTCTCATTTCGCGCAAAAACTGTGAAGATGAAAAAGTATCAGGAGTATCTGAAACCATCATTAAAATAATCTCGCAATTGGTATTTCTTGCCTGATTAATAGCCGATTTTACAGCGCTGATCGTATCTTCTTCTAAAGTCGTTGGTATAAGGAAATTTTTCATATGTATAATTGTTTAGTTTATACATACAAAATAACTCCTCTTAAATTAGATGGATCTTAAAGTAAAATTAGAATTTCCTAAGATTCAACATTAGAAATTCTAATGTTGGCTTTTTTAGCGATCTCTTTCTTAAAAATGATCGTTACAATAGTTCCTTTGTTTTGTTCCGATTGCACTTGTATTTCGCCATCGTGCATGCGGATAATTTTAGAAGCCAGAGGAAGGCCTAAACCATAACCAATATATTTGGCTGCAATTTTTCCTCTGAAGAAAGGTTCATATAAATGCGGAATATCTTCTGGTGGAATTCCGATTCCGATGTCGTTAATCGCAATTTTAATCCAGTCTTTATTGGCTGATAGCGTAACAAATACTTCATTATTATCGGAATATTTTACTCCGTTTGTAATGATATTATTGATTGCTAATTCTAAAAGCGGTTTATTACACGGAATTAAAAATAAATTAGAATCTTTTGGAGCAAAATTAAGTTTGATGCTAACACGGTTATCCGGATAAATTTTATCCAAATCCGATTTTACATCCATTAATAATTCATCAATTCTGGCAATGTCGAGAACTTGTTTTTTCCCGTCATAACCAGTCTGCGTTAATTTTAATAAACTCTCGGTTAGATTTCCTAATCTTGAGGCCTGACTGTAAATATTTTCCAGAGATTGAATATATTCCGAAACTTCCCTTTCTTTCAAAAGCATAATTTCAGACTCCGCTATAATCGTTGTAATGGGCGTTTTTAATTCGTGCGAAGCATTGTTAATAAAATTCGCCTGAATTTCAAACGACGTTTCTAATCGGTCCAGCATATCATTAAAAGTATGGGTAAGATCTGAAATTTCATCAGAATTCTTAACGTCAGGTAATCTGTTATGAAGATTAGAAGCACTGATTCGGTTTACTTCTTTTGTAATTCTCGCTACTGGATTAATAACACGTTTAGCCAGAAAGCGACCTAAAAAGAAAGCCAGAATCACAAATCCAATTCCGCCAAAAAGCAATATTTTGACAATATATATTGTTGTTGTTTTTCCTCTGCGGTCGCGCGCACCAACAATTACAATATATTTTTGATTATTTTCTGTAAAAACCTGACCTAAGTAATATTTACTATTAACTTCAAAATAGTCTTTTCCGGTTTCCAAAATGTTGGAGTAAAACGTATTAGGTAAATTCAGTTTGGTATTATAATCAAAACTATTAGCACTGTTTATTTTAAGAACATATTCTTCTTCTTCAATAAGTTCTTCAAGTCCATTTTTTTTAAGATTGCTATAGTATTTCTTCTTTTCAGGATCATTTTGAAAATGAATTGAAGCCACGATTTTTGCTCTGTCTTCCAGACGTTTTAAAAAATGATATCGATTATTTTCGCGAAATAACACAAAAACTAAAACACATAATAACAATGTGCTAAAGGTAGAAAGGGCAACATAAGTAAAAGTGATTTTTTTTCTTATATCCATTTTATGGCTGTATAACATAACCTAAACCTTTCATAGTATGAATCAGTTTGGTTGCGTAAGGTTTGTCTATTTTTTTTCTTAGGTAATTGATATAAACATCAACGACATTGGTATTCATATCAAAATTAATGTCCCAAACATTGTCTAAAATCTGATCTCGGGAAACAATTCTGCCCGTATTTTTAGCTAAATAATATAATAACTTAAACTCCTTGGCTGTTAAAACAATTGATTCTCCGTTTCTTTTAACTGTTTTAGATTTGCTGTTTATTTCTAAGTCGCTAATTATTATAGAATCTATTTTTTCAGTTTCCTGATTGGCTCTTCGGTACAATGCGTTAACTCTTGCATCAAGTTCTCCAAATTTAAAGGGTTTTACCACATAATCATCTGCGCCGGCATTTAATCCGGTAACAATATTTTCTGAAGTTCCAAGAGCCGTCAAAAGCAGAACCGGGACAAAATTTTTGTCTGCTCGTAATCTTCTGCAAATTTCGATTCCGTTGATATCCGGCAACATTACATCTAAAATTACTACATCAAAAGTATAATTCTGAATCATTTCTAAAGCCGTCTTACCGTCAAGAGCAACGCTGACATCATTGTTATTTTCAGCGAATCCTTTACGCAAAATGGATAATAAATTTGGTTCGTCTTCGACTATAAGTAATTTCATCTAAATAAATCTATAATAACAAAAATAAGGATTGCCTTTAAAAATATAAATCTCAATAGTTATAAATTATGATTTAATTATGAACAGTTGAACTTAGTATTCATAAAAAAAGCAACTTATACAAGTTACTTTTAGAGCTATTAGAAGATGTTTTAAAATGTTTTGAATTAAAAGGTTTCACCGGCATTAAGATAAAATCCTTTAGAACTATTTCCCCACGCCTGATCAACAATCAAATTGGTGCGGGTTGCTTTATCAATTAAAATACGCAAGCCTAAACCTGCGGCAGGTTGAATGGAATGAAAAAGATTTGTATTAGTCTCCGGATTGCTTGTCGTTACAAAATTCGTAAATACAACCCCGCTAAACATTTGATTGCAGGTAATTGGAAACCTAAATTCGCTAGCCAGATACACTAAATTTGTTCCTCTGAATAATCCTTGTGTATACCCTTCTCCACTTCGACTGCGCTGATCCCAGCCAATGGCAGGTAAATTTAAATAAGGAACTTTTCCGCTCGTCACAAATTGTCCATAGGTCCAAAGAGCCAAAATATAACGTTCATTTTTTTGAGAAAGCGGAATAAAATTTCGATACTCAGCATAAAGAACATTACTATTTTCCTGATTTTTAAACAATACTGGATTAATACGATAATTTAAATTCGCAAACCATCCCCGACTTGCATTAACCTGATTATCTCTGGAATCATAAACTAAATTAAGACTCACACCGGTTAAAAAATACTCCAGATTATTAAATCCATATTTTTGACTGTATTCATAATGATAAGTAGTTTTTCCGTTTGCTAAATCCAGTTCTTTATCTACTATACTTGAATACCAGTCGATATTGATTCCTCCGCCAACATAAAAATTCTTCCTTACTTCAAATGAAGCTGCCTGATGAAATTTAAAATAATTATAATCCATGGCTTGAGCAATTGAATCAATACTAAAGCCTGGCTCTTTATCCCGGGCGGGCGGAATAATATTAGTTCCTAAACCATAATTGGGTTGTGAAAATATATATAAACGATAATCACCACTTAAAAATATCTTATTGTTTTTTAATAAAATATTGTTTTTGACATTTACCAGCCATTGCTTTTTTGTGGTGTACGTTATCCCTAGATTAGCAATTGAATATTTGTCTGCTTTTTCTTTTCCTTTGAAGGTATATTGGGCAACTGCTCCAAAAAAGAATCCGGTTGCAGGCTGGGAACCAATGGCGGGAATGACTAAAAAGAAGCTATTTTTTATAGGCTTAACCATATAAACAGAATCTTTCTTTTTAAAGATTTCTAATATTGTTTTGGGAGGACAAAGTTCAGGACTAATGGAATCGTTTTGGGCGATTGAAGCAAAATGTATAAAAAACAATGACACTAAGATTTTATATTTCTTCTGAAAGCAATTATTTTTTAAAAATTTTACCATCTGAGAATGTTATTTTTTGGAAATAATAATTCAATCTTACTGTAAATATAAGCCTTATTTTCAACATTTTACACGAATATTCTTTTAAATTAAAATGAAAAACCTCATAACCTTTTAAAAATTTAGGATTCAAAACGCACCAAATTATTAGTGTAATCATTATCTTTTCACTCTCAAATAATCATCAAAAAACAACATTGAAAAAAGAGTCTGAATACTTTCTTGATAAAGAATATGATAGTATTGTCTATGGCAGAGACGAGCTTAATTTCAAAGATTTTGAATGTTGTGTTTTTAATAACTGTAATTTTTCTGCCTGCATATTTTTAGCCGTTACCTTTATTGATTGTACTTTTAATGATTGCATTTTTAGCGAAGCCAAAATCAATTATGTAGCTTTTAGAACCGCCACTTTTAATCGTTGCGAAATCAAAGAAGTAAATTTTGCAATGTGCGATAAATTGATTTTCGAGGTTCATTTTTATGATTGTATTCTTGATTTTTCGAAGTTTTATACTTTAAAAATAAAAGGAACAACGTTTACCAATTGTAGTTTGATTGCAGTAGATTTTATGGCAACAGACCTTACAAGTGTTCTTTTTGACAATTGCGATTTATACCGGTCTGAGTTTGACAAAGCCATCGCCAACAAAGCCGATTTTAAAACAAGTTACAATTACACTATTGACCCATCAAAAACGAAATTAAAGAAAGCCGTTTTTGCTTTGAAAGAGGTGAAAGGATTGTTGTTTAAGCATGATGTGATTGTGAGTTAATAAAAATATTCTATTATTTTATTTTTATACTTTCAGCTATTTTTTTGTACTCAGCAAAATGAATATATTTTTTAGATATATCTGTTCCTAAAAACTGAATTATACCTTTCGGTGTTTGCTTTATATATTGATAAATTTTCATCTCTTTTCCTTCGAAAATTCCAAACATTTCTACCTTTATAATTTCGTTTTCACCTTCCTTATATTTTTCTTCAGAAATAACTTTTACCTTAATACTTTTCTCTTTATAAACATTATTTTCATACTTATAAATCAATTTATCGCTATAAGTTTTTAAATCAAAACCATGAAGATTATTAGGTAAAAATCCAATTAAGAAATTAGTCATATAGACTCCATTTCCTGTCATTTTTTCATTATCAATAGTATAAACCCCAAAATTACTCATAACACTCAATAATTTAAATTCTGACTTTTTTAAATCAACATCATAAAATAAATTATCATCAATGTTTGTTTTTATTTCTTTATCATAATATGTACTTAAAACTAAATCAATAATTTCTTCTCTTTCTTTCTCATCATTTTGAAAAACTCCAGCAACTAAAACCGAAAAGGAAGTATCTCCAAATGAAAAAATTATTTGTTCAGAATCTTGACCTTGGGGAGCAAGTCCAAAATAAGCATCATAAATCCCTAATTTCAATTCTTTCTTTATTCTTATTCTTCCACCTTGCTTTTCTAATTCATCTATTTTAGCAATTATATTTGGAATTGCTTTATAGTAGTCTTGATTTGGAATTTCAATAACTTGAAAATAATTTTTAGAATCTTTCTGAAATCTTTTTAACTCTTTATAGTATATATAATCTTTAGATTCATTTATTAATATTTTTGTCCCTTTCACATTTACTTTATTTTCAATGCCAGAAATTTTAATTTGATCGGGAATATTTATTAACTGTCCGGAAGTTTCACAACTATAACTTAAAAACATTAATAAAAACAATACAATTGTCTGTTTCACTACTCTTATTTATTATATTTCAAAATAATATTTTACAACTTCTTCTCCATCACATAATCTTCCATTAAATAGCCTTTTCCAATATCTATATTAACTTCATCAACAACTTCAAAACCTATTTTTTTATAAAAACCTAAAGCCGAATTAAAACGGTTTACATTTAAAATTAATGCTGTTGAATTGTTGTCTAAAGCTAATTCTGCAATTTCATCAATAACCTTTTTACCAATTCCTTTTCCTTGTGTTTCTGGCAGAAGGTATATTTTGTGAATTTTGGTTACAGCTTTCGCATTGTAATTATGTTCTATTCCGATAAAGCCTAAATTGGTTTGATCTTCATAAATCATATAAAATAATTGTTCTTTTTTATTGTATTGATCAAGCAGCACCTCATCAGAATAAAAAAGATCTAACATATAATCCAATTGTTCTTTTGATAGAATTTCACCGTAAGTAATGGGCCATGTTATATGAACTATATCCTGAATTTGTTTAATATCACTAATAGCTGCTTCTGAAATTGTAATCATTTTTTATTCCTAAATATTTAATTTGTAAAAACCTGATTTTCCTGTTCGCTTACGCGAATGAATGTTGTTCTTTTAGTAAGCTCTTTCAATCTTGACGCACCAACATAAGTACATGTACTTCGTAAACCACCCAAAATATCTAATATGGTATTGATAACTTTTCCTTTAAAAGGAACCTGAACTGTTTTTCCTTCACTTGCCCTGTATTCAGCAACGCCACCAACATGTTTGTCCATAGCAGTTGTTGAACTCATTCCGTAAAATTGTTTGAATTTTTCACCGTTAATTTCGATTAGTTCTCCTCCACTTTCCGTATGTCCGGCTAACATTCCGCCAAGCATAACAAAATCAGAGCCCGCCCCAAATGCTTTGGCAACATCGCCCGGAGTACTGCATCCACCGTCGCTAATAATATGTCCGCCTAAACCGTGAGCAGCATCGGCACATTCAATAATCGCAGAAAGCTGTGGATAGCCAACTCCCGTTTTTACTCGGGTTGTACAAACAGAACCAGGTCCAATGCCTACTTTTACAATATCGGCTCCAGCCAAAAGCAATTCTTCGACCATTTCGCCAGTTACAACGTTTCCGGCGATAATTACTTTATCAGGATACTGTTTTCGGGTTTGTTTTAAAAACTGAACAAAGTGTTCTGAATAGCCATTCGCAACATCAATACAGATAAATTTCAAAAGCGGATTCGCTGTTATAATTTGACCAATTTTAGCAAAATCTTCTTTTCCTGTTCCTGTGCTTATTGCGATATAATTGTAGAAATCTTCTGGTACATTTTTTAGAAAGGCATTCCATTCTTCAGGAGAATAATGTTTGTGAATCGCTGTAAAAAGTTTTTCACTAGCCAAAACCTTTGCTATTTCAAAAGTGCCAACTGTATCCATATTCGCAGCCATAATCGGAATTCCTGTCCAGATTGTGGTGCTGTGCAAAAATTTAAAATTTCGTTCCAAAGAGACTTCAGATCGGCTTTTAAGCGTTGATCTTTTTGGACGAATCATTACATCTTTAAATCCTAATTTCAAATCAGTTTCTATTCTCATGGCTTTAAATTTTCTTTTACTCTCAAAGATATTAATTTTGAAAATGACGACTTTAAAATCAATAGAAAACTAATTATTCAGTTATTAACAATTGTAGATTTTAGATTGCAGATTATTTAGAAATTCCACAGAGACACACAAAGATTTCACGGAGATTCACAAAGCATTTTATTGTGAAGTCTTTCGATTTCAATAAAACTGAAAACTGAGACTGCGACTGAAAACTAATATTACCCATGAATTGTTTCTCCTTTTCCGTAATTAGAAATAATCGATTCTTCGTAGGCAAGCCATTCTCTCCAACGTTTTTCAACGTCAATTCCGACTCCGTATTTTCTTGCGTAAGTAATAAAAGTAGTATAATGTCCGGCTTCGCTTTCCATTAATTCTCTGTAAAATACAGCTAATTCTTCGTCCTGAATATTTTCAGATAAAACTTTAAAACGCTCACAGCTTCTTGCTTCAATCATGGCTGAGAAAAGCAGTCTTTCAACTAAACCTGAAACACGGCTTCCATCACCGCTTTTCTTCATATACAAATACAATTCATTTACATAATCGTCTTTGCGTTCACGTCCTAGTTTTAATCCTCTTTTGATGATTATATTATGAACCTGTTCAAAGTGATCGATTTCTTCTTTGGCTAAAGCCAATAAATCTTTAACTAAATCCTGATGTTCAGAATTATTAGTGATAATGGTTATTGCGTTTGTTGCTGCTTTTTGCTCGCACCAAGCGTGATCTGTCAGGATTTCTTCTATATTTTTCTCTACAATATTAACCCATCTTGGATCTGTTGGCAATTGTAATCTTAGTACGCCCATTTTTTAAGTCTTAAAGTTAGAAGGTCATAAAGTTGTAAAGTCAAAAAAAGTCGAAGATCAAAACTAAAATAGAATTACATTCCATTTCAAGACTTTCGACCTTCGACTTTAAGACTTTATGACTGATTTTAGTATACGAAAATCGGTCTTTCGCTCATCATTTCGTTTACTTCGTTAGCTACTTCTTCGATAACTGCTTCATTTGTATGATCAGCCAATACTTTATCGATTAAAGCGACGATTGTTTCCATATCTTCTTCAACTAAACCACGAGTAGTGATTGCAGCTGTTCCAACACGAATTCCAGACGTGATAAATGGTGATTTATCATCAAAAGGAACCATATTTTTATTTACTGTAATTTCTGCTTTTACTAATGCATTCTCCGCTTCTTTACCCGAAATATTTTTATTTCTTAAGTCAATAAGCATCATGTGGTTATCAGTTCCGCCGGAAATAATTTTGTATCCTCTTTTTACAAAAGCATCTGCCATAGCGTTTGCATTTTTTTGCAATTGCATAGCGTAAGTAAAGAATTCATCTTTAAGTGCTTCACCAAAAGCAACTGCTTTAGCAGCGATGATGTGCATTAAAGGTCCACCTTGATTTCCTGGGAAAACAGCAAGATCTAATAAAGATGACATCATTCTGATTTCTCCTTTTGGAGTTTTCAAACCTTGCGGGTTTTCAAAATCTTTCCCCATCAAAATCAAACCTCCACGTGGTCCACGTAAAGTTTTGTGCGTTGTTGTAGAAACAATATGACAATGTGGAATTGGGTCATTCATCAATCCTTTAGCAATTAAACCTGCAGGGTGAGAAATATCAGCAAATAAGATTGCACCTACACTATCAGCTATTTGTCTGAAACGCTCAAAATCCATATCACGAGAATAAGCCGAAGCTCCAGCGATAATTAATTTTGGCTGTTCTTTAGTGGCAATTTCCTGTATTTTATCATAATCTAAACGACCAGTTTCAGCATCTACACCATAAAAAACAGGACGGTATAAACGACCTGAAAAGTTTACCGGAGAACCGTGAGTCAGGTGACCACCGTGAGATAAATCGAAACCTAAAATAGTATCACCAGGATTTAAGCATGCGTGATAAACTGCCGTATTTGCCTGAGAACCTGAGTGAGGTTGTACGTTTGCATACACAGCTCCAAATAATTCTTTAGCTCTGTCGATTGCAATTTGCTCAATAACGTCAACTACTTCGCAACCGCCGTAGTATCTTTTGCCAGGATATCCCTCAGCGTATTTGTTAGTTAAAACAGAACCAGCTGCTTCCATTACTTCGTCACTTACAAAATTCTCTGAAGCAATAAGCTCCAATCCGTGAATTTGTCTGTCTTGTTCCTCTAGTATAAGGTCAAAAATTTGTTCGTCGCGTTGCATTTTTTCGTTTTTCGTTAATTTGATGCAAAAATACAAAAAAACGTTTGTCAAACTGTTAGATTATGATATATTTGACATAGAATTTTTCAACAAATAATTAACATACACATGCCAATAACCGCCAACGATACCAAAAGAAAATCATGGTTGGAAGTACCAGAAAATAGCGACTTCCCTATTCAAAACATTCCTTTCGGTGTATTTCTTACTAAAGAAAATATCGTTACTGTAGGAACAAGAATTGGTGATTACGCTATAGATTTAGGGGCTTTACAACAATTAAACTATTTTGAAGGAATAGATTTAACCGATGATATGTTTATGCAGGATACGCTTAATGATTTTATTTCTGACGGAAAAAAAACATGGCGCCTGGTTCGAAATCGTATCGCTGATATTTTCGACGAAAATACCCCACAACTTAGAGATTCCACAAAAGACCGCGATATTGTTATTTTTAAAATAGACGATGTAGAAATGCAATTACCTGTATTAATTGGTGATTATACTGATTTTTACTCCAGTAGAGAGCATGCTACCAATGTTGGAAAAATGTTCCGCGATCCGGAAAATGCTTTATTACCAAACTGGCTTCACATACCTGTAGGTTACCACGGAAGAAGCTCTACCATTGTTCCTTCAGGAATTCCTGTTCACAGACCTATGGGACAAACTTTACCGGCTGGAGAAAAATATCCTGTTTTTGGGCCGTCCCGTTTAGTTGATTTTGAATTAGAAACTGCTTTTATTACAACTGATGTTAATATAATGGGAGAAAACATCCCAACATATGAAGCTGAAGATTATATTTTCGGAATGGTTTTATTGAATGACTGGAGCGCACGTGATATGCAGAAATGGGAATATGTGCCTCTTGGACCATTCTTAGCCAAAAACTTTGCAACGTCAATTTCTCCATGGATTGTGACTATGGATGCATTGGAACCTTTTAGAACTAAAGGACCAAAACAAGATCCGTCTCCACTTCCTTATTTACAAACCAAAGGAAAAAAAGCTTTTGACATTCATTTAGAAGTTTCAATACAACCAGAAGATCAGGAAGAAACTGTAGTTTCTAAATCAAACTTCAAGTATTTATATTGGTCTATGGCACAGCAATTAGCACATCATACCTCAAACGGATGTCGTGTAAATTCCGGTGACATGATGGGTTCAGGAACTATTTCTGGTCCAACTCCTGATAGTTTCGGTTCTATGTTAGAATTAACCTGGGGAGGAAAAAATCCAATAAAGTTAAAAGATGGTAGTGAACGCAAATTTATCGAAGATAACGATACTGTAATAATCAGGGGATTCTGCGAAAATGCTGAAGTAAGACTTGGTTTTGGAGAGGTTTGTAGTCAATTATTACCTCCTTTTATTAGACCATGAAGAGAAGATAAAATATATTAATTTTATACAAATAAAAAAGCTTGTTAGTTTCGTACTAACAAGCTTTTTTTTATGTTTATTATTTTGCCACAGATTAAAGGATCAGAATGATTTTTTCTGATTTTATTTCATTTCAACTAAGCCGGAATCTGCTGACTCAAACAATGCAATGTTCCAAATCCCCAGATAAAGTCAATACAGCTTATTCCGATAACTTCTCTGTCCGGAAAACATTCTGAAAGTATATTTAACGCCACACGATCGTTGCTGTCATTAAATGTTGGCACTAAAACACATTTATTCAAAATTAAGAAGTTAGCATAACTTGCCGGTAATCTTAAATCTTCAAAATCAACACGCTTTGGCATTGGCAAAGCCACAATTGTTGGCGATTTTCCATCTTCTAATTTTGCATTTTGAAGACGTTTCAAATTATCTTGTAATGGTTTATAATTGGAATCGTTTTTATCTGTTTCAACAATGGTTACAATTGTATCTTCATTTATAAATCGGCATAAATCGTCGATATGTCCGTGTGTATCATCTCCTTCTATTCCATCTCCAAGCCAAATGACATTAGTAACACCAAGATATTCTTTAAAAACAGCTTCGTAATCTTCTTTTGTAAAACCTGCATTTCGAACCTGAATCGTTGGATGCATCAGACATTCTTCAGAAGTTAATAAAGTTCCTTTTCCGTTTACATCAATCGCCCCACCTTCAACAATTACTGGTTTTCCTTTATAAATAACCTGTGTTAAGGGAACATCAATAAAATCGGCAATTTTACCTGGAACGAATTTATCTAACTGGTAATTTTTATATTTTGCCCAACCATTAAAATTGAAATTCAAGGCTTCTCTTTTTGAACCATTTTTTACAATAATTGGCCCAGAATCACGCATCCAGCTTCTGTTTGTCTTATGAATTATAAAAGAAATATTCGCAAGATTTACACATGCTCTTTCTAACATTTCATTTACTTTTTCTTTCAGTTTTTCATCGGCTACGACCAAAAAAACAGTTTCAAAAGTGGCTACTTTTTTAATAAATTCTACAAAAGCCCATTGAACAGCTTCGTATTTTCCTGGCCAGTCATTACCGTTATGTGGAAAACATAATACAATTCCTTGTTGTTTTTCCCATTCTGCTGGAAATCTTCTATTATTTGTTGACATAAAGAGGTTCTAAATTTGAAAGGGTACAAAGATAATCATTCATAAGGATTATAAAACAGTCTATTTGAAATCCACCACAATTAAGCCAAAATATCTGATAAAAATTAAGTTAAAGATTAAATAATAAAGGCTTAATATGCGACCAAGATCTGCTACTTACTTTTGGTCAAACTAAAAACTAATAAAATGAAAAAAGTAACTATCTCATTATTAACTGCTCTTTTAATTATGACGAGTTGTAATAATGATGAAAATTCAAACAACGAACCAGAAGTTGTCGTAAACGAAAATCCTGCTACATTTAAAGAAATTGGCTCTATCACTATTGGTGGTGAGGCAGCAGCTGAAATTTCTACTTATGATGAAAAAACAAAAAGACTTTTTACAGTAAACAATAGCGGAACGAATCAAATTGACGTAATTGATATCTCAGATCCAACAAAACCAACCAAAATAGGTAAAATTGATTTGACTCCATATGAAGGAGCTTCAAATAGTGTTGATGTTTATGACGGAAAACTAGCCGTTGCATTAGAATCAACTGTAAACAGACAAGGAAGCGGAAAAGTAGTAATTTTCAATACGACAGATTATAGTTTAATTAAACAAGTAACTGTAGGCGCATTGCCGGATATGATCACTTTTTCGCCTGACGGAAAATTTATTATGACTGCTAATGAAGGTGAACCAAATACTGATTATTCTCAAGATCCAAACGGAACAATTTCTATTATTGAAACAAGCACTTATACTGTTACAACACTGGATTTTGCATCTTTCAGCTCTCAGGCAGCGACTTTGAAAAAAGACGGATTCAGAGTTTCATCTTTTGCAAAAAGTTTTGCTCAGGATATTGAACCGGAATACGTAACGATTTCTGATGATTCTAAAACAGCTTGGGTAACTTTGCAGGAGAATAATGGTGTAGCAAAAGTAGATTTGGCTTCTAAAACGATTACTGCTATTTATCCATTAGGATTTAAAGATTTCAATACAGCTGAAAACGCTATTGATGTAAGCGATAAAGATGATAAAGTAGCTTTTAATCCATGGAAGGTAAAAGGAATGTTTATGCCGGATGCTATCAGTCATTTCTCTTCAAATAATGTTCCGTATTTTGTTACGGCTAATGAAGGTGATGCAAGAGAATATACTGCTAATACTGATATCAAAAGAATGAAAGACATGAAATTAGACGCAACTGTTTTTCCTGATGCCGCAACTTTAAAATTAGAACCGAATTTAGGAAGATTAAACCTTATCGCTGACATGGGGGATACTGACGGTGATGGTGATTTGGACGAAATGGTTAGTTTTGGAGCACGCTCATTCTCTATTTGGAATGGAAACACTGGAAAGATCGTTTATGACAGCAAAAATGATGTAGACAAAAAAACACAAGAACTAGGAACTTATGATGATAAACGTAGTGATGACAAAGGTTCTGAGCCGGAAGCAGTAAAAGTAGTTAAAATGGGAAATCAGAATATTTTGTTTGTAGGTATAGAAAGATCTGATGCTTTCATGACTTATGATGTGACAAATCCTACATCGCCACAATATTTACAGACTGTAAAAACAGGAGATGCACCAGAAGGTGTTTTATTCATTCCGGCCTCTAAAAGTCCAACTAAAAGAAGTCTTTTAGTGGTGAGTAGCGAAGGTGACGGAACTGTAAAGATCTATCAGCCAGATTTAAAATAGTTTCAATCATCAATTTGAGAAAAGGGCAAAATAAAATATTTTGCCCTTTTTTATGCTTAAAATTTAGCTTTCATTAACAATTACACACAAATAAAAGCCAAAACGTGGGAATTATGTAACAGCATATACAACACAATCTAAGACTCTAAGTATAATTTTGTCATGAGTTAAAATAAAACAAAGTAAAATACCAACTAAATTTAAATATCATGAAAAAAAAATTAGCTTCATTATCGTTTTTAATACTATCATTCGCCGCAAGTGCACAAGATATGACGACAACATCAAAAGTGACTTCAGTTGATAAACCTGCTTATGATAAATGGTCTATAGAATTGAATGGTGGTGTCAATAAGCCAACCAGAACAATGACGCCGGGTTACCAAACTGCAACACTAAATCCGTTTCACGCAGATTTAGGAGTAAGATATATGTTTAGCCCAACATTTGGTGCAAAATTAGATTTTGGATATGATAAATTCCAAGAGCGCGATGACACTGCTCCATTCGAGAGCCAAATTATCAGAACAAGTTTACAAGGGGTTATTAATGTTGGTAGAGCTTTAAACTTTGAAACCTGGACAAAAACCATTGGTGTTTTAGTACATGGGGGTGTTGGAGTTTCTCAACTAACTTCTGATAGTGGCTTTGACGGAGAGGATTATATAGGACATGGAATCCTTGGTTTAACAGGACAGCTTAGATTAAGTAACAGCGTTGCTCTTACGGGAGATCTTACAGGAATTGTGAATGGAAAACAAAATTGGAACTTTGATGGAATGGGACAAACCAAAACTGGCGCATTTGATGGTGTTTTATTAAATGCTTCTTTAGGTCTTACTTTTTACTTAGGTAAAAATGAAAAACATGCTGACTGGTATGCTGAAGAAAATGACAGATTAGATAAATTAGAAGGCAGAGTTGATTTAATTGAAACTGGTCTTTTAGATACAGACAAAGATGGTGTAGCTGATTTATATGATTTAGAACCTAATTCAATTACTGGTGTTGCCGTAAACACAAAAGGACAATCTATAGATACGAACCAAAATGGTGTTCCGGATGAATTAGAAAGTTATTTAGAAAAAACTTACGGACAAAATGGTAAAGAAGGTGCTACAAATAATACTGTAGAAGAATTAATTAACGGTGGATATGTAAATGTATACTTCGATTTTAACTCTTCTAAACCAACAAATGCTTCTTTATCAGGTGTTGATTTCTTAGTAAAATACTTGAAAAACAATCCAGGTAAATCTGCTGATATCATTGGATATGCTGATGAAATTGGAAATTCAAGCTACAACACTGAATTATCAAGAAAAAGAGCTGAAGCTGTTAAAAATGTAGCTATAAATGCTGGAATTGATGCTTCAAGATTAAATGTAATTGCTAACGGAGAAGATACTTCTGTAAACAAAAACTCAAAAGAAGCTCGTCAAATCGTAAGAAGAGTTACTTTCAAAGTGAAATAATTTCTATATATAATTTGCAAAAAGGCTGTTTCAAATATTTGAAACAGCCTTTTTTATTTCCCATAAAAAAAGGACAAATTATATTTGTCCTTTTTGCTTTTTATGTTTAAAGCTTAATTAGTCAATTGCTCTTTTTGTAATATCACCAAAAGCATCAATTCTTCTGTCTCTGAAGAATGGCCAGTTTTGACGTACATTTTCCTGTAAATCCAAATCAACTTCGGCAATTAAGATTTCTTCCTGATCGTGAGAAGCCTGAGCTAAAATTTCACCTTGTGGTCCTGCGATAAATGATGCACCCCAAAATTGGATTCCGTCAGTTCCGTCTATGTATTGTTCTAAACCAATTCGGTTGGCCGCTGCAACGAAAACTCCATTTGCAACCGCATGGCCTTTCATTACATTCATCCACGCACCATATTGATTTTCTCCATATTGTTCTTTTTCTTTTGGATGCCATCCAATTGCTGTTGGATAAAACAATACTTCAGCACCTTTTAAAGCGGTAATACGTGCTGCTTCCGGATACCATTGATCCCAGCAAATAAGTGTACCTATCTTACCTTTTTTAGTTTCAATTGCCTGAAAACCTAAATCACCCGGAGTGAAATAGAATTTTTCGTAGAAATGAGGATCGTCCGGAATGTGCATTTTACGGTATAATCCAGCTTCAGTTCCATCTGTATCTATAATATAAGCGCTGTTGTGGTAAATTCCAGCCATTCTTTTCTCGAAGAAAGGAACAATAATAACCACTCCCAATTCTTTTGCCAGGGCACTAAAAGCAATAAATGAAGTACTGTAAAGCGGTTCTGCTAAAGCAAAATTATCTACATCTTCGCTTTGGCAAAAATAATGACTGCTATATAATTCTGGCAACAAGATTACTTCTGCACCTTTATTGGCAGCATCTTTTACCCAACTAATACATTTTTTAAGATTATTTTCGGCAACGTCGTTAAGGTTCAACTGAACAACGGCTATTTTATATTTTCTTTTCGGCATGACATAAAATTTAGAGTGCAAAAATAGTAATTTTTAGAGGAATGACAAAGTCGATTTAACCGTAAAGAAAGCAAAGAATTACGCAAACTTCACGAAGATTATGTTTTCTTCACTTTGCATGTTGAGTTTAAGAACACAAAGCGTATTTATACTTTACGGAAATTAATTATTTCAAAAAAAGAAAACCATTCTACAAATATTAAATTCTATTCTCAATGAATTAAACATTTGTAAAATGGCTTCCAACCTAAATTTTATTCCCTAAAAATGTATTAGTCAATAACAACTTTTGTTGTAATAAATTCAGTTTCTGATTTTTTGAATTTAATATCAAAAGTTCCTTTTACTGTTGATTTGAATTTGTAAACTGCTTTTTGAGGTGTTGGAACTTGCATTGTACAAACTTCAGATGGGTATTTCACTTCTACTTGCAATCCTTTTTCTGTACCAATTGTCACTTCTGTAAATTTATTGAATACTCCGCAAGCATTATCTGCTGTAAAAGTCACATCGTAGCTCAATTCTTCGTTTACTTTTCCCGTTGCCGGACCTTTAACTTCTGTTGCCAACGCATTTTTTGCCGTTCCATTGTCTACAACTTTGTCATCATCATTGCTGCATGAAAACAATACAGTTGATAAAAATAATACTACTAAAGTTGATTTAATTTTAAAACTTTTCATATAAAATAATAATTAATTGTTAATTACTATGAAGATGTGAATGCGTTGCATTGGTTGCTTTGGCAAAATGTTAAATATTTTTTCAAATACATTAAACAATTGTATTTCAAGATATTGCTTCTTGAAAAAACTTTGCGCAACTATCGTTATTTCTTACGAAAACTAAAATTTATAGCCTAGCCCCGATTACTTCACATAATATTTATTTTCATAGGAGTTCAGTGAATTTCATTTGAAGTAGTATACTTTTTAGCCGCTTTTTCTGCGGATAAAAAGATACAAGCGGATAGCGGGACAAGTCTTGTTCTGGAAACTGATTTTCTGCTTCAAAAAAAACACCAGCCTTTCGACTAGTGTTTGAATATCTTTAGGGAAATGTAATTTATTCTGCAGAAGCTTTTTTAGGAAGTATTTTTTTTATCAGATTTACAATTGCTAAAACTACAAGTCCTAATGCTAAACCAACTACAAATTCTTTTATAATTGAAGGCAGATTAATTTTAGGCGATAAATGATGGAAAAACGGAATATAATGTACAAAGATACCGCCGGCAACTAATAGTAACGCAATTGTACCAATTACGGTTAAAGCTTTTATAACTAAAGGAAGCGCTTTTACCAAAATATTACCAATAAATTTTGATATACTTTTTTCTCTTTTACTAAATTTAATAAGCTTATAACCCGCTTCGTCCATACGTACAATTAATGCTACAATACCGTAAACCCCAATTGTTGCGATTAAAGCAATTATTGATGTTACAATTATTTGCTGTGAAATAGGTTTGCCAATTACGGTTCCTAATGCTATGATTACGATTTCGACGGAAAGAATAAAATCGGTTACTATGGCTGATTTTATTTTTCCTTTTTCCATTTCCAAAATTTCTTCTTCGGTAAAGGTTTCTTCTGTTATTCCTTCTGATTCTTCATGTGAATGAGGAAATATAAATTCGTATATTTTTTCAGCTCCTTCGTAAGCTAAAAATAATCCTCCCAAAACTAAAACTACAATAATAGCTACTGGAAAAAAAGCACTTAATAAGAAGGCTATTGGAAGAATAATTATTTTATTAAGTAATGATCCTTTACTGATTGCCCATAATACCGGAAGTTCTCTCGAAGAAGCAAATCCGGAAGCTTTTTCGGCATTAACAGCTAAATCGTCTCCTAAAATTCCTGCAGTTTTTTTTGCTGCAACTTTACTCATCACTGCAACATCGTCCATAATTGCTGCAATATCATCTAATAGTACGAAAAAACCTGACGCCATTATAATTGTTTTTATTTTGTGATTCTCCTTAATTTGGTAGCGCGAATCTACTACTTTTGATTCGATTTTTTGCTAAAAAATTAGCTGCACTGTCCTAAAAGCACCCAGATAATTATAAAAACTAAGATTGTTCCAAAACATCCTCCACCTAATTTTTTTGCTCCGTAACCTGCGATTAATCCTCTAAAAATATTGTTCATACTATTGGTTTTTAGTTATTTATTTGATTAAATATAATGATTTTTATATAAATATAAAGTTCATAATTTAATGAATCAATTTCTTTATATGACTTTCAAAAAAAGTTTCATGATTCACGGTTTTTGTTTTTTTTCAAAAAAAAACACCAGTTTTACAACTGGTGTTTTAAAAATTATTAAAAAAAATTATGCTACTGGCTGTGTTTGATTTCTGAAAACCAATTTACCATCGAAAGCATCTATTAAAATTATACTGTCTGTTGTAATATTTCCAGCCAGAATTTCTTTAGACAATTGATTCAAAACCTCTCTTTGAATTACACGTTTTACCGGTCTTGCACCAAACTCAGGATCGTAACCTTTGTCTGAAAGGTATTTGATTCCTTCTGGGGTTGCATCCATTGTAATACCTTGTAAAGCCAGCATTTTGCTAACGCTCTTAAGCTGTAAACTTACAATTCTCGAAATATTGTCAACCGTTAATGGCGTAAACATTACGATTTCGTCAATACGATTTATAAATTCCGGACGAACTGTTTGTTTCAATAAGCCTAAAACTTCGACTTTTGCAGCTTCGGTTGCGGCTTCAACACTACCTTTTAAGTTCTCAAATTTCTCTTGTATAATCTGACTTCCCATGTTGGATGTCATGATGATAATGGTGTTTTTGAAATCGGCCAAGCGCCCTTTGTTGTCTGTCAATCGGCCTTCATCTAGAACCTGCAATAAAATATTGAAAGTATCCGGATGTGCTTTTTCGATCTCATCTAACAAAATCACAGAATATGGTTTTCTACGAACAGCTTCTGTCAATTGTCCACCTTCATCATAACCAACATATCCCGGAGGCGCACCAACCAGACGACTCACACTGTGGCGTTCCTGGTACTCACTCATATCGATACGGGTCATGGCATTATCGTCGTCAAAAAGATATTCTGCCAAAGCTTTTGCCAGCTCCGTTTTACCAACTCCGGTTGTTCCTAAAAACAAGAATGTACCAACAGGTTTTTTCATATCCTGCAAACCGGCGCGACTTCTGCGAACGGCGTCACTTACGGCTTCAATCGCTTCTTCCTGACCTACTACTCTTCTGTGCAATTCTTCTTCCAGATGAAGCAGTTTTTCTCTTTCTGTCTGAAGCATTTTCATTACCGGAATACCTGTCCATTTTGCTACAACTTCTGCTATATCTTCGCGAGTAACTTCTTCTTTAATTAAAGAATTACCCGATTGGTATTCTTGTAATTGTTTCAATAAAATAGCCAGACGTTCTTGTGCTTCTTTGATTTTTCCGTAACGAATTTCGGCTACTTTTCCGTAATCACCATCACGTTCTGCGCGTTCTGCTTCGTATTTAAAATCTTCAATTTCTTGTTTTACTGATTGGATTCCGTCAACAACATCTTTTTCCGATTTCCACTTGGTGTAGATTTCGTTGCGTTCTTCTTTCAGATTCGCCAAATCCATTCCTAAAATCTTAAGTTTACTCTCTTCTTTTTCACGTTTGATAGCTTCTATTTCGATTTCTAACTGCATTATCTTACGATCTAAAACATCCAATTCTTCTGGTTTTGAATTGATTTCCATACGCAGTTTAGAGGCGGCTTCATCCATCAAATCGATAGCCTTATCCGGTAAAAAACGATTCGTGATATAACGTTGAGAAAGTTCAACAGCAGCAATAATGGCTTCATCTTTAATTTGAACTTTATGATGCGTTTCGTATTTTTCTTTGATTCCACGTAAAATCGAAATCGCACTTTCAGTATCCGGTTCATCTACTAAAACCTTTTGAAAACGACGTTCTAGTGCCTTATCTTTCTCAAAATATTTTTGATATTCATCTAAAGTCGTTGCTCCAATTGCTCTCAATTCCCCACGAGCCAGAGCTGGTTTCAGGATATTGGCCGCATCCATTGCGCCTTCACCTCCACCCGCCCCCACAAGCGTGTGAATCTCATCAATAAATAAAACGATATCACCTTCGGCTGCCGTAACTTCTTTTACTACTGACTTTAATCTTTCTTCGAATTCTCCTTTGTATTTTGCACCGGCAATCAATGCTCCCATATCTAGAGAGAAAACAATTTTATCTTTTAAGTTTTCAGGCACATCTCCATCAACAATTCTATGAGCTAAACCTTCTGCAATAGCAGTTTTACCAACTCCCGGCTCTCCTACTAACATTGGATTGTTTTTGGTTCTTCGGGTAAGAATTTGCAACACACGACGAATTTCTTCATCACGCCCGATAACCGGATCCAATTTTCCTGTCCTTGCTAATTCGTTTAAATTTTTTGCATATTTATTTAAGGCATTATAAGTTTCTTCTGCTGATGCTGAAGTTACTCTTTCTCCTTTTCTAAGTTCTTCAATAGTTGCTTTTAAGGCTTTTCCGGTTACGCCCTGATCTTTTAGAATTTGGGCAACTTTGCTTTTTGAATCGAAAATGGACAAAATTAAATGTTCGATCGAAACGTATTCGTCGTTCATTTTTTGTGCAATAATCTCAGCTTCATTCAAAGCTTTATTAGCATCTCTCGAAAGTATAATATCACCTCCGGAAACTTTTGGAAAGCTCTCAATTGTTGAATCTAAAATTTGCAAAAACAAAGGCACATTTACGTTCAGTTTTTTCAAGATAAACGGTGCTACATTTTCATCCACCTCAAAAATGGCTTTAAAAATGTGTTCATTTTCTATTTGTTGTTGTCCATATCGTTGTGCTAATTGCTGTGAAAGCTGAATGGCTTCCTGCGATTTAGTTGTAAATTTATTTATGTTCATATATCTAATATTTAGGTTTGATTTTCATTTTAATAATCGATACCATTAAAATTCGAATTTATTGAATTCATTTTTTAATTTTAAATGGCTTAATTTTGCTGATGAACTTTCAAATTATATTCCATTATAAAAATAAAGACAAAAAGTCACTAAAAATAGCTTCTCAGCTAATTTTTAACGACAAAAAGTCATAAATACAGTCAAAATATGAGTTTTTTAAATTCTATCTTCGGAAATTCAGACAATTCTGAGTCACAAAAAAGTAATGTGAACTGGATTCCTCTTACAAATTTAACACAGCTAAATGATATAGAGAATATGTCTAGTGTTAAGCCTATCGTAATTTTTAAGCACAGTACAAGATGCAGTATAAGTCGTTTTGCTTTAAAGCAATTTGAAAAAGATTATGACTTGGATGAAACTATAGATGCTTTCTTTTTAGATTTAATTGAACATCGTGATGTTTCAAATGAAATTGCAAGTAAATTTGGTGTTTATCATGAATCGCCACAACTTATCTTAATTAAAGATGGTAAAGCTGTTTATGATGTTTCACATAGTGATATTGATGCAGAGACTTTGAAAAGTAAAATTTAGCTTTTTTGTGAAATGTAAAATGTGAATTGTGAGAAATTATAACATCTAAACAATTCACATTTTATATTTTACACTTTACAATTCTAAAAACTTCCATCAGATCCACCTCCACTAAAGCCTCCTCCTCCAAATTCCATTGGAGATTCTGTTTTAACTTGTGGTTTCATTCCAAAAGTTGAAGCTACAATTAGGGCTTCAGCATTTAACAGAGCATTTGAATTATTGATTCTATCCGGTTTAAAAGTCAAACCACTTTCCTTCTCTTTTAATTTCTTAATTGAAAAATAAGCTATTACAAACAAAACTATTCCACCAAGCGTTAATGCAACTTCAATTGGTAAAACCGAGTAATAAAATCGGATGGTGTAAATTGAAAATGCAATGGCCAGAAAGCTTATCCAAAGCATTATTCTGTCTTTTGTTCTTAAAGCTTGTACCAAATAAAGAATCGGAACAATAAGTGTGAAAGCATAAAAGAAATACGCAAACGGAATATCAGTTCCCGGAAGTATTTCATTTCCTAAAAGCATTATTGAAAGTTCCCTTACAACCAAATAATTACAAGAAAGATAAAAGAGAATCAAACAAAAACCATTGGCTAATAAAAGACCATTGTAGTAATAGCTTTCTGTAAGATTATGAATATATTTTTTAGTAAAGAAGTAAAATCCGGCCGCAAATAACATTGCTACAAAAGGCAAAATTGTTTTTCCGATTGGGCCAAATTCAAACAATCCGTAAAATAAAACTGCTGACAACGCCAGACAAAACACCAATAATGAAGGTAAGTGCAAATAACGTCTGTACATTACAAAGGCTACGATAGCCATGAAAACAGCAATTATCAACTCATATCCATCTGTTGAAATTCCGATAGCAAAACCTACGTTTAAAATAGCGCCTAAAATAAAAGCATCATCTAAACCGTGTCCGTAATATTTTTGATTGGCTAGAAATTCCGCTCCGGCAAAACCAACTACAGCAAAGATATAACAGCAAATTTTGAAAAAGAACTCTTCACCGCTAAGGCCCAATAGCGAAATAGCTCCGCATATTGATGAGTATAAAAACGATCCCAACAAAAAGAATCCTAATCGTACCAAAATATTCTTTTGGTTTTTAAAATCCGGTAATTGTTTCTTAATTAAATCTCTTTGCTCTTTGCTTATAAAACCCGCTTGTTGCAAAGAATTTGCTTCTTCCAACAAAGCCAAATCATTTAATAATTGTTTATTGTGTACTATCATTCGGCTGTTTCTTTATTGAATTTTTTAATCAGTTTAATAAATAATACTATTGAGCCGATAAAATAGGCTGGTAATATCAGAATAAACAATTCCCAAATATCTGAGAAATCTATAAATTGGAAAATTCGGAATAGAAATATATTCAAACCTATATAAGCGTAAATGATCATAAAAACATACAAAGACATTGCCTTAGCTTCATGACTCACTTTGTAAAAATAATAAGATGAACCCGCTAAAACTAATCCAAAAAGCATCCAAATACCATCATGATTGTAATCATCTACAAGATTGCTGATAGACGCAATGCTTATTAAATGCAGGGCAAACGTTAGATAGATAATATTAAAATGAGTTTTTAGATTTATTCTTGAGCTATAAATGGTATACAAAATAAACAAACCGCCTAATATAATGGCAGAATAACTCAGGTTTGGATTTGAATAAAAATCATTATGAAATAAATCCTGAGGCGTTACCGAAAGTCCGATATAAGCAGCTGTACCTGTAATTGCTATAGTCAAAACACTTTTATTATCGAAATAATAGGCACAAAAGAAACTGACCAGAGTCGGAATTAAAGTTGCCAATCCGTAGTGCGTTCCAAAAGGTTTGTATTGAAATTGCAGATAACCAATAAAGATACAAGTCAGAATATTGGCGCCTAAAACCAAATATTCTAAAATTGGGCTCTCAAAAACTGTTTCTGTTTTTTGAAATCCTTTCGAATTTTTAAAACAATAATAAAAACAGACTCCGATAATGATAAGCAATAGTGAAAGAATTGCAATATGACCAATGCTGTCAATATTTTTATAAATCAGAATTCCGATTCCGGAAGTAAAAAGCAAAATAGATAAATACAGAAAAAGCTTTAGTTCTGCATTCAAGGAGAAAATATTCAGATTTCGATAAGCTGTAATTTCCTTATATTGATTTTCAGTAATTAGATTCTTATCCAGAAGCGATTTAGTAGCCTGGTCATCAAATTTATTCATGTTTTGGTTTTATAAATAGCAAATCAAAAATAGTCTTTTTTTGATTCCATAACACTTTATTATTGTAAATAAAATCTTTCTGTTTTAATTGATATAATAGAGTTTATAAACTAGCGAAGCATATATTTTACAAAAAAATATTAACATTTCATTTTTATTATTACATTCGTGTAATCGATTACATCAAACCACTTTTCGTACCACAAATCACACATTAAAATGAAAAAACTATTTTTAATTATTTTCGTGCTGGGCCTGACTAACCTTTCTGCACAAAATTATTTCATGTCAGCACCAGAGGGCTTTGGAGCTACAGCAACTGGAGGCGGAAATGCAACTCCTGTAACGGTTTCAACTTACGCTGATTTAACAGCAAAATTAAAATTAACTACCCCTCAGGTTATTTTGGTTTCAGGGACTATTAATTGTACTTATGCAAGTGTATTAGTTAATGACAAAACTATTATTGGATTGCCGGGCGCGCGATTGGTCAATATAGATCAAACTGCTGCCGGATCTGGAATTCTGAGTTTAAAACCTGGTTCAAATAACATTATTATCCGAAATTTAATATTTGAAGGACCAGGTGCTTATGATGTTGACGGGCGCGATAATCTGACTTCAGAAGCAACTAATATCTGGGTTGATCATTGTGAATTTCAGGACGGTATGGATGGGAATTTTGACAACAAAGGAGCCGCTGACAATGTTACTGTTTCATGGTGCAAGTTTACATATTTGAAAGCTCCAAAAGCGGGAGGTTCTGGTGGAGCAGATGATCATAGATTCTCAGATTTAGTGGGTTCAGGAAAAAGCGATGCCCCAACTGATGGCCATTATAGCATTACTTTTAAAAATTGCTATTGGGCAGATGGCTGCAGAGAACGTATGCCGCGTGCAAGAAATGCAGAACTTCACATTCTAAATTGCTATTACAATACTTCTGTGACAAGTTCGCTGGCTATCGGTTTAGGTGGCGGTGATAAAAATTCAACCTGTTATGTTGAAGGAACTGATTTTGCTAAAATAGGAACAGCTTTTAAAAATTATATTAGTACTGACGGAGGAACTGTTGGTATAGTATTTTTAAATTCTCTAAAAGCTCCGGCTGATTATGGTGAGGCAGTTACTAAACCATCCTATACCTACACTACTCTGCCTGTAGCTGACGTTGCCGGATATATTACCAACACTTCTTGTGGTTCCGGAGCCACACTTCAGGTTTCGGCCGCAGGAGTTATTTCTACATCTTGTAGTACTAATTTGGGAGTTACAGAAAATACCAGCAATTTAGACCTAAAATATTATCCTACAGTTATTGACAGTTTATTAAATGTCCAGTTTTCAAATAAAGAAAATGGAATTGCCGTTATAAGTATATTTTCTACAAATGGTTCCAAAGTATATTCAAATTCGAAAAATATTACAACTGATGAAAAAATAGAATTAAATATGGGTAATTTGGCAAAGGGAAATTACATCTGTAAAATTCAAATTGATAACAGAATCAAAACTTTTAAGTTTATAAAAAACTAGATTTCAACTAAATAATATAAAAAAACCGATCTGTATTTTGATACAAATCGGTTTTTTATTTTGTAAATAGAAGCTTTTAAAGAGCAGCTTTCATTTTATTCTTAATAGCATCTAAGCATAAATTGTTGATACTCCCTTCATGTGTATGTTTTGTTTCTTTTGGAGATTGATATGTTCCAGCTTCCAATTGTTCTGCAACGGCCTTATAAGCATCTCTAAACGGCATTCCGGCAACCACCATTTCGTTTAAAGTATCTACTGTAAACAAATAATCGTATTTTTTATCTTTTAAAATATTGTCTTTTACTGTAATATCTTTTACAGAGAAAATCGCAATATCTAAACACGCTTTTAGGTTTTGAAGTGCAGGGAATAAACCTTCTTTTAAAAGCTGTAGATCTCTATGATAACCACTTGGTAAATTATTAGTGATTAAAGTTATTTCGTATGGAAGAGCCTGAATCTTATTGCATTTTCCTCTGATTAATTCGAAGACATCAGGATTCTTTTTGTGAGGCATAATACTTGAACCTGTTGTAAGATGTGCCGGTAAACTGATAAAATCAAAATTTTGACTCATATACAAGCAAACGTCCATTGCAAATTTTGATAACGTTGCTGCTACACTGCTCATGGCAAAAGCTACAGTTTTCTCTGCTTTTCCGCGGCTCATTTGTGCAGCTATAGCATTGAATTTTAAAGTTTCAAAACCTAATTCCTGAGTCGTAAAAGTTCTGTTGATTGGAAAAGAACTTCCGTAACCTGCAGCAGATCCAAGTGGATTTTGATCGACAATTTTCAACGCAGCGTTCAACATGGTAATATCATCAATTAAACTTTCAGCGTAAGCAGAAAACCACATTCCGAATGATGATGGCATTGCGATTTGTAAATGCGTATAACCTGGCAATAAAACATTTTGGTGTTTCTCTGCCGATTCCATTAACAAATCGAACAATGTTTTTACCTGCTCTTTTATTGCTTTTAATTCATCTTTTAAATACAAATGAACATCCACCAAAACCTGATCGTTACGAGAACGCGCGGTGTGGATTTTCTTTCCGGCATCGCCTAGTTTTATCGTTAATAGATATTCGATTTTAGAATGCACATCTTCAAAACTGTCTTCAATTTCGAAATTTCCAACTACGATATCAGCGATGATGTCGTTTAATGCATCGACCAAAGAAGTTGTTTCTTCTGTGGTCAATAATCCAATCTGACCAAGCATTTTCGCGTGTGCAATTGAACCTAAAGTATCGTATTTTGCCAGAACTAAATCTAATTCACGATCGTTTCCAACGGTGAAATGTTCGATTTTTTTGTCTGTTGGTATTCCTTTTTCCCAAAGTTTCATAACTTAGATTTTTAGACTTCTTAGATTTTTAGATTTTTTAGACTTCTTAGATTTTGGTCTTCTAAAGTTTATTTTTTCTAATTTATTACTAATGTCATTGTTTATACTAGTCGTGTTTCTAGCCCCGATAGTAGTGTAAATCCTTTTTCTGGTTTCTTTAGCCAGGAAAAGATTGCAACGAATAGCGGGATTAGCTCCTAAATAATTTTATAATTTAAAGAAATCGCTCAGTATTTTGATATACAAGTCGACTCCTTCTTCAATTTCATTTACAAAAATAAATTCGTCTGCTGAATGGGACCGAAGTGTTTCTCCCGGGCCTAATTTTAAAGACTGACAGCTTAAAACGGATTGATCTGAAAGTGTTGGTGACCCGTAAGTTGTTCTTCCTAAAGCTATTCCGGCCTGAACCAAACCATGTTCGATTGGAATAGACGATGCATTTAAATGCATTGATCTTGGGGTAACTTCGGCATTTACATTGGCTTTCACCACTTCTAAAATTTCAGCATTTGTATAACGATCTGTTACACGAATATCTACAACCAAATCACATTCTGACGGCACAACATTATGCTGCTTACCTGCACTGATCTGCGTTACGGTCATTTTTACAGGACCTAAAACATCTGATATTTTATCGAATTTATAGTTTTTAAACCATTCCATTACCGGAATTGATTTGTATAATGAATTATCTTCGTTTTGATGTGCGGCGTGACTTGCGGTTCCTTTTACTTTTACATCCAAAACCAACAAACCTTTCTCTGCAACTGCCAATTGCATTAATGTTGGTTCTCCAACAATCGCACAATCTAATTCTGGTAAATGTTTTAAAACACTATTTAAACCGTTTTTCCCGCTGCTTTCTTCTTCGGCAGAAGCCACAATTACCAAATTATGTGACAAGTTTTGATTTTCATAAAAATGAACAAAAGTTGCCAAAAGCGAAACCAAACAACCTCCGGCATCATTGCTTCCTAATCCAAATAATTTTCCGTCTTTTTCGATCGCTTTAAACGGATCGTTAGTATATGCCTGATTTGGCTTAACCGTATCGTGATGTGAATTCAGTAAAAGTGTTGGTTTGTTTTCGTCGAAATATTTATTGAAAGCCCACACATTATTATTTTCTCTTTTAAAAGGAATCTCGTTTTGATTGAACCAATTCTCTATCAAAAGCGCTGTTTGATCTTCTTCACTTGAAAATGAAGGGGTTTCGATAAGGCTTTTTAATAAACTAATTGCTTCCTGGGTAAGCGTTGCAATATTTTTCATAGTTAATGGTTTCTTTGCCACGAAGGCTCGAAGTCACAAAGTTTTTATTTAAATCTGTGACATTTTTAATTTGCGCAAATTTCTTAAATTAATATTTAAAATACCTTGCGTAATGTTCTTTTTTTACCACGAATTTGCTTCGCCTGTTCGCTGTCGCTCGAGTCACAAATTTTCTCTAATTTTTTCAAATTTTAATTAGTGGAAATTTGTGTAATTCGTGGCAATATTTTATAATGTAATTGTGGTATGCAAAACATCTGGATTTTGCAACATTTTATGATGTCCTATTTTGATTTTCTGTACACCTCTTGACAAGCTGTTGAAACAATTATCCAATTTCGGAATCATTCCGGAATGAATTACTTTTTCTTCTTTTAGCTTGTTGTATAATGCTTCATTGATTTCTGCAATTACAGAAGAATCATCTTCTGAATCTTGTAAAACTCCTTGTTTTTCAAAACAGTATGTCAGCGTAACATCAAAAACTTCAGACAATGCAATTGATAATTCGCTTGCAATGGTATCAGCATTTGTGTTTAATAATTGACCGTTTTTATCGTGTGTAATGGCACAGAAAACAGGAACAATTCCGTTTTCTAACAATGTTTTCAATAAAGAAGTATTTACTTGTTTTACATCTCCAACAAATCCATAATCAATTGTCGGATGATTTCTTTTTACTGACTGAATTAAATTCCCGTCAGCTCCGGAAAAACCCATTGCATTGTTGTTTTTTGCCTGTAATTGTGCTACAATATCTTTATTGATTTGCCCTGCATAAATCATCACGACAACATCAAGCATTGCAGCATCAGTAATACGTCGCCCTTCGATCATCTGAGGAACTAAACCAATACTCTGCGCCATTTTAGTAGCCGATTTTCCACCGCCATGAACTAAAACTTTATATTCTTCAATTTTAGAAAAATCAGTCAAGAATTGCTCTAATTCAGTTGGATTATCTATGATGTTTCCGCCAATTTTTATTACTGTAACTTCCATTTTTTTGAGGTTCAGAGGCTCAGAGGAACAAAGACTTAAAGGTTTTTTTCTTGGCTTTTCAACCTTTGAACCTTTGTAACTTTGTACCTTTGTACCTAATATTTATAACTTCTTTAGAATCTTCTGTAAAACTAATTGAGCCGAATACGTTCTGTTATTGGCTTGCTGAATTACAATTGAATTCTCGCTATCAATTACTTCATCGCTTACAATTACGTTACGACGAACCGGAAGACAGTGCATGAATTTTCCGTTGTTTGTTAAGGCCATTTTTTCAGCAGTAACAGTCCAACTTGGATCAATATTGGTTACTTTACCGTAATCGTTAAAGTTGCTCCAGTTTTTTACGTATACAAAGTCAGCATTTTCGAACGCTTTGTTTTGATCGTATTCGATTTTACAATCTTTCGTGATTTCAGGACTCAATTCGTAACCTTCCGGATGTGTGATTACAAAATCCATGTCTTTTTGCAATTGCATCATTTCTACAAACGAATTCGCAACTGCCTGAGGCAAAGCTTTTGGATGCGGTGCCCACGACAGAACCACTTTTGGTTTGTGTTTTGTTTTGTATTCCTCCATTGTAATGGCATCAGCCAAAGATTGAAGTGGATGACGAACGGCACTTTCCATATTTACGATTGGCACTGTAGCATGCTTTAAAAACCCTGAAATTACGTTCTCTGCATAATCTTTTTCTTTATCTGCCAGACTTGCAAAAGCACGAATTGCGATAATATCACAATATTGTGAAACTACTTCTGCTGCTTCTTTAATGTGCTCCGAAGCTCCAGAATTCATGACCGCTCCGTCTTCAAATTCTAAAGTCCAGCCTTCATTGGTAAAGTTCATTACCATAACATTCATTCCTAAGTTCAAAGCCGCTTTTTGAGTACTCAAACGCGTTCTTAAACTCGGATTAAAGAATAGCATCCCTAAGGTTTTATTCTTTCCTAAACTTTGATTTTTAAGCGGATTCTTTTTGATTTTTAATGCGCTTTTTACCCATTTTGATAATGAGTTGATATCTTTTATGGAAATATAGTTCATTTGTTTCTTATTTTTATTTGTTATCCTAAATTAGACGCGGATTTTACTGATTCGCGTTCTATTTACACAATCTTAGTAAAAGGAATCTCATTATTTAACGCCCGCAGAATAAAATTATCATTTAAGCCATTGACGATCCAGGTTTCGATGTTTGCAGCTTTTGCGATTCCGGCTGCTTCTATTTTAGACTGCATTCCTCCTGTTCCGTGTGATGATTTTGACTCTCCGATTTCTTTTTCCAAGACCTGTAAATCATTGACCAATTTTATCGTTTCCGGATTTTCATCGTGAATAGAATTCTTTGTATAAATACCGTTTGTATTGGTTGCAATAATCAGAATGTCAACATTTAAAAGGACTGCTGTTAAAGCTGCTAATTTATCATTATCTCCAAACCGAATCTCATCTGTGGCAACGGTGTCATTTTCATTAATAATCGGAATGTAATTATTCTCCACCAAAACATTAATCGTATTGACAATATTTACTTTTGATTGTTGTTTTTCAAAATCAGAATAAGACAACAAACATTGCGAAGTCAATAACCCTAAATCGCTGAAATTTTCATGGAAAATCCGCATTAAATGTGGCTGACCAATTGAGGCTAACGCTTGTTTCAATGCAATTTCTTTGCCTTTACTTTCGAGTTTTACAAATTGTTTTGCGGCTGCGATTGCTCCTGAACTTACAATTACAAATTCGTAATCTTTGTTTAACGCAGCAATCTGCATACCAATATCTTCAATCTTTCCCCGCGAAATATGATTGGTTTCCTTGGTTAAAGTATTACTTCCTATTTTTAATAAAATTCGTTTTTTGCTCATTTTGTTCTGGTTTTGCCACGAAGGCACTAAGGCGCTAAGTTTTTTATATTGTTTGTGTTTACAAACGCTAAGTTCGCAAAGCTTTATCTTAATTTAAATTCCAATAATTTGAAATCAAAAATCGTTACTCATCAATCTAAAATCTAAAATCAGAAATCTAAAATTCTAGCGTATTTGCCCTTCTCCGTAAACATACCATTTGTTTGTTACCAAATGTTGTAAACCAATTGGTCCTCTTTGATGTAATTTATCAGTGCTTATGGCTAATTCTCCACCTAAACCAAATTGTCCGCCGTCTGTAAAACGCGTTGAGGCGTTTTGATATACTGCCGCTGCATCTATTGCTTCCATGAATTCCTGGGCTACTTTATTATCTTTTGTTATGATTACAGCAGAATGCCCGCCACAATATTTGTTGATTTTTTTGATCGCATTTTCTTTAGAATCAATTGTTCCGATTACAATTTTATAATCTAAAAACTCTTCATACCAAATATCTTCGTTTTGAAGTGTTTCGGTATTTTCGAAATTTTCTAATGACTTATCAACTATAATTTCAACTTTCGATTCATCCAAGGTTTCAATTAACATTGCCGTAAACGCTTCGAAATTAGGTAATTTAGAGTCTATTAAAACTTTATCAACTGCATTACAAGCAGATATTTTTGATATTTTAGCATTTAAAATGACTTTCAAAGCCAAATCAGTATCAGCATTTTCATGAACGTACACAAAATTGTTTCCGCGACCGCTTACAATTACCGGACAAGTGGCGTGCTGCTTGACAAACTGAATCAATTTTTCTCCTCCTCTCGGAACAATTAAATCGACTTTTTGAGTTGGTTTTTCTAAGAAAGCCTGTGTTTCTGTGCGATTGTAATTCAGATATTCAACCCAGTCCCTCGAAACGCCATTTTCTTCCAAAGCCTCATGCCATAAAGCAACAATTTTCAAATTTGATCTTAAAGACTCTTTTCCTCCTTTTAATAAAATCTTATTTCCTGATTTAAAAGCAATTCCACCAGCTTCAATAGTAACATCCGGACGAGATTCATAAATGATTAAAATCGTTCCAAAAGCGGCAGTTTTATTAACCACTTTTATTCCATTATCATGAACAAAATGAAAGCGTTCTACTCCAACAGGATCTTCCTGAGAAGCCAGTTGATTCAATGATAAAATCATCTCGTCGACTTTTTTATTATCTACTTTCAAGCGTTCTTCCATCGCTAGATCTGAACCGTCATAAGCCAGCAAATCTTCCTGATTCGTTAGAATAATTTGACTCCGCTCCTGCTCGACCAGCTTTGCCATGGAGCGCAAAACCAGATTGCGTTTTTCAATTGATAATGGATTCATTTTTTTGGTTTAATTGGTTAATTCTTAATTCGTTTAATCCTTTAACCAGTAAACGATTAAACGAATTAAGAATATATGTTAAACTTAATTTTGAAGTTCTTCTAAACTTTCTTTCAAAGCTTTAATAAAAGTATCGATATCTGATTTTTTTACTGTTAATGGCGGTAAAATTCTAAGCAGATTTTTATTGTTAGCACTTCCTGTAAAAATATGTTTCTCGATAATTAGTTTTTTTCTCAAGGCGCTTACGTCAAAATCGAATTCAATTCCTAACATCAAACCTTTTCCTTTTACTTGTTTGATTCCGGGAACTTGTTTGATTTGCTCTGAGAAATAAGCCGAAACTTCATTTACGTTATCTTGTAATTTTAATTTTTCCATTACATCAAGAACCGCTATTCCTGCGGCGCAAGATAAATGGCTTCCGCCGAAAGTGGTTCCTAACAATCCGTAACTTGCTTCAAATTTTGGAGAAATCAAAATAGCTCCAACAGGAAAACCATTCCCCATCCCTTTAGCAACTGAAATAATATCAGCGTTTATTCCGTGATGTTGAAACGCAAAGAATTTTCCGCTTCTTCCGTATCCTGATTGTACTTCATCCAAAATCAAAACAACATCATGTTTTTTACATGCTTTTTCTAGAGCCTGAAAAAATGCTGTTGTTCCCTGGTCTAAACCTCCAACACCTTGAATTCCTTCAATAATTACAGCCGTAACATCACCTTTAGCCAATTCTGCTTCTACTAAATCAATTTGATTTAGAGGCAAAAAAGTAACAATTTGTTGTGCATTAATAGGCGCAACAATTTTTTTGTTATCAGTAACCGCAACAGCTGCAGAGGTTCTTCCGTGGAAAGAATTGTCAAAAGCTACAACTCTTGATTTTCCATTGTGAAAAGAAGCTAATTTTAAAGCATTTTCATTTGCTTCAGCTCCAGAACTGCATAAAAACAATTCATATTCTTCCAATCCTGAAAGCTTTCCTAATTTCTGAGCCAATTCAACCTGTAAAGGATTCTGAATTGCATTTGAATAAAATCCTAAATGATCCAATTGATTTTTAAGTTTTTCAACATAATCAGGTTGCGTGTGGCCAATCGAAATTACACCATGTCCGCTATATAAGTCTAAATATTCCACTCCATTATTGTCTGTAATTGTGCAGTCTATTGCTTTTACAGGAGTTATGTCGTAAAGTGGGTATACGTTAAATAAATTCATGTTACTTTTTGTTTATTTTGTTTCAGGTTTCAGGTTTCAAGTTTGCATCAAACGTAAAACTTGTAACTTTAAACTTGAAACTGATTTGAGTTTCAGTATTACCATTTCAAGTCACGCAAAACGTGGAATTTGAAACTTTAAACCTGAAACAAAATTTTCCTAAAATCCGCTTGGTTTCAAATGTAAACCGGTGGTTTCTTCTAATCCGAACATTAAATTCATGTTTTGAATCGCTTGCCCTGAAGCACCTTTGGTTAAGTTGTCAATGATTGAACTAATCAAAATCCGGTTTCCTTTTTTCATTAAACTGATGATACATTTGTTGGTTTGAACGACTTGTTTCATATTGATATTTGTAGTCGTAACAGTTACAAACGGTTCGTTTTTATAGAAATCTTCGTATTTAGCAACCAATTGTTCCAAGCTATCGTCGGATAATGTATATAATGTTGCAAAAATTCCTCTTGGAAAATCTCCTCTATTCGGAATAAAAAGCAATTCGCTTTCAAAATCATCCTGCAATTGAACCAAACTTTCTGAAATCTCTCCCAAATGTTGGTGTTCAAAAGCTTTATAATGCGACATATTATTGTTTCTCCAACTAAAATGAGAGGTTTCTGAAAGTCCAACTCCTGCGCCTGTACTTCCGGTTGTTGCATTAATATGAACGTCGTTGTTCAACAGATTGTTTTTAGCCAAAGGCAGCAAAGCCAATTGAATAGCTGTAGCAAAACAACCTGGATTTGCAATATAATTTGCTTTTTTGATTTCCGATTTATTCAATTCTGGTAAACCATATATAAAATCTTTTCCTTCGAAATGAGCATCCTTATTCAATCTGAAATCATTACCTAAATCAATGATTTTGGTGTGACTTGCAAATTGATTTTCCTTCAAAAAAGAAATAGATTTTCCATGTCCTAAACACAAGAAAACAACATTTACATCTGGATTGATGGTGTCAGTAAAATTCATTTCAATATCACCCATCAAATCGTGGTGCGCCACAGAAAGTGTTTTCCCCGCATTGGTTGTACTGTAAACAAAATCGATGTTTACATTGGGATGATACATTAATATTCTGATAAGTTCTCCAGCCGTGTAGCCAGAACCACCAATTATTCCGACATTAATCATGATCTAAATGGTTTACAGATGAAAATATGTTTTGAGCATTTCCTAAAATCTTAATAAATCCTTTTGCATCATCAGACGTCCACGCATTATTCATTTCTCCGTACTGACCGAAACCAGTGTTCATCAAATCATTATCTGATTCAATTCCATCAAGTGAAAAATGATATGGTTTTAAAGAAACAGTCACAACTCCATTTACAGTCTTTTGAGTGTCCTGCAAAAACGTTTCGATGTTACGCATTACAGGATCTAAAAACTGACCTTCGTGAAACAACATTCCATACCAGTTTCCTAATTGTTCTTTCCAGTATTGTTGCCATTTTCCAAGCGTATGTTTCTCTAATAAATGATGCGCTTTTATAATAATTAATGGAGCTGCAGCTTCAAAACCAACTCTTCCTTTAATTCCGATAATCGTATCACCTACGTGAATATCCCTACCAATTGCAAACGCATTTGCCAGTTTTTCAAGAGCCACAATATTATTCGATGGTTTATCCATTATACCGTTTAATCCAACTAATTCCCCTTGCTCAAAATGTAATCTTACTTTTTCTTCCCCTTCTTTTTGCAATTGCGAAGGATAAGCGTCACTTGGCAATGGCTGGCTTGAAGTTAAGGTTTCTTTTCCTCCAACACTCGTTCCCCAAAGCCCTTTATTGATTGAGTATTGTGCTTTTTCCCAAGAATAATGAACACCATTTTGAGCTAAATAATCTACTTCTTCCTGTCTTGAAAGTTTTAGATCTCTAATTGGTGTAATGATTTCAATTTCCGGAGCGATGGTTTGGAAAATCAAATCAAAACGAATCTGATCATTTCCTGCACCTGTACTTCCGTGTGCAATGGCGCTTGCTCCAACTTTTTTAGCATATTTAATAGCTTCAATTGCCTGGAAAACACGTTCTGCACTAACTGATAAAGGATAGGTATTGTTTTTTAATACATTTCCGAAAATCAAATATTTTATAGCTTTATCATAATATTTATCTACGATCGTAAGATTTGCGTGTTGTGCGCTCCCTAATTCGTAGGCTCTTTTTTCAATTGCTGATAATTCTTCAGCATCAAATCCTCCTGTATCTACAAGTACGGTGTGAACTTCGTATCCTTTTTCATTTTTTAAATATTTCAAACAATACGAGGTATCTAATCCTCCACTATAAGCTAATACAACTTTTTTCATTTTATATAATTTAGGCTAATACTTTCGTATTTAGCAAGTTTGAGATTTCTTTTTATTGGTATTCTTATGGAAAAAAAATAAAAGACAGAATTTTATTTAAGAATAAAGCTTGTTTTATTTTTTTTAATCTGTTTAAAACAGCCTCATTAAAAGGATGTCTTGGCGGATCTTTTTGTTTTTCTTTTGGATCGTACAACATTCCCGTACAAAGGCACATTTTGTTTTCTTTGCTTTTTAGGATTTCGTAATTGGTACAGGTTTTACAGCCTGACCAAAAACTTGGATCTGTTGTTAATTCAGAGAAAGGCACAGGCTTGTAACCTAAATCAGAATTGATTTTCATTACGGCTAAACCAGTTGTAATTCCGAATATTTTAGCATCTGGATATCTTTGTAATGAATAGTCAAAAACTTTTGATTTGATTTTTTTTGCCAAACCCAAACTTCTGTAGTCCGGATGTACAATTAGACCCGAGTGCGCCACGAATTTTCCGTGCTGCCAACTTTCGATATAACAAAAACCTGCAAATTTTCCGTCTGCCAGAGCAATCATCGCATCACCGTTTGCCATTTTTTTCTGAATGTACTCAGGAGTTCTTTTAGCAATCCCTGTACCTCTTAATAAGGCAGATGATTCTATTGTATCGCAAATTTCCTGTGCGAATTTGAAGTGTTCTTCCTGAGTAACAACAATAGAGATTTTCATTTCAAGTTGAAGTTAGAGTTAAAAATTAAAACGTACTGTTTAGTTTGAAATCCAAAAATCAATCCAATAAAAGTAGACAAAATAGAAATAACATTCTCAAAATCAAGAACTTGATCAAGAAAATTAAAAATATAATATATAGTTTTAGGATATGCTTGTCCAATGGACAAATTAGATGATTTCAAAATGAAAAATGAATATAAATAAATACGCGACGAAAAACTCTGTGAATACTATAGAGATAGCATCCGTACTTCGGGAGAAGTTACAGGAGAGTTTGTCCGTGACAAAGAAGTTATATGTAAACTTATTTTATTCATCGGTGCAAAAGTACACTATTTTTTTATTTACAAAACAAAAAAATAAAATTCTAACATTTTTTTATCGTAATGTTATTTTTGTGAAACACTAAGATTCTAAGATGCTAAGGTTCTGAGGTTTTTCTAAAAGTCATATTTTTATAAAAATTCCAAACTAAGTAATATGATTCAACAACCAAAGCATTGACCTGAGGTTGAAACTCACAAATTAAAACCTGAAAATTGAAACAAGACAAACCAAAAAACCCGATAGTTACTAATAACTATCGGGTTTTAAATAATTTATATCTTTACTATTTAATTCTTGGTAAACGGAATTACTTGTCCATTTCCTAAAACGATCATATCAAATCCTGTCTTAGCTTCATTAAATCTGAACTTTAGACCAGCACTTTTTGACTGAAAAGTATCTTTTTCTCCAGCAACCGGCTCAACAGAAAATTTTGGATAGTTTGTTATTTCTACACTAAGAACGCTGCTTTTCTCTGTAATTTCAATTTTTAAAGGTGCTTTTGCAGTCGAGTAAATCCCAACATAAGCATCTAAAATGATATCTTTCTCTATTATTCCTTTTGTTGCTGTCCAAACATTATTGCTTTCGTTATAATCTGGAAAAACATGATCAGGATCTAGTGTTACACTTTCAATCTCTTCTGTAGAATTATGTTTGAAAGACCATTCATTGTTACGCTGCCAAATTTCAACAGGCAATTTAACCCTGGTTACTTTTCCACTTTTCGTTTTTACATCCAAAATAATTGGCATTGGCATTTTATCGAAATTTTCAACCGTAATTATAACTCCTTTTGATGGGTCGTTTTTCACATATTTAATAGAATTAATTCCCTGATCAAATCTCCAGTTATTTACAAACCAGCTTCTCCAAAACCAACTTAAATCTTCTCCGGCAACATTTTCAATTGTTCTGAAAAAATCGTCAGGAGTTGGATGTTTGTAAGCCCAACGTTCAACATAAGTACGCAATGCTTTATCAAAACGTTCTTGTCCTAAAACCTGTTCTCTTAAAATTGTTAATCCTGCACTTGGTTTTACATAACATAAAACTCCAATATTAGCTTCTTTCATATTATCAGGAGAACTCATAATAGTTTCTAATTTTGGACTAGTTAAATACTCCACATCTTCATGAAGATCTGAAGTCTTTTGCTTGTATTCTCCATTATTAAAATCAAAAGAACTTACAGAATTAATAAAAGTATTAAAACCTTCGTCCATCCAGGCAAATAAACGTTCGTTTGAACCAACAATCATAGGAAACCAAATATGTCCGAATTCGTGATCTGTAACTCCCCATAGATCATCACCTTTAGATTTCCATCCGCAGAAAACAATACCAGGATATTCCATTCCGCCTTCATTTCCTGCCACATTTGTCGCAGCCGGATAAGGATATTCAAACCATCTTTTTGAATAATTTTCGATTGATGATTTTACATATTCTGTAGAACGACCGTAAGCATCATTTCCAGCACTTTCAACAGGGTATGCTGATAATGCTAGTGATTTTTTACCACTTGGTAAGTTTATTTTTGCTCCGTCTAAGATAAAAGCTGCAGAGGATGCCCACGAAAAATCACGGGCATTTTTAATTTGATAATGCCAGGTTTTTTCAGCTATTGCATTTGTATTTGCTGTAGCAGCAACTTCTTCTGCAGTACGAATCATAACCGTTTTATCGCTTTGTGAAGCAGCTTTATAACGTTTAAACTGTTCTGCAGGCAAGACTTCTGCTCCGTTTAACAATTCCCCTGAACCTACAACATAGTGATTGGCAGGTACTGTAATTTTTACATCAAAATTACCATACTCTAAATAAAACTCAGAAGCTCCTAAATATGGTGCAGTATTCCACCCTCTTACATCATCATACACACACATACGTGGATACCATTGTGCAATCGTGAAGATTTTTCCGTTTTTAGTTTCTAAAACCCCCATTCTGTCAGATCCTTCAAAAGGCGCTATAAATGAAAATTCAATTTTAATTTTTACCGATCCTCCTTTTGAAGCCAATTCTTGCGGAAGGAAAATTTGCATTCTTGTATCTGTAACAATGAATTTAGCATCAGTTTCAACCTTAGTTTTTCCATCAGAAATTACTTTAACTGATTTAATTTTGTTTCCTCCATCAAAAACTTGTCCTTGTGCCCCATTACGGCTCCCTGTCAAAGGAACTACAGCATTTCCTCTTGAATCTTCCTTAAATAAGTTTTGTTCTAAGTTTAACCAGACAAAAGATAATCTATCAGGACTATTATTAGTATAAGTAATTTCATCAGTACCAACAATTTCATTTTTTACAGCATTTAATTTTGCTGTAATTTGATAATCAGCTCTGTTTTGCCAATATTCAACTCCAGGCTGACCACTGGCAGAACGGGTTGATGTACCGTTTTTTGTATAAAAATGAGGTGCAAAAGCATCATGATAATTATAATTATTTACCGGGTTTGCTACTGTTGAAGCTGGGGTTTGTTGTGCCCAAACAGAAGTAATCCCTACAAACAAAGCCATGGTTAATATGGCTTTCGAGGATTGTTTTTTCATATTTTTTAGCTGTTTATGCAGCAAATTAATGAAAAAAAAAGCTATTTACAGAGAGAAGTTTAAGGTTAAATTTGATTTTTAGCAAAATTTTATCAAAAAAATAATTTAAGCTATTTCCTTCAAAAACTAAAATTTATAAAATATATTTACCGTTAGATAAAAACTATTTTTTCATTCAACTCTATCATATTGGATACAACTATTTCAAATTCAACACTTAAAGCTTCTATAAAACATTCGGGAGCAGAATTATCATCATTAAAGAACAGTCAAAATAAGGAATTTATCTGGGAAGGTAATCCTGATTTTTGGGGAAAGCATTCTCCGGTTCTTTTTCCGATTGTAGGAACTTTAAAAAACAATACATATAGAGTAAACGGAAAAGAATATCAACTGCCAAGGCATGGTTTTGCTCGTGAAATGGAATTTCAATTGATTGATAAAAGAGAAAATAGTGCTGCTTTTTCCTTGAAGTCAAATACCGAAACGCTGAAAAAATACCCTTTTGAATTTGAATTACAACTCATCTATACACTTCATGAAAGCACTTTAGATATTCAATATAAAATAACTAATAAAAGTGAAAGTAAAATACCTTTTTCTATAGGTGCACATCCGGCTATTGCTTTACCAGAGAATTTTGAGAGTTATGCATTAAAATTTGAAAGAGAAGAAGTTCTGAAATATTATCTTCTTGAAAATGATTTAATTTCGAATAGAACTGAAGTTCTAGAAACAACGAATAGTTTAGTCTCATTAAATTATAAATTGTTTGAGAATGACGCGTTAATTTTTAAAACGTTAGAATCAAATTCACTTACAATTCTTGAAAATTCAAAACCTTATATAAAAGTGGATTTTGAAGATTTTCCAAGTTTAGGGATATGGACAAAAGAACAAGCTCCATTTATCTGCATTGAACCTTGGTTAGGATATTCTGATACAGCTGTTAATTCAGGAGATTTATTCGAAAAAGAAGGAATTTTAATTTTGGATGCAAATCAGACATTCACTTCAAAATTCAGTATACAAATATTATAAAATCTAAAAAATGTTAGAATTCAATTTTTCTCCATTTCCAATTATAGAAACAGAACGTTTGCTTTTAAGACGAATTACAAATGATGATGTAAAAGAAGTTTTTGAATTACGTTCAAACCGTGAAACAATGAAATATATTCCAAGGCCTTTGGTAAAAAACTATGAAGATGCATTGGAGCATATAGCTATGATAGAAGATAAAATTGTAACGAATGTTGGAATCAATTGGGGTATCACTTTAAAAGATAGCCCAAAATTGTTAGGAATCATAGGCTATTACAGAATGCAGCCTGAAAATTATCGTGCTGAAATAGGCTATATGCTATTGCCTGAATTTCATGGAAAAGGAATTATTCCAGAAGCCGTAAATAGATTAATCAGATATGGTTTTGATGATCTGAAATTACATTCAATTGAAGCGGTAATTGATCCTGAAAATTTAGCTTCAGAAAAAGTATTACAAAAATGTGGTTTTATTAAAGAAGCGCATTTTAAAGAATCTGAATTTTATGAAGGTCGTTTTCTTGATAAGGTAATTTACTCATTACTAGACAAATAAAAAACAACTAGTTTCCTATAAAAATAAATCTTGTTAAATATACTTTTTCCACAATAGCAAATCGGTCTATTGCGTTATATTTGCACGCGAAATAAATGACTAAACCTTATTTCGAATTCCGAAAACTTATTTTTATGAAAAAAATACTTATCCTTTTTGTTCTTTTCTCTTCTGTTCAAAGTCAAAGTCAAACTTACTTAAAATTTAATGCTGCAACTGCTTTATTTGCTATTCCAAATGTAGGTATAGAAACAAGTATTGGAGAAAAAACTACTTTTAGCGTTGATGTTATGGCATCTTTCTGGGAATCTGTAAATGGTCATAATCCTATGAAATTTGTTACTTTGACCCCTGAAATTCGTTACCATTTTAAAGAAAAATATAATGGTTTTTATGTTGGAGGTCATATTGGTGGTGATGTATATGACATACAAAAGTGGAATTATTGGGATAGCAATAGATATGAACATGGATTTGGATATAGACTAGGGGTTACAATAGGATATAATATCAAATTAAACGATAAATTTTTATTAGATATTTTTGCAGGAGGTGGTTGGCATCAGGGCTTCTATCATGGCTATTATAATGATGGAACTCCAGGTAGATATGAAAAAGCCGAAAATTGGAATAAAAGCGGAGAATGGCTTCCGTACCGTGGCGGTGTAATGCTTTCTTATAAATTGAATTAAAATTTAGAAAGCGATTTAATATATAAATCTTCCACTTTTTTACGAGCCCAATCTGTTTTACGTAAGAAGGTCAAGCTGGATTTTATACTTGGATTTGAAGTAAAACATTTTATCGGAATTAATTCTGATAATGTATCAAAACCATAATAAGCGACAAGCTTTTCTAATATTGATTGAAGTGTAATTCCGTGTAAAGGATCTTTTGATTGATTTTGCATTTTATCTTTTTAAAATAATAGTAAAAAGACCGTACTCCAAAAAAGTACGGTCTTTCCTTTTTGCAAAATTAACGAATTGAAATTAAATTTAAATCAAATCGACTACTATTAGAATATAAATTTAAATCCGAAAGAAAGTGGTGTGGTTAAATTTGGATTCCCTACCAAATAAGCTGAATCAACATTTGCTACGTGGGCTAACCCAAAATTAGTAACAGTAGTTTTTTCTCCAACTTTTGGATCCAGGGTCGTGGAAGTAAAATTTGCTAAATCATAAGAAAACTCGACTGAAAAACTTTTAGTTACAAAATAATCAAATCCACCAGATAAAGCTAAACCAACCTGATTTACTTTTAAGTCTCTTTCCTTTTCTTTTCCAGTAATAATTGGAGCAGCTAATTGTCCGAAGAAATATAAAGAACCGGCAACATTCCAATATTTTCTGGCTAGTGGTTCAATAACGATTAAATCAGTTTTTACAGCCGTTCCTGCATTTGATTCAGATTTCATATTAATAAATCCCAATCCAGCTCCAACTGCTACTGACGGTGTTATAAATGTACCAACAACAGGCAGTATACTTACGTTTTTTTAAAATCTCCTGTTTTAGTTTGCTGATAACCAATTTGAGAAGTAGCGAACCACGCTCCTTTTAAACTTTGATTTGCCTCTTGTGCCTTTGCGGTTAAACCAATCATCACAATACCAACTAATGATAAAATCTTTTTCATGTTTGAGTTTGTTTTAAATTATTCAACAAACTTATATGTAAGTTTTTTCCTTAAACATGATCTAAGTCATAGATTAAAAAAAATCTTTAATTATCTTAGATTGTATTAAAGTTTTTCAATTTTGTTTTACATTTGCAACTATGTTAAAAACAGTCAATATACTTAATAAGAGAGCTCGTTTCGATTACGAGATAATCGATACTTATACTGCCGGAATTGTTTTATCCGGAACAGAAATCAAATCTATACGCTTAGGGAAGGCTAATATCACTGAAAGCTTTTGTGAATTTAATAATCTTGAGCTTTTTGCAATCAATACTTATATTGAAGAATATTCTTTTGGAAATCAATTCAATCATAAGTCAAGAAGTGAAAGAAAATTACTTTTGAATAAAAAGGAGCTAAAAAGCCTTCATAAAAGTGTACAGGCAAAAGGACTTACTATTGTCCCGCTAAAGTTATTTACAAATGAAAAAGGTCTTGCAAAATTGCAAATAGGCCTTTGTAAAGGAAAGAAAAACTACGACAAACGCGAATCTTTGAAAGAACAAGACACAAAACGTGACTTAGACCGAATTAAAAAAGCTTACAATTAAGTTGCTTTAATTATCCCTAAAGTGTTGTTTATTAATATTTTATCTTTAATTTTATACAAACAATTTAACTGTAAAATATGAAAAAGTACTTAGTTTTCTTAATCGCCGTACTGACACTTTCAGGTTGTGGCAGTAATACATCAATTGTAAATAGCTGGAGAGATCCAGATGTAACTGTTGCACAGGAGCACTTTAAAAAAGTCTTAGTTGTTGCTTTAGTAAAAGATGAAGCTTCCAGAAGAATTACAGAAAATAGGATTGCAGCCAGTAATCAAATATTTAAAACTTCTTATCAATATTTAAACGAAAGCACTAAACAACTTACCCAGGAACAAAAATTAAAAATTTTACAAGATGAAAATTTTGATGGCGTTGTTACGATGCGTTTAGTAAGTACTGATAAAGAGACAAACTACGTTCCAGGAACTTATACTGGAATGTATTATGGAGGATTTGATGGCGCATATACAGGAATGTATGGATATGGATTTGGTAACTGGTACGGAATGTATTCCCCAAATTTCTACGATCCGGGCTATTATCAGGAAACTACATCTTATATGGTAGAAACTAATATTTTTTCCTTAAAACAAAACAAATTAATCTGGACAGGAACGACAAAATCTGAATATGTTACGGATTTGGGACAAACTGTAGACGCCATTATGCAAGCCGTAGTTGGCGAAATGAAAAAAGACGGATCATTACCAAAATAAAATAATTAAAAGCAATAATTATTTATTGCTTTTTTTATAAACTAAAAAATGACCAAATTTGTCAAGACAATTTAAATCATTTATTCAAATGAGGACACTTCTTAAAAATGCAAGAGAGCAAAAAGGATTTAAAACCCGTGAGGTGGCACAGCTTCTTGGAATCGATCAGGCATTAATAAGTAAATTTGAGTCAGGAACCAGAAAACCTACTAAGGAGCAAATTTCTAAACTTTCTCAACTCTTAGAAATTGACTTTGAAACTTTAATGATTGCCTGGCTTAAAGAAAAAATTCTTTATGAAATTGGCGATGAGGAATTTGCCCTAAAAGCATTATTACTTGTTGAACAGGAAATTCAGAACAATAAAAGACACAATAATGCTGCTGTCTTATCAACCGTTCAAAATATTTTGGATGAAATTGAACTGCTTCGGCAAAAAATCCAATCTTTTCAACATTTTGAATTACGTCGTATTTCCAAAATAATTGAATTAGAATTTATTTTCGAAACCAACCGCTTAAACGGAAACTCATTAACATTTCAGGAAACAAAAGCTGTAATTAATGATGGAATAACAATTCCAGGAAAAAGCATGCAAGAACATCTTGAAGCTGTAAATCTTCACGAAACTATTTCCTATATAAAAGATTTGAATCAGAAAAAAATCCCTTTAAATGAGAAAGAATTCCTGACAATTCATAATTTAATTTTGAAAGGGATTAAGCCAAAAAATGCCGGAAAATACAAAAATGATGCATTAGTAATTCGCGAAATGAATTTGTTTTTTAACTGGTTTGAAACCCAAAAAAACAATGTACACCCCATACTTTTGGCTTCGGAGACGCATTTGAAAATTATGACTATAAATCCCTTTGAAAATGCAACTGTACAAATGGCTCATCTAATCATGAATTGGATTTTACTTCAAAATGACTATGTATTTGCCACCATTGAAGGAAGTGAAGAAAATATCACCCAATATTTCGCTGTTTTAGCGGAATGCCAGAAAATGAATAACAACTCCCATTTTATTAATTATATTCTTCAAATTGAAAAAGCGAATTTAAATCGTGCGATCCAATTGGTTTCACAATAAAAAAAGCCCAACTGGGCTTTTCTATTTAATTTTTATCTTCTAATAAAGGAACAAATCTAAACTCTCCAAACTCATGTTTTTCAAATTGAGTTTCATTTTTACGAATTAATAAGGTCATAATCTGAACATCTTCACCTAGCGGAATAACCAGCCTGCCTCCTATTTTTAACTGCGCCATTAAAGGCTGAGGGATAAACGGAGCACCTGCCGTAACAATAATACTGTCAAATGGAGCATGATTTGGCAAACCTTTATAACCATCTCCAAAAGAAAGATGTTTTGGACGGATATTTAGCTTCGGAAATAAATTTGAAGTGGCTTTAAATAATTCGTTTTGTCTTTCAATACTATAAACTTTAGCACCAAGCATAAACAAAACAGCGGTTTGATAACCGGAGCCTGTTCCAATTTCTAAAATTTTGTGATCTTTTTTAACTTCTAACAACTGGGATTGAAAAGCAACTGTATAAGGCTGTGAAATAGTTTGTCCGGCTCCAATAGGAAATGCCTTATCCTGATAAGCGTAATCTTCAAAACTTGAATTCAAAAAAAGGTGTCTTGGGATTTTTTTTATCGCATCCAGGACCGCTCTGTCAGTAATCCCTTTTTGCTCTAAAGTGCTTACTAATTGATTACGAAGTCCTTGATGTTTGGCAGTGTCTTTCAAAATGGGTAGGTTTTATTTTGGCAAAAATAAGAAAGTAAAAAAGAAATCAAATATTGATTTTTAATTATTAAATCGCTAAATCTTTATTGTATTAACTTTTACTTTCGACAAATAAATTATATTTTTGTTTAAAATACATTCTCATGTTAAAAGTAGGAGTTTTAGGTGCTGGTCACTTAGGTAAGATACATTTACGCTTATTACAACAATCTGACAAATACGAATTAGTTGGATTTTACGACGAAAATCAAGAAAATGCCGAAAGAATTTCAAAAGAATTTGGCTATAAAAACTTCAACACTATTGCAAAATTAATCCATGCTGTGGATGTCATCGATATTGTAACACCAACACTTTCGCATTATAAATGCGCTAAGGTAGCTATAAAATCAGGAAAACATATCTTCATAGAAAAACCTATTGCCAACACTGTAGAAGAAGCTGAAGAAATTATTGCTTTAGCCAAAGAATACAATGTAAAAGGTCAGGTTGGTCACGTGGAGCGTTTTAATCCTGCCTTCATTGCGACAAAAAATATGATCGAAAATCCGATGTTTATTGAAACACATCGTTTGGCCGAGTTTAATCCACGTGGTACTGATGTTCCGGTAGTTTTGGATTTAATGATTCATGATATTGATGCGATTCTGAGTGTAGTTCATTCAAAAGTAAAAGATATTCATGCTAGTGGGGTTTCTGTAATCAGTGATACTCCGGATATTGCCAATGCCCGAATTGAATTTGAAAATGGTTGTGTGGCTAATTTAACTGCTAGCAGAATTTCGATGAAAAATATGCGTAAAACACGTTTCTTTCAAAAAGACGCCTACATTTCAGTTGACTTTTTAGAGAAAAAATGTGAAGTAGTTCGTATGAAAGATGCACCTGAAGTTCCCGGCGATTTCGATATGATTCTTCAAAATGCTGAAGGCGTGAAAAAACAAATCTATTTTACAAATCCTGATGTTGAGCAAAATAATGCTATTTTGGATGAATTAGAATCATTTGCAAATGCAATCAATACTGATACTACTCCAGTAGTAACTTTAGAACAAGCTACAGATGCTTTGCGTGTAGCCTATCAAATTATTGATTGTTTCGATAAATAATAAATTCAAAAAATATAATTAGCCACGAATTCACGAATTATCTGGTGAATTCGTGGCTAAAATCATAAATATAATACCTCAATTTAAATGAAAACTATAGCTGTAATTGGTGCAGGAACAATGGGTAACGGAATTGCTCATACTTTTGCGCAAAGTGGTTTTACCGTAAAACTAATTGATGTTTCAGAAAAATCACTGGATAAAGGAATGGCAACAATCGCTGCTAACTTAGACAGAATGTTGTCTAAAGGAACTATCACTCAGGAAGATGTTGCCAAAACAATTACCAATATTATCACTTATACAGATATTAAAGATGGTGTCGTTGGAGTTGATTTAGTTGTCGAAGCTGCAACAGAAAATGTTGAATTAAAACTAAACATCTTCAAACAATTAAACGAAGCTTGTTCTCATAACACCATTTTAGCGACGAATACTTCTTCTATATCCATTACACAAATCGGAGCGGTTGTTGCACACCCAGAGCGTGTTATCGGAATGCATTTCATGAATCCGGTGCCAATTATGAAATTAGTTGAAATTATTCGTGGATACAATACTAGCGATGAAGTCACTAAAATCATTATGGACTTATCTGTAAAACTAGGAAAGACTCCTGTTGAAGTAAACGATTATCCAGGTTTTGTGGCAAACAGAATTTTAATGCCAATGCTAAACGAGGCAATCGAAACGTTATATAATAAAGTCGCCGGAGTTTATGAAATTGATACAGTAATGAAATTAGGAATGGGACACCCAATGGGACCGCTACAATTAGCTGATTTTATTGGTCTTGATGTTTGTCTTGCGATTTTAAACGTAATGTACGAAGGTTTCAAAAATCCGAAATATGCGCCTTGTCCGTTATTGGTAAATATGGTAAGAGCCGGAAAATTGGGCGTCAAATCTGGTGAAGGTTTTTATGATTATAGTGAAAGTAAAAAAGCAGAAAAAATCTCGAAGCAGTTTGTTTAAGAATTTTTAAATATGATAACATTTGAGAGCGAATATAAAAATTTCAGTCAACGTCTTTTTACCTCAAAAAACTTGGTCTATTTTATATCATTTATTTTTTATTCATATCTAATTTTCATTTCTAAAATTTTAAACTTTTATACAATTACTATTGAATTAGCTCTTTTCACATTTTATGCCTTTACCATTATTAACGAAAGCAAAAGCAATATTGATACAGTAACTTTCAAAGAAAATAGTATTATTTTACATGGTGAAACATTTAATACGAAATGGATAAAATCAATAAATATAAAAAAAACTTATATACAGATACAGAGTATCGGTTCTCGACAAGGATTACGTAGCGCGACCTTTTATTTAATGTTAAAAAATAAAAAAGATAACTACGTTATAAATTCAATCGACACCTATTCTGATGAAGGAATAATACAGATCTTTAATGAGTTTAAAAAGTTCAAGGAAGAAAAAATAATTGTAGACGAAAGACTAATATTGTTGAGAATTCAAGAAAAAATAGAAAAATGTCAATAGCATCAAATTTAAATACAATCAAATCCACATTACCAGAAAATGTAACTCTTGTTGCTGTTTCTAAAACCAAACCCGTTTCAGACTTAATGCAAGCCTATGAAGCTGGTCAACGCATTTTTGGAGAAAACAAAATCCAGGAAATGGCCGAGAAATGGGAAGAAATGCCAAAAGACATTCAATGGCACATGATTGGTCATGTTCAAACGAATAAAGTCAAATTTATGGCACCTTTTGTGAGTTTGATCCATGGTGTAGACAGTTTGAAATTATTGCAGGAAATCAACAAACAAGCTTTAAAAAATAATAGAATTATTGATTGCCTGCTTCAGATATATATTGCTGAAGAAGAATCTAAATTTGGTTTGGACGAAAACGAATTAAATGAACTTATTTCTTCATCAGAGTTCAAAGAACTCAAAAATATTCGTACCTTAGGTTTAATGGGAATGGCAACATTTACAGAAGATCAAAACCAAATCAAAAAAGAATTCCAACATTTAAAATCGATTTTTGATTCGATTCAAAATGATAATTTTTCAATTATTTCCATGGGAATGTCCGGCGATTATCAACTTGCTATAGAATGTGGCAGCACAATGGTGCGCATTGGAAGCAGCATTTTTGGAAACCGCTGATAAAAATCAACTATAGTAAGACGTGCTGCGATACGCCTTTACAAACAAACTGAATACTGATACTGAATACCGAAAACTAAATTTGTACGCAATACTAGACATAGAAACCACTGGAGGCCAGTTTAATGAAGAAGGAATTACCGAAATTGCCATTTATAAATTTGATGGACATGAAGTAGTTGACCAATTCATTAGCCTTGTTAATCCTGAAATTCCGATTCAGCCTTTTGTGGTGAAATTAACCGGAATCAATAATGCTATGTTGCATTCAGCTCCAAAATTCTTTGAAGTTGCAAAACGAATCATCGAAATCACATCAGATTGTATTATTGTAGCACACAACGCTTCTTTTGATTACCGAATTTTACGTACCGAATTCAGACGCTTAGGATACGATTTCGAAGCCAAAACACTTTGCACTGTTGAATTGGCTAAAAAATTAATTCCGGAACAACCTTCTTACAGTTTAGGAAAATTAGTGCGTGCACTCGGAATTCCGATGGCAGATCGTCATCGCGCCAGTGGAGATGCTATGGCAACGACTAAGTTGTTTAAAATGCTTTTAGAAAAAGACTTAGAGAAAACGATTGTAAAAGATTTTATTAAACTCGAAGTTGAAAAAGGTATTGCACCAAAATTATTAGATCTGGTCGGCCAAATGCCAACTAAAACGGGTGTATATTACATTCATAACGAAAGCGGGACCTTAATATATATAGGAAAAAGTCAGAATATTAGAAAAAGGGTAAATCAACATTTCACTGGAATCACAACAAAAAGCAAAAAAATCCAGGCTGAAGTTTTCACTATAACATATGATGAAACCGGAAGCGAATTAATTGCGCTTTTAAAAGAAAGTGAAGAAGTAAAAATAAACCGCCCGAGACACAATCGCTCACAGAAGAAAACGGTATTTCCATTTGCTTTGTATGCGGAAAAAGATTCAAATGGCTATTTGAATATAAAACTTCAAAAAGCTGATGGTCGCAAAAAAGAAATCACCTCATTTGCTTCTTTACAGGAAGGCAAAAATATGCTTTTCAAGTTCACTGAAAAGTATCATCTATGCCAAAAGTTAACAGGATTATATCAAACTAAAAAAGAGTGTTTTCAATACAAAATCAAAGAATGTGATGGAGCTTGTATTGGTGAAGTTAGTCCTGAAATCTACAATACACGTGTACAACAATTCATTTCTGAAAATAGTTTTGAAAACAAAAGCATGATTTTGCTTGACAGAGGAAGGAACATCAACGAACGTAGTGCTGTTTTAATCGAAAATGGTATTTATAAAGGCTATGCTTTTTATGATTTAAACTATCAAATTACCAACATCGAAATCCTAAAAAACATTCTTATCCCGATGCAAAACAATCGCGATGTAAAAAACATAATTCAAAATTACATGCGCAAAAGCAGGTCAATCAAAATTCTACATTTTTAAAATTTCTAAATTTTCATTACCTTAGTCAATATGACAAAAATGAAATCCAAATACGAAAGCTTTAGAGAAAAAATAAAAGTAGTTCTTTACGGAACAGATACCATTCTTGGACGCCTTTTTGATCTGGTGCTACTCGGATTAATTCTATTAAGTGTTCTTTTGGTCATGATGGAAACCGTTCAGGGAATCAACCAAAAATACCATTCTCAACTCATTATCTGTGAATGGATAATCACCGTCTTTTTTACCATCGAGTATATTTTGCGTATTATTTCCATTCAAAAACCAATAAAATATATTTTTAGTTTTTATGGTATTATAGATTTACTTGCTGTACTACCGATGTATCTGTCAATATTTTTCCCGGGAGCGAGTATTTTATCGGTCATAAGAGCTTTACGTTTCTTCCGATTATTCAAAATACTTCACATTCCTCAAATTTCACATCAGTCCCTTCAACTGCGTGATGCGATTGAAGCCAGTAAAGAAAAAATTCTGGTTTTTATCTATTTTGTATTGATCAGCACCGTAATTATCGGCTCTATTATGTACATGATAGAAGGCAAAGAAAGCGGTTTTACAAGTATTCCGGCTAGCATTTACTGGACTATAGTAACCTTAACAACAGTTGGTTATGGCGACATTTCACCTATAACGCCTTTAGGACAATTTGTTGCTTCATTGGTCATGATTTTAGGTTACGGAATTATTGCAGTTCCCACCGGAATTGTTACTGCAGAGTTTGCAAAAAACAGTTTAAAAAATAATAATACAGTAAGCGGAAAGAAAACTTGCAAAAACTGCAACTCTCAGGTTCATTTTGATAATGCCAGATATTGTTACGAATGTGGAACAGAATTACCAAATAATTAATTTTATAGAGCTATTCCAGCTGTACACTCCAACTCCTCCTTATCTTTGTTGTTTTTTTAAGGCATAAAAGGAGCTTCCGCTGGTCGCTCTTTTATCCCAAAAAAACGAACAAACATAAGTCCGGGGTTTTCATTCCCATCCGGGCTAGAAGAAATATGAAATACTTAATTACCATTGTCGGACCAACAGCTATAGGCAAAACAGCCTTAAGCATTGCTTTGGCACAGCATTTCAATTGTGAGATAATCTCCTGTGACAGCCGTCAGTTTTTTAAAGAGATGACTATCGGGACAGCGGTTCCAAATCAAGTAGAATTAAAATCGGCAACACATCATTTTATTCAAAACAAATCCATTTTCGAGAATTATACCGTTGGAGATTATGAAAAAGAAGCCCTTTTAAAATTAGAAGAATTATTTCAGAAGAATGATTTTGCTATTTTAATTGGTGGTTCAGGTTTATACGTAGACGCTCTTTTAAAAGGGTTTGATGAATTTCCTGAAATAAATCCTGAAGTTCGTTCTGAAGTAAATTCAAATTATGAAAAACTTGGAATTACGTATTTACAAGAGCAATTACAACGTTTAGATCCGGACTATTTTCAAAAAATAACTTTAGAAAATCCACAAACACTTCAAAATCCACAGCGAATGATGCGTTTTGTAGAAGTTTGTATCGGGACTCAAAAACCATATTCTTCTTTTTTAAACCAGAAGAAAAACAACCGAAACTTCACTCCTATTCTAATTGGTTTAGAAGCAGATAGAAAAATAATTTATGATCGTATTAACCAGCGTGTTGAGATTATGATGAATGAAGGTTTATTGGATGAAGCGAAAGCTTTGCATCCTAATAAAGCCTTAAATGCGCTTCAAACGGTGGGTTATAGAGAATTATTTAGTTATTTTGACGGAGAATTTTCGTTGCCATTTGCCATCGAAGAAATCAAGAAAAATACCAGAAGATTTTCCAAAAGACAATTAACATGGTTTAAAAGAAACGAAAACACGAAATGGTTTGATTACGCAGCAGATAGAAAAAATATCATCAATTACATAGAAAATCTTATAACGTAAATCAAAAGTCTATTTTCTTGCATCTTTCTTCTATTCTCTTTATTCTATTCTCTAAATAAATATAAAATAAAAATGCCAATATCACCAAATTTTACATCAGTTTTAAGCAAAGACTGGGAAATCAATTTCACACAATGCACACCAAACGGTTTTTTAAAATATACTGATTTGTGTAATATTCTGCAATTAACTGCGGCTGCGCATTCTGAAGTTGGAGGCATCAGTTTTTTTGACATGCAGGAATTCCACCAGGCATGGGTTTTAAGCAGAATGCGTGTTGAAATTAGCGCTTTACCAAAATGGCAAGATATTGTTACTGTAAAAACATGGATTAACAGTTTAGAAAATTCACGTTCTGTTCGTGCATTAGAGATGTATGTGAACGGAAAGAAAATTGTAGGTTGCGAAACATACTGGGCTGTTTTTAACACACAATTACGCCGTCCGGAAGCTTTGGCTTTACCTTATGAACATTTTGAATTATTTCCGAATAACAGAGCAACAACAGAAGGTTTTTCTAAAATCAATATCAATCATGAAAAAGAAGCCGTTTTTGAAAAAATAGTTTATTTATCAGATCTGGATATCGTTAATCACGTGAATAATGTCAAATATTTGGAATGGTGCCTGGATCATGTTGATTCCAAAAGAATTCTAAAACAAGAAGTTAAAAGCTTTGAAATGAATTTCATGAAAGAACTTTCATTAAAAGATAATGTCGTTATTCACGAAAGTGAAGACGATGATCATACTACTGCAACATTCAGCATTACAAAAGGTGAAAAGACGTGTTTTGCTTTAGAATTGCATTGGGAATAAACTACCGGAATAACAAAGACTTAATTTAAAATTTGTGCTAATTTGCGAAATTCGTGGCAAAAATATTCACAAAAAATAAAAAACGGTGCAATCCAAACTTAGAATTGCACCGTTTCTGTTTTTAAATCAAAAATCATTTTGATTTCTTTTTTGAATCTTTCTTTGATTCCTTCGGCTTCTTTTTCTTTTCAAGCAACTCAATTTTGCCTTTAATTCTTTTCTCTACTTCTGTAATATCAGAATCAAAAGCAAACTGTAAGGTTGTAAGTTTAGCATTTTTAATTTCCTTTAAGGCCTTTTTAAACTCCTGCTGAGCTTCAAGAAGAATCGCTTTCTTTACAAAAATTTCAGATTTATTTATTCCTTTTATAGTTAAAGCGAAATCGATCAATTTTTGTGCTTCTTCGTAATCTTCATTCAAAATCAAAACATGCAAATAATAAGGATATACTTCAAGTGCATGAATATTAATGGATAAAGCTTCTTGAAAATAGTTTTTAGCTTCTTCATAATTCCATAATTGCTCTGCCTGAATTCTTCCATACAAACACAAAACCATTGTATTTTTTGCATCATAAGAAAAAGCATAATCTAAGGATTCAATCGTTTCTTCAAGAGAGTACGGATAATTATCCAAAGCCTGAAAAAGGTATTTATCAATTGTTTTCATTTCGTAAATCTTGTTTTAATTTCTGACGAGTTCCTTTGTAACCTTTCTCTACTTTATTATTTTTGAAATCACTTCCGGTAAAAACCCTAACAGGATTTCCACGTTCAATATGCAGTTGATTTTCCCATTGTTGACCAACATGATTTTTAAGTTGCTGCAAAGTTTCGTCTTCTAATTTTTTTAATAATCTTTCTGTTGCCCGTTTTTTGTTTTGGTGTTGCGAACGGCTGTCCATAGAAACAACTGCAATTCCTGTTGGAATATGCGTTGCCCGAACCGCCGAACTCACTTTATTAACGTGTTGCCCACCGGCACCGGAACTCCGCATGGCCTGATACTGAATATCATTTTCTGAAACTGAACTATTTTTTTGTGGTTCAATCTCAAAAATACCAATAAACCAATTTTTACGTTTGTGCATTTTACGAAACGGACTCTGTCCAATCCATTGAATAGTTCCAATCCAGGAATTCGCAAATGTCGCTGCATTTTTCCCTTTTACAGAAATTGTTGCCGTTTCAACAGTTCCATTTTCAGAACCAACTTCTCTTTGTAATAACGTCGTTTCCAATTGCTGTTCCTGAGCTTCTTCCAACACTTTTTTAAGCACTTGGGCAACCACCCAAGTGCATTCCGCAGGTCCGCGACCTGCCGTTATCTGAATTATTTTTTCCATTTTTAATTTTCTTTTTAACGATCCATTCGAACAATTCTCGGAGTAAAAGTTCCCAGAACTTCAACCAATTCCGTTTGATTTCCCATCACTTTTGTAATGTCTTTGTACGCCATCGGAGCTTCATCAATATTTCCTCCAATTAAAGTGACATCATTAGCTTTCAAAACCTTTTTAATTTCACTCTGTGTAAAAGTACTTTTGCATTTAGCTCTCGAAAATAATCGACCTGCACCGTGCGAAGCCGAATTTAAACTCTCCGCATTTCCTTTTCCTTTCACGATATAGCCGGGAGCCGTCATCGAACCGGGAATAATTCCCAATTGCCCTTCTGCAGCCGGAGTTGCGCCTTTTCTATGTACGATACATTCTTTTCCAATTACCATTTCTTTCCATGCAAAATTGTGATGGTTTTCAATTGTTACCACTACTCTTTTTCCAATAGCTTTGGCAATTCTTCTGTGAATATCATCGTGACAGGCTTTTGCATATTCTCCTGCTAAATTCATCGCCAGCCAATATTCCTGACCATCATGTGTATTTAAATCAAGCCAGGCTAAATGCTGCACATTTTTAGGTAACGGACATTGTTTTGTTGCCAGATACGTGTAATGTTTCGCAATATTTGCACCCAAACCTCGCGATCCGCTATGCGAAAGAACAGCGAAATATTCACCAACTCCCAACTTCCATTCATTTTCAGGATTGTCAATTTTTGCAATTCCAAATTCAACAAAATGGTTTCCTCCGCCTGAACTTCCCAATTGCTTGTAAGCTTTTGGCAAAAGATTTTTTAACAACGGAATATCCTGAAATTCACTTTTGTAAAAAACTTCATGATCTACTCTTGAAGCATGAACTTCATTCATCCCGAATTTGGTATTATCTTTCAAAATTGCTTCTAACTGATGTTCTTTTCCTTTAAAATAGGATGCCGGCAAATCAAAAATCGAAAGGCTCATTCTACATCCGATATCAACTCCAACTCCATATGGTATAACAGCATTATCTGTTGCTAAAACACCGCCAATTGGTAATCCATAACCTGAATGTGCGTCTGGCATTAAAGCTCCTGCTATCGAAATTGGTAATTTTAAAGAATCATACAACTGAAACTTAGCTTGTTGATCAATTTCATTTTCTCCAAATATGGTAAAAGGCGCTCGTGTATTTTTCAGCTGATGCATTCTTACATGAACTGGATTTATCAAACCTTCAGCAACTTTACCCCAGGTTCCGTGTCCTTCATACTTTTCAGGATGAAGCAAAACTTCTTTGGCTTCTGTTAGAATAGATTCTTTTTTTTCTCTTTTTCTATATCTATTTATTTGCCCTAAGGCGATATTTATTGAATTGTTTTTCGGAAAGCCTAATTTAATCAGGTCTTTTCCGGATAATTTATTTCCCATAAATTTTTATTAAATCTTGTTTGTTTTGCAAACGAATGTTTTCAAAATTGAATTTGAATAAAACATAAGTATGCGGAATCTTTTATCCGTTTTGGATAAATAATAAAATCAATTATTCGGGAAAATTTGAAGTGTCTAGAATAAAAAAAAGCCCGAAACTAAATGTCTTCGGGCTTTTTTTTATATCTGAAAATGAATTTCTAAGATTGAAATAAGCCACGAAGAAGCGATGCACCAAATCTGTTTGGTGTGAAGCTTTGTGATGTCGATGTAAGTACAAACATTTCTCTTCGTTTTAAAGGGTTATTATTTTTTTCGTCTGCAAATATTCAGAATTGTTTTTTAATTTTCCAAATTTAAATTAAAGAAAATTCTTGTCAAGAAAACAAACACATCACTTACATAACAGCAAAACATTCGTTATCAATAACATAAATACAATAAAAAAAATAATTTAATCATAAGTAAACAAAAAAAAAGCTCTGATTTCTCAGAGCTTATATTTTATTTAAGTGAATTTATTATTCGGTTACCTTGCTTTTTACAACTAATCTAAAACCTTCACCGTGAATATTAAGAATCTCAACATCTTCATCAGATTTTAGATATTTTCTAAGTTTAGCGATGTAAACGTCCATACTTCTTGAAGTAAAATAGTTGTCATCTCTCCAAATTTTTGTTAAAGCTAATTCTCTTGGCATTAAATCATTTTCATGAAGAATCAACATTTTAAGCAATTCATTCTCTTTTGGAGATAATTTTATTGGCTCATCATTTTCGAAAGTTAAAAATCTAAGTTTAGAATTAAGGTGGAATTTACCAATATTAAACTCAAACTGTACTTGTTCTGCTTTTGTATCGGCAGATTTTCTTTGAATAATAGCTTTGATTTTCATCAATAAAACTTCTGAATCAAAAGGCTTATTCAAATAATCATCAGCTCCTGCTTTATAACCTTTTAATACATCCTCTTTCATAGATTTAGCAGTTAAGAAGATAATAGGCACTTCGCTATTCTTTTCTCTAATTTCTTTGGCTAAAGTATAACCATCTTTATAAGGCATCATTACGTCAAGAATACATAAATCATATACATCTTTCTTGAATTTTTCGAAACCTTCCATACCGTTTTTAGCTAAAGTAACTTCAAAGTCATTTAACATTAGATAATCTTTAAGAACTGCCCCGAAATTAAGGTCATCTTCTACTAAAAGTATTCTTTTGTTATTATTTTCCATATTTTAATTTATTAATGGTATTTTTATTATAAAGGTGCTACCTTTTCCTTTTTCGCTTTCAACATATACTTGACCATTGTGATCTTCAACTATTCTTTTTACATAAGCAAGACCTAAACCATGTCCTTTTACGTTATGTAAATCTCCAGTATGTTCTCTGTAAAATTTCTCAAAAACTCTTTTTTGAGCCACCTTACTCATTCCTAATCCATTATCTTTAACTTTTATCAGAATCATATCCTTTATGTTTTCTGTAAAAATTTCAATTTCAGGAACATCCGGAGAATACTTTATGGCATTCTCTAAAATATTTACCAATACATTTGTAAAATGCACTTCATTTATCAAACACGTCGTTCTTGAAGCATTTAGATGTTTTACAACCGTACCATGTCTATCTTCTAAAATTAAATTTACATGTTCAATTGCATCATCAATAATATCATGAATTGCAGTTGGTTCTTTTGTAATATCCAGTTCTCTTTTTTCTAATTTAGAGATACGAAGAACGTTTTCAACCTGAGCATGCATTCTTTTATTTTCATCTCTGATCATTTGAAGATATCTAAAAACCTTTTCTTTATCTTCAATAATCTTCGGATTTTTAATCGCATCCAAGGCCAAATTTATTGTTGCAATTGGAGTTTTAAACTCATGCGTCATATTATTTATAAAATCTGTTTTAATTTCAGAAATATGTTTTTGACGCAACAATTGGTTTAATGCACTGGTATATGCAATTATTATAATCAGTGTAAAAACGATTGATAATATTGTTATGCTTAATAACTCTGATAACAAAAATTTCTTTTTATAAGGAAAGGTTATATATAATTCATACTTACTATTTCCTTCATTATCAGTATATATCGGAATGTGATAGCTTGCATCTTTATCAAAATGAAAACCATCCGATTTTACTTTTGTTGGTAAACCACTGTTAAGAACACCGAATTCAAATTTGGTTTTTACACCATATTCTTCTAATTCCTTTTTTAATAACTTATTAAGCTTGTCTTTTGTAATTCTTCCTTCAATTGGCGTTAAAGAAGCAATATCTTTATATTGAATTTGTTGCTGTACTTTATTTAAAATATCTAAGCTTCCTGATTTCTCGATTTTTAAATCCGGAATAATACTTTGTCCTAAAGGATTATTATCAATACCATTGTTGTTATTATAAACTTCAGTTACGCGTTTCGAACTAAAATTCTTAAACCTTTCGCTACTGAATTTTTTATTAAACAATGAGCCACTTATATCATAATCTTCAGAGGTCAGTGTATTAGAATATACAATTGTTTTGTTTGTTTTGGTATTTCTCTGTACATAAAGAACTTCCAGTAAATCTTCTTTTTTAGGGATTTTACCAGTACTATCTTTTATACGATTATATTTATCATAAAAACTGTATTCTTCTTGCTGCTCAAGTTTATCAGCAACATTACCAATTACCTGAGTAACGTGATATTTAAATTGTTCATCATTATTTTTGAACGAAGAGTTGAACCAAAATACCTGAACCAGAATAATCCCTATTAAGGACAAGCTCATGAGCAAAACAAGTATTCTAAAAAATAATTTATTCATCGAAACAAAATTAATATTTTAACAATATACTAAATAATACATTAACCAAATATTAACATTTAAGACTGATTTTGTTTAATATCTAAAATTTTAAGAATTTTAACAACTTCTTCTTTAGCAATTTTAAGATTTACGTTATTAATAACAAAATTGCTCTTGGAAATTCGATCTTCATCCTTCCATTGCATTTGCATTCTGCTTAAAACTTGCGAGCGAGTAGTATTATCCCGCTTTAAGACCCTATCAATTCTAATTTCTTCAGGTGCGGTAACTGTTATTATGAAATCACATTCTTTATATCGTCCACTTTCAAACAAAATAGCAGCCTCATAAATTACATATTCATAATTTTTGTGCCGCAATAACCATACCTCAAAATCTTTTTTTACAGCTGGGTGTACTATCGCATTTAATTTTGCCAACTTTTCTTTATCATTAAAGACAATTTCTGCAAGTTTACCTCTGTTTAAAATATCATTTTCAAAAACAATTTCTCCAAATACATTTTTCACTTCTTTTATAACAGGATCTAATTGCATTACAGCTCTTGAACCATTATCAGCTATATAAACAGGAACACCCATTTCTGCAAAATAATTAGCAATGGTTGTTTTTCCACTTCCAATACCCCCTGTTAAACCGATAACTTTTGTCATATTATATTTTAAAAAACATACGAGGGAAAACTTCTTGCGGTTTTTTCTTTAAAAGAATAATTTTTACAAATGATTCTAAAAATCCCGTTCCGTATCCATAAAATTGTTTCCACACCGCAATTACTGACAAGTATCCAATTTTAATGCTTTTATTCTGTATACTAGCTGTAAGAAATATTATAACGAAATATACGAAATATAATTGTAATAAAATATCAATATTGAAAATTAACAGTAAAAAAGCTAATAATAATCCAAGTATAAAAACGGTCGGAAAGAAAAAAGTAATTTTATTATGTTCTGGATACCAACTATTTAATATTGGTCTTGCAATTCCAAACTTATGCACCTGAATAGAGAATTTTCCCCAATCAATTCTTCGTTTATGATAAACATAAGCTTCTGAAAACAACCTCGTTTCAAAACCTAAATTCCATAAACGAATTGATAAATCCGGATCTTCACCAGGGTGAATATTACCAAATCCATTTGATGCTTCAAAAGCTTTTTTAGAAATTCCCATATTGAAACTTCTTGGCTGAAACTTATTGATTTTTTCAGACCCACCACGTATTCCACCGGTAGTCAAAAATGAAGTCATTGCAAAATTAATCGCTTTCTGTATATCTGAAAAACTATCCAAGGCTTTATCCGGGCCACCAAAACAATCCACATATTCTTCGTTTAAAGCTTTGCGGACTTCTGACAAATAATTAGGCGGAATAATACAATCTGAATCAAAAATGATAAAGTAATCACCTCTTGCCTTTTGCATTCCAAAGTTTCTTGAATCTCCCGGTCCTGAATTTTCCTTAAAATAATAAGAGATATTCAATTTTCCCTGATAGGTCATTACCACATCTTTACATGGAATCGATGAACCATCTTCAACAAGAACAATTTCAAAAGGTTCATTATAATCAGATTTCGAGAGACTTTCTAAAAGCTCATCAACTTCATCTGGACGATTATACACGGGTATAATTAAAGAAAAAATCATAATGGGATGTGCGGTATTAAAGTAGCAATTTTTTAAGTTTCAAAATTTTAACAAAGATATGTTATATTCATAAAAAAACCACCAACTTTAGGTTGATGGTTTTCGTTTATAGTAGCAAGTAATTATTTGATACTTTCAATATTTACAACTTCATTTGCTTCGGCTTTATAATCAACTCCGGCAAATTCGAATCCAAATAAATTTAAGAAATCGTTTCTGTATCCAGCTAAGTCTCCAATAGCCGGCAATGTTTCTGTTGTAGCTTCTTCCCAAAGTTTAGCCACTTTTGCCTGAACATCATCACGCATTTCCCAATCATCAATTCTGATTCTTCCCTTGTCATCTACTGGTACTTCAGATCCTGTGTATAATCTATCCTGGAATAAACGTTGAATTTGCTCAATACAACCTTCATGAATTCCTTCTTCTTTCATAATTTTATATAAAAGAGAAATATATAAAGGAATTACCGGAATTGCAGAACTAGCCTGAGTAACCAAAGCTTTGTTTACAGAAACATAAGCTTGTCCACTGATAGATTTCAAACTATCCGTGATAGAGAAAGCAGTAGCTTCTAAATGGTCTTTAGCACGCCCGATTGTACCTTTACGATAAACCGCTTCAGTTAATGATGGTCCAATATAAGAATAAGCAACTGTTGTAGCTCCTTCAGCCAGCAAATTTTCATTTTTTAAGGCATCCATCCACATAGCCCAGTCTTCACCGCCCATTACAGCCACAGTATTTTCAATATCTTCCTCATTTGCAGGAGCTATAGAAACTTCAGTAACATTTCCGGTATGAAAATCTACCGTTTTATTTGTAAAAGTTTGTCCAATTGGTTTTAAAACAGAACGATGCAGCACTCCTGTATTAGGGTTTGTTCGTACTGGTGAAGCCAAACTGTAAATAATCAAATCTACCTGACCTAAATCAGCTTTAATTAAATCCAGTGTTTGTCTTTTTATTTCATTTGAAAAAGCATCTCCATTGATACTTTTTGCATATAAACCTGCTTTGTGAGCTTCAGCTTCAAAAGCTGCAGAATTATACCATCCCGGAGAAGCTGTTTTTCCTTCAACTGGTGGTTTTTCAAAAAATACTCCAATTGTAGCTGCATTAGATCCAAAAGCACTTGTAATTCTTGAAGCCAATCCGAAACCGGTCGAAGCACCAATCACTAATACCTTTTTTGCACCTGCAATTGCTCCTTTTGATTTTATATATTCAATTTGATTTTTAACATTTTGCTCTGCTCCTTTTGGGTGGGCTGTCAAGCAAATAAATCCTCTCATTCTAGGTTCTATAATCATATTTTTATTGTTTATTCGTTCATTTGCTAATCATTAAAGTGAGGTAAATGATCCGCTTATTTACGTTTATTGAATTAGTTTTAAGATGACAAATATAAAGTATTTCTTTAGTTCAACAAGGCTTTGGCATGATTTAAAGCTGAATCAGAGACAACTGCACCTGATAACATCTGGGCTATTTCGATAACTCTTTCGTCCTGAGACAGAAGCTTTAATTCTGATTGTGTATCATCATCAATAGTTGACTTGAATACTTTGAAGTGCGAATCTCCTTTTGCCGCTATTTGGGGTAAATGTGTAATAGCAAAAATTTGCATATTCTTACTCATCTCTTTCATGATCTCTCCCATTCTGATGGCAATTTCACCTGAAACACCGGTATCAATTTCGTCAAAAATTAAAGTTGGTAACTTTGAATATTGAGCCAAAATTGCTTTCACAGCCAACATAATACGTGACATTTCTCCTCCAGAAGCTACTTTTTTCAACAACCCAAAATCAGTTCCTTTATTAGCGGAGAATAAAAATTGCAATTCATCTTTTCCATTTTGAAAATAGGTTTCTGATGGTAAAAGCTCCATATTGAAACGAACATTTGGCATTCCTAAAGTTTCCAAAATCGAAATTAATTTATTCGATAAAACCGGAATCGCATTTGACCTATTCTGTTGAATTTCAGCTGAAAAAGCATCTAATTCTTGTACTTTTTGCGCTATTGAAGTTGTCAATAAAGTGATTTCTTCTTCAATATTACCTAATTCGATAACAGCATTTTCCAAATTGGTCTGAATTTGAAGTAATTCATCAACAGAAATCACCTGATGTTTCTTTTGCAAATTATAAATCAATTGTAATTTTTGATTTGTAAGTTCTAGTCTTTCCGGATCATTTAATAATTTCTCCGAAGCGTTTTGCAACTCTCTTGAAACATCATCAAATTCAATTGCCACGCTTGTTACTCTTTCAAATAAACTTTGATATTCTGTCGAAAATGTTGCAATTTTTTGAAGAGACGCTTTTATTTCATTCAGATTATGAAAAACCCCAAATTGCTCCTCATTTGCAATAACAAGAGATTTATCTATAGACTCTTTTATAACTTCAACGTTATTAAGCTTTTCAAATTCAGTTTCCAGTTCTTCCTGTTCGCCAGATTTTAACTTAGCTGCAATCAATTCATTCAATAGAAAAGTATTGTACTCCTGCTCTTTTCCGGAATCACTTTGTTTTTTCAATAAAGCATTTAATTTTGATTTATCTGACTTATAATCTTTCAATAACTTTTGGTATAATGCAATAACATCAAAATTATTTGCTATTGCATCGATTATTTTAAACTGAACGGTTTCGTCTGATAATTCCTGAGTCTGCTGTTGTGAATGAATATCAATCAAAAACAGACTTAAATCCTGGAGCTCCTGAAGATTTACAGGGCTATCATTAATAAAAGCTCTAGATTTTCCTGAAGGTAAAATTTCACGTCTTATAATCGTATCATCCTCATAATCGAGATCATTTGCTTCAAAAAATGCTGCCAAATTGTATTTAGAAATTTCAAACTGTGCCTCTATAATACATTTCTCTTCTTTATTTTTTAAAGAAGTCAGATCGGCTCTTTTTCCTAAAACTAATCCTAAAGCTCCCAAAATAATAGATTTTCCAGCACCGGTCTCACCTGTAATTATAGAAAAGCCTTTTGAAAAATCAATTGACAATTTTTCAATAAGGGCATAGTTTTTAATTGACAGCGAAGTAATCATAAGATAAAATGTAAATAATAGAAATTAATGAAATAGTAAAATCGAAAATCAATTAATACTTAATTTGCGACCATTTGGTAGAATTAAGAGGCGACACTTTATTCAAAACATCCGACAGATCACTCACCGTAATACTTGGGCCTCCAGAAAAAATAGAAACAATCTCATCCGATTTTGCATCAAAAAATACCCGGGTCAAAAAGGCATTCGGTTTAACGGAATTAAATTTTCCGATAAGCAGAACTGAAGATTTAATTCTTTCTTTAGCACCTTTTAAATCATCACTCATTTTATCCAAACCACTATGATATAAAAAAGTAACCTGACGTAAATCGCTATACATTGGCGAAATCATATCTGTTATTAAATAATAACGATTCTGAATTCCGTCAGCCTGACTCCAACCTTTATAACCACCCTGTTGCGCCACGTTTGCTATATTTTGAGCTGTTTCAAGATATTGATTTCCTGCTCCCATTTGAAATGAATCTGCATCCATGCCTAAAATCAAATAACTGTAAAAAGAAACCACCGATACTAAATTTGACTCAAAAGTGGTAGGGTTAAACAACAATGGTTCGTATTCCGTATATCGAAAACTAAAATCTTTGTCGTTAAAATTGAATATAGGAGAAGAGTATGTTGAATTAAAAATCAATCTTGATGATTGCACCTGAATAGTCCCGGAAAATTGGTCCGAATTATTTGATGACAATGTGATATACATCGAACAATTGATACGTTCGTTTTGTTTTAATACTGATCCTGTCCAATCTGTTTTATTTACAAATTCAGATAAAGAAGTTTGAAGTGTTTTAAATACTTGCTGATTAGGATTTGGCAGCCTTTCAGTATTAATAGTTACAGTGCAATTTAGCTGTTGCGCTTGTGTAAAGCCAAAAATTAAAAATACTAAAAGAGTAACTATTTTTTTCATAGAAAGATACTATTTGCCTTGGCGTAAATATAAAATACTGGTAATTATTCTGAATCTTTAAATAACTTATGAGTTTGCAAAATGCGAAATCACTTTGTTTAAAATATCAACCGCTACTGATTCTTTTGATTTTAATTCCATTGGCTCAATTTTAAAATTTTTATCAATAAAAGTAACTTTATTGGTTTCTTTTTTAAAACCTGCGCCTTCATCCTGTAAAGAATTAAGAACAATCAAATCTAAGTTTTTTTTCTGAATTTTCAGCTTAGCATTTTCAATTTCATTTTGAGTTTCTAAAGCAAATCCAATTAAAAACTGCTCTTTTTTAATCGCTCCCAATGATGCTAAAATATCTTTTGTTTTTTCAAGCTCAATTGAAAACTCTTCTGCAGCTTTTTTAATTTTCTGTAAAGCAACGACTTTCGGTTTGTAATCAGCAACTGCAGCAGCTGCAATAGCAACATCAACATGACTATAATGCAAATGACATGCATCGTACATTTCTTGTGCAGAAACCACATTTACAACTTCAACTAAACTATTCTTAGTTTTAAAATGAGTTGGGCCCGTAACTAAAATTACTTGTGCGCCTAATTTTGCCGCTTCATTGGCAATATCGAAACCCATTTTTCCTGAAGAATGGTTTCCAATAAAACGTACAGGATCTATCGCTTCGTATGTTGGTCCGGCGGTAATTAGTATTTTTTTTCCTTTTAAAGGTAATTTACTTTCTAAATCAGCCTCTAAAAAAGAAATAATATTTTCTGGCTCCGCCATTCTTCCTTCTCCGGACAAACCACTGGCAAGTTCACCATTTTCAGCAGGAATCATTACATTCCCAAACTGTTTTAAGGCAGCGAAACTAGATAAAGTCGAAGGATGTTTATACATATCCAGATCCATTGCCGGAGCAAAATAAACAGGACATTTAGCCGATAAATAAGTTGCAATAAGAAGATTGTCACAGTTTCCTGTAGTCATCTTAGACAATGTATTGGCAGTTGCCGGAGCAATTAACATTAAATCAGCCCAAAGTGCTAATTCAACGTGATTGTTCCAAACTGCATCTTCATCATCCTGATTAAAAAAGGTAGAGTGAACAGGATTTTTTGATAACGTAGATAACGTAAGTGGAGTTACAAAATCCTTAGAAGCAGGTGTCATTATCACTTGGACATGTGCACCTGCTTTTATAAAGAGTCGTACTAATGAGGCTGTTTTATAGGCTGCAATTCCACCAGAAACTCCCAGTAAAATTTTCTTCCCGTTTAAAACTGACATTATACTATATTATTTGTTTGAACCTCTGTGGTAAGTTTTTCCGTCTAACCATTCCTGAACAGCTAAAGCGTGTGGTTTTGGTAATTTTTCGTAAAATTTAGAAACTTCAATTTGTTCTTTATTTTCAAAAACTTCTTCAAGACTGTCATTATAAGTAGCAAACTCTTCTAATTTCTCAGTTAATTCTTTTTTGATTTCAGAATTAATTTGGTTTGCTCTTTTAGCCATAATGGTAATTGCTTCATACACATTTCCTGTTGGCTCTTCAATAACCGTTTTATTGTATGTTATTGTATTTACAGGAGCATTCGTCTTTTTTAAATCCATGACTTTATTTATTTAGTAAATTTTTGTAAATCTGTTTCAACTCTGGCGTACATTTCGTCAGCTTGTTTTTTATATTTTGTGTCGCTTTTGTACTTCAATAAGTTATTATAAGCAACTTTAGCAATATTTAAACGCTCTTCCATTTTTGCAGGAATACTGTTTATTGCCAATTGATATGCCGAATCGTATTTGTAGAACAACGCATCTTCTTTTAAAGGTGTTCCCGGAAAATCAGCAATAAAATTATCAAAAGCTACTAATGCAGATTTATAATCTGAAATAGTATTATATCCTTTAGCATTCTCGTATGCTTTTTTCTCTAATTTACCATTCAGTACTTTGACAGTCTCATTAGCCTGAGCGATGTATTCTGAATTTGGATAGTTATCAATAAATGCTTGTAGTTTCTCCAATGCTTTTACCGTATCAGCCTGATCCAAGCTATAAACCGGCGCTAATTTTGAATAACTGTAAGCTCCTAAAAATGCAGCTTCCTGTACTTTTTCACTACGTGGATAACCTGAAACAAAACTTTCAAACTGATAACCAGCTAAATAATATTGTTGTGTTTTGTAATAAGATTGTGAAAACATATAAAAAAGCTTTTCAGCCTGAGGTTTACCTCTATATGCTGGTGCCAATTGTTCAAAAAGACGAATTGCTTTTGAATATTTTCCTGCATCATACATCTTTGTTGCCATTTCAAATTTTGCCGCAACATCTTCATTTTTCAATACCTTTTGGTAATCACTACAAGAACAAAAAAGGACAACAACAATTAATAGAGATACTATTTTTTTCATTTTCTTACTTTTATTATGATTTCTTAGACAATTATGCCAAAGCAAAATCACACCGAAGTTCCGGTGGCAAATTTAGTTATTAATTTAGCTACTACAAAATATTTTTTGGTATAATAAAATACCGATAATTTTACTCTAATTTAATGCTGTTTTTAACAAATTTATTCAATCTTTCTGCCAATGAATCATCAACAGCTACCAAAGGCAAACGCACTGTATTGTCAGCAATACCAAGGGCTTGAAACACTTGTTTGATTCCGGCTGGATTTCCCTGCTCAAAAATCATATCAATACAATCTGATAAAAAATATTGTGTTTTAAAAGCTTCATTTACTTTTCTGTTCAGACCTAAACGAATCATTTCTGAAAATTCTTTAGGAAATCCCTGCCCGATAACTGATATCACACCTGCTCCACCAGCCAAAACAATTGGCAAAGCAATCATATCATCACCAGAAATAACAAGAAAATCTTTTGGTGCATTTTTTAGTAATTGTAAAGCCTGTGCCATATCTCCTGCCGCTTCTTTTATGGCAACCACATTACTAAAATCATTTGCCAGACGAACTACTGTTGCAGGCAACATATTACTGGATGTTCTTCCCGGAACGTTATATAAAATTACCGGAATTGGAGATGCTTCTGCAATCGCTTTAAAATGCTGATAAATTCCTTCCTGGGTTGGCTTATTATAATAAGGAGAAACAGAAAGAATTGCTTCAAAAGCAGAAAAATCACCTGTCTTTAATTCCTCAACAATCTGCATGGTATTATTACCTCCAACTCCAAGAACCAAAGGCAATCTTCCCTTGTTGGTATCAATTACTGTTTTTATAACTAATTCTTTTTCGGCTTGTGTTAAAGTAGCATTTTCTGCCGTTGTTCCCATAACTACAAGATATTCAACTCCTCCATCAATCGAAAAATTAACGATGCGTTGTAAAGCTTCGATATCAACTGAAAAGTCTTTTTTAAATGGAGTTACAAGCGCAACACCAGTTCCTATTAATGATTGCATATTCTAGTTTATAATTTATTTTATACTTTTTAAATACTTAAACAATTCGGAAACGAATAGTTTATAATTTCCCATTTCGGTATCAATCATCCATCGATTTAATCTTTTATCGACCGAAGAAAACCCTACCTTAAACTTCGCTTTTGATTTTGCAGTTGTCAGCATCAAAATTGGCTTTTCGATTTCATAATAACTAATCAAAAGATCAAATTCCGTTTCAATAAATTCAGTCAAAAATTCTTCTGTTGACTCTGCTCTCCAGGTGATATGTTTTTCACCAAAAGTAAGCCTTGAGTACTCTTTTTTTTTGTCAAATTTATCTCTGTACGCAACAATTTTTATGTTTTCAGAAGCAATTCCGTGAAGAACGAGCTCTTTAGCTAACTCCTTTGAATGGCTAAATTTACTTTCATCTATCAATAAACCAATTGTTTGTACATTGCTTGTAAAGACTTCGTTTTTGACAATATGCAGGTTATTTTTTAATGATTTTTTTACAAAAAATTCCTTTATATAATTTAAAAACATAGTACTTTTACCAATTACAAAATTAATTATTTAAGTCGCATTTAAGATGGTAAAACTAAAAAAGTATAACGGATTTTTAAAACTTTTTGTTATATTCTTAACACTTTTTTTTATATTCTCCTGTAGTGAGAAAAATTATAATCTAACGAAGATAGAAGGAAAGCAGCTTCCGATAACAGAAAAAGGCAGCGAAACTCCCAAAATCGAAAATTTCATCAAACCTTATCGCGATCATATTAATAGAGATTTAGATAGTATTTTGGCTTATTCTCCTGAAACTCTAGACAAAAGCACAGGAAAATGGCAAACAACAATTGGAAATTTAATGGCCGATGTTTGTTTACAAAGAGGAAATTTAGTTTTTAAAGCGCGTGAGAAAAAAGATATCGATTTGTGCTTGTTAAACCATGGTGGAATTCGTGCTATTTTACCAAAAGGAAATGTAACAACAAGAACGGCGTACGAAATTATGCCTTTTGAAAACAGCTTGATTGTTGTTGCATTAAGTGGTAATCAAATTCTTGAAATTGCAAGCTATATTATTAAAGAGAAAAAACCGCAACCACTATCCGGAATGACTTTTACGATATCAAAAGACAATACCGCCAAAAACATCCTGATTCAGGGAAAACCTATTGATGTTAGTAAAACGTATTACGTGGTTACTAATGATTATTTAGCTAACGGAGGCGACAATATGAGCTTTTTTCTAAAAGCAACTCAAAAGTTTGATCTGAATTATAAAATCAGAAACGTATTGATTGATTATTTCAAAGAAGTTGATACTATTCCGGTTAAAACCGATGTTCGAATTACAGTCGAATAAATCATTACTACACAAAAATTAAATTACTGCGTTTAGGCAAAAAATATATACAATGAAAAGAAGAGAATTTATCGAGAAAACAGCTGCAAGTACTGCCCTACTAAGTTTAGGCTTGTCATTAAGTAGTTTTGAAACTAACGATATTAAGCACTTAACTATTTTGCATACGAATGACGTTCACAGCCATATAGATCCTTTTCCGGCTGATGATCCGCGTAATGCAAATAAAGGTGGTGTATCTCGAAGAGCAGCTTTGATTGAAGCTATTCGTAAAGAAAACCCAAATGTACTGTTGTTAGATGCTGGCGATATTTTTCAGGGAACTCCTTATTTTAATTATTATGGAGGCGAACTTGAATTTAAGCTGATGAGCATGATGAAGTATGATGCATCAACTATAGGAAACCATGATTTTGATAATGGTCTTGATGGCTTGTGTGCACAAATGCCTCATGCAACTTTTGAATTTATCAATTCTAACTATGATTTTAAAAATACCGTAATGAATGGTCTTGTAAAACCGTACAAAATCTTCAATAAAAATGGAATTAAAGTTGGTGTTTTTGGATTAGGAATTGAACTTGACGGTTTGGTCGATAAAAAAATGTACAAAGAAACCGTTTATAACAATCCGGTAGAAATTGCACAGGACATGACGCAATTACTGAAAAAAGAAGAAAAATGCGACCTGGTTATTTGTCTCTCTCACTTAGGTTATAATTACAGAGATGACCAATCTAAAATTTGTGATTTGAAATTAGCCGAATTGACGCAAGATATAGATTTAATTATTGGCGGACACACGCATACATTTTTGGACAAACCAACTATTGTTAAGAATAAAACTGGTGAAAATGTGTTAGTAAATCAGGTAGGTTGCTATGGAATTAATTTAGGCCGAATTGATTTTTATTTTGATAAAGACAAAGCACATACAAACCAAGGGAAATCAATTATTGTATAATACTTTTTTCTTTGCTTTTGATCTTTCAAGAAAATATTCAACCATAAAATAGTAGCCCAATATTTGCGTTACATCGCGAATTAAAACAAGGACAACAGAGTGCGAAAAATATTCATTGAAAATATAAAATATATCTGAAAATATATAGCAAACTGCCATTAAGGACATTATCAAAGCAATGTGCGTACCTTTTGTAATATATCGTACAAAGCAGAAATAACTTAAAACACTAAGAACAATACCGTAAAAAGTATAAAGTGCATTGAATTTTTTCATATTGTCTGACTGCAGACTTAGAACAGAAACCAACAAATAAACAATAAATATTACTACTATTGATACTGGCAAAATGTCTTTCTTGCTTAGTATAACTTTTTCTCGCTCTGCAATGAAAATTTTTAAAAGAAGCAGATAAACCACTAAAAAACTTAAAACCCCGCCAATTTCTGACACCTCAACATCCATTAAGTCAAATACCTGACCGATAAAACAAAATAAAAAAATAAAGACTTCTGTTTTTCCTATTTTAAATTCACTGCTCACAAAAAAATAGAAAAATATTGCAGGCAAAACAATAGCCTTGGCATAAATTGCCATATATTCCTGTTCTGTCCAATCAAAAATGATAGTAAACAGTAATGCCAGAAAATACAAAATCAACGACGGTTTATTCGCTTTCATTCAATTTGGTTATAAAATCTTCCTCGGATAATATCGGAATATTTAATTTATTCGCTTTTTCTAATTTGGCTGGTCCCATATTATCTCCGGCAACAACAAAATCTGTTTTTGCAGAAATGGAACTTCCAACTTTTCCACCATTATCTTCGATCGTTTTCTTTAAATCATCTCTAGAAAACTGAGTAAAAACTCCTGAAACAACAAAAGTTTTTCCAATGAATTTTTCTGTAGCATTTGGGTTTATTTTTTCTACTATTTCAAATTGAACTCCATAATTTTTCAGGCGCTCAATTATTCTTTGATTTTCTTCATTTTCAAAAAACTCGATTACACTTTTTGCAATTCGTTCTCCAATTTCATCAACTAATATTAATTCCATTAAAGAAGCCTTGCTTAGTGCATCAATATTTTTATAATGTTTTGCCAATTTTTTAGCGACTGTTTCGCCAACAAAACGGATTCCGAGTGCAAACAAAACACTTTCAAATGGGATTTCTTTTGATTTCTCAACACCATTAACTAGGTTTTCAGCTGATTTTTGCGCCATTCTTTCTAAATGCAAAATATCGGCAACTTTCAATTCGTATAAATCAGCGTAATTATGAACCAACCCATTTTTGAAAAGTAACGCTACGGTTTCCCCACCAAGCCCTTCAATATCCATGGCTTTTCTCGAAATGTAATGTTGAATTCGGCCAATAATCTGCGGTGGACATCCGTAAAAATTAGGACAATAATGGTTTGCTTCACCTTCAGTACGAACTAATTCTGTCTGACATTCCGGACAATGCGTAATGTATGCTGTTTTTTCTGAACTTTCGGGGCGCTGTTCTAAATCGACAGCGATAATCTTCGGAATAATTTCACCTCCTTTTTCAACAAAAACGGTATCGTTTATTCTGATATCTAATTTTTCAATTTGATCAGCGTTATGCAAAGAAGCTCTTTTTACAATCGTTCCGGCCAATTGTACCGGGTCTAAATTTGCAACAGGAGTAATTGCTCCTGTACGCCCTACCTGATAGGAAATTGATTTTAATTTAGTCGAAACTTGTTCTGATTTAAACTTATAAGCAATAGCCCAACGTGGAGATTTTGCTGTATACCCCAATTCTTGCTGATGCTGAATACTGTTTACTTTTATAACAACACCATCTGTCTCGTATGGCAATTTATGACGATGAATATCCCAATAATCAATAAATTCGAAAACATCATGCATACTATTGACCAACTTTGCTTCGCCTGGCACTTTAAAACCCCAATTTCTGGCAGATTCTAATCCTTCAATCTGAGAAGAAAAAGGCAAATTATTACTTGTTACAGAATATAATAAACATTCTAACGGACGTTTAGCAACCTCAGCACTATCTTGTAATTTTAAACTTCCCGAAGCTGTATTTCTTGGATTTGAATATGGAGTTTCTCCAATCTCAATTAATTCCTGATTCATTTTTTCGAAACCTTTTAAAGGTAGAATAATTTCACCTCTGATATCGAATTTATCCGGATAATTTCCTTTAAGTCGTAAAGGAACCGATTTTATTGTTTTAATGTTATTTGTAACTTCATCTCCTTGAAAACCATCACCTCGCGTTAAAGCCTGAACTAATTTTCCATTTTCATATGTAATACTAATAGAAGCTCCGTCATACTTTAATTCACAGGTGTATTCTAATTGTACATTTCCTAAAACTCTTTGAATTCGGTTCTCCCACTCTAGTAAATCTTCTTTGGAGTAAGAATTATCCAAAGAATACATACGAAATTGATGCGCAATAGTTTTAAAATTCTTGGTAACAGTTCCGCCGACACGTTGCGTTGGCGAATGTTCATCAAAAAAATCAGGATTTTTTTCTTCCAGATCCTGAAGCTGTTTTAATTTAATGTCGAAATCGTAATCTGAAATTGTGGCATTATCTAACACATAATAATTGTAATTGTGCTGATTAAGTTCGTCTCGTAAAGCCTGTATTGTTTCTTGAATACTCATAAAATATTAAAATGATGCGGATTGTAATGTTGAATAACCGAATATCAAAATTAGAATTATTTTGCTGAAAAACATCAAAAAACAAAAGTTTTAAAAAATCAAAAATCAAGTTGCAAAACGATGCAACCTGATTTTCTTCTTGTCCACTATTCTTAAAAAAGAATTAAACAAAACCAACTTCCAAATGGTTTCTTCGTTTTATACTTTTACACTGATTATCAAATAATTAGATCACAAATATAAAACTATTTTTGAATAATGATAAAGTCAGAACGTCTATTTAACAAATGTTCATTTTCGGTACATTTCACTCCGTTTTTACATTTATTAATCAATCGGCTTTCCCCATAGCCTATTGCACTTTCAATTCGGGACGCATCAATATCCTGTGAAACAATATAATCTCTTGTTGACTTCGCTCTATTATCTGAAAGTTTCAGGTTATAAGAATCTTTTCCACGAGAATCCGTATGTGACTCTATTTTGATTCTGATATTTGGAAATTTCTTCATAATAAAAACCACTTTTGTTAACTCTTCTATTGCAAGAGGTGTAATATCGTATTTATCGTAATCAAAGTAAATTGGGTTAACATCAACTTTTTCAACCCCTTTCTTCTTCACTACTAAGTCATCGTAATTACTCAATTCGAAGTTAACATCTTTAATTTCGCCTTCATTTTCGTTGGTAGTTTCAACTGTTTTCTCATCACTGCTGTAATTTGGTTTCGCAGCAATCATTTTGACAACTTTTCCGCACGGAACTACTAACGCATATTTACCTTCATAATTCGTTTTTGTTTCACCAAGAACATCACTATAGGAATTATATCCCATAATTGTTACATCAGCAAGAGGCAATTTTGTTTTACGATCTGTTGCCATACCAGAAATAGTCTGATTACAAACAGGTTTTCCTTTAGTGAAAAAATAAATATCATCATCGCCTTTACCTCCTTCTCTGTTCGAAGAAACATATCCATAACTATCGGTGTTATCAATTATAAAAGAAAAATCATCTTTATTGCTATTTATTGGAGCTCCTAAATTTACAGGATCTGAGAATGTTCCGTCAGCTAATAATTTACTTTCGTAAACATCTAAATCTCCATAACCATAATGCCCATCAGAAGAAAAATAGAGTTTTCCATTGTGGAAGAATGGAAAAAGATCATTTCCGATAGTGTTAATTTTTGGTCCCAGATTCACTGGAGAACTCATTGTTCCGTCAGTTGCGATTTTCACATAATACAAATCGGTTTCACCTATACCGTTAGGCATGTCTGAAGCGAAGAAAAGCCATTGTCCGTCTTCACTTAAAGAAGGATGCCCAACGGAATAATCATTACTATCAAAGAAAACCTTTTGTGGATTTTCTAATTTATTATTCACAATATCACCTTTAACGATTTGAAAATTATTCGTTTTGGTCTCATCGATAATTAATTTGTTCTTTTTAACAATGTTTGTCGAATAATAAATTGTTTTGCCGGCAGCATCAAAAGAAGCCGTTGCTTCGTGATATTTGGTCATTACATTTGGAAGGAATACTGTTTCGTTAAATAAACTTCCATCCGCAGGATTTCTTTCAGCTACATACAAATTTAAAAAAGGCTGATTGTTCCAGGTGTACAACTTTTCGCTGAACTTTGTAGTATCTCTTGCTGAAGTAAACACAATTCTATCTTGAAAAAAAGTAGCTCCAAAATCAGATTTACTCGTATTAATATCAAGATTTTTAACCGTGTACAGCGATTTCGCTTTAGATAAACTGTCTATTTTCGCCTTTTGGGCAACATAACTATTAACTTCTTTTTGATCTCCTTTTTTGGTTAAATATTCCTTGATCATTTTATCTGCTTCATCATAATCCATTACACCTTTTAGTGACTGGATATAACGCAGATAGTAAATATCAGTTAAATTATTGCCCTGAACTTCGTATAGTTTTTTGTACCATTTTAAAGCATTTCTGGCATCAGAAATAAAATAATACGAATCGGCAGCGTTTTTTAACGTCTGAGCTGTTGGGCTTTTGATATTCTGTAAAATTTCTTCGTATGCTTTTGAAGCATCAACGTAAGCATAATTTCTAAACAGAGCATCAGCCTTTTTTAAATTAGTCTGAGCAAAACTAAACGTAAAACTCAGAACTAAACTTAGGATATATAATTTTTTCATAGGTTTTACTTTTAGAAGAATCGAGGAGATTTAATTTTACTTTCGCCTTTGTTAAACTGATAACGCAAGATTATTTCGTGCGAGCCATCGTTGTATTTATTCAGATCACTAACGGTATAATCGAAAGCATATCCGATATAAAAACTTTTAGATATTTGAAAACCTGCAAGGATGCTTATTGAATCATCTGTTCTGTAAGACCCTCCTATTACAAATTTCTCGGCAATCATAAAATTCGCAGAAATATCAGCAGTAATCGGAGCTCCGGTTACTGCTTTTACTAAAAATGCGGGTTTGAATTTTAAATTTGGATTCAAATCAAAAACATAACCTCCCATCAAATAATAATGCAAACGGTCGTAGTCAATCGATTCCTGAACATCATCGTAATAAGTACTTTGAATAAAACTCGGAACTGAAAGCCCTAAATACCATTTATCAGTATAATAATAAACCCCCGCTCCAACGGCTAATTTTGCCTGATTATCAATGTTCTGATTTAACAAAACATCATTTGGATCGTAATATCTCCCTTTTGACCAATCCACATTTAGCATTCTCATACCTGCTTTTAGACCAAAGGCTAACCTTTTTTCATATCCCAAAGGAATTGAATAAGAAAAGTTTCCGTCAAGATATAGTTCATTTGAAGGACCAATTTTGTCATTAACAACACTAAGTCCCAAACCCACATTCTCATTACGAAGTGGTGAATGAATAGAAAACGATTGTGTTTCTGGCGCCCCATCAATTCCTATCCATTGGGAGCGATACAAAAGTGCTGCCTCTAAATTGCCGGTAGACCCAGCATAAGCTGGATTTACCGCCATAGTGTTGTACATATATTGCGTGTACTCCGGATCTTGTTGTGCACTGACACAAACCGTGATAAAAGAACATATTAAGATGAAATATGTTTCTAATGATTTTATATATAGTTTCATAACGATACTTATTTAGTTAAATTAATTAGATGATTAATACAGTTGCTTATCTCATTATAGATAACCATCCTTTTTTAACCGTTCCATCTCCAATGTCTATCACATAAAAATAAGTACCTGTTGGCAACATATCTCCTCTATTTATAACTCCAGATACATTGGCAGTTCCGTTCCAATCATTTTCATAATGTTCTTTACTGTAAACTAATGATCCATATCTGTTATAAACTTTTAACTCATTATTTGGATACGATTCGATACAGTCAATTCTGAAAAGATCATTTGCTCCGTCATTGTTTGGAGTAAACTCATTATAAACTGTCAAACAAATTGGATCAACAGAAACTGAAGCTGAATTGTTTGCTGCATCAACATCTAAAGGAGTTGAAATTTCAACAGTTGCAACACTAAGGTAATCACCACCAGGTAATACTTCTGCAACAATAGTAAGCGTAACACTTTGACCAGCATTTAAAGTTGGAATTGTCCAAAGTGATGTTGTCGGATTATAGGTTCCAGCAGTTGTACTGCTGCTTACCAAATCATAACCGCTCGGTAATAAATCACTAACTACTGTATTTATAAAATTACCTTGTCCAACATTATTAACCGTTATCGTAAATGTTATCTGTTCTCCAAAATTTGGAGTCGGATTGCTCACAGTATTAGTAATTGTTAAATCAGAACAAGTAGCAACAGTAACATTCAACGTTTTAGTGGTAGTTTCGTCACAAGTATTAATGTATGTAACAGTAACTTTACCCGGTCCGATATCAGACCATGAAATAGTCGCAGAACCATCAGCGGTTCCTCCGCCAGAAGTAATTGTTCCGTTCGTAACTGACCATACATAGTTTGATTTTCCGTTTGCGATCGAATAAGTTACTCCCTGGAAAACACATGGAGTATCATCTGTAGACGCAAGTTGTACCAAAGCATCGTTTTCGAAATTAACTGTTATTCCTAATCTTGTAGCGCTTTCGCAGCCATTTGTAATATTATTAAGAGCACCTGCGTAGTAAGTTCCGGCTGTAAGCAGTGTATTTGCTGCTAACGGGGTTCCACCAGTTGCTGAAGAATACCATACTACATTTGTTTCATTTACCAATATATTAGCAAGAGTTGGTAATTTTGACAAGCAGAATGTTTGTGTTGTTCTTGGTGTTGTTATAACACCCGGAATATTCACATTCACTAAAACTGCCAATCTTACTGGGTTCTCACAACCAATTGTACTTGAAACAGCTCCATAATAAGTTCCCGTAACCAAAGCTGTTGTTACTGGTAATGCTGTTTCGCCTGTTGCTGTGTTATACCAAACTACATTTGTTTGATTAACCTGGATATTAGCAACTGTTGGTGCATTTAACGAACAGAAGTTTTGAGTTGCATTATTTGTAGTTGGAGTTGCAGCAGGATTATTTATGTTTACTGTTACTTGCAAACGAACAGTACTCTCACAACCTGTTACAGGATCTTTAATGGCTCCGTAATAAATTCCGTTTGTTAAGGCTGTTGTTGATGCAAGCGCTGTTCCGCCAGTTAAAGTGCTATACCAAACTACATTTGCTTCATTTACCTGAATACTCGCAACCGTTGGTGTACTAGTAATACAAAAACTTTGAGAAGCATTTGTTGTTGTAGGTGTTGCCGGATTAGTTAAGTTAATAGTAACTTGTAATCTGATTGCACTTTCACAATTTGTTACAGGATCTAAAATAGCTCCGTAATAAAGGCCATTTGCTAAAGCTGTTGTTACCGGAATTGCTGTTCCTCCTGTTTGAGTGCTAAACCAAATTACATTTGCTTCATTCACTTGGATATTAGCAATTGTTGGCGCATTAATTAAACAGAAATCTTGTGTATTATCTGCCGTAGTTGGCGTTCCCGGATCAGTCACATTGATTGTAACTTGTAAGCGAACTGAGCTTTCACAACCTGTTACAGGATCTTTTATAGCTCCATAATAAACTCCAGTTGTTAAAAGAGTGGTTGCAGCTAATGCTGTTCCGCCTGTTTGAGTGCTGTACCAAACTACATTTGTTTCATTAACCTGAATATTGGCAACTGTTCGCGCATTTACCAGACAGAAATCTTGTGTATTATCTGTAGTAGTTGGTGTCAATGGATCACTGATAGTAATTGTTACCTGCAATCTTGTAGTGCTTTCACAATTTGTTACAGGATCTAAAATAGCACCATAATAAATACCATTTACTAAAGCTGTAGTTACCGGAATTACTGTTCCCCCTGTTTGAGTGCCGTACCAAACTACATTTGCTTCATTCACCTGAATATTAGCAACTGTTGGCACATTAACCAAACAGAAATCTTGCGTATTATCTGCTGTAGTTGGCGTTCCTGGATCAGTTACACTAATCGCAATGGCTAATCTACCATTACTCTCACAAGTAGTTGTTGGATCTTTTATCGCAGCATAATAGGTTCCGGTTGTAAGTGCTGTTGTAGATGAAATTAAATTTCCTCCGGTCAAAGCATCGTACCAAACGATATTCGCAACAATCGCTGGACTTACATTAATAGTTGCAAAAGTTGGTGCGTTTACCAAACAGAATTCCTGAGTAGTATCTGCAATTACCGGTGTTCCAGGATCAGTTACGCTGATTGCAATAGCCAACCTAACATTACTCTCGCAAGTAGTTATTGGATCATTTATCGCGGCATAATAGGTTCCGGTTGTAAGTGCTGCTGTGGAGGCAATCAAGTTTCCTCCGGTCAAAGCATCGTACCAAACGATATTCGCAGCAATCGCTGGACTTACATTAATACTTGCAAAAGTTGGCGCGTTTACCAAACAGAATTCCTGAGTAGTATCTGCAATTACCGGTGTGCCAGGATCAGTTACGCTAATCGCAATCGCTAATCTAACATTACTCTCACAAGTAGTTGTCGGATCTTTTATCGCAGCATAATAGGTTCCGGTAGTTAGCGCTGTTGTAGATGGAATTAAATTTCCGCCTGTCAAAGCATCGTACCAAACGATATTCGCAGCAACTGCTGGACTTACATTAATAGTTGCAAAAGTTGGCGCATTTACCAAACAGAATTCCTGAGCTGTATCTGTAATTACCGGTGTTCCAGGATCAGTTACGCTAATCGCAATCGCTAATCTAACATTACTCTCACAAGTAGTTGTCGGATCTTTTATCGCGGCATAATAAGTGCCTGTTGTAAGTGCTGTTGTGGATGGAATCAAGTTTCCTCCGGTCAAGGCATCATACCAAACGATATTCGCAGCAACTGCTGGACTCACATTGATACTTGCAAAAGTTGGTGCGTTTACTAAACAGAATTCCTGAGTAGTATCTGCAATTACTGGCGTACCAGGATCAGTTACGCTGATTGCAATGGCTAATCTAACATTACTCTCGCAAGTAGTTGTCGGATCTTTTATTGCCGCATAATAAGTACCGGTAGTAAGTGCTGTTGTGGATGGAATCAAGTTTCCTCCGGTCAAAGCATCATACCAAACGATATTGGCAGCAACCGCTGGACTTACATTGATACTTGCAAAAGTTGGTACATTTACCAAACAAAACTCCTGAGCTGTATCTGTAATTACCGGTGTTCCCGGATCAGTTACGCTGATCGAAATCGCTAATCTGACATTACTCTCGCAAGTAGTTGTTGGATCTTTTATCGCGGCATAATAGGTTCCGGTAGTAAGTGTTGTTGTGGATGGAATCAAGTTTCCGCCTGTCAAGGCATCATACCAAACAATATTCGCAGCAACCGCTGGACTTACATTGATACTAGCAAAAGTTGGCGCATTTACTAAACAGAATTCCTGTGCAGTATCTGTAATTACCGGTGTGCCAGGATCAGTTACGCTAATCGCAATAGCAAGTCTAACATTACTCTCACAAGTAGTTGTCGGATCTTTTATCGCAGCATAATAGGTTCCGGTTGTAAGTGCTGTTGTGGATGGAATTAAATTTCCGCCTGTCAAAGCATCGTACCAAACGATATTTGTAGCTGGACTTACATTAATAGTTGCAAAAGTTGGTGCGTTAATCAAACAGAATTCCTGAGCGGTATCTGTAATTACTGGTGTTCCAGGATCAGTTACGCTAATCGCAATCGCTAATCTAACATTACTCTCGCAAGTAGTTATTGGATCTTTTATCGCAGCATAATAGGTTCCGGTTGTAAGTGCTGTTGTGGATGGAATTAAATTTCCACCTGTCAAGGCATCGTACCAAACGATATTGGCAGCAACCGCTGGACTTACATTGATACTTGCAAAAGTTGGCGCATTTACCAAACAAAACTCCTGAGCTGTATCTGTAATTACCGGTGTGCCAGGATCAGTTACGCTAATGGCAATCGCTAATCTGACATTACTCTCGCAAGTAGTTGTTGGATCTTTTATAGCTGCATAATAAGTGCCTGTTGTAAGTGCTGTAATAGATGGAATTAAATTTCCACCTGTCAAGGCATCGTACCAAACGATATTCGCAGCAACCGCTGGACTTACATTGATACTTGCAAAAGTTGGCGCATTTACCAAACAGAATTCCTGAGTAGTATCTGTAATTACTGGTGTACCAGGATCAGTTACACTAATCGCAATGGCTAGTCGTACTGCGCTTTCACAATTTGTAATTGGGTCTTTTATTGCCGCATAATAAGTGCCGGTAGTGAGTGCTGTTGTGGAGGCAATCAAGTTTCCTCCGGTCAAAGCATCATACCAAACAATATTGGCAGCAACCGCTGGACTTACATTGATACTTGCAAAAGTTGGTGCGTTTACCAAACAAAACTCCTGTGTAGTATCTGTAATTACTGGCGTGCCAGGATCGGTTATAATTACTGTAGCAGTTTGAAGTGTTCCTGCAATATTTTCACAAGTTGTATCACTTGAAACCCCAACATAATATGAAATAGGGCTCATTGCAAGTGTTATCCCTGTTGCTGTTAACACTCCTAGAGGACTAATCGCATAAGTTATTCCACCAATAGTCGATCCATTTACAATAGGTTGTGTTTTATTGCTATCCAAGTACCAATAAAATACTGGATTTGTCAATAAACTTGCTGTTGGTGTTAAGATTACAGGTAAATCATGACAAATAGATACATCAGAAACTGAAAGATCGTTTTGATCTGAAGGTCTTAATATTGTGAATGTAATTTGTTTTCTATCTGCTTCTGCAGTTTCACAATAATTATCTCCACTAACACCTACAAAATAAGTATAGGTTCCCGGAATCAAACCATTTACAATTAATTGATTGGTAATTTCACCTGCAATTAATTGACTAGTTGTTCCATTAAAACTATACCAGTGATAAACAGGGTTCGTTATAGCAGGAGTGCCGGTTAAAACTGTCGCTAAACTAACAGTACCTGTTGGTGCACAAATTGTAGTTGCTGTACCTCCATTTAAAGTAATATTAGCTAAAGCATTAACAGGGCTTGAAGATCTTACTTCAATAGTTACTTCTCCTCTTGCAAATGATTCACAACCGTAACGTACTGGCTGTACATAGTATTTATAGATTCCTGCTGGTAATGTAGCCGGAACTGTATAAGTAATACCACTTGCTACGACTGCTCCTCCTGTAGGCGCATCGTACCATAAATATGTTGAGCAAGCCTCTTCTGGTATCTGAAGCGTAACATCTGTTCCCGGACAAACCGTAACTTTGTTATCAGGATCTCCACCTATAACCGAGGTATTTGCTACTCGTTCAATAGTATGAACTCTTAAAAACTCTAATACGCCTGCAACTCCTCCAAAACGAATTCTAACGCGATCGTATGATTCTGTTGGCGAAGATACCAGAGCCACTGCCATGGTATTTCCTGGTAATAATCTTAAACTCAATAATGTACTTGTATTTTGAATTGGTGCACCAACAGCAACGTTACCCAAATAACGTTGAATAGTGAAACCAGTAAGTAAATTAACATCTAAAAGCACAGCTGGTTTCGAAATCACAATTCTTAAAGTATCACTTACAATAGATGGGGTTTTGAAATCTACCATTAAATCTGCTGCTGCAAGTGCACCTACGCCACTGTACATTGTTGCGAAAGTCGTTACATCGTTATCAGCAATATTCCATGCATCACTTACTCCTACTGTTGCGGTTAGTGCTCCTATAGGGAGTCCTAAATCTGTAGCTCCATAAAATATATCCTGAATATCACCAGGTGTACAAGCTACAGTTGCAACTGATCTCTCATAATAAGCATCAAATACTTTGGTATTTTGTGCTACGCTTACAAGTGATGCGGACTGAATTCTGATTCCATCATAATCTTGTGGCCCTGCAGCATTTGCCGGAACAAAAGTGAATTCATATGTATTATCTCCTGATAATAAATTCAATAAGGATCCTGAAACAGATTGCATAGTTCCAATATCAACTCCGGCCTTGGTACCAATTACTGATAAATTTTGACCTAAAGCTACTCCACTGTATTCAGATCCCAACTTAATAGTTACCGGAGTTCCTTTTACAATATTTGCTGGCCATGTTAAATTTTGCCAAGTTGTACCAATTCCTAAAAGTCCAATACCAGTTGCAATAGTTGAATAGGTTTGTGGATTTCCATCAATCGCATTAGTTGCATTAATTACGCTGCCAGTAATAATTGAACCAGATGATTGGCCATTAGCATAAACGCGTTCAGTTAAGGATTGACAATCATTAGGATTTCTAACATTTATAGAAAGCGTTCCTGTTCTGGAACAATTTCCCAGAGTAGCTACTACTGTGTACGTGTAGATACCAGGGGTACTAAGTGCCCCAGTAGTAAATGATGGTGAGCCTGTAAGTGCATTTCCCTGAGGGTCATACCATGCTATAGTACCATTTGATGTCGCATTTAATGTTACATCAGTTCCAACTGGCACTGATTGTGCAGGATCGACAGTCAAAGTTGGTAATTGATTAATAGTTACATTTATGGTCGCTATTGCTGATGGACAATTCGATCCTGTAGCCTGAGCCTGAACCGAATAAACACCACTAGTCGTTATATTTGCGGCAGCTTCTGCCGTAATTACCACATTTGACGGATTAAAGAAAGTATATGTATTTACGGCAGTATCAAAACCTGTAATAGCATCTGCTAAATTAGCACTTCCACAACCTACTAAAGGCGTACCGATTACTGCTAAAGGTGTAACTGTTGGAAAATTAACTATTACTTCTTTTAATGTTCCGTTTACGTTTTCACAGGTACCTCCGTTAAGTACTGAAAGATAATAAGCATAAGGAGCATTCAAAGCATTAAGTCCGCTAATAGTTAGTGCTCCTGTTGTACCGTCTTTAACATAAGTTACTCCGGCTATAGTTCCTGTATTAATTTCTTGTGTTTTATTTTGATCTGTATAATATTTAAAAGTAGCCCCGGCTAAAGCAGAAGTTGGAGTCAATACAATGCCTCCGGCACAAGAAGCTGTCAAAGGACTTGCAATTGTAATATCCGTAGCTGTTGGAATTGATAATACATTAATCGTCACCGGCTGACGAACACTATTAACACAAGTTCCTCCGCGTGTTGCCTCTAAATAATAAGTTGTAGTTCCAGTTAATGGAAGAGTTGGACTAACAGCTACTAGACTTCCCCCGGTTGGAGCATCATACCATGTAAATGTTTCTGTTCCTGTTGAAGATGCAGCTAATGTTGCAGTTTGTCCTGCGCAAATTGGTGCAGCCGCTCCAGTTATTGTTGCATTTGGAAATCTATAAGAAGCTCCATAAATATTTAAAGTCGTCAATAAAGTAGCGAGTCCTCCACCTATACGAATTTCAAGTTTATCGAATGCCGCTGTAGCAGCAAAACTAGCTTTAAATTTATTTCCTGATAATAACTGTAAGCTTAACAAATTATTAGTTAGCAAAAATCTGTCATTATTATAAGTTACTCCATTATAGGTTGCTAAACTAATTCCTCCTCCCAATAATGAAACATCGGCAAGTCCTCCAGGTAATTCTAATTCAATATCTATAATATCTCCCGCCTGACCCGGAGTTGGAAAAGTTAACTGCTGTTGTATATATGCGCCAGCTGCTGCAACAGGAGTAAAAAGGGTTGCAGCTGTATTTATATTTCCATCAACAGAATTATTAGGATTAGTTGAAGTACATAACAAACATAACAAACCATCAGTGGATGTTGTTTGAAAATTTGGTTGTAAACAATTACTAATCGTATTAATTACTGTTACATTAATTACAGCTCTTGAACTACTCACGCAATTTGACAATAAATCTCTTGCCTCAACATAAAAAGTTTTATTTGCAGTTAAAACCGGTGTAGGTATATAAGTACTACTGCCAGTAGCTTGCAAAATAGTTCCTCCAGTTGGAGCATCATACCAAGTATACGCAAATCCAGGATTACTTGTAACTGCTAACATCACACTCTGACCTGACTGAATAATTACATTAGAAGATACAGGAACAGGGGCCGCAGGTCGTGGATTTACATTTACACTTACCGATGTACGCGACGCACTAAGACAACTTCCAATTACAGCCTCAACATAATAAGTTGTAGAAGCAGTTAGCGTTGGTGTTGAAAAAGAGGTACCTGTAAATACTAAGTTTCCGCCTGAAGCAGCATCATACCAATTATAGGTGGTACCTGCAACTGGTGACTGTACAGTTATCGTTGTTGCATCTCCATCACATATATTTAAAGGAGAAGCGACAACTGATGCTGGGGCTACCGGATTGTTGACGGTAACAAGGACTGGATTTCTTTCGCTATTCACACAACCATTACGAGTAACTTCTACATAATAAGTTGTATTAGCAGTCAACGCAGGAGTTGTATAAGCTGCTGTACTAACTAATAAATTTCCTCCTGTTAATGCATCATACCATTTTATAGTTTCTCCTAAAGATGTATCAGCCGTTAATGTTGTTGTAAGTCCTCCACAAATAGTTGTGTTACCAGTTATAGTAGGTGCTTTATATCTGTAAGTTGCCTGAAAAATATCTACAGTTGTCAAAAGTGTTGCTAAGCCTCCTAATCGAATTTCGACACGATCAAAATTGGCTCCTGCAACTACACTCGCTCTAAAACGATTACCTGATAATAATTGTAAAGTTATTAGTGGATTATTAACCGATATTCTATCATTATTATAAGTTGCTCCATTATAAGTCGCCAAACTAACGGCACCTAATAATTGAACATCTGCAAGTCCACCTGGTAATTCTAATTCAACATCAACAATATCGCCTGCTTTACCAGGATTATTAAATTGTAAGGTCTGTTGAACCCATCCATTTATTAAGCCAACAGGAATGGTTAGTCTTGCTGCTGTTGCAGGATTTCCGTCAACAGAGTTATTAGGATTTGTACTACTACATAATAAACATAAACCATTTTGAACTGTTTGTTGACTGCCTGCTTCTAAACAACCTCCTAAAGCCGATGGTATAACTGTTACTGTGACAGGAGCTCTTGTTGCACTTACACAGTTTCCTGCCGCACTCTGAGCCTCAACATAATAAGTTTTTGTAGCTGTTAAAATCGGAGTTGTATAAGTTGCCATATTTGTGGCAATTGCTGTTCCTCCGGTTGCAACATCATACCAGTTTAATGTAACTCCTGCTTGAGAAGTTTCGGCATTTAATATAGCATTTTGTCCTGATTGAATAGTAACACTTTGCGTTAAAACCGTTGGTGCAGCTGGAACAGCATTCGAAGTTACATCGACCTGAGTTCTTGTAGGACTCAAACAGCTTCCTATAACAGCCTCAACATAAAAACTAGTTGTTCCTAAAGGGACAGTTGGAGAATAAGTGTCGCCCGATGCCAATACAGGACCTCCGGTTGCTCCACTATACCAATTATAAGTAGTTCCTGGTATCGGATTAACGACCGATAATGTAGTTTGCTGAGTTGCACCAGTTGAACAAATTGAAGTTCCGGATGTACTAATCGCAGGCGCAATAGGGTTTGATACATTAACAACAACTGGTACACGTTCATTACCCTCACAACCTGCTGCTCTTGTAACACCTATATAATAAGTTGTGTTTGCAGTTAAAACTGGAGTTGTATACGAATTTGTAGTAGCTAAAGCTGTAGTTGAAGTTGGCGAACTATACCACGCTACAGTTGTTCCGGATGCAGGAGTTGCAGTTAATGTGGTAGAATTTCCAGAACAAATTGTTTGATTTAAACCTCCTGTTACCGTTGGTGCAGCAAATTCTAAACGAACATCATAAATTCTTAAATCAGTCAGTACACTTACGAGTCCACCTAACTGTATTTGAACCTGATTAGTATCACCTGTCAAAGTATACCTTAATACTCCAATAGTGTTTCCCGGTAATAATGACAGATTAAGCAAAGGATTGTTTATCGCCACTGCTGATCCCGAATTCGCACTATTAAGTTTCGGCTGAATTGTGCCTGTAGATAATAATGACAGATTAAGTAACCCTGCACCACTACCAATATACAAAACAATTTGATCGCCTGCCTTTGCTGTTTGGTTAAGAACCAAAGTTTCCTGAGCAGAACATGCCAAGCCGACGACTGTACTCAATGTTGTAAATGTCGTTAAGCCTGCATTATCGTAGGCTGCCGTGGGATTTGTTACACTTGAACCAATGCAAATACCGGAAACATTATTCGTATTTGATACTGGTCTACAAAAAGTTTGTGCAAAGTTTTTATTACACAAAAGCAATAAAAACACCAAACTTAACAATCTCTTTTTTAGAATGAGATCATAAAAAGTAAATTTTTTTTTCATAATTTGGAAGATTAGAAAATGGACAATAAAATACCTGTTGCGATAAGCACATATGCTTAGGCAATTTTAAAAAACGTTAATAATCAGTTACTTAAAATGAGATTTAAAATACTAGTCGACTGTTATTTTAAACTTCATTTCATTAAAAAAACATTGCGTATACAGAAGTACACAAAGACCACCTCTTATTCTTTTGAATAAAAAATGTCTCAAAAACTTTGGTGGAATATTGATATAAATCAATTTTCCAAATAAATAGAATGATTTGTTAGGAAGTTAATTTTCGGAAAGAAAATTTGTTTAGAAGTAGAATTGGGGAATTCTATTAAATATAAGAGTATGTTTCAATTTATATAAAATGTTGATTAGACAATTTATTTATTTTTACCTAGAAATTTATATAATTCTAAAGCTGAAACACTATTTAATGCGAAGGATTATCAATAAAAAAAATTACGACAATACCTTTAAAAACAAAACCGTCAATTGGGGTTTGTAGATATAAAGCTGACGTAATATTGGCTTTTTTGAAAAACGTTAATAATTAAATTAAAATTTGCTTTTTGAATAACCTTAATTCTATCTGTAACAATAAAAAATAAGGCTAAAATAATAAGACCAAATGTAAATTTGATGAGTAGAGTAAATGTCAATTCCATAAGCAGATTAATTAAGGTATTTAAAAAAACTTTAAACTCTAAGGCAATAAAAATCTTTTATTAATATTTTATTTCATTAAGCAAGATCAAAGCTAAATTTTATATGTCTCATACAAATATTTTTGTTTAATCTTTCTTTTACTAAAATTAGTTAAAATGAAGATATAAACAAGAATAAAATTCTTATTTTTTTAAATGTGGAAAATGGGAAAATGTTAAATAAATCACCAAAAAATCATAAAAATCAAGGCTTTACAATAAAAAACAAGTGTTATAAATATCACAAAAAAAAATAGGCATCATTAGGAATACCATAAAATAGAAAGAAATAACTTACTAAAACAACTCTTTCATTAGTCGTAATTAACTTAAAAAAAAGCATTTTAACTGTATAAACAACTAAAACAGCAGCAAAAGTGAAATTTCTATCATTATCTAAAAAAACACGTAGAAATACGGGGTAAAAAAACATAAAAGATTAAACAAAAGTTAAAAACAAAAAAAAAATAGGCAAACAATTGACATTATTGCTTGCCTATTTTATCCAATTTATTTCTGAATTAAGATTCCAAAATAGTATTAATTTGTTTAAATAATTGTCCATCGCTTAAAAAAGCGCCCTGCTGAATCAATTCAAAAATAGATACATTTCTATCTTCGGCAAATACTTTCTTTCCAACTTTCATTTCAATCGTCTCAGTAAACATATTATCACTTAACCATTGCAAACCCTCTTTGGTTAGAAAATCAGTTTCCGGAACCAATGATTTTAACACTATTGACTGAACATGTGTTTCAAAACATTGAAACAAGAAAATATGATTTTTAGAAAAATGTTCTAAAAATTCTGCTCTGGACAAAACACCTTCCCAAATCAAATCAGAGAAAACATCCAGTTCCTGTTCAGCCACTTCGGGTTTATTTATTTTAAGAGAATCCCATTCTGCTTTATCAATAGCCTGAGTAGCTAAAAAGCTGGCAAATTCTGCGTGCAATTCATCAAATTGCTCTTTTGTAAGTCTTGCGTATTTCATTTATTTCTTTTCTTTAAACATGCTAAAAAGAGCCTTATCATTTTTTTATTATTCAAAAAAAAGCCCTCGCAAATGCGAGGGCAAATTTATAACTTTTTTTCCTTTACTAGAAAATGTATCTGATACCAAATTGCATTTGCCATCTTGAGGTTAAGCTAGCATCATAACTAAAGGTTTTAGTTGGTGTATTATTAAAAGTATAAGTTGGTGTATTTCCTGCAACGGTCACTCCTATTGGCTGAACGCTGGTTGGAACCTGAACAACTCCCCAATCTGAATTGATTAAATTTCCAAAATTCAAAATATCGATACTAAATTGAATTGTATTCTTTTTTTCAGAAGCCGATGAAACTCTAAAATTATAATCCTGCAATAACTTTAAATCGCATCTTCCTCTCCATGGAGATATAGCGCCATAACGTTCTGCATATTGCCCTCTTCTGTCTTTCATGTATTTATCCTGAGCAATGAATTTATCAAATGCCTCGGCTTGACCGGCCCCACTAAAAGTCATTTGAGAAATTTCTGCAGTAGTAGGGATATATATTAAATCATTTACGGATGAACCATCTCCATTAATATCTCCTCCATAAGTATAATTAAAACGACCTCCCTGAGCATATTCCAAGAAAGTCGAAACTGTTGTTGCCCATTTGTCATTTCCATATTTCCATTTTTTAGAAGCAACTCCAATAAAACGATGATTGTCTCCATATTTAGAATTGGATAATACATCATTGTTTACATTTCCAAGTGCCGGATTAAAAGCAAAAGCATCTCCCGTAATTTCTGCTTCAATAGAGTTAACATCTTTTGATTTCAAATAATTATAAGCAACACTGGCATACAAACCATTTTCAAATGTCTTCTGTAATTTAACCGTTGCATTAAAAGCACTTCCTTTATCTGAATTGGTCATTACATAAGCATTATTTGCTCCTTTATCTGCTGCAGTATAAATTAATCTGTTGTCTACGCCGGCTAATGTTCCTGTCGGGTCTTTCAATCCCCAATTCTGAACATGTACCGCATTAATATCTTTATTGTAAGACAGATCTAATGTTACTATATAATTACTTTCAAATCTATGATCAAATCCTAAACTTGTTCTCCAAACTTGTGGCCATTTGTAATCAGGATCCATTATTTGCAAGAAACTGTCATCAGCACCACTTACCTGATTTCCTAACCATACAAAAGGGATTCTTCCTGTAAAAATACCTGAACCTCCACGAAGTTGTGAAGTTGCATCACCTTTAACATCCCAATTAAAACCAATTCTTGGAGACCATAAAATTCGATCGCTTGGTAAATCTGTAGATATTAGTTTTACTGCCTGACCAGTTTGCGGATCATAATAATCAATACTATTGTCTCTGCCCGCTCCTCCATTATCCGTATCTATATATTTCTGAATCAAATCAGCTGTATTAAAGTACAATGGTTTATCTATTCTTAAACCTAAAGACAATTTAAAATCATCATTTAAGCTAATATCATCCTGTGCATAAAATGCTAACTGGCCTACATTTAATTCAGCCAATTTCCATCCACCATCAGCTCCAACTTCAAATTGACTTTTTGTATTAAATGTATCTTGCGCATATTGAAGGTTTTGCGCAATAATGCTTGTTGCATAAGGCTGAGCTGCATCGTCTAAAAAGTCTTGTGTTGTAAAATAAGGCGTGAAAAAAGTTCCTGCATAGCCATTTGGATTTCCAAAATTATCATATCCGGCTAAATTGAAAGAATTTTTAAATCCGAATTTTTCAAAAGAAGCTCCAAAAGTAAACACGTGTTTCCCCACCGTATAAGTCAAATTATTAGTAATCTGAATTACTTTTTGGTCTAAAGTATTATTGATTGAAAATGGTTCATGCCCGGCAATAATATAATTAGAACCTGCGCCATCCTGAATATTAATTACAGGAGCCGGAACTGAAAACGGTACTCTGTAATCATTAAAGTGTGAATACCCTGCCTGTAGTTTATTTGAGATTTTTTCACTGAATTTTGAATTTAGCTCAACTAAAAATGAACTTAAATTATTATTGATTTGATATCCTGAGTTTCTAAATTGCAATATTGAAGCATTTGGGCCTCTAAAACCTAAGGCTGTTGGGTGAGCCGGTTTATCTTTTGATGCATCTAAGAAATTATAAATTACAGCTAATTTATGATTATCATTTATATTCCAGTCTACTTTAATAATTCCTTTATTTGAATTAGATTCATGTATGAAACCCTGATAAGCACCGGTATCATATCCTAAAGCGGCCAATGCATTTGAAACTGCAATTAAATCAGATTCTAAAACTCTTGATTCATTAATTCCGGTTACACCATCGTTATTGTTTGCAACAAAGTTTGATCCTAAATCACTTCGTTTGTCGATTTCGAAATTTCCAAAAATGAATAATTTATCTTTAATAATAGGTGCTCCTAAACTAAATCCAGCCTGAGTCTGTTCTAAAGTTGGCACAAAAATCTTTTCTCCTTTAATTTTACTTCCAGTTAAATCCTGATTTCTATAAAATGCATACGCTGTACCATGAAACTCATTGGTTCCCGATTTTGTAACCGCATTTACAGAAGCTCCCGTAAAACCTGATAGTGTTACATCATAAGGCGCAGTTGCAACCTGAATCTGTTCAATTGCATCCAATGAAATAGGCTGAGCACCTGTTTGTCCACCCGGAGTTGCAGCATCTAAACCAAACGGATTATTAAATACAGCTCCATTTAAAGAATAATTATTATACTGATCATTTCTTCCCCCAAAGGAACCACCACTCGCCGTAGGTTCTAAACGGGTAAAATCTTCCGCCGATCTTGAAATTGTCGGTAAAGATGTTAATTCTCTTCGGCCAATTGTAGTTTCTGCACCTGTTTTTCCACTTTTAAAGACCTTATCTTTAGATACAATTTTAACTTCTTCTAATGCCTGACTGGCATCTGCTAAAACTACATCAATATTAAAAGGTTTTCCCAGATCAAGATATATGTCATTATATTCCTGATCCTGAAAGCCCACAAAAGTAACTGTGATTTTGTATGGGCCTCCAATTCTCATATTTAAAATATTAAACCTTCCATCTTCATTAGAAACAGCTGAATATTTACCTCCTGTTGGAGTATGAATTGCTAAAATAGTAGCACCAGGTAATAGTTCATTCGTAGAACTTTTTACAATACCCTTAATACTCGAAGTTGTTGTTTGCCCTTTAGCCACGGTTAAGACCAGCAAACATAACAATAATGCAAAGATTTTTTTCATTTTCCTGATTTTGAATAAGTTATTACTTTCAAAATTAGGCAAAAAAAAACCACTCTTAAGAGTGGTTTTTATATTTTATTAACAAGAAGTTAACAAAATGTTATTTTTCAGCGATAATCTCGTATGGCAAATCAACGATAACATCTCTGTGTAAACGGATGCTAGCAGAATATTTTCCAGTACGTTTTACGATACCACTAGTGATGAATTTTCTATCAATAGCGTTACCTGATTTCTCTAAAGCTTCAGCAATGTCGATGTTTGTGATAGAACCAAAAAGTTTCTCTCCACCAGCTTTTGCAGTAAGTTTAATTTCAAGAGCTTTCAAAGTTTCAGCTAATGCTTTAGCATCAGCAACAATTTTAGCCTCTTTATGAGCTCTTTGTTTTAGGTTTTCAGCTAAAACTTTCTTTGCAGAAGGTGTAGCTAATTGCGCGAATCCTTGAGGAATTAAAAAGTTACGACCGTAACCAGCTTTAACTGATACTACGTCATCTTTAAAACCTAAGTTTTGTACGTCTTGTTTTAAGATAAGTTCCATGTTGTTGTCCTTTATTTGAGAAGTTAGGTTCCATCTTACCGGAAACCAACAACTATTCTTTTAATATTATTTTAATAAATCGGCCACGTATGGCATTAATGCTAAGTGACGAGCTCTTTTTACAGCTACAGAAACTTTTCTTTGGTATTTCAATGAAGTTCCAGTTAAACGACGAGGAAGAATTTTTCCTTGCTCATTAACGAATTTCAATAAGAAATCAGCATCTTTATAATCGATATATTTGATTCCTGATTTTTTGAAACGACAATACTTTTTAGTTTTGTTAGTTTCAATGTTTAAAGGCGTTAAATATCTGATATCTCCGTCTTTTTTTCCTTTTGCAGATTGCTCTATTGTAGACATAATAATTAAGCTTTAGTAGATTTTAATTTGGCTCTTCTTCTTTCAGCCCATGAAATAGCATGTTTGTCTAAACTTACAGTTAAGAAACGCATAACTCTTTCGTCACGTCTAAATTCAGTTTCAAAAGCAATTAGAACTTCTCCAGCTACTTTGAATTCGAATAAATGGTAAAAACCACTTTTTTTGTTTTGGATTTCGTAAGCCATTTTTTTCAGACCCCAATCCTCTTTCGACACCATTTCAGCTCCTCTAGTAGTAAGAAATTCTTCAAATTTCGTTACTGTTTCCTTCACCTGAACCTCAGATAAAACGGGATTTAAAATGAAAACAGTTTCATAATGATTCATAAATACAATATTTATTTGTTAAAATTGGGTGCAAAAGTAACCATTATTTTTATATATACAACACTTTTTTAGCTTTATTCGTTGTAATGTAAAAAATAAGGCTTAAGTTTAGTTTTTTTTCTAGAAAAATAATACATTTACTACTGCTATCCTGAATTTATTCTAAATTTAAATGTTATGAAACTAAACTGTGTTGTTGTAGATGATAGTTCTATACAGAGGACAATTATTGCAAAATTAGTTAATAATCACCCAGGTTTGCACTTAATCGGGGACTTTTCTAATGCAATAGAAGCAAAAAGTTGTATCTCTTTAAATAATATCGATCTAATATTCCTAGATATTGAAATGCCTGTTATCAATGGTTTTGATTTCCTTGATGGACTAAAATCAAAGCCTCAAATCATATTTATTACCTCTAAAGCCGAATATGCCTTAAAAGCCTTTGACTATGATGCCACTGATTATCTTCAGAAGCCCATTGCAGTTGACCGATTTAATGCTTCTGTAAAAAGAGCAATCGATATGCACTTGCTTAAAAAGGAAGTAAAAGAAGAAGAAGGCGAGCATATCTTTATCAAAAGTAATCTTAAAAAGCTTAAAATTTTCACGTCTAAAATCAAATGGATTGAAGCTTTTGGAGATTATGTAAGAGTAGTTACAGAAGACGACAGCAACCTGGTTCTTTCGACAATGAAATCTTTTGAAAATGATTTATCAAAAGACAAATTTATTCGCGTACACAAATCTTATATTATTAATATTGATAAGGTAGAGCGCTTTAACAGCAAATTTGCCGAAATTGGAATCACAAAAATTCCATTAAGCCGAAACAAAAAAGAAGATTTAGTTAAAGCATTGTCAACATCGTCGTAATTAATAAAAATCGACGTTGGCAATCACTTTTATAGCTCTGTACTGAGCGACAGCCTCGAAACTATTCAACATTTTCTGAATAGTTTTTTTTGTGCTTCCTAAATTCATATTTTGCGGAATCTTAATCAAAATCGTCCTGATATATTCATTTCTGATTCTGCTGATCAGTGGTTCTTCCGGACCTAAAACCGGCATATTCAAATTCTGGCTCAAAACCTGGTACAACCACATCGATCCTTCTTTCAACTTATCGAAATCTTTGTGCTTTAACGTCAGCTTTATAATTCTGAAATAAGGCGGGTATTTATAGATTTGGCGATCGTATAATTGCTCCTTATACATGCCTATATAATTATGTGTCGTAACCTGCTGAATCGTATTATGATTTGGATTGTAGGTTTGAATCACAACTTTTCCTTGTTTTTCTGACCTTCCGGCTCTTCCGGCAACTTGTGTCATCATCTGAAAACTGCGCTCGAAAGCTCTAAAATCAGGATGATGCAACATATTATCGGCATTCATAATTCCGACGAGACTTACATTGTCAAAATCCAAACCTTTAGCCAGCATTTGGGTTCCGACTAAAATATCAATTTCTCTGTTTTTAAAAGTATCAATGATCTTTTCAAAACCAAATTTCCCTCTTGTAGTATCCTGATCCATCCTTCCGGTTTTGGCTTTCGGAAAAAGAGCTATTAATTCCTGTTCTATTTGTTCTGTTCCGAAACCTTTTGTTGTCAAATCAATACTTGAACAACTATGGCAATGTGTTGGTTTTGCTATTGAATATCCACAATAATGGCAACGCAATTGATTTTTATGTTTATGAAAAGTCAAACTTACATCGCATTGTTGACAATGAGGTACGTGACCGCAAGTGAGACATTCTATTATAGGAGAATACCCTCTTCTATTCTGAAACAAAATAACCTGTTCACCCAAAGACAAAGCTTCAGCAATTTCTTCGATTAAAAGATCACTAAAATGCCCCGTCATTCTTTTTCTAAAATGCTTGTCTTTTAAATCAACTAAAACAACTTCTGGCATTCGAACATTATTATAACGCTCTGTAATTGTAACTAAAGCAAATTTTTTACTTTGCGTATTAAAATAGGTTTCGATACTTGGAGTTGCTGACCCTAAAAGTACTTTGGCATTATGAAAATTAGCCAACACAATTGCTGAATCCCGGGCGTGATATCTTGGTGCCGGATCCGTTTGTTTAAAAGTCTGTTCGTGCTCTTCGTCCACAATCAATAATCCCAGATTATTAAAAGGTAAAAACAAAGCTGACCTCGCTCCTATTACAATTTGAGCTTTATCTGAATTTTCCAGCGTCTGTTTCCAAACTTCTACTCTTTCGTTGTTACTGTACTTCGAATGAAAGACAGCAACTTTATCCCCGAAATGCAGTCTTAAACGAGAAACTAATTGCGTTGTTAATGCAATTTCAGGCAACAGATACAAAACCTGTTTTCCTGTTTCTAAATAGTCCTCAATTAACTTAATATATATTTCTGTTTTACCACTTGATGTAACGCCGTGCAATAAACAAACTTCTTTCTCTGTGAAACTATCTTTAATTTCTGAAAAAGCGGTTTCCTGGGCATCGCTTAATACTAATTGTTTCTCTGAAGCCTTTCCACCAAAAGAAACTCTGTCGTGTTGCAAATAATATTCTTCAAAAATTTCTTTTTCAATTAATGTTTTTACAATTGTTGAAGTCGAATTCGAAACTTCAGTCAATTTCTTAACTGTAATAGGCTTCTTTTCCGAAGCACTAATTTGAAAATAAGCCAAAACAATTTCTTTTTGTTTCCTGGCACTTTTCAGTTCTTCTAATAATTCACTTAAACCATTATTTGATTCATATTTTGAATGCAATTTTACATATCGAATCAACTTCGGCTTATAATTTTCTTTTATTTCTTCTTCCAAAACAATGATGTCCTTTTCCATTAATTTTTGAAGAACCGGAAGAATATTTTTTTTGTTCAAAATTGAAATAATCTCCTGAACTTTAAGAGAACTCTGTTGCTGTAAAGCTTCGTAAACTAAAAATTCATCATCAGAAAGTTCATTTTGATTGACGATAACATCTATTTTATGCGAAATAATAGTTTCACTTTCCAGCAATAATCCACTCGGAAAAGCACCACGATATACATCACCAATGCCACACATATAATAGTTCGCCACCCAAAGCCAGTGCTTAATCTGAGTTTCGGTAGCAATTGGTTTTTCGTCTAATATCTGATGAATTTCTTTAGCCTCATACAAACTTGGTTCATTCTGATGCATATCTATTACCAAAGCCGTATAAATTTTGCTTTTACCAAAAGGTACTGCCACCCGCATCCCTTTTTTTATAAAATGGAATTCAGCCTCAGAAATACGATAAGTGAAGATTTTAGCTAGAGAAAGTGGTAAAATGACTTCGACAAAAAACATGTAAATATTTTATAGGATTTATAAAGGAAAATTTTAGCAGTGGAAATTAATTTCTTTCAAACCAATTTTCCATTCGAATTCCATCCAAAAGTTTAAAATCCTTAATATTATCGGTAACTAGAATTAATTGGTTTTCTATTGCTGTAACACCAATCAAAAGATCAAACTCATCATGCATTGGTTTTCCAATTTTTCTAAGTCGTACTTTTTCTATAGCATATCTTTTTATAGAACCAAAAATTGGAATAATTGTTAATCCTTTTAAAAATATATCAACTGCTTTATTTGACTTTACAGGATTATCACTATTTTCAGCTCCAAAACGAAGTTCTGCAACAGTAATTTCAGAAATATAACACTTTTCCAATCCTATTTCTTTTACCATTTTATCCAGATTGAGTCTTCCTCTTAAAAAGAAAACGCAAATACTTGTGTCCAGTAAATACCCCATTAAAACTTAATTTCAGTATTTTTAAATTTTCTATTGGATTTAATCTCAGAGACAATTTCTTCTGCAGATTTCTCTGAAGCAAATGCACCAAACGATTTATAAAAGTTATTTTCTTTTGATTTATTAACTTTCAAAGACTTTGTCAGTCTTTCAATAAGTTCAATTTTATTATTAAAACTAAGTCCTTCAAATAAATCTGAATAGCTTTCAAGTATATTTTTATCTGTGACGGTCATCTTATTTTAAATTTAATTAATTTCAAATATAAGCAAAATAAGCTATTTAAAAAAAACCTATTCTTTCTTGGATTTATTTGAAGTTTTCGAAACATTATATTCCTGAACTAATTTCAAAGTATGCTTTAAAGAAGTCAGGTCTTTCCAATCATCATGACCGGTTATGATATATTTAGGGCTCTTAAATTTAGATTGTACTTTTTTAATGGATTTCTCCCACTCCTTTACATCTGCATCACCCAAATATCCTAAATCTTTTGCTTCTGCGCTCTTGATAAAACAACCTCCATAAAGCACTTTTTCTTTTTCAAACCAAACTACAATATTATCCGGCGCATGCCCTTTTCCCGGATAATAAACCTCAAAAGAATGCTGTCCAACTGTAAATGTAGTATCATTGGAAATTACAAATTCAGCTCTTTTTTCGTTCTTCTCCTTAAGGATTTGATCTGTAGTTTTTATGGTGTAAGTCTTAATTCCTTTTTGTCTGTAAAAATCTAATCCTCCTGCACGATCCTCATGAGAATGCGTTGCAAAACACATAATGACTTCTTTGTTATACCTCTTTTTTATAGTATCTAACAATGGCTGAAACTGCGTTTGATCCCAAGGTGCATCAAACAAAACAACACCCTTATTTGTAACAAGATACATGGCATTGGCAGAAATCAAAGTTCCTTTATAATCATGAAATGTTTTATAAACATAAAAGTCACCTGTAAGATGACTTATTTGTAATAGCGAATTCTTAGATTGTCCAAAACTATTGGATAGTATTGCTAAGAATAAAATTATTGACGCAAATCTTCGCATATTTATTTTATTTCGCTCGTGTCCAATATTGTGTTCTTCCCATAATAGAAATCCCAACGTAACCACGAAGTTTTAATTTATCAGCAGATTCTAACTCAATATAACATTTGTATTTTTTACCATTTGTAGGATCCAAAATTGTTCCTCCGTTATATTCAGAACCATCTTTTTTAAGTCCGTTAATGATAACCATTCCTAAAATTGGTTTGTTTTTTTCGGCGCCTTCACATTTAACGCACACATCCTTTTTATGATCGGCACGAAGTATCTCTACCACTTTACCGTATATCTTACCCGATTTTTCGTAAACCTCTACAACCGATTTTGCCTCGCCAGTTTCATCATCAATTGTTTTCCATTTTCCAATGACACTTTGCGCCTGAATAGTGCTTATTGTTAGAAAAAAAACACCAATTGCTAACATCCAATTTTTCATACTATTTATTTTTTTTTTGTTTTAATTTTCTGATAGAAGCATTCAATTCGAACCCTAAAAGCAGAATCATACAGTTAATCCAAATGTAAAACATTAGAATTAATAATGTCCCAATAGAACCATAAAGTTCGTTATATTTTGAGAATTTTATAACCCAAATCCCAAAAAAGAACGAAGATATAACAATTAGAATGGTTGTAAAAACAGATCCAATGCTGATAAATGGTACTTTACTATACTGTTTTGTACCATAACGCAGTAATATTGAAGATGTTATCAAAATCATTAAAATAACAAACAAATATCGTCCTAAAATAATGAGCGGAATACGATCACTCAACACATCCTGAATGATTGTTTTTTGAATAAACACCTCAAAAACGACAATTGTGGCCACCGTTACAAACAATATAATTGTCATTACAAGTGAAATCGCTAATGCAACCAAGTATTGACTAAAGAAACCACGTTTATCAAAAACATGTTTCGAAGATTCAAAACCACTCAAGATTCCATTAATACCATTTGACATCAAAAAAATTGAAAGTAAAAATCCTGATGAAAGTAATCCAGAGTGACTATTATTCAAAATATCACTGATAATTTTACTAATTGCATCGTAAGTATTTGGTGGAACTCCCTGCTGAACAAACTGCAGAAAATCATCCTGAAAACCTTCAATTGGAATATAAGGAATCAAGTTCAAAATAAACAATGCAAAAGGAAACAGCGCCATAAAAAAACTAAACGAAACAGCACTCGCATGATACGAAAATGCTCCTTCGAGAATTCCGAGCGTATACATTTCGAGCAAATCGTATAACGAGAATCCTTCTAACCAAGGCAATTTTATTTTCTTTAAAAGCCGGGCTAACGAACGTACAACGGGTACTTTTTCAATCCGATCTTCTATCTCTTGAGACATATAATTATTTTAGATTTTAGATTACAAACTCATAACTTATAACTCAAAACTTTTTAAAAAGCTTTCAAGCTCAAATCCATGTTATAAATCGAATGCGTCAAAGCCCCGGATGAAATATAATTTACACCACAAAGACCATATTCGCGAATGGTTTTTTCGTTGATATTTCCAGATGATTCTGTTTGGCATTTTTTACCGATTAACGCTACAGCCGTTTTAGTGTCTTCATAATTAAAGTTATCAATCAGGATTCTGTGAACACCGTCGCTTAACAGGATTTCACGGATTTCATCCAAATTTCTGGCCTCCACAATAATCTTTAAATCTAAGCTATTAGCTTTCAAAAACTCTTTTGTCTTCTTTATGGCAAGTGTAATTCCGCCAGCAAAATCGATATGATTGTCTTTCAGCATTATCATATCATACAAGGCATAACGATGATTTTCGCCTCCTCCTATTTTCACGGCCCATTTTTCAGCGACTCTAAAGTTTGGTGTTGTTTTACGAGTATCTAATATTTTAGTGCCAGTTCCTTCTAAAAGTTGCATCAATTGACTGGTTTTTGTAGCAATTGCAGACATACGTTGCATGGTATTCAAAACCACTCTTTCGGACTTTAAAATAGACTGTGAACTTCCTGAAACTTCAAAAACCACATCGCCATATTCTACATGTGTTCCATCTTCTATAAAAGTTTTCACTTTTAATTTTGGATCAACAAATTCAAAAATCATTTTTGCCAATACAACACCGGCAATAATTCCCTGATCTTTTACCAATAATTTAGCTTGTCCGTGTGCTGTATCAGGAATACAGGCTAATGAACTATAATCTCCCGGACCTACATCTTCTCGAATTGCATTGCTGATCAATAGTTGTAATTCGGTTTGAAATTGTGCTTCGCTAATCATTTTTCTTAAATTTTATAAGATGCTAAAGTAGGACATATTTTGTGGATTTAAAAGCTCTTTTAACACGAAAAGTCAATTACTATCTTAATTATCTCTTTTTTTTACCATTAAGATATTAAGAAAAATTAAGCTTTTCTCCTTACTGAAACTTAATATCTTAATGGTTTAAATATTTTTATTTTTTGTTCGTCACTAATAAGTAACATTAAATATCTTTGAGGTTCATTCAAACAAAATCATGGGCTTAATTAAAGATATTTACTCGGTTTCCTTTTACGAAAAATTTGGTCAGGCTGTGGCCGAAGTACATCCAGACTTCAACAAACAAAAATTTATTGAAGCGATTTACGAAGGCGATTTTGCCCAAAAAGAATGGAAAGACCGCATGAAGCATACAACAGTTGTTTTGCATCAATTTATGCCTGCGAATTTTTCCGAAGCTGTTGCTTTAATTGATAAAATTATTAAAAATCTGAAGAAAAACAGTTTTACCGATGGTAATCTGGCCTTTATTTTCTTTGCCGATTATATCGAAAAGTACGGTTTAGACGATTTTAAAACCTCAACGAAAGCTTTTGTTTCAATAACTCAATTTATTAGTTGTGAATTTGCCGTTCGTCCTTTCATTTTAAAATATAAAGAAAAGATGATTGATGAAATGGTAAAATGGTCTTTACACGAAAATCATCATGTTCGTAGGTTGTCCAGCGAAGGTTCCCGACCGAGGTTACCGTGGGCAATGGCGATTCCGTTTTTAAAGAAAGATCCAACTTCTATTCTGCCTATTTTGGAGAATCTAAAAAATGATCCTTCAGAATATGTTCGCCGAAGCATAGCCAATAATCTAAATGATATTGCCAAAGATAATCCAGAAATTGTATTAGAAATTGCTTCAAAATGGAAAGACAATAGCAAAGAAACTGATGGAATTATAAAACACGGCTGTCGCACTTTATTAAAACAAGGACATCCTGAAATCCTGAGTCATTATGGTTTAGAAAGTACCAATATTGAACTTTCAAATTTCGAAATCAAAACGCCAAAAGTAAAAATTGGAGAGTATCTGCAGTTTCAATTTCATTTAAATAATAAAAATGATGAAGCTAAAACCATCCGTTTAGAATACGCCGTTCACTACAAAAAATCAAAAGGTCATTTAGCAAAAAAGGTTTTTAAAATCAGTGAGAAAATCTATCAGCCAAATCAATTGACTAATATCGAAAGAAAGCAATCTTTTAAATTAATTACGACTCGCGTTTTTCATACCGGAATACATCAATTGTCTATTATTATTAATGGAACTGAAAGTGAAGCTCTGAGCTTTGATTTAATTGAATAATTTTACATTCCAATTTTCATGCTCCGACGGAGCAAAATATTTAAAGAGGAATATCGTATTACTATAAAAAAAAGCTCCAGAGGAGCGACATATATATCGCCCCGCTGGAGTTTTATGTAACGTGATATTTTTCTTTACTATAAATATTTTGTCCCTCTGGGACTTCTAAACTTAAATTTAATGATCTCCTAAAAACTTAATAACTGATTTTTCTTATTTTTATAACTCAAAAAATCTAAAAACAAATTTTCTTAATCTAAATTAAGTTACAGATCACGGTTCCAACTGTAATTTTGTTTTCAAATCAATATAACCATGTCAAATATCAATTTAATTATCGAAGAACGTGCTGCCAATATTGGCAATTTTATGGTAGGCAGATTATTGCCTTTCCGTGAAAAACGAGCCGTCGGACCATTTGTATTTATCGACCATATGGGACCTGCTCATTTAAGTGATCATGAAAATATGGATGTGCCTCCACATCCGCATATCGGACTTTCAACATTGACTTTTTTATTTGAAGGAAGCATCATGCACCGTGATAGTTTGGGAACCGAATTAGAAATAAAACCGGGAGCCGTAAACTGGATGACTGCCGGAAAAGGAATTGTACATTCTGAAAGAACACCGGAATATCTAAGACATTCTGATAAAATGCTTCATGGTTTACAAATTTGGGTGGCATTGCCAAAAGAATTGGAACAAATGGATCCAAATTTTGCACATGTTGAAGCAGATGATATTCCGAAATGGGAAGAAGATGGCGTTTCATATAAACTAATTGCGGGAGAAGCTTTTGGAAAAAAATCGCCAGTGCCTGTTTATAGTCCATTATATTTTATTGAAATCAAAAGTACAGAGGCTAAAAAGATCAATATCGGAAAAGATTTATTCGGCGAAAGCGGATTGTATATTTTAGAAGGAAGTATTAAAAGCGGAGAACATGCTTACGAACCAAAACAGATTTTGATTACCAACGACAGCACTTTATGCGAATTTGAAATTGCCGAAAACAGTACCGTTTATATATTTGGAGGACAGCCATTCCCTGAAGAACATTTTATCTTTTGGAATTTTGTTTCTTCGGACAAAGAATTACTTGAAAAAGCAAAAAAAGACTGGACAGAACAAACTTTTCCAAAAGTTCCGGGCGAAACCGAATTTGTGCCTTTACCTGAACCAAGAATTAAATAAAAACATGGATACGATCTCAGCAAAAATTGATACACGTTTGTATCGAACGGAAATAACATCTGCCAGTGAAAATGTTTTAATCTCAGATGAGCCACAGGAACTGGGCGGAAAAAATTTAGGCCTAAATCCAACAGAACTTTTGGCAGCATCATTGGCCTCCTGCACCGTAATTACTTTGCGAATGTATATCAATCGCAAGCAATGGCACGTATCAGAAATAAATGTAAAAATTGATTTTGAAAGAGATTCTGATCGAAATGTATCCTTATTTACAAGAAAAATAGAAGTAATTGGAGAAGTTGATGATACACAGAGACAAAGACTGGAAACCATCGCCAACAGCTGTCCCATTCATAAAGTACTTACACATTCAATAGAAATTAAAACCACATTAATATAAATTATCATGGAAATAAATCAAATAAACGATATAAGAAAAGGCTATTTTGAAGCTATAGAAGATGGAAAAGAAGCGGGAAAAATGACGTATACCTGGGCCGGAGATTCTAAATTCATTATTGATCACACTGAAGTAAATGAAGAATTCAACGGAAAAGGTGTTGGTAAAAAATTAGTTATGGCAGCCGTAGAATATGCAAGAGCCAACAACCTAAAAATTATTCCGCTTTGTCCTTTTGCCAAAAGTGTTTTTGATAAAGTTGAAGACATTCATGATGTTCTTTTTTCGTAAAGACACTAAGGTTCTGAATTACTAAGGCTCTAAGTTTTTTTTAACCGCAAAACACGCAAAGGATTACGCAAAGCTTTTTATAAAAAGCTTTGCGAACTTTGCGTTTATATTAAGTTTCGCATATAAAAAAACCTTGCGCTCTTTGCGGTTAAATCTCCACATTGAAAATTGGATTTTAAAATCTCCGCAGAAATTCATATATTTGCATGTAATTTAAACTTAGAGTATGACGAGGATAATTACACTTTTCTGTTTTTTTATAGCGCAAATCGGCTTTTCTCAAACGGCTGACAACTATTTAGAAAAAATCAGAAACAATGAAGCTCTCTTAACAGCTTTTTTTCAACAAATGCCTAAAGGAGGCGATTTACACCATCATTTTTCGGGATCAATTTATGCAGAACCTCTTTTGGAAAGAGCTATTGCAGAAGATTTTTATCTGAATTTAGAAACGATGGCGGTTTCGAAAACAAAACCTTCAAAAGGCAATTGGCAAACTTTTTCCTCTCTTAAAAACGAAGGAAAATTATCTTTCTATCAGCAACAAGTAATGCAAACCTGGTCGGCTAAAGATTACAATGGTGTTTCTGTACCTTCTGATGACTTGTTTTTTGATTCTTTTCAAAAATTCGAACCTACTATTAAAGGTCATTTTGCAGAAGGAATACTTGAATTAAAAAAGCGTGCCATTGCAGAAAACGTAAGTTACATTGAGACCCAATTGTCAACGATACCCTGTGATATGAAGGTGGAAGATTTAACTGATTTCAATACAAAACTGCGTCAGGCTGCTGCTCAAAAAGATGAAAAAACGGTAATGAAACTTTTAGATGAATTGTATAAAGCGATTCAGCAAAAAGAGGCTAAAAAATATGCGACGGATTTCAATACTAATTTCATAGCAAAACTTAATAAAGACTTAAAAATTGACGACGATAAATTTACGATGCGCTATCAAAATTTTGTGCTTCGTTTTATGGATCCGGTTGATTTATTTAAAAATCTGACCATTGCTTTTATCTCTGCAAACGATAGTAAATTGGTAGCAGGCGTAAATATCGTTTCTCCTGAACATGGAGAGAATTCTATGAAGGATTATTGGTTGCACATGGTTATGTTTAAATATTGCCATTCTAAATTTCCGGACGTAAAATACACGCTTCACGCAGGCGAACTTACTCTAGGTTTGGTCCAGCCAGAAGAATTAACATGGCATATTAATGATGCGATTCACGTTGCGGGTGCCAACAGAATTGGGCACGGAGTGGACATCGCGTACGAAGAAAACTCATATGATTTATTGCGTTATATGGCAAAAAACAATATTCCGATTGAAATTAATCTGGCTAGTAATGAGTTTATTTTGAAAGTAAAAGACGGTCGTCATCCGTTTACGCTTTACAAAGAATTTAATGTGCCAATCGTAATCAGTACAGACGATGCGGGAATTTTGAGAACCAATATGACAGAGCAATATGTTTTATTGGCAAAAAGATATCCTGATGTTTCGTATGCGACGATAAAACAATATGTTTACAACAGTATCAATTACAGTTTCATTCAGGATGCATCTGTAAAAAAACAATTATTAAAAGATTTGGATACGAGATTTAAAAATTTTGAAGCGAAATTTTCTAAAAACTAATAAAAATAAATCTGCGTGATCTGCTAAATCTGCGAGAGTATAATTTTCTCTCGCAGATTTAGCAGATTACGCAGATAAAAAATTCATTCAAATATGATTTTAGAAGCAGTATATCTTTTTATAAAACCAGAATTAGTATCAAAATTTGAAACTGATTTTGCAAAAGCAAGTCAATATATATCATCAATTGAAGGATATTTAGGCCACACGCTACAGAAATGTCTTGAAGTCGAAAACAAGTATCTTTTATTAGTTGATTGGAATACGTTGGAAGATCATACGATAGGTTTTAGAACATCTGAAGCGTATTTGGAATGGAAAAAGATTTTACATCATTATTATGAGCCATTTCCAATTGTAGAACACTTTGAAACTGTTTTTGAGAATAAAAAATAGCACACAGATTTTACGGATTGAACAGATCCACACAGATTTTTCTAATTTTAATTTGTGGAAATTAGTATAATTCGTGGCAAAAAACTTTAATAAATGAACATCAAACTTATCGCCATTGGCAAAACCGACAATAAATCGTTGCAGACATTAATCGACGATTATACCAAACGTTTGTCGTTTTATATCAAATTTGATTTGGAGATTATTCCGGATATTAAAAATGTAAAAAACTTATCCGAAAGTCAGCAAAAAGAAAAAGAAGGCGAACTGATACTCTCGAAACTTTTTCCAACAGATCAATTAATTTTATTGGATGAGAACGGAAAAAACTTCTCCAGCGTTGGTTTTTCTGAAGAATTACAAAAGAAAATGAACTCCGGAATCAAAACTTTAGTCTTCGTAATTGGTGGTCCATACGGATTCTCTGATACGGTTTATAGCAAAGCGCAGGGGAAAATTTCGCTTTCGCTGATGACGTTTTCGCATCAAATGGTTCGTTTATTTTTTATTGAACAGTTGTATCGAGGATTTACGATTTTACGAAATGAACCTTATCATCATCAGTAAAAGTTTTGTTTGCTTCGCCTGTTTGACTTTCAGCCTCGAGTGAGGTTTTTTTATTTCAGTTTCACATTCACTTTAAAGTAAACTTTTACAATACGATATCAATACACCAAATCTATTTTATCCACCTAACAATCAACAATTTAAACCCAAAAAGTTTCCTAAGTAAAAATAAAACATTAAATTTGTTATATTTTTATTAAATCATAATAAAATTTAATAATTATATTTTTTTAACCTTTTTTTAAACCTAAAAAATATATAATTATGAAAACTCTGCTCAAATTTTCAGTAATTTTCCTTTTCTTTTTAATTGGAATTTCCTGCTCCAGTAATGATGATGACGATAACCACACTACACCAGTCATTGTGACCTTTACAGCTAGTTTAACCCCTGTTACCGGCACAGGTTCAATGGGTAGCGGTAATGCAACGCTCAAACTTAATCAGTCTGCCAAAACATTTGATATTACCGTAACCTATTCAGGAATTACACCTAACCATGGTCATATCCACGGAGCTGACGGAGCAATTTTGTTTCCTTTTCCTGATGCTGTTGTTACTACTTCTCCCATAACTCTAAATTTTACAATAACAGATGCTCAAATAGCAGAGCTTATGGCGAATCACTATTATGTAAACCTACATACTGTAGCTTTCCCTAGTGGAGAAATAAGTGGAACACTTATTAAAACAGGAACTTCCGGCGGTGGAGGTGGCGGTGGAGGCGGCTATTAAAGCTTACCTTAAAAAAAATCCTTTCCATATTAATACCGAAAGGATTTTTTTGTTTCATTCTTTAGAAAATAAATTCTTGTTCTTCATTTATAAAAACAAATGGAATCTTTTTATCAGCAATTGTCTTTACTAAGATTTTACATTGAATATAATTTCCATAAGTCATATTTTTATCATACGAGAATTTAATTTCCGCCTTAGGATTGATTACTAAACTATCTAAAAATGGCTTTAAATTCTGTTTAGGAAAATCATAAGTTTTTCTTCCGCTGTATATTATCATGCCATTCTTTTTAAAATACAACTGACTTCTGTTATTGGCAATTTCCATTTTATAATACACTTTCGTAAAAGGCAAAAAGGCTAAATTTTTTCCAACTGAATCTGCGTAGGAATAATAATTTTCGGCTTTTTCGTTTTTGTGTGCTTTCTCTCCTCGCTTTTTTTCCTGTAGTTTCATTACTTCCGGAATTACCAATTTTAAAGGCAAACGCTTGTCGATATTGAAAATCCAATTGGTTGAGATGATGCTGTTTTTTCGGTTTACTTCGGCGATGGTGTCTTTGCCTTCAGTTTTGAAAAAGATATAAATTGGTGAATGATCCTGTACATCTTTTACAATTGTTACGTTTGATTTTGGAAGTAGAACATCTTTCTTTTTTCCACATGAAAAAAGAAGAAGAGCAATAATTAGAGTAAAGTATTTCATATTTATTTTCTTTAAACATATAGCTATATCATTTCGACGAAGGAGAAATCCTCGCTAGTAGCTCCGTTGCTAATAGCCAATCTTTGTCGAGCAACTTGCGGAAATTTCTCCTTCGTCGAAATGACAAACTAGACTTTTACAAATTCATTTTATTAAACAAAGCAATACATTCCATCGCCTCCTTTACATCATGTACTCGCAGAATTTTAGCACCTTTTGTCAATGCAATTGTATTTAGAAACGTTGTTCCATTTAAAGCTTCCTGTGCCGTAATATTCAACGTTTTATAAATCATCGATTTTCTTGAAACACCAGCTAAAACGGGCAATTCCAACAAATTAAAAAGTTCCATTTTTTGTAAAACCTCGTAATTCTGATCCGTTGTTTTGGCGAAACCAAAACCGGGATCCAGTATTAGGTCGTTGATTCCCATACTTCTCGCCTTATTCACCTTTTCCGAAAAATAAAAAAGCATTTCTTTTGCAATATCCTCATATTGCGTCAGGCTTTGCATTGTTTGCGGATTCCCACGCATGTGCATCATGATGTAAGGAACATTATAATGTGCAATTACCCCAAACATTTTATCGTCTAATTCTCCCGCTGCAATATCATTTATAATTGATGCTCCGCTTTCTAAACTTGCTTTTGCAACTTCGGCTCTAAAAGTATCTATCGATAATAAAGCTTCCGGAAAATGCTTTAAAATCAATTCAATTACCGGAACAATACGCTCAATTTCTTCGGCTTCGGTTACAAATTCAGCACTTGGCTTGCTTGAATAAGCACCAATATCTATAAATGTCGCACCTTCTGAAAGCATTTTTCCAACTTGTGAAATGATCTCCTCTTCATTTTTGTACTTTCCTCCGTCAAAAAAGGAATTCGGCGTCACATTTAGAATCCCCATTACTTTAGGAATCGATAAATCTATAAGTTTGCCTTTGCAGTTAATCAGCATTTTGTTTCAGGTTTTTATTTGTTGCAGGTTTCAAGTTATTGTCGTTAACACTTTGTTTAGAAAAAACTTGAAACAAAGAGAACCAGAAACTTGAAACTCTTAAAAAATTATCCTTATTTTTGAAGAAATTTTAGCAAATATACAGCAATAAATGAAGAATACTTCCCTTGAATTTGATAATGTAATTACCATTTGCCGTACGTTATATATCAATAAAATGAAAGATTACGGCAGTGCATGGCGCATTTTAAGACTGCCATCGCTAACTGATCAAATATTCATAAAAGCACAAAGAATCAGAAGTTTACAGGAGAACGAAATCCGTAAAGTGGATGAAGATGAAAAAGGAGAATTCATCGGAATCATCAATTATTCGATTATGGCTTTGATTCAATTAGAATTAGGAGTTACTGATCAACCTGATCTCGATGTAGAAAAAGCAACCGAATTATACGACGCTAAAATTAAATTAACCAAAGAGTTAATGGAAGCCAAAAATCACGATTATGGCGAGGCATGGCGTGATATGCGAGTAAGTTCACTGACTGATTTAATTCTGCAAAAAATACTTCGCGTAAAACAAATTGAAGACAATAAAGGTAAAACTTTAGTTTCTGAAGGCATCGATGCTAATTATCAGGATATGATTAATTACGCCGTTTTTGCCCTAATTCTCAATCCTATAAATAAATAGAAATTCCAAAAAATAAATTCCAAATTCCAATTTTCCCACAAGATTTTTGAATTTGGAATTTAAAAAAATTGGAATTTAAAATTAAAATTTTATGAAAAACATCATTACTCAATTCTCCCGAATATTCGTCGGCGTATTATTTATCATATCAGGATTAATAAAACTAAATGATCCGGTTGGTTTCTCTTATAAACTGGCTGAGTATTTTAGCGAGCCGGTTTTCAATATGCCCTTTTTAGAGCCGTTTGCTTTAGGGTTAGCGATCTTTTTAGTGATTTTAGAAGTAGTTTTAGGTGTCATGTTATTGGTGGGTTATAAAGTAAAAACTACGATTTTGGCTTTATTGCTTTTAATCGTTTTCTTTACCTTCCTTACCTTCTACTCGGCTTATTTTGATGTGGTAAAAGATTGTGGTTGTTTTGGAGATGCTTTGCATTTAACGCCGTGGCAATCCTTCACAAAAGATGTGGTTTTATTATTCTTTATTCTGATTTTATTCTTCAATCAAAAATTAATAAAACCCTTATTTTCAACTCCACAAACCAATTTTGCCGTTTATGTAAGCGTTGTTTTATGTGCTTTTATGGCAGTTTGGGTTTTGAATCACAATCCGATAAAAGATTTCCGCCCTTACAAAGTAGGAACTAATATCGAAAAAGGAATGGAAATTCCGAAAGGCGCTCCAAAGTCTGTAGTTGAAATGATTTTCATCTACAAAGTAAACGGCGTTGATAAAGAATTTGGTGAAAAAGATTTAATGAATATCCCTGCAGGTGCCACTTTCGTAGATAGAAAAGACAAAGTAATTACGGAAGGTTATGTTCCGCCAATTCACGATTTCACCATGACAAAAGACGATTCTGATTATAAAGAGGAACTTTTAAAAGAACCTAAATTATTACTTTTTGTTACTTACGATCTGACTTTATCTGAACCAGATGGAATGAAAAAATTAGAAGCTTTAAATAAAGAAGCGCAATCTAAAGGTTATAAAGTGGTTGCCATGACCGCTTCAGGAGCTGATGAGATTGCAAAAGCTAAAAAAGAATACGGCTTAAATGTTGATTTTTATTTTTGCGATGCAACCGCCTTAAAAACGATTGAAAGAGCAAATCCGAGCATTGTAGTTATTCACAAAGGAACAATTGTTCAAAAAGTTAATTATAACGATATTGATGATTTGAAATTATCAAATATTGCATATGGTATATAATAAATAATATTTACTCTTCAAAAAAGCTACAATTAAAATTGTAGCTTTTTTTTTACTTAATTCTGTATTTTTGTGAATTCAAATTAAAAGAATGAAACATATAAAATATGACTTATATAGAAATACTGACACAACTATTTTCGAATTTAAAAGTATTGGCGCAAATGGAGAAATAACGAAAGTCATAATTTTTAGCGCAACTCAATCTGTAGAAATTTATAATTTAGCATTTGGAGATTTGATTTATAATGAAGTTCAGAAAAAATATATCTTGGATGATTCAACAATTACAGACAATGGAGACAGAAATATAATTTTAGCTACCGTTGCCAGATCGGTTTATATTTTTACAAAAAAATATCCTGAAAAGATGGTCTTTTTTAAAGGTAGTACACTTGGACGAACACGTTTATATAGAAGGGCAATCTCTATGAATTTAGAAGAATTATCCGAAACTTTTACTATCTTTGGATCAATAAGGAATGAGTTTGGAAGTGTTATTAGTGTTCCTTTCAAACCCAATGGTGATTTTTTTGGTTTTATTATAAAAAGAAAAGAATTATGAAAACTATAGTAAAGAAAGTTTCAGGTGAAAATAAAAAGGCTTCTATTAATTCTAAGGTGAAAATTGATAAAAAATTAGACGATTTAAAAATTATAGAATCCAATAAGCAAGAAGAAGTTAATAAACTTACTTTTAATTTGAATTTATAATTACCACATCTATAACTAAAAAGTCCTTTCAAATTGGACTTTTTTTTATGAAAAAAAATTACACCTTTTATGAAACAATTACAAAAATTCTCATTTACTTTTTTACTAACGATTTTATTAAGTTCTATTGCTTGTAGTCAATCTCAAATTACAAAGAATGATCAAAAATATATCTTTTTCCTTCATAATGCATTTGTTGAGCAAAATGATTTGAGTGTCGCTCACCCAGAGTATGGAAAAGCAGAATACAACGAGATCTTAGCTTCCTTCAGAAAAGATAACTTCATTGTTTACAGTGAAATCAGAAAGAAAAACACTAATGCTTATGACTACGCTGAAAAAATAGCCAAACAGGTTAATAAACTGCTTAAAAAAGGCGTGCCTCCAAATAAAATAACTGTAATCGGAACTTCGAAAGGCGGTTATATTGCACAATACGTTTCGACTTTTGTAGCCAATCCGGATATGAATTTTGTTTATATAGGCTGTTTTATGGATACCGATATCGAACAAATTCCGGATATCAATTACTGCGGAAACATTCTGACTATTTATGAAAAATCAGACGTTTACGGTGTTTCAGCAATCAAAAGGAAAGAAACTTCGAAACTTAAAATAAATCATTTTAAGGAAATTGAATTGAATACCAATCTGAAGCACGGTTTTTTGTACAAAGCATCAGATTTATGGATTGCTCCTTGTAAAAAATGGGCAAATGGTAATTATGATTTAAACTAATAATTTCACAAAAAAATATTTTAAAAGTCTTCAATACTTAAAATTTTATTGAAGACTTTTTTTGTTGAAATCTGACGTTTTTTCAATTTTAAAATTTACCAAAAAACAAAAAACACGTTCAAAATTTTACTTCATTAGAAGATCATTTCCAAAATTTTTCATTTTTCAGAATAACTATTACGTTTTCAATTGTGTTTTTATAACCTAAATTCTTTGTTTTGTTACAAAATAAACGACTCTTCAAATTTTGTTAATCTCCATTTGGCTTTCAATTTGTTTGTTTAACTTTGTTCGGCATGAATTATCCGTATTTCTGAATCACAAGAAATGAAGAGCGGTATATCATATTCTATTAAAAACAAAATTTATCTAAGTATGAAACAAATAGCCCTGGTTGTAATTGCATTTATTACTTTTTCATGTTCTCAAGCTCAGAAAACGGAAAAAACAAGCTTTTCTAAAGAAGCGTTATCAGAAAAATTATTGACTGTTGATGGAGGTCAGACTTCTTTCAAGAACATTTTGAAAAAATATAAAGGAAAAACTTTGGTAATCGAAGTTTGGGCTTCATGGTGTGGCGATTGCGTAAAAGCAATGCCAAAAGTAAAAGACTTACAAGCCAACAATCCTGATGTTTCTTATTTATTCCTTTCTGCTGATAAAACGACTGAAAAATGGAAAATCGGAATTGAAAAACACGAATTGAAAGGCGATCATTTTATGATGAACGACGGAATGAAAGGTGTATTTGGAAAAGCTATTGATTTAGACTGGATTCCAAGATATATCATCATTGACAAAACTGGCAAAATAGTGCTTTACCGCGCTATTGAAACTGATTTTGATAAAATCAATGAAACCTTAAAAAGTTTAAAACAAGCTTAAAACACCTCACAAATTACCACAAAAAAACAAAAATTAAAAGAATAATAAAAACTACCAAAATGAGAAAAAAGATTGTTGCAGGAAACTGGAAAATGCATAAAAACGCAGAACAAACTCAAGAATTATTAAGTGAATTAATTACAAAAATACCTGCACAAACAACTGCTCAGGTAATTGTTGCGCCAACATTTGTAAACTTGCAGGCTGCAGTTGCAAAAGTAAAAAACACAACTATTGGAGTTGCTGCTCAAAACGTGCACCAGGCTGAAGGTGGTGCTTTTACAGGAGAGATTTCTGCAGATATGTTAACAAGCATTGGTGTAAATACCGTAATTCTTGGTCACTCTGAACGTCGTGCTATTTTTCATGAAACAGATGCATTGATCGCAAACAAAGTAGATACCGCTTTGAAACATGATATGACTGTAATTTTCTGTTTTGGAGAAGAATTAAAAGATCGTCAATCTGGAAATCACTTCAATATTGTAGAAAATCAATTACGTGACGGATTATTCCATATTGCAAAAGAATCCTGGTCAAAAGTTGTTTTAGCTTACGAGCCAGTTTGGGCAATTGGAACCGGAGAAACTGCTTCACCAGAACAAGCTCAGGAAATGCACGAATTCATTAGAGAAGTTGTTCGTAAAGCATTTGGTGCTGACATCGCCGATGAAGTTTCTATTTTATACGGTGGTTCTGTAAAACCAGACAACGCAAAAGAAATTTTCTCTAAACCAGACGTAGACGGTGGTTTAATTGGAGGTGCTGCATTAAAAGCTGATGATTTCTTAGCAATTGTTACAGCAATCTAGATTTTAGATTTTGAAATCTCATTATATATAAAAAGCGTTCGCGGTGCGAACGCTTTTTTTGTGCTTAAATAATTCTTGAATTAAAATGTTCTCCCAGATTTTTAAGCAACTTCTGCTTTCTATTGTTACCTTTGCAAAAAAATTATTTATGTCAAATATATATTTAGGATATCATTTTACGATTGAGCCAAAAGAACCGGGATCAGAAATTTTAATTGCCGAATTAGGTGAGAAAGCGTTTGAGACTTTTACAGAAACTGAGAATGGAATTTCGGCTTATGTGAAGAAAGATTTATGGGATGAAAACATTCTGGATGACATTTATATTTTAGGGTCGAAAGAATTTAAAATTGAATATACTGTTGAAGAAATCGATCAGGTAAACTGGAACGAAGAATGGGAAAAGAACTTTGAAGCGATTGATGTTGATGGAAAATGTCATGTTCGTGCCCCTTTTCATCCAAAAACGGATGCCGAATTTGATATTGTAATCGAACCAAAAATGAGTTTCGGAACAGGTCATCACGAAACAACACACATGATGATTCAGCATTTGTTAGAAATGGATGTTGCAGGTTTAAAAACTTTAGACATGGGTTGCGGAACTGCGATTTTAGCCATTTTAGCCGAAATGAAAGGCGCTCAGCCGATCGATGCTATTGATATCGATAATTGGTGTTATTTGAATTCAATTGAAAATGCAGAACGCAATAACTGCAAACATATCACCGTTTATGAAGGCGACGCTGCTTTATTAGCCGGTAAAAAATACGATTTGATTATCGCCAACATTAACCGAAATATTTTATTGAACGATATGCAAAGTTATGTTGACTCTTTAAATCCAAAAGGAATTATCCTTTTTAGCGGTTTTTATGAAGAAGATATTCCTTTTATCGATGCATCATGCACTGAGAAAGGATTAACCTATGTTAAAAAATTTCAAAGAAACAACTGGGTTTCATTAAAATACGTAAATTAGTTTTAGTAATTACAACAGTACAAAAACCTAAAAACATGAGTACTAAAGAAAAAGTAAGAGAAAGAGTTCGTGAAAAAGAAGCAGTTGGTTTCAATAATGAAATCATTGTTTATAATGACGATGTAAACACTTTTGATCACGTAATTGACACTTTAATGCGTGTTTGCAGTCACACGGCTGAACAGGCAGAACAATGTTCCTTAATCGTACATTACAATGGAAAATGCACTGTAAAAACAGGGCCAATGGACAAATTAAAACCCCAATGCACACAACTTTTGGAAGCTGGACTTAGCGCCGAAATTGTTTAGTTGCAAATAATTAAAAAACGCATTCTATTTTGTTTTACACTGAAACGAAATAGAATGCGTTTTCATTTTAAACTGTCTGAAATTATGAGAATTATTCGGTTTTTTATACTTCTTCTATTAATGCCTTGTCTCCTAAAAGGACAAGCAAAATTTGAATCTATTAGAAAACAACTGACCAAAAATAAAACCTACGAGTATGTTTATAATTTTGAAAATAATTACGCCAGAGTCAGAACTTTTAATGGAAAAATGGGATTGATTGACAGCACTGGAAATTTAATTATTAAACCCAGTTATCAATCTATTAACAATAGAAAAGAGCTTAAAAACTTATTTGAAGTTGCAATTGTTTCTAATAAAAAATTCAAACGCGGTTATATTGATTTAAAAGAAAACATTAAAATCCCGATTGAATATGATGATGTCTTTTATTTGGGAGATGGTCTTATAAGAGTGTCAAAAAACAACAAAACGGGAGTTCTGGATACTTTAAACAAGATAATTTTACCTTTAAACTTTGATTTTATAATGGAGTCCGACGGGATTTTGTTTGTTCAAACCAATAATACAATCGATATTTTTGATGCTAGAGGAAAACAGTTAACAAATTTTCAAGCCGAAGACATTACCTATTTTAAAGATAAAAGGTCTATTGTAACTCTTCAAAACAAGGCAACTTTTATAATTGATGATAATGGAAATGTAATTTTAAATTCTCTTAAAAATCATAAATTTGAAAATATAATTGATACAGAATCTTATATTATATTTAATACAATTACAAAGAAAAAAGGTGTAATAAATTCCCTGGGGCAATATGAAATCGAATGTAAATATGATGAAATTTCACCGTCTAATTTAATTTATGTTGTTAGAAATAATGAAAAAAGCGGTTTTATAAATAAAAAGGATTCTGTTTTAAAACCGTTAGTTTACAATCATATTTTTTCTGTTTTTTATAAAGATACTATTCAATTTCAAAATCAATATTTTGTTCATAAAGGCGATTTACAAGGTGTAATAAATCCATTTTTAGAGAAAGAGATAATTCCAATTTCTTATAAATACATAGATCATCTTTCTAACTATTACATTACAGCTAATCTGGATAATAAAAACGGAATGTTTTCATCAAATGGTACGATTATAATTCCTGAAGATTACAATTTTTACAATGTATCGTCCAATAAAATTTTTGCCGAAAAAAAATCAAAAAAATATCTCCTTACTATAGAAGACAGCAGTTACAGGGAAACGGAAATTTTTGTCGATGAATTTGTTAAAGAAAAATTTAACTTCGGCGGGTTTTCAAAAAGTAATTATCAAATCTTCAAAAAGGAAAATAAAATTGGTGTAATTAGTAATAAAAATAAAATTGTGATTCCATCTGAATTTGATTTTATTACTGAAATCTATTCTACAGGGGAGTTTATTGTTCAAAAAAACAAAAAATACGGAATTGTAAGTGGTGGCAATCAAGTCATTTTAGAATTAAAATATGACAATTTTAAAATAATTAAAGAAGTAGTTAAATTTGGAATTAAAAACCAAAAAGCAACAAAATTTTATTCCGTCGACTTTTCTAAAGAATTTACAGAATAGTTGCTTATGAGGAATTAAGTATATGCATTCGAACAGTTAATTTTAAATAATTTAAAAAACATTCTATTTTATTCTATATTTGAAATAAAATAGAATGTTTTTTTATGGAAGAATACGGGAAAATATTAATTATTGCCACGCCTATTTTTTTGATTTTAATTATAATTGAAAAAATTTATGGCATCTATAAAAAAGAAGACACTGCGCCTTTAATAGACAGCGTATCCAGTATTAGTTCCGGAATTACCAACTCGGTAAAAGATGTTCTAGGCTTGAGCCTGACTTTTATTTCCTACGAATGGCTGGTTTCTAACATTGCGATTTATCATCTTGAAGCTAATATCCTCTCCTATTTCATTGCGTTTTTTGTTATCGATTTTTATGGCTATTGGAGCCATAGATGGGCACATCAAATTAATTTTTTTTGGAATAAACATGCGATTCACCATAGTAGTGAAGAATTTAATTTGGCTTGCGCCTTACGTCAGCCCATTGCGAGTTTAGCTAATCTGTTTACTTTTTTATTGATTCCTGCAGCATTATTAGGCGTTCCCGCTTCTGTAATTGCTATTACCTTGCCGCTGCATTTATTTTTGCAGTTTTGGTACCATACCAAACACATCAAAAAAATGGGTTTTCTGGAAAATATTCTGGTAACCCCTTCGCATCATCGCGTACATCATGCCATAAATCCTGAATATTTAGATAAAAATCATTCACAGATATTTATTTTTTGGGATAAGCTTTTTGGTACTTTTCAGGCCGAATTAGATGATGTTCCACCAGTTTTCGGAATCACGAGACCGGCCCATACATGGAATCCGATTAAGATTAATTTTCAACATCTTACCTTATTGATCAAAGATGCCTGGCGTGCAGAAAACTGGAAAGACAAGCTCACCATATGGTTTAAACCAACCGGCTGGCGTCCTGAAAACTTTGAAGAAAAATATCCTGTACACAAAATTGAGAATGTTTATGATTTTGAAAAATATGGAACGCAAAATTCTCAAAAGCTCATTTATTGGTCTGTCGCTCAAGTATTAATAACACTTTTATTTGTGACCTATTTGTTTGATAATATTGCCAAAATTGGTTTACCTAATATCTTTATTTATGGCTTTTTCATTTTAATTACTATTTACAGCTACTCTGAATTGATGGATAAAAGCACATATGCCATCTATTGGGAAGGATTACGTTTTATCACGGCCATTGCCATTATAATCTATTATGGAGATTGGTTTGGCTTAAACAAGGTTTTTCCTTTCTCAAATTATATCATTTTAAGTTATTTAGGTCTTTCACTATTAGCTTCTGCATATTTTATTACGAAAGACTTTAAAACTATTCAAAATCAATTAATAAATTCATAACCCCAAATTATGAGAAACGCTAACTTTTCTAAAATCTACATTGCATTTAGCTTGCTTTATCTAATTATTTTGCTTTTAGGATATGAAAATTTTGATTTGTTTTTAAAACCTGCCCTAATTCCAATTTTAGGTTTTGAAGTATATTTAAATCGAAAATTCCCTACTAAAAATGCACTCCTATTAGCTTTATTGTTTTCATGGATTGGAGACATTATTTTGCTGTTTGCAGACATTGCCGAAATCTATTTTATTTTAGGCCTTATTTCTTTTTTAGCTGCACATGTTATTTACTGTGTTCTTTTTAATAATCAAATAAAAGCTAAAGCTCAAAAAAACAGTATTGTTTTCGGAATTGGAAGTGTCATAATTGCGCTTTATTTAATTGGGATGCTTTCTGTTTTATTGCCTTCTTTGGGCGATTTGAAAATACCTGTTACCGTATATGCGAGCGTTATTTCGATCATGGTTTTATTTGCTTTTAATGGTTTTTTTGTTTGGAAAAACCCCGGAAATAAGTACGTTATCAGTGGAGCAATTGTATTTGTTATTTCTGATAGTATTTTGGCAATCAATAAATTTTATACGTCAATCGAAAGAAGCTCCTTTTTTATTATGCTGACTTATCTTGTGGCACAATATCTGATAGTGGTTGGTATATTAAAACTAAATCCTGAAAAAGCAGAATAACTTGCAATGGAACGCGGATGAGACTGATTATGTGGATTTTCGCCGGCTTTTTTTAAATCTTTTTTAATTCTTTATCCCGATAGCTATCGGAAGTGGCAAAAACTATTTTAATTTTACATTTGTACGACCAATACCTTAAACCATGAAAAAAATAGCTTTTTTTATCATTTTACTTATTACCGCAACTTCATGCGTGAGCACAAAATCGACTTTGAAAAATGTAGATGACAACGCTCCCGATTTGATTTTGAAGAAAGACAATACTTTTGCCATAACTCTTTTTAGCAAAGACAGAAAATATGGTTATGATCCCGATTATCCCGTGAATATTTTTTACCAAAACACTAGAAATGAAACTTTAAATGAAACCCGTTTTTTGAATGCTTTGGCGGGACCAAACGGAGAAAAAATCACTCATAAACGTCTGGAAACATGTTGTCCCTTTCCAACCAAAAGAAGTGATATGGGAGCCGGATTTCTGAATGTATATGAATTAACCTGGCAAGGACAAAAGAAACCTATTACGCTTTATTTGAATGTGTATGAAAAAGGAGTTTTAATGGTTCCGATGGGATTGAGTTTGAAGAAGGAATAGATGCTAAAAAAATACTCTTAAGCATTCTTATAATACTATTAGCTCTTTTCGGATGGATAGGGTTTGGATTGTATTTAATGGAAATTGACGATCATTATGGCGATTTACAAGAAGTTTATTTTGATTCAAAAAGTGGTGATATTATTGTAAACAAGCAAACTCAAAAGTTTGGTATCATTACAAAAAATTGGAAAAGAGCTGACGTAATCACAAAAGAGAATGACACTTTAGATTTATATGCCTTAATTTATACAAATCAGGTAGAAAATAAATATGAAGTTTTCAGAAGCGAAAATGAATTAAAAATTAAGGAATTGACTTTTGATAGGATAGTTAAACTTAAAGAGGAGAAATTAATTGAAACAGTGATTAAAAATTAAGTTCATGTTAGGAATACTATCTCTAATCTTAATGATATTACCTTTGCTATTTCAGTTTATATATGGAGCAAAAGCCATTTTTAAAACTACTTCAATGACGTTTGGAAAAGTGTCCTTAACGAGTTTCATTTTACAAATAATATTTTCAACTGCTATTTTTGGAGTTACTTATTATAATTTTTCAAAGTATTTTGATGAACATCCGGACAAAACCAGATGTTTAACACCTATAGCAGGTCTTATATTTCTCCTTCCATTTTTGACTATTGTGCTATTAGTGACTATAGCCGTACAATATTTTATAAAACAAGGAAAGAAAATAAACTAAGATCAAATAAATTGTAATGAAAACAAAAATAGCTTTTATAATTTCCACACTTTTATCGCTAATTGTATTTCCTTATTACATTGCTATTCTTACTATAAATTTTGATTTCTTTTATTCAATAATTCCAGGCTGAAATACTACTATTATTCCTGGTCAAGTAATTTCGAATTTGATCAAATTTTAAGCGTTGTAACATTTCATTATTGGAAGCTTTCAAAATTAAATAAAGAGATCAGTTATAAATTCTTAATACATTTTGGCTTAACTGTTCCAGGAATTTTATTTGGCAAAATAAATCTTTATGACTTCCTTAACTTCAATTCCGTTGATCCAGACCATTTTATTGAATTGAATTTTTGCTTTTATAAAACATTATTTATAAATTTGCAGTATGAAAAAGATTACAATAAATAAAAAAGTAGTATTAGAATCTGTAGTTAAGATGGCTGCTGATAAAGATGCTGTGCGTTCTTTTTTAAAAGGCAAAACTCCTATAGAATCATTAAAAGAAAAAGGAATTAGACTTGCCAATCCCCTATAATTATTATTTAAGCGAAGATTCTCAATTCTTCTATTTTTCTACAAAAAATGCAATAGAATATCGTATTGCATTTATACAAGATGAAACTTTTAGTGCTGTATCAGGATTTGAAATCAATAATATTTTTCAAATCGTAATTGAAAAAGTTAATGATGAAATTGAAAGATTTGATGCTAAAGTTTCGTCAACTATAAAAGCTATAATTACTGCATTTTTCATAAATTCTCAGAACGCAATGATTTACATTTGTGATGATAAGGATAAAAAAGGAATTAAACGATTTAATACTTTCAACAGATGGTACAAAAATAGTGGTCTTATAAATATTGAAAAAAAAGACAACATCATAAATTGTTTTTCTAATGACCAGAATTTCATAATTTATTCTTCTCTTTTATATCATCAAAATAATAAGAATAAAGAAACTATACTCGAAGTTTTTAATACAATACAAGAAATTTTAAACGAGAAATAATTTATCAAAATAATGGAACAATCAAAAAATCATAATAAAATTGAAACTGCAAGTTTCGATTTACAACAATATTTAGACAGAATCAAATTTTCAGGAGAAATTGAATTGAATATTGAAGGTATTACAAAATTAATGCGTTCTCAATTATTCACTGTTCCTTTTGAAAACATTGATGTGCAGGCCGGGAAAGTTATATCGTTAAATGGCGATGATATTGTAAATCAAATTGTAAATAAAAATCGCGGTGGGTATTGTTATCAGATCAATGGTTTGTTTTCATTGGTTTTACAGGAAATTGGGATTCCGCATTATTATGTTGCAGCGCGTCCAATGGTGAATCCGGGTCAAAATCCGAAAACACATTTGGGAATCATTGCAACAATTGAAGATGAAGAGTATTTGATTGATTTAGGATTTGGAGGCAATAGCATCAGAAAACCTTTGAAGTTAGGCGATACCGGAACTGAGATTCAACATGATTCTGATATTTTTACTTTAGTCAAAACAGAAGAAAATGAATTTTTATTACAAGTTTTGATTGGAAAAGAATGGTCTAATCTCTATTCTTTTGGTTTGACTCCTCAAAGATGGATCGATTTTAAACCTGCCAATCATTACAATTATTCACATCCAGATTCCGTTTTTGTACAAAACCTAATTGTGGTTTTACAAAATCCTTTGGGTAAGAAAATAGTATTTAAAAATGCTGTAAAATCTGTGACGAACGGTACGACTGAAATTGTTTCTTTTGAAGACGATCAATTAGAAAGTATTTTGGAATCAGAATTCAATTTAAAAATATAATTAAACTTTTTTGGGCTAACGCGAGCAACCCGTCACGCGCGCAACGTTAATAATCACTTTTATTCCTTTCCCCAGATCCTTGTATTCAAATCCATTTCATGAACAATATCGTGCATGAATTGAACTATAGAAAGATCTTCTTTTAAAAGGTCAGTATCTAAAAGTGAGTTATAAATAGGCGGTTCAAAATAATTAGTACCTAACGGAAAGGCAATATACATTTTAGAATTTATAAATGACATTGATATTGTTTCGTCCGATTTACTGTTTAATTTCAGAATTCTTTCCATCATAGCTGGCGTCAAAATATATCGCGCTTCGATTTGATTGCTGGAATAAGTCACAAATTCATTATTGAATTCTGTATTTTCTAATTGAATGATTTCTTGATTTCCAAAACTGAAAAGGTTTTTAGAGAACCAGGCTCCCACAGCATTTCCAAAATCTTTTGGTCGTACGACAGTAGAAACATTAAATTTTTTATTGAAATCGGCAACAAAAATTATTCCTTTAAAGATGGTATGCCAATGTGTTTGTGTTCCGTTTTTGATCGTGTTTCAGTTTTGTATTCGGCATGAACTTCGGCAAAATAAAAAGATGTTTTATCTATAGTTCCGCTTATCATGTCTTCAGTTTTATAGCGATCTGGTTCAGTTCTAAAAAGTTCTGAACTAATAAACTCATATTCTGGAAAACCACTTTGTGGGGCTATAGTTAAACTTTCGTTTATTCCTTTTAAAGCCAATTCAATTACATTTGATTTAAAATCAGTTTTATACTTTTTTACATCATCGTTTATTTGAAAAAGTAGTACTCCGCCAATCATTCCCGGCAATAAGGCTAATAAAACTGCTAAAATTTCAAAACCTAAAATTAAACCAATCACTGCAACTACAACTGCAATACCAAGAAAAACATAACTTTTTGTGCAAATTGACGAAATCCTTTTGCGTTCAATTTCTAATGTCATTAATACCTCTTGCAAGGCTAAATTGCTTTTAATTCCTGAATCCATTAATTGTTGAAAAGTTCTTTTGCACTAATATTTTTACGCTCTTCTTCTGATGTTACTAAAACATCTATTTTTTGATATTTTAGCATTCCGGCAAATATACTTCCAGGAAACATCATAATTGCATTATTGTATTCTGTTACAACTGCATTATAAGTTCTTCTGGCAGCAGCGATTTGTTCTTCGCTTTCCGTCCAAGTTGCCTGCAGATTATTAAAATTAGAATTGGCTTTTAAATCAGGATAGTTTTCTATGTTTACCATTAATCCTTTAACACTGGTACTTAATTGCGCATCTAAACTTGCTTTTTCAATATCGGTTACTGAACTTGATGTAGCTTTTGCACGAAGTTCAACAATTTTAGTTAAAGTTTCTTGCTCATAGTCTGTATATTGTTTTACAATTTCAACTAAATTCGGAATTAAATCAAATCGTTTTTTGAGCATTACATCCATTGATGAAAAAGCATTAGTAACCTGATTCTTTTTTCCGATCAAATTGTTATAATAAAAAATTCCTATAATTAATAAGAAGCCAATAATTGCAAGTCCGATAATCATGTCTATGGTTTTAATTGATTTAAAAACAAATATAGAAAAAAGGAAATAAGTTTTGATTTTATTTATCAGACAATACCGCTTAAAAAGAAGTGATTTTTATCTTAAAAACTCCTAATTCCACTAAAGTCCTAGCCCTGATAAAAGTGGAAATCCTTTTTTGAGAAAGCCTATTTTTTATGGTTTTTGCAGAGCGACCGGAGGAAGCTCCTGCAAAGACCAATAAAAAAAGGTTTTGGAGAAAAAGTTTGAAACGGATAGCAGGATTAGCTTCTTAAAAAAAACTTAAATCTTAATCTGCTATTGGTAAATCATAACTACCTTTGCACTGTCAAAAAATCATATTATGAACATACAACATATTCCACAAATTAAGCATACTGATAGTGGGAATTTCTTTTTATTGGCGGGACCTTGTGCCATTGAAGGAGAAGAAATGGCTCTCAGAATTGCTGAAAAATTAGTTGGTATTACCGACAAACTTCAGATTCCTTATGTATTTAAGGGATCGTTTAAAAAAGCCAACCGTTCCAGAATCGACAGTTTTTCCGGAATTGGTGACGAAAAAGCATTAAAAATTTTAAGAAAGGTTTCAGAGACTTTTCACGTTCCGACCGTAACAGATATTCATACGAATGAAGATGCTGAAATGGCTGCACAATATGTAGATGTTTTGCAAATTCCGGCATTCTTGGTTCGCCAAACCGATTTGGTTGTAGCTGCCGCTAATACCGGAAAAGTAGTGAACCTGAAAAAAGGACAATTTATGAGTCCGGAAAGCATGAAACACGCGGTGCAAAAAGTATTAGATTGTCATAACGAAAACGTGATGGTTACAGATCGTGGTACTATGTTTGGTTATCAGGATATGATTGTTGATTTTAGAGGAATTCCTACTATGCAACAATATGCTTCAACTGTTCTGGATGTTACGCATTCATTACAACAACCAAACCAAACTGCCGGTGTTACGGGCGGAAGACCTGATATGATTGAAACTGTTGCCAAAGCGGGTATTGCTGTGGGTGTTGACGGTATTTTTATCGAAACTCATTTTGACCCTGCAAATGCAAAAAGTGATGGTGCTAATATGCTTCATTTAGATTATTTTGAAGGTTTAATGACCAAATTGGTTGCCATCAGAAAAACAGTTAATTCATTCTAATTTTTTAATACACGTTCATTGAAAACAAATATTTTATTTTTTTTCCTGGTGTGTTTTTCATTAAACACTTTTGCTCAGGAAGAAATCGCAGTAGAAAGATACACAGCACATAATAAAGGTAAATTTTTCGTTTCCTGGGGAGGAAACAGAGACAGTTACACTAAATCTGATGTGAATTTTAGAGGGAAAGATTACAACTTTACGGTTGCTGATATGAAAGCTCACGATAAGCCAAAAGGATACCATATTGACTATGTAAATCCGGCAAACATGACTATCCCGCAAACTAATTTTAGAATGGGATATTTCTTTAACGATCATTACAGCGTTTCTATTGGTTGGGATCACATGAAATATGTGATGACACAAAATCAAATAGCTAATGTTACTGGTGATATTAATTTACCTGCTGATCAGGCTGGATCTATTTACAACGGAGTTTATAATAATACACCTGTAGATATGTCTCAAGGTGGTGCTCAGGAAGGTGGTTTTGAGAAAGGTGATATTCAGAATGGTACTGCTTTTTTAATGTACGAGCATACAGATGGTTTGAACTATATTAATACTGAGGTTTCCAGACATGACGATATTTCGAAATGGTTTGGTTTGCCAAATACAGATAAAGTTCAGATTAACTTAACTGAAGGTTTAGGTGCTGGACTTTTATATCCTAAAACCAATACAACTCTTTTAGGAAAAGAACGTCACGATGATTTTCATGTTTCTGGTTATGGTTTGTCTGCAAAGGCAGGAATCAATTTTACTTTCTTCAAGTATTTTTACTTGCAAGGAGAGTTAAAAGGAGGTTACATTAACATGCAGGATATTAGAACTACAGTTAGTAATGAAGACAAAGCTTCGCAAGACTTTTTCTTCTTTCAAAGAATTATTGCTGTAGGGGGAATTTTTAGAATCTAAACGATTTTTATATCTTTAAAAGCAGAATTTCATATCAAATTGAAATTCTGCTTTTTTTATTGAATCAACTTTAAAATATATGAAAAAGAGAAAGTATTTATTTCCGATTATTACATTTCTATTGAGTTTCGGTTGTGCCCTATTTGTCGCTTTGAAAGTTTTTCCAAACAATCCTTTTTCAGGAACAAAGCCGGAGAATGGTAGTGCTAATAAAATTCATGACGGAGATCTTATTTTTCAAACCTCAGAATCAAAGCAATGTGAAGCGGTTCGAATTGCAACAAACTCGAAATTTTCGCATTGTGGCATTATTTTCTTTGTCAATGGCGGAGAATTTGTTTTAGAAGCTGTCCAGCCTGTAAAAATAACACCTCTTGAGGAATGGATTGCTCATGGAAAAGACCATAAATACTTGGTTAAGAGACTGAAAAATGCCGAAACTGTTCTAACTGAAGACACTCTGGATAAAATGAAAGCTTACGGTAAACAACTTTTAGGCAAAGAATATGATGCTTATTTTGAATGGACGGATAACCGAATCTATTGTTCTGAATTAATCTGGAAAATCTATAAAAATGGTGCCGGAATAGAATTGTCAAAATTGAAACAATTGAAGGATTTTAATTTAACTGATGAAAGAGTACAAAAAATATTAAAAGAACGATACGGAAATGATGTTCCGCTTGATGAAGAAGTGGTTGCTCCATCTGATCTTGTTGCTTCTGATTTATTAAAAACTGTTATTGATACTTATTAATATAGCCCGCAGATTTTACTGATCGAGCGGATTTACACAGATATTTTTCAATAAAAAAGCGATGATTTAACTCATCGCTTTTTTATTATTCTATTTTTTTCGAATCTTAATTCGCTGCTGGAAGAACAATTCCGGTTTGGTCTATTAAATAGATTAATGACGTCATTGTCGCAGCTCCTAATTCTAATTCTCTTTTATTAATGGCATCAAACTTATCGTTTGCTGCGTGGTGATAATCAAAATAACGTTGCGAATCAGGTTTTAAACCAGCTTTTACAATCGCTTTCGAGGTTAAATGACTAATATCTGAACCTGCATGTCCAATTGTAAAACTATGTACTAAATAAGGCTCAAAAAAATCTTTAAATCCTTGGATTTTTTTCAAATTAGCATCATCAGCTTCTATAGAAAATCCTCTTGGTGTAAATCCGCCTGAATCACTTTCTACAGCTAGAATATGATTTTCTTTCTTTTGTTTAGAAACTTCTTCATATTTGGCACCACCTTTTCCGCCATTTTCTTCGTTCATAAACAGAACTGCACGAATTGTATTTTTAGGTTTGTAGTTTAAATTTTTAAGAATACGCACCACTTCCATACTTTGTACTACCCCCGCTCCATCGTCATGAGAACCATCTGCAAGATCCCAGGAATCTAAATGACCTCCAACAACTATAATGTTCTCCGGAGTTACTGTTCCTGTCAATTCTCCAATTACATTATAAGACAATACATCTGGCAAAGTCTCACATGATTGTTTAAAATAAAACTTTAACGCTGGATTAACTTTTAAAGATTTACTTAATAACTCAGCTCCATTTGTACTTATTGCAGCAGTTGGAATATATTGTTCTTTTGGCAGGTCGCCATAACTTTGTGCTCCTGTATGAGGGAAATCGTCAAGACGTAAATTCATTGAACGAACAATTGTTCCAACAGCACCAAATTTGGCAGCCTCTTTTGCGCCGGCAAATCTTTGGTCTACACAAGCTCCGTATGATGTAAAAGTTTCAATGTTTTCAGGATTCATTGGTCTGTTGAAAAACACAATTTTACCTTTTACTTTATCACCTAAAGTCTTTAATTCATCGATACCTTGTACTTCCACCACTTCTGCAGTTAGTCCTGTTTTTGGCGTTGCAATTGATCCTCCCAAAGCACAAATTGGCACTACAGTTTTCGTTTTATTATCTAAAATAAAAGCAGTTTCTTTTTCGCCACGAACCCAATGAGGCACCATAACTTCCTGAAGATACACTTTATCAAGTCCTAAACTCTCTAACTGGGATTTTGTGTATTTTACTGCCGCTTCAGCACTTGGAGAACCTGATAGACGGCTTCCGATATCATTAGATAAATACTCTAACCAAGTGTAACATTTTGCCTCGGTTAAAGCTTTTTTATAAAATAATTTAATGTTTTTCTCATCATTTGACTGTGCAAAAGATGTCAATCCGTTTAAAACTAAAACAGTTAAAAGAATCGTTTTTTTCATAGGTTTTTTTTTGCGTTTTTGGGTTGTTGTACAAAGGAACAAAATTCTTTAGACCTGCCACAGATTTCAGTGCAACTTTTCTTAAATTATTTTACCTCGATTAACTTGTTGTGTACACCAATTCCGTTTTCATTAAAAGCCTCAATAGTAAAGTAATATTTTGTGCCTTTATCTAAACCTCTAAAATCATATATAGCTTCATCATAGACCATAATATTGTTGTATAATTTGTCTGGAGAGATTCCATAATAAATAGTATAACCAACTGCATCCGGTTGTTTTTTCCAGCTAATCATTGCATTTCGGGAATCTTTTGCATTTCTGGTAACTTTAAAATTAGAAACTGCTTTTGGTTTTGTCGCTAATCCATTTCCGAAAACCCTAAAGTCTGAAACCGCAAACAATCCTGAAGCATTATGAATATTTACCATTTTGATGTAACGCGCTTTAATTGACTTTGTCAACTCTACATAATCATGAGGAACGTCTTTTGCATTTTGAGATTTATCTATCACTAATGTCCAGTTTTGAGCATCATCAGACATAAAAATCTTATATTGATAATAAATATCCATAGCCTTGTTATACTGCGTCGCTTTATGATCGGCATAATTAATTTGCAGCGCCTTTATTTCCATTGGTCTGCCTAAATCAAGCTGTAACCATTCGCCAGGCGCATCTGTTTTTGCTGACCAATAGGTCTGAATATTTTCGTCGGTTAAATTTTCTGCACCGTAACAGAATTTCTCATAGACTTTTTTACCACCGTTATCAACTCTATGCGTTTCCACTTCCATACACTCTTCAGCAGAAGAAACGGTAACTGGTTTTTTATATGAAAGCAACATCCATCCTGAAGAAGCTCCTTTTTCCTGATTTCTCTGATTTGTTGGTAATACGATGGGGAAATCGCCGTAAGCAGTAATCGAATACATAACATCATCTTTATCAAATCCGGCAGGAAACATATCTATACGACGCTCAAAACGGTCTTTAATAGAGATTTTACAAGTTCCGGTATTCCAGTAATTTCCGTAGTTGTCAGCAAAAGTATTTCCGTGACCGGCTCCAATTACAAATCCGCCTGGTTTGTATGACATCGGATTGTGTTTTTGATACGTAAAAGGGCCTAAAGGATTGTCGCCAACATGAACACCGTTTGCATACCCTTTAAATTCTGTAGCCGGCGCGCCATATTGCATGTAATATTTCCCGTTGTGTTTGGTCATCCACGCACCTTCAATAAAATTCCCCCAAGGTGCAGGCTCCATATCATTATTTGGTCCGAAACGCTCCCAACCGTGATTTGAAGGATCAAGAATAGCCACCTCTTTTATTTGACCATACGGACGCTGAATATCCTCTACCTCAGTAGCTTTGTATAATTTTTCATAATCGTCCTGATTTCCTTTTGGGAGCCACGTATTATAATCGACTTCAACGCCAACAAGAGGTAATTTTCCACTTGAGCCGTAATACATATAGACTTTTTTATCGTCATCCTGAAAAATTGCAGGATCCCAGGTTGGTAACATTGCTTTATCCATATGTCTTAGCCATTGTCCCGATTTTGGATCCGCTGTTTTCCAAATTGGATGGTCTCTTTTCCAGGTTGAGCCTACATAAAATAAGGTATCATTTACAACCCATGCTGCTGGTGCACACTGATCATCATCTCCGGGTTTTCTTTGAAAACTTCCGTAAACAAATTTCCAGTCAGACATGTCTTTACTCCAAAAGAATCCTGCCTGATTTGTGGCGAATAAATAATATTCGTTTTTATAGGTAATAATCACGGGATCTGCACTCGAACGACGTGATTCCGGAATTCCGTTGTGATTTTGTGTTGTATAATTGTAACCAATATTAATTGGATTGCAATAAGTTGTTGCCGGTTTATTCGGATCAAACCATTCTGTTTTACCCGGAATATTCGATTTCTGTGCAAAAACATTGTTATTGAAAATCATCAAAAACAATAGAATTAGCAGTGTGAATTGATATACTTTTTTCATGGTTTCATTTTATTTGGAAAGCTTAAAAGATTATTTTTTCTTCTTTAATCTTTCTTTTAATAGTTCAGGTTCATTTGTGGTTATGTAATTGAATTTATGATCAATAATCCAATCCATATCAGAAGCTTCATTAACTGTCAGGCATTTAAAATAATATTATTCTCTTTTGCTTCTTCAATCCATTCCGGATGTTTTTTAAATACAGAATAATGATAATCAACTCCTGAAATCTTATCTGCTTTTACTTCTTTTGGAGATTTATTCCCTTCCAGATATTGTAAAACTGTTTTCTGATCAACTTCTCTAATTTGTTTTAAGATTTCGTAATCAAAACTTATATAACAGATGATTTTATCAGCGTTTAATTGTTTGATTGTTTCAACAGTTTTTAAAGCGGTCTTTTTTCCTCTTTCCTTGCTTATTTCTGAAGGCTTTATTTCGCAAACCAGAAGAGTATGCTTGTTATTTTTTTTGCCTTCGGTAATATATTCGTGTAGCGTTGGCAGCTTTTCTCCGTTAGAAAGTTTAAACTGAATTAAGTCAGCATAATTTGTTTCTTCAATAAGTAATTTGTTGTAATGTGCGTCGTGATTGATTACAAGCGAATCATCAGCTGTTCTCCAAACGTCAAATTCTGAACCTGTAAGTTTTAAATCGATCGCATGCTTCAAAGAAGCAATAGAGTTTTCTGGCAGATTGTTTTTTTTCCATGCTCCACGATGTGCTACGATTGCATTTTTTTTCACGTTACAAGAAGAGGAAAATGCAATAAGGAGTGAAAAAAGACAGACCCCGAATATTTTAAGATCATTCATTTTTTTAAAATTAAAATCTGTTATTTGTGAAAAAGCCCTTCGTATAACCAGTACGAAGGGCATTAAATAATCAACAAACCAACTATTTAGCTAATTCAAAACTAACTTTCTTGTCTGCAGCTGAATTTCCACCAACGAAAATATCAAACTGTCCAGGTTCTGCTACGAATTGTAGATCAGAATTATAAAATTTTAAGTCTTCAACTGTTATATCAAATGTCACCGTTTGCTTCTCCCCTTTTTTAAGTGCTATTTTTTGGAAATTTTTCAGTTCTCTAACGGGTCTTGTTACTGAACCTACTAAATCTCGGATATACAACTGAACGGTTTCTTTTCCATCATAATTTCCTGTATTCGTAATATCAACAGTTACTTTCAATTTTCCGTTGAAATTCATTTCATCAGATGAAATTTTCAAGTTTGAGTAGTCAAAATTAGTATAACTCAATCCGAAACCAAATACGAATAATGGCTCATTTCTTTCATCTAAATAATTAGATCTGAATTTTTCAAATTTGCCTTCAGTATTTGCAAGTGGTCTTCCGGTATTTTTGTGTGCATAATAAATTGGTACCTGACCTACACTTCTTGGGAAAGTTGTCGTTAATTTTCCAGAAGGATTTACATCACCAAATAAGACATCTGCAATAGCATAACCAGCTTCTGTACCGGCAAACCAAACATTAAGAATAGCAGGAACAGTTTCGTTCTCTTCTTTTATAACTAACGGACGACCGTCAAATAAAACTAAAACAACTGGTTTTCCTGTTTTTAATAAGGCATTTAATAAATCTTTTTGAGCTTGTGGAATTTCTAAATTTGTACGGCTGCTGGATTCTCCGCTCATTTCTGCAGATTCTCCAAGTGCCGCTACAATTACATCAGATTGGTTTGCTACTTTTAAAGCTTCTGCTAATAATTCTTCTTTAGAGCGGCCATCGCGGTGTAAGGTTTTACCAAACATTGTCGCGTTAGTTTCGAAAGTTTCATTGTAGTCTAAGTTACTTCCTTTTGCATACAATACTTTCGTAGAAGGTCCTGCCACTTCTTTGATTCCTGCCAATAATGATATAGCATTCTCCATTTTAGTAGCTACACTCCAGGTTCCAGGCATGTTTTCTTTAGCATCTGCCAATGGTCCGATAAGTGCAATTGTCCCTGATTTTTTAAGAGGCAATACCTGATTTTGATTTTTTAATAAAACCAAAGATTGTGCAGCAATCTGACGTGCTTCCTTTCTGCTTGCAGAAGTAAAAATTTCCGTTTTAGCTCTTTTTTCATCACAGTATTTGTACGGATCGTGGAATAATCCTAAATCGTATTTTGCTTCTAAAATAAGTTTAACAGCATTATCAATTTGTTCGATTGTTACTTTTTTCTCATCTAAAGATTTTTTCAAAGTTGTTAAAAAGCCTTCACCAACCATATCCATTTCAACACCTGCATTTAAGGACAAAGCTGAAACTGCTTGTAAATCGCCCATTCCATGTTCTATCATTTCGTTTATTCCTGTAAAATCAGTTACTACGAAACCTTTAAAGCCCCATTGTTTTCTTAAAACATCTGTCATTAACCATTTGCTTCCAGTTGCAGGAATTCCGTCTACTTCATTAAAAGAAGCCATTACAGAACCTACGCCAGCATCAACTGCTGCTTTGTAAGGAGGAAAATAGTCGTTGAACATTCTGATATGACTCATATCAACAGTATTATAATCACGACCTGCTTCCGGCGCACCGTATAAAGCAAAGTGTTTTACACATGCCATTATCGAATTATTCTTAGAAAGATCATTTTGCTGATATCCGTTTACCATTGCTTTTGCAATTTGGCTTCCTAAATAAGGGTCTTCCCCTGAACCTTCAGAAATTCTTCCCCAACGTGGGTCACGAGAAATATCTACCATTGGCGAAAATGTCCAGTTGATTCCATCAGCACTTGCTTCCTGAGCAGCAATCTGTGCACTTCTTTCGATCAAATTCATATCCCATGTACAAGATAATCCTAACGGAATTGGAAATGTTGTTTCGTAACCGTGAATAACATCCATACCAAAAATCAATGGAATTTTTAAACGGCTTTTTTCAACAGCAATTTTTTGTACTTCTTTAATTTTTTGAACAGACTTAATATTGAATAAACCACCTACTTTTCCTTCAGCAATTTTTTTAGCCACATCAGAACTGTTTGCTTGTCCTGTCGTAATATCTCCAGAAGTTGGTAAATTAAGCTGACCTAATTTTTCGTCTAAAGTCATTTTAGACAATAGTTCAGCTACAAACTCTGATTTTGGTTTAATTGTTACTGTGTTTTTAGTGTTCTTTTTTTGAGCATAACCCAAAACAGCACATCCTAAAAAAAGTAAGACTAATTTGTTTTTCATTCTAATATATTTATTTGTTCGTATTTGTTTTATTCTGTTTAAGCATCCAATTGTATATTTCCGGATTGTCATAAACTCTCGACCAGCTGTCGTGGCCTGCGTCATCAAAAATGGTTAGTTGAACATCTTTGGCATTGCATTTTTTTAATTCTTTGTAAATGGTTATTGCATAATCAACCTTTACTACATCATCCAATAATCCATGAAAAATTCTGGTTGGAATATTGGCAATTTTACAAGAACTTTCTAATTCAACTAAATCAACAAAACCTGAAATTGGCACAATTTCTGCAAATTTATCCGGATAGGAAAGCGCTAAATTCCAAGCTGCCCAGCCACCGGAACTTAAACCAGTAACATAGATTCTGTCAGCATCTATTTTGTTTTCTCTTTGAATTTTTAGAATCAATTCGTTAATAGATTCAATGTCCCAATTTTCATTTTCTTTACATTGAGGAGCCAAAACATAAGCATCTAGTTGATGTGTTTTTAAATATTTTAAAGGTCCGTGGATTTTTACTTTTTCAATATCTGTTCCTTTTTCTCCATCACCAGAGATAAAAACTATGAATGGCTTTTTTTCCTTTGTATTCGCCGGTTTGTGTAATGCGTAACCCAGTTCATATTTTGTAACAACAATGGTTTTTATTGTTCCTGTTGTTTCACTTTGGGCAAAACCGAATACAAAAAAGAATAAAAGTAATAACGCTAGTTTGTACTTCATTTAATAAATATTAGAATCCGTATTTACCTGAATTAAAACCCAGTTTTATTAAACCTTGTTTTGTATCTGATGCATTCATAAACAATTTCCATAGCAAACCGCTTCTATAGTTTTCAATCATAGGAGCAATTGTTCCCTGATCGATTGCCAAATAACGAGCTGTTACCCAATTGTATTGTGGTGAAAAAGCATCATACGGACCTGCAATTCCAACATATTTCGCTTTATTATCATCATACAAATAATGCAAAAACTTCATCGATTCTACTGGCGTATAAGGGAAAGATGATAATGCTGCCGTTGGCGAAATAACACCGTTATCATTATTAGGCTGATGAGCTGTATATCCCGTTGTTCCATCAGGATTACGGGTATAACTTGCTGTTAATCCCCAGCATTTATCTGAATAATCTTTAAATCCTTTTGGATTAGCTTCACTATATTTAACCATTATTTTAGCATGATTTTGCGTCAATGCCCAATAATCAGCATATTTATCTTTTAAATTATTTGGATCCAAACCTAAATAAGAATAGTGTGACCAGAACATCGGGCCTACATTTCCTGTAGCTCCGTTATAATTTAAAACAACCGGAATTCCGTATTGAGAACCACCATTTATAATAGCACCACTTCTCGCCCATGCTTTATGATATGCTTCGGCAGAAATAGGATGTGTTGGTGAAGAAGCTGCCATTACATAAGTAATCAGACATTCATTATATCCTTCTAATTTAAAATTCATTTCCCAACCATAATTTGGAGACCAATGCCAGTACAAAGCATCTTGCCCCTGAGTATACCAATCCCATTCTACACCTTTCCATAGCTCATCGGCTTTGGCAGCTAATGCTTTTTCGGTTGTGCTTCCATTTTTAAAATATTCTCTGATGGTAATTAGAGCCTGACAAACAAAAGAAGTTTCTACTAAATCTCCTCCATTATCTTTTGTTCCAAACGGAATTACTTTCCCATCTTTATTATCCATCCAGTGTGGCCACGCACCGTGAAAACGATCCGCTTTCTCAAGAAAGCTTAATGCGGTCGTAAGTCTAGAAACAGCTTCAGCTCTTGGCAAAAAACCTCTTTCTACGCCTACAACAATAGTCATTAATCCAAAACCTGAACCTCCTGTAGTAATAATGTTTGACTCAAAATTTGGATCTTCCGTAAGATATCTTTCACGAGCTAATTTTGAATTAGGATCAGCATAATCCCAAAAATATTTAATAGCGTCTTTTTGTACCTGATCCATAGCTTCAGCATCTGTCAAAGGCTTAGTTGGGGTGATTGGATTTGTAGGTAACGGAGTTCCGCCACTTTTTCCTTCATCAGGTGAAGAAGAAGAACAAGAGCTAAAAGCACTCAGGAACAAAATAATATATAAACCGATTTTCATTTTTATAAATTTGCGTATTAATAATTTAAAAATACACCTAGATGGAAAATTCTAGGTGTATTATAAAGATTTCTATCTTTTGTCTTTTTCAAGTTTATATAAAGCTGAAACTTCATTACTTGCAAGAGCTGAATCATAAATTCTAAATTCGTCCATCAATCCTGCATAACTTGTAGCCCAGTCCTGTTGAGAACCATTGTTTAATGGAGGTGTTGTTTCGAACTGATGTGTTCCAAAAACAACTTTACCATTTGTACCTGTCATTTGAAATGCACCATATTTTGGTGCGTTTTTAGCGTTATTATAAGTTCCCGGATCATCCGCATACCATATTGCAGTTCCAACAACTCCTGCAGCAGGAGCAAATGGGAAACCACCAACATTGGCACTTGGTGCACCATTAGTATAACAATTCATAGTACTGGTTTTAGAATCATATGCAAGAACAACATGTATCCAGGTGTTTAAGCTATTATCAAGGTTTACGATTACACTTTGTCCTCTCCATGCTACTCCGGCTCTTCCATTTTCAACTCCAAGTTTTAATCTTAGTCTGTTTGGATTGGCACTATCTGGATTTTCTAAAAACAAATTAATCCCTCCCCAAAACTCAGTTGGTCTAACGATTGAAAAAATACCCTGCGCTCCTTTTCCTTGTCCAGGGCTTCCTCCGTCAGGGACTGTGTTAGCAGTATTCATCCAAAATGAAATTGAGTAATCATTTAAAGATGTAATTTTTGAAGCAGCATTTCCTATTGCATATCGGGCAACAGAACTTGAACCTTGATATGCATTTCCTTTTACACCGGTAGCATAAGCAACATTCATACCTTCAACTCCTGTAATATTACTTTTGCTGTCACTTAAATTTCCATCAAAACTAAATTTAGAAATCAAGTGAGTTGACGCAACTTCATCAGAATTATCATAACCTCCAATTGATTCATATGGAATTGGAGCATTTTCTTTATCTATACTATCCTCACAGCTCACAAATACTGTTGAAGCTAAAACAAAAGAAAGCAAGAAAATAGATTTATTTTTTTTCATTTTTAATGTCTTTAAGGATTAATAACCAGGATTTTGAGTTGCTAAACCACCTGCTTGTTTAATAAATGCAGCCGGAATAGGAAACAATTCGTTTTTACCTTCAGTAAAAGTTTTTCCATCAATTGCAAAAGCTGCTTTGGCTTGACCAGTACGAACTAAATCAAAGAATCTGTCGTGCTCAAAAGCCATTTCAACTCTTCTTTCTCTCCAAATTGCAGTTCTGATATCAGCCTGAGACGAATAAGTTGTATTCGCTAAGCCAGCTCTGTTTCTGATTTGATTTAACAAAGGAATAGCATTCGATGTTTGACCTAATTCATTAAAAGCCTCTGCTTTCATTAATAAAACTTCAGCATATCTTAGATATTTAATATCAACATCTGTTTCCCAGGCATCTGTATAAGCAGAAGAATATGCTTTGTAGTTATAACGTTCGTTTTCAACTGTTGTTGGAATAACTCTTCCATCATACAAAGTTGTTCCTCTAAAGATAATGGTAGCATTTTTTCTTACGTCACCTGGCTCATAAGCATTTACTAAACTTTGAGATGGCGTGTTGAAACCCCAACCCCAACCACCAGCACCACGAGCGCCTTGTGTGTTAGAATATCCTTCGATTCCCTTCGCTGGAACTGCACCTTGAGCATAAATTTCGAAAATAGTTTCTGAATCAAATTTACCAGACGCTTTAAACATGCTGGCATAATCGCTAACGATTGAGTAACCTGTAACTTTATTCGTATTATCGATTACTTGCTGCCATTTCTTTTGATATAAACTTACTTTTGCTAATAAGGCATAAGCAGCTCCTTTTGACACTCTTGATCTTTCATTTGCAGAATACGCTCCTTTTTCAGGAAGTGCTGCAATAGCATCATTTAAATCACTTTCGATGAAAGCATAAACCTCTGCAGCTGTTTTGCGGGTTAATTGCATAATTCTATCTGAATCAGAACCTGGAACTGGCAAGTGATCTACAATTGGTACTCCACCATAACATTTTACTAAAGTAAAATACATAAAAGCTCTTAAAAATTTAGCTTCACCAGCTAATCTAGCTCTTAAATTAGCATCTACTTTATCTAATTTTGGAAGAATATTTAAAGCTTGATTACATCTGTTGATACCATCGTAATTAGCATTAAAAGTACTTTCCGCAGAAGGATTTGACGCATTATAAGTCAAAGCATCCAAAACATCCTTATCCGTTCCTGTATCACCCGGAGATGATCCTTTATCTGCATCATCTGATGTAATACTTGACAGACCAATCCATCCGAATGAGGTCATATCCCAATTTAAGAATTTGTTATAAATTGAGGTTACAAACTGAGCTGCTCCTGCATCATTGTTGAATAATTCAGTGTCATCTGTAGAAATAGATTCTGTTTGATCTACATCTAAATAATCGTCTGCACATCCTGTAAAAAAGAATGCTGATAATACAAATGCTGCTATATATATCTTTTTCATAATTTTAAAATTTTAAGTTAACTCCCATTACAAATGATCTCAAAGTTGGATAAGCATCGAGCTCTACTCCCTGAGTTCCGTAAGGATTTCCATCGCCGTTTAATTCTGGAGAGAACCCTGAGAATTTCTGTGTAATAAATGGGTTAATAGCATTTACATAAATTCTGCAAGAACTAATAAAATTAGTATTTTGCAATGGCAATTTGTATCCTAATGTAATATTGTTGATTCTAAAGAAATCACCAGATTCTAAGTAATAAGTAGAAGCAACTGGTACCTGGTTAAATGGAGCTGGATTTGAAGCTGTCAAATTATTAGGTGTCCAAAAATCTGTTGCAAGTGAGTTTTCGATATTCTCTCCAGCAAAACGTTGTGCTTTTTTACCATTGTATACTTTTGCACCATTTGTTCCGTAACCATCTACAGAAAAATCAAAGTTTTTGTAATTAAATCCTAGAGAAACTCCATAATTAGATTTTGGCATGCTTGATCCTACATATTTTTTATCTGTAGTTGCACTTAATGCATCCTGAGTTACTTTATCGCCTGCAGCATTGTAATACAACATTTTTCCGTTTGCAGCATCAAAACCTGCATACTCGTAGATATAAAAACTACCTAATGGCTGACCAACAGTAGTATTATCTAACAATTTAGTATCTTGTCCATTCCCTAAACCTCCTCCGATAAGTGGAGATAGAATAACATTTTTTAAACCAGTAAGTTCATTTTGATTGTTCGAAAAATTCCCACCAATGAAATAGCTAAAATTCTCGCCAATTTTATCATCCCAACGTAAAGAAATTTCATAACCTTTGTTCGAAACTTCCCCTACGTGAGCCGGAGAGAAATTTGTAATTCCAGATGTAGCATATGGTTTTGTATTTAAAATTATGTTGTTTGTATTTCTGTCATATACATCAACAGTTCCTTTTAATTTACTTTCTAAAAGTTCAAAATCTAAACCAATAGAAGTTTCTTCCGTAACTTCCCATGATAAACTCGGATCAATTTGAGAGTTAATAGTAGTTCCTTCATTTAATATAGAACCTCCCAGGTAAGCATTTTGACCAGATGTATAACTTGCTCTGTTTAATGGCACATTTTGATTTCCTAATTTACCCCAGCCTCCTCTTAATTTTAATAAACTAATAGTTTTTGAATCTGCCAGGAAAGCTTCTTTAGAAAGAATCCATCCTAAACCAAAAGCAGGAAATGTACCCCAACGATAATCTTTTCCAAAATTTGAAGATCCGTCACGTCTTACCGTTCCGGTAACCAAATATTTATCCATCAATTTGTATTGGAAACGCCCTAAATACGAAGCCAATTTTACTTCATTAAAAACTTCATCTTTGTAGCTCGTTACATTTGCAGCATATTCTACATCTTTCAAGGACCAATAATTGGAATCTGAATTTACATTTTTCCTTTTAATAGTAAGTTTTTCTCTAGCGCCTTTAACACTAGTTTCAATACCTGCTACAACTTCAATATCGTGAATTTCATTAAATACTTTATTATATGTTAAGTAGTTAGCTAAATTCCAATTATAATATTCTTCTCTGCCCTTAGTCAATAAATTGATATTAGCATTTGGGAATTCTTTTTCGTAGTCACTTGCTACCTTATTAGGATTTGCAGCAAGCCAAACATTTTTAGTGTCTTCGAAATTATATTGTTTCCAAGTATAATATTCTCCATTAAATTGAGAGGTAAATTTTAATGATTTTAAAATTTCATAATCCAATTTTAAACCTCCCTGTAATGTTATACTTTTTTGTTGTTCATCAAAAAAGTCAAGTTGTGCAACCGGATTACCAACGTTGTTAAATGCTGATCCTGTTTCGCTTGCAAAACCATCTGCTCCAACTCTAGGTACTCCATATTTTCCGTCAGGAAAAAAAACGGGAACTATCGGTGATTGTTTATAAGCATTTGTAAAAGCCCCTAATGGTTTAGGAGTAGATTTTGTTGAAGTAAAACTGAAGTTTTGATTTAAAGTCAGTTTTTTAGAAATTTTATATTCATTATTATTTCTAAAAGTGGTACGTCCATAAGATAGTCCGTTTAGAATAGCTTTCTCTTCATAGTTTCCTAAGCTGAAAAAATATTTAACATTTTCAGAACCGCCTGAAACAGAAACGTTATTTTGTGTATAAGTTCCGCTCCTTGTAATTTCATCAAACCAATCTGTATTTACAGGCTGATCTTGTGAGAATGTCGTATTTTGCAAGGCAGCATTTGTATAATAAGAATACTTATTACTACCTGCCATTTTAACTTTTTTAAGTGGCTCTCTAACACCGGCAAAGCTTTCTACTTCCACAGAAACTTTATTATCACCCTTACCTTTTTTAGTAGTAATAATAATTACCCCGTTTGCAGCTCTGGTACCATAAATTGCTAGTGCCGAAGCATCCTTTAAGATATCATAAGAAGTAATATCGTTTGTATTAATATTATTGATATTCTCCGTTTGCATTCCGTCTACTACATATAAAGGTGTTCTTCCACCTAATGCAGTTCCCAAACCTCTAATAACAACAGAAGGTGTACTTCCTGGTAAATCTGACGAAATCACTTGTACCCCAGCCGCTTTACCTTGTATGGCTTGAGAGGCATTCAATACTTTGGTTTTAGTAATTTCCTCAGCTTTTATAGAACTAATTGCCGTAGTATTATCTACTTTTTTTCTTGTTCCATAACCAATAACAACAACTTCTTTCAAAGCTGTATCTCCCGACTCTTTTAAAGAAATTGTCATGGGAGCTGAAGTTGCCGGTACAGAAACAGCATCAAAACCCAACATTGAGATTTTCAAAATCTCACCTTCTTTGGCATTAATTGTAAAATTCCCGTCGAAATCAGCATCTGCAGAAGTTCTTGAATTGGGTGCACTAATAACTGCTCCCGGAATTCCCATTCCACTACTATCTACTACTTTTCCTTTGATTGCCTGCCCAGACATATATGCCGGAAGCAATAAGAGCGCTAAAAAGCTAAAAATAAAATTTTTCATACAGTTCGTAATCGTTTAAGTTAGTAGAGCCAAATTAAACAATTACATCGTTGTAGTACATCAAATACTACTACTACATAGCTACATCATTATGTTAAAAAATGAATGTAGACTAATGAAAATCAACATCATAAATGTTAATATAATTTCATTAACATAACGTTATGATGTAGTAATGATGTATTGGAATTATATAAAAAATAGTATTTAAAAATATAAAAAACGCAAAAATTAAATGCAAATCTTACACACTTAATAAAAATTTTGATAGGTTTTCTTCTTGCGAGAGATTTAATTTCTTTCTTAAGCGATATCTATGCAGTTCTACGCCTCTAAATGATATATTCATCATAGGGGCAATTTCTTTTGAAGAAAGGTTCATTTTCAGATAAACACAGAGTTTTATATCTTTTGGAGTAAGGTTGGGATATTTCTTTGAGAGGCTTATAATAAATTCATTATGAATCTGATTTAAATTGGTTTCAAAAATCTCCCATTCGTGTTTATTAACTTCATTAATCTTAATAGCCTTTTTGATTTCGCTTTTAAGTTTGTTAAAGTCTTTTTCTGAATCCAGAATATTTTGAATATTTTCAATCATTTCACTTTGTTTGGCAATTGACAATGATTTTCCCGCCACTTCAGATGATTTCGTTTGTAATTCAAGTTCCAAAATATGCTTCTGATATTCCTGCATATTCAATTCATTTTCTGCTTTTAATTCCATTTCAAGAATCTCTCTCTGATGTTTTAATTCTTCTGCCTGCAATCTTAATTTTTGCATATAGCGAAGTTTATTCCATTTATAATAGAGAAACAACACTGCTCCTATTATTAATAAGTATAACAAAATCATCCAAAATGAAAAATACCAAGGTTTTGCAACACTAAATTCAAAACTTGCAACATTATCATAGTTTGCGCCATCATGTTTAAAAACATTTACGGAATGGTTTCCACTGCTTAAATTATTTAAAACAATCAATCCGTTTGCAACTGAAATAAATTCCTTTCCATTATCAAGTTTATAAAACAAATTAGGTTTGCTGGCTCCGTAAATTCCAGAGATGACATTTATTTGTAATTCAGTATTATATTTAATTTTAGAATCATTTGGTACTAAATTTTCATCATTAAAAGATTCAATCTTAACAGCTGAATTTTGCTTATTCTCATATTTCAATTGTAAGGATATAAAACCATCATCAAGATTTAGCAAATAGTGATTAGCATGCTTAAAAATTCTTAAATTATCATTGATTAATTTTCCTTTATAATATTTTGCCTGAATAATATTCCACAAAAATTTATTTCCGGTAGCTTTAATATGATATAAGATTCCATCCTGAAGTACCATAAAGTGATCTTCATCTATGCTTATAACATCAGAAACTTTTTTAAAGTTCTGATTAAATAATTCACTTTCTTCTAGTTTGTTGGTTATTGAATTATAAGTATACCATGAATTATTGATCAAGAACAGAATTTCATTTCTAAACTCAAATATCTTAACCCCAAAATCATTTTTAATCTTGCTTTGTTGCGTAATATTTTCAACTTTTTTCGTTTTAAAATTATCATCATACAAAACTCTATACAAACCCCGATAATTATCTGCCGCCCAAATTTCATTCTTTTTATTCTGAGCTACATATTTTATAGGTTTAGAAAGATCCTTAATTACTTTCTTTTGATTTAAATCTGAAAGATTGTCATAAACAACAACGCCACTATATGTCGACTGAAAATAGTTATTATTGATACTGCTTTTAGATAAATTCCAGCCACCACTAATATTATTTATTTTAGACAAGGAACCAGCTTCATATGAAAATGTGCCATCGTTATGACCAATAATATATTTATTGTTAATTTCTGTAATATTCCAAGCCTGCCCTTGAGTATTGGGCATCATTTTGAATTTACCCGAATCAAACTCAAATACACCATGATTTGTTGCTATTAAATAACCTTTATTTGTTGTAGCAACTGAATAAACAGAACCTAAAATACCCGAATTATCATAGAAGATTGAAATAGGAGAATTGATTTCAACATGAGCAATTCCGTTATCTAAACCAAGCCATAAATCGTTTTCTTTATCAAAACCAATACTCAAAATCGAGTTATTCATTAAGACATTTTTTCTGTCAATGTTTTTATAGGTATCAGATTTAAAATCATAAATAAAAACGCCTCTGTTTCCAGTACCTACAATAAGTTTATTGTTTTTAGTGAACTTACCTACATTAATTGTAGAACTTTTTAAAATTTCATTTAAAGGATTATTCCAGGGCTTTAAACTTTCTTTTTCTACTGTGAAAATTCCTTTTTTCTGCGTAAAAATATAAGTCTTGTTTTGGTATTTTTCGATCGCATGAACGACACAATTTTTAAGCACATTCCATCCTTTTGGATTTGCAATTCTTGATCCGTTCATTTTAAAAGTGCCCTTCGCTACAGAAGCCACATAAAGGTTTTGATCGACAACAAAACAATAAGATATTAGAAATGGAAATTTTATTTTTTGAATATGTTTTCCATTATAAATAAAAACATCATTGAAGGACTGAAAATATAGAGAACCATTGAATCTGAAAATTTTCCAGATTTCCTCATTATCTTTTTCATCAAACAAGCGTAGATTTTTAGTGATCGAAACATAATGCATCTTGCCTTCTTTTCTGTACCAGTAACCAAATTCTTTATAAGAACCGGAGTAAATCTTATCCCCTACGATTAAAATGGAACGAATAATAGTTTTATTAGGCAGGGTATATTTTTCCCATTTTACGCCATCGTATCGCAATAAATAATGATTGTTGGCAAAATACATCGCATTATCTTTTCCCTGAACAACATTCCAAATTTGATTGTCGCCCTGATAATTTGATTTATTATAATTTTCAACGAAAGGAAGTAATTCTTGTGCGTGAATTTGAGAAGCGATGAAAAAGAAGAAAAGTGATTTTAGAAGTATCGATTTCAAAATATTCAGTTTTATAGTCAAAGATACTGACAAATATTTAATAAGTAAAAAAAGCTCCTAAATTGAGGAGCTTGCTAGTTATACTTTCAGACTTAACGCAAAGTTTATATCTTTTTCTACTGAAAAACCAATCGTGTTTTAAAATCAGTATTTTCTTTTTCTAATTTGAACAGAAAGCCTGAGTTTGCAGCTTGTTCAACATAAAATTCGTCACCTTCAATTATTTTATTCCAATATTCTTTCTTAAATGATTTCTCACCAATTCTCCATTCATCAAAAGTTATTATATGTGATTCACTATTATTTTCATTATCATAAAAATATTCTTTCTTCTTTACTTTTACTAAACCTACATATTTTTTTCTTTCATTTAAATCATTGTCATAATTAGTATCTCTTAGAGTTCCTAATAAAAGAAATGCATTAATTACAATTACTACTATTTTAAAATAGTAAAAAAATGAATTCGAAGTATCAAAACCGACACTCACATAAACTATTAAAAGAAGCAAAAGAGAAAAAATGATATCCCTGTTCTAAGTTTTGAATTACTCTTTTTTTTACCTTTTAAAGATTCAATATCCGTTTTTGTAAGCGAAACTTTTGTTACTGGCATCTATAGTTTATTATTTTTAGAATTAATTAGATCATAAAAATTTAATTCTGAAGCAAATGATAAACCTGATTTGCAATTTCATATTCTTCATCTGTTGGTACTACCAAAACTTTAGCTTTTGATCCTATTTTATTGATTTCTCTAATAGCTTTAGAACGGATTTGATTTTTTTCTTCATCTAATTCGATTCCGAAATAATCCATATCAGTACAAACTAATTTACGCATATACGAAGAGTTTTCACCAATTCCAGCCGTAAAAACAATGGCATCTAAACCATTTAATGCTGCAGCATATGCACCAATAAACTTTTTAATACGATATGCATTCATTAGCAAAGCCAACTGACATTCTTTATTTCCTTTTTCAGCTTCTGCTTCAATATCACGCAAATCACTATAACCAGTTAGTCCAAGCATACCGCTTTGTTTCAGTAAAACTGCATTTACTTCATCAGCCGTATAACCAAGATTTTTAATCATATAAAAAACAATCGACTGATCAATATCCCCGGATCGTGTTCCCATAATCAATCCGTTTGATGGAGAAAAACCCATTGTGGTGTCAATACATTTTCCATTTTTAACAGCGGCCATACTACAGCCATTTCCTAAATGAATGGTAATGATTCTAGAATTGTTCTCTAAAAACTCGATTGCTTTTTCAGAAACATATTTGTGACTTGTTCCATGAAAACCATAAACACGAACTTTATTTTCTGTCAAAAGATAATTTGGAATTGCATATTTATAAGCCACTTCTGGCATTGTTTGATGAAAGGCAGTATCAAAAACAGCTACTTGCTCGGCTGAACTAAAGATTTCTTCAGCAACATTAATTCCTTCTAAATTGGCGGGATTATGCAATGGAGCCAGTTCAAAAAGTTGTTTGATTTTGGCTTTTACTTTTTCATCAATTTTCACAGTATCGCTAAAGTCACTACCTCCATGCACAACACGATGACCAACCGCTACAATTTCAGAAGTTGACTTAATAACTCCTTTTTCAACATCCAAAAGCATATTTGCAACTTTTTGCAAACCCACTTTATGATTGGAAATTGGTGATGTTTCTTCTATCGAATCAGATGCTGTTTTAAAGGTAATATTTGAAGTTTCTAAACCAATTCTATCAATCATACCGGAACAAATTACTTCATTCGTTGGCATTACCATTAACTGATATTTTATTGATGAACTACCTGAGTTTATTATTAGTATTTTCATTTTTGAATATTTTGCCACAAAGGCGCTAAGTCACTAAGTTTATTTATTGTTGCGACGAAACCCCAAAGTTTTAATTTTTAATTTCTAATTTTTAATTGATTAAAGTCCCTGTGCCTGAATCGCTGTAATCACTACCGTATTAATAATATCATCTACGGTACAACCACGGCTTAAATCGTTTACGGGCTTGTTTAAGCCTTGTAACATTGGTCCGATAGCCAATGCTCCAGTTTCACGTTGAACAGCTTTATACGTATTATTTCCTGTATTTAAATCCGGAAAAATAAGTACACTTGCCTGTCCTGCCACTTCAGAGTCCGGCATTTTGCTTTTTCCTACGGCGCGGTCTACAGCAGCATCATATTGAATTGGACCTTCAATTTTTAAATCAGGACGTTTTTGCTTTACTATTTCTGTTGCAGTTCTCACCTTTTCTACTTCATCTCCTTTTCCCGAAGTACCAGAAGAATAGGAAAGCATAGCGATTTTAGGTTCAATTCCGAAAGCAGAACTTGAATCTGCTGATGAAATCGCTATTTCTGCCAATTGCTCTGCAGTTGGATTTGGATTAATGGCGCAATCTCCAAAAACCGAAACCCTGTCTTCCAAACACATAAAAAATACTGAAGAAACTACAGATGAATTTGGTTTAGTTTTGATGAATTGCAATGCCGGCAAAATCGTATGTTGAGTTGTATGTGCTGCTCCTGAAACCATTCCATCAGCGTGTCCTTTATACACCATCATTGTTCCAAAATACGAGACATCTTCCATTAAATCCCTTGCCATTGTTATGCTTACATTTTTGGCTTTTCGAAGCTCATAATAGGTATTGGCATAATCTTCATAAAACTCAGATTCAATTGGATTGATGATTTTTATTTTTGAAAAATCAAAGGTTATTCCGAGTTCGGTAACTTTACTTTCTATTTGTTTTTTATCGCCAATCATCGAAATGTCAACAACATCCATAGTCAGCAATCTTGAAGCTGCAATAATAATTCGTTCATCTGTTCCTTCAGGTAAAACGATATGTTTACGGTGTTGTTTGGCTCTTTTTACCATGTTATACTGAAACATTTTTGGCGTCATTCCTTCCGCTTCAAAAGTGATCAATCTTTCGGATAGTGCTTCAATTTCTACGTATTTTTCAAATGTATTTATTGATGTCTCTATTTTATGTGTGTTATTCGCGTAAATTTTTGATTTAATAGAGCCGATTTTATTGGTCACATTATAGGTTCCTCCGTCAACTGCTATAATCGGAACAATAGAAGATAGTCCCTCAATAAGCTTTAAAATACTTTGTTCCGGAATAATATTTCCCGTCAGGATAATTCCGGAAATTGTTGGATAATTAGCAGATTCATTAGCTTGTAGAGCACCCAGAATAATGTCTGAACGATCTCCCGGAGTGATTACCAAAGCGTTATCATGAAGGTGAACTAAATAATTGTGCAGCTGCATCGCACCGACACTAAAATGCCCAATTTCGTTGTTAAGGTAGTTTTCTCCAAACATTACTTTGGCGTCAAGTTCATTTACAATTTCCTGCATTGTTGGATTATTCAGACTGGAAATTAACGGAATCGTATTTATCAAAACATTGGCAGGCAAACTTTTCTGTAACCCTTTTGTTACCAATTCGATATTTTCAGGCTGAACTTTATTCGCAAAAACAGACAAAACCTCAACTTCTTTTACTTTGAAAGAATCATAAACGAGATATAAACTATCAACTAATTCATCTAAAGTTTTACCAACACCGGAACCAATAATTATAGTTGGGATTCCGAGGTTTTTTGCAATTAAAACATTTGTATCTAATTCTATGGAAGTTCCTTCGCCGGTAAAGCTTGTACCTTCAACTAAAACAAAATCAAAACGTTCTTCAAGCTTTTTATATTTTTCGATAATTAAATCTAAAACCTCGCCTATTTTACCCTTATTTTTTTTCTTGATTAATTTGCTTTTGGTAATGGCGTAAGCATCTTCAAACTTTATATCAAGATTAAAATGTGAAAGCACAGTTTCAATATGATTGTCTAATTCTCCATCAACAAAATCTTCTACAATAGGTCTAAAATAACCCACTTTAGCTGTTTTACCAATCAAAATGCTCATCAAGCCGAGTGTAACGATCGATTTTCCGCTATTCTGATCACTTGTCGCTATATATATTGCTTTACTCATAATTTATTATTTTGAAACTAATGTGTAATCGTAATTTTTAATCAGGAAAGCATTAAAACCAACGCCTTTTTTTGAAATAAATAATCAGGGCTATTACCAATAAAAACATACCTCCCATGACCATAAAATAGCCGTTTCTTTCCTGAAGCTCTGGCATATATTCGAAATTCATTCCATATACTCCCACAATAAAAGTGAGCGGAATAAAAATGGCCGAAATGATCGTAAGTGTTTTCATTATTTCATTCATCTTCCTGCTTTGTTCCGAAAAATAAAAGTTTGAAGCACTTTCTAATGAACTCATATCCGAATCAATTTGCTCCAAAAGCTCTAAACTTTTTTGATGCAGTCTGATGAAAAAATTAAAAGTTTCTTTTTGAATCAAACTATTTGTATCATCATCCTTAATTGTTTTCAGATAATACAATGAATCGCGAAGTGGTATAATAGACCGTTTTAAAAAATTAAAATTATCACGATGATTTTCGATCTTTTCCAAAATAACCGGATCGGCTCCTTTTTTAGTTAAATCAATCAGTTCCTCAATATTCTCTTCTTCATCTTCAATTGTAATGTAAAAATTTTCCATTACCGCATCCAATAATAAATAGAGCAAATAGTCCACTTTTTTAGTTCTTACAATTCCAGCGTGCATGCGCAGACGCTCGCGTATATGAGTAAAAAAATCACTTCTTTTCTCCTGAAATGAAATCAGAATTCCGTCTTTTAAAATGAAGCTCAACTGCTCTACTTTAAGGCCATCAGAATACTCAGAAGGCAAAAGCGATTTTATGTTAAAAAATAAAACATCCTGCTGTTCTTCTAATTTGGTTCTTTTGGTAGTGTTTAAAATATCGGCCAATAAAAAATCATCCAGCTTAAAATGTGTCCCAATTGTCTTAATTAAGTCGAGATTATTTAAGCCGTGTATATTCAGCCAATTATTTTTAGTGTAATTAATACAGGTATTTAAGGCAAAAACAGTAAATTTTTCATATTCAATAACGTCAGCATCGTCATATACAAAAAGTTGCATTTCTGATTCATGATCTTTATGAATCCCAGTATACTCTAAACTAGTATGTTGCAGTTTACGTCCTTTTTTGTATTTTATCTTTCTCATTCAAAATGATTTATATAGTAATATTACAAAAAAGATTTTGAACGGGAAATGACAAATGTCATTTTAACGGGAAGATATTAAGCAACGAAAAAAATAGTTTAAGCATTTTATTTCTGATACTTAAATTGAATAATTTTAAAGCTTTGAATTTAATCCATAAAAAAACCGAACTATTTCTAGTCCGGTTTCCTATTTATATGTGCTACAAAGTTTTATTCAGACAATACAGTATAAGATAAATTTGTGAAAACTCCATTTTTTACTTCAAAAACTTTAGGGGTTATGATTTTAGTTTGAAGAGCATCGTCTTTTTCCGCCTTAAAGCTAAAAGTTCCAGACACTGTTTTTTTCTTCGGGTCCATTGCTGTAATAGTCATTTTTCCAACTACTGGTATATGCTCCGTATAAGTATTTCCATCTATTAAATAAGCATTTACAAATAAGGCATCGTTAGGAATCCATTCATTTCCCTCAGTGTCTTCTACATCTTCATAAAAATTATATTCTTTTAACGGCATTGCATCATTAGTTGTAAACTCACTTTCACAAGCCAGCATAAGCATTTGTGAGCCATCCTGAATATTTATATCAAATCTTTGTCCACTTCCTGCAATTTTAATTAAGGTAACACTATTAATTTTAGTTGGCTTCCATTCTGCTCCGTTTACAGTAGCTGAAACTGAGCTATTATCGTCGTTTTCATCACTACTGCAGCTTGTAAACAAAATAGATAATAACAATAATCCTCCAAGAATTTTTTTCATAGTTTTTAGGTTAAGTTTTGGTTTATTTTTTTTCAAATTAAATACTAAAACTTGTAAAAAAAGTACGGGAAACCTCATTCTTAAAAAATAATTCTGACTACCATTTTTATAAAAACCTACATAATTATTTTGCATAAAAAAACCGAGTCATTTCTGACCCGGTTTTTGATTTATTATATGTAGAGACGCGATTAATCGCGTCCCTACGAAATAATTATTTTACTTCTTCTAAAATACAAGTTACTTTAAATCAGTTGATTAAAAAATAAATGGTACAAATAAGGCACAAAAAAATCTAATTTATTTCTATCTATTCAAAAGATATAATTCACTAAAAATCAGCACATAAAATTCTATTTGAATTCCACTTGTTCAACAAACTTATTAATCAGAAATTTAATTTGATCATCTTTAAAACTGCTCAAATTTTAATGACAGATTCGTGGCACATTTGGAATGGAATGGATACCTTTATTGCCACAAAAAACTAAGGCGGTTTTACAGCTATTTGACTAGTCGAAGTTGTGGCAGAATCGTGGCACAAACTATTTTGTAAAAATTAAATATCTTGCCAATCAAGTACTGACAGGTTTAGGTTCGAATGTGCAACTGATCAATAATTACAAACTCTCGATAAACAAAAAACCTCAAAAACAAATGATTTTGAGGTTTCTAAACTATTTATTGTAGGCAAAAGACAGTTTGAACCATAGTTAAAACAAGTCTACGAGTAAGTTAAGAGTGAATCCAGAAACCAAAATTTTTTTGAACTTGAAAAAAAATGTAAAGAATCAGAACTTAGATTTTAAATTTGAAAAATGTATCTCCTCATCTTCATCAAGGAGAGCCTATAATTTAAATCGCATATAATAAATTATTTATTCAATCATTTTTCTAAACAACATTTTCATTGATTCTGGATCTATTGTATTCATGTCTACCAACTTTAATGATTTTACCATTTTACTTGTCGTTGTTTTATATTTTTGAAAATGAGGTGTTTTTAAATGCGATTGATAAGCATTGTTATCATTATAGATCTCTAATATTCTTACTTGAGTTGAATCATTTTTTTGATACATGGGAAATATTGCCAGTACACCAGATTCTAATTTTACTGAAGCCGAAGACTCCTCTTTTAAAATGGCTTTATATTCGGATAAATATTCAGGGTAAATTTCAATTTCTGAAAGACGAACCATCATATCTTTTTTTTGAGCTGACATATTGCTGAAAGTTAAAAACATTGTTGCAAATATTAAATACAAGAATAAACTATTTGGAAAACTGCTCTGAAGATTATTGATTAACTTTTTCATTTATAATGATTTTAATATTACACTAAGAATTCTTTAAGGTGGATAGGATAATTTTCTAAATCTTTACTAATATCCCCGTCCTTATATATATCGTAGCAGTTATAATCTGGAATTATATCTACACCGCAAAAACGGTAATTACTCGTAATTGGTATAAAGAAGTCTGCTGTACTTCTTCCTTGAAACAAAACTTGTTTTGGGTCATCAAAACTTGCTTTAGGTGCATTCCAAGTGGCAGAAACCATAAATTTTTTACCTTGCAAATATCCTCCAGTTCCATATTGTCGGGATGGATCTTCTTTTGTTCTTCCATCATTTTCAAGAAATTTTTTACTAATTCCTGCACTGCTGAATACATCATCAACATATTTTTTGTAAATCCAGGGTGCCCCAAACCAATTGATGGGTGTTTGCAAAATAATAATATCTGCCTGCAAATGTTTTTCCACTTCTTGCTCAGTATCGTAACCATCTTCTACTTTTGTTTCCAAAATTCCGAAATTATTTGCTTCGAAGAATTCTTTCGCTTTCTGATAAAATGACGCATTTAATATTCCTTCACTAAAATTCGGGTAAGTTAAATGCGCATTAATGAGTAGTACTTTTTTTGGGTTTTCCATCTAAATTCTATTTTAATCTTTTGTTGTCCAAATTTTATAAGCCAAATACTGTTTTCAAATGGGCTGGGTAATTTTCTAAATCTCCAACAATATCTCCGTCTTTAAAAATATCAAAACAGTTGTAATCTGCTACTACATCTACACCACAGAAACGATAATTGCTTGTAATTTGAATTAAAACATCGGCCGTACTTCTACCTTGAAACAAAACCTGATTCACATCATCAAAACTTGCTTTAGGCGCATTCCATGTTGCAGAAACCATGAACTTCTTGCCTTGTAAGTGTCCGCCAGTTCCGTATTGACGAGTTGGATCTTCTCTTGTTCGCCCGTCATCGCTAAGAAATTTTTTGCTCATTAATCCGCTATTGAAAACTTCATCCGCATATTTTTTATAGATCCAAGGCGCTCCAAACCAATTGATGGGCGTTTGTAAAATGATAATATCTGCTTCCAGATGTTTTTCAACTTCCTCGTTTGCATCATAACCATCTTCTACTTTTGTTTCTAAAATTTCAAAATTGTTAACTTCGAAGAATTCTTTAGCCTTTTGGTGGAATGAATCATTCAGTTTGCCTTCGCTCCAGTTAGGATACGTTAAATGTGTATTGATTAATAGAACTTTTTTTGTCGTACTCATTTTAATTTTATTTAAATATTTTGATTGATTAATAGTTTAAAGGCCAAATACTTTTTTCAAATATTTGGGATAATTTTCCAAATCTTCTTTGATATGCTTGTTATGAAAAACATCGTAGCAATAATGTCCCGGAAGTACCTTATATCCAACAAATGCATAATTTGCACCTATATTAGACAAAGCATCATCGGCGCTTTTGCCTTTCCAAAGCGGTTGTTTTGGATTGTTGAAACTTTCTTCAGGAGCATTCCAGGTAGCAGAAAGCAAAAACTTTTTACCCTGCATTTTTCCTCCGGTTCCGTATTCTTTAGTGGGGTCTGTTTCTGAGCGGCCGTCGCCAGAGAGAAATTTTTTACTAAACATCGCATTTGTAAAAACCTCATCCACATACTTTTTGTATATCCAAGGCGTATTTTCCCAATTCACGGGTGTTTGCAATACGATAATGTCGGCTTGCATATGTTTTTCCACTTCTTCTTCCACGTTATAACCAGCCTCAATTTTCGTTTCTAAAACTTTAAAATTTTGTGACAGGAAAAATTCTTTGGCTTTATCATAAAAAGCCTTGTTAAGTTTACCTTCTGATAATCCCAGATAAGTTAAATGTGCATTAATCAGTAAAACAGTCTTCTGCTTATCTGCTGATTTTGTTTGTGCATTAATTTTAGTTCCGAATGTTAATACTGTTATCAGCATTGCAAAAAATATTCTTGTTTTCATTCTATTGTTATTTAAAATTACATCTAATTTCCTGATCTACTTTTAAGCGCTACACTATTTAAAATGCGTATCAAACCACTCTAACATTACTCTTGGATTTTGCCCAAAATAATTATATCCCTGAAAACGCTGGTCTGTTCCTTCAATCCAAAAGAGCTTTTTATCTTTTGCAGAAATGTTATTGTAGATTTCTTCCACATAGTGAAAAGGCATTAAAAAATCTGCTTTCACCTGAGCCACAAGTGTAGGTATATGATCAGCCTGAGAATTTTCTACTGGTCTGAAATCATCCAATACGTAACCGGTTTTTCTTTGCAGGGCCGCATCGAACAATTCATAACCGTTAGGTATTTTTGCATTATCCATCGCCGTCTTTACAAAGGCACGCGGAGGCGAAGGCTGCAATGCAATCATTGAAGTAATGTTTTTAAATTCTTCTGGATATTTTTCCATAGCAACAAATGTAGAATTGGCACCCAGACAACGGCTGTACAATGCTATTTTCATATCTTTTGTGTCTGGTCTGGATCTGGCATAACGCAATGAACCAATTACGTCACGATATTCCACAATTCCATGTCCTACAATGCCGCCGTTACCAGCACCACTACGTCCGTGATTGCGCATATCATAAGCAATTATATTGTAACCTGCATCGTGCAAAATTTTGTATTCTGGTAAAAAATTGACTTCAAAACCTCCAAAATTTTTCCAGGGTTCCAAATGTCCGGGATAACCATAACGGTTTGCAGGCATTGGATGATTACAAATGATTAGCTTATTTGAATTCTTCGCAGGAATAAACCAGCCTTCTAATGTTACGCCATCTATTGCAGGAAAAAATATATCTTCATAAATCATCCCATATTCGTTTGGTGTGCGCAAAATTGGTGTGCGGGTAGAGTGTGCCATTAGCTCAGCAATTCCGTTGATAAATTCATCATTTTTTGCTTCTTCTGTATTCTTTATCTCTTTTTGTAAACTATGTTCTGTCTTATTTTGTGCCATTGCAGGAACAGCAGTAAGAGCAAAAAATGCAACGATAGATGCCTTAATAATTCTATACATATTTATATTAAATTGATGATTAATTTGATACTGCAAAATTAGACCTCAGTGCTGAAACGGATGGAGACACATTACCACTATAAAAGAAACATTTTACCGTTATCCTTTTTATTGATTAACTAATAATTCTCTAAATTTACTATGTCTTACAAACTCTCAGTCTATTCCCGAAGGCGAAGTATTTGCATTAATTTTGAAGCATCTTATTGTATTGTAAACGGTATTCTTTCGGAGTCAATCCTGCTTGTTTTTTAAAAAATTTTGAGAAGTAATTTGGATACTCAAATCCCAGAGTATAAGCAATCTCGGTGGTATTAAGATCGTTTCTGTTTTCAAGCATTTCTTTTGCTTTTGCAATTACAAACTCGTGAATGTTTTCTATGGCTGTTTTCTTGGTGATTTGTTTTATAATATCACCCAAGTAATTTGGAGTTAATCCCATCTTATCGCCAAAATACTGAACTGCAGGAATCTGATTGACCGGATGATTGTAATACCCCATCAGCAGTTGCTGAAATTCTGATATGATTGGACTGTATTGTTTAATATTTGTAGAAAACTGTCTTTTGTAAAATGATTCTACCAAAGAAACCATTACGTGAACATAAGAAATCAGTACGGTGAAATTGTCTTTTTTCTGTTCATAATATTTCAACATCAAACTAAAAATCATTCTTATTTCCTTTTCTTCATCCTCAATTAATAATAATGGTTCGTGAAGTCCGTAATTGTAATAGTTCTTAAAAAGAAAACGGTTTTCTTCGATCATTTTTTTAGAAAACTGTAAATAAATCCCATTAAAATTAGGCTCCATATCCCATCCACCTCCGATTTCCGGGCTGTTAAAGAAAGCGGCATTAATAGGCTTAGTGTTTTGTGGATCATAGCCGGGAACAGATTTATCAATGAAATTACTCTTGATCGAAATTCGATAAAAATCAATCGCCACAGGTTCTGATTTCAGGCGTATTGCCGGAACATCATAATATCCTATATCAATATTATTATCCAATGGTTTTGGTAAACCAATGTATTCGTTAAACGATTCTATGTCTTTGAATAATTTCATTGAAAAAATTAGATATTATTTATCAATTGCCAATGAAGAAGATAATTCTCGGTAGGCATCGGCTTGGTCTTGTAATTCTTGGATTTTTCTTTCTGTTTCTGCAATCGCATCTGCGCCAGCAAACCAACGTTTTGGAGGTGTTGCCTCGCTTGCTACTGTAAGTAAACCCGCTGCTAATTTTGCAGGATCTCCACCCTGAGTTCCACTCATTGCTTGCCAACCCGGACGAAGCATTGCAATACGTTCTGCATAATCTTCAATATGCAATTCATTCCAAATGGTTGAAGATGGTTCTAATAAATTGGTTCTGAAAAATCCCGGATTTACGATAGTAGTATTGATCCCAAATTGTGAAACTTCCAACTGTAGCGATTCCATCCAGCCTTCTAATGCAAATTTAGATCCTGCATAAGCCGTACAAAGCTCATAACCCACTAATCCCGCTGTTGATGAAACGGTAATAATGTGTCCTGATTTATTGCTTCTCATAATTGGCAGAACGGCTCTTGTCACATTCATAGGTCCAAATACATTAACAGCAAATTGACGCTCCATCTGAGCCTGGCTTAATTCTTCAAAATAGCCTGCATAAAAGCTGCCTGCGTTGTTAACTAACACATCTACAGTTCCAAATTTTTCTATGGCGGCATCTAAGGCTGTATTTATTTCTTCAGCATTAGTAACATCCATTTGTACCACCAATAAGTTATCGGTAGACTCTCCAAGTGCCTTTACTACCTTGTCTGCATTTCTACCAGTGGCGATTACTTTGTTGCCTGCAGCAAGTGCTGCTTTAGTAATTTCCAATCCTATTCCACTGCTTGCCCCGGTTATTAACCAAACTTTATTATTTGTCATTTTTTAATGTTTTAATGTTATAATTACAACACAAAGGTATAGAGAGGCAATAATTTTGATGGAAACGGATTACTAGTAAAAAAGAAACATTTTACTGGTACAAAAAAACGCTCCCGGAAAGAGAGCGTTTTTGTAACATAATTTAATCTTTAGTTATACCAAATGAATTACGGTATTATTGGCAAAAAGTCATTTGCATTTCATTCATTCTTCCTCCATATACTTTTAATTTAGCAAACTCGGTTTCCAATTCCTGAAATTCCGCAGCAGATAACTGAACATCATAAGCACCTAAATTTTCTTTAAGATGAGGAATATTTCTAGTTCCGGTAATAGAAACGATGAAAGGTTTTTTCGCCAAAAGCCAGGCAAGTGCAATCTGAGAAGCTGTTGCATTTTTGTTGGATGCAAATCGGTTGAGAAGATTCACAATTGGCATATTGGCTGCCAAACCTTCAGGAGTGAAGCGGTCAAATGCAGAACGTAAATCTAATTTACTATCAAAAGGAGTCTGTGCATTAAGTTTTCCCGTCAGATACCCCATTCCAAGTGGTCCCCACGGCACAAAACCAATTCCTAATTCTTCACATAAATCTAAAACGCCATTTTTCTCCACGCTTCGTTCCATAAATGAATATTCTGTCTGGATAGCTGAAACAGGTTGTACAGAATGTGCTTTACGAATGGTTGCAGTATTTGCTTCCGACAAACCGAAATGCAATACTTTACCTGCTGCAATCAAGTCTTTTACCGCACCTGCAACATCTTCAATTGGTACATTAGGGTCAACACGGTGTTGATATAAAAGGTCGATTCTATCTGTTTTGAGTCTGGTTAATGATTCTTCAACCACTTTCTTAATATGTTCGGGTCTGCTGTTTAATGTGATATTTGGAGCACCAATTTCAAAACCAAATTTAGTAGCAATAGATATTTTATCTCTAAATGGAGCCAATGCTTCTCCTACTAATTTCTCGTTTGTATAAGGTCCGTAAACTTCAGCAGTATCAAAAAATGTAACGCCGCTTTCATACGCTTTGCGAATGGTTTTAATACCCTCTTCAATTTTTGCCGGCGCACCATAATTGGCACTTATACTCATACAGCCTGCTCCCAATGCAGAAACTTTTAACTTTCCAAGATTTCTTGTAGTCATTTTATTTTCTCTATCCTTGTTTTGTTCACTAATTTCAATATTGCCGGATGAAGCAGTGATCAAACTTGGTGTAAGCATTAAGCCTGCTCCGGCAATTGCTGTTTGCTGAAAGAATTTTCGTCTCGAATTTTCGTCCTTGTTACTGGTATTATCGTGTTTCATTTTAAGATGTTTTAAAATTGCTTAGCAAATTTACCATTGTAAAAAACAATCGACAGAAACAGATTACCTATAAAAAAGATACAAATTACTGAAAATGAAAAAACACCTATTGGGGAGGTGTTTTGATTTTATTTAATTTCTGCCGATGGCTTGCAATCGGAATTCTCTTGGTGTGAGATTGACCTGCTTTTTGAAGAATTTTGAAAAATAATTGGGATATTCAAAACCTAATTCGTAAGCAACTTCAGCCGTATTTAATTTTTGATTTTGAACCAATAATTCTTTTGCTCTTTTAATAATAAAATCGTGGATATTCTCCAAAGCCGATTTTTGAGTAAAGTGCTTCATGATATCGCCCAAGTAATTCGCCGTCAATCCCAATTGATCTGCAAAATACTGGACATTTGGAAGTTGCTTTACTGGCTGATTATAATAGTCGATTAGACTTTGCTGAAAATCTGTGACAACACGATTGTACTGTTTGGGATCAGTAGAAAACTGCCTTTTATAAAAAGCTTCTACCAAAGATACAAGCACATTCACATAAGAAAGTAAAACTCCAAAATGTTTTATCTCACTTTCATAATATTTAATCATTAATTTAAAAACTGCAGACACTTCTTCGACCTCATCATCGGTTAAATATAAAGCTTCGTGCTGTCCGTAATCTAAGTAAGTTTTGAATAAAAACCTGTTTTCTTCGATGATCTTTTTTGATAGTTGAAGATACATCCCAGTATAAGTAGGTTCGGCATCCCAACCTGGTTCGATAATTAAATCTCGTGTATTAAAAAATACCGCAGAAACAGGCGCAACATCCGGAGTAGATTTTCTTTTATATTTTATTTTGATAGAAATTCTGTAAAAATCAACAAGAACAGGCTGAGAACTTAAAATTATTTTTGGAGGATCATAATAACCTACGTCAATATCATTATCTAAAGGCATTTCCATACCCATAAACTGATTATATGATTTAAAATCCGTAAATGTTTTCATATATGTAAAATTGAAATTTTAGACAAAAAGTAATTGAAAATCTTAAAATAAAAACATTTTTATTCTAAGTTCTAAATTTTAAAGGAATAGTATTAGAATTCAAATTTATGATTTTTAAAACTTATTATTTATGTATAGATATAACTTTTAGTAATTAAAAATGATGTAATCAACTGAAAGTATGCAAAGCTACCGAAACTCTCATCCCAAAAGAAACCTACTTTTGACTACAACGTTACGACTTTTGACTACATTCAATTTCTGATTGCTGCTGACCTTTGCAGTATTAATTAACATTAAATTATCAAAAAAATGAATTTAAAAGATAGCACGATCCTCATTACAGGAGGAACAAGCGGAATTGGTTTAGAGTTTGTAAAACAACTGACTGAACTAGGAGCAAATATTATTGTTACAGGACGAAAGCTTGGCGCATTGAACGAAACAAAAAAGGCGTTTCCAAACGTACACACTTTTCAAAGTGATGTGAGCAATCCGAAAGACATTGAAATGTTATTCAAAGAGGTGATACAAAAGTTTCCAGACTTGAATATCATCATCAACAATGCAGGATTAATGCGACTGATTGATTTGCAGGACACTTCTTTGGATTTAGAAAATATCAACCATGAAATTGCCACCAATCTTTCTGGGACTATTCAAATGGTGCATCAATTTTTACCACATTTGACAAGTAAAAAATCGGCTGCCATTGTAAATGTTTCATCTGGTATTGCATTTATGTGTTACTCTGCTGCACCAATTTACAGTGCTACAAAAGCTGGCGTTAGAGCCTATACACAAGCATTGCGTTTGCAATTAGAAAATACTAATATAAAGGTGTTTGAAATGATACCCCCCGGAGTGAAAACCAATTTGCAAAATGAATGGGTAAAAAAACCCAATGAAAAAAGGATGATGACTGCCGACAAAATGGTAAAAGTTGCCATTGATGGGATTTTGAAAGACAAGAAAGAACTTAAACCATTCTTAATTCGAGTGATAAAAACCGTAAGCAGGCTAATGCCCAATATATTACTTAATTTTGCACATAGAGGGTTTAAAGAAATACAAGAACTAAAAACTATCAAATAAAAATGAAAATAGTAAGTATCCTTTTATTAATAGCATCTGCATTTTTAAGCATCAAACATGGTTGGGATGCTTTTCAACCAGCCAATGCAGAACAGGCAAAAATAATGGCAAATTTAGGCATCTCCAACACCGTAATGCCTTACTTTGGTGCATTGTCTATCATTATTGGTTTAATATTGTTTTTTCCACAAACATTTTTTTTAGGCAATGTGCTTAATGCAGTTATGATTGTTTTGATAATGGCATTATCTTTAAGAGCCGGCGATTATAAAATGGCATTAATGGAAATCCCATTTTTAACTTTGCCGTTGATTTTGATATGGTTGAAGTATCCATTTAAATTTTAAAAATATAAATTTGTACAATGGCAAACTCAGTACCATATAGAATAAAATCCATAACAGATGCACATCGACTGGCAGGGCTTGAAAAACCAAATCATCCACTTATCAGTATCGTGGATGTTTCCCAAATCAAAAATCGGCCCGAAGTAAATGCGGTAATTTTTGACTTTTATGTTGTTTCTCTCAAAAAAGGTTGCAATAATTTACTGTACGGACAACAAAAATACGATTTTGATGAGGGTTCAATGGCATTTATGTCGCCTGGGCAAATTTTGTGTAGCGAAGAAGATGAATTGCCACCAAATTTGCAAGGTTGGATGATGTTTGTACACCCCGATTTTTTGTGGAATACATCTTTGGCTAAAAAAATTAAACAATACGATTATTTTGATTATTCAGCTAATGAAGCCTTGTTTGTTTCTGACAAAGAAGAAACAATGATGAACGCCATTATTGAAAATATCCGACAAGAATATAATGCCAATATTGATAAATTCAGTCAAGATGTAATTATTGCACAACTCGAACTGATGTTTACCTATGCACAACGTTTTTACGAACGCCAATTTATCACCCGAAAAATTACCAGCCACAAACTTTTAGAACGATTGGAAGATATATTGAAAGATTATTTCAATAACGAAGACTTACTTTCAAAAGGCTTACCAACAGTTCATAATGTAGCAGATAATCTGAATATTTCGAGCAAATATCTAGGCACTTTATTAAAACAATTAACGGGTCAAACTACACAACAACACATACACGAAAAATTAATTGATAAAGCAAAAGAAAAACTTTCGACTACCGAATTATCAGTAAGTGAAATTGCTTACGAATTAGGTTTTGAACATTCGCAAAGTTTCAGCAAATTATTCAAGACCAAAACTAAACAAAGTCCGTTAGAATTTAGAGCAGGTTTTAACTAACCAATAAAATGGAGCTGGCACCTTTTTTGCCACAAAAACTTAAGGCGGTTATTAAAAATTTCACCAGTCTAAGTTTTGTGGAAGAATCGTGGCACATGGGTATTAACAAAAAAGGAATTCCAATAAAATAAAGGCATAAGGGATTTAAGTTCGAATCTGTATTAAAACCTGCTAAGCAAAAAAAATGTAACTGCCAAATGACAGGTGCATTTTATATCTTATTTGAAAAATTTAAGTACCTCTACATTTACTAAAATAGGTTTTTACCTTCTGCCATTTCTTAACGAACTTGTCATTCTCCTAAACTTTTTCAGTAAGGCCCATTATGTGAATAAAAATTTCGCTTCCTCCAGCCTTTGGCGTTATAAATCTAAAACCTTTTCTTCATTGAACAATTTTACTTTACCTACTTTGCATCTTATTAACTATTTACTGGCTGCAAATATTGCTGCTTTTATAGTTGAACAATGATAAAAAACGCGTAAGCTTTAAAAATAGGTATATCCCTTAAAAACCGGCAAAATTTTATTTATGCCGGTAACTACAAATTTAAGGACGTATTCCTGGAGGTCCCAAAATTATATCGCCAACCTCTTCCATAATTTGACCAGCCAGCTCCATATCATGCTGTTGTAAAGCTATATTTTCATCTTCAACTATTCCAATCGCTCTTATTAATTTTGCGAATCCTCCTGGGTGTGCTACTGCAAGGGCTCTGAAATTTTTTTCATTTGAACCATTAACTATACAATGTGGTATATTCGCCGGAATGTGAAAACTCTCTCCTACTTTCACATTCTGGACAAGTTTGGGAGTGTAAACAATGGCTTCTCCATCTAAAACATATAGTGTTTCTGAATACTTTGTATGTACATGAAGTGGCGATTGTGCTCCTGGTGGAAACATGCCTTCCACCAGATCAAAATCAGAATTATTAATTTCTACATCAGAAAGAATGTGTACCTTCGTGCCAAATAACCAAAAATGATTGTTCATATTTTATCTGTTTTTATTTATACAAATAACCGAAAGAGTATTACGGTTAAACTTAACAATTGGTAAGAAAAGCTGATAAAAAAAATAAAATTTTTCAAAATAAAGCCTACAATTACTGCAAAATCATCCTTATGTCTGCCTCACATGTCGAGTATCTTCAGCAATTTAAAATATTGAGCGCAGAAGAAAAGCAAATTTTACAGGAAAGTTTCCATGCTGTGCACTACAAGGCAGGAGAAGTACTGTGCCACCATGGGAAAGTCACTCAAAATTTATTTTTTATTGTTCAGGGTATATTAAAAATTACCGTTCCCAGCGACCAGGATCGCGATCACTCTTATTTCTTTATGGAGGAAAATCAATTCATGAGTTTTCTATATAGCTTGTATGATAATATTCCTGCCGAGCAGGGCTTAGAAGCTGCAAGCGACGTTATTGTTATGGAGATTAACCGAAAGAATTTATTTATTTTATTTGAAAAGCTTCCTTTTTTTAGATCGCTTCTAGACAAGATAGCACATTTAACTATGGTTGAAATGATCAATATCAAGAACAGCTATCTGGGTGTAAAATCAAGCGAAAGGTACTCGAAGCTGCTAACGCTGCAGCCTGGTTTGGTACTCCATGTTCCCCTTATTGATATTGCATCTTATCTAGGGATTACTGCCCAATCTTTGAGTCGTATCAGACGGTCAATTCGTTGAACCAACAGCAGTAATAAGTAGATAAATATTCATATTATAATAAACTCTCAGGAACTTAAAATAAGGATAGAATACATTTCTTTAACTTCTAATTAACGTAATACATTTCATTTTATGATATACTAACAAAGGAGGAAGCAAGGTTAAGTGACTAAAATATTCTAAAAAAATGATAGATTTATAAATTAAAGATCCTTTATGGAGTTTGAACGATAACTCGAAGCATAAGCGGTCAAGGCAACTGCTTCGATAATCTTCCTTATTTCCCTGTTGCGCGACCTCTTTTTGTTTCCATCCACTAATAATACATTTTGTATAATGGAAGCTTCGATACTTTTTTGAGAACTTCTAAAATAAATAAAAGCTTAATTTCATTTTAAAATGGTTCACTTCTAAATTATTAAAGCTTCAGATTTCTCCAAAGCTTTTTTTCTACAATGTCTAAGACTCATAAAACACCGCTAAGTTGTTTTGTCTTTTTACAACTTTTGGGTTAGTAAAAGGTTCATAGGTAAAAATGTCCATTCCATCTTGTTTAATTACTATTTTGAAAGGCTGGTTCATTTTCTGTGTTAAATGATAAATAGTCAGCATTTCGGCGAGGTCTTCAGACCATGAAGCCATACTATACAAAGAACAGAATGGTGTTTCCTGAAGTGCTTTGTAAACATCTGGTGCAGATGAAATTGGCAAAACCTCACCACTTCTAAAACGTGTAGTTTCCAGCAATGAATTAGTTGCATCTCCCAAAGGTTCTGTTGGTTTATGCCAAATACCAACTGTAAAAGGAGTTTGAGCTGGCCAAACCTGCTTTGTGTCATCCATTGGAGGGGTAGTATTTAAAACCATGTCTACAACATGAGTTGCTTCATGAAGTAAAACATATACAATGGCATCCATCTCACCAGCCTCAATAACAACCTGATAATTATTGTTTTCAGCTTTACTATAACAGGTATTTTCTTTCCAGGTAGCCCATTTTGAAATTGTTTCGTTTAAAATTTCAGCACGAAAAGTTATATTAAAGGTTTTTGCAGGACCTGGATTTACAATCAAAGATGTAAGTGCTGTATTTGGCATATTATCCATAAAACTGATGCTGTGCAAATGGTCTTTTAAAACTTTTTGATGCAAGGGTGGCAATATAGAGATTGCCTTGTTGATTTTCTCCTTTTCAGTTTTTGTCAGTTCATGATTAACTGGCTTCATTCCAGCATCTCTAAATTTCTTAAAAATATTTTCTGGAGCGGTTTGTGTTCTCTCGCTCAGCAGTATGGTTTGCAAACTTTCAGCACGCTGCGCCTGAAGCATTATTGTAACTAAAAAAAAACAAAGTCCTGTGTACGCAAATTTTTTATTTATCATTTTTTATTCTATTTATTGCAATTTTACTAATGCCTATACTTTTAAGTAATTCTGTTCATGAGAACATAAAAACAAGAAACGTAATAGTTTGAAAACTAGATTAGAATTGGCTGTTTCATTTTATTAATCATCTTTACAATTTTAGTTAGTACTCACTACAAACTACTACTTTGGTAAATCATAAAAGCCTTTGGAAAACTAAAGGCTTTTATAGCAAATCTCAACTTATTTTTTAACAATTTCTGAAAGTTCAATCATATTTCCCCATGGATCCTGAAAGAACGCAAGTTTGCGGCTGATAGCAGGTAAATAAAAGATATCTCCTACAATGGTTACACCTCGCTTTTTCAATTCTGCTACAGTTTTGTCAACACTTGTTACATCCATACAGATATGGTGAAACCCTGCTTTCTCTAGGCTTTTTCCTAAATCATTGTACACGATTGGTTCACTTAATTTACCTCCTGCTAGAATTTCAATCCAAAAATCATTGCTATTGGCTGGTGCTAAATAAGCCAGTTTTTCATCGGCGTAAGGCCATTCGTGTATAATACGGAAGTCTAATTTTTCAGTATACCATTTAATGGCAGCGTCGTAATCAGGTACTCTGATACCTACGTGGTTCCCGTTCAATTCAGCCAAAGGGCTTTTCGGGTTTAAGGCAGGCATTTTAAATCCTGTGTCATGTTTGTGTTGTGCATTTGATACTAAAGCAATTAAAAGACTTAATGCTATTACTGTGTTTTTGATAAAGTTTTTACTCACTAAGAATAAATTGTTTTTTGGGTGTTCGTGAATCTTCGATTTCATGATTTCTAATTTTAAAATTAATAATTGTTTGTTATTTGATACTCCAAAATTCCGAATAAAACCTTAGGTAGATTATACCGATTGCAAAGGGTTTATTATGAATTTCAAAGATGAATTATAAGTGGTTTATAAGGAAAGATTATGACAATGCTACAAGACTTACCAGATCAAGACAGACTTATTATTGAATTTCGCCAAAACCGCGTTTTGAAAAGTTGATTATTCTTTTTCATTTTTTGCTAATGCTTTCACCAATGCATCTGCTATAGCATGATCGGATGCAGGATTTTGGCCGGTTATCAGTTCTCTGTCTTGTATAATAAAAGATTTCCAGTTTTCTCCGTGTACTGTTTTTCCTCCTGCAAATTTTAAGGCGTCTGCCACATAGAATGGTAATTTTGCCTTACTGTCTTTAAGCGCATTATCCTCTTCCGAATTCGAAAATATTGCCATTTCATAGCCGGAATAAATCCAGTCTTTACCGAATTTTGAAATGGCAGATTTGTCATTTTCGACAAGCGCTTTACGGTAATTTACGGGGTCAGCAAGTGCTGCAGTCAGCGCAACTGGTCCGTGACATAAAAATGCCGTGGTAATGTTCTGCTCATGAACGTAGCGAAGGATTTTTCCAAAATCAGTACTTTGCATAAGATCAGTCATTGGTGCGCGGCCACCCGGTACAAACAAAGCACTGTATTTATTAAGATCTGAATTGGCCACTTCTGACAGCTTTTTAGGTTTGCTGAAAGCAGGATAAGTCTTTACAAAATCGAGTGCTTTTTTATAGGCGGTCTGATCGTTGCTGAAATAAACCGCATCGTTTGAGTTTTTGTCCATTGTTGGAACCACTCCATCCTGGGTAGCGAGTTCAAGAGTGTAACCTGCAGCTACCAATGCCTGTGCTGGAACTGCCAATTCATCTAAAAAGTAGCCTGTATGAATGGTTGAATTGTCATTCATTCTCAATATGTTTTGTGCTGAAAGTACAATCAATACGTACTTTTCATTTTCTGTTTTTTTTGTATTTTCCATAGTGTCTGTCTGATTAGAATTAGTTGAAGTTTCTGAATTTTTACAGCCCCATAAGAGAGATGCTGCCATTACTAATAGAGGTAGTTTCAAGTGCTTTGATCTAAATATCTTCATGATTATAATTTTTTAATGGTTATTAGAATTGTATATAGTGTCTTTACGAAAAGAATTTGATACGCGAACGATTTTTTTAATTTGATGCCGGCGGTTACATCAAAATATTATTTATCGGTTGTAATGGAAGAGGCACATCGGTTTCACCGATCATTTCACGTAAATCAATTTCTATAGTCCGGCTGATTGCGGTTATCGGAATATCGTTTGCCCCTCCTTCGAATGGATTCTCAGTACTTTCACCTACACCTTCCAAGATCAGGAATATCCAGCCTATAATCATGCTGAATGGTATCGTAAGCCATATACCATAAACCCCGAGGTTGTCGAATTCCTTGAGGATTCCGAATGGCGTCATTATAATAAAAAGGTGAATAAAAAAAAGGCTTATACTGGCAAATTGCCTTGGGTACGGAAAGTTTTTGATACGCTCGTTACGCCCCTGCTGATCATAAAATTCTTTTAACACAGCAACCATTTCGACGTATTTCAACGTCTCGATTTCGTTTTCGGAATTCAGCTGGCTAAGGTGCTCCGACTGCAGGCCTATTATCTGTGCAGCAGGATTGGCAGCATCAATGATTTTAGCGAGCTCATTTTTAGACAAAAGGGGTTTTATAATATCAACTAAATCTTCATCCCATTCTGACACCCGATACTTTTTTGCATATTCCCTGTATCTTGACTGAACACGGACATTTTCCCATTTTCTTGGCTGGCGTAACTGAAACCGCAATGCCGTCAGCCATGCAATATGTCTGTAGATGAGGATTCTCCTCAGGTTCTGCAGATCGGGATTCTTTTTGTCGATAAAATCCTTTGCCATAATACCCCAGGAACGGCTGCTGTTAACAATTGCCCCATAGATTTGTCTGGCTTCCCACGAACGTGCATAAGTGGCATTATTCCTGAAGCCTGCAATAAATACTGCTGCAGTTCCTATCAATGTTACGGGTGCCCAAGGAATGTACATCCATTGTAATCCACATAATTTATAGAGTAAAACCGGTACAGCCGATACTATAAATAAATAGTATATACCGCGTCGTGACCATATCAAAAATTCTGATAACGAATAACGTCTTCCTGCGTGCATGATTATAATTTTTTAGTGGTTGAATAGTTGATCTAATTAGTTTCCTGCAGGAATCCTTTTCATTATGTCCGCAAATTGAATTCCATCCAGAAATGCTTCAACACGAATAATTTTACCTTTTTCCATCTGCATAAACCAAGCATAAGACATATTGTAAGGCTGTCCATCTTTGGCAGTTGCTGTACCATCTATCAGTGCAATCACAATATCTTTCTCTGCATATAGTGCCCTCAGTGAAGGGACAATTTTTTTGGAAAGACGCTCATTAAGCGGATTGATGACTTCTTCCAAAAATTGTTGTTTGTCGTTATAGGTTTTGGAAAGTGGGGCACTTCCATTAATTGTCCAGACCATATCATCGGTAAGCAGGTCAAAGAAACTTCCTTCTCCTTTTGCCCAACGCTCAAAGCCGGCTTTAATGATCTTTTTGTTTTCAGCCTGCGTTTGTGCAGAGATGTTAAAACCCAGCAGGGCAATAAAAGCACATAATGTCATTTTTAAAGTTTTACTCACACTGGAGAAATTGTTTTTTTTGTGTTTGTGAATCTGCGATTTCATGATGTTTTTATTTTTAGTTGATTAATTAAGTGTGAAGCCCGATGCAAGGGTCATGTATTTAAATTGTTCTATTTCGGCCTGCATTTCGCTTATTTTTTTTGTTACCCGAGTGTATGCATCCTGTCCTAGCAGGAGGCGTAATGGCGGATTTTTCATCTCGCTTATTTCAGCGATAATTCGTGCTGCTCTTTCTGGATCTCCCGGTTGATTACCATTGTTGTTTTTAAGTGTGTTCCTAAATTTGCCCGCAGTGGCATCGTAGTCCGAAATGGTATTTTGCGATACGGCCAGCGAGCTATCTAAAAAATTGGTACGGAAGGCGCCAGGCTCAATAATAGTAACTTTGATTCCTAAGTCTTTTACCTCATGATAAAGTGCTTCTGAGAATCCTTCAACTGCATATTTAGCTGCATTGTATATTCCGAATCCTGGCGAACTTACTAATCCTGATGCAGAAGAAAGGTTAATAATATGACCGTTGCCTGCTTTGCGCATAATTGGCAAAACATATCGGGTTACCCTTATGGTAGCTTCAACATTAATAGCAAGAACATTGGCAATTTCTTTTTCACTTGCTTCTTCAATAGCTCCCGCAAATCCGTAACCGGCATTATTGATGAGCATATCGATTGTACCATATTTTTTGTGAACAGCTGTAATGGCTGTTTTGACAGCATTTTCATCTGTTAAATCAAGACTGATTACTTCCAGTTTTGGATTGCTGCGAACGCTTTGATCAAACTTGCCAGCATCTCTTGTAGTTACTATAACTGTCTGATCTCTTGATAATAGGTATCTCACTGCAGCAAAACCTATTCCTTGGGAAGCTCCTGTAATCAACCATACTTTTTTATTTTTCATGACTTAAAATTTTATATTGTTTTTGATTCTTATTTGCTGATGTCTGTTACGAAAAGTACCGAGCCCAAAACGGTTCCATTTACTAATTTCCCTACATTATCGACTAATTCAGCAGTTGTCTCAAGTTTATTGTGTGCTTCAAGATTTTGCTGAGTTTCCCAACGTTCGTACAGCACAAATAGATTATCATTTCCTTTTACGCTGTGAAAACTGAATTCAACGTTCCCTTGCTCCTGTCTAACAAGAGGCACAAATTTTTCAAAGAGCTCTATAATTTGCGGGCCATTTCCATGTTTTACTTCAAAAGGAACTATGAGCGTTGTTAAGGCTCTGTGTTCTTCTTTTTTTAGGGTTTCGTTAACAGGCCAAAGATCTGTGAGGTAGTTCATTTCTATAGGTGCCATTAAATCTGCTTTTTGAAGATCAAAAGCACCTTGAGTGTAGGGCTGTTCAAAGTGGTTTTCTAGCGCAGTTTGGTTTTTCCATCGCTCAAATAGGTAGAAAACATTTGGTTTTGCTGTGGCATCGTAAAGTTCCATTTTGTAATTACCTTCTTCGCTCCAGGCGCCATGCACATCTGCCAATAGCGCCTGTTTTGCTTTCTCATTACTTTCCGTTTTTACAAAAAGCTTCACGAATAAAGTAACTGTATCTGTATTTTGATTTTTTGTATTCATAATCTTTATATCTAAATTGTTATCGGTAAGGATATCGTTTATCCTATTTGATGATACAAAGTTCAGTATAAACCCAAGCTTGTTCTGTACGAATAACAAAGCCTATATTATGAATATCAAAGATTTTAAATAATTGAAGGTGTAATAAAAAAGCCCTCGTAAATCGAGGGCTTTGCATATATAATGGGATATGGATTTTTAGAAACTGCGTCTGAATTCGGCAGGTGTAAAACCAGTATTTTTCTTGAAGAACTGGCTGAAATTAGGCTGTTCTGCGAAACCAACACTAAAACTTATATCCTGAAGGCTCCAGTCTGTCTGTACCAGTAAGGCTTTGGCTTCATCAAGAATTCTGTTTCTAATATGTGTGCTTGCATTCTGACCTGTATGTTTTTTAAGAACTGCATTGAGATAATTAGGATGCATCTGCAGGTCATAAGCAAATTCCTTTGCGGTTTTGATACGGATTGGCTGATCGTAGTTGATACCTGAAGTTTCCTTTTCTAATAAATCGAAGAAATGGTGTATGTGTGAATAGTCTTCGGTAACTTCATCTGGTTTCGGAAATCGGGCTACCTTCATGCTTTCTACCATTAATAACTGAAGAAATGCCTGTAGGGAGTCTTCTCTAAAATCAACATTAGCTTTATCCAGCTCTTCTTCCTGCATCCGCTCAAAATACTGAGTAATTCGGGGAAGTTCTTCCTGACTTAAGCGAATTACACTTTTTGGTTTGTCTGTAAACAATGCGAATTTATCTATTATAGCTTTTAACTGTAAATGATGGTTGACAAACGATTTTTTGAAAAGTACATAATAGCCTCCAGATTCTCCTTCTTGAGAAATATTTTTCCAAGAAATGATATCATTTGGATGAATAAATAGCAAAGTAGGTTCTTCGACATAGTAGGTATTAAGCCCCATCGTAAACACCCCCTGCCCTTTTGTAATTAATAATATTTTGTAAAATTCCCTGCGGTTTGGAGAAAGGTAATTACGGCACTCGTGCTGTTCACGGTTAAATACCCTTATGGTCCAATCTTCAAAAAACTCACGAAAAACAGGAATCATATCCGGCAAATCACGAAGGGTATTAATCTCTTTACTATCAAGTGTTTCTCTTACCATTCTCATAATTATTAGTCTTGTAAAATTAATAAAAAAAGCACTAACCTTTAAAAAATTAGTACTTTAAATTCTGCCCTTTTGGGATTAAAGGCTTTTATAATGTGTGCTTTCGGCTGCGTGGTGTATTTCTACAATAGATCTGTCAAGATATAGCGCATAAAATAGTTTTGCCAGTTCTTCGGGAGAATGGGTCTTACTTGCCGGATCAATCAAACCATCCACGGTCAATAAGCCTACATGAATATTCTCTATCTTTAGACGACTGTGCAGCTGATAGGCCAGACTTCGTAATGCTGCTTTACCAATCGATAGTGAACCATAATCTGCACTTGGCGTTAAAGCAAGACCACCTCCAGTTAGAAGTAATGCTCCCTGCTTCTGTTTTAAATCAGGGTAGGTAATTTGTAAGGTATGTAAAGTATTTGCAACGTTTACCGTAAATTCCTTTGTTAAAGATTCGGAACTTTCTGCGAGGATATCCTGAGCTTTTACAACGGCGGCATTGTAGTGTACAACGTCGAAACCTCCTAAATACTCACCTAAAGTTTGTATTGCATTGGTAAGGTCTTCAGCACTTCCGGCATCACCTGCAGCAGTATAACTTTCAATTCCTTTTGCATCTAAATATTCTTTTAAGTTTTTTAACTTTTCGGGATTACGGCTGATCAGACCTACAGCAAATCCCTCATTACCGAATTGTTCGGCAACTGAAAGGCTCAAACCCGAGCCTGCACTAACTATTAATATTGATTTTTTTGTTGACATGATATTTAGTATTAGATTTTCTTAAACTATATTATTTTATTCGGGCATCCTATTATTGAGATGCCCTGCTGAAACCAGCATTATTATGAAAAGTGATCATTAAATGGTATTTTCCCAAGCTTTTAACTGGTGGTCTTTTAACATGTCTTCCACGAATTGCGGTACCACGTTTCTGAATTTACCGTTATCTGACGGTACAATTTCGATAATTGCATCGATCATTTCCTGTGGATCCAGTCTTCCTTCTGGTGTACCTAAAAGCGAATCGAAATTGGCTTTCATATCAGCACGTTTGGTAAAGTTTTTGTCGTCATCCAGCCAGCGGAAAGCATTTTCAGCCATCGTTTCGTTGTAACCAGTTAAGTAAGCTCCAGGATTAATGGTTTGGATTTTGATTCCGTAAGGATTCAATTCATCAGCCAATGCTTCTGCAACTGCTTCAAGAGCGTGTTTGGTTGAAACGTAGATTCCGTAACCAGATGGCGTGAATAATCCACCCATAGAAGAAGTAAAAACGATTTTACCTTTTTTGCCTTCTGTGATCCATTTAGAAGCAAAGCCTTGTGACAATTGCAGCGGAGCAAAAACATTTGTTTCATAATTAGCACGAACCAAATCAAGCGGAATTTCAAATACCGGACCGCTTTCCCCGATTCCTGCATTACTAAAGAATACATCGATGTCACGTTTTAAAGCGTTGGCCACGTCATATTTATCAAGGATGTTCAGTTTTACCACTTCTATGTTGTTTTCAAGTCCTGCTTCGGCAACTTTTTTGCGTAAGGCAGTAACTTCCGGCAGGATTTGTACTCCTGCAATAACTTTGTGTCCTAATTTAGCAAGACCAAATGCTGCTCCTTCTCCTAATCCGGAACCTGCTCCGGTGATCAAAATTGTTTTTGTTGTACTCATGATTTCTAAGTTTTATTTATTGTTAATATGATTTAATAGATGTTGATTTTCTATGAAGCAAAGTTGCAACGAAACCAAGAGGCAGGCTGTACGAATAACAAAGTCTCTATTATGAATATCAAAGATAGATTTCAACAAAAAATATTTTATTGAATTTTAAATATTTGCAAAATGCTATTTTTTCATTAAAATCATAAAACAACAAAAGCCCACAGTTTGTGGGCTTTTGTTAAAACGAGTAGATTATGCTACTATCAATTCAATGATTTTCTAAACTCGACGGGAGAGTTTTTTGTTTTTTGCTTGAAGAGTTTATTAAAAGACTGCGGATGCTCAAATCCCAGCTGATAGGCAATTTCTGCAACACTCAGGTCGCTGTTTGCCAGAATAGATTTTGCTTTTTCGATCAGTCGGGAATGAATGTGCTGCTGAGTAGTCTGCCCGGTAAGCAAGCGAAGCATGTCACTCAGGTAGCGAGGTGAAACCTTTACATGATCGGCTACATCTTGTACCGTTGGCAATCCTCCAATGAGTGATTTATCAGTATCAAAATAAGAAGATAGAAACGCTTCAACTTCAGACAGCATATCGTTGTGTATCGGTTTTCGAGTAATGAACTGCCTATTGTAAAATCGGTTACTGTAATTGAGCAGCAATTCGATTTGGGAAATAATTACATCCTGACTGAAATGGTCGATGTTATTATCGACTTCCAGGATGATATTCTCAAAAATTGAAAAAATAATCTGCTTTTCCTTATCAGAAAGATAGAGTGCTTCGGCAACTGAATAGGAGAAGAATCCATAATTGGCAATATTTTTTGCCAAAGGATAATTTCTAAGAAACTCAGGGTGAAAAATTAAAGTATAACCACTATAGTCTGCTTCCTGATCTGAAGAATAAACAATCTGATCGGGCGCAGTAAAGGACAGTCCGCCTTCTTCAAAATCATAATGTCCCTGACCGTATTTGATAGCTCCGGCAAAATGCTTTTTGAATGATATTTTATAGAACTTAAGAATAAATGCAGTATTAGGCTGTTCGGATATGTTAATATCTTTATAGTCTACAAGTGCAATCAAAGGATGTTTTGGCTTTGGAAGGCCTAACTGATCCATTGCATTTGAGATACTTGTATAGGTATAGGTTTTTAGCTTTTTCATAATTTCCGTTATTTTCTGTTCCAGGCTGGTTTTGCTTCCAGCGTTTTATGGTAAATTTCACAATTGGTACTGTGTGCGCCTGGAAGATACCCGATACTCATGAGAAATTCATTGACAATTTCACCACCGGTAAATTTGAATGTCTTTTTAAAAAGTTTCATCCATTCTGCTAATGACTTTGGATGATGGCTGTCCAGCCATTTTTCGAACGAGCCAAATTCCTGCTGCATTTTTAGTATGGTTTTTGCGTTCTCAATCGCGGCATTGATTTTTAGCCGATTCCTGATAATACCGGGATCGTTCAACAATCTTTCCCTATCGTTTTCCTTATATTCTGCGACTTTTTTAATGCTGAAATTATCATACGCTGCTCGGAAAGTATCCTGCTTTTTTAAGATGGTTTCCCAGCTCAGTCCAGCCTGGTTTATTTCGAGTATCAGCCTTGCAAATAATTCGTCGTCATTGTGTATCGGAAAGCCGTACTGGTTATCGTGATACGATTTATGAAGTTCTTTTCTCGGACCCGACATACTATTTAAATAACTGCAATATGACATTTTAAAGAAAATTGCTTAGTGAACGTTTTACAAATATAAGTATTCATTGTATTGTTTTGATGTAATTTAATTGCCCGGAAATTCAATGTTCAACAATCTTCCAACATGTTTTCTAAAATTTTCGCTTCCCATTTCGGTAAGCTGACCGGCTATCTTAACAGCATCCGCACCTGCCATGTATCTTAACTGATTTTTACCATCTGTAGCGGCTTCAAAAACAACATCAGCTATTACTTCCGGTTCGCTAAAATCAAGCAGCGTATTATTGTTGAAAAAGAGATCTATCAATTTTTCCTGTATCGGATCGTACTCCGGATGCGCAAATGCCTTTACACCATTTACAAAACTGGATTTTATGCCGCCTGGTGCTACTGTTTTAATCGTAATATTGAATGGCGCCAATTCGTAAGACAAGCTTTCGCTTAATCCTTCCAATGCCCATTTTGTCGCATTATAAACTGAAGCCAATGGACAGGATATTATGCCAAAAACCGATGTTGTAGTAATAAACATTCCCCTGCCTCTCTCTTTGAAATAAGGAGTAAAAGCCTTTACAACCTTAATTACTCCAGTAAGATTTGTGTTGATCTGGTCTTCGATTGCTTCGATGGGACTGGCTTCCAAAGAGCCACTCAAGCCATAGCCCGCATTATTAAATACAACATCAATACTTTCATTGGCAGTCAGCTCGCTAATAGTTGTATCAATCTGTTCTTTCTGAGTAACATCGAGCCGAATTAATTTTACATTTTCCAGCGCGTTTAACTCCGTTTCCTTTTCAGGATTACGCATCGTTGCAATTACCCTCCAGCCGCTGGCCTGAAATAATCTAGCGGTGGCTTTACCCAGACCAGCTGATGCACCCGTAATAAATATAGTCTTCATTTTCTTTTGAATTTAAATTTTACAAGTGCAAATTTCCTTTCATTAACCCAGATTTTAGTATCCAAAACCGTAAATGATGTAGTCAAAAAAACGATTGGTCTTAGCGCATAAAAAAAGCCGATGGTTAAATCGGCTTTTTTATAGTTCAGGTATGTTATTAGATGGTATTTTCCCAAGCTTTTAATTGGTGATCTTTTAACATGTCTTCTACAAACTGTGGCACCACGTTTCTGAATTTACCGTTATCTGACGGTACAATTTCGATAATTGCATCAATCATTTCCTGTGGATCCAGTCTTCCTTCTGGTGTACCTAAAAGCGAATCGAAATTGGCTTTCATATCAGCACGTTTGGTAAAGTTTTTGTCGTCATCCAGCCAGCGGAAAGCATTTTCAGCCATCGTTTCGTTGTAACCAGTTAAGTAAGCTCCAGGATTAATGGTTTGGATTTTGATTCCGTAAGGATTCAATTCATCAGCCAATGCTTCTGCAACTGCTTCAAGAGCGTGTTTGGTTGAAACGTAGATTCCATAACCAGATGGTGTGAATAATCCACCCATAGAAGAAGTAAAAACGATTTTACCTTTTTTGCCTTCTGTGATCCATTTAGAAGCAAAGCCTTGTGACAATTGCAGCGGAGCAAAAACATTTGTTTCATAATTAGCACGAACCAAATCAAGCGGAATTTCAAATACCGGACCGCTTTCCCCGATTCCTGCATTACTAAAGAATACATCGATGTCACGTTTTAAGGCATTGGCAACGTCGTATTTGTCAAGAATGTCCAGTTTTACCACTTCTATATTGTTTTCAAGTCCAGCTTCAGCAACTTTTTTGCGTAAGGCAGTAACTTCCGGCAGGATTTGTACTCCTGCAATAACTTTATGACCTAATTTAGCTAAACCAAATGCTGCTCCTTCTCCTAATCCGGAACCTGCTCCGGTAATCAAAATTGTTTTTGTTGTACTCATGATTTCTAAGTTTTAATGATTTTAATATGATTATTTATTATTAATTGTTGTTATACTAAGCTGCCTGCCGTTGCGATTTCAAAATCCTGATCTGGACTGCCTCCGGATACTCCGATGTAGGCTACGATATCATTTCCTGATTTTACTGGTACTCCGCCTTTAAAACCTACAAGACCTCCACTGGTGTTAACCATACCGTAAGTTTTGTTTTCAGGATTTAAGAATTCACCAACCGCTTCAGAATTCATACGGAACAGCATGGCTGTTTTTGCTTTTCCCATTGAGATATCTATCGAGCCAAGAAATGCATCATCCATTCTTACAAATGCTTTCAAGTGTCCTGCAGGATCTAAAATTGTAATGTTGGCATTTACACCAATTTCGTTTGCTTTGTCAATCGCTTGATATAGGGATTTGAAAGCTTGTTTTTGATTTGTTTCCATGATACTTATTTTTAAATTGTTACTGTGTGATTTAGTACTCGTTTTGTATGAAGCAAAGTTGCGACGAAACCAAGAGGTAGATTGTACGAATTACAAAGCCTTTATTATGAATATCAAAGATAGATGCAGAGCAATTATATAAATACCTAAAAAACAATACATTAAACTTAAATTAATTTAATACAGATAAGTTTTAAATTAAAAGTCCGCGAAAGAAACGCGGACTTTTTAAACATGGTGCAATAAATCACTAACCTATCTGTCTGTAAAGCACAGGAGTGTATTGGGTATGCTTTTTAAAATAAGTGCTAAAATGCTGGATTTCTGAAAAGCCAAGACGGTATGAAATTTCTTTTACGGGAATATTAGAATTTTTGAGCAAAGCTTTAGCTTCGGCGATTGTTTTTTCGGCTATCCAATTTCCCACAGATTTTCCTGTTTTACTTTTTATAACATTATTTAGATAATTGGGATGCAAATTTAGGATTTCTGCATACTCGGTTACCCTGTGTGCCTTTTCGTTACTGCCGTTGCCAAGGTCACGGTAATGCTGCTCAATAATAATCTTAAATTTGTTTACAATTTCTGAAGCACGGCAGCTTTCATATGAAGGTATAATATTGTCTGTTAGTAAATTATCTTTAATCTTGATTAGCAAGGCAACAAATAAATGAGCTATCAATTTATTGCGGTAAGGAGATGCTGAAAAAAAAGCCTTTTCTATCTGCATGTACAATTCTTCAAATTCTGAAAATTTTTCCGCAGGCACTACCTGAGGCAAAATACTCTCTGCCAAAAGAAAAGGAAATTCTTCAAATATCTGCGAATGCACATTTTCCTTTAAAAAGCACTCTGTAAAAGTAAGCAGATAAAGATCTCTGGTATCTTTAATACGGAATTTTTTAATATGCCCAGGTGTATTAAAAAATATGGTTTGGGGTGCTATGTCATATTGCTCATTATCGGATATGAATTTTCCCCTGGCATCCTTAACGAAGACAAATGAAAAGAAATTGCCCCGGTATACAGCCGATTCGTATGTCTTAGGATTATATAGGTTTCCCATATTGTATATGGTGAATTTCTGAGCAATGTCAATGTCGACAGCGATGCCCAAATGTTTATACAACTCCTGGATCCTGTCAAATATTAGTAAAGGTTCGATAACTGTTTTCATACTGATTGGTTTATAGCTTTAGCCCGTTAATAATGATATATTGTCCTGATATAAGGTCTGAAAGATCGGAGGCAAAAAACTCAGCAGCGTCTGCGATATGTATACTTCCAGTCGGAATTTCAAACAAATCGTTTTTCGTTACAATCGCATTTAAGGTTATACCACGCTGCTGTACAAATGATGCCTGTTTTTTCATTTGTTCGATGAAGTCCGGAAAATTTTGTAGATCAGTTTTCGGCACTATATAAATCACCCGTCCTTTATCAGCAATATGCTTAACCGCAAACTGAATTAACTGCATGAGAGATTCATCTTGTTCAGGATTCAATACTATTATGTCGGGTTTTCTTTTTTGCGGCAGAAAAAGCACTTCATAATTGGTTTGTTCTTTGAAATTTACTCTCACCTTATAAACGCCAGTACCCATGGCTTTAATATCACTTACTAATTTATCGATCCCATAATTTTCCTTCTCTGAATAATGCAGGACCATTTTTGCTCCGAGTGAGGCAAACCTTTCAGCGATAGCTTTACCTGTTTCATTTAATGAATAGGTTATAATAGCTGTTTTGTGTTGGAATTTGAACATGTGTCTTGATTTTATAATACAAATTTGCATATAAAAACAAGTTTGGTTGTTGCGAGAAACCTATGATGTATTGCAAAAATCGAATATTAGATTAAGAATATGCCTGACGGTATGCCAAAGGTGTTAATCCTGTGTGTTTTTTGAAGTAATTGCCGAAGTGTGCACTTTCTATAAAGCCTAACTTTATACTTATTTCTTTATTAGAAAGGCTGGTATGAAGCAAAAGGCTCTGTGCTTCAGTGATCATTTTTTCCGAAATCCAAACGCGTACTGATTTTCCGGTTTTGGTTTTTATAACCGTATTGAGGTAATTCTCATGAAGGCTTTGAATTTCTGCATAATCTGTTACACGAAATTGTATTTCAGTTTTACCTTCCACAAGATCCCTAAAATGGTTTTCTAGGCTGGCTTTGAAATTTTTAACTATTTGCGAACTTTTATTGCCTTCGTATATAGGATTATAATCTTTCCAGAAAGCTTCTTTTATTTTAAATAACAAAATCATCAAATAATTTCCGATAATCTTCTGCTTATATATCGAATTGGACTCAAAAGCTTTAAACAGCTGCAGACAGCTATCCTCAAAATGAGCAAACTCATCAGGCGCAAGTGTACGTGGGTTTACTGTTTCTGAAACCAAAAAAGGGAATTCCTGAAATACATCGCCATGAATGTTCTTCTTTAGGAAAGCTTCTGTAAAGGCTACCAGATAGACATCGTTCATATCAAACCACTCAAATGATCTGTAATGGCCTGGATTTGTAAAAAAAATAGTTCCAGGTTCCATTGCAAAAGTGATGTTGTCGGTTGTGTAATCTGCATGTGCATCTTTGACAAATAACATCGTGAAGTAATTTGGACGAAATACAATTGACTTAAATGGAAGCACTTTAAACAGATCTTTCAAATTGCTTAAGGAAAATCCATCACCGTCATGCAGCATGTGAGAAACAGGAAGGTTCATTGCTGCAAATGTCTCTGTAAGATCTTTGAAGATAGCTGGATTCTCTTTCATAGACTTTTCTATAGCAGATCTGCTTTTAGATGTATGATTTTATCTTTGTGAAAAGTAAAATCTAATGTACCGCCTATGCCTCTTTCCGAAAAATTTCCTGTAAAAAAGGCTTCTAAGTGAGCTGATCCCTTATCAACTATATCAATTTTAATAATTTTCGTTTGAGTATTATATCCAACGAAATAATCTTCGAAATATTTACGAATACCAGAATGACCCCTAAATTTCTCGCCAACTGATGGATCATCTATAACTGCGCTCTCATCATAATATTTTACATAAGCTTCAGTGTCGAAAGTATTGCTGGTAACTAGCCAACTTTGTAAAAAGGCATTAATATCCATTGTGATTTAATTAATTGTTTGCGGAATTAAGTTTGTATTATCTACAAAAATCAAGAAAATACTTTATTAGAATGTAGCCAAAATGTATTGGTTTGTAGCCAAAATTACGTTCCGTTATTTTAACACTAATTTCTAGTGAATAAGCTACTTTCAAAACGATCTCTATAAACTTATTTTCTAAAAGTTGATATTCATAATCATTGCTTTCCTTTTCATATAGAGTAACCTGAGTTTTTGAAGCAATTTTGTATCAGTAATAATTTATAAAATTTAAAATAATGAAAACTAAAAAAACATGGTTCATTACCGGAGCAGGAAGAGGCTTTGGATTGAATATTACAGAAGCTGTTCTAAAATCAGGTGATAATGTTGTAGCTACAGTACGAAAAAATCCGGAAGCCTTAGCTGATAGATTAGGCAACAACCCAAACCTTCATGTTGTTGTGCTTGACACCACCGATGAAATACAAGCTACCGAAGCAGCAGCGTCCGGAATTTCTAAATTTGGACAAATTGACGTATTAGTAAATAATGCTGGTTATGGGTTACTTTCAGCTGTAGAAGAGGCTACATCAAAAGAAGTATTTGATAATTTTAATGTTAACGTATTTGGTGTTCTTAATGTGACAAGAGCAATTCTTCCTTATATGCGCGAGAAACGTTCTGGTCATTTGATTAACATTTCCTCAATTGGTGGTTTGAGCGCGTACTTTGGGTGGGGTGTTTATGGTGCTTCTAAATTTGCAATAGAAGGAATTACGGAAGGACTTGCAATGGAACTTGCTCCTCTTGGAATTCATGCAACTGTTGTAGCACCTGGATTCTTCAGAACAGACTTTTTGGATCAATCTTCATTAACAAGAACAGAAAATGTGATTGAAGATTATAGTGAAACAGTTGGTGAAATGAGAAAATTTGCAACTACAGCTAATAAAAAGCAACCAGGAGATCCTGAAAAACTTGCAGCTGCTTTTATAAAATTAGCAGCTTCTGAAAATCCTCCTGTTCACCTTCCACTTGGAACCGATACACTTCAAAGGTTTAGAGAGAAAACCAAAAAATTTGAAGACGACATTACAAATTGGTATGATACTATAGTAAGTACAGATCATGACGATACTAAAGAATAATAAATAGCTAATGAATTAAAGACCAACTGCTAAGCAACCCATTTTTAAAAATGAGTTGCTTTTTTTATTCAACCTTCCAAAAAGAGCTCTGGAATGTTAAACTTAAAATCGCAAATTATGGAAAACCGTAAAAACAAAATTTCTTTTAAGTCGAACTTTAGGCAAATAATTAAAGATGCAAATTTAGATAGAACAAACTGTGATTATAATTTTAAATTAAATTTATGCTAAGAAAAACTATTTGCTTACGAATTAGGTTTTGAACATTCGCAAAGTTTCAGCAAATTATTCAAGACTAAAACTAAACTAAGTCCGTTAGAATTTAGAGCAAGTTTTAACTAACCAATAAAATGGAGCTGGTACCTTTTTTGCCACAAAAAGTTAAGGCAATCTCTTTTTGCATTGAGTAAATAATTAAAATTTATCCGATTACATTTTCTGGCAAAATTATATATTAAGACTAGATCCATTTCATCTAATTACTCATCATTCACTACTACTTTTTGGAGCTGCTTTAATAATAATTTGTATTTTTACATTTGAAACAATAAAGAATTACACATCTCATTTTAACCAAGTTATCAGCTTTAAAATTGACAATTTGAAATTTGTGGCATATTCGTGGAACAGCAGAAAAAAAATATTAGAAATGCAGTATAAAAGCGGGATGTGACGGTTTTGTTCGAATCCCTTTTTGATCAGCATCTTTTTCCAGTAGAACCAGTCTTCCGATTATGCCGACAAAAACGCAGACTAAAAAACAGACCGGTAAACTGCAATATATTCGAAGTACTTTATTTTCATTGCGCTTTTTTCTTTAAAGATTCCAATTGTATAGCTTCTGATGCTTTGTTTTTCTTCTCATCTATTATTTTTGCATAGATTTCAGTAGTTTTTACGTTGCTATGACCCAGCATTTTACTGACTGTATAAATGTCTGTCCCGCTCGACAGCTGCAATGTTGCAAATGTATGGCGGAAGCAATGGAAGGTAATATCTTTTTTGATGTCTGCGGATTCAACCCATTTTTTTAGAGGGCGTGAAATCCACGATATGTCCGTAAAATACTCAAAAACAAGCTACTGCGGAAGCCTCGGTTCTCCGCAGAGCTGGAAAGCCTGCTGGGAAATAGGCATATATTCAACACCCTTTGTCTTTTTCTGTGTGAAATGAAGTCTGGCAATACCCTCTTCCAAACTTATCTCTTTCCAGCGGAGCTTCTGAATGTCGGAATGTCTCAGTCCTGTAAACGCTGAGAAAAGTGCCGCTCTTTTAAGGACGTCTTTTTCACACGCTGTTGATGCCAGTACATTCAATTCTTCAATGGTCAGATATTCACGTCTTGATTCCTGTTTCGGGATGCCTTTTATTTTTGAAGATAAGTCAACTGTTAAATATCCGTCGATAAAAGCCTGTTTCAAAGCCGCTTTAAATATGGAAAAATAGGCTCCCGCAGTGTTGCTGGAAATGGTTCCTTTTCTATTTCCTTCTAGCGGAGCAGCTAATAAAAACAGTTTAAAATCCTGTGCCATTCTGTAGTCAATCTGAGAAAATATCAGGCTGTCTCCTGAATAGCTTTTTAAAAATTCTTTGGTCCGCTTCCAATTGATCTGTACAGATTTTGAACTTCGAGCGTGTCTTTTAGCCGCCAAAGCTACAATGTATTTAATAAAATCCTCCTGCCCTTTTTCTTTCTGTTCAACTAATATATTCTCAGCATCACTGTATAGATCTCTATTATCATATTCTTTCTGCCGAACTTTACGGATTCCGTCAGCATACAGCATTATTTCACGGTCGCTATCGCTTCTACACATTATTATTCCGTTATCGCTGCGCTTTGGTTTGTAGGATTTTGTTCCCTCTGCATCCGTTCGGGCGGTTCTTTTTTTGTCCCACTCCACTGTTGTTACGGATCTGTTTATATATTCACGGATTCTTTGGGGAGTTTTCTTTCCGGAAACCTCAACAGGATAGCTTTCTATGTAAACATACCATTCTTTTTTGTTTTCTGCTTGTCGAAGACGCACAGTTGCCTTGGTTTTCAGTAATTGTTTCATATAAAATCATTTCCGTTATACAAGTTATCAATTTCCATTTTGGAGCATATACATACTTTCCGCTCTATCTGGTCGAGATTGAATATTTCCTGATATGGCTGTAGACAGAACCTTAATATATTTGAAATCTCTCAGCTATTTCGCTTAGGGAATAGCAGTCTTCTTTTTCAAGTCTGTATAATTTTTTCTTCAATGTATTTTCAGATTCCGGCAGGCTGTGGAAAATGACAAACATCTCGGCCATGATTTTCCGGTCAATCCCGACAAGACGGGTTCCCATCGTCCATTTCCATTCATTAAGGTACAATAAGTATACATAAGTGCCACTTTATTTCCTTTTAAGTGCCGGTGCAAATGTGGTACAAATATATGATGAAAAAAGATTAAAAAAGAGCAGAAACAATAAAAAAGAAAAAAGAAAAACCGCTGTAAACATTAAGTTTACAGCGGTTTAGCACTTATTATTAGCCGATGTTAATCAGACCTACTTGACTTCTTCGAATTCAACGTCTTCAACATTGTCACCTTGCGATTGCTCTTGTTGTGGAGCTGCTTGTTGACCTTGTTCACCTTGAGCATACATAGCTTCTGTAGCTGTTTTCCAAGCTGCATTGATGTTGTCAAGAGCTGTTTGAATAGCTGGAATGTCTTGAGATTGGTGAGCCATTCTCAATTCAGTTAAAGCGTACTCTACAGCAACTTTGTGGTCGTCAGCTAATTTGCTTCCTAACTCTTTCAATTGACTTTCTGTTTGGAAAATCATGCTGTCAGCTTCGTTTAATTTCTCAGCTCTTTCTTTAGCTATTTTGTCAGCGTCAGCATTAGCTTCAGCATCTTTTTTCATTTTTTCGATTTCTTCAGCTGTTAATCCAGAAGAAGCTTCGATACGGATATCGTGAGATTTTCCTGTTCCTTTATCAGTTGCAGAAACTTTGATGATACCATTAGCATCGATATCAAAAGTAACCTCAATTTGAGGAACTCCTCTTGGTGCTGGTGGAATACCATCTAAGTGGAAACGTCCGATAGTTTTGTTATCAACCGCCATAGCTCTTTCTCCTTGCAATACGTGAATTTCAACAGATGGTTGAGAATCAGCAGCAGTAGAGAAAACTTGTGATTTTTTAGTTGGAATAGTTGTGTTAGACTCAATTAATTTAGTCAATACACCACCCATAGTTTCGATACCTAAAGATAAAGGAGTAACGTCAAGTAACAATACATCTTTTACATCTCCAGATAAAACTCCACCTTGAATAGCTGCTCCAATAGCAACAACCTCATCAGGATTAACTCCTTTAGATGCTTTTTTACCAAAGAATTTTTCAACTTCGTCAGCGATTCTTGGCATACGAGTAGAACCTCCAACAAGAATAACTTCGTCAATATCAGATGTAGATAAACCTGCATCTTTTAATGCTTTAGCAACTGGCTCCATAGAACGTTTAACTAATGAATCAGTTAATTGCTCAAATTTAGCTCTTGATAATTTTTTTACTAAGTGTTTTGGTCCTGAAGCAGTAGCTGTAACGTATGGCAAGTTGATTTCAGTTTCTGAAGAAGAAGACAATTCAATTTTTGCTTTCTCTGCAGCTTCTTTCAAACGTTGCAATGACATTGGGTCAAGACGCAAGTCAATACCTTCTTCAGCTAAAAATTCATTAGCTAACCAGTCAATAATTTCGTGGTCAAAATCATCTCCACCTAAGTGAGTATCACCATTTGTAGACAATACTTCAAAAACTCCGTCTCCTAATTCAAGAACAGAGATATCAAAAGTACCTCCACCTAAATCGTAAACAGCAATTTTTTGATCAGTTCCTTTTTTATCTAATCCGTAAGCAAGTGCAGCTGCAGTTGGCTCATTGATGATACGCATAACTTTAAGACCAGCAATTTCACCAGCTTCTTTCGTAGCCTGACGTTGTGCATCGTTAAAGTAAGCAGGAACAGTAATAACCGCTTCAGTTACAGTTTGACCTAAATAGTCTTCAGCAGTTTTTTTCATTTTTGAAGAGTCATTGCTGACAATTCCTGAGCAGTATATAAACGACCATCAATATCCACACGTGGTGTATTGTTGTCACCTTTTACAACTGAATAAGAAACTCTTTTTGCTTCGCTTGTAGTCTCAGCAAAAGTGTGTCCCATAAAACGTTTAATAGAAGCAATCGTTTTTGTAGGATTCGTTACCGCTTGTCTTTTTGCAGGATCACCTACTTTAATTTCTCCACCTTCAACAAAAGCGATGATAGATGGCGTTGTTCTTTTTCCTTCTGCGTTAGGAATAACAACTGCTTCGTTACCTTCCATTACAGAAACACAAGAGTTCGTCGTACCTAAGTCAATTCCGATTATTTTACCCATTTTTTATATATTTAATTTTGATATACATTTTATAACTCAGGTGGCATAAGTCAATCTTTGTGCCAATATAAAAAACCAAAGTAAATTGTCAGTTTTCATGTCGGCACATCAAAAATCATCTGACAACATGACATTTTCAAAACCTGACAGTTGTGGCATATCAGTACTTTAGGTGTCATTACAAAGAGCTTTTGTTGTTTTATAAGGAGCTATTTCCTGCTGTCCACTATATCTTTTGTGTCCGCCGCGGCGGACACAAAAGGATGCCGTTCCCATCAGGGCTAGGGCACCCGCTTTCAAAAGAAAATTCATTCAAATTAAAATCAGAATCTTTTTTATAAATTCGCTATTCCTAAAATTCACTAAATCTATTTAATGGAAAACTACACCATCATCATTTTTATTCTGGCCATTGTCATTGGTCTTTCTGCATTTGCTGACAAATCAAAAATTCCTTACCCTATTCTTTTAGTTATTGTCGGAATCGGAATTGGTTTTATCCCAACAATGGCTGAAATCGAAATAAATCCGGAGATTATTTTTCTGATATTTCTGCCTCCTTTATTATATGATGCTTCGTTTAATATTTCTCCAAAACATTTCAAAACGAATCTTAGCACAATAAGTACATTAGCAATACCACTTGTTTTTTTAACGACATTTTGGATTGCCGTAGTTTCCCATTATATGATTCCTGGTATGACCTGGCCTTTGGCCTTTGTACTCGGAGCCATACTTTCGGCAACAGATGCCGTGGCCGCCGTAAACGTAACAAAAGGTCTCGGAATACCTGAAAAAACAATTACAATACTCGAAGGCGAAAGTTTAATTAATGATGCTTCAGCATTAGTTGCTTATCGCTTTGCCGTGGCGACCGCAATGGGTTCTGCTTTTATAATCTGGAAAGCAACATTGGAGTTTGTGCTCTTATTAGGTGGTGGATTCCTGGTTGGTTTTATAATGGCTAAAATTCTGGCTTTCATTCTAACCAAAGTTCGTAAAAACATAAATGTTACGGTTAGTTTCATGCTTTTAATGCCTTTCGTTACTTACCTAATTGCAGAACACCTGCATGTTTCCGGAGTAATTGCAGTGGTCTGTTTAGGTTTAGCAATATCACGTTTCAGTAATAAAATCTTTCCTGAAAGTTTGAAAAACAATTCCAAAAACCTTTGGGATGTAATTATTTTTATTCTAAACGGATTAATTTTTATCCTAATCGGACTCAATTTTAGATACATTCTAAAGGACATTGATGACAATATGATTCTGCCTTATATTGGTTATGCTGCTATTATTACTATTGTAGCGTTATTGACCAGAATGGTGAGGGTGTTTTTTCAAAAAATTAACCTCCAAAAAGCTTTTCAAAAGAATGATAAAAAGAAGCGAAAAGTCAGTGAACATGCCTTACTCGATTCTAAAAATAGTTTTATTATCAGCTGGTCCGGAATGCGTGGTATTGTTTCGCTTGCCATTGCCTTGGGTTTACCAAAACATCTCCCGGACGGAACCCCATTTCCTGAAAGAAATGCGATACTATTCATTTCTGTTGCAGTTGTTCTTTTAACCATTGTAGGACAAGGACTTTCACTTCCCTGGATAGTCAAAAAATTAAATTTAAAAGAGGACGAAAAATAATTTTCAAAAAAAAATAAAATAATTTGTCCAATTCTGAAAGTTCGATTGTTATTCCATTATAACAACATTTATAAATATAAAATTTAAACAAAATGGAAAATCGAATTAACATTCACGAAAAAGGACAAAACGCATTAAAAACACTTTATCCAATTGGCGGATATTTGAAAAAATCTCCACTAGAGCAATCACTTATAGAATTAATTCTTTTTAGAGTTTCTCAAATCAATCAATGTGCTTATTGCCTTGACATGCATTATAAAGATGCACGTGACAAAGGCGAAACAGAACAAAGATTATACGGATTAAGCGCATGGAGAGAGACTTCTTATTACACAAATCGCGAAAGAGCTGCATTTGCATGGGCAGAAGCTCTAACTAAATGTGATGTAACAGATTCAGTATATAATGAAGCTGCAAAAGAATTTTCAGAAGAAGAATTAATTGATTTAACTTTAGCTATCACAAACATTAATACCTGGAACCGTATTAATCTTGCTTTTCCTAACGAACCCGGAACTTACAAAGTGGGACAATTTGGTTAATTAAACGTAAAAAGAAAACTGATTTACAACATCAAAAAATAACATTATGAACGAATTTGTATTAATATTTCGCAGAGATTTTAGCACTAAAGAAACCCAACCTTCACCACAGGAATTACAAGAATCATTAAAATTGTGGCAGGACTGGCTGGGTGGAATTGCAGCTCAGGACAAACTGGCAAAACCTTTGCAACGCTGGGATGGCGAAGGAAAAATCGTAACTACAAATAAAAACGTCATCAATGGCCCTTACGTTGAAATCAAAGAGTCAATTGGCGGATTAATTATGATAAAAGCAGCCGATTACGACGAAGCTGTTGCTATCGCAAATGGGTGTCCGATATTAGATTTAGGCGGCAATGTTGAAATACGTATGGCTGTTACAGGAACCTATTAATTTTTAATTTTATTCCTGATTGCACTTTATTAAAATTATGGAAGAAAGTCAGCTTTTACCCAATTTATTCAGAACAGAGTATCGAAAAATAGTTTCGGTACTCTGTTATTTGTTTGGAATCGATAATATTGAAATTGCCGAAGATATTACAAGTGATACCTTTTTGGCTGCAACCGAAACATGGAGTATAAAAGGAATTCCTGAAAACCCGACAGCCTGGCTCTATACAGTAGCTAAAAACAAAACCAAAAATTATCTGAAAAGAAATGCTCTTTTCGAACAAAAACTTTCTGTTGAGATAAAACATACAGCAAATAAATCAGAAGAAATTGAAATTGATTTATCAAACAAAAATATTAATGACAGCCAATTGGCCATGATATTTACGGTTTGTAATCCTATAAATTCAGGTGAGGCCCAAATTGCACTCGCTTTAAATTTATTGTGCGGATTTGGAATTCAGGAAATATCAGATGCTTTTTTAACCAACAAAGAAGTCATTTACAAAAGAATTAATCGGGCCAAAGAAAAACTTAAAGAAGCCAATATTAAAATTGAACAACCCACAATTTATGAAATCAACAATCGTCTGGAAACCGTTTTAACAACCTTGTATTTATTGTTTTCTGAAGGTTATTATTCGACTTCGCAAAATACCATTCTCAGAAAAAATCTATGTGCCGAAGCCATGCGATTGACTTTTTTATTAATTGAAAATCCAACAACTAATCTTCCGGCAGTAAACGCCTTACTTTCTTTAATGTGTTTTCATAGCTCAAGATTTGACGCCAGAACAAACGAAAATGGCGAAACGATCTTGTATCAGGACCAGGATGAATCATTATGGAATCAGGAATTAATTGAAAAAGGCCAATATTACCTCGTTCAGGCTTCAACAGGAAACAAACTTTCAAAATATCATCTGGAAGCCAGCATTGCTTATTGGCATACGCAAAAGGAAGATACTGCCGAAAAATGGCAAAATATCCTGCAACTTTATAACCATTTGCTCATTTTAGAATATTCTCCTATCGCTGCCTTAAACAGAACTTTTGCCTTGGCTAAAACAAATGGCAAATACGAAGCTATTATCGAAGCTGAAAAACTAAATCTTATTGAAAATCCTTTTTATTATTCGTTATTAGGGAATCTTTATACTGATATTGACAATAAGAAAGCCATAGAAAATTTCGAAAAAGCACTAAGAATTACCAGTTCTCCAGCAGATAAGGCAACTATAATTAAAAATATTAGTTTGATTAAAATATAGAATCCTAATAGTAAAAAAAAAAATGATCCTCAAAATTAAACTTTGACAAATACATCTTAATTTTAGATATTTCTAACAAACTCATTTTTTTTATGGAAGATACTATTGCAGTTTATGGTGCTTACGGACATACCGGGAAATTTATTGTTGCTGCCCTAAGCAAACAAGGATATAATCTACTTCTCTCCGGAAGAGATCAGGAAAAATTAATTCTGTTGAATAAAGAATATCCCCAGTTTAAAATAAAACTAGCTGATATTAATAATCCAAAAACATTAGATGAAGCATTTTCAGGAGCAAAAATTATTATAAATTGTGCAGGACCTTATCTGGATACAGCTGAACCAATCATTCAATCTGCATTAAGATTAAAGGCTCATTATATTGATTTAAGTGCTGAGCAAAAAGCGGTATTAGATGTTTTTGAACAGTTTTCTGAACAGGCAAAACTGGCCAAAACCTTAATCATACCAGCTGCTGCTTTCTATGGTGGATTAGGTGACTTGTTAAGTACTGCCATAACGCAGAATTGGAATCAAATTGATGAGATAAATATTTACATCGGTCTGGATTCCTGGCACCCAACAAAAGGAACAAGATTGACAGGGGATAGAAATCACTACACAAGATTGACTTTAAAAGATAATAGTTTGCAAGATCTACAACCTGGTCTTCCAATAAACTGGGATTTTAAGAACCCTATTGGGATTAAAGAAGTTGTGGCTCTGCCTCTATCCGAAATCATTACTATTTCCCGCCATTTAAATGTAAATACAATCAATACCTATCTAAGTCAAAATTCTTTAGATGATCTCCGAAATAAAGAAACACCTGAACCAAAACCTGTGGACGAAAAAAACAGATCTTCTCAAAATTTTTGTATAGAAGTCGTAGCGACCAAAAATAATAACAAAAGGACAATAATAGCTCAGGGACAGGATATCTATGCTGTTACCGCTCCTTTAGTTGTTGAAACTGTTAATCGAATTGTATCAGGTAAAACAAAAAAAACAGGAGTAACTACAATAGGAGAAGTGTTTGATGCGGTTGACTTTTTGCAATCTTTAAATGAAGATGACATAACTGTTTCAACAGTTCAGGAAACTGAATTAACTTAATATTTCAACCAATTATTCCTTTTATAATAAACCGATAGGGTTTTATTTGTAATTTCGATTTCCAAAAAAAGTGATTGTTTTGTTCAATAACAATCTTTATAATATTAAAATACAATACTAAAATGGCTTCATTTATTAAAGAAATTTCTTTTCGCTGGTCAGATCTTGACCCTAATTTTCACGTTCGTCATAGTGCTTATTACGATTTTGGTGCACAACATCGTATCGAAATCCTGGAAGAACTGGGTTTAACTTTAAGAGTGATGCAAACACAAGGTTTTGGTCCTGTTTTATTTAGAGAAGAATGCGTTTTTAGAAAAGAATTAAAACTTTCAGACAAGATATTTATTCACACCAAAACATCCAAAATGAAAGCCGATGCTTCTCGCTGGTCGATCATTCACGAATTCAGAAGAGAAGATGATACACTCTGTGCTGTCATTACGGTTGATGGCGCCTGGATGGATACTAAACTTCGTAAATTAGCTTCTCCAACTCCTGAAATTGCGATTGAGGCTTTAAGTATTTTCCCGAAAAGTGATGACTTTGTCGGACTTTAAAATTAAAGTCATTTTTTTAATTATAAAACCAAAAGCAGCTAAGTATTTAGCTGCTTTTGGTTTTATAATTAATTGAAATAATTATTCTGTTACAATCTTAAAGTTGCTGTTTAAATTTTCTCCCGAAACATTTAAAATGTAAACTCCTGATATATTTTTATTTGCAACGTTTAATGCAAAAATTCCATTTCCATTTGAAGCAATTTTTTCTTTGAGAATAATTCTTCCTGATATATCTACCAAAGTCGCTGTCAAATCGAATAAATTATAATCCGGAATCTGGATAAAAATTTGATCTTTTACAGGATTTGGATATATAATAGTAGTACTGTTATTTTGGCTGAATTTTTCAGTATCCAAAAACTCTTGCGTAAATAAGGCAGTAACTTCAGTAGCATTTAATGGATAATTAAAAAGTTGAAGTTCATCAAACTGCCCTTTATAAGGTGCTGGAGCAGTACCAGAAGACAATTCAATTTCGCCAATATTTCCAATTATTAAATCACTTGTTTCACCAATACCCGTAACAGCAGTCTCATCAAGCTCTGCCGAAAAAACACCATTAGTATATATTCTCATTTTATGAGCGATTACATCTCTCATAATAACAACATTTACCCAGTCTCCTGTAAAGTATTTGGCTGCTGCTGTAGTTACTTCTTTTTTAGTGATATCATCATCTATGGCAAAACGCAAAAGACCACCTTTAATCTCTATGTTGTATCTTTTACCAGTTGCACCCGTTGTCGTATTTTTTGTAAACGAGCCTTTACATAATACATAAATACTCGTTGAAGAGGAACTTGGCAATGATTCAGGTGCGGCTTTCATCCAGAATGATAACGTAAACGAATTTCTGTCAAATAATAAGTGGTCCTGATTTGGAATACTAACCATCGGCTTATTATTTGGTGAGGTTGAAAAATCTATTGCTTTGTTTGCCTTTCCGGTAACTCTTACAGTGGCATTATCAAAAGCCGGATCTAATACTCCATGATTTGCATAACTTGTTAAGTCAATAATTTGCTCTCCTGCTAATGGCGCTTCTTTAAATGGCCAATGACCTACAAGAGCCTGTGTCAATGCTCTGAAACTCCATACATCGCCCGTTGCTGTTCCTTTATCATTTATAGCATCAATTCGCCAATAGTAATTTATAGCCGGACTTAAACCAGTAACCAGATAAGATGGATTTGCTGAGTAAGCAACATCTCCTAATTTGGTTAAATTTGAAGAAGAAGTACCAAAATATACAGCATAAGTTACCGTATTTGAACTCCCGCTCCATTTTAAAGTTAAGTTACCACTTGTCAGTTCTGCATTATTAAATCCTGAAGCCGGAACCGGAGTACTTGCTTTAGATGGTGGCAACGGAATAGGTGGCGTAGTTATCGTTGCCGTTTCATATACCGAAGACTCTGTACTATTTATTGCTTTAATCCGATAATAGTAAAGCGTGTTTGGAAGTAAACCTGTATCATTATAGCTTGTAGTATTCGCTGCCTGTGTACTAATTACCGTAAAATCGGTACCATTTGCAGAACGTTCTATTACATAGTTGTTTTCATTTGTTGCACTATCAATCCAGTTAATTGTCAACGAACTAGATGGCAGAGCCTCCATTGAAGCCACATTAGTAAAATTTATATTTGATGGTGGAATAATGAAATTTGGAGGAGTTACATTTGCCAATCCATTAATATATACTTCAATGTTTAGATATGGTGCATGTGATGTACTAACTACCAGGGCATCGGCACTATTTTTATTCAAGCCATTGGCATCTTCCCAGGCATCTGGCATACCATCATTATCTGTATCTAATGGAGCTGGCGCACCGTAAACATGTCCGGCACCTCCGTTTATAAAACCAAACTGTGTCGTTAAATCTGTCTGAACATAAACATATGTAGCTATTGTTCCTTTAGACATCAGGTCTGAAATCATTAAGTTATCTACCTGATCTCGTCTAGGGTAAGAAGCTCCTACACCGGAAACAATTTTAGTATAGGCATCCTGAGCAGTTAAAGTGGGGGTTTTCATCGGATAATCATAGGGAGTTGACAGAATCGTTGCTGCATCTCCGGTAGGATATCCGGTTAAATCTGAAGGAACTAAAGTGCCATTTAATACCCCATCTTTATTATTGTCAAAATAATTCCCAGCGCCATATAAAGAGAAATTGTCATTTCCTCTGTTAAAAGGTGTAGAAATTGAAGTGCTTGTATTTGGACCTCCAATAAAATAATTATTGATAATATTTACATCAGAACTTCCGGCAGAATCTCCACCCATAATGTAGGCATCCCCAGATTTTGTATGTCCATAGGTATTGCCGTAATTCCCCCAATTATAAACAACATTGTTTACAAACTCATTAATACCTTTTATTTTATTATTACGTGTTTTATTGCAGATATATAAATTTCCAATTAAACTGATCTTACCACCTGAAGGCTGAATTAATCCACCTGCAGAATGATTATGACGATGCATACCCTGACCAATAATAGAATTCTGAATTGTTATATTATCCGGACTTATACCTTTATTATCCCAGTTGATAGAAAAAACTTCATCTGTACCCCAGGTAAAAGTCATGTGGTCAAAAATCATATTGGCTCCATTGGCAAGTCCGGATGCATCCTGATTTTGGGCAGTACCTCCATAACGAATACGCAGATATCTCGCTATAGTATTGTTGGCTCCCGTAAATGTTACTCTTGGTCCTAAAAATACGATTCCTTCTCCAGTGGCAGTTTGTCCTGCAATAGTGGTATTACTTGCTACAACGACCTGAGAAAGTAAATTAACAATGCCTCCTACCCGAAATATCACAAATCTTCCTTCCTGACTAACGGCATCACGAAATGAACCCGGACCGCTGTCATTTAAATTGGTCACTAAATAAATTTGAGGATTTGTGGAACCTCTTGCGCCTGTAGTATATCGTCCAAAACCGGTTGCTTCCGGAAATGCTAATGTTTGTGCATTTAAATTACCAAGATGGGCAAATAAGCCACAAATCATAAAAATTTTAAACACATGGTTAAATGTCAAAGTACTTTTTTTCATAATAAACGAGGTTAGATTGGTTATAAACCAATTTACCTATAAGAAAAAGAGCTACTATCCTGTCCTATCCTGCATTTACAATTCTAATTATCAATATATTAAATATTTCGAAATAAAAGAGATGTGTTTGTCGCATTGGAAAAAATAAAAACACAAAATCAATTATTTTCTTACATTTCCTTTAACAAATAAGATGAAAAAAAATTACGGCATACATAGTATCATACAATTATGAATGAATAATCTTTTATAATATTAAAAAGGGAATTGATAACTTTGTTTCTCTGTAGTTCCAAACTCATTTTGTTATAAATTATGAAATCCAAAAAGTAGTGATAACTGTTTTTGGATTTTTTTCCTCAAAATAAAAACTTATGATCGATTACTTAAAAGATTTTAGAATCCTTATTTTTATCGCTATTATTGCTGTTACTACAATTATTTTAGGCGCCACAACAGATAAACTACTTCGGTATCTTTTATACCGAAAACAAAACAATAAAGATTATGATGCAACTGGATTCAAATTTTTAAAACATCTCATCATAACTGTAATTTACCTTTTAGGATTTGCCTTTGCTTTAATACAAATTCCCGAGTTTAAAATCATTGGTCATTCCGTTTTAGCCGGAGCCGGTATGATTTCTTTAGTTGCCGGTTTGGCTTCTCAACAAGCATTGAGTAATATTGTTAGTGGTATTTTTCTGGTCATTTTTAAACCATTCCGAATCAATGATAAAATTACCATCAATAATTTTGTTGGTACTGTAGAAGACATAAATTTGAGGCAAGTAGTTTTGAAAGATGCCGAAAATAACCGAATCATAATTCCGAATGCAGTCATAAGTAATCAGATTATTGTAAACACCAATATGCATGATACCAAATCCTGCAAAATCATCGAAATTGGAATTGGTTACAATTCTGATATCGAAAAAGCATTAGAAATCATGAAAGCCGAAATTGCTAAACATCCTCTTTTTATTGATACCAGAACTGCCGAAACCAAGAAACAAAAAGCACCTTTAGTTGTGGCACGTGTTGTCGCATTGGCAGATTCAAGCGTAACTTTAAAAGCGTGGGCGTGGGCAAAAAATTCGACAGATGGTTTTGTAATGTATTGCGATTTACTGCAAAGCATCAAAAAGCGTTTTGATGAAGCAAATATTGATATTCCGTATCCACAAAGAGTTGTGACTTTGAAAAACGAATCAAAAGATTCAAAAAACAAATAATGATGCTATGAAAGCTCCAGAAATTGTACCTATTGAAACTTTACATTTATTTCCAATTTTGGATGAATTGTTAATCGAACTTTTAAAATCATTAACAGAGGAAGAATGGAATGCAAAAACAGTCTGTAAAAAATGGACGGTAAAAGATATTGCTTCTCATTTATTAGATGGAAATTTAAGAGGATTGTCGATTTCCAGAGATCATTTCTTTGGAGAAAATCCAGAAGACATAAACTCGTACGATGATTTGGTTGCTTTTTTAAATCAATTGAATATGACGTGGACAAATGCGACTAAAAGACTTAGTCCAACCGTTTTAATTAATTTATTAGAAACTACAGGAAAGCAATATTCTGAGCATTTGCAAACTTTAAACCCTTTTGAAAACGCGATATTTTCAGTTGCATGGGCGGGCGAAGTAACTTCATTAAACTGGTTTCATATTGCCCGGGAATACACAGAAAAATTTCTGCATCAACAGCAAATTAGAGATGCTATTGGTAAACAGGCACTTTTAACTACAACTTTGTTCTATCCTTTCATTCATACTTTTATGCAGGCCTTACCTCATGTTTACGCAAACGTAAAGGCTGAAAAAGGCACAATCGTTTCCATAATTGTAACTACCGAAATTGGTAGCCAATGGAGTATTATTAAAGAAGATGAAAATTGGAAACTTATCACTTCTTTTGAGGCAGATCCAACTGCAATTGTAAAAATTAGTCCTGAAGACGCCTGGCTTTTATTTTCAAAAGGAATAACTCCTTCTGAAGCAAAAGAAAAAGTTGAAATTATTGGAGACAAAAAATTAGGTGAAATTGCCTTGAATATGGTTTCGGTTATGGCATAATTTACTGAAACTTCAATCCAAAGTTTACTTTATCAAAAGTCGTACTGCAGGAAATGGCAAATCGGCCCAAATTAACGGTTCCAAAAACACCTTCTACTCCATGTCCGGAATAAAATCCGCCAGCTGAAAAACGACGAACCTGATATTTTAAAGCAATATCATTTACTCTGCTGCTTAACTGCCCAAAGACAATAACATTTGGAATAACTTCATAACTTGCAAAAACCTTCGGTACTAGTTTTTTATAGTAATAAAAACTTTCATCCGTTTCGTAATCGACACTTGTTGAATGCAGGTTTTCAAGGTTTCCTCCAATATAAGTGTTTTCAGAAAAATGCCAGGAAACACTAAAACCGGTAAAGGTTCCGTCATAACCGCTTCGGGATTCGAGATAACCAATACCAATCGTAGCTCTGAACTTACCACAAATTTTCCCGATATAACCAATATAAGTTCGGTCAATTTCCGACTTATCTATTCCGGCACCAAAAATAATATCGTCATCACACATATTAAATGCGTACTGAAAATAGGCCGAATATTGATTTTCATTGGCCGCGACAACGCTCCGGCCTTTATCGAGGTCGATATTTGCAGATATTAATGTAGAGTTTATAACGGCGAAATCAAATGTGTTGATTTCCTGGGCAAATGTGGGGACTGTGAGCAAGAGTAATAGTATTGTTTTTTTCATAATACCAAATTTAGAAGACAACATTCTTACTCTAATTTACGGATATTTTTCTTGTTAATAAAAGAAGTCCTTCAAATTACCACATTACTCGATTAAGTGTAATATTTTAGCAATCAACTTCTTATATTCAATTAAAACCCAAAATAAATATTCAACCTATGGAATCATTTTTCATTTTAATTTTCTGATAACTTTAAGACTTTAATTTTTGCATTTCAAAATGGTTAACGGTAATTTTATAGTTCATAATCCTAAATCTGCCTAAAAATGAAAATTATAAAACTGTTTTTTCTGTTTTTTTCTGTTTTTTGTTTTTCTCAAGAAGGAAATATTAAGTCATTAGACATTAACTTAACCAATTACGAATATCCTTTTCCTGTAAAATTTGTAGAGCTAAGCAACCAACGCCAATCTTTAAAAATGGCTTATATGGATATAATTCCTGAAAATTACAACAAGAAAAATATCGTACTGCTTCATGGTAAAAACTTCAACGGTGCTTATTGGGAATCAACTATAAAAGCTCTAACCAAAGAAGGCTTCCGTGTCATCGTTCCGGATCAGATTGGTTTCGGAAAATCATCAAAACCAGATAATTTTCAATATACTTTTCAACAATTAGCCGAGAATACCAAAAAATTATTAGATCATTTAGGAGTTGAAAAAACAACTATTCTCGGACATTCGATGGGCGGAATGCTCGCGACAAGATTTGCTCTAATGTATCCTGAAACTACAGAAAAATTAGTTCTGGAAAACCCGATTGGTTTAGAAGACTGGAAATTGGTTGTTCCGTATAAACCGGTAGACTGGTGGTACGAATCGGAGCTAAAGCAAAATTATCAAGCCATCAAAAAATACCAAATGGAGAATTATTATGATGGAAAATGGAATGCCGATTTTCAAAAATGGGCTGAACTTAGCGCCGGTTGGACAACTGCTGCAGATTATAATCATGTCGCCTGGAATTCGGCACTTTTGTACGACATGATTTTTACGCAGCCTGTCGTTTATGAATTCAAAAACATCAAAAGCCCAACGCTTTTAATCATCGGAACAAGAGATAAGACGGCTTTAGGAAAAAATCTGGTTTCTGAAGAAGTCAAAAAAACAATGGGAAACTATGCCGAATTAGGTAAAAAAACACAAAAAGCGATTCCGGATTCAAAATTAGTTGAAGTTCCAAACACAGGGCATTTACCACATATTGAATCTTTCGATCAATTTATAAAACCATTAATTGTATTTTTGAAACAATAATTTTTTTCGCCACAAACTATTTTTTGCCACGACCCGAGCGGTAGCGAACAGGCGAAGCAATTACACGAATTTACACGAATTAATTCTATGCATCACAATAAAAAATTAGTGTTAATTCGTGTAATTCGTGGCAACCTTTTTAAATAACCTTAAAACTAAAACATATGTTTACAATAGAACAAATCAAAGAAGCGCATGCTAAAGTAAAAAGCGGAGCAGATTTTCCAAATTACATACAAGACTTAATCATTTTAGGCGTAAAAGGTTATGATACATTTGTAAATGACGGACATACTGAATATTATGGTGTAAACAATTATACTGCTGCTTCTGATGAAAAATATGATTTAATACCTATTTCAACAACCGTCAATAAAGAACGTTTTATCGAATTTTTAGTTGCTCATCAGGACGGACAGTCTGATTATATCACTTTTTGCAATCATTGCGGACAATGTGGAATAGCAAAATGGAGAGTTGATATTATCGAAATGACCTGTACTTATTTTGACTTGGCTCAAAACGAAATATTGATCGAAAAAATCCCTGGCTAATTCCATTAAAAAAATTATATGCGTAAAAAATATATTCTGATTGTTCTTTTTTCTATCTGCTTTCTGGGATTTTCACAAGCTAAAAAAACAAGTTCAAAATTTAAAGTCATTGCTTTTTATACTGCAAAAAATGATCAGGCACACATCAGTTTTGTACACGAAGCCAATAAATGGTTTCCAAAAATTGCCGAAGAAAATTATTTTGAATACGATTCAACGAGCAATTGGGACAATCTGAATGCTAAGTTTTTGGCGCAATATAAAGTGGTGGTGTTTTTAGACACAAGACCAGAAACTCCTGGTCAGCGTGAAGCTTTTCAAAAATATATGGAAAACGGCGGCGCTTTTATTGGATTTCATTTTTCGGCCTTTGCTTTAAATGATTCTTCTTATCCGCAAAACTGGGATTGGTATCATAATACTTTCTTAGGTTCCGGCGAATACGGAAGCAATACCTGGCGACCAACATCGGCTGTTTTAAGAGTTGAAAATCAGGACCCGATAACAAAAGGACTTCCTAAAACTTTTTCGTCACAGCCTAACGAATGGTACCGATGGAGCAACGATTTGACAAAAAATCCAGACATCAAAATTCTACTGGCAATTGACGAAAGCAGTTTTCCGCTCGGTACCGGGCCAAAAACTCATGAAATTTGGCACAGCGGTTATTATCCAGTCGTTTGGACAAATAAAAAGTATAAAATGCTTTATGTAAACATGGGGCATAATGATATTGATTACGAACACGGAACGAATAAAACGCTTTCAAATACTTTTGAAAATGAGAATCAAAATAAATTAATCCTGAATGCCTTACAATTATTCGGAAATTCAAAAAAATAAATGATTTCAAAATGTCACACAAACTTTCTCCTATTATAAATCCCGAAGGTTTATTGCAATTAAAAGATTCATCAGAAATTGTTTTAATCGATGCCAGAGCCGGGGCCAATGCCGAAGAAAACTATAAAAAGGAACATTTAAAAGATGCTCGTTACGTCGATTTAAATAGGGATTTAGCAACTGTCGAAAAAGATCCTGCAAATGGCGGCAGACATCCGTTGCCTTCTTTAGAAAAATTCTCCGAAGTACTTTCTAAACTCGGAATTTCTCCAAAAAGTCACGTCATTATTTATGATGACAAAAACGGCTCAAACGCCGCAGCAAGATTCTGGTGGATGCTAAGATCAATTGGTCATGAAAAAGTTCAGGTTTTAAATGGTGGTTTGCAGGAAGCAATAAAAGCTGGTTTTCCTTTAAGTTCAGAAATGGAAGATTTCACTCCAACTGATTATAAAGTTTCAAATTGGAAATTGGCTGTAGCGGATATTGAAGAAGTCGAAAAAGCACGAAATAATAGCGAAAACATAGTAATTGATGTTAGAGACAAGAATCGTTTTGATGGCCTCACAGAGCCGCTGGATTTGATTGCCGGACATATTCCTGGCGCTATCAATGTTCCGTTTAGTGAAAATTTAAATGAAGATGGATTTTATAAAACCGCTGAAGATTTAAATAAAAAATACACTACCCTTTTAGGCGATACAAAACCTGAGAATGTAATTATCCATTGTGGTTCAGGTGTTACAGCCTGCCATACTTTATTGGCAATAGATTATGCCGGAATTGAAATTCCGAAACTTTATGTGGGGTCCTGGAGCGAATGGTCGAGAAACGATCGAGAAATGTTTACAAAAGAAACAGAATAATTATTTTTAAAATACAGAAATGCAACATTGGGATATACTTTTATCAAACTTAGTAAATAAAAAAGCTTTTATAGATCTACTACTTTCCGGCAACGCCAAAGGAGAATTAGCCGTTTTTAACAACCAAAAAGGAATTCTGTTTTCAGACATTGCAATTGAGAAATTCATCGAAAAAGAATATCAATACGATTCGGTAGAAGCTTCTCCGGAATCACACAGACAACTTCGAACTTTTTCATCGGGCGAACGTAAAAAAGAATTTTTAAAATACTGTATCAATCAAAAACCCGATTTTATCATTTTTGACAATCCTTTTGATCATTTAGACCAGGCTTCAAGAGTAATCTTAGCAGAATCTCTAAAGGACTTAGCAAATATTATTGCTATTATTCAAATCGTAAACCGTGTTGTTGATATTCTTCCTTTTGTTCCAAACAAAGCGCAGATCAAAGACAATTCGTTTGATTTACATCCAATTTCAAAAGTAGAAGATCATCATTTTAAAACTTTAAATACAGCCGCAATTCCAAAAGCGATTGAACCGCATACTTTCCAGGAAAGTGTATTAATTAAAATGGAAAATGTCTCAGTAAGTTACGATGACAGAAAAATCATAGACAACATTTCATGGACAATCAAACAAGGAGAATTCTGGCAATTGATCGGTCCAAATGGTTCAGGGAAAAGCACTATTTTATCTTTGATAACAGGAGATAATCCAAAAGGATTTGGTCAGGATTTATATTTATTCGGAAGAAAAAAAGGAACCGGAGAAAGCGTTTGGGACATCAAAAAGCAAATCGGAATCTTCACCACTTCCATGACCGATTTATTTCAAAAAGGACATACTTTAGAAGAAATGATTCTTTCCGGATTCTTCGACTCGATAGGACTTTATATAGAACCAACCACGCACCAAAAACAAATCGTTTCGCAATGGCTTGAAGTAATCGAGATGACGCATTTAAGAAAAAAACGTTTTATAGATCTTTCCATCGGCCAACAAAGAGTTGGATTGATTGTTCGTGCCGTTTTAAAACATCCGCCATTATTAATTTTAGATGAACCAGTAGAAGGTTTAGACGACGAAAATGTAGATATGGTAATTCAGCTTATCAATACCATAAAACAAGAAACGAATGTGAGTATTTTATATGTTTCGCACCGAATAGAATCCGGCCTCGCTCCTACTTCGGTTTTTGAATTATTGCCAGCATCTACTGGGTCAATCGGCAAAATAAAATACCATTCGGAACTGAACTAAAAACCAAAAATGAAAATCAAATCAATAGCTGTTTTAATAATAGCATTAATAACAATTTCGTGTTCCACCACAATTTCGACAGCAAATAAAGAATACAAAATAACCAAAGTTTCTAAGTTCAAATCAGATTGGAATTTTAATTCAAAGGAATGGTTGCTGCAAAAAGACACCTTAATTGGAAATGGAGGTCCAATGCATTGGGGAGTTATAGAATCTAAAAAGCAGCTTCCTAAAAATTATGAAATCGATTTTAAAGTAAACATCACCAAAGAATCTTTATTTGAGGTAATGTTAAACATAGATAAAGAAAAATACATCAGAACTTATCTGTATCAAATTGATCAAAATATCGTGATTGGAAAAGGTGTTTACAATAAAAACAGTGATGAATATGGTAAACATGGTGGCCCAACTTTATTCAAAAAACCAATCAAGTTAGAAAATAACAAATGGTACTCTGTGAAAATTAGAGTTGCTAATAATCAACTGTACTTTTCAGTCAATAACGAAACTTTCCTGGAATGTTCTATTGAAAAAAGTAATCTAAGCGAACAAGGAAAGTTAGGTTTCCTCACCAACGGCGAAGCCAAAATAATGGATTTGACCATTAAAAAAATTCAGTAAACAGTAATATGAATCTACTGAACTAAGTTAAAACACAAATTCCACTAATTTACAAGAAATTAATCTGTGTAAATTAGTGGAATTCGTGTTTATAAAAAATTATCTAATTTTTTAATTGACAAATTATCTAATTAATTCTCCTCATCTTCAATATTATGCGTCTTTCCATAGTTACGCCATTTCTCAATACAATCCTGAAAATCCTGAGGCAATTCTGTATCAAAACGCATCATTTCGCCTGTGTTTGGATGCACAAAACCAAGTGTTTTGGCATGCAGCGCCTGACGTGGCAATGCTTTAAAACAATTCTCTATAAACTGTTTGTATTTGGTAAACGTAGTTCCTTTCAAAATCAAATGACCTCCGTAACGTTCGTCATTAAACAACGGATGCCCAATATGCTTCATGTGCGCACGAATCTGGTGTGTTCTTCCTGTTTCTAATTTACAGGAAATCAAAGTTACATATCCAAAACGCTCCAAAACTTTATAATGTGTAATTGCTGGTTTTCCTATTTCAGGATCAGCAAAAACAGCCATTTGCATGCGGTCTTTTAAGTGTCTGGCAAGGTTTCCTTCAATAGTTCCTTCTTCTTCAACTACATTCCCCCAAACAAGAGCAATATATTCACGTTCAGACGTTTTAGCTTCAAATTGTTTCGCTAAATGTGTCATGGCTGCTTCGGTTTTAGCTACAACCAAAAGTCCGGACGTATCTTTATCAATTCGGTGTACCAATCCCGGACGCTCACTGCTGTTCATTGGCAAATTATCAAAATGATGTGCCAAAGCATTTACCAGGGTTCCGGTGTAATTTCCGTGACCCGGATGTACCACCATACCCGGTTCTTTGTTAATCAATAAAAGCGCATCATCTTCATACACAATATTCAACGGAAGATCTTCCGGCAGAATATGGTTTTCAAACGGCGGATGTGATAACATAACCGTCACAACATCAAACGGTTTTACTTTATAATTTGATTTTACCGGAATATCATTTACAAAAATATTTCCTTCAGTTGCGGCATTCTGAATCTTATTTCGAGTCGCATTCTGAATCAAATTCATTAAATATTTGTCAATACGCAAAAACGCCTGACCTTTAGGGACTTCAAATCTGAAATGTTCGAATAATTCGTCTTCCAGATCTAAATTTTCAATAGTATTATTCATCTTTTGGGGTTTCTGTCTCCGGCACAGCTAAACTATCTGTTGCCTGACTATCATCTACATACGTTGCTTTTCCATCTCCTAAAACCAGGTCGATTTTAGAAGCTTTCAGCACACGATCTCCTACTTTTAAGTTTCTTCCTTTATAACGCATCTCCAAAACCATATCTTTTCCAAGGTTCGGAATATAAGTAATTGTTCCTGCTTCAAGACCTAAAGCCTTCAATGTTGGAACCGCTTCACGATACGTTTTCTCAATTAAATCAGGGATTTTAACCGATGAAAATCCTGAAGAATTAATTTTAATATATATTTTTCTTCCCACTTTTACTTTCGTTCCCGGCAACGGATCTTGCTCAACAACACTGTATTTTGGGAATTGACTTCTATAATCAACACTATCCAAAAGCACGTAATCTAAGTCTAAATCATCCAATTTCTCCTCGACTTGTTCTTCAGTTAATTTTGCTAAATTCGGTACCTCAATTTCATGTCCGTGATCAGTCGTAAAAGTCAACCAATGCATAAACAAATAACCTAAAACAGCAATAATAGCAAACGCTATTAAAATTTGCACGAAAAAAACCCGGCTTGTTAAATACTGACGTAAACTCATAAATTTATTTTTATTAGTCGCAAAGATAAAGCTATTTCGTTTCAAAAAAAATGATAATTTTGTTTTAGACAAGAAAGTATCAAATTGGCATCCCTATTGAAAACGTAGATTTTTGGAATTTGGAATTTCTAAATTTGGAATTTCAATTATAAGGAGCTATTTCCCGCTTTCGGCTATATCTTTTTATAGGCGAAAAATCGCCTCAAAAAAGGATACCGCCTCTATCGGGGCTAGGGCACTCAGTTTCAAAAGCACATTTCGATTAAACGATTTAACAAATCAACGATTAAACAATTAAACAACATTTCGATTAAACAAATAAACAGTAAAACATGAAAAATATTGCCATTATCATGGGCGGGTATTCAAGCGAATATAAAATCTCTCTTATCAGCGGAAACGTCGTTCATCAATATCTTGACAAAACAAAATACAACGGATTCCGCATTCATATTTTTAAGGAAAAATGGGTTTATGTAGACGAAAACAATGCTGAATATGCTATTGATAAAAATGATTTTTCTGTAACTGTAAACGATCAAAAAATCACTTTTGACTGTGTTTTCAACGCAATCCACGGAACTCCGGGCGAAGATGGATTAATGCAGGCGTATTTTGAATTGTTAGGAATTCCGCAATCCTCTTGCGATTATTACCAATCGGCATTGACATTCAATAAACGTGATTTATTATCGGTTTTAAAACCATACGGAATCAAAACCGCAATCTCCTATTACCTAAACAAAGGTGATGCAATCAATACCGCAGAAATCGTTAAAAAAGTTGGTTTACCATGTTTCGTAAAACCAAATAAAGCCGGTTCAAGTTTCGGAATTTCAAAAGTAAAATCAGAGGCTGAATTACCAATCGCTATTGAAGTTGCCTACAAAGAAGACAACGAAATCATCATCGAAAGTTTCCTTGACGGAACTGAAGTTTCTGTCGGCGTAATCAATTACAAAGGCGAAATTAAAGTATTGCCAATCACAGAAATTGTTTCAGACAATGATTTCTTCGATTACGAGGCGAAATACGAAGGAAAATCACAAGAAATTACACCAGCCAGAATCTCAGACGAATTAACACAGAAAGTTGGAGAAACTGCAAAACGTGCATACGAAGTCTTAAAAATGAAAGGCTTCTCAAGAAGCGAATTCATCATCGTAGACAACGAACCCTATATGCTTGAAATGAACACCATTCCAGGTTTAACAACCGAAAGTTTAATTCCGCAACAAGCCAAAGCAGCCGGAATTTCTCTGGAAGATTTGTTCACAAATGCAATCGAATTAGCTTTGGCGTAGCCAAGATATTAAGGTTCTGAGATGATAAGATCTCAGAACCTTTTTTACATAAAAACAATTTATCTGGTTTCTAAAAAAACCTTTGAACCTCAAAAAGAAATGAAAGAAATCTTCGAATGGAATAGATTATTTTACAATGATTTGCCGGCAAATTTTGCCTTAGAAGTTGTATTTCGTTCTACCGTTATGTTCATCATTTTATTGCTGACATTAAAATTAGCAGGAAAACGAGGTGTAAAACAATTGTCAATTTTCGAAACGGTAATTATCATCGCATTAGGTTCTGCAGCCGGTGATCCAATGTTTTATGAAGATGTCGGTATTGTACCTGCAGCAATTGTATTTTTAGTTATCATCATTCTTTATCGTTCTGTAACCTGGTTGACAGGAAAAAGCAAAAAATTTGAAGAATTTATTGAAGGCAAAACAGAATGTCTTATTCAGGATGGTAAATTTTCTATAGCCACTTTTAAAAAAGAAAGTCTAGCGCAGGACGAATTTTTCTCTGAACTTCGCATAAAATCTATTGAACATTTAGGACAGATAAAACATGCTTTTATAGAAACCAGCGGAGAAATTAGCGTATTTTACTATGAAGATAAAGAGGTGAAATACGGTTTACCAATTCTACCGGGACTATTTAATGACAAAAGTAAAAACATTTTAAATGAAGGTGTGCACGCCTGCACTTTTTGCGGACATACTGAAGAACAAAAACCCGGAACCGCAAAATGCAAAGTTTGCCAAAAAGACGAATGGGTTCCGGCAATCAAAACATTGAGAATAACCTAAAACAAATTCCAAAATTTATCCCGAAGCATCGGGACCAAATTACAAAATAAAAAAGCCTTTGCGCCTTTGTGCCTTTGCAGCTTTGAACCTTAAAAGAAAAAAAATGCGAAAAGCCATATTCCCGGGATCATTTGACCCAATCACACTCGGTCACGAAGATATTATCAAAAGAGGAATTTCTCTTTTTGACGAAATCGTAATTGCCATTGGTGTTAATGCCGAAAAAAAATACATGTTTTCACTTGAAGAAAGAAAACGTTTTATTGAAGAAACTTTCAAAGATGAACCTAAAATTTCGGTTATCACGTATGAAGGATTGACAATAGATTTGGCACACAAGGAAAAAGCGCATTTCATATTAAGAGGTCTGCGCAACCCAGCCGATTTCGAATTCGAAAAAGCCATCGCACATACTAACAGACGACTTTCTAAAATTGAAACGGTATTTTTATTAACCGCAGCAAAAACTTCGTACATCAGTTCAAGTATAGTTCGAGATGTATTGCGAAATGGCGGTGAATATGAAATGCTTGTTCCAGATGCCGTTAGGGTGCAGAAATAAAAGAAATCGTGACCAGATTTTAAATATTTTTTTACACTAAAAATATTACAAAAAAAATTGGTTAGCAATATTATTATAGATACTTTCGCAAAAAAAACTGGACCACGAAAGAATTTATACAATCTCCTTTCCTTCCCAAAATTTTAAACCTACCATATTAAACTATGAAAAAATTATTACGCTTCTCATTTTTGATTTCCTTTTTTCTTTTATTGTTTAGTTGCGCAAGTGACAGTGAAACTCCCGTAGTCAAATCTTCCTCAAAAGATTTAATTACTTTCGAAATTTCAAACATTAAGACAAGCATTGATCAGGTAAATAATAAAATTACTGTTGTCTTGCCTCCCACTTCCGGTGTTCAGCTAGAAGTTTTTATCAAGACTTCAGAAAAATCAAAATTAAACGTACCCGATCATAGCACTATTAATTTAAGTATTCCCACGGAATATATAGTTACAGCTGAAGATGGAACAACCAAAAAATATATTGTTGAAGTTATTAAAGAAGAGGGTATAAAATCCTTTACAATAAAATTAGGGAAACCTCTTGGTGGTGAAATAAGCGGGAAAATTGATGTAGCAAATAAAACTATAACCGTTGAACTTTCTAAAGATATGCTTCGTTCTTTTCCATCAGCCATTCAAACAGCTGTTTTTGAAACTACACCAGGAATTACAACTAATTTAGTAAGCGGAAATCCTTATGATACTACCAATCCGACAGATTTAATAATAACAAAAAGCAATGGTGCTTTTGAAATTTATCATGTCCTGGTAAAAGGTACAGATAACAACGTAAGTATTATTAGTTTTCCTACTTCCTATGTCACTTTAGATGTCAAAATATATGACTATACTGCTTCAAACTTTCCTGCAAAACTGACAGCCGGATTACAGCCGACAGATAGAATTATAAGAACATTAGATACGGAAAACATTTCAAATGTAGTTCTTAGATCATTTTCAGCCTCAGTTAGTGCTACGGTTAGTCCAGATCCTTCTTTACCACAAAATTTTAATCAGGATATCACTTACACTATCACATCTGAAACAGGATTAAAAAGAGAGGTAAAACTAAGAGTCCTTAAAGATAAAATACTTATCTCGGGAGAAGGCGATTCACGCAGTTATCAATATTCAACTGGAGGAAGTTTTTTTCGTTATATAGCAAACAGTAAAATTACCGCTATCAAATTTATTAACGAAACATCATTAGAAGAAGGTACAGCCAAAATAGGAGAACATGTGTCGTATGATAATACAAAAGATCGTTATATTTCTTTTAGCTTTCCAGAAACAACAAAACCAGGCAAATATATTATAAAAGTAGTTTTAGAAACTGGAGACGAAATAACTACTTATTATAAAATAAGCTTAAAAGAATTTTAAACTAATACATAGAATTATCTGTTAAATGCAATACGCATGATTTTGGGTCTATGCAGATTTTCAGTAATTTCGCATTTTTAAACAAACAGAAATAATGAGCATCGAAAGAGAATTGAACAAACGAAGCGGATCTAAATGTGAACTTTGTGGCGCCGAAGAAAATCTAAAAGTATATCAGGTACTGCCAACCAAAAAAGGCGGACTTGACGAAAGCATATTAGCTTGTACTACTTGTATTGACCAAATTGAAAATCCGGATAATGTAGATTTAAATCACTGGAGAGCGCTAAATGACAGCATGTGGAATGAGAATGTTGCCGTACAAGTAGTTGCCTGGAGAATGTTAAGCCGTATGCGTGCTGCAGGATGGCCACAGGAACTGCTAGATATGATGTATTTAGACGAGGATACTTTAGCTTGGGCGCAAGCAACTGGCGAAGGCGAAGACGACGAAAATAAATTAGTTCACCGTGACAGCAATGGAGTAATTTTAGAACACGGAGATTCTGTAGTTTTAATTAAAGACTTAAAAGTAAAAGGTTCAAGTATGGTGGCAAAACAAGGAACGGCAGTTAGAAACATCCGTTTAGACCACGAAAATGCCGAATATATTGAAGGAAAAGTTGATGGTCAGCAAATTGTGATTATTACGCAGTACGTGAAAAAAATCTAAGTATTCAGTGACAGTCACAGTATCCAGTTCAAACTGTAAACTGTGACCGAAAACTGTAAACTATAAAAAAAGGCTATTCAAATTTGAATAGCCTTTTTTATTATTGTATTAAATTTTCATGACAAAGGTTTAACCTGAAACAAATAAAACCTGAAACCTGACCCGAGGCTTTAGCCGAATGGGCGAAGCAAACTAAAAAAAATTATTTTTGGAATAATTTGCTAATCTGATCTTTTACGAATGGCTCAGAAATACTGCTAGTTGCTGCAGAAGCTTCTTTGCTTGAAACCATAAACTGAACTGTTGCTTTTTCAGGAATAACACTTCCTGTGTAATGCAACCAAATATAATTGTTTGGCAATTCTAATTTGATATCATACAAAGGATTTGCACCAAAACCATTCATGATAATACTGTAAAGACTTGCATAATCATTATTAACGTTTTTAAACGTAAATTTTCTCAAAGTTGAACCTTCATCATCGTTTTGAATACTTGTGTAATACACTGTATACTCATCTCCGATTTTTTGAATGTAGTTGTTATTTACTTTTCCTAATTTCTCAACCGGAACAGTTTCAAGAACTTTAATTTGTGCAAAAGAGACAACACTCATCAACAAAACGGCAATCGTAATAATTCTTTTCATAATTAATTTGGGGTTTATTATTTACTAGCACAATAAACGCAGAAATTATGATAAAATAAAGCGTTACTGGTTAATTTATTAACAAAAGATTAAGATTGTTGTTTAAAATTGATTTAACGCGAGCACAATAACAAATTAAAACATTGAAAATCAATAAATTAATCGACATATAATCATCTAAAAGAGCAAAGAAATCACTTTAAAATATCAAATTTAAAAGCCATAAAAGCATATAAAAAAGAAAAAAAATTACTACAAAAACAACTAAAAATCCGAGCTCACGTTTTGCATTTTATGCCAAATTAACTTCAAAAAAGCCTGAAAACGGATACTTGAAACAAAAAACTATCTTTCTTCTTCCTTCTTCACTACTTTTCTGGCAACTTCAATTTTAAATTTCTTGCCTTTCATTTTTTCATCTTTAACGTTTTTCAACAAGTCATTTACTTTATTGTATTTAACAGCTGCAAACGAAATGAAATCTTTTACTTCAATTAAACCTAAATCGCCTTTTTCTAATTTTCCTTTTTGAGAAAAGAAACCAACGATATCAATTTTATTCAGTTTTGTTTTCTTTCCACCACTAATATAAATGGTTTGATATTCCGGTGGTTTTGGCAATGTTGTAGTATTTTCGACTTTTAGAACTTCCATTCCGTAGTCGATATAATCTAATTTTTTTTCACTTTCATGGATGATAATGTAAGCCGTTCCAGAAGCCTGCATACGTGCGGTACGACCGTTACGGTGTGTAAATTCGTCTTCTTTTAAAGGTAAATGATAATGAATTACGTGTTTCATTTCAGGAATATCCAATCCACGTGCTGCTAAATCAGTTGTGATTAAATAACTCATACTTCCATTTCTGAACTGAATCAAAGCACGCTCACGCTCGTCCTGATCCATTCCGCCATGATAATAGGTGGCGTAAATTCCTTTTTCATTTAAAGTATCACTGATACGCTCAGCAGCATCTCGGTGATTACAAAATATAATAGCTGATTGCGATTTCAACGAACAAATCAAGTTGAATAAACTTTCTAATTTATCTTTTGCTGGCGAAACCACCATTTTCATGGATAGATTTGCTTTTTCTTCTTCTTCCGGAATAAAATCCAAAACTGTCGGATTTACCACTCTTGTATATCTCGGAATCTCAATATCTGAAGTAGCCGAAACCAATACACGTTTGTTCAGTTTCGTTAATTTTCCAATGATATAGGACATTTGCTCGTGGAAGCCCAATTGCAATGATTTGTCAAATTCATCTAAAATCAATGTCTGGATTTTATCCGTACGGAAAGTATCCCTGTCAATATGATCGGCTATTCGCCCCGGAGTTCCAATTAAAACTGCTGGCGGATTGCTTAAATTCTTAATTTCAGTATCTATGGAATGTCCTCCGTAGCAAATATTTACTTTGTATTGCGTTCCCATTTTCTTCCAAACCTGCTCAATTTGCAAACCTAATTCGCGAGAAGGCACTAAAATTAAACATTGAACCGAAAGAATTTCAGGTTGTAATAATTCTAAAACAGGAAGCAAAAAAGCCAATGTTTTTCCTGATCCTGTTGGAGAAAGTAATAAAACATTGTTATCGTTTAAAATTGCGTCTTGAGCAACTTCCTGCATTTCGTTTAGGCTTTCAATTCCTAAATTCGAAAGTATGTTGTTGGAATGGTGATTTTTATTCATTTTGCAAAAGTAGGTAAAAAAAATTGTTTCAGGTTTCAGGTTTCAAGTGTAATAAAAATTTAACCGCAAAGAGCGCAAAGGTTTTTATATAGATTGTGTTTAGAATGTGTTGACAACGCAAAGTTCGCAAAGCTGTTTCTATTTAATCTCGCAAAGTCGCGAAGTCGCAAAGTTATATTTATAAAGCTTTGCGAACTTTGCGTAAACCTTTGCGCTCATTGCGGTAAAATGTAAAAGTTGCTCTATTCTCATTTCAAACTTGAAACCTGAAACCTGAAACTATTTTTTTATATTTGATTCCTATTAAAAACCCAAATTCATGAAATTTTTTACCATTGTCATTTCACTTTTCACACTTACCACTTTCGCTCAAAACAATAAAAAATACGATACTTTTTTTGAAAAAGGCAATGGAAATCAATCTGCATCTTATCCCGAAACTATTGCTTATTTTAAGCTTTTAGCCAATGATTTTCCGACGATTCAAATAAAAGAAATGGGTTTGACAGATTCTGGTGAGCCATTACATATGGTAACTTTTAATCCGGATAAGGACTTTGATTTTGATAAAATTCAGAAAACTAAAGCCGTTCTTTTTATCAATAACGGAATCCACGCCGGCGAACCTGACGGAATCGATGCAACTATGCAATTCTACAGAGATTTAGCCATTGGAAAAATAAAAGCACCTAAAAATACTGTTTTGGTTTGTATTCCGGTTTATAATATTGGCGGAGCTTTAAATAGAAACTCAACTACAAGAGCAAATCAGGACGGACCGGAAGTGTATGGGTTTAGAGGAAATGCCCGAAACTATGATTTGAACCGCGATTTAATGAAATCAGATACGCGAAATACAAAAAGTTTTGTTGCCATTTTCCAAAAAATAAATGCTGATGTTTTTATTGACAATCACGTGAGCAATGGCTCAGATTATCAATACAAACTAACCTATATTATGACACAGCATAATAAATTAGGAACTGTTTTGGGTGATTTTATGAATGATGTAATGATGCCGGCTTTGGTGAAAGATTTACAACAAAAGAAAATCGAAACAACACCTTATGTAGATTCTTTTAAAGATACTCCGGACAAAGGTTTTGGGCAGTTTGTTGATAGTCCGCGATATACTACGGGTTATACTTCTTTGTTTAACACGATTGGATTTGTAGTTGAGACACATATGCTTAAAAAATATACGGAGCGTGTAAAAATGACGTACGAATACATGAAATCGACTATGGATTTTACCGATGCCAATTATCAAAAAATCAAAGAATTGCGTGTAAAAAACCTGGAACAATATCAGCCTAAAAAAACCTATACTTTAAAATGGGAACTGGACAGCACAAAAGCAACGACTTTTTCTTTTTTAGGATACGAAGCCGGATACAAAAAAAGTGATGCGACAACGGGAAACCGTTTGTATTACGACCGAACCAAACCGTATAAAAAAGACGTTCCTTATATAAAAGAATTCAAATCGCTAAAAGATGTTGTTATACCATCTGCTTATATCATTTCACATGGGTATTGGAATATTATTGAGCTTTTGAAAAACAATAACATCTTCTTTACCCAACTTAAAAACGATACTATTATTGAAGTCGAAAGCTATAAAATTGCTGATTTTAAAACATTTTCAAATGCTTACGAAGGGCATTATCCACATTACAATACAACAATAAATTCTAAAATTGTAAAAATGGCTTTTGCCAAAGGAGATTATCTCGTTTCAACAAAACAGAAAGGTGTTAAATATTTAGTGGAAGCTTTTGAACCGGAAGGTGTTGATTCCTTTTTCAATTGGAATTTCTTTGATCCTATTTTACAGCAAAAAGAGCATTATTCAGAATATATTTTTGAAGATACAGCTGCCAAATTGCTGAAAGATAATCCACAATTAAAAGCAGAATTAGAAACCAAAAAACAAAACGATCGTGAATTTGCAAAAAGCTCCGAAGCGCAGTTAAACTGGATTTATAAAAATTCTGTACATTATGAAAAGGCTCATATGCAGTATCCTGTTTATCGAGTGCTTTAGTTTTTTAACCGCAAAGTTCGCTAAGATTTTTTTACTTTTGGTACTATATGTAAAGGTTAAGATCGCAAAGTTGTTCGTGAAGATCTTAGTCAAAATTTACAATTTCGACTAAGATTATTAAAACAACGTATACACATTTTTTACAATATTCGAGATTTTGTATTTTGACATAAACACAATAACCTATGGTTAGTCTCGAAAAACAAAGGAAATTTATTAACCATTTTCAATTAAATTAATTATTAAGCACATGAAATATTTAATCGTTATTTGTAACTAAAATTTTATTCCGAAAACTAATATTATGGCAAATTTTGAATCAGCATTTCAAAATATAAAAAAAACACAAGGCTTATATCCCTATTTTTCTGATACAATTAGAGATGATCAAAAATATGTACTTTGTTCAGATTGTTTTCACGATGAGGGACTTCGTTTAGATGCAATTCAAATAGGCTTAGAACGTGAACTTAAATGTCCCAACTGCTCATCTGAACATGGAAGAAAACTAACTAAACAAATTGTGCGGGAATTATGTTATAGTTTTTTTGTTCGTGGAACCATTGAACGTTTTGAATATGGTGGATTTCCATTAGTTCAAATGAACGAGGAAAGACATGGAGATTCCGAAATTAAAGTATCCTCTTGGTTAAACGATGATGTTAAATTGATAGAACAAATTGGAGAGATCGGATTATTTTATTACAGCCCTAGATTTTGGATGTTTGGAGAAATTGAACCTCTAAAAACTCTTCATGATGAGTTACAAATTAATAATGTAATAAAACGAATTTTAGAACTTTATCCCAAACATATACTGAACGCTGAGCATCCATTTTATAGAATTCGTATCAATCCCAAAATACCTCATGAATTTCCGGAATATGATAGTCCTCCAGAGGGGATTGGAGGCGGAAATAGACTTAACTGGAATGGAGAAGCAGTTTTATATGCTTCTCCAGATCTCGAATTATGTATACATGAATGCCGAGCAAGTGTAGAAGACGATCTTTATGTAGCAAAACTGATTCCTACTCAACCCTTAAAAATGCTAAACCTTGCAGCATTAATTATAGAGGAAGATGTTGATGAATTCAATAGTCTCGATTTAGCTATTCATTTCTTATTCTTAGCAGGAAAACACTCTTATTCTATATGTTCAAAAATCGCTCAATCTATAAAAAAAGAAGGCTTCGATGGAATTATTTATCCATCATATTTCAGTAATATTAGGACTGGAAATGTGCCTTTTGAAACCATACATGGAATGTCTATTAGACATATCTCAAATTTAAAAGATTATGCCGAGTCACAAAGTGTTCCTAATATAGTTTTATTTGGATGGCCAATAAAAGAAAACAAAGTCAAAGTACATTCTATAAATAAAATTACTATCAATAGTATTAAGTATGATTTGACTTTTGGTCCAGCTTATAATGAAGCATTACTTGATAAATCACAAAAAGAAAAATTTATAGAAAAAAAGATTGAAGATCAACTAGAAAAATTGCTTACAGCTTTTAATGAAAATTCAGATGAACACGATTTAGATAAATTACAAAATGAAAAGTAACCAAATCTTTTCTTTTCCTAATAATTAAAATATATTAGTTAATAAATAATCTTAATCAGATAGCGTGGGTTTGCAATCCGCACTATCGCATGTAGTTTTTTTTATAATGTCAAGAACTATTTATCTTTTAACATTTTTTCTAAAAACTCAACTTTATCTTTTTCAGCCTGAAGTAAACGTTCGTAAAGTTTTTTATTTTCCTCATAAGACTCAAGTAATTTGTCTAATGGATTAAAAGTGAATAGTGGTCCATGCGCAAATGCACCATTACTTCCACTATTATCATAGAAATTATTAAAATAATTAATAGCAGCTTCTTCTGAAAAATTTTTAAGAGCTTCAACATTTACGCCCAAAGCCTTTGCTACATCAATAAGTTTTTCATCGCTTATAGTTTCACTGTTTTCAAGAGCAGATATAGCTTGTTGGTTTGTCCCTAAAGCCTGTGCTAATGCTTCTTGTTTCATGTCTCTAAGTTCACGAATTCGGCTAATTTTTCGTCCTATATGGTTTGGTTTTGCAAATGTGCTCATAATTCAAAGATAATGTATTGCTTACTTAAGAAACAAAAGTACGATTTTTGAGACAGGAAATAGTTATTTTAAATCTCAATTTTCAAATTCCAAATTAAACTTAAAACCAAAGCTATTCTCAAAGTGTAGCTCCGCGTGAGGGATAGAGCTAAGCTACCGCAGTAGCAGCGAAAGCCCGACAGCATCACGATAAGAGGGCGTATATGTGCAAAGTAATGTTGCCCTCTTATCGGGATGGTGGCACGCCCTAATTATGTATCCGATAAATAATAAATTGAATTAATTACTGGCTATTCTCGTCCTTTATGCCTTTAAGCAGTGCGTAAATTGCCATTGCATGTCCCTGACCTAAATCAAAATCTTCCTTAAGCCAGTTGACGATATCTCCAGCTTTCACTTCAGGTTTGAGTTTTCCGTCTTCTGTGAAGTTTTTTTGTTCTGCTAAAGTTCTAAATTCAGCAGGACCATTACCCGTCTTTTCTTTAATTGTTTTTAAATATCCTTGAAATGACATAACAATATCTATTAGTTGGTTAATCTATATGTACGAAAATACAAATAAAAATTTAGATTTACTAAACAACTAATATTCTGCCTCGAAGCGTTGCAATAAAGTCTTATCTTGCCTCTTGTCTCTTCCTTCTTGATTCTAGCTTCTTGCCTCTATTCTACTCTTCAACAGAAATCTTACTCTCCTCTTCAAACAATAATTTAATGTTTTCATACGAGTTTTTCAGCGCTTCTTTGATTTGTTCGGGATTTAGCCAGGCTACTTTTTCGATTCCTTCTTCGATTTGACCTTGCGGAGTTCCTTCAAAATCAGAAAACATTTCGAACCAATGTGTGATTTTAAGTTTGTATTTTCCGTTTCGTTTAAAAACGTGATAGGTTTTTTGGAGTTTATTTATGATTCGGAGCTGGCCTACACCGGTTTCTTCTTCAACTTCGCGCATCGCAGTGTTTTCAATTTCCTCGCCTTTTTCGATTCCGCCTTTAGGCAAATCCCATTTTCCGTTTCTGAAAATGAATAAAACTTCTCCGTTTTTATTGTATACAAAGCCTCCACCCGCTTTACTAACAGGGATTTTAGCTTTGAGAGTCTTCATGATCTCTCTTTCGTCGGGATGATATAAGTAGGCCTTTTGAATTTTATTTTGAAAAATTTTAACTATAAGCTGCTCAATATCAATACTCTCCAACAGGAACAATTGAAAATTAGTCTCTTTTGAGATTTCATTTGTCAAAAAAAGTGGTTTGTCGTTCACAAAAACTTTATACATTTGTATTATGATTTTTAATAAAGATACTGCCGAAAAAACAGCCGAATTGCTTTTGCAAATAAATGCAATTAAATTGAATCCAGAAAATCCTTTTACATGGGCTTCTGGATGGAAATCGCCTATTTATTGTGATAATAGGTTAATTCTTTCATTTCCGATCATCCGAAATTATGTTCGTGATGAATTTGCGAAGAACATTGAAAAACAATTTGGAAAACCAGATGTAATTGCCGGAGTAGCCACTGGAGCTATTGGAATTGGAATTCTTGTTGCTGAAAGCCTTGGATTACCATTTGTATATGTGCGTCCGGAAGCTAAAAAACACGGAAGACAAAATCAGGTTGAAGGCTTTTTACAAAAAGGCCAGAATGTGGTTGTCGTTGAAGATTTAATTAGTACCGGAAACAGCAGTTTAATGGCTGTGGAAGCTTTACGCAACGAAGGGGCTAATATTAAAGGGATGGCAGCAATTTTCACCTACGGTTTTGGTGTTGCCGAAGAGAACTTCAAAAATGCAAACATCGATTTATACACGTTGAGCAACTACGAAAACTTATTAGAATTAGCGGTTCAGAAACAATATATTACAGAAGAGCAGCAGTCTACTTTGCAGGAATGGAACGCAATTCCATCAACTTGGGGACAGGACTAGTAATTTTAGATTTTGGATTTTAGATTGCTGTTTCGATAGAAATTGGAATTTGGAATTTAAAAATTGGAATTTATTTTAGCTACAACATAAAAAAACCTTTACACCCTTTGCGGTTAAAAAAAATAAAAAAATAAAATATGAACTTAGAAAGTCCAAAAGTTACTGTTCAGAAATCAGCTCAAGATCTATTTGATCAATTATCTGATGTAAAGAATTTTGAAAAATTAATGCCGGATAATATCGCTAAATTTGAAGTGATTGGTGAAGATGCTTTTATTTTTGGATTGAAAGGTATGCCGGAAATAAAATTAAAAATGAAGGAAAAAACAGCACCAAACAAAATTGTTTTAGGGGCTGCAAGTGATAAACTTCCTTTTACCCTGACTTCAAATATTGACAGCGTTTCTGATTCAGAAAGTGCTGTACAATTATTCTTTGAAGGAGAATTCAATGCCATGATGGCGATGATGATCAAAGGGCCAATCAGTAAATTCATTGAAACTTTAGCCAACAATATGACTAAACTTTAATTGTGAATTATTAATTGTTAATTCGCTATTTACATAAAATTCTAAAGCCTGATTTAATTATCAGGCTTTTTTTTTGTTGCCACAAAGACACTAAGACACTAAGAAAATTAAACTTTGTGCCTTAGTGCCTTCGTGGCAAAACCCACACTTCATCCTCAAAAAACAACAGTTGGGAATTATAAATTATAGCAGAAAAAATAATTAATCGAAGTTTGATCCATAAAACTAACACAAACTAAAAATGGAAACAACGATTAAGATTTTAATTTACATTCACGCATTTTTTGGAGGCATCGGTTTAATGACCGGAATTGGAAGCGTTTTGGTAAAAAAAGGAAGTGCATTGCATACAAAAATGGGAAAATTATTCTCTATCGGAATGATTACGAGCTGTCTAATTTCTCTTCCTATTTGCTGGCTTCCTGGTCATCAAAACATATTTTTATTCCTAATTGGATTATTTACCATTTATCTTGTGATCTCAGGAAACAGGGCTTCGTCTTTCAAATACAAATCGGAAGCTGATTTTATGGATAAATTAATTTCCGGAAGTATGTTTTTCTTTTCTGTAATAATGATTTCCATCGGATTATACTGCCAGTTAAACGCAATTGAAAATGGTATCTTATTTACTTTCTTCGGAGGATTTGGCCTTTTTATGACCACAAAAGATTTTATTTTTTACAAGAATGCCTCGGAATTTAAGAAGAAGTGGCTTTCTAAACATATCGGAAAAATGGTTGGTGCATTAATAGCCTCGATTACAGCTTTTATTGTTGCCGGAATGGGAATTGGGAACTTAATTTCCTGGATGATGCCTTCTGTTTTAGGGACAATTTATATCGTTTACTGGAGTAGAAAAATAGCACCGAAAAAAGAAAATCTAGTAAAAGTTTAATCTGCCACGAAGGCACTAAGGCACAAAGTTTTTAAAACCTCTGAACCTTTGTAACTCTACACCTTTGAACCTCTCAATAAAGCATTTGAACTTCCTTAATATCAAACTCTGAAACAGAATCATCTTCAAGCATAATTTGTATTTTTCCGACTGAAGAAACACCTTGAATTATTCCCATGAAGTTTTGTCCAAATGCTTCCGTATTAAGGTTTTTAAAAGGCATTGGAACACCTTTACGGAATAAAGTATTAAAATATTCTTTCCAGAAAATAGCCGAGTTTGATTCCCATGATTCTATATTCTGCTGCATTTTTTCAATAATTAAAGCCGGTAATAACTCTTTATCAAAAGTATGACCTGAAATGACTGCCAGAGAAGAAGCATTTGGCAATTCTTCAAAATTTGTTTGATTGACATTTAGTCCTAAACCGACTACTGACACGATTCTGCCATCACTTTTGATGGTGTTTTCGATTAATATGCCACCAATCTTTTTATTGTATGACATAATGTCGTTTGGCCATTTTATACTTAAATCAGGAATATTTAATGATTTTAAAGACTCAATCACTGACAAGGAAACGATTAAACTTAAATTAAAAACCTGTTCATTATCATATAGAAAATCCTTTACCAAGGCACTCATAATTAAGTTTTTACCCGATTCAGATTCCCACTTCGCCCCCATTTGCCCCTTGCCTTTTGTCTGATTTTCAGCAGTTACCACAGTAAAATTATCAAGTTCATCCTGGCTTGATAATGCCTTAAGAAAGTCGTTTGTAGAATCTATGGCATCGAGTTTGATTAGTTTCATTCAAGTAATTTAAATAACTTAATTTAATATTTTGTTAAGGTTCAAAAATAATCACAAATTTTGGTAACTTTACAAATTCATATAAAATAATTCATGGCGAAAAAGACTATTAATAATGATGTTCTACTGGCGAACATAATCAAAGGGATTGAAGAAGTAAAAGGAAATGATATTGATATTCTTGACTTAAGAGAAATAGACACGGCTGTTTGTGACTATTTTGTTATTTGCAACGGAAGTTCTAACACTCAAGTTAACGCCATTGTGAACTCAATCCAAAAAACAGTATCTAAAGATTTAAAAGATAAACCATGGCACGTAGAAGGAACCGATAACGCGGAATGGGTTCTTATGGATTATGTGCACATCGTGGTACATGTTTTCCAAAAACACATTCGTGAATACTATAATATCGAAAGCCTTTGGGGTGACGCCAAAATAACTACAATCGAAAACAAATACTAAAGAAAATTTTTTCTAATGGCTAAAGATAATAATCCAAATCCGAGTAAATTTAAAATAAGTCCCTGGTTAATATATACTGCAATACTTTTAGTTTTTTTATTTATAAGTTTTGCAACCGGAGGATCTAACTTAAGCGAACCTGCTCAATTAACTTCTTCTAAATTTAATGTTTTATTAGAAAAAGGACAAATTGAAAAAGTTATCGTTTATAATAAAGCTGAAGCTGAAGTATATTTAACTGCTGCAGCTCTTAAAGATGCTGCCAATAAAAAAGTAGCTAAAGATATTTTTGACAGAGCAAACAAAGGTCCTCACTATACTTTAGAAATTGGTAACGATCAGATTTTTCAAACTAAATTAGAAAAAGCAGTTGGCGAAGGCAAACTGAAAGATTTTAATTTCTTGCAGAAAAACAACTGGAGCGACATTTTAATCAGTCTGCTTCCAATCATCATCATTATTGGTGTATGGATTTTCATTATGCGTAAAATGTCAGGCGGCGCTGGTGGCGGTGGCGGACAAATTTTCAACATCGGAAAATCGAAAGCTAAATTGTTTGATGAAAAAACAGATATCAAAACAACATTTAAGGATGTTGCTGGTTTAGAAGGTGCAAAAGAAGAAATACAAGAAATTGTAGAATTCCTTAAAAATCCTGAAAAATATACCAACCTAGGAGGTAAAATCCCAAAAGGAGCTCTTCTTGTAGGACCTCCGGGAACTGGTAAAACTTTATTAGCTAAAGCTGTTGCCGGCGAAGCTCAGGTACCTTTCTTTTCATTATCAGGTTCTGATTTCGTGGAAATGTTCGTAGGAGTTGGTGCTTCACGTGTACGTGATTTATTCAAACAAGCTAAAGAAAAATCTCCTGCTATCATTTTCATCGATGAGATTGATGCGGTTGGTAGAGCAAGAGGAAAAAGCAATATGTCAGGTGGAAACGACGAGAGAGAGAACACCTTGAACCAATTATTGACAGAAATGGATGGTTTTGGTACAAACTCAAACGTAATTGTTTTGGCCGCAACAAACAGAGCTGATGTTCTTGATAAAGCTTTAATGCGTGCCGGGCGTTTTGACAGACAAATTTTTGTTGACTTACCGGACATTCGCGAAAGAGCTGAAATCTTTAAAGTTCACTTAGCTCCTATCAAAAAAGTTGAAGGTCTTGACTTAGATTTCTTAGCAAAACAAACTCCGGGTTTCTCTGGTGCTGACATTGCTAATGTTTGTAATGAAGCTGCTTTAATTGCTGCCCGTTATAATAAAACTGCAGTTGACAAACAAGATTTTCTTGATGCCGTTGACAGAATCATTGGTGGTCTTGAAAAGAAAAATAAAATCATTACTCCGGAAGAAAAAAGAGCAATTGCAATTCACGAAGCTGGTCACGCTACTGTAAGCTGGATGCTTGAGCATGCTGCACCACTTATTAAAGTAACAATTGTTCCTCGTGGACAAAGTTTAGGAGCCGCATGGTACCTGCCAGAAGAAAGACAAATCGTGAGAACAGATCAAATGTTAGACGAAATGTGTGCTACTATGGGAGGAAGAGCTGCTGAAAAAGTGACTTTTGACAGAATTTCAACTGGAGCATTAAGCGATTTAGAAAAAGTTACACGTCAAGCCCGTGCTATGGTAACTATTTACGGTTTGAATGAAAAAATCGGAAATGTTACGTATTACGATTCAACTGGACAAAGCGAATATAATTTCTCTAAACCATATTCTGATGAGACTGCAAAAGTTATTGACAAAGAAATTTCAGAATTAATTGAAGGTCAATACCAAAGAGCGATTCAAATTTTAGAAGAGAACAAAGACAAGTTAAATCAGCTTGCCGATATACTTATAGAAAAAGAAGTTATTTTTAAAGATGACTTAGAAACAATTTTCGGAAAACGTACTTTTGACAAAAATCTGGAAGAAGTGGTTTCGTAAATTATTCAGAAATATGTAATATTTTTTAAAATCTTAATTCAAAACAGGCTTTTGAATTAAGATTTTTTTATCTTTGAACGTTTTCAATTAACATGTAAAGTATTTCATATAAAATGAATTTTTTCAAAAAAATATTTGGTTCTAGCGACGCCGCATCTGACGAAGAACATGAAAGCGAATATGGAGGAGGTAATCCAATTCCGAACAGTCATTTATCTATCGACGAACAATTCATTTTCAATTTTAAGAAAAATGGCGGTAAATTTTTGTATTGTGAGAACAAACAAGAAGTTGCAGAACAATTTGAAAATATTTTAGAAGAAAACGACTGGTTTGAAAATGAAGTTTTATGTTATGAACCAGGTCTTTTTCATTTATTAGAAGAGAACAAACTTATTTATATCTCACCAAAAGCTCCTAAATTTTTATTAGCTTCTTGTGAAAACCTTATTGCTGATGAAGGCTCTATTTTGTTTTCCTCAAAACAAATCAGACAAGACAAACCAAACGAGTTACCTGCAAATATTGTTATAATAGCCACAACAAGTCAAATACTACCAATGAAAAGTGATGGTTTGAGCGCTATTAAACGAAAATACGAAAGAGACTATCCAACTAACATTACCACTATAAAATATTTCGAAAAAGCAAAAGAGGAAGATTTTACACAATACGGAAGCGTTGCAAAAAATCTCTATTTATTGCTTTTAGAAGACCTTTAAGATGAACGAAACACTCAAGAGAACCATTTCTGGTGCTGTTTATATCGCTTTATTATTAACCGCAATTCTGTTTTCTACTGAAAGCTTTATTATCCTTTTTGGTCTTTTCTTAATAATTACAATTTACGAATTTTGCAATTTAGTTAACCTTAGCAAAGTCTTTTCCATTCTTTTTGGAATTCTGTTGTACACCACTATTTTGTTAATTAGTCATTATAACAAACAGACTACCTCGTTTTTAAACACCACATTCGATTCAGACATAATTCTAAATCCCAATATTCAGCAATTAGATCTTGTATTGCTGGCTGTAACATTGGTTATCTCCATAAAATGCATTTTATTTTTGTTTTATGACAATATTCAAAACGTTAGTACATCCTCAAAATATTTATATTTACTAGGATACATTACACTTCCCTTTATATTTATTGTTAAAATTTCTTTTGGTGCGAATGATTACAATCCAAAAATCATTCTTGGGTTATTTATCTTAATCTGGACCAATGATACTTTTGCCTATTTGGTTGGAAAATCAATTGGAAAACATAAATTATTTGAACGTGTTTCTCCTAAAAAAACTATCGAAGGATTTCTTGGTGGAGTTGTTTTTGCTGCTTTTGCCGGATTTTTAATTTCCAAATTATACATTCAGCCAAAACCTGAGTTTAGCGGTAAATCAATCCTTATCTGGACAATAATCGCTTTAATTGTAAGCATTTTTGGAACGATTGGAGATTTGATTGAATCAAAATTTAAAAGAATTGCCGGCGTAAAAGACAGCGGCGCCATAATGCCTGGCCACGGAGGTATTCTAGATCGATTAGATAGTGTTATATTTGTAGCACCAATTATATTTTTATTTTATCAAATTTTATATTATGTTTCATAAAGAAGGAGGCCCATCCATTTTATTAGGTACTGTTTTTGCTGTTGCCGTACTTTTAATTGCTGACAAATTCATTGATATCAGTTGGTTAAGAATTCTGGTACAAATTGCTGGTGTAGTAATTTTGATTATTATTCTGCAATTTTTCAGAAATCCAAAAAGAATCGCAATCAGAAACAGTGATCACATTCTTGCTCCGGTTGACGGAAAAGTTGTGGTTATTGAAGAAGTTTATGAAGGTGAATTTTTTAAAGACAAACGTTTACAGGTTTCTATTTTTATGTCACCAATAAACGTACATGTAACTCGTTATGCGATGGACGGAATTATCAAATTCAGTAAATACCATCCTGGTAAATTTTTGGTAGCCTGGCATCCAAAAGCGAGCGAAGAAAACGAAAGAACTACTGTTGTTATTGAAAACGAGACCTTTGGTCAGATATTATACAGACAAATTGCTGGTGCTTTAGCACGCAGAATTGTAAACTATGCACAAGAAGGAATGCAGGTTGTTCAGGGTACTGATGCTGGTTTCATAAAATTTGGTTCAAGAGTAGATTTATTTTTACCTTTAGGTACCGAAATTAACGTAGAGTTGAATCAAAAAGCAGTTGGAGGAAAAACCATCATTGCGACAAAAGCTTAAATGACCGAAAAAGATTTAGATACTCGTTTTTCAGAGGCTGTAGAAATCGCTTTAAAAATGACTCAGTCCTCACTGCCACAAGATGTGCAGTTAAGGCTGTATGCTTATTACAAACAGGCTACTTTTGGAACGGCTGTATACAATCAATCTGAGAATTTTGATTTACGCGATGCGTTTAAAACAAATGCGTGGATGCAAATTAGTCATATATCAATTGACGAAGCAAAAGAAAACTATATCGAAATTATAAATTCTCTAACATCAAAATAAATTACATTATGAAGAAAAAATTTATTCGTTTTAGTATTTTAACTTCATTCTTCGTATTATTTTCTTGTAATGATAGCAATAAACTAACCGAAGTTGTTGAGGTTCCACTGCCAACAAAAGAAGAAAAAATAACGATCGGCACACCTGATGATATAAAAGCAGATCCCGGTTCGTTTGAACTTACCAAATTGACGTTTACTTATGATGGACTAGCTCCTGATATACGTTCTCTTACTTTAGAAACACATTATTCAAAACATTATTTATCCTATACGAATAATTTAAATAAAGAGATTGTTTCGACGGAATTTGAAAACATGCCGATTGAAGATATCCTGAAAAAAATGGATCTTAGTAACGCTAAACTTCGTCAAAATGCGGGAGGTTATTACAACCATACCATGTATTTTAATCTTTTGACACCAAAAGAGCAAACTCCAAAAGACACTTTAGCAGGTTCTATAAATAAAGAATTTGGTTCTTTTAATAATCTAACGAACCAATTTAAAGCTATGGCTACAAAACAATTTGGATCGGGATGGGTTTGGCTAGTCGTTGACAGGTATGGAAAACTTCAGGTAAGTCTTACAGGGGATCAGGATAATCCATTAATGAAAAACGCTTTGATACCCGGAACTCCAATAATGGGAATTGATTTATGGGAACACGCTTATTATCTCGATTATCAAAATAGAAAAGGAAGTTATATTGATGCTTTTTACAAACATATTAATTGGGAAAAAGTAAATGAAAATTATAAAGAGGCTTTGAAGAAAGTCAAAAAAGTATAAAACAAAAAAAGCTGATATATTATATGTATCAGCTTTTTTTATGTCTCCAGATAAAGAATTATTTCAACTCAAAAATAAATGATTCTGAAGGTGCAATTTTTACTTTTGTAATTCCCTCTCCATTAATTACTTTCAGCTGAACTGTATTCTTTTGATATAATTGATCTGTTAATTTATATTCCCCATCCTTTAAATTCCATTTTGAAATAATATCAGATGGGACTTTTAAATCAAACTCACTTGTTTTTTCAGAAGAAAAATTAGCAACAATTATTAACTTCTGATTTTCAGACCAACGAACATACGAATAAAGTAATTGATCATAGCCGGCATTATTCTGACGATTTACAGATTGAATTTCCTGGAAACTTCCCATCAAGGCAGAGCTATTAACTGAAAAATTCAATAATCGTTTGTAAAAATCACGCAAATTTTTCTCTGAATCAGAAAGCTGTCCTCCATCAAACTTTCCTTCATTCATCCAACGCTGATGATTTGGAACTCCAATATAATCAAAAATAGAAGTTCTGGAATGCGTTCCGAAACCCGCATTTTCATTTCCGGCCTCTCCTACTTCCTGTCCAAAATAAACCATTGTTGGTGACGTACTAATTGTAGTCGAAACAACCATCAAAGGTTTTCCGCGTTCAGCATTTCCTGCAAATTCAGGACTTGCCAGACGTTGTTCATCATGATTATCTAAAAAATGAAGCATATGATGTTCGATATCCGACATCCCTTTTTGAATATCTGACAAACCATCCGGAGACGATTTCCCCTTAATAATATCTTTCAACTTATCGTAAGTTTCTACTTTATCATATAAATAATCCATTTTTCCTAAACGAATATAATTGCGATATTCATTTGGATTGTAAACTTCAGCCAATAAGAAAGCTTTTGGATTTTTCATTTTGATTGCCGAGTTCATATAACTCCAAAATTCGTACGGAACCATTTCAGCCATATCATATCTAAAACCATCAACTCCTTTGGCTGTCCAGTATAAGGCAATAGATTTGAATTTCTTCCACGAATCCGGAACGTCCTTATCTTGCCAAAAAACAAAATGTTCCTCATAAGACTTTTGATCAAATCCGGCCGGAAGTTCAGGAAAATCTTTAGAACCATCCGGACGAATTCCGTAATTAACCTTTACCGTTTCATACCAATCGTTTTGATCCGGCTTTACTTTTCGTGAACCATTTCCCGTCCATTTTGCAGGATTTTCATCAAATACACCATCAATCATCAGATTTTTTTCTCCATTTAATGGAATATCACCATCTGGAATTTCAAAATGGTTTTTCGGTATGTAATAAAAATTATTATCTCTTTTATACTCCACATTTACATCATCATCTGCACCAAAATCCCTTACACCTTCAGGATTATTCTTGCCTTCATATTTTCGGGCAATATGATTTGGCACAATATCAATAATTAACTTTAAACCAGCCTTATGCGTACGACTGATCAGTGCTTCAAATTCTTGTAATCTATTCGCTGGATTTACAGCCAAATCTGGATTTACGTTATAATAATCCTTAACTGCATAAGGCGATCCGGCGCGGCCTTTTACTACTTCAGGATCATCATTTGAAATTCCGTAAGCTGTATAATCTCGAACTAAGGCATGATGAGGAACGCCAGTATACCAAATATAGGTTACACCCAAATCTTTAATTTCGTGAAGCGCTGTATCCGTAAAATCATTAAATTTTCCGACTCCGTTTTCTTCAATGGTCCCCCAAGGTTTGTTTGTTGTGTTTTTATTTCCAAATAAGCGTGTAAAAACCTGATACACCACAATTTTCTTTTCTGTAGTACTTTCTTCTCTAGCAGTATTCATTTTTAAATCTTTTGTTTTACATGCCGAAAACAGCACGGTTACAGCCATTCCTGCAACTATAAATCGTTTATTTATCATATTATTTTTTATCATCTGATCTTTTTGAGGTCTCAGAATTAAATTACTTCTTCTAAAAACTATTTTCTAAATTTAGTTTAATTTTTAAAATTCAAATGGAATTCAATTCAATTTGGTTCAAAATGAGTTAGAAATGATTTACTACAACGTGAGAGTCCTGTCTTTTGTTGATAATTAAAAAAGGTACAGAGGAACAAAGGTTCATGGGGGCAAAGGTTTTTAAAATGACTTAAAAACATTTTTCAAATGGATTTTTAAGATCTAACCTATTTCGAAATTAAAAAACCTTTGAACCTTCAAAAGAAAACAATTATAAATTAATCCTAATATCCATAAAGGTTGTATCCTTTTTCATAAATTTGACAAAAATTTAATCAATTGAAGAAATCACTGTTTTTCATATCTTATTGCTTACTTCTTTTAAGTGTTCAGAGCATTTTTGCGCAGGCGCCTAAAAAAATTATTGTAGAAAATGCCGATTTTTCTGATGTCAATCAAGAATTAATGCCAGATGCACTTCTACTTACAGGAAATGTAAAGGTAAATCATGACGGTGTTGTACTAACTTGCAATAAAGCATATTTTTTTCAAAAAGAAAATTATCTTAAAGCTTTTGGTAATGTACAATTGGTTCAGGGTGATACTTTATATTTAAATAGTAAATATGCCGAATATAACGGGAACATAAAAAAAGCATTTGCTACCGGAAATGCCGTTATGACCTCTCCAGATGCAACTTTAGCAACTGATACCATCAATTTTGACCGAAATGTTCAGGAGGTTTTTTATAACACAAAAGGGACAATCGTTAATAAGGATAACACTCTGGTTAGTAAATCTGGAAGATATTATGTAGCCGAAAAAAAGTTTCAGTTTTTGACAGAAGTAACACTAACGAATCCTAAATATGTTGTAAAATCAAATCATTTGGATTACTACAGTAATTCAGGACACACCTATTTACTTGGCCCATCAACTATTACAAGTAAAGCTAATTATATTTATACCGAAAAAGGCTTTTATGACACCAAGAAAAATCTGGCGCACTTCCTCAGAAAATCTTATATAAAATACGATGACCGCCTTATAGAAGGCGACAGTTTGTATTACAATCGGAATACGGAATTTGCATCGGCAACACGAAATGTAAAAATTACTGATTCTATTAATCGCGGAATTGTAAAAGGACATTACGCTGAAGTTTATAAGTTAAAAGACTCCATGTTTGTAACCAAAAGAGCTGTCGCAGTTAATTTTGTAGATAATGATTCGGTTTATATTCATGGAAAAAAATTAATGGTTACAGGAAAAGAGGGCGAACGAATTTTGAGAGCTTACAACAATGTTCGTTTCTTTAAAATAGATATGAGTGGTAAATGTGATTCAATACATTCTAATTCTAAAACTGCCTTAACAAAATTGATAGGAAATCCAATTCTATGGAATGGTGATAATCAAATTACTGGCGATGTAATGCATTTAATTGGAGATAATACTACCAAAAAATTAGATTCCCTAAAAGTTCTCAATAACACTTTCCTGATCTCGCGGGACACTCTTGGAACAGGATTTAATCAGGTAAAAGGGCTCAATTTATTTGGAAAATTCAGGGACGGAAAACTTCATGATGTTGATGTTATCAAAAATACCGAAGTTATATATTATTCGCGAAATGAGGCCAATGAACTTGTGGGAATTAATAAAAGCGTAAGCAGTAAAATCAATCTTATTTTAGAAAATAATGCTATTGAAACCATTACTTTTTTTAAGAATGTTGACGGCGATATTTATCCGGAAATCGATTTACCTGAAAATGCCCGAAAATTAAGAGGTTTCGTCTGGCGAGGTGATGAAAGAATAAAGTCGAAAGATGATATTTTTACCGCCGAGGATAATGAAATGAACGACAAATTAATTCAGGAAGGAAAAGACCAGGAAGCAAAAGACAAAGATGTCCCGATGCAAGTCAGAAAAGAAACACTTGACTACGACAAAAAGAAACCTGCAGTTAAAACAAGTACTGCTAAAGCAGAAACTACAAAAACCAGTACAAAGACTAAGAAGTAGTTTTCAGTCGCAGTGGCAGTTTTCAGTTTTTCAACTTTGCTAACTTTGCTGTAAAATATCGTTGCATTTTCTCGTTCCAGTTTTCAATTCAAACCTGAAACTAAAAAACTTAGAATCTTAGTAGCTTAGCAACTTAGAACCTCAAAAAAATGAATTCAGATTTTATAAAATACCAGGCACAAACTTCTCCCTATCCACTCGGAATGGAAGTTTCGCATGCCATTGGTTCCTATATTTACGACACTAACAATAAAAAATATTTAGATTTTGTTGCCGGCGTTTCTGCGTGTACACTTGGGCATCAGCATCCGAGAATTAATCAGGCCATAAAAGATCAGTTGGATAAATATTCGCATGTAATGGTTTATGGCGAATATTCACAAAGTCCAGCTGTTCAATATTGCAAATTATTAGCTTCTCTCCTACCCGAATCTCTAAATAAAACCTATTTAGTCAATTCCGGTACAGAAGCAATTGAAGGTGCGCTTAAATTGGCCAAACGAACAACAGGTCGCAGTCAGCTTATTTCGTGCCACAATGCGTATCACGGAAACACGATGGGCTCGATGAGTGTTATGGGATTTGAAGAGCGTAAACAAGCTTTTCGCCCATTACTTCCGGATGTAGATTTTATAACCTTCAACAACGAAGAAGATTTACAGAAAATAACAACCCGAACCGCAGCAATTCTTTTAGAAACCATTCAGGGCGGTGCCGGATTTATTCAGCCGGAAAACAACTTTTTACAGAAAGTTCGTAAACGCTGTGATGAAGTCGGAGCAATGATGATTGTCGATGAAATTCAGCCAGGTTTCGGTCGAACGGGAAAACTTTTCGGCTTTCAAAACTATGATGTCGTTCCGGATATTGTGGTAATGGGAAAAGGAATGGGAGGCGGAATGCCAGTGGGCGCATTCACCTCTTCTGCTGAAAAAATGGATCTTTTAACAGAAAACCCGAAGTTAGGTCACATCACCACTTTTGGAGGTCACCCTGTCATTGCGTCAGCTTGTTTAGCGACTTTGCAGGAATTAACTGAGACTAATTTAATACAAGAGACCTTAGAGAAAGAAAAACTCTTTAGATCGCTTTTGGTACATCCTTTGATAAAGGAAGTTAGAGGAAAAGGATTAATGCTTGCTGCGATGACTGAAACAGCTGAAATAACTAATCAGGTTATTTTAAATTGTCAGGATAAAGGATTGATTTTGTTCTGGCTGTTGTTTGAAGGTTGCGCTATACGAATAACACCGCCATTAACCATTTCTGAAGAAGAAATAAAAGAAGGTTGTGCCATAATATTAAACATTATGGATGAAATCATGAAAAAGAGTAAAAGCTAATTTAAAGCTATTGGAACGAGTTTCCATTAAAAAATAAAATTGGAATAATAACAAAATAATCTTTTATATATCAAAAGATTATGACTAAAAACAGAATAAAAAACTCTGTCCATATTGTTAATTAAATTGTTCAAAACAATTAATTTCCTTTCCCCACAACAATAATATGGTTGCCTAAATTTATAACAGGCTAATTTCAAATAAAGACAGTATGCAATTAAGCAACGAAGAAGAAGATTATAACCTATCCCTATCCAAATTTGAGTCAATGTTAAAAACTAACAAGGTACTCTTTTTTGACTCTGAAGAATTTGAAGAAATTATTCTTCATTATTTAGACATAGGTAAGGCTAATTTAGCAAAAAAGGCCTTAAAACTTGCATTAGACCAACACCCAAAATCTACAGGCTTAAAATTAGTACAAGTAGAAATGCTGGTTTACGACGACAAACTCGAGATCGCCGAAAAGCTCTTGAATGAGTTGTATGCAATCGAACCTAACAACGAGGAAATTTACATCCAGAAAGCTAATATTTGTTCTAAGAGAGATCAACACGAAAAAGCGGTAGAATTGCTTAAAATTGCCTTGCAATATACTGACGACTACGCCGACGTGTACAACCTGATTGGAATGGAATATCTTTTTATGGATAACCTTGAGATGGCAAAAGACAGTTTTATCAAATGTCTTGAAGAAGATTTAGAAGATCAGTCTGCCTTGTATAACGTGGTTTATTGTTTTGAATTTTTAGATCAAAATCAGGAAGCCATCGTTTATCTAAATGATTATATCAATAAAAACCCCTATAGTGAAATCGCCTGGCATCAGCTTGGTCGCCTGCATTATGGAGTAAAAGAATATGAAAATGCTATTCGTGCCTTTGATTATGCAACTTTAATTGATGACGAGTTTTTAGGTGCTTTCATGGAAAAAGCAAAAGCACATGAACGTTTGAAAAAATACCATGAAGCTATTGAAAGCTACAACAGAACCATCGAATTGGATGATGCAACTTCATACGCATTATTGCGTATTGGAAAATGTTATGAAAAATTAGGGAATTCCGTAAAAGCACTTCAATATTATAACCAAACCGTTCATGAAGATCCTCTTTTAGATAAGGGATGGATCGCGATTACCGACTTTTATGTTCGCCAAAAAAACTTTCAAAAAGCATTATTTTTTGTAAATAAAGCTTTGGCTATCGATAATCAAAATCGTTTGTATTGGAAACGTTATGCAACGATTAATAAGCAAATGAACTTTTTTGAGGAAGCTGAATTTGGATACAGAAAAGCGGTTGAATTTGGTGATTATGCATTGGATACGTGGTTGTTTTGGGTTGACATTTTACAGTTCTTAGGTGAATTTGAAAGTGCAATTCAAACTTTATTGCAAGCTTCAGAATATTTTCCGGAAGAAAACGAAATCGAATATCGTTTAGCCGGACTGTATTTTATGGTTCAGGATAACACAAAAGCAAAATTTCATTTAAGCAATGGTTTACGTTTAAACTTTGACAATTACATTTTGATCGAAGATTTATTTCCTGTGGTCTGGACAAAAAAAATGGTTAAAAATTATATTGAAAAACATAGAAAACAATAATGATTGATATTTTAAGAAGGCGTTTTGGCTTATTGGGTCGTAATATAAGTTACTCTTTTTCAAAGGGATATTTTACGGAAAAATTTAGTGATGAAGTTTTTGTCGGTAACAGCTACGAAAATTTCGATATTTCTGAAATCAATCATTTTGCCGGATTGCTAAAAAACAATCCTGATTTAAAGGGTTTAAATGTCACCATTCCTTATAAAGAACAAGTAATTCCTTATTTGGATAAACTATCAACAAAAGCAAAATTAATTGGGGCTGTCAATACCATTAAGTTTACCAAAAATGGAAAACTTAAAGGTTACAATACTGATTATTATGGTTTTAAAAAATCATTAAAGCCATTATTACAACCATATCATAAAAAGGCACTTATTTTAGGAACTGGTGGCGCATCAAAAGGCGTTGCGTTTGCACTTGATGAACTTGATATTCCGTATACTTTTGTATCGAGAGAAGCAAAAGAAAATATCATTGATTATGACTTAATTAATGCCACAACTTTTGACAATTTCCAAATCATAATCAACTGTACCCCTGTTGGAACAAGTCCAAATATTGAAGCTTGTCCTGATTTGCCCTACGAATTCTTTACTGATAAACATATTGCATACGATTTAATATATAATCCGGCAGAAACGCAGTTTATGAAAAACGCCAAAAAATACGGAGCGATTACAAAAAACGGATATGACATGCTTATTTTTCAAGCGGAGAAAGCATGGAAAATATGGAATAAATAAAAAAGCTGTCCAAATAAAATTTTAAAGTAATTTTCGTAACTTAGTCTATTCATTAATAACTAGTTATGAAAAAAATATACTTGCTTTTTATTTTATATTTCTAGGAATTACAACTTCAAAAGCGCAAGGAACGGAAGTTGAAGAAAAAATTCCATTTACTGAGCCTCGTTTTCGATATTATCTGCAAACTTTACTTTTTTTTAACGAATATCTCGATACAGATAATGGTTCTTTTAATACCACACAAGTACGCGGCTTACTTCCAATTGGAAGCAAGGCATGGAATTTAAGATTTGATCTCCCTTTGATATCAGCCAATACTAACGAAACAAACAAAACCGGAATTGGAGACGTTGGTATGGGGATTAGTTATATCCCTTATATGAAAAATAGCCAAGGTATTGCTGTACGAGCAAGGGTTTATACTAATTCTGCAGTAGACCCCGCTTTCGGATCCGGAAAATGGGTAGTCATGCCAGCCTTTTTTTATGGTAGATATTTCAATTCCAAAAAAAACCTCTGGATTTCCTCCTTTGAATACCAACAAAGTTTTGCAGGCTCAAGTCAACGTAACGATGTTAGCATTGCTGTTCTTGAAAGTGTATTGTTTCAATTCTTTGGTAAAAATTGGGTTGCCGGTGACGTTGCATTGAGATATAATAACACACTAAATGGATATCAAAATAATGCTTACGTAGAATATGGCAGAAGAATAACCCCCACTAATTTAGTATATATTCACCCAAGCGTTGCATTTGGCGGAGACAAAACATATAATTATGGCATAGAAGCAGGTGTTTTGATTTTATTTTAGTTCTATTCATAAACAGTAACATGAAATTCCATTAAAAATCTTGTTCCTTTTTCTATATAAACTAAAAATATTTCACCGTTTTATTGTTTTCTTTATTTATATTCAATTTACATTTACTTTAAATAAAGAATTAAAATTTTATAGATATCTACAATATGATTTGATAAAATAGGAATTTTATCGTAAAATCTGTTATAAATAAGGGAATTATTTTGTATTTAGAAACACCTTTACTATCTTTCGCAATGTTTAAAATAAAAACCTTACACATTTAAAATGTTAGAAGAAAAGAATGATAACCTGCAAGAAGCAGATGGAAAATCAGGAATCGAAATTAGCGATTCTACACAAAATGAAGCAATTGAAATATTGAGTTCTGAAATAGCGCCGGAAAATGAAATTTCGCCTGAAAGTGAAATGGAAAGTACAGTGGAAGTTGAAGAAACCAATCATCAAACAGCACTTGACGCTATAACAAATTCTAATGCTGAAGAAAGTGAAGATGAGACGCTAAAAGAGCGCCATGATATTCCTATGCAGGATTATGATACTTTTTCATTAGATGCCCTTGTTGACGAATTAAAAAAACTTGTCAATACAGATAAAGTAATGTCTGTAAAAGATCATATCGAGGAAATTAAAAAATCATTTTTATTACAATACAATCATCTTATTGAGGAGAAAAAAGAGGAGTTTAATGCTTCTAAACAAGATCCAAACGAAGAATTTGAATATCATTCTCCATTGAAATCTAAATTTGATGAATATTACAATGTTTTCAGAGAAAAAAGGAATGCACATTTTAAACATTTACAAACCAATTTAAAATCAAATTTAGAGAATCGACTAGCAATTGTTGAAGAACTAAAAGAGCTTATAAATCCGCAGGAAAACATTAAAGACACTCTTAAGCATTTTAATGACTTAAGAGAAAGATGGAAAAATGCCGGAGCAATCCCTAAAGATAAATACAATCACGTTTGGAATAACTACCACTTTCATGTCGAAAATTTCTATGACTATCTGCATTTAGACCGTGAAGCCAGAGATCTTGACTTCAAATACAACCTTGATCAAAAGCAAAAAATAATTGCCCGTGTTGAAGAATTGGTAAATGAAACTGATATCAGTAAAGCATTTCGTGAATTGCAGGATTTACACAGAATCTGGAAAGAAGATATCGGACCTGTTTCTAAAGAACACCGTGATACAATCTGGAATAAATTCAGTGAACTAACTAAAAAAATTCACGATAAAAGAGAACTTTTATTTGAAAGCCAAAGAGCAAACGAACAACAGAATCTTGAAGTTAAAAAAGCTATTATTGCTACAATAGAGGTTCTGGCCACTGAAAAAGTAGGATCTCATTCACAATGGCTGGTACAAATACAAAAAGTAGAAGCGTTAAGAAATGAATTCTTTGCAGCCGGAAAAGTTCCATCTGACGTAAACGAAGAAACCTGGGCTGCGTTTAAAACTGCCGTTAGAAACTTTAATTCTTTTAAAAATTCATTTTATAAAGACATTAAAAAAGATCAAAACGACAATTTAAATAAAAAAATGGCTCTTGTTGCCAAAGCAAAAGAACTACAAGAAAGTGTTGATTTTGGTACCACTACTCCAATAATGAAACAAATTCAGGAAGAGTGGAAACAAATTGGGCATGTTCCTAAAAAATATTCAGATAAAATCTGGAAAGAATTTAAAGATGCTTGTAATCATTATTTCAACAAGTTAAAAGAACACAAATCTGAAGAAAATGGTGATGAAGTAGCTGCTTTTGATAACAAAAAAGCATATCTGGATACCTTAAGAGCTTATCAGTTAACCGGAGATCATAAAACAGATTTAGACGCAATAAAATTACATATCGAAACCTGGAAAGGGTTTGGAAAAGTACCTTTTTCAAGACGTCATATTGAAGGGAAATTCAATAAAATTTTAGATGCCCTTTTTGAAAAACTAAGTTTGAGTAAAAAAGAAACTGAAATGATGCGTTTCTCTAACAGAATTGATTCTTTGTCTGAAAGCAATGATACTCGCAAATTAGATAACGAAAAGATTTTCTTAATGCGTAAGATTGAAGAAGTTCAAAACGAAATCTTTCAATTAGAAAATAATATTCAATTTTTCACGAATACTAAAAACGCTAAAAAAGAAAATTCAATAGTTCTTGAAGTTCGCAAAAACATTGCTATTCATAAAGAGAGCCTTGATGTTTGGAAAGATAAGCTTAAACAATTACGTAATTTAGGTCAGGAATAAGATTTAAATACCACAAATAAATAAGGTGTAATGAAAGTAATCATTGCACCTTATTTTTTACTAAATAATTCTACCGCAAAGCGGTTAAATCCCTCAAACTTAACATTGTAATACAATTTCATAAAATTATTCTATAAAATATTGATTATATTTGAGTATCAAAAGATTATAAACCTTAATATTTTATAAAATGAAATTTACTAGAAAAGCAAATGCCAACTGGAAAGGAACAGGCATGGAAGGAGCCGGAACAATCAGTACTCAAAGTACAACATTAAATAATGCGCAATTATCCTTTAAAACAAGATTTGCAGATGGCGTTGGTACAAATCCGGAAGAACTTGTTGCTGCAGCGCATTCAGGCTGTTTTACAATGCAATTAAGTTTCTTATTGAATGAAGGAGGTTTTACAGCAGATGATCTATCTACAGAAGCGACAGTAACTTTTGAAGACGGAACCATTACCCTAATTCACTTAGATTTAAAAGGGAAAGTGCCTTCAATTTCAGCTGAAGAATTTGAAAAAACAGCTGTAAAAGCAAAAGAAATCTGTCCGATTTCCAAGCTTTTAAACACAACTATTACATTATCTGCTACTTTAGTTTAGACAATAAAAATTTTCAAGCATAAAAAAATCCCGTTTCAAAACGGGATTTTTTTATAATAGATCAAATGAAATTATTAGTTCATTGTCGCTTTTAATGCTTTTGCTTCAGCAGTCATTTCTAACGCTTTGTAAACACCTAATAATGTTTTAGATACATCTTCGTTTTTAGGATCTAATTCGTGTGCTTTTTTAAGGTAAGGAATAACACCTTTAAAAACGTCTTCTCTTTGTCCTTTTAAAACATTATAACGTTTCGTATCTTTATCAGAAGTCCCCAATTTATTCATCTCATCGATAATTGGTTTTTCAGCCTCTAATTTTAAAGCTGCAAGATTAAGATATGCATTTGTATAGCTTGGATTGATTTCAATCGCTTTCAGGTAATATTTCTCAGCATCTGCTTTGTTACCTGCGTTACCACTGATAACTCCTAAATTGAAAATCAAGTCAGCGTTGTTTGGATCTTTTTGCAGAGCCTCACCAACTAATTTTTTGTAAGTATCGAAATCTTTAGTTTCAAGATATAAGTTAGCCTCTGTAAGAATCAAAGAACTATCTTCAGGATTCGTTTTTCTCGCATCAGCAATTGCTTTTTTAGCATCTTCTGTACGACCTTCCTGAACCATAATTAAAGCTAAGTTTTTATAGATTTCTCCTCTTTTAGAAGGGATAGTTTCAGTTTTAGGCTTTTCGTGAGTTCCTAATTTTACAGCTAAATCTCTTTCATTAGCAGTATTAAAACCGTCTTCATTACCAGAAGCTTTATTTAAAGCGGTATAACTAGTTCCTTTACCAGAATAATTCAATTTTTTCAATTCTTCATACATTGGCAAAGCAGTTTTATAATCCTGAGCATTTACTGCTGTAGAAGCTGCATAGTATAAATTGATAGTATCTTTTTTATCTAATAAATAAGCATCATACAATTTTTTCGCACCTTCTGCATTCTTGTTTGCCTGACTATCTGCAATAGCAGAATTAATCAATTTCCCTTTTATTTCAGTAATTGAAGCAGCAGCCTGAGTTGAATATTTCAATTTCCCAGACGCTTTTTCAATATCAATTAATTTTTTATAGCTTTCAGCGGCAAGTGATAAATTTTTACTCTCCTCTACTTTTTTATTCGCTAAATCCAGGTAAGCATTTCCTTGTACAGAGTAGTACTGTGCCTGTTCAACATCTTTGGCGTTAACCACCAAATTTTCTGCATCTTTTAATATCGCAATTGCTCCCTGAGCATCTCCGCTTTTTAATGCTTTTTCAGCACTTTTAATCTGATCTTTTTGAGCAAAAGTAGCTACTGAAATCAATAATGCTGATGCAAGTATTACATATTTACTTTTCATAATATTCAATTTGTGTATTTAATTTAATTTACGTGGTTTTTCTATTATTCCTCTGATTCCTCTTCCTCAGAGTCATCCTCGTCTACTATTTCTTCATCAGAATCATCATCGTCGTCATCTTCTACTGTTCCATCATCTTCAAGAACTTCTAAATCTGGTTTAACTCTTTCGATAACAGGCCCTACTACATTTCCTTCTTCATCAACAATAACCTCTTCGACATCATCTTTCATAACTTTCGTTACAGCAGCAATAGAATCTTTTCCTTTTAGGTTAATTAATCGCACACCCTGAGTAGCACGACCCATAACACGTAAATCTTCAATAGCCATTCTAATAGTTAATCCAGATTTATTGATAATCATTAAATCATCAGCATCTGTTACAGCATTAATCGAAATAAGTTTTCCTGTTTTCTCTGTGATATTAAGCGTTTTAACACCTTTACCTCCACGATTTGTAATTCTGTAAACATCTTCACCATCCTCATCAACTAATTTGGTACGTTTTCCATATCCATTTTCAGTTACAACTAAAATTTGCGAATCATTAATATCATTTTTATCAACAGTAACCATACCAATTACTTCATCCGTATCATCTTTTAAAGTAATTCCACGAACTCCCGAAGCCGTTCTTCCCATCGGACGTGTTTTGGTTTCTTCAAAACGAACCAATTTACCAGACTTAACTGCTAAGATAATTTGGCTTTCTCCGTTAGTTAATTGTGCCCCCATTAATTCATCACCTTCCTTAATCGTAATAGCAGCAACACCATTTACTCTTGGTTTAGAATATTTCTCTAAAGAAGTTTTCTTTACCTGGCCTTTTTTAGTAACCATTACAAGATTATGACTGTTGATATAATCTTTATCTTTTAAGTCTTGCGTACATATGAAAGCTTTAACCTTATCATCACTTTCAATGTTTACCAAGTTTTGAATTGCTCTGCCTTTTGCTGTTTTACTTCCTTCCGGAATTTCATAAACACGCATCCAGAAACATTTTCCTTTTTGCGTAAAGAACATCATATATTGGTGGTTGGTTGCAACGAACATATGCTCAAGGAAATCCTGATCTCTTGTTCCGGCACTTTTTTGCCCAACTCCTCCTCTATTTTGAGTTTTGTATTCTGTAAGGTTTGTACGTTTGATGTAACCTGCGTGTGAAATTGTAATAACCACATTTTCATCTGCAATTAAATCTTCAATACTTACATCTCCACCAGAATATTCAATTACAGAACGACGCTCATCTCCGTATTTCTCACGAATTTCTTCAAGTTCTTCCTTAATTAAGTTAGTTCTTAAATCAACATCAGCTAACAATGCTTTTAAGTGCTCAATTAATTTCATTAATTCTTCAAACTCTGCTCTTAACTTATCTTGTTCCAGACCTGTTAACTGGCGCAAACGCATCTCAACAATAGCACGAGCCTGAATATCTGATAATTTGAATCTTTCGATTAACTTCTCACGAGCTTCTTCTGTATTCTTAGAACCTCTGATGATAGCAATTACTTCATCAATATTATCAGATGCAATAATTAGACCTTCTAATATATGCGCTCTTTCTTCTGCTTTACGCAATTCAAATTGCGTTCTGCGAACTACAACATCATGGCGGTGCTCAATAAAGTAGTGAATCATATCTTTTAGATTCAACATTTGTGGGCGACCTTTTACAAGTGCAATATTATTTACACTAAAAGAAGATTGTAATGCGGTAAATTTATATAAGGTATTCAAAACTACGTTTGGCGTAGCATCACGTTTCAGGATATAAACGATACGCATACCGTTTCTATCCGATTCGTCACGAATATTCGCAATACCTTCAATTTTTTTATCGTTAACCAAATCAGCCGTACGTTTGATCATTTCGGCTTTGTTAACCTGATATGGAATTTCAGTCACAATAATACATTCTCTTCCGTCAACTTCTTCAAAACCAACTTTAGCACGCATTACAATACGTCCTCTACCTGTTTTAAAAGCTTCACGAACGCCTTCATAACCATATATTACACCACCAGTTGGAAAATCGGGAGCTTTAATATGCGTTATTAATTCGTCTATTTCAATATCATTATTATCAAGATACGCTAAAGTACCGTTGATCACTTCCGTTAAATTGTGTGGAGGCATATTAGTAGCCATACCAACTGCAATACCTGTTGCTCCGTTTACTAATAAAGTAGGAACTCTTGTTGGCATTACTTTTGGCTCATATAAAGTATCGTCAAAGTTCAATTGAAAATCAACTGTTTCTTTTTCGATATCTGCCATAATATCTTCAGAGATTTTACGCATTCTGGCCTCAGTATAACGCATTGCTGCAGGACTGTCACCATCAACAGATCCAAAGTTACCCTGACCGTCCACTAATAAATATCGCATACTCCACTCTTGGGCCATACGCACCATCGCATCATAAACAGAGGTATCTCCGTGCGGGTGGTACTTACCCAGAACCTCTCCTACGATTCTCGCAGATTTTTTGTGGGCAGATCTTGATGTTACTCCTAAGTCATACATTCCGTAAAGAACTCTTCGATGTACTGGTTTCAAGCCATCTCTAACATCAGGAAGTGCTCTAGATACGATTACTGACATCGAATAATCGATGTAAGCTGATTTCATTTCATCTTCTATGTTAATAGGAATTAACTTTTCTCCTTCAGACATAAGTTGTTATATTAAATAATTATATTAGTTTCAAAGCGTGCCAAGATACGGTTTTTTGGAATTTTTTCAGCTATTTACTTACACTTATTTCAATGATTTATTAACAACTTTTTTTCTACTTTTAGTTAATAAATTAAGCGTTTTTTAACGCTTTTATTGTTATTTTTTTTGTCAATTAGCTGACAGTAGTTCTTGAAGGGTACGGTTTTTGTTTTTCAAACTGTAATTCACTAAATTTACAATACCAATTATATATTATGGATGATAATTTTTCACCAAGAGTAAAAGATGTTATTACATACAGTAAGGAAGAAGCCCTTCGTTTAGGACACGACTTTATTGGTACTGAACATCTAATGCTAGGCATTTTAAGAGATGGTAACGGAAAAGCTATTCATATACTTAATAACCTAGCAGTCGATTTAGACCATTTACGCAGGAAGGTAGAAATACTGAGTCCAGCCAACCAGAGCGTTGAAGTAAATGCTGAAAAGAAAAATCTTCATCTTACGCGTCAGGCGGAAAGAGCCCTGAAGACAACTTTCCTGGAAGCTAAAGTATTTCAAAGCTCGTCGATTAGCACGGCACACTTGCTTTTATGCATCTTACGAAACGAAAACGATCCAACAACCAAGCTGTTGAATAAACTAAAAATAGATTATGACATAGCTAAAGAACAATACTTAAACATGACGCCAAACGAAGAAGAATTCTTAGAAAACTTGCCAAGAAACGAATCGTACAATGACGATTCAGGACAAGATGACAGTCTTAAAGAAAGTAGTTTTAACAATCCAGCCAATAAGTCAAACAAAAAATCTAAGACTCCGGTTTTAGATAATTTTGGGAGAGATTTAACAGAAATGGCAGAAGAAGGAAAACTAGATCCGGTAGTGGGACGCGAGAAAGAAATTGAACGTGTTTCACAGATTTTAAGCCGTAGAAAAAAGAACAACCCGCTGCTTATTGGAGAACCTGGAGTTGGTAAATCTGCTATTGCAGAAGGACTTGCTTTGCGTATCATCCAAAAGAAAGTATCCCGTATTCTTTTTAACAAACGTGTTGTTACCCTTGATCTTGCCAGCTTAGTTGCCGGAACGAAATACAGAGGACAATTTGAAGAAAGAATGAAAGCTGTAATGAATGAGCTTGAAAAAAATGACGATATCATTCTTTTTATTGATGAAATTCACACTATTGTAGGTGCTGGAGGAGCAACAGGTTCACTTGATGCTTCAAACATGTTCAAACCTGCTTTGGCAAGAGGTGAAATCCAATGTATTGGTGCTACCACTCTTGATGAGTACAGACAATATATAGAAAAAGATGGTGCTTTAGAAAGACGTTTCCAAAAAGTAATCGTGGAGCCAACTTCTGTTGAAGAAACGATTGCAATTTTGAATAACGTAAAAGATAAATACGAAGATCACCACAATGTTACCTACACTCAGGAAGCAATTGAAGCGTGCGTTAAATTAACAAACAGATATATGTCTGAGCGTTTTTTACCGGACAAAGCTATTGATGCTCTTGACGAAGCTGGTTCTCGTGTACACATTACTAATATTGATGTTCCTAAACAAATTCTTGATTTAGAGCGTCAATTAGAAGAAGTGCGTGAAAACAAAAACATGGTAGTTAAAAAACAAAAATATGAAGAGGCTGCCAAACTTCGTGATGATGAAAAACGTATTGAAAAAGATCTTGCTGTTGCACAGGAACAATGGGAAGAAGATTCTAAAAATAACAGAATTGAGGTTACAGAAGATAATGTAGCCGATGTTGTTTCAATGATGACCGGAATTCCAGTAAACAGAATTGCACAGACAGAAAGCAACAAATTAGCCAAATTACCTGAATTGATTCAGAATAAAGTAATTGGTCAAAATGAAGCTGTATTGAAAATTGCACGTTCTATTCAACGTAACAGAGCCGGACTTAAAGACCCGAACAAACCAATTGGTTCGTTCATTTTCTTAGGTCAGACAGGAGTTGGTAAAACACAATTAGCAAAAGTTTTAGCAAAAGAATTATTCGATTCTGAAGATGCATTAGTTCGTATCGACATGAGCGAATACATGGAAAAATTTGCTATCTCTCGTTTAGTTGGAGCACCTCCGGGATACGTAGGATACGAAGAAGGTGGTCAATTGACTGAAAAAGTTCGTAGAAAACCATATTGTGTTGTTCTTTTAGATGAGATCGAAAAAGCGCATCCAGATGTGTTTAATATGATGCTTCAGGTGTTAGACGATGGTTATTTAACAGATAGTTTAGGTCGCAAAATTGACTTTAAAAACACTATCATTATTATGACTTCTAATGTTGGAGCACGCCAGTTGAAAGATTTTGGACAAGGTGTAGGTTTCGGAACTGCTGCTAAAGTGGCTCAGGCTGATGAAAACTCAAAAAGCATTATCGAAAATGCATTGAAGAAAACCTTTGCTCCTGAATTCTTAAACAGAATTGATGATGTAATCGTGTTCAATGCTTTAGAAAAAGCTGATATTGATTTGATTATCGAAATTGAACTTAAAAAACTATATTCTCGTGTTTCTGAATTAGGATACAAATTAAATCTTACTGATAAAGCAAAAGCATTTATCGCTGAGAAAGGTTTTGACAGACAATTTGGAGCAAGACCTCTAAAAAGAGCGATTCAGAAATATGTTGAAGATTTGTTAGCTGAAGAAATCATCACCTCAAAAATACATTCAGGAGATGAAATACTAATGGATCTGAAAGAAGACTCTCAAGAACTTTCAGTAGAAATACACAAAGCAGAAGAGCCGACTAATCAATAAATTAGTTTAAATTTATAACAAAAATAATATACCCGTTACGTTTTCATAACATAACGGGTATTTTTTTTGAATAATTTACTATCTTTAGTTAAAGCAAATAGCTATTTTTGAATTTAAATTATATAATATAAAAACAACGTATGCTTCAAAATAAAGTCATTTTAGGTAGCGAAGAATGGTGCTCATTTCCAGAACTCGGAATTCCAACAATTAAAGCTCGTGTGGATTCTGGTGCCAAAACTTCGGCAATGCACGCCATAAACATAGCTCCTTTCATAAAAAATGATGCTAATTGGGTCAAATTTGATATTAACCCAATTCAAAATAATATTAAAACCATCATTCATTGCGAAGCTCCGTTGGTTGATAAAAGAATTGTAAAGAGCTCAAGTGGTTTTAGAGAACATCGTTATGTTATTCAAACAAATCTAAAAATTGGCGATGTAAAATGGCCAATAGAAATGACGTTGACCAATCGTGACTCGATGGGTTTTCGTATGCTTTTAGGTCGTGAAGCCATGAGTGGACGCGTATTAGTTGATCCCGAAGAAAAATATATGTTGGGACAACCAAGTCCTGAAGCGCTAAAAGAATTATATCAAAACTCTGAAAAAGCAACTTCTGGTTTACGTATTGGACTTTTAGCAAGTAATCCTGAATTATACAGTAATAAAAGAATCATGGAAGCGGGCGAAATGCGCGGTCATGAAATGCATTTTTTGAACATCAAGGAATGCTATATGAAGCTTGACGCTAAAACTCCTGAAATTCATTATCGTGGTGGAAAAATATTAAATCAGTTTGATGCTATTATTCCGAGAATTCGACCAAGTATTACTTTTTACGGTTGTGCTTTGACCCGTCAATTTGAAGCTTTGAAGGTTTTCGTTTTGAATTCAGCTACAGCCATTACACAATCACGTGATAAATTATATTCCCTGCAATTGCTTTTAAACAGCGGAATTGATATTCCAACTACTGGTTTTGCCAATTCTCCTTTGGACACCGATAATTTAATTAAAATGGTTGGAGGTTCACCTTTAATCGTAAAATTATTAGAAGGAACACAAGGAAAAGGAGTTGTTTTAGCAGAAACCAAAAAAGCGGCGGAAAGTGTTATCAACGCGTTCAAAAGTTTAAATGCAAACATTTTAGTTCAGGAATTCATCAAAGAAGCCAACGGAAAAGACATTCGTTGTTTTGTAATTGATGGAAAAGTGGTTGCCGCTATTCAACGTGAAGCGATGCCTGGCGAATTTAGAGCAAATATTCACCTGGGCGGAACAGCATCAGTTATAAAAGTAACAGCCGAAGAGAAAAAAATTGCCATAAAAGCCGCAAAAGCAATGGACTTAAAAGTGGCCGGTGTCGATATTATTCGCTCATCAAAAGGACCATTATTACTGGAAGTGAATTCATCACCAGGCTTAGAAGGAATTGAAGGCGCAACCAACAAAGATATTGCCGGTGAAATGATTAAAGCAATCGAGAAGAATTTCAAAATAATTAGTTAGTTCATTCTAACTTAATATCTCCTATTTATTTTAGCAGCTTTGTCAGAGTTTTAAAACTTTTGACAAAGCTTTTTTAAATTTAAAACCTAAAAATGATGCTCTACTCCTATTTAGATATTATTTTAAGAAGTCTTGCCGTTTATTTTTTCATGACTATTGCTTTGAGAATTTTCGGCAAAAAAGAACTTTCGCAATTAAATACCGCCGATATCATTCTCATTTTATTGATCAGTAATTCGGTTCAAAATGCTATGGTTGGCCCTGATACCAGCCTTTGGGGAGGTTTAGTTGCTGCTTTAGCCTTGTTTGTGATTAATTTTATCATTAAAAAACTAACACACAAATACAAAATACTGAATGATTTACTTTTAGACAAACCAGAAATCTTAATTCATGATGGAAAGCTGGATTTTAAAGCATTAAGCAAATTAGACATTTCTAACGACGAATTAAAAGAAGCCATGCGAGAACATGGTTTAGAACATTTCACTGATGTAAAGCTCTGCATGCTCGAAATTGACGGGACTATAAGTGTTATTTCCGAAGACAAAAAACATCTCAAACAAACGCATTACAAAAGAAAACACAATCATAAGAATTTTAGAAAATAAAATTTAGAAAATCCAATATTTTAAATTCCAAATTCCAAACTAGAAAAAGGAAATTTCAAACAAAAAATTCCAAATTCCAACGCTTTATGCTTTTCACATTTGCATTGGAATTTGGAATTCAAAATATTGGAATTTAATTATAAAATGCGATTAAAACTTCTCACATTTTACAAAAATCATTTTACTAAGAAATAAATACGCTTAATACAAAGTAAACCAATCCAGCTAAAATAGCTGAAATAGGAATAGTTAATATCCACGCCCAGATCAAACTTACAGTAACACCCCAACGAACAGCAGATACACGTTTAGTTAATCCAACCCCGATGATAGAACCTGTAATAGTATGTGTTGTACTTACCGGAATCTTTAAGTGTTCTGTAAAATATAATGTCAAAGCTCCAGCAGTTTCAGCAGCAACACCTTCAAATGAAGTTACTTTTGTGATTTTAGAACCCATTGTTTTCACAATTTTCCATCCACCACTTAAAGTTCCAGCTGCAATAGCAGAATAACATGCTAAAGGAATCCAGCCTGGCATTACTCCTTTTATTCCTAAATCATCATTTGGTAAAACAACGTCTAACCAAGACGCCATATGAACTCCGGGATTTGTATTTATATATACTGCTACGGCTGCAGCAATAATACCCATTACTTTTTGAGAATCATTTCCTCCGTGGCCTAAACTAAAAGCAGCAGAAGATAATAATTGCATTTTTTTCAAAGCAGCATCAGCCTGATGAAGATTCAAACTACTGAATATCAAACAAAAAGCACTAACTGTTAAGATAATAAAGGCTACTAAAAACCATTTAATATTGTGTGGATCAAAAGCTACACTCCAAAAATGAGAATCAAATCGAGGTTTGCCATGCTTAAGAATCTCTTCGTAAGGTACCATTAGATTGCTCACAACCCAAACAGTTGCGATCATTAAAGCTATAGTAAATAGTTTAGGTCCTATAATTTTACGAGAAGCATTTAACAGCCAAATTGATATTAAATAAGAAGCTAATGCTCCCAATAATGGCGCTAAAACAATAAAAGCTATAATGATAAGGACTCCCGAAGGCATTCCCCCATCTTTTCCTGCTTTATACCAGCTTACGATTTCGTACCAATAATGAGTAGTTCCATCTTCTCCGGCATAACCTGAAAAACCATGTACAGCGATCGCATGCGCCACTGCTGCTCCGGCGAAACCACCAATTAAAGTATGTGATGAACTTGAAGGAATTCCTAACCACCAAGTCAATAAATTCCAACAAATAGCTGCAATAACACCGGCAAGGATAACAACAAGATTAATTTCCATAGTGTGCGCTGTTTTTGCAACAGTATCTGCAACACCAAATCCGAAAACCCAATAAGCCAGAAAGTTAAAAAATGCTGCCCAAAGAACGGCCTGAAAAGGCGTTAGAACCTTTGTAGCAACAACAGTCGCTATAGCATTTGCCGCATCATGAAAACCATTGATGTAATCAAAAATTAAAGCTAATACTATAATAATTATAAGTAGCGTCATAAAATTATAACTTCAGAATGAAATAAATTGAATTAAGAATGTTTTACAGAAATAGATTCCAGTATGTTCGCAACACTCTTACATTTGTCTGTTGCTGATTCTAAAACAGATAACACCTCTTTATATTTAATGATATTTTTAGCGTCTGTTTCGTTTTCAAAAATTTCAAAAACTGCTTTGTTATATACATTATCAGACTTGTTTTCCAGTTTATTAATTCTGGCACAAGCTTCTTTAATAATGTTCATGTTTTTTAAGTTGCTCAACTCTTTTACAGCACTGTCAATATTTTGACAAGCTTCAAGGTTGATTTCTGTCATCTTTCTGATAGATTTTGTAATCTTATCAACCTGATATAATCTCATTCTGCTTGCTGCACCATGAAGGTAATCAGCAACGTTATCAATTGAAGTAATTAATGTATGAATATCCTCTCTATCAAATGGCGTTATGAAGTTTCTGCTCAATTCAAGATTGGTTTGACGTGTAATGTCTTCTCCTCTTTGCTCTAATTCATCAATTTTTTGAAAAAGAACTTCTCTTTCTTTTAATGGAAGGTTTACAGCTTCGTGTAAATTAGAAGCTAATTCAATTAAATTGCTTGAAGCTTCTTCAAAAAGTGGAAAGAATTTTTTGTCTTTCGGCACTAAAAATTGGAAAATACTGTTTATTGACATTTTTTTATTTTTGATAGTGCAAAATTACTTCAATATTATTTTGCAGTGTTAAGCCATTGTTAACAAATCGTTTTCTATTTGGAAACTATCCAGGAATGCAACGGTCTTCTCAATATCATAATGCAAGATGCGATCTTCTTTAACCAAAGGCACCACCTCTCTATAACTGCTCAAAAACATTTCGATGAAATCACTTGATTTCAGAGGTTCTCTGTACGCAATAGCCTGAGAAGCATTTAATAATTCAATCGCTAAAATACGCTCTAAATTATCCATAACTCTCAACGCCTTAGTTGCGCCATTTGCTCCCATGCTCACGTGATCTTCCTGTCCGTTGCTCGAAACAATACTGTCAATACTTGATGGAGTTGCCAATTGTTTGTTCTGACTTGCAATGCTTGCAGCTGTATATTGCGGAATCATAAATCCTGAATTCAATCCCGGATTGTCAACCAAAAATGCCGGAAGATTTCTTAAACCTGAAATCAATTGATACGTTCTTCTTTCAGAAATACTTCCTAATTCGGCTAAAGCAATTGCCATAAAGTCTAAGGCTAAAGCCAAAGGTTGTCCGTGGAAATTCCCACCAGAAATAATCTGATCCGCTTCAATAAATATATTTGGATTATCAGTAACCGAATTAATTTCAGTTTTGAATACTTTTCGAACATAATCAATTGCATCTTTTGAAGCACCATGAACCTGCGGCATACAACGGAAAGAATACGGATCCTGAACGTGTTTTTTCTCCTGAGCAATAATTTCACTTCCTTCTAAAAACTCATTGATGCGTTGCGCCGTTACAATTTGACCTTTGTGGGGACGAATAAAATGAATCAATTCGTTAAAAGGCTCGCTTCTTCCATCAAAACCTTCCAAAGAAATAGTTCCGATTAAATCTGCTAAATACGAATATTTATACGCTTTTAATAAAATATGAGCTCCGTAAGCACTCATAAACTGAGTTCCGTTTAACAAAGCCAAACCTTCTTTTGACTGTAAGACGATTGGTTCCCAGTTAAAGTGTTTTAAAACTTCGGCGGAAGCCACTTTCTTTCCTTCAAAAAGTACTTCTCCTTCTCCTAATAAAGGTAAAGACAAATGGGCCAATGGCGCCAAATCTCCCGATGCACCAAGTGAACCTTGTGTATATATTATAGGAAGAATATCATTATTATAGAAATCAACTAAACGAGAGACAGTTTGCAACTGAATTCCTGAATGTCCGTAGCTCAAAGATTGAATTTTAAGCAACAGCATCAGTTTTACAATTTCAGCAGGAACTTCTTCTCCGGTTCCGCAAGCATGCGATTTTACCAGATTCTCCTGAAGTTTTGATAAATTTTCATTTGAGATTTTTACATTACAAAGTGATCCAAAACCGGTGTTGATTCCGTAAATAGGTTCAGAATGTGAGGCCATTTTTTTATCTAAATAATCACGGCATTTTTGGACGTTAACTTTAGCTTCTTCAGATAATTCAAGCATTTTCTGATTCACAATAATTTCCTGCAGATCTTCTAAACTTAGGGTTTCAGTACTTATATAATGGATTTCTCTCATAACATTTTTAATTTAAGGCATCAAAATTCAACAAATCAATATTAAAAAGCAACATTTGTTCATAATAATTAAAAAATGAATGAAAGAAATTCTACCTATTTATCTATTTCACATTACTAATCATACAAAATCAAGGCTTTATTTTCTACTTCAAAATCAAGCTTCAAAACTTACAATAAAAAATTAATTTCCTACTTATTTTATAGACTAATGACTGTTTTTATCCAATATCCTGATAAAAATCAACCTTTTAACCTTATCTATTCCCAACAATTACGGGTTTAAATATACGAATACATCAATTTATGATATTCAATCTTAACAAAACCTCAATATTGAATGAATCATATTTGAAATATTAAAATATTCGCAAAAAGAAAATAAAGGTTTTTCGCTTTTATAAAAATCTGTACTTTTGAAACATCAAAAATGAAAAGTAACAGCGCAAAATATCAATCTACAATGACAACTCAAACTGGAGTTGCAATTGCTGCTACAACAATTTCTACAACTACTACCCCTTAGGGGTATACATTTTACATATAATCCTGGTTATCTATACTTTTTTCGTGAAAGAAGAGAGTCATTGGATACATAAAAATATTTGCGTAAAAAGAAAAAAAACATCAAAATGAAAGTATTAAAATTTGGCGGAACTTCGGTTGCCAATGCTCAAAATATAAAACTCGTTCTCGAAATTGTTAACCAAAAATCAAAGCAAGATCAATTAGTTGTTGTGGTTTCAGCTTTAAGCAAAGTAACCGATCTATTGCAGCTAGCAGCAGCAAAAGCGGCAGCAAATGATGAAAGCTTCAGAGAAATTGTTGCTGAAATCGAGAAAAAACACCTTGATACCTTAAAAGAACTTATTCCGGTTAGTGAACAAAGCAGTTTGTTGAGCCATATCAAAAGAATCATCAATCACTTAGAAACTTTGTTGGATGGATGTTTCTTATTAGGCGAATTATCTCCAAGAACGGCTGATACTATTTTGAGTTTTGGAGAATTACTTTCTTCTTATATCATTGCGCAGGCATATCAGCAAATTGATAAAAATGTAGTTTACAAAGACAGCCGCGAAATAATCAAAACAAATGCTGATTTCGGAAAAGCTGTAGTAAACTTTGAAATTTCAAACCAATTGATTCAGGAATATTTTGCCGAAAATCAATCGCAAATCAATATTTTACCTGGATTTATCGCTTTAACTCTTGATGGAATCACGACTACTTTAGGCCGTGGAGGTTCAGATTATACTGCAGCTATTATTGCCGGAGCACTTGATGCATCGCAATTAGAAATCTGGACAGACGTAAACGGAATGTTTACTGCCAACCCGAAAATTGTAAAACAAGCACAGCCAATTGCGACAATTTCTTACCAGGAAGCAATGGAATTATCGCATTTTGGTGCCAAAGTGTTGTATCCGCCAACAATTCAGCCAGTTTTAAGAAAAAGTATTCCAATTTTAATTAAAAATACTTTTGAACCGGAAGCTGAAGGAACTTTAATTTCTAATCAGGTTTCATCTAAAGATTCGGTTGTAAAAGGAATCAGCCATATCGATAATATTTCGCTTGTAACACTTGAAGGTCCTGGAATGATTGGAGTTGCGGGTTCTTCAAGACGTTTATTTGAGGTTTTGTCTCAGGAAAAAATCAATGTGATTTTCATTACTCAGGCTTCTTCTGAACACTCTATTTGTATCGGAATTTTAAATTCGGATGCCGAAAATGCAGAAGCTGCGATCAACAGAGCTTTTGAAGTAGAAATTCTTCAAAACAAAATCGATCCTGCCATAGTAGAAAAAGACCTTTGCATTATTGCTTTGGTTGGAGAAAACATGAAAAACCACCAAGGTTTGAGTGGTAGAATGTTTAGTACTCTTGGAAAAAACAACGTGAATATCCGTGCGATTGCGCAAGGTGCATCTGAGCGTAATATTTCGACTGTAATCAACGAAAGAGACGTTAAAAAAGCGTTGAATACGTTGCACGAAAACTTCTTTGAAGAAAACACCAAACAGCTGAATTTATTTGTAATGGGAGTTGGAAATGTGGGTGAAAAATTCATCGAGCAAATTCACAACCAAAGGAAATTTTTAAAAGATAATTTAAAGATTAATGTTCGCGTAATTGCTTTGTCAAACTCAAGAAAAATGCTTTTTGACGAAGACGGAATTTCATTAAAAGACTGGAAATCGACTTTAGACAAAGGTGAAGAAGCTATTCCATTAGAATTCATCGCACGTGCAAGAGAACTGAATTTACGTAACAGTATTTTCGTGGATATTACGGCAAATGCAAGCGTTTCTGAAATGTATGAGAAATTCTTAAAAGAAAGTATTGCCGTTGTAACCTGTAACAAAATTGCCTGTTCTTCTGCGTATGACAATTATAAAAAGCTAAAAAGTTTATCACGCCAATACAACGCTCCGTTTTTGTTTGAAACGAATGTTGGTGCGGGATTACCAATTATTGATACCGTAAAAAACTTAATTGCTTCTGGCGATAAAGTGCATAAAATTCAGGCCGTTTTATCAGGAAGTCTGAACTTCATTTTCAACAATTTTGACAAGAATAATTCTTTTCACGATGTGGTTAAAGAAGCAGGAGTTCAGGGTTTTACAGAACCAGATCCAAAAATAGACTTGAGTGGAATTGACGTTGCCCGCAAAATCCTGATTTTAATTCGCGAAAGCGGTTATGAAATGGATATTGACGCCATCGCCAACGAATCGTTTTTGCCTGCCGAATGTTTGGAGACAACAAATAACGAAGCTTTTTTTGCATCGTTAATCAAACATGCTCCTCATTTTGAAAAAATTTATACAGAAGCTTTGGCAAAAGATTCACGATTGAAATACGTAGCACAATTCGAAAACGGAAAAGCTAGCGTTGGCCTGCAATTTATCGCTAAAGATCATCCTTTCTACAACTTAGAAGGAAAAGATAATATCGTATTGTTCTATACAGATCGTTACGTAGATCAGCCGTTATTGATCAAAGGCGCCGGAGCCGGAGCAGCGGTTACGGCATCAGGAATTTTTGCGGACGTTATTAGAATAGGAAATAATTAAAAAAAGGGACAAAGGCACAGAGGTGCAAAGGTTCAAAGGTTTTTACTTTGTCACTTTGCCTTCTTGAACCTTTGAAGCTAAATATAAAAATATCTAGAGGCAAAGCCTTTGTTCCTTTGAACCTTTGCCACTTTGAACCTTATAACAAATGACACAGATTAAACTATTTTGCCCGGCAACCATCGCGAATCTCTCGTGCGGATTTGACGTACTTGGACTTTGCTTAGACACTGCGGGCGATGAAATGATTGTTAGAAAAACAGATCAAAAAGGAGTTCGTATTACTAAAATTGTGGGTGCCGATTTGCCTTTGGAAACCGAAAAAAACGTTTCGGGTGTTGCGGCTTTGGCAATGTTAGAAACGCTGGATGTAGATTGCGGATTTGAAATCGAAATCTACAAAAACATCAAAGCCGGAAGCGGGATTGGAAGCAGTGCTGCAAGTTCTGCCGGAGCAGTTTTCGGGATTAATGAATTATTAGGAAGACCGTATTCCCGTAAAGATTTGGTGCAGTTTGCCATGCAGGGCGAAAAATTAGCCAGCGGAAATGCACACGCCGACAACGTTGCTCCTGCCCTTTTAGGCGGATTTACTTTGGTAAGAAGTTATGCTCCGCTTGATATTATCCGAATTGATAGTCCGGAAGAATTGTACGCGACTGTGGTTCATCCTCAAATTGAATTGAAAACGTCAGATGCGCGTTCGGTATTAAAACAAACCGTGTCCCTAAAAAGTGCGATTATGCAATGGGGAAATGTTGGTGGATTAATAGCCGGTTTATACACCAAAGATTACGATTTGATCGGAAGATCACTTCATGACGAAATCGTAGAACCTTTAAGAAGCGTTTTGATTCCAGGTTTTGATTTAATCAAACAAACGGCATTAGAAAACGGCGCGTTAGGTTCCGGGATTTCAGGTTCCGGTCCGTCGATTTTTGCTTTAAGCAGAGGAAAAAACACCGCCGACCAAATCGCCAAAGCCATGAGCGATGTTTACGAAAACATGAATTTGCCATATGAAATTCACGTTTCGAAAATTAATCCGGATGGGGTTAGGATATTATAACACGAATTTCACGAATTTACACAAATTTGGTTGTATTCAATTAAAAATTAAAAATTTAGAATTAAAAATTGTGTAGAACTTTGTAGACTGAGCGAAGTCGAAGTCCACGCGAAGTACATCACGTACAGTTTGTCATTTCGACGAAGGAGAAATCCTCGCGAGAAACTCGTCAAAGAAAAGTCTATTTTCTATACTCTATTCTCTTTTTTCTAAAATCTAAAATCTAAAATTAACCATGAAATACTATAGTTTAAACCATAATGCACCGGAAGTTTCATTTAAAGAAGCTGTAATACAAGGATTAGCGAGTGATAAAGGATTGTATTTTCCGCAAATCATTACACCTTTAAATCCGGCGTTTTTTAATGTAATCGAGAATTTAAGCCATAACGATATTGCTTTTGATGTGATTCAGCAATTTGTGGGCGATGACATTCCTGAAGACAATTTAAGAGAAATTATTAAAGATACTTTGTCTTTTGATTTTCCGGTTGTGGAAGTTGAAAACGGCATTTATTCGCTGGAACTATTCCACGGGCCAACAATGGCTTTTAAAGACGTTGGAGCGCGATTTATGTCACGTTGTCTGGCGTATTTTAATAAAGATAAAAAAAACAGTAAAAATACGGTTTTGGTAGCGACTTCCGGAGATACGGGAGGTGCGGTTGCGAGCGGATTTCTAGGTGTTGACGGTGTTGATGTTGTGATTTTATATCCGTCAGGAAAAGTGAGCGACATTCAGGAAAAACAATTGACCACTTTAGGGAAAAACATTAAAGCACTTGAAGTAGATGGTGTTTTCGATGATTGCCAGGACATGGTGAAGAAAGCGTTTTTAGATGAAACTTTAGCGCATAAAAACCTGACTTCGGCGAATTCTATTAATATTGCGCGCTGGTTGCCACAAATGTTCTATTTCTTCTTTGCTTACAAAGCGTTGAAAAAACAAAACAAACCATTGATTTTCTCCTGCCCAAGCGGAAATTTCGGGAATATCTGTGCCGGAATTATGGCAAAAAAATTAGGTTTACCAATTGAACATTTTGTAGCGTCTACCAACGTAAACGACACCGTACCAAGATTCTTGGAAAGTGGAAAATACGATCCAAAACCTTCTAAAGCAACCATTTCGAACGCTATGGATGTTGGAAACCCAAGCAACTTTATTAGAATTCAGGAATTGTACAACAATGATTTAAAGGCTTTCGAAAAAGATTTCTCATCGTACAGTTATACCGATGAAGAAACACTAGCAGCCCTAAAACAAATTTACAACACCGACGGTTACATCGCAGAACCACACGGCGCTGTGGGTTATTTAGGTTTGAAAAAAGAATTACAAAAACACGATAACGCGATTGGTGTTTTCTTAGAAACGGCGCATCCTATTAAATTCTTAGATGTGGTTGAACCTGCTTTAGGCATTACACTTCCGATTCCAGAACAAATTGAGAGTGTTATGAATGAGGATAAAGTGAGTGTGAAGATTAAGAGTTATGAGGAATTGAAGGAATTTTTGGGATAACCAAATTATTATATTTGTACATTATAAAACGACTGATATTTTTTCAGTCGTTTTGTTTTTTAAGTCAATACTTATTGTCCAAAACATTCTTTAGATTTGTTTTATTCCAAAAAATAATTATTCTACATCAAGTCTAAAAATCTAGTAAGAAAAAAACCATATATTTGAAAAGCAAGAAAACGAAACAAGTTAGGCATAATGTATAAAAACCTCATAAATAGAATATGATTTCAATTTTTTTAAGTTACCCAAAACCATTCAACTCTAAACAAGAAAAGTTTATTAACGACATTAAGGAATATTTAAAGAAAAGAGGTTTTGAACCAAGAACTTTAGGTGTTACGGATTATGATATGGATGAACCTTTAACTGCAATAAGAAGATTAATGTTAGAATCTAACGGACTTCTAACTGTTGCTTTTAGAAGAACATTTGTAGAAGCTGGAAAAGGAAAACCCAAAAGTGATATTGGCGAAAGCGAATATGACATATCAGGCAAGTGGATTACAAGTCCATACTCCCAAATAGAACCCGCAATGGCATTTCAAATTGGACTACCTATATTAATATTGAGAGAAGCAGGAGTAATTGCTGACGGAATATTAGAAAGAGGAGTTACTGGCACCTATCTACCAGAATTTGATTTGGAAAAAGGTGCTTCTTATCTTGAAAATAATGAATGGCAACAGATAATTGGAAAATGGGAAGGTTTTGTTAGAAAAGTAGTTGAAACTAAAGGAAATCCACCTAAATTATATTAAAAACACTATTCTTAACACACGCTACAAGCAAGCTGGGGATTTGGCAAAATTTGAAGATGGTCTCGTATTTGGAAAAATAGTTTTTAACCAAAAGTTTAGGCTTTCCTAATCCCAGCCTGCATGTAGCACGAGAACCTTTGTGGCAATTATAAAATATCCGCATGAAAAAAAAATTATCAATTTTAATCCTCTTTACTCAGCATTTTCTTTTGGACAAATTCAAATTAATATAACTGAAATTTCCCCGCTAGCGAGAGCGTCCCACTCGTGAACAAAAAGAAATTCAAAACCAATTGGAACGCTCACGAGCGGGACGTTCGCGCTAGCAGAGGAGGTAGAAAAAGTCAATACAGATATCTTAAATTATAAAAAAAAGATTGCCTAATTCCGCTTATGATTTTGAAAATGATCACGAAGTAAATAATTTAGAATTTTATACTGTAAGGAAACTAAAAGTTGATAAATGCCCATATGGCAAAGACTATAAAGATGAATGTTTAATTTATAAGGATGAATTAAGTTGTGTACATTTATTTTATGATGTCAAAGATTAAAAATTATTTAAATAAAAAATGGATATAGAAAAAATAAAAAAATTCAACTCTGAATTAATTGAGAAAAAAATTACAATATGCTGTGCCGAAAGTATTACAGCAGGATTATTAGCAAGTACAATTGCATCTATTCCTGGAGCTTCAAGTGTCCTTAAAGGTAGTATTGTAACATACAATCCTGAGCTTAAAATTTCTATTTTAGGTGTAAAGCCAGAAACTCTATTTAAACATTCTGCTGAATCAATTGAAACCACAGTAGAAATGGTTAACGGTTTAGTAAAAACTTATTCAAATGCACAATTATATGTAGCAGTTACAGGAGTCGCATCTGAACCATTAGAAAATTCAGGAGTAATTAAAAAATGGGGACAAGTGTATATTGCAATTTATTATAATAATGAAGTTTATGAAACTGATAAAATTATAGATTTTATTAAAACAGATGAAATTGAAATAAGGAATGAAATAAGAGAAAAAACAGTTGATTTAATTCTAGAAAAAATTTTAGAAGTTATTTACAAACCTGTTTCTTAACTTTCCAAAATATTTTTCTCTAGCTAGCGCGAGCGTCCCGCTCGTGAACACAAAGAAATTCAAAATCACTTTAAACTTAATTAATTATCTGAACATCCAATAACTTTTTTTAATTTTAAATAAATGAGTGAATTAATAACAGAAAGTCTTTATTGCCAAATTAGTGATAAACTTTTAAAAGAAATAGACCTATCTAAACTTCCTTTATATGGAGAATATGAATACTACAAAATTACTGCGGAAAGATATGGTAAAGTAAAAATAAAATTAGATATCGAAAAAGATATTGATAAAATAAAATATGTAGAAAGCTTAAATAGCAAAAGATTATCTTCACAGAATTATTACACATATGAATGGGAAGTTGAAGAAAAAAAACTTCCAAAAGTTTACGAACCCCTTATTAGACCTGAAATAATGCGGTTTATTGAAATCTTTTCAATTTTCAACAAAAATAAAAATGTTATTTTAAAATTTTCGGTTGTTGATGGAGATTATAAAACCTCTGAAAAATATGCATATGAATTAGCTGTGAGATATGCATTAATTGAACTATTTAATCAGATATAAAAACATCGCTTGCTAGCGAGAGATCATGCTTTCCGAAATATTTTTTTAGATCTGTTTTGTTAAAAAAATAAAAAAATGCTCTGTATTAAGTGTAGAAATATCTACAAAAAAAACATATATTTGGTCAGCAAGAAAATGAAATAACTCTTCGCTTATTTACCCGAATTAGATATAAATTCCCGCTCCTATATTCCGTTTCAATGTATTGCAATTTGCTTTGTGGTTAATTGAACGGGGACGAAGTCGGGAGACTTCGCACAGCATAAGAAACAAGCATAAAAAAAAGATCTTGATAAGATCCCTTTTTTACAATCAATATATATCTAAAAACGTTATTTCCCGTTCAATAATTTCTCTAAATACTCAACTTTATCTTTTTCAGCTTGCACCAAGCGTTCGTAAAGTTCAACTACTTTATCAAGAGGACTAAAAGTACAATTTGTTGCAAAAATGCTACCTGTTGTAACAATATTATCATGAAAACTATTAAAGTAATTAATAACACCTTCCTCTGAAAAGTTCTTAATCGCTTCAACAGAAACTCCCAAAGCCTTTGCTACTTCAATTAGTTTTTGTTCGTCTACAATTTCGCTGTTTTCAATAGCCGAAACTGCCTGCTGACTTGTTCCTAAAGCCTGTGCCAGTGCTTCCTGTTTCATATCTTTAAGCTCTCTGATACGGCTTATATTTCTGCCGATATGTTTGGGTTTTATTGCTGTACTCATAATTCAAAGATATTTAAAATTCTTAAACGAAAATAAATTTCGGTAAAAAACAAATTTGTTTTGTAAGATACTCTTTTCATAATTGACAAATTCGGCCTTAGCCCAAAATGCACATTTCAATATTCTTAACCGCGAGTTACACAAACTTTCCCTAATTCACTTAAAGAATTTCTATAATTAGTGACTTTGTTTTTTAATTCTGAAATTAGCTTTTTGTAAGCATAATTACTATGTTTGATAGATCAAAAACCAACTATGAAAAGAAGGGACTTCGTTAAAACATCATTACTTTTTATCACATCGGTACAATTGTTTCCTAACAAATTGCTTGATTCCACTTCATTCCTTAGAAGTAATTTCAAATACATTTATACGAATTCTAAACTTAAAAATCAGTTCTTTTTGTTTTTGAAAAACGTGTTTAATTTATATCCGGAGAAGGAATTCCATAAATTAATTTATGACAACACGATTTCAAAAAGCACTGATAAAGAGATTTATACAGCAACACAATCACAGTTAGACGACATTACACCTATGTTATCAAGTGTTCGCTATCAGCTTCCTGCTTTGATGCATCAAAAAAATGAAATGTCGGTAGAAACGGTTGCTCTGTTGGGAGAAGGCACTTCTTATAATGGTTATTTAGAAATTGGATCTTCGGGTCGATATCTGGATTATCTGGAAGAAAGCATTTCCATCAAAGGGAAAAGATATTATGCTGATGGCCGAAAACCAAAATATTCCTTTACAGAAATGGTCGAGCGCGGGCAAATTGCTGTTGGCGCAGCATACATTCAATTTACTAATTACGAAACCAAATTTGGGGATTATGTTCCGCACAATAGTGTAGATCTCGTAACTGTTTATATCGGCTTTCATCATTGTCCTTTAGAGTTGCGAACGCAATACATTTCTTCGATCAGAGATACGATGCGCGTGGGCGGAAAACTGATTTTAAGAGATCATAATTGCGATACCGAAGATCAAAAAGTGTTGGTTGCATTGGCGCACGATGTCTTTAATTTAGGCGTAAACGAAACCTGGGAATACAATGCCAAAGAGGTTCGGAACTTTTATTCTTTAGACTTTATTTGTGCTTTTGTTGAAAACATCGGATTTAAATTCAACAAAAAAACATTGTATCAAAAAGGCGATCCTACCAAAAATGCTTTAATGGTTTTCACAAAAATATAATCTCTTTTCTATACGCCTTTATGAAGAAAATCTACCGTTTTATTCAATTGCTATTCGCCTGGTTACTCAAAATTATACAATTCATTTACGCCGGAATCAAAAAAGCGATTCGGTTTATCAATAGAAAAAAACGCAGGGCAATTCCGTTTTACGGTTTGCTTTTATTTGTTTTATACATTTTCTTATTAATCCAATTTTCCGGAGATTCAAAATTCGACACCACGATCGACAATAAAACCCTGAATGATATTACACAAATCAACCCCATTCAGGTCAATCAAATTATCAAACCCAAAACGGTAAACGAAATTGTTTCTGCCATAAAAAACACGACCGGACCTATTTCAATAGGCGGTGGAAAATACAGCATGGGCGGACAAACGGCCTTCGAAAACAGTTTACATATCGATATGCGATCTTTCAATAAAATCGTCCGTATTGATACCACTAAAAAGCAGATTACGGTTCAGGCAGGAATTCGTTGGAGAGATATTCAGACGGTTATTGATCCTTTGAATTTGTCTATCAAAATTATGCAGACGTATTCTAATTTTACGGTTGGCGGTGCGATTTCGGTAAATTGCCACGGAAGATATGTGGGTTATGGTCCTATTATTTCTTCGGTTTTAGAATTAAAAATTATTACGGCAAATGGCGACATTATCATTGCGAACCGACAAGTAAATCAGGATGTTTTTAATGCCGCAATTGGCGGTTATGGCGGAATTGGCGTTATCGCCGAAGCAACTTTGCAATTGGTCGACAACGAAAAAGTAGAACGATTCCATCAGGTCATGCCTATTGAAGAGTACAAAGCTTATTTTGATAAAAACATTAGAAATAACCAAAATGTTATTTTTCAGAATGGGAATTTATATCCACCGAAATACGACAAAATAATGAGTATTTCATGGGAGAAAACCACAAAACCCTTAACTGATACTGACCGCTTAATAGATGAAACTCAAAATTATTGGCTGGAGTCCAACTTATCCGGAGTTGTTTCCTGGGGAAATTCCGGAAAATGGATCCGCGAATACGCCATTGATCCTTTGTATTTTATTCCGAAAACGGTTCGATGGCGCAATAAAGAAGCAAGTTATGATGTAAAGGAATTAGAACCTTCTTCCCGAGAAAAGTCAACGTATGTATTGCAGGAATACTTTATTCCGGTGGAGAATATAAAATCATTTATTCCGAAAATGAGCGTCGTTTTTCAGAACAATAAGGTGAATGTTATAAATGTTTCGCTGAGACATGCTTTGCCGGATCATGAAAGTTATCTTTCGTGGGCCAACAGAGAGGTTTTTGCTTTTGTAATTTACTATAAACAAGATACCAATCCAGAAGCAAAAGACCATGTCAAGAAATGGACACTTGAAATGACGGATGCTATTTTAAGCGAAAACGGAACCTGGTACCTTCCCTATCAGCCTCACGCGACTGTTAAACAATTTCAAAAAGGGTATCCAAATAGTGCCAAATATTTCGCTTTAAAAAATAAGTTAGATCCGGACCAGCGCTTTACAAACAAGTTATTGGACAAGTATAATCCGTATACTGAGAACAATTTAGCGCATCAAAAAAAGAAAATAAAAGAATATTTCAGAGCAGAAGAACAAACGGTTCTAACGGTTCCTGAATGGTATTTGGTTTACAATCCAAAAGAGTATGCAGACTATTTAAAAAGTGGCAAAAATCCGTCTGATTTTCCTTTTTATAAATCGATTGATGAATATTGGAAATTGTACGACCGTTCCATAAAACTAACTTCAAAAGCTTATCCTGAAAACGCCGAATATAAAACGATGTTGCAAGTCATCGGCGTAAGCATGACCATGGAATATGGCGCGAAAATTCTTTATGAAAATACTACGGGAAGATTCTTTTCTTTATTTGCAGAAGACAAAATTTCAAAACAAGAAGAAATAATAATTGATGCTCAAAAAGCCTACAGCGACTTTGTTTACCAAACGGCCTGGTATGAATTTGAATTTCTGCCATGGATTAAAAAAGTGTGGTCTGCTTCTGATAATTCCGATTGCAGTACATTAAGAAAATGGGAAAGAACGATGTTGTTTACAGTTGAATTTTCGTTTAAGGCTTTTTATTCCAAACTTATTGAGTGGGGCGCAAAATCCAGCTACGAAACGCCATCTAATCTTATTTATTTAATTGTTTCTAATACTGATGCTATTAAAGAAAATAAAGACTTAAAAATCATCAAAAAAGGAAATGGCGATAAAATGATTATTGCAATTACAAGATGGGAAATTTTCACAAAAGAAATAATAAAACTTTCGAATCAGGATGTGAAAATCTATGAGATTTCAGGGAATGATGAAATTGCGGTTTCGACAATTGAAAATGCATCCAAAAGAATTAATTTTAAAGATTCGAAGCTGTTATACCAATCTAAAATAGTGACAAATGATACGCTGAAACGAAATGTTTATCTTTTGTCTGTTGAAAAATTATTGCTTTTTATCAGAAATGCTAAGAATGAAAATAGTACTATTGAACATGTTTATGATTATTAATATAATTTTAAAAAAACTATGCTGAAAAAAATCGCTTTCCTTTCGTTAATTCTGTTGGTATCTTGCCAAAAAAATGAAACCATTCAAAAAAAGAATGAGGATCCAAAGGCATTCGAAGAAAAAACTTTTGATATTGGAAGACCTGGAAAAGGCAATGATTTAGTCGAAAACTTGTATCAGGAACTGGTAGATAAATCTCCTGAATTGACAGCTTTAGAAAACGAATTAAATGAAGTAAAGGCCAGAGATACAACTGATATTTTTTATAATTATGATCAAAAATCTGATGATTATTACAATTCTGCAGAAAGTCATATTAGTGGAATAAGGGATAGCATAATGAAACAGAAAATGATAAATTTAATTAAGAAAAGTCAAGATAAATATTTCACACAAAAAGTTGATCTGGAAAATTTAGTCAATACTATTAATAAAAAACGAAGTGAGATAACGAATTATCATACTGCTTTAAAAATTATTTTAACTATTCCGCTTATTGAGCAATATCAAAAGCAACATCTGCCAAATAAATCTCCTTTTGAAAAATTAATTGAAAAAGAAAATCAATTGCTTGAAAAGACAAAAAGAATTACTCCAAAATATTAATTGGAAAGAAATAGGTTCTTAATAAACACAATCTAAATCTTTAATTGCCTCCTGCTTTAGCTGGAGGTTAATGAATGATTCAAGCGGGCTTTAGCCAAAAATGTAATAATTTCGGCTAAAACCACTTTCATATTGTAATTTTGTTCCTCCAGCTAAAGCAGGAGGCTATTCAAATTAAAATTAAAAAATATAGCATTGCATATCATGATTACAAAAGCAACCTTACAAGATATTCCCGCATTAAATATTTTAATCAACTCCGCTTACAGAGGAGAAACTTCTAAAAAAGGCTGGACTACCGAAGCCAATTTATTAGAAGGAAAAAGAACCAACGAAGAAGAATTGATGGAAACGATTCTGAATCCGAAGAATACAATTCTGAAATATACTGAAAATGATCAAATTATTGGATCCGTTTTATTGGTCGAAAAACAACATCAATTGTATTTGGGAATGTTAACTGTTTCTCCCGAATTGCAAAACAGTGGAATCGGAAAAAAGCTATTGGCTGAAGCCGAAAATCATGCTAAATCTTTGGGTTTATCGAGTATTATTATGACGGTTATTTCGGTTCGTGAGGAATTAATTGCCTGGTACAAACGTCACGGCTATGTGGATACAGGCGAAAGGGAAGCTTTTCCCGAAAGCGAAATTCATGTTACGGTTTCTGAGGTGCCTTTAGAGTTTATATTTTTAGAGAAGAGGATTTGAGATTGTTATTTCACAGAGATTCACGGAGATTTTGCACAGTCCCGAAGTCTCGGGACGCTAAGTTTTTTTAATCACGCAAAGGCGCAAAGGCGCAAAGAAAATTTTAAAAGAAAGCTTTGCGACTTTGCGTCTTTGCGTGATTTTTAAATTCTACACGTTAGACGCACTGCTGTGCGTTTCTACAAAAAAAATCTTTGCCTCTTTGTAACTTGCAACTTTGAACCTTTTTTAAAAAATAAAAAATGAACATACACCTTTTGCCTAAAAAAGATAGTAAAGCCTCTGTTTGGAGTGGTGGACTGACATATGAATATATGATATATCCGGAAACAGCACGCTATGCCGACAGAGATTTTGTATTCAGAATAAGCAGTGCTACCATAGAGCAAGAGCCTTCAGAGTTTACCAAATTTAAGGGTTATTACCGATATTTGGTTATGCTTGATAACAGCTTAGATGTTGAGGTAAACAAAGAAAAAAGAATATATGAGAAATACGAAATCATGGAATTTAATTCGGATGACGAAGTGACTTCTTATACAAAAGGGATTGATTTTAATTGGATGGTTTCTGAAAAAATACGCCATCACAAATTGAAAATAACAGATAATAGTCAGAATTGTAATGCTGAGATAATGTTTTTATTTTCTTTACATACAACAGTTATTAAAATTAATGAGAATCCATACCATCTAAAACCTTATGATGTAGTAGTGATTGAAAATATAAAAAAGGGAAATATAATGCTTGATTTGTCTAATGAATGCCTCTTTGGAATATTGGATTTTTAATTAGATCATAGAAGGTTTTACCACAGAGATTCACGAAGATTTTGCACAGAGATTCGCTAAGTTTTTTTTCTGCTGGTGTGGAATATTCACGCAAAGGCGCAAAGTCGCAGAGTAATATAAAAAAGAAAACTTTGCGCCTTCGCGCCTTTGCGAGATTCTTTTTTTTAAACCTTTGAACCTTTGTTTCTCTGCCCCTTTGAGCCTTTGAGCCTTTCTCCCTACACCCTTCTTTTAATCTTCGACAAAAATTCATGGGAAACACCAAGATAGGATGATAAATTTTTATTGTTTATCACTTTAAATTTGTTCGGGTATCGTTCTATAAATTCCAGATAGCGTTGTTTGGAATTTTTGTTTAAAACATCTAAAAGTCTTTGCTGAATGGCGATATTGGCTTTTTCAACCATTATAATGTGAAACTGAATCAGTTTAGGAACCTGCTCAAATAAGAGCGTTTTATTGGCTTTGCTAATGACCAAAATTTCACTGTCTTCTATTGCCCTGATGTTGTAGGTTGTTGGCTTTTGATGATAAAAACTTTCAAGATCACACATCCACTCGTTTTCGAAAGAGAAAAAAATAACACTTTCATTCCCATTATCATTCAGAATATAGGTTTTAAAAGCTCCTTTTAAAATAAAGCATTCATAGGAACTATTCGAGTTCTGAATCTGTAAAAATTCGTTTTTTTTGAGTTTTATAAATTCAGTCTTCTCAACTATAAATGTCCATTCTTCATCCGTTAATGCTATTTTACGTTCAATATTTAATCTTAGTGGTTTGTACATGTTTTTACTTTTATTCTTACTCAGGGGCGTAAGTATGTGAATGAATGAAAAATAATGTAATCGATTACGCAAAAATATACTTTTTTGTAATGTAATTGCTGTTAAAGTATAATTAATAGTAATTTATTTTCAAAACATTGAACTTGTTCAACTTTTTTCATACAAATAATAAGCAGATTTGCAGTCTTAACTATTTAACCAAACTTAATTATTATGAAATTCAAATCAACATTTTCAGTGTTTCTTTTAACACTGGTTTTCGGTTTTACAGCGTGTAATACTGAAGAAATTGCTTCTCCTCAAAGTAGTGAGAATGCTATTATTGAAACTACCACAACAACAGCAAGTAATTTAACTGCAAGAGTTGGAAACTGTGCACAGGTCCCGGGATGGGCTTCACAAAACGGAGGAACAACCGGTGGAGGAACTGCCGCAGAAACAGTTGTTACGACTTACGCACAGCTGAAATCGGCTCTTGAAAACACTGCTGTTAAAGTAGTAAAGGTTACTGGTACAATTACCATTACGACAAGACTGTCCTTTCAGGATCAAACCGGTAAAACCATTTATGGAGCAAGCGGTGCAAAATTGGTTTCGACGAATCAAACTAAAGATGGGTCCGGAATTATCAACATTAAAAGATGTAAGAATTTAATCATCAGAAACTTAATTTTTGAAGGGCCTGGCGCTTACGATACTGATGGCTGGGACAATGCTATTCTTGATGAGTGTACTAATGTATGGGTTGACCACTGCGAATTCAGAGATGGTGTTGATGGAAACTTTGACATCAAAAACAAATCGGATTATATTTCGGTTACTTATTCTAAATTCCATTATCTAAAACCACCAAAAGCTGGAGGTTCTGGAGGATCAGACGACCACAGATATTCGAACTTAATTGGTTCCAGCGATGGCGCAACTGCAGATCGTGGAAAATTGAGAATTACTTTTGCTCGTTGCTGGTGGGCTCCTGGCTGTAAAGAAAGAATGCCAAGAGTACGTTTTGGAAAAGTGCATTTAGTGAACAACTTTTTTAACAGTACGGTGAGTAATAAATGTGTTGCAGCAGGTTTTGAAGCTGATATTCGAGTAGAAACAAACGTTTTTGAAGGAGTAAAAACGCCTATCGATTTAATGACTGGTTATACAGCTGTTACTGCAGTTGACAACGTTTTTACTAATACCTCAGGAAACCAGGCAGGAAGCAATACTGCATTTACGCCTCCGTACACTATTGTGAAACTTGATAAAACTGCCGTTAAAGCTGATGTTTCTGCTAATGCAGGCCCAACTTTAGGCGGAAATATCTGTGGATCATTTTAATAAACCTCTTTTTTTTAGAATTCCATAGTTTCGAATTCATTGCTTGAAACTATGGTTTTAAAGATCTGAGTTAGTTAGTTTAGTTTTGCCAAACCCTGTAAGTGTACATGCTTACAGGGTTTGGCTTTTTTTGTGTTGAATTAACCGCAAAGTTCGCAAGGAGTTACGCAATCCCGAAGCTTCGGGATGCTAAGTTTTTTTAACCGTGTGAAATATGCACGCAAAGGCGCAGAGTCGCTAAGTTTTTTTTCTTATATGTCCTTGCTATTTGACGTTTTTTTGCGAAATTTTAAGTTCAAACTAAATTTTCTTATATTACTTATATGGTAAAAAACAATTACAGTACAAGCTCTTCAAACAGACGCTGAATCGTTTTCTCCAAATCTTCACATAGTCCGGAATGTGGTCTTGACGTTTGAATTGCTGAGCTTCGGATTGCGGTTAGCCAGCGAAAACGCTCTGGAATATCCATTTGTCCGATCGGGCCTCCGTCTTTGTCTCCGGCTGCGATTTTTTTAAGGGCTGTTATGTTGCAATGCAATTGTTCGATATCAAAATCGTTGGACAGCGCTTCAACTTTATCATCGTCAATGTGGGACAATACCTTTATAAATTTGGCTTTTTTGCAAAACAAAATGATTCCGATGTTTAGGAATTCTTCGCGCTCCACTCTCGGTACCACGCGAATTACGGCATACTCATATAAATGACTATCTTGCATTTTGGGCTTGATTTACAAAGATTTCGGAATTATTTAATCGGGTTTGCAAAAACTGTAAGTATACATTTCGCAAAGCTTCTGGCGTTTCATCGGTATCTTCCCAAACCAGCCATTCTTCAGGAATTGTATTGACAATTTCTTCTAATTTTTCGTTGGTTAAAAGCGCTTTGAATTCGGCATCGACTTCTTTTAAAAGTGAAGCCTGAGGCAGTAAAACGTGATCTTTTATCAATGCAAACGGGCTTTTGGAATGTTGTTCCCAGTTGTTCCAGGAATGATGAAAATACAAACAGGCACCGTGGTCGATCAGCCATAGTTCTTTATGCCAAATCAACATATTAGTGTTTCTAAAGGTTCTGTCTACATTAGTGATGTAAGCGTCGAGCCAAACAATTTGAGATGCTAATTTATCATCAACAGTCGTTACAACAGGATCAAAAGTAATCGAGCCTGACAAAAAATGAAGCGCTAAATTCAATCCCTGACTTCCCTGTAGTAAATCCTGAATTTCTTCGTCGCCTTCAGATCTTCCAAAAGCTTCGTCAAGATTGGCGAAAACCAGTTCCGGAAGCTGTAGTTTTAAGGCTTTTGCAATTTGTCCACCAACTAATTCGGCTATTAAAGCTTTTACACCGTGACCAGCTCCTTTGAATTTTAGGACATATTTAAAATCGTCATCGGCTTCTGCCAAAGCGGGTAAAGAACCGCCTTCGCGCAAAGGCGTGATGTAACGAGTGACATTTACCGTTCTGAGATCGAAATTGTTTTTCATAAGCAGTTTTACTGAAATACAAATCTACGGTTTGTTTATTTAACCGCAAAGTTCGCAAAGATTTACGCGAGGTTCGCTAAGTTTTTTTTAACTGTTGGAGCGAAATAATCTCGCAAAGGCGCGAAGTCGCAAAGTTTTATTTTTGCTTATAGCACTTTTTAACCTTGCGTTCATTGCGTAAATCTTTGCGAACTTTGCGGTTAAACTTTTTTTTCCAATTCCAAAAAAGCTTTTCCCAGATTTTCAATAATATCTGAAGCAATAAAAGATTGATATCCTGTTTGTGGTAAAGCAATATCAGCAGTTAAACCATGAAGAAAGACGCCAAGTTTTGCAGCATGTTTGGGTTCATAGCCTTGTGCCAGAAAACTTGTTATGATTCCGGTTAAGGTGTCTCCGCTTCCTGCGGTTGCCAGGGCGGCGTTTCCGGTTGTGTTTTCGTAGATTTCCTGTTTGTTGATGATGCATGTTGGCGCACCTTTCATCACGATAATTACTTTGTATCTTTCTGAAAAGGCGGTTGTTTTTTGAAATTTCTCGGCTTCTGAATTCCATTTGCCAATTAGGCGTTCTAATTCTTTTGGATGAGGTGTCAGGATTGTGTTTTCCGGAACTAATTCGAGCCATGATTGATTTTCTGCTAAAATATTCAGAGCATCAGCATCGAGAACTAAAGGTGTTTTATTGCTTCTTAAAAATTCAAATAATGCTTTTTGAGTTGCCAGCTCCTGCCCTATTCCCGGACCCATTCCGATTGCTTGTGGAATTAAGGGAAGACGTATATTGGTTATGAAATTCGAATTTTCATCGGTGACAACCATAACTTCAGGAATGGAAATTTGTAGAATTTGGTAACCACATTTTGGTGTGAAAGTCGTTACGAGTCCGCAGCCTGATTTTAGACAGGATTTTGATGCTAAAACAGCTGCTCCAATTTTGCCGTAACTTCCGGCAATAATCACGGCGTGTCCTTGAAGTCCTTTGTGTGTATGAGGATTTACAGGTTTATAGCATTTTAGAATTTCTTCTTTTGTGATTAAAAACGGAGTTTTCATTTAGCTGATTTAGTTGGCTTATTTATTAAACGCATAGAACCATAGTTTCTCTTTGTACAGAAAGGCATTTCACTTTTTTTAAAACACATTAGCTAACTATGAAAAATAATGAATTAAATATGTCAAAATTGCAATCTAAAGTTACATAAAATTTGAAGAAAAGTTCTTTCTTAATACTTGAGTCCCTAGCCCTGATAGAAGCGATATCCTTTTTGTTTTTTCTTTAAAAACAAAAAGATATAGCGGATAGCAGGAAATAGCTACTAAATATTGCGAAATTTATAATTTAGACTATTAATTTCCGATATTTTTTGAATAAATTTGCGACTCACTTTTACAAAACAACACAATGAAAAATACTGCGCTTACGCACATACATGAGAGTTTGGGAGCGAAAATGCTGCCTTTTGCCGGTTATAATATGCCTATTACTTATGAAGGTATAAATGCTGAACACGAAACAGTTCGTAACAGTGTGGGCGTTTTTGACGTTTCGCATATGGGAGAATTTTTACTGACAGGACCAAATGCTTTGGCTTTGATTCAGAAAGTGACTTCGAATGATGCTTCGACTTTAACCATTGGAAGAGCGCAATATTCTTGCCTGCCAAACAATGATGGCGGAATCGTTGATGATTTGATTGTGTATAAAATGAAGGAAGAGCAGTATTTGCTTGTTGTAAATGCTTCGAATATTGAAAAAGACTGGAACTGGATTTCCTCTCACAATGATTTGGGTGTTGAAATGAAAAACCTTTCTGATGATTATTCTTTATTGGCAATTCAGGGACCCAAAGCGGTTGAAGCAATGCAATCTTTATCTTCGATAGATTTATCAGCAATTGCTTATTATCATTTTGAAGTAGCTGATTTTGCAGGAATTGAACATGTAATCATTTCAGCTACAGGATATACTGGATCAGGAGGATTTGAAATATATTGTAAAAACAGTGAAGTTGAGCAAATTTGGAACAAAGTTTTTGAAGCTGGTGCAGCTTTCGGAATTAAGCCAATTGGACTTGCAGCTCGTGATACTTTACGTTTAGAAATGGGATTCTGTTTGTACGGAAATGATATTAACGATACCACTTCTCCGCTTGAAGCTGGTTTAGGATGGATTACAAAATTCAACAAAGATTTCACGAATTCTGAAAGTTTGAAAAAACAAAAAGAAGAAGGTGTTACTAAAAAATTAGTTGCTTTTGAAATGCAGGAACGCGCTGTGCCAAGACATGACTACGAAATTGTTGATGCTTCTGGTGCTGTAATTGGTGTTGTAACTTCCGGAACCATGTCTCCTTCTATGAATAAAGGTATTGGTTTAGGATATGTTACCGTAAGCAATAGTGCTGTTGACAGTGCTATTTTTATCAGAATCAGAAAAAATGATGTTCCTGCGAAAGTGGTAAAATTGCCTTTTTACAAGAAATAGTTTTTAAGACTTATAAGATTAAGAAAAATGTATTACTAAAAAGTGATGCATTTTTTTGTTACAATTCATTATGCATTTCATCGAAAACAAATCGTTTAAATGTAAGATATTTTAGAAAAAATATAACTTTTAATAAAAAAAATAAGCGTAATTTTAAGCTAAACGAAGATGTTCGATTTATGAAAAAAATACTCTTATTTTTTTTGATGACTACAAGCGTTCTATTTAGTCAAAATAGCGCAAAGACATGTGAAATCTTAAGCAAGATAAACAGACTTATTCAAACCGAACATATCAGACCAAAACCAGTTGATGACAGTTTATCGATTTTTGTATTTGATAATCTGATTAATGAACTGGATCCTTCGAGAAATATTTTTTTTAAAACGGAATATGATGAATTATCCAAAAAATATCGTGTGAGTTTAGATGATATGATTATGGAAGGTGATTGTAATTTTGTGGATGATATTTCTAATAAATACAAAGACGGACTACGCAGAACTAAAACAGTTTTAGAAAAAATTAAGGCCGAAACTATTGATTATACAAAAAAAGACACTATTCGGTTTTATAAAAAATCATTCCCTTTTTATCTTAAAAAAGAAGATTTGGAAAAAGTCTGGCTTAAGAAATTACGTTATCAGATTTTAGATGATATGGCTGAAACGAGTGATAATTTAGATTCTATTAAGGCTAATTTCAAATCGATTGAACTGACTTCCAGAACCACCATTTTAACCAATGAAATTTGTCGGTTCAATACACTTTTAGAGACCAATACAAATCTGGAGGAGAAAGTATACAATTTATTTTGCACTTATTTTGATCCGCATACGGCCTATTTTAGCAATGATTCTAAATCGAGCTTCGTAGCTTCATTATCAAAGGAACATTTATCGCTTGGAATGACGGTCAATTTGAATGAGAAAAACGAAATTATAATTGACGAAATAGATCCGAACGGGCCGGCTTTTAAAACAGGACAAATAAAAAAAGGCGATCAAATTGTTTCGATTACCAATCATAAAGATACATTACAAGTTTCTTGCTCCTCTTTAGAGTCTATTTCGACCATGATTTTATCAGAATCAAATAAAAGTATTACGCTTACCCTAAAAAGAAATTCAGGCAAAAGTTTCGATGTTTATATCGAAAAACAAGTCATGAAAGATGAAGAAAACTCTGTATTTAGCTTTATTGTGGGGAAAGAAAGTAAAATTGGCTATATCAAGATTCCAAGTTTTTATGCTGATTTAGACGGCAACAGCCGAAAAGGCTGTGCTGATGATGTTGCCAGAGAAGTGATAAAACTAGATCGTGACAATATAAAAGGCCTTGTAATTGATTTAATTGATAATGGCGGCGGATCTATGGAAGAAGCTATTAAATTGGCCGGAATGTTTGTTGATTATGGTCCGCTTTCGATTGTAATTGACAACAAACAGGGTACATCTGTCATTAATGATCCTTACAGAGGAATGATTTATAAAGGCCCAATTGTAGTCTTGGTTAATAGTAATACAGCTTCGGCAAGCGAGTTTTTTTCTTCAATATTACAAGATTATAATCGCGCGTTAATATTAGGAAGTACTACGCTTGGCAAAGCAACAATGCAAACCATTCTTTCGCTTGACGAAGAAAAAAATACTGATTTTTTGAAAATCACTATCAATAAATTTTACCGGGTAACCGGAAAAAGCCATCAATATGTTGGGGTAACTCCAGATGTTATAGTGCCTGAATTTTATGAGGGTGTTTATCAAAAAGAAAGTGATTTTCCGACCGCAATTAAAAACGACAGCATTGAGCCCTTTTTAAAATACAAACCATTTGTAAAACGTCCTTTAATAGATAAACTTGCTAAAAATAGTACGGCACGTTTGGCTGATAACTATTTTTTTAACGACGTGAAAAAAATAAATTTAAAAATTGATCAGTTGGTTAATACCCCAAAATCAGAAATTCCGATGACAATCGATGCCGTTTTTAATCAGAAAAAAATAGTCAATTCGCTTTGGAAGGAGATTAACACCTTTAATGACGAAAATAACCCACTTGATGTTTATAATTCTACTGTAAATCAGTTTTTGCTAGGTGTATACCCCACTGAAAAAACAATAAATCAGTACCAGATCGATAATCTGAAGACAAACCCATACCTGAATGAAGCTGTAAATATTATTACGGAGTTTAATGCGTCTAAATAGTTTCAGGTTTCTCATATAAAAAATTCCGTTCGCAAAACGAACGGAATTTTAATTTTATAGTTTCCAACAACTTGAAACTTGAAACATTTAACTTTTAACATCTAACTTCTAACTATCACTAAAAAAGAATACGATTGATTTTGGAAAAATAAGGAATAACCGTATTTTTGCATCACAAAACTAAAAATTAGAAATGGGAAGAGCGTTCGAATTTAGAAAAGGAAGAAAAATGAAACGTTGGTCAGCAATGGCCAAAACATTTACCAGAATTGGTAAAGACATCGTTATGGCTGTTAAAGAAGGCGGACCTAACCCAGATGCCAATTCTAGATTAAGAGCTGTAATACAAAATGCAAAAGCCGCCAACATGCCTAAGGACAATGTGGAGCGCGCTATAAAAAATGCAAGCAATAAAGATACTGCCAACTATAAAGAAATTTTGTTTGAAGGTTATGCTCCTCACGGAATTGCAATTTTGATTGAAACAGCATCTGATAACAATAACAGAACAGTAGCAAACATTCGTAGTTATTTCAACAAATGCAACGGAACAATGGGAACTCAGGGTTCTGTTGAATTTATGTTTGATCATACTTGTAACTTCAGAATTGCAAAAGGTAATCTTGATCCTGAAGAATTAGAATTGGAACTTATTGATTTTGGTGCCGAAGAGGTTTTTGAAGACGAAGACGGAATCTTAATCTATGCTCCTTTTGGAAGCTTTGGAGCTTTGCAAAAAGAATTAGAAAACAGAGGTCTTGAAATTTTATCTTCTGGCTTTGAGCGTATTCCTCAAATTACTAAAGAATTAACAGAAGCACAAATTGCTGATGTTGAGAAACTAATCGAGAAAATTGAAGAAGATGATGACGTAATGAACGTTTATCATACGATGAAGGAAGAATAATATCTCTTTTTATAAATAGCAAAAAGCCCTGAAAATTTCAGGGCTTTTTTATTTTCATCAAATTTCTTTAATTCCTCTTCTATCAATGTAATTAATTCCTAATCCGCCTAACATATAAACTTTGGTTCCCTGCTCTATATCAATACTGATATCTTGTAAAAAAACATTCTCTTTAACTAATTTCACATCAAAAGGTATTGTTTTGGATAAATAATAATCACTGCTTTCAATAGTAAGAATTAGGGATTTGGTACTTTTCAAAACAGTTATTGGAATAGAAAAGTCACCTGTTTTTCCATTTATTTTTATTGGAGTTCTTGAATTATTAATAGTAAGAGTTAAATTCGGATATTTTTTATGATCTAAAGGCTTATTGGTTTTTGCATCTATTAACTTTCCCTTTACTGTTATCGAAATTTCTTCTTCAGGCTGAGGATTAAAGGCAATCTTACCAACAATATGGTTGGTTGATTTTTGTACACTAATTTCGGTTTCAACTGGCGTTTTTTCCTGTCCGATCACATTGGATGTTAATAAAACCGATGCAGCAATTGCAGCATATTTAAAGTTATTGATTTTAGAAGTTTCATTGTATTCAAATTCATCTCCTAACTGCGTCGTTTTTAATCTTGCGCAAATATTTTTACCTTTATTTTCTGCAATAAATCTGGCTACTTCTGTGTTCGTCTTTTTACTTAAATCAATTACATTTTTAGCACAAGAATCACAAAACGAGCCTTTAGAATTAGGAATCATTTTATCAAAATTTTCAGTACAGGGATTAGCTATTTCTAAGGTGAACTTCTTTTTCATACTATATCTTTTTAAAGTTAAAATCATTCAAAATGATTACTACTTATATAGAGTATGTTTTGCGCAGAAAGGTTGGGAACAACTTAGATTTATTTCTAAACTTTTTCGAGGCCCAACGGTTTTCTACAGAAATTCTTATCCTAATTTGAAGCTATTTTTTATTTGTCACCTTAATCAAATAAGTTCCTTCCGGTAAATCACCAATATTAGAAGCGTTGCTTCCCATTATTTGTCTCCCTTGCGAGAAAACCTCAACAGTTTTAGAAACATGAACGTCATTTATTGGCACAGTTGCAGAAGTAGAAGTTTTTGCTGTAACTGCAACCTTTGTAATTGGTGCAGCAGATACTTTTTTTACTGTCCCTAAAGCCTGAGCAGTTCCTGTTACAGCTATCCCAATTGGTTTCGAACTGTTGTAAGATTCCATAACCTGTTCGCCTGTCATGGCAACATTATATATTTTAAGATCGTCTATATCAGCATTAATACCAATTGCAGCATTTAACTGCCCTAATCTCAGAATATAACCTTTAGTTGCGCGTGGAATTCCATCTACTGATTTTAATAATTCACCATTACGGTATATTTTTGAACTAGTACCGTCATAAGTAATACTATATTGGTACCAAACATCTTTATGAAGAGGAACTGAAACTACAACATTATTTGTATCCCCCCAACCGAGCAAACTTATGTCTGAATTACCTGCAGCTGCAGCTTGTTGCAATAAACCAAAATACTGCGCATTAACAATGCTACCATAGCCTAAAATATAATTTATTGAAGCAATAGTATTAAATTTTATCCAAACCGATATTGATCTTGGTTTATTATCTTGTGGAAGATCTCCTACTACACCTTGCAGAACTTTGTTGGTAAGCCGCTGAGCCCCTTTAACAACTCCCATTCTGTCATTTACAAAGTTTGGTGTTCCTAATAGGGAAATTGTATTATCGGTGTTACTTAAAGTTCCATTGAAATTGAATTCCTGAACTGGATTTTGGGCATTCGTATTTAAAAAACTTACAAACATTAAAGTGAGTAATAATCTCTTCATATTTTATGGATTTTTGAGGCGTTTAAAAAAAGAATAAATAACATTCAACTATATCAAATTCTTAAATAATCAAAATTGATAATTAAAAACCTTTCATTAGATTTATTTATACTTTTATAAATTTTGTTAAAACTATAAATTTAATTCAATTTTACAAATAGTAATCACGTATAAATACGGCATTCTCATTGAAATAAAAAAATAACACATTTAAAACGTAAATAAATTAATATTTGTAAAAACATTTTTACAAAAAATCAATTTGTGTTGAGAATGAATTGCAGATTAAAAAAGATTAATACAGTATTTTTTAAGATTTAATACATTGAAGCGCTTGTAAAAAAAGGTGGTATAAATTAGACCTTTGTTTGTAATGATTTTAAACTAGAACTGATAATTATGAAAAATCATATTAACCATTATATTTGTGCCACCTTCAAAAAAAAAAAAATATGAAAACATCAAAATATACAAAAGTTGCCGTAATCATTATGGTTGTTCTGTTTGTAGTAATTAGCGTAATAAGCTGTAGTGTTCATACACATAGCACTGGGTCTGGAAAAATTCCACCGGGTCAAGCAAAAAAAATGTCGGGAAGCAAAAGCGCTAAAGCTTACGCTCCGGGGCAACAGAAAAAACACTAGTAAAATAAAAAAGCCTTCTAAAATAAAATTTAGGAGGCTTTCTTCACTATTCAAAAAAATTAAATTCTACTAACACAAAAAAAAATAACTAACTATTTTATCAACCAAATTTTAGTTTCTATTTTAACGTTATTTTATTTGAAGGGTTATTTGTTATTTTCAATAAATAAGTTCCTTCTGGCAGATCATTAATGCTCTTTGCATTGTCGCCGACTACCTTTTCTCCTTGTGAATATACCTCAACATTTTTAGTCACTGCATTTATATCACTTGTTGCAATAATTGTATTTGATGGTGTAACCTTTGAAGCAACTTTTACTTTTTCTGTGTTTTTCTCAGATTTTAGAGCTATCACTGACTCTGCAACTACAATCGCTGGCTTAGAGTTATTATATTCTTCTAAAATCTGTTCCTCTGTCATAGCAACATTATAGATCTTTAAATCGTCGATATCAGCATTTATACCTACCGCTGTATTTATTTCTCCTAATCTAAAAATAGTACCTTTTGTAGAACGTGATATTCCACTAACGGATTTCAATAATTGTCCGTCACGGTATATTTTAGAAATTGTCCCGTCAAACGTAATACTATATTGATACCATGTATTTTTCAATAAAGAAGTAGAAACAATAACATCATTTGAAGCACCCCAACCAGCCAAACTTAAATCAGAATTAGAAGAGGTAGTCCCTTGCTGTAGTAAACCACAATATTGCGCATTGTAAGCAGTTCCATAACCCCAAATATAATTTGCCTTTGTAATATCGTTCAGTTTTACCCAGATAGTAACTGTTCTGGCACTATTATCCTGAGGAAGGTCCGGTATAACAGCTTCCATAGCTTTATTAACTAATCGCTGGGCATTATTTGCAACTCCATTTCTATCGGTAACAAAATTATTTGTCCCCATAAATGAAGTTGTATTTTTAGTATTGATCAAAGTTCCGTTAAAAGTGAATTCCTGAATCGGATTTTGAGCATTCACATTCAAAAAACTTACAAACATTAAAGTGAGTAGTATTTTTTTCATAGTAGCAGATTTATACCTAATGGTTTCTAACACTACTAATCTATATTATTATGCATTTGAACGAAAAAATTTTCGACAACGAACCTAAATAATCGTTCAATAACCATAATTGATGATTTTAAACTATTAATTACATTTATTTATACCCCAAGAGATATTGCTAAAATAATAAACTTCCTTCAATAGAATTAAAAATTTCTTACGTATAAATACGGTATTTATAAAAATCTCTTTAATTTATGTTTCACAATAACGGAGGGGATTTTTTAATTTTCTAAAAAAAACTCCGGATAATTTAATATCCGGAGTTTATATTTTATAAGAGTAATTCTTGTTATTTTACAAATTCAATTTTCTGAACTTCTTCTTCATTAATACTATCAAAGAATCCTTGTTCATTCATCCAGTCATCACTGAATACTTTACTCATATAACGAGAACCATGATCAGGAAAAATGGCAACTATATTACTATCCTTCGTAAACTCACCCTCTTCAGCATATTGTTTGATGGCCTGCATTACTGCTCCTGAAGTATATCCCACAAACAAACCTTCTTTACGAGTGATTTCTCTTGCTGAGTGTGCACTCTCTTCATCGGTTACTTTCATGAATTTATCAATGATATCAAAATCTGTAGCAGATGGAATCAGGTTTTTACCTAAACCTTCAATACGGTAAGGATAAATCTCTTTGTTATCAAATTCTCTTGTTTCATGGTATTTTTTTAATACTGATCCAAAAGCGTCAACACCTAAAATTCTAATATTTGGATTTTGTTCTTTTAAGAATTTAGCAGTTCCTGAGATAGTTCCTCCAGTTCCGCTACAAGCGATAAGATGTGTAATTTGTCCTTTTGTCTGTTCCCAAATTTCAGGACCTGTAGAGTTATAATGTGCATCAATATTCAACTGATTAAAATATTGATTAATGTAAACAGAACCTTTAGTTTCTTCGTGTAAACGTTTCGCTACATTATAATAAGACCTCTCATCATCAGCAGAAACGTGAGCCGGGCAAACATAAACTTTTGCACCTAAGCTTCTCAACATGTCAATTTTGTCTTTTGATGATTTAGAACTTACTGCCAAAATACAGTTGTAGCCCTTAATAATGCTTACCATTGCCAAACTAAAACCAGTATTACCAGATGTAGTTTCGATGATGGTATCTCCTGGAGAAAGAATTCCTTTTTTCTCGGCTTCTTCAATAATATATAATGCTATTCTATCTTTTGAGGAATGTCCCGGATTAAAAGCTTCTACCTTTGCGTAGAAATTTCCTTCTAACTCTTCGGTGATTTTATTTAGCTTAATAAGTGGGGTGTTACCTATTAACTCTAAAACATTATTATAAGCATTTATTTCTTCTTTCATAAAAAAATAGTTAATCAAAGGCATTTCAAAATAACCCCTGATAGGTTGCAAATTTAACAAAAAATTTCTAATTAGCTTTTAATTTTCTCTAAATCTAATAAAAAACTAAATTCTTTTGCTAAGTCTTTTAAAGCTTCAAATCTTCCTGAAGCACCACCATGTCCAGCATCCATATTAGTATCTAAAAACAAAAGGTTATCATCTGTTTTCATATTTCTCAACTTGGCAACCCATTTTGCAGGTTCCCAATATTGCACTTGTGAATCATGCAATCCGGTGGAAACATACATATTAGGATATTTTTGTGCTTTTACATTATCATATGGTGAATAGGATAACATATAATCATAATATTTCTTATTGTTTGGGTTTCCCCATTCATCATATTCTCCGGTTGTCAACGGAATACTATCGTCAAGCATTGTTGTTATCACATCTACAAAAGGTACCTGAGCTATTACTCCGTTATACAATTGAGGGGCCTCATTTATGATAACTCCCATCAAAAGTCCTCCTGCAGAACCTCCTTCTGCATACAAATGTTTAGAAGAAGTAAATTTTTCGTTAATTACAAATTTAGAGCAATCGATGAAATCTGTAAAGGTATTTTTCTTTTTTAACAGTTTTCCGTCTTCATACCATTGTCTTCCTAAGTCTTCTCCTCCTCTAATATGTGCGATGGCATAAACAAATCCGCGGTCTAACAACGAAAGTCTGGTCGACGAGAAATAAGTATCCATTGTGATTCCGTATGAGCCATATGCATAAAGCAACAACGGATTTTTACCATTTTTCTCTAATCCTTTTCTATAAATCATAGAAATCGGAACTTTGACACCGTCTCTGGCGGTTGCCCAAACCCGTTCTTCGATGTAATTTTCTTTATCGAATTTTCCGCCCAAAACCTGTTGCTCTTTTAAGATTTCTTTGGTTTTAGTTTTCATATTAAAATCAATTACAGACGAAGGTGTTGCAAGCGATTGATAGCTGTAACGCAAAACATCTGTATCAAAATCAATATTAGTTGTGGTGTAAGCATTGTAAGTTTCACTCCCAAAAGGCAAATAATAATCAGGTTCGCCATTCCAGGGCATGATTCGAATGTGATTTAATCCGTTAGAGCGTTCCTCTACAACTAAATAATTTTTGAAGATTTCAATATCTTCCAGTAAAACATCGTCGCGATGCGGAATAAGATCTACCCAATTTCTTTTGCCTGTTTTATTTTCAGGCGTTTTCATCAACTTAAAGTTGGTTGCCTTATCTTTATTCGTTAAAATATAAAACGAATCTTCAAAATGAGAGATACTGTATTCTAAACCGCGAACACGAGGCTGGAAAACTTCAAATTCCCCATCAGGATTGTCTGAATTCAGAATTCTGTATTCGGTTGTTAAAGTGCTTCCTGAACCAATTACAATATATTTTCTTGATTTTTCTTTACTGATCGAAACGTTAAAAGTATCATCGGTTTCATCAAAAACTAAAACATCACTTGCAGAATCGCTATTTATTTTATGTCTGAAAACTTTGTCAGATCTTAAAGTAACTTCATCTTGCCTGACATAAAAAATGGTTTTATTATCATTTGCCCAAACAGATCCTCCGGTTGCATTTTCAATTTTATCGATCAGAATTTCGTTTGTTTCTAAGTTTTTAATCTGAATGGTATAAATTCTTCTTCCAACAAGATCAAGTCCAAAACTTGCAAATTTGTTATCAGGACTAATACTTAAACCTCCCAATTTAAAGTAAGCATGTCCTTCTGCCATTTCATTGCAGTTGAACATAATTTCCTCATCAGCAGAAAGGCTTCCTTTTTTTCTTGAAAAGATTGGATAATCTTGCCCGGTTTCAAATCGGGTTATATAATAATAGCCATTATAAAAATAAGGTACAGATGAATCATCTTCCTTAATTCTGCCTTTCATTTCTTCGTACAAAGATGCCTGCAGCTCTTTTGTATGCGAAGTCATGTTTTCATAATAAGCATTCTCCTGATTTAAATAATCAATAACTTCCGGATTTTCTCTGTCGTTGAGCCAAAAATAATTATCGATTCGGGTTTCTTTATGTTTTTTTAAGGATTTTGGAATTACTTTGGCCTGTGGAGCCGTTATATCGTTTTGCATTGATTAAGCATTAATTTTTATATAAGACGAGGCAAAAATACTATAAACACAATAGAACAGAATTAATATTTTCATAAAATATTGTATTGATTTAATATAGCAATATACTAATTTTGTCTGAAATAATTTAAAAATCAACAAAATGGATTTAATGGGAATGATGGGTAAACTTAAAGAAACCCAACAAAAAATTGAAGATACAAAAAAGCGTTTAGATACTGTTTTAATTGATGAACAAAGCGCTGACGGATTATTGAAAGTGACATTAACTGCTAATAGAAAGGTTACGTCAATCTCTATTGATGACGCTTTATTAGAAGACAAAGAACAATTGGAAGATTACTTAATTGTAACTTTAAATAAGGCAATTGAAAAAGCAACAGACGTAAACGAAAGAGAATTGGATGCTGTTGCCAAAATGGATATGCCAATGATTCCGGGGATGGATAACTTGTTTAAATAAGGCTCAAAGGCTTAAAAAAGGTTCAAAGGGACAAAGGTTTTTTCTAATGCAAATAAAATCTTTGTCCCTTTGAACCTTACAACTTTGAACCTTTTTCCTAAAATTTTTGAAGCGTTTCAATTACATAAGTATGCATTACTTCTTTATAATCTAAATGCGTCACGATTCGGAGTTTATTATGCCCAAGTGCGCTTATTAAAATATTTTTTTGTTTTAATTTTTCTATTAAAAGCTGGTCGCTATAGCCTTCTGCTAATGAAAAAATCAAAATATTAGTTTCTACAGGCTCAATTGCTGCGATCCACGGTTTTGTACTTAAAACTGCTGCAATTTCTTTAGCCCTTCTGTGATCCTCGGCTAATCTCTCAATATTATGTGCTAAAGCATATAATCCTGCTGCTGCCAAATAACCAACCTGACGCATTGCCCCACCCAATATCTTCCTGATTCTCAACGCTCTGCGAATATCATCCTTACTACCAAGTAATACAGAACCAATTGGAGCGCCTAATCCTTTTGATAAACAGACAGAAATGGTATCGAAAATAGCTCCAAATTCCTTCGGATTTTGCCTTTTTGCAACTAAGGCATTCCAAATTCTGGCACCATCTAAATGGAATTTCAAATTATTAGCGTCACAAACTTTTTTTATTTCTCTTAAATCTTCTAACTCATAACAGGCGCCACCACCTTTATTGGTTGTGTTTTCTACACAAACCAAACTTGTAAGCGGACTATGATAAAATTCAGGATCATTAATTGCTGCTGCCACCTGAGTTGCATTTATCATTCCTCTGTCTCCATCCAACAAACAACAAGATACGCCGCTGTTAAAAGAAACTCCTCCTCCTTCATAATGATAAACATGTGCATATTTATCAGCAATCAATTGCTCTCCAGGTTGTGTGTGTAATTTAATTGCGGCTTGGTTTGCCATAGTTCCAGACGGAAAAAACAGTCCCGCTTCCATACCAAAAAATTCAGCTACTCTAGTCTCTAATTCGATAACTGTCGGATCTTGCTTGTATACGTCATCTCCAACCTGAGCATTAAACATATACTGCAACATTTCGTGTGTTGGCTTGGTAATGGTATCGCTAATTAAATTTATTTCCATATTCTAAAAACTATATCTTATTTTTGTGCAACAAAATTACGTATTACTGTTTGTTATTCTCGGCAAGTTTTAGTAAATTTTAACTAGCAAATTATCATACAACCAAATTAACGTAATATTTATAAAAAACATATAAAACTACTATTAATTTATGACAACTACCGAACAAATAAAAGGTATTGTGGAGCGCCTTGGTGCGTTGAGGAGGTATCTTTGACGTTGATGCCAAACTAATCGAAATTGCCAACGAAGAAGAAAAAACCTTCGCACCCGACTTTTGGAACAATGCAAAAGAAGCCGAAGTCATTGTGAAAAACCTTCGAAACAAGAAAAAATGGATCGAAGATTACAACAAAGCCATCGAGCTTACTGATGAACTACAGCTTGCCTATGACTTTTATAAAGAAGGAGAACTTTCTTCAGAAGAATTAGACGAGCATTACAAAACAACTCAGGAGCATATCGAAAACATCGAGTTTAAAAACATGTTATCTGATGAAGGTGACAGTTTGAGTGCCGTTGTTCAGATTACTGCCGGGGCAGGCGGAACTGAAAGCTGTGACTGGGCTGGAATGCTAATGCGTATGTATATGATGTGGGGCGAAAGTTATGGCTATAAAATAAAAGAATTGAACTTTCAGGAAGGTGAGGTTGCCGGTATTAAAACCGTAACTTTAGAGTTTGAAGGAGATTATTCTTTTGGTTACTTAAAAGGAGAAAACGGCGTACATCGTTTAGTTCGAATTTCACCTTTTGACAGTAACGCAAAACGTCATACTTCATTTGTGTCGGTGTATGTTTATCCGCTTGTTGATGATAGTATCGAGATTGACATTAATCCTGCCGATATCGAAATTACAACTTCCCGCTCAAGTGGTGCCGGAGGACAAAACGTAAATAAAGTAGAAACAAAAGTACAATTGGTTCACAAACCAACCGGAATCCAGATTCAATGTTCTGAAACACGATCTCAGCAAGATAACAGACAACGTGCCATGCAGATGTTACGTTCTCAATTGTATGAAATTGAATTGAAGAAACAACAAGCACAACGCGCCGATATCGAAGCCGGAAAAATGAAAATCGAATGGGGTTCACAAATACGTAACTACGTTATGCAACCTTATAAATTGGTTAAAGATGTTCGTACCGGTTATGAAACCAGCGATGTTGATGGCGTAATGAATGGAAATATAGATCCCTTCTTAAAAGCATTTTTAATGATGATGGGACAAAAAGAGGAAGAATAGTTATTAGTATTCAGTCGCAGTTTTCAGTTTTCAGTTTTCAGTTAACTGTGACTGAAAACTAAAACCTTAAACTTGACCCGAGGCTGAAAGCCGAATTGGCGAAGCAAACTAAAAAAAATAGTTATGATAAAATGGGCAGATATTATTCGATATACAAATAAAGGAAATCCAACTCCAGAGACAAAAGTGGAAAAAACGGAAGAAGAATGGAAACAGCTCTTAACTCCGGAAGAATATCAGGTAACACGTTTAAAAGGTACTGAAAGATCTTTTAGTTCGGAACTATGTAGTTTATTTGATCCGGGAATTTACGAATGTAAATGCTGTGGTACTTTACTTTTTGATGCTTCTGAAAAATTTGAATCAGGAACTGGCTGGCCTTCTTTTACACAACCAATCAAAGAAAATGCGATCGCTTATAATGCTGATAAATCATATGGAATGATTCGTGTTGAAGTGGTTTGCAATACCTGCGATGCACATCTCGGGCATGTTTTCCCTGATGGGCCGGAACCTAGTGGTTTGCGATATTGTATTAATGCTATTTCTTTATCGAAAATAAAAGAATAATTAATTTCACTTATTTTAAAAAAGCACTTCACTTTTAATTAAAGTGAAGCGCTTTTTTTGTTTAATTCAGAGCAGAATATTTCTAATTCTAAATATTATCTTACTAATAATATTCAATTTTAAAATTAGCCTGACAATTTCACACAAAACTATCTGATTACCAGCATATAAAAATTTAAATTCGCAAAATTTCACAACCATGAAACACCTTTTTTCCAACACTGTCACGTTATCTTTTTAAAACATCTAAGATAATAATTTCGATTTCAGACCCATTTAATTCGTTTTTTTTTAAGTAAAAAGTGATATTTTTACATTCAATGATCTCTATTCTTAGAATATATATTTACTGAAAATCAAAATCTTACGATTTTAAATTCTTTTACTATTAAAAAAGAGAACAATCCATTATAAACTCAAAAAATGTTAAAATTTTAGTAGATTTAATGTTAAAATTGTAATATTTAAACTATTATTTTAAACAGTACGTATAAAACTTCAGAATAAGATTAGGTAATTCAAATCTAATTGATTTTATTTGGCAAAAATAAACCCCTAAGTCAATTAAATTTATTCAATGAAATCCTATTCAATTCAAGAAATCAATGAAGTTATAAATGGCGTAATTTACGGCACTACTTCACAATGCGTAACTGCAACCGAACAATTAGAAAAAGCGACCACTTCGGAAATTTCATTTATAGGAAACAAAAAATATGAAAAATATTGGTCGACTTCAAATGCACCTATTGCAGTTGTTAACGAAGATATTTCTATAGAACCTGGAGAAAATCGCGCCTTTATTAAGGTAAAAAATGCCGACTTAGCGATGTCTCAAATTTTAGCGCTTTTTGCCCCGCCTACTCCAATCTTTCATACAAACATTCACAGAACTGCCACAATTGATGAAACCGCAATAATTGGTGAAGGAGCCAGAATTGGTGCAGGTTGTTATATTGGTCCAAATGTTGAAATTGGTGCCAATGCTACCTTATATCCAAATGTTACTATTTTAGATGAATGCACTATCGGAAAAAATACGATTATCTGGTCAGGAACAGTTGTTCGTGAACGTTGTCATATTGGTAGTGATTGTATTATTCATCCAAATGCAACTATTGGAGCGGATGGTTTTGGATTTCGTCCTTGCAAAGAAAAAGGGCTGGTAAAAATTCCACAAATTGGAAATGTAATTATTGGAAATGGAGTTGAAATTGGAGCAAACACTTGTGTTGACCGCGGAAAATTCAGTTCAACTGTTCTTGGTGACGGCTGCAAAATTGATAATTTAGTTCAAATTGGACATAATAGTAAATTAGGGAAATTTTGTATTATGGCTGGAAACAGTGGTTTAGCTGGTTCGGTAACTTTAGGAAATGGCGTAATTATTGGCGGAAGTGCTTCTATAAAAGATCATACCAGTATTGGGGATGGTGCTGTTATTGGAGCTGGTTCAGGGGTAACAGGAGATGTTCCTGCCGGAAAAACCATGTTAGGATATCCTGCTGTTGAAGCGCGTGATGCATTGAAGCAATGGGCCATTTTAAAAAGAATGGTTTGTGATTCTAAAAAATAATCGAAAACATATTTTATATATAAAACCAGAAGTTAACTTCTGGTTTTTTTATGCTTATCTCCCAATAATTACAAAGGCTGTTATAAAGCTTCACATTTAAAGCCTAATATTTTCATCAGAAGAAGAATTTCCTTCATAACATCATTATCAGATTCTAAACGTAAAATACGATCACAATCTTCAAGATCAAAATTCCACTTTGCTTTTGGAAATAAACTATTCAATTTTGGAGTAATTCGCTTTACTTTTGAAAGAGAATCTACATTTGTTTTAAACACTAAAACCATCTTTGATTTCTTTTTGCATTGATTTAATATTTGAGGCTATGCCTTTATTTTACTTAAAATTCTCGTATCAATATAAAAGGTTCCGAAAGGAATTACACATGCTAAAAGCACTTTCCAGGTCGTGTCTTTAAATTTCCAGTTTTGCTCCACTCCTACACTTAAAGTATTAAAAATAAAAAGTAAAAATAAAGCGCCATGAATTGTTCCTACTGGTCTTGTTAAAAATGGCATTCCAAAAATATACTTTAAAGGCATCGCAATAAATAACAATACTAATAAAGAGGTTCCTTCAAGAAATCCTATGATTCGTAATCTTCCGGTATTGGTTTGTAGTAAGTTTTTCATAAAAATATTATCTAAAACAAGGTCTGTTTGCTAAAGGTGAAAAAGGCCACGGAATGGCAATAAAAATGATAATTAAGGCAAAAGAAAACCATAACAACATCGTTTTAAACTTATCGGTATCATTAAGTTTTCTTTTGGCTAAAGCCGAGCCAATAGTGATTAAAATAATGGCACCCAACATTAAGAGAATATGCAGTAATCCGAAAAAAGCGATTTCCGGATTTTCAATTCCTTCTTTAAAGTTTTTCCAAAGGTATTTCACTATCGGACTTTGCACATAAATAAGGATTCCAAAAATAAGCTGGATATGTGCAATCGTTGCTGTCCAGTGGCGAACAGCATTATCTGTTTTGGTAAAAGGCAGTTTTGATGAATATCCTTTATAAGCTTTAAAAAGAGAGTAAAATAAGCTTGCCAATACAAACCATCGTAAAGCGGAGTGACAGAATAAAAGTGATTGATACATTGTTTTTTTGATTAAGACAATGCAAATATATCCAAAAACATACTAATTAGTATGTTTTTGAAATACGAATTTATTTCAAACTGTTTAAATAGATCTTAAATTCCTTTAAATAAGCGATGTAAGAGGATTTATCATCCTGAAGTTTTCCGAAATTTCGTATTCCCCAGTACCCGGACATAATGAAAAGCCCAACTTGTTTACCGTTTATATCTTTTCTGATTAGGCCAGAAGTCTGACCGTTTAAAATTGCCTTTTCAATTGTAGTCATCCATTGGTTCACGAGTTCAGATAAAGCCTGACTAAACTGATTGTTCCAGGGTGTCATTTCCTGGGTTAAGTTCCCAACCGGACAACCATATTTTACTTGCAAAAAAGGATCTTCAAGCAATAAATAGGAAATCATATTGTATAAATCGGCAACTGGATTTTGTGAATTTTCTATTGGTTTTATAAAGCTTTCCAGCATTGTAGGTTTCAAAATTTCCTCAATAATAGCAACTCCCATTTCATCTTTAGTTTTAAAATGATAATAAAAAGCCCCTTTTGTGACTTGGGTTGTTGCAATTATATCATCAATACTTGTGGTTTGATATCCTTTTGAATAAATCAATTCAAATGCTTTTTGAAGAATTGTGAGTCTTGTATTTGCTGCTTTTGACATAAAAAATACTAATTAGTATGAAATAACAAATTAAGGTAAAAAAAATGACTTACAACAATTTCGATTTTTTGGTTGCTCCTATTACAATCATTTTACAATCATTCGAAAAGATTTAATTTATAAAATAACGAATCATGTTTATTTTCAATTGATTTTGTAAATTAGCCAACAGTATTTTGTAAAAACATCAATATCTTATGGATTTAAACTTCAATAAAAACGAAGATCACAATAAACTCTTACTTTCAGAATTAAAACAAAAATTTGCCAAAGTAAAACTGGGCGGAGGCGAAAAACGCATTCAAAAACTTCATGCTGAAGGCAAAATGACAGCTCGAGAACGTATTGCTTATTTATTAGATGAAAATTCTAAAAACATAGAAATCGGTGGTTTTGTTGGAGAGGGAATGTATGCCGAACACGGTGGATGCCCTTCTGGAGGAGTTGTCATAAAAATAGGATATATAAGAGGTAAACAATGTATTGTTGTTGCTAATGATGCTACTGTTAAAGCAGGGGCATGGTTTCCTATTACAGGAAAGAAAAACCTGCGTGCACAGGAAATTGCTATGGAAAACAGATTGCCAATTATCTATTTAGTAGATAGTGCCGGTGTTTACTTACCACTTCAGGATGAAATTTTTCCAGACAAAGAACATTTCGGCAGAATTTTTAGAAACAATGCGCAAATGAGCAGCATGGGAATTACCCAAATTGCTGCTGTTATGGGAAGTTGTGTTGCAGGAGGAGCTTATTTACCAATCATGAGTGATGAAGCCTTAATTGTAGATAAAACAGGAAGTATTTTCCTTGCGGGAAGTTATTTGGTTAAAGCTGCTATTGGAGAAACTATTGATAATGAAACTTTAGGCGGAGCCACAACACATTGTGAAATTTCTGGTGTAACTGATTATAAAGCCAAAGACGATAAAGATGCTTTAGATAAAATAAAAAACATTGTAGATAAAATTGGTGATTTTGATAAAGCAGGCTACAGCCGAATCAAAGCAGAAAAACCGGCTTTAGAACCCAAAGACATTTACGGAATCTTGCCAAAAGCCAGAAACGAACAATATGACATGATGGAAATCATCAATCGTTTAGTTGATAATTCTGAGTTTGAAGCATACAAAGATGGTTATGGTCAAACCATAATTACGGGATACGCCAGAATTGATGGCTGGGCAGTTGGAATCGTGGCCAATCAAAGAAAAGTAGTGAAAACAAAGAAAGGTGAAATGCAGTTTGGAGGCGTTATTTACTCAGACAGTGCTGATAAAGCAACGCGTTTTATTGCAAATTGTAATCAAAAGAAAATTCCTTTAGTCTTTTTACAAGATGTTACCGGTTTTATGGTTGGTTCAAAATCTGAACATGGCGGAATTATAAAAGATGGAGCCAAAATGGTTAATGCTGTAAGCAACTCCGTAGTTCCAAAATTTACTGTTATAGTTGGTAACTCATATGGTGCAGGAAATTATGCCATGTGCGGAAAAGCCTATGACCCAAGATTAATTTTTGCATGGCCGAGTGCGGAACTTGCCGTTATGGGAGGAACACAGGCTGCAAAAGTATTGGCACAAATCGAAGCTTCGTCACTTAAAGCAAAAGGAGAAATCATAGATGAAGCAAAGGAAACGGAGTTATTCAATAAAATAAAAGCTCGTTACGACGAACAAACTTCACCTTATTACGCCGCTTCAAGATTATGGACAGATGCAATTATTGATCCTTTGGATACCCGTACCTGGATTTCTATGGGAATTGAAGCTGCTAACCACGCTCCAATCCAAAAAGCATTTAATTTAGGTGTTATTCAGGTTTAATTTTCATTTTAGGAATTCTCAAAATACGTTAAATAAAAAGTAAAAAACTTATTTCCAACTACTTAAAAATAAATATATCATTAAAAATTAGTAACTTAGTATATATTTTTAATCACGTAGTATCATGGAAAATGTAAAAAGTTTGAATAAATGGGCAAATTCGCACACTTATTTACCAGTAGATTTAGTACGTATTGTATTGGGTGTTTTTTTGTTTATGAAAGGAGTTTCGTTTGTAACCAATGCTCAGTATTTACATGATTTAATTTCTCCCATTGATCAATATGGAGGCGGAATGTTTCTTTTACATTATATCGCCCCAGCCCACATGATTGGAGGAATAATGATTGTTTTTGGGCTACTCACCCGCTGGGCAATTGCTGCCCAATTACCTATACTTTTTGGTGCAATCCTTGTTAATTTTATGGGACATATGCATTCTGAAAGTTTAATCTTAGCAATAGTTGTACTATTACTTTGTATCTTCTTCTTATTTTATGGAGGCGGAAAACACTCAGCTGATTATTATTTCAAAATGCAGCAATAATATAGATTTTATCCTCAACTGACCTCAATAAAAGTTGAGGATAAAATAATAAAGCTACTTTTAAGAAGTAATTAGCATTCTAAATTTCTTTAATTGTGTTTTATGAACTAAATTCGCAACCATGAATTGGATTCGTAAAACCGTTATTTTTGTATCACTTTTGATCCTTGCCTTTCTTGCATCACAAGAAAGCGATGTTGCTATGCAAAAAATAGAAAGTCAAAAAACGGATACCAATTTCTCTAAAGATTACACAGATTCATCAGCTTTTATACAGCCACAAGCAAGCTATCAATTTACTGCAAATATTAAATCAAACCATCCAGGTATAATTAAATGGTTTGATTCTTTACTTGTTGTTATTCCACAACATCAAGTTGCTAAAACAGCATCTAACTTTGCAAATCAATTCTCTACTCAGAGTAAAAAAATCTTACTACTGCTCTACCCTTTCCATTTTTTTTGGTAGATAAATACATGAAAATTTAGCCCGAAGAATTTATTTCTTCAAAACAATCGAACTGTTTTTCTTCTGAAAACAGTTTACTATTCACATTATTTATCAAATTCAGCAACATGGAAACAAGTGTAACCATTATTGGTGTTGTGATCGCAATCATAGTAGCCATTCCAATATATTTTTCTGCACGAACAAGCGCAGCAAACAAATCAAAAATTCTAAATATTAAAAAGAAGTTCAATCCAACCCATCCGGAAGATTTTGATTTAACAGAGTCTCAAAGCAATAAAACGCTTACCATAGACCAAAAACATAGAAAATTCATTTTGATGAATTTTAATCCAAATCAACAAGAATCAACATTTGTTGATTTAAAATCAGTTTCATCATGTAAATTAATCTTGACCACTGACGGAAATTCAAACACCATTCTAAAAATTGATTTTGAATTTCAGGAAAGAGAAGCTTCTAAAAAAATTACAATTCCATTCTATGATTTTGATGATGACCGAATCAAGCAAATTAGTGCATACCAAGATCATATGTTTGCAAAAAAATGGCTTAAAATCATTCAGGATTCTATTTAATGTTAGTTATTTAATTCAGGGAAGAGGCTCATTTTGAGTCTCTTTTTTTTGTTTTCAAGTATGATATTTGTCATTTTATGTCTTAGTATGAAGAAGTAATTTTGATGAATCCAAAATGCTTTTTTATGAAAATCTCATTGATTCAGAAATATAATGTTCCAGGTCCAAGGTATACCAGTTATCCAACAGTTCCATACTGGAATGAAGCTGAATTTTCACAGCAAAAATGGGTCGAATCATTTCAAAAAGCTTTCTCAGAAAGTAATTCTCAAAACGGAATTAGTTTATATATTCATCTGCCATTTTGCGAGAGCATGTGCACTTTTTGTGGCTGTAATAAACGAATAACAAAAAATCATTCTGTCGAAGAAATTTATATCAAAGCACTTTTAAAAGAATGGAGTTTATATTGTAGGTTATTACCCGAAAAACCTTTTGTAAAAGAAATACACTTGGGGGGAGGCACTCCAACCTTTTTTTCAAAAAACAACTTAGAACATCTTATTAACGGTATTTTTTCTTTTGCGAATAAGACTGATAAATACGAATTTAGTTTTGAAGGACATCCTAATAATACAACTTATGAGCAACTTCAAAAGCTGTATGATTTAGGCTTTCGCCGGGTAAGTTTTGGCGTTCAGGATTATGCCGAAAAAGTGCAAAAAGCGATTAACAGAATTCAACCATTTCATAATGTTGCCAAGGTTACATTTTGGGCAAAAGAAATTGGATATACCTCTATTGGTCATGATATAATTTTTGGTTTACCTTTTCAAACTATCGAAGATGTTGTCGATACTGTTGAAAAAACAAATTCTTTAAAACCAGACCGATTAGCATTTTATAGCTATGCGCACGTACCTTGGATCAAAGGAAATGGACAACGTGGATTCAATGATGAAAACCTTCCAAAAGATGCTGAAAAACGAAAACTATATGAAATAGGAAAACAATTACTTTCTAAAAATGGTTATTACGAGATCGGAATGGATCATTTTGCCTTAAAATCTGATAGTTTATACAAAGCATCCGAAAACAAATGTCTACACAGAAACTTCATGGGTTATAGTGCTTCAAAAACACACTTAATGATTGGTTTAGGAGTTTCTTCTATCAGTGATAGCTGGTACAGCTTTGCCCAAAACACAAAAAATTTAGAAGATTATTACCAATTATTAGAGTGGGATAAATTGCCTATTGTAAAGGGGCATATTCTAAATGAGGAAGATTTGATTATCCGAAAACACATTCTAAACTTAACTTGCGAATTTGAAACTTCATGGACAAAAGAAAGTCTTTACTTTAACGATCTTGGAAATGTAATTTCTGATTTAAGAGAACTAGAAAAAGATAATTTAATTGTAATTGACGAGAACAAAATCACAATAACTGAAGCTGGAAGACCGTTTGTCCGAAATATTTGTATGGCTTTTGATTTACATCTGAAAAGAAAATCACCGGAAACAAATTTGTTCTCGATGACCGTTTAGTGGCAATTAGGAGTTTCCTGTACAAACAAACTCATATTGGATGGAGAGACATATGGAATTCCCAAACCTAAGCCTCTAAGAATAAATAGAACTCCAATAATGATGGCAACGTAAGGAATAACTTTTTGAATTTTATTTCGGAAGGGTAATTTTATTAAAGAATGAATATAAACTACAATGGTCATTAATGGCATAGTTCCTAATCCAAACAGTAACATATACAAAACACCAAAAGCAGCACTCTGCATAGCGATTGCTCCAAATAAAGCAACATAAACCATTCCGCATGGCAGAAATCCGTTTAATAATCCAATTGTAAAAAGAGATTTATAACTTCCATTTTTAAATTGATTTCCTAAATTTGATTTAATTTTCGAAATGATTTTGAAAACAGGTTTTGAAAAATTATATCTCGAAAAGACTTTCTCCGGAATCAAGACTGTCATTATCATCGCTACACCAATAAAAATTGACATATTCTGTTGCAGTCCAGCCAGGAAAAAACCTCTTCCTAATAATCCAAAAATCAATCCGATTGTTGCATAAGCAATTAATCGCCCTAAATGATAAGTCACAATTTGAGTAACTTTTTTAGCTTCATTCTGATGATCTACAGGCAGCATCATAGCAATTGGACCACACATTCCGATGCAATGCAAACTACTTATTAAACCTAATATAAATGCAGAATATAACATGTGTAGTTAATTTACGTAAATAACTTCTTTAGTTAAATACTTTGTTCCGTTATATTGCCACTCCATATTAACATCCCAACGCCCTTTCACCAATTTATCTTTTGGAATTAACAAAGTTGAATTTGTCAACGTTATTTGAGTGTTGAAATCAAATTTTTTATTGGATGGACGATATAATAAAATATTTCCTTTTATTTTATCACTTTCAAAATTTGCAGGAAAAGCAACTTTTACACCTTGCTCATTATATACAATTGAAGGTTTCTGCTGCAAATCATGCGCATTTTGAATACGCGCCATTTCCTCCTGAAAATGCGAGTCGTGTTTATAATATTCTTCAACGACTAAATCATTGTCATATTTACTATTAGATTGTACCTCAAACACAAAGTATAATATAAAAGTCATGAATAATGCAAAAGCAATGACAATTCCGGTTCCCCAATTTATTTTCATGGTGGTATTATTTTTAATTAAAACTTCGTGGACCTAAAAAATTTGTTGTTGTAGTTTCAAGCAATTCCTTGCCATTATAAACGCCAATTTTAACTTTGGTTTTATCACTTTCTAAAAGCACTTCATTAATTTCTATAAACAAAGTTCCTTGAGAAATTCCTTCTTTTTGTATTTTAAAATGCTCTTTACCAACATTTTTAATTTCACCTTTCTGATCAATCAATTCAAAATGAATATCATTATAGTCCTTCATTGTTTTGTTTACAATTTTATAAGTATAAACATTACTTATCTTATCACCTTTATGCTGGAATAATTGACCTGGTAAACGCAGAATGATAGCTTCAACATTAGTTCGCAAAAATAACATTCCAACAAAGACACTTAATAATATGAATAAAACAGCTGTATAACCTTTCATTCTGGCTGTAAATTTGAAAGGTTCTTTCTTGGCTATTTCATCTTCCGAAGCATAACGAATAAGACCTTTAGGCAAACCTACTGTTTCCATTATTGTGTCACATTCGTCAATACAAGCGGTACAATTGGTACACTCTAATTGTGTTCCGTTTCTAATGTCAATTCCCATTGGACAGACGTGCACACATTGATGACAATCTATACAATCTCCTTTTCCCGTTGTGGCCCTGTCTTCTTTTTTATTATACTTGGCACGGCCTTCTTCTTTTTCTCCACGGACAAAATCATAGGCGACATTTATAGATTTATTATCTAAAAGTACCCCCTGCAATCTACCATATGGGCATGCGATTATACAGACCTGTTCCCTAAACCAAACAAAAACGAAATAAAAAACACTTGTAAAAATTAGTAGTGCTATAAAATTGCTGGACTGCTTAACCGGTCCTTCTTCAATCATTAAAAATAAGGCATCGCTACCAACTAAATAGGCTAAAAAGACATTTGCTATACCAAAAGAAATTAGAAAAAAAACAATCCATTTGATAAGCCTTTTTCGGATTTTCTCTGCATTCCACTCTTGTCTCGCTAAACGTGATTGTGCCCCACGATCTCCATCAATCCAATATTCAATTCGACGAAAAACCATTTCGAGAAAAATAGTCTGAGGACAAATCCATCCGCAAAAAATCCTTCCAAAAACAACTGTAAACAAAATAACGAAGACAACACCAACAAGCATTGATATCACAAAAAGATAAAAATCTTGTGGCCAAAACGGAAAACCAAAAATATTAAAACGACGTTCCATTACATTGAACATCATAAACTGATTACCATTTATTTTTATAAATGGATTTGCAATTAAAATTGCCAATAAAGCATAACTGACAATTTTTCGATAATCATAGAACTTACCAGACGGTTTTTTAGGGAAAATGAATTTTCGATTACCGCCTTCATCAATAGTTCCGATGGTATCTCTAAAAGCTTCGTCTGGTAAATTTGACATGATTATTATTTTTTAACTTCTATACTATCTGTTGTCTTAATTGTGGCATCTTTTTTAGGAGCGCTTTCATCTACCCATATTTCTCCTTCAGGTTCTTTTGGATCTTTAGGTCCGCTTCCTTGTAAAGACAAAATATAACTTGCCACTTTTTGGATTTCCTTTGGCTTCAAACCATTAGTTTTCCAGGAAACCATTCCTTTACCATCACGACCCCCATTGGTTATAGTATGGAAAACATTTTTAATTCCTCCACCTAAAATCCAATGATCATCTGTTAAGTTTGGACCAATTTGTCCTCCACCATCTGCTCTGTGGCAAGCAGCGCAATTAGTTATGAAAATTTCTTTACCAGCTTCTAAACTTTCCTTGTCCGTTAACAAAACAACCGTTTTTTCATCCATTAAATCCGGAGCCGTTTTTAAATACTCGTCCACATCTATTTTTGCCTGAGCCATTTCTTTCTTAAGCTCCATTTCCTGATTATCGGCTCCAAAAATTTCGAAACGGGCAAGATAAACAACACTAAAAATTATAGTGGCATAAAACAAATATATCCACCATGGAGGTAAATTGTTATCTAATTCCTTAATTCCGTCATAATCATGGTGTAATAATAGATCTCCTTCTTTTTCAATCGGTTGCGTTTTAGTAAGCTTCTGCATTAGATCTTTAAACCAGGTGCTTTCTTGTAAACTCAAACTATTTTCATAATCCAATTTTGCTTTTTCTTCAGGTGTCATCAATTGATACATGACACGATTAACTGCATTCAGTGTAATTTCGATAGCAATCAGAATAAATAGAAATACAAACAGAAAAACAGAAACCATTGGATACTTTATAAAAGCTGGCTTATCTCCAGAATCTATACAATATTCCATCAAAGCAAAACCAATGAAAAAAAACAATGGTACTCTTACATATGCCGGGAAAAACTTTTTCATTTTATTTATCTTTTGAAGTTACACTAAGTCCTTCATTTAAAGGAATTTCACTCATTTCTTTAATTTTATCTTTTTGATAGGAGAATACCCAAAAGCCTAATCCCACAAAAAAGAAAAAGAAAATTAAGAGAGACAGAATCGGGTAAATTTCTATACCCGATATATTCTCCATATTATGTTTTATCTGTTCAAACATGGCTCTATTTTTTAGCAGTTTCTTTTACTTTAATATCAGTTCCAAGTCTCTGTATATAAGCAATCAGGGCAACAATTTCTCTTTCATTCATTGGAACAAACTTCTCACCTTTTGCAGCTGCCTTGTTCTTACTGTCTTGGTAACTTTTTACAAAATCAGGATCATTTTCTAAACTTTTCTCTATTGATAAAGCCTGCGTTCTCAATGTTTTTTGAGCATTTGCAATTTCATCTGCTGTATAAGGAACACCTAGTGAAACCATGGCCTGCATTTTCTTTTGAGTCAATGACAGATCCATTGCTTCGTTATCAAATAACCATTTATAACCCGGCATGATCGAACCTGCAGAAGTACTTTGTGGGTTCCAAAAGTGATTAAAATGCCAATTATCATTGTATTTTCCTCCAACTCTTAGTAAATCCGGACCAGTACGTTTTGATCCCCATAAAAATGGATGATCGTACACAAATTCGCCAGCCTTGGCTTGCGGTCCGTAACGCTCAACTTCACTTCTAAACGGACGCACTGATTGTGAATGGCAGCCTACACAACCTTCCCTGATGTATAAATCACGGCCTTCAAGTTCTAAAGGTGTATATGGTTTTACACTTGAAATAGTTGGAATATTTGATTTTACCATTATTGTTGGTACTATTTGAATCACTCCTCCAATTAAAATAGCAACCGTTGCCAGAATGGTTAACTGAATTGGTTTTCTTTCTAACCAAGTATGGAATTTTTCACCATTAAGTCTATTACTACTTATTCTTTGTAACGCTGGAGCCTGAGCCAATTCATCTTCAATAGTTTCGCCTGCTCTTACCGTCATTATAATGTTATAAACCAATGTCAGCATCCCAATCAGATATAAGGTACCTCCAATAGCTCTCATCCAGTATAAAGGCATAATTGCCGTAACCGTTTCGAGGAAATTCCCATAAGTTAAAGTCCCATCCGGATTAAATTGTTTCCACATTGAAGCTTGTTGAAAACCTGCTACATACATTGGTAATGCATATAAAATAATACCTAAAGTTCCAATCCAGAAATGAAAATTCGCTAATTTCTTTGAGAACAAAGTACTTTTTGTCATTCGGGGAATCAGCCAGTATATAATACCAAATGACATGAATCCATTCCAGGCTAAAGCACCGACGTGCACGTGTGCAATAATCCAATCAGTATAATGTGCAATAGCATTTACATTTTTGAAAGAAAGCATAGGTCCTTCAAAAGTTGCCATTCCATAACCCGTAATTGCCACAACAAAGAATTTCAAAACTGGTTCTTCTCGAACTTTATCCCAGGCACCTCTTAACGTTAAAAGTCCGTTGATCATACCTCCCCAGGATGGAGCTATAAGCATTATTGAAAATACAACGCCTAAATTCTGAGCCCAGTTTGGCAAAGCAGAATATAATAAATGGTGAGGACCTGCCCAGATGTAAATAAATATTAAAGACCAAAAGTGAATAATAGATAATCTGTAAGAATATATAGGTCGATTTGCTACCTTAGGAATAAAATAATACATTAACCCTAAAAACGGAGTTGTAAGGAAAAATGCAACGGCATTGTGACCGTACCACCATTGCACCAAAGCATCCTGAACACCTGCGTAAACTGAATAACTTTTTAAAGCCGAAACTGGCAATTCAATATTATTGAAAATATGCAAGACTGCAACCGTTACGAAAGTGGCCAAATAAAACCAAATTGCAACATATAAATGCCTTTCTCTTCTTCGCAACATTGTACCAATCATATTGATGCCCATTACTACCCAAATTAATGCAATCGCAATATCAATAGGCCATTCTAACTCTGCATATTCTTTTGAAGAAGTATATCCTAATGGTAATGTTATTGCTGCAGCAACTATAATGAGCTGCCAACCCCAAAAATGCAGGTTACTCAGAAAGTCACTATACATTCTGGCCTTCAGCAATCGTTGAAGCGAATAATACAAACCCGCAAAAAAGGCATTACCTACAAAGGCAAAAATAACAGCATTTGTATGCAATGGTCTTAGTCGTCCGTAACTCAGCCATGAAATCCCATCAGTCATGTTGGGAAAAAGGTACATAACCGCAAGGGTTAGCCCCACTAACATACCTACTACTCCAAAAAGAATAGTGGCATAAATGAATTTTTTTACAATTTTGTTGTCGTAATAAAACTGTTCCATTTCCATAATTATACTTGTTTTTCTTCGGTTGGTGAATTATTATTCTGAGGAGTAATTTTGGTTTCATCGTCAAAAAGCATTCTGACTGAAGGCGTATAATCATCATCGTATTGTCCGGATTTGACAGCGATGATAAAGGCAATAAAGAAACCGATTGCTACGAAAATACTAACTGAAATTAATAGATAAATTACACTCATACCTTAAATTATGTTAACAAAATTACTCGCTTACAGGCATTTAAAATATGATAATTATCATAGTGAAAGAGTTATGTTAAATTTAGTAAAAAAAGATTTACAATTATCTATATTCATTTTAAATTACTATTACTGAAATAGTTAGACATTAAAGTTACAAAACTAACAATAGTGATTGTGCTTAAAGGCATAATTATCGCTGCTACTAAAGGGAGCAGATTACCTGTAATAGCAAAAGAAAGACCCACTACATTATACAGCAGAGATAATACAAAGCTCATTTTGATAATTAAAATAGATTTTTCAGATAATTTTAAAAAATAATCTAATCTGGAAAATTCACTGGCATCCAGAATGGCGTCACATGCAGGAGAAAAAACATTAACATTTTCAGAAATGGATATTCCAACATTGCTTTGTGCCAAAGCACCGGCATCATTTAAACCGTCACCAACCATCATTACATTTTTTCCTTTCTCCTGTAAGTTTTTAATGAACTCCAATTTCTGTTCTGGCTTCTGATTAAAAATAAATTCAGTGTTCTTTGGTAAAATTGTTTCAAGATTAATTCTTTCTCCATCATTATCTCCTGATAGCACTTTTAACTGGTAATTTTTATTAAGTGTTAAAAATAACGTTGCAAGGCCATCTCTATATTGATTTTGAAAATTAAACTGTCCATAGTACACATTATCAATTTTGATGTGGAGTGCCGTTTTTTCCACTTCTCCAACATCCAAATCCGGACTTCCAACAAATGTTGCCGAGCCTATTTGAATTGTTTTATTTTCAATTGAAGCTAAAATTCCTTTCCCTGTTATTTCTTCAAATTCAATACTTTTTATTCGTTTTGATTCTGGCAGAAAATCATATAACATTCTGCTTAAAGGGTGATTTGAAGCACGCAATACATTTTTTATAAGTATATAATTCTCATCAGAAATAGGATTTCCTTCATAAACAATATTCGATTTTTTATTTGTTGTTATTGTCCCCGTTTTATCAAAAACTATAGTATCTACTTTTGCTAATTGTTCAATGACTAAAGCGTTTTTAAGATACATTTTTTGCCTGCCCATAATTCTCAAAATGTTCCCGAAAGTAAATGGCGCCGTCAATGCAAGAGCACACGGGCAGGCCACAATTAATACCGCCGTAAAAACATTAAAAGCCGTATTAATGTCAATAAAAATCCAGTAACCGAATCCTGCAAAGGCAATTAATAATAATATAGGAGTAAAATAACGGCTAATTTTATCTGTAATCGTTTTGTGTTTTTGATCAACATTTTTTTGAAAAATTTCATTGCTCCACAACTGCGTCAGATAGCTTTGTGAAACAGAATGTATTACTTCCATTTCGATTACTTTCCCGATTTGTTTTCCACCAGCAAATACCCTGTCTCCTGATTTTTTAGTTATCGGTATTGCTTCTCCGGTAACGAAACTATAATCAATCTCCGCGTTTTCACTAATTAAAATGCCATCAACCGGAATCAATTCCTGATTTCTAATCAATAATCTATCACCTTGTATAACATCATAAATTGGCAGACTTTCTTCTGAGGTATCTGCGTTAATTTTAGTAACAGCAATCGGAAAATAAGATTTAAAATCTCTCTCGAAACTTAAAAAACTATAGGTTTTAATTTGAAACATTTTTCCGAGTAGCATAAAAAAAACCAAACCTGTTAAACTATCAAAAAAACCAGATCCATAGTTCATTACAATGTCAAAAGTACTTCGGATAAACATTACAATAATCCCTAAAGCAATCGGAATATCAATATTCAACATTCGTGATTTAATACTTTTGTAAGCAGAAACATAGTAACCACTAGCCGAATACAAAAAACTTGGCAATGCTAAGAGAAAGATTAAAATTCTAAAAAAAGGTTTGTAATTATCCAACCAAAATTCCTTTATTTCGAAGTACTCCGGAAACGATAACAGCATAATATTTCCGAAACAAAAAAAGGCAACTCCAAGTTTATAAGTCAAACTTCTGTCTACATTATTTTTGCCTGTTTCGTAGTTTTCTAAACTAATATAAGGTTCATAACCAATGGAACTTAAAAGATAAACAATAGATTTGAGTGAAATAAGATCCGAATTATAAGTGATTCGGACTCTCTTTTCCGGAAAATTAACTTGTGAAATACTGATTCCGGTTTGAATTCTGTTTAAATTTTCGAGAATCCAGATACAAGAACTACAGTGAATATGAGGAATATTTAAAGAAACAATAGCTGTGTTTCCTTCCTGAAATTCTAATACTTTTGAAAGAATAGTTTCGTTCTCTAAAAAATCATATTTACCCTGAATGTCTTGCGGAGTAGCACCCGGAGATTTTTCGAAATCATAATAGCAAGTCAAATCATGAAGACTGAAAATTTCATAAACTGTTTTACATCCATTACAGCAAAACTTTTTTCCATCAAAATTGATTTCTTCATTTTTAGCAATGGTCAGGCCACAATGAAAACAACCTTGCTCACTCATAATTTGTTTTTTTAACTTTTACAAAGTTTATAAATTGCAAAAGACTATAAATATGACATTTATCACGTTTTAATAAATTATGATTCTAATTTAGGAAATAAAAAAAGGCAAATTACAGTCGTAGATTATTTCTGATCTTTTTTATGTAATTATTATACTTTAAGACATGAATAATGGTTAATTTTGCTTAAAATTTTTGTCATGAATAAATGTGACCAGTGTATCGTGCGACAATTAACTTCTTTGCAAGCCTTAAATAAGGAAGAAGTAATAAAATTAGCCAATAGCAAAACAACATATAAAATAAAAAAAGGCGAAGCTATTTTTGAAGAAGGTGATGTGACAAATGGTGTTTTTTGTGTAAAAGACGGAGTTGGAAAACTTTCTAAACTGAGTGCAAACGGAAAAGACCAAATTGTGAAACTGGTTAAATCGGGGGAGCTTTTAGGACAGCGCTCCATGATCAGTAATGAACCTGCCAATTTAACTGCAAAAGCAGTAGCTGACATGGAAGTTTGCTTTATTCCGAAATCTGAAATTATTGGTTTTTTCAATAATAACAACCAATTTTCTATGAAATTGATGCAATCCGTTTGTGAAGATTTGAAAGAATCTGAAAATGACAAGATTGCATTAGTTCAAAAAACGGTAAAACAGCGATTAGCTGAGACTTTACTTTACTTACATGACTTTTTTGGAGAAAACGAAGACAAGACATTAAAAGTGCAATTAACCAGAGAAGAATTGGCCGGAATGATAGGAACTGCTACAGAAAGCTGCATCCGTTTATTATCTGACTTTAATAAATTAGGATTGATTGAATTGGTTGGTAAAAAAATTGTCTTAAAAGATGCAAAAGCATTAAAAAAACTATCTGCTTAATTATAGTTTTTTAGCTTCATTCCAGAATACATCCATTTCTGCTAATGTCATATCCATTAATGGCTTTCCTAATTCGCCTGCTTTACTTTCTAAATATTGAAAACGCTTAATGAATTTTTTATTGGTACGTTCTAAAGCATCTTCCGGATTTACATTTAAAAATCGGGCATAATTAATCATGGAGAACAATACATCTCCAAATTCGGCTTCAATTTTATCCTGATCACCCGATTTTACTTCTTCTTGTAGTTCTTCCAATTCTTCCTGAACTTTATCCCAAACCTGATGCGGTTCTTCCCAATCAAAACCAACACCTTTTACTTTATCCTGAATTCGACTGGCTTTTACTAATGCCGGCAAACTTCTTGGAACTCCTTCTAAAACTGATTTTTTGCCTTCCTTTAATTTTAGTTTCTCCCAATTTTGTTTGACTTCTTCTTCATCTTTAACAACGGTATCACTGTAAATATGAGGATGACGATGAATCAATTTATCACAGATTTCGTTACAAACATCAGCCATGTCAAAATCATTAGTTTCAGATCCTATTTTAGCATAAAATACAATATGTAATAGCAAATCTCCTAATTCTTTTTTAACTTCATTTAGATCATTATCCAAGATAGCATCTCCTAATTCGTAAGTTTCTTCAATTGTTAAATGTCTCAGTGTTTGCAAAGTTTGTTTTTTATCCCAGGGACATTGCTCACGAAGTTCATCCATAATAATTAACAATCTTTCGAAAGCTTTTAATTGAAGTTCTTTGCTCATTATTGAAGTTTTTTTTGGGTTGAAACCGAATGATGTAAAAGTAAAAAATCCTGTCAAGAAAACATCTTAACAGGACTATTATATTTGAATGTAAAACTACTATTCTTCTTTTTTAGCTTTTGCTTTTTTAGCAGCCGGAGCTTTTTTTGGTTTTTCTTCAGCTACCGGAGCTTCTTCAGCAGTTTCTGCAGGAGCCGGAGCTAAGTCAGTAACCAGACCTTTAGCCTCAAGTGTATTATACCAGTTTAATACTTTTTTAATATCTGAAGGATAAACTCTTTCTTCATCATATTCAGGTAAAATTTCTTTAAAATAAGCGGTCAACTTTGCATTATCTTCTTTATGAGAAATAGCCTGACCTTTGTTTTCTTTAACAGCAATACGTTGCATTACTTCTGTTAAAGGTTTTTCGCCTTCATATGTATAAATTGAAATCTCTGATAATAAACTTACATTACTTTTTAAGTTTACTGTGATTTTTTTTCCGTCTGTTAATGATTCTGCCACAAAACCTGTACGAGTTTGTACTTTCAATACATATAAACCTGGTTTACCAGAAATGGCTAAAATTTTATCTAAATTCATGTTTATTAAAATTAGTATTAAGAATTTCTTTTTATATTTTATTATGTTCTAAGCTTTCGTAAGAACAATTATCTTCCTTTTTTAGCCGCAGCAAATTTCATTCTGTATTCTTGAAAAGTTTTACCTTCAGTAATGTTTTTCAATTTCTTCTGAATCAAACGTTTTTTCAAAGAAGATATTTTATCGGTAAACAAAACACCTTCAATATGGTCATATTCATGTTGAATAACTCTTGCAATTAAACCATCAAAAACCTCCGTTTTCATTACAAAATCTTCTTCACAGTATTCAATTGTAACCGTTGGTTTTCTGTAAACATCTTCACGAACATCAGGAATACTTAAGCATCCTTCGTTAAAACTCCACTCCTCACCTTCTTCCTTAACAATTTTAGCATTGATAAAAGTCTTTTTGAAACCTTTTAAATCTTTTTGTTCTTCAGACGGTAAATCTTCATCATCACTAAAAGGAGTCGTATCAATAACAAACAAACGAATCGCTATACCTACCTGTGGTGCAGCAAGTCCAACACCATAAGCGTTGTACATGGTTTCATACATGTTTGCTATTGTTTCTTTTAAGTTTGGATACTCTGGCGTAATTGCCTCGCCCACTTTTCTTAAAACAGGATCACCATATCCTACAATTGGTAAAATCATTTGTATTAATTTATGTATTATCTACTGAAAACCCTGAATTTAATTCCCATAATTCAGCTGGCAAAAATAGTAAAAAATAGTCAATGAATAATTCTAAACAACATATTAAATCGTATTTTTTGCCTGTCTGTTAAAATCTCAGCTATAATTATGCCAAATTAATTCGTACAATTCTTACCTTTGTTAGTAAACCTCACTATATGTTTGATCGCATCTCGAAATTCACGAACAGTACTTCTTTTTTAAACGCCTCCAAAGTAACCATTGCTTCTGTAGTACCTGTACTGATTTTGAACTTTTTAGGTCATTTTGAAATAGGTTTTACCATTGCCCTTGGAGCTTTTTACACCTATCCGAGTGATATTCCGAGTTCATTGAGTCATAAAATAAAAGGATTAATTGTAGCGTCATTAATCGTTTCAGGAGTCAACTTATTAGTTAATCTTGCCTATCCTTATCCATTTTTGTTTTATCCTTTTTTAGGATTTTTACTTTTTTTATGTTCTATGATTTCGGTTTACGGGCAACGAGCTACACTGGTATCATTTTCTGCCTTGTTATCTATTTCCTTATCATTTGGTCATTTACATACAGGCTGGGAAGCTTTTGAATATTCCGGTTTTATCTTTATTGGAGGAATCTTGTACTTAATTGTATCTCTTGTCTTTCATTTTATACAACCTTATAAATATGTTGAGTTACAAATTGCTGAAGGAATAAAGCTAACCGCAAAATACCTAAAATTAAGGGGAGACTTATGGAATCCTGAAGCAAATCGGCAAACCATTATCGAAAAACAGTTAGCTGTTCAGGTGGAATTGAATTTGATTCATGAAGATTTAAGAAAAATGCTCATTGGCAACCAAAATACTTCTGCCGCTAATGCGCAAAATCGAAAAATGTTATTGGTTTTCATCACCTTGGTTGAAATTCAGGAACTTGCTTTGTACACCTCATTTGATCACAGCAAACTTCATGAAAAATTTGCTAAACATCCTGAAGTGCTGCGAACGTATCAGAATGTGGCTTATAAACTAGCCTCAACCTTAAAAAAACTTTCTAAAAACGTTCATCATATTGCCGTTTACGTCGATAAAAATGATTTGAAAAATGAATTGGACGCGCTTGAATTTGCCATTTTTGACTATGAAAAAAAATTAGGAAAAGACGAAGCTTCAGAAGGAGTTTTGATGTTGACCAATATGCTGAAATATGCTAAAAATCAAGTTGGAAAAATCAAAATTATCCAACGTGCTTTTTCATTGGCAATGCAATCCTTCAAATTGAAAGACAAAGATAAAGAACTGGAAAAATTCCTTACACCACAATATTATCCGTTACGTACCTTAATTGAAAATTTGAGTTTTTCTTCTTCTATTTTCAGACATTCTATACGTTTGACCATTACCATTTTAATTGGTTTTCTTGTCGGAAAAATTCTTCCGTTTCAAAACGTCTATTGGATTTTATTGACTATTGTCGTGATTATGCGACCAGGATACGGTCTTACAAAAGAACGTTCTTACAACAGGATATTTGGAACTATTTTAGGAGGATTATTTGCTTTTGGAATCGTATCGGTTGTTCAGAATCATGTTGCCTTGAGTATTTTCTCAATTGTTTGCATGCTGCTTGGAATCTCGTTTACGCAAATCAATTACAAAATCAGCGCAACGTTTGTAACCATGTATGTGGTTTTTATTTACGGAATTTTGACACCCGATGTGGTAGAAGTAATTCAGTTTAGAATTTTAGATTCGCTTGCAGGAGCTATTTTAGCGTTTTTAGCCAATCAGTTTTTATGGCCGGCCTGGGAATTTATCAATACACCAATACATATTGAAAATTCTATTCGGGCAAACAAAAATTACTTAAAAGAAATTGCTGATTATTATAATAAAAAAGGAGAAGTTCCGACTTCTTACAGATTAGCCAGAAAAAATGCTTTTGTAGAAATCGGTAATTTAATGACTTCATTTCAGCGTATGATGCAGGAACCAAAATCGAAACAAAAAACATTGCCATTGGTTAACAAATTGGTTGTTTTAAATCATTCAATACTTTCGGCTCTCGCTTCTTTATCAACTTATATTCAATCGCATCAAACCACATCAGCATCAGAATCATTCAATTACATTATAAAAACTATCTTATCTAATTTAGACCAGTCGATTTCTATCTTAAAAAATGAGACCATTATAAAAGACACTTTTTTTGATAAAGAAGATGTAACACTGCAATTTGAAGAGCTAAAACGCAAAAACTTTACACGTCTGGCAACAGATGAAGATCTGGATAAAGAAACACGTCAGGCTAAAATGCAGGAAGCTCAAATGGTTATTGAACAATTAATCTGGATGAGTAATCTGGCCGAAAAGATTTTGAAGATAACGAAAGATCTAAAAGCAACAAATCCAGATTAATTCATCTGGATTTGTTGCTTTTATAATAGAAAATTAAGTTTAGTTATTTTTTAATTTCAAAACTTCAGAAGTATGTTTTCTAAGTTCTGACAAAAGTTCTGGTTTATCGTTTAAAGTCTGACCGTAAGAAGGAATCATATTTTTCATTTTTGCTTCCCATTCCGGTGTTTTAATCTGATTTGTAAAACATCTGCCAATTAAATCAATCATAATTGAAACAGCAGTTGAGGCACCTGGAGAAGCTCCTAGTAAAACCGCTAAAGTTCCATCATGTGTATTAATTACTTCTGTTCCAAATTCTAAAACGCCACCTTCTTTTTCATCTTTTTTGATTACCTGAACACGTTGCCCGGCCTTTTCCAATTTCCAGTCTTTAGATCGTGCTGAAGGTAAGTATTCGCGTAAAGCAGCCATTCTGTCCTTTGGTGACTGACGAACCTGCTCAATTAAATATTTAGTCAATGGGATATTATGAAATCCCGCTGACAACATCGGAATCAAATTATTAGCTTTTATAGATAATGGCAAATCTAAATAAGAACCATTTTTTAAGAAACGGGTTGAAAACCCTGCAAACGGTCCAAAAAGCAATGCTTTTTCGCCATCAATTACACGAGTATCAATATGCGGAACAGACATTGGAGGTGCTCCAACACTAGCTTTTCCATACACTTTTGCTCCATGTTTGGCAATAACTTCCGGATTTGTACATTTTAACCACTGCCCGCTTACCGGAAAACCGCCATAACCATTTCCTTCAGGTACATTTGCTTTTTCTAACAACGGCAATGAACCACCACCGGCCCCAATAAATACAAACTTGGTATAGGCTTTTCTAACTTTACCAGTATCTAAATCTGTGATTTTAATTCGCCATGATTTATCCTCGCGTTGTCTTAATTTCTTTACTTCGTGATTAAAATATAAAGATACTCCATCTAGTTTTTCCAGATAATTAAACATACTTCTGGTTAAAGCTCCGAAATTTACATCGGTACCAATTTCCATGTGAGTAGCCGCTAATTTATCACCAGCCTCTCTGCCTTCCATTACAAGCGGCATCCATTTTTTTAGTTGCTCAAAATCGGTGCTGAATTCCATTTGAGAAAAAATGGGATTGCTTTGCAAAGCTTCAAAACGTTTTTTAAGATATTTCACGTTTTTATCTCCCCAAACAAAACTCATATGAGGAACACTTTTAATAAAATTATCCGGAGATGGTATTTTGTTTTGTTGTACCAAGTATGACCAAAACTGACGAGAAACCTCGAATGATTCTGCAATACTTATCGCTTTTTTAGGATCAATACTTCCGTCTGCCTTCTCGGGAGTGTAATTTAATTCACAAAAAGCAGAATGTCCTGTGCCGGCGTTATTCCAGGCATCTGAGCTTTCGGCTGCAGCAACATCAAGTCTTTCGTAAATTTCAATTTTAATATCAGGTTGTAATTCTTTCAAAATTACTCCAAGAGTGGCACTCATAATTCCAGCTCCAATGAGTACTACTTCACTATTTGAACGTATTGTTTCGTCAGGCATAACAGTATTTTATTTAAAATGCAAAGGTACTTTTTATAATTGCAAAAAAAAACTAATTTTCTATGATAAAAGTTATGTTTTTCTAAAAAAGAAAAAGAAATGGACCTAGTAGAAATATGCTTTTAAAATCTTTTGGAGGAAAGATAATCCTGAAGCATAATTGTAGCCGAAATTTCGTCAATCAAACCTTTGTTTTGACGTTGTTTTTTGCTCAAACCGCTATCAATCATGGTTTGAAAAGCCATTTTTGAAGTAAAGCGTTCATCTACGCGAACGACTTTCATGTCTGGGAAAATATTAGAAAAATGAGTCACAAAACCTTTAACCAGAGAGGCACTTTCAGATGGCTGACCGTTCATTTGTTTTGGTTCGCCAATTAGCACGGCTTCCACCTTTTCTTTGGCAAAATAGTCCTTTAGAAAATCAATTAAGGTACTTGTCGGCACAGTTGTTAAACCAGAGGCTATAATTTGCATCTCATCAGTAACGGCAATTCCCGTACGTTTTTGTCCGTAATCTATGGAGAGAATTCTTGGCATTTGGTATTTTTTGACAAAGATAACTATTTTAATTTTCCAATTTTAAGCAACAACAGAAACGTAATTTTTTAAAAATTGAATTTCAATTATTCCCTGAAATAAATATTTTAAACATTAAATCCACAAGACGAAAAAATTATTTATCAAATTCAAAACAAAAAGTTACATATATAACATTTTCAAAAGGTTTTACTTTTCTGCTTTTCCACAAATACGTTATCTTTGCCAAAAATTAAAACTTATGAATTCTTTACAGACTATAATTGAACAAGCTTGGGAAAACAGAGCTTTATTACAAGAAACTACTACGACTGATGCTATTAGAGAAGTGATCGAATTGGTTGATGCAGGAAAATTACGTTGTGCCGAACCAGTTGGTGATAAGTGGCAAGTAAACGAATGGGTTAAGAAAGCAGTTGTAATGTATTTCCCAATTCAAAAAATGGAAACATGGGAGTCAGGTATTTTTGAATATCATGATAAAATGTTGCTAAAAAGGAATTATGCTGAAAAAGGAATTCGTGTAGTACCAAACGCTGTTGCACGCTACGGAGCTTATATTTCAAGCGGTGTTATCTTGATGCCAAGTTATGTAAATATTGGTGCTTATGTTGACGAAGGTACTATGGTTGACACTTGGGCAACTGTTGGAAGCTGTGCTCAAATTGGTAAAAACGTTCACTTAAGTGGTGGAGTTGGAATTGGTGGAGTTTTAGAGCCTTTACAAGCCGCTCCGGTTATCATTGAAGATGGTGCTTTTATTGGTTCTCGCTGTATTGTTGTAGAGGGTGTTCACGTTGGTAAAGAAGCTGTTCTTGGTGCTAACGTTTGTTTAACTGCTTCAACAAAAATCATCGATGTTACTGGTGATGAACCTGTTGAAATGAAAGGTTTTGTTCCTGCACGTTCAGTTGTGATTCCGGGAAGTTATACTAAAAAATTCGCTGCTGGTGAATTCCAGGTTCCATGTGCCTTGATTATTGGTACTCGTAAACCATCTACAGATTTAAAAACGTCATTAAATAATGCACTTCGTGAATACGACGTTGCAGTATAAATTTTAAAAAATCTAATAGCTAAAATTCCAAATTCCAATCATTATCAATTGGAATTTGGAATTTTTTATTTGGAATTTTCCTTCTGAAGTTTTAAAAGCTTAGCATATTTCATATAAGAGAAGAAACTTTGAATCATTGCAATTGATAAACCATCGATGCCATTAAAGATTCCTTTCTTAAAAAAGTAACAGCGAATGAAAGATACGGTTCCGTTTAAAACTGGTTTAAAAGCATTTATTCTTTTTCCCTGATCGTATAATTGTTGCGCATGCCAGCCAGAATATTGGTTCTTCTTTGCAATTATCTGATCTAAAGAATCCCAACCGTAATGTAAAATGTGTACGGCTACTTTCTTTTCATTTTGAGTAATTATCTTTTGATGTACAATTGAGTCTGAAGGCCTTGCCGTTTGTTTATTAAAAAAACGAACTTTATGATCCGGGTACCATCCTGAAAAATCAATAAGTTTATCTGCCAGAAAGTTCTTTACCCTAAAACTAAAAGCGTCATGATTCCCTTCCAGATATTTTTTGTTTACTATAAATTCTTTAGCATCTTTATCCAGAAATTCATCTGCATCAAGGTTAAGAATCCAATCGTTTTTACAATACGGAAGACCATGAGTACGTTGTGGTCCATCTCCTAAAAAGGCCTGCTGGATAACAATTGCACCTTTTTCTCTTGCAATTTCAACAGTACGATCTTTACTAAATGAATCTACAACAATTACTTCATCACAAACTTTTAATAAAGCATCAATGCATTTTCCTATATTTTTTTCTTCATTGAAAGTAATAACCAGACCACTAATTTCCATTGCAAATTTTAATTTATTAGCCACAAAAATATAACTTTTTTAATTTAGTTTACTCTTATTCTGCTTATACGATTGCGCACTTCATAAAATAGTTTGTAATTTAGCCCTCAAATTGAATTGTAAATAAATGAGAATATTAGTCATTCAGCAAAAGAGAATTGGAGACGTATTAACCAGTACCATAATTTGTAATAACTTAAAAACAAAGTTTCCTGACTCGGTGATAGATTATATGTGCTATCCTAACTCTATTGATGTATTAAAAGAAAACCCAAATATTGATAATATAATTCCTTTAACCAATAAGGTACGAAAATCAATCCCTTCTTTATTTAAATTTATTTTTGAGATTCGAAGCAAAAAATACAATGCTGTTATTGATGTCTACTCGAAATTAGAGACTAATCTGATTACCTTATTTTCAGGAGCAAAATACAAAGTTTCGTATCACAAATGGTATACTAAAATATTTTACAATTATACTTACGAACGTTTTGATGCAATTGAATCAGAACACGGACTAGCGATTGAGAATAGATTATTACTTTTAAAACCATTCATTTCAGAAAAAATTACAGATGTAAAGCCAAAAATATTCTTAAAAGAATCTGAAATTACTGAAGCTCAAAACCTTCTTAAAAGCTATAACATAGACAATGAAAAACCATTAATTATGTTTGGAATTTTAGGTAGTGAAGTTTATAAAACGTATCCATTAGAAGGAATGGCAAAAATTATAGATTTTACTGTCGCTAAAACTAACGCTACTATAATATTTAATTATATTCCAGACCAAAAAGAACAAGCTCTTGAAGTTTATAACTATTGCACAGAAGAAACAAAAAAACACATTGTTTTTGACTTGTATTGTACAGAATTAAGACCTTTTTTAGCGCTGCTTTCTCAATGTGAAATGTTGATCGGAAATGAAGGAGGTGCCGTAAATATGGCCAAAGCCCTTGATATTCCGACTTTTTCAATCTTTACACCTTCTGTTAGAAAAGAAACCTGGCAATTATTTGAAAACGAAGCCAAAAACGCTTCGATTCACTTAAAAGATTTAAAACCTGAAATATACGAACAACATACAGAGCAATACATAAAAGAGCATACTTTTGAATACTACAACGAGTATCCTTTGGCTCTAATGCTCGAAAAATTAGAGACTTATTTTCAAGAATATAAAAATTGAAAAAAGTAAAAACCATCCAATGAGTGCTAGCGAAAAGCAAAAGTTATCCGTTTTAATTATTACACTTAACGAGGAGCTTCATATCAAATCACTACTTAATGATATCGATTTTGCTGATGAGATAATTGTAATAGATTCTTATAGTACTGATCGGACGGTTGCCATCATTGAATCATTTGAAAACATAAAAGTGATTCAAAACCAATTTGTTAATTATACAGCGCAGCGTAATTTTGCAATTGATCAGGCACAAAATTCATGGATTTTATTTATTGATGCTGATGAAAGATTATCGCCGGATCTAAAATCTGAAATTATAGCTACGATAAATAAAAAAAATGCTGCCAGCGCCTATTTGATTTACAGAACTTTTATGTTTAAAAACAAAAAACTACATTTTAGCGGATGGCAAACTGATAAAATTTTCAGGCTTTTTAATAAAACAAATTGCAGGTACGATCAAAATAGAATGGTACACGAAAAGTTAGTAGTTAATGGATCTATTGCAACTTTAAAAAACAAAATCATTCACTTCTCCTACACTTCTTATCAAGATTACAAAGCAAAAATGTACCGTTATGGAATTTTAAAAGCTGTTGAGAAACAAAAAAAAGGACAGAAATCATCTTATTTACTAATGATTTTCCATCCTGTTTATACTTTTTTATATCAATTTTTAATTCGTTTTGGTTTTTTAGACGGCTCAAAAGGAATTACGATATGTTATCTAAATGCTTATAGTATCTTTATTCGATATAAAGAACTTAACCGTCTTACTTCTTCTTCCAGAATTTAAGTTTCTTTTTTAAGCGCTTTTTTCTATAAAATTGCTCCTGAAAATCAGCAGTATACTTCCATAATGTATCAAAAGTTTTTTGCTCTGTTTCCGGATATAATTTTGCATATTCATTGCTCATTACGGCCACCATTTCCTTTATCGGGGTCAGGCGACACAAATTTTTCATACGCATTTCAAAAGTCATGGACTGATGAAATTCCATTCGGTTTAAATCAACCAAAAAGAATTCATAATTTCCATCTTCTTTCTTTTTAATCAAAGTATTTCCAGGCGAATGATCCAGAAATTCAATACCTTTTTCATGAAGATCAAAACTAAATCTGGTAAATTGTCTCAGTATATTATCATGATCCGGGTAATCCGGAATTTCTACAAGTTCTCTGTAAGTCAGGTCAGTTACCAAGTGCTCGCTCGCATAATAACTATCTCTTAAACCAACAAAATTAAAGTTCTCTAAAAATGCTATTGGCTGAGGAGTTCCAATACCCTTTTCTAATAAAATTGTAGCATATTCATACGAACGTCTTGCCTTTGATTTTCTAAAATAACGATACGCTATTTTATTAATTAGATTCGGAATTTTGAATGATTTAATGTTGATTGTTTTCCCATCCAGATCAAACAATTTTATAATATTGCGATCTCCATTTCCAAACAACATGCCTGAAGTATTAAAATCTTTAATAAAAGCCAAAATATCTCTGGAACTCTTTATTACTGGTGAAAATTTAAATTTTGAGATCATTAAATATATTAATTATTATCATTGCTATTGATTCATTTCGTTCTGAAAAAGCACAACTTTAAGCTCGTGTATGCCACAACCAAGCCTCATTTAGAGTTAAAAAAATACTTTACGCTGTTTTTTTCTTTAATAAGAATTTCAGCCACTGTCCGAAATTTTTAAAGTAAATCTTTAATTTAGAGACATGTAATCTTTTTTCATTTTCAATAATCTCTTTTATTTGAGATATATTTTTAGTTGAAAAAAATGCTAATTTCTTCCATCTTTTAGGTTGCAAATAGTAGAAATCCTTATAATCTTTATAATTATTTTCATTCACAACAAGCCATTTGTCCAAAAATCCTTTATCTACGTCTACATTATGCCCCCAATTCTCAAACTTAAAACGTAAATCTTCTTCTGTTCTTGACAATGATTCATGCAAAACAATGTTGTTTGTATAGATCTGACGTCCCTTAATTCTTCGTCCGTTTTTATAATTAGGGTAATTCGTAGCAAAAATTGCTTTTAAAGGTTTATCTACATATAAAATACCTTTTTCTGTATACTTATAAAGCATGACCCAAAAGGCGCAAATTTGTATTGGATTTTTTTCCGGATTAATAAGATAAGAATCGTATTTCCTTAAGTCTGAAACGAACTTTTTAAAATCAACAAAATATTCATCGCAGTCTACCTGAATAATCCAATTTCCTGTTCCCATTTTTTCAGCAAGCATTTTTCTTTCTCTAATTTCGCATTGCATTGTGGTTAAAGTCGGAACATAAAAATCATCCTCATAAATAACTACTTTTTTATCGATATCAAATATTCTAATCCACTCAAAAAAAGATTCATCAATATTAAAAGTGCCACCATTCCATGTGTTTCTATTTTTATCAATGGCAATAAAAACCGTATCCACATCTTTATACACTGTTGGTAGTGAAGTTTTTAACAATTCATAATCATACGAAACCAGATAGCCAACTTGAATTTTTCCTGTCATTGAAGCTTTTGTGAAATTTGTTGCAATTTAGTAATTAATATCTATTTTTACCCCATGAAAAAGCAATATGACTATTTAATTATCGGCTCAGGACTCTTCGGAAGTGTTTTCGCTCATGAGGCTACAAAGGCAGGAAAAAAATGCCTTGTAATAGATAAAAGAGAACATTCAGGAGGGAATATATATTGCGAAAATATTGAGGGAATAAACGTTCATAAATATGGAGCACATATATTTCACACTAACGATAAAGGACTTTGGGATTATGTAAATCAATTCGTTGAATTTAATAATTTCACCAATTCACCAATGGCACTGGCAAAAGGAAAATTATATAATTTACCTTTTAATATGAATACTTTTTATCAGCTTTGGGGCACCAAAACACCTAAGGAAGCTAAAGCAAAAATTGATGAGCAAGTAGCAATTTATGGGGTCGAAAATCCAAAAAATCTCGAAGAACAGGCTTTAAGTCTTGTTGGAAAAGATATTTATGATTATTTCATTAAAGAATATACTGAAAAACAATGGGGAAGAAAAGCTACAGAACTCCCAGCGTTTATTATAAAAAGACTTCCTGTTCGATTCACTTTTGATAATAATTATTTTAATGATACTTATCAGGGAATTCCTATTGGTGGATATAATAAACTAATTGATGGTTTATTAAAAGGAATTGAAGTAGTAACAAACACCGATTACTTTTCTGACAGAGCAAAATTTAATGACATTGCTGATAAAATAGTTTACACTGGAAAAATTGATGAATACTTTGATTATAAACTAGGTGTTCTTGAATACAGATCGCTTCGTTTTGAAAATGAAATTTTAGATACAGACAATTTTCAGGGGAATGCTGTCGTTAATTATAATGATGCCACTTATGATTTTACCAGAATAATTGAACACAAGCATTTTGAATTTGGCAAACAAGATAAAACGGTTATCACAAAAGAATACCCACAAGAATGGAATCCATCTAACGAAGCGTTCTATCCTATAAATGATGACAAAAATCAGGCATTGTATGACGAATACAAAAAATTATCTCTAAGAGAAGAAAATGTAATATTTGGAGGCAGATTATCAGAATACAAATATTATGACATGCATCAGGTAATTGCAATGGCCTTAACAAGATCTAAAAAAGAACTAAATAATGATTAAAATTTTTGTAGTCACTCATAAAGAAAATCCTTTGTTATCTAACGAAGTACTTGTTCCTATCCAGGTGGGAACAAATGAAACGATTACGCCAGCTATATTAAGAGATAATACACTTGATAATATAGCCGCAAAAAATGGAAATTATTGTGAATTAACCGCGGCATACTGGATTTGGAAAAATGTAAAAGATGCTGATTATGTTGGTATTTGTCATTATAGACGCTATTTAAATTTTTACAACAATTGGTACAATTTAAAACCATCAGCTCAGAAAAAAATTAAAACTGAAGATTTTAAAAACACCAAATTATACAATGTTTCTTCAGATAAATTAGAAAAAAAAATAGCATCAATCCTTTCAGAATATGATGTAATTCTTTGCAGACCATACAAATTCAAAACTTCTACTTTAACCAAAAATTATTGTGACGACCATCGATGTGAAGATTGGGACCTGACAAAGAAAATAATTTTGGAAAAATATCCTGAATATAAAGATAACATTGTGAAATTTTTAGATGAAGGAACTACTTTTCACATTGGAAATATGATGATTACATCAAAAGAAAAATTTGATGCATATTATAGCTGGTTGTTTTCTATTCTTTTTGAACTTGAATCCCAAATTAAAATTCCTGAAGATGCTTATCAAGCCCGAATTTTCGGCTTTATTTCAGAAAGGCTAATCAACTTATATATGTATCATAACAAATTCAAAATCAAAGGAGTTCCATCATACAAAATAATAGATTTATAGAAAATTTCAATATTGATTTATAATTGGCTTTCAAAAATGGACTGCTTTAGGTTTGTTTACCAACCAGAAAGATTATTTTTGCACTAATTTATATTCAATTACAATGAACGAAGAAATTTTAAAAGCATACGAAGTCATCAAGGAAGGTGGAATTATCCTTTACCCTACTGATACAGTTTGGGGAATTGGTTGTGATGCGACAAACGCGGAAGCTGTTGCAAAAATCTACAAATTGAAACAACGTGCCGAAACACAAAGTATGATTGTTTTGATGAACGGAGAAAAAATGATGTATAATGTTTTTAAAAACATTCCTGAAGTTGCGTGGCAAATTTTAGATTTATCTGAAAAACCTACAACCTTAATCCTTGATGAACCACGAAATGTGGCACCAAATATCATTGCAGCAGATAATTCTCTTGGAATTCGTTTAGTAAAAGAACCTTTTTGCTTTAAATTATTAGAGCGAATGAAAAAGCCTTTAGTGTCAACTTCAGCTAATATTTCAGGACAACCAACCCCTATTGCTTTCAAAGATATTAATCCGGAAATTATCAAAGGTGTTGATTATGTAGTGAATTTATATCATGACAAAGTCGCCGGAAAACCTTCAACAATTATAAAATTGACAAAAGACTCACAAGTGAAAGTGATACGTAAATAATTTTAGATTTTAGATTGCAGATTTTAGATTATTTAAAATCTGTAAAAAAAACTCAGAACCTTAACGACTTAGCATCTTAGAAACTTTAAATGGTCTTCAAACTCTCAATCAACCAATCAATATCTTCTTTGGTATTATAATGACTAAATGAAATTCGGAGATTTGGTAATTTTAAATCAGTCTCCGAAAGCATTTCTTTTAAAACATGAGAAGGTTTTATACTCCCGGATTGGCAGGCGCTTCCTCTAGAAACTGCAATTCCCTTCATGTCCAGACTAAACAATAACATCGCTGTTTTATCTGAAGAAAAAGGCAAAATAATATTTATAATATTGTAAAAATCGTCTTTTTTTCCATTGATTCTGAAATCTGGAAAATAAATTTCAAGTTGCTCAATCAGGTATGTTTTTAAGTCGGAAATGTATTTTCTTTCTGAATCTAAATTCTCATAAGATACTGATAACGCTTTAGCCATTCCGGCAATTTGATGTACCGCTTCGGTTCCGGCGCGCAGGCCTTTTTCCTGTTCTCCACCAAAAAGCAAAGGTTGCAAACCTGAGTTTTTGCGAACAAAAGCAAAGCCAATTCCTTTTGGTCCGTGAAATTTATGTGCACTTGCTACTATAAAATGAACCGGAGTTTTCTGCAAATCGATCTCTGTTTTACCAACAGACTGAACCGTATCTGAGTGAAATAAAGTATTATATTGTTTGCAGATTATTCCCACTCTATCTAAATCTAAAATGGTTCCGGTTTCGTTATTAACATGCATCAAACTAACAATTGTCTTTTTTTCTTCGGACAATAAATTAGATAAATGTGTTAGATCAATACTCCCATCTGGGTTTATTTTTACATAATCTACCTGAATATTATAATCTGATTGTAAAGCCAAAGTTGGATACAAAACAGCATGATGCTCAATTTTAGAAGTAATAATGCGCTCTACTTTCAAATCTTCAACGGCTGATCGAAGAATCCAATTGTCTGCTTCTGTACCTCCAGAAGTAAAAATAATTTCCTGGGCAGAACAATTTAAATGTTTGGCGATACTTTTTCTGGAAAGCTCTAAAATAGTCTTGCCATTTCGTCCAAAACTATGTGTAGAAGAGGGATTACCAAAATCTTCTGTCATAACTTTAGTCATTTCCTGAATAACTTCAGGGCGTATAGCAGTTGTAGAGGCGTTATCGAGATATACTTTTTTCATTACTGCAAAGTTATGAAATATCAATTGTCTATTCTTAAATATCATTTGCCAAATTTTTCACTATTTTTGACGCAAATAAAATTACGATGAAAAAATATGCAAGCCTTTTATTATTTGCGCTTTTATTAAACGGTTGTGATGACGGCGATCTTACAGTTGACACAATAGATTTTGATGAAGTTACTTCTACAAGCTGTGATCCTCTTACTAATACTTTAATTTACAAATTAAAGCCGCAGGAATCCTTATTATTGAATATGCCTGCAGGTATGATTATTGACGAACCTACGCCAGATAATGACCCACTAATTTATACTATCGACAATGACAAGTACCGCGTGGTTTACAGAGCATACGATGGTACAGTTGCAAAAGAAAATATATGTGGGGCAATACCTCCAAAAACACCTAATGTAACTGAGGAATGGGTTGCATTACAGGGCGGAAAAATTGAAATCACTACGGATGCGGTATATAAAAGCCCTGCTCCAACTGATGGTCATACTGAAATTATTGGTTATAACCACAATATCATTTTCAAAAATATCACTTTTCAAAAACCGGCCGGACCACAAGTTGAGGAAGAATATATTTTTGGAGATTACCTTACCAATGTTACTCCTGTAGTCGTAAGTTTTCTAGAGCCTGATAACGCAAAATATTGTAAAGACTTCGACAATAAAAAAGTTTACAATAATAACACTTCAAATTCTTTAGTCATTGAAAATTTTGATGCAACAAATTTATTTAAAAGCGAAGCTACACCTGTTGGACAACCTAGAAAAGGTTTAATCAATTCAACTGCAACTACAAATAATCTGTATTACAGAACATATACTACTAATCTACCAACACCAACAACAAATTATTATTGCCAGGAAAAAACACCAACATCTCCAATTGTAAAAGATACCTGGGTTGGTCAGGCAGGTGTTACAAATGTAAGTGGTATTATCGAAGTGACAACCACAAATGTTCTAAAAGTATATACCCATAAAGTCGTTCTTAAAAACGTAACCCTTCAAAAAGGGAACAGTACTTTTAAACTAGCAACAGAATTTCTTTTAGGAAATGTAACTGTCGTTGAGCCATAAGCAATAACGATTTTAGAATATAAAAACTACTTTTAATTTCTTACAAAAAACATCCATTTTTCAAAACTGATTTTAATACAAAATCAATAAGAAAAATGGATGTTTTTTATGCTTTAAAACGAGCTGTTTTAAACTTAAAAAACGACCTTATTTATTGTTTTGCCTAAAATAAACTTCGGTCGCACCTAAGCCATATTTTTGATAATTGGCGTCCTGAAAATCTATTCCGTCATAACGGCCTAATAAAAAATCAAGTTCTGCTTTTAGAATTCCTTCGCCAACACCGTGAATAAAAACAATTTTTGGAATGCGATTTCTGATCGCAAATTCGATATGTCTTTTTGCTGTTTCTGTCTGTAAGGTCAAGATATCATAATTTGACATTCCGCGTTTATTAGGAACTAATTTCTCAATGTGCAAATCAAATTCAGGAGCTGAAATTTCGCGCTTATCCTTCTTTTCTTTTACAAAACTTCGTGCTTTTGGCTCCTCTTTCTCTTTTGAAACAGTATCTAAATCTATTCTTTTAATAGAATTCATTAAATTACTGGAATCCTGAATTTTAATCAATTCATTGACAGAAAATGTCATCACGAATCCATCCTCAGTTTCAATCAAAACTTCATTGTTTTTAACTGAAACTACTATTCCGTTTATGGCTTCATCTAACACTGAAACCTTATCTCCTTTATTCAACATCTTCCTCTTCTTTATCTTGATTTTTACTCGGTGTTTTTGCACTCAACTGCATCATTCCAAACATGAAAACTGCAATTGCAATTACCATGATATAAACATTTTTTTCTGCTGAAACCTGTTCGTATAACGCAACCGAAATCGCAAGAATCATTATTATAATTTTTAAAGCTTTCATAATTTTAAATCCTAAGAGTTCAAAAGTATGAAACTTTAAAGTAGCAGTTTCAAACTCGTGAATTGTTATCCATAATTTTTTTGTAAAATTGTAAAAAATAATCGCTGTGGATTTAGAGAAATACATGTTACCATGCCTATTCAAAACGCTCTTCGGAATTGAGTGTTTGGGATGTGGTTTCCAGCGTGCTTTATTCTTACTTTTTAAAGGTGATTTTTTCGGTGCTTTTATGATGTATCCGGCGGTATATACTACCCTATTATTTTTAGGAATCGGTGCATTATATTTTTTTGATAAATCTAAAAATCATCAAAAACCATTTTTAATTTCTGCCCTCGTAAATGTATTTTTTATGCTTGGCGGATATTATTTCAAACATTTTTACTTTTAATTTTTGTAAGAATTATTTTTTGATCTGATTCAAAATATCATTCATCATTTCGATTTGAACTTTCTGAATTTCGATTAATTCCTGCTGCTGATGCATAATCAAATGATCAATTTTATCGTGAATCATTCTGATCTCCAATTCTGATTTTAGGTTGATCATATAATCTTTTTTAGCACGATTTCGATCTTTTTCTTCCTGACGATTCTGACTCATCATAATTACAGGAGCCTGCAAAGCCGCGATACAGGATAAAATTAAATTCAGCAAAATAAACGGATATGGATCAAAACCTTTATTCACCAAAATGTACACGTTCGAACTAATCCAAACGACTATAAAAGCTAAAAACGAAATGATAAAAGTCCAGCTTCCTCCAAAATCAGCAACCTGATCTGCTACTCTCTGACCAAAATTTCTCGTTTCCTCTTCATCTTCAACAATACTCACTATAGATTTATCTTCTTTCAGAGAAGTTATAACATTTTTTCAAGATCAGACAGCGCTCCCATTTCTGCAGACAAATAGTTCGAAATGTACTTTTGGCGGTACACATTTAATTCCTGAACCCCGATAGAATCAGTATCACAAAATGATGGATGCTCTTTTACAATGAGACCCAGAACGGGATCATGTATCGATTTTCCGGAAATTTTCTCACTTTCCGGAAATTCAAGATCAGAAATAGCACTTTTAAAAGTTGAATTGTTTTTCATTTTTATAAATTTTACTGGCTAATTTAAGCATTTAACTTCTTAAGAATGATATAAATTATAGGCTCCCAATATTCCTTTAATTATCACAAATCGAATTCTCAGAACAAAATTTCTTTAGGCATTTCGTGCCTTTATTTACAAAAAACACCTTACTTTTAGCGTTTCAAATTTATCCATTCAATTTTTACAATTGTGCCAAGAAATCTCATCATACAAAATATAAAAGCTTTAAAAAGCCATTCAAACATAAACTACGGAATCAAAACTAAAACAGAAGATTTTACCGAAAAGCTTTTCTATACCCTTTTTGATTCAAATGCACCTTTAGATCAAAGTATTGACGAACTCGAAATACGATTTAAAGAAATTGCAGTTTTGGCCTGTAAGAAACCAGAAAACTTATGCGAATCTATTTGGGATCGGTTTCTGGAAAAACTTCCGGGAGTTTTGGAAAAATTAAATCAGGATGCCGAATATATTTTAGAAAATGATCCAGCATCAAACAGCATCGACGAAGTTTACTTAGGTTATCCTGGTTTTTATGCAATTGCCATTTATAGATTAAGCCACGAACTATATCTTCTTGATTTATTATTGTTTTCAAGATTAATGAGTGAATATGCACATCGAATTACAGGAACCGATATACACGCAGGTGCAAAAATTGCCTCACCCTTTTTTATCGATCATGCGACCGGAATTGTTATTGGAGAAACAACAGTAATCGAAAAACACGTAAAAATTTATCAGGGTGTAACACTAGGTGCTTTGAGCGTGAGCAAAGAAATGAAAAACGCAAAACGCCATCCTACCGTAGAAAAAAATGTTTGCATTTATGCCAATGCAACAATCTTAGGAGGAGAAACTATTATCGGAAAAAATAGTATCGTTGGAGGAAATGCCTGGATTACCAAATCTATTCCTGCAGATTCTATCGTTTTAAACACCACTACAACTGAAGTTAAAATAAAAGAAAAAAAATAAAATGGGTCCACAGAAATTGCTAAACCTAATTGGAAATACTCCATTAATGGAAACTGTCAATTTGGTTAAAAATAAAAACGTAAAACTTTTACTAAAACTAGAGGGAAATAATCCTGGGGGAAGTGTAAAAGACAGAGCGGCTTATAATATGATCGCATCAGCCCTGGAAAGAGGCGATATTAAAAAAGGGGATAAATTAATTGAAGCTACAAGCGGTAATACCGGAATTGCCCTTGCCATGATTGCCCAATTGTTTCAAATAGAAATCGAATTAGTCTTACCTGAAGATTCTACAAAAGAAAGAACTCAAACCATGCGTGCGTATGGCGCTACAGTGATTTTAACGCCCGCTAGTGAAGGAATTATTGGTTCGCGTGACTATGCCGACAAAAAAGTCGCAGAAGGCGGTTATATCATGCTAAATCAGTTTGCGAATGACGACAACTGGAAAGCACATTACAAAACTACTGGTCCTGAAATCTGGAATGATACTGAAGGAACCGTAACGCACTTTGTTTCGGCAATGGGAACAACCGGAACAATCATTGGAACTTCAACTTATTTAAAAGAAAAAAATCCTGCAATTCAAATCGTAGGCGCACAACCAAGCGACGGATCTCAAATTCCCGGAATCCGTAAATGGCCTCAGGAATATTTACCAAAAATCTTCGATGCTTCAAAAGTCGATACTGTTGTTGACGTTAGCGAAGAAGAAGCCAGAGCAATGACCAAAAAATTAGCACTTGAAGAAGGCGTTTTTGCCGGAATGAGCAGCGGAGGTTCCGTTGCCGTAGCCTTAAAAATTGCCGAGCAATTAGAATCGGGAGTTATTGTGGCTGTTATCTGCGATCGCGGCGATAGATATCTTTCTTCGGATTTGTTCGATTAAAAATAAGGTGCTAAGGTTCTGAGATACTAAGGTTCTAAGTTTTTCCTTGGATTCTAAACACAAGCCTGAGAACCTTACACCTTATAAACTCAAAAAAACTTAGCACCTCAGAACCTTAGCAACTTAGCACCTCAAAAAACATGAACTACAGAAAACTAGGAAAAACAAATTTTAATATATCTGAAATTTCACTTGGCACCTGGCAAGTGGGCGGAAAGTGGGGATCTGCTTTTGATAACAAAACAGCAGACGAGCTTTTGAATACTGCTATTGATAATGGCGTAAATTTTATTGATACCGCCGATGTTTATGAAAACGGCTTAAGCGAAACTGCTGTAGGGCGTGTTGTTCGTTCACGATCTGAAAGAATTTATGTGGCTACAAAATGTGGGCGTCAAATTAATCCGCACGTGAATGAAGGTTATCAACCAAAAGTACTTCAGAAATTTGTTGAAGACAGTTTGAAAAGAATGAATTTAGAGACTTTGGATTTAATTCAGCTGCACTGCCCTCCTACTGAAGTTTATTACCGACCTGAGATTTTTGAACTATTTGATCGCTTAAAAGATCAGGGTAAAATTTTAAATCTTGGCGTAAGTGTCGAAAAAGCAGAAGAAGCATTAAAAGCAATTGAATATTCAAATGTAACGACGGTACAAATTATTTTTAATTTGTTTCGCCAGCGTCCGTCGCAATTATTTTTCTCGGAAGCCAGAAAAAAAGACATTGGGATTATTGCGAGAGTTCCATTAGCAAGCGGGCTTTTAACCGGTAAATTTGATCCAAAAACTATTTTTGAACCCCAAGACCATCGTAATTTTAATCGCAACGGAGATGCTTTCGACAAAGGCGAGACTTTCTCTGGGATTGATTACAATTTAGGTTTAGAAGCTGTTGAAAAACTAAAAGCTTTATTTCCGGATTCAACTAATCTTGCCCCTATCGCTTTACAATGGATTTTAAATTTTGAAGAAATCAGCTGTATTATTCCAGGTGCTTCAAATGCAAATCATGTTATGTCAAATTTATCGGTTTATGATTTGCCTAAATTAGCTCCTGAAAAGATTAAAGCTATGAACGCGATTTACGAAGAATACATTAAACCTTCTGTTCATCATTTATGGTAATCTGAGATTCTGAGTTATTAAGGTTAGATTTAGATTCAAGACTCAAAGCTCAAAAAACTTAGAATCTTACCTACTCAGAAACTTAGCATCTTTTTTAACGCAACCATTTTTAAATTTTAGCATCTTATAATAAAGCTAATCATAAATTCACTAACCATGAAAAAACTAAGTTTTATATTATTTGCCATTTGCCTGACAATGGTCTCCTGTAGCAACGATGATGATTCTGCCAAAAACCAGGAACAACGAAATTTAGATAAAATGTACCAGGAGATTATAACAGCTTCGCTAGTTAATTCTCAACCTTGTACCGATCAAAAGGAATGGAATTTTACAGCAATTGGTTCTAAGCCTTGTGGTGGGGCGAATGGTTATATCGCTTTTTCAACAAAAATAAATAAAACTGAATTTCTTGCTAAAGTAAAAGCGTACACCGATGCAGAAGCTGCATTTAATGTAAAATGGAACGTATTCTCAACTTGTGATATTTTATTGCCTCCCAGCAGCGTAGAATGTGTTGATGGAAAACCTAAGCTTTTTTACGCCACCATGTTTGAGAAATAATTTTTTAAAAACGAAACTTAGTAACTTAGCCACCTCAAAACTTCGTTACTGAAAAAGAAATGCTAAAAAAAACAAAATTTAAAGAATGGTTTGATCGTTATAAGTATGCTGAATTAGCAAGTACAAGTGCCGCACTTACAGCTTCTCTTTTTAGTAAAATTTACAGCGGGTTAACCACAGCATATATCATTACTTTTTCGGAATATTTGGCTTTTTACAGTGTCATTTTTATTTCTTCGTATAAAAAACTGGTTCATCAAAATAAATTGCTGAACAAAATCACTACCTCTAAAGAAATTCTTTTATTGCTGAAAAATTTAGTTTTAGAATTTGGCTATCCTGCTTTTTTAGACTTTTTGGTAATTCGTCCTTTTTGCATGTATTGGATGCCAATTCTGTTTGGGAATTATTTCTTCGGAATTATTTTTGGGAAAATCTCAGCCGACTTGTGTTTTTACTTTTTTACGATTGTTAATTATGAAATTATTAAAAAAAGAAAAAACTAGATATCAAACTCAATCTTAAATTCGGCACCTTTATTTTTGCCTTCACTGATAGCGATTAAAGTTCCTTTATTTCTTTCAATAATTTTTTTACATAAGTATACAATTCCTTTTGAAGATTCGTTTCTAATTAAAAATTATCATACTAAAATTTAATTTTTAAAACAACATAACATTGTAAAATAATTAACAAAAAATCGCTTTATTAAAATTGTAATATTTTAATAATTAATTTAACTTTTTTAACAAAACATAACTTATATTAGCGTTTATTAATTAACAAATAAACCTATGAAAAAGATTAAAACGCTTTTAATTTTCTGTTCTATTTTCTTATTTTTTGCTTGTACTAATGATAATACAGATCAGAATAATGAAAATGCCATTCAAGAAAAAACAATCTCTAAATACATTAATTTAGATGACTTAAAAAAAGACAGCCATGCATTTTCTAAATTTCAACAACTTCAAACAGATCTAAACACGTTAAGAAATTCAGAAACTTTTGCCAATCAGTTTATTTTTTTAATAAACACAGATAAAATATTATTAGTTGAAGAGAGAGGATTTAAGACATTAACATTCCCTCTTTATCGCTCTCAAAAAAGTGAATTTGTTGAAAATTTGGTTCTTCAAATTGGCACTGATGGAAGTTATGAATCCTACCATGTAAAATACAATGTAACAGATTCAGATAAAAGTAAAATTACAATTAACAAGGAAGTAAATTTAAATAATAAGGTAGAAATTCTTAATATAAAGAAACTAATAGTCAATCTAAATTCTAAATCTACAAGCAAACTAATAAATTACGGCAATAAATGCTATCAACTTGCTAAAAAGAAAGAAACAGGATTGGGTGATGAGGGTGATGAGATTACTGTATTTGAATTTACTGAAGTAACTTGTACTGAAAATGTTGGATCACCAACATATACTATATTAAATCCTAATACACTTCCACCAATAGTTCCAAATACTACATATCAAGCAACACCAGAAACCGCATATAATTATATGCAGAATCCATATACTTTAGGCTACAACTTTTCTTCTTATCCAGTGTTGGACGATCCAGTAGAAGAAAACAATATTAGAGCGCGACTTTTTTTTGATAGATTAAATACTAATATGCGTAAATGGGCATTAGTGAATTCAGGGTTATATGACAAAATTTTAATAAAACTAACCGCAGAGAATTGGGATTTAAATTATGAAGGATTTGCATTAAATGTACTAGCACAAATAACTGAATTTCAAATTGAATACTGGGCCACTATTACTCCTGAATACCAAGAAAAAGTTTTCAACATTCTTTTGGCTGGAGGAAAAATCACAGACTAAGGAGCTAAATTATATTGGCTTATTTTAGATAAAAGCTTATTAGGTTACCAAGATAAATTACACTTTTTTAAGAAAGTGTAATTTATCTTTTTTTTACATATCAAACTCAATCTTAAATTCGGCACCTTTATTTTTGCCTTCACTGATAGCGCTTAAAGTTCCTTTATTTCTTTCAATAATTTTCTTACACAAGTATAAACCAATTCCTGTCGATGATTCGTTTGCTGTACCCAATCGACTCATTTTGGTAAATTTCTTAAACAACTCTTCAATTTGATTTTTATTGAAACCAATTCCGTGATCTACAACACTAATCATCAATTTTGAATCTTCATTGTAAATCCTGACTTTGATTTCACTGTCAAAATAAGAAAATTTAATCGCATTGCTTATTAAGTTTACAATAACCTGAATCAATAAACCTTCATCAATTTTAAGAGTAGCCGCTTCCGTTTCTAAACTCAGACTTAATTTAATATTTTTATCAATTAAACGTTGTTCAACCTGCTCATTAATAAAAGGTAAAATATTAGAAAACATTATTTCTCGTGGCTCCTGATTAAATTTCACAACCTGATCTTGTTCATTAAGCAGTTTTATAAAATTTTCTATATAACGAAACTGCAAGTTTGTTGATTCACAAATTAAATCGGCCAAATGTTTTATGGATTCAGATGGATTTTCACTTAAAATCAATTTCGCCAACCCCTGAGGATTTCCAGCAAAATTTTTCAAATCATGCGAAAGCATATAAATCAAATCCTGCTTTTCGTTTATAAAACTTTCAGCTTCATAAATAGATTCCTGAATATTACACATTAATAAACCAGCTTCATCTGTATATTCAGTAGGCAGCACAGAAAGCCTTCTGTTGTTTCGATATTCATCTAATGATTTTGATGCTTTTGAAATAGGTTTTATCAATTGGTTTAAAACCAAAAGTGTTATCGCGGTAGCCAATAAAGTCATTATCAGGCAAAAAATCAAAATAGATGTAGGCGAAATATTATGAGAGTAAAATAGCACAAAAAATAAAATTCCAATTAAAGGAATATGAATACCTACAAAAGCGACAAAGAGGAATTTTAACGCGTAACTTTTTTTTAGAAAGCCAATTTGTGATAGATTGTGATACAAATTCATAAAAACATAACAAAACTATTGGTTAAAAAAGTAGGATCTGGGGATAATACTATAAACAAAGTTAACTTTTAAACTTAATTAAACTAATAAATTCAACAATTTGATAAAATATTTTAAAATTTAAATTTATAAAAGTTTACAAACCCTTATTTTTGCCCTATGGGAAGAAAAAATACAGACAAAGTTGTCTTTCATCAAATCCAGGTTCTTGATGCTGGAGCAAAAGGAGTATCAGTAGCTAAGGCTCCGGACGGAAAAGTAATATTTATTCCGAACGTAGTTCCGGGTGATGTAGTTGACGTACAAACATTCAAAAAAAGAAAAGCCTATTATGAAGGCAAAGCCGTAAAATTTCACGAATTATCAGAACATCGCATTGAACCAATTTGCGATCACTTTGGAGTTTGTGGAGGATGCAAATGGCAAAATATGAAATACAGCCAACAGTTGTATTACAAACAAAATGAGGTAAAAAATCACTTGCAACGTATCGGGAAAGTTGAACTTCCTGAATTCGAAACTATTTTGGGTTCAGAGAAACAATTTTTCTATAGAAATAAAATGGAATTTTCGTTTTCAAACAGCCGTTGGTTAACGGAGAAAGAAATTGGCAACACAGAAGATTTAGGAAACAGAAATGCTTTAGGATTTCATATTCCGAAAATGTGGGATAAAATTCTTGACATTCAAAAATGTTATTTACAAGAAGATCCTTCAAATGCCATTAGAAACGAAATTAGAGATTTTGCTAACGAGCATAATTTAGCCTTTTTTAATCCGAGAGAACAATCCGGTTTGCTAAGAACTTTTATGATTCGTACTGCATCGACTGGTGAAATCATGGTTTTGATTCAGTTTTTCGAGAATGACAAAAAGAATCGTGAATTGATTTTGGATCATTTATATGAAAAATTTCCACAGATTACTTCATTGCAATATGTTGTAAATGCAAAACAGAACGATACTATTTACGATCAGGATATTAAACTATATAAAGGTCGGGATTATATTCTGGAAGAAATGGAAGGCTTAAAATTCAGCATTAATGCTAAATCTTTTTATCAGACTAATTCTGATCAGGCGTATGAATTGTACAAAATAACACGTGATTTTGCCGGACTTACAGGTGATGAAACAGTTTACGATTTATATACCGGAACGGGAACCATCGCTCAATTCGTTTCAAAAAAAGCAAAAAAAGTAATTGGTGTAGAAAGTGTTCCTGAAGCTATTTTGGATGCTAAAGCAAATGCAGAACGCAATAATATTACCAATTGTGAGTTTTTTGTTGGAGACATGAAAGTGGTATTCAACGAAAGTTTTATTGCACAACACGGAAAACCAGATGTTATCATTACAGATCCACCAAGAGATGGTATGCACGCAGCGGTTATTGATCAGATCTTAAAAATTGCTCCTAAAAAAGTTGTGTATGTGAGTTGTAATTCGGCTACACAAGCGAGAGACCTTGCTTTGATGGACGAAAAATATAAAGTTACCCGCGTTCGACCAGTTGATATGTTTCCGCAGACGCACCATGTTGAAAATGTTGTACTTTTAGAACTTAGATAACAAATTTATAAATGAAAAAAATAATTTCTCTTTTATTAGTCTTTACTTTTGGTTTATCAAGCTGTGAGAAAGATGATATTTGTGATGCAAACACACCCACGACGCCACGGTTAGTAATTACTTTTTATGATGCTGACAATCCAACAGTGCTTCAAAATGTTAAGAATCTAATGGTTATTGGTAAAGATGAACCTGCGGGAATTATTTTTAATGAAACTGCAACAGATACAACAAAATATTTAGCTAACGGAAGCACAATTTCTATTCCGTTAAAAACAAATGCAGAAACGACGACCTATACTTTTGTTTTAGATTCACAAAATGATAATCCTGCTGCAATAAATACAGATGAGATTACATTTAACTATACGCATCAGGATCTATATGTTTCCAGAGCTTGTGGTTTTAAAACTATTTTTGAACTAAACCCTTTCTCAAACACTCCTCCAATAACAAGACCTTTTGTGCAAGCAGATACTGATGGTAACGGACTTTGGATGCAGGAAGTTTTTGTAATTAATCCTAAAATTGAAACCGAAAATGAAACACACATTAAAGTATTTTTTAGTAGTTGTTTAATGGTTTCAATGGTTTTGGTTCAGGCCCAGGAAACATCAACTACAATAGAAAAAAAAGAAACTGTTCCGGTTAAACCAAAAACTGAAACTGCGAAACCAGCTCTTCAGGAAGCTAAACCAGACAGTATAAAAACAGATCGCTACGGCCTTCGTGTTGGTGTTGATTTATACAAATTGACCCGAGGTTTCTATGACAAAGACTATAAAGGAATTGAAATAGTTGGAGATTTTCGTTTAACAAAAAAATATTATCTGGCCGCAGAACTTGGTTTTGAAGATAAAACAACTGATGATGACCGATTAAATTCTACCGCTACAGGTACTTATATTAAAGGAGGTTTTGATTACAATTTGTATCAAAACTGGCTGGACATGGAAAACTTAATCACTATTGGATTAAGAGGAGGTTTTAGCACTTTTAGTCAGGACTTAAATAGTTATAAGATTTACAATCCAAATCCATATTGGGGAGAACAACCTTCAATTGTTAAGGATCAAAAATACAACGGTCTTACAGCAGGCTGGCTTGAAGTGGCCATGGGACTAAAAGCGAAAGTTTTTAATAACGTTTTTGTTGGTTTTGGAGTACAGCTTAAAATGTTAGTAATGAACACAAAACCGGACGGTTTTGACAACCTTTATATCCCGGGCTTTAACAGGACTTATGATGGAAGTTTCGGAATCGGTTTTAATTATACCGTTTCTTACTTTATTCCGATTTATAAGAAAAAGACAGTTATTCCTTCTATCAAAAAAGACGCTCCAAAAAAGTAACTTTTACAGATAAAAAAAGCCACGAATTCACGAATTATTAGTTTTAATTCATGAATTCGTGGCTTTTTTATGTTTTAATTTAAGATAACTGAAATTCAACCGCAGCGTTTGAATGAATCAAGGCCGTATCAAAAATCGGAACCGAAAGATCCTCTGGTTTAATTACTAATGGAATTTCAGTACAACCTAAAATAATTCCTTGAGCTCCTTTTTCTATTAATTGATTTGCAATTTCTAAATAACGTTTTTTAGTTTCTGCCGTTACAAGGCCTCTTCCTAGTTCTTCAAAAATTGTGGTGTGAATAAAATCTTTATCTTCCTGATTTTCCGGAATTATGGCTTCTATTCCTTTATCCTTCAATTTATCTGTAAAGAAATCAAGTTCCATTGTAAACTTGGTGCCCAACAGACCGACTTTTTTGATTTCTTGCTTCTGAATTTCAACAGCCGTAGCCGTTGCGATATGAATAAGAGGTAAACCAATTGCTTCTTCCAATTTGTCAGCGATAAGATGCATCGTATTGGCGCACAAAACAATCGCTTCTGCCCCGCCCGCTTTTAAGAATTCACAACCTTTAAAAAGCATTTTAAAAGTAGAATCCCAATCGTTTGCTTCGTTATTCTTTTTTATATCGGAATAATTAAAAGAATAAATCAAACATTCTGAGAAGTTCAACCCTCCCATTTTTTCATTTATTCCCTCGTTTATAAGTTTGTAATAATCTGCTGTAGAAACCCAGCTAATACCGCCTATAAGTCCAATTTTCCTCATATAAAATAGTTTAATTATCCAATTTCTCTAATTCCTTTTATAAAAATCCATTTCATGAAAAGCTTTTCTCCATCTTTAGTTTTTACTGCCTGAAATTTAGGTGCAATCAAAGTGGCCACGATAAAAGCCGTCATCGGAATCCAGATTCCGGTTAATTGTGTGTAGTTTGCAATTACAAATCTTCCTGCAATAAATAAAATTGCGAAACATCCTAATTGATATAAAAAACCTCTTACTTGTAGTTTTGTCATTGTTTTCTTTTTAAAAGTTCAAAGTTACAGAGGTTCAAAGGGAAAAAGGCTTTCCCTCTGTTCCTTTGAAGCTTTGCTTCTTTGCACCTATTTATTCGTTAACCTGAAATTTCGTTCTCTTACTTCCTTCGTACATTTCGTATTTTACCAAACGTGCTTCTAAACTAGCGTTAAAAAGTTTGATTTTTCTTGAAGGTTTTAATCCCACAAATTTCAGAGCTTCAAGATTTGCTGTGATAAACCAGGCGTTTGTTCCCGGGTAACTTTTCTTTAAAGTATCTCCTATATTTTTATAGAATTCTTCCATGTGAATATCCAAACGCTCATCGTATGGCGGATTGAAAACCATATGCAATTTTCCTTCAACAGCTTTTTCAGAATCAAAAAAGTTATCTTCAGAAATGGTAACGTAATCTTCTAAATTAGCATTTTTGATATTGTCTTTTGCCTTATTAACAGCACTTGGCGCTTTATCAAAACCTTTAATGGTATAATGAAATTCTTTTGTTTTTTTCATCAGACTGTTTACAATCTGATCAAATAAATCATTGTCCCAGTCTTTCCATTTTTCGAAAGCAAATTCTTTTCTATTGATGTTTGCCGGAATGTTGCAAGCAATCATAGCCGCTTCTGCTAAAAATGTCCCGGAACCACACATTGGGTCTAAAAAGTGACTTTGACCTTCCCAACCTGATAATAATAGAATTCCTGCCGCCAAAACTTCGTTGATTGGTGCAATATTCGTAGCGGTTCTGTAACCACGCTGATGCAATGAATTTCCAGAAGTATCCAATGCTACCGAAACCTGATCTTTGTCAATATGAATATTGATTCTTAAGTCCGGAAAAGCTTTATCAATACTCGGACGCTGACCCGTTCTTTCTCTAAACTGATCTACAATCGCATCCTTACATTTTTGAGAAACAAACTCAGAGTGATTAAAATAAGTCGAATGCACTGTTGCATCAATTACAAAAGTTTGGTTGGCATTTAGCAATTTAGACCAGTTAACGCCTGAAATTCCTTTGTATAGTGCCTGCTCGTTGTTTGCTCTAAACGAGTAAATAGGCTTTAAAACTTTAAGTGCCGTACGCAACGATAAATTGGCTTTATACATAAAACCTTTATCGCCTTTAAAGCTTACCATTCTTACTCCTTTTTCGACATCCTGAGCACCAAGATCACGTAATTCTTTTTCTAATATTTCTTCAAAACCAAAAAAACATTTGGCTATCATTCTAAAATTTTCTTCCATCTTTATTTTTGTTTAAAAAAATAACTCCAATCATAAACGTATATTACCATTTATATAGGTATCATCGCGAAATAGTTATTTTTCGGCAAAAATACACTAAATTTGCGGTACTTTGAATTAATTGAAATAGAATAAATGTCTGAAGCACCAAACTCATCAACACCAAATCAGGAGCGTAACACCGAAAACTGGTTTACATCATGGTTTGATACTCCGTATTATCACATTCTTTATAAAGACCGAAATTACCGGGAGGCTCAGATTTTCATGGATAATCTTACGCATTACCTAAATCTTCCTGAAAAGGCAAAAGTATTGGATTTGGCCTGCGGAAAAGGGCGTCATTCTATTTATTTAAACCAACTTGGCTTTGACGTTTTAGGCGCTGATTTATCTGAAAACAGTATTGCCGAGGCCAGCAAAAACAGTAACGACACCCTGCATTTCAAGGTGCATGATATGCGCGAGCCTTTCGAAGAAAAATTCGACGCCATATTTAACTTGTTCACCAGTTTTGGCTATTTCGAAAATGATGATGACAATCTTACGACTTTAAAAGCAATCAAAGAAAGTTTATCTGAATATGGTTTTGCAGTCATTGATTTTATGAATGTGGCTCAGGTAATCGAAACGTTAGTTCCTGAAGAAGTAAAAACTGTTGAGGGAATCGATTTTAAAATCAAACGATATGTTGAAGACGGACATATTTTTAAAGAAATTGATTTTGAAGATCAAGGCAGAAAATTTCATTTTACCGAAAAAGTAAAAGCTTTAACCTTAAAAGATTTCGAAGAATTAATGGCCGAAGCCGGAATTTTTCTGTTAGATATTTTTGGAGATTACAAACTCAAAAAATTCCACAAAATCGAAAGCGAACGATTAATCATGATTTTTAAATAATTGGTAAATCGTTTAATTGTTTAACCGATTGAGCAAACAATAACAATTAACCGATTAAACAAATCAACGATTACACAAAATAACAATGAATTACTTACTACCCTTATTTTCTGTACTTTTAGGTTATGCTGTGGCTTTATTTATAAAACCAAAAAACAAAACCAATCTAAAATTATTGCTGGCTTTTAGCGGTTCATTTTTATTATCGTTGACAGTAATGCATTTGTTGCCTGAAGTTTACGAATCACACAAGCATAATATTGGTTTGTTCATTATGGTCGGGATTTTATTCCAGATCATATTGGAGTTTTTCTCAAAAGGTGCTGAACACGGGCACGTTCACGGGCATGCACAAATGTCTCAAATCCCGTGGTTGCTTTTTATCAGTTTGTGTATTCATGCTTTTTTAGAAGGTTTCCCGGTAAGTCATCATCATGGTTTGGCACTCGGAATTGCGATTCATCATTTGCCAATTGCTGTGATTTTAACCACTTTTTTCATCAACGCCAATCTGAACAAAAAAGCAATTTTTGCATTCATGCTAACTTTCGCTATTATGACTCCGCTTGGTACAATTGCATCCGAATATTTACCGATTTTAAATAGATACTACACTGAAATAACGGCGGTTGTAATCGGGATTTTATTCCACATTTCATCAACTATTATTTTTGAAAGTAGTGAAGGACATAAATTCAATGTTGCCAAAGTTTCCATGATTGTTCTCGGAATTTTATTGGCATTTTTATTATAATTAGGGCGTGCCCATATTTACAAAAGGCGCTATTTAACGAACCGCTTATGTGCGCCTTTCGCAAATCTGGTCGGGCTATCCGCTCCGCTGCGGCGGATTGCTCCTATCCCTCACGCAACAAAACAAAAGAACGTCTCGTGCCTGCATTTTCACAATTCTATTTAAACTTCATAATTTCAATTATCTAAGTTAACTAATTTTCTGATTATCTAATTAATTTCCTGTTCTCTTTTTCTCCTCCTGATTTCCAAAAGCTCTCTCTTTCATATTTATCTTTTTATTTCCAAAATTGTAAACCAGGGATAGACGAACAAATCGATTACTTTCTTTTTGATTATAAACCTGTTTTACACCATTTACCACTGAAGTAAAATCTTTTAAATAAGAAGTATTAAAAAGATCATTGGCCAAAAATGCAATCTGCATCGTTTTATTAAACAAATCCTGTTTAAAACCAATATCAAAGCTCGAAGCATATCCTACTTCATACAAGCCACTTTTAAAAGGCGTAGTACACGAAAAATCGATTTGTAATTTTGTCGTTTTACCTAACACAAAAGTGTTATTTGTAGAAAAATCAATTTGCAAACTATTTGATGGCGTAGCATTAATGTCTTTAATGAATTCTGTTTTTGCACCTAAAAAGTACAATGAATTTTCACTTTGCCACCAATCTGCAAAACCAGCCGAATAACTCTCTCCAATTCCGTAACTCAAATTTTTAAAATAATTCTCACGGGTTACAATTTGTGTGTTCGTTTCCGGGTTTGAAGTAAACAAAACGCCGTAACCATTTGTAACTGCATTAACGAAAACACTAGTTCTCAGGATTTCTTTATAAGAATGTGCAAACTCAAAATTATCACTAAAAGAAGGTTTTAAAAACGGATTTCCTTCTGAATAACTATTACTGTTGATGTAAATTCTAAACGGATTCAATAAGTCAAAACGAGGTCTGTTGATTCTTTTCCCATAATTTAAACTAAAGCTATTGTTTTCATTTTTCTTATAAGAGGCATAAAACGTTGGGAATAATTTCAAATAATTATTTTCTGTTGTTTGATTCATTGTTTCAGAAAATCCGTTTGTTTTAGTGTTTTCCAATCTTAATCCTAATTGAAGATTCCATTTCTCATTGATTTTTTTATCTGCATTAAAATAAATCGCCTGATTGTTTTCAGTGTATTTAAAACGGTTGGACTGGTTCGGATCTAAGACCGGAGTTCCTGAAATTGTATTGTAATAAAGTACATCGCTGATACTATTTGTAAAACTCATTTTTGCACCGTAAGATAAATTGATCGCCTGAAACGGATGTTCCATATCGGTTTTAAAGCTCCAATTATCAATATCCTGATTCGAAATATTTTTTCCCGCCTGATTTACATCAACAAATATCATTTCCGGCGTGTAATTATTAGCAATAAAACTTCTATCGAATTCCGAATTGTAATTAAAATAATCTACATCAAATGAAAGCTTTCTTTTTAAAGAATCCAGCTTCGTAATCAAATGCGCATTATACGTTTGATTGCGTGATCCTTTATCAGTAAAACTGTTATTCAGCGTAATATTCTCCAGTTCATTTTGAGTATTGTATTTATTAATTGTAATATCCGATTTAAAATCCGGATTATTTCTATCATTTAAATACTGAAATCCAATAGTCGTACGTTCAGAAAGATCATAATCTAAAGCTATTTTTCCAGATAGATTTTCGCTTTTTACTTTTGTTGTGCTTTTCATATGTGAAAGCCCGTCAGGAAAATACATTTTTAAGTCATCTGTAGCATTTAAATAACCTGTTTTTCCGTTCATACTGGCAGAAAATCTAAACTTATTTTTATTGTAAAAGAAATTATCTCTCACAGTATAAATTCCATATTTATTTTGATCGTAAGAAACTGTAGTGGTGTTTTTCCAGGAATCTCGAACTCCTTTTTTCATAATAATATTAATTAATCCGCCAGATCCCTCCGCTTCATATTTCGCTGGCGGATTACTGATAATTTCAATATTTTTAATATCACTTGCTGATATTGATTTCAGGAAATTATTTAATTCTTCGCCAGCTAATTCAATAATTCTTCCGTCAATCATAACGCGGGAAGTTCCTTTTCCTAAGATATTTATCGCATCATTTTTTACGACAACTCCAGGTGCAGTATTAATAGCGCTTAAGGCATCGCCTCCAACATTTGTAACATTATTTTCCAAATTGTAAACCAAACGATCTGTTTTTTGTTCGACTGTTTTCTTTTTAGACTGAACGACAACTTCAACTAAATTGGTTGTGTTTTCCTTTAGAATAATTATTCCTAAATAAATATCATTTTCTATTGAAATTTCTTTTTCGTAATCTTCAAATCCTAAAAGACTAATGTTTATTTTATAAAAACCTTTTTTAAGATTGAGTTCAAAAGTTCCATCTTGTTTCGTTGTAGTTCCGTCAATAATTTTTCCTTCTGCATTTAAGATTGAAACATCTGCCCATTCTAAAGCGGTTGTTTCATTTGTTATTTTCCCTTTTAATTTTAAAGTTGATTGTGCCAAACAAAAGAATGGTAATAATAAAAAGATAAGGAGGTTTGATGTTTTCATAATTTCTAGTTTTAACTTGTTCGATTAATTTGAAGCAAAGTTGCCTTAGAAATTTTCCAGATTCGACCGACAAAAAAAAGTCGAACCAATTTCCTCACTAGAAATTGGTTCGACTTTATAAGGCGTGAAGTACGACTTTTTACAAACTACTAATTATGAAGCGTTTCGATAAGCAGTAGGTGTTAAATTAGTATATTTTTTGAAAGAAGTATTAAAGGAAGATTTTGAATTGAAACCTACTTCATATAAAATCTCCAAAACGGTTAAATCTTTTTTTGATGGATTTTTTAAAATATTCATTGCTTTTTGGATGCGATATTCATTCACAAAATCAAAAAAGTGCTGATCCATTTGGTGATTGATCAAAACAGATAAATCCCGAACCGGAATATCAATTTGATTCGCGAGTTCCTGAATTGTAAGAGACGGATCCAGAAAAGGTTCTTTCTCTGCCATATATTGTTTTAAAGTTGAAATTTGACTGGAAATCAAATCGTCCTGAACAACAGTTGCTTTTATTTCTTCTTCTACTTCAGGCAGAAAGTCTTTTGCTAATTTTAATTTCGAATTAACGCCTCTAAAAAGTTCAGGATGATTGAGCGCTTTCATTATAAACCAGCACGTAATAAACAGAGCAATACTTCCTACAAGTACATTTGCCCAAAGAAATATCTCTCTGAAACCACTATAGCGCAATACGTTTTTTAATGCGACAATTGAATGTGCAATAAGAAAAACACATGTTATCTGAAAAAGCCATTTATAAGTCGCAGTACTCGGATTAGCGTAATTTTCTAAATAGATTTCTCTATATTTCTTCAAAATCAAAAATACGCTGACAATGTAATATATATATTGAAATTCAATTAAAATCTGGATAAAATAAATCTCAGGCAATTGATTAAGAGTTGAAGCAAAACTACCTCTATCTGTCTCCAGGTTGAGATAAATTCTCGGAATAAAAACTAAATTGACCACCACAAAAGGAAGTAAATGAACTAAATGCTTCCATTGTAATTTAAAATCAGAATAACAGACTGCCAATACAAACAGGTAGAACAAAGGCATTCCGAATAAACAGGCAGTCGACCTAAAAATCTCCCAATTAAGCTGGGTTCGGGTTACAGCATCAATAAAAAATCCGCTAAGATCAATAGCAGAAAAAATGAAAAACCATGCAAATAATCGGTTTGCCAATTTATTTTCGGTTTTAACCCTCAATAAAAAAAATGCAAGCAATAAAGAAACAAAAACTGAGATTCGGCCAATCCCCTGCAGCAAATCTAATTTATCCATTTATCTATTAATATTTAACAAATATAATATTTTAGTTCTTTGAAAAAGGTTCTAAAAATTGCAATAAAAAAGATTAATTTTGGGCAAGTTCAATTAACACAGCAAATGACATTTACTAAAACCACAGAACAAGCATCAAAATACGAACATTTAGAAAAAATGTCGGTTCATGAATTGCTTATCAATATTAATACTGAAGACAAAACTGTTCCCAATGCAGTTGAAAAAGCTATACCACAAATTGAAGCTTTAGTGGCTCAGGTTGTTGCTAAATTAAAAGTAGGCGGGCGAATATTTTATATTGGTGCGGGAACTTCTGGCCGATTAGGCGTTGTTGATGCTTCAGAATGTCCTCCCACTTTTGGAGTTCCATTTGATTTGGTTAACGGAATTATTGCTGGTGGCGACACTGCCATTCGTCGTGCTGTAGAAAATGCCGAAGATAATGCCACGCAGGCGTGGATCGATTTGCAAACTAATAACATTGGGGCAAATGATGTAGTAATTGGAATTGCAGCATCTGGAACAACTCCATATGTTATTGGAGGTTTAGAAACCTGCAATCAAAATAACATTCTTACAGGCTGTATCACGAACAACGCTGGAAGTCCGTTGGCTTTGACTGCCCAATTTCCTATTGAAGTTGTTGTGGGACCTGAATTCGTGACCGGAAGTTCCAGAATGAAAGCCGGAACAGCACAGAAATTGGTTTTGAATATGATCTCGACTGCTGCTATGATTCAGCTTGGAAAAGTAAAAGGAAACAAAATGGTCGACATGCAGTTGAGCAACATCAAATTGGTTGATCGTGGTGTGAAAATGATTATGGGGGAAATTCCTGTTTCGTATGAAGAAGCTTCTGAATTATTGAAAAAATATGGCAGTGTAAGAAATGCTGTTGATAATTATAATCTATAAAGTGAAATGTTTTTGATTAAATATGAGATGAAAACAACATGATATTTAACCACAAAGTTCACGAAGGTTTTTCGCAAAGCTTACAAAGCTTTGTCTAAAATCTAAAAACAAGTTTTTTAAGATCACAAAGTTGTTGTCTGATCGTCTTTGTCAAAGTTTCAAACTTGACAAAGATTAAGCAAACTTGAAACCTGACCCGAAGCTGAAAGCTGAACTGGCGAAGCAAACTAAAAAAACCTGAAACTTGAAACAAAATTAAAATGGCAACAAATAAAGAACTATTAGGAAAAGGAATTAAATACGTATCAGGTTCACTGCCTTTATTATTTATTGGGCCTTCACTGATTTATAATGCTTTTATGAATCAGCATACGAATTGGCATTATTTGGTTTTAGGAATCGGGATTGTGGCTTGTTTAAGTGCAATGTTTTTGATTTTTTATGGATTGAAAATCATTATGAAGGGTTTGTTTAATGACTAATTTGTATCTTTACTAAAATTCTTTATCATGGATATACAAGCAGAAATAAATTGGATTCATCAAGAGATTGATAAAGTTAAAGATCCTTCTTTTGTAGAAAAATTAAAACATCTTTTACAATCAATCAACAATTCTACAATTGATTCAGATGCAGCTTATAATTTAGATATTGAAAATGCCTTAGAAAACATTAGAAAAGGTAATTTTTATACTGAAGATCAAGCTAAAGAAATTGCAAAAAAATGGGGAAGAAAATAATTTGGTCAAGCGATGCTATTGATCAATTGGAAGACATTCATTTTTATATTTTTTTTGAAAGCAAATCACTTACAGTTGCAGACAAAGTAGTTAATACTATTTTTGATAGCACTGAAATTTTAAAAACACAGCCGGAAATTTATAAGCTCGACAAACAAAAAACCAATAATGATGGTAGTTTTAGAGTATATTCTGTTTATGATTACGGCATCTCTTATCAAATAACTGATGAGACTATTTATATTCTTAGAGTGCGTCACAATGCACAAAAACCAAAAAAACATTCATGGAAGGTATAATCCACATTCAAAAAACATTCGAAAAGGTTATTTACATTGACAAAAAAATAAACAATCGGGAGTTTGAAGATTGTGTTTTTAAAAACTGTGATTTCTCCAATAGCAATTTTGCTTACAACACTTTTTTAGACTGCGAATTTATCGATTGTAATTTGTCGATGACCAGTTTGGCGGGCACCAATTTAAAGAATGTTACTTTTAAAAACTGCAAACTTTTAGGAATCGCTTTTAACGAATGTGACGATTTTTTGTTTCAGGTTTATTTTGAAGAAACGGCATTAGATTACGCTATTTTCTCGAACAAAAAAATGCCGAAAACGAAATTCATAAATTGTTCTGTGAGAGAGGTTACTTTTATAGGAACCAATTTAACCAGTTCGGTTTTTGATAATTGTGATTTGGACGGTGCTATTTTTAATGAAACACAATTGGCAGCTGTTGATTTTAGAACGGCTTACAATTATAAAATTGATCCCGAATTTAATCCAATGAGAAAAGCGCAATTTTCTAATCAGGGAATTGTGGGACTTTTAGATAAGTATGATATTAAAATCTTGTAATTTAACTTAGATGATGTCGCCTCTACGAGGCTGAAGCTACTGTAAATACATAATCACTATAAATATTACACTCCTAAAGGAGTTTATTTTGACCAATTTTTATTAATATGAACTGATAAATACTGCTGCCCCAGCGGGGTAATATGTTTATAGAAAAAAAACGAATTTCTAAAAGCTCCATCGGAGCGAAATATTAAAGCATAAAAATATAAATGATGAAAGCCGACGAATCATATTTAGAAAGCGTTAAAAAACAGTTTTTGTACTATAAAATGCTGGGCGAAAAAGCGATGGATCAATTAGAACCAGAACAGCTTTTTGTCCAAATAAATGAAGATACCAATAGTATTGCAACCATAATAAAACACATTTCCGGCAATATGCTTTCGCGTTGGACAGACTTTTTAACTTCTGACGGAGAAAAAGAATGGCGCAACCGTGATGCAGAATTTGAAAATGATTTACAATCAAAAGAAGAGGTTTTAGAAACCTGGAATAAAGGCTGGAATTGTTTTCTGGATGCTTTAAATAGTTTAAAACCGGAACAACTTTCTGATATTATTTATATTCGAAATGAAGGTCACACGGTTATTGAAGCTATAAATCGTCAATTGGCACATTATCCTTATCATGTTGGCCAAATTGTTTTTTACGCCAAACAACTGAAAAATAGTGATTGGGAAAGTTTATCAATTCCGAAGAATAAATCCGGAAATTACAATGCCGAAAAGTTTGCCAAAGAAAAAGAAATCAAGAACTTTACCGATGATGAATTACAGCGATTGAAATGATAGAATTTCATGCTTATTTTGGAGGTCTTTGGTGGTGGATTCTCATTCGATTTTGCAGAACAAAATTAGCTGATGAACAAGCTGATAAAAACAGGAGGCGAAATTTATATTTTTTAAGTTTTCTTCATATCATCACTGCATCTATTGTAATACTATTTCTTATGAATACGAGATCTTTGTAGCCCTGATGGAAGCGGCATCCTTTTATGGCCTCGTCTTTTTAACGAGGCCACAAAAGATACAGCGGACAGCAGGATTAGCTCCTAAAAAAACAACTTAATTTAAAATGAAAAAAATACTATTCTTATTTCCAGTATTGGCTTTAGTTTCTTGTTATAACGCCGAACATAACTGTAAAGATTTTAAAAACGGAAAATTCAAATTTGAGTTTAAAGTAAATGGCGTAAAAAAAACAACTTTTTTTGAACGTAAAGACAACATTGAAATCGAAACTTTTGATGGTAAAACAGATACTTCAACTGTACGTTGGGTAAGCGACTGCGAATATGTTTTGCAGAAGAAACACCCAAAAAATATGGCTGAGGAAAAAGCAATCAGTATGAAGATTTTAACAACTTCAAAAGATTCTTATACTTTTGAATTTGGAATGGTTGGTTCTGAAGAAAAACAACGCGGTACAGTTACCCGAGTAGACTGATAATTCATTGAATTGAATAAATATATGTTTTAAAAATGGAAATACTTTCTAATCCAGACGCCTGGATCGCCTTATTGACACTGACTTTTCTTGAAATTGTTTTAGGAATTGACAATATCATTTTTATATCGATTGTAACCGGTAAATTACCTGAAGAAGATCGTAAAAAAGCAACAAGAATTGGTTTGTTTTTGGCCATGTTTATGCGTATTGCACTCTTAATGGGAATTTCATATTTAATTGCTATGAAAGCCACATTATTCAGCATCCACTGGGGTTGGTTTGAAGGTGATTTTACAGGTCAGGCTTTAATTTTATTCTTAGGAGGCCTGTTCTTAATTTATAAAAGTACTAAAGAAATCAGTGAAAAGGTAGATCATCAGGGAGAAGAGGAAAAAACGATTAAAACGGCTGCAAAGAAATCTTTTTCTAATGTTATTGTTCAGATCTTATTGATTGATTTAATTTTTTCTGTCGATTCGATCCTAACGGCAGTTGGTATGACTAATGGTGTTCATGGAGCCTTAACAATTATGATTACAGCTGTTATTATTTCTGTCTTAATTATGATGTTATTTGCAGTTCCTGTTGGAAATTTCGTCAATAAAAACCCATCGATTCAAATATTAGGACTCTCGTTTTTAATCCTTATTGGGTTTATGTTAATTACTGAAAGTATGCATTTATCAGATGCTACACTTGCCGGTGAACATATTGGAGCAGTTCCGAAAGGGTATTTATACTTTGCTATTACATTTTCACTAGCAGTTGAGTTTGTCAATATGCGAATCCGAAAAAAACAAGCACAAAACTAATTAGTTCCAATTTGGGACATTCTGCCACAGAGGCGCTAAGGCACAAAGTTTTATAATTCTTTGCGACTTAGCGCCTTTGTCGCTTTAAAAAAAATAACGTGTTTCTTTTACATTTCTATTTATAAGTAGTATTTTAGAACCTAAATCTCACGCATGAAAAATACCATATCACATAGAGTTGCTGACTTTTTAAAGGACTTCCCTCCTTTTAGTTTTTTGCATAAAATGGATTTAGAAAAGCTATCAGAGCAAATCTCGATTATCTACAAAGATAAAGATGCTGTTATTTTTGCCGAAAATGAAAAAACACATGATTCTTTTTATGTCGTTCATAAAGGTGCTGTCGCTTTAAAGAAAAGCACAAAAAATACGGTTCTGGACATGTGTGATGAAGGAGATATATTTGGATTACGTCCACTTTTGGCGCAGGAAAACTATATTATGGAAGCTGTCGCGCATGAAGAAAGTATTTTATACGCCATTCCGATTGACGTTTTCAAGCCATACGCTCTGGAGAATAGAATCGTTGGAAATTTTTTGATTGAAAGTTACGCTTCAAACACTCGAAACCCGTATTCTGATATACATAAAGATAAATTGTATGGCGATGATTTGGCGCATGATACAATGCATTCTGATACCAATTCTTTTGATTTAACACCTATAAAATATTCTAAAAAAATTGTTACTTGTTCGCCATCAACCACAGCAAGAGATGTTGCCAGGATTATGAACAAGAAAAAAGTGGGTGCAATTTTAATTGTTGATGAAATGCTTCCAATAGGTATTTTAACCGATAAAGATTTGCGTAATAAAATCGTAACCGGAGATTACTCGATACTAACAACAGCTGAAGCGATTATGACGAAACCTGTTATTACATATCCAAAGAAAATGACAGTTACCGAGGCTCAAATGGCGATGATGAAAAGCAACATAAGTCATTTGTGTTTAACGAAAGATGGTACAATAAATACTAAAGCGGTTGGGATTTTATCCAAACATGATGTTATGGTGGCGTTGGGGAATAACCCAGCCGTTTTGATCAAAGCTTTAAAAAGAACTAAAAAAATCAAAGAAATTAAGCCCATCCGAAACAGAATCATGCAACTGCTTCAGGGCTATTTGGATCAAAATATTCCGATGACACTGATTTCTAAAATCATAACCGAATTAAATGAAGCCTGTACGACTCGCGTTATCGAAATGTGTATCGAAAAAATGAGCAGTCCGCCACCTGCAAAATTTGCATGGCTAGCTTTAGGAAGTCAGGGACGAAGCGAACAAATGTTGCATACCGATCAGGATAATGCTATTGTGTACGAAAATGTTTCAGAAGTTTTTAGAGATGAAACCAGAATATACTTTTTGAAATTTGCTGGTCTTGTCAACAAAGGGCTTTTTGAAATTGGTTATGACTATTGTCCGGCAGAAATGATGGCTTCAAATCCAAAATGGTGTATGAGTCTTGATGAGTGGAAAAACCAAGTACATCATTGGATTACAAATCCTGGAAAAAATGAGGTTTTATTATCGTTTATATTTTTCGATTACAGCGTAACTTATGGTGATACGGAGTTAGCGAGCCAATTATCTGATTCTATTTTTGAAGATGTAAAAGCAAATCCGATTTTTTATGTTCATTTGGTTAGCGGTGCGTTACAGAGCCCGTCGCCAACAGGCTTTTTTAGACAGTTTTTAGTAGAACAGGACGGAGCCAACAAAGACAATTTTGATATAAAAAGAAGAGCTTTAATGCCTTTGACAGATGCCGCACGTGTTTTAATTTTATCACATTCGGTTAAAGGGATCAGCAACACTGCAGAACGATTTGAAAAATTGGCCGAATTAGAGCCTAATAACAGTGAGTTGTATTTATCGTGTTCTTATTCTTTTAAGGCTTTATTAAAATTCAGAACCAAACAAGGGCTTTTGCATCATGATTCAGGACAATTTATTGCCTTAGAATCTCTATCAAAAATGGAGAAAATAAAATTGAAGAGAACTTTTAAAACCATCAAAGAGCTTCAGGAATTAATAAGCGTAAGATTTAATGTTTCAAACGTCGTATAATTATGAGTTTATTTAATTTCTGGAAAAAAGACGAAGATCTATTCGATGAAAATAGTAGTATTGAAGAAACTCGTTTTGTTGTTTTAGATACTGAAACTACCGGTTTTGATTACGAAAACGACCGAATTTTATGTATTGGCGCACTTGTTTTACAAAATGGCGTAATCTCAATTCAAAATAGCTTTGAAGTATACATAGAGCAAGAGCATTATGATAAATCGACAGCTCAGATTCATGGCATATTAAAAGCTTTCGTTTTAAAACGACCAAGTGAGTCAGAAGCTTTACAGCAATTTTTAGCTTTTTTAGGAGATTCGATTATTATAGCACATCATACTGTTTTTGATGTTACAATGATCAATAAAGCTTTAGAAAGAAATGGTTTACCTCAGCTGGTAAACCATAGATTAGATACGGCAATTCTGTACAAAAAAACTTTAATCAAGTCTCATTTATTTGAAAGAAAAGACCATTACTCTTTAGATGACCTTGCTGATAAATTTGATATTTCTAAAAAAGACAGGCATACCGCTTTGGGAGATGCTTACATAACTGCTATTGCTTTTTTAAAAATCGTAAAAAAACTAAAAGAGAAAAAAGAGGTTAATTTGAATTCATTATTCAAATAGATTAATACTTATTTTAAGTTTTATTTATGAAGCTTAAATTTACATTTAGACTACAAAATTTACTTTTTAGTAATATATCCCTTATCATTTAATAGCAATTTTAAAAGATTAGCATAACATACATTTTGTTTTTGAGAGATAGCTTTGTTGCTATAACCAAAATTAAAAAACATGAAATCAAATTTTTTAAAATCACTAGCATTACTAGGATTTACAGGTTTAGCTGTAATGAGTTGTCAGAACGATGACAACAACGATTCAAACAAAGTAAATGCTGACATTGATTTTACATCAAAATCCAATGTTCCTGTTTTTGTGTTTCCACAGTCAGGATTCGAAAATTTAAAAATTTCAACATTAATAGCAACAACTGATGTGCTACCGGAAAGTCCTGCTTTTATTTATGCTGGCCAACCCGATGGTGCAGGATTTATGAAAAACCCGAATGGTGAAGGTTATGTAATGATTACCAACCATGAAATCATACAATCTGTTTCGAGAGTTTACTTTGACAAAACCTTAAAACCTGTAAAAGGAGATTATATTGTTGATGCTGTTGGAGGTCAGACCCGACTTTGCTCTGCAACATTGGCAACACCGGAAACTCATGGTTTTGGCCCAATATTTCTAACTGCAGGAGAAAGCGGAGAAGAAAGTATGGTTCATGGTATTAATCCTTTTGGAACTGTAGCAGATAAAAACAGAAAAGACAGAGTATTGCCTGCTTTAGGAAAAGCAAGTATGGAAAACGCTGTTCCGTTGACAAAAGAAGCATATCCTGGTAAATCTGTCATTATTATGGGAGAAGATCAATCTTATGCTACTTCTCATGCAAGTGCCGGACAGGTAATTATGTATGTTTCTACGGTTGGAGATTTGAACAATGGAAAATTATACGCTTTAAAAAGAAATGATAACAATCAGGTAGAAACAACCATGACTGTTGGAAATTCATTTGATATATCATTTGTCGAAATTCCAAATGCAAAAAACAGCACAGGTGCTGAGATAAATACTTCTGTAAATAATTTAAAAGCAATCCGTTTTTCAAGAGTTGAGGATATCGATTACAGAAAAGGATCTGCAAATAATAACAGAGAAGTTTATTTTACAGCTACAGGGCAATCTCCTGATGGAACTAATCCTGTAGAAGGTTATACCATGTGGGGAAGAGTGTATAAATTAGTATTGGATGAAAAAGATCCATTGAAAGGAAAACTGGAATTAGTTGTAGAAGGGGATTCTACACCAGGAACAGGTATTATCAATCCTGATAACCTTTGTGTGACCGAAAATTACGTTTACATTCAGGAAGATGGTGACAGTTTTTATCCGGCAGCCAAACATGACTCTTATATCTGGCAATATAATATTGCTGCAAAAACGAATAAACCATGGTTGAACATGAACCACAAAAGAACTGATACAGCCTGGAATACATCATACAATCAATCCGGTGAAATGAGATTTGGAAGCTGGGAGTTTGGTGCGATGGAAGATATATCAGATGTTATTGGTGTTCCTAATACTTTTATTGTGAATATTCATCCTCACACATGGAGAAAAGACGAATTTAAGAATGCTGATGGTAGTGGTATCAATCTTGGCACCACTTCAAAAGCCCAGATAGAAGGCGGTCAAACTGTGATTATTCGTAACGTACAAAGATAATTTTACAACAATAGCAGCAAAAAAACAATCCGATTTTTATTGGGTTGTTTTTGCTATTTATAAAAGTAGTTCAAAAATGAAAATTGATTTAATTAAAACCATAACTGTTTCTGCTTTCCTTGGTCTTCTGACTTTCCTTGGAAGTTGTACAAAAGAAGAAACCGAAACTTCTGTAAAACAGGAACTTTTGATTGATCTGGAGAAACTTGAAAGCAAAATAACCCAATTCAAAAAAATAGCTGAAAGCGAAAATGATTCCAAAAAAATTCAGAATTGTTTTAGGGAAAATAGAGCTTTATACAAGAAAGTAGAATGGGCAGTTGAATATTTCGTGCCAGAAACGGCCAGATTTATTAATGGTCCGGCATTAGACGAACTTGAAGTAGAGGAAAATAAATTTTTAGCTCCAAATGGTTTTCAGGTTATTGAAGAACTTATTTTTCCGGTTTATGATCGCAATAATAAAACAGATTTGCTTCGGGAAATAGCCATAATGCACGCGAACATTTCGCAGGTAACACAACATATAGACGCCATCAATATTGGTGAAAACCATGTTATAGATGCCGCCCGATTTCAACTTTACCGAGTTTTGACATTAGGAATTACAGGTTTTGACTCTCCTGTAGCTCAGGAATCAATAAATGAAGTAGCTCCCGGTTTGATTTCGATTGAAGATATTGTTTTAAAAACCTGCCAAGACAATTCTAAAGCATCCATTAATTTAAAATCAAAGTTAAAAAAGACCATTTCGAATAGTATTTCGTATTGCACAAAAAATAAAGTCTTTAATACTTTTGACAGAGCCACATTTATTAAAAATTATCTGAATGTAATTGCCCAAATTATTTATGATTTACAAAAACAAAATAATATTCTTAATGTAAATAAAAGCAGCGCAATTAACCCAAAGGTTGCTACGCTTTTCGAAAAAAATTCTTTTAATGTTAATGCTTTCATTCCCTCCAATGAATATGCCTATTCTGAAGATAAAGTAGCATTAGGAAATCAATTATTTTTTGATGCTTCAATTTCAAAAGATCAAAAAAGAAGTTGTGCCAGCTGTCACATTCCTGAAAAAGCATTTACCGACGGAAAAAAAACAAACATTTCTTTAGATGGTTTCGATTTGCCAAGAAATACGCCTACCCTCACTTATGCAGGTTTCCAAAATGCTCTTTTTTGGGATTTACGGCAAATTGATTTAGAAAAACAAAGTATGGATGTTGTCCAGAATGAGCAGGAAATGCATGGTTCGTTTAGCCAAATGATTCCTTTAATTTATAAAGATAAAAAATACAAGGCGCAATTCGAAAAAGCTTTCCCGAAAAGTACTAAAATCGAAGAATGGCAATTGCAAAATGCTATTGCTTCTTACATTCGTTCTTTAAATGATTTTGATTCGAAATTTGATTTGTACATAAGAGGCGAATCAAATGATTTCAGTGAGGAAGAAAAACTCGGATTTAATCTTTTTGCCGGTAAAGCAAAATGCGCTACCTGTCATTTCATACCGCTGTTTAATGGAACTGTACCTCCAAGATATGCTAAAACAGAACAGGAAGTAATTGGAACTCCAAAAGATAAAAATGGAAAAGAAATAAGTCCCGATTTAGGCAAGTACAATCAATATAAAATGGAGCAATTAAAAAATGCTTTCAAAACTCCAACCGTTAGAAATGTAGCCATAACAGGGCCTTATATGCACAATGGCGTTTTTAAAACCTTAGAAGAAGTTGTTTCGTTTTACAACAAAGGAGGTGGAAAAGGTCTGGGTTATGAAGTAAAAAATCAGACACTTCCTTTTGATAAATTGAATTTAACTTTGAAAGAAGAACAAGCTCTTGTTGCTTTTATGAAAACTTTGACCGATAAAAAATACCATTAAACCAAATATTTCCAAATTAACAAAAACGCCGAAAAATTTACTTTTCGGCGTATCTATTATTCATTAGAAAAATATTCGATACGGAAATACGTTTGAGGATCTATTTTTAAGATGTTTCATAAAGCTCTCACATAAACACTCCCATTAGTTCCTAAAAATTGTAAAGAAACTGAAAGAGAGCTTAATTGAATTATTTGTTTAAATAAAAAACTTGACCCTATTGATCAAATTTCTTATTTAATTTACGATTTACATACGATGAATTTAATTTTTAGGAAAATCACTTTCTTTCTTAAACATGTAAACTTTATTGCAATTTAAATTCTTAGATAATCCTAGTTTGCATAATATTTTTTTAATAGCATAACCTTCTTTTTTAAATACTATTTTACACGCTGAATTTGAATTCACTTTTATACAAAAATATCCAGCATTGTCTGTGTGGGTTTTATTACCATTAATATCAATAAATACATTTTTTATAGGTTTTTCAGAGTCATAATCATAAACATGACCACATAACTTATTGTCTGTACATCCGTAAAAAAGAAATACTAAAATAAAAACAAAACTGATTTTCATAAAAATTATATTTTGCTGATTATCTAAACTTATTATTGTTTTTGTACTTATATATATACTCTGTTAATTTCTTATCTCCCGGCAAATTGTACTTCATTAGAATTTCATAATTCCCATAACGCATGAATAAATAGTTACTATTGAGGAAACATTTTGTAATTGATTCAACATTCCTGTCTCCATTAATATAAGCATTAATAATCTGATTATTCAGATCAACCCAGTCTTGTTTGTAGAGCAAAGGCAAATTGTATTTAAATGGAAAATTTGTTTTTGTCCAGGATTGATTTATATCATTTTCAATACTAGTCATATAATAGGAATTAAGCAAAACTGCTTTTGCCGGAATGATACCTAATTCATCTGTGTCTCTATTGTTTATAGAAAAATTATTATTTAAAGGATAGTCTTTGTATAAATACGGATAAATATCAACATTATAATAGTCGTCATTTAGCTTAGTATTTTTTTTGCCATTATGCAATTGTTTCCATGTTAAAAAAGCAAACATCCTATAATCATGGAATATCTGCTTTTTCTTTTTATGAATTTATACGATTAGTAAGTTATTTGGGTAGTTTTACTTGCAGTAGAACTACCGCTTGGATAAGTTTTTATTTTTTCTGTTGGGTAATTATTTACATCATATTTATAAGCATATGTTGTTACAGTCGTACCAATATTAGCTCCTGACCCTGAAGTGGAAGTTTCTTTTACAACATTATTAGCTGTTGTTTCATCATCTAACAGTAGATTCAAGCCTGTAACATTTTTAAAAGGATAATTTTTAGTATCGTATTCATATACATATGAACTTTCGTTTCCATAATAAGAAACTTCAAGTTTTACAAAATTACCATCTTTAAATGTGTATTTTCCAGTCGCACCATATTCTTGTTCGACACCTGTTGCAACTGTACCTCTAAAATTGTCATAAGAAACAGTTCCGTCAGCATTATGAGTATATTTAGTTTTAAAGTAGTAAGTCCCATTAGGAGTTTTTTCGATTTCATTAGTCAGTTTTCCATTAGTGTAGCTGTATTCAGTCGTTACTGCAAGATCCCCTTTCTTATCAATTTCTTCAATTTTTGAAATAAAATCTCCAGTGTAAGTATATTTTAAAATAGAACTATCTTCGTCCGTAATACTAACAATTTTATTTCCATTATATACATAACTTCTAGTTGCAGAACTCCCATCAATATCTATATCAGTTATTTTTTTAACTAAAATTGATGAAGCTGGATTTGGAGAATCATTATCATCTTTTGAACAAGAAGTAAAGGCTAATAAAGCCACAGTAAATAAACAAAGTAATTTTTTCATTGGTTTCTATTTTAAAATTATTCCTACAAAGGAGATAATTAACCAATCAAAAAATAATCTCAATAAGTCTTAAAAACATTAAAATAAGACTTTATCATTAAAAGTATACATAAAAAAAACGCTAAGAAATTTCTCTTAGCGTTTTTCGTTTTTATTCTAAAACCAAACCTATTTGGCCATCATCATCTAATTCAGTTTCAACAGAATCATCATCTAAAATTTCCGGTGTTTCCGGAATTTCTTCAACTGGCTCTTCATAAGGCAGCGGATCTAACAAATTGACTTGTTTTAATTTATCTGTTGTCAATTGATTTCCTAATGCTTTAAAACCTTTTACAGATATAAAATCTTCAACATCTATATGCAAATCTTCTTTTTGAACCCCTTTAACTTTTGCAAAAATCAACTGTGCTACCGGACGATAATCTGTCGACACGATTTCTAATTGTGAATTTGGATGCTCCGTAATAAAACTTTCTTCTTTGCCTTCATTTTCAACCAGGAAGCGCTTCAAATAATAACGCTCTTTTTCTCCATCATAATAAATCGCTGAAATTGGTTTCTTCGGATTCCATTTTTCCAGAACAATCATGTCTTCATCAAAATGAGTCGATAATTCCGGAATAATAACTTTCAATTTACCACTTTGATTTATGATCAGAATTTTATCGCTTGGTTTAAATTCGCCCAGCAATTCACCACGAGCATCTACATTCAGACGTTTTACGGTATCATCAAACCAAACTTTTCTTGGCAATAAAGTCGAAATTCCTTTCTCTTTTAATTCAATTTTTTTGATTGGATATTTAGTAACTAAATTCCCTTTTGAAGCACGACCTTTAATGGCTAACTTGGCAAAATCAATATCAAATTTCAATTTCTTGATTGTTCCAACCTGACGCAATAAAATGGTAATTACTTCAGCTTCTCCGTTTGGATTATGTGAAAAATAAACGACCTGTGAACCAGCCGTTTCATTGGTCAAATCATACGGTTTGTCACGCGTTACACCCGTCACATTAAAACGTTTTATATATGAAGGACCTGATTTTCCGTCACGATAAATCATGTTGTAAATCGTACGCTTATCGCTCTTATCGAATATAGCGACATGAATAATATCTTTTCCGACAAATGTCTTAGCATCTACTTTGGTGATGATCATTTTACCATCTCGCAAAAACACAATTACATCATCTATATCTGAACAATCGGTAAGATATTCGTCTTTTTTCAAGCTTGTTCCAACAAAACCTTCTTCGCGATTTACGTATAATTTTGTATTTCTTAAAACTACTTTTGTAGCTTCAACATTATCAAAAACACGAAGCTCTGTCTGACGTTCACGGCCTTTTCCGTATTTCTCTTTTAATTTGGTAAAATAAGCAATAGCAAAATCGGTTAAATTTGCCAAATTATGTTCAACTTCCTTCATCTCATCTTCTAACTTAGCGATAAAATCATCGGCTTTATCAGAGTCAAAACGAGTGATACGAATCATCGGGATTTGAGTCAATCTTTGTAAATCATCGTCAGTGATTTCTCTGACAAAAGATTTTTTGAATGGCTCAAAACGATCGTATAAATATTTATACAACGATTCTCTGTCAGAATACAATTTGAAATCAATATACATTTCTTCACGAATGAAGATTTTCTCCAAAGTCGAGAAATGCCATTTATTTTTTAATTCTTCTAATTGAATTTCAAGTTCCTGTTTAAGTAAATCAACCGTTCTGTGCGTTGAAATTTTCAACATTTCAGAAACGCCAATAAACAATGGCTTGTTATCTTCAATTACACAGCCTAAAGGTGCTACAGAAGTTTCGCAGGCTGTAAAAGCAAACAAAGCATCAATAGTTTTGTCTGGAGAAACTCCCGGGAAAAGATGAATTAAAATCTCAACATCAGCTGCAGTATTGTCTTCAATTTTCTTGATTTTGATTTTGCCTTTATCATTGGCTTTCAAAATACTATCAATTAAAGTCGTTGTATTGGTCGAAAACGGAATTTGCGTGATCACCAATGTATTTTTGTCTAGCTGAGCAATTTTCGCACGCACACGCACACGTCCGCCACGCAATCCATCATTGTAATTAGACACATCGGCAATACCCTGCGTCATGAAATCAGGATATAATGTAAAAGGTTTTCCTTTTAAAATCTTGATCGAAGCATCAATTAACTCATTGAAGTTGTGAGGCAAAACTTTAGTTGAAAGACCAACTGCAATTCCCTCTGCTCCTTGTGCCAAAAGCAACGGAAACTTTACCGGAAGATTGTTTGGTTCTGCACGACGGCCGTCATACGAAACGCCCCAATCCGTAATTTTTGGAGAATATAAAACCTCTAAAGCAAATTTAGACAAACGTGCCTCAATGTAACGAGAAGCTGCAGCTCCATCGCCCGTTAAGATATTACCCCAGTTTCCCTGACAATCAATTAGTAAATCTTTTTGACCAATTTGTACCATGGCATCACCAATACTCGCATCTCCGTGTGGGTGATACTGCATGGTATGACCAACTACATTGGCAACTTTATTATAACGGCCATCATCCAGCTCTTTTAAAGAGTGCATAATACGACGCTGAACTGGTTTAAAACCATCTTCAATAGCCGGAACTGCACGTTCCAGAATTACGTACGAAGCATAATCCAAAAACCAGTCTTTGTACATACCGGTGACTTTCGTTATTACGTCTTCGCCCTCTTCTTCTTCATTTTCGTAAAAATGCTGTCCTTCAAAATGCTTAGCATCTACGTTGATTATTTCTTCAGAATCATCACTTTCCTGATTTTCATCGTACTGATTTTCTTCTGAATTATTCTCTTCGTTATTTGGAATTATGTTGTCGTCTTCGTCTTTCATTTATTTTGATTCCGAATTATTTTATTTAACCTGAACGTTTTCTATGGTATGGTTTTGTTTCTTTTTGTAGCTTTTTATAAGAATATAAGTCAGTGCAAAACTTACAATAAATGCTAATACTACGTAAATCAATGTTTTTTTATTCATGTGTTCTATACTTCTTCAACCGCGTCTAACTCCACCTTCAAATTCTTGATAATAAACTCTTGTCTGTCCGGCGTATTTTTTCCCATATAAAAAGACAATAATTGCTCTATCGAAGTGTTTTTGTCCATCATAATTGGGTCTAATCGAATGGTTTCTCCAATGAAATTCTTGAACTCATCTGGTGAAATCTCTCCCAAACCTTTAAATCGGGTAATCTCTGGTTTTGGTTTTAGTTTTTCAATGGCATCTCTTCTTTCTTCTTCAGAATAACAATAAATGGTTTCTTTTTTATTTCGAACCCTGAAAAGTGGCGTTTGCAAAATATACAAATGCCCTTCTTTGATTAATTCCGGGAAAAATTGCAGGAAGAAAGTAATCAACAATAATCGAATGTGCATTCCGTCGACATCGGCATCGGTTGCAATTACGATGTTGTTGTATCTTAATTTTTCTAAACCATCTTCGATATCTAATGCTGCTTGCAACAAATTGAATTCTTCATTTTCATACACAATTTTCTTAGTCATTCCGTAGGAATTTAACGGCTTACCACGCAAACTGAAAACAGCCTGAGTATTCACATCACGTGATTTGGTAATAGATCCGGAAGCCGAATCTCCCTCGGTAATAAAAAGGGTGCTTTCTAAATTTCTAGGATTCTTAGTATCTGGAAGATGCGCACGGCAATCTCTCAATTTTTTATTGTGCAGATTGGCTTTTTTAGCACGATCTGTAGCCAGTTTTCTAATTCCTGATAACTCTTTACGCTCTCTTTCGGCCTGTAAAATCTTACGCAATAAAGCTTCCGCAGTGGCTGTATTTTTATGTAAATAATTATCCAGTTTGTTTTTCACAAAATCATTTACAAAAGTACGAACTGAAACTGCTGGCGTTCCGTCATCAGAACCCATATCTGTAGAACCTAATTTGGTTTTGGTCTGAGATTCAAAAACCGGTTCCATAACCTTGATACTAATCGCACTTACAATCGATTTACGAACGTCAGATGCTTCAAAATTTTTGTTATAAAACTCACGAATGGTTTTTACAAGTGCTTCTCTGTAAGCTGCTAAGTGTGTTCCTCCTTGTGTAGTGTTTTGTCCGTTTACAAAAGAGTGATATTCTTCACTATATTGTGTTTTACTATGCGTTAAAGCGATCTCAATATCATGATCTTTCAAATGAATTATTGGATATTCTAAATCTTCTTCGCTAATGGTTTCTTCTAATAAATCACGAAGACCATTTTCAGAAATATATTTGTCTCCGTTGAAAATAATCGTCAAACCATTGTTCAAGTAACAATAGTTTTTAACCATTTTAATTACATATTCCATACGGAATTTGTAGTTTTTGAAGATCGTTTCATCTGGCGTAAAGGTTACTTTTGTTCCTTTTCGTTTTGTTGTTTCGATTACATCTTCTTCTAAAACCAGATTTCCTCCTGAAAATTCAGCTGCTTTCTGTTTATCATCACGAACAGATTCTACACGAAAATAATTTGACAAAGCATTTACCGCTTTTGTTCCGACACCGTTCAAACCAACAGATTTCTGGAAAGCTTTAGAATCGTACTTTCCACCCGTGTTCATTTTTGAAACTACATCGACTACTTTTCCTAACGGAATTCCACGTCCATAATCACGGACCGAAACCGTTTTGTCTTTGATAGTCACTTCAATAGTTTTTCCAGAGCCCATTACGAACTCATCGATACAGTTGTCTAAAACCTCTTTTAAAAGAATATAAATACCGTCATCCGGCGAAGATCCATCTCCCAATTTCCCGATGTACATTCCGGGACGCATACGAATATGTTCCTTCCAATCGAGTGATCGGATATTATCTTCGTTATATTGATTTTGCTCTAGCATAAATGAATTGGATTTTTGGCTAATGTACCATTTCTACGTAAAAAATAAAAGCGTATTTTTTTTTTGTTATGAATAATAACAGCTTTGAATTTTATTTAAATTGATTTTAAAAAAATTCAAGCTTTAAAAGTAGATAAAATCAGTTCTAAAACAAAAAATTACTACTTGATTCCAAGTACTTCTTTAGCCAAAGCAATCATTTCGGGCGTTCCGGTATTTTTGTTTTTTTCGTCAGAAAGTTTCACGACACCTTGCCAATGTGTATTATCAGGTTTAGTATCGGTTAACTTTATAACCATATTCATCGACGGAAGTCCTACGTCATTTGTGAAATTGGTTCCGATACCAAAAGACATTTTAATTTTGTCTTTACAAAAATCAGTAATGTTTTTTACCTTCTCATAATTTAATGAATCGGAGAAAACAATGACTTTCGATTTTGGATCAATTCCCATTTTGGTATAATGCGTAATCACTTTTTGAGCAAACTCCACCGAATCGCCACTATCATGTCGAACACCATCAAAAAGTTTGGAATATTTTTTATCAAATTGATTGAAGAAAACTTCAGTGGTATAAGTATCTGTTAAGGCAATTCCGAGATCACCTCCGTAAACTTGTGTCCAATGTTCCAGACTCATAAAATTTGCCATTTTAAATCCGTATTGTGCGGCATGAAACATAAACCATTCATGTGCATGTGTTCCTAAAGGTCGTTTATTATTGACCATTGCAAAATGCACATTACTTGTTCCGATGAAACTTTGAGCACCAAAAGCAGATAATGTTTCATTAACCAAAACATGAACATCGTAAGAATGGCGTCGTCTGGTTCCAAATTCCAAAATAGAAACTCCGAGTTTATTATAATTGTCAATTTTGTTTTTAGTAAGCTCTTTGATAGCTTCATCATTTAAGCGGATTAAATGACTTGATTTATAAAAAAGTTCAGAGATTAAAGCCATCAAAGAAACTTCCCATAAAATAGTACGATACCAAAAACCTTCAACTGTAACTTTTATTTCAGAACCTTCCTGAGAAATATGAACTTCAGACGGATCATAACTATATCCTTGCAGAAAATCTAAATAAGTAGGATCAAGATAAGGACAATAGTGTGATAGATAACTTTTTTCGTCTTTTGACAATCGAAGATCAGCCATTGCATCAACAGATTTTCGAAGTAAATCTGCAAAACCGGTTGGAAAAATGTGTTTACCTCGATTAATAAAACCATAACGTACTTTTGCTTTTGGAAAAAGTCTTATTACGGCATGCTGCATCGTAAATTTATAGAAATCATTATCTAAGATTGATTTCAGAAAAGTAGTTTCCATAAGACAAGTTGCTATGTTTTCAAATTCCCTAACTGCTAAGATACGGCAATTTGGGAAAAGAATAAAATTGCCATAACAAAGATCCTGGCGTATTTATTTCGAAACTACTTTAAAAGAAGCAATACTATTTGTATCCAGAAAAAATGTAATGTAATCTCCTATGGAATTATCAAAAGTAACTTGAAATTCCAAACCACCTTTTCGCTCTTTTCCATTTGTAATTCTAACAGCCTGATTTCTTTTATTTAAATAATAAAAGGGACTAGATTTTGAAATATTTTTTATTTGAAATGTTATTTTATCCCCCTTATTCACTTCGACAATTCCAGATTCAGGGGCTATAATTTTATTATCTCCTGCAATTGTTTTATTATAAATTAAAGGTCCGTTAAGAAAATCTTCTTTACTTAATTTATGACCTAAATAAGAGCCTGAGTCAGGGAAATGTTTCGCGAAAAAGTAATCGGGCTCTGTATCAAAATAAGCAGGCTCAAAATCTTTTACCATTCGGCCTTTAGTACTATCATAATAACCTTGCCCCCAGGTAACGTCTACCAATCGCCATTTTCCATCAATTAAAACGGTGTTCCAGGCATGATTTGAAGAAGTGCTTTTTCTGCCAATGTCCGCTAATCTTATTTTGGAATCCCCGCGAATAATTTCTGATTTTATTCCGACTAATGCTGCTAAATGCTGATATAAAAGCGTAAAACCTTCACAAACTGCTTTTTGAGATTTGAATGCTTTTTGAAGCATATTATCATTCAACTCTTGTATTTTTCTCTGTTTTTCTGCTTCATTTCGATAAGAAAAACTCTGTGTTCCCGGAGGATTCAAAAAAGCATTAAAATCATATTTAATATTAAATGCCATCCAACTGTAAATTGCCCTTGCTTTGTCGTAATCTGAATTAAAATCTTTATCGATTCTTTTTGCTAATTCTTCTGTGGTACTAAAATTTTTCGGGTATTTCAAAACAATATTGTCCACCGCGCTATATTTTTGCGCTATAGAATATTGAAGAAAAAGCATATTTAAAAAAAGGAATAGGAGGATTTTTTTTATTTTCATGAAATTAAAAGCATTCTTTAATAAGGTCTCTAAGTTCTTTATCTAACTCAGCATTTGAGATTTTATTTTGTTCCAAGTCAAAATTGGCATTGAAAGCAGGTAATGAAAAAGTGGCTTTTATGTCAGCTCCATATCTTGGTAAGGCATTACGTCCTATTTCTAAAACTGAAGCACCTCCTCTTGAGCCAGGTGAAGCCGCCATTAACAACATTGGTTTTTGCTGAAAAACTTCTTTGACGATTCGGGAACACCAATCGAATAGATTTTTGAATGCTGATGAATAGTTGTTATTATTCTCAGCTAAAGAAACGACTAAAATATCTGCGCTTCCAAGTTTTGCAAGAAATGCTTTTGCAAGTTCATGCTGACCCACTTCTTTTTCAAGATCAACGCTGAATAAAGGCATGGCAAAATCATTCAAATCTAAAACTTCAACTTCTGCATTTTCGAATAAACCTGCTGCATAAGTGGCTAAGTGTTTATTGATTGACTGCGTACTGTTACTTCCTCCAAAGGCTACTATTTTCATGGTTTCTCTTTTTGTAATGTTTCTTCTATTGGTTCTTTTTTTGGTTCGTCGATTTCATAAATCTCCTTTACTATTTCGACTGAATATTCGTTTGGATAGATTTTTCCTCCGTAAGATTTTGCGTAGACTTTCGTAAATTCTGCTCCAAAATACAGAATTATTGCCGAATAATATACCCAAATCAAAATAATAATTACAGAACCTGCCGCTCCATAAATAGATGCAACGGTAGAACTTCCTAAATAAAAACCAATTGCAAATTTACCAATCATAAAAAGGATAGCTGTAACTCCTGATCCTATAAAAGCGTCTTTCCATCTTATTTTTCCATCAGGTAATGTTCTAAAAATGATTGCGAAAAGAGTTGTAATACTCGCCAGGACAATAAGTATGTTAACCACATAGAATAAATAAACTGTACTCTCCGGAAAATGTACTTTTAAACGTGAACTAAGCAAGTCTAAAGTTGTACTTATAAAAAGACTCACCAACATTAAAAATCCAACCGAAGCAATCATCGAGAACGACATTAAGCGGTTTTGAATAAATTTCTTAATTCCTTTATCTGGTTTTGCACGTAATCCCCAAATAAAATTTATAGAGCTTTGTATTTCAGCAAAAACTCCAGATGCTCCAATTAATAGCATAACGATTCCGAATACTGTTGCAAAAACATTATCGCCAGATAACTGCACATTTTTTATAGCTTCCTGAATTTGACTCGCCGCGCCGTTACCTACCAGACCATTAATTTGTCCGTACAATTCTCCTGTTACAGCTTCTTCTCCAAAAAAGAAACCACAAATTGTGATGATAATAATTAATAAAGGCGGCAAGGCAAATATGGTATAATAAGCTAATGCTGCACTTAGCTTAATCGCATTATCATCGTCAAACTCTAAAAAGGTATTTTTTAAGAGAAACCAGGTTTTGGCGAATATATTTTTAATTTTCATTTACAGTATTTTTGATATTCTCTCAAATTTATGAAATTCCCAAAATTTTGAATTGTCGCTTTTGAGACAAAAATTACATTTTTACCATGTTATAAATAATTTTAATTGTGTCCTTTTACTGATAATGACAAAAAATCCCTTTATCATAAACCGTCCACAAACTTGCTTTTTGATTGGCGGCTTTTAAAGCGCTATTCGCCCAGGTATTACATGTATAAAAAAGACTGTAGCTTCCTTTGGCTTCATAAAAAGCATCTTTTTTTCCGTAGCTGTATCCTTGAATCCATTCGGGATTTGTTGGATTATTGAAACTTTCTGAAATATAAGAAACTAGCTTTTTATAGTTCTCTTTTGAAATATAAATGCGTTTGCAATTTTCATTTTCTGAAAGTCCTTTATAGAATGATGTATGCATGGCCGAAGAACTTACTCCAAAGATTGCTTTTAAAGCCGTACTTGCTTTTAAGTCTGACCATTCCGGCGTATGCAAATAAAAACCTTTATCTCCCCAACCGAAAGCTACCAGTGTTGCCAATGTATCTTTGGACTGTGTCTGGCTGAATTGTATTTCCTTTCGCCAATCTTTAATTTCATTGGCAACCGGAACTACAATATCAGTATGAACTCCGTTGGAAAGAATGTAAATTGGAATTCCGTCTTTTTCATCAACTTGTACAATATCTGAATTGACCGTAATTTTTGAAATCAGGTACATAGAGATTAAATATAAAACAAAAAAAGTGATGATTCCGAGGATAGTCCAGCCTAGAACCTTGAAAGATTTTTTTAGCATTTGGTTGATGTTTTTTGGGTTTATAAAAGGTGTTTTTTGAAGTAACCAATTTTTAAGCCAAAAAATTTAGAAGTAACTTTTTTTGCATCTCACCTTTTACGAAAAACATAGAACATCAATATTTTACTGACTACCCCAGATTAAAACGGAAAGCATTTTTTTGTGGATTTATATTTTTTGTGGTGATAAAAAAGCGACCGAAGGAAGCTCTTTTTATGCCGGACAAAAAAATAAATTCACAAAAAATCTTGGAGAGTAAAGCTGGGAACAGGTCCTGAAAAATGGAACGCAGATGACACGGATTTGGACTGATTTGCGTGATTTTTTTTGCTTTGTCTTTTTTGTTTCTCGCAGATTTAGCAGATCTGGCAGATTTATTTGAACATAAAAAAAACTGCTGAAAAAATTCAGCAGTTTGTCTATTCTCTTTATTCTTGATTCTATTCTCTAAAAACTACACGTTGAAACGGAAGTGCATTACATCGCCATCCTTAACAATATATTCTTTTCCTTCTACTTTAAATTTTCCTGCTTCTTTTGCTTTTGCTTCAGAACCGTATTGAACATAATCTTCGTATGAAATTACCTCTGCACGTATGAAACCTTTTTCGAAATCAGTATGGATAACTCCTGCTGCTTGTGGCGCAGTTGAGCCAATGTTGATTGTCCAGGCACGTACTTCTTTTACACCAGCGGTAAAGTAAGTTTGTTGTTTTAATAATTTGTAAGCTGCACGAATTAAAACTGAAGCTCCCGGCTCAGTTAATCCCATATCTTCAAGGAAAACCTGACGCTCTTCGTAGCTTTCTAATTCGGTAATATCAGCCTCTGCTCCTACTGAAAGTATGATAACTTCAGCATCTTCGTCTTTTACTAATTCACGAACCTGATCTACATATTTGTTTCCGTTTACAGCTGAGTTTTCGTCAACATTACAAACGTATAGTACCGGTTTTGCTGTAATCAACTGAAAAGATTCCATTAAAACTTCTTCATCATTCCCCTGAGGAATAATAGTACGAGCTGATTTAGCTTGCAATAATGACTCTCTGATTCTGTCTAAAAGTGCTTTTTCAGTTTGCGCTTCTTTATTTCCGGTTTTAGCAGCACGATTTACTTTTTCCAAGCGTTTTTCAACGGTTTCCAAATCTTTTAACTGCAATTCGATGTCAATCGTTTCTTTGTCACGAATTGGGTTTACATTTCCGTCAACGTGAACAATATTGTCGTTGTCAAAACAACGTAAAACGTGAATAATAGCGTTACACTCTCTAATGTTTCCTAAAAACTGGTTTCCAAGACCTTCACCTTTACTTGCACCTTTTACCAAACCTGCGATATCTACGATATCAACTGTTGCCATTTGTACGCGCTCTGGTTTAACCAATTCTTCTAATTTGTTGATTCTTGGATCCGGAACGTTTACAACACCAATATTAGGTTCGATTGTACAAAACGGAAAGTTAGCACTTTGCGCTTTTGCATTAGATAAACAATTAAATAATGTTGATTTTCCAACATTTGGTAATCCTACAATTCCTGCTTTCATCTGTTGTTTCTGTTTATTTTTATTTGATCCTGAAGTTACTCAGGTTTTTCCATCAATACTTCTACTTATATAGAAGTCATTTTTAATGGTTTATAATTTTATTTATTGATTTTTGTTTCTGCCAAAATGATATTTTTTAGCTTTAAAATTTTGCAAATATAAGATTTAATAGCTCGTAAGTGAAGTAAAAATGACGATTAATGTTTTCTGCCGATTTTTCTTAAAAAAAAACAAACTTATTACTAATATTTTGTTAAATAACATTACATTTATCAAGATATTTAACAAACCACTATTGAATTTTTAACCAAAATTAGTTTTAACATGAGAAAAATTGCAGTACTATTATTTCTATTTAACACCGTCTTCATTTTTGCGCAGAAGCAAATTACAGGTGTAGTAAAGGATAACACAGGAACACCTCTGCCTGGAGTTAACATTTTAGAAAAAGGAACCAACAACGGCGTATCTACCGATCTAGACGGTTCATACAAAATAACTGTTAAAGAAGGCGCTTCTTTAATTTTTAGTTATATGGGTTACAGCAGTGTTACAAAAACAGCTAATACTTCAGTACTTGATGTTTCTCTATCTGAAGAGAGCGGTCAAAATCTGGATGAAGTTGTAGTTACAGGAACGAGAACAGCTGCAAGAAGTAATACTACTAGTGCATTACCTATTGATGTTTTATCTGCTAAAGATTTGACTTCAACAGGGCAAGCTACTTTCGATAAGGCATTGCAGTACAAAATTCCATCATTTAATACAGTACAGACTCCTGTAAATGATGCAACTTCATTACTGGATCCGTACGAAATTAGAAATATGGGACCAAGCAGAACTTTAATCCTTATTAATGGTAAACGTAAAAACTTAAGCTCATTACTTTATGTGCAGACTTCTCCGGGACGTGGAGAAACGGGGGCAGATATTTCTGCTATCCCAACAGATGCGATAGAAAGAGTAGAGATTTTGCGTGATGGCGCATCTGCACAGTACGGTTCTGATGCGATTGCAGGTGTTATGAATATCATTTTAAAGAAAAACAATAACGCAGGATCTGTAACTTTAAGAAGTGGAATTACTTCTGAAGGAGATGGAGAAATGCTTGGAGTAAGTTTAAACAGTGGCACAACTGTTGGAGAAAAAGGTTTTCTAAACTATACGATTGATTTTTCTAAAGTAAAATTAGCAAACAGGGCTGGAACAGTTGATGGAGGAACAAGTCATTTAGGACCAGATAATGAACCACTACAAGGCGGGGAATATGCTGATTTTGTATATGTAGATCCGGAAAATCCGGAAAATTGGAGTAACGGGGCAACGCCGACCTCTATTAGAGCAGATAATGCTGCCGGAATACAAGTCGTTAATGATTATTTAAAAAGGCATCCTGATGCAAGAAACGTTAATGGTTCACCAGAAACAGCTGCGGCGAAGTTTTTAATTAATGGTGGAAATGAAATTAGTGACAATACAAACTTATACTACAATGCTGCCTACGTTTACAAAAAAGTAAACTCTTTTGCCAACTTTAGAACTCCGTACTGGCGACCTTTATCAGGTGATCCATATCTTAATGACTTCTTTGGAAATGGTGATGATGCCAACCCTTCTTACGATGGATATGGACCTACTTTTGAAGGAGATTTGACGGATTACAATGGAACACTTGGTTTTAAAAACGTTAAAAACGGATGGAATACAGATGCCAGTGTTACTGTAGGCGGGAACAAACAAGTTTATTCTGTAAATAATTCTGTTAACAGATCGAATATTGTTGATGCAGACGGCAATAATGTTTACAGAGAAAATAGCCCAATTTCTTTTAAACCAGGTGGAACTTCTTTTAATCATCTTGTTGGAAATATTGATATTTCGAAAATTGTTTCAGACAAAATCAGTATTGGATTTGGATCTGAGTTTAGAAGTGAATATTTCACAGTTATTGAAGGAGACAAAGCCTCTTGGGATGGAACGGGTGCTGACTCTTTTGCAGGAAACAGACCTGAGAATTCAGGAAAATGGAATCGTTATAATGTAGGTGTTTACTTTGACCTTGCTTATGACATAACGAAAGACTTTTTAATTAATGGTACAATTCGTCATGAGGAATATAGTGACTTTGGCGGAGCAACTGTTTGGAAAGTAAGTTCAAGATATAAATTCCTTGATGATAAAATAACTTTAAGAGGATCTGTATCAACTGGTTTCAGAGCACCAACATTACACCAAATTTACACTCAAAAATCGCAATATTCATTTGTTGCAGGACAAGGAATTCAAATTAGTGGAATCATCAATAATGTTTCACCTCAGGCACGTCAGTTAAATATTCCACCTTTAGATGCTGAGAAATCAACTAATATAACAATAGGAGTTGGTGCAAAGCCTTTTCAAAACTTTAATATTACTTTAGACTATTACAACATTAAAGTAGAAGACAGAATTGTATTGGGAGATAGACAAGACACTCCATTTGGAAATGTAGCTTGGTTCTCTAACTCTTTTGACTCAAGAACTTCTGGTTTAGATGTAGTTGCTGGTTATAGTAATATCGGAATTGGAGAAGGTAAATTAGGAATTAATTTATCTGGAAATATTACTTTTGAAAATGAAAGAATTTCTCCGGTAACAAACAATTCATTTGGAGACATATTGACTTCTTTGACTTTTACATCAAGACCTGATACAAAATGGATATTAGGAGGTAATTATGAAATCGGAAAGTTTGGTTTCTCTCTTAACAACACTTATTTTGGAAAAACAACCTTTAATCAGGATGGTTTAGACGCAAACTTAAAAACGGAATTTATTCCTAAAATTGTTACTGACTTAGGAGTTAATTTTAATGCTACAGAAAAATTAACTTTGGCTTTAAACGTAAACAATTTATTTAATGTTTTACCAGAATGGGAATTTAAATCCGAAAATGCTGCCGGGGATGCTATATTAGCAGATCCTGATCAGACAAAAACACAATATAACTTAATTACTTTTAATGGACGCTATTCTCAAATGACATACGACGGATTCCATTTTAGCCAATTAGGAACTATGTTTAATTTATCATTAAACTATAAATTCTAATTTAAAAAAGATTTAATATTTTTAAAAAGGGCTATCATTTGATAAGCCCTTTTTTTATAATTTTATGATTAAAATTACAGCTATGGCAAATTTATATGATGGAAAAATGGCAGCGATATACGATGCGATGTATCAAACTTTTGTCAATTATGACGAAGAATATACTTTTTACAACAATCTCATTCAAAAAAATAATGCCTCTACAGTACTGGAAATTGGAAGTGGTACTGGAAATTTAGCCCGCCGATTTCAGGAAAACAATCAAAATTATCAAGGCCTTGATTACAGTGAAGATATGATCGAAATTGCCAGAAAACGAAATAAAAATTCATCTTTTATACAGGGAGATATGCGTGACTTTAAATTAAAAGAACCTGTAGATGCTGTTATTATTACCGGAAGGTCTACAAGTTATCTGATTACCAATGATGATATAAACAAAACTTTTGAGTCGGTTTATAAAAACCTAACTAAGGAAGGCGTGATTATTTTTGATTTTATTGATGCCAACCGCTTTATTCCGTTTACAAAAGAAAACCCCATTATAATTCATGAAGCTGTATACGAAAACATTAATTACATAAGAGAAAGTCATTGGGACACCAATAATTCTCTGGAAAATTTTATGCTCGAATGGACTGCAAAATATTACGCTATAAACAATAATAAAAAAGAGATAATTGAAAATGATTTTTCTACAGTTCGTGTTTTTACACTCAATGAAATGGAATTATTTTTATATTTAAATAATTTTGAAATACTTCAAACAATTGATAGAAAAACCTATGCCTATGATACTTATGTTATTGTAGCCAGAAAAAAATACTGAGTTTGAAATTCAGTGTTTTTTTTCTTTGTTATGAAAATTAAAGCTTAAATTCTAATCCATTTATAATCCCTTTTTCTTCGTCAGTCGCTGTAAATCCTGATAAATCCCAATACTTGGTCAGAATCTTATTCTTTTTATTGAAAAGGGTTTTCTCTTTAAAAACATCACTTTCTTTATAAGTAAAGTTTTGTCTGTTGAAATTCGTTGTGATAAAATTATTGCGAACCTGAATATTTTTTTTGACCTGATCTTTTAAAATCAAATCATAAGCAATTTCTTCATTTGAACTTAGTAAATAATAATCTTCACCATCAATTCTGTACGTTACCCTAACTTGTGATCTGGTAACATTCTTTGAACCCACTTTTGTTTGTTCTTCAATTTGGGCGAGATTTCCAGGTTTTATAACAATACTAAATTCTACAATTAACTTTTTTGTCGGATCGTAAATAATTTCAAAAGTATCAAGCGCTTTTTTAGATTTATCCAATGGAGTTACAGACATTATATAATAATCCTTATTATTTGGGTGCCCTGTTGTAGTAAACTCATATTCTTTCTTCGTTTTTGAATCTAAAAGAGGGTCAAAATATTTTAAATTTGAATAATTCTCCATAATGTTATTCAAATTATATCCCATTAAATCAGCAGAAACATCAGTTTCCAACAATCCATAAGATCTATTTTGCTCTACTAATAATGTTGTAGTTGAATTCTTTTGATTCCCTTCAAATTGAAAATTAACCAATCCGTCATTATAATAAGAATATTTATTATCCAGCATAAAAAACTCTCGTACATAGACTTTTAATCTATAAGCATTAGCCAATTTTTGCCTTGAATTAGAAACAATTTTTTGAAGATTTTTTTCCGGCTTTTCTTTTGAGACAACAATTTCGGCTAGCTTATTGTTGTTGCTTTTAAGATAAACCACAAATAAATCTGGTTTTAAAGGTCCCCATCGAAGTGTCACTTTTTCGTAATTGGTCTCTGAAACCTGAAGGCTGGATGCACCGTTCAATTCAAAAGTTACCTTTCCTTCCTGATTGCTTATTAATGTTTGTTTCGTTTTCATAATAAACACAGTTGCATTTTCTATAGGCAATTGTGTTTCAATATCTTTTACGACAATAGAATACTCCACTTTTTGAGCAAAAATGGCAGTATTAACGAAAATAACAAATAAAAGTATCAGTCCTCTCATACGCAATTATTAAAATATTGTTATCAAATTAACAAAATAAATCATTATGTACCAGCAAAATACAGCATAAAAATAATAAAAAACTTATATTTGATAAAAAAAAATCCTGAGCAACGACACTCAGGATTTTTTTGATCTTTAAATTGAATTAAAAAAATATTATTCTCCATGTAAAAACGCTTGTCTATTCAACAAGGTTTCTTCATCTTCTACGTGGTTATCATCTGGTATACAACAATCAACCGGGCATACTGCAGCACACTGAGGTTCATCATGGAAACCTTTACATTCTGTACATTTTCCAGGAACGATGTAATATACTTCATCAGAAACTGGAGTTTGCGCATCATCTGCATCCACTTCAGTTCCGTCTGGTAAAATTACTTTTCCTGAAAGACTTGTTCCATCTTTGTATCTCCAATCATCAGCTCCTTCATAAATTGCTGTATTTGGGCACTCTGGTTCACAAGCCCCACAATTGATGCATTCGTCAGTTATAATTATTGCCATTGTTTTCTTAGTTATGAGTTAAAAGTTACAAGTTGAGAAATAATAATGCGAAGATTTTATTCTGCTTTGTCTTATAACTTAATATAGCTTATTTTTGTGCAAAATTACAATCAAAACTATTCATAAACAAACATTATGACATTAGAAACAAAAAAAAGTGTTTTTGTTGAATTAGGAAAATTTCTAAAACAATTTTCCGAAAACGATACAATTAGAAAATCGGATGTTCTGCATAACGATTTATTTTTTGATGATTTCGAAAAGCTGATCTTTTTATCACAATCTCATAATGGATGGTATACTCCTGAACAAGTGTATTTTGCAATACATTCCTGGGCAGATGCATTGACTGAAGAAAATCTCGATAAATGGCTTTCAAATTACCAGACTGAGTTTTCTCAAAACAATAAAAATGAAAAAAAAGTGGCGCTAATTTTAGCCGGAAATATTCCGCTAGTAGGTTTTCATGATTTTTTATCGGTTTTAATAACTGGGAACAAAGCTTTAATTAAAACCTCTTCAAACGATCAGTATTTGTTGCCGTTTTTGGCTAAATATTTAATTGCTGTTGATGAAAGTTTAAAAGATAAAATCACTTTCGTGGAAGGCAAACTTGAAAATTTTGATGCCGTAATTGCCACTGGAAGTAACAATACAGCCCGTTATTTCGAATATTATTTTAAAGACAAACCTTCAATTATACGAAAAAACAGAAATTCGGCAGCCGTTTTAAACGGTAAAGAAAGCAAAGAAGAATTAGAAGCTTTAGGTGAAGATATTTTCCGTTATTTCGGATTAGGATGCCGTAATGTTTCTAAGATTTTTGTTCCGAAAGGGTATTCTTTTGATGCTTTTTTTGAGGGTATTTTCAAATATCAGGACGTTATTCATTATGAAAAATACGCTAACAATTACGACTATAACAAAGCCGTATTTTTAATGAGTAATTTCAAATTATTGGATAATGGATTCTTGACTATAAAGGAAGATCCGAGTTATGCCTCGCCGATTTCGAGTGTTTTTTATGAATTTTATGAAAACATCGAAGATTTACAGGCTCGTCTAAAAGCTGATGCTGAACAAATTCAGTGTATCGTGAGCAACGACTTAATCGAAAATAGTATCCCGTTCGGGCAAACGCAAAATCCTCAATTGTGGGATTATGCAGATAACGTGGATACTATAACGTTTTTGTTAACAACAAAGTAAAAATATGTTTAATTATTTCGAATAATTTATCGCTTTTTCAGCTCCTATTGCCGAAATTTGCATCTTTAAAATTTTCGACTATTAATAACAACCATGAAAAAACACAACTACAGCGCAGGTCCAAGTATTTTACCTCAGGAAGTTTTTGAGAAGGCATCAAAAGCAATTTTAAATTTTAATGATTCAGGATTATCTATCCTTGAAATTTCGCACCGAAGTAAAGATTTCGTTGCTGTTATGGATGAAGCTCGCTCCCTTGCTTTAGAATTATTAGGACTTCAGGGAAAAGGATATCAGGCCTTATTTTTACAAGGTGGTGCAAGTACAGCATTCTTAATGGCTCCTTATAACCTGATGAAAGAAAACGGAAAAGCTGCTTATTTAGATTCAGGGACATGGGCAACTGCAGCAATAAAAGAAGCTAAATATTTTGGAGAAACTGTTGTTGTAGCTTCTTCAAAAGAAGAAAATTACAACCATATTCCAAAAGGATATTCTATACCAAGTGATGCTGATTATTTTCACTGTACAAGTAACAATACCATTTTTGGAACTCAAATGAAAGAATTCCCGGCAACTAACGTTCCTGTTGTTTGCGATATGAGTTCTGATATTTTTTCTCGCGAATTGGATTTCTCAAAATTTGATTTAATATATGCCGGTGCTCAAAAAAATATGGGTCCTGCAGGAACTACTTTGGTAGTGGTTAAAGAAGAAATTTTAGAGAAAAGCGGAAGAACAATTCCTAGTATGTTAGATTACGCTAAACACATTAAAGCAGAAAGTATGTACAATACTCCTCCTGTTTTTGCTGTTTACGTTTCTTTACTGACATTACAATGGATCAAAGAAAAAGGTGGAATTGCTGCTGTTGAAAAATTAAACAACGCAAAAGCTGATTTATTATATACTGAAATCGACAGAAACCCATTATTCAAAGGTGCAGCAGCTGTTGAAGATCGTTCAAATATGAACGTTACTTTCTTACTAAACAACGCTGACCATACTGCAACTTTTGATGCTTTATGGAAAGAAGCAGGAATTTCAGGATTGCCAGGACACCGTTCTGTTGGTGGTTACAGAGCTTCTATTTACAACGCTATGCCTATCGAAAGTGTTCAGGTTTTAGTAGATGTAATGAAAGCTTTGGAAAGTGAAGTTTAGTTTTCAGTCGCAGTTTTCAGTATACCGAAAACTTGAATTGAAACAAGACCCTAGCCCCGATAGAAGTGGAAATCCTTTTTTGTTTCCGCCGCGGCGGACAAAAAAGATTGTAACGGATAGCGGGAATTAGCTCCAAAAAAAAGAAAAAGAAAAATTAATATTGAGGATGCGATTACTTCGTTCCTCGCAAAGACATACACTAAAATGAAAGTATTAGCGAATGATGGAATTTCAAAAAGTGGAATTCTGGCTTTAGAAAAAGGCGGATTTGAAGTTATAACTACAAAAGTAGCGCAGGAACAAGTAGCTAATTTTGTCAATGAAAACAATGTAGACGTAGTTTTAGTTCGTAGTGCAACTAAAGTTCGTAAAGATATTATTGACGCTTGTCCTGGTCTTAAAATTATTGGACGTGGTGGTGTTGGTATGGATAATATTGATGTTGATTATGCTAAAAGCAAAGGAATCCACGTAATTAATACACCTGCTTCATCATCAGAATCTGTTGCTGAATTAGTGTTTGGACACTTGTTTTCTGGTGTTCGTTTTTTACACGATTCTAACAGAAATATGCCTCTTGAAGGAGATTCAAACTTTGATGGTTTGAAAAAAGCGTATGCTAACGGAACTGAATTAAGAGGAAAAACTCTTGGAATTGTTGGTATTGGTCGTATCGGACAAGCAACTGCAAAAATGGCGCTTGGTTTAGGTATGAAAGTTATCGCCGCTGATAGTTTTATTCCGCAAGTTGATGTAAAAGTTGAGTTTTTTGACGGACAGTCTATCACTACAACTATCGTTTCTCAATCATTAGAATCTTTATTTAAAGAAGCTGATTTCATTACATTACACGTTCCTGCTCAGGATGGTTACATCATTGGAGAAAAAGAATTTGAGATCATGAAAGATGGTGTTGGAATCGTAAACTGTGCTCGTGGTGGTGTTATTGATGAAGTAGCTTTAGTAAAAGCTTTAGATTCTGGAAAAGTTGCTTTTGCAGGATTAGACGTTTTTGAAAGCGAACCAAAACCAGAAATGGCCATTTTAATGCATACTAAAATTTCGTTGACTCCACACATTGGAGCTGCAACAGGGGAAGCACAAGACAGAATTGGTACTGAATTAGCATCACAAATTATTTCTTTGTTAAGCTAATTAATTAAAAATAAAACGTTTAGAAGGGATTTATTAACATCGTTTAATAAATCCCTTTCTTTTTTTGATTAAATTTGAGTTATAAATCTAATCTAAATTCTTTAAATCATGTTTGAACAATTAACACAATTAGTACAACAATACGGAGGCGATGCTGTTGTAAACAACACTGCTGTCCCAAATGAACATAATGAAGCTGTAATTGGTGAAACTAGTAATTCTATATTTGCCGGATTGCAAAAAATTGCTTCAGAAGGCGGTGGAGAACAATTGGCAGGTTTATTTAACGGAACGTCTTCAATAGACAGTTCTAATCCGGTCGTTCAGCAATTAACGCAACAATTGAGTGGAAGTCTTGGTGAAAAATTTGGATTAAGCAGCGCCGATTCTTCCAGTGTAGCTTCAAGCATGATTCCGCAAGTCTTAAATTCTTTGGTAAACAAAGCAAAAGACCCAAATGACAGCAGCTTTAATATTTCAGATATTATAAGCTCGATTTCAGGAAATAGCGGACAAGCATCGAATATAATGGATACAATTTCTAAATACGGTACTCAATTTGGCTTAGACCAAAACGCCGATGGAAAATTGGATGTAGCTGATGTTATGGTTGTCGCTAAAAGCAGCGGTGGTTTTTCAGGGTTTATAGGGAGATTGTTTAAAAGTAAATAAATTTTAAGTTACAAAGGCTCAAAGAAGCAAAGGCCCAGAGGTTTTAAAAAATATTTAAAAAGCTGTTTGTATAAATTGCAAACAGCTTTTTTGTCTTAATTCCTCCTTTTTTCCTTTGAACCTATGAACCTTTGCTTCTTTGAGCCTTTTTCCAAAAAATATTCGTAAATTTAAGGTTCAAAAAATGCGTCATGAAAAAGATAATCTACATACTTATCGTAATTTTTACCATCATTGCGTGTTCTACGGGTTCAAAAAATACTGCAGTTGCTACTGCTTCGCCTAAACATCCGGAAGTAAATGATACTGTTCGAATTGCAAATGACTCTTTAGAATATGAAGTAATTATCATCGATAATGGTTTTAGTTTCTGGCTGGCGTCAATGGCACAACCTAGAAACTATTATTCCTTATCTTATCTCGAAAACAAGAATTATCAATATGTAACTGAATGGAATAATCGTGTATTGCAACCACAACGTTATAATCCAAATTTATATGAAATGAGGATAGATTACCAACCACAAATTCATTATGGTTACGAGGTAAATTACTTAATCTACAATTACATGATTTATTTTCAAAATACATACAAACAAAAGCTTGGCGGGTATGTTCCAATACGATAATGTTGCTATATTTGTAATCGTTTTAAATAAAGCATGGATAAACTAAAGAAACGCTGGGGCATTACCTCAAATGTACAAGCCATAATTATATTTATCGTTTTTGCTATCACAGGATCAGCATCTGCGTGGTTGTCTAAACCCTTTTGTGTTTGGCTGGGCATCACCAAAGAAGATTTTGGAGGTTGGTTTACTTTAATTCGTTTATTGATTATCTTCCCTATTTATCAGGTTTTATTAGTTGCCATTGGAACCGTTTTTGGTCAATTTCGTTTCTTTTGGAACTTCGAAAAGAAAATGCTTAAAAATATGGGACTAGGATTTCTATTCAAAAACTAAATTTCCTTGCTGCTTTTTTGAAAATAATAAGTATAAATCCACGTAAGTGTAAACGAAGGAATTATATCTGTAAATGGAATTATCTCTTCGACAAAAGTCAAAATACTGGCCATTTTCCCTACCCTTCCTTTATACATTCTGGTCATGATAAAAGCGGCGATTGGTGCCCAAATCACATCTGAAAATTCACCAATTAACGGAATGCTGAAAGAAATCATACCAATTCCATCCAAAAGTAAACCCAAAAGGAGTTTTCTCATTCTATCTTCTTCTTTTATTACTTGTAAATCTTGCATATTACTCTAATTTTAAATTACTTGGAAATTAAAAATAATACTTGGAAAAGAATTATTTATTTCTTCAAGTTTTTTTCTTAATTCCCACACGTTTATTTAGTTACTGCAAATAACACACCAAAATTTCCATCAGTCTGAATCCATTTTTCAGATGGCACATAGGCGCGCGACACAAATCCATCAAGATACAAAGCATTTTTACAACCTAAACTTTTAAAATAATTAGCAAAATCATAAAAATTAATTTCTTTTTTGATAAAACAAAAACTACTTTTCCATCCGGCAGAATACCGACACCATTTCTAATGTTCAAATTAGATGAACCTTCTTTAAAATCAGAATGAATTTTGCCATCAATTAACAGCATTGGCCCAGATTGAGTTGCATATTTTATTTTTCCATTATTTCGGAAAAGTTCTGAGGTACAAATTTTAGCTGTGTTATCAATTGTTAAATAAAAAACTCCGTTTGGTTTTAGATAAAAATTTCCCGCTGCTTTAGTCGTATCTAAAGGAACTACAGTTTTTTGTTTTTCAATATAAAGCCCTTGTGGAGAATAGTCTTTTTTGTACATTCCGCCGTTCATCGCAAAATTTAATTTTAAATTTTGCTTTTCAATCCAAAACTTCAAATTTTCAATACTACCAAAATTTTGTCCATTTTCATCCTTCCAAAACAATTTTAAATCTTGTTTTTTTGTATCAACTTTATATGTCACAAAAGAATTATCAGTGTAAATTTTAGCATTAAGAAAAATGGCAACAATTGCAATTGCAAATATTAGTATTGTAATTTTTAATTTCATCTTTTTGAATTATTTTCCATAAATGTAAAAAGATAATATTCACTAAATAACTATTGTTCTTAAATTTCTGTTACAAGCCATTTTTATATCGGCAGAATCTTTGTTTCTTTGTAGAAACAGTTTCTAAAATGATACACGCAAAAAATATACATAAATTCTATGATCAGCTTGAGGTTTTAAAAGGAGTTGATCTGCATATTAAAAAAGGTGAAATTGTTTCCATAGTTGGTGCTTCCGGTGCGGGAAAAACGACTTTGTTACAAATTTTAGGAACTTTAGATAAACCTTCAAAATCAGAAACCGAGACTTCGCTAACTATTAATGGAGAAAACATTTTGGGGTTGAATGACAAGACATTATCAAAATTCAGAAATTTAAATTTAGGTTTCATTTTTCAGTTTCATCAACTTTTACCAGAATTTACAGCCTTAGAAAATGTGTGTATTCCGGCTTATATTGCAGGTAAAAAACCAGCTGAAACTGAGACAGAAGCTAAAAAACTACTAACTTTTTTAGGATTATCACACCGTATCAATCATAAACCAAACGAACTTTCTGGTGGTGAACAACAACGTGTTGCTGTAGCGAGGGCTTTAATCAACAAACCTGATGTTATTTTTGCTGATGAGCCTTCAGGAAATTTAGATACCCATTCTGCCGAAAATTTACATCAATTATTTTTCCAGCTTCGGGATGAATTCGGGCAAACATTTGTCATTGTAACACACAACGAAGAGTTGGCTAATATGGCCGATAGAAAATTGATAATGGTCGACGGACAGATTAGTAATTAGGAGCTATTTACTTCGTCAGTCGCTATCGCTCGTGTCTGCTGTCTTCCAAATCTTTTGTATCCGCCGTGGCTAACACAAAAGGATTTTCCATCCCATCAGGGCTAGGCTCTCGAAATAACAAGAACTTTCATTTAATGAATCAAAAAGAACTAAAAGAATTTCTCGACGAAAAAGTCATTCAATATAATAATCAGGATTTTATTGAGAGCGATCCCGTGCAGATTCCGCATTTGTTTACTCGAAAAGAAGACATTGAAATTGCCGGTTTCTTAAGTGCTACAATTGCCTGGGGAAATCGTAAAATGATCATTAAAAATTCACATCAAATGATGGAATTAATGGGAAACACACCTTACGATTTCGTTATGTCACATTCTGATGAAGACTTGAATAGATTGGAGAACTTTGTTCATCGTACCTTCAACGGAAAAGATTTCGGCGGATTCATAAAAGGATTACAGCATATCTACAAAAATCATAATGGCTTAGAAGCTGTATTTGCTAAAAATCAGGAAGAAGGTAGCCTGCAGAAAAGCATTCATGAATTCAAAAAAATATTCTTCGAAATTGATCATTTGCCACGAACCCAGAAACACATTTCAGATCCGTTAAATAATTCGGCAGCAAAAAGAATCAACATGTATTTGCGCTGGATGGTTCGTCAGGACACAAAAGGTGTTGATTTAGGTATTTGGAAAACAATTTCTCCATCTTTATTGTCATGTCCACTAGATGTTCATTCAGGAAATGTGGCACGAAAATTAGGTATTCTTTCCCGAAAACAAAATGACGGAAAAGCGCTAGCCGAATTGGATTTCAAACTTCGGGAAATGGATTCACAAGATCCTGTAAAATACGACTTTGCTCTTTTTGGTCTTGGTATTTTTGAAGGATTTTAACTACAAAATATAAGCTTTTAAATTAGCTTTATAAGTTTTTTTTTCGTAATATTACAGTACAAACTTATACTGTATGGAAAAACTAATAGAGTATATAAAGCATTTCGTCATTCCATTTTTTTTTATTATCAGCCTGTCTTTAATAGTTGTTTTAATATTCAAAAGAATCTACTATCAATATACCCTGCCTTATAAACACAGAATTATTCGAAAGTCAGAAATTTTTCTAACCGAGATTACACTCTCTTCACCTGACAAAAACATTCTAAAATACAAAATTGCCAAATTTAAATCTGAAATTCCTATAAGTAAATCATGGTGTAAGAAGATGCTTATCGAGGATTTGATCCGGATGAGAAGCAATCTGAAAGGAAAAGCAGCAAAGAACATTTTAGTTATTTACAAAAAATTAGATTTAAATCATTACTCCGCTAGTTTAATCCGGGATTTTAGAAAATATAAAAAATACGAAGGAATTCATCATTTCCAGGCATTATGCTATAAACCAGGTATTTCTCTTCTTAAAAAATACTTATTTGATCCCAATAAAATTATTAGGTCAAATGCTAATATTGCCTATTTAGCACTATCAAAAGGTGATTGGCAGGCGGTTGATAAACTTCCGATTAAAATATCGATTATCACAACCATAAAAGTAATGGATGTGCTGCACACCGAAAATATTCCATTACCGTCAGACATCGATCTTTGGATTCAGTCTAAAAACCCAACGATTTTAAAATTGGCCATTATGGCGATGGTTTTTTATAATTACAGAAATAAATCGGCAGAAATAATAAAACTATTACACCATGAAGATAAAGCCTTAAAAATTGATGTAATTACTGCAATTCAGGATCTTTTTTTAGAAGAAGCAGAAGACGAAATGTTGTCTTTGTTTTATAACGAATCTATCGAAATTCAATTGGAAATGCTTGAAGCTTTGGCTGCAATTGGTTCTGAAAAAACGATCGATTTTCTGAAAAATGAAATTCCGAAGCAGGAAATAAAAGATTTAAAATTAAAAATGGTCTGTTCTTTAGATAATTTAGACAGGGAGGTATTAAATACATTAGGAAAACAGGATTCAGACACACAAAAAATGATTAATCATAACAGAAAATTAGAACTATGATATATGATATTCTATCTTATCTGATTCGTGGTTATGATATTTTTGTAACTGCTTTTTCTCTTGGCTATATTTTGTTTTATATTTTTTTATCAATCTTATCCTATTGGGCAATAATAAAACATTTAAAATATCAAAAATATCTCGAAGAAGAGGTGTTGCTTCGTTCTAACCATATTTTAGGCGTTTCGGTTGTAGCACCAGCTTTTAATGAAGGTGTAAACATTGTATACAATGTAAAATCATTGCTTTCCTTAACGTATCCAAAATTCGAAATTATTATTGTAAATGATGGAAGTACCGATGATACGCTCGAAAAACTGATATCCGAATTTGATTTGGCAAAAATTGATTTTTACTATCAGGAAAAAATTGTGACACAACCTGTGAGAGGCCATTACAGATCAAAAAATCCTGTTTACTCAAAATTACTCGTTGTAGATAAAATGAACGGTAAAAGTAAAGCCGATGCTTCAAATGCAGGTATTAATTCGTCACAATACCCTTTATTTTTATGTACCGATGTTGATTGTATCTTAAAGAGTGATACTATTTTAAAACTGGCAAAACCTTTTATGGAAAATGAAATAAGGGTTATTGCAACTGGTGCCGGAATAAGGATTTCGAATTCGTGTGAAATAAAAGAAGGATTTTTATTCAGAGTGCATTATCCAAAAGAATGGTATCCACGCTTTCAGGAATTAGAATATGTAAGGTCTTTTTTATTTGGCAGAATGGCATGGAGTCAGATAAATGGTTTGTTGCTTGTTTCTGGCGGATTAGGAATGTTTGACAAAGATATCGTTATAAAAGCCGGGGGTTATTGGCATAAATCTTTAGGAGAAGATATGGAACTCGTTACCCGCATGAGAAAATATATGCATGATACAAATGAAAAATTTTTAATTCAATATATTCCGGAATCACTTTGCTGGACAGAAGTTCCGAGCACAAAAGAAGTCTTTTTAAGACAAAGAATTCGTTGGGCAAGAGGATTGATACAAACGCTTTATTTGCATCGAAAAATGTTTTTAAATCCAAAATACGGAAGAACAGCTTTTCTGGTTCTGCCTTTCTTTTTCAGTTTTGAATTTTTAGTTCCAATAATCGAATTGCTAGGTATAATAACTTTAATTTTTAGTCTGGCATTTGGTTTAGTAGATTTTCAATATCTCTTGATAATAAGCACTATTGTTTATCTATTTTATCTCTCAATAACAATAATATCTATTTTGATTGACGAAATACTATACAAGAGTTATGCGAATTACAAAGAATTACTGGTACTGGTCGGAATGGCAATAATAGAACCTTTTGTATATCATCCTATAAATGTTTATGCGTCATTAAAAGGATATTGGTATTTCTTTTCACAAAAAGAACAAAAATGGGGCGTAATGGTGCGCAAAGGTTATGAAAAACCAGTAAAAAAATAATTGAAGATGAAAAACAATTTTATACATATAGCCAAACTGTTGTTTTGTCTGTTTCTACTTTTCAATCAAAATCTAAGGGCGCAGAAAAAAATCGATACAGATAGTCTTTTGACTGTTATTGTTAAAGATATGAAAACCAATAATCCTGATTATAAGCTCAATATTCAACGAGCCTTATTAGGCAAAAAATTAGCCCCCGATTATCTGGATTTTCATTTAGTATTGGGTCGAAATTATGATTTAATCAAAGTAAAAGACAGTGCGAGATATTACTACAACTATGTAATTGCTAAAAATTCTGGTTACGAAGACGCTTTTCTAGATCTTATTAATTTAGATATTGAAGAAAAAAAATACGATGAAGGTTTAATTCTGACTAATAAAGCTATCGAATTATATCCCGAAAGTAAATCTTTTCGTTTGAGAAGAATTGCTATTTATTCCTTGCAAAATGATAGTGCAAACGAAGAAAAATATTTAAAATCTATTAGGGCAAAATTTCCAAATGATCCTGAAATAGAGCAACGTCTGTACATTTTATATTCAAAAGTAAACTTTGACAGAATTGGCGTTTATTATAATATAACAACAATTGATCGGGACGAAGTTGGCCCATGGCATTTAGCAAGCGCTGATTATGTTAGACAACGTTTATGGGGGAGTTTAATTGGAAGAGTTAACTATGCCAAAAGATTGTCTTCGAGTTCTGTTATGTCAAGCGGTCTTCAGTTTGAGGCAGAATCCTATCTTTTTGCTAAGAAAAATAATTATCATTATATTGATGTTGCTTACAGCCAGGATGCTGCTTTTCCTGAATGGAGATTAGGTTATTCTTATTTTCATACTTTTAACAAAGGTTGGGAGGCTGATTTAGGAGCACGTTATATTGAAATGCAGGATAAGAGTAATTTAAAAACACTGAATGTTGGAATCGGAAAATACTTTGGTTCTTATTGGGTAAATCTAAGATCTTACATTCAGGAAGACGGCACATCTTTTACTTTGACCTCCAGATATTATTATAAAACAAAATATGATTATGTTACGTTTATTGCAGGTTACGGAACTTCACCAGACGACAGAACAAGATCTGCAGAATATCAAACAAGAATATCGTTACGTTCCTATCGATTAAGTGCCGGCTTTTTTAAATTGGTTAAAAGTCATTATATTTTTGGAATTCTCATTACAGATAATGAACAGGAATATGTAGCAAATAAATTTCAAACAGAACTTGATTTTGCGTTTTTAATGCAATATAAATTTTAAATAGTATGAAAAAGAAGTTTCACGTTTATGTATCCCAAATCTTTTTTTTCTTATTTAGTTATACTATGATAGCACAATCCGAAATAATTATATCCAATAAAAACAGTATTATTTCAAAATCTGAAGATAGTCAGAGTGCTGCTTTACTTTTAAAAAAATATCTCGATAAGGCTTTTGCAAAACCATTTGATAATATCTCTGAAAATAAGAAAGAAGAAGATTTATCAGAAATAATCTTAGAAATCTCGGACCTTGAAAAATTAAAACCAAACGAATTTATCATCAAAAGTGATTCAAAATCAATTTATTTAATTGCTCAAAATCCAAAGTACCTTCGCTACGCTGTCCATACTTTACTCGAAATTTGGGAGTTTCGAAAATTTACTTCCACAGAAACTTATATACCAAAAGTTGAACAGCTGACTTTTTCAAAAAACACAAAAAAAAGCTATCAGCCTTCATTTGATTACAGGGCACTTTTTTATCCTGATTGCTATGATGAAGATTTTAGAGAGTGGCATAAACTTGATTGGCAAGTAGACGATTTTGGTATTTGGGGACATTCTTTTAGTGTTCTGGTTCCTCCAAAAGAATATTTCAAAACTAATCCAAAACTTTTTGCTTTGTATGAAGGAAAAAGAAATGGAGAATCTTTATGCATGACCAATGACACGGTAGTCGATTTGATCGAGAAAAAAATGACCAAAATTATTGCAGATACACCAAATGCCCAATTTTATTCGGTTAGCCAAAATGATGATGTGGTGTATTGTGAATGTACCGAATGTAGAAAAATGAATGAAAAACATGGAGGTCCCCAAGGTTCCTTCTATTATTTCCTGAATAAAATTGCTACACATTTTCCAAAAACAAAAATCACGACACTCGCCTATTTGCACACTTTAAAACCACCGGTTAACTTAAAAATAGCACCTAATATTTACACTATTTTTTGTCCGATTGAATTGAATCGCGGAAAAACAATTACGGCTCAAAATTCGGCTTCATTTGTTAAAACATTGGAAAACTGGAGCGTTACTTCTCCACATTTCTTTCTTTGGGATTATACAGTTCAGTTTTCTAATTATATGTCGCCATTTCCAAATTTGGAGCCTTTTCAAAACAACTATAAACTTTTTAAAAAGAATAAAGTAAAGGGAATATTCGCTCAGGGATATTCAGATATTCCGGGAGATTTTTCAGAATTAAGACAATATCTGCTAGCTAAATTATTGTGGGATACTGATATTGATATTAAAGCAGTAACTGCCGATTTTTTAAGAGGATTTTATGGAAAAGCCGCGCCATTTGTTGGAAACTATTTGACTCTTTTAACTGAAAATCAAAACAAAAGCAATGCTTATCTAGATATTTATTCTGGTCCGGTTCAGGCCAGAAACACCTTTTTAACTCCGGAAGCCATGAATCAGTATGATCAATTGCTCGAAAAGGCACTGGCAGCAGTTGAAGAAGATAAAACCTTAAATTCAAGAGTTCAAAAACTACGTTTAGCTTTAGAATACGTCTTTTTCGAACAATCTAAATTTTACGGAAAAAACCAACATGGAATGTTTGTCGTAAATAGTAAAGGAGAAAAAGAAGTAAAAAAAGGATTAACGGAAAGAGTTTTGAAATTTACAAAATCCTGTAATGAATTTGGAATTTACGAATTGAGCGAAGGAGGTCTTTCGCCGGATAATTATTATAAAGAATGGTTGGAAATCTGTAAAAACAACACCACTCATCTGGGAGAAGATTTGAAAGTTAATTTTATAACAGAACCTTCAGGTGATTTTAAAGGAAAAGGAAATTTGGGCTTAGTTGACGGCACCAGAGGATATAAAGATTTCAATATCAACTGGATTGGATGGTATGGAACGGAACCATCATTTGAAATAGAAACAAAAAAACTAGACTTCAATACCTTAAAATTAAATTTTCTGGATGATCAGAGGCATTGGATTTTTATTCCAAAAAAAATAATCATTTACGGCTACGAAAATCAAAAATGGAAACTTGTAGAAGAAAAAAATTGTGATAATTTAACTGAAAGTGATCAAATTACAACAAAATCATGGGAAATTCTCAATGAAAAATTCAGTAGCTTTATAAAAATCAAAATAATTATTAAACCCCAAACAGAAATACCAAATTGGAGAAAACGAAAAAACAAAAAACCAATGGTAATGATTGATGAGATAGAATTATATAAAAAATAAATGCCAGGGAGATGAATAATAGCGAAAAAAAAATTCTGATTATCGATAATGATGAAATGACTATCGAAATTCTAAAATTTATTCTGAAAAGGGAAGGTTACAAAATAAGTATTGCAAAAGATGGTATTAGTGCGTTAGAGAGAATTCCGATAATTATGCCTGATTTGGTTATTACTACGATAACTATCCCACTCAAGTCAGGATTAGAAATTATTAGTGACATTAAGAAAAATTTCAAAAATATTCGGGTGATTGCACTCTCATCACTTGGGGAGGAAGAAAATACAGTTGAAGAAGCATTTCAATTAGGTGTTGATGATTTTATTGCTAAACCATTTAATCCAAACGAACTTTTATTGCGAATTAAACGATTTTTATAGCAATTTAAAGTCTAATTTTGAGAAATACGAATGCCTCAAACTTTCGTAATTTCTAAGAAACATCAATTTTTCAGCTATTTATAGCTATCTTTGCACAAAATTTAATGCAAATGAGCACTTTCGAAAAATTCAATCTTCCAAAATCAGTACAAAAAGCAATCGACGAATTAGGATTTGTTACGCCTACTCCTATTCAGGAAAAATCTTTTTCAGTGATTATGTCTGGCCGGGATATGATGGGAATTGCGCAAACCGGAACCGGTAAAACATTTGCTTATTTATTGCCTCTTTTAAAATTATACAAATTTACACCAACTAATACGCCAAAGATTGTTGTTTTGGTTCCAACTCGTGAACTTGTAGTTCAGGTTGTAGAAGAAATTGAGAAATTGACAAAATACATGTCGGTTAAAACACTTGGTATTTTTGGTGGAGTAAACATTAATACACAGAAAAAAGCGGTTTACGAAGGAGTTGATATTTTGGTAGGAACGCCTGGTAGAACAATGGATTTGGCTCTTGATGCTGTAATTCGTTTTGATGAAACTCAAAAATTGGTTATTGACGAGTTTGATGAAATGCTGAACCTTGGTTTCCGTACACAATTGACAGCGCTTTTGGCAATGATGAAAACCAAACGTCAAAATATTCTATTCTCGGCAACTATGACTGATGAAGTTGATGCTGTTTTGAATGACTTTTTTGATTTCCCGGAAGAAGTAACACTTGCTGCTTCTGGAACTCCTCTTGAAAATATTACTCAGATTACATATAACGTTCCTAATTTCAATACAAAAGTAAATCTGCTAAAACATTTATTAGAAACAAACGAAAGCATGGAACGTGTTTTGGTTTTTGTCAATAATAAAAAGATTTCAGATATGCTTCACACGCGTATTGAAGAAGATTTTGAAGGTCAGTTTGGTGTAATTCACTCGAATAAATCTCAAAATTATCGTTTGAGTACAATGGCTGAATTCCAGGAAGGAAATCTTCGCGGATTAATTACTACAGATATTATGGCGAGAGGTTTGGATATTTCGAACATCTCTCACGTTATCAACTTTGAACTTCCTGAATTTCCTGAATTGTACATGCACAGAATTGGTCGTACAGGTCGTGCAGATGCTACAGGAACTGCAATAAGTTTTATCACACCTCGTGAAGAAGAATTTAAAGTAGAAGTAGAAGTTTTAATGAATCACGAACTTGAAATAGCTGAATTTCCTGAAGAAGTAGAAGTTTCATCTAAATTAATTGAACCTGAAAAAGACAAACAGCCTATTAAGTTTTTAATGAAAAAACAAACACTAAAAGGTGACGGTGCTTTTCATGAAAAAGACAAAAAGAATAAGAAAGTCAATTTAGGAGGACCTTCTAAAACAAAAAAGAAAACCCACGGATCTGTCAATCGAAATATGTTGAAAACGAGAGATAAGAAGAGAAAAGATAAGGACAAGTAAAAATCCAATAAAAAAAATCCAAATTCCAATAGTATATAATGGAATTTGGATTTTTTTTATTGGATTTTTTCAGTCACAGTCACTGTTTCCAGTACTAACTGTAAACTGTGACTGCGACTGAAAACTATATTTTAGTAAAAACAAGCCCTACAGGCGAACACAATTCGATTTTTTTACCCGTATCTGTAAGTTTACCTGTTGTTTTATCTCTTTTAAAGATCACGATATTGTTAGTGTATTGATGCCCTACTAAAAGGTAATTTCCTGATGGATCAATCGCAAAATCTCTTGGCCCTTTTCCTAAAGTACTTTGTTGTTCTACTAATTCAATACTTCCGTTTTTAAGAATCTTGTACACTGAGATACTGTTTGCATCTACTCTGTCTGTTACGTATAAAAATTTTCCGTCAGGCGAAATTTTGATTGCCGCTGCTCCCGTTCCGCCTTTAAAATCTTTTGCAAGAATACTCGTTTCGGCAATCTTTTTTAAGCTTCCGTTTTTGTTATAACTAAAAGTCGTCAGCGTTGCATCTAATTCCTGAATTAGATATACAAATTTCCCATCCTTACTAAAAGTCAAATGTCTTGGTCCACTTCCGGATTTTACATCTACACTTCCTTTTAATGTCAGCATTTCATTTTTAGAACTAGGATTGTATTTATAGATAAACACTTTATCTAAACCTAAATCATTAGATAAAACGAATTTTTTATCCGGAGAAAAAACAACCATATGTACGTGTGCTTTCTCCTGACGCGCTACATTTACTCCTTTTCCTTCATGCTGCACTACTTGTTGTACTGTAGAAATACTTCCATTAGCATTCTTTTTAAAAACTACAATATTACCGCCGGAATAATTGGCAACAATAACATTTTTATCATCATTTATTAAATGACAAGGATCAGCTCCTAACGCTTTATTCGTATTTAAAAAAGTAACTTTTCCTGATTTTGAATTATATCCAAAAGCGCTAACAGCACTTTGATCACCATTTTCATTTACAGCATAAATAAATTTGTTATCTGCTGAAACCGATAAATAACTCGGACTTATCACATTTTCTGAAGAATTTTTAAACTTAAATCCGCCCGAGGTCGCATCAAATTCATAAACATAAATTCCGTTGCTCTGGCAAGTATTCGTATAAGTCCCTATCAATAAATTAAATTTATTCTGGGCTTGGGTAGTGGTAAAAGCTAACGCCGAAAAAAGCAACATATATAATCCTTTCATAGTTTTTTGTGGTTTTTTTAATATGCTAAAATACTCAATAATATTGTTAGAAATTACATTTTTTGTTACAAATGAATTATCAAAAGTTACATTTTTCAAACTTTTATAGCGATAGACTCCACATATTAAAATGATTTTTTCCATATTCTAATTTGTGCTAATCTTTTAATCTGTGGCAAAAAAATTAAATAAAAAGTTATGATTTGAAAGCTTTAACTCTCAACAAATTTGTATTTTTGGCCAGTATCTACAAAACGTAGTGAATAAATCGAAGCCGGAATGCACTTTAAACACCCCGAAATTCTATACTTTCTATTCTTATTGATTGTTCCAATTTTGGTGCATTTGTTTCAATTACGACGTTTTAAAACTTCTTATTTTACGAATGTCAAATTCTTAAAAGAACTTGCTGTTCAGACACGAAAAAGTTCTAAGATCAAAAAAAGACTATTATTAGCAACCCGCTTATTATTATTAACTTGTGTTATCGTAGCTTTTGCTCAGCCCTATTTCGAAGCCAAAGACAGCAAAAATGCGTCAAACGAAATGTATATTATTTTAGACAATTCGTTTAGTATGCAGGCTAAAGGTAAAAAAGGTGAATTATTGAAACGTGCCGTTCAGGAATTACTGGAAAATACGCCGGAAACCGCTCAATTTTCGTTATTAACCAACACTGAGAATTACTGGAATACAGATATAAAATCTTCTAAAAGTGCTTTACAGAATTTAAAATACAGCGCTACGCCTTTTGAACTTTCGTCAATAATGGCAAAAATAAAAGCGCATAAATCGGCACATAAAAAAGATATTGTTATCATTACTGATGCTGTTGGCTTAGCCGAAAAGGATATAAAAAACATCGATTCTGAAGAGAAACCTTATTTTATTATTCCGGAAGCTGAACAAAAAAATAATGTTGCCATTGACAGTGTTTTTATTAATCAGACATTAGAAAATTTTTATGAAATCGGAATAAACTTATCGGCTTATGGCGATGATTTTATTCCGATTTCAATGGCATTATACAATCAAAATAAATTGATTGCCAAAACCATTATTAATTTTGACAAGAAGAAAAAGGAAATCAATTTTACGATTCCAAAAGAAGCTTTTCATGGTTATGTAACTATTGAAGATAACGGTCTGACTTACGACAACAAACTTTACTTCAGCATTTCAAAAGCAAAAAAAACAAACGTTATCAGCATTGGAGAACCAGAAAAAAGTAATTTTTTATCCCGAATTTACACTTCAGCTGAATTCAATTACAATAATTATTCAGTCAGCAGTTTAGACTACAATAGCCTTGAAAAACAAAATACTATTATTCTAAATGAATTAGTTGAAGTTCCACAAGCACTACAAACTACTTTGAAAGCATTTGTTTCTAAAGGTGGAAATTTAGTTGTAATTCCTTCTGAAAAAACTTCGGTTTCAAATCTCAATTCTTTTCTTGGAAATTTTGGAAAAGTTCAGTTTAAAAATCTTGAAAACAAAAGCAAATTAATTACTAAGATCAACTTTGATCATCCATTATTTTCTGGGGTTTTCGAAAATAAAATCACTAATTTTCAATATCCAAAAACCAATAATTCGTTTGATATTTCAAGTCCATATCCGGCAGTTTTATCTTATGAAGATCAAAGTGTATTTGTAACGGCCATTCAAAATCCGGTTTCTGGAATCACTGTTTTTTCAGCGCCAATAAATTCGGAAAATTCAAACTTTCAGCAATCACCTTTAATTGTGCCTCTTTTTTATAAAATGGGACAAAACAATCAAAAAACGGGTGTAAACGCTTTGACAATTGGCAGTAATCAGCCTTATTTTGTGGATGTTTTGTTGACGAAAGATGCCATTTTGGAAGTAAAAGGAAATGAAGATTCTTTTATTCCGATTCAGCAAATATTGAATAACAAAGTAAAATTAACTTTCAATGACTTCCCGGAAACGGCTGGGAATTACAGCATTTTTGATAAAAAACAATCTGTTGAAAATCTAAGTTTCAATTACAAACGAAGCGAAAGTGATTTAAGTCAGGTCAATACCAATGTGGTTTCAGATTTTAAAACTGCCGACACAATTTCGACCATATTTAACACCTTACAAACTGAACGAACTGACAGCCAAATTTGGAAATGGTTTGTTATCTTTGCACTGTTATTTTTAGCATTAGAAATGGCAATTATCAAGTTTGTGAAGTAAAACTTATCGTCTTTCTTTTTTGCTTTTAGTTTGTCATTCCGAGGAACGAGGAATCTCCGCGAGAAGCTCGACAAAGATTGGCTTTCCGTTGCGGAGTTACTTGCGGAGATTTCTCCTCCGTCGAAATGACAACCTTTATGACTAAAAATGTTTAAAAATTAAGATTCCAATTAAAATAAATTTATCTACATATGAAAATATTAATCAGAAGCGCCAAAATTATCGATTCAAAAAGTCCGTTTCACAATCAGACCGTTGATCTTTTAATTGCAGATGGTTTAATTGAAAAAATAGGAACTTCACTTCTTGATATTGATGATACAACCGAAGTAAAATTTGATAATTTGCATCTTTCTCATGGTTGGTTTGACAGCAGTGTTTCGTTTGGAGAGCCAGGTTACGAAGACAGAGAAACAATTGCAAATGGGTTGAATGTTGCAGCAAAAAGTGGTTTTACAGGCGTGGCGTTACAGCCTAACTCCTTCCCTATAATTGATAATCAATCTCAGGTAAATTTTGTAAAAAATAAAGCAAATGGTTTTGCTACAGAACTTTTTCCAATCGGTGCTTTAACCAAAGCCAGCGAAGGAAAAGACATGGCTGAATTATTTGACATGAAGAAAGCAGGCGCAATCGCTTTTGGAGATTACAATAAAAGCCTTGATAATGCCAATCTGTTAAAAATTGCTTTGCAATATGTACAGGATTTTGATGGTTTAGTAATTGCTTATTCTCAAGATGCCAACATCAAAGGAAATGGAGTTGCAAATGAAGGAATTGTATCTACAAAATTAGGTTTAAAAGGAATTCCCAATTTAGCCGAAGAATTGCAAGTTATCCGAAACTTATTTTTATTAGAATATGCAGGAGGGAAACTTCATATTCCAACAATATCTACGGCAAAATCAGTTGAATTAATTAAAGAAGCTAAAGCCAAAGGATTACAAGTAACTTGTAGTGTTACGGTACATCATTTAGTTTTAACCGATGAAAAATTAGAAGGTTTTGATACCAGATATAAAGTAACTCCTCCATTGCGAACTGAAGCCGACAGAACTGCTCTTGTGAAAGCAGTTTTAGACGGAACAATTGATATGATAACTTCAGACCATAATCCGATTGATATTGAATTCAAGAAAATGGAATTTGATACCGCTAAAAATGGAACAATTGGTTTAGAAAGTGCTTTTGGAGCTTTATTAACTGTTTTACCTTTAGAAACAGTAATCGAAAAACTAACTTTAGGAAAAGCAGTGTTCGGAATTAAAAATAATCCAATTGCCGAAGGTTCTAAAGCCAACTTTACTTTCTTTACTCCTGAAGGAAAATCAACTTTTACGAAAGAAAATATTCTTTCAAAATCTAAAAATTCTGCTTTTTTAGGAACTGAAATTAAAGGTTCTGTTTATGGAATTTTAAATCAAAATAAACTTGTTATCACAAAATAATTAAAATGAATAATTCAGTACAAGAGGGAAAATCAATCGCCATTACCAGTTATATTTTGATCATTGGTGTTTTAATTGCGATGTCGATGAACTCTGAAAATAAAAATAGTTTTGCGTCTTTTCATATTCGTCAGGCTCTGGGTTTGTCTTTGACTTTTATTTCTTTCGGAGCCATTATCAGCAACTTTGATAGCTTTATGATCACCTTCCCAATGTGGATCTGTATTTCAATTTTATGGACTTACGGGATTTTCAGTGCTATTCAGGGACAGACAAGACCAATTCCTTTAGTTGGAAATCTTTTTCAAAAATGGTTTAAATCGATAGGATAAATAAAATTCCAATCCCGAAGTTTCGGGAAAATTCCAAATTCCAAAAACTTTGTCAAAGTTGAAAACGTAAACTGAGGCTTACAATTTATAACTTACAATTCACAATTAAAAAATGAATCTATCTTTAGAATATAAAATACAAGAACCAAAAGTTATTTTAGATAAAAATCCGGTTTTAATATTATTACACGGATACGGAAGCAACGAGGCCGATTTGTTCTCGTTTGCGACTGAACTTCCAGATAACTACTATATTATTTCTGCAAGAGCGCCTTATGATTTACAATATGGAGCTTATGCCTGGTATGCGATTAATTTTGATGCTGATCAGAATAAATTTTCAGATAATGAAGCTAAAACTTCACGTGATTTAATTGCAAAATTTATTGACGAATTAGTAGCCAATTATCCTATTGATGCCAACAACATAACGCTGATTGGCTTCAGTCAAGGTTCAATTTTAAGTTATTCAGTTGCACTTTCTTATCCTGAAAAAGTACAAAGAGTAGTTGCCATGAGTGGTTATTTTAATAATGAGATTATTAAAGAAGGTTTCGAGAAAAATGATTTCAAAAACCTAAAAATATTTGCTTCACACGGAACTGTTGATCAGGTAATTCCTGTAGATTGGGCAAGAAAAACTCCTGCTGTTCTGGAAAACCTAAATATTCCGATTACATATAAAGAATATCCTGTTGGTCACGGAGTTGCTCCTCAGAATTTCTTTGATTTTAAGAATTGGCTTGTGGGCTAGTTTTCAGTTTTCAGCCGCAGTTTACAACAATCTAAATCCTTAAAAAATGGATATTACTAAAATTGATAATCCCGCATTAATCCTAATTGATATTCAAAAAGGATTTAATGATGTTTCCTATTGGGGCGGCGATCGTAATAATGTAAATGCAGAACAAAAGGCTGGTGAACTTCTTGAAATTTGGAGAGCTAAAAAACTGCCCATTTTCCATATACAACATTGTTCCTCTAATCTGAATTCGATTTTAAATGAAACAAATCCGGGTAACGAATTTCAGGACGTTGTAAAACCGATTGAAGGTGAAATTGTCATCAAAAAGAACGTAAACAGTGCTTTTATTGGAACGAACTTAAAAGAGTTACTTGATGATGCAAAAATCGAAAATCTTGTAATTGTAGGTTTAACAACAGATCACTGTGTTTCTACAACTACCAGAATGGCAGGGAACTTTGGCTATACAACCTATTTAGTTTCTGACGCAACGGCAACTTTTAATAAGAAAGGCATAAACGGAGAAGATTTTTCTGCAGAAACAATTCACCAAACTGCTTTAGCTAGTTTGAATGAAGAATTTGCTCAGGTTGTTACTTCTGATTTTATAAAAGAAATAGTTTAATTAATGAAATCCTGCGATTTCTACATTAACAATTGACTGAAAAACACTCTAAAGATTTATAACAAAAAAGGCGAGAAAAATATTTCTCGCCTTTTTATGTTTACATGACTATTGTCCTGTATAAATAATTTTATCTCCTTTTTTAGAACATATCCCTTCCAGGGAATTAACTGTAGATCATCTTTTACCCAGGAGTCTCCTTCTGATTTTCTTTCCAGAATAATAGATTCTTTTTGAGTATCTAAGAAAAGTTCTGCCTTATCCCCATCAAAGATTACGTAGGCAACTGTTGTATAGGTTTTTCCGTCTTCGGCGTGAGATAATTTAGTACTGTTTTCAAAAATCCGGATGCATTCTTTTTTAAGAATAGACCAGGTATAACCTGCAGAAGCTTTACAGCCATTAGTATCTGAATCTCCTCCAACAACAGCCGGAGAGTTAGTTTCTTCTTTTGCAGCTTTTGTAGTTTCTTGTGAGGGTTTCTTTTCTTCAGAAACTTTTTTCGCACAAGAAAATGAAAGACCAATAATAATCGAAAATAAAAATATCTTTTTCATAAATCCTATTTTTTAAAAAGTGGTGATAAAAAATAGCATTCTAAATACTATTTTTGATACAACCAGCTTTGATTAACCTCAAAAGTAATATTATCATCGTTATCAACAAAATATTTTAACAAGACTTCTCCCCATAATTCTCCATTACTGTAATCTGCAATGATCCATCTGTGGTTTAGAATTTTTATTTTATTGATGATAAATTTGTTCGGACCAATTTTATCCTGACCTGTATAAGGATTCCCGTTTGGATTAGCATTTAAATCCAATAATTTCTCTGTTACAACCGGAATCAATTTTTCATATAAAATTACTTTTCCACCAGAAGCGCTATTGTCAAAATAATTCTGAGCATTTTCATTATGTTCTAAAGAAAAATAATCGGCTTCGGCCAATTTTCCTGATACTAAATTTATACTGTCTCTAAGCTTCTTAGTCGTTTTATCATATCGTTCTTGTCCAAATTTCACTTCTCTGCTGTAAAACATATAAGTAAAAATATTCATTAATATCGCAAGGATAAAAAGGTAAAGCATTAAGGATTTTTTCATTTTGTAATATAATTAAATTGTAATTTCTAAGTTATCATAAGCCAGGAAGACATTTTCAGGAAGTTCTTTTTGTACTTCTTCATGAAACCCTAAAACATGGCTAATATGCGTTAAATACGCTTTTTCTGGTTTGACTAAATTGATGAAATCAAGAGCTTCCTGCAAATTAAAATGTGTGTCATGAGGTTCGACACGCAAAGCATTCACCACCAAAACCTTTAGATTTTTTAATTTTTCAACTTCGACTTCTTCGATCGTTTTGACATCGGTTAAATAGGCAAAATCATCAATACGATATCCAAAAACCTGTAAATCGCCATGCATTACGTTTACCGGAATCGCCATTTTATCGCCGACAGCAAATGGTTCGTTATTTATTACTTCGATTGTTTTTACGCTTGGGGCTCCCGGATATTTATTTACGGTTTCGAAAACATATTCAAAACGACGTTTTAGATTGTCGATTACGCGTTCGTGGCCATAAACCGGAATTTCTCCCTGACGGAAATTAAACGGACGAATATCATCTAAACCAGCTGTATGATCAGCATGTTCATGTGTAAATAGAATTGCATCGAGTTTTTGACAGCCGCATGAAAGCATTTGCTGTCTAAAATCGGGTCCGCAATCGATTACATATGAATGCTCATTCCACGTAATCCAAATGGCTACGCGAAGCCTTTTATCCTTAGCATCAGTGCTTTTACAAACGGGATGATCGACCCCAATAATCGGGATACCTTGAGAAGTACCAGTGCCTAAAAAATATACCTTCAATTGAACTTATTTTTTTTACAAAAATAGGATTATTTCTCTTTCATTAGAAGCCTAATTTACTAACTTTGTAACAAATCTATTTAAAATAAAATGGGTACAGAAATAAAACTCAAAGGTGACAAGGTCATCGAACAGATTCCTTCTATAAAAGACAAAGCGTTACGCATTAATTTAAACGAGAATATTTACGGAACATTTGCTGAAATTGGCGCTGGACAAGAGACAGTAAGACATTTTTTCAGATCCGGAGGTTCATCGGGAACTATTGCAAAAGCTATGTCTGCCTATGACAAAGATTTTAGTGACGCCGTTTACGGAATTGAAGGCGACGGCCGCTACGTTACTGAAAACCGACTCAAAAAAATGTTAACCTTTGAAGGTGAACTAATTGAAGAGCGTTTAAGTAGAGAAAAACACCCCAATAAACTTTTCTTTAGTTATGCCAATACGGTTGCTACTATCGATTTTGCCAAACAATTTAAAGGTCACGGCTGGGTTGGAATCCGATACCAAATTGAACCAGACGAAGCTTATAACGAAATTATTCTTCACATTCGTTTTAAAGAAACTGACGCCCGACTACAACAAGAAACATTAGGAATATTAGGTGTTAACTTAATTTACGGTGCTTTTTACAAATACAACGATCCAAAACGATTACTTCGTTATTTATATGATCACTTAGATAAAGACCAGCTTGAAATCGACACTATAAACTTCTCAGGACCTCGTTTTGCTGATGTTGACAATCGTTTAATGAGTTTACAACTGGTTAAAAACGGAATGACAGATGCCGTAATGTTTAACCCTGAAGGGAAAAACGTATTGCCAGCCGCCGTTTTATACAAAAAAAACCTTCTTGCTTTTAGAGGAAGTTTCCGTCCGGTTACGAATGTAAACCTTGATATGTACGAGAAATCATTAAAAATGTTTCTTGACGAAAATAAGGTAGAAAAAGACAATACATTGGTTGTTTTTGAAATTACACTTTCAAATTTACGTTCAGATGGTGAAATTGATGAACGTGATTTTATGGACAGAGCCGAATTACTTTGTTCATTAGGTCAGACCGTAATGATTTCGAATTTCCAGGAATATTATAAGGTTGTGGAATATTTTGCTAATTATACCAAAGCAAGAATGGGATTAGCAATGGGTGTAAATAATTTAGTTGATATTTTTGATGAGAAATACTATCGTCATTTAAGTGGTGGAATTCTGGAAGCTTTCGGAAAATTATTCTACCGCGACATGAAAGTATTCTTATATCCAATGTTGGGTGAAAATGGTGAAGTTATTACTTCTGATAATCTAAAAGTACATCCAAGAATGAAAGAATTATATAAATTCTTTAAGTTCAACGGAAAAGTCGTTGATATTGTAGATTATAATCCAGACATATTAAATGTATTCTCACGCGAAGTTTTAAAAATGATCAGTCAGGGAAAAACAGGATGGGAACCAATGCTTCCTTCTGGAGTTGCCGAAATTATAAAGGAACATCATCTTTTTGGATATCATCCGCAAAAAGAATTAGAACAAAATACATAATAAAAAGTCCCTTATTTGGGCTACCGTCTGGACACATCTCTAAAGAGTATCCAACCTTGCATGACTGAATTGAATTTTTGCAGGCCAATCCAAAAGGTTGTGATGCCTGGTTTTCTTTCTGAAAGATAACCTTTCCATCCTCCTAATCTAGCAATAGCCCATATATATCGTTTCAAATCTGACGATTTATATGGGTTTTTTAGTTTTTCTGTTTTACCCTCTAATTGTGTGATTTGCAATTCTAAACATTCCATTTCTTGCTCTGAAAAACAGCTTCTGGGTTCAGTCTCTTCTTCGCAGCCATAGGCGATTTGCATAATAAAGAGCTTTATAATAGTCTCCAGCATCAAAAGACATAGTTTACGAACTGCTTTGCCTTGGGATAATTCGCTAGCTTCTATGTTGAAGCCCTCTTTCTTTAAAATTCTAAATACTTCTTCGATAGTCCACCTGTAGGTATACCATTGGATACAAAGTAATGCAGTTTGCAGATCTTCAACTTTCTTTGTCGTTAGTAATCTCCAAAGTATTGGGTTTTCAATGTTTTCTCCAACCTCTTTTGCCTCAATAGCGTAAAGCTTGATTTTATCAGGAAGATGTTTACCTGAATATTGATGTTTGCCTATTGTTATTTCTGAAAAGCGTACTTCTATAGTAGCTGTTCTTTTCTGGATATTTCTCCTTTTGTCTCCTTCTAGTTCAATTGTGTACATCCCTTGAAGCGGCTGAGAACTTAGATGATCGAAAAGTTTGATTTTATTACCCAACAATCGATTAAATCGGGATCTAATCAATAAATGTGTTTTACTGTCTGGGACAAGGCAAAATTGTTCAAAAATATCTCCCTCTCTGTCCTGAATAATGATTATTTCTTTTGCTTTACTTAGTCTTTTCTTAGTTTCAAGAGAAGAATCGATCCATCTGTAAGACTCTTTTTCTTCAATGGGTATACGATTGTGAGTATTGGTCTTCATTTTAGGTGGCAGTTCATGACTTCTATTCCATATTTTCACATCTGAAAAACCATATGGCATTAAAGTATCTGCATCTATGATAAAACTCGGATGAATAAAAAAGCCAAGTCCACCAACAGAAGCATTGGTCAGTCCAATTGACTCATCCTTTTTGATCCTGTTTCTGTGATTATAAAGGTTTATTTCACTACTGTCCTGAATACACAAAACAGATTTATCTTCAACGCAGCTTACACAATTAAGAGACATGTTCTTTATAATATCAGCCTCACTGACATTATCATTTTGCAAAAATCGGTAAATCGCTTTGGCTTCAGCGTCACTTTCTGCTAATTGTCTTATCGAATAAATACTATTAGCAAACAAGCGATTGAGAATAGAATTACCTCTATTCAACAATCGCTTGTCTTTTAAATTTTCAAAATATCTAGTCTGCACTTTTTCTCAAATATAATTAAAAAAAATATTTGTGTCCAGACGGTAGCTTATTTGGGACTTTTTTTTGCTTGTTTGCTTCGCAATTCGACTAAAGCCCCGTGTCAGGTTTCAGTTTCTAAACTGAATAAAATTTTACCACAAAGCACGCAACAAGATTCAGCTTAAAACTTGAAGCTGAGGCAAAAACTATTTCAAAATCTGCGAAGCGTGCTCTTTTGTTTTTACTTTTTCGATTACTTCTTCGATAATTCCTTTTTCATCAATTACGAAAGTGGTTCTGTGAATTCCGTCGTATTCTCTTCCCATGAACTTTTTTGGCCCCCAAACACCAAAAGCATTGATAACTGATTTGTCTTCATCTGCTAATAATGGAAAAGGAAATTCGTATTTGTCTTTAAATTTTGTTTGTGCTTTTTGACTGTCGGCACTTACGCCAAGAAGTTCGTAATTGTTTGCTTTAAAACGCTCAAAATTATCTCTTAAATCACAAGCTTCTGCAGTACAGCCTGGCGTATTAGCTTTTGGATAAAAGAAAACGACTAATTTTTTTCCGGCATAATCTGCCAATTTATGTGTTTTCCCGTCCTGATCTATTCCTGAGAAGTTTGGCGCTTTATCGCCTGCTTTTAATGTTGTCATGTTGATATTTTAGATTTTAGATTTTTTAGAAAACAGAATATAAATTAAAGAATATAGACTTGCTTTTAAAAATAAGAACTCGTAACTTTTATCTCGCAACTCCTAACCATTAACTTTTAACTTATAATTCACTATTTTTACGAGATTAAAAATACGGAAATGAATAAAGAAGCCCGCGTACAATTTGTTATAAATACGTTAAAAGAACTCTACCCTACTATACCTGTTCCGCTTGATCATAAAGACCCTTATACTTTATTAATTGCAGTTTTACTTTCGGCACAATGCACCGATGTACGTGTGAATCAGATTACGCCATTACTTTTTGCGAAGGCCGATAATCCTTATGATATGATTAAAATGTCGATTGAAGAAATTAAGGAAATTATTCGGCCTTGTGGTTTATCTCCAATGAAATCGAAAGGAATTCATGGTTTGTCACATATTTTGATTGATAAACATGACGGAAAAGTTCCACAAAGTTTTGAAGCGCTTGAAGAATTGCCAGCTGTTGGGCATAAAACAGCTAGTGTTGTAATGTCTCAGGCTTTTGGTGTTCCTGCTTTTCCAGTTGACACACACATTCATAGATTGATGCATCGATGGAATCTTTCGAACGGAAAAAATGTAGTTCAGACTGAAAAAGATGCAAAAAGATTGTTCCCAAGAGAAATATGGAACGACTTACATCTTCAGATTATTTGGTACGGGAGAGAATATTCGCCTGCGAGAGGCTGGAGTTTAGAGAAAGACATTATTACCAGAACTATTGGTAAAAAATCAATAATAGAAGAAGCTGCTAAAAAGAAAATTTAGCAGCTTCTTTTATTTTTTACATGCTGCTTTTTAGAGCATTATATTCATTTGTCATATCGAGCGATCTGTAAATTCCTAAAAGTGATTTTGTTGCATCTGTATTTTTAGGCTCTAAAGTAAGGGCTTTTTTAAGATATGGGATTGCACTACGGGCAATATCATCTTTCCTGGCATTTAACTTATCATATTTTTGCATCTCTCCGGCAGAAGTTCCTAAATTTGCTATTTCATCAGCAATATCTTTTTTCTCCTCTAATTTCAGGTAAGCCATATTGATATAAGCATCAACATAATTAGGGTCAAGTTCTAAAACATAATTATAAATTACCTCAGCTTTAGCATACTGTTTTTTCTCCAGATAAGAATAAGCTAAATTGCTATTCACACTTATTTTTCTGGAAGGAACCGACTCTGTTCTTGGTTTTTCATAAAGACCTTGCTGAATAGCAGATTCTCTTGCTTTTGGTGAAACAAAAACATCTTCTTCTTTTGTTTCTTATTTGTGGCGTAATACAAAACTCCTTTCCCTGAAAAATTAATCTTTTTTAAGTTTTCATAATATTTAATTGCCGAGTCATAATCCTTGGCATTTATAGATGAAGATGCTGCATTATACAAGTTTATTGTATCCTTTTTATCAAACAAATAAACTTTGTAACTTTTCTCTGCACTTTCTTTAAATTTACCAGAATTAAAATCGGCCATCGCACCATCAACAAGACTCGATTTCATTTCTTTTAATGCCGCATTCGCTTTAACGGTAAATTTGAATTTCCCTGATTCATTCTCATATAAAAATACATCCTGATATGCCTGAGAGGCTAATGTAAAGTTATTAGCTGCATCTATATTTTTTACAGCTAAATCTTTTAAAACATTTCCTTTTAAAAAATAATAATCTGATTTATTTTCATCAGATGCATTAAGAATAAGATATTCTGTTTTATTTAAAATTGCCAGAGCTTCCTGGCTTTTCCCTTTGTCATACAAAGACTGTGCGTCTTTGATCTGGTCTTGTTGAGCAAATGCTCCGATGGTTATCAATAGAAAAAATGATACTATCTGTAGGTTCTTCTTCATTTGGGTTTGATTTGGTTGTTAAATACACTTGGGTTTTTAAAGTGATTTTTTTTTAAAGAATACATTTTTAGGTGAAATGAAATTCTGAAAACCACTCATTGCATTAATACTTTTCCATAAAAACATTTAAAGACGTACAACAAACAAACAAAATAAGTCAGTGTAATTTTTCTTCATAAATTATTGGTTATTGGGTTAAACATTTTTTTTCACATCATTAATTATCTAATTATTTAATTGTTTTAATACGAAAAACTTCCATAATAAGTAATTTCCCTGTATTTAAATCAACTTTTTTAACTAAAATAAAACTAAATACCGAATAAACAAATAAATTTTAACCTAATTATAACATTTTAACTAAACCACGAGAAAAATCACACAAAAAAGTAGGTAATTAAAATTTAGGAATAAAAAAATCATACTAATAATCTTACTTTATAATTAAACATATAAAAAAAACTCACTATCTGCATTTGTGTACAAATAGTGAGTTTTTCAAACCAAAATAATTTGGTTCTTGTAAAATAAACATCCGACTAAAATAGTGGGCTGTTTAATTAGCTATAATCTCAAAACTTTTATCTTGAACTTTCACAACTGTTAGTGCTTGTGAATAGTTTAGCAAGAAAGAAACAACTTCTTTCTTAGGTTTTAGATTTTTAGAAGCTAATTCCTTCTTAGAGTAAATTTTCGCCATACTACAAATATGTTTATATAAAGTATAACGAGCTAATTTTCAAAATAGTATTAGTTGGTTAAAATAATTTGATGTTTATCAATTATTTTTCTCAAATTCATTAAAGCATAACGCATTCTTCCTAGCGCAGTATTGATACTAACATCCGTTAATTCAGAGATTTCCTTGAAACTCATGTCCTGATACATACGCATTACCAATACTTCTTTTTGATCTTCAGGAAGCTCTTCAATCAATCTTTTCAAGTCAACTTCCACCTGATCAACGATCATTTTGCCTTCAATAGTTAAGGAATTGTCAGACATAACAGAAAAAATAGAAAACTCTTCTGTTTCTCTGTACATTGGCATTTTTTTGGTTTTACGAAAGTGATCTACAATTAAATTGTGAGAAATACGCATAACCCAAGGCAAAAATTTACCTTCTTCATTATATGAATTACTTTTTAAGGTTTTGATTACCTTAATAAAAGTGTCTTGAAAAATATCGTTTGAAATATCTCTATCAGCAATCTTTGAATATATGAATCCATATATTTTAGACTCGTGCCTTTTAATTAGTATCGAAAGAGCAGTTTCATTGCCTTCGATATAATTTTTTACTAATAGAGCGTCTGGAATATGCAGATCTGCCATAATACTACTTTTTTAGTTTTATAATTTGGAGTAATTTTCTAAAAAGTAATTTTATTGTATAGGCGTATCTTTTTTTTGTTTATGTTAATATCGTGACCAAATTTAACAAATAATTATTTTAAAAAGCAAATAAAAACAAGAATAATTAATAGCAAAATATTAAAAAATATAAATAAAAATTAAACTTAATCGATAAAGTGCGTTAAAACATCAGATTTAAAAAATATTAAGGATAAAAAAAATAGACATAAATAACTCACAATTAAATACTTAAAATACTTATGTCTACTTTTTAAAGCTTTATTTTGCTATTGGTATACACGTACATAATCTATATAATACTTTTGCGGTAACACCTTATCATCTACTTCAGGGCCTCCAAAATTCCCTCCAATCGCTAAATTTACAATTATGTAAAAAGGCTTATCAAAAGGCCATATATCTTCATTTTTTACTGTAGGATTAAAAGTATAAACTAAAGCTTTATCTACAAAAAAATCAATTTTATCTTTCGTCCATTCGATTGCATAAACGTGGTATCCTTCTTCAATATTAGGAAAAGCAGTTCTTTTGGTATTGATTGTATTTCCGTGACTGTCTTGCGTATGCAAAGTTGTGTACACCATATGAGGATCTCTTCCGATGTATTCTAAAATATCTATTTCACCGCTTTTTGGCCAATGAACTTCGTCTATATTAGCACCTAACATCCAGAATGCCGGCCACAAACCGTGCCCAACTGGTAATTTTGCTCTGGCTTCAATTCGTCCATACAAAAATTCTTTTTTGCCTTTTGTCGTAATTTTGGTCGAAGTGTATTTGTTTTCTTCTTTTTTAGCTTCAATAACAAAATTTCCATCTTTAAATTCATGGTTTGTTTTGGTATAAATTTGTCTTTCATTATTTCCGAAACCACAAAGATTCGGACAACCATCGCCAACTTCAAAATTCCAGTCTTTTTCGTTTAAATCTTTATTATTGAAATTTTCTTCCCAAACAAGTTTCCTCTTTATTTCTTGTGCGAAACAAAAACTGCTAATTAATAGCAATACCATTATTTTTTTCATAGTAGCATTTTAAATTTACAAAAATTAAAAAGGTCAGCCTAAAACTGACCTTCTCATTTCATTATTACTAATTAATCTATAATCTATTGATATACTCTTACATAATCAATCTCCATTGAAGACTGCGTAAAAGCCGCATCAATATTGCCTCCCAAATTACCTCCCATTGCAACATTCAGAATTAAGAAAAAGTCACTATTAAAAGGCAAAGAGCCATCATTAGGAACGGAATGAATCTGAACATCATCTACAAATGTTGTAACTGATGCCGCACTCCAAACCGCTTTATAAACATGAAATTCGGTTGAAACATTTGGTATTGTTTTAGAGCCAGTATTTCCGCTTCCTCCAGAATGTCCAGGATAATGAAGTGTACTCAAAATAACGTTTTGGTTATTACCAACATGTTCCATAATATCAATTTCTCCACAAGCCGGCCATGGTTTAGTAGCATAATTTTGACCCAGCATCCAGATTGCCGGCCAGGTTCCCGCACCAATAGGAAGTTTAGCCTTAACCTCAATTTTTCCGTAAGTAAAAGCAAATTTAGCATCTGTTTTTAATCTTGCCGAAGAATAATCAGCTCCGCCTGAAGCTTCTTTTTTAGCTGTAATTTTCAAACTTCCGCCTTGTACAATTACGTTTGTAGCCGAGTTGGTATAATTCTGTTTTTCATTATTCCCCCAGCCGTTATCACCTTTACCTAAATCGTAATTCCATTTTGTAGCATCAGGAGCTCCGTCAGTATTAAATTCATCTGACCAAACTAGTTTTGTAAAATCTGCTGGTGGAGCCTGGGTTGGTTTTGTAGTGGTGAAAATATGATACCATGCCAGTGCCGGATTTCCACCCATAACGGCTCTAACTACCATTCTGTTGGCTGTAATTGACAAAATCTCGTATGAACTCTGACCAATATAATACCCCATAAATCCGTTATCAGAGAAGTTCATTGTTGTTCCTCTGGTTTGAGTTGCGTGATTTGGATTTGACATTACTACTGATTCTGAAGGACTCAATGAAACTGATTTTTTGCCAGAAGTATTGTATGACAAGCAAGAATCATCGGGTCCGCTTCCTCCAGCTACACTTGCAAAAGCAGCATTAAAGAAAGTCGATCCTCCATTATTTAATTCAAATTTCAGCTGTTCACCTTCAAGAGAGAATGTCAATACGTTTTCGTATAAACAACTACTGCTTGGCGATCCTGCTTTTTCAAAGGCACCTGCCATATAATAGTTTGCATAATAGTTTTTAGTTGCATCCCCATCATTTTGCCCTACACCTAAATGTCCAGGCTCAGACGCTGACCAATACCATTTTTTAGAGGTTCCGGCTGTTAAAAACTGAACCGCTTCATCATCACTGAAATTACTTAATACCTCAACATCAATTGTGGTATTCGTTGCCACACCTCCTTTTCCTGAAGCAATTACCGTTACAGTGTATTTATTTAGTCCTGTTTTAGTAAAACGTTTTGTAAATATACCATTTGGCGCATTTTCTGTAGTACCATCAGTAAATACATATTTGTAGGAAATGGCGTTATCTGCAGTTGCAGTAAGTTTTACCATCCCTGATCCGTCTCCGTTGGGAGCAGCAGTTGTTTTTTCCAACAATCTCAGCTTTGACCTGCAAATTTGTTGGTGCAGACAAATCGCCAAAAGCGTAATCATCTTTTTGGCAACTTATCACTAGCAGGAGTGCAAAAAGTAATACGAAGTATTTATTATATTTTTTCATTTTGTTATTTTTTATAAAATGTAAATTCATTTTAATCTCATTTAAAAAGCGCTTATTTTATTTATGGAAATAAACATTATCTATATAAATAGTATGTGCTCCGCTAGGATTTCCTGAATAAATAAGTTGCGCAATATGGGCTCTGGTTGTTAATCCTGTAAAATCACTTAACGGAATATCTAAACTCACCCATGATCCTTTTGCAGGAGCGGTAACTTTTATTTCGTGTTCTTTATCGTCTCCTCCTCCATTGTACACGCCATTAGCACCAAAATCGACTAATTTTATTCTGAATTCTGTAAAATCAGCTGACCAGACATCTACATGAAAATGAGTCATTGCAGAAGCATCAATTGTAGCAGTTGGCTCGATACCTACGAAATTCAAATCGGAATATTTTTTTACTGCGTTTCCTGCTACAGCCGTTTCTTCTAATGTTGCAGCTGACCAATCTGTACGCCATGTTGCAATGGGCACATTTGAATATGCGTCACTAAACATTGAGATCACGTCGCTTGCTGCTTTTGTCGGCGTTGGCGCTGCAGTACTTAGTGCTTCTCCATTTTTATAGAAATAAATATTATCAATAAAAACGTTTTTACCTGCAGGAGTTCCCACCAATTTCAATTGGAAAATATCGGCTACCTTAAAGTTTGTCTGACTGGTAAAGGCTGAAATCGGAATATCAATACTTGTCCATTGGTTTGCAATCAAATCTTTTACAACTGGTCTTTCGCCATTCGTTTTACTGATTAGAGAAGTTTCCAATTTTTGCAAATCTGCAGTCCAGACATCCATGTGAATGTAATCCATTCCTGAAACATCAACGGTTACATTATCTGCCAAAGCAATTCCCTGATAATTTAAATTAGTATAATTCAACATTTTATCGCCATTCAAATCAAATTCTGAATAACCGCCTGATTGTCCCCAATTTGGATAGAAATTAGTTCCGGCCACATTTGTATACTTTGAACTATAAATTGAAATTACATTTCCGGCTGGTCTGTTAGGTGGTGTTGTAGCTGATGTTGTCGGATTAAGTACAAGCTTAGCCACAAACTGCTCTGTATATTCGGTTGTTTTAATTGCAGCACTTTTTGAAACTACGCGAATTGTATAAGTTCCTGCTTCTTTATAAACATACGAAACAGATTCACCGTTGTTAGCTGAAATTGGTTCAGGTTTTCCAGCCTCCCCAAAATAAACATCATAAAACAAAGCAAAATCAGCAGTTGCTTTTACGGTTACTTTTTTAGAAATCGATATATCATTTGTAATCACTACTTTTAAATTTTCAGGAGCTCTAAAAGACACCACAACTGGCTGAATCACTTCAGTTGTTTTTCCTGAAATTCCCATTGCGATAATTTTCGACTGATAAACACCTTCTTTATAAGTATGTATTGTAGTTCCGCCCGCCCCAAAGTAAACAGACTCCGGAGATCCGTCTCCATAATTTATTTTATATTGTGTAACACCTTCGCCTTTAGGCACAAAAGTAACTTTACCCGAATTATCTTGTGTTACTGTGGTCAGAGCAGATACATTAGCCGGTGCATTTACACCGTCTAAATCAATATTACTGCTTTCATCGCTTGAACAACCTAGAAATATTGTTAAAACGAAAAGACTCATAATTGAATGTAATTTTTTCATAATAGTGTTTTTTTAATATCCAGGGTTTTGTTGCCAGTTTCCGTTTGCAAATTGAATTTCTTCAATTGGAAGCGGAAATAATTCGTTTTTATTCGCTTTAAAACCTGCAATTTTTCCAACCGCTTTTCCGGTTCTCACCAAATCAAAGAAACGATGTCCTTCTCCAAAAAGCTCCACTCTTCTTTCTGCCAAAATAAAATCGGTCAAGGCTGCACCTGAAACTGAAACATCATGATTGTTGTCTCCAAAAGCACGTCTTCTTACCTGATTTAGATAATTTCTTGCTTTTCCATCGTCTATTGCACCTCTGTTATAAGCTTCAGCAGCCATTAATAAAACGTCAGCATAACGGATTGCTCTGTAATTGTTCGGGTTTGTAAGATTCAAATCTCCCGCTGCATTTGCGCTTCTTTTTCTTGGAAGATATTTTCTGTTGAAATACCCTGTGTCTTCATTTCCTTTTCCAAAGCTCACACCTTTGCCTCCATCAAATGAAGCATTTGCCGCAGCCCAGGCCGCAATATCCAATATGGCAACATCTTTACGTTTATCACCTACTTCGAAAGCATCGGCACTTTCTTTGGTTGGAACATTAAAACTAAACCCAGAAGAAAACAATGGTCCGGAATAATTACGGATACCACTAAAACCAACCGCAACGTTACCTTCACTACATTGTAAACAGGTAAAACCAGCTCCTTCAACATCTGTATATTGAACTTCAAAAACAGATTCTGTTCCGTTTTCTCCATCCAGTTCAAACATGGCATTATAATCGGTTTGTAATGTATATTTCCCAGAAGTAATTACTGCATCAAGAGCTGTCGCGGCTTGTTCATACTTGTTTTGATACAAATAAGCTTTTCCTAATAATGCCTGTGCTGCACCTTTTGTCACTCTTCCTTTTTGAGATGGCGTTGGAGATAAATTAGCTACAGCAAAAATTAAATCGGCTTCGATCGAAGTATACACTTCCTGAGCTGATGATCTTGCTACTGTTTTTTCATCTCCAACTTTAAATCTGACATCTCCTTTCATCGGGATTCCACCAAACCATTTCACTAACTCAAACTGGTAATATGCTCTCAGAAAACGTGTTTCTGCGATTAGCTGGTTTTTTCCCTCAAAATCGGTTTTATCTTTAAATTCAAGAATATAGTTAGCTCTTTGAACTCCTGCAAACATCCAATTCCAGATATCTCGTAAATTGCTGTTTACCGGTGTATGAATCATATCGTCTATTTGCTGAAAACCTATAACGTCTGTCGGACTTTCTCCTCCACATAAAGTATTGTCTGAAGCAATTTCTCCTAACAAAACATTTACATAAGAAGATTGTAGCAAATCATAAGTGGCAACTAAGGCATCATCGTAGTCTTCTTTTGAATTGAAATAATTTTCAGAATCTATAGAATACTTCGGTTTTGGACTTACAAATTCATCTGAACAAGAAATACTTATTGTCGAGAACAGTGTAAGTGTTATAATGGTTGTGATTAAATATTTTTTCATTTTTATTGAAATTAAAAATTAATGTTTAAACCCAATAAATAGGTTCTTGGAACTGGATAAAACCCATAGTCAATTCCGGCACCAATTGGTGATTGAGAAACTCCATCCTGATTTGTTGGTCCTGCTGAAGAGCCCGGATCAAAGCCTTTATATTTGGTAAATGTGTATAGATTATTTACTCCTGCATAAAGTCTTAGTTTAGTAATTCCTGCTTTTTGACTTACATTTGGGTTAAGAGTATATCCCAATTGTATGTTTTGAATTCTGAAATAAGAAGCATCCTCTACAAAATAATCTGAAAGTACATTGTTGGCAGTTGCTCCTGTAGTAACTCTAGGCACAGTAGTACTTGTTCCTTCGCCTGTCCATCTGTCTAAAACATAATCTAAACGATTGGCATCAGAAAGTACTCTTTCGTAATTGCGCACCATATCATTTCCTACTGATGCAAAACTGTAAAGTGCAAAATCAAGGTTTTTATAATTTAACTGTAAATTAAATCCCATTGTAGCTTCAGGAATCGGATCTCCGATATCGGTTTTATCTTTGGTATCAATTACACCATCTCCATTTAAATCTACATAACGAATATCTCCGGGAGCAGCATTCGCCCCTAAAGCTAATTGTGATGGGTGAGCATCAACTTCTGCCTGATTCTGAAATAATCCATCTGTTTTGTAACCGTAAAAATAGCCTATTGGTTTTCCTGCTTCCATACGTGAAGCTGCTGGTTGCCCTACTCCAAAACCGCCTTGTTCAATAATTCCGGTTCCGTTATTTACTTCTAATACTTCATTTTTAATAAACGTCACATTATAACCTACGCTCATGCTAAACGAATCTGAAAACTTCTCCTTGTAATCAATAGCAAATTCAAAACCTGAATTTCTAACAGAACCTGCGTTCAATGTCGGAGCACTTGCTCCCGGAGCACCAATTCCTATAATTCCTGAAACTGGAATATTTGGTATCAAAAGATCATTTCTGGTATCTATAAAATAATCTGCAACGACAGAAACTTTATCATTAAATAATCTTAAATCTAAACCAACATCAAATTTCTTGGCTTCTTCCCATTTCAAATCAGGATTAGGGATTTGCCCTGTTGCTTTTCCGCTTGTTAAATTACCATCAAATACATAAGTAGCTTCTCCTGTTAAGAGTGATAAATAACCATTATTAGGAATTTGATCATTTCCTAAAGTACCATAACTGGCTCTGAATTTTAAAAAGTTTATTGTTTTTGATTCTCCAAAGAAACCTTCGTCAGAAACTACCCATCCCGCTGTAAAAGATGGAAAATATCCCACTTTATTTCCCGGACCAAATTTTGTAGAAGAATCACGTCTGATCATTGCAGAGAAAAGATACTTTCCTTTATAATCGTATTGCGCTCTTCCAAAGTAAGAAAGCCTTCTTTGGTCGTATACATATCCACCGGTATTTAATGCCGTTGGTAATCCTCTGGTTAAGGAAAGATCTGCATATTCCCATGAGTTATTTGGAACATCAAATCCTGTTGCATTTGCTGAGTTTCCCCATGTTTTGAAAATAGTATTTCCTAATGTAGCAGTAATATTATGGTTCTCTGCTATTTTTGCAGTATACGTTCCGTAAATATCAAATGAATAATCGTTATCGTTTGTGGCAGTTTGTGTTACAGAACTTCTTTGAACATCAAAAACTTTTCCGCCATAACTGATTTGTTTGGCGAATGTTTTGCCTTCGCTGTTTGCTGTATTAAATCCGATTGAACTTGATAAAACAAATCCTTTGAATATTTTATAATCAAAACCAAAATTACCATTCAGTTTTTTAAAATTATAATCGTTATAAGTGTTCGCAAGCTGTGCTAACGGATTTATAATTTCTGTTCCCAATCCGGTTGTGCTTGGTACCAAAGTAAAATCACCATTTGCATTGTACGGAGCAATAGTTGCAGGTACGTTTAAGGCATTAAATAATACAGATCCTAATCCGTTTTCATTAATTGATTTTCTATTAAAATAAGTGTAAATAACATTTGTTTTCACTTTAAATTTATCACTTAAATCAGCACCCAAAGCGATCCTGGCGGTATTTCTTAAAAAGCCTGACTTATCCTGACCTACAATTCCTTCCTGATCCAAATGCGAACCACTGATAGAATAGGTAATCTTTTCAGATCCTCCGGAAATTGTTAAATCAGTATTTAAAATTGGTACACCCGTTCCTAAAACTTCTTTTTGCCAGTCAGTTCCTTTTCCTAAACCGCTTGCATTCGGGTAAGGAAGCGCTCTTCCGCCATTTGCATAACTTTCATTTAATAATAAAGCATATTCAGTAGCATTCAGCATTGGTAATTTTCTTGAAGCTTCCTGAAATCCTGAATAACTATTAAGGGATATTTTTGTTTTTGAGTTTTTCTTTCCCATTTTAGTGGTAATCAAAATGATTCCGTTTGCACCAATTGTTCCATAAATGGCAGCTTGTGCATCTTTTAAAACAGTAATCGTTTCAATATCATTTGGATTTAATAAACTTAGGTCTCCTACATAACCATCAATAATAGCTTGAGGGCCATTTTCTCCGTTGGTTGCGATACCACGAATACGTATATCCAGTTTTGCACCTGGTGCTCCGGATTGTGTAGTTACATTAACTCCGGAAACAGTTCCCTGCAAAGCTTGTTCTACCTTTATAGGTTTTAAAATGTCAAGTGTTTTACTGTCTACTACAGAAACGGCTCCGGTTACTTCTCTTTTCTTTTGAGATCCGTACCCAATTACAACGACTTCGTCAAGAGATCTGGCATCGTCGCTCATTTTAACCGTTATCTTGGTTCCGGAAACGGCAACTTCCTGTGTTTTAAAACCGATGTAACTGAAAACAATTATAGTTCCTTTTGGAACTCCTAATAATTTAAAAGATCCGTCAAAGTCTGTGGTTGTACTTTGTGAAGAACTTTTAACTTTTACATTCACGCCCGGCAGTGATAATCCCGAGCCATCAAGTACTGTTCCGCTAACATCAAAATTCTGCGAAAATGCAAAAGATGTAAACAGTAATAGTACGGTTAATAATAATTTTGATTTCATAATTAGTTAGTTTTTATTGAAAGCTAAATTTATCCGATCCAATTAGGAAAACGATAAAATTAACCTCAACAAAAAACATACATCATAAAAAAATCATACGTTAATTCAATTTATCTTAAAATACAGCTTGATTTAACTATAAATTCCGAATGTTAATTTTTTTAACAAAAACACCATAAAAGCTCAACAAAACGTTAATGTTGAGGTAATGTATAGTTTTTTGAAGTCATTTTATGGTTTCCTATACAGCCAGAATATATTCCACTAAACCGATTTCGTGCTGCAAGTCCATTTTTTTTCGCAAACGATATCTTTTTATCTCAACGCTCCGAACCGAAATATTGAATAAAGGAGCAATTTCTTTAGAAGAAAGATTTAATCGTAAATACGCACAAAGACGCAAATCGTTTGGAGTTAATAAAGGATGTATTTGTTTGATTCTTTTTAAAAAATCTTTATCTGCATTGTCAAACGCCTCTTTAAAAACATTCCACGAATCTTCTTCCGTAATATTTTTATTGATGGTACTAATTACAGATTTGATATTATTACTATCATTCTGACTCGTTTTTTTTAAGTCTTCTTTTATAAAAGCCAATAATTCATTTTTGCTATTCAAGCTCATGGTTGAAACTGCCAATTCACGATTTTTTGTATCAACATCCTGAGAAAGCTGTTCGTTTCTTAGCTTCATTAATTGGCGTTCGTTTTCTAATTCTTTTATTTCAAGCAAAAGATTATTCTCTTCAATTAATTTCTCTTTTTGTTTGTGATAATAATTTCTGTAAGCTTTATTGATGAAATACGCCATTATCAACATAAGTAAAAAATAAATAAACCACGCCAAATTGGTCAAATACCAAGGCTTTAAAACTACAAAGGTATAGGTAGCCGTATTTTGCAAAATTGTATTGGCATATCTCGCCCTTACTTTAAAAGTATATTTTCCGGGTGATAGATTTTTAAAATTTACAGTGGCCTTGGTACTCCACTCACTCCAGTCATTCTGAAATCCTTCTAATGAATATTGGTATTCAGAATTAATGTATTTATTATACTCCGGAACCGTGTAATTTAAAGTGATGTTATTTTCATTTGAATGAAAACTTCCTTCCTTTTGAATTTCAACATTATTCAGCGTTTCGTTTTGCTTGTTAATGGCAATATCAGTAATGAAAACAGTATAATTTTTAAAACTTAAATCATCAATATTTAAGGTGTAATAACCATCTGTAGTACCAATTAAATAAGTCGATTTTGAAATTTGGGTAATATTCTCATACCCCAACATCGAATTGGTCAAAGAAGACGGAATCGGAATTACATTTTGCTTTAATTGGCTACTTAGTTTACTTGCTGAGAAATAGTGAATATAATTTTTAGAAAATAACCAGATTTTATTCGAATTGTCGACAATTAATTTACCTGAAGTATATTCATCTTTTTCGAAGATAGAACTCAGCAAATTATCTTTTTCGAATAGTTTTGTTTTTGGATTCAGTTTAAAAATTCCTCCTTTATAAGCATAATAAATTTGATTATTGAATTTAGTCAAACTTGCGTTTTTACCTTTTTGAGGAGATTTATAAGTATAGAAACCATGTGTTTTTGATAAAGTTTTATCTAATTTCAGCCTGAAAATTCCTTTGTATTCGTGGCTTACATAAACATCCAAATTGTTCGTAATTTCAAAGTATCGTGATGAATAATCAAAACCTTGAATTTTATTTTTGAAAACCCATTGATTGTTTATTTTTTCGAGAACTGAGATTCCGTAATAATTCCCCTGAAGCAATTGATTTTTATTATTCGGAACAGGTTCAAACTTCCAGGTTCCTGAAGAAGGAAATATATTTCTCGCCGAATCATTTGTGACAATAAAAGTTCCTGAATCATGTCCGCAAAAAAGTGCATTATCACATACAAAAAGTGACCAAACCTGCCCTTTTGTACCATTTATAAATTTAAACTCTCCATTACTTTCGTTAGGTTTGTAAAACAACCCCTGATTTGTTCCGACATACAATTTTCCATTAAAATTTGCGGATGCATAAACGGTTCCCAACACTCCGGAATCATCCGTAAAACTATGCACTGGCGAATTAATGTTAATACAATTGATTCCGTTATCCAATCCGGCCCATAAATTCTGGTCTTTATCTTCAAAAAGTGACAAAGCTGTATTATTACTCAAACCTTTACTTTGAGTAATATGGTATTTTAATTTCCCTTTATCCGATAAAATAAAAATTCCATTAGAAACCGTTCCCAAAGCAAAACTTCCGTCCTGTAGCAATTGACTGCTATAAACGAAACTGGACTTTAATTCGGCGTCAGCATCTGTTGCAAATCGGGTTAAAGTATTCCCAACTAATTTATAAATACCATCCAATTGCGTTTGAATCAGCAAACCGTCTTCTGATGTAAAAACATTGACAATCGTAAATTTCTTCAGGATTGGATGATCTGAAACTAATTTGGCTTTTCCGCTTTCAATTTCGAAAAGCCCTTCTTTTATGGTTTGAAAGTAAATGGCATTTTTTGGCGCAAATGATTTTATAACGCCATTCTTCGGCCCGATAATTTTAAACTTTCCTGTTTTAGTATCGTAAATATAAATTCGGTTTAAGGATTGAAACAAAATCCACTGATCGTATTTCAGGATATTCCAAAACTGCTCGTCGTCTAATATTTTATTTTTGATGGAGTCACTAAGCGAAGTGTATTTTAGTTTGCCATTAGTTTGCCTCGTCCAGAAACCAAAATTCATATAAGAGCCTGTATAGATTTTGCTCCCAATTACTTTTACGGAACGAATAATAGTTTCATTTGGAGCTTTATACAATTGCCAGGTTGTTCCATTATATTCCAGAAGGCCATCATTATTGGCAAAATATAAATAGTTCTGATCATCCTGTGAAATCATCCAACTTTGGTTTCCGGCACCATAAACAGCAGAAGAATATTTTACTATTGGCGGAAACTCCTGCGAAAACAGGAAAGAACTTATCAAAAAAAACAGTGCAGTTAGTTTTGTTTTCAAAATTAGCATTGATATTAATTTATTATAAAAACAGTTCTAAAATAGCTTATTTTGTATTGAAAATGCAACTTTTTAATGAATAAGATTTAGTAAAATAAATTTGGTTCCCTGCTATTCCAACATAGCCCACGGTTTCAACCGTGGGAAACGAATTGTGATAATACCTTGCGCTCCCCACGGTTGAAACGGTGGGCTATGTTAATAGCAAATTTCTAAAGTATTTTCACGCAGATTTAAAAAGATATGGGAAGATTAGCGCAGATTATTTATTTTAAATTTCGATCTGCTTAAATCTGCAGACCCGAGCGAAAGCAAACAGGCGAAGCAATCTGCGTGAAACAAAAATTATCGGCAAATCGGCTTTTAATGAACTACACTGTATTCAATTCTGTTAAGATTTGGAACAATCTCATTAACAAAACTCAATTCAAAATTGATTACTTTTGTAAAAATTGACTTTTTTTATGCAAATTGATCTTTCAAAACTCGACCCAAAACATAATATTATAATTAAAGGAGCGCAGGTACATAATTTAAAAAATGTAGATGTCGCTATTCCCCGAAATAAACTGGTTGTCATCACAGGTCTTTCAGGATCAGGAAAATCCAGTTTGGCGTTTGATACTTTATACGCCGAAGGACAACGCCGTTATGTTGAAAGTTTATCATCATATGCACGTCAATTCCTTGGTCGTTTAGACAAACCAAAAGTAGAATATATAAAAGGTATTGCACCTGCGATTGCGATTGAGCAAAAAGTAAATACAACCAATGCCCGTTCGACCGTTGGAACTTCGACTGAGATCTACGATTACGTCAAGCTTTTATTCGCCAGAATTGGTCGTACCTACTCTCCTGTTTCCGGACAGGAAGTCAAAAAAAATACCGTTACCGATGTTGTTTCTGATGTAAAAGCATTAGAATTAGACAGTAAATGGTTGTTGCTCTCTCCTATTCATTTAGAAGAAGGAAGACAACTTGAAGACAAACTGAAAGTACTTCTACAGCAAGGTTTTGCCCGTATTTTGGTTGATAACGAAATGGTTCGTTTAGATGAGTTTACACCCACAGAAATCCACAAATTAGACAATAAAGACATTCTATTAATTATTGACAGAATTGTGGTTAAAGAGGAAGAAGAATTCTATAATCGTTTAGCCGATGCCGTACAAACTGCTTTTTTTGAAGGAAAAGGAATTTGCTATTTACAGGAATTAAACTCAGATAAAAGATTTACTTATTCGAATAATTTTGAATTGGACGGAATTACTTTCTTAGAGCCAAATGTACATTTATTCAGTTTTAATAACCCATACGGAGCTTGTCCGGTTTGTGAAGGATACGGAAATATAATTGGAATAGATGCTGATTTAGTAGTTCCAAATACCTCTTTATCTGTTTTTGAAAGCGCCATTTATCCCTGGAGAGGTGAAAGCATGAGCTGGTATAAAGATGAATTGGTGAAACATGCTTACAAATTTGATTTTCCTATTCATAAGCCTTATTTTCAATTAACAGAAGATCAAAAAGATTTGATTTGGAAAGGGAATCAGTACTTTCAAGGCTTAAATGATTTCTTTAAGGAATTAGAAGAAAAAAATTATAAGATCCAGAACCGTGTAATGTTGTCTCGTTATCGCGGAAAAACTAAATGCCATGCCTGTCGCGGAAAACGTTTACGCGAAGAAGCTTCTTATGTAAAAATTGGCGGAAAAACAGTTTCAGATTTAGTCGATCTTCCAATTAAACATTTGGTTACGTTTTTCAAAGATCTTGAATTAAACAAATACGAACAGCAAATTGCTAAACGTCTGATGGTAGAAATCAATAATCGTTTATCCTTTTTAACCGAAGTTGGTTTGGATTACCTAACGCTAAATCGAAACTCTTCAACACTTTCGGGAGGAGAATCACAGCGTATTAATTTGGCAACTTCGCTTGGAAGTAGTTTGGTTGGATCGATGTATATATTGGATGAACCAAGTATTGGTCTACATCCAAAAGATTCTGAACGATTGATTAAAGTTTTACTTTCTCTTCGTGATTTAGGAAATACGGTTATTGTGGTTGAACATGATGAAGATATCATGAAAGCCGCCGATATGATTATTGATATTGGTCCTGAAGCAGGAACTTTTGGTGGGAATTTAGTGGCGCAGGGAACTTACGATGAAATTTTAAAATCAGACTCGCTTACAGCTAAATATCTGAATGGAGATCTGGAAATTTCAGTTCCGAAGAAAAGAAGAAAATTCAAAAATCATATTGATATTGTTGGAGCCAGAGAAAACAACTTAAAAAACATTGATATTACATTTCCGTTAGATGTTTTAACTGTTGTTACCGGAGTTTCAGGAAGCGGAAAAAGTACCTTAATAAAGAAAATTTTATTTCCTGCCATGCAGAAAAAACTGGAAAATGCTGCTGAAAAAGCGGGTCAGTTTAGCGAGATAAAAGGTTCGTTCTCACAGATAAAACATATTGAATATGTAGATCAGAATCCGATTGGAAGAAGTTCAAGATCGAACCCCGTAACTTATATTAAGGCTTATGATGACATTCGTGATTTATATGCCAAAGAAAAATTATCAAAAATAAGAGGGTATCAGGCCAAACATTTTTCTTTTAATGTTGATGGAGGCCGCTGCGAAACTTGTAAAGGAGAAGGCTCTATAAACGTTGAAATGGTCTTTATGGCTGATGTTTCATTGCCATGCGAAACTTGCGGCGGAAAACGTTTCAAAAAAGAAATTTTAGAAATCAATTTTGACGAAAAAAATATCAACGATATTCTAACAATGACTATTGATGACGCGATAGCTTTTTTTGAAAAAAATAAACAAACCAAAATCACTCAAAAATTACAACCATTGCAAGATGTTGGTTTGGGATATGTGCAGTTGGGACAATCTTCTTCTACCCTTTCTGGTGGTGAAGCGCAACGTATTAAATTGGCATCGTTCTTAGTAAAAGGTGCTACAAAAGATAAAGCGTTATTTGTTTTTGATGAGCCAACTACCGGGCTGCATTTTCACGACATAAAAAAACTATTAAAGTCATTTGATGCGCTGATCGAAAAAGGACATTCGATAATTGTAATTGAACACAATCTCGATTTAATAAAATGTGCCGACTGGATTATTGATTTAGGTCCGGAAGGTGGAGAAAATGGCGGGCATTTACTGGCAGTTGGAACGCCTGAAGATATTATAAAAGTGAAAGAATCCGTTACAGGAGTTTATTTAAAGGATAAACTTTAATTATAAAAAAATTCCAAATTCTAATAGTGATTATCCTATTGGAATTTGGAATTTTCATTTTGTGACTTAAATGTTAAGCTACCAAACATCTTTCTTCGAATGGAAAACCATCTTCATCGATAGCCACCAATATTTTTTTCTTTTTAGATGCCTGTATAGTAAGGTATAACCACGCAAATGACCACAATCCTAAGGTTAGACAAAAAATGGTAAAATTCAAACCATGATTAACAACCTTTCCTCCTTTAGAAAGAACGGCAAAAAGTATCTTGTCATTTCTTTCTTCAAGCTTAAATCCTTTATGAACCTTATTTGATATCATATTCGAAAATACTTGTAAACTTTGTTCCTGACTCAGTTTATTCTTTTTCATAACCCTCCTTTTTTTAAAATTCTAAATACTCATTTTAACTTTAACAATTTAAGTAGGTAATCAATTCAGTTAAAACCTGATAATTCTATTTTTATTGCATTTAATAAGATATTCGATATCTAATGAAATGAACTACTGCTAAAAATTCAACATAAAATTAATTTTTATAAATTTAATATCAAAACGAATAACTGTTAAAATTCAAACATTAACGTCACGATATCAATATATTAGCATTTTATTAATCCTTCTTTTTAAAATTAAAAGAAGGAGATTCATAATCCGGTTTTAAATAATTTTCAGGGATTGTTGTAGTATTTCCGTCACGTAACGAGCTATAATGCGGTGACATGATTTCAATTCCGGCAGCATTAAAAGAATCCTGAATATTCTGATGTAACGAAGAATAGATCCTGGGTTGCTTTGTAGGTTCTTTCGTATAAACATTTATTTGATAAGACACATAAAAAATCATCAAGACTAGTTTGCAGAACAAAAGGCTCCGGTGTTTTCTCTGTCATATCTGTCTTTAAGGCAGCATCAATTAATGCTTTATGGATGTCCTTCCACGGTACATCATAACCTATCGTGACAGTTGTATGAATTAATAAGCCATTAGTAGCTTGTTTTGTATTTGCCGAAAAATTAGTTGAGGTACTTGACAAAACTGTCGCATTTGGTATTGTTATATCTTCAAATTTAGGAGTTCTAATACGTGTTACCAAAGCTGTTTTTTCAATAACTTCTCCACTTACATCTCCAATTTTAATAAAATCACCAATTTTAAACGGACGCATGTAGGTAATTACCAAACCAGCAACCATATTGGCAATGGCGTTTGAAGAGCCTAAAGAAAACAAAATACCTACAAATACGGAAACCCCTTTGAAAATAGGGGAATCTGAACCTGGCAGATAGGGAAATATTACAACCAGCATAAATGCATACGCCAAAAATCGAATAATATTAAAAGTTGGTTTCGCCCAATCGCTATAAAAACCATCTACTTTTATATTTTCTTTGTTTATTTCATCAACAAAAAATTTAATTATTTTGAGTGAATATCTAAAAATCAGAACAATAACAATTATAGTAAACAGGTTTGGTAAGAAATCTACAAATCCCATTACTGCCGATTTTATTGGAGTAAGTGTCCATTTTAAAATTGTTGTAGTATAGGCCTGAGTTGCAGGGAAAATATTAAAAAGTACAGGCAATGTGGAATACGCTATGACAATTAAAACTATAATCTTTATTACACCAATAAAGCGCATTGCAACAAATTCTTGCTTTTCAGGAGTAAGAACATTTATGTTATTGTAATTAAAGCCTTTAAAATATCTTTCTCTTCTTTTTGAAAAATACAATTTTATTCTATTAAAAATCCTGGATGCAAACCATAAAACAAGGGTAAGAATTAAGATTAGCAGTGCTGTAAATCCTAAACGTTTTGGCAATAAAGAATGGTTTTCATTCTGAAAAATAATTGCTTTTTTGATGGCATTGAAATTACGGTTTGCAATTTCAGAAACCGTTTTATTTTCAGCAACTGCATCAGCATTTAATACAGACATCAGTATTAAGTCCCCTTTATACACAATATCTAAGCTTATCTCAGAAGGAACAACTTTTAATGAATCAGCTTTAAAAAGATCATCTTCATAAAGAGATTTAATTCTTGCTGTAATAGCCTTTGCTCTATTTTCAGCAGAAAAAGATCCTACTCTATTATAAACATAAAAAAGGGTGTCTTTAAAAGGAATTATTGGATAGGCTTTTAATTTCGACGGAGAAATATTTGTTGTTGTTGTTGTAGCCTTTAAACTATCTGTTTGAGCAGATACTATTGAAAAAAATGAAACAATAAACAATAGTAAAAAACAAGGTAATTTCTTTTTCATATTCTCCTAGAAATAAATTAGTTATCCTTCTAACAAATATAAAAACAAAATAGCTTTAAAATTACATGGTTGTCTATTTTCTCAATAAAATCGTATTAAATTTTAATACCCACCTTTTTCAAAAGACCATCAATCACTTTATTAATGTCTGGCGAAATATTGAATTTATAATTCAGATAGACATATAAAATCGTTACCAAAATTGATTTTAAGGCAATACTAATTAATTGGTAAAAAGGAAATTCCCAAAAGTAAAACACAAGAAACAAAGCAAATGTAAGTAACATTGAGTAAACGGTTTCCTTTGTAAACGGGTATAAATGAAGCTTTTTAACAACAAAAAGCAATTTTGCTATACTATATAAAGTAATAGACAATAATGTAGCAAATGCAGAACCGAAAATTCCAAAAATAGGAATAAAAATCATGTTTAAAACAATGGTCAGGAAGACTAATAAAAGCCCTAAATACAATACCATTCGATAATATTTGGTATTAAAAATAATGGCGTTATTATTTCCTAAAATCAAATCAAAATATTTAGATAAACCAATCATAAATACAACTGAAATTCCACCGCTATATTCCTTTGGAACCAATTCATATAGTTGACTGATATTGACAAAAATACACAGCATAACAAAGCCTCCTACCATTTGAAGATTAATCGAGGTCTTTTTGTATAATTGATTAAGTTCATCGTGTTTGTTTTCGTGCATCAGCTTTGCAGTAATTGGATATACAATTTGATGCATGGCGCGACTCGGAACAGAAATCACCAAAGCGATATAAGTTGCAACTGAATAATAGGCAATATTTTCGATCTTCATATATTGGTTCAGCATCAATTTATCGCCATCTAAAAGCAAATTGGCAACACTTCCGGAAAGAATAATAAAGAAAGTGTATTCCATTACATCTTTTACATTCTTAGGAATATTGATTTGAAATTTAGGCTTTTTAACATAAAAAGCATAAAACATAGTTACTATAAAAGCTATGAAATATATCCCCGCTGTTACATAAACGAATTGAACTAAAGTTATCCAATGAAGATATAAACCAATTAAAGCAACAGTTGAGAATAATCTTAATCCAACTTCTTTAATAAAATTTCCAAAAACCGAATGCATATGCACCCTTGCCCAGGCATAAAATATCTCAAAATAAGCCATACAAATTCCGATAAAGGGAATCAGAAGCATAAACTCCTTTACAACAGGATTTTCCTTAGAAACAAAAGCAGTAATATCATCAAAGAAAAAGATTCCAATAATTCCTAAAGGAATACACATTAATACAGGAAATAAAGCTGTAAAGGATAAAAATTGTTCTCTTTCCTGCTCTGTTTTATATTGAGAATAAAATTTAACTAAGGTATTTTGCATTCCGATAGCAAACAAAGGCATGATAACATTTGCTGCCGATAAAATATAGTTTGTTAAGGCATAATAAGTTGCACCTAAAAAAACCGGATATAAATAAAGTGTATTGATAGCTCCAATTCCGAAGCCTATATAAGTAATAATTGTATTTTTGAAAGACTGATTTAAAACAATACCCATGTTTTGAGTTTAGATTGTAGAGTTTAGATTTCTGATTTTTTTAATTAATCAACTGTGCTAATTGTTTGGTAAGGTTTTTTCGTGAATATTGTTGTAAACCAACACCATTAGCTTGTAATTTTCCTTCCAAAAACTGATTATAAAAGTCCGAAATTACACTTTTTAATTTCGCTTTTTCAGTATAATCAAAAAATACTCCTGTATTGGTTTCTTTTATAATATCTGCAAAATCAGAACCTTGTGGGCCAATAGCAATTATAGGGCGGTTTGACACCATATATTCAAACAATTTACCAGGAATAATACTTTTAGTATCTTCCGAATTAATTTCGATTAGAAGTAAAACCTGAGATTTCTTTTGATGCGCAATGGCTTCATGATGCGAAACGTAACCCAGAAGATTTAAATAGGAATTTAGATTAAATTCCTGAATAGAATCAAGTACTTCCTGACTTACGGCACCAATTAATTTGATTTCCAAATGGGATTTAAAATCAGGTACTTCCTGAAGTAATTCAACCAAACATTCCCATAAAAACTTTGGATTTCTATCGGATAAAAAAGAACCAATATGCGCCAAAGTAAATTTAGAATCTAAAGTCTGTTTCTCTACATTTTCTATATCATAACCATTTGTAATAACCGAAATTGGTTTATTAGTAATCGTCTGAAATTCGGCTTTAGTAGTTTTACTGGTTACAATAATAGTATCAGCACTATTCAGAACTTTGTGCTCTAAACTTTTATGCTTTTTAGCTGCGTAAGAAGACAAACGCAATGCTTTGTGATATCCAATTGTGGTCCATGGATCGCGGAAATCTGCAAACCATTTTACGTTTAATTTTTCTTTTAACTCTAAACCAATCAAATGCAAACTGTGTGGTGGCCCGGAAGTTACAATTGTATCAATATTATTTTCCCGAATATATTTTTTAAGATAAGAAACAGATGGTTTTACCCAAAATACACGCGCATCCGGGATAAAAAGATTACCGCGAACCCAAAGAAAAGTTTTATCTAAAAAGGTCTGTTTTTTTTGATGTGGAAAAATTCCGGAACTGATTTTCTTGGTTTTCTTTTTTGAAAAAATAGAAGCCAGTTGATACGGCTCCCAGATTTTATTTTTAAGAACAATTACTTTATCTGATATTTCACTTACCAAACCTTCGTCGATTATTGGATAAGTTGGGTTTTCTGGAACATAAACAATAGGCTGAACATTAAATTCAGGCAAATACTTTACAAACTTCAACCAACGCTGTACGCCCGGGCCTCCGGCGGGTGGAAAATAATAAGTAATGATTAAGAGTTTTTTCGGTTCCATTATATTGAATCGGTTTCACAGAGACTCACAAAGTTCTCGCAAAGTTTCGCAAAGATTATTTAAAATTTATTTTGAGTATCTCCCTGATTTCTTTGTTAATCTTTGCGGAAGAATTTTTCAAAATAAATCCCACCAATTAAAAGCAGTAACATTCCAATTGAACTCGCTAATGTAATTATACCTCCCGTTTTTACAACCTGTGGTTCAAATTTGAATTCGATAGTATGTTTTCCACCTGGAATTTCCATTGCTCGTAAAACATAATCTACAGGAAAATGATCTGTCAATTTACCATCAACATAAGCATTCCATCCATTTTTATAATACATTTCAGAGAAAACTGCTAAACCATCTTTTCTGCTATCTGATTGATATTTAATGTAGTTTGGTTTGTATTCTACAACCTTAATCGTTCCGGTTGTATCCCATTGTTTTTTCAATCGGGCACTTTTAAATTTATCTTCGTAATCATGAACATTAAAAACTGCAACTTTTTTAGTATCAATGTTATTCAAAGCTTTCATAACATCGTCCGGTTTATTTACCAATCTTACTGAATCAACGAACCAGGCATTTCCATTAGCATCCGGGTTTACCACAGGAAATTCTTTTCCTTCTTTATCCGTTTGAATAATGTATTTCACATTTAACATGTTCAATACTTCGATATTATTTTTTGCAATTTGATAATCAAACAATTGCTGCATTCTTCTTGGTTTTGCAGCATGGTATCCTCCAATAGAATGATGAAAATAAGAGGCACGGGCACTTGAAAGATTTCCGTTAACTTCAAAAACTCTATAATGACTTGTATCTTTTAAAATTTGAGCATCAGATGGTGTTTCCTGAAATGGTGCAGCAATTTCAACCGGGCTAACAAAATCCTTAGCTGAGACATACTTTTTATCTACAAAAAACAAGTCAAATATCATCAAAAGACCAACAATGATCAAAGTTGTGTTTTGAGCCAGTTTATTTTTAATAAACAACCATAGAATTCCAAAAGTTACTACAATAAAGAAGCCTGAACGCAATAAATCAGCAGAATACAAACTCATTCTGTCTTCTTTTAAAGCATCGACAAAAGCAGGACCGTAAGTTTGCATGAAATACTGATCACTTGATCCACTAAAGTGAAACATACTTTTGGTAAAAACAAAAATCAATAAAATTCCTAAGCCAAAAGCACCTGTTTGTACTAGAGCTTTCTGCTGCAATTTTGGTTCTTCATTTGCTTTAAAAAAGGATTGTAATCCCATAACAGCTAAAACTGGAAAGCATAATTCAAGAATAACCTGAATAGAAGAAACTGCCCTGAATTTATCGTACATCGGAACATAATCGATAAAAAAGTCTGTTAATGCAGAGAAGTTTTTCCCCCACGAAAGCACTAATGAAAACAATGCTCCTCCAAGAAATACATATTTTATTTTTCTATCATCAATAAACAAAGCTAAAACACCCAAAAAGAAAACTACAACTCCAATATAGGCGGGAGCTGCAACAATAGGCTGATCTCCCCAATAAGTAGGCATTCCTGATACAAAATCCTGTGCTTGTCCTGAAGGAACTCCCTGTTCGATCATGAAAGAATACATACGACTGTCTGTACCTACATTTTCGTGATTTGACCCCCCAAAAAGTCTAGGTGCAATTAGATTAAAACTTTCGGCAATTCCATAACTGTATTCTGTAATATAGTCACGACTTAAAGCATTTTCGTTTGTCTTTTTAGAACCATCAGGATTAAAGGTTAACTCACTATTACTACGCGTACTAAACTTTGCATATTCGCTGGTTGCCAGTAAGTTTCCGGCATTGGCACCAATCGCAAAAATTCCTGCCACAGCAAGCACTCCAACTGCTTTTAAAAGTTCTTTATATTGTTTTTCTTTAATAAATTGGAAAGTAAAATATCCTGAAAGAATCAGTAAGAAAATCAATAGATAATAAGTCATTTGAAAGTGGTTCGCGTTTACTTCCAACGCAACTGCAAACATGGTGAGTAAACCTCCCCAAATATATTTTTTCTGAAAAACCAGTATAAAACCGGCAATAACTAGCGGCATGTAAGCAATAGCATGTGCTTTTGCATTATGACCAACTCCCAGAATAATAATTAAATAAGTAGAAAAACCAAACGCAATCGCGCCGATAAATGCTTTTAATGGATCCGTTTTTAAAACCAGCAACAAACCATAAAAACCTAAGAAGTAAAGAAAAAGATAATCAGCAGGACGAGGTAAAAAGCGTAGAAGATCATCTAGTTTACCCACAAAATCATTTGGGTAATTGGCCCCTAACTGATAAGTTGGCATTCCACCAAAAGCAGAATTTGTCCAATAAGGTTCCGCATGTTCTGCAGCTCTAAAATCATTTTGCTCTTTTGCCATTCCGGTATATTGTGCAATATCCGATTGGAAAATTTGTTTTCCCTGTAAAACTGGATAAAAATAAACTAACGAAACGAGAATAAAGCCCAATATAACAAGGGCGTGCGGATAGAACTTATTTACTATTTTCAATTTAGGTTGGTTTGGGTTAAATGATGAATCCTATTAATTTAGGACACAAACTTAATCTATTTCTTCGTAATCAACATAATCGCCTACCTTTTTGGTTTCGCGAGGATTTTTTGCATTAGCCGTATTGATGATTATCTCATCATTATTAGCACGTGTTTTTTGCCATGAGTTATCCTGACTATATTGTTGTTGTCTCTGAAAATTTTCACCTGCTTTTTCAACCGCTTTTTTTACCAATACTGGCAAAAAGATTCTGGCTAAAAATTTGAAAATATAATAAAACGCAATGATCCACATTATCGTTTTAAACAAATTTGTAAAAGATGCTTCTTGCATAATCGTATAATTTTTGCCAAAATTAATAAATCCGTTGTTTAAAATTAAAATATCAATCTTAAATAAATAATAAAATATAGTACATTTGAATTGCGTTATAACTTTTTAATCCAAAAATACATTTATGTTAAAAATTAAAAACTTATTTATTACAGCTCTTTTTTTATTACCACAACTTTTCTTTGCCCAATTCACGGATGTTATTAATTCAAATCGTCCTGGTGAAACCATGTCTGCCTATGCAGTTGGAAAATCAATCATACAGGGTGAAATTGGTGTTTATGGAATTAAAGAAAAACACGATTTACTAGATTATGATGCAAGTGGTTTTGGAACCGATTTAACGATTAGATATGGTGCATTCACTGAAAAACTCGAATTTGTTCTTGACCTGCAATATCAAATGGAAAACTTTGATACTCCCTACACCAGTTATAAAAAAAACAACTTTAGGCAAACCGTTTTAGGGGCAAAATATTTAATTTATGACCCTTTTAAAAACTATGAAAAAACCGCCAATATCTACAGCTATAAAGCAAATCATTCCTTTAATTGGCATCAATTAATACCTGCGGTTTCTTTATTTGCAGGAGCCAATTTTGTTGGCGCAGACAATCCGTATTCATTTTCTCCTGAATCGAGCATCTCTCCTAAAGTAATATTGATTACCCAGAATCTTTTTGGAGGCGGAAAATGGGTCTTTGTTACTAATTTTATTGCTGATTACATCACAACCGATTATCCTAGTTATGGATATGTATTAACTTTAACACATGGATTTAATGATAAATGGTCTGGTTTTATTGAAAATCAAGGATATAAGAGCGACTTTTACAGTGATGCTATTGTTCGTGGTGGCGCGGCCTATTTACTGAACTCTAATATGCAAATTGATGCTTCTATAAGTACCAATTTTAAAAATACACCATCTGTATTATATGGAGGAGTTGGATTTTCATGGCGTTATGATGGTTGGTATAAAGAAAAGCAAGAAATGACTTTTAAGAAAGACAGGAAGTCTAAAAATAAAGATGCTGAAGAAAATATAGATTATCAGGAAAAGGAAAGAAAGCGTAAAGCTAAATACGAATAATTAATAACTGAACTTCTCTGATAAAGAGACAAAACAATTAAGACTTTTAATGATTACAATTAAAGAAGCCAAAACCAAAAAAGAACTAACCGAATATATCAAATTTCCATTTTCGCTATACAAAGACAATCCGTATTGGGTACCGCCTATTATTGCTGATGAATTAGAGTCTTTTGATAAAACGAAAAACCCCGCTTTTGATCATGCAGAAGCTTACTTTTATCTGGCTTACAAAAACAATGAAATTGTTGGCCGTATTACGGCAATCATAAATTGGTCTGAAGTAAATAATCAACATAAAAGAAAAGTGCGTTTTGGCTGGTTTGATGTTATTGATGACATCGAAGTAACAAAAGCTTTGCTGGAAAAAGTATATGAATTAGGAAGAAAACATAATCTGGAACATACCGAAGGTCCAATGGGATTTTCTAATTTAGATAAAGTTGGAGTTCTTACGGAAGGTTATGATCAAATGGGAACCATGATTACCTGGTACAACAATCCCTATTATGTAACGCATTTTGAACAATTAGGTTTTCAGGTAGAGAAGGAATATATAGAAAGTATTTTCCCGTTTTCAAACGTAAAACCAGAGTTTTTCCTTAAAGCTCAGGAATTAATAAAAAAACGATATGGATTACGGGCTTTGACTTTTACCAAAACAAAAGACATTATGCCACATGTGGATAAAATGTTTGATTTGTTTAATGAATCGTATGCAAAATTAGCTTCGTTTGTAGCAATTTCAGATGTTCAAAAAGAATATTTTAAGAAAAAATACATCAGTTTTATTAATCCCGAATATATTAAATTTGTGGTTGATAAGGAAGATAATTTGATAGCTTTTAGTATAGTAATGCCAAGCTTTTCTGAAGCGTTACAAAAAGCAAAAGGTAAATTATTTCCGTTTGGTTTTTGGCATTTATTACAGGCCAGAAAAAAGAGTAAAGATGTTGTCTTTTACTTAATTGGAGTTCATCCTGATTATCAAAATAAAGGTGTTACCGCTATTATCTTTGATGAATATTTTAAAACTTTTTCAGAAAAAGGAATTCAAAATTGTATCAGAACTCCCGAGTTAGCAGAGAATACAGCAATTCATTTACTTTGGAAAAACTTTGATCCAAAAATTCACTGTCAGAGAAAAACATATAGAAAAGATCTTTAAGATTTTTTCTGTATCTGTATTAGTTTTCAATAAAAAATCCATTCTGATATGTTCAGAATGGATTTTTCTTTTTTACAATTTTTTTATTTCTTTATTGTGGGCAATCAGATTTGGTCAATGTATTCTTCGCATCAAATTTTAATTTCTTTTTATCTTTAAAAGTTACTTTGTTATTAGCGTCTACTACATCTCCATATCCTTCAATAAGAGTTCCGTCTTTTTGTAGAAACGCTACTTCTCTTACAGAAGAAACCCCTTCAGACATGAAGGTATAATCTGCAATCAGTGTATCACCTTTCATATTACCAATTATAGTACCCTCATTTTTATCTTTTCCCGTTATATTATAACTTAATTTTCCGTTTACTTCCTGATGTGAGTTTACGTTAAAACTTAACGCTACAATACTACCGTTAAGACTTGATGTATAACATTGATCGCCAGCTGGCTCAACAATTTCTGCTTCTTTTGGAGCATTGGGTTCTATTTGGGGAGGCGGTAGTGTTGTTTCTTTTTTACAGGAAATAAAAATACCTAAAATAATGATTGTTAATGCTGATAATTTTTTCATATGCTTATTTTTTACTGATTTTGAATTATAAAGTTACCCCAAATAAAAAAAATCCACTCGTATAACGAATGGATTTTTTTATATAATTCCCATACATAGGAATCTATTTTACAAAATATTAAGCATCTAAATCAACCTTAGTTCTGCCTGCAATTTCTTTATAAGTTCCGTTTTCTAATTTCTCACGAATTGCTTCAAAAGCTATCAATGTCTCATCAATATCTTCTAAAGTATGTGAAGTTGTCGGAATCATTCTTAATAAAATAATTCCTTTAGGAATCACCGGATAAATTACAATTGATAAAAAGATACCGTAGTTCTCTCTTAAATCGTTTACCATAACCATAGCTTCCGGAACACTTCCTTCTAAATAAACTGGTGTAACACAAGTGTTAGTATCTCCAATATTGAAATTTCTAGAACGCAATCCATTTTGCAATGCATTTACATTTTCCCACAGTTTATCTTTCAATTCCGGGTGATTACGCAATAATTCTAAACGTTTCAAAGAACCAATGGTTTGAATCATTGGCAATGCTTTTGCAAACATTTGAGAACGTAAATTATATTTTAAATAATCAATAATGTCCTTATCTGCAGCAACAAAAGCACCAATATTAGCCATAGATTTTGCAAAAGTAGAGAAGTAAACATCAATATCTTGCTGTACACCCTGTTCCTCACCTGCTCCTGCTCCTGTCTTACCAAGAGTACCAAAACCGTGCGCATCATCAACCAATAATCGGAAATTGTACTTTTCTTTCATGGCTACAATCTCCTTCAACTTTCCTTGTTGACCACGCATTCCAAAAACACCTTCGGTAATCAATAAAATACCTCCACCGGTTTCTTCTGCCATTTTTGTAGCACGCTGCAAGTTTTTCTCAATGCTTTCAAGATCATTGTGTTTGTAGGTAAAACGTTTACCCATATGCAAACGAACTCCGTCAATAATACAGGCATGAGAATCTACATCATAAACAATTATATCATTTTTAGTAACTAATGCATCAATTATAGATACCATTCCCTGATAACCAAAGTTCAACAAATAAGCTGCAGGCTTCATTACGAAATCAGCCAATTCATTTTCTAATTGTTCGTGGTATTTGGTATGGCCAGACATCATTCGGGCACCCATTGGATAAGCCGCTCCAAATTGAGTTGCTGCATCAATATCAGCCTGACGAACTTCCGGATGATTAGCAAGACCTAAATAATCATTAATACTCCAGTTTAAAATATTTTTTCCTCCAAACTGCATTCTTGGACCTAATTCTCCTTCTAATTTAGGAAATACAAAATAACCTTCTGCTTGTGATGCCCATTTTCCTAAAGGGCCTTTATTGTTCTGGATTCTTTCGAATAAATCTTTTACCATAATATATTTGAAGTAATAATTTTAATTTAATCAGCGAGCAAAAATAAATATTTATTCTATGGAATCATAATTATTTAAAAATGATTCGAATTCAAAATCGCTCTTTAATAAACTTTTGTGTAAAAATTTTATTTTATTGTACTAATTTTCTTTAAAAAATTAAATTCTAAAATAGAATCTCAAAACGAACTCTGTAAATTATAAGTAATATATGACTTTTATCATAATAAAGGATAATTTAGTCTTTTAAATTTACTTTAGATTTAAAACTAAAATAAAACCAATCTATTATGAAAAAGAAGTTACAAATCCCGATTAGACTAAAAGTATTATTTTACGCCATTTATATGTCAATGATATTATATTCTTGCAAAGAAAAGGAGCAATCGCAAGATTATACTAAAATTGTAACAGAAGGAGAAATGCAGGCAGAACTTACTAAACCACCCATGGTACCAAAACCAATTGGTGACAGAGTTGCCATGAAATTAAAAGTCAATATGGAAATTAAGGAACAAGAAGGTACGATGGCTGACGGTGTAAAATATACCTATTGGACATTTGGTGGTTCTGTTCCCGGAAGTTTCATCAGGACCCGCGTAGGAGATGAAGTAGAATTTCATTTAAAAAATCATCCCGATAATAAATTGCCGCACAATATTGATTTACATGCTGTTACAGGCCCCGGTGGAGGTGCAACATCATCATTGGTAGCACCAGGGCATGAAAAAGTATTCAGTTTTAAAGTTATAAATCCCGGTCTTTATGTTTATCACTGTGCAACTGCACCTGTGGGAATGCACATTGCTAACGGAATGTATGGATTGATTTTGGTTGAACCAGAAGGCGGATTACCTAAAGTGGATAAGGAATATTACGTAATGCAAGGTGATTTTTATACTCAGGGCGAATATGGTGCTAAAGGCCTTCAGGCTTTTGATATGAATAAAGCAATTAAAGAAACTCCTGATTATGTTGTTTTTAATGGGAAAGTTGGTTCTATGACAAATGGAAATGAACTAACAGCAAAAGTTGGAGAAACCGTACGCCTATTTGTTGGTAATGGCGGACCAAATTTGGTTTCATCATTCCATGTCATTGGTGAAATTTTTGATCACGTGCATGTAGAAGGCGGAGCGCTTATGAATAAAAATGTTCAAACAACTTTAATTCCTGCAGGTGGCTCGGCAATTGTTGATTTTAAAGTAGAAACTCCCGGGAATTTTATTATGGTCGACCATTCCATTTTTAGAGCTTTTAATAAAGGAGCTTTAGGAATTCTTAAAGTTGAAGGTGAAGAAAATAAAAGCATTTATTCTGGAACTATTCAGGAAGGAATTTATTTGCCTGAAGGCGGAACTATTCAAAAAATGCCGGAGAATGCAACAACAAAAACTGCTGCTCCTAAAAGAACTTTAGCCGAAAAAACAACAATTGGAAAACAGATTTTTGGAACAACATGCTTTGCCTGCCATCAATCTGAAGGGCAAGGAATTCCGAATAGCTTTCCTCCTCTGGCAAAATCAGATTATTTAAATGCAGATTCAAAACGAGCTATTAAAACAATTCTACACGGTTTAACTGGAGAAGTAACCGTAAATGGTAAAAAATTCAATAGTGTGATGCCATCTCAAAATTTATCAGATGATGAAATAGCCAACGTTTTGACATATATCTATAGTAGTTGGGGAAATAACAAAACAGAAATCACTCCGGAAATGGTAAAAGCATTGCGTTAAAAACACCCATTATGCAAAAAAAGATTTTAATTATTTTTCTTTTCTTAGTTCTGATTGGATTCGTAAGAGCTCAAGAATCGAAAATGGTTCCGATACAAGAGGGTTCTTTTGTCCCTCTTTACGGAGCCACGTCAAAAAAACCTGTTCTTGTAAAATCTTTTTTTATAGATGTTTTTCCGGTGACAAATACCGAATATTTAAACTTTGTTAAGAAACATCCCGAGTTCAGTAAATCTAAAATCAAAGGACTATTTGCAGACAAAAGTTATCTGGATTATTGGAAAAATGATCTTGATTTTGGAAATGTAAATTCAAAAGCACCTATTACTACTGTTTCCTGGTTTGCTGCAAAAAAATATTGCGAATGTCAAGGAAAACGTCTTCTAACAATCGATGAATGGGAATATGTTGCAATGGCAGACGAGAAAAAAAGAGACGCCCGAACCAAAAAAGAGTTCAATAATTACATTTTATCATGGTATGAAAAATCAAGAACATACGAAAATCCAATTGGACAAACCTTTAAAAATTATTGGGGTATTTATGATATGCATGGTTTAGTATGGGAATGGACATCAGACTTCAATAGTATTTTTTTGTCTGGCGAATCCCGAAAAGACAAAAGTGCCGACCAAAATCTTTTTTGCGGCGCTTCATCAGTAAATGCAACTGATTTAATGGATTATGCTGCTTTTATGCGATACGCTTTCAGAGGAAGCCTAAAAGCACAATATTCAACACGCAATCTGGGCTTTCGATGTGCCAGTACAACAAAGCTTTAATTTTAAAATTTATTAAATGAAAAAAATAATAGTGCCAATTTTTAGTCTTCTTTTTTCCTTACAGAGCTGCAAAGAAAAAATAAAAGAAGCGGGTTCTACAGTTGCTAAGAACAAAGAAATAAGTGATTTGTCTATTTATAATTTACCTTCTGAATGGACAACACAAGACGGAAAAAGCATCGAACTAAAAAGCCTCAACGGAAATGTTCTCGTAATGGTCATGATATACACTTCCTGCAAAGCAGCTTGTCCCCGACTTGTAGCCGATATGAGAAATATTGAAGCAAAACTGGATAAAAAAACGAAAAAAAATGTTAAGCTTATTCTGGTGAGTATTGATCCTGTTACAGATACTCCAAAGAAGCTTAAGTTATTTGCCATAGCTAACAAAATGGACAAAGATCCCTGGCTTTTCTTAAGATCGACAGAAGATAATACACGAGAGTTTGCTGCTATTCTGGCTGTAAATTACAAGCAGATATCTCCAATGGAATTTTCCCATTCTAATATCATTAGCGTTTTTAATCCACTAGGAGAATTAATATACCAGCAGGAAGGATTAGGAGTAAATAATGATCAGACTGTAAATAAAATAAACGAAGAGGCAGGAAAAATTTAAATAGGTTGATTATTAAAAACAAGGGGAGATTTTGATTAATCGAACCTTATTTTTGTTTTTAATACCGAAATCATAATCGATAACAATCCTGCAACAATAAAGATGCTGGCTCCAAAAATTGCTTCATAATAGCCAAAAAGCAATCCTTTACCTGAGTAATAGAATATTCCTTGCATAAATAAAAGGATCTCTGTAATTACATATCCGAAGAAAAAACACTTTACTCCAATTTTTAATAAATAAGCTTTTCGCGGAAGGAGATTATTCTGAAGTAATATTCCAAACAAAAATCCGGTAATAATTCCGAGGGTGGTCAAATGAATAAATCCAATTACCCAACTTCTGATTTGATGGGAAATGTCAGCCAAATTCGGCAGCACAACTATTAATTGTACTATTATTTTTAAGGATAAAGAACATAAAGCCAAGCCATAAGCCTTTTTCGTTATTGAATCAAGATTTGCTTTGAATACTTTTATTTGAGGTTTCAGTATTTTATAGAAATAAATAAAAGCAATCAACTGAGACAAAACTCCAAGAATAGTTACCCACTTTAAAATACTACTTTTTAGATACCAGCTTATTGGAAATGCTACCGTAAAAAATGTAGCTACAATTAAACCTATCAGGAAAGTTTTAAACTGCTTTGTTTCAATTCCATTTTTAAACTGTTTTAAAAACAAAGCTAAAACCGCAAATAAAAACCAGCCATTAAACTGAAAATGCAGAAAAAACTGAATAGCAATCTGATAAAAAACACTTTGTTTTCCTAACATATTGATCGTTGGTCCCAGGCACCAGACTCCAAAAGTGGAGAAAACCATAAATAAAATCGATGCTATTAATAGTTTTTCAACACCCTTTTTATCTTTCGAATGATCCCTCCAAACCAGCCAGCAAAAAACATAACTTAATAAAATATGCAGAGTAGAAAATACAATCGAAAACAAAGCATATCCCTGAATCGGAAAACTAATCATCATTCCGAGAACTGTAAATTCTGTAATCCAAAATAATTGATTGTAAATTGGTTTATCACTTTTGTCTTTCGGAATAAAAAAATGAACGGTCAAAACATAAATCACAATATAAACCCACCCGAGCATTGCAACGTGAGAATGTGCATGCAGCAAATAAATATAATTGATACTTTTAAAAGGAAAAAGATAGGCAAAACGTATCATTAACCCCATAATTGAAGCCACAATAAAATTTAAAAAGCAGCAAATTACCCAGCTCCTTTTGGAATTCATTTTAAAAAGTATTTTCATTTCTTATAAATAAAAATGCACTGGAAACAATTCATTTTGTTGATGTTGGCCCAGTGCATTTATTTTCTAATTAATTTCATTTTAAGCAAACTCTTCTTCTAAAATTACCGCTTTAGGAAAAAGAATATTATTTTCTAAATGAATGTGTTTGTGTAAATCCTGCTCAAATTCGTCTAACATAGCAAAAGCTACTTTATAAGTGGTACAACCATCGGCTGGAGTCGTATAATTATCAGTCAGATTAGCAATTTCACGAAAACGTTCTCCTTCATTGTCATGTTCCTGCATCATCATTGCGATTGGGTTAGAAACGGTTCCAAAAGAAGGTTGCGACAAAACACTATTAGATTCTTTGGTTTTTACCATTCTTTTAATGAAAGGAAACAGCATCAATTCTTCTTTCTTCATATGCTGAGATAATTCTCCGGCACCTGCTGTAAACAATTCATTTATTTTAAACAATTCGGGATGATTTGCTCCGTGCACACTGCATAATTTATTTAAAAACTGTAAAATTATCCCTGTTTTCTCTTCAACATAACGATGATGTGTTTTTTCGATATAATCGACCAATAAGTCTAAAGGCCACGAATTAAAATCTATCGTATTGTTGTTTTCTGACTGCAAGACATCAAATACATTTTGAAGCAAAACATCAGAATCAATTTCTTGTTTTTCACAAACTTCATTAATAGTCCTGTTTCCTTTGCAGCAAAAATCAATTTTATATTTTGAAAACACTGCTGCTGTTCTAAAATCCTGAGCTACAAAAGCTCCAATAGTTTTATCTTTTAAATTTTCCATTTTGTTTATAATTAATTATTTGATTTAATAATAAAAGATAAATTTATCTTTTATTAGATTATTAAAAAACTCTAATCCTAAAATAGCATTAGAGTTTGTAATTTATTCTATAATTAATACACCTCTCATCATAGCGACATGGCCTGGAAAAGTGCATAAAAAGTTATAAGTTCCTTTTTTATCTACAGTGAATTCTATTGTATCTTCTTCTCCTCCACCAAGTAATTTAGTATGAGCAACTATTGATGCTTTTTCTGAAGCTGGTATATAATCAGTGTCTTTAGCGTTAATTGCTTTTGCGGCAAAAGCAGCTTCATCGGTACCTTCCTGCAAGATAACCAAATTATGTCCCATTGCTTCTTTTGGAATTTTACCAACATGTTTTAAGGTAAGTGTAATAGGTTTTCCGGCTAACGCTCTTAATTCATTGGTATTAAATTGCATTTGATCGTTTCCTTCAATAACTAAAACATTACTTACTGCAGGCTTATTTCCTTCGTCAGATGGAGTCTCAGTTGCTTCTGTTGGTTCTTCAGTTTGTGGAGTTTCTTTTTTTCCACAAGAAGTAATTGCTAAAACGCCCATTAGCATTACAAGAGAAATTTTGATTTTTTTATTCATTACTAATTTATTTAAATTATAAAATTTTATTCACTTCGATTTAATATTTTCAGGTAAAAATCTCCTGAATTTACTCCAGAAGCAAGCTGTTCCAGAGTCGTATTGGTTAGCATTGCTAAAAGCAGTTCACGTATTTTTTTAAACTCATTATGGACAGGACAAGGATGCGTTTCTGAACATTCCTTTAATCCAATTCCACAACCTTTATATATGGTATTTCCATCAATAGCATCGACAATTTGAATCAGCTTTATAGACCTCACTGCTTCATTCGAAACTTCAAATCCTCCTCCAACACCTTTAGCCGAAGCAATAATGCCATTTTTGGTGAGGATCTGCATGATTTTAGCCGTAAAAGGCTCAGGAGAGTCAATTTCTTTGGCAACATCTTTTATTCCAACCCGAATCCCTTCTGATGATTTGGTCGCTATAAAAATAGAAGCGCGAATACCGTACTCACATGCTTTTGAAAACATACATTCAATGATTAAATTCTTTACAAATATATTCACTTTATAATTAAAGACAAAATTATCTTAATTAATTTTTATTAAAAAATTGCTTATTTATAACCAGAATAATTTATAAAATACAAAAGACTTTAATTGATATCAAATTCTCATAAAACCAATTTTAGTTTTACCTTTGGAAGTATGTAAATTTTTAATATCCAGATATGCCCTTAAGCAACTCCAAAGATTTAAAATTAGCAGTCTTAATAGATGCTGATAACGTGCCCTATAGCAATGTAAAAGGCATGATGGAAGAAATAGCAAAATTTGGAACACCAACCACCAAACGTATTTATGCCGATTGGACCAAGCCAAACTCAAATGGCTGGAAAGGTGTTTTGCTGGAACACGCCATTACTCCTATTCAACAATACAGTTATACGGTTGGAAAAAATTCTTCTGATTCGGCCTTAATTATTGATGCAATGGATTTGCTTTATTCCGGAAAACTAGACGGCTTTTGTATCGTATCAAGCGATAGTGATTTTACCCGTCTGGCAATTCGTTTACGAGAATCCGGCATGAAAGTTATTGGTATTGGTGAAAAGAAAACACCAAACTCTTTCATAGTTGCCTGCGACAGATTTATTTATATTGAGGTTTTGGATGGCGCTATTCAGAAGAAAAAACCTAAAACTACTGTCGCTGCTGACGCCAAAAAACCAGTAGAAAAACCTTCAGAAAAAGCATTGCATAAAATTGATAAACAAACCATTGAACTTATTGAAGACACCATTGAAGACATTGAAGATGACGATGGATGGGCTTTTTTAGGAGATGTTGGAAATCTTATCGTAAAGAAAAAACCTGAATTCGACCCAAGAAATTATGGTTTTTCTAAGCTTACGCCGATGCTGAAATCCTTAACAGATATTCTTGAAATTGATGAAAGAGAATCAGATAAAAAAGGAATCAAACACGTTTATGTTCGGTTGAGATTTAATTAATTATCAAATTACTACATTTTAAAGTTTTAAAAACATGAGAAAAAAATTCTTTATTTACGGATTCTTATTGTTAATAATTGTTGTTACCATTTACTTTTATACAAAACGTGGTTTTTTACTGGTCATTATTCTTCCAATCTTGTTGGTTGTAGGTATATATAATATTATTCAAAAAAAACACGCCATTTTAAGAAACTTTCCTGTTTTGGGTTATTTCAGATATTTATTCGAAATGATTGCACCAGAAATCCAGCAGTATTTTATTGAAAGATCTACTGATGGAAAACCTTTCTCCAGGAATCAGCGTTCTTTGGTTTATCAAAGGGCTAAAAATATCGATTCGAATTCGCCCTTCGGAACACAATTAAATTTAAATCATGACAGTTATGAAGGAATAAAACATTCTATTTTTCCGGCAAAAGTCAATGAGGAATTACCTCGTGTTTTAGTAGGCGGAAAAGATTGCAAACAACCTTATCTTGCTTCCTTATTTAATGTTTCTGCCATGAGTTTTGGTTCGCTAAGCGAAAATGCAGTTCGTGCTATAAATCTTGGTGCTAAAAAAGGAAATTTCTACCAAAATACCGGAGAAGGTGGTTTAACTGAATATCATTTGGCGGGCGGTGGCGATATTACCTGGCAAATTGGTACAGGTTATTTCGGTTGTCGTAATGCTGATGGAAATTTCAGTCCTGAAAAATTCTCAGAAAAAGCTAATCTCCCAAATGTAAAAATGATTGAGATTAAACTTTCGCAAGGCGCTAAACCAGGTCACGGAGGTGTGTTACCTGCCGCAAAAAATACGGTTCAGATTGCTAAAATCAGAGGCGTTGAACCACACACAACTATTCTTTCTCCTCCAGGACATCATGCATTTTCAGACAGTAAAGGTCTTATTCTTTTTATAAAGCAGTTGCGTGAATTATCAAATGGAAAACCAGTTGGATTTAAATTATGCATTGGAAATACCGCTGAATTTGAAGCCATTTGCCACGAAATGATTGCTGAAGATATTTATCCTGATTTTATAACCGTTGATGGTGCCGAAGGTGGAACCGGTGCAGCTCCTCTTGAATTTGCAGATGGAGTCGGAATGCCATTTGAACCTGCTTTGATATTTGTAAACAAAACATTGGTTGGATTAAATATCCGCGACAAAATACGCATTATTGGAAGCGGTAAAATTATTTCCGGATACTCCATTTTACATGCTATTGCTTTAGGTGCAGATATGTGTAACAGTGCTCGTGGTTTTATGTTTTCATTAGGCTGTATTCAGGCCTTACGTTGTCATAATAATGAATGCCCAACCGGAGTGGCAACTCAAAACAAAATGCTGATGAAAGGTTTAGTTGTCACCGATAAATCAGAGCGTGTTTATCATTTTCATAAAAATACTTTGCATGCAGCTAATGAACTTTTAGCGGCAGCAGGAAAGAAAAGTTTTGCTGACGTTGATATCAATATTTTTATGCGTGGCGATGAATTTGCCAATTTATCAGACTCCTATTTCCCTGATCAATTAACGAACGTTACCAGACATTAAGAATAAAAAGCCTCTTTGTTAATTTCAAAGAGGCTTTTTTATATTGTGGTCATTTATGTTTTTTGGATTTATTTCAAATTAAAGCTTAGCCGTTTCCTTACCGGCTGCAGCTCCATTTTCTATAACTGCTAACTGATCTTTATCAACTAATTGCTGCGCAAGAATTATATTGTTATAAGATATAAAATACACATCAAACTTTACTCCTTCTTCAATTAATGTCGAAGAAATCTGGTCATTTTTAACCATTTCTTTAAGCAGGCTTGGAAAAATATCCTTATACGCTAATTTGTTTACATCAGTTCCTTCCAGATTGGTTTCAATTCTGATTTCAATTTTATTGTCATTTAAAAATGCTTTGGCACTTGTACTAACAACGTTTCCTCCTTTTATAGACGACGAAGTATTATAATTACTAACATGTTCCTGAATTTTTTGCTTGGTATTTTTACAGCTTACCAACAATAGAACAACGGCAAAAGCAAATGCGATTTGGGTAATTTTTTTCATAATTTTTTGATTTTATGGTTATTTTTTAACTCAAACATAACAAACTTTCCATACAAAAACAATAGTAGCTCATAAAAATTAAAAATGTAATTATTTGACTACAACTTATTTACTTAAAATAAACCAAACCCGTACTAAAATGGAAGTGTTCCTTCATTCAAAAAAATAATGAATAAAAAAACCTCTCTAAGAATACTTAAAGAGGCTTTGAAATTGTAAAACACTTTACTGAATCGAACTAATTTTTAAACAATTCAACTAATTCTTCCTTGTTTATGATTTCTTTTGCAAGAACCGTATTATCATCAGCTAAGAAATAAACATCAAATTGAACTCCTTCTTCAACTAATTCTTTAAAGTTTAGATCCTTGCTTATCATTTCTTTCAGGAATTCTGGAAATCTCTTTACAGCTTTTGTTTTATTGGTTTCATTTTGTGGCAAATCAGTTTCAAATCGCAATTCAATTTTATTGTCATTGATATAACCTCTGGCAGTTGTTAGCGTGACATTTTCACTTTTAAAATTTACAGCAGTTTTATTGTACGAAACAACATATTCCTGAAGTTTTTGCTTGGTATTTTTACAACTTGTCACCATTAATGCAATCGTAATTACAAATAAAATTTGACTTATTTTCTTCATCATAATCTTTTTATTTTAGTTTTTGAAGTCTCAAAAGTGCTTCCAGATAATAATAATCAGCATAATTTATAGAGCAATCAATTTCGCTTCCGGCTGGTTTATGGCCTGTTGAATGAAGCAAAAATGCCGAATTAACATCATGACTCTGATAATCATTTGAAAGTGAAACAATCATTTTTTTAGATTTTGTCAAATATTCGTTTTTCAGAGTTGCATCTTTTGTATAAGAACTTAATTCAATCAATGCCGAAGATACAATGGCAGCTGCCGAAGCATCTCTTGGTTCATTCGGAATTCCGGGTGCGTTAAAGTCCCAATATGGAACTAAATCTTCTGTCGTTAATCTATCCAAATAAACACGTGTAATTTTATGCGCAAAATCTAAGAACTTAGGATCTTTTGTTTCTCTGTAAACCATTGTAAATCCATAAATACCCCAAGCCTGTCCACGCGCCCACATACTATCGTCGCTATAACCTTGCGCGGTTCTTCCTTTTATTTTTTTACCAGTTTCATAATCATAAATCAAGACATGATAAGCTGAATAATCAGGTCTAAAATGATTAGCCATCGTGGTTTCCGCATGTTTTACAGCAATATCATATAACTTTTTATTTCCACCATTTTTAGAAGCCCAAAAAAGCAATTCTAAATTCATCATATTATCAATAATCGTATTATGACCGCCCATTTTATTATGTGGCCACGATTGAATAGTTCCTACTTTTGGATTAAAAAGTGTTGCCAGAGTATCGGCCGTTTTCAGGATAATATCTTTGTACTCTTTGTTTTTTGTTAAGCGATAACCATTTCCAAAACTATTAAAAACCTGAAAACCCAAATCGTGGTCACCAGCTTTGCTTACTGACAAAGGTGTTAAAAATCGGCTGAATTTATCTGCTTCTTTTTCCCATTTTTTATCTCCGGTTGCCTGATACAAATACCATAATTCGCCCGGCCAAAAACCGCTTGTCCAGTCTTTATAGCCAACAAATTTCCATTCTTTGCTCCCATTCGGAACTGTTCTTGGAGAAGTCCCATCGTCCGGAATTACTTTTAATGTTTTAGAAGCTTGTTCAGCGCAATATTCAAGCTGTTTTTTAACGCTAAACGAATTGTTCTTTTGAGAATAGGCAATACTTCCAGAAAGGAATAAAGCTAAAATCATTACAGTAAATCTTGTATTCATGTGGTTATTGTTTTGGTAAAGTTTTTTTTGAATTGATAAATTTAGAAAATAAAGTACACGTACGCGAATCTTTGTATTTTTGTTTACCTGAAAAAGGACTAATGTTGCCAACTAAAATTTAAGTTTGAAAAAATACAGATTTCAATATTTCATTATTTTCCTTGGAATTATCTTTCTTGGAATCCTCTCCAGAAAAATTAGTTTTATTCCATTATGTATCGGCGATCTGCTATATGCTGTTATGATTTATACACTGCTCAGAATAATATTGATTGAGAAAAAAGCGATTGAAATAATGATTCTTTCCTTATTAATCTGTTACGGAATTGAGTTTTTACAACTTTATCAAGAAGAATGGATGATCGAACTCAGAAAAACACTTTTTGGAAGATATGTTCTCGGCCAAGGTTTTCTTTGGACTGATATTATTGCTTATACTTTTGGAATTGCCATTGCTTTTGTGATCGAAAAATTCACTTTAAAACATTTTTCTAATCAAGTGTCTGCGTAATTTTCTCGATATTTAAACTATTGGCCATAGCCGTAAATATTCCATAATAAACTGATTTATTATCATATAATTCATCGTGTGTTCCTTGCTCTACACATCTTCCTTGTTCTAAAACAATAATATGTGAAGCATCAATAATTTGAGAAATACTATGCGAGATAATAATTACAGTTCGGTCTTTTTTAATAGCATCAAGTGATTTTTTTATTTGTTCTGTTGCAATCGCATCCAAACTGGCAGTAGGCTCATCTAAAAAGATAATCGGCGGATTCTTCAAAAATAATCTCGCAATTGCAATTCGTTGTTGTTGCCCGCCCGAAAGTAAATGCGCATCAGAATCATAGCCTTTTGGCAATTGCATAATTTGTTCGTGAATATAAGCTTGCTTGGCCGCATCTATAATTTCTGATTGTGTAGCATCAGGATTTCCGTAGAGAATATTTTGAGCAATTGTTCCTTTAAAAATATGATTCTTTTGCAATACTAGTCCAATATTTTTACGAAGAAAATCGGTATTATACTCGTTTAAATCTACTCCATCCAAATAAATTTCCCCAGAGGAAGGCAAATAGAACTTATCTAATAAATTGATAATCGTACTTTTTCCTGCGCCGCTTAATCCAACCAATGCACTTGTTTCATTTGGTTTAATCGTAAAATTAATATCTGATAATGCTTTAGTTCCGTTTGGATAGACAAAATCAACATTTTTAACTTCGATAAGTCCCACTATTTTCTCCGGAATATAATTCCCGCTAGTTTCTTTTTCCTGATCTGATTCTAAAATATCGAAAAATCCCTCGGAATAAATTAAAGCATCATTTACTTCATCATAAATTCTATGCAATTGTCTGATTGGCGATGATACATTATTAAACAACATAATATGAAACATGATCGCGCCAATGGTCATTGTATTATTTAAAACAAAATAAGCTGTCAGAATAATGATAATAACCACTCCTATTTGTTCGATAAAACCTTTAATGCTTTCAAAAATGAAACTCGTTTTTCTGGTTGCCAATTGATTTTCGGTCATTTCAAACTGAATATTTTTATGGCGATCCGCTTCCATAGGTTCTCTTACAAACGATTTTATTACGGTTATCGATTCGATTAAACTTATTATACCGTTATTCTTCGTTTCGCGATACGAACGCATTCTTCTTCTAAAACCACTCAATTTACTTGCCTGCAATTGACTTACATAAAAATAAATCGGAATAATGCACAAACTCACCAAACCAACATAAACATTGGCGTAAAACATCAAAATCAGCGCTACAAAAGCATTAGCGAACAAAGGCAGAATATCAATAAAAAAATTCTGAACCAATCTTGTCAAACTACTAATTCCTAAATCGATTCTGGTTTGAAGTTTTCCGCTTTCATTTTCATTAGAAGAGTAAAATTCCATTCTGTAGCTCAAAATCTTCTCTACTATAGTTTGTGAAATATCACGGGTTATGAAGATCCGCAGTTTTTCCCCATAAAATTTCTGTCCAAATTGTACTACTGAATAAATTAATTCTTTGGAGAGCAGCACAATGCTTATAATACCTAATAAATGAAATCCTTTTGATAATGGTTCGTGGGCAACCATCAAATTACTAATTGTATCAACAGTATACTTTAATATTAACGCATTTACCTGTGCTGCAAATGAACCTAAAAAAGTAAGCAGCAAAGTTGCAATTACCATTTTCCGGTATGGCCTGACAAAAGACGTTATCTTTTTATATAAGACGGATATCTCCATTTATTTTATTTTTTGGCAACATATCAAATATAAGAATTCTAAATTTGTGTTTCAAATTACTCATACAACAAAACTCTTTATTATGAAACTCGTTTTTGCATCAAATAATCTAAATAAAATCAAAGAAATTCAAAGCATCCTAAACGGTTCGATACAATTATTAAGTCTCGAAGAAATTGGCTGTCATGAAGAAATTCCTGAAACAGCAGATACTATTGAAGGAAATGCGATTTTGAAAGCGGATTATGTAACTCAAAAATACGGTTATGATTGTTTTGCTGATGATACCGGTTTAGAAGTTACGGCACTAAATGGTGAACCAGGTGTTTATTCAGCAAGATATGCTGGTGAACAGCGCAATGCCGATGATAATATGGATAAACTTTTGAATGCCTTAAAAGACAAATCAGATCGTAGTGCACAGTTCAAGACCGTTATTGCTTTAAACTTAAATGGAGAGCAGCATCTTTTTACCGGACTTGCCAAAGGAGAGATTACTTTTAGTAAAGCAGGAAATCACGGTTTTGGATATGATCCTATATTTCAACCTGAGAATTATTCAGAAACATTTGCCGAATTATCCTCAGATATTAAAAATAAAATCAGCCATCGTGCAAAAGCAACTAAGCAACTAATTGATTTCCTGAACTCCACAAAATAATTGTTCAAAATACAACAATTTAAAGGGTAAATTTTATATTACTAGACGTTAAATTATTCATTTTCTTATCAAATTGATTTTACGATAAACATAACTTTTTGATAATCAAATCATAACAAATGCATAATTCTTAAAAATGCATTAGTTTATATGGAAAATTAACAGTAATTTTGCACCCTATTTTAAATACACATATGAATAAATTTGAACAATTAGGATTGAATGAATCGTTACTGAAGGCGATTTTAGATCTAGGATTTGAGAATCCGTCAGAAGTACAGGAGAAAGCGATTCCCCTATTATTGGAAAAAGACACAGATATGGTTGCGTTGGCTCAGACAGGGACAGGGAAAACGGCAGCTTTCGGTTTTCCGCTAATTCAAAAAATTGATGCTGACAACAGAAATACACAAGCATTAGTTTTATCGCCAACACGAGAACTTTGTTTACAGATTACCAACGAACTTAAAAACTACTCAAAATACGAAAAAGGTATTAATGTGGTAGCAGTTTACGGCGGGGCTAGTATTACAGAGCAAGCTAGAGACATTAAAAGAGGTGCACAAATTATTGTAGCAACTCCTGGAAGAATGCAAGACATGATCAACAGAGGATTGGTTAACATTAAAAATATAGACTACTGTATTCTTGATGAGGCTGATGAAATGTTGAACATGGGATTCTATGAGGATATCGTATCTATTTTATCTGATACTCCTGACCAAAAAAGTACATGGTTGTTCTCTGCAACTATGCCACAAGAGGTTGCCAGAATTGCAAAACAATTCATGAGCGACCCGGTTGAAATTACTGTTGGAACTAAGAACTCAGGTTCTGCAACAGTTTCTCACGAATTTTACTTAGTAAATGCACGTGATCGTTACGAAGCTTTAAAACGTTTAGCCGATGCAAATCCAGATATTTTCTCTGTGGTTTTCTGTCGTACTAAAAGAGATACTCAGGCTGTAGCTGAAAAATTGATTGAAGATGGATACAGCGCTGCTGCATTGCACGGAGATTTATCTCAGGCGCAACGTGATGGTGTAATGAAATCTTTCCGTGGAAGACAAATTCAGATGCTTGTTGCTACTGACGTTGCTGCACGTGGTATTGACGTTGATAATATTACTCACGTAGTAAATTACCAACTTCCTGACGAAATTGAAACTTACAATCACCGTTCCGGACGTACTGGTAGAGCTGGAAAATTAGGAACTTCTATTGTAATTGTTACAAAAAGTGAGTTACGTAAAATTTCTTCTATCGAAAGAATTATCAAACAAAAATTCGAAGAAAAAACTATTCCATCCGGAATCGAAATCTGCGAAATTCAATTATTGCACTTAGCGACTAAAATCAAAGATACTGAAGTTGATCACGAAATTGACAACTATTTACCAGCAATCAACAATGTTCTTGAAGGTTTATCTAAAGAAGAATTAATCAAGAAAATGGTATCAGTAGAATTTAACCGTTTTATTGCTTACTATAAAAAGAACAGAGATATTTCATCTCAAGCCGGAGAAAGACGCGAAAGAAGTGATTCTGAACCAAGAGAATTCAATAATAATGGAGCAGTTCGTTATTTTGTAAACATTGGTTCAAGAGACAATTTCGATTGGATGACTCTTAAAGATTACTTGAAAGAAACATTAGACTTAGGTCGTGATGACGTTTTCAAAGTAGATGTAAAAGAAGGTTTCTCTTTCTTCAACACTGATCCTGAGCATACTGATAAAGTTATGGAAGTATTAAACAACGTACAATTAGAAGGGCGTCGTATTAATGTTGAAATTTCCAAAAATGATGGTGGCGGAAGACGTGATCATAACGGACGTAGCGGTGGAGGACGTAGTTCTGGCGGACCAAGACGTGAAGGAAGCTTTGCTCCAAGACGTGAAGGTTCTGGTGGTGGTGGATTCAAAAGCGACAGAAACTCAGCTCCAAGAGAAGGTGGTTTCAGAAGCGACAGAAATTCATCTGCTCCTAAAAGAGAAGGTGGTTTTAGAAGTTCAACTCCAAGAACCGAAGGAAGTTCGGACAGAGCTCCAAGACGTTCTGAAAGCTTTGGTGATTCACCAAGACCAAGAAGACCAAGAAGAGATTAATATCATTTAATTTTCTTTTAAATATAAAAATCCCAAATTCCAATTAGTATGGAATTTGGGATTTTTTTTATTTAAAAACTTTTTTTGAATTGATGCATTTTATAATTCGAAACCATATAATTTAAATCTTCATATTCCCTTTTTAGTTAAATACTAAAAGTAACACTTCTTTCCTTTGTTAATTTTCTGATAATTATATTCGAAGACTACGAAATATTTAATCCCGATTTACTACTTTTAGTGCTTTAAATCAGGATATGAAATATTTCGCAGTTTTCTTTTTTATACTAATATCGACCATCAGTTTTGCACAAGAAACTGACCCTGCCATTCCTCAGAGAGTTTCTGGTTATATCTACAACGATAATAGTAAACAACCTCTTCCTAATGTAAATGTCATTAACACAAACAAAGTACGTGGTGCTATGTCTGATGCGAAAGGATATTTTGAGATTGATGTACAGCCAAATGACACACTTCATTTCTCGCTTTTAGGATTTCAGTCTCTGCGAATCAGAGTAACTAATGACTGGATAAAAAATAAAGTAACACGAATTCAACTTACAGAAAAAGCAATTGCTTTGGAAGAAGTGGTTATTGCTCCTTTTAATTTAACAGGATATCTTGAAATAGATTCTAAATTAATTCCAACTAAAGAAAATTACCGTTACAGTATTTCTGGTCTTACACAAGGATATGAAGCAGGAGAATATGCACCAAATGCTTTTGGAAAAGTATTGGGATCGATTTTTAACCCAGCTGATATGCTTTATAATTTCTTCGGGAAAAACGGAAAAGAGCTCAAGAAATTAAAAGATATGAAAAAAGACGATACCATTCGAAATCTTCTGGAATCGAAATATGATCGTGAAACACTTGCAGTTCTCTTAGGCATAAGCAAAGATGAAATTCCTGAAATTTTACAACGGTGCAACTATTCCGATGCTTTTATTCAATCTGCAAATGACCTACAAATTCTGGACGCCATTAGCGGTTGTTACGAACAGTATAAAGTTTTAAAGCGAAATTAGAAATTCGACATACGATCAAAACATATAATCCTCATTACAAATTAGTATGAGGATTTTATTTTAGAACTATATTTACTTGCAACCGAGATAAAAAATACCATGCTTAAAATCCCTTTTCAAACAGTTGACTGGACTCAAATTTTAAAAACTGAACATGCAGGAGAAACCGGAACTGCATTTTGGCAAACAATACAATTAGGCAGTTTACGTATTCGAAAAATTACTTACTCTGAAAATTATGCTGCAGATCATTGGTGCCAGAAAGGACATATCGTACATTGTCTTGAAGGCGAATTTATTAGCGAATTAGAAAATGGACAAAAGTTCAATTTAAGCAAAGGAATGACCTATGTAGTGTCTGATGATCTAAGCTCTCACCGCTCTATAACTGCTAAGGGCGTTGAATTATTAATAATTGATGGTGATTTTTTAAAGTAATAGACTAAGCAATTCAGAATATTATATTTATATTTACTTACATTCAAAGAAAAATTAACTTAATTTAAATAATATGGCAAAGAGTCAAGACGCTAAAAAAACAGCAAAAAAAGAACCGCTAAAAACGGCTAAAGAAAAGAAAGAAGAGAAACGAGAGAAGAAAAATTCTCCGAAGAGAGATTAATTTTAAGTTTTCAGTCACAGCTCAGTTTTCAGTTTATTATTAAAACTGAAAACTGTGACTGCAAACTGAGACTTTTTTATTTAACTGGAATATTCGAAAGAATTTCTAATACAAATTTCCAGTATTTTTGAGCTGATGAAATACTTGCTCTTTCGTCAGGTGAATGTGCTCCATGAATTGTTGGCCCGAAAGAAATCATATCCATATCAGGATAATTTGTTCCTAAAATTCCACATTCTAAACCGGCGTGACAAGCTACCACTTTTGGTTTCTCACCGTTTTGTTTTTCGTAAATTCCCACCAAAGTGTCTAATATTTCAGAATTTACATTGGGCGTCCAACCAGGATAAGAACCAGAAAGTTCAACTTCACAACCTACCAACTCAAAAGCAGAACGCAATGAATTTGCCAAATCAAATTTTGAAGTTTCTACAGAAGAACGCGTCAAACATCCAATCAATATCTCACCATCTTTTATAATAACCCGTGCAATATTATTTGAAGTTTCTACTAAATTCTCCATATCAGCACTCATTCTGTAAACACCGTTATGAGCTGCATAAATTGCTCTGATGATTCCTTCCTGAACACCTAAATCCATTACCTTTTCAGGTAAATCGCATTTTACGATCTCAATAGATAAGTTTGGCTCAGTCGTTTTATATTCAGTTTTGATATCATTGATGATTTCCTGCATATCAAAAATATACGCTTCATCAAACATTTCAGAAATAATTACCTTTGCAACGCTTTCTCTTGGAATAGCATTACGTAAACTTCCCCCGTTAATTTCAGCAACCTGTAAACCGAAGTTTTCAAAAGCATCAAATAACAAACGATTCATTATTTTATTAGCGTTTCCTAAACCTTTGTTGATATCCATTCCTGAATGACCTCCATTTAAACCTTTTACGGTAATAATGTGACCAACTGATCCTTCCGGAACTTCTTCTTCGTGATACGTTCTTGTAGCCGTTACATCGATTCCACCAGCACATCCTATATCAATCTCATCATCCTCTTCGGTATCCAGGTTCAACAAAATCTGACCTTGCAGAATTCCGCCTTTTAAATTTAAAGCGCCTGTCATTCCTGTTTCTTCATCAATGGTAAACAAAGCTTCAATTGCAGGATGTGGAATATCTTTGCTTTCTAAAATAGCCATAATTGTAGCAACTCCTAATCCATTATCAGCACCAAGCGTTGTACCGCGAGCGCGAACCCAGTCCCCATCAACATACATATCAATTCCCTGCGTATCGAAATCAAAAACAGTATCTGCATTTTTTTGGTGCACCATATCAAGATGTCCCTGCATTACAATTGCTTTGCGATTTTCCATTCCCGGAGTTGCCGGTTTTCTGATAATTACATTTCGAATTTCGTCTTCAAAAGTTTCCAAACCCAGGCTATTTCCAAAGTTTTTCATAAACTCGATCACACGTTCTTCTTTCTTTGACGGACGCGGAACAGCGTTCAGATCAGCGAACTTATTCCATAGTGCCTTTGGTTCCAGATTTCTTATTTCCTGACTCATTATATTTTGTTTGAAGTTTAACAATTAAGAGTTTCAAAGTTACAAAGTTTAAATTCTTTTTTGCCACAAATTTCACGAATTAGCACTAATTATAACGGCTCTAAAATTGAATCACAAAAACCTTTAGTATTTTTTTGAAATAAAATAAAGCAAACCAATAATTAGTGAAAATTAGTGGAATTCGTGGCTAATTTTTTTTTCAATCAGTAAATATTGTATTTATATTTACGTATCCAAAATTTACGATGTGAAATCAAAATATATTTTGCCCTTATTTCTGGTCATTCAAATTATCTTTCTAAAAATCCTTCCCTTTTTTCCGGATTTTGTCGAAGGCGCCTATAGCAACAATTTATACCTCAGAATTTCACATTTCTTAAGAACAGTTTTAGGTAAAATTCCGTTTTCAATTGGTGATCTTATTTATTGTATTCTAATCTTATCTATAATTCGCTGGTTTTGGCAAATCCGAAAAACATGGAGAACTGACTGGAAAGATCATCTTCTAAAAATCGTAGGTAAAATTTCTGTTTTTTATTTCCTCTTTCATATGCTTTGGGCATTCAATTATTATCGTGAACCACTTTTTCAAAAAATGGACATCAAAAGAGAATATACTGATGCCGAATTATTAGCTTTCACCAAAAAACTAATTTTTAAAACCAACGAAATTCAGTTTCAGATTACCAAAAACAATAGTTCTAAAATAGTTTTTCCTTATTCTCAGAAAGAAGCTTTTCAGATGACCCTCAATGGATACAACAATCTGGCTAAAGAACATCCCTATTTTAAATATGAAATTTTAAGCGTCAAAAAATCTCTTTTCAGCCTTCCTTTGACTTATATGGGATTTGGCGGTTATTTGAATCCGTTTACGAATGAAGCACAGGTAAATGATTTACTTCCAATGTATAATTTCCCTGCCACTACTTGTCATGAAATGGCACATCAAATGGGTTTTGCGAGCGAAAGTGAATGTAATTTTATTGGTGTTTTAGCTTCTGTAAAAAACGATAATTTATATTTTCAATATTCAGGATATAGTTTTGCCTTACGCTATTGTTTAGGAATCTGGCAAGTTAAAAACGAGAAAATTTTCGAACAGTTAAAGAAGCAAACGCATGTCGGAATCTTAAAAAACTATCAGGAAAGCCATGATTTCTGGAAACAATATGATACTTTTATAGATGAAGGTTTCCATGTTTTTTATGACAATTTCCTAAAAACAAACAATCAAAAAGACGGCATGGACAGTTACAGCAAATTTGTAGATTTGATGGTGAATTATTATAAAGGAAATTTAGATTTTAAATAGAAGAAAGCATTTCTTATAGTTTTGAAAATTTAGTTATTATTTCTTTTAACCACTTTTCTCGTTGTTTTGCACTTACCATTTTTACTCTATTAAAACTAATCCATTTTCGGTTTTTATACCCTAATTTCCAAAATACACCTCTGAGTAATGCTTTTTGAATTGCATTGCCAAAAATCCACTGATAAATACATCTTGGTGTATTCATTGTAGTTATTACAGTGATCCTTTTTATATTATTTAATAGAGGCTTCATCCTTGTGTGTTTTTCATTTGCATAATCATAGGCAAGTCCAGGAAATATAACTTTATCAATGAAACCTTTCATTAAAGCAGGCATAAGTTCCCACCAAATAGGAAATATAAATACGAGATGATCTGCCCTTTCTAATCGCTGTTTATATGCGATAACTTGTGGATCAATAGTTTTTTTATCTCTAAAAGACCTTAAATCTTCGGCTGACATAACGGGATTGAATTGTTCATTATCCAGATGTATGACATCAACAGAATGTTGTGATACTTCGAGACCTTCTTTTACTGCCTGAAGCAAAGCATTGCAATAACTTCCTTTGAAAGGATGATTAAAAACGATTAGAAAATTCATGGATTATTTCTTTAATTAGAACTAATTACATTTATATAAGAATCAATATCACTGATTACTTTATCATAATCTTTAACCTTGCCAATCTCAAAAATAAATTTATCAGGTCTAATCACAACAAAATCTGCATTATTTTCATTCATCCATTTACTAAAAAAAACAGAAAATATTCCCATTGAAGAATCTTCGATGTTTTCTACAAGCGGAATATATTTTAATCTTCCCAATGGATTAAAAGCACGTATATTACAGTCTGAATGAAAAAGTACTACCCAGTTAAAACCACATAATTCATCAAAAGACACATTTCTATTATTATTCAAAGAGATTATGGGCTGAGGAATTCTCCTTCCAACCATAGGGTGATTATTCTTTGAGAAATTTTTGATATTTATACTATATAGATGTTTATCTATAAGAACATCTATAGGTTTACTTGGCAAAATATTAAGAAATCTCAGGAATCCATTTCTAAAAATGCCCAAAACTGGATTAGAACATTGGATAAATCCACCTAAAATAGCAGCAACTTTAATTATTTTTCCTACCTGTGGGGCTCTTTCCTTATGATAGGAATCCAGCAATTCTTCAATTTTAGCATTAGATTTCGAACAGGCTTTAATGATTTTCCAAGATAAATTTTTAGCATCTTTTATTCCGGAGCACATTCCTTGTCCCAAAAACGGAGGCATTAGATGTGCAGCATCGCCCGCAAGAAAAACAGTGTTACAACGCCATTTCTTAGCTATCAGGGTATGAAAGATGTACTTCTTTTTTCTAATGATTTCAAAATCTTGAATAGGAAAACTAAAACTTAATCTTGAGATCATCATTTCAGATAAAGCATCTTCCTGTAAAAGTTCATTTTTTTTTGAAATCATAAATTCCCATCTAAAATGATCAGCGACACCATTTACATAAGTAATGGGTTGGTGGGTATCACAATATTGTTTGTGATCTTCAGAAAAAACATCATTTCCTTTATACTTTGCATCTATAACAAGCCATTCTTTTTTAAATCCAAAATCATGAAGATCAATTTTTAATTTTTTGCGAATCTCACTTTTACCTCCATCGCAAGCGATAAGAAATTTAGCCTTTACATTTAATGATTCTTTTTTACTAATTATCAATGATAGAGAAACAGAATCTTTTTTTTGAATCAAATTTTTCCATGTTGTATTTTTTAAAAATTCCACATTTGGATACTGCGCAAAACCGTTACGCAAATGCATTTCGATCTCAGGCTGCAAAATCCAGTTACAAGCAGCAATATTTTCGGATATACTTGAATTTGGTTGAAATTGAAAAAGTAATTTATCCTTTTTTGTAACTAACGAATAATTTTTAAAAGGTTTTATAGAATCCTCTTTCATAGCTTCATACAATCCCAACTCCTGAAAAATTCTGATAACATCCTCATCAATATGTACCGCTCTTGGATAATCAATTATGTTTTTCTCTTTGTCAAAAATTAAAACCTTTAAATTTTGCTTACCAAAATAATTTGCGAATGTGGCACCAGTTGGGCCACATCCCGCAATTATAACATCGTATACTTCTTCCATAAATTAAATAAATTATATCTTCTCAACTAATAAGGCCGTTGCAGTAAGTCCAGGACCAAAAGCCATAGCTACAATTTTTGTCCCACTCTTTAGTTTTGAATCATTTATAATCTCATTAAAAATATGTGGAATAGTTGCTGAAGACATATTACCTTGTCGACGTAAAATCTCGTATGACGAATGTGCTTGTTCTTTAAGAACTCCGATTTCATCAATTACATAATCAATTATTTTAGGTCCTCCAGGATGTATCGCAAAATACATATTGGATTTTTCCTCTTCAAGATTTATGTCAGCTTTGTTACAAAGCGTAGTCAAAAATGATTCAATATTTTTACGAATAAAAACTGGAACTCTTTTAGAGAGTGTCATTAAAAAACTATACTCGCCTAAATCCCAAGACATATCCTCTAGAGAATCAGGAATGATCACTTCGTGAGATGCCAAAATACGTAATCCTTTTTTTTCTTCGATACTATCATCATTCATAAAAGAGTACTCTTCCTGGAGCGAATAACCAATAAAACCATCGCCAAAGAGTGAGCAAATCATAATATTGGAAGCAGAAAGTTCTGTTAAATTCAAGTGCGACGACAATAACTCTGTGTGCACAACATCTACTCTTCCATTGTTCGTACTAGATTTTACTAAGCTGCTTGCTGTACGAATCGCTGGAAAAGCACCATAACATCCCATTTGATAAGAATGTGTCACTTGAGAAGTTTGCCAATTTCTTTTTATAACAGCTTCCTGAGCAACACTTGGAGAGGCATAACCAGAACATGTTACGTGCAACAGATTTTCTGGAGCAATAGTAGTTTTAGAATAAAATTCATCAAAAACATAGCCCATTTTTTCTTTAAACCATTGCATTCTACTACCAATTTTAGCGATACCTAAATCACTCAAACTGTTTACTAGATTATTTGGAAGTTGATAATCATTAATTGAAGCATCTTCCATTTTATTTTCGATAAATTGCTCTATTTCATCAAAAAGTAAAGTTTGTCGCTGATTAATATTTTCAGGAGAAATAGCATATTTGTCTACTTGATGTGAAACAAACTCATAATCAACAGTACTATTATTATCTCCCGCGACAGATAAACAAGTTTTATTTTGCAAATGATAATAAAGAAATTTAGTGTACTTATTAAGTTTCTTTTGATCAAATAATTTACCTACTAAGACAGGCTTAAAATTATATAGAATAATATTTTGTTTCATATTTTTTGTTTTAATTTTTTGCAAATATGACCCAATTATGCACTAAACAAAATAACAATTGTTAATTAAATTCCTACAAAAAATAATTACTAAACAACAATCAGTACCTTGTTTATTAGTGTTTTTTCCTAATCCTTCTTAACTCTTTCTAGCGCGAATGCGACTTAAGGACACTTTTGTGATTCCGAGATAAGAAGCTATATATTGCAAAGGAACACGTTGTAGAATATAAGGTTTGTTTTTTAATAAGTTTTGATACCGCACTTCTGGTTTCTCTTTAATGTACTCTAAAAAATGGTTTACATAATTTACTAACCTATCTGAAATAAAATCGATAAACATTTCTTTTAAGCATGAATTTTCATTAATAATAATTTTCCAATGCTCTTTTTTAATTAGTAAAACGCTAGTATCTTCAATAGTATCTAAACTAAATACGCTAGGTGTGTCCTTTAAAAAACTTTCGAAAGAAGATACAAAATCATTTTCAAAGAAGAATTGAATTGAGATTTCAGTACCATTATCATTATTAGAAAGACGCATGCTTCCCTTAATTATAAAATATAATACATTGGAGACGGTTCCTTCTTTTAACACGGTCTCTTTTGATGGTAAGTTTAGTTCAAACCAAAATTCTTTATAATTAGAAATCACTTCACCTAACTTCGGATAGCTATTATGTATACTGGTTAGCATATTTATCAATTTATATTTAAAAACAACAGTAAGTTTATAGCTAATATATTTTTCCTTCTTATCGATACGATAATCTAAAAAAAACAATAACCTGTCAAACTCATCAAAAGTAGTATTTTATTTACAATTAAAAGTGATGGTTAAAAAAATTACAAGTCACTAGAGAATTTATACCTCCATCAAAATGCAGACACAAAGTGACAGCTCGAAAATAACAATCCATCATTTTGCATTTTTTATCAGAAAATGGTAGTTTTACTTACATCTTTTCGGAAAAGACTATTAATCAATATCGTCTGATTATTATAACTTAGAAAAAACACTCTACAGAGCAAATAGAAATTTTTTAGTCAACCGATTTCTAAACTTTTTTTAATGGAATAGTAATTCCAATGTAACAAAAATACTTTGAATACTACTAATACAATATGACCGAAAACCTAGAACAATCATTTGTTGCACAATTGAAGGCAAATCAGAATATAATCCACAAAATTTGTAGATTATATACTGCCGGCGAAGATGCTCACAAAGATTTGTTTCAGGAAATCACCATTCAGCTCTGGAAAGCTTATCCAAAATTTCGAGGCGACAGTAAATTTTCGACCTGGACGTATCGTGTGGCGTTGAATACCGCCATTACCTTATATCGAAAAACCAAAAGAACTATATCGACAGTAGAATATGAAAGTCATCAGCATTTTGTAAAAGATGTTGACTACAATTATGAAGAGGAAGAACAGATTAAATTGATGTATAAAGCAGTTTATCAGCTTAATGACATCGAAAAAGCATTAGTTTTTATGTATTTAGAAGACAAAGATTATCAAGAAATAGCCGAGACCTTAGGAATCAGCGAAGTGAATGCACGTGTGAAAATGAACAGAATTAAAGGGAAACTTAAAAAAATACTAAATCCTTAAAAATTATTATGAAAGAACTGGATTTATTAAAAAAAGACTGGAAAAAGAACTCGGATTCTTTTGAGCAAATTTCTGAAAAAGAAATCTACAGAATGATTCACAAAAAATCATCTTCAATCGTGAAGTGGATTTTGATAATCAGTATTTTGGAAATTTCGTTTTGGACTTTTTCAAACTTATTTCTCAATACCGATGATGTTATGCAAAAAATAAATCATCCGGAAATTGTCAATGCACTTGAATACCTGACTTATCTAAATTATTTAGTAGGATTGGTTTTCGTATTTATTTTCTATAAAAACTACACTACAATCTCAACGACTGTGGCCACCAAATCCTTGATGAGTGCCATTTTACGAACTCGAAAAACAGTACAATATTATGTTTGGTATAATTTAGGAATGATTGTTATAATAGCAATATTGAGCTTCTTTGTTGCTTTTGTATATAATCCGGACATGGTCTTTATAAGAGAAAAATTGGCGGCAAATGGTAAAGCTATGGTTATAACTTTCGGAATAGCATTTTTAGTTGCCTGTGCCTTTTTTGGGCTCTTCTGGTGTTTTTACCGTTTACTTTACGGAACGCTATTGCGAAGATTATATGCTAATTATAAAGAACTGAAGAAAATTGATTTATGAGAAAGGAACAAAGGTTCAAAGCGACAAACCGACAAAAGTTTTACGTTTTTAAGAAAAACTTCTAAGTTTTCTTATCAAACCTAAACCAATATTTACAAATCTAATTTTCATTTTCCGGGGCCTTATAACTCCATCTTCTCATTTCGTTAAGCTCTTCCTCCGCCTTAATTACTTCGGCTGGAATAACTTTTAAAAATGATGGATGTTGTTCAATTGCGTATTCTACTTTTTCTACAATTTCTTCAATTGTATCGTTTTCATAATCAATATCAAGAGGTTCTTTGATAATGAACGATTGCAGAATTCCTTTTTTCTTGGTTCGCAATCCCTTTTTATCAAATGAGCGACGGAAACCGTCAATAACAATCGGAATAACAATAGGTTTGTGCTGCTTAATAATATGTGCAGTTCCTTTACGAACTGGTTTGAATGATTTGGTAGTTCCTTGCGGAAACGTAATTACCCAACCATCTGCAAGGGCAATTCTGATATTCTCAGTATCATTTGGATTTACGTCTCTTTTTTCAGTCACGTCAACACCTTTAGCGCGCCAGGTTCTTTCAACTGTAATAGCACCCGCATAAGCCATAATTCGTGGTAATAAACCGGCTTTCATTGTTTCTTTGGCAGCAACATAATACAAGTTCATCTTCGGTTGCCATAAATAACCGATATTTTTAATCGTATCCTGACGCCCGCTCAAACTTGCGTTAAAGACGTGAAACATAGCCACAACATCAGCAAAATACGTTTGGTGATTTGATATAAACAATACGTTTGTATCTGGCAAAGATTTGATGATTTCAGATCCTTCGATCTGTAATTCATTAAAACCCCTATATCTTCTATGCGTCATGGCACCCAAAACACGGATTAACCATTTCTTGATGAATAATATATGTCCAAAAGGATTTCGTTTAAACAATCCCATAGCTACGTCTTGTATTTTTTTGTTAAGTCGCAAACATACAAAAATTATTCTTTTAGCGATAGTTTTAAGCAATTTTCACCAGAAGTAAGTAATATAATGAATATCAAATTGTTATTTTATTGTCTTTAGAGATTTTCTGCAAAAGTTATTTTTAAGACTTCTCTCAGTTCGCTCAAAATCATAGCCGTCGCTCCCCAGACAATATGATTTTGAATATTAAATGCAGGAACCAGGATATCGACCGCATAAGAAGTTGACAATGTGGTTTCCATAATTATTTCATCGTCTAAAAAAACAGATAAAGGTAATTCAATTATATCAGCAACTTCTCTGAGATCAGGATAAAATGAAAGTTCTTCTTTTGCAATTCCTAAAAAAGGATGCACTAAAAAATTACTTGGCGGAATATACACTGGTGTAAACTTCTTAATTATTTCAATTTTTTCCAATGAAACACCAACTTCTTCTTCTGTTTCGCGCAAAGCTGTTTCTTCAAAATTGACATCTGAAATTTCATATTTTCCTCCTGGAAAAGCAATTTGCGAGGAATGAACACCATTATAAGCGTTTCTGACAATTAAAACCAAATGTGTTTCATCATTTTTAGGATAAAGCAACATCATTACGGCAGCAATTCTTGGATTTTTTGTTTTTAAATCAACATTTCTAAGTTCTTCAAGGCGACCTTTTGGAGCCATTTTTAGATGGGCTAAATTTGCCGGTAATTCAACTGGAATTAAATTAGGAACATATTGCAAAAAATCTTGAAAATCCATATTCAAAGTTTATTTTTGTACTTTCAAATAAAATATAAATATAGTCCAGAAAACGCGGTTTCACAAGTTTTCCAGAGCCAAACCCCATAAAAATGTACAGCAGAGAAGAATCACAAAAGATAAAAAGAGAATTTTGGGTGGCTTTCGCCGAAAAATATCCACGCAAATGGGTTCTTTATGACACTAAAATAAAAGACTTTTCTTTTAAATTTTTTGTTGATAATAAAAAAGCACAGGTTTTAATTGATATCGAACACAGAAGTGATGAAAAACGAAATGCTTACTTCGAAAAAATAGAAGCTTTAAAAAATATTCTGGAAGAAGAATTTGTTTCTGATTTGGTTTACGAGAAAAACTATACTTTAGAAAGTGGTAAAACCATTAGCCGAATTTGGGTTGAAAAAGAAGGAGTTGGTTTTAGTAATCGTAATAATTGGGATGCTATTTTTGATTTTTTTAATGAGAAAATGCACGCTCTTGAAATGTTTTATTTGGAGTATGATGAGTTTATTAAGGATATTGAGTAAGAAAGGTTATGAGATTCGGAGTATCTAAGTCTCTAAGATTTTCCCATAACAAACCCGACAAGTTTTTAGAAACATGTTTGTTTTTTATCTCTTTAATGAGAAATGCCCTTTCTTTATGATCCCATTTTCTAACATCAATTGAAACCAGTAATCTGAAGAAGGTAAAGGTATTTGATTATAATTTCCATCCCAAATGCCATTTTTTCCTAAAGTTTTCAAAAGCTTACCGTATCTATCAAAAATATGAATACTATAGTTTTGGTATTCTAATCCCGTAATTTCCCAGGTATCATTGTACCCATCTCCATTTGGAGTGAAAAACTTTGGGATAACATAATCTTCATCTTCGTTTAATTCACAATCTAAACTATTATTAGAAACATTCAAATGTATCATAGAATTAACCGTACATAACGTATTAACATTTGTAACGCTAACCTTTATTTCTTCATGATTTCTAGTTGAGTTCCTATATATTTCATTTATTTTATCGCTAATATCATTTCCATTCTTATCAAAATATGAAAAATTATAAAGTAATGGATCCAGGACTAAAAGGGTATTAATTTTAGATAAATTAAATGTAGTATACCCCGTACCATCAGAATCACATTCATTAAAATCCGGAATTGTATTTAAACTAAATCCGGGTTTAGTACTTAATTCAATGTTAGTTTCTTCGTAACAACTCGGGTTATTTTTATTTCCAACCCTAACACTAATTATTTCATTAAAAGGATATTTGTTAGCATAATTAGCTGGTAAAGGCGATGGAAGAAGATTACCTAACTGATCCTTATACGAGAAGACAAAATTACTGGGATTTTGCACTAAATCACTCTCAATACCTGACATATCAAAACCTGAAGAAAAACCATTTCCTAAATCATCACAAGATGTTAAAACTGGAATAGTATTTAATATTGGTTTTTGCGTATTTACATAATCATAAGGATTAAATATATATACAGCTCCAGCATAACCAATATAATTTTGTTCATTTGCATCTAATGCTGCCCAAACTGCCCCAACAAGCAAATCATCTTTATACATAGAAATCGAACTTCCAAACATATCACTATTGTTTTTTATATTTGGATGAACAATCTGGTACTCATTCCACCTATTATTATTGTCTTTTTGAAACATGTAAACGCGACCAAACACTTTTGACAAAGCTCCCGTATTATCATATACGTTTTCACCTCCTCCAACTGCCATTTTATCATTAGAGATTTCTATCTTACCACCTAAACCAATCGCAGCAGAAACATCAGAAGCTCTTATCTTCTGAAAATCAGACCATTGATTATTTGTGTTTTTTCTAAAAATATAAATTGAGCCTGCGAACGTCAATGGTCCTCCTCCATCTCCACTTTGAGATGAATCATAATCATCTTCTCCCGGAGCAGCAATCACGATGTCATCTTTAGAAATTTTAACCGTCGAACCAAATCTATCCTGTAATCCTCTAAAATCGTAAGCCGTTAATTTTTGAACTTCCCTCCAAGTATTTGAGTTGTTGTTTTTTTCAAAAACATACGCCGCTCCCGCCCAATTAATTCCTTCTTCAACGGCACCTACTACAATAGTGTTTTCAAAAATAGAAATTGAATTTCCAAAATTATCTCTTCTATCTCTATCACTTGCAGTAATTTTTTGAACAAAATCCCAAACTCCATTGCTATTTCTATGATAAATATACGCAGCACCAGCATTCTCTAAATAATTAACAAAATTACCATCGGTACTATTATAAAAAGCACCAACAACCATAAAATCTCCAGATATTGCCAGAGTAGTCCCATAATTGTCATAAATTAAATTTTCAGATCTGCTTATTTTTTGCTTTAATTTATATAAATCATCCGAATCCCTTTCGTACATATATATTGCTTTTCCTCCAAGCCCTATTGCAGGATCACAACCTACAACAGCAAGCGTTTTTCCTTCCATTACTACCAAAGTTCCAAAACCACAATAATTTATAGCATCTGAAAGAATAAGTTCTTGATAAATTGACCAGCCATCGCAATCTTGTTTCGCTATATATATTTTACCTGCATTTTCTACACCTGCAATATTAACTTGATCTGCTGAATACGCAGCATAACCATCAAAAGTAACTACAGAAAATCCAAAGCTATTATCTCTAATCCTTACAGGCTCAACAATTTTAAAATTTTGTTTCCATTGTTGAGATGAAACAGATAATACAATAAAAAATAATAAAAGTGTAGTGTAGTTTTTTATTTTCATATTTATTTTCAAAAGATCAAAAAGCTTTTTCACTACACACTAGACATATTATAAACAATAATATGATCGTCGTAATTTATATAAAGCTGTTTGCGGTATTCTTGCTTTTTACGTGTAATAATAGATAACTTGCATTCCCGTCCATCATTGTCTTTACACATGAAGGAATAAACAATATCAGTATCGTTTTCTTCACGCTCAATATAATCTAAAATACTAAAAAGTTGAATTTCCTGAGAATAAACTACGATTCGATGTTTATTAGTATCCAGAATTACGGATAAATTCACTAAATCAAGATTGGACCATTCGCCCCATTTTCCTCTTTCGTTTTTTTCTAAAACACTAAATCCTGAAGTTTTAAATTGATAAGACTGACTTTGAACCTGTTGCAGACCAAATGCCAAAAAAAGTAATATTATGTAGGTTCGTATAGAATTCATATTGTATTTCTTGGGGATAATTAAAACTCAAATTTAGCCTTTTCTTTGGCTGCCGCTTCAAATTCAGTCATCATTTGTTGAATAATTTGTTCAACCGGCAAAATTTCGTGAATGAGTCCGGCAATTTGTCCAATTTCAAGTTCTCCTTCATCAAGGTCACCTTCAAACATTCCTTTTTTGGCTCTGGCTCGGCCTAACATCTGGATTAATTCTTCCTTTGAAGGGCATTTTTCATACAATTCCTGAACATCCTGATAGAATTTATTCTTTACCAATCGAACCGGAGCTAACTCTTTTAAGGTCAATTGCGTATCGCCCTCTTTTACTTTAACTATCGTTTCCTTGAAATTATTGTGTGCAGACGATTCCACTGATGCGGCAAACCGACTTCCAACCTGCACACCATCAGCACCCAAAATCATTGCAGCCAGCATTCCTCTTCCGGTTGCAATTCCGCCAGCGGCGATAATCGGAATCTGAATTTTTTCTTTCACCATCGGAATCAAAGTAAGCGTAGTAGTTTCGTCACGCCCGTTGTGTCCACCAGCCTCAAAACCTTCTGCAACAATAGCGTCTACTCCTGCCTCTTGCGCTTTTAAAGCAAAAATACTGCTGCTTACCACATGAACAACTGTTATTCCTTTTTCCTTAAGAAAAGAAGTCCATATTTTAGGATTCCCGGCTGAAGTAAAAATGATTTTCACGCCCTCTTCTACCACAATATTTATGATTTCTTCAAGATTTGGATATAACATCGGAATGTTGACACCAAATGGTTTATCCGTCGCTTTTTTACATTTCTGAATGTGCTCGCGTAAAACTTCCGGATACATGGAACCGGCACCTATAAGACCTAAACCACCTGAATTACTAACTGCAGAAGCCAGTTTATAACCACTATTCCAGATCATTCCGCCTTGAATTATTGGATATTTTATATTGAAAAGCTTGGTGATTTTATTCATGCAAAAAAGCTGTTATTGTTTGATTATCTTTCCTGTTTTATGCAGACCTTCGGTATCAAAAGTATAAAAATAGAGTCCACTATTTAAGGCTTCTACAGAAAGAATTGGATTTTGATTTGTAATTTGTTTTTCGATTAATTTTTGTCCCAAAACGGAGTAAATTGAAACTGATGCATTATAATTTTCATTTGAAAAAGAAAAAGAAACAAAAGTTTTAGCTGGATTCGGGAATATTGAAAAATCAGAAGAAACCTGAAAATTTTCAACTCCTAAAGTAGATCCAAAATTCGGAATTCCATATCCATAATCATTATTTGGATTTGCATATCGATCCGAAATTTCCAAAAGCATTTGTCGAATTTCTTTATTTGTTTTTGTTGGAAAAGCCTGCCATAAACAGGCAATCATTCCAGCCATTACCGGACATGAAAATGAAGTTCCATTTGAAGTTCCAATAGTACCTGAAGCATCGGAGACTACTGTAGCAGTTCCCTGCGCCATTACATCCGGTTTTATCCGACCATCGAAACTCGGGCCAATTGAACTGAAATTAGATTTTAGTTTTGAAGAGTCAACAGAACCAACTGTAATAACGGAAACAGCATCGGCCGGCCCTCCAATATGAGGTTCAGCATCTCTGCCTTCATTTCCTGCCGAAGCCACCACAATTATTCCTTTACTAAAAGCGATTTCTGCACCTCGAGAAATAAAATTGGTACTTCCGTTCATATCACTATAAGTATGGTTATAGTTTGGGTTCGTAAATCCAGTAAAATAACCTAAAGAAGTTGTAATAATATCAACGCCCAAACTATCGGCTTTTTCTGCAGCTTCAACCCATAATGACTCTTCAACCGGATTTTCAGAAGCATCATTTTCAGTTATAAACAAATAATAGGCAGCATCTGGAGCTGTCCCTATTAAGGCATTCTCTTTATAACCTCCCATAGTCGACAGCACTAAAGTTCCGTGATCATCTCCCGTATAAAAATTAGTATTTCGGTTAACAAAATCATAACCTCCCAAAATCTGATTTTTAGTCTGTAAATTTTGAAAAGGCTGCGCTGTGTTTACGCCTGGGAAGCCAGCATCTAAAACAGCAATTATTTTTCCGGCGCCAGTATAATTCTGCTTATGTAAAGCCTGCCCGTTAAGCATTTGAATTTGACTTAACGAACTTCCGTAAGCATAGTCAATATTCGTTTTAAGCTTGTCGTTTGTTTGAGTCTCCTTATTGTCCGAAACTTTTTTAGAAGTAGCAATTAAAGTTCTATTCGCAAAAACAACTTTGTCAACAAATGAAAATGATTTAAGTGCCAAAATAGTAGTTTGAGTTCCACGGATATGAAGCGCATTAAGCCATTTTGACTTTGCCAAGATGGTAATTCCTGAACTCGCTTTTATTTGACTAACATAGCTTTTTTCTACAGGAACATCAGTGGTATTTAAAAGAATATTTTGATTCGTTCTTCGGTCTAAAGAACGCTGCGTAAGCATATCTAAAGGTTTATCTAAAAGTAGTTGTGAGCTCGGTTTATCTTTAAAATAAACCCAGGCATCTTCTTGCGAAAACATCGCAGAAAAAACAAATAATAAAAGAAACGTGAAACAGTATTTCATAGTTTACTTTTTTAAAAGGAAAACCTCCGTAAAAAAGTATAAAGCTAAGAAATTACTCCCGAACCAACTAATTCATTATCGAAATACCAGGCAACAAACTGACCTTCAGTAATAGCAGATTGTGGTTCATCAAAACGAACGTACATTCCATCTTCAAATTGATGTAAAGTAGCTTTTTGGAGAGGCTGACGGTAACGAATTCTTGCCATTACTTCCATAGTCTCACCAACTTTTAGTGTCAAATCGGTACGGATCCAATGCACTTCAGATTTTTCAATAAATAAAGCTTTTTTGAACAGACCCGGGTGATTACTTGTCAAACCAGTGTAAATGGTATTAGTTTCAACATTGGTCGCAATAATAAATAAAGGATCAGTTGTTCCTCCAACGTTCAAACCTTTTCTTTGCCCAATTGTAAAATAATGAGCTCCTTGGTGTTTTCCAACTACTTTTCCCATTGTTGGAAGATAATTTAGCTTTTGAGCTTCTAATTTCAAATCTTCTTCTAATGATAAACCTGTTGGTTTTTCGACATTGTAAATCGGATCATTTTTATCAATCTGAACAATTTTACCTTCTTTTGGTTGCAATTTTTGTTGCAAAAACTCCGGTAAACGCACTTTCCCAATAAAACATAATCCCTGAGAATCTTTCTTTTCAGCCGTTACCAAATCCATTTCGGCAGCGATTTCGCGAACTTCCGGTTTTGTTAAGGCACCAATTGGAAATAATGATTTTGCTAATTGTTCTTGCGACAATTGACATAAAAAATACGATTGGTCTTTATTGTTATCAGCGCCGGCTATTAATTGGTAAACCGATTTTCCATCAACTTCAATTTCACTTTTTTGACAATAATGTCCCGTTGCTACATAATCAGCACCAAGACTTAAGGCAATTTTCATGAAAACATCAAATTTGATTTCGCGATTACAAAGTACATCAGGATTTGGAGTTCTCCCTTTTTCGTATTCGTTGAACATATAATCAACGATTTTTTCTTTGTATTCTTCGCTTAAATCGACAGTTTGAAACGGTATTCCGAGTTTTTCAGCTACTAATAAAGCATCATTACTATCCTCTAACCATGGGCATTCGTTAGAAATAGTAACCGAGTCATCATGCCAGTTCTTCATAAAAAGGCCAATAACTTCGTATCCTTGTTGTTGCAATAAATAAGCTGCAACACTCGAATCTACTCCACCAGAAAGTCCAACTACTACACGTTTCATTCTAAATCGTTTATATTTTTACAAGGGTGCAAAGATAAGTCCTATTTTTGATTTTTGCAGTAGTTTCGATTAGTTTATATAATCCCGCAGTAGACAAAACCTATCGTTTTTTTTAATTACTTTTATTCATCAATAAAATGTCATGCGAAAATTTGTTTACACTTTTATTTTTCTCTTCACTATAACCACTTTAAGCGCACAAAGCTACAGTGCTTCTTTGCCCAATTATGAAGCATATAAAGCTTTTAAAGGCAAGCCATTATCCGATAAGTTTTCAAATATCGAATCTGTTAAAATTGTTTATGATCTGAAATCTAAAAAAATGTATTATTTCAATAGTACTTTAATTTCTCATCATTATGACTTTGCAACCAACTATTTAAGTTATGCTAAGGAAGTAGATATATTTAACAAAGAAAATTATAGCGATACAGAAAAAAACAGAACTTACTTATTAGGAAACCTGAATCATATCAAAGGAACTGAAAAATGGATTTTCGAACTAGCAGCTTCAGATCGTATGCCAATTCCGTTAATTGAAAACTTTTATAATTTAATTTTAAAATCCAGTTTCATTGGAGCAAGTCTAAAATTCTATTTGAATAATCCAGAAAAAATGGAATGGTTTCAACAAAATAAATTCAAAATTCCGTGTGTAAAATCAGATTACATTTTTAATGATATCATCTATCAGGAAGTCGTTTCCGGAAGTACTGTTGGCATTCTCAAACAATACAAAATAGAGGATTTGGAAAAGGTTCAACCAAGCCCTGGTGAAATTATAATTTTGGATGGAACACCAGATATTTTGCCGGACGTGAGAGGAATTATTGTGAATGAACTTCAAACACCATTGAGTCATTTGGTACTTTTAGGCAAAAACAGAAAAATTCCGATTATGGCCTATACTACTGTTTTCAAAGACAATAATATCACAAGATTGATTTCAAAAAAAGTAGAATTAAAAATAGAAATTGATACTTTTTATATAAAAGAAACCAATAAAAAAATAACACAAAAAACTGTTTCAAAAAAGAAACAATTAGTTGTTGACAACAGCATTACAGATTTGGTTGATTTGAATACGATTCCCAAAAAAGGTGTCAATTTTATCGGTTCAAAAGCACAGAATATGGCTTACCTAATTGCTATTGCAAAAGAAATTTCTTTTAAAACGCCTGAGGATGCACATGCCATTCCATTTTATTACTATACGCAACACATTCAGAAAAAGTCAATTTCGCTTTTAATAAATGAACTTTTGGTTAATCAACATAAAGATTCAACGGTATGGATTAGTCATCAATTAAAAAAAATTCGCGACGCCATTAAAAAAGAGCCTATCAATCCTGAATTAATCACAAAGCTCAATCAAACCTTCAAAAATGCTGCTTTTAAAAATTTTAGATTCAGATCTTCTACAAACGCTGAAGATTTAGATGATTTTAATGGTGCTGGTCTTTACGATTCTAAAACCGGGATTTTAAGTGATAGTATAAAAACCTTCGAAAAGGCAATTAAACAAGTTTGGGCGAGTGTATGGAATGAAGGATCTTATATCGAAAGAGAACTTTTTGGGATCGATCAACAAAGTATTGCCATGGGAGTTTTGGTACATCGTTCTTTTCCAGATGAAATAGCCAATGGTGTAATCATTACCCAAAATATCTTTAGGAAAAATTTTCCCGGCATTACAGTTAATATACAAAAAGGAGAAAATTCAGTTGTTAAACCTGAAAAAGGAGAAATATGCGAACAATTCACAGCTTATTACTTACCCTCCCAAAGTAAAGACGAAGAGTTTAATGTCGATTATACTTCAAATTCCAATTTAAACAATAATGAACCTTTGTTAAGTAGAAAAGAAATGATCAGACTGAATTCTGTCAGTCAAAAAATCGAAACTCAAATGAATCGCTATTGGAGAAAAAACAGGCTAAATCCTGTTGATATTGAATTTAAAATTGTGGGAGAAAATCGTGATTTATACATCAAACAGGTTAGGCCTTTTAATGAGTAATCAATAGAAAACCTGTAAATCTATTTCATTAGAAACCGTATTGATCAGAATGATTTTAAACTCAAAATCGTCAACATTAATTTTTTGTTGAATTGATTGCCGAATCCTTTTATTGTCAAGCGAAAAATCACCTTCCAAAGGAATTTTGACATCAACAATATTTAAATATTTTGAAGCTTTTTTATTGACTAAAATCGAAGCAAAAATGTAAAATCCGATAATTATGAATTGGAAAAATAGCAACACTTCAATTTTTTCATAGGGATACATGATATCCAAAATAGAAAGTGTAATGGTTGCAAAGAGGAAAATAATTGCATTTACAGTAAAAGACTGTGTCCTGAATCTTAAAATGGAAAAAATAGCAAACAATCCAAACCCAATCCCTACTCCAATTTCGATTTTTGTGAATAAATAACACAACGAAAAAGTACAAAGACCAACAATAACCATCAGTGGATTTATAGTTTCATTATCTTTTCTGTTTGAGAAAAAATACAAAATCAAAATTGAGAAAAACAATAATAGAAATCTTCCCGTAAGTTCGTTTAAATCCATTTACTCAAAGTATTAGCAAATCAAATTTAGAAAAAAGTTTGTCACGAATTTTTCTTTTTTGATAATTCGAACTGAATTTAAAAAAAGTTGCCACGAATTACACGAATTTTCACTAATTATTCTCTGGTTAAAACATGCAGAAAAATTCGTGTAATTCGTGTAATTGCTTCGCCAATTCGCTAGTGCTCGTGTTGTGACAAAAAAAAGTCCGCTTTTAGCGGACTACTATAAATCTATTCCATTTTAGGTTTTGAGTCGGCTTTATAATTGCTTTTCGGATCACTCATATTTACCTCTTTAGTTAATTTCCCTTTCAGGTAAAATTGCCACATCCCGACTTTCTTTCCGTTTAAAAATTTTCCTTTAGAAGCCATGACACCGTCAGAATCGTAGAAAATAGCTTCTCCGTTATATTCATTATTTTTATAAGTGCTTTGTTCTAAAAGCAATGCGTTTTGACCGTATTTCTTATAAGTTCCATCTTTTAAACCATTCTTATACGTCATTTCTTCCGCAATTTTAGAATCAGGATAAAAAACTGATCTTACACCTTCCAGCTTTCCGTTTTTATAATTTTCAAGCGTCATAACCACTTTCGAGGATTTGTGATAATATTTCCATTCGCCTTCACGCGCTTTACCCACTTCTTTTCCTTCGCTTACCTTATTCTTATTCTGATCATAAAAAATAGTATAAGAACTGCCATCATTAGCCGTGAAATCACGTGTTGCCACAACATCACCTTTTTTGGTATCATCAAAAAACTTAAAAAGTCCGGTTTCTTTTCCGTGATTAAAAGTCCCTTCATAACGCGGACGTTTTGAAAGTTCGTAAGTTCCTTTCCAAACTCCGTCTTTTTTTCCGTTGGCATCCACTTTATTGACTTCTTGCGCCGAAATTAAAAAGGCATTTAAAAAAAGTAATCCGATTATTATTTTTTTATAAATCATATTAAATTCAATTTTAAGCTTTAACGAAAATGCTTTTGATAAAGTATACTATAAAAATAAAAAAATCCCGATAAATCGAGATTTTTTTATTGTATTATTTCTTTTTGTTTTGACCTTTTGCAGCCTCTTGTTGTTCCATTACCTCTTGAAGACGTTGTTGAAACTTACTTTGTTTTTTAGGTTCTTTTAATTTATTCTCCTGAATTTGAGCGTGAATTTTATCTGTATCCACAATATAATTTTTGATGACAAACATAATTCCGATTGTAATTAAGTTCGAAATAAAATTGTATAAACTCAAACCAGCACCATAACTATTGAAGAAAATTAACATCATTAATGGCGAAACATAAATCATGATTTTCATCATTTTTGCCATATCCGGCATACCTTCTTGCTGAGGCGCTGCCATCTGTTGATCTCCAGATGTCATTTTCATATAGAAGAAAATTGCAATTGCTGCCAAAATTGGAAACAAACTAATATGACTTCCATATAATGGAATATTGAATGGCAATTGTACTATAGCATCAAAAGATGATAAATCGTCTGCCCAAAGGAAACTTTTTTGTCTTAACTCAAAAGCTGATGGGAAGAACTGGAATGATGCATACATAAACGGAAGCTGAATCAATGCCGGAATACATCCTGCCATTGGGTTTACTCCTGCTTTGTTATACAACTTCATCGTTTCCTGTTGTTTCTTCATTGGGTCTTTTTTGAACTTTTCTCCCAACTCTGTAATTTCAGGACGTAAAACTTTCATTTTAGCCTGAGACAAGAATGACTTATAGGTAATTGGCGACATAGCCAATTTGATAATAATGGTAAAGATGATAATTGCAATTCCTAATGACAATCCAATTGTAGAACTTAAGAATCCAAATAATGGAATAAAAATCCATTTATTAATCCATCCAAAAATTCCCCAGCCTAATGGAATAATTTTTTCGAAGTTTTTATCGTAAGATTTTAAAGTTTTATAATCAGCCGGTCCAAAATACCAGTGCATCTTATAATCAACTTCTCCATTAGAAAAAACTAAAGGAACTGTTGCTCTAAACTGCTTCACAAATGTTGTATCAATAACTTCGTCTTTAACTAAATCATCAGATTGCAATTTAGATTTTTCGAATGGCTTATCAGTTGCTAAAATAGCAGTAAAAAAGTGCTGTTTAAAAGCGATATAGCTTACTTTTTCCGGAGTATCTTCTTTTCCTACACCTGTATTTAAATAGTTATATTTTTCATCACCATATTCATATTCTAGGAGAGCATATCTCTTTTCAATAGAAACACTTTTCTCGTTTCTGTAACTTTTCAAATCCCATTGTAAATCTAATGGTTTAGAAGAATTTAAAACTTTATTCAATCCTTGAGAACGAACATCAAAACCAACTAAGTAGTCGTTTGCTTTTAAGATATATTTATATTCTAAAAATTCATTTGCACCAGCTTTCAAACGCATTGTTAAGATTTGATCCGCTCCGTTTTTAGTCAACGTTGGTTCAAAATATAAATCCTTAGAATTTAAAGTTCTGTTATCAGTAGTTTGTAATTGAATATTTAAATTCGAATTATTATCTCTAATTAATTCTATTAACTGCCCGGAGTTTTTCTCAAATCTTTTGAACTCTTTCAACTTAGCTTCAACGATATAACCACCTTTGTTGGCGATTTTTAGTATCATCTTTTCATTTTCAATAGTTGTAAAACCTTCTTTTGCAGAAGGAAGTGTAGCCGAATAAGCAAAACCACCTAAAGTTTGTTGCAATTTTGCCAATTGAACTGTATCACCAGGTGTTGCAGCAGCAACAGGTAAAATAGCTGTTTTAGTTTTATCAACTTTAGCCTGAGCTTCTTGCTTAGCAACTAATTCTTTCTTGGCTTTTTCAGCAGCAATTTCCTTATCTGAAGGTTGATTTTGGTACATAATCCAAATCAAAATTCCAAATATCAATACAAAACCAATGATTGAATTAAGATCAAATTTTTTTTCTTCCATTATTAATTTAAAAAAGTTATTCGTTAAAGGCTATTAGTAATGAGTTCGACTCAAACGTTACATCCTTTTGAGAATATTAATTATTATTTTTTATGCGCAATAACTGCAGCAGCCACAAAGTTTACGAAAATTGGGTGCGGATTTGCAACCGTACTTTTGTATTCAGGATGGTATTGTACTCCAATGAAAAATGGATGATTTTCAAGCTCAACAATTTCAACTAAACCAGTATCAGGATTAACTCCCGAAGCAATTAAACCCGCTTTCTGTAATTCATCTTTATATTTATTATTGTACTCATAACGGTGACGGTGACGCTCTGAAATAGTTTTTTGACCGTAGATTTTATGTGCCAATGAGTTTGGTTTAATATCACATTTCCAAGCCCCAAGACGCATTGTTCCACCTTTGTCTGTAATTGTTTTTTGTTCTTCCATCAAATTCACCACAGGATATTTTGTTTTATCATTCATCTCTGTAGAATTCGCTTCAGTGTAACCTAAAATATTTCTTGAATATTCGATAACAGACATTTGCATTCCTAAACAAATTCCGAAAAACGGAATATTATTTTCTCTTGCGTAACGAACTGCTTCGATTTTTCCTTCAATTCCTCTTTCACCAAAACCAGGAGCCACTAAAACACCGTCAAGAGGCCTTAATTTTTCTTCAACATTATCAATATTAATATGCTCAGAATGTATAGAAATTACATTTACTTTAGTTTCATTAGCTGCACCTGCATGAATAAACGCCTCTAAAATAGATTTGTAACAATCCTGCATTTCTACGTATTTTCCAATCAAACCAATATTTACAGTATGTTTTGGATTTTTCAATCTGCGTAAAAAAGTATTCCAGTTTTTTAAATCCGGAGCTGCTTTTTTAGGCAAATCTAATTTCTTCAAAGCAACAACATCCAATCCTTCTTCAAGCATTAAATTTGGAACTTCATATATTGTTGAAGCATCAATAGACTGAATTACGGCTTCTCTTTTTACATTACAAAATAATGCTAGTTTATTACGTAACTCATCAGAAAGTTCGTGCTCTGTTCTACAAACCAAAATATCAGCTTTGATACCACTTTCCATCAACGTTTTTACAGAGTGCTGTGTTGGTTTAGTTTTCAACTCACCCGCAGCAGCCAAATAAGGAACCAATGTTAAATGAATAACAATTCCGTTATTTTCACCCAATTCCCAAACTAACTGACGAACAGACTCGATATAAGGTAAAGATTCAATATCACCAACAGTTCCACCAATTTCAGTAATAACAATATCATAATCGCCAGATTTACCCAGCAATTGCATTCTGTCTTTGATTTCGTTTGTAATATGAGGAACAACCTGAACCGTTTTTCCTAAAAACTCCCCTCTTCTTTCTTTCTCAATAACTGAAAGATAAACTCTTCCTGTAGTAACGTTATTGGCCTGAGAAGTAGGAACGTTTAAGAAACGCTCATAATGACCTAAATCTAAATCGGTTTCAGCACCATCATCTGTTACATAACATTCTCCATGTTCATACGGATTTAGTGTTCCCGGGTCTACATTTATATACGGGTCAAATTTTTGAATAGTTGTACGGTATCCTCTTCCTTGTAACAATTTTGCTAAAGATGCCGCGATAATTCCTTTTCCTAATGAAGAAGTCACACCGCCTGTAACAAAAATATATTTTGTTTGATTCATTCTGTTGTTGTTTGTATTGTAGTTGTGTAAAAAACTTGGCAAAAGTACAAATTTAATTAGATAATTTGTCAATAAGAGAATGAGATAATTTGCAAATTTTTAAACAGAATGATTAGTTGCTTTCGTAATCGATAATTTTAACTTTTAATTGGAGATTTTTTTGAAGAATGTCTTTATTCTGACGTATAAATAATCTTTCAAAATACAATTCGATTAAAAGAACAAGTATGCAAAAATAACGAGAATCATAGAGATACATTCTTAAACAATAAGCAATATTTTGAATAGGTATATTTTGACACAAAAAAAATATTATAATTTAAAAACACTGACTTGTACACATTTATGAATTCAGGCTTGAATTCTGTGGTATCAATTTGTTTTAAAAATTATAATATTTTTGTATGTCAAACTTAAATAAAAAAAATCAAACAGCAAAGATTTTTCTTACTATTTTAATTTGGCTTCGGATATTGCTTTTTAATATTCCGAATCAACTCTTCCAAGCCATTTAGTTTTAACTCATAAATCAATTGCAATTGTTGCCCCAATTCTCCTTTAGGAAAGCCCTTATTTTGGTACCAGACCACATAATATTCAGGTAAGTCAATTAAAAAACGTCCTTCGTATTTCCCGAAGGGCATTTTGGTGTGTGCTAATTTTATGAGAAGTTTTTTGTCTTGTTCCATTTTTTTTAAGAAGAAAGAAGCAAGAGAAAAGAATATAGATTTATTCCCTTTCCTGCTTCTTGTTGGTACAAAGCTATTCTATTTTTTATTTTTTTGCCACAGATTAAAACAAAGTTTTTAGTCGCAGTCACAGTTTACAGTTTAGAGTTCACTGTTAACTGACACTGAAAACTGAGACTTAGTAGTGCCATCTTACAAAAGCTTCCATAGCGGCATAAGTTGCCAAACCTAATTGTTGGTATAAAACTGCTGTTTCTGCATTTCTGTCTTCGGCTCTTTGCCAAAATTCCCTTGCATCGGTTCCCTGAAAAACAACTCCGTCTTTTTGAGACTGGTGTTTGAAGATTCCGTGTCGTTTTGCCAAAACCTGATCCGGGCTCATTGGTACTGCCATCTCGACTTCGTCAATTCCCCATTCCTGCCATGCTCCACGGTATAACCATAACCAACAATCGTCCATAAACGATTTTGGTTTTAAAACTTTTACAGCTTCAAAAATTGCATCCAGACATACTTTATGTGTTCCGTGTGGATCGGCTAAATCTCCTGCTGCGTAGATTTGATGCGGTTTGATTTTTTCAATTAAATCCACTGTCAATTGAATATCTTCCGGACCGATTGGCTTCTTTTCAATTGTTCCCGTTTCATAAAAAGGCAATTCCATAAAATGAATCTGATCGTCTGTCAAACCAACAAAATGACTTGTTGCTCTTGCTTCTCCTTTTCTGATTAATCCTTTGATATAACGCACTTCCGGAATATCAATTTCACTGTTCTTTTTATTGGTCAAAAAAGTTGCCGCCTTTTGATAAATATTATCCGCCTCGGCACTTTTGATTCCGAATTTCTCGTTGTAATCAATTACGAATCTTGCAAAACGTAACGCCTCATCATCCGCAACAGCAATATTTCCAGAGGTTTGATAGGCTACATGCACTTCATGTCCCTGCTCCTGCAAACGCATGAAGGTTCCTCCCATACTGATAATGTCATCATCTGGATGCGGACTGAAAATCAAAACACGTTTTTTAGCCGGCTCAGCTCTTTCCGGACGGTTTGAATCGTCTGCATTGGGTTTTCCGCCCGGCCAGCCTGTGATTGTATTTTGAAGTTTATTGAAGATTTTAATATTGATATCATAAGCCGGACCTGAATCTGCCAATAAATCACTCATCCCATGTTCGATATAATCAGCATCAGTAAGCATTAAAATTGGTTTTTTAAGCTGAAGCGCCAATCCTAAAACTGCTTTACGTGTTAATTTATCTGTCCAAACTACTTTTTCTACCAGCCATGGTTTATTGATTCTGGTTAGTTTTGAAGAAGCTTCTTTATCCAAAACAAAAACCGCATTATTATGTTCCTGTAAAAAGGAAGCTGGCACGCGATTCGTAACCTCATCTTCTACCGATTTTTTTACAATATTGGCTTTTCCTTCTCCCCAGGCCAGTAAAATAACCTGTTTGGCTTCCATGATTTTTTTTACTCCAAGGGTAATGGCTGTTCTTGGCGTATTGCTCAATCCAAAGAAATCTTTACTTGCCGCAACTCTTGTAATATGATCCAATGCCACTAAACGTGTTTTTGAGTTTTGAAGCGAACCCGATTCGTTAAAACCGATATGCCCGTTTCCTCCAATTCCTAAAATCTGCAAATCAATACCACCCAAAGCTTCAATTTTTGCTTCATAATCATGACAGTAATCAGCAATTTGTTCTTTTGTTAAAAGTCCGTCTGGGACGTGGTAGTTCTCCGGTAAAATATCGACATGGTCAAACAGCAATTCTTTCATGAAACGAACATAACTGTTAATTGAGTTGGGTTCCATCGGATAATATTCATCCAGATTAAAGCTGATTACATTCTTAAAACTCAATCCTTCTTCTTTATGCAAACGAACCAATTCAGCATACAATCCTTTTGGAGAAGAACCAGTTGCAAGGCCCAAAATGCAAGGCTGATTTTCTTTTTGTTTGGATAGAATTAAAGCCGCAATTTCCTGAGCAACTGCTTTTGAAGCATCAGAAGAATTTTCAAAAACAACCGTATTGATGTTTTCGAATCGTTTTTCGAATCCTGTTGCTTTGTCGATTATACTTTTTAACATGATATAGTTTTTTTTAATTTCTCTGGTTTATTCTACCATTTTCGGTATTTATGACCTTTTACAGCATAAAAAAGAATCATTATATAAGATGGCAATAACATTAAATACGCAAGCTGATTTCCACTTCTTGAAGCGTCTTGCGTTCCTGCTGTAATATTTGATGTATTTATCGTTTCTGTGATTAATCCATATAATAAAGGAAAAATAGCACCACCAATAATTCCCATAATCAAAATGGCACTTCCAATTTTAGTATAACCACCCAAATCTTCTAATGCCATTGGCCAAATTGCTGGCCAGCAAAGTGCATTTGCCAAACCAAGTAATGCTACTAAAAGAATTACAATTGGCAAATTTGGAATTCCAGGTAATTGAATCATCAATTTAGGTGAAATAATAACAATTGCCAAAACTAAAATGATTCCCAATATTCCAGATCCTTTTAAAGCTGTTACCTGTGATAGATATTTTGGTATTAAAGTTATTCCTAAAATATATCCCACAACCATTGCTGACATGGTAAAAGAGGTTAATTTTAAATAAAAATTTCCTTCGTCTCCATAAACTCCCAATTGTTTTCCGAAGCCTCCAATTGAATCTCCAGCCAAAACCTCGGCTGCCAAATACAACATTAAAGTAATCACTCCCAAAACCAATTGAGGACGTCTGAATGCATTTTTAATTTGTTTGAAAATGCTTAAATTTGAAATATTACCTTCTTCATCCAAATCAATTTCAGGGAGTGGGGAAAGCTTCACCAACAAAGCTAACACCATAATAATCAATCCCATATAAAGATAAGGTCTTTGCAATTGTAATGCAAGAGAATTTAAAGCATTTGATTTTGAAACCGAATCCAGCATCGCGATCTTATCTGCTGTAAACTCCTGCATATTAGACAAAACCAATGCAGTCAATATAATTGGTGCTACAAAACCAGCCAATTTATTCGCAATTCCTAAAACACTAATTCGGGCTGCTGCACTTTCTCTCGGGCCAATCACTACTACATAAGGATTTGAAGCCGTTTGCAAAATTGCCAAACCTGTTCCCATAACAAAAAGTGCTATCAAAAATAGTAAAAAAGTACGGCTTTCTGCTGCTGGATAAAACATAAATGCGCCTAAAGCGATGATTAATAATCCTAAAGAGATACCGTTTTTGTAGCCTACTTTTTCGATTACCCAAGATGATGGGACCGCCATTACAAAATAAGCAATATAAAAGGCAAAAGTTACAAAGTAAGCCTGTGAAGAAGAAAGCTCGCAAGCCAATTCAAAAAATGGAATTAAAGGTCCGTTTAGCCAGGTTACAAATCCGAGAATGAAAAATAATGCGGTCAGAATAACCATCGGAAGAATTGCATTCCTTTTTTCTACTTGTATGACATTTTCAATGTTCGACATAATACTTTTGGTTGATTGTTAATAGATTTTTTGGTTTTCAATCTAAAATTAGTATCAACACTTTTAATGCATTGCCTTTTTTACGCATATTTTTGCGTTTTTTTTGCAATGCAAAAGTAATGTAATAAGTTGTACTTATCCCTAAAATAGATATGAATTTTTTGTTAATATTTGCTAAGCTTCCCAGTCAAGCACTGGATAGTATTTTTTAAGGTATTCTTTTACATCTGCAATGTCTTCCTTGGCCGTTAAATCAGGAACGTGCTCAGAAAACGGAATTCCCACAGTTGTATTCGGGTTAGCTTTAACCGAATTTAAAAGCACCGTTGGTAATTCTTTTTCATCTCTTTCCGGATTTACGGGACAATTTTTAAGATGCGTATACAAAGTGCTTCCGTTGAATTTGAAGGCATTCATACTCACTCTTATCTTTCCTTCTACATCTTTATAATGTTCTAAATCATCAGCTGTAGGTTTTTCTAAAATATCCAATAATTGATTATTTTGATCTAATTTGGCAATCGCAAAACGCGAAATTCTTTCAGACGGAAATTCCAAAGCATCACGATCATAACTAATAAAAGCATTTGGGCTTTGTGTTTCTCTCAGTGCCAATAAAGCTTTCGCCGAATACAAATTATCACTATTACAAACAGAATATTCCTGTGTATTCAATTCAGGAAATTGTTCAACTGCCTGAAATAAAGCATCAGCAGTACCAAAAGGTTTTACTCTTCCTTCAGGAATGTATTGAACAGCAAATGAGATGTTAAGCCCGTGAAAATTGTTGTTTTCATTATGATTCCCATAAAATTCTTTAAACAACTCTCCTTGCTCTCCTATAATAATATAGATGTTTACATATCCTGCCTTTTTGGCATTCAATAAAAGATAATCCAGCAAAGGTCTTCCGCTTGCTCCAACGCCAATTAAACCTTTACTTCTTTCATTGGCCTGTGCAATTTCCTCGGGAGATAAATTATCTAAAATGGCTTCTTTTTTCATACGAGAGGATGCACCACCCGCAAGAATAACTAAATTGTTGTGCATATTTATATCTTAAATTTCAATATTTTCAATAATTCTTACTCCTGGATCTACGCTAACCGAATAAGCTTCCAGGGCTCCGGCTTTTAAAATAGCGTCGATAACCAAATTTTCTTTTTCAGGATCAGCAATTACAACGATACTGCCACCACCACCGGACCCTACAATTTTCGCTCCGTATGCACCTGCACGTAAAGCTGCGTTGATCATATCATCAATTCTTGGCACTGTAATTTTTAGTAAATCACGCAAAACTTCATGATGCTGATTCATTAATTCACCAATTTTTTTAAGATCTAAAACTGGTTTTTCAAATTCTTTTAAAGCGTCTTTGGTATAATGATAATTTTTTAAAGCTGCTTCAAAAAACGGAATCAATCGATCCGGCAAACAATTTCTGTATCGGTCAATATCCTCAATTTCAGAAGTATTCAAATCAAAATTTGGAAAATTCTGTTTTACAATATCAATTGCCATCAAAGCATTACCTTTTAATTCACCAATTAATCCAATGGTTTCTTTAGGAACACCTGAAACTCCGGTAATCAAACCTTTTAAATTGGTTCCGATAATTTTATACGAAAAAGGGTCTTTTGTATTAATATACACAATATTCCCTACTCCAATACTAAAATGATCCATCATTCCACCTGGTTCTCCATGTTCTAAAACCTCAGAAGCATATCCTATTTTGGCAATAAATTCTGGAGTTACTTCATCATCAACTCCAAAGGCCGTAATCAAGAACTGAATCCATGCCATTAATAATGCCGAGGAACTTGATGTTCCCGAATTAATTGGAATATCTCCTGTAATAGTAATATCGTATCCTATTTTTGGTACACAACCATGTCTGCGTAAAACACGAAGCGATGAAGCAAAATAATCACGAGGTTCCAATTTTTCGAAAGTTGCATCAATATTTATCACACGTTTTTCATTAATATCAATCATATTAAGAACAAACGTTTTGGTTTGATTTTCCTGAGCAATTAATTTTATATCTCGATTTATAGCACAGGCTATAACGGGTAATCCTAAATAATCCTGATGATCTCCAAAGAGGCATGTTCGGCCCGGGGCTAATGAAGTAATTTTTCTCACTTGAAAATTTTACATTAAAACATTGTAATTCAAATAATTACAACATTATTTGGTTATGAATTTATTTTATAATTTCGGTTTTGATTCTACGAAACTATATATTATATTTTTATAAAACAAGAAAAAAATAAAAAATGTGCTCGAACACACTAAATAAATGTTCTCGAGCACACAATACAATTCTCCTAAAAAATTTTACTATAATTAAATCAAAGTTTCTATATTTGCTTATATGGATAAAAAGTATACAATTAAGGATATTGCAAAAATGGCCGGAGTTTCTAAAGGAACTGTTGATCGTGTTTTGCATAATAGAGGAAAGGTTTCTCCTGCTGCATTGGAAAAAATCAATGAAGTTTTAAACGTCATTAATTATGAACCCAACTTAATTGCCCGAAATTTAAAAAATACTAAAGTTTATCGCATTTGTGTTTTACTTCCAGATCCTGAAATTGACCCTTATTGGCTTCCATGTGTTAACGGGATTCAGGATGCGATAACAGAATTTAAAGCCTATAGTGTTATTATAGAAACCTATTTTTTTAATCCTGAAAGTACTAAATCGTTTTTAAGTACCAATACTAAAATAATCGAACGATCGCCAGATGCCGTTTTAATTGCTCCTTTATTTCATAAAGAGACGCTCGAAATTATTAAGCAATACGACGAATTGGAAATTATAGTGAATACTTTCAACAACCAGGTTGAGTCTTCGTCTATTAAAAGTTTTGTTGGACAAGATTTGTACAAAAGTGGTCGTGTGGCGGCTAGTTTAATGAACCTGATTCTGACGGAGGGACAAATTGCAATAATCCATATTGATGAAAGTCTTAAAAATGCGGTTCACATGCAGGAGAAAGAAAAAGGATTTAGAAATTATTTTGATGAAAAAAAACTGTCTGATTTTTCTTTAACCACTTTAAAATTAAAATACTCCAATATTGAAACTAAGTTTCCGGCATTTATAGAAGAAAACCCAAATTTACGTGGCATTTTCATTACAACTTCTAAAGCCTATCAGATTGCCTCCGTTTTATCTTCTCTAAAAAATAAAAAGATTGCACTTATTGGTTATGATTTAATTGAGAAAAATGTAAACTTCCTAAATCAGGGATTGGTTCATTTTTTAATACATCAAAATCAAAAGAGACAGGCTTATTTAGGAGTAAGCACCTTAGTGGAGCATTTTTTATTTCGAAAAGAAATACCGGAAACGATTTTGCTTCCAATAGATATTATTAATGTTGAGAACGCTTCCTTTTATGTATCATAATAAAATTGCTACAAAGACACAAAGGCGCTAAGTTTGTATTTCTTTGTGACTTAGTGGCTTTCTGGCAAATTATAACTACTCCATCAAAATAAATTTCCCAAAAGAAGAAGCAATATGAAAATTGGGTTCCGGTGTATTTGGATTTACCCATGAAATCCAGGTAGGCTGATAGTTTTGATTTTCATCTTTAGAAAATTTAGCTCTATAAACTCCGGTTTCAATAATATTGTTTTGAATTAAATTCAATTCTTTCAAAGAAGCAATACTGATTGTTCCTCCAACAGTAAAAGAATTCTTCCCTTTTGAAGATTTTACTTCTATATGTTCTTTGGGCCACTTCCAATTAAAATCAAATTCCTTATTTGGCTTTGCCTCAAAATCCATTATTCTGGCTGCAGTATCCATTTCAAGGCAATAATAAGGATTTAAAGAATCGTTAGCTCTAAAAAACAGTTCTACCCGATCTGAGTTTCCTATACTATCAACACTATCATCTTTTTCATCGATATAAATATCAGTATCAAAAACCTGAAAATTAAAATAGAAATTTTCTAAATCATGAAGTGCCCGAAATTCAATTTTTGACATTGGATCGTTTTTCCATGGAGAAGAAAAATCAGTTAAACAATTTGCTTTTCCCCAAAAAGAAACATCTAAAATTTCGAGATCTTTTTTCTGATTTTCATTAATTAAAACAACCTGATATTCTTTCACAATTTTGACTTTTAAATTTTATTATTTTCTAATTTTTGAAAAGCTTAAAATGCCCTGAAATCCGAATTGAAAACAGGTCGTTTTTAACATGACCAATATAGTTCAAAAATCAGGAACAAAATCTCCTTTCCTTAATTAAAATAAAATCATCGAAAAGCGATTTTCTTACTAAATAAAACAATAAGAAAATCCTGTTTAATTAATATCTATTTAATACCTGTATTGCGAAATTCATAAGATTTTACAAAAGCATCAATTATAATTCATCTAAACAGCAATTTCGCATAAAAAAAGACCAAATAAAGAAGTCCCTTTAATTCCAAAAATAATTGTAAAAATCACATCATTTAAGTCAAAAAAAACGTTTCGCATAATTTTATGTGCTCGAGAACATAAATTTTGTGTGTTCGAGCACATTTTTTGTGTTTTTTCTTGTTTTATAAAAATATAATCTATAGTTTCGTCAGACATTAATCTTAAAACTAAGTTAATTCAGTAAAATTTTAGCTGATTTTGAGGCCTTAAAAAAGAATAAAAAAGGACAAAATAACCCGTTTTGAGATCAAAAAATGAAGTGAATATTTCAAAAGGAAATAAGTCAAATTGAAAAACAAAAATGAATTCCTGAATCAAAAAAGAAATCTAAAACTTACAATCAAGAAAAACAATTAAACATTAACCAAAACCAATTTTAAGTATGAAATTATTAACCCAAAAAAAGCCAAGAGATTTTCGGATTAACAATTTATCCGGAAAAGAAATCAAACTAACCGTTCTTTCGTTATTAGTTTTCACATTTCAAGCTTCTGCGGCTTCAACGATAAATACATCACACAAAAACAATACTGTGTTGTTTTTTGAAAAAACTGTAAAAGGTACTGTAACAGATCAAAACGGGCTGCCGTTACCTGGTGTAAACGTAACAGTTAAAGGCTCTAGTAAAGGTGTTCAAACTGATGTTGATGGAAGTTTTGCGATTACTGTACCGGATAATGCAACCAAACTTATTGTAACTTACATTGGTATGGAAGATCAGGAAGTTACAATATCTGGCGCTCCGCTTAAAATTGTCATGAAAGAAGTAGGGCAAAAATTAGACGAAGTAGTTGTTGGATACGGAAAAGCAAAGAAAAAAGATCTTACCGGTTCTGTAAGTTCAATTGGAAAAGACAATCTAAACTTAGGCGGTACCGTTTCTAATGTTGGACAAGCTTTACAAGGACGTGCTTCGGGAGTTCAGGTACAACAAAACAGTTACGCTCCCGGAACGAGTCCATCAATTGTAATTAGAGGAGGAAACTCAATCAACAACTCTAATGCGCCTTTGTATGTTGTTGATGGTTTTATTACAAGTACAGGTGCTTCTATTAGTCCAAACGATATCGAAAATATTCAGGTATTAAAAGATGCGTCTTCTACCGCTATCTATGGTGCGAGAGGAGCAAATGGAGTAATTTTAATTACAACCAAAAAAGGAAAACTAGGAAAAATGCAGGTTGAAGCAGAGATTTCTGATGGTTTTCAAAACATCATTAAAGAACCATCTTTGCTAAACGGGCAACAATATGCTGATATTCAAAATACAATTGCAAAAGAAAATGGAAGACCACCTGTTTTCCCGGCAAGTTTTCCAATTGCAAATACTAACTGGTTTGACGCAGCAACGCGCCCAGGAGAAGTATTGAACAGAACGCTTACTTTTAGCGGAAGCGATAAAACATCTAAATTTTTTCTTTCCGGAAACTACATCAAACAAACCGGAGCCATTGAAAATACTGATTTTGAAAGATATAGCGTGAGAATGGGTGGTGAGAAAAGATTTAATGAAAAATTAAATATGGGTACTAATTTTTATGGTGCTTCAAGCGAAGGAAATAACAGCGATTTTGGAGATAATATTTTATCACCAATGTTCTCTGTTCAGACTGCTCCACCTTCTATCCCAATTTATAATGCTGATGGATCTTACTATAAATATCAAGGAAAGGACAATGCTTTAGCTCTTTTATTGGAGCCTACTGATCACACAATCAACAGATTGGTAAACGGAAATATGTTCTTAGATTATGAAATTATTAAAGGGCTGACTTACCATTTTGGCGCAGGTGCTGAATGGCAAGAAGTTATTCAGGGAAAATATACACCTAGTACATTGGTGGCTGGAGCTGCTTTAAAAGGCTCAGGATCTGAGGAAAACAGAACTTATTTTAGATGGAGTACAGAGCAATATTTGACTTATAAATTTAATATTAACGAACATGCTATAACAGCAATGATCGGTACTTCGAATCAAAAAGATACTTACGAAAGAGTAAAAGCGGCAGGTACAGGTTTTTCTAACGATTTGCTGACTTATTACAATCTTCAGGGTGCAGCGATTAATTTAAAACCGGAAACAGAGAAAACGGAAACTAAATTGACTTCTTATTTTGGAAGGTTAAATTATGCTTACAATGATAAATACTTAGCTTCTTTTACTTTAAGAAGAGACGGTTCATCTCGTTTTGGACCAAACAACAGATACGGAATTTTCCCTTCAGGGGCTGTAGCCTGGAAAATATCTAATGAGCAGTTTATGCAAAATTCAAATACTTTTTCTGAACTTAAATTAAGAGCAAGTTATGGTATTACAGGTGCAGATGGCATTGGAGATTATGCTTACATGAACCGATTGACTTCCTGGGGTGTTTCACTTGCTCCTGATAGTTTTGTTCCTGGTACTGAACCGGCCAACTTAGCAAACCCTAACTTAAAATGGGAACAAACTGCTCAAACAGACATCGGTTTAGACATGGGATTCTTTAATGACCGACTTTCTGCTACTATTGATGTTTACGAAAAAAGAACTACAGATGCACTTTTAAATGTTCCAGTTGGAGGATGGTGGGGCTTTAGTACTCAAAGAGTTAATTCTGGAGTAATCAAAAACCAGGGAATTGAACTAGGAATTAGCAGTACTAATTACAGAAATGATAAATTCACCTGGACAACTTCCTTAAATGTTGCTTATAACAAACAAGAAATAGTTTCTCTTTCTGATAATGTTAAAATCATTAGTACCAATACTTCTAATCCAAGCGGAACTGTTTCCGGACAGGAATTTACAAGATTAGAACCAGGAAAAGAAATGGGAGTTCTTTTTGGATATAAATATGCCGGAGTAATAAAAACCGGAGAAACTTATGCTGCTCAGCCATTATCTGTGGCAGGAGATCCAAAATACGAGGATGTTAACGGAGATGGTAAAATCACTGCTGATGACAGAACTTATTTAGGTAATTCTATACCACATTATATTGCCGGATTTAATAATGATTTTAAATATGGAAATTTTGATCTAAATATCTTTTTCCAGGGCGCTTTTGATTATTCAGTATATAATATGACGGCAATGGTTGGTGAATCGTCTACAAGTACAGATGCTTTAAATCGTTGGGTAGTTGGTACAAATGAAAACACTGATATACCCAGAGATGGATATTACAAAAGTAAATATGGTAGTTATGTGAATTCAAAATTTGTTGAAGAAGCCTCTTACCTACGTTTTAAAAATGTTTCTATCGGATATTCTATTCCGGAAAGTGTTTTAAAACAAGCCAAATTTATTGACAGTATCAGATTATATGCTATAGGTCAAAATTTATTGACTATCACAGACTATTCTGGAAATGATCCTGAAATAAATGGACACTCAAATAACAATTTAGGAGGAGGAATCGATTTCAACTCATTCCCGGCTTCAAGAACATTTATCTTGGGAATAAAAGTCGCAATTCACTAATCTAAAAAGCTTTTTTAGTAACATTAAATTTATTGAAATGAAAAAATATACATTATTATTACTTATACTTACCGCCGGAGCACAATTTTCGTGCAACCAGGATCTTGATCCAACGGTCTATAGTAGTTTGACGAATACCAACGGGTATCAAACAAAGTCAGATGCTATGGCAGCCGTTAATTCTATTTACGGCAGATTAAAAGGACCTTCGGTTACCGATAACTTCTCTTATTGGGCAACACGACATTTTGCTTTGACTGATATTGCAACAGATTTAGGACATTGCCAATTTGGCGGAGATCCTGGACAATTGTCATTAGGAACGTGGAATTCCAGTAATGGATTACTAAAAGAAGATTGGCTTGCCATGTATAAGTTGATTGCCAACGCCAATAGTGCTATTTTCAATATTGTACCAATGTCTGGAATTACAGCAGCAGAAAAAGCACAATTTATAGCTGAAGCCAAATTTTTAAGAGCATCTGCTTATATGGATTTAACAGATTCATGGGGACCAGTAGTTTTAATTACAGAAGCTAACTTAGGTAATCCAGGTTATTTGGATCAGACTCCGCCTTCATCTGTAGAAGAAATTGATGCATTTTTGGTTAAAGAATTGACTGAAGCTGCTGATGTATTACCGGTTAATTATAAAAATAATGCTATTTATGGTACTAATGATGTAGGACGCGCCACAAAAGGTGCTGCACTTACTTTAATGGCAAAATTATATTTACGCAGTCACGATTGGCAAAAAGTAGTTGCGCTTACACAACAGGTAATGAACCTAAACGAATACAGCCTTTATCCTTCTTACTTAGGATTGTTTAAAGAAAGTAACAAATGGTGTAATGAAAATATTTTTTCTTCCTTAAGTGATGCCAATACAAACGGAACTGAATTATTAAACCACTTTGGACCAGTTGATCACCCGGTTGTTCAAAACAGATGGCAGTATTATACGGTAAACTGGGATTTCTACAATACTTTTGGAAATGAAGATGAGAGAAAAGAATGCTTCTTTCCTGAATATAAAGGCGTTGATGGTCTATTACACAAACAAGCACCTTCATTGGGTGCCGAGCCACCTGCAGGCGAATTTTACATGCAAGATGTATCGACAAGAAAATATGCTGATGATGAAACTACAACCTATTATGATGGTCATAGTGTAAACATTCTTCGTTATGCTGATGTATTATTAAGCAGAGCTGAAGCTTTAAATGAAATCAGCGGCCCAACCACTGAGGCTATCAATCTTATCAATCAGGTTAAAGGAAGATCGCATGCTAAATTATTAGTTTTAGCTAATTACACTCAGGCTACTTTAAGAGATGCAATTTTGCAGGAAAGAGGATGGGAATTTTTCTATGAAGGAAAACGTCGTGCTGATTTGATCAGAATGAACAAATATGATGTTTTGGTAAATGCTTATCATCTTAGAGTTGGTGAAGCTGCATTAATCAAAATACCTCAAAATAAATATTACACATACCCACAAAGTCAGGTTGATCTTAACCCAAAATTAAGTAACGCTGACAGACAATAATAAAAGGTTTCAATCAGGAATAGATAGTTAAAAGAGTCTGTCTATTCCTGATTTTTAAACAAAATAAGTACTTTTCTGTTTCATAAAAAGAGTTTCAGATGATCAAAAAAATAATAGTAAAAGGGAGTTTTATTTTTGCATTGCTTGCGTTGACAGGTTGTTCTAAAAATAAGGCGCGTATCACAAATATCAATATTGGGACACATAGCAACAACGAATTGAAGATTCAAATCGATGTTACTACGAGTGACAATGTTCAGGTATATGCCGAATATTGGGCTGAAAAAAAGGAATAAAAAGCAAAATAAATTCTCCTATTTCAAAAACAGGTCTCTCCCACTCTTTGGTACTTTGCAATATTACTCCTGAAACGAATTATAATTTTCAATTGGTTACTATTCAGGGGCAGCAAAAAGACAGTAGTAAAGTTTATAATTTTAAGTCCAGAAGTTTACCGGAATGGCTTCAAAAGCGTTTTAAGGCAAATTGCCCAAAACCGGAACTTTTGTCTCAAAATTTTAAAAAAGGTTTCATGCTTTTAGCAAAAAGAGAAACACCGGGAGTTGCTTATATTGTTGATTACAAAGGCAACTTAAGATGGTATCATACTGTTGAAGGAGCCGGATTTAAGGTCGCTCATTTTACAAAAGATCAAACGATTATTTCCATTCTGGGAAAAAATGACGAACCAACAAGTTACGGAAGTGAAATCCTGGAAATCAATTTACAAGGTGACACTTTAACCCATATTAAAAAAGGTGAAGGCGATTTCAAACAAACTATTCACCATGAAATTATCAAAAAATCGGCTAACGAAATTGTAACTATTACTGTAGACCAAAAAATAATCGATTTAACTTCCATTGGAGGAAAAAAGCAAGATACCATCAACGGAGACGGAATTCTAATTATGGATAAAAAAGGAAAACAACTTTGGAAATGGAGTGTTTTTGATGATTTAGATCCAATGAAAGATAAGAATTTACTCAAAACCAAAAAAGACTGGACACATGCCAACAGTTTAAATTATGATAAAGATGGAAACTTTTTAATTTCATTTTACAATAACGGTCAGATTTGGAAAGTAGATTCAAAAACCGGAAAAGTAATCTGGAAATTAGGAAAAGATGGCAATATGAAAATGGCTGCAGATACTAATTTTTCTCAGGCTCATGCTGCACATATTAACGCAGATGGAAGCCTCATGTTCTTTGATAATGGTGTAGATAAAAAACAATCATCTGTTTTTGCTCTTCAACTAGATGAAAAAGGTAAAACAGCAAAACTGGATTTTCATATCAATCTGCCCAAAGACATTTACAATGACAGAATGGGAAGTGCTTATATGATCGATAAAGACGCCATCTTAGTTTGTTGTTCAAAAAGACATATTACTGTTTTAACGAATAAAAAAGGAGTTTTACTTTGGGCTTTAGAGTCTGAAATTCCGCCTTATCGTGTGCAGTTTATTCCGGAAGAAAATATGAAACCTTTTCTTCTCAATTAAAAATTAAAATAAAATCCTGAAGTTAGATTTTATTATATCGAATATCAGATTAAAAATTTTAGACATGAAAAAAATAATTCTTATTGGTATTTTTTCGGCATTGCCAATTGTTGTTTTCAATTCCTGCAATACTTCAAATTCTCAAACTTTAGCAGAAAAAACGACTGAAGATGATTCCTATATTACGATCGATATATCTAAAATTCCGGACGATAAATTTGGAGAATCGGTACGTTACGGAAGAGAATTGATGCTAAAAACAGCTTATTATATTGGTCCAAATGGTGTTAAAGGAAAATATTTAGGCAATAAAATGAACTGTACCAATTGTCATCAGGATGCAGGTACAAAACCTTATGCCTTCAATTTAATGTCTTCACACGATAATTATCCACAATATCGTGGACGAGAAAATAAGGTACTTACACTTGCCGAACGCGTAAATAATTGCATTATGCGCCCACACTCTGGAAAACCGCTTCCGCTTGATAGTGACGAAATGGTGGCCTTTTTATCTTACTTTAAATGGATCAGCAAGTTTGTTCCAAAAGATGGCGATTTTAAAGGAGCTAAAAACTTAGAAATTGAATTTCCTGATGTGGCTGCAAGTCCGGAAAGAGGAAAAACACTGTTTGTTGAAAATTGTGCCCGTTGCCACGGAAATAACGGCGAAGGAGTATACAATGCTGATAAATCAGGTTATACTTATCCACCGCTTTGGGGAGAATACGGCTACCAGCCAGGTTCAAGCATGCACCGCGTTATCAAACAGGCACAATGGTTAAAAAGCAATATGCCTTATGATAAAGTGACGATTGGAAAACCTTATTTAACAGATCAACAAGCATTGGATATTGCAGCTTTTGTAAATGATGACGCCATACATTCAAGACCAAACCCAAAAACATTCGATTATCCTAATAAAATGGGTAAACCTATCGATTACTCACATAGTCCTTTTCAGGATAATTTTACCGAAGAACAACACAAATACGGGCCTTACAAACCCATTATTGCTTACTGGAAAAAAAATGGATGGAAAGCCGTATACTAAATTTCAAACTAACTACACCTTTTAAACCTGAATATTAAATTACAATGAAACTAAACCTAAAAAACAGACAAACTCTTAACCGAATATTGATTATATGTCTTTGCATTTTCAGTATTCCATTGGCTGCACAAATAAAATATACAGATGGCAACGACAGCTGGAATCCTAATTTATTAGGGAATCACCGTGTTGTTGTTGAATTTACCGGAAAAGATAATGTTGCCAAAACTACTATTGAATGGCGAAGAAGAGATGAAAACCCGGAACTTAAAAGAATTATAGTTCAGGACGCGAATGGAAAGGAAATTCCAAACACAAAAACAGAAAACATAAATAGGGAAAACGGTACGATTTACTTTGAGCCAGTTTCAGGAAAAGGAACATATTACGTTTATTACATGCCTTATATTGATGAAGGAGATGCTAATTATCCTAAAGGAGTTTATGCAAAACCTGAAAATAAAGCTGATGCTGCATGGTTATCTAAAATCAAAACTAATTTAAAAGACAATTGCACGGTTTCAGAAATTCAGAGTGTAAATTCTTTTAATAGTTTTTACCCAATGGAGGTCATTGCAACTGCGGCAGAAACCAAAGACATCATTGCTAAAAACAGTGGCAATTCCTTTTTAATTTTTCCCGAAGACAGATTGTATTCTATCCGAATGAAAAATGATTTACCTCAAAGATGGATTCAAAAGGGAGTTCAAAATAGTTTTGCTGATACAGCAATGAAAGGTGAATATTTAGCTTTTCAATTAGGTGTTTATGCCTTAGAAAATTTAAGCAATGTAAAAGTTCAGTTTTCAGATTTAAAAAATGAAACTGGAGCTGTAATTGAAGCAAAGAATATCAATTGTATCAATACAGATGGAGTCCGTTACGACCAATCTATTTTTGCTGCTACTGTATCGGTTTTAAAAGGAAAAGTACAGGCTATGTGGTGCGGTGTTGACGTACTGGAAACTGCTGCTGCCGGAACTTACACAGGAAAAGCTACTGTTATTGCTGACGGAAAATCAAAAGAAATCACACTTCAGATAAAAGTAACGAACGAGGTAACTAAAAATGGTGGAATAGACAGTCCTGAAAAAATGACGCGCCTAAAATGGTTAAACTCGACTTTAGCTCAGGGAAATACTGTTATTTCGCCTTATACTCCCTTAACAGTAAAAGGTTCTGAAATTTCATTATTAGGAAGAAAATTAATTTTAGGAACTGATGGTTTTCCTGCTCAAATTCAGACTTTCTTCACACCGGAAATGACTGTTATCGGTACAAAAGCCAATGCTATTTTGAGTGCTCCAATTGCATTTCATTTTGTTGATGCTTCTGGGAAGGAATCGCTTCAATGGAAAAACACAGGGGTTAAATTCCTTAAAAAAGAAGCAGGAACTATAGCCTGGGAAAGTGTTTCTACTTCGAAATCGCTTCAGATGGATGTAAATGCTTCTATTGAATTTGATGGTTTTGTACATTATACTGTCAAAATTACAGCTCTTGAAGATGCTTCTTTTACTGATATCAATATTCATTTACCAATGCAATCTTCATCAGCAAAATACATGATGGGGTTAGGTCAAAAAGGCGGAAATCGTCCTGAAAATTTTGATTGGAAATGGGATGTTGCCCATAAAAACCAGGATGGTGCATGGATCGGAAATGTAAATTCAGGTTTGCAATTTTCTTTAAGAGATGAAAAATACAGCCGTCCTTTAAACACTAATTTCTATCTGCAAAAACCATTATTATTACCAACTTCATGGGGTAACGAAAATAAAGGTGGAATTTCTATCACTCCAAACCAAAAATCAGTTTTGGTAAATGCGTACAGCGGCGCTAGAAGTATGAAAAAAGGAGATGTTTTATATTACAACTTCAATTTATTGATTACGCCTTTCCGCACCATAGATACAGATTTTCAATGGAATACTAAATTCTATCATAAATACAGTCCAATCGATTCAATCGCGCAAACTGGTGCGACAGTAGTCAATATTCACCATGCAAATGCGATCAATCCGTATATTAATTATCCTTTTATTGAATATAAAAAGATGAAAACCTATATCGATGAAGCACATGAAAAAGGACTAAAAGTTAAAATTTACAATACAGTAAGAGAAGTTTCAAACAAAGCTTATGAAACTTTTGCCCTGAAAAGTTTAGGTCATGAAATTTATTCTCCAGGAAAAGGAGGCGGATTCTCATGGTTGCAGGAACATGTTGGCGACGATTATATCGCAGCATGGTTTGTACCTGAAATTAAGGATGCTGCCATTGTAAATAGCGGTATGAACCGTTGGCATAATTATTATGTGGAAGGGATGAACTGGTTAACTCAAAACGTTGGTATTGATGGTATTTATCTGGATGATGTAGCTTTTGACAGAATCACGATGAAACGTATCAAAAGAGTTTTGACGAAAGATGGACATCCGGGAATTATCGATTTACACAGTGCCAATCAGTACAATAAAAGTGACGGATTTAACAACAGTGCAAACTTATACATGGAACACTTTCCATACATCAATAAACTTTGGTTTGGAGAATATTTTGATTACGAAAAAAATCAACCTGACTTTTTCTTAACCGAAGTAAGCGGAATTCCTTTCGGATTAATGGGCGAAATGCTGCAGGATGGAGGAAATCCTTGGAGAGGAATGGTTTACGGAATGACAAACAGAATGCCTTGGAGCCATAATGCCGATCCTAGACCTATCTGGAAGTTATGGGATACATTCGGAATCAAAGGTTCCAAAATGATTGGATACTGGAGTGAAAACTGTCCTGTAAGAACAAATAATGACAAAGTATTGGCTACTGTTTACAAAAAGAACGGTTCAACTTTAATTTCAATTGCAAGCTGGGCTGATACTGATGTAAAAGTAAAACTAAGCATCGACTGGAAAAAACTGGGAATCGATCCTTCAAAAGCTACAATAACGGCTCCTGAAGTTGCTAATTTTCAACCAGCGCAAACTTTTACTGTAAAAGACGAATTGCCTGTAAGTAAAGGAAAAGGATGGTTGTTAATTATTAAATAAGTTAAAGCTCCGGCGGAGCGTCATATTTATAGCCAAATTATATGGTTTTGTAAAAAGCTCCAGCGGAGCGGCATATTTATAGCCTCCAGCGGAGCGGCATTACAATTTCAATTATCAAATAAATGTCACCCCGATGGGGTTCGTTTGAAACAAACTATTATCTCTATAAATATAACGTCCCGCCGGGACTTCATAAAATCTAAAACCTCAAAAAAATAGCTCTCCATATGAAACTTAAACCTTTCCTATCTATTTTACTCTTTGGAAGCCTCTTTGTCACCGCACAAAATAAACCAACCTTTAAGGAATATAAAAAAGTCTTTACCACGTATCCTTTTTCCGATCCTGATCCAATTCCGAAACCAGATACAAAAGTGTATCCTTATTTCCGTTTTGATGGTTTTACAGATAAACCGGTTCAAAAAGAATGGAAAGTAATTGAAATCGAAAACGATTATATCAAACTGATGATTCTTCCTGAAATTGGTGGAAAAGTCTGGTCGGCTGTTGAAAAATCAACCGGAAAAGATTTTATTTACAACAATCATGTAATCAAATTCAGGGATATCGCTATGCGCGGTCCATGGACAAGTGGCGGTGTTGAAGGGAATTACGGAATTATCGGCCACACGCCAAATTGCGCGACTCCCGTAGATTATAAAATAATAACCAGAGAAGATGGAAGTATCAGCTGCGTTATTGGCGTATTAGATTTACTGACGCGTACTTCATGGAAATTAGACATCAATTTACCAAAAGATAAAGCTTATTTTACAACGAATTCATTTTGGTTCAACTCAACTGAATTTGAACAACCTTATTATACCTGGATGAATACAGGAATTAAGGCATCCCAAAACTTACAATTTATCTACCCGGGACAAAGTTATATTGGACATAATGGCGAGCATAATTCGTGGCCAATTGACAAAGAAAACGGTAAGGATTTATCCTTTTATAAAAACAATGATTTTGGCGGTTACAAGTCATATCATGTTTTTGGTAAATACAATGATTTCTTTGGAGGCTATTACCATGACGAAGATTTCGGAATGGGAAGATATGGTAATCACGATGACAAACCCGGTAAAAAAATATGGATATGGGGGCTGTCACAGCAAGGCATGATCTGGGAAAAATTATTGACCGACACTGATGGACAATATGTTGAAGTACAAAGCGGAAGATTATTTAATCAGGCGAGCGAAGGCAGTAATTTAACGCCTTTTAAACAACGCTCTTTTGCACCTTATCAAACAGATGCCTGGACAGAATATTGGTTTCCGGTAAAACAAACTAAAGGTTTTGTAAAAGCGAATAATTACGGTGCTGTCAATGTTAAAAACGAAAATGGCTGGTTAAAAATCTATTTTTCTCCTCTTCAAAAATTAAATGAAAAATTAGAAGTTTTTGATAATGGTAAAAAAGTTTATTCTAAAGAAATTACCTTAAATACTTTACAATTATTCAAAGATTCGATTCCCGTTTCTGTTGATTCAAACAAATTAAAACTGGTTCTTGGCGATAATAAACTGGTTTGGAATTCAGCTCCTGAAGATGGTAATCTGGCCAGACCTTTAGAAGTTCCAAAAGATTTTGATAATAATTCGGTTTACGGCTTATATCTGCAGGGAAAAAGCTACATCAGTTTTAAAGATTATATAAAAGCAGAAGAATTCTTAACGGCCTGTCTTAAAAAAGATCCCAACTACGCTCCTGTCCTTTCGGATTTGGCTGGGTTGCAAATCAGAAAATTGGAATACAAAGAAGCTGTTGCTACAGCGAGCAAAGCATTATCAATCGACACTTATAATCCTGCAGCCAATTATTATTACGGTCTTGCAAATCTTCATTTAGGAAATGTAACGGATGCAAAGGATGGTTTTGATATTGCTGCTGCAAGTGTTGAATTTCGAAGTTCGGCCTATACTGCGTTGAGTAAAATTTATTTTGCAGAAAACGATGAGACGAAAGCAATTGAATATGCTGAAAAAAGCTTGTTAAACAATCAGAATAATCTGGAAGGTCTACAATTATTAGCGGTGATCTATCGTCTTCAAAACAAATCTGAAAAAGCAAATTCGCTCTTAGATAAAATTAATGCTGTTGATCCTCTAAATCATTTTGTTGGTTTTGAAAAATTCCTTTGGAACAATTCAAATGCTTCAAAATTGAATTTCACTTCATTAATTCAAAATGAAATGCCGGAGCAGACTTATCTTGAATTAGGTATTTGGTATCAGCATCTGGGCCGTACGGATGAAGCCTTGAAAGTTTTTTCAGTGGCGGCTCCAAGTGCTGAAATTATATATTGGAAATCATTTTTAGAAAACAAAGCAGTTGATTTAAGTAAAATTCAACCCGGAATTAGTTTTCCTTTCCGTGGTGAAACGGCCGAAATTCTTGAAAAACTGATTAAGACGAATGATCAATGGCAATTAAAATACCATTTGGCTTTGATCGAATGGAATCGCAACAACATTTCAAAAGCAAAAGAATTGTTTTTACAATGTGCATCAAAATCAAATGATCCGGCTTTTTATGCTGCAAAAACTTCCTTATTCAAAGATGATTCTCAATTGGTAATTACAAGCCTTCAACAGGCAATCAAATTAGATCCTCAAAGTTGGAGATATCCAAAATTATTGGCGGAACATTATATCATCCAAAAACAAAATGATAAAGCATTGGCTACTATCGAGCCATTCTACAAACATCATACTGAAAATTATGTGGTGGGAATGTTATATGGTAAAACGCTTTTACTGAATAAAAAGTACGCTGAAGCGGATGCCTTTTTAACAAAACTAAAAATTCTTCCTTTTGAAGGAGCAACAAGTGGAAGACAATTGTATCATGAAGCCAAACTGATGCAGGCTTTGGCACAAATGAAAAATAAGCAGTATAAAAAAGCACTTCAATTTATTGGCGAAGCAAAATTATGGCCGGAGAACCTGGGAGTTGGAAAACCATACGATGAAAATATCGATGAAAGACTGGAAAACTGGCTGGATTATCAATGTTTTACAAGTCTTGGCCATACTGAAACGGCTAAAAAATCTTTAGAAAAAATCGTTGCATTCAATCCAAAAATTGATAATACAGTAATGAACTTCTTACCGGCAAATCAATTGGTTTCGGCCTGGGCTATCGAAAAAACCTCTTCTTCAAAACAAGCAGAAGAATGGCTTAGACATCAGGCAGAATTATATCCGACAAATAAAATTGTTCAATGGTGTTTAGCGGTTTACACTAAAAAACCATCCAATAATTTAACTGAAGATGAAAAAGATGGCGAAGTTATAATTATAGAAAAACTTTAAACTGAAAACATTTTAATCATCATCAAAAACAAACTTTATAAAATTATAAAATGAAAAAGCTCTTTTTAAAATATATCATTTTTAGCCTTGTTGTCATTATGGGTCAAAAAATGGAAGCACAAAATACAGATCAAAAAGCAGACGAATTAACTACTTACAGAGTTACTACATTAAAAGTTCATGATTTGATTCATACTAAATTAGACGTTTCATTTGATTATGGAAAACGTTATTTATATGGAAAAGAATGGATTACTTTAAAACCTCATTTTTACGAAACGGATCAGCTTACTTTAGATGCCAAAGGAATGGAATTCAAAGAAATTGCGATCATTGATGGCAAAAAAAACTATACCATTAAAATACACTCAGGACAGCGAACAGGTTTTTATTACTTTAAACAAAAAATATAAAAGCACTGAAAAATACGTTGTTTACATTGATTACATCGCAAAACCTAATGAGCTAAAAACAAAAGGCGGCGAATCTATTACGGATTCAAAAGGATTGTATTTTATAAACCCTGATGGAAAAGAAGATAAGCCTGTACAAATTTGGACACAAGGTGAAACGGAAGCTTCTTCAGCCTGGTTTCCTACCATTGACAAACCAAATCAAAAAACAACTTCTGAAATCGCAATGACAGTCGATTCAAAGTACACAACGCTTTCTAATGGAAAATTAACTTCTCAAAAAGTCAATAAAAACGGAACAAGAACAGATGTATGGAAAATGGACCAGCCAAATGCGCCGTATTTATTTATGATGGCCGTTGGAGATTTTAAAATATATAAAGACACTTATAACGGTAAAGAAGTTAGCTATTATTTGGAACCAAAATATACACCTTATGCCAAACAAATTTTCTGGAAAACACCAGATATGATGAACTTTTACAGCAAAATGCTGGGAGTCGAATATCCCTGGGCAAAGTATTCGCAGATTGTTGTAACTGATTATTTTGGAGGTGCAATGGAAAACACTTCGGCAACGGTTCACGGTGCTTATGTGCAAAAGACAGAAAGAGAATTACTTGATGACAATCAAGAAAGTACTATTGCCCACGAACTTTTTCATCAGTGGTTTGGAGATTATGTTACCGCTGAATCCTGGTCGAATTTAACCATGAATGAGTCTTTTGCCACTTTTGGAGAAGTACTTTGGCACGGACACGATGCCGGGCAAGATGGCGAAGACAGATCACGTTATGAAAAATTACAAAACTATTTGCGCTCTCAAAAAAATGGAGATAGCCCTGTTTTAGCTCGTTTTCATTATAAAAACAAAGATGATATGTTTGACAATATCAGCTATTCAAAAGGTTCTATCATTTTATATGCAATCAAAAATCAAATGGGTGACGAAGCGTTTTTCAAATCTTTAAACCATTATTTGACAACAAATGCCTATAAATCGGGAGAAACACACCAATTGCGTCTGGCGATGGAAGAAGTAACCGGCAAAGACTGGAGTCCGTATTTTAACCAATGGTATTATCAGGGCGGAAATCCTATTCTGAATATTGAATACGGATATATAAATGGTAAAGCAACCATCGCTGTAAAACAAGTTCAGGAAAGTACCGTTCAGACGTTTAGTCTCCCATTAAAAGTGGATTATTATGTGAATGGAACAAAAATCAGAAAAGAAATTTTAATTGATCAGAGAGAACAACATTTCAGTTTTGACATTCCATCTCAACCTACCTTTGTAGATCTTGATCCTGATAAAATTTTAGTGGGACAAGTTATAGACAACAAAAAAATAGCGGATTATTTGTATCAATACAAAAATGTTCCAACGTATTACAACCGAATTGAAGCGATAAAATATGCTATCACAGATAAAAGCCACGACGCTCAACTAATCCTTTTAGCCGGATTAAAAGATCAACAAGATGATTTGCGAGTACTTAGTATCAAGGCAATTGATTTGGAGGATAATCAAATCAAAGAGGAAGTAATTAAAACCTTGCTTGACATTGCTAAAAATGACAAAAAAACAATTTCAAGAGCGAATGCGATTATAAAATTGGCTGCTACAGGTGATGTAGCTTATAAAGCATTAATGGAGGAAAGCATCAAAAATCAATCTTACAATGTAATTGCAGGAGGCATAATTGGTTTGACAAAATTTGCTCCGGCAGAAGGAGAAAAAGCATTATCATCATTGGATGAAGACACAAAAAAACACGTTACACCATTAATTAAAAGGCTAAGCAAATAACAGGCATATAGCCGAACTTTATATTCTTTAGTAATTAGTATGTGAATTTAAATTCAAAAGTTTTAATTATTTAGAATTGTTTGTTTTTGAAGCCTCTCTAATTTGGTTCATTAGAGAGGTCCTTCAAAAAACAAACAAATTATTCAGCAAATGAAAAATTTATTTTACACATCCCTTGCTTTCTTGTTCGGATCTTTTTCCTATTCAAATGGTATCGATTCGGTTAAAAAAATACTTGTCGAAAATCCGAAAACGATAATTTCATTTCCTTTGGCGGGAAATACTTTTAGTTCAAAACATATCGACGGAAGTAATACCATTACGGATAACGGAATTGAAAACTGGACAGATTCCAGTGAATATTTCACAGCTTATTTTAGAGTTTCAAAACCTGGAACTTTTCAAATTACGGTCGAAGAATCTGTTGAAGTTTTTGGAAAATCAGAATTGGAGTTTTCAATTGGGAATGAAATCAAAAAAGTAAAATTTACCACTTCAAAAAAAGCAATAATTGTTGGAAATTGGAAAATCAACCAGGAAGGTTATGTTGCCATCAAAATAAAAGGAATCAGTAAAACCGGAGATCGTTTTCCATCTATAAATCGCCTTACTATTTCGAGTACAGATTATGATGGCAAAATATCATATGTCCCAAATAACGAAAGGAATCTTTATCACTGGGGGCGTCGCGGCCCATCGGTACATTTAAATTATCAGGTTCCCGAAAACATAAATGCCGAATGGTATTATAATGAAATGACCATTCCTGTAAACGAGGACAAAATTGGTTCTTATTTTATGGCCAATGGTTTTGGCGAAGGTTACTTTGGAATTCAGGTAAACTCAGCAACCGAAAGAAGAGTTTTATTCTCCGTTTGGAGCCCGTTTTCAACCGATGATTCAAATAGTATTCCTGATTCTCATAAAATTAAACTACTAAAAAAAGGTAAAAACGTTCACACTGGCGAATTCGGAAACGAAGGTTCTGGTGGTCAAAGTTATCTGAAATACAATTGGAAAGCCGGAACGACTTATAAATTTCTATTAAAAGGAATCCCGGAAGGAAATAATTATACCACTTATACTGCCTATCTTTATGCGCCAGAATTGAATAAATGGCTGTTAATTGCAAGTTTCAGTCGCCCTCAAACGAGTACTTATTTAAAAAGATTTCATTCCTTTTTAGAAAATTTTGTTCCCGAACAAGGCGATTTATCTCGTCGGGTTTTATTCAATAATCAATGGATTTGCGATGAAAAAGGAAATTGGTCTGAGATCAATTCGGCGCGATTTACAACAGACAATACCGGAGCAAAAGAATACCGAATGGATTTTGCCGGCGGACTTGAAAAAAATTCTTTCTATTTAAAAGACGGAGGTTTTTTCAATAATTATACAACGCCAAAAACAACATTTACAAGACCTTTAAACAATAAAAAACCAGAAATCGATTTTACCAAATTACCGTAAAAGAATGATTTCGAAAATAAAGCTACCTATGAAAACTACTCTTTTTAAATTCACAATAGTCTTTTTTCTTCTGTTCGGATGGACGATTGCATCGGCACAAATGATCAAGACAAAGACGCCTAACCGTCCAAAAGGTCAGCAAGATGTTTTGCGTTTAGCTACAGCACCAATTCCAACAGTTCGTGTCGCTTTCATCGGACTTGGAATGCGTGGTCCAGGAGCCGTAGAAAGAATGACACATATTCCGGGAGTTGAAATCGTAGCACTTTGTGATATGTTAGAAAAAAATACGCAATCGGCAAATGAAATTGTAACCAAAGCGGGACTTCCAAAAGCACAGGAATTTTTTGGAGATGAAAATGCCTGGAGAAAAGTAACGACACTTCCAAATGTTGATTTAGTATACGTTGCAACAGACTGGAAACATCATGCTATCATTGGCGTTCAGGCTATGAAAGATGGAAAACATGTGGCAATTGAAGTTCCGGGCGCATTGACGATGAAAGAAATTTGGGATCTTATTGATACTTCTGAAAAAACAAGAAAACATTGTATGCAGCTTGAAAATTGTGTGTACGATTTCTTTGAGTTAACAACTTTAAATATGGCGCAACAAGGTTTATTTGGAGAAATTCTTCATGCTGAAGGGTCTTACATTCACGGTTTACAGCCATTCTGGGGAGAATACTGGAACAACTGGAGAATGGATTATAACATCAAACACCGCGGTGATGTTTATGCGACTCATGGAATGGGGCCAGCGTGTCAGGCATTGAATATACATCGTGGTGATAAAATGAATTTCCTTGTTTCTATGGATACAAAAGCAGTTGGAAACCCTGCTTATATTAAAGAAAAATCAGGTCAGGAAATAAAAGATTTCAGAAATGGAGACCATACGATGACCATGATTCGTACCGAAAATGGGAAAACAATTCAAATTCAGCATGATGTAACTTCTCCGCGTCCCTATAGCAGAATGTATCAATTGAGCGGAACAAAAGGTTTTGCAAACAAATATCCGTTAGAAGGTTATGCTTTGGATGGAAAAGAATTAGGTGATGATGTTAAGCCGAATCACGAAAAATTAAGTGCACATTCCTTTGTTCCTGAAGAAGTAAAAAAAGCTTTAATGGCAAAATACAAACATCCTATTGTAAAAGATATCGAAGAACAAGCCAAAAAAGTTGGTGGTCATGGCGGAATGGATTTCGTAATGGATTATCGTTTGATCCACTGCCTTCAAAAAGGACTTCCGTTAGATATGGATGTTTACGATTTAGCCGAATGGTCTTGTTTAGGTCCATTAACCGAAATTTCTCTTGATAAAGGTTCCGTTCCCGTAGAAATTCCGGATTTCACACGTGGTGGCTGGAACAAATTACAAAAATTAGAGTTTTCAGAATAAATATTTATTGGTTAGTTAGGTGAAACAAGAGAGCACAATTCATATCTTGCTCTCTTGTTTATTTACCTCTCCTTAATTTTAAAAAAAATGAAAAAAGTTTATATCACTCTCCTCTTTTCTATCTTCCTTGTATCTTCGATATCCGCGCAACAAAAACAAACATTTGCCATAAGTGATGGGAATTTTTTATTGAATGGAAAACCAATACAAATCCATTCAGGCGAAATGCATTATTCACGAATTCCACAGCCTTATTGGCGTCATCGTTTACAAATGATGAAAGCGATGGGATTAAATGCAGTGGCAACTTATGTATTTTGGAATTATCATGAAGTAAGCCCGGGAGTTTGGGATTTTAAAACGGGAAATAAAAACTTAGCAGAATATATTAAAACCGCTCAGGAAGAAGGATTATTCGTGATTCTTCGTCCAGGTCCATACGTTTGTGCGGAATGGGAGTTTGGCGGTTATCCCTGGTTTTTGCAAAACGTTCCAAATATGGTTATTCGTGGAAATAACGCGGCATATTTAACGGCTACAAAAGCTTATTTTACAGAGTTGTACAATCAGGTTGCAGCTTTACAAATTACCAAAGGCGGGCCTATTATTATGGTTCAGGGTGAAAACGAATTTGGTTCTTATGTCGCGCAACGTAAAGATGTTTCGCTTGAAGAGCACAAAAAATACAGTGCGGCTGTTTTTCAACAATTAAAAGATGTTGGTTTTGAAGTTCCGTTTTTCACTTCTGACGGAAGCTGGCTTTTTGAAGGCGGTGCCTTGCCGGGAGCTTTACCAACAGCCAACGGCGAAGATGATGTTGTAAAATTAAAAGCAGTAGTAAATCAATTTAATAACAACCAAGGTCCTTATATGGTAGCCGAATTTTATCCGGGATGGTTAGATCATTGGGCAGAACCATTCCCAATACAAAAACCCGAACAAACCGTTCGTCAAACTAAAAAATACCTGGACAATCAGGTTTCCTTCAACTATTATATGGTTCATGGTGGTACTAATTTTGGCTTTACTTCAGGGGCAAATTATGACAAAGAACACGATATTCAACCTGACATGACCTCTTATGATTATGATGCACCAATTAGCGAGGCCGGCTGGGCAACTCCAAAATATAATGCTTTAAGAGAATTATTAAAAACACCTGAAACTCCTGCTGTTCCGGCAAAAATACCTGTGATCACGATTCCCAATATCGCGTTAACCAAGTCCGTTGATTTAGCAGATTTAAAAGCTAAAATTAATCCGGTAATTGAAGATAATCCGCAAACATTCGAGCAACTAAATCAAGGTGATGGTTATGTTTGGTACAGCAAAAAATTTACACAACCCATCAGCGGAAAATTAGAACTGAACGGATTACGTGATTATGCGATCGTATATGTAAACGGAAAAAAGGTGGCCGAATTAAACCGATATTACAAGAAGTACGATTGTGAAATTGAAGTTCCTTTTAATGCAACTTTAGACATTGTTGTGGAAAACATGGGACGCATCAATTACGGTTCTCAAATTAATGCCAATAATAAAGGAATTATAAGTCCCGTAATTATCAACGGACAAACTATTACCGGAAATTGGGAAATGTATCAATTACCAATGAATAAAGAACCGGATTTGACGTCTTATAAAAATTCAGGAAAAACAAACCGACCAACTTTATATCAGGGAACTTTTAGCCTAAATAAAACAGGAGATACATTTCTGGATATGCGGGATTGGGGCAAAGGAATTGTTTTCATCAACGGAATCAATATTGGAAGATACTGGAGCGTTGGGCCACAACAAACACTTTATGTGCCCGGATGCTGGCTTAAAAAAGGCAAAAACAATATTATAGTTTTTGAGCAAAAAAACGAAAAAATTCAAAAGGAAATAAAAACTATTGCGACACCAATTCTCGAAGATTTAAAACCTGAAAAAGGTTAAAACAATAGCTCCAAAGGAGCGGAATGTTTATAGTCAATAAAATATTCCAATGTATTAAAGCTCTAGCAGAGCGAGATATTTTTATTTTAATAGTATACAAAATTAATTATCATAAGCTGCTTCAGGATGGCTTTACGCCAATAATATTTCGCCTCTATGAGGCTTTATATCTTCACAAATAATTAATCTATAAACATTACGTCCCTTTGGGACTTTAGTATACAAAATAAAATAGGCTGTCTCAAAAAAATGAGACAGCCTATTTATCATTCTATTAAAAAAATTAACTCCAGTTAAAAGTAATTTTCTTTTCAATTTCAGAGCTTAAACTTAGAAATACCGGGCAAGTCATTGCTGCGCGTTCCAAAATTGTTCTGTTTTTTTCATCTTCAACACCTTGCATATCAAAAACGATTTCAATTGCTCCAATTCGTCTTGGTTCAGCATTCATTATTTTAGTCACTTCAGCAGTCGAATTAATGAAATCTACATTCAAATCGCGCGCTTTGATTCCCATAATAGTCATCATGCAACTAGCCAAAGCATTGGCTACAGTATCTGTTGGGGAAAACGCTTCGCCTTTTCCGTTATTATCTAGTGGTGCATCTGAAATGATTTCGCTTCCTGATTGCACATGAATTGATTTTGTTCTTAAATCACCTAAATAGGTTACTTTTGATGTCATTAGTTTGCTACTTTTAAAGTTAAATCTGAGTCGTAATGTAAAATGTACACCCCTTTGTTGGCGTGCCCTCCATCTTCTTTTTTATAATATTGAAATTTATTGTCAACTTGTTCTGTTGTCATTAAATCTGCCGTTTCCTGATAGGTTTTTCCTTGTACCAAACGCATCATTGTATCAAAAGTAACATCAAAACCACGAGTTGCATACGTATTTGGATTCACTTTATTTTTTAGACGATACTCTTTTTCAAAAATTAAAACATTCGCCTCATCACTTTCACGTGTTACTGACGGATACATTAATTTCAGTTTAATTAGATTTTCAAAACTAATTTCATCTGTATCAAGTGTACTATTTGGTTCTAAAATTACCAATTGTACCTGACATGATTTTTGCGCATCAAGCAAAGCTTTTATTGTTGTTTTAACCATTGCCGTATTTCCGGTTTCCATTACCACGTAATTGATTCTGTTTGGCAATAGCAGGCTTTTTAGATTAGCTACATCTAAGCCTCCGGTTTCTGTTAAAGCAGCAAATACAACCCCTTTTTGATTTTGTTTGATGTAACTAATTACAGATTCTTTTTTCTTATCTACAACAGCAACAATATTTCCGTTTTTAGCACGCATATAATCAAAAATAGCGTTTCTAACAACATCATTTGTTGGTATAGACTGATATAAATTATCAATTGGATTCGCACTATCTTTTGACAATGGTGAAATTACCGGCACATTATACAAGCTTAATGAATTAGCCGTTGTTTCCGCATTAGTTTGATAAAATGGTCCAATCACAGCATTGGCATCCTGCAATTTATTCTGAGCAATTAAACCCGAAACATTCGATGCTGTTTTAGTTTCTCCTGAATCATAAATAGATACATCAATTGGCAATTTTAAGGTTTTAGCCGAATCGATTGCCATCATCGCTCCTGAATAAAAATCCAGAGTCATGTTCAAAAATTTATCATTTTTAATTCTATTAGCCGCACTTGTCGTATCATTTTGCATTTTAGCTAAGTTAAATGGCAATAATAAAACCATTTTTTTACGTTCTGTCTGTCCTCTCTTTTTGGTCAGTTCAATCACTTCCGGATCTGCTGAAACGGTTTCTGATTTTACCTTTTCTAAAATTTTAATACCTCCTCCACCTGTATTTTCAACTGGTTTTTCAATTGATTTCTCTACTGCCTTTTCAACTGGCTGTGCTTGTGCAATGATTGGAGTCGGTGCCAAATATCCTGATGGAACTTTTAAAACCATTCCTTCTTTTACTCCTTCAGAAAGTGCAGGATTCAATTCCGTTAATTCTTCCTGAGTAATATGAAACGTTCTTCCTAAACTATAAAAAGTCTCTTTCGGTTTAACCTGATACTCCATATAAGTAGTTACTTTTTTTGGAGTTTCCGCAGGTTTGGCAGCATGAGTCACTGGTGCTGAATTTTCTGTTTTAGGAGCTGTTCCTTTTATAGTCAATCGAGATCCAACCAGCAAACTAGAAATTATTTCTGGATTCCGTTTTTCTAATTCTTCAACTGTGATTCCGTATTGTTTAGCAATTCCAAATTTAGTTTCCTTTGCAGCAACATCATGATAGACATATTTTTCAGGACCTTTTTCTTTAGTTTTTTTTGCAGAAGCTGAACTAACTTTTGGAGCACTTCCTTTTGCCGGAATTACTAATTTTTGACCAATCTGAACTCCTGTTTTTTCAAGTCCGGGATTTGCTGCTTTTAAAGCTTCATCAGAAACACCGTATTTTTTTTCGATACTGTAGAAAGTCTCTTTTGGCTGAACTTCGTGTATTATTTCTTTTGAATTTGCAGCTGTTTTAGCGTTAGTTGCTTCTGTTTTACTTGCAGCAACTTTACTAACATTCGTCGGAATTAATAAAACCGTATTTGGTTTCACTCCACTTCTTGCATCTGGATTTAATGCATAAATATCATAAGGCGTAATCTTAAATTTTACGGAAATCTGGTTAATAGTTTCTCCACTGGAAACGGTATATTTTATCACTTTTTCCTGAGAAAACGCAGAACAAGTAATAAAAAACACAAGGGATAATAAGGCGAAATAATATTTCATAATATGGCTTAAACAATTTAATTTTTAATTTAAAAACAAGATACTAATTTTGTTCCAAGCAAGATTCAGGCCACTTGTTAATTTTTTTCCAATTATTATCTAAGGTCAATTTCTGTCTTAGCAATAATAATATCTTTATATAACTCATCTTCCTCTTTTTTCTTGCATTTATATAGAACTTCTTCCATATTTTGGTATCTGTCTGAATAAACATAATACGAAAGACTGTTTATATTAAAGAAAAAACTAGCGTTAAAATCCCCGGAATCAATAAGTTTCATAATAAACTTATCTCTCGGTATCGCATCGGTAAATATACCTAAAACTAAGTAATAGCCATTTGAAACTTCTTTAAGATTATCAAAAACTTCTACTTTTATTGTTTTATCATTTTTAAGCGGATTTTCCTTCAATTCTCTTTTCATTTCTTCTAAAGAAATTGCTTTTGAAGCTTCATCGGAATTGGTTTTATTTTGATTTTTTAAAGCATCGTCCTGATATTTTTTCAATTTTATCAAAGCGAGTTTGTCATCAAATTGTCGGGCTTCCATACTATAAAATGAAGCTTTACTAATATGTCTTTTTACTTCGATTTTTTTCTGAGTATCTAACGAATCAATCTTGGCAATCAAAAGTTGATTTTGTGCATCACCTTGCTCCTGCTCTATTTTGTAATGTTTAAGTTCTTCTAAAAAAAGACGTTTCTGCAATGAAGTTGATGGTTTATTCTTTTCACTTTCGCGGACTTTCTTCTTGTATTCCTGATTTTCTTCAACAGCAATTTTCTCTACTTTGTTCATTAAACCGGCATAAGCTTTTCTGTTTTCAGCTAATTCCTTTTTTAATTGAGAAGATAACTCATTTGTTTTTCCGATGCTTTCATACGATTGTTTTTCCAGTCGTTTTGATTCATCAACATTCAAAACATCCATCCTTTTCAAATCAACCAAATCATTATTCATAGTATTAACTAATGAATCTAATTTGGCCATTAAAATATCCTGCACATTTTTGTTCGCTTCTAAAACCAATCGCAATTTTTCAACCGAATTATCTTTCGATCCATTCATATCATTCAGATTGACTTTCAAATCATTGATTTTTATGATTTTCTGATTCATTTCTTTCTGAACAACCAATCTGTCTTTTAAATCATCAATTTCAACTGTTTTGGCTTTTGTTTTTTCAACCACAACTTGTTTTTCAGCAAGAGCCAACATCAATTCTTCGCTTTCGTTTGTTGGTTTAATCTCTTTTGTGTTGATGGCCAATTTATTACCAACTATCAATCCATTTACAATTTCAGGGTTTTGAGATTCTAACTGATCAATTGAAATTCCATATTTTTTAGCAATTGAAAATTTAGTTTCTTTAGCTTCAACCACATGAAAAATGGTTTCCTGATTAATAACGCGAACTCTTCCGTCTAATGTTTTTCTTTTGTTCGGAATGGCAATCACCTGACCAATTTGTAATCCGTTTTGAAGTAATTCTTTATTGAGAGTTTCAAGATCCTGAACCGAAACATTATATTGTCTGGCAATACTGAACAACGATTCTTTAGCAACTACCTGATGTGTCAATTTTAAAGATGTCGTAATTTCTGTTTTTGGAAGATCTACAAGATTTTGAGGAATTACTAATTCCTGACCTATTTGAAGCCCGTTGGCAAGAATTTCAAGATTTGCATTCTGAATGGCATCAACGGTAACTTTGTATTGTTTTGAAATGCCGTAAAGTGTTTCTTTTGCAGCAACGATGTGGGTAATTTGTTGCTTCTGATTTTGCTTCTCCGTGGAGTGAACTGGGATTTTAAGAACTTGATTGTCTTGGATTCCGCTTTGTGATTCAGGGTTGAGTTTGTAAATTTCATCAACAGAAACCTTATATTTTTGGGCAATAAAATAAGCGGTCTCCCCTTTTTGAATTTTGTGTTCAATAATTGAATCTTGTGCAGTTATTTTGTTAAAAGACAAAATAAAGACAAGAGAAATCGTTAAAAGTTCTCTCATAAATAGTAGGTTTAAAAAATTAAGGCGTTACAAATGTAACGCCTTAATTTGAAAAATAGTACTATTCCCACTCAATTGTTGCAGGTGGTTTTGAACTTATATCATAAACAACGCGATTCACGCCTTTTACCTTATTTATAATGTCATTCGACACTTTCATCAAGAAGTCATAAGGTAAATGAACCCAGTCAGCAGTCATACCATCTGTCGATTCTACAGCTCTAAGCGCCACTACTTTTTCATAAGTACGCTCATCGCCCATCACACCAACAGAATTTACCGGAAGCAAAATTGCTCCAGCCTGCCAAACTTTATCATATAATCCCCAGGATTTTAATCCGTCAATAAAAACAGCATCCACATCTTGTAAAATCTGAACTTTCTCCGGAGTAATATCTCCTAAAATTCTTATTGATAATCCCGGCCCCGGGAAAGGGTGTCTTCCTAATAACTCAGGATCTATTCCTAAAGTAGCACCAACTCTGCGAACTTCGTCTTTAAACAACATTCTAAGTGGTTCAACAATTTTTAATTTCATGTAATCCGGCAATCCACCCACATTGTGGTGCGATTTAATAGTTGCCGACGGTCCTTTTACAGAAACCGATTCGATAACGTCAGGATAAATAGTTCCCTGAGCCAGCCATTTTACATCTTCAATCAAATGTGATTCATCATCAAAAACTTCGATAAATACACGACCAATTGTTTTACGTTTTGTTTCAGGATCACTGATTCCAGCCAATTCACCAAGAAAACGATCTCCTGCATCTACTCCTTTTACGTTCAATCCCATTCCTTTGTATTGATCTAATACATTTTGGAATTCGTTTTTACGAAGTAAACCGTTATTTACGAAAATACAGTATAAGTTTTTACCAATTGCCTGATGTAATAAAACTGCTGCTACAGTTGAATCAACTCCTCCGGATAATCCTAAAACTACTTTATCGTTACCTAATTTTTCTTTTAATTCTCCCACCATTTCTTCTACGAAAGCGTTTGGTGTAAAGTTTTGAGGAACTTCAGCAATATCTACTAAAAAGTTTTTCAGCATTTTTGATCCATCCGTAGAATGGAAAACTTCCGGATGATATTGAATAGCATAAGTCGTTTCGCCTTCAATTTTATACGCAGCATATTCTACGTCATGCGTGCTTGCTAATTTCACTGCATTTGTTGGCAAAGCTTTGATACTATCACTGTGGCTCATCCAAACCTGACTGTTTTCTGAAACGTCGTTAAAGAAAACTTCGTTCTCCTTAATATAAGATAAATTAGCTCTACCATATTCTCTGGTGTTCGAAGCTGCTACTTCTCCTCCGCTAAAGTGGGCTAAGTATTGTGCTCCGTAACAAACTGCTAACATTGGAAGCTTGCCTCGAATTTGAGATAAATCAGGATGTGGAGCGTCTTCTGCACGAACAGAAAATGGGCTTCCTCCTAAAATTACTGCTTTATAAGGTGATAAATCACTAGGAAAGTGATTGTAAGGGAAAATTTCGCAGAATATATTTAATTCGCGAACTCTACGCGCAATAAGTTGAGTATATTGCGATCCGAAATCTAAAATAAGTACGTTGTGTTGCATGCGCAAAAATACTTTTTATATTCGAATTTGAAAAATTGGAGATGTGAAAAAAAATATTTTTTTTTCACATCTCCAATTTTAGGTACAAAGGTTCAGAGTAACAAAGGTCAAAAGGTTTTGAAATTTGCAATTTCACAACTTTTCTTTGTTACTTTGAACCCAAATAAGAAAAACCACTTTTACAAAAACAACGTAGTTAAGGAAAACCTATTAAATATGAAAACAAAACTTATTGCCCTTTCTCTTTTTTTATCTTTATTTTTAAGTTCTTGCGATGCTGTTGATGATTTATTAACTTTTAATATCTCAAATGAAGCTTCAATAAAAATAAAAAGTATTTCTCCTATCAATTTGCCTACGGAAATTATAATGCCCGATGTAACGACAAATTCTTCGGCTGAATTTGAGAATAACAAAACAAAAGCGAGTCTTGTAAAAGATGTAAAATTGAGATCACTTCAATTATCAATCACTGATCCTGCGGATAAAACATTTACGTTTTTAAAATCGGTGCATTTGTACATATCAACAACAGATTCTGATGAAGTAGAATTAGCTTATCAGGACAATATTATGTCTACAACAAATAAAATTGATTTGATTTGTACCGATAAAAAATTAGATCAATACATTAAAGCAGAAAAATATAAAATTAGAACTCAAGTTACTCTGAAGGAAACACTTCCTAAAGATGTTACTGTAAAAGCTGACATGACGTTTAAGGTTACTGCGGATCCGTTTTAGTCTGAGGTACAAAGGTTCAAAGCAACAAAGGTGCAGAACAACAAAGGTTCAAAGTTTTTCAAAAACTTTGAACCTTTGTTGCTTTTAACCTCGAAGCTACTCTTTCGTCACTATTATTGAAGCTTTAAATCCAGCTGCTAAGTTATCCCAATAATCATTTGTTACTAATTGTCCTTTATCATCATAAACCTGTATTTCAGCAGTATTACCGCCTAAGGAACCAATATTTAAGGCTTCAAAATCTAATTTATTGAAACCATTTACCAGATTAATTTTAACGTCTTTAAAATTAGAATCTAAAAATAGCTGAGATTGTATTACCTGATCATTTGATGAAATTTTCACTAAATCACCGTCAATAGCTCCGAAATCACGAAATTTTACAATAAAATAATTCGATTTGGTTTTAAAATCTCCTAAAGAAATATTTTTCTTAACCAAAGTCCCTCTACCTTCTCTTAGACCTGCATCTTTCAAGGCTCTATCTAGATCTTTTTCCATTTTAGCTACATAACGATCACCGGGATTGGCAAAATCGGTTTCTGTAGACATGGTAAATTTGCTTTTTTGTTCTCCTATTTGAAATTTAGATTTAGACGTAATAGTATTATTATCATAAACATTTGGAGTTTTTATACTCGGTACCTCTGCTGCTGGAGCGGAAGGATCTAATGTTTCAGGCTGGGGAATTTTTTTCGGTTTAGCACTAAATTTTGGAGCCGGAATTGACTTGTACTTTGTACCAAATTCAGTTTGAGCTGATACTGTTACAACGGTAAAAAATAATATGAAAAATAAAATGTGCTTCATTGAAAAAGTTTTATCGAATCGGCTTTTATAATTTTATAAAATAATAGCATAGCAAAGCAAAAATAGCATAATTTAATTACTCACTTTAACTTTAAGACTTTTATAACAATATATTAGGCTAATTTTTGGAAACAAAAAACTTGCCAAAAATCATTATTAATATCCAAAAGAAAAATTCTAAATTCCAAATTGACCTGTCATCCATTGACAAACAATTGATTGAAATCACAATACGTTATTTTTTATTTAAAAATAATTACATCGTTTTGATAATTAACCACTTATTCATAACTTCAAGATTTTAATTAATTTTATTAAAAGACTTGTAAAATGGATTATATCGACTACTATAAAATTTTGGACATTACAAAATCAGCTACGGAGGCCGAAATCAAAAAAGCATATCGAAAACTGGCTCGTAAATACCATCCCGATTTAAATCCGAATGATAAAGAAGCAGAGAAAAAATTCAAGGAAATTAACGAAGCCAACGAAGTTTTGAGCAATCCGGAGAATCGTAAAAAGTATGATAAATACGGAAAAGACTGGAAACATGCTGATGAATTCGAAAAAGCAGGTTACGACCCGAATCAACAACAATATTCAAGACAACAACAGCAAGGAAGTAATCAGGATTTTTCTGGTTTTGGAGGAGATTTTTCGGGAAGTGATTTTTCTGACTTCTTCAATTCGATGTATGGTGGAGGAAGAAGTTCAAGATCGCAATCGAAATACCGTGGGCAGGATTTCAATGCCGAATTACAATTGGATTTAGCTTCGGCTTACACCACACACAAACAAAGTTTAACTGTAAATGGTAAAAATATCCGTATTACAATTCCGGCCGGTGTTGAAAATGGTCAGATTATAAAAATTCCCGGACATGGCGGCCCCGGGGCCAACGGAGGGCCAAACGGAGATTTGTATATCACTTTTAATATCGAAAACAACTCAGACTTTAAACGAGAAGGCAATAACCTATATTCTGATGTTGATCTTGATTTCTATACTGCCATTTTAGGAGGTGAAGTTTTCGTGAATACTTTTGATGGAAAAGTAAAAGTGAAAGTTCCCGCTGAAACCCAAACCGGAACGAAGGTAAAATTAAAAGGAAAAGGATTTCCAGTATACAAAAAAGAGAATCAGTTTGGCGATTTATACATTACTTATAATGTCAAAACGCCAACGAAATTGTCTCAAAAAGAGAAAGAATTATTTGAAGAATTAGCTAAACTAAGAAATCATGAGTAGTAAAAACTTAATCCAGATAAAACAGTTTTGTTTGTATCACGAAATTGAAAACACCTTTATAACGGAACTGAATAATTATGGTTTAGTGGAAATTATTATTCAGGAAGAAGATGAATATTTACAACCTGAACAATTGCCGGCCATTGAAAAAATGATTCGCATGCATTATGATCTCAAAATAAATTTAGAGGGAATTGACGCTATTTATCATCTGCTAAACAAGATTGAAGTTTTGCAACAAAATTTAACGGCAACCCAAAATAAACTTCGCCTTTTTGAACACTATCAAATTGAATAATCATTCAAAATTTGAGTCTTTAAATATCACAAAAAATAATATTTTACAGATTGATTTCAAATAAATCTATACTCTTTTCAGTTACATATTTTATAAATTGCAGCCGTATTAACTAACCGGAATTGTTTTTAAAAATTGCTAAAAAATAATTCAAAAAAACAGAAGAAATGAAAAGAGAAAACATCTTGACAGGATCACCATGGGAAGACAAAATGGGATATTGCCGTGCGGTACGAATTGGCAATATTATTGAAGTTTCGGGCACTGTGGCTATTGTTGATGGCGATAAAGTAAAAGCTGATGATGCTTATGCTCAAACTTATAATATTTTAGAACGTGTTGAAAAAGTACTGGAAGATTTGAATGTTGGAATGAAAGATGTCATCAGAACCCGAATTTTCACTACAAATATTTCAACTTTTGAAGAAGTTGCAAGAGCACACTCCGCATTCTTTAAAGACGTAAAACCTACAACCGGTTTTTATGAAATCAGTAAACTGGTTGCTCCCGAATATTTAGTTGAAATTGAATTTACAGCTGTTGTTCAGTAATTTTTTTTTTAGCCACTAATTACACGAATTTTCACTAATTATTCTTTTGCCACAGATTAAAGAATTTAAAAAGATTTCTTTTAATTTTTCTCAATTTAAAAGCTATTAATTCGTGAAAATTAGTGAAATTCGTGGCAAAAAACTTTTTATAATTAATGACCTCTCAAAAACTAAAAGAAATATTCCTGAACACTTTCAAATGGATTTTGATCTGTTTTTTGATAGGTATATTTTCAGGATCGGCTTCGGCGTTTTTTTTGGTTTCACTAGAATGGGTTACACAATTTAGAATTCAGCACGACTGGATCATTTGGCTTTTGCCTTTCGGCGGATTAATTGTCGGATTTAGTTATTATTATTGGGGAGAATCTGTCGTAAAAGGCAATAATTTATTGTTGGAAGAATACGAAAATCCAAAAAAAGTGATTCCGTTTAAAATGGCTCCTTTAGTACTTTTAGGAACTTTAGTTACCCATTTATTTGGAGGTTCTGCAGGCCGTGAAGGAACTGCTGTACAAATGGGGGGCGCCATCGCAGACCAATTCACCAAATTCTTCAACTTAGATAATTCCGAAAGAAAAATATTGATTATTCTCGGAATCAGTGCGGGATTTGCTTCTGTATTTGGAACTCCTTTGGCGGGTGCTATTTTTGCTTTAGAAGTTTTATATTTTAGTAAAATCAATATCAAAAGCGTTATTTTATCTTTTTTAGTGGCCTATGTGGCTTACTTTACTGTCGAGTTCTGGCAGGTAAAACATACACATTATATCATTCCTATTGTTCCAAAACTAGTGTCCAGCACTTTATTTTATACCGTAATTTTAGGACTATTATCAGGATTAGCCGCTTTATTATTTGCAAGAAGCACTCATTTTTGGAGTTCTCTTTTTTCAAAAAATATTAAATATCCTCCGTTGCGACCTTTTATTGGAGGAATTATTTTAGCCATTGCAATTGCTGGTTTCGGCTTTACAAAATTCTCGGGTTTAGGCGTTCCGGTTATTATAGATTCTTTCTCAAACCAAAATCAATGGTATGACTTTTTACTAAAAATATTGTTTACAGGCTTTACTTTAGGAGCTGGTTTTAAAGGCGGAGAAGTAACACCATTGTTCTTTGTGGGAGCAACTTTAGGAAGTGCTTTATCAGCAGTTATTCCAATGCCAATCGCTCTTTTAGCCGGAATAGGATTTGTAGCTGTATTTTCGGGCGCGACCCACACTCCTATCGCCTGCACCATAATGGGAATGGAATTATTTGGAATTCAACCCGGAATTTTCATTGCCATTGCGTGCGTCATTGCCTATTTTTCTTCAGGTTCTGTTGGAATCTATAAATCGCAGCTTGTAAAGGGTGCAAAATATAAATTGTACCAGAAATTACAGAAAAAAGAATTGGAACATTTGTAGACAAATATTTTTTCTAATAATTAAGACTTTTTTTGTAGTATTGTTTTCCTAAATCAAATCTTACTACAATGGCATTTGGATTCCCAGCTAACTTTTCAGAATTAATTCCGTTAAACAATTTGTCACAATCGGCTTTCATATTGGTTACAATCAGCATTTGTAAAAAACTAGATTGGAATTTGATTTCTGTTAATGAAAACGGAGTTCTCGCATTTTCCAAAAACAAAAAAAACACCTGGAACGAAACTATTGCCATTGCATTTGATGAGGAGAATATCGCAATTGTTACCAGTTCATCAAACGGAAATCAATTTTACGATCGAGGCCGAAATAAAAAAAACACTGACAATTTTTTAAACCTTTATTTCGAAGAATTAAAAGAAATTTCAAATCTAAATTTGAGTCAGGATGCTTTTCAGGAACAAATTAAAATAGAGCAGAAAAACCTTTTAACACTGGAAAAAACAGAGCAAAACATTACTTCATTTTATTCCGTTTTTTCAATTTTTATCCCAACAAAAAGCTATTTGATCACGCCAATTATAATCTATTTAAATATTATATATTTTCTGATAATGATATTTTCAGGGGTCCATTTTTTCGCTCCAGAAGTTCAGGAAATAATTGACTGGGGAGGAAATTATGGTCCTCTTACTTATGAAAACCAATATTGGAGGCTATTATCAGCTTGTTTTATACATATTGGATTTTTTCATTTAGTAGCTAATTGTATTACGCTGGCTTATGTTGGATTGATTTTAGAATCCTATCTAAAAAAATGGAGTTTTCTAATTACGTATTTGTTCTGCGGAATCCTGGCGAGCTTAAGTAGTTTGTATTGGAATAAGGATCTTGTAAGTGCTGGAGCATCGGGAGCCATATTTGGAATGTTTGGTGTTTTGTTAATTGCTGCTCTAGGGAAAAGAATAGACACAAAATTAACTGCTAAAATTGTCTTTTTGGTAGTTCTAAACATTTGTTACAGCTTTAGTGATGGAATTGACAGTGCAGCTCATATTGGCGGATTTCTTGCAGGAATTGTTTTTGGCATAACTGTTTTTATTTCAGGTGAAAAAAGAAAAATTGGACTTGCCTCAATTTATTCAGTAGCCTTAATTTCAATCATTTGCCTTTATATAAATTTCAAAAGTTCTCAAGTTTATATTTATCAGATAATGGAATATGAAAAAAGAATGCAAGAGTTTGTTGACATGGAAAAAATGGCTTTAGAAGCTTATAGTGTTCAATATGGCAATTCATATTCTGAAAATAAAGAAAGTACTCTGTATCTAATTAAAGACCGAGGCATTTATTATTGGAACGAAAACATTACTTTGATGACTGAACTGGATAAATTATATCTCCCAAAAGAAATTCATGAACAAAATGAAAGATTAATCGAATATTGCAAATTGAGAATTAGCTTTTATGAACTTGCTTATAAAAAAATCGTGGAAAACAGCACTTTATATGATGAAAAAATGCTTGCTCTAGACTTCAAAATATCAAGTATTATGAATCAGATTAGTAAAGCAAAATCCAAGACTTAAATTAAATTTGGAATTTCACTCTTATTATAAAACAAAATAATTTCCCTCAAATCCCAAATACTAAATTTTAAAAATAAAATTCACTATAACTCATAACTTATAACTCCTAACTCATAATTTATAAAAGTGTGTTAATCTCCAAAATGTTTTCAGCATTACATTAAAAAAATGTAAATTCGCACACTATGAAAATACAAGATATTCAGGCAATAGAATTGTTGCTTGCGACTCCAAAGAAAATTGCAATTATACCGCACAGAGGACCTGATGGCGACGCTATGGGTTCTACTTTAGGTTTATACCATTTTTTATTAAAAAACAATCACCATCCAACCGTGATTGCTCCTAATGATTTTCCTGATTTTTTAGCCTGGCTTCCAGGTTCAGAAACTGTAAAAATATTTGAAAAAGATACTGAAAACTGTACCAAAATATTAGAAGAAGCAGAGTTAATTTTTACACTTGACTTTAATGCTTTTCACCGTACAGGAGAAATGGAACATACTTTAGCAAAACTGACTGCTCCATTTATTATGATTGATCATCACCAAAAACCTGATGATTATGCTGCTTACACTTACTCCGATACATCATTTGGATCAACTTGCGAAATGGTTTATAATTTTATTTCTTTCTTAAACAAAAAAGAAGATTTAGATAAAACCATTGCAACTTGCATTTATACCGGAATCCTGACTGATTCAGGTTCATTCCGTTTTCCGGGAACTACAGGAAATACACATAGAATCATTGCAGAATTAATTGATTTAGGAGTTGAAAATACTCAGATTCCAGTTTTATTATTTGATAACAGTTCATACAGTCGTTTACAATTATTAGGGCGTGCTTTACAGAATATGAAAGTTCTGGAAGAACATAAAACATCATATACATCCCTTACTCAGGACGAGCTGGACTCGTTTGATTATGTAAAAGGCGATACTGAAGGAATTGTAAATTACGGACTAAGTATAAAAGGTATTGTTTTTACCGCTATTTTTATCGAAAATAAAGATGAGAAAATTATCAAAATTTCTTTCCGTTCGCAAGGTGGATTTGATGTGAATCAGTTCGCAAGAGATCATTTTAACGGTGGCGGGCATAGTAATGCAGCTGGCGGAAGATCAGACGTTTCGATGGAAGAAACTTTGAAAAAATTCGAAGATTTAGTAACTAAACTAAAAATATAACCTACTATGAACTACATAAAACTAAGCATTTACACGCTCCTTTTTGCTGTTTTATTGGTTAGCTGTAAACAACATGAAGATGCCAGAAGACCTATTTCAAGAGCTTCTGGGACTTTTATGAAAAAGTCAGTTGACCGTAACAAAAAATTAATAGCAGACGAAGAAAATGTTATTAAGAAAATCATCAAAAGCAATCCAAAGGTAAAATATTACGCTACAAGAAAGGGCTATTGGCTTTCTTATGACGAAAGAAATTTAAACGAAACGCAAACGCCCCGAAAAGGAGATATTGCTTATTTCAATTTGGAAGTAAAAGACATGAAAGGCAATGTGATCTATTCAGAAGCTGATCTTGGTCCACAAACCTATTATGTAGACAAACAAGACATCATGATGGGTTTGCGTGACGGTATCAAACTGATGCGTAAAAACGAAACCGTAACTTTCTTATTTCCATCACATATTGCATACGGATATCATGGCGATAATAAAAAAATTGGCCCCAATGAATCCTTAATGTGTACGGTTACACTACGTAATTTTGTTCCGGATCCGGCAGCTCCACAACCAGCAGCTCCAGCAGCACAAGTTCCAACAGGTCAAACAGCAGCTCCAACAACAACAGCGACAGGACAAGCTCCAAAACCGGCAACATCAAAACCTGCAGCGGTAAAACCAGTAACTCCAATTAAAAAAGATACAATAACCCCATAAAAACAACATTTTAAAAATGAAAAAGAGTATTTTATTATTACTACTAGCCGTTACCTCATTTTATTCTTGTAAAGACGAGCATAGCAATTTGCCTGATGGTTTGTATGCTGACATTGAAACAAACAAAGGGCATATTATTGTTGAACTGGATTATAAAAAAGCACCAATTACGGTAGCAAATTTTGTAACCTTAGCTGAAGGTAAAAACGAATTTGTAACTAAAGAATATCTTAAAGGCAAACCTTTTTACGACGGTCTAAAATTTCACAGAGTAATTGAAGAATTCATGATTCAAACCGGAGATCCCGAAGGAACTGGTTCTGGAGACACTGGCTATAAATTTAAAGATGAGATCACTGATTTAAAATTTGATAAAGCAGGTGTTTTGGCTATGGCTAATAATGGTCCCGGAACAAACAGCAGCCAATTTTTTATTACACATGTCGAGACTCCATGGTTAGACGGAAAACACACTATTTTTGGTCATGTAGTTGAAAAAGGACAGGAAGTAGTAAATCAGGTAAAACAAGACGATAAAATTGTTTCTGTAACTATCATCAGAAATGGTGAAGCGGCTAAAAAGTTTGATGCCGTAAAAATATTTCATGATTATTTTTCGGAAATAGCAAAAGAACAAAGCAAATTTGCAGGAGTTCAAAAAGAAAAAGTGGATGCACTTGCTGCCTTAAAAGCAAAAGCAACAAAAACAAGTACTGGATTAGAATATGTAATCACAGAAAAAGGAACAGGCAAAAAACCTGCAAATGGAACTCAGGTTTACATTCATTACTCAGGTTTCTTAGAAAACGGAACCCTTTTTGATTCAAGTGTAGAAGAGGTATCTAAAACTTTTGGTAAATATGACCCTGCAAGAGCTGAAGCAAAAGGATATCAACCGATTCCTTTTACAGCCGGAAGTAAATCAGGTTTAATTCCTGGGTTTATTGAAGGAATTGAACAACTTTCATTTGGAGATAAAGCGGTTATTTTTATCCCATCTCATTTGGCTTATGGCGCAACAGGAGCTGGTAACGTTATTCCTCCAAACGCTAATATTGTTTTCGAAATTCAATTATTAGAAAAACCACAATAAATATATTTAAAAACCTATCATAGACTTAAATTCGGAATACGATGAAATTTAAATTTCTATTTTTATTTTGCCTGGCAATAGTAAATATTCAGGCTCAGACAACAAAAAAACCGGTTGCAAAACCAAAAGCTGTACCAACAAAAACAGTCGCTAAAGCAGATCCAAATGATGGTATTTTTGCTACTATTTCTACAACAAAAGGAGACATTGTTGTTTCTTTAGAATATGTAAAAGCTCCTGTTACTGTAGCTAACTTTATTTCTTTGGCAGAAGGTAAAAATCCTAATGTAAAAGTGGAAAAATTAAAAGGAAAGCCATTTTATGACGGATTAAAATTCCATCGAGTTATTAATGATTTCATGATTCAGGGTGGAGATCCTGACGGAAATGGTTCAGGTGGACCTGGATATTCATTTAAAGATGAATTTACAGAAGAATTAAAATTTGACAAAGGCGGTATTCTGGCAATGGCAAATTCTGGCCCGGCAACTAATGGAAGCCAATTCTTCATTACGCATAAAGAAACACCCTGGTTAAATGGAAAACATACTATTTTTGGACATGTCGTTTCCGGAATGGATAATGTTAATAAAATTGTTCAGGATGATATCATGACAAAAATTACCATTACACGTAAAGGGACAGCTGCTAAAAAATTTGACGCCGTAAAAGTTTTAACTGAAGACGCTAAAAAAGACGAAGCAAAAAAATCAGAATCTCAAAAAGTGGTTAAGGATAAAGCTGCTTATTTTGCAGCAACAAAAGCTAAAGCAACTATAACAGCATCTGGTTTAAAATATGTAGTAACACAAAAAGGAACTGGTGTAAAAGGTGCTGAAGGTTCTAACATTTATTTTCATTATGCCGGTTATTTTGAAGACGGAACTCTTTTTGACAGCAGTATGCCAAGTGTAGCTAAAGCATATGGTAAATATGACGCCAACCGAGATGCACAAGGTGGATACAAAGCTTTTCCTTTTACTGTGGGTAAAAAAGACGGAATGATTCCAGGATTCATCGAAGCTCTTGGAATGATGACTGATGGCGAAAAAGCAATTTTCTTTCTTCCAGCCAATTTAGCTTATGGTGAAAAAGGCGCCGGAGGTGTAATTCCACCAAACGCTACTTTGATTTTTGAAATTGAAACTTATACAAATCAACCAGTGAAGTAATTAATTCTTATTATTTTAAGTGAAAAATACAAAGCCATCAAATCACAGATTTGTTGGCTTTTTTGTTTTAACCGATTTTTAATATTCTGATAAATCTTCAATTTGCACTTTAATCAGACCTATAAAAATAGATAAAGAATAACCTTTTCCTCGATTTTATAATAAATCACAAACAAAATACGTTACCTTTGCCGGCTTTAATTTTTTAAAAAATAAATTTAGATGTCACAAAACAATGTATTAAAAGGAGTATTTTTAGTTGCTTTAGGAGCTACAACTTATGGAATGTTAGCCACTTTTGTAAAAATGGCTTATTCTGAAGGATACACAACTGCCGAAGTAACAACCTCTCAATTTGTTTTGGGGATTATTGGAATTCTACTAATCAATGCATTCCAAAAAATAAAGCACAAAGACAATGTTGTAAAAGCTACTCCAAAAAATATTTTTAACTTAATGCTGGCTGGAACCTCTTTAGGAATGACAAGTTTGTTTTATTACTTGGCTGTAAAATACATTCCGGTTTCAATTGGTATCGTTTTATTAATGCAAACGGTTTGGATGGGTGTTTTACTTGAGATGATTTTAGAAAAAAAATTACCATCAAAACAAAAAGTAATCGCAGTTTTTATTGTCCTTGTTGGAACTGTTTTGGCTACTAATATCATCAATAACGATATAAAATTGGATTGGAGAGGAATTGCATGGGGCGTTATGGCCGCGGCTTCTTTTACTACAACCATGTTCACCGCAAATCGTGTTGCAACTGAAATTTCATCAGCACAACGAAGTTTATATATGCTGTTAGGTGGTGCTGTAATTGTATTTTCATTCGCATTTGTTACTCAGGTAACACCATTCAATCTGGAAATTTTTATGAAATGGGGAATTGTACTGTCTTTATTCGGAACTATTATTCCGCCAATGCTTATGAATGCAGGTTTTCCGTTAACCGGAATTGGTTTAGGAAGTATCGTTTCTGCTTTAGAATTACCTGTTTCTGTAATGATGGCTTATGTACTTTTAAATGAAAAAGTGATCTTTTTACAATGGGTTGGAATTGTTTTAATTATTTTGGCCATTATTATTATGAATGTAAATTTTAAACGTAAAAACTAGTTCATTTTACATAGACTTAAAAAAAAGCTTCTTGTAATGTTATAATTGTTAATTTTTTTATAAATTCGTGATAAACAATAATATCATGAATTCACCCTGGCATTTATATTTAATGGCTTCTCTATATATAATTGCTGGAATTAATCATTTTATAAAACCCGGAATGTATCTCAGGATCATTCCTCCCCTATTCAAAAACCCCAAATTAATAAATACTTTAAGTGGAGTTGCCGAAGTACTTTTAGGTATTCTCCTGATGTTTCCTTTTTCAAAAAAAATTGCTGCATGGGGAATTATAGCATTGCTAATTGCTGTATTTCCAGCCAATTTATTTATGTATCGAAATAAAAAAGCAAGTTTTGGTCTGCCAAGATGGATTTTATTTGTACGTTTGCCCTTACAAATTATTTTGATTTATTGGGCTTACCAATATACATTCTAACATTAACCATTAAATTATTTTATTATGAAAAAATTATTTGCAGAATTTTTCGGAACCTATTGGCTGGTATTTGGAGGTTGCGGAAGCGCCATTTTTGCTGCCGGAATTCCTGAATTAGGAATTGGATTTGCAGGTGTAGCTTTAGCTTTTGGTTTAACCGTATTAACAATGGCTTACGCTGTTGGGCATATTTCAGGCGGACATTTTAATCCTGCTGTATCGTTTGGTTTATGGGCAGGTGGAAGATTTCCAGCAAAAGACCTTATTCCTTACATCATTGCTCAATGTGTTGGCGCAGTAGCGGCAGCGGGAACCTTGTACACCATTGCTTTAGGAAAAGCCGGTTTTGTCATTGACAATACTAAAGCAGGGGCATTTGCATCTAATGGTTTTGGGGCATTTTCTCCAGATGGATATTCACTAACATCAGCTTTTATTGCTGAATTTGTTCTAACCTTGTTTTTCTTATTGATAATCTTAGGAGCAACTGATAAATTTGCAAACGGAAGATTTGCTGGACTTGCTATAGGTTTGGCTTTGACTTTAATTCACTTAATTAGTATTCCAATTACCAATACATCTGTAAATCCTGCAAGATCGTTATCACAAGCTGTTTTTGTTGGAGGTGAGCCTTTATCTCAGGTTTGGTTATTCTGGGTTGCGCCTATTTTAGGAGCAATAGTTGCCGGATTTATTTATAAATCATTACTACAGAATCACGACGAGGCATAATTTTTTTATCAATTATAAAATTTTAAGAGAAAATCAGATATATTTATATTTGATTTTCTCTTTTTTATTGATTTGTTTTTGTAAAATTACATTGCCATGAATGAAATTATTGCTTATTTCAGTACGATTCCGTCTTCTCACCGCAGTTTAATTTTGGTGGGAGGAATTACCATTTTTTGGCTAATCGAAAACACTTTTCCGTTATTCCAGATGCAATACAAAAAATGGCATCATGCCGGAATCAACTTTTTCCTGACATTTACTACGATTATCGTCAATTTTGTTTTGGCCTTTATCTTAATTAAAACCGCAGCCTGGACGACTGAAAATCATTTCGGAATTCTGGAATGGCTGCCTGAACTACCCATTTGGTTGTACACCATTATTGGATTACTTCTGTTAGATTTGATTGGGGCATATCTGGCACATTTTGTTCAACACAAAGTAAAGATGCTTTGGCGCTTTCATCTCATTCATCATACTGATACCTGGATTGATACTACAACAGCAAACAGACACCATCCAGGCGAGAGTATCATTCGTTTTTTATTTACAACTGCGGGTGTTTTAATTGTGGGAAGTCCGATGTGGATGGTTTTTCTATATCAATCATTATCTGTTGTAGCTTCGCAGTTTAATCATGCCAATATTTCACTACCTGGTAAATTAGATGTTTTTTTGAGTTACTTCATAGTATCTCCCAACATGCATAAAGTACATCATCATTATGTTTTGCCTTATACGGATAGTAATTATGGAAATATTTTTTCTGTTTGGGATCGTCTTTTTGGCACTTTTACCACATTGCCCAAAGAAGAATTAATTTACGGAGTTGATACACATATGGCACCTGAAGAGCATAACAAATTGAAAAATTTACTGCAAATTCCGTTTCAAAATTCAAAATCAATAAAAAACAGTTAAAATCATTAAAAAAAATATCACAGATCGAACCAAGTAATTATTTTTTTTATTAATATTGATACTTAAATTGAAAATCAATCTATTAATCATTAACCCCTATTTTGAATTAATTTTCACGTGATGAAAAAGAGTAACCGCAAAGAGTTGAGCTGGGAACAAACGGAAAAACTTGTTTCGCTAGCCTTGGAAGAAAGAAATCCATTTGAAATTATAAAAAAAGAATTTGGATTGGCAGAAAAAGAAGTTTTGGAAATCATGAAAAAGAAAATGCCGCTTGAAAAATTTGAAATGTGGAAGAAGAAGGCTGTAGCAAATAAACCAAAACCAAAACCCGTTAAAATAGATGATTTTGATGAAGATCTGGATGGCAAATATTACATAAAGAACAAACTAGACTAAGATAGAACTCCTGAAATTCAGGAGTTTTTTTTTATATTTATATCTGCACTGTAACAATTTCATATTTTATCAGTCAAATACAAATAATTAAACGCGAACAAATGAAAAAAATAATTTACACCTTAGCTCTAGCTGTAACACTATGGAGCTGTAAAACGGGTAGTACATCAGGAGCTGCAAAAAGCAATACCGTAGATGTAAACATTAATCTTGTCGATGTAAAAGACGATAAAGTTTTGGTAACTGTTACTCCACCAGCAATTAAAACAGACGAAATTATCTACAGTATCCCAAAAACAGTTCCCGGAACTTACTCTACTGATAATTATGGTAAATATTCAGATGGTTTTAAAGCTTTTGATGCTAAAGGAAATGAATTAACTGTAAAAAGAATTGATGATAATTCATGGTCAATTGCCAATGCCAAAACATTAAAAAAGATCACCTATTTAGTTGGAGATACTTTTGACACTGAAAAAGGAGCTGGTTTTGGAGGAGGAGATGTTTTTTCTCCGGCTGGGACTAACATCAACGCAGGAATTAATTTCATGGTGAATACTCATGGTTTTGTAGGTTATTTTAAAGATAAACTGGATGTTCCCTACAAAGTTACTGTGACACATCCTGAAACATTATTTGGAGCAACTTCAATGAACGATGAAGATGCAAGCAAAACAAGTGACGTTTTTACAACGCCTCGTTATGCTGTTTTGGTTGAGAATCCAATTATGTACTCTAAACCGGATTACACCACATTCAACGTTAACGGAATGGATATTTTGATCGCTGTATATTCTCCAACAGGAAAATTTACTGCAGAAAGCATTACTCCTGAGATGAAAACGATGATGACAGCTCAGAAAAACTTTTTAGGAAAAGTAAATGCTACTAAAAAATATACCGTTTTATTGTATTTATCAAGCATGGCTAAAGATGATGCACATGGTTTTGGAGCATTAGAGCACCCAACAGCTACAACTGTTGTCTTGCCAGAATCGATGCCAAAAGAAAAATTGGTAGAGTCTATGAAAGATGTGGTTTCTCATGAGTTTTTCCATATTGTAACCCCATTAACTATTCACTCAAAAGAAATTCAGTTTTTTGATTACAATGATCCAAAAATGTCTGAACATTTATGGATGTATGAAGGTGTAACAGAATATTTTGCAAACCTTTTCCAAATCAATCAGGGATTAATTAATGAAGAGGAATTTTACACTCGAATTGCTGATAAAATTGAGCAGGCAAAAAGATTAGATGATACTATGTCATTTACAAAAATGAGTGCTAATGTTTTACAAGAGCCATATAAAGATCAGTATTTAAATGTATACCAAAAAGGAGCTTTAATCGGTATGTGTATTGATATTATCATCAGAGAAAAAAGCAACGGAGAAAGAGGAATTCTTGATTTAATGCATAAATTATCTGATGAGTATGGTATCGAAAAACCATTTAATGACAACGAACTTTTCGCAAAAATCACACAATTGACTTATCCTGAAGTTGGTGAATTCCTAACTAAATATGTTGCCGGAACAACGCCAATTCCTTACGATTTTTATTTGGCTAAAGTTGGTGTAACCAAATCTTCTGAGAAAAAAGCAGGATCAATTTTCATTAAAGGACAAACTCCTTATATTGGCGTTGACAAGGCAACTAAAGCAATAAGTGTGCGCCCTGATATTGACTTAAACGTATTCTTTACTAATTTAAATCTTAAAGCTGGTGATGGAATTGTTGCTATTAACGATAAAGCTTACAACTTAGACAATATTTATGATTTAATTGGAGAAAGTGAAAACTGGAAAGAAAACGATCTGATTACAGTTAAAATAAAACGTGCTGGTGCTGAACAAACCATTAAAGGAACTGTAAAAGTACCATTTGAAGAAACAGAAACTTTTAAAGCTACAGATGTTTCAAAAGAAAAGCTTAAAAATGCATGGTTGAAAGGATAATAATTCTTTTAGAACGCAAAAAGCCGACAAGTGATTGTCGGCTTTTTTTATGATTTATTGACTCTGTTATTCGTTTACTCACATTACGAAACTTCGACTTCGCTCAGTCTGACAAATATTAAATCTTACTTCTTAACTGGAAATTTCCAGTCGAATTCGTCTTTGTCATTGATGATAGCACCAATTTCAAACTTCACCACTTCATCAAATTCGGTTTGAAGAATAAACCAGTTATCTTCATTGAAGTAATTCTCGAAAGTATCAAAAGTTTCCTGATTGTATTTTGTAATACCTTTTGTTGCTAAATCTTTCTTTACATCGGCAATTTTTCTTCCGATTATCTTGAATCCGAAAACTTCAAGATCATTGCTTGATGCTACTAAATAACCTAATTTCAATTCTTCTTCCTGATAAAATGTCAATCTGATTTTATGTGAATTGTACACGAAAATAACATTATCATCTTCGTCTATATAATTTTTATCAGGTTTGCCCAAAACAGCCGTAACATCATTTTGCTTCATTCCGAAAAGCAATTTATCAATTCCTGATTTTAGATTTATTTTCATATGGATTTAATTAAATTTTGAAGTGCAAATTTCGTGAAGTTTTTATAAAGTTAGGTATGTTTCTCTTTTTATTAATTATTTTATTCGTCCAACTTTTTGAGCAACTATTAAATAATCTTCTGATTCAACAAATTTTATAGCTTCTAAAATTATTCGACTCAAGGAATCTTTTTCACTTTTAGATATTTTTGTTCCGAATTTAGCAGCTTTAATTTCTGAAAGTATTTCTTTCTCTAATAGTATCCCGACTTCCTTTCTGTTTAACAAAAGACTCCCTGGAATGAGGCTATTTTCAATTTCTCTTTTGCCTTTGTCTAAAATAACTTTTTGTACAAAATCAATTTCATAAAAAATTGAATTATCCTTTTTCATTTTTAATGTGACAGTTCCACCATCCATCCAAACACCAACATTTTCAATTATAATTTCCTTTTCCATTTGAAATTAACTACGAATAAAATTCTTCTTATTCGGTTTACTAGTCATATAAAAAGTAATCTTTCCTCCATTTATAACATCCGAATGTTTCAGGAAAGGCTTAGAAAGTTGTTTTCCGTTTAAAAGCACTTTGCTCACAAACACATTTTTATCAGATTGATTCACCGTTTCCACCTCAAATTTCCTTCCGTTTTCTAAATTAAAAACAGCATTTTTAACCAACGGACTTCCCAACGCATATTCATCAGAACCTGGCGCTACTGGATAAAATCCTAAACTACTAAAAATATACCAGGCACTCATTTGTCCGAAATCATCATTTCCTCCTAAACCGTCGGCACCATTTCGGTACATCTTTTTCAGGATCATTCTGATTTTGTCCTGTGCTTTCCATGGTGAATTTGTCCAATTGTATAAATAAACCACATGATGCGAAGGTTCATTTCCGTGAACATAATTCCCGATGATTCCCTCTCTGGTAATATCTTCTGTATTTTCAAAATATTTATCCGGCAAATGCATGTTGAACAACGAATCTAATCGAACATTAAATTTATCATTTCCTCCCATCATTTTAATCATTTCGGCAGGGTCTTGAGGCACATACAAACTATAATTCCATGAATTCCCTTCGATGAAACCTTGTCCATGCGTATCTAATGGATCAAATTCTTTTTTGAAAGTTCCATCATTTAATTTAGGGCGCATGAAACCTGTTTTTACATCGTAAACGTTTTTGTAATTTTTAGATCTTTCGATGAATTCATTATAAATTTCGGTTTTCCCTAATTTCTTCGCAGCCTGGGCAATCGCCCAGTCATCATAAGCATATTCTAAAGTTTTTGAGACCGAAGAACCATTTTTATCTTCTGGAACATAACCCATTTTCATATAATATTCCAATCCGTCATAATAAAATACTTTTGCTGTGTTAACACAAGCCTGAAGTGCTTTTTCAGAATCGAAATTGGTATTGCCTTTTACAATGGCATCTGCAACGACAGAAACCGAATGATAACCAATCATACACCAATTTTCATTGGCATAATGTGACCAGATTGGCAACATTTTATGCACACTTTGATCTGAATGCGCCAACATCGAACTCACCATATCTGAATTTCTTGTCGGTTGTACAATATTAAAAAACGGATGCAATGCTCTATAGGTATCCCAAAGCGAATAACTGGTATAATTTTTAAAGTTTTCAGCCTTATGAACATTCATATCCAAACCTTTGTAATTTCCATCAAGATCCATATATTCTGTCGGACCTAAAAAAGCATGATACATTGCGGTATAAAAATTCACATAATCTTCTTTCTGAATAGCATCAATCTGAATTTTGTTAAGCTCGTTATTCCACACTTCCTGGCTTTGTTTTTTTACTTTTTCAAAATCCCAGCCCGGAACTTCTTTTTTCATATTTTCTAATGCTCCCGCTGAACTTACAGGCGACAATGCCATTTTTATTTTGATTTTCTCTCCATCTTCGGTATTAAAATCAAAAAATAATTTTAAGTTTTGACCTGCCATTTCAGGGAATTTTTTGGTTTGATCAAATCTTCCCCAAAAACCTCTGTACACACTTTTTTCCTGCGCTGCCTGTCCGTAGCTTTTAATTGGTTTACTGAAAGACATGGCAAAATAAACTGTTCTCGTTCTCGCCCAACCATTTGTCTGACGGTATCCGGTAATTAAAGTATCGTTCTCAACACGAACAAATGTCCACACATTCTTTTTATCGTAATTGTAAATTCCTGAAGTTAAGTCCAGAATTATATGCGCTTCATCTGACTTTGGAAAAGTATATTGATGCATTCCGACACGCGTTGTTGCAGTAAGTTCTGCCTTAATATTATGGTCTTCTAAAAGGACACTGTAATAGGCCGGTTCTGCTTTTTCTGTAGAATGCGCAAATGCCGAACGATAACCTGAATGTGGTTTTGAAGCCGTACCTGGATTCAATTGCAGTTTACCAGTTGTTGGCATGATTAAAAAATCACCTAAATCAGAATGACCTGTTCCGCTAAAATGGGTGTGGCTAAAACCTACAATTGTTTTATCCTCATATTGATATCCAGCACAATATTTATAGACTTCACCATTATATTTTCCATTTAATCCGTAGGCAATCGTATCGGTTTCAGGGCTTAATTGTACACTTCCAAAAGGAACCGTTGCACCAGGATAAGTGTGCCCCATTTTTGCAGTCCCAATCATTGGATCTACATACTGAATCAAGTTCCGTTTTTCAGTTATTTTTTTCTGTGCATTGGTAGCGTATCCTAGCATTAAAAATGACAACCCTAAAAGAAAATTTTTATAATTTATTTTATTCATCAGATATTTTTTAATTATTTATTCTGTTTACAGAACTCTATCAAGTATTTACTAAAACGTTTTATCAATATTTTTAGGTTAGAAAAATACAATAAAATATGCTTTTTAAAAAATATAAATTTCCCTGAGCTAAAAAGGTTTTAGATACCTTTGATTGACTAAAAATGCTATACAATTATGAAAAATTATATTTTCATTCTGGTTCTTTTTTTTACAACATTTATCTATGCTCAAAAAATAGAAAGTTACAGACTGACAAAAGAACAAATTATAGAACGCGAACTGGATGGCACAACAGATTTTCCAATCTATAAAGCGTTTGAATATTGGGATAAAGGCGGTGTTTATGAATTGCTTTTATGCGAAAATCAAAAAACAATTAGCAAAAAAGATACTCTAAACACAAAAATCCAAGCCATCTGTACGATAAATGATCATGGTGGTTTTCTTGAAAAATGGCGTATAAATGATCTTCTTGAAACTACAGAACCAAAAGAAACCAATATTTGGTTCTGGACAAAATATTGCAGTACGAAAGACATTGACACAGACGGTTATATTGATCCTATACTAGTTTATGGAACAAGAAATGAAAATGATGAAATAAGTCGCGTTAAAATCATTACTGTTTACAAAAACAAAAAATATGTGATTCGCGCTGTCGAATGCGATTTAGATTATTGCAGAAGTTTTAAAAAAGATGCAAATTGGAATTTATTGCCGCAGAAAATAAAAACCAATGTAGATAAATTAGTCGAAAAAATAAGAAAAGATCAGGGGCTATTATTGAAAGATGGTTAGGTCTAAATTCCAATTTTAAAATTCCAAATTCCAAACTTCAATTGATGAATGTCATATAAAAAAACTGATGTTTTTTCGCTTCTCTAAACTGGACTGAAGTCCAGCCCTACAATATTTTAGAGCCTACGGCTCTTTTTTACAGCTTGCGCTTTAGATTTTCTTTTACTTCTTCAAACCATTCGTCTTTAAGAATACTCAAAACAATAGAATCACGACGAACTTCACTGTTTGAGGTTGGCATGTGGCTTCTTAAAACGCCTTCAACTTTACAGCCTATACTTTTCATTGCAGCAATACTTCTTTCATTGTTATTATCAGCGCGGAATTCTACTCTTTCTAATCCGAGAGTTTCAAAAGCAAATTGAAGTAATAGGAATTTACAATGCTTATTAAGACCCGTTCCTCGAAAAGCAGAACCGTACCAGGTATAGCCTAACTGTAATGTTTTATAGGAAAGCTGAATGTCATAAAAACGCGTTGAACCAGCGTATTTTTGAGATTTTTTATCGAAAACAATGAACGGAAATTCTCTTTTTTCGTCTCTTGCTTTTATGGCAGATTGAATATAGTTGATCAGGTTTTCTTTTCCGTCTGCTCCTACTAAAGAATATTTCCAGGTTTCTGGTTCATTTATTGAGATTTCTAATAAATTTTCAACATCTGATTCTTGCAATGGACGCAATAAAACTAAATCGTCTTCTAAAATAATATTGTCTGAGAAACTGAAATTATATTCTTGATTCATATTTTATTCTTTTTAAATTCTCTATAAATTTTTCGTGTCTATTGACTGAGGTTTGTAAAGATATTTGAAAAAAAATAATTGACAGAAAAAATTACGTTGATTCACTAATTAATTTTTCAAAAAAAACAACTTTAAAATAAGATTTTTCTTTCTTTATTTGTATTATTGCAATTATTTTAAATTAAGATTTTGAATATTTTATTAGCCTCGCAAATAGCATTAAAAAAGGATTTTGGAGATACTTTTTGGTATGACTTATTAATTGCCTTATTTACAGGAGTATTATCTTGCTTAATATTTTATTTAGCACTTCGCATATTTAAACCCAACATTAAAACATGTAGTATTCTTTGTAAAGAAAATGAAACTTTTGATAGTGAAACAAAAACCAGATATTACTTAAAATTTATAAACAAAACTTATTCAGATATCGAAAACGTATCTATAAATCTATTACTTATAGAAGACTATATTCATGGAAGTGGTAAAAATTTTATCGGAAAAGAATTAAAACTAAAACGATATGATTTTAAAAATATTCCTGGCAAGTGGAAAAAAAATAAAGAGATTCACAATAATTGCGTTCAGATGTTAATTGACGAAGATTTGGAAGACCTATGGGACGGAAAAAAAGAATACCTGGAATTACAAATTGATTGTACGCATTCTAAAAGTGGAAGAAGGCTGGTGCATGTACAAAAATACACAGATGTAAAAAATACAATCAAAAATGGGCGTTTTGATTCAGGCGAAAACTTTAACATTATATAAAACTAAACTAATATTTAAATTTGTAATTTTATATATCAAAACTAAAAATCATGAAAAACGATATTATTTGGAAATAGTTGAAAATAGCAAAACTATTCCTCTTTGATGATAAACAAAAAACCTCTAATTAATTAGAGGTTTTTTGTTTAGTATTTCTCGTTTATTCACTCATTTCGTCATAACGTTCCGGTACTTGTGGGTCATATAACGGGCATTTGAATTCTTCCATCAGTTCAACTAACTTATTCATGGTTTTGCCTTCGGTTCCGTAACAGTCGATTTTGATGCTTTGTGAGGTTGAAATTACTTGAAAGGCGCCTTTTCCAGAGTTATTTTTCCAGCTGTTTTCATCTACTTTTTCCCATTCTGAGAAAACAGAATTGATTCGATTCATAATAACCTCAACCGGAAGTATTTCCAAACCTTCAACTTGTTCTTTTTCAAGAAGCGCTTCGTAAACTTCGTGATGATTTAAATAAATCTCATCTAAATATCTCCAAAAAAGTAGTTCGTACATAGCTTGTGTTTTATAAACCATATAAGTTATATAAGAAATATAATCTACATTCCTTAATTTAAAAATGGCGTCAAGCTCATCGAAGTAAAGGAATTAGATTACCTGGACTTCGCTAAGCTTGACATTTATTTCATTAAGTTTAAATGAACTTATATTACTTATATGGTAAAATATTTTTTAATATATAAAAGTACCGTATTCGCTGGTAATCGTTAATTTCTTAGTATCTGCAGCTTCTACTCTACCTACTATTTGTGCATCAACATTAAATGATTTTGAAATCGCAATAATATCTTGTGCAATGTTTTCAGGAACATAAATTTCCATACGGTGTCCACAATTGAAAACCTGATACATTTCTTTCCAGTCTGTTTTTGATTGTTCCTGAATTAATTTGAACAATGGCGGAACCGGAAATAAATTATCTTTTATAATGTGTAAATTCTGAACGAAATGTAAAATTTTAGTTTGTGCTCCTCCACTGCAATGCACCATTCCGTGAATTTCGTTTGGAGTATAAGTATCTAAAATTTTCTTGATAATTGGTGCGTAAGTTCTAGTTGGAGAAAGTACCAATTGACCAGCATTTATTGGGCTATTTTCAACTTCATCAGTTAAGTTTACCTGACCTGAATAAATTAATTCTTCAGGAACAAGTGCATCATAACTTTCAGGATATTTTTTAGCTAAATATTTTCCAAAAACGTCGTGGCGTGCAGAAGTTAATCCGTTACTTCCCATTCCGCCATTATAGCTTTTCTCGTAAGTTGCCTGACCAAAAGAAGCCAAACCAACAATTACGTCACCGGCTTTAATGTTTGCATTGTCGACAACATCACTGCGTTTCATACGTGCCGTTACAGTTGAATCTACAATTATAGTACGAACAACATCCCCAACATCTGCAGTTTCGCCGCCTGTTGAATGAATGGTAACGCCAAATGATTTTAATTCGTTGATTAATTCTTCTGTTCCGTTGATAATTGCCGAAATAACTTCTGCCGGAATTAAGTTTTTGTTTCTTCCGATAGTAGAAGAAAGCAAGATATTATCTGTTGCCCCAACACATAATAAATCATCAATATTCATGATTAAAGCATCCTGAGCAATTCCTTTCCAAACAGAAATATCACCAGTTTCTTTCCAATACATATACGCCAGAGACGATTTTGTACCAGCACCATCAGCATGCATAATTAAGCAATGCTCATCGTCCTGAGTTAAATAATCAGGTACAATTTTACAAAATGCCTGAGGAAATAAACCTTTATCAATATTTTTTATGGCGTTGTGTACGTCTTCTTTTGATGCTGAAACACCTCTTTGTGCGTACCTTTTGCTAGAATCTGAACTCATGAAAATTAGTTTGTGTTGATGTGGTGCAAAGATAATCCCTTTTTTTAATTCTTTGATTGATTCGTATGTCTGATTCATAAAAAAAATCGGCAGTATTTGAATACTGCCGATTTCTCAGATTTATTATCTTGGTTATTCTGGTTTTTGCTGGTTATCTTCAATTCCCTATTAAGGGAGTTTAAAATAAATATATTTAGCTTCTGTATGATGACTTCCAAAGTGTGCAGTAAACAAAAGATGCACCTAAAAACAACAACGCAAGGGCTCCTATAATTAAGTTTTTCATAATAAATATATTTAAATGGTTATTAACACATTATATTATGCAGGTATACTTTTGGGGCGGAAATTCAGGGCAGGAAATTAGATATTGTGAAAACCAATTTTCTTTTTTTTTGATTTCATATTTCAAAATTAGAAAACTTATCGAAAGATTTTCAGCTGTAAACATTTATTTTTTAGAGCTTTAATGCCTTTCCGATGAAATACAAAATTTTTACGACCAAATACTGTTTTCCTCTTTTTTGTTAATAGGAAAAAAGCTATTTGTTAGTTTTTTTACTTTTTAAGAATTCAGATGATATAAAAAACCTGTCTTAAAGACAGGTTTTTTTAGAAGTATTTTAAAAATATTATTTTGTAAATAACAATTCTCTGTATTTTGTTAACGTCCAGCTTTCGTCGTCAACCAATAACTCTAATTTGTCACAGTGATTACGGATATCTTCAAAATATGGTTTTACGTTATTACAATAAGCTTCAGCCATTTTTTGGGCATCTGTCAATTGATTAGCTTTTTTTCTTTCGTTGGTCATCGCCAGTACTTTAGAATTAATTCCTTCAATATGACCCGAAATTTCTTTAATTAAAACGATTTGTTCTTTAGCAATAGTTTCAAATTCTTTTCCGAAAATTTCTTTTAAACCTTTTACGTTTTCAATCAAAGTGTTTTGGTAACGAATGGCTGTCGGAATAACATGATTTCTCGAGATATCTCCTAAAACTCTTCCTTCAATCTGAATTTTTTTAGTGTATTCTTCCAATTCAATTTCGTAACGAGCTTCAGCTTCAACGTGATTCAGAATTCCTAATTCATCAAATAAATCAAGTGCTTGTTTCGAAACTTTAGCTTTAATCGCTTCCGGAGTAGTTTTAAAGTTACTTAAACCTCTTTTAGCCGCTTCCTTTTCCCAGGCATCGCTATATCCGTCACCTTCAAAAAGTATTTTTTTAGATTGTTTGATGTATTCTCTCAAAACATTAAAAATAGCATCGTCTTTTTTCATGTCTTTTGAGTCGATCAAATTATCAACTTCTATTTTAAAATCTTTCAATTGTTTGGCCACAATTGCATTTAAAGTTGTCATTGCGTTCGAACAGTTTGCATTCGAACCAACCGCTCTAAACTCAAATTTATTTCCAGTAAAGGCAAAAGGTGAAGTTCTGTTTCTGTCTGTATTGTCTAAAAGAACGTCCGGAATTTTACCCACAACATTCAGTTTTAAATCTGTTTTTTCTTCCGGGGATAATTTACCAGTTGTTACACTTTCTAATTCAGACAAAACTTTCGTTAATTGCGCTCCGATAAAAACAGAGATAATTGCCGGTGGCGCTTCATTTGCTCCTAACCTATGATCATTACTTGCTGTTGCGATAGAAGCCCTTAATAAAGTTTCATAATCATTTACCGCTTTAATCGTATTGATAAAGAAAGTCAAAAACTGTAGATTACTCATCGGTGTCTTACTCGGACTTAATAAGTTAACTCCAGTATCTGTTGCCAAAGACCAGTTATTGTGTTTTCCTGAACCGTTTACACCTTTAAATGGTTTTTCGTGAAATAAAACTTTAAAATCGTGACGTTCTGCTACTCTTTGCATCACATCCATTAATAAAGAGTTATGATCTACCGCAAGATTTGTTTCTTCAAAAATAGGTGCCAACTCAAATTGATTTGGTGCCACCTCGTTATGACGTGTTTTTACCGGAATTCCCAACAACATACATTCCTGTTCTAAATCTCTCATATACGTTAAGGCACGAGTTGGAATAGAACCAAAATAATGATCATCTAATTGTTGTCCTTTTGCAGATGTATGTCCTAGTAAGGTTCTTCCTGTCATCATTAAATCAGGACGGGAATTGGCTAATGATTTATCTATAAGGAAATATTCCTGCTCCCAGCCTAAAGTTGCTGTTACTTTTTTGACATTTTTATCAAAATACCTGCATACCTCAGTTGCAGCTTCATCCATAGCAGATAATGCTCTTAATAACGGAATTTTATTATCTAAGGCTTCACCTGTATAGGCTATAAAAACGGTTGGAATACATAAGGTAGTTCCATAAATAAATGCCGGAGATGTAGGATCCCAGGCTGTATAACCTCTGGCTTCAAAAGTATTTCTGATTCCGCCGTTCGGGAAACTTGACGCATCTGGCTCTTGTTGTACCAATTGTGCTCCACCAAATTTCTCTACAGGATCACTTCCATCATAAGAAATATCAAAAAAGGCATCATGTTTCTCGGCCGTTGTTCCTGTAAGCGGCTGAAACCAGTGTGTATAATGCGTAACGCCTTTAGCCAAAGCCCATTCTTTCATTCCCATGGCGATATAATCTGCAAGTTTTCTCTCTATTTTAGTTCCGTGCTGAATAGCATCCCTAACTCCTTTTAAAGCATCAGAAGTTAAATATTGCTTCATTGCTTTTTCATTAAACACATTTGAACCAAAAATGTTAGACTTTCTATCAATTTCTTCAAAATGTACTGGCTTTCTTGTAGAAGCTTCTTTTAAAGCTTGGAAACGTAATGTTGACATGTATATAAGTTTAAAGATTCGTAATAAATTTCACTAAAAAAAGAGGAACAAATATAAGCAATAAAACAGCCTGTCTGAAAGATAAATTATCGAAATTTATGTAGTAATATTTCAATAGAAGCTCGTTTTTTCAAAGAATAATTAATTCAATTTGAAGAAATGTAACAAAATACACCGGTATTATTCATTAAATAAACATTTTTTCATAATTCCTTAACTCAGAAATTCAAAAAAGTTTCGTAATTATTACGAATTTATTTTTTTATAGTGTTAAAAATTGCTTTTTTCAAAATATACCCCTGTCTAAATTACGCTTCTCTAAAAAATTATACTCCATAAAACAAAATAGCCCCCTAATTTTTAGGACTAAAAAAATAAATCTATATTTGACCCAACGAAAAAAAACAAAAAAATAAATTTATATTATTATGGCTAAAATTAAGTTAGAGTACATTTGGTTAGATGGATATGAACCAACTCAAAATCTTAGAAGTAAAACTAAAGTTGAAGAGCACGAAAATTTCAAAGGAACATTAGAAGAACTTGGAAACTGGTCATTTGATGGTTCATCAACAAAACAAGCCGAAGGAGGTTCTTCAGACTGTTTATTAGTTCCTGTTGCTATTTACCCAGATCCAACTCGTATTAATGGATACTTAGTAATGACAGAAGTTATGTACGCTGATGGAACTCCACACTCTTCTAACGGTAGAGCTACTATTGATGATGATGGAGATTTTTGGTTTGGTTTCGAACAAGAATATTTCATCATGGACACTAAAACTTTATTGCCATTAGGTTTCCCTGTTGGAGGTTATCCTGCTCCACAAGGTATGTACTACTGCTCTGTAGGTGGAAAAAACACTCACGGAAGAAAATTAGTTGAAGAACATGCTGATTTATGTATTGCTGCCGGAATTAACTTTGAAGGTATTAACCAAGAGGTTGCTTGCGGACAATGGGAATTCCAATTATTTGCTAAAGGTGCTAAAAAAGCCGGAGACGAAATTTGGGTTGCTCGTTACTTATTAGATCGTTTGACTGAAAAATATGGTTACTATATTGAATATCACCCAAAACCACTAGGAGATACAGACTGGAATGGTTCAGGTATGCATGCTAACTTCTCTAACGAGGTGTTAAGAACGTGTGGAGATCAGGCAACTTACGAAAGAATTTGTGAGGCTTTCCGTCCTGTTACTGCTGAGCATATCGCGGTTTATGGAGCTTACAATGACCAACGTTTAACTGGTAAACACGAAACTGCCTCTATCCACGATTTCTCTTATGGAGTTTCAGACAGAGGATGTTCTATCAGAATTCCTTTAATGACTGTTCAAAAAGGATGGAAAGGTTGGTTAGAAGACAGAAGACCAGCTTCAAACGGAGACCCATACAAAATTGCTGCTAGAATTATCAAAACTGTAAAATCAGCGCTATAATTCAAAGTCATATTATATTCAAAGTGCCATCATAACTGATGGCACTTTTTTTTGTTTAAGAGTGTTGATTTAAGAATCTTTCTCAAAGTTTAAAACTTTGACAAAGTTCAATCGCCAACAATTGAAACTTGTCCTTAATTTGAAAGTTATTTTCTAATAATTAATTTTTAAGTTAAACTTCAAAACTTATCTTTGTAAATCATTTAAAAAATATCATAATGGTTTGGATTTTCTTTTTATTAGCCGTCATAATTATTCTTGCTTTAGATCTGGGAGTTTTTAATAAAACACCTCACATTATTAGCACTAAAGAAGCAAGCAAATGGACATTGATTTGGGTGACACTTTCGTTCGCCTTTTCAGGAGTAATTTACTGGCTTTATACTACAGATTACATTGCCAATCCAGATCAGCTAAAACCTGCAGTGGCTTCTATGAAGTTTATTACGGGTTACTTAATAGAACTTTCTCTAAGTGTTGACAATATTTTTGTGATTGCCATTATTTTTGCATCGTTTAAGATTCCGCAAAAATACCAGCACCGTGTTTTATTCTGGGGAATTTTAGGAGCAATCGTTTTCCGTGGATTGATGATTTTCTTCGGAGTTATGTTAATCAATAAATTTACATGGACTACCTATGTATTTGGTTTATTCTTAATTTTTACGGCTGTAAAAATGTTGTTTTCCGGAGAAGACGAAGATTTCCAGCCAAAAGATTCTTTTGTATATAAAACACTTGGAAAAATCATTCCGATTACCTCTCACATGGAGCATGAGAAATTTTTTGTTTTAACTGAAAAAGGAAAAAAAGCCGCAACTCCATTATTTGTAGCCTTAATTGTTATTGAAGTTATGGATGTGCTTTTTGCTGTAGACAGTGTCCCTGCAATTTTAGCTATTACTTCTGATCCATTCCTAGTATTTAGTTCTAATATTTTTGCGATTCTTGGATTACGTTCTATGTATTTCTTCCTGGCAAATATGCTGGCAAAATTCAGCTATTTAGAATACAGCTTAGTTGCTATTTTAGCTTTTGTCGGATTAAAAATGCTGCTGCACGATTTTATCCACGTACCGGAATGGGCTTCTTTAGGATTTATTGCACTATCGCTTTTAGTGGGAATTATGGTTTCTCTTAAATTTGGCAAAGAAAAAGAACTTACTGATTTAGATCTGGATTAATTTTCCGACATATATATTCATAAAAAAAAGGAGATCAAATGATCTCCTTTTTTTTATGAATATATGGAATAATAATTATAGTTTTATTTTTTTTAAATTACTATCATCAATATTGTACTTTTTAATTACAGCATTATAATCTGAGAAATCAGGCTTATTAACAGACTTATTACTAAAATAACCTGGGATAATTACAATTCTAAATATTTGATTTGTTCTAAAAGAAGTTTGAACACTCGCTAAATCATTTCCATCCAAATAAATGCTAACATCATTTTTTGTAAAGTTAAAATTGTAACCAAAATTGAATGTTCCATTTGCAAAATAATAAAGTTCAGGAGTCATTTTCCAAACATCCTGACCATTTTCCACTCCTGCTAATCTATACAAAACAACCATATCCGAATCGAAAATAGCTGGATTTAGAGGAATTATAGGATTATAATCGTTAGCAGCGGTAAAATTAACATTACTAACTTCGTAAACTTCTGCTGGTATTGATCCATCCTGTCCCGGAGGCCCTTCTGGTCCTTCACAGCTTGAAAATGCAATTAATCCAACTACTGCGAAAAGGGTAAGTATCTTTTTCATGGTATTTATTTTTAAAAATGTTATATATAAAGATATTTCAAAAATCAAACCAAAAAAAATTTTAACCCCCTTCTTTCTTAAAAAAAATACTATTTTTTCGCAACCAGTTGATTCTTAAGCAGAATTTTGTTAAAAAATAATACATGATAAGGCAATGAATTTTCCCAATACTCCCAAGTATGAGCTCCCGGACGTTCTGTATAATCATGTTCTACTTTATTATAAACTAATCTTCGGTGTAATTCGCGGTTTGGTTCTATTAAAAAATCGTCAACACCACAGTCTATAATCAAAGGCAGTTTATTTTCTTTGATTTTATCCAGCATATTCATAACAGCATATTTTACATACATTTCAGAGCTATCGCTTTTATCTCCAAAAACAGGCTGCATTAATTTGACAACCTGAGCTGATGATTCACGATTCAGCATTGTGCTCATATCTACAGCTCCGCTCATACTTCCGGCGGCGCAAAATAAATCCGGATGTTTGGCAGACAAATAAAGTGCACCATGCCCGCCCATCGAAAGTCCGGTGATTACTCTTCCATTTCTATTGCTAATCGTTCGGTAGGTTTTATCTACTTTCTGAATTACTTCCTGAGTAATAAAAGTTTCAAACTGACTTTCCTTATTTACCGGACTATCCAGATAAAAACTAAAAGTTTCCCCCTCTGGCATCACAATAATTACATTGTATTGGTCAGACAATCCCTGAACTAGTTTTTTATTTGGTGTATTTTTCAACCAATCACCAAAATGCCCGTAAGCACCATGCAACAAGTACATCACTGGGAATGCCGCTTTGCTTTTGGCATAAGAATTTGGCAATACAACTGCAGCTTTGTAAGTTTTACTCATTGCTGTACTGGCAATTTGCAAAGTATCTACTTTTGCAGCATAACTCATAGAGGTGATGCACAAAAAAGCTGTAAACACTAAATTTTTAAAGTTTTTCATATTGGTGTTTTTTTGATTAGGGATTGTAAATATAGTTTTTTCAAAATAAATCATATGAAAAATCCGACCTATTTTTTTATCGGTAGAACTAGCTATTTGTTGTGTTTTTTTTGCCACAGATTAAAATGATTTTACAGATTACTAAAAAAGGTTGCCACGAATTTCCACGAATTAATTTTATTATCGTTTGTGATAAAAAAGAAGATTAAATAACCTATTTAATTAGTAAAAATTCGTGCAATTAGCGGCAGAAAAAAATCATTTCAATATTTAATCCGGGACTTATCGGGAGTGGCAGAAACAAAAAACCATTCGCTGCATAAACTGTAACGAATGGTTTTTACTTTATGAAAATTTATTTCTTACCAATTACCTCTCTCGATAGCTATCGGGATAAATTTTATATAGATTATAAAAAAGGTTCACCACGAATTACACTAATCTGCACTAATTTAAATCTGTGTTTATTTCTTATCACAAACGATAATAAAATCAATTCGTGGAAATTTGTGAAATTCGTGGCAAAAAAACCATTCGCAGCAACGAATGGTTTTTACTTTATGGAAATTTATTACTTACCAGATTACAACACGCAAACTATCCGGCTGATACATTTTATCTCCTTTTTTGACATTAAATGCTTTGTAAAATTCAGGAATATTGCTCAATGGTCCGTTTACTCTAAATTGTTCCGGGGCATGAACATCAGTCGTAATTTGATTGATTTTAGATTCATCTCTTCTATTCACCATCCAGGAATAAGCATACGCCAGAAAATAACGCTGATCAGGAGTCTGTCCGTTAATTTTTTCATTCTTTTTATATTGCTCGGTTTTTTGAAACGCTTCATAACCCATTACTACTCCACCTAAATCGGCAATATTTTCACCCTGAGTTGCATCTCCATTTACATTTTTGCCCAAAATTGCAAATTTGTTGTATTGCGAAACAATCAACTTGGTTTTAGCTTTAAACTTTTTCAAATCTTCTGCGGTCCACCAATTATTCAGGTTTCCTTTTTCATCGTATTGGCTTCCCTGATCATCAAATCCGTGTGTAATTTCGTGTCCGAAAAATGAACCTCCAATTACACCATATAATATAGCATCGTCTGGCATACGGCCTTCATAACCTGGTACTATGATATTACAAGCCGGAATAACAATCTCATTATTACTCGGATTATAATACGCATTATAGGTTTGTGGCTGCATAACCCATTCATTTCGGTCTACTGGCTTTCCAAATTTGTTAATCATATAGTTATAATCCCAAATTTTTGCCTGCATGACATTTCCGCAGTACGATTTTCTGTCTATCGAAAGCTGGCTCATATCTTTCCACTTATCGGGATAGCCCAATTTCATCACAATTTTGCTTAGTTTAAATAACGCTTTTTGTTTAGTGGCCTCACTCATCCAATCCAGCTTTTTAATGTGCGAAGCAAATACGTCACGAATATTGTTTCCAATTTCCAGCAATTTTTCCTTAACTCCTTTTGGCATATAATCAGAAACATACACCTGACCTACTAAATCGCCTAAATATTGATCTGTATTTTCTACAACTCTTTTCCAACGTGGTTTTTGAGTTGAAACGCCATTCATCACTGTAGAATAAAATTTGAAATTTTGCTTTTCAATAGCTGCATTTAAATAGGAAGCATAAGAATTTACAAGATTCCATTTAAGATAGGTTTTCCATTCTTCAATGGAATAATTCTTTAAGGTTTTATCTAATGCTTTGAAAAATTCAGGCTGACCTACAATTATCGAATCTGCATTTTTTACTCCTAAAAGAGGAATTACTTTTTTCCAGTCAATATTAGGGGAAAGAGTATTAAATTGAGCAACTGAAAGTTTGTTGTAGTTTTTAACCGGATCACGAAGTAATTCTAGTTTTCGGGATGCTTTTGCAAGTTCGGTTTCCAATTTCAAAATCGTTGCAGCACTTTTTGCTGCGGTTGATTCCTCTTCGCCCATAAATCGCATCATTGTTTTAAGATGTGATTGGTACGCTTTACGAATTTCCGTATTTCGTTTATCTGTTTCCAGATAAAAATCTCTTTGCCCCATACCTAAACCGCCCTGCACAAAAAACAAAGCATATTTAGTACTAATTTTATCATCTTGGGAAACGTAGAATGAAAAAGCCGGATCTGCTCCTACGGTTTGTAAATGTGCGATTGAATTAACAAGCCCGGAAACATCCTTAATTTCATTTATTTTTTTGATTTCGGAATTTAGTGGAGATATACCTGCTTTTTCAATGGCAATTGTATCCATTCCGGAAGCGTAAAAATCACCAATTTTTTGTTTATTACTTCCTTTTACTGCAGATTGATCATTTGCCGATTTTTCACAAATGCTTTTAATCTGCCCGTTGATTGTATCGATAACGGTTCGCATTATACCGTTATTACTGTCCGTACTTGAAATCGGATTTTTTTTGAACCAGCCATTATTGGCATAATTAAAAAAATCAGTTGCCAGATTAATCGTTGTATCCCGATTGGTAATTAATGGATCCGGAAATGCTGTTTCTTTTTTGTTACAGCTAAAAAAGGTCATTCCTATAATAAGGAGTACAACAGGTTTTTTTAATAAATTCATTCAGTTTATAAATTTGGTTGTTATAAAAAAGCAATATTTACGAGATTATTAGTGAAATTTTACAACTAATAACAACGTAAATATATATTTTTTAACCTTATAAAAAATGCCTTAGCGAATTATAATCTTGTGTTCTTGACGATATTGCGATGCACTTACACCAGTATATTGCTTAAAGGATTTACTGAAATGACTGAAGTTATTAAAACCACTTTCATAGCAAACCTCATTTATGCTAATTGGTTTTTCTGCCAAAAGTTTTGAGGCATGAACCAAGCGATATTCGTTGACAAACTCGGTAAAAGTTTTATTCGAGATTTTCTTGAAGTACCTGCAAAAGGATGGTGTAGTCATGCTAACCAGATTCGAAACCTCATCTATAGCAATTGATTCCTGAAAATGATCTTTTACAAAATTAAAAATCATCTTCATTCGGTCATTATCCTGAGTGTTCAATTCGAGTGAGAAACCATCTGCATTAAGAATTGTATATTCTTCTGATGCTTCAAGTTCATCTAAAATACTCAAAAGAGTCAGCAAACGCTCAAACGGAAGCTGGTTTTCCATCTTTTCGATTTTATCGCCAATTTGTTTTTTAGTTTTCCCTCCAAAGGCAATTCCTCCTTTAGACTGAGTCAGGACATTTTGAACCCTTCTCATCTCTGGAGCTACAAAAAAGTCGCTGCCTAAAAACTCAGGTTTAATATGAATAACCGTTTCGTTTACATTTCCTGTTAGCTCATTTGTAAAACCACAATGAGGCAAATTTGCACCTATCAGCATCAAACTACCATTCGTATAATAAGAAACATGGCTTCCTATCTGTCTTTTACCTGCCCCTCCATTAATATAAACCAACTCAATCTCTGGATGATAATGCCATAAATGAGCTTTACTATTGGACTTTTCGGCGTGTTTAGTGTAGGTAAAAGAACTTCCGTATGAGTTTGATATCACTTCAAGAGCTGGGGCAATAGTCTTCATGATAAAATCTTTAAATAATAATAGCAAATTTAACAAAAACACCTAAAATAATTCAAATTTTAACCTATAACGGTTTCGTAAATGAGAATTTATCACGGTTTTTTATTTCTCAATAAAGTAAAAAACAGGTGTATTAAGCCATTTTTTTCAAGACCCTTATTTTTATCCGTGATTTTTTTTATATATCGTATTTAATTACGTGTTTTTATATACATAAATCATTTTTGTAAGAATGTTAGAATATTTTTAAAATGTTAAAAAATAAAAAATGTTTGAAAAATAATTCCATAATTAACCAAAACACCTATAATAATTCAAATTTTAACCTATAACGGTTTCGTAAATGAGAATATAGCATATAAATCGGCAAATAGAGTTGTGAAAAAAAATCTACAACCGAAGTAATTTAGCATCAGAAAAAGGAACTAATAATTTAAAGCAATAATGATTATGAAAAAGATTTTAAAATTAAGTTTAGTATGTGCAGTACTTTTTACAGGAATGAGCACTTATGCAATTGATGGTAACGAAGATTTCAATCTTCATGTATTAAAAGGAAACGGAAAAGTGGTAACATTCGCTCTAAACCAGGTTAAAAAAGCAAGTGTAACTATTTACGATATGGATGGTACAGTATTATATCATGAAAATGCTTCAGGTAAAGACGGAATATTAAGAACTTTTCGTTTTGAAGAATTTCCGGAAGGAACTTATATCTTAGAAGTTGAAGACGGTGTTAAACAAGTAAAACATGAAATTACAATAACAGCAGATTCATCTGTATTGTCATCAAAAGCAATTTCATCAGTTTATAAAGCAGACTCTTCTGCAAAAAATACAAGCGTAGCAGTACGCTAAAAAAGTTTATGCTCTTATAAAGTATAAAAATGAGGTTAGATAGTTAGTAAAGTTTAAAAACTGTATAGTTTTAGAAACAGCTCTTTGTGGTTATTGAGCTGTTTTTTTTGTGCCTTACTTTTTTTGCCACAAAGGCACGAAGGCACAAAGTTTCTTTATTAAAATCAAGCTCGAAGATTAAAAAGTTTACTAATTATTTACCCTTACGAACTTTACTTTTTTTATTTCATTGCACTCTTTGCGGTTAAACTTCATAAGCACTCTTTTGTAAGAAAAAAAGATTAATTTACATTTTCTTAATTAAAACCAAACGTTGAAAAATAATACGCTAATTAACCAAAACGATAAAAATAATTCAAATTTTAACCTATAACGGTTTCGTAAATGAGAATATAGCATAGAAATCGGAAAACAGAGTTGTGCTTAAAAACGTAGGTTTGAAGTAATTTAGCATCAGAGAATTAGAACTATTAATTTAAAAAATAATGCCATGAAAAAGAATTTAAAATTGAGTTTAGTATGTGCAGTGCTTTTCACAGGAATGAGTACTTATGCAATTGACGGGAATGAAGATTTTAACCTTCATGTATTAAAAGAAAATGGAAAACTAGTAACATTTGCTCTTAACCAGGTTAAGAAAGCAAGTTTAACTATTTATGACAAAGATGGTTCAGTACTTTATTATGAAAACGCTTCAGGCAAAGATGGAATTTTAAGAACTTTTAGTTTTGAAGAATTTCCGGCAGGAACTTACATCTTAGAAGTGGAAGACAGTGTGAAAAAAGTTAGACATGAAATTACAATAACTGATGATGCTTCTGTATTATCATCAAAAGCAATATCATCCGTTTATAAAGCAGACTCTGCAAAAAATACAGGCGTAGTAGTACGCTAAAAAAGTTTATACTCTCATAAAGTATAAAAATGAGGTTAGATAGTTAGTAAAGTAAAAACGTGATTGTTTATAAACAGCTCTTTGTGGTTATTGAGCTGTTTTTTTTGTGCCTTACTTTTTTTGCCACAAAGACACGAAGGCACAAAGTTTATTTTTAAAGTTTAATACTATTTAGCTTTGCGAACATTGCGTTTTTTTATTCATTGCGCCCTTTGCGGTTAAATTTAAAAGCAATCTTTTTTGTAAGAAATACGGACAAATTTACATTATCTTAATTCAAACAAAACATTGAAAAATAATAAGTGAATTAACTAAAATGATAAAAATAATTTAAATTTTAACCTATAACGGTTTCGTAAATGAGAATACAGCATCTAAATTAGAAAATAGAGTTGTGGCAAAAATCATATAACTGAAGTAATTTAGCATCAGAGAATTAGAACTATTAATTTAAAAACTAATGCCATGAAAAAGATTTTAAAATTGAGTTTAGTATGTGCAGTACTTTTCACCGGAGTGAGTACTTATGCAATCGACGGGAATGAAGATTTTAATCTTCATGTTTTGAAAACAAATGGAAGGCTTATCACATTTGCCCTTAATCAGGTAAAAAAAGCAAGCTTGGCTATTTACGACAAAGATGGTGATCTAATTTATACTGAAAATGCTTCAGGTAAAGATGGAATTTTGAGAACTTTTAATTTAGAACAATTTCCGAAAGGAACTTACTATTTAGAAGTTGAAGATAATGTAAAAAAAGTAAAACATGAAATTACTATTACTGATGAAACTACTGTTTTATCAAAAAAAGCAGTTTCATCAGTTTACAAAGCAGGTTTCTACAATAAAAATACAAGCGTAGCAGCCCGTTAAAAAGTTTATACTCCTATAGTATAAAATAAAGTTAGATAGTTAGTAAAATAAAACGTGATTGTTTTAAAAACAGCTCTTTGTGGTTATAGAGCTGTTTTTTTATGCCTTAATTTTAGCAAAATTTTGAGTAATCTATTATTTTTGGAAAACTATTCTTAATAATTTTAAAAGTCTGATTTTTAAACTTTTAAAAAATAAAGCAAAAAAACATCCAATCTTTAAGTTTTTACGTACATACTTTAAGAAAAACATAGAAACATCTTTAATTCAGCAACTTATCCGTTTAAAAACGGCATTTTTTTGCACAAAATTAATTTTTTTCGTTAGTTTTACCGTTCCACTATTTAATATTAAATAATTTAAAAAGTTATGACAAAATTTTCCCAAATCGGCTTAGTTGTAGCCTTATTTCTAACAACTATTTTTACCTACGCAATTGATGGAAAAGGAGATTATATTTTGAATATAATTACCGGAAACGGAAAAGTAGTTAGCTTTACTTTAAACACCGTTGAAAAATCAGTATTTTCTATTTATGATGAAAGCCATAATTTGGTTTATAAAGGAGACTCTGCTGAAGACAAATTAGAAATTTCTAAAACAATAAGCTTAGAAGGTTTTCCAGCCGGAACTTACGTATTAGAAGTACAGGAAAACGGCAAAGTTGCCAAACATGACATTAAGGTTATAGCTAAAAAAGTAAAAAAAGCAGCATTAGACGAATCGGTAAACGAAAGTCCTGCTTTTCGTCGTTAATCACTCTTTTTGTCCAAAAAGTTAAAAGCAGCTCAAATCAGGAGCTGCTTTTTTTGTTTACATACAATATAATGTAATTTTTTCGTTTTATCATTATCATCTTAACAAACTGTTACTAGGCAAGTTAAACTAAAATTTAACCGTTAGAACAATCAAACATGAATAGATTTAAATACATTTGTACAACTAAGTTATTTATCCTGATATACTTATGAAAAAAAAGCAAGCCATTTTATTACTACTGACCCTTTTTTGTTTAGAGCTTTCTGCTCAAAATGAGAATTACGTAACCAAAAGAATAGGCGAGAAATATGCTTATGTTGATGTAACCAAAACATATGAAAAAGTTGCCGCAAAAGGCTATAAGTCTATAGATCTATTCCAAAAATTAGGAAATTCTTCGTACGCTATTTGCAATCTGGATAAAGCAGCGAAATGGTATGGCGAGTTATTTGCCATGACTTATGATTTAGATCAAATGTATTATTACCGATATGCAGAGTCTTTGCGGTTTATTTCTCAAAATGAAAAAGCCGATGCGCTAATTGAAAGATTGAAACGAAAATCTAAAGTGTTGGTTAACAAAAAATAGAATTGGTATAAACTCCAGAATATCTTCTCCTAAAAATAAAAGCAGCTCAAGCCCTGCTTTTTATTTTTTGTTTTTTCTTTAATTTGTTTCAGTAATAATTCTATACAATTCTTCACAATAAGTAAACTTGTCATTTTGCTGGGTTCTTTTATTTTCCTGCCCAGTTTCGTAAACCGAAACCTGAAACCAAAATAATACCCTAATAGCCATATTACGGGTTAAAAGATTTTTGTTGTCTAACTTCATAGCATTCAAATCCTTAATTTCAGATTTCCAAAACTTAAAATTAGTATTACTCTTAACTGATTTTAATTCCTGGTCAAAGCGAAGCGAAAGTTTATCTAAAATTTCATTTTCCCAAATCTTTATTTTCTCCATTGTTGCTATTTCATCTTTATACACTCTGGATTTTTTGATTTCGGCAATCTTAGCTCTTAGAAAATTGTCTTCATTTGTATTAAAAAATGTAATTCCTTTTTCGTAGGCATTCACCGAAAGGATCATTTCTTTATTCGCCTTTAAACTATCAGCTATTCTCAAATTGGCATGATAAATTCTTTTAATAATTGTATCGTTCTTTGGTCTTATATTTTTTCTATAGGCCTGAATTTCCAACCAGTCAAATGCGCGAAGCATTTCAGATTGTTTAGACCAAACATGGTTTTCATGAGAAATAAAAAGTGTGTTTACAATCTTTACATTATCCAGCCAATCTTTATTTTCTATCATTTCCTGATAATTCATATCTCTGTCTCCAACCATACCTACATAGGAGAAATTATTAGAAGGAGGTATAAACTTATCCATACCATTAAAAGAAGCGCTACAAGCAATAACCCCTTGAAAAGCACCCGTGGATATGCCAAAAAAACTAGCTAATCTTGCTCCACCCGAAAAACCTGCTATGTAAAGTTGTGAAGTATCAATAGCATAGGTTTGCAATACCTCATCAAATAATCTATTGGCAATAGCAACATTAGTTTGGGTTGATCCATTTCTTGAAGTATTAGAGCATACCAAAATATAATTGTACGTTTCTGCAGCCAGAATAAATGGCTCAATTCCTTTTTTACCTCTCCCGGCAGGTTCAAAAATAAAGACAACTGCCAATGGGGTTTTAGCATCGTATTTTTTAGGAAAATATATTGCATAAGATTCCGTTGGAGCAGTTGCAATTTTCACCGAATCGATAATAACTTCCGTTTGTAATAATTGCTTATTTTGAGCATAACCCAAAAACGTAACAAAAAGAAACAGAATGTAATAGATGGTATTTTTCATAATACTAAAATATAAAAAAACCTCCCATTTCTGAGAGGTTTCTATATAATTTAAAAAACAAAATTACATATTTCTTGTATACTCGAAACCAAACTTTGCTTGCACAAATAGGATGCTCACGCCAGTCGGGAAAAGATCTGGTATCTTCTGCTAAATAAAAATCAATAATAATTTCCTTTTTATTATGGATATCGATAAAATCCGTCTCAATTGTATGATAATACATAGCGGCTAAATCTATTTGAAAAGACTTTCCTTCAAGATTTCTAGTTTTAAAAGAGTATTCTCCATCGGCTGTAGTGAGAAATTTAAAACAACCTGCTTCTGCTACTGCATACTGTAATGGTTTACGTGTTTTCAGGTCAAAAACATGTCCGCGTATAGTAACTACATCAAAAACTTGTCCGCGGAAATTAACAGTTTCATTTTCGCATTTTGATCGATTTTTACCTACTATCACCATATATCTCCCTTTGTTATTAGTTGGTAACTTCCTTTTAAGAGAAGAACATCCAGCTAAAACAAACAAGCAAACAATCAATAGTATAAAAGTATATCTTTTCATAGATAATATTTATTTCGAATTTAACATGAAACAAACTATTTCAAGTTATTGAGTTCTTTCTGCATTTGATCATGAGACCAACCAGTGGTACAATCAAACATAGGCCTATCATTTATAGCCAAGTAGAAATCAATTATTACTTCTTTCCTGTTATAGATATTAATAATATCAGTTTCAAATAAACAATACACCGTTGACGCGAGCGTCCCGTTCGTGAACGCAATGATCAGAACAAGCGGCATGCTCGCGCCAGCAGGACGAAAATTATTCAATACTTTCGAATATTTAGATTAGTACGTTATAAATAAACTTTCATCTCCCTTAGTAATATAATCAAAAGAAAATATCTTATCATTTATCACAGAAAAATACATTACAGGATTATTTTTACTTATCAAAATAAAAATATTATCAGATGTTTTAGAAAAAACAGCTTTAACACCTTTGTACTCATTATACGGCACGACAGAAAAATTTGCTGGATTAATCAAAGAACTTTTTTCCTTTTTTATTTTCTTTAAATGCTTATCAAGAATTTTTATTCTATCTTCAGTACTATATTTTGTATTATTAATGGGTTCAAAATATATATAGTTATCGGCAATAAATTTTGTATTATTCTTTTCAAAAAAAACGGCTTTTACAAAATGATTTATGACCATTTCATTCGTTTTGTTCTGACTTTCAGCAACAATTGTTTTTAATAAAAACATTATGACTAGTAAAATAAATTTATATTTTTTCATTTTAACATCCTCCTTTCTTTTTTGGGGCATTCCCTCTAGTTATATTTTTACTCACTCCATTTGGAGCACTCATATTTCTTATATCCTGACCTAAATCCCCCGGATTTCGGCCTTTAAAATTTACAATAACAGCATTATAAGAACCTGTAGTTTTTGGTAAATTTAAGCCTCCTTTTTCAGCTGCTCCAATTGCAAAATCGCTACAATTATAATTATTTAGGTCATATGTTTTAGAGTAATTATTAATATAATTAATCACATTTGCCAATTTAGCAGCATCAATTTCAACCGAAATACTTACATGGTACAAAGTACTATTATTGTCGTGTAGTTCACTGTTTTGAGAAGATATAAGTGAAGCGTTTGGGCTGTCTGGGTAAAATCCCAAAACACGTTGTATTGTCCCTTGTTGAATACCAATAAAGGCATGACCAACTCTGTTTTCTCCCATTTTATCCCTTGTGTTCTCATTTGGCTGTTGAACATAAATAGTTAATACAGCAGGTTTAGTTTTATCAAAACATTTTGTTTCTTCTTTAGGGTCAACTTTCTGTCCCTCTATGTTAATAACAATGGAAGTTGCCGTTCCACTTCCACCACTACTCGCCCCACCACCGTTTGGCGAAGTATAACCACCTGTATCACCACCACCACTTACAGGAGAACGCGGCCCATAATATTCAACTGGACTTCCTTTACTTGGAGCATTTACAGGAACTTCTCTTAATACTGTTCCTGGAAGATTTATTGATGTTGAAGAATCGCCTCCTGACTTACCACCACATCCACCATCGCCAAAATCAGCGTAAACACAAGGAGCTTCAATTGGAGCTTTATTTGTTGAATTTCTCTTAGTATAATCTATAACTTCTACAACACCAGTTTCTATAACTTGATTGTTCTCAAATCTGGCTGCTCTAACAAAACCAGTCTTTAAATCCCAAACACTAATAAAACCAGTAAAGTTACCGCCATCAATAGAATGACTGCTTAACGGAACATATTTATTAGTAGCAATTTCGTAAACTAACGCCTTGTAATCTTCCTTGCCTGTCTTGTAAATATACAATCTTTGCTCCCAAAATTCCCTGTCATCTTTTTTAGATTCAATTATAGGTACAATTGTTGTTTCTGTGCCATCTTCTGAATTTGTGATTTTTGCTTCATCCCAGTTGTACTGTAAACTATCTAACAAAAAATAATTCTCACCTTCGGATTCATATTTGTCAAACCACTTTTGTGTTTCTTTTAATTTACCGTTTGAATTCCCGCCTTGTTTTTCTAAGTTCTCATCGCTGGCACAATTAGCAGACAGCATAAGAATGCACAAGAAAAGTGTAATTCTCTTTAAAAATTTAATTTTTTGGTTCATAATTTTAAGGTTTTAGATTAATTAAAACCAAATTATGACACTAAAAATCAAACACTTGACACTTAAAGATTAACGAATATTAATATAAGACATTTTTTTTAACGCTAAATTATTTACAATATTTAGCCAATTTTGAAATATCCTGACATAATTTTAAATAAAAAAACCTCCCATTTCTGAGAGGTTTATGAATTAATATCTTTATTTCTGCTTTAGTAATTTCTCTAAATATTCGATTTTGTCTTTTTCAGCCTGAAGTAAACGTTCGTAGAGCTTTTTATTTTCTTCTACTGTTTCCATTAACTTATCTAATGGATTAAAAGTGCAATTATTATTATTTCCAAAATGGCTATTATTCACAGCTTCATGAAAACTATTGAAATAATTAATAACTCCTTCTTCCGAAAAATTCTTAATTGCTTCTACCGTTACACCAAGTGCTTTTGCCACTTCAATCAATTTTGCCTCATCGATAGTCTCGCTATTTTCCAGAGCTGATATAGCTTGTTGGTTTGTTCCTAAAGCTTGTGCCAAAGCTTCCTGTTTCATATCACGAAGTTCACGAATACGGCTTATTTTTCGCCCTATATGGTTTGGTTTTGTTAGTGTGCTCATAATTCAAAGATAATAATTAAGTATAATAACCTCAGCGGCAAAATGTAAAAAACATATTTAGTACTGTACAATACGGCTAAAAATGATTGGGTACAGCACCATCTATTGCTTTCTTCGCCGGGCTAAACAAAAGTACGATTTTTCTTTCGATAAAATTATAAAAGTCAAGTTGTAAAACGTTTAACAAGATACAAATTAAAAATATACGCCTTATGAAAACCAATGAAACAGAAACTTTAGAAAGACTAAGAACATTAACTGCCTTACATTTCCGCACCTTAAAACCTGCCAATGACGAATCTAAAACCTATACCGCCCAAATTAATGTTTTAAATTATTATGAGTTGGGTTGCATCATCAGCGATATGATAAAATTATGCATTTTGGCACTCGATCACGATATGCATAATGTTGGAGAAAAGAAAAAACAATCTATTAATGTGAGTTTGATTTTAGAAACTGTTTTACAGCTGTTTCCTTTGGATGAAATGGAGTTTTTGAGTTATGTTGGGGAGATGGTTGGTGAAAAGTCTTAAATTATATAACCGTATATTCATTGGCTGGCGCGAGCGGGACGCTCGCGCTAGCGGGGATCATAAATTTACAAATATTTTAAAACCAGCATGTTAATTTAGAAACAAAAAAACCTGCTCGAGTTAACGAACAGGTTTTACAGTTAAATTATAACAAAAATAACAATCATACTTATTGTATACTATATTTTAATTATTAATAAACTTTTCGAAAATTTTTGATTTATCTTTTTTGATTTAGTTTTATAACCCCTATTGATGATATTATAAAAGTCAAAAAAAGAAATAAAAACAAAAAATCGATTCTTTTATAATTAATTATTAAACTAGGTATCTGTATTATTAATAAACCTAAAAAGCAAAAAAGTAAAATTTTATTGTTTTTACTAATAAAAAAAACAACTAAAGTAGCCAATATAGGTACAACAAAAAGTCCTTGCCAAAATATCGGATCTAAATGACCAAATATGCTCATAATGAATAGCCATAAACAATATAATAAAAAAGCAAAATATGGAATTCCATTTTCACTAAGTCTTGGTAGCATTAAAAATGAAATTATTGCTACTATTTTTAGAATTTTTATTAAGGACATATTTTTTTTATTTAGATGCGTTATTGGATGCTGAAGTATGATTTGGAAGAGTGTTTAATATATTTACCACAGTGTTTGGAGTGTCAATATATCCTGAAGTTGAAATACCGGCTATATTCAATACATGAGTAGCAAAATCAAAACAATTATTAAAACTTAAATCATATGTTGCATTTTGGTATGTCTAAGATAAATTTATTATTTGCTGCAGTTGTGTGCCAGTAATACTCATGCTAGCTGAAGAAACTCCGCAACAGTGCATGCTCAACACGAGGGAATTGGTCTAATATTTATTTTGATGATTCCTTACTAATTTGTATAAAAAATCTATTGCAAAAAGCACAAAGAAAATAATATTAAAAATGTTGCAACTGCTGTATAAGTGAATGCATAATAGGTGTCATGTATATTGATATCTAACATAAATTCTGTTGGATAAATATAGCCGTAAATTAACAGTCCTATACCTAAAATTAAAAAAGTGTAAATAAAGTATTTCATAATCTTGTATAATATTCATGCAAAAAGAATGCATTAAAAAAAGTAAAATCCTCCGCTAGCGCTGGACACACGACAGCAGGGGTCAATAAAATAAAAGCAAAAATTGGAGTGTATATTCCCATTTTAAAGTTCAAATCTATTTACTTTTTTTATAAATTTTATACAATAAATATATTACTGCTATCCAAAATATAATACATAATATCTGCCATATAAATAGCATAATATTAAAATCGTCTATTATTACCATTTCCATAAATACAATTTTATTTTACTCTATTCCCTAAAATTTTAATTTTTGGTTCATAATTTTAAGGTTTTAAATTAATTAAAACTAAATTATCACTTTGACACTAAAAATTTAAAAAACATTAAAATAAGATATTTTTTTTTTAACAATAAATTATTTACAATTTTTAATCAGTATAGAAACATCTTGACATAGTTTAAACAAAAAAACCTCCCATTTCTGAGAGGTTTTTTGTTTTCAGTTAATCCACTTTAGTTTAAAGGATTAGAAAATCATTCAATATCCTCTAATATATTAATATTCTGGATTAACAATCTGCACGAGCGAGACTCGCGCGCCAGAGGGGGGATTTAATCATAAATTGTTCTAAAAATATATGCAACACGATAATATTGGTTTTGGTCTTCTAAAAAAACATAAAAAACATTTTGTTTATTTGGATTATCATTTTTGATGATATTATTCAAATCATTTCTGTCAATGTTTACTTCTAATTTTCCGTTACCAACAATAAGAGAACTAGAACTAAAAAATATTTTTCTTTTATTTATTAATATTCTAAAACCTGATATTTCTTGCTCATCACCTTTTACCCTGTACGTAATTTCATCCATCTTTCTGTTAAATTTAAAAACATAAATATCATCTTTTTGTTGAGAAAAAATAGTTAAACTTGTTAATGCAAGGATTAATAAAAATAGCTTTTTCATTTATTGACAATTTTTAGGAGCTTTGGATAACCATCTATTATAAGTATCTAAAATAATCATTTTTTCCAATGTACTCTTTGTTTGCCATGCCTCGGTTCCTTGTAACCCAATCCAAGCCATAGCCTCATATTGTTCTTGTGTCAAACTATTATCACATCCTTTTAAAAATGATATTATCGTTGCTCTATATTGATTTGCCATTTGTTCATGCTGCATACCGTCTATACCATATGTTGCATAGTAACGATATAATTCTGGATAATCATTATTGGTTAAAGCTTGATATAATTTATCGCTATCAATTTCGCCTTTAGTTGATGCTATATATAAGAGTTTTTTGAACATTTCAGCATGAATCATTTCATGAATAAAAGTTCTTGCAATTTCTAAAGCAGGCTTATTATTTAAGGTGTTTTCATTGAAAGTTATTGTAATAAGGTAATTTATTGGCGGGTCAGTTTTAGCATTGACATCGACAGGTAAATTGCTGGTTGCTGCTAATTTTAAATCTGCTATTGAAAAATCATTATCAAACTTTTTCAAATAACTCTGAAAGATTGAGGAACCTCCTAATTTAGCAAATAATCCAGACAAACAAGGGTTCTTAGAAAAAGAAGGGTCTTGGATTACTAGGTTTGGAATAGTTGTGGCTGAACCACTACTTGCCCCACCACCAGGCGAAGTATAGCCACCTGTATCACCCCCACCAATTACAGGACCACGTGGCCCGTAATATTCAACTGGATTCCCTTTACTTGGAGCATTTACAGGAACTTCTCTTAATACAGTTCCAGGAAGATTTGGTGCTGAATTATCACCACCTGACTTACCACCACATCCACCATCACCAAAATCAGCATAAACACAAGGTGCTTCAATTGGAGCTTTATTTGTTGAATTTCTCTTAGTATAATCTATAACTTCTACAACACCAGTTTCTATAACTTGATTGTTCTCAAATCTGGCTGCTCTAACAAAACCAGTCTTTAAATCCCAAACACTAATAAAACCAGTAAAGTTACCGCCATCAATAGAATGACTGCTTAACGGAACATATTTATTAGTAGCAATTTCGTAAACTAACGCCTTGTAATCTTCCTTGCCTGTCTTGTAAATATACAATCTTTGCTCCCAAAATTCCCTGTCATCTTTTTTAGATTCAATTATAGGTACAATTGTTGTTTCTGTGCCATCTTCTGAATTTGTGATTTTTGCTTCATCCCAGTTGTACTGTAAACTATCTAACAAAAAATAATTCTTACCTTCGGATTTATATTTGTTAAACCACTTTTGTGTTTCTTTTAATTTAGCATTTGAATTCCCGCCTTGTCTTTCTAAGTTTTCATCATTTGTACAATTAGTAGAAAGCAACATAATACACAAGAAAAGTGCTATTCTCTTTAAAATTTAATTTTAAGGTTCATAATTTTAAGGTTTTAAATTAATTAAAACCAAATTATCACTCTAAAAACCAAACACTTGACATTAAAAGTTTAAAAAACATCAAGATCAGACATTTTATTTAACAATAATTTATTTACGATTTTAAACCAGTATAGAAATATCTTGACATAATTTAAACAAAAAAACCTCCCATTTCTGAGAGGTTTCTTAAATCTATAAAACAGTAAAACTTACATATTCCTTCTATACTGCCCACCAACTTCAAACAACGCCGAAGTAATCTGACCTAAAGAACAAACCTTTGTAGCTTCCATCAAATGGTCGAATAAGTTTTCGTTTTTAATCGCGGCTTCCTGTAGTTTATTTAAATGCTCATTAACTTTTGCTTCGTGAAATTGATGCAAATTCTCAAGCATGGTGATTTGATATTGTTTTTCTTCTTCGGTGGCGCGAATTACTTCTGCCGGAATTACCGTTGGAGAACCTTTTGAGCTTAGGAAAGTGTTTACACCGACAATTGGGAAATCGCCATTGTGTTTCAACGTTTCATAATACAAACTTTCTTCCTGAATTTTAGAACGTTGATACATGGTTTCCATTGCACCAAGAACTCCGCCTCTTTCTGTAATTCTGTCGAATTCTTGTAAAACCGCAGCTTCAACTAAATCTGTTAATTCTTCAATGATAAACGATCCCTGAATTGGGTTTTCATTTTTCGCTAAACCTAATTCTTTATTGATAATCAACTGAATCGCCATTGCTCTACGAACTGATTCTTCTGTTGGAGTTGTAATTGCTTCATCGTAAGCATTCGTATGCAATGAATTACAGTTATCGTAAATCGCATACAAAGCCTGTAAAGTGGTTCTGATATCATTAAAATCAATTTCCTGAGCGTGTAAAGAACGACCAGAAGTCTGAATATGGTATTTCAACATTTGTGCTCTTTCGTTGGCTCCGTATTTGTTTTTCATGGCTTTCGCCCAAATTTTACGTGCCACACGACCAATCACTGAATATTCAGGATCTACTCCGTTGGAGAAGAAGAATGATAAATTCGGTCCAAAATCGTTGATGCTCATACCACGGCTCAAATAATATTCCACGTAAGTGAAACCATTTGAAAGCGTGAAAGCCAACTGCGTAATTGGGTTCGCTCCTGCCTCTGCAATATGATATCCTGAAATCGAAACCGAATAAAAATTACGAACGTTTTTGGTAATAAAATATTCCTGAACGTCACCCATTAATCTTAGAGCAAATTCAGTAGAGAAAATACAGGTATTTTGCGCCTGATCTTCTTTCAAAATATCGGCCTGAACCGTACCACGAACTTGTGATAATGTTTTAACTTTTATTTCATTATATACTTCCAAAGGCAAAACCTCATCTCCGGTAACACCCAAAAGCATTAATCCTAAACCGTTGTTTCCTTCCGGTAAATCGCCTTGGTATCTTGGACGTTCTGTTCCTTTTTCCTTGTATATTTTGTTGATTTTAGCTTCAACTTCTTTTTCAAGATCGTTGGCTTTGATGTAATATTCACATTGCTGATCAATTGCCGCATTCATAAAGAAACCTAACAACATTGGCGCTGGACCGTTGATGGTCATACTTACTGATGTTAAAGCATGTACTAAATCAAAACCTGAATACAGTTTCTTGGCATCATCTAAACAACAGATCGAAACTCCGGCATTTCCAATTTTTCCGTAAATATCCGGACGAATATCCGGATCGTTTCCGTATAAAGTCACACTATCAAAAGCGGTCGAAAGTCGTTTTGCCGGCAATCCTGCACTCACATAATGAAAACGTTTATTGGTTCTCTCAGGTCCGCCTTCTCCTGCAAACATTCTTGAAGGGTCTTCGCCTTCACGTTTAAACGGGTATAATCCTGAAGCAAACGGAAATTCACCAGGAACATTTTCCTGTAAATTCCAACGTAAAATATCGCCCCAGGCCTCATATTTAGGTAAAGCAATTTTCGGGATTTGTATATGTGATAAACTCTCTGTATGTGTTGCGATTTTTATTTCTTTATCGCGGACCTTAAAGGTGTAAACCGGATTTTTATATTTGTTTACTTTCTCGTCCCAATTCAGGATAATTTCCCAATTGTACGGATCTAAATCCATTTTTACTTTATCAAATTGATTTAGTAAAAGGTTTAAAAAGATTCTGTTTTCGTCATGTGCTTCGGTTGCGCTAGGTAAAACAGTTGCATCATCGATTCCGGCTTTATTGATTTCTGGAATTTTACCAGAAACTGATTCTATCGTTTTGAAGATTCCGTATAATTTCTGTGCTACTTTTTGCTGTGAAAGCGCACTTTCATCATAACTTCGGTTGCTTTCTGCAATTTCAGACAAATAACGTGTTCTGTGTGGAGGAATTACGAAAATTTTCTCGCTCATTTCACGGGTAATTTCAAAAGTAGAATGTAATTCTGACTCTGTTTTTTCGACAATTTTATCCATGATCGCTTTGTAAAGCGTATTCATTCCCGGATCGTTAAACTGCGAAGCAATTGTACCGAAAACCGGCATATCATCCGGATTCTTATCCCATAAATTATGATTGCGCTGATATTGTTTTTTAACGTCACGAATGGCATCTAAAGCACCTCTTTTATCAAATTTATTTAAAGCTACCAAATCAGCAAAATCAAGCATGTCGATTTTTTCTAATTGAGTTGCCGCTCCAAATTCAGGAGTCATTACATATAAGGATACATCAGAATGATCCATAATCTCTGTATCTGATTGTCCGATTCCCGAAGTTTCTAAAATAATTAAATCGTATTTTGCTGCTTTTAGAACCTGAATCGCTTCGGCAACATATTTAGACAACGCCAGATTAGATTGACGAGTCGCTAATGAACGCATATAAACACGAGGGTTATTAATAGCATTCATTCGGATTCTGTCTCCTAACAAAGCTCCTCCTGTTTTTCTTTTCGAAGGATCGACAGAAATCAATCCGATTGTCTTTTCAGGGAAATCAATTAAAAAACGACGAACCAATTCATCTACCAAAGATGATTTTCCTGCTCCGCCCGTTCCTGTAATTCCCAAAACCGGAATTTTAGAATCGGTATTATTTTCGTGAATTTTATCAAAAACAGGTTTTGCAATTTCAGGGAAATTCTCTGCCGCTGAAATCAAACGTGCAATTGCTGTTGGAATTTTATTTTCGATGTGATCGATTTCTCCATTTAGTTTATCTCCAATTGGATAATCTGACTGTTGCACCAAATCATTTATCATTCCCTGTAGTCCTAAAGAACGACCATCATCAGGAGAATAAATTCTGGTAATACCATATTCATGTAATTCTGAAATCTCGCTTGGCAAAATTACGCCGCCGCCGCCGCCAAAAATCTTTATATGTCCCGCTCCTTTTTCATGAAGCAAATCATACATATATTTAAAGTATTCATTATGCCCGCCCTGGTAAGAAGTCATTGCAATAGCATTGGCATCTTCCTGAATAGCGGTATTAACCACTTCTTCAACGCTTCGATCGTGACCTAAATGAATTACTTCCACTCCGGTGGACTGAATAATACGACGCATAATATTGATCGCGGCATCGTGTCCGTCAAAAAGAGACGCTGCGGTGACAATTCTTACTTTATTTTTAGGAATATATGGTATTTGTTGTTCCATTTTATGAATATGATAATTTTAAGGGAGCAATTTACAAAATATTTTAATATTTGATTACTCTCATAGCTTTATGTTAACAAAAAAATGAATAGTTTTTTCTTCCAGAGGGTAACAATTTGGTACACTATCTTATATAATTTATATAAACCTACAAAACATGGCAATTTCGCAACTTTAAAATAAAATATAACAACATGTTTACCAGCACACTAAAGTAATTTAGCATCGTAGAAAGCCCCCAAATTTTTACCAAAAAACTTACTTATTAAAGTAATAACGTAAAAATTAAAAAAATGAAAACAATATTTCCAATCGCCGTAATTCTAGTTACGAGTTTCTTTATTTCATCTTTTAATAACCTTGATATAAGTGATTTAAACAAAAAAGAAACTTTAACTCCTAATTACACTTCTACTAAAAATGATGATGTAGTAGATAGTGAACATTTAAGTGATTTTTTCAAAAGATATACTGAATTGAAAAAATATCAAAACGACGTAATCTCCTTGTATAAAAACAGATCATATGGAACTATTTGGTTTGAAAATGGAAAAATGACTCAATATGGACAATTATTGTATACAAAATTGAATAACGCTAGTTATGAAGGTGTAGGAATTCCGTATAAAAATGAGATTGATCAAATTTTCGATAAAACAGCAACAGAAAAACCTTCAAAAACAGACTCTGATATGCTTTTAAGTGCAGCTTACATAATATACGCTAATCATGCATTTGAAGGAGTTGATATTGAAACAGTTAAAAAATCAGAATGGTTATTACCTAAGAAAAAAATATCACGTGATACTTTAGCCGCTTCTGCAAAAACAAAACCAGAAGCGCAGAAAACCAGAGTAGTACAATTTGATCAATACTACAAACTTCAGGATGTTTTAAAAAAATATAAAAAAATAGAGCAAGACAACACCTGGACACCTATAAAAGTAGAAACTCCTTATAAAGATATCAGACCTGATGCAAAATCAGTTACTGTGGCCCAGATCAGAAACCGATTATTTGTAATGGGAGATTTACAAAATGACTCTAAAAGTGATTTTTATGATCAGGAATTAATGGATGGCGTAATGAAATATAAATTACGTAACGGTTTAAAACCAAATTACATTATCTCTGAAGCTAACATTAAAGATATGAACGAGTCAATACAGGAAAAAATAAAAAAAATCACCATTAACATGGAGCGTTGCAAAGAGATTTATCCAACATTATTAACGGATACAGAATATATAATGATTAATGTTCCTTCTTATGAGTTAGTTTATGTAAAAAACGGTAAAATCGAATTGGAATCAAAAGTTTTTGTTGGTTCTCCGTTAACTAAAACTACTATTTTTAACGGAAACATTGAAAAAGTGGTTTTTAGTCCTTACTGGACAGTTCCGCAAAGTATAGTTGACAACGAATTGAAATCTAAAATTGCGTCAGATCCTAATTATTTGGCAGAACATAATATGGAAATGGTAAATGGTCAGGTAAGACAAAAACCAGGTCCTGATAACTCATTAGGTTTAGTAAAATTTATTTTCCCAAATCCAGATGATATCTATATGCACGATACGCCTGCCAAAACATTATTTGATTTTGAACAAAGAACTTTTAGCCACGGTTGTATTAATGTAAGCAAAGCCAAAGAACTTGCCATTGCAATGTTGAAAGATTATCCGGAATGGACTGCTGATCGAATCGACAAAGCTATGGATGGCCAGGCAGAAACAACTTTTAAACTGCCAACTAAAGTGCCGATCTATATTACTTATTTTACAACATGGGTAAAAGAATCTGGCGAAGTAAGCTTCTTTCAGGATGTCTATGATAAAGATGCAGATTTAAATAAAATCCTTTTCCCTCAGGAAACTCTTGTAAGCAATTAATAAAATACCTTTTTTAGAATTAGGGTAATCTTAGAATTTGATTTAGAATTTGGAAGAAAAACAATATCTTTCAAACGTTAAACTCAAATCTAAAATTACCCTTTTATTATGGAAGATAATTACACAGAAGTTAGAAAAAACTGGTGGGACAGAAACTGGAAATGGTTTGTACCAACGGGATGCTTAGGTCTTTTAGTTCTTTTTGGATTGTTTATAGCAGGAATATTTTTCGGAGTCACTTCGATGATGAAAGATTCTGATGCCTACAAAGGAGCAATGACTATAGCACAACACGATAAATTAGTAAATGACCGACTTGGAACTCCTATTGAGTCTGACGGGATGGTGAGTGGAAATATCAGCATCAATAATGATACAGGAAACTGTGATTTACAAATTCCGATAAAAGGATCTAAAGGCAAAGGAACCGTGTTTGTGGTTGCCGAGAAAAAAGGAAAATGGGAATACAGTGAACTGTCGGTTTACATTAATGCTACGGAGGAACAAATTGATTTGTTGGCTAAGTAAGTTTGCATCTAGATTTTTTTCACGCAGATTTGCGCGGATTCTAGCAGATTAAACGCCGATTTTTTATTTTCCTTCTTCTTTGCTCTTTTTTCTATATTCTAAAATCTATATTCTATATTCTAAAAATCTAAAAACCTCACAACCTTTTAAAAAAGTTATTTCTGAAACAAATTGTTACTGCTCCCCAAATAAAATTGTGGCTTTGTTTTTGAATAAGTAGTATTTTTGAAACTCATAAAACCCAAATCATGAAAAAGATTTTATTATTAGCCCTTACATTCTCGCTTACATCTTGCGCTGAGATGCAACAAACATTAAATCAGTTCCCACAAATTTCATCTCAAATTCCGGGAGTTGGCGGTGTAGATATTGCTGGCGGATTGAAGGAAGCCCTAAATAAAGGAATTACCCAACAAGTAAGTAAACTAACTGCTGTTGATGGTTTTTATAGAAATGAAGCCGTAAAGATTTTATTGCCTTCCGAATTGCAAAAGGTAGATGCTACATTGAGAAAAATAGGATTAAGCTCTCTTGCTGATGAAGGAATCAAAGTATTGAACCGCGCCGCAGAAGATGCTGTAAAAGAAGCGACTCCGATTTTTGTTTCGGCAGTAAAGAACATGTCTTTTACTGATGCTAAAAATATTTTGCTAGGAAACGACAGCGCTGCAACAAGTTATTTACAAGGAAGTACGACTACGGCTTTGTATGGAAAATTTAATCCCGTGATTAAAAATTCTTTTGCAAAAGTGGGTGCCGATGCTGTCTGGACAAAAATCATAACCAAATACAACACTATTCCGTTAGTAAAAAAAGTTAATCCAGATTTAACTGATTACACAACGAATCAGGCTTTGGCTGGTGTTTTTAAAATGATTGCCGTTGAAGAAAAAGAAATCCGTAATAATATCAGTGCAAGAACAACTCCTTTATTGAAAAGTGTTTTTGCCATGCAGGACGGAAAATAGATTTGATGTTTTACTGTTTAATCGAAATTATCGGTCAGGCTTTTAAACGATTAAACAACAAAACAATTAACCGATTAACCAACAAAACGAAATGCAAAAAATCACTATTCTGATTCACTGTAAAGACCAAAAAGGAATTATAGCTGCAGTGACCACTTTTATAGCCAAAGTAGAAGGAAATATCACCTATATCGATCAGCACGTTGATGTGGAGCAAAATGTATTTTTTATGCGATTGGAATGCGAATTAACCAATAGCCACATCACTATTGATGAACTAAAAGCTGATTTTGACCAAACTATTGCAGCCGACTTTAATATGTCGTGGGATTTGTACAATCAGGAACAAAAACCAAAAATGGCCTTGTTTGTATCGAAATACGATCATTGTTTGTTTGATATTTTGGGGCGTTACAGCGCAGGTGAACTGAATGTTGAAATTCCGGTAATTATTAGCAATCACAACGATTTACGATCTATTGCAGAACGCTTTGATATTCCGTATCACTGCGTACCTTTTACTAAAGACAATAAAGAAGAAGGTGAAGCCAAACAAATTGAATTACTGAAAAAATATCAAATCAATTTTATTGTTCTGGCGCGCTATATGCAGATTATTACGCCTAAATTGATTTCCCTTTACGAGAATAAAATTATTAATATTCACCATTCGTTTTTACCGGCTTTTCCGGGGGCAAAACCTTATCATTCGGCTTTTAAGCGCGGAGTTAAAATTATTGGTGCTACCAGTCATTATGTTACAGCAGAATTAGACGAAGGACCAATTATTGAGCAGGATATTGCAAGGGTTTCACACATTCATTCTGTTGATGATTTCATCATGAAGGGACGTGATCTGGAGCGTATTGTTTTGGCTCGCGCTATCAAATTGCATGCTGAACGTAAGACGATGGTATATAGTAACAAAACAGTTGTTTTTTCTTAGACGTTATTAACCGCGAAAGTTTTTTACCGCAAAGTGCGCGAAGGTTATTCTTTTTGTTTTTACCTAAACTTTAAAAAGTTCGCAAAGGCTGTTGTCTATTATAATTTGACGGTGGATTTTAATGATTGAACTGTTTTCACTGGTTTTCACTCAGGACCTAAAAAATTAAACTGGACTTCAGTCCGGTTTACACAAAATATTTAACGATTTATAAATTAAGTTGTTTTTATATCACAGAACAAACCCGACAGGTTTTAAAACCTGTCGGGTTTGTTATTTTATTCTGAGTAAAAAAGCTTAGAACCTCAGAATCTTTACCTAACAACAATCGACAATCTTGGATCGTTAAAGTTATTTACCTGTTCCATTGTTAATCCCAACGCATGTGCTACACCTTCTCCGTATGCGGGATCGGCTTTGTAGCAATTTCTAATGTGGCGGATCTGAATAAAAGGTTGCGCCCCTCCTACTTGTCCTGCAGTATTTTTGAACAGTAATTGCTTTTTTTCTTCTGTTAGTAAACGGAACAACAGGCCTGGTTGGGTAAAATAATCATTATCATCTTCCCTAAAATTATGTGCGTAGGCATCACCATGAAGTTTTAAAGGCGGTTCTTTAAATTCAGGTTGCTCCTGCCATTCTCCAAAACTGTTTGGCTCATAATGTTTGCGGCTTCCGTTATTTCCGTCTACACGCATTGCGCCATCGCGATGAAAAGTATTATAAGGACATCTTGATAAATTTACCGGAATCTGATAATTATTTACACCTAAACGATAACGGTGCGCATCTCCATAAGAGAATAAGCGGGCTTGAAGCATTTTGTCCGGTGAAAAACTAATGCCTGGGGGTACATGCGCCGGATTAAAAGCAGCTTGTTCTACTTCGGCAAAATAGTTTTCCGGATTTTTATTTAATTCGAACTCACCAACCGGAATCAAAGGAAAATCACCTTTTAACCAAACTTTAGTTAGATCGAAAGGATGAAAACGATAATTCTCAGCTTGTTCTTCTGTCATGATCTGAACGAACATTTTCCATTTTGGAAAGTTTCCTTCTTCGATCGCATCATATAAATCTCTTTGATGGCTTTCTCTGTCACCACCAACTAATTTAGCAGCCTCTTCATCAGAAAGATTATCAATTCCTTGCTGTGTTACAAAATGAAATTTCACATAATGTCTTTCATTTTGATGATTTATGAAACTAAAAGTATGACTACCAAATCCATGCATTTGTCTGTACGATCTCGGAATACCTCTGTCGCTCATAACGATCGTAATTTGGTGTAAGGCTTCCGGCAATAAAGTCCAAAAATCCCAATTGTTATCAGCACTTCTCAAATTGGTCCTTGGATCACGTTTTACAGCATGATTCAAATCGGGAAATTTCATTGGGTCCCGGAAAAAGAAAACGGGCGTATTATTTCCCACCAAATCCCAGTTTCCTTCATTGGTATAAAACTTCATGGCAAAACCACGAATATCTCTTTCGGCATCAGCGGCACCTCTTTCTCCTGCAACAGTTGAAAAACGTACAAACATATCAGTCTTTTTACCAATTTCCGAAAATAAGTCGGCTCTCGTATATTTTGTAATATCATGAGTTACCGTAAATGTCCCATATGCACCAGAACCTTTAGCGTGCATTCGTCGTTCCGGAATTACTTCACGATCAAAATGCGCCATTTTTTCTAAAAACCAAAAATCTTGTAATAAAACAGGTCCGCGAGGCCCGGCTGTTTGAATGTTTTGATTGTCCGGAACCGGAGTTCCGGTTGCAGTTGTTAATTTTTTGTTTGAATCCATCTTGCTGATATTTAATATTTTATCAAATATACAAACTAACACTTAGCATATTCATAAGTAAAATTGATTGTTATTATATTTTAATAACCAAAATCAATATATAGCTATAAAATCCTCAAAATGACCTCTTAAAAAATCTTAACTTATGTCCAACAAAGTAATAACAAAACCTTAACAGCAAAACATTGATATATGTTAGATCTTTGTCATGTAATAAACTGGTTATTTATTATTTTGGTTTTGGTTAGTTAAATGATGCCGGCGTCTTCGAGATGCCGGCATTCTTTTTTTGTTTCAAATTTACTTTACTTTGAACATAAATTTACCGCAAAGTGCGCAAAGATTTTTTATATAACTGTATGTTCAGAAGAAAGGTAAAGTTCGCAAAGCCAGATCAACTGATAGCTTTGTGAACTGTGTGTTTTACGACAACTCTACAGGAAAAAAAAACTTTGCGCTCTTTGTTTCAAGTTTAAGTTTTAAGGTTTTCTTCCACAGAGAGACACGGAGCTATTTAATAAAAACTTTGTGGAACTCTGTGGTAAACTTTGTGTACCTCTGTGTTAAAACTATGTTCACAGAAAATCTGAACAAAACCTCATTTTGGATACAACTACACGAGATTTAGATACGTTGCAAAAATATTATTAACAGAACTTTGCCTTATAATTTTCAAACTAAAATTAAAAAAGAAATTATGAGTACGATACAAGAAATTAAATTAGGAAATCAGGGACTTATAGTTCCCAATATTGGTTTAGGCTGTATGGGTATGACTCAAATTGCCGGAATGGATATTTATGGCAAAGCCGATGAAAAAGAAGCAATTGCAACTATACATCGTTCTCTTGAATTAGGAGGCAACTTTTTAGACACAGCCGATCTATATGGACCGTTATATAATGAACGATTAATCGCCAAAGCCATACAAGGCAATCGCAATGCTTATACTATTGCTACCAAGTTCGGTTATGAAATTGACGATAGCGAACAACTTACCTGGCAATTTAATGGCAGAAAAGAATATGTAAAAAAAGCGGTGGAACGTTCTTTAAAAAACTTAGGAACTGATTATATTGATTTGTATTATTTACACCGTCTGGATCCTAAAACGCCTATTGAAGAAACCGTGCAAGCGATGGCTGATTTGGTTAAGGAAGGAAAAGTAGGTTATATAGGTTTATCTGAAGTTTCCTCTGAAACGATTCGTAAAGCACATAAAGTACATCCTTTAACCGCAGTACAAACGGAATATTCCTTATTCGAAAGAGATGTAGAGGAATCTGGAATTTTAGATACATTAAAAGAATTGGGGATTGGTTTTGTGGCTTATTCTCCACTTGGCAGGGGTTTTATTTCGGGAGAGATAAAAACTCCTGACGACTTTCCTGATAATGATTTCAGAAAAACGATTCCGCGTTTTCAGGGAGAGCAATTTCAAAAAAAATATTGAATTGGTAAATGAAATCAAAAAATTAGCAGATGAAAAACAAATCACCGCTTCTCAATTAGCACTTTCCTGGATTGCTACAAAAAACATATTAGCAATTCCCGGAACAAAACGTGTCAAATATGTAGAACAAAACATAGCTGCTGCGCAAATGGTTTTAAGTGAAGCAGAAATGAATCGACTTGAAGAAATTATTCCTCTTGGCACGTCAACCGGGGCCAGATATGACGAAGCAAATATGGCTGGTATTGATCAATAATCAGGATCGGCTTTTTGAAAATCATTAATCCACAGGAAAAGTTATCTTTACGATAGCTTTTCCTAAATATATTTCCTGATATATTTAATTGATATACTTTTTCTTAAATATTTTTACAATGAAAAAAGAAGTTTATATTCCACATCAAATTCAGTCTATTTCCGAATTGCATTCTTTATTAAAGATTCCAAAACCGGAACATCCTTTGGTTAGTTTTGTAGACTTAAGTAAAATAACATGTCATTTTGATGATAACCTTAAGAGTGTTGTATATTCGTTTTATACGGTATGTATCAAAAAAGGCTTTAAAGGAAAAATGAAATACGGCCAAAATTTTTATGACTTTGATGAAGGTGTAATGACGTTTATGTCGCCTGGGCAAGTAATTTCAACCGAGGTAACTGTAGACAGTGCTGTTTATGGTGCAATGTTAGTAATTCATCCTGATTTTATCCAGAATTATGCTTTGTCTAAAAAAATTAAAGAGTATGGTTATTTTTCCTACGCTGTGAACGAAGCTTTACACCTTTCTGAAAAAGAAGAAATAATGATTACGGGAATTATGAAAAATATTGAGCAGGAATATTGTTCTTCAATTGATGCTTTTAGTCAGGATGTAATGATTTCTCATATCGAGTTGCTTCTTAATTATTGCAACCGATTTTACAACCGACAATTTATTACTCGAAAAAATGCCAATAGTACGCTGTTAGGTCAACTTGAAAATATTTTATCTGATTACTTTGAAGGAGATAAAGTTCAAAAATTGGGACTTCCCACCGTCGCATATCTTTCTGATGAATTGCATGTTTCTCCTAATTATTTAAGTGATATGCTACGGGCGCTTACAGGTCAAAGCACACAGCATCATATACACAATAAAATAATAGAAAAAGCAAAAGAGCTGCTTACAACGACTTCTTTAAGTGTTAGCGAAACAGCTTTTCAATTGGGTTTTGAATATCCACAGTCCTTTAATAAATTATTCAAAAGCAAAACCAATGTTTCCCCTTTAGAGTTCAGGAGTTCATTCAATTAATTTTTCAATCTTTCATGAAGAATTTTAAAATAAGGGAAAGCCTTTAAAAGTCGGCTACCGTGCCAGGAGAACATTTCGCCGTCTACAAATATGGTTTTTGCGTGATGCGTGAAACGTCCTATTTCGAAGGCATCTTCTTCTTTAAATGGATATGGTTCTGACGAAAGGAAAACCAAATCGGGATCGCCTTCCAGTCGCATTCTTTTTAGCTCAATTTCAGGATAACGGCCTTTATCTTCGTAGATATTCTGAAAATGATTCAGCTTTAATAATTCATTTATATAAGTATCTTTTCCTGCCACCATGTATGGGTTTTTCCAAATAAAATACGCTGCTTTTTTCTCTGGAATATCCTGAATATATTTTTTGAAATCGCTCAGGGCGAAAGTTAATTTGTCGTTCCATTTTTGGGCTTCGGTTCTGCAATTAAACAATTGACCGAAATCTGAAATAATCTGAAAGTTATCTTCAACAGAAACTATATTTGTTACCCAAACCGGACAAATGGCGCTTAATTGTTCTACGATTTCAATTGTATTTTCTTCTTTGTTGCAAATGATAATATCGGGTTGAAGCAATTTTATTTTTTCAAAATGAATCTTCTTGGTTCCGCCAACAATTTTCTTCGTCGACTTTAAATGATAAGGATGCACACAAAACTTCGTGATTCCGATGATTTTTTCTTCCAAACCTAAATCATACAGTAATTCAGTTTGAGAAGGAACTAACGAAATAATTCGTTTTGGAGCCGCTTCAAAAGAATGTAAAGTACCAAGCTGATCTTTTAATTGTTTCATGTTTTTTGTTTCCGATTTCAAATTGTTGGACTGTGGATTATACCACAGAGATTCACGAAGGTTACTCGCAAAGTATAATAAATTACTTTGTGAATCTCTGTGAAAAAACTTTGTGAATCTCTGTGGTAGAAAATTATGTTCAAAGTAAAACTTTAAACCTGAAACTAAGAATCCCTTCCATTTCCTGTTGCGCTTTCAACGCTTCTTCTCTTGCTTTTTCGGCGAAGTCAATTCCTTTTGAGGCGTAGATAATCGCTCTTGCAGAGTTTACCAATAAACCTACTTTATCATTCATTCCGTATCTGCATACTTCCGATAAACTTCCGCCTTGTGCGCCAATTCCGGGAACTAATAAGAAACTGTCAGGAACTATCTTTCTGATGTCTGCAAAATACTCTGCTTTGGTAGCACCGACCACGTACATTAAATTTTGGCTATTTTTCCATGTTTTAGAGGTTTCTAAAACCTGTTTGTATAATTCTTTAGCTCCGCTCTGTTCGGCTTCGCCTCGAGTTCCGTTTATAGTTATAGTTTGGAAATCAAAAGCACCTTCATTAGACGTTAAGGCCAACATGATCGTATGTTTGTTTTCGAAAGCCAGAAAAGGTTCAACCGAATCTTTTCCCATATAAGGAGCAACGGTTACACTATCAAAATTTAAATCTTCAAAAAAAGCTTTTGCATACATGCTTGATGTATTCCCGATATCGCCACGTTTTGCATCGGCGATGGTAAACATTTCAGGGAAATTTTCATTGATATAATTAATTGTTTTTTGCAATGACATCCAGCCTTTTATGCCATACGCTTCAAAAAAAGCAGTATTAGGTTTGTATCCCACAGCCAAATCGTGTGTAGCGTCGATTATGGCTTTATTGAATTCGAAAATAGGATCTTCAGTTTGTAATAAATGAGGTGGCATTTTTGTTAAATCCGGATCAAGACCAACGCATAAAAATGATTTTTTTTGTAGAATTTGTTCGTGTAGTTGTTGTGTTGTCATATTGTATTTTACTATTGCGGCAAAATTACAAATAAGTTATGAGTTTTGAGTTATGAGTTAGAAGTTATAAGCGAAAGGAAAGTCAATGTTAAACCTGAAACTCATAACTTATACCTGAGAACTCTCAACCAGCACATTGAATTCCTATAACATCTTCTCAAAATTATATAAGATAAAAAAGGAACCGCTAAGTTATTTTTGTAAAACAACCTTAAATCAAGCAATTATGAGCCCAAATATCGGAATTAGTCCAAAGAATTTAAAAAAGAGCACGAACATATTAGCCACTATTTTATCGAACGAAATGACTTTGTATGTTAAGACCCGAAAATTTCATTGGAACATTTCAGGAAACAGCTTTATGGAATTGCACAAATTGTTTGAAGATCAGTACCGCATTTTAGAGGCCAATATTGATGAGGTTGCAGAACGTATTAGTCAGCTTGGTGAAAAAACGATTGGAACCATGAAAGAATTTATTGAAAATTCTACTTTAAAAGAATCTCCAAAAGAATATGCCTCTCAAAAAAGCATGTTGGAAGAACTCTTAGAGAATCATGAACAATTAGTTACGGAATTTAGAAATTACATTCCTGTTTTTGAAAATGAAAATAACGACATTGGCTCAGCCGATTTTATAACAGGCCTGTTGCAACAACATGAAAAAATGGCCTGGATTTTAAGACGTTATCAAGTTTAAAAAATATACAAATGTGAATTATACAACAGTTAAACGAATAAGTGTAACAAAGAACTAACTCACATTTTGCAATTTTACATCCGAATAATACAAATAAAAATATTATGAATACTACAGAAATTAAAGGGAACTGGAACGAGTTGAAGGGAAAACTTAAACAAAAATACGCAGATCTTACAGATGATGATTTAATGTACGCTGAAGGTAAAGAAGATGAAATTTATGGAAAACTTCAGCAAAAATTAGGTAAGACTAAAGAAGAAGTTCAACAAATCATTTCAGATTTGTAAAATCTTCTAAGTCAGCCAGGATACCGTCTAATAAAAAAACATTAGACGGTATTTTTTTGATTTTTTTTGCTATATTGTTACAATACTTGACGTATAGGATGGGAATTTACCCCAGAACCAAAAATAAATTAATTATCTTTAACCAAATTTTTAAAAATGAAATTATTTATAAAGTTCGACATAAACACCATTTGTTCTCTTTATTTAAAACAAAATCTTGAAGAGCAAAATGTAAATTTTAAAACTTTGGGGTTTGGTGAGATTGAAATTGAAGATAATCTGGATGTTGAAAAACTCGAAGCTTTAAAAGAAAACTTAGCTCCACATGGTTTTGAAGTTGTTGAAAATCAAAAAAGTGTTTTGGTTCAAAAAATTAAGGATGCGATAATTGAACTTGTTTTCCTGGAAGACAGTAACAATTATAAAAGTTCTGTGTTTTTAGCAGAAAAATTAAACCACAGTTATGGATACTTGTCCAATGTTTTTTCGGAAGTAACCTACTCTTCTATCGAAAATTTTATCATTTTACAAAAAATTGAAAGAGCCAAACAATTAATTATTATTAATGAAATGAGTTTGACCGAAATTGCTTTTTTACTAAATTACTCAAGTGTAGCACATTTAAGTACACAGTTTAAAAACACTACCGGAATTACGCCATCGGCTTTTCAGAGAATCATTAAAAAACGAAGAGAAAATTTAAAATAAAATCTAAATACTATACTAAAATGCAAAAAAACGCATTAAATATTTTATTGGCTGATGATGACGAAGATGATCGTCTTTTTTTCAAAGACGCTTTTGAAGAAATCAAAATACAAACCAAAGTACAATTTGTTCATGATGGAATGCAGTTAATGGATCATTTGATGGATCCTGAAAACAAATTACCGGATATCTTGTTTCTGGATTTGAATATGCCAAAAAAAACAGGTAAAGAATGTTTGATTGAAATTAAAAAAACAGATCGCCTAAAAAACATTATTATTGCCATCTACTCTACTTCATCATCTGAAGAAGATATTGAAGACACTTTTGTACAAGGAGCTAATATTTACATTAAAAAACCAAGCGATTTTAATACACTTAAGAAAATTATCAATGAAGTCGTGACCGTTAACTGGCACTATCATACATCAGGTTTGAACCGTGATAACTTTTTGTTACGACTAAAATAATATGCATGCTAAATGAAATGGATACCAAATTTTAATTCTTCAAACTCTTTGAGAGTTATTTTTGTCATCGCAGTTTTCATTCTGTTATTTCTATCTTCCATTGCTTATAAGCACAATCAGGACTTAAATGAATCCAGCAAATTAGCAATGCATACGTATGAAATAAACCTACAATTAGAACGATTAATGTCAGCGATTAAAGATGCTGAAACTGGCCAGCGTGGATACATCATTACACGAAACAACAGGTTTTTAACTCCGTATCTTTATTCGCGCGACAAAGTAAACGCTTCCTTTATCACTCTCAAAAAATTAACTGTTGATAATCCGGTCCAACAAAAGAATCTCGAAAATATCTTCAAGTTAATAATTCAGCGATTTGTTTCGTTCGAAAATTGCCTCAAATACAGCGATCCAAAAACATACGATAAACGCAAACTTGACAATTACATGTTTGGAGGGCGAATATTGATGGAAAACATTCGTTTTCAAGTGGATAAAATGAATGATATCGAGAAAAAATATCTTAAAAAAAGACTGGAAATTTATGATCAGGAAATTTCTTTGAGTCCGGTTTTTTCAATCTCCTTATTTTTAACAGCCTTAATTTTCATTTTATTAGCCTATAGACAAATCAGTCGTGATTTTGAGCGTTTGAAAATTTTTAACAAACAACTTTTAATTTCAGGAGGCTTAATGGCCGAATCTGAAATTATTGGAAAATTTAGCACCTGGCAATGGGAATTAGATTCGAATAAAATTACTTATTCTGATAATCAGTTTCGATTATTAGGAGTTACACCAAATTCTTTTGTGCCTGTAATAGAAACTTTTCTCGATTTTGTACACCATGATGACAAAGAAGCTGTTTCAAAATCAATGGACGAAATAATGGCAAAAAAAAATCTTCCCTTTATTTATTATAAAATTGTCCGTCCAAATAATGAAATCAGGTATTTTAAATCAACCGGAAAATTATTAACTGATCAACAGGGAAGCAAAATTCTACTTGGAATCAATTTTGATATTACTGACGAGCATTTACTTAATATCGAACTTCAGGAACGCAACAGAGAACTAGAAAAAAGCAATAAAGAACTAGCTTCTTTTAATCACGTGGCAAGTCACGATTTACAGGAACCGCTTCGAAAAATTCAAACTTTTATTTCGAGAGTTTCTGAGGCTGATAAAGCGGCCATGTCACAAAGTGCCAGAGATTATATTACAAAAATTGAAGTTTCGGCAAAAAGGATGCGTGTACTTATTGATGATTTGCTTTTATTTTCAAGAACGAATACTACTAAAAAAGAATTTATAAAATCAAATCTAAACGACTTGCTTCAAAATGCCGAATCTGAGTTAACTGAAGTGATGCATGAAAAGAAAGCGATTATTATAGCTTCAAAATTGCCTAAACTTTCTGTTATACCTTATCAGATCGAACAGCTTTTTATTAATCTAATCGGAAATTCTTTAAAATATAACAGACCCGGAATTTCCCCTGAAATTACTATTGAAAGCGAAAAAGTATTATCAGCCGATTATCCTGATTTATTAGAACAGTCGATAAAAAAATTCCATAAAATAACTTTTAAAGATAACGGAATGGGATTCGACCCTCAATTTAAAGAAACCATTTTTATACTTTTTCAACGTTTACATTCTAAAACAGATTATCCTGGAACCGGAATTGGTTTAGCGATTTGCAAAAAGATTGTCGAAAATCATAAGGGACATATTTTAGCCGACAGTACCCCAAATGTTGGTTCTGTTTTTACAGTTTTTCTACCGGAATAACCTATATAATATTGTAAGAGAGCGTTTACTGAAAAATGACATAGTTCATTTGCAGTAAACGCTTTTTTTATGTTCTCAAAAACACCTTAAAAATCGTTATATAAAGCCGTTATGGGAATTATATAACGTTTCTTTTTTATGCTGTAAAGCAAAACATTCTATTCGTTAGCATCTTTGTAATGTAATACTTTATGAAGTAATAATGAAAACAATGCCATTAACAAAAGCACCATTTTTTAAAGTTCTTTTCTTATTGATTATAATAATTTGTTTTCCGTTTTGCGGAAAAAAAAGTCAACGGGAAAACTCCATTAAAAAAGAAGCTTTTAATAAAAGTAAAGTTGAAGAAATCGAAACTTCTTTTTTTATCGAAATGGGAAATATTGTCAATTCAATGATTTCAAAAAGTCAGGTTGCACAACAAAAAAGTTCTGAAAGTAAAATATTGGAAGTAAGCAAAAAAATTGCAGATCATCAAAATCAATTGTTGCAGAAAGTAACCGAAATGGCAAATAAAAAGCTCATTATCATTACCGACATCAACGCCTCTCATAATGGTGAATTAACAGAGTTGAATAATACAAATGGTACCAATTTTAATAATGCTTATTTAAGTTCGATGACAATAGCACTAGATCAACAAATTAAAATGCTGGAACAGATTTCTAAAAAAACAAATGATCAGTTGATTTTGAAATTAGTTCTTGAGTATTTACCCGAACAGTACCAACTTTTACGAGAAACAGAACAAATTAAGAGTGAATTTAATTAAATGTCTTTATATATATATATTTTTTAACAACTAAAATTTTTAACAATGAAAATGCAATCAAATTTTTTATGCGCCTTAACCCTTTTTTTGACAGCTTCTTTTGGAATGCTACACGCTCAGGACAATAATGTAAATACCGAGTTTGGTGTAAAAGGAGGATTCAATATGTCTAATCTGTATCAAAACGATGCTGATGACGAGAATGTACTTTACGGTTTTAATGCCGGTGTTTATGCAACACTACCTGTTTCAGATTTTATAGCTATTCAGCCAGAGTTATTATTTACTACAAAAGGTGCTGAATTAGATTACAACAATGCTTTTGCAAGCGGAAATGCAAAATTCAAATTAAATTATATTGAGCTTCCTTTATTAGTAAGAGTCAATATTACTAAAAACTTTAATGTTCACGCCGGTGGTTATGCATCATACCTGGTAAGTTCAAAAGTAACAGGTGACGGAGATTTTAACTTTGAAGAAGAAGTTGACACTGATGATTTAAACAAATTTGATGCTGGTATTTCAGCTGGTGTCGGAGTAGATTTTAACCCAATAAGTGTTGGACTACGTTACAATTATGGTTTAACAACCGTTGGTAAAGAAAGAACTGTTGGCGGAACAACTTATACGTTTCCAGATGCAAAAAACAGCAATCTTACCCTATACGTTTCGTATAAACTGAACTAAAAATAAAAACAAATTATTAACCATTAAATAATAAAAAACCATGTCAAATTTATTATACACAGTAGCAGTTATTTTAGTTATTCTTTGGGCCATTGGGTTCTTTGCCTATAGCGCCGGAAGTATTATCCACATCTTATTAGTAATTGCAATTATCGCAATATTATTCAGACTTATTAAAGGTCGTGAAATTTAAAAATCAACAAAATAAAAAAATTTATATTAATCACTAAATCAAATATTATGAAAACAAGTAACACAATTTTAGGAATTTTAGGAGCTGCAGCTGCAGGAGCATTTTTAGGAGTATTGTTTGCACCGGACAAAGGATCAAACACAAGAAAAAAAATCTCAGATAAATCAAAAGATTACGGAGATAATTTAAAAGGCAAATTTGATGGAATTTTAAGCACAATTACTTCAAATGGAAAAGATATCATTGATGAAGGAAAAGCAAAATTCAATCAGGCAAAAGAAGACTTCAACCAAGTTAAAGATGAAGCAAAAACTGTAAAAACTAACTATTAAAAGTGAAATTTTTCAATCCTAAAAATACCTTATATCATGGAAACAAATGCAACAACTACCGAGAACCTTAATATGTATGAAAAAGCTGAGGACTATACTAAAACCAGCCTTGAGTTAATCAAGCTGAAAACAGTAGCAGCTTCAGCAGATGTATTATCATCGTTAACATCCAAAATTGCGGTTGGCGCTGTTGTTGCATTTTTCACTTTGTTTCTGAATATCGGACTTAGTTTATGGATTGGAAAAGAGCTTGGTGAGTATTATTACGGCTTTTTTATCATGGCGCTCTTTTATCTTATCGTTGCGATTGTTTTGCATAAAGCACAACATTCCTTGATAAAAACGCCTATTGGAAACATGATTGTTTCCAGTATTTTAAAAGAAACACAAAACTGATTTAACTAATTAATAAAAAGACTGTTATGGAAGCCGTTTATACTATTGATGCATTAAATCAGAGGATAAAGCAATTAGAAGCACAACAAGATGCTGAATGGGTTGCAATTAAAGATGAAATCGATGAAATTAAAGAGAATTTAAAACCTCTTAATCTAATTCGAAACACGGTGGCAGAAATCAATGAAACTGTTGGTTTTAAAAGCGATCTGGCGCAATCAGCGATCAGTATCGGAATAGGCCTTCTGGCAAAAAAATTAGTAATAGGAAAAACCGACTCTATATTCAAAAATATTCTCGGTTCTATATTACAACTTGCCGTAACTACTCTGATCGCAAAACCACAACATGAATCTTCATCGGAGGAATCATCACAACACGAATCATCAGAGGAGTAATTGTCTAACTTAATATTAATATTATGGAAAAGATAGAAGAAATAATAATAAAAAATGGTGTGTACATGTACTCCAATCTATATAAATGTTTTGAATTCACAAGAGTATTTCTAGGTATCTAACTCGTTTATACGTTTTTACTTTAACAACGGTTAAACGGTTAATACTTCACTATATTTTAAGGTTTTGAGGTACTAAGTGGCTAAGATGCTAAGTTTATTAGATTCTAAGCTGCTAGGTAAAAACCTCAACTTTAAACAAAAGAGACTATTTCATATTAGTGAAATAGTCTCTTTTTATTTTAAAAGATATTACCGTTAGTATTATCCCTAACCAAAACAAAAAAACCAAACTAAACTAGTCCGGCTTTCTCTAAATTCTATTTTCTATATTCTATTTTCTTGCTTCTTTCCTCTTTTTCCTCTTTTTCCTCTTTTTCCTTTTCCCTCTAATTTTAAAAACCTCAGAGCCCTTTATTGGTAATTTTGATAAAGTGGCAATTTCAAACCAACATACAAATTACAGGCTTTTGAATTGTTCGAAAACAAATTCGAAACCAATGAACCAGAACCAATAAACAACGGACCAGCCCTAAAACCAGTTCCTACCTGAACTCCGCTGTATTCCATATAGGTTACCGGAAGATAAAAACTGAATTGTCTTGTTTCATATCGCGGAGTAAAAGTGACTGAGTTTGCGATCGCAGTTGAATTTATTTTTTTAGCATCTGTCAAACTAAAATCAGTGCTTAAATTTAAATAGAATTTATTGTCAATGTTCCAGTCAAAATTCGTGTGCAATGCAGTTGGCAAATTGGCCTTTACTCCTTTTCTGGTTGCTGTTTTGGTATAATTGGCATCGAAAAATTCAAAGATATCATCTGCACTATCAATGTCATCTTGCGAAACACTACCAGTAAGGTTATACGTGTTTTCAATGGCATTTTTATAATTCAGCTTACCAATATCAGTTACAGCTACTGCGGCTTTCAGTTTATATCGATTTCCTGTACAGGTATGGCAGTTCGTACGATACTCATACGTAAAACCCAAATCAACTCCCACACCAGCTGAAGTCGCATCAAATTCCGGATCTTTTCCGTTCTCATAATCATAGCTTGCAGACGTTTTTAGCGTTCCTGTTGAGTAATATTGACTCAAAGCAGGATTAGCCTCATTCTTAGTAAAAGCCACGCTTAAGTTATTTCCGTTAATATAACCGTTTACTCCGGCCATCAAGTATTTTACTGTGATTCCACCTTTTATAAAATGCATGTCACGATCTAATAATACAGTAGCATAACTGGCTCCAATCTCAGCCCAGGAATTACTAACACCGTTTGGATTCCCTCCTGATATTAAAAAACTGTTCGACATGTCGATGTCTTTATTTACCTCATCAACAAGCTGACCATTTACATCCACAAGATTGGTAATGCTTCTAACTCTGGAAAAAAGGGCAATACTATGTACCGGCGTTATATTCATCATAAAAGACGGCCCTAAAATATCGACATTAAAATTTCCTCTGTTATTCGATTTGATGTTTTTGCTGGCATCAGCCTGCAGATCAAAACCGCCGTCTAATACTTCGGCAAAATTAACGCCATACAAATCATTCTGTGCGGTGGAACTCGCAGAGAAAATAGTAACATCGGCCCTGTATTTAGAATCTACAATAACAGACGGATTAAAAAGCGCCCCCTGAATCCCGGCATAATTATCATCCCGAAATCCGAAATAAGATTGCCCACGGGCACAAAAAAAGCTCCCTAAGAAGCAAAATAAAAGTAAAATTTTCTTCATAAATAATTGGTTAGGTTTATTTTGTCATGTTTTAATATTTACAAATATTTAACAAAAAAAGTAAATAAAAAAGTCTAATCGATTAGGTTTTAGTTAAGTTTTTGATTTTATTTCAAAAATTGTAATAAAAACCTCGCGTGTATTTTCTATTTCCCAGCAAAAAAGCCGAACTACAAAGTAGTCCGGCTTTCAATCTATTTTCTATATTCTTTATTCTATTCTCTAAAAAGAAAACTAAATACATTTAAACACGCGACGTCTCCCACGGTTGAAACCGTGGGCTATATTCATAAAAAAAGCCGAACGTAAGTTCGGCTCTAATCTATTCTCTTTATTCTTTATTCTATATTCTTTGCTCTAAGCTTAAAAAACCTCCGAAGCTTCCTTCAATTTCTCCATATTATTCACCAACTGCAGCTCAGCCACAATTTTCTGAATATCACCATTCATGATGTTTCCTAAATCATAAAGTGTCAAACCAACTCTGTGATCTGTTACACGACCCTGAGCATAGTTGTAGGTACGAATCTTAGCCGAACGGTCACCAGAACTTACCTGAGAAGTACGTTTTGTAGCATCTTCAGCCTCTTTCTTAGCCAATTCCTGTTCGTATAAACGAGAACGTAAAACGTTCAAAGCTTTATCTTTATTCTTGTGTTGTGATTTCTGATCCTGACATTGCGCCACCAATCCGGTTGGAATGTGTGTTAAACGTACAGCCGATTTCGTTGTATTAACCGATTGTCCTCCAGGTCCTGACGAACAGAAGAAATCGACACGAACGTCGTTCATATCGATTTGTACATCAAATTCTTCCGCTTCCGGTAAAACCATTACAGTTGCAGCCGATGTATGCACACGACCTTGCGTTTCAGTCTGAGGAACACGTTGTACACGGTGAACACCTGCTTCAAACTTCAAAGTCCCGTAAACATCTTCTCCCGAAACCTCAAAAATAACCTCTTTGAAACCACCTGAAGTTCCTTCGTTCATATCAACAACCGAAGTTCTCCAACCTTGGTTCTCACAATATTTAGTATACATTCTGAATAAATCTCCGGCAAAAATACTCGCTTCATCCCCACCCGTTCCGGCACGAATCTCGACCATCACGTTTTTAGCATCTTCAGGATCTTTCGGAATCAACATAAACTTAATTTCTTCCTCCAGTTCAGGCAATCTTTCTTTTGCTTCGTCTAGCTGCATTTTGGCCATTTCGGTCATATCTGCATCACTTCCATCCGCAATAATTTCGTTTGCCTCATCTATATTAGCCATCAAAAGCACATATTCATCACGCTTTTCAGCCAATGCTTTCAGGTTTTTGTACTCCTGATTCAATTGCACATAACGTTTCTGATCAGAAATAACATCCGGCTGGATAATTAAGTCCGAAATCTCGTCGAAACGTTGTTTTACTATTTGAAGTCTATCTAACATTTTTTAATTCCTTTTTATTGGACTGCAAAATTACGAAATTTTTGTTGAAAATTCTATCATTAACTTTTTGAGTTTTTCAGGGTTCGTTTCTTAAGATTGTTTGGTGGAATTATGATGGTTTTTAGGAGCTGTTTCCTCCCGAGACTTCGGGATCCGCTATATCTTTTTAGGCAGAAGGTTTGGTTTTTAATTTAGATAGTTTTCGTTTGCCTAAAAAGGATGCCTCCCAACACTTCGGGACTATCAGGGCTAGGGGAATTGTTTTCAGAAGAGGGTTTTACGGATTTCCGTAAGGTTTTGGGATTTAAAGGGGGTATGTTTGGTAAATCGAATTTTGGAAGTTGTTCGATGTTAATTTATATATTTGAGGAGTATCGATTTCAAAAACAGCAAATATTTAATTAACTTGATTATCCAATAAAAGCATTATATCAGTTGCAATAAAAAGTTGTTCCTAATCTAAAAAAACAAATATTATGAATTCATCCTATTATCAAAATCAAGTGAGTAAAATTGAAAAAGATATTGCTGACTTACAGAAAAAAATTGCGGATGAAAATAAAAAAGAAAATGATAAGGTTAAACAAATTGATACTATAAACAGATCAATAAATAAAAGCACATCTCTTTCTACATTACAAAGTAAGCAAAGACAAATGCAAGGATATCAAAACGATATCTATAATTTTAAAAAGAAAATTGCTGATTATCAAAAACAAATTGCGAGCAAATCAGTTGAGTTAGGTCGAAAAAAACAAGATTTAAGAAAAGCAGAAGAAACTGAGCAAAAAAAAATCCAAAAAGAGCAACTAGATTTTCAAAAAAAGCTTCAACAAGATATTCAAATCCAAAAAAATCAATTAGAATTTTTAGTTAATCAAAATTACTCTTCTAAAATTAAAATTACAGAAAGTGAAATTAATGATAAGGAATTCGATTTTTTTATTTCTCATGCCTCTGAAGACAAAGAGGAAATAGTTCGAGATTTGGCTGATGCTTTAAAAGAAAATGGTTTTGAAGTTTGGTATGACGAATTTGAATTAAAAATTGGAGATAGCCTAAGGAAGAAAATTGATAACGGTCTTTCCAAATCTAGATACGGTATAGTGATAATTTCTCCATCATTTGTCAAAAAAAATTGGACCGAATATGAATTAAATGGTATGGTTGCTAGAGAAATGAATGGTCATAAAGTTATTTTACCTATTTGGCACAAAATTTCTAAAGATGAAGTTTTGAAATTTAGTCCAACATTAGCTGACAAAATGGCTCTTAATACTTCGATTCATACAATACAAGATATTATAAACTCATTAAAAGAATTATAGAAAACTTCGAAAATCAAAAAACTACCTTTTTTAAATCAAATATAATACAAAACATCATGATATTTTTAAGTCACAATTATCTAGACAAAGTAATCGTCGAGCCTATAGCAATAAATCTTTCAAAAGTATTTGGAATGGAAAATGTGTTTTATGATAGTTGGTCAATGCAACCTGGAGAAGGCATTATTGATCGAATGAATCAAGGTTTAGAAGAGTGCAAATACTTTTTCTTCTTTGTTTCAAAAAATAGTTTAGCCAGTAATATGGTTAAATTAGAATGGCAAAATGCACTATATAAAGCAACTCAAAACAAAGTAAAACTCATTCCTGTAAAATTAGATGATTGTTTAATGCCTGCAATATTGATTCAAACTTTATATATAGACATTTATGGTAAAGGGCTTGAATATGGCTTAAGCCAAATTATTGACGTAATTAATAATAAAAACACATTCAACCAAGGAGTACAGACATATGAAAATGTAAGAGCCTATTTTACTGCAACGGATGACGCAAAAGAAATTGAGTTAGAAATTAGAGCCGAAACATATCTTGAACCTATATCAAAATATATTTTATTGGTAGAAAATTCAGAAAATGAGGTAAAAGTTACATCACCAGAATTACTAAATCCAACAGGAGATAGATTTATGAAAGATATAAATGTCGAAACAAATTATATATGCAATGGCATTTACTATTTTGTAAATCGAGCAACTGTCCCAAACTTTCCAATTCGTTTTACGCTTAAAAGCACTACAGATACTCCTCTAAAATTCATTGGTGTTATGAAGGCTATTGGCGAAAATTCCGTAAGATTAATTCCTGCAATTCAACAATAATATAATCCAGATAGCGGGGATATGTATTTATTGCTCGATTACATGTATTTTCAATATGTGCCCAGCTCTCCGAAGTCTTCCTTCCAAAACGCTACGCAAATGTCTCTGACTTTGCGTAATTTTTTTTATCTTCTTAGAAACTATAAACCTAATAAAAGTCTCCCGACTTTTTACGAATCATTCTTAGAATTATTATTTTTAAGGCATGAATGTGTTAAAGTAGAGACATTTGCGCAGCGTGTCTTTCACATTCATTTCCAAAAGAAGTTTCGTTCCAGATGATGGCTATATCATCACGGTCGATAGCGCGGATTTGCAATCCGCGCCCTCAACAATAAAACACAATACAAATCATTAAAACAAAAAGCTACAAAATAATGTAGCTTTTGTTTTTTTATTTGCAAAGAGAAAAAACAATCTTTGATGGCACGGATTACTTCGTCAGTTCACTATTGCTTGTCTGTAAGTCCACGCTATCGTATTTAGGAATTATAAGCAATCTCCCTCTTGCCTTATTTTATTACAAGAAAAACTTTTCCTGGTTATTTAAGCGTCTTGCTTTATTTTACTTTACAAAAATGTAAGAAATTACTTTTACATTACTAAATTAAATCAAAACCTAAAACCATTTATTTATGAAACAACCAATCAGAAAAAAATTAACAACTTCATTATTTTTTTTACTATTAGTAACTATTTTTTCCTGTTCAAAGGATAATGAATCAGAAAATTTAAAAGATGTTCAACAGGAAAATTTTGTAGACTCAACATTAGCAAAAGAAATTGCTTCGGAAATTTTATTTAAAACCGAAACTAATTCGTCAGTATCTAAAAGTACTTCCACTAATATCACGAAAAAAAACATCGAAAGTATAACCGAAGTAAAGAATGACCAAGGCAATACAGTATTTTATATAATAAATTATAAAGCTAAAGGTTATATTCTATTGTCTGCGGATAATAGGGAACAGCCTATTGTAGCTTTCTCAGAAGACAGCAAGTTTGTACTAGATGCAGATGCAAATGATTTTGGTTTAAAGACCTGGTTTAATAATACTAAGAAACAAATTACAAGTATTCAAAATTCCAGTGCAAAACAAACAGAAGAAAAAAAAATACAATGGAGACAAGTTAAAAATATGCTTGCAAACAATAATATATTTTCCAAAATACCTGCAGATCAATGTTTCGAGCACACAACATCTGTAAGCAAAGGTCCCTTTTTACAATCTTCTTGGCAACAAGCAAAAGGATTTAACAGTGCATTGAAATACATATCTTGTGACGGGGATGATTTTCAGGTTTATGCAGGTTGTGTACCCATTTCTATGGCACAAGTCATGAGATATTATCAATATCCAACTAATTATAACTGGTCAGCAATGCCTATGGAAGATGCATCATCTACAACTGCAAATTTTATAGCAGATATCCATACTGCTATTGGAAGTATTTTTGAGGGCCAGCTTTATTACAATTGTCACGCTACTGGGGTAATTAAGAGCGCTGATATGGGAAAAGTTCTAAAAAGCAAATTTAATTACACATCTGCTGATACGGCTCCTTATAATTATTCAACTGTTAAAGCAAATTTAGAGGCCGGAAAACCAGTTTTATTAGTTGGCGCAGGAAATGCAGGAGCCCATATGTGGGTTTGTGATGGATATAGCGCTTCAAGCTTTTACAGTGCTGATTGTACTGGATCAAGCACTCTTTATTTTCATATGAACTGGGGATGGAAAAATGGTGAAAATAATGGTTTTTATGCCTACAATAACTTTAATCCCAGTATATATACTTTCAATGAAGCCCTAGTAATGACGTATAACATAAAACCATAAGACTATGAAAAAACTATTTATTATATTAGCAAGTACAACTTTTTTCGCATGCGATTCAAAAGATGACAACAATGTTAGCAGTTTTTATCTTAATACAAGTATTGACTTTTCAGTCTTTAATGCCGATGGGGAGGATCTGCTTGATCCAGAAACTCCAAATCATTTAGAAGAATCCAAAATAAAATTATTTTATGTAGTAAATGGCGTTACTAAGGAATTTTTTGAAGGTCATTTAGACCATCCTAGAAATATTATGATTTATAAAAGTGAAAAAGAATACATTATTGGAGTAGGTCTGAATCACTACGAAAATGGTAAATCAACCACCTATATTCAATGGAACGAAAAAGATACAGATACCATTGAAGCTACTTTTGTTAGAGGCAAAAACTTTATTTATCCTAAAGATGTTTGGCTTAACGGTAAGCTTGTTTCGGAAGGTACAAAACGTGCCGAGAGCCCGTATGTTAGATTAACTAAGTAGATCTGATAAATTAACGAATCTAAAAAAGAAGTCGCCTGTAAGGTGGCTTTTTTTGTTTAAATCAGATAACGTGGATATATTTACACTCGATAGCGCGGATTTGCAATCCGTGCCTGCAAAAGTAAAACACAATCAATTTAAGAACCATACCAAAGCTGACATGATTAGCATGATCAAAAAATCACTCCATATCCAAATAAGGATTTAAAACTTCGGCTAACTCATTCAACCAATAAAAGCTATTTTCCAGATTAGTTATATTGTTTTGGAGGGTTTCATGTTCTCGCATCACGCCTAAAGCAACGACATAATTTAGTTGCCTTATTGCCTTTGCCATTACTTTTGGATCAACAGATTTATTGAAAAAATCAATTAGATTTTTTTCGGTTTCTTTTGAAAGGGTGTTTGTGCTCATAATTCTAAAATTTTGGAATATCAATTTCCTTTTTCCACGGAAACGAAATTATGTATAATCGATTATTTCTATGTGATTGTATTCAACCGGCTGTATACAACCGATATTAAATTGTATCATGAAGTCTACTGACTTTTTTACGAATTGTTCTAAAATTATAATTACGGTTTCACGTAAGGTTTTTGAATTATAAGTGATTATGTTTGAGAAAAAATAAAATACAATTATGAAAAAAGCATTTTTTTTCCTCTTATTCGGTTTACTTTTTAACATCGGTTTTTCTCAGGAATCTAGTTGCGACAAATTTAAAATCGGAAAATTTCTCTATACCAGTGAAGGACTTCCCGATATAACAGTAACCCGAACCAAAACAATCCAAACGGAAACCATTAAAGAATCGACTGAAGTAATTCAAGGTACAATTGTCTGGAAATCTAATTGCGATTATGAATTTACCTTTTCAAAATGTCCTATAAAAGAGCTTTTAGGAAAAACGATGTCTATCGAAATATTTGACACAATAGGAAATATGGCTAAAGGAAAAGCTTTTTTTGAAGGAAAGAATGTTAGTTTCAATTTAGAAAAATTAGAGTAATTTCCCTTGTTTTATGAAGTGTTCCTTTCGAAGGCTTTTTTCGAAGCCAAAACAACAAACCAACAAGCGTAAATAACTATGAAAAATACAATCGTAATATTCCTCTTTTCAATCTTTACCATTTCAGCATTTTCACAAACAACTAGTGGAAATGAGATAACCGCGGAAGGAAGCGCCAGGACAAAAGTAAAACCTGATCTAGCCAATTTTAGAATAACAATTGAAAAAGAGAATTTAGTTGAAAAAACAGCTATTAAAGAATTAAATGAAGAAATAGAAAAGTTGCAAAAAGCACTTTTTAAAATTGGTTTCACTGAAAAAAACATAAAAATTTCAGATTATAAAGTATCAAGCAGTGAAAACAGCGACGACAAAAAAGAATATGCTGCAACGAATACTTTGTCAATTGATTTTGCTCTGGACAACAAAGTTATTGAGGCGTTTTATCAGCAAATTCAAAGTGAAAACATGAAAGATTTAGACGTTGACTTTGAAACACAAATGTCTGAAGAATTAGAGAAAACCACCAGACAAAAATTGGTTCAAATTGCGGTTTTAGACGCTAAAAGTAATGCTGAAAACATTGCAAAAGCATTAGACGTTAAAATTAGTAATGTCAAACAAGTTTCGAAATATAATTTACGAGATGTAGCTGTATCGGCAATGAAAATGGATCAGGTGAGATTTAATAAACCAATTGTTGCAATGGCTGCAAGTGCGAAAACTTCATTTGACAAATTTGAAGTTGAGGAAAAAGAATTAGAAGAGAATATAAATATTGTTTACGAGATCGTAAAGAAATAATCATTCTGGCTAACCAAATACAATCTAAATGAAAGCAAAATCCAGATAGCGCAACTTTCACGATAGCAGATAGCCAGAAGTAAATCAAAACCAAATTACAAACCAAAATACAAACCATTGAAATCAAAAAACCTATTCATCATTATCTTTTTACTATTACTTGGAAAACATCTAAAAGCGCAAAATAAAATTGACCAAATTTTTAAACTTAAAATTGAAAGGGCTATGATCTCGAGAGGAGATAATTTTCCCGATTTTAAAATAAAAAAGGACAGCTTAGATAAATTTTTATTTGCTCTTCATAAAGGTTTCTCACCAAAAGATTTTCAGGAGTATGTCAAGTTCAGTGATGAAAAAATGACGAGTTCAATCGCACTTTTAGAATCTAAAAACTGGCTTCATAAAGTTAACAATCAATACAAACCTACCGTTTTTATTGCTGATGCAAAAGATGGTGAGTTGCTTTATAAATATGCAAAACCAATTTCTGGAAAAATAACGAAATCTATACATAAAAATTTAGCCACAATAAAAAAGCAATTTAGCAAAACAGAAATATCAAAAAAACAGGATTTTCAAATGTGGTCGTTTTTTATTTTAAGCGACGTTCTGTTAGATTCCTGGCAAATTGATAATGTGGAGAAAGAATTTCTTAAACAGGATGACAGACCTTTAAGAAACGGCAAACATTATTATTTTAGAATCACTGAAAATACCAATCAGCAAATAGAATCATTTGGAATTTATGGCAATCAAACCGAACAGATTGAAGGCCGTTATGTGAGTGTCTACGGAAATAACCGCGATCATTTAAAAATGGCTGTTTCTGAAAATCTGGTTTCAATTGCAGACAACGAAACTTTTGATAAAATGGTCAAAAGCTATTTGCCAGAACTATTAAAAATCTTAGAAGATGAAAGAGGCTACAGCAAAAAAATATACGTTCAATTGGGCTACGATAAAGAAATAACTTTTGAAGAATTTTTTATCTGGTGGTACCACCTTATTTATACTCAAGCGACAAACGAAATGAAAGAGAAAGGGCTTTTAACCATTCCGGAGAGTGGTAATTTTCCTTATACAATTGAAGGATAAAGTATCATTTTTAATTATCTAAAGTGGTAATTCCTTATATTTCATTTCGTGAATAGTTATTAATTTAAATACATTTTAATTATGGAAACAAAATTTGAAGCAGGAATTAATATTGCAATAAAACTTCCAAAACATAACGGAGGATCGACTTGCGATGAAATTGAAGAAATTCCGCAAAACATGCATTGGATAATAGGATCCTTTACGAATCGTTTTTAATTTGCAAAAAAAGAGCAACTAAAAATTGTTTCCTAAGCGATACGCAAACAAATCAGAAATTAAACCAACACGCCAAATGAATAAATTTGACTTTAATAATAAAAGATTTGCAGTTATTGAAAATTCCGATAATGGAGAAGTAAACACACAAACAATTTTCCACTATAAGCAGAAAGGCAATCTTGTAACGGCAGACTACTCTGGAGGAACAATAACCTACGGTAAAATTATCGCCGACTTAAAAGATGATAGATTACACATGCTTTATCAATGTTTAACAGTAGATAATGAATTGAAAGCGGGTAAGGCATTAGCAAAAATTAGATGGACAGAAAACGGCAAAATTAAATTGATTTTAGATTGGGAATGGCTCGACGAAGAAAATGGAAAAGGAAGATCTGAATATCTCGAGATTGAGTAACCATATAATGATCACAATCTTGCGGAAATAACTTCTCATAGCAAATAATTGTTTAATCCACCTAATACATTATGAATGAAAGTAAAACCCTTTTATATTTACGGAGCATTCTTTATCATCTTTGTTGCAGCTTGTTTTTTATGGATGATAAGAAATGATACTTTCGCAGAAAAAGCCACCCATATTTATTATAGGGATAAAGACTTTGAAAAAAGAATGGGATACACTTTAGAAGATCATGTAAAAACAAAATCCATAATTACTATGCAACTTAATGGAAATGAAAAATATGATGATAGTATTCTAAATAATTTTCAGCTTGAAATTCAAAAAATAATTAAGGAAGAGGATGCAAGTAAAGGTATTCATCTAAAATTTAGTAAAAAAACTACCTATGAAAATGTAATTCGTTCCTTTCAGATATGCAAAATAGAAAATTGTCCTACTTATGCTCCTGATGGTTATGATTTATGGGTTATTCCATATTATAAAAAGAAAAATAAAAAAACAATCAAATGAAACATTTCATCACCACCATACTTTTAATTTTCAATCTAACCCTATTCGCCCAATCAAATCAATTTGCTGGCGATTATCAACGAACACTTAGTGACACACAAACAAAGAGTGTAATTGAACATAAACTGACTTTAAATCAAGACGGAACATTTGTATTTCATTCGTATTCGAATATTAAGGGAGGCGTTCCGCCAGAAGTAAATAAATATGGAAAAGGAAAATGGACCTCAAAAGACAATCTGATTACTTTTTCTTCCAACAAACAAGAAGATTTTGATGAAAAATATACTTTGGATTTTAATAAATCGATTGCCAGATTTGTAACTAAAAACCCAAGAGATAAGTCGGACAAAATCGTTAAAACGAAACTTGCTTTTTTGGAGTCCGGAATTTTCTGGATGGAGAGAATTGATGTTTTTAAGATATGAAAGCACTTCTTTATAAATTAGCATTTCTTCTCATTCTGATTGGTTGTGAAAGAAAGCCTGAAATACCAATTGGATCAAAAATAACGGCAAAATATATTGTCTTAAATGAAAATATAAGCAGACGAATAATTCATGACATAACGAATGTAAAAGAATTTGACAAAAGCGATAATAATGATAAAGAACCATTTAAAATAGACGGAAAAGTATATAAAATTGATATGGATTTTAGGTTATATCCGGATGGGCGCCTAAAAATATTGAATGAGAACTTATATCATAGTTTTAATTATTCAGATTTTGGGTTGAAAAAAATTGAAATAAACAGGAAAACAATTGGCGAGAAATTTTCAATTAAATTTTCGCCTTTTTATGATAAAATTATTGACTGTAATGACACTTTAAAAATAGAAAAAAATTACTCAACTGAAAAACTATTATTTGTAAAAGAAAATAGAGATAGTGGCAGAATACGGATTTACGAATATAAATAGTATTGATAGAACATACTGCGCTTAATCTCTAACATGAAAACCAACACCAAAAATCAATTCAATGAAAAAAATATTACTTTTAATTTTATTAGGATTTTCAATAAACAGCTATTCTCAATCATCTGGAGAAAAACTTTTTAAAGCCATTTTTGAGCATAATTTAGATGCCGTAAAAAAGATTATTGAAGCAGATAAATCGCTAGTAAACTACGTCAGAAAAATTAATGAATCATTTTATATTCCGGTATTAATGCAGGCGGTGGTAAATGATGAACTTGAAATCTCGAAATATTTAATTGAAAACGGAGCTGATATTAATCAAACCGATGGTTTTAAAATGACCAATTTAATGTGGGCTGCAAACAATCAGAACGTAGAACTTACCAAATTGCTATTGAAAAAAGGAGCCGATAAAAACGCAAAAGACATGAATGGAATGACTGCGCTAAAAGCCGCTCAGGAAGTGAAGAATACGGAGATTATTGAACTTCTAAAAAACTAAATTCGAAATGAATATTGATAAAAAATATGGAATAATTATACCCATTCTGAAACCTGGTTACAATTAACAGTGCCGGATGTCGAAAAAGCAACAGATTATTTAAAACAAAATGGCGTAGCGACTTGCGATGAAATTGAAGAAATTCCACAAAACATGCATTGGATTATGGATCCTTCCGGTACTGTCTTCAATCTGCAAAAAAAATAACTCCTAATATCAAACAAAAGTTGTCAGAAAGAGAATTGAAATCAAAAAATAAAAAAGGGTATTGGGTACCTTATATTCTTGGCATTGCTGCCTGTTTGGCATTGTCTGTATATTCTTATACAAAATTTATAGCTTTAAAATACCCTGACTATATTGGTTTGATATTTTCAGTGTTGCTTTTAGTGATTGCCTTACTTCTATTCTACTTTTTAATTTCGATAAAAACATATACTGTTATAAACAACAAATTAATTGTAATTTCATTTGAAAGAGCGCAGAAGACTTATAATTTAAATGAAGTTAAAAGCTGGACTGAAGTTCCAATAAAAGGAAAATATGACAGATATGAAGTTTTCATTTTGCACTTTAAATCGGGCGAAAAAATTAAACTATCTAGCAATACCTATGATAATTATTTTGAACTAAAAAATGAGCTGACTAAAAATAAGGAACGCAATTTAAAATTGGAAGAATTAAACCAAATCAAATCGGTTTTGATTGGTTGTATTGTCTTAACCATAATTGGAATATTATTCTTAGTTGGTGCATACAATAAATTACAAAATAAAGATCTGGAGGATAAAGACATTATCGTTTTTGGCGACAAAACTTCTGGAAGCATTCAATATATTAATAGAAAACATGATTTCGTTTTAATAAAATTAGAATCCTATCCTGACTTCGATTTCAGAATTCAGGGCAAAGATTTAAAAGCTACTTTTGTAGAGGAATTAATAAATGAAATTAAAACAGGAGATTCCATCTTTTTAGGTATTGATAAAACAGAATACAGGACAAAAATAATAAAGACCGATTCCTTGTCATTTAGTGACCAATATTTTTTTAATGAAGTGATCAGTGTTATCAGTGTACACTCAAAAAAGAATGATTACCTAAAATTGTCAGAGGTTAATGCTATTCGATCTGATGATAAATATTGGGATTTTGTATTATTTAGTGTCTTTGGACTGCTACTAACAGTTCCAGGTATTTATGGAATAAAAACAGCAATAATAAAAATGAACAATGAACAATGATTTCTATTATAAAGCTATAGAACCAGACAAGTCGCTTACTGACTTTGTAGAAAATATTGGGATGTTTCATAACCCGTCGCACAAAGCCATGGAAGTGGTCTTAATGCCAGACGGAAGAATTGATTTATTTTTTATGAAATCTGAATCGGAGCCCTTTCATGTTACACTTATTGGTCTTGAAAATGTGCCTGAACAACAAATTATTCCCGCCCATACAATCGCTTTTAAAATTAGTTTTAAACCCTTGGGAGCTGAATATCTTTTACAGACTTCTATTGCCGATATTTTAAATAGTGCCAAAGTTTTACCTAATGACTTTTGGGAATTTACCACTGATGATTTAAAAGATTTTGATGCATTTCACTCCAAAATAGCCAGAAAACTAAAGGAACTTTTGCCTGCCAAAATTGATGAAAGAAAACGCAAACTTTTTAAACTGGTTTATGAATCAAACGGCGAAATAAAAATACAACAGCTTTCAGAAGAAATATCCTGGAGCAGCCGCGAAATCAATCGGTATTTTAATAAACAATTCGGACTTTCTCTAAATGCGTTTTGCAAAATCCTGCGCTTCAAGGCATCATTAGAACATATTGCAAAAGGCAGACTTTTTCCGGAATTAAACTTCACAGACCAAACGCATTTTATAAAAGAGATCAAAAAATTCTCCGGCGTTGTACCCAGCGAATTGCTGAAAAATAAAGATGACCGATTTATACTATTATCCGTTCTAAAACAACAATAATTTTGTTCCGACCAAAGGCTGAGAAGCCAAACGGAACTAAATTAATTTAAAAACTGAACGGAATGTTACTAGAAAATAAACAAGTCGCTATTATAGGCGGTGGTCCTGGAGGCCTTACATTGGCAAGACTTTTACAACTACAAAACGTAAATGTAAAAGTATATGAAAGAGATTTAAATAAAAACGCAAGAGTACAGGGTTCGCCATTGGATATGCATGATGACTCAGGTTTAGCTGCAATTCGCAAAGCCAATTTATTTGAAGAGTTTAGAACTAACTTTATGCCTGGTGCAGATAAAACACTCCTTTTAGACGAGCAGGCAAAAGTATTTTACAGCGACCACGAAACGAATCTCGAAGAAGATTTTGACAATGCATATTTTCGTCCTGAGATTGACCGGGGTGTACTCCGAAAAATATTACTGGAATCTTTACAGCCCGACACAATAGCTTGGGACAGTCATTTTATTTCGATGGAGCCACAAAACGAAGGCTGGTTGCTGCATTTCAAAAACGGTTTATCCGTTTACGCCGATATTGTCATTGGTTCGGATGGTGCCAATTCTAAAATCCGCCCCTACATCACAGACATAAAACCATTTTATTCAGGTATAACGATGCTGGAGGGCAATATTTACGAATCTGTACAAGCAGCGCCACACATCCATTCGATACTCAACGGAGGTAAAATAATGGCTTTTGGAAATGAAAAAAACATATTGATGGGACAAAAAGGTGACGGCGCTCTTGGTTTTTACGCCAGCTTTAAAGCGGATGAAAACTGGTGCCTCGACAGTGGTTTAGACTACGCTGACAAAGAACAAATTTTAGAATGGTTTAAAAAAGCCTATCCGGAATGGAGCACTGTCTGGCATGAATTATTCGAAAATGTTTCAGTACCTTTTATTCCGCGCCTTATTAATTGCATGCCTTTAGATCAGACTTGGGAAGCTTTGCCTAATGCAACCATCATTGGCGACGCTGCACACGTTATGCCTCCTTTTGCAGGTGAAGGTGCCAATATGGCCATGCTTGATGCTTTGGAATTAAGCGAAAAACTAACATCTGACAAATATAAAACGGTTGAGGAAGCTATTTCTGATTATGAAATCATCATGCGTAAAAGAGCAGCAGAAGCAGCAAAAGAATCCCTTGAAAACGGCAAGAAAATGCATTCTAAAGACGCATTGAAAACGATGCTGGAGTTTTTTAGTCACTAATTTTTAGGGCTCTAAGATCTGATACTCTTAAAAAGAAAGCAACATATTGAATTAAAAATAGTTACAAATGATAAAAAAAGAAAATTAAAGTCTTTTCTCAGTCTTTTTGGCTATTAATTTCTATCTTTGAGATAGTATGACAACTGCTTCAAAATAGTACTAAATACTCTCGTAAATAGTTAGTTATGCTTTCGAACTAAAATATTTATAGACTATGAAAAGGGAAATTTTTTTGAAAGTATGTTTGTGTTCAATTACTATGATAGCGGCACCGTTTGTAATGATTGCCAAATCAGCATCAAATTTAAGAGAAAAGAAAGGTTTTAAAGTCGATTCCGGAAAAGACAGGAATAACAAAAGCATTTCATTGTTTGAAGGCGATACATTCGACTGCAAGGTTTCATCAATTGACAGCGATGGCGACATTTATGTATTTGAATCAAAACGCATAAAAGAAGGCGGGCCATCTCATCATTATCATTTTGAACAAGATGAATGGTGGTATGTACTGCAAGGCCAATTTCTTATAAAAGTGGGTGATACAATACATGAAGCAAAAGCAGGAGATAGTGTTTTTGGCCCCAGAATGATACCGCATAGTTTTGCAAAAGTGGGAGAAGGCGAAGCCAAACTATTGATGTTTTTTCAACCGGCGGGCAAAATGGAAGAATTTTTCAATAAAGTCAGTCAGGGTGTGTCAAAAAATATGTCGGAAGCAGAACAGGATAAATTTAGGGTAGAACATGGTTTTAAGAGAGTTGGGCCACCAATTAAGCAATTGAAATGGTAAACCTTAAACCAAAAATATGTTGATGCAAAATTTTCACGCAAAGTCGCCAAGACACCAAGCTTAAAAAATTGATTAAAAAAACATTGTGTCTTTGCGAGAACCAACACACAGCCTTCAACAAAAAATTAGCTAAAAAAAATAGACCATTGTCCCTTTGTTCCTAAGAACCTTCAACTTTCTTATAATAAATCCCTAATTTTGCTTTCCAATTAAGAAAGAGAAAATGAAGGTCTGTATTGCCGAGAAACCAAGTGTAGCACGTGAAATCGCATCCGTTTTGGGAGCCAATACCAAGCACGATGGCTATTATGAAGGCAATGGTTATGCCGTGACCTATACTTTTGGACATTTGTGTACCTTAAAAGAACCCAACGATTACAAACCGCACTGGAAAAGCTGGAATTTGAATAATCTGCCGATGCTTCCGGAGAAATTTGAAACCAAAGTGGTTGAAAATTCAGGTATTCAAAAGCAATTTAAAATTGTAAAAAGTCTATTCGACAAAGCCGAAGTAGTGATAAACTGCGGGGATGCCGGGCAAGAAGGAGAATTGATTCAGCGTTGGGTAATGAACGAAGCCAACTATAAAGGCGAAGTACAGCGCTTATGGATTTCGTCCCTAACCACCGAAGCTATAAAAGAAGGTTTTGAAAACTTAAAACCCTCAGCTAACTACGATAATTTATTCTACGCCGGATTTTCAAGAGCGATTGGCGACTGGCTACTCGGAATGAATGCTACCCGTTTGTATACCGTAAAACATGGCGGCTATAAACAAGTATTATCTATTGGCCGTGTGCAGACACCAACCTTAGCAATGGTTGTGGAGCGTTTTAAAGAAATCGAAAATTTTAAACCTCAACCGTATTGGGAATTACAGACTTTATACAGAGAAACACTTTTTAGTTATGAAGAAGGCCGTTTTCTAAATAAAGAAGATGGAGAACTTTTAGCCAATAAAGTTAAAGAAAGTGAATTCGAAATCGTTTCAATCGAAAAAAAGAATGGAAACGAGTTCGCGCCAAAACTGTTTGATTTAACAGGTTTACAGGTATATTGCAATACAAAATTTGGATTTTCAGCAGATGAGACACTTAAAATTGCACAAAGTTTGTACGAGCAAAAAGTAGTTACGTATCCCAGAGTTGATACGACTTTTCTACCTAGTGATATTTATCCGAAAGTACCGGGAATTCTGCAAAAATTATCGAATTACAGTACTTTGACGCAACCCCTTTTAGAGAAAAAAATAAAGAAATCACCAAAGGTTTTCAACGATAAAAAAGTTACCGATCACCACGCGATTATTCCAACCGGAATAGAAATCAATTTGCCATACAATCAACAACAGGTTTATGATATAATTGTAAAACGTTTTATTGCTGTTTTCTATGACGATTGTTTGGTGGCCAACACCACAGTAATTGGAAAAGCGGCTGATGTACTATTTAAAACAACAGGGAAAGAAATCCTGAAAAAAGGTTTCCGCGTTGTTTTTGAAGATCCGAATGCCAAAGAAAAAGAAGCTGATATATTACCGGGTTTTGTTGTGGGTGAAAGAGGTCCGCATGAACCTTCGTTTTTAGAAAAAGAAACCAAACCACCGAATCAATTTACGGAAGCAACTTTACTGCGCGCCATGGAAACTGCCGGTAAACAAGTCGACGACGAAGATTTACGCGAATTGATGAAAGAAAACGGTATCGGTCGTCCGTCAACACGTGCGAATATTATCGAAACGCTTTTTAAACGTCAATACATCGTTCGAAACAAAAAGCAAGTTTTGCCGACACCTACCGGAATTCAGCTTATTGAAACGATTCAGAATGAATTAATCAAATCGGCAGAATTGACGGGTTCCTGGGAAAAGCAATTGAAAGATATCGAAAAAGGAACTTATACTGCCGGTGCCTTTATTAAAAACATGAAACGCATGGTCGAAGCTCTGGTCACCGAAGTGCGAAGCGAAACCCGACACGCCAATATATCGCATGCCGGAAATGTACAGAAAGAAGCGGTAAAAGTTGAACAAAAGAAAGCTGCCGGAATTTTGGCAGAAGCCTGTCCGAAATGTAAAAAAGGAAATCTGATAAAAGGAAAATCTGCTTACGGCTGTTCTGAATATAAATCAGGCTGTGATTTTGTATTACCGTATGTTTTTGCAGATAAAAAGATAACGGAAAGTCAATATATGAGATTGCTTCAAAAAGGCTCAACCGTAAATATAAAAGGCTTTAAAACCGAAGCCGGTGCCGTAGAAGGTTTAATTCGCTTTGAAGAAAATTACAAACTTAAATTAGAAGCAAAAAAAACAGCTCCAAAAGCAAAATCTGAAGTTAAATCAGATGCATTAGCTTGTCCAAAATGTAAAAAAGGTACAGTTATAAAAGGAAACACAGCCTATGGTTGCAGCGATTATAAATTGGGTTGTGATTTTAAAGTCACTTTTGATGAGGTAAGAGCAAAACTAAAAGATCAAAAACCAAGCAAAGAATTGGTTTATGCGATTTTATGTAGTTAGATGTTATTCGTTAGATGTTAAATGTTAAATGTTCAAATTAAATTTTTACAATTCACATTTCACAATTTACAATTCACCATTCACAATTAATTCTTACATTAGTACTTCTATTTAACACCTAAAAACCAAAAATATGTTCCAAAAAACCACTCTTTTACTTGTTTTATTAGCCGTTGTCTCTTGTAAAAAAGCAGAAACTGTCGAAAAAGATAAAATCAAACTGGCCGATTGGCTTATTGGAACCTGGGAAAATAAATCAGAAGAAGGTGTTTTGACGGAAAGCTGGCAAAAAGTAAACGACAGTACTTTTAGCGCGACATCCTATTTTATAAAAAATGATGATACTTTACATTCTGAAAAAATAACTTTAGCACAAAAAGGCGAAATGTTATTGTACAGTGCCACCGTAAACGGGCAAAACAACGACAAAGCCATCGATTTTGGTTCGACTACAGAAAGCGAAAACAAACTGGTTTTCGAAAACCCATCACACGATTATCCTCAAAAAATTACTTATACAAAAGGTGCTAATAATACTTTGACTGCTGAAATTTCCGGAAATTTGCAAGGGAAAATGACGAAGGAAAAGTTTGTTATGAGTAAGAAGTAGATTAATACTTATCCCCCCTATTTATTAATTTAAAAGCTTGAACATTTAATTTAAAAAATGAAGTACCTACTCCTCTTATCAGCATTTTTTTTAATCAATTTTACTTTTGCACAAATTAATATTTCAGAATTAAACGGAAAATGGATTAAATATAAGATCGAAATGAAAGATGGAAGTAAACTTTTTGATCGATTTACAAGAGATTCAACCTTTTTGGAATATACCATAAGCAAGAATAAACTTTGTATAAATTCCAGTCCAATACATAAAACTAATGAAAGTTGTTTGGATTTTAAATTGGAAAATAACACTCTTAGAACATCTCAATATTCAAAATATGTAATTGAAAGAATTAGCAATGATACTTTAATAATGTACCAACAAGTTGATAATCTAACTGATGATAAAATAAAGAGATTTTTCTTTATAAGAGACGAGTTACTTCTTTCATACTATAAACAGAAAAATATTAACAAAAAACATATTAAGGCTTCAAAAGAATTTACACCTAAAACTTCTTCAACAATAGAAATAGATTTAAATAAAGCATTTAAAGATAATTACTCAAATTTTAGAGTTGCAGGTAATTTCAAAATATTCCCAAAAGAAAAAAGAATTAAAACATCTATTACCTATTCTACAAAGCAAGATTCGGCAAGGATCAAAACCATAAAAAAAATTATTGATCATTCATTTGATAAATGGAATTTAAGAAATTTTGAAGAATATGATTCCGTTGAATTATCATTTGTATTTGATAGTGAAATAACAAAAATATATAGAGGAGTAAAAGTGATTTTTTTTACTGATGATGTGAATGAATTTGAGGTTGTTTATACAGGTAATTTAGAAAACAACAGGAAGTCATTTGATTATTTCAACAAAGCAATAAAGGCTTACGAGAAGAAAGACTATATTAAAGCAATTGAATATTTTTCAGAATCTTATAAATTAGACCCAAAAAATTTAGATGCTCTTTATAACAAAGCAGCTGTTTATTTTGAATCTGGCGATCAAAATAATGCCTGTAAAACGTGGAAAGAAATATCTAATTTAGGTCAAATAAATGGAAAAGAGCTTTTTACAAACAATTGTAATTTAAACTAAATTTTCTTTAGCAAAAACAATAAAAAGAACCATAGGTTCGTCCCCTTTTGTAGGGCTGGACTGAAGTCCAGCATAGAAAAAAATTGCGTTGACACCTGTGGTAAAAAAAACTTAGAACCTCAGAAGCTTAGCATCTTAGCCACTTCCAAAAAGCTACTCATTCTCCCCAATCTTATTCACCATAAAAATCATCAGTATTCCTAAAAGCGCCATAATTAAAAACGCCCATTTCATACTTAGATATTCAGAGATGAAACCTACCATTGGCGGCACGAGCAAAAATCCAAGATAACCAATAGTAGATATCGAAGTTAAGGCAGAACCACTGCTTAGTTTTGATGATCTTCCGGCGATACTAAATACTAGCGGAACCACACAGGAAACCCCTACTCCAATTAAAACATAGCCAAAAATAGTTGGATAAGCATAAGGCAGAATAAAACAGATACCGAATCCTGCAGTGATCAAAATACCACTATAAAACAGAATTCGTTTCGTACCAAATTTCATTACGCCATAATCTCCAAATAAACGTCCTAAAGTTACCGCTGTTGCAAAAAACACAAATGCGGCACTGGTTAACTTTGGTGAAGCATGCAATATATTTTTAAAATAAATACCACTCCAATCGTACATTGTATTTTCACAAGCCATAGAGACAAAACAGATCAGGGCAAACTTGACCAGGTTTTTTTCCGGCATAGAAAAAAACTTCTTTTTAACAGGTACAGGCTGATTATGAATACTCATTGGATAAAAACAAGCCGTAAGTCCCATCATAAAAACGCTAACTCCCAATAAATGATATGACGGTGCAATATGTTGTGTGACCATTACATAGCCCAAACCAGCTCCTGAAAAAACAGCGATGCTCCAAACCGCATGAAAACGAGTTATAATTGATTTAGGATATAATTTTTGAACTTCGAGAGATTGTGCGTTAATAGATAGATTAAAAATATTTCGCGAAGCTCCAAAGATTAAAAGCACTATAACCAACTGCCACACAAAAGCAACCAAGCCTGGTAAAGACAGCACAATATTAAACATAATTGCACCTAACAACATAATATAACGACTGCTATATTTATTTAATAACATTCCGGTGAAAGGCATTGTTAACATTAAGCCAATCGGAAATGCAAATAAAACAGCTCCAAATTCAGCTTCAGACAAATGTAATTCAGCTTGTATATGTGGAATTCGGGATACCCAGGAAGAATACCCAAATCCGGATAAGAAAAAAAATACAGTATTGGCTAATCTAAATCCTTTTGGGGAACCTTGTATCTTTTTTAAAAAAGGAATGATCATGAAGTCGTGTCATTTTGTTCGGTTGCAAAATTAAGGCTTTTAGAAAGGAACTGCTACCTTTTTTATGATTTTTCAATAAAATTCAAATAACCATATTCAAAAAAAACAAATTGAAAATTATATCACAAAAAGTAGATCAAATCAAGTAAATTCTAAGTATTACAACACTTTAAAAACTTATAAAAAGAAGTTACTTAAAAATTAATTTCTTTTTATTTTTAATTATTCTAAATAAACTTTAGATTTGTATAATCATACTTAACAAATTAATCCTAATCTTATGAAATCAAATCTTTTAAAAAAAATCGCCTTTTTTCTTTTTATGTTAGTCGCAACTCCACAATTATTTGCTCATGCACTTTGGATCGAAACTAAAGCGACAGGAACAAAAGGAAAGGCACAGGAAATCTCAGTTTATTTTGGAGAATTTTCGGATAATGATATCACAAAAGCTGATAAATGGTTTTCAGATTTAAAAGATTTTTCGTTAGTTGTGATTAGTCCATCAAAAAAAGAAATTAAACTTTCAGCGAAAGCTTTAGACAATAAATATCAGGCATTCTTTACACCTGATGAAGACGGAGTGTATACCATTGCAATGCATCATAAAGTAAAAGATGTATATGGAACTATGGTTTTAGATTACAATTCAAGTGCTAACGTTACAGTTGGTAATGCTGCAAAAGGAAATGAAGCTGTTGCAAACTCAAACATTATTAGTTTATTCTCTAAAGATGTTTTAACGGCAAAACAAAACACAAAAATCAATGTAAATGCTTTGTATGAAGGTAAAATTGCCAAAGAGCAAAAAATGAAAGTAATCGCTCCAAACGGTTGGGAAAAAGAATTATGGAGTAATGAAAACGGAGAAGTTTCATTTACACCAATCTGGCCAGGAAATTACATGGTAGAATTTGCTTATACTGAGAAAGCTTCAGGAGAACATAACGGCAAAAAATACAATGAAATCTGGAAAATGGCTACTTACCTCATTACAGTTAAGTAATAATTCATTTTTTACTTACTATATTCAAAACCTTGCTCGTTGAGCAAGGTTTTTTTGTTTCAATTTCAAATTTCAAATTAAAATACATCACTATTTGAAACCATTTACTTACTAATTAAAAATACAAATAATTAACATTTAAACAGTTATAATATTAACCATAATTAATCTAAATAAACTTTGCGAGAGAACATATACCTATTTATATTTGCAAAAATTATTTTTAATTATTCTTAATAAACAACATGAAATATATTTTACTCTTCGGATTATCATTTTTAAGTTTAGCATCTTACAGTCAGGAATATTCAAGTATTGAAAATAATACTACTCTAAATGATACTGTTAAAAACAAAAAAGGAGAAATTCTTAATGAGGTATTAATAACACCAAATAAACCTAAAAAACCAATTGAGGCTGCACGTTCAGGTATTAAAGTTATGGACTTACCACAAAGCGTTCAGGTTATTGGTAGTGAAGTAATCGAACAGCAACAAGCAATAAGATTGAGTGAAGTAGTAAAAAATCTAAACGGTGTTTATGTAGGATCTGCTCGTGGTGGTGCGCAAGAATCATTCTTTTCAAGGGGATATGATATGAGTGCCAATAATATGTTTAAAAATGGTTTCCGTTATAATGCTGGTTCAATACCAGAAGTTTCCTCTTTAGAAAAAGTTGAATTCCTAAAAGGAGGTTCAGCTTTATTGTACGGAAATGTTGCACCAGGTGGAATTATGAATTTGGTTACCAAAACACCAAAATTCACAAGTGGTGGCGAAGTATCTATGCAAATTGGAAGCTATTCTTACTACAAACCGTCTATTGATTTTTACGGACCATTAAATAAATCTATAGCATACAGAATTACAGGATCTTATGAAAACTCAGAAAGTTTTAGGGATTTTGTAAAAAACGAACGTATTTATATCAATCCTTCCTTTTTATTTCATCTCTCAGATAAAACTCAAATTACCTTACAAGGGGATTATTTAAGTGCTGACTGGACACCTGATTTTGGTACCGGGATCTATGGAAAAACAATTTTAGACCTGCCACGTAACGAATTTTTCGGAGCACTTTGGTCCACTGCAAACACTAAATCATCTAGTGCTTCCCTATTGTTTAATCACGATTTCAACAAAAACTGGAAATTAAATTTTAATTCTTCTTATCAATCTTACCGCAGAACTCAAACATCTACAGCACAGCTAAGTACAATCGAAGCTAATGGAAACTGGAAACGTGGTTTAACAAAAGCTGATGGTGCAGAACAAATTTTTGGTGATCAAATAAGTTTACAAGGAAATTTTAAAACAGGAAGCATCAAACATCAAATATTTACCGGAGTTGATTACGAAAATTCTCTTGCTCCAAATTATACTTTTGGATTCTATGCTCCTGGAAAACCTGCAGACCTTTTAACAACAGAAGCTACCGCTATAAACTTATATACTTACGATTATAGCACACAAACTACTATTATTCCTTATCCAACAAGAACTACTCAATTAACCAGTACAGAAACGCAACGTTTTGGAGCCTATTTTCAAGATTTAGTTTCGATAAATCAATACATAAAAGTTCTGGCGGGATTACGTTGGTCATGGCAGCAAAGCGAAGCTACCACTACAAAAGAAGTGATAGAGAAAAAGAATAATGTAAATGTCATTACAACTGCTTACGAAAATGCATTACCTGTAACTGGTGCTAAAGCTATAAACAAAGCTTTCTCACCAAAAGCAGGATTGGTAGTACAGCCTACTAAAGATTTGTCTTTGTTTGCAAGTTATTCAAACTCTTTCACTCCAAATACCGGAACAACAGTAGATTCAAAACCATTAGATCCATCAATTATAGATCAATATGAAGTTGGTGTGAAAAAAGATTTCTTTAGAGGTTTTTTGACAACAAACGTAACTGTATATCAAATTAAGAATAATAATTTAGCACAAACTGCTCAATATTTATCAGACGGTGTTACACAAAACGTTAATACTAATCTAAAAGAATTGGTTGGAGCAACAAAAGGAAAAGGAGTCGAAATAGATATTACAGCAACACCTGTAGAAGGGTTGAACATTATGGCTGGTTATAGTTTTAATGAAACCAAAGTATCTAAATCATCTGGCACAAGCGGTAGCCTTGTTGTTGGAGATGTTTTAGCAAGAACTCCAAAAAACACTGCCAATTTGAGCTTTTTCTACAAATTGCCTAGCGGTTTATTAAAAGGGGTAACTTTTGGAGCTATTGGAAACTATGTTGGTGACCGTACCGGAGGTTGGAATGATGATTATTTATGGACAGAAAACACACCTTCAACCAATCCAAAAACATATACGGTAACAATTAGAGATCGTGATATTCCTTTGGAAGGTTATGTTACTGTAGATGCTTCTCTTGGGTATGAATGGAAAAAATTCTCCATCTTATGCAGATTATCAAACATAACAAACGAATTGAATTATACCGTTCACGAAAATTATAGTGTGAACCCTATCGCACCTCGTCAAATTATGACAAGTTTACGATACAAGTTCTAAAAATTTGAATTAGATTTTTTTTATCCAAAGCTTTTTCTGTCTCTTCATTCTTTGAAAGCAGAAGAAGTTTTGGTTTTTAAATTTCCTTAGAAAACCTCATTTAGCAATAGATGAGGTTTTTTATTTTCCACCCAATACTTTTTTTGTTTAAATTTGATTATTAACAACTGATAACCAATAATTTAAAACCGTATAAAATGAAAAAAAAGTTTATTATAATTGGAGTTTTTTCTTTGCTAATACTTAATTCGTGCAAAAAAGAAGAAAACAAAGAAGAAGCAAGAATGCCCAAACAATATGCTGTAGAAGATTTTTATGATACCAAAGCAATTGGTGCAGCTGGTTTTAATAAGGATGAAACTAAAATATTAATTAATAACAATGTTACCGGAATTGCAAATCTGTATGAATTAAATATTGCAGACACCTCCTCTGTTGCACTTACAAAATCTAAAACAGAAAGTAATTATGCTGTTGATTATTTGCCTGGTAATTCAAAATTTATTTATTCATCTGATAAAGGAGGAAATGAAAATACACACCTCTATTTAATGAATAGAACCGATGCTTCCGTAAAAGACATTACACCCTGGCCCAATAGCGCCAATAGTTTTGTTGGCTGGAGTCTCGACAAGAAAAATATGTACGTAAGCAGTAATAAGCGAGATGTAAAATATTTTGATATTATTAAATTGGACACACTTAGTTGGAAACCTGTCATTTTATATAAAAACGAGATAGGTTTAACTCCGTCGGTAATCAGTAAAACTGAAAGATATATAGCGTTAACAAAAGAAATTACAACAGATAAAAATGAACTGCATATTTACGATAGTAAAACCAAAACCACTAAAAAAATCAGTTCCGACAAAGAAGCTAGCTGGATTCCGATGGCTTTCGAAAAAAATGACAGTATCTTTTACTATTCAACGAACGATAACAGTCAATTTAGTTACCTGGTAAAATACAATTTAAACACGGGTAAATCTGAAAAAATCTTCGAAGACAAGTGGGATGTGAATTATATGAGTCTAAGCGAAAATGAAAAATATCATATCGTTTTTATTAACGATGACGGTAAAAACAAGGTCATTCTTTTCGACCATAAATCTGGAAAAAAGATAGATTTTCCTGATTTGAAAGATGGTGATGTTCAAAACGTAATTATCTCTAACAGTGAAAATAAATTATTACTGACAGTAGGAAGCAGTACGAGCTCACCAAATTTATATGTATATGATATTCCAACTAAAACTTTAAAACAATTAACCTCAACCTTAAGCAAAAAAATTGATCAGAATGACCTTGTAAAAGCAGAAGTAGTACGGTTTAAATCTTTTGATGGAAAAGAAATCCCGGCAATTTATTACAAACCTTTACAGGCATCAGAAAATAGTAAGGTACCAGCATTGATATGGGTTCATGGCGGACCTGGGGGACAAAGCCGAATTGGATATTCAAACAGTATTCAATATTTGGTCAATCATGGCTATGCAGTTTTAGCGGTCAATAATCGTGGCAGCAACGGTTACGGAAAAACGTTTTACAAACTAGACAACAAAGACCATAGTAACGGTGATCTGAAGGATTGTATTTGGGGTAAAAAATGGCTGACACAGCAAAATTATATCGATTCAACTTCAATTGGTATTTACGGAGGAAGTTATGGTGGCTGCATGGTTTTAGGTGCATTGGCATTTCATCCTGAGGAATTTAAAGTGGGCGTAAACTTGTTTGGTGTTGCCAACTGGTTAAGAACTTTAAAAAGCATTCCACCTTATTGGGAATCCTTTCGTGCAGCGCTTTATGATGAATTAGGAGATCCATATACTTCTGATAGTATACGCCTGAAAAAGATATCGCCATTATTTAATTATCAAAAAATAAACAAACCATTGCTTGTTTTTCAGGGTGCAAATGACGTCAGAGTCCTGCCTGTCGAAAGTGATGAAATAGTAGCCGGTGTGAAAAAAAATGGTGTTCCTGTTGAATATGTTGTTTACCCTGATGAAGGTCATGGTTTTCAGAAAAAAGAAAATCAAATCACTACTTCTAAAAAAACACTTGCTTTTTTAGATAAATATCTCAAACAAAAAAAATAAACCAAAACAGAATCTCAATTTATAAAACCTTTTAAAAAACCTCATTTAGCAATAGATGAGGTTTTTTATTTTCAGAGAAGAAAGTGCTTTAAATATCTTTACTTTTGCGACAAGCATTCTAATTTCAACAAAACAAAATTCTATGTCAGATTCCAAACCAAACCAATTAAAAAAAACGCTTGGATTAAGTTTTAATATTGCAGTTTTAATTGGAGGAACAATTGGAGTTGGAATTCTGCGAACACCGGGAACAATTGCCGGAATGTTAGATAATTATTGGCTGATCATTGCTTCCTGGCTTTTTGGTGGAATATATGTTTTAATTGGCGCCAATTCGTATGCAGAGCTTGCTACAATGCTTCCAAAAGCAGGAGGATCTTACAATTACATTAAAAGAGCTTTTGGAGATTATGCCGGTTTCTTATCTGGCTGGTTTGATTATATTACCAATGCGATTCCGCCCGCCTTTTACTGTATTGTAATCAGTGAATATTTGATTATTTTGTTTCCGGGTTTAGCAAATTATTCTACTGTAATGGCAATTTCACTTTTAATTGCATTTGTATTGTTGCATTTAAGCGGTGTAAAAAACGGAAGTGCCATTCAGCAAATTACCAGTTTCCTTAAAGTTATTTGTTTTGTTTGTTTAGTTGTGGCGTGTTTTATGTATTCCGGAGTGCAATTAGCTCCGATTCCTAAAGACAATTCATTCTTCCAAATCGGACTTATATTTGGCTTTTTTAAATCGCTGCAACTTATCATTGGGACTTATAATGGCTGGAATAGCGTTTGCTTTTTTGCTGAGGAAAATGATAATCCGAGTAAAAATATTCCGAAATCATTATACAGCGGTGTGCTTCTGGTTATTGCTATTTATGTTTTGGTAAACGTTGCATTTTTCCATGTTTTATCGCTGGAAAACATAGCAAAATCTAATCTGGCTGCCGCCGATGTTGCCAACATTATCTTCGGTAAAAATGGCGCTATTATCGTAACAGTAATTTCTATTTTCTCTTTAATCAGCATTCTGAACGCTTTCATGATGATTCCACCAAGAATTTTATATGGCTTAAGCCGGGATGGTTTTTTTATTGAAAAGGGCACAAAAGTTAATAAAGGCGGCACTCCCATTACGGCCCTGCTGGTTTCATCACTTTTTAGTTTGTTTTTAATTTGTATTGGTTCTTTTGAAGTTTTATTTACGTTTGCTGCCTTTACCTCTATTATTGTTTGGGGGTTGGCGTATTGTGCGCTTTTAAAATTAAGATCTTCTGAACCGGAATTAGCAAGACCTTATCGATCTATTTGGTATCCCTGGGCAACCATTTTAGCCATTATTGCTTCAATTGCAATACTTGCTGGTTTTATTTTTAGCGATCTTAAAAGCTTTTTAATCATAATTGGAATTACTTTGATTTCTTATCCTTTGTTTTTGGTTTTAAATCGAAATAATAAAAAATAGAATTACTGATGACATAGGGTTGTCACATGGTATGATTTACTTTGCCATCTAAACAAATCAAAAATGGATAAATTAGATTTAACAAAGGCCGACAAGGTATATTATACCGCTAAAACTAAACCTCAGATACTTTATATTGGAGAGACACATTATTTGTCAATTACAGGTAAGGGTGATCCTTCTGAACAAGTTTTTTCGGATAAAATTCAAGTATTATACGCTACAGCTTACGTTATAAAATTTATGTGCAAAGCATTAAACCATGATTTTGTCGTACCAAAACTAGAAGGCTTATGGAGTTTTGATGAAGAAAAATACAAGCTTATTTCTATGGAGGAAGCGCCCTTAAAAATACCACGAAGTGAATGGAATTACAGATTAATGATCAGAATGCCAGATTTTGTTACCAGAGAACAAGTCGAAGAAGCTACTGCTATTGTTATTAATAAAAAAGGAATAAAAGCTGCAAGTACAATCGAATTTTATGAAATGACAGAAGGCAAAGTAATACAAATTCTTCATGTTGGTCCTTTTGCCAATGAGCCTGAAACACTTAAAAAAATACAAGAATTTACTTCTGAAAACAATTTACAAAAAAATGGAATCCATCATGAAATCTATTTGTCAGATTTTCGAAAAACTTCTCCCGATAAATTGAAAACTATATTAAGAGAACCTGTAAAATAGTACTCTATTAAATAAAAAAATCCCAATTCTGAAAATTCAGAATTGGGATTTTTTATATTTAAAGTAAGCTAGATTCTTATTTCAAACCAGCAATACTCTGCTCGATTGTAGCAATTTTCGCCAAGGCATCAGCTTCTTTTTGTTTTTCGTTAGCCAAAACTTTTTCTGGTGCTCCCGAAACGAATTTCTCATTAGACAATTTTGCCTCAACTGATTTTAAAAAACCTTGCGTGTAAACTAATTCTGCAGTTAATTTTGCAATTTCAGCTTCAACATCGATATTTCCTCCTGAAATCGGAATGAAATATTCATTTGATTTTACACGGAAAGATAATGCTCCATCTACTTTAGCCGAAACATATTCGAAAGCGGAAATATTTCCTAATTTAGTTACGATTGTATCAAAATAAGTTGAGATATTCTCGCTGTTGATTGCTTTCAATTCGATTGCATCTTTAAATGGAATATTTTTATCTTTTCTAATCGTTCTGATTCCAGAAATTACTTCAATTGTACTTTCAAAATCAGTAATTAAACTCGCATTAAATGGTTTTAATTCTGGCCATGTTGAAACAATTAATGCTTCTTCAGCAGTTCTGTCAGCAATTAAATGCCAAATTTCCTCTGTTAAGAATGGCATAAACGGATGTAACAATTTTAAGTTACTTTCTAACATTTCAATTGCTTTATCAAACGTTGCTTTGTCAATTGGCTGTTGGTAAGCCGGTTTAATCATCTCTAAAAACCAGGAACAGAAATCATCCCAAACCAATTTGTAAATGGCCATTAACGAATCTGAAATTCTGTATTTCTCAAAATTATCTTCAATATCAACTAAGGTTTGCTGCAATTTCGCTTCGTACCATTCGATTGCTACTTTTGATGATTCCGGTTGTGGAATAGTTTCAGAAACCTCCCAGCCTTTTATCAATTTAAAGGCATTCCAAATCTTGTTTGAAAATGCTTTTCCCTGATTACATAATTCTTCATCAAACATAATATCGTTTCCGGCAGAAGCACTCAAAAGCAATCCTACACGAACACCATCGGCACCGAATTTTTCGATCAGGTCTAAAGGATCAGGAGAATTTCCTAATGATTTAGACATTTTGCGACGTTGTTTATCACGAACCAAACCAGTCAAATATACATTTGTAAATGGTTTTTCGCCAGCATATTCATATCCTGCAATAATCATTCTGGCAACCCAGAAAAATAAAATATCCGGACCAGTTACCAGGTCATTAGTTGGATAATAATATTTATAATCTGCACTTTCCGGATCCATTATTCCACCAAAAACAGACATCGGCCATAGCCAGGATGAAAACCAGGTGTCTAAGGCGTCAACATCCTGCTTCAGGTTGTTGGTTGTTAGTTGTTGGTTGTTCGTTTTTTCTTTAGCTAAAGCTAAGGCATCTTCGATGTTTTCTGCAACTACAAAGTCTTCTTTTCCATCTCCGTAATAGTAGGCCGGGATTTGTTGTCCCCACCATAATTGACGAGAGATATTCCAATCACGGATATTATTTAACCAGTGTGCATATGTGTTTTCGAAACGTTTTGGGTGCAATTTAATATCGCCATCAACCAATACAGATTGAATTGCCGGTTTAACTAAATCTTCCATCTTCAAAAACCATTGATCTGACAATCTTGGTTCGATTACCGCTTTGGTTCTTTCAGATGTTCCTACTTTATTCAAATGGATTTCGGTCTTCGCCAAAGCGCCAATTTCTTCTAATTCTTTTGCAATTTCAGTACGAACCACAAAACGATCTTTTCCCTGATAATGCAATCCGAAACTATTTAGTGTAGCATCTTCATTAAAGATATCAACGATTTCAAGATTGTGCTTCTCCCCCAGCGTTTTGTCATTCATATCGTGCGCCGGAGTTACTTTTAAACATCCGGTTCCGAATTCTACATCTACATATTCATCTTCGATAATTGGAATTACTCTGCCACAAATAGGAACAATAGCTTTTTTTCCTTTTAAATGAGTAAAACGGGCATCATTTGGGTTGATACAAATTGCAGTATCCCCAAAGATAGTTTCAGGACGTGTTGTTGCAATCGTTAAGAAATCTTCTGAACCTTCAATTTTATATTTTAAGAAAAATAATTTTCCTTGTTGCTCTTCGTAAATAACTTCTTCGTCAGAAAGTGTTGTTTTAGCTTCCGGGTCCCAGTTTACCATTCGGTATCCTCTATAAATCAAACCTTTGTTATATAAATCAACAAACGATTTAATTACAGACGCCGACATATCAGGATCCATGGTAAATTTAGTTCTTTCCCAGTCGCAGGAAGCTCCTAACTTTTTAAGTTGGTCAAGGATAACTCCACCGTATTTATCTGTCCATTCCCAGGCGTGTGCTAAAAACTCTTCGCGTGTTAAATCATTTTTATTGATTCCTTCTGCTTTTAATTTTGCTACAACTTTCGCCTCAGTTGCAATTGATGCGTGATCCGTTCCCGGAACCCAGCATGCATTGAAACCTTTAAGACGTGCGCGACGAATTAAAACATCCTGAATTGTATTGTTCAGCATATGCCCCATATGAAGCACTCCTGTTACGTTTGGCGGTGGAATTACAATTGTGTAAGGTGTTCTGTGATCTGGCTCCGAATGAAAATAGTTGTTTTTCATCCAGTAATCATACCATTTATTCTCGATCGTTTTAGCGTCAAATTGTGCTGGAATTGTCATTTTATCGTGGATATGTTTAATCGTTAATTTGTTTAATCGTTAATTTGTTTTACTCTTTCTTAATCGTTATCAATTAAACGATTAAACAGTTAAACAAATAAACCATAAAAACTTTGGTTCAATTTTTGTAATTATAACTGACAGCAAAAGTAAATAATTAAAGACACTATAAAAAGCGAATTAATAATTTGTGTGTTAATTAAAAGAATGTATATTTACTTACAACTTAAAATAATTTCAAAATGAAAAATGTTGCCTCTTTTATTGCAATCGTATTGTTTACTGCAATGGGTTACGCACAAAATGGCCCGAAAATTGAATTTTCGGCTCAGGACAATACAATTGATTATGGAAAAATTTCTAAGAGTGATAATGCAGTTCGTTCATTCGAATTCACCAACACCGGAGACGCTCCATTGATAATTACTGGTGCAGAATCTACAGTAAGTACTATCGTAGTTACAAAACCAGCAACTGCTATTTTACCAGGGAAAAAAGGAAAAATTGATGTAAAATATAATATGGCCGCTGGTCCTATTCGTAAAACTATTACTGTTGAAACCAATGCAGTGAATTATCCTGATGGTCGTGTAGCCTTAAAAATTAAAGGTGAAGTGTTATAAAAAAACAATTTAAACTAAATAGTAAAAGCCGTTTCATATGAAACGGCTTTTTTATTGTATTTTTTCTTTATTTATTTTGATTTATCTGTACACTCAACAGTTGTGAATTTATATTTCACATTTTCGAAATCTATTGGTTTATCTTTTACCAAATAAGTAACGCCCATTGTCGTTTGCATGGTTCCATTTCCTAAGATAAGTTGGCTATCTCGTTTTAAAAGTGCCATAGGATTTTTAAATTTTGTGTTTTTATTTGTAGTATCTACAAATGTATAGTCAACAAACAAAGTATCCCCTTTAAATTCTCCTGCTACTTCACCAGTTCGTTCCGGTGCATTAGCAACTTTCATCACCATATCTCCGGATATCTTTCCATTTTTTAATGTGTTTACTTTTAAATCAATCGTATCTTTTTCATATATCGCCTTATAACACTGAGAACTTACAACCTTTTCACCTTCGGCTTTAGCGGCTTCAATTTCTTTTTGTTTTTCATCATTTTTACAACTTTGGAATCCAATACAAGTGATAACCAAGGATAATGCGATTATTTTTTTCATAGTTTAATTTTTAAGTTCATTCTTATCCTATAAAAATAAATAAAAAAGAAGCCAAAAAAAAGGCTTCTTAATTAAAATTGTATTTTTTGATCAGATATATTTATAACTTTTTAATTACAAATTCGCTTCGTCTGTTCAATTCGTGATCTTCTTCTGAACAGGCATCATCTGTTTTACATTTTATAATTGGCACAGATTCTCCATAACCTTTAGCCGAAACTCTGCTGGCATTGATACCAGACTGAATAATAAATTCTCTGGTCGAATTGGCTCTTTTTTGAGATAACTCCTCATTGAATTTCGCATTTCCACGTGAATCAGTATGGGATCCAATTTCGATCACCATTCCCGGATATTTATTCATTAAAGCCACAACTCTGCCTAAAACTACTTTCGATTCTTTACGAATGTACCACATATTATAATCGAAATAAATCGGATCCGTTTTAATGATTAATCGGTCTTTATCTTTTACGACATCTTTTTCCTGTGCCATAATTTGATTCTCTTTTTCTTTTTTCTTCGCTTCTCCTGCTGCAATTTCATCGGCTTTAGCCTTTTTTGTTGCTTCATTTAAAGCGATAAGAGCCAGAGCTTCTTTATCTTTTTTCTCTTTTTCCAGACGAATTTCTTCTTTTCGTTTATCTTCTGCATTTTTCTGTTCTTCCAATTTAATGGCGTCTAAAGATTTTAATGCCAATGAACCATCGTTGGTTATATTTCTGGTTTTTCCAATTTCCAAAGTTCTTGACTCGTTAGTATATTTTTCTTTAAAAGCAACAATTGTATACGTACTCTCGCACGCAACAGTAAAACTAAATTGCCCATCTGCCGAAGTCGTAATTGTATTTAAAGTCTTTTTAGCAGAATCCTGCAACATTACAGTCGCATTTTCTAGTACTAATTTAGTATCAACATCTGTAATTGTTCCGGCAATAAACTGTTTACAATCTTCAACAATTAAATCTTTAATTTCCTTGAATTGATAGATGTCATCGCTTCCTTTTCCGCCATCTCTGTTGGATGCAAAATAACCTTCTTTGGTATCTGAATCAATATTAAAAGAGAAATCATCCAAATTAGAATTTAATGGCAAACCGATATTAACAGGTTCTGAATATTCATTTCCGTTAATATCTGAAACAAAAACATCCAACGATCCATAACCTAAATGTCCATCAGAAGAAAAATAAAGTTTGTTATCATTTGAAACAAAAGGAAATTGCTCTCTTTTATCTGTATTGACAATTGTTCCTAAATTTTTTGGTGTATCAAATGCTCCTTTATTGACATTTACTGAATAAATATCAAAAGAACCAAGGCTTCCCGGCATATCAGAAGCAAAATACAATACTTTTTCATCAGCACTAAGAGCAGGATGTTCTACAGAATAATTCGGACTGTTAAACGGAAGTGCTGTAATATTGGTCCATTTTCCATCAACTAACTCGGCTTTAAAAATCTGAAGATTCGAAATTTTCTCATCGTTTTTCTTTTTCGTTCCATTTTTAGAATAATTTCGCGTAAAATACATTGTTTTGCCATCTTTAGTAAAAACAGCATTTGCTTCGTGCATTCCGGTTTTTAATTCGTCTGCAAAATAACTTACATTCGATTCCGTTGTATTAATCTCATTTAGAGCAACGGTAACCAAATTCAAATAAGTCTCATTGTCCCATTTGTACTTTTTATCAAACAATCCCGGTTTTAGTTTAACTGCTGCAAAAACAAGATTTCCTTTATATTTTACAGCTCCAAACTCTGAATTAGGAGTATTGATTGCCAGATTTTTTATATCAAACCGGTTTCCAATTGCAGAAACATTTTCTAGTTCGTGAAGTTCGTTTTCAAAATAGATAGAATCTTTGCCATTTGTTGCAGTACTATAATATTTCTTTAAGGCCGCATTAGCATCAGCAGGACTATTTGTAGCTTTTAACGTTTGAGCATATCTGAAATAATAATTTCGATCTAAATCTTTGTTATAATTATTTATTAAAAGTCTATAATAACGTTGTGCTTTGACTAAATCATTGGTGTAATAATAAGAATCTGCCAGGTTTTTAATTACTTCCTGAGAAGGTTTTTCTTCAGCTAATTTTTCATATAAAATAATGGCTTCACTATAAAATGTCTTATCAAAAAATCTTTTGGCTCTGGCTAAATCTTTATCCTGGGCGTTTATAAACTGTATTGAAAATACGAATATAATAACAAGTAGTTTTTTCATATTTATCATTTTAAAAGAATCTAGGTGATTTATCATATCCTTTTCCTAATAAATCTAAATCAAACAGCAACATAATTTCATGCGTTCCCGAATTGAATTGTCCCAGATTTGAAAGCGTATAATCGTATGCATAACCGATTCTTAAAGAAGGTGTAACATTAATATTTGCCAAAGCACTGAAAGAATCATTTATCCTATAAGCTGCACCAATTTCAAATTTCTCATTGTATAAAACATTTGCCGTAATATCTACAGCAACTGGAGCACCTTTTACAAATTTTGCCATTGATGCAGGTTTGATTTTCCACATATCATTTAGCTGAAAAACATAACCGCCAGTTAAATACGTATGAATTTCTTCAGATCCATAAGCGTTTAGTCCTGACTTTTCCTCAATCTGTTTTGACTTCAATAAATTTGGAGCAGACAATCCTATATAAAAATTATCTCTAAAATAATACGCCCCTATTCCAATATTTGGTTTGGTTACATTGATGTCTTCTGCGAAAGCGGCATCAGTAGCTGCATTTCCGCTTTGTAAAAGAAAGCCATTAAAATTGCTTTGCAAGGCTGAGAATCCCGCTTTAAGACCAAGCGAAAGTTTATTTTTCCCACCTAAATTAAGGACATAAGCAAAATCACCATAAACATTATTTTCTTTTTTGGCTCCGTCTCCAATATCATCAGATACTAAAGATAAACCCACTTCGATTTTATCACTTAAGGCAGTATGTCCGAAAAAAGTAAACGTTTTTGGTGCTCCTACGGCGCCTACCCATTGCGTTCTGTACAAACCTCCAAAATTCATCATCAAAGGAGTTCCTGTTGCATATGCGGGATTAATCACACTCATATTATACATATAATGTGTGTATTCAGGGTCTTGCTGTGCCCAGGCTGTGGTTATATAAAAGAGAAAACTTATAAAGAGTATTATTTTTTTCATTTGAAAATTATATTAAATAATGTAAAACGGAATTATCGATTTAAATAAAGACGTCCTTGTTTAGGAGGCGTGTTGCCTTTATTAAAATGGATAACATAAAAATAAACTCCATTTGGTGCAGTGCCGTGGTTAAGCCCCTGTGTTTCATAATTTATTCCGTCCCAGCCCGGTTTGTCTTTTCCTCCCCTGTACATTCCGTTCCCATATCTATTAAAAATTTCAATTTGGTAATCCGGAAATAAAAAGTCAATATTCGTAATAACAAATACATCATTTACCCCATCACCATTAGGAGAGAATCCATCCGGAATAAAGAAATCTGGTGGTACAACATCGCAATCCGTTAAGGATACCGTAACTTCGGTATAATCATAGGAAAGACAATTTTCTGTTGAGAAATCGAAGGCATAATACTTTTTTTTATCAACTAAGGCAGTTGTTGGAGGAAATAGATATCCATTTTTTGGAGCATCATACCAAACAACTGACGAAGGTACATTTGTATTATTTGATAAATCTGCAATTGTTGGCGCATCTAATCCGCAGAAATTTTGTCCGTCCGGATTAAGTTCCGGAGCCGGAGTATCTTTTAGTGTAACTATAATCATAGTTGCCGATGATGTACAATTTAAAGTTGTTTCTGTTACATAATAATTTTCCTCTTTTAAAACATAAGTATTGGCAAGAGGAGTTGTTAATGTTGCGGAATTATACCATTTGTATTGCGTTCCTTTTGGCTCTAAACTAGCAATGGTAGCCAAATCTGACTTGCAAAAAGACTGATTACCTGCAGTTGGTGCGACAGGAATAGGGTTTAATGAAAAAGGATCTGCCACACCTGTAATATTGATACCACAAGTTGTTGTGTTATTTATCAAATTGGTAACTGTTGCTGTTGTAGATCCTGTGTTTATAAGTAACCCCGCCGGAACTACAAAACTTGCACTACCATTTGTTGCAGTTAAAGTGACTGTCTGTACTGCTGCCAGATTACTTCCTGTTAGCACATAAGACAGTGTAACATTAGTTAAACTTCCTAATCCTGAAACTGAAGCTGTAACAGGTGATCCAAAACAAACATCATTAATTTGGATTCTTAAAGTGGGTACATTAGGAAGTGGATTTATAAGAATTGTACCTTTTAAATCTGCACTGTTTGTACATTGTGAAATTACATGAGTAATATTCGTAATCTTAATTTCTCCTGTACCACTTTGCGAATTTAAGATCGAAGGCATTGTAAAACTCGCGCTTCCTCCCACAAATGTAACTCTTGCTATTTGGGAAGATGCATTATTAGCACCTGAAATATTATATACAATATCATAATCCCCATTTATAATTCTTGCAGCATCAGAAATACTAACTAATGTATTGCTATTTTGACAAGTCGTTATGGGTGCAATTTTTGCTCCTGTTAAATCCGGAATTGGATATATACTTAGTACATCTGATAAATTGTTGATGATATTTTTACAAGCCCTTTCGCTATTTACAGAATATATATCATTAATACTTACAGTAAAATTTCCAACCCCTTGAAAATAATCTGAATTTATTGGGAAAATAAGTACGCCATTCGTAAAATTTGCCATTATCGTTTCTGATCCTCCATTTGGTCCGGAAACATTAAACGAGACATAATAACTACCATTAGGAATAGTTGTAGCGCCTTTAGTAATAGTTACAGAATAAGTCGCTGTTGGGATTTCTGTTTCGCATATATCCGAATCAACTGTAACCTTGGCATCTGTAAAATCAAGTTTTCGCTCAAGTCTGATTCTGATTGAGGTCGACTCATTTGAACAAATTGGGTTTGTTGAAGCAACAGTATAAGTAAAAGAGTAATCCCCTGCTCCCAATCTGTTGAATATTTTTTGTATATCAATATTATGATCTCCGACAGTGGTTAATTCTCCGGTATTGCTATTATCTCTCCAAACGCCACCTGCATCTTCTCCGGAAAGTGAATTAAACAAATCATAATCTGTATAAGCCGTTAAACCATCGCTCCCACATAATGATACTCTATTAGCAGTTCCTGACTCAGGTGCCCTGATAACAGTAACCTTTGCGGTTGATGACATGGCAGGACAAGTACCAAAAGCAGGCATCGTATAAGTAAACTGAAAAGTTCCACGCAAATTTTTTACAGGAAGATTGGGACCAATATTTTGATTTGTAGTATCGTTATGCCATTGTCCGTTAGAATGCGGTGCTAAGTATTCACCATCAAAAGCAGAGAAAAGATTAAAAGTCTCAACAGCACTACAAACAGAAACATTTGGAGATGAAACTCCTGAGTATCCTCCTATCGTTACTTTAACAGTAGCTGAATTATCCGGACAAAGACCAAAACCTTCAACAGTGTAAGTATAATTAAAAGTCCCACTACGACGAATAAGATGTGCATTTAAAATTCCGGTAGTTGCATTTAGTCCACCAGAACCGTTATCATCAGTCCATTCACCTCCTGTAAGTGGTAAACCATTTAAGAAAGCAAATAAATCTATTGTTTGGTTGCTCACATCAGCAACATTACAAATTGGAGGCACTTCTCCATCATCACCGGCACATTGTGCAAAAGTTTCCGAAGGAAAAAATGAAAGAAAGACGAAAAACAAAATTACTCGTAAGAAATTAGTGTATTTTTCAACCATAAACTATTAATTTGTTGGCAAACTTAATAAATATTAACGCTGAATAGGTACTATTTTTTTAAAACAACAAAATTTTAGTAAAATTTAAACAAAATATAAAAATATTATTGATAATCACGATCTTAATGTAAAAAAGTGTGCTTTTTTTAATTGTATTTTCTTACAATTCATCTTCCAGTTTAAACCTGAATTTTAAAATTAAACTATTGCGTTCTACCTCCAAAGTAATCCACACATCTTCTTCCGATTTTAATAGCATATTAATTTGCTGCAATGAATATTTGTATGGTGTTGTCTGATTAATGCTAACAATAATATCCCCAGCTTTTAAACCGCATTTTTCTGCTGCAGAATGCTTACGGATGTTTACGATTTCATAAACAGGTTTTAATGAAAACTTATATTTGAAATCATTATTCTTACTATCATTAAAACCAGCCTCACTTGGTGAAGTAACCACTCGAACGGTTTCTAAATGTACTGTTTCCTGAACCCATTGCAAACCATTATGCTGTACCGTAATACCACTTTTATTGTAGGTAAAAGGTTCTGAAAATTTACTGTTTTTTTTAAGAAACATCTTTTTATCTTCATAATCTAAAATAACAGTAAATCGCTTTAAAACTTCACCACCTACTGAACCAATACGCCCCGGAACCATTCTGACATTTCTAATAGAAGTTGAATCAGGAAAAGCAACAATTGGATTCTTAAAATCAAATTCATCAACAGAAAACTTCTTAATTTTAGCCCGATGACCTTCTACATCACCACTAAATCCTTTTCCTAAAAAATCAGGAAAATTCTTTTTAGGCAATTTAATTTTGTTGTTGTCAAAAATCCAGAAAGCGTCACTATTACCAATATCAATTAATAATTTAGCAGCAATGTTAACACTATCAACAACAGCATTTGCAAGAATATAAGGCTTCGCCCTTTCGATAGTAATAGGAACTGTCTTAAATTTTTTGTCTATCCTCTTTTGATTTTTTTCGTTGTTGGTATGTATAATGACTTTTTTCTTCTGATAATTAATTTCAACTAAATTATTTTTAAAAAATTGATACCCAATAATACCATTTACAGGAATTCCGATATGAGAAGACAAATTAAAATTTTGATCTAAAATAATATACAACAAATGATTATGAGATCTTAATCCATGAGTTTCTAATGTATTATTGGTTGATTTTAGCCCCTCGATTTCTTCTTCACTTCCTAACCCTCTTAACTTTATCTTCTCTACATTTTTAAAGCTAACCTCTTTTTTCTCTTCCATACTAAACAAGATGGTTTCCTCGACTCCTGAATCTAACAAGAAATTCAACTCGATTCCATTGACTTTTATCGGAATAAAAACAAGATTATTAATGAGTTTAAAAGGTATAACTACCTTAGTACGGTGGTCTTCGATCGAGAAATCTTCCTGAGCCAAAAGCAAAAAAGGTGTGAAAAGCCCAAAAAACAGCATGAAATATTTTTTCATTGATAATATTTTAGGATAAAATTAATAAAAATATTGATAATTGTTACATTTTCGTAACACCCTATAATGTTTACGTTAAATTGGAAAAAAAAATGCAAATTTGCACTTCAATAATTAAGCTCATGCCAACAATTTCACACAAAGGCAGAAACATGCCCGAATCACCGATACGCAAACTAGCTCCTTATGCAGACATTGCAAAACAAAAAGGACATAAAGTGTATCACTTAAACATTGGTCAACCGGATATAAAAACACCCGAAGTGGCCATCGAGGCGGTAAAAAATATTGATTTAAGTATTATAGAATACAGTCCGTCTGCCGGATATGAAAGTTATAGAAAAAAATTAGCAAAATTTTACCAGCGTCAAAACGTAAATGTTAACTCAGAAGACATCATTATAACTACTGGTGGATCTGAAGCCTTATTATTTGCATTGGCCACTATTACAGACCCGGGAGATGAAATCATTATCCCTGAGCCTTTTTACGCTAATTATCATGCCTTTGCATCATCAACAAGTGCAACAGTAATACCTCTTGTTTCGACTATCGAAACGGCATTTGCTTTGCCTGGTATCGAAGAGGTTGAAAAGTTAATTACTTCAAAAACGAAAGCCATTTTAATCTGTAATCCTGGAAACCCAACAGGTTATTTATACTCTGAATCAGAAATTAAACAATTAGCAGGTTTAATCAAAAAACATGATTTGTATTTAATCGCAGATGAAGTTTATCGCGAATTCTTATACGACGGAGATGACGTTCATTTTTCTGTGATGAATCTGGATGATGTACAGCAAAACGTAATTATGGTAGATTCTGTTTCAAAACGTTACAGTATGTGTGGTGCAAGAATTGGCTGTCTGGTTACTAAAAATGCAGCTGTTTTGGCAACTGTAATGAAATTTGCCCAGGCACGTTTAAGTCCGCCAACTATCGAACAAATTGCTTGTGAAGCTGCTATAGATACACCACAAAGCTATTTTGATGAAGTGATATCAGAATATAAAAGTCGTCGTGATACTTTAATCACCGAACTTAATAAAATTGAAGGTGTAATTGTAACGAAACCAAAAGGTGCTTTTTATTGCATCGCGCAATTGCCAATCGAGAATTCTGAAGACTTTGCACAATGGCTTTTAGAAAGTTACGATCTTAATGGTGAAACTGTTATGGTTGCTCCGGCTGCCGGTTTTTATTCAACTCCGGGAATGGGATTGAATCAGGTAAGAATCGCGTATGTTTTAAATAAAAAAGATTTGATTAAAGCTGTAAATGTTTTAAAAGAAGCACTTTTAGTTTATAATAAAAGATAAAATCAAAAATACTTACTCCAAAATCTGTTTTAACTTAAATGTTAAAACAGATTTTTTTTGCTCTGTATTTTTCTAAAAATAAATCCATAAAAAAGCTTTGATATAATTAGTTCTTAGTAAATTAGCTATAGCTTTATAGACTTTTTACTCATGAAAAAGTTAATTATAATATCATTTCTTTTTCTGACATCAGCATCATTTACTATTAATAAAAATAGTTTAGATGCAAAAAATCGTTTTAAAATTAAATCTGTTTTTAGTTATAAAAATGAGGGTATAGAATATTATCGAAAAGAAATTAACCGTGCTTTTTCATTATTAAAAAAACAAAAAAAGAAGATTGATTTAGAGCTCAATAAAAACGAAAAATCACAAATTCTTTCTATTGCTTTTCCGGAAATTCTAAGATACGATTCTTACTCTGACTACCTCGAGACATCCTCAAACAAAATTTTATATGTGAATGAAGGAAAGACTGCATCTGATTTTTCAACGGGTTATTTTCAGATGAAACCTTCCTTTGTAGAGGATTTAGAAAATTATGTGGCCAATACAGAAAGTTTGAAGTCATATAATTGGATTCTTATTCAAAAGAAAAATGAAACAGAAGCCAGAAAAGAGAGAATAAACCGCTTAGGAAATTTTCAGTGGCAACTTCGATATCTGAAAGTATTTTGGTATGTTGCCGAATATAAATATCAAAATATCGATTTTAAAACTACACAAGACAAAATTCGATTTTTTGCAACTGCCTATAATTATGGATTTACCAAACCTGAAAAAGAAATAACAAAATACCAATCTGTAAAAAAATTTTCTCCTGAAGAAAAACCTAATGCTGAAAAATTTGCATTTGCAGATTTTTCAATTGATTTTATAAAAACTTATTCCTCTTTTTTTAATCAATGAACATAATAAATGAAAAACACTAAATTAAAAAATATATAAGTAGTGCTAATTTAAACTATATCCAAAAACGATCAATTAAATAGTAAAAACGATAGAAAAGGTTTCCTTTTTATTAATTATCTTTACCGCCTTAAAAAGATATACCCATTATAATAGTAGTTTTTAATGACAAATAACGAAGATTTTTTAGACGAAATAGGAGACAATCATTTTAGCAGCAACGCGAAAAACCCTGTAAGACAGGATGCTTTTGACTTAACAGATGATGAAAAAATAGAAAGAATAAAAAAAGATGTCGAAAACATTCTACAAACTCTTGGAATGGATTTGACAGATGACAGCATAAAAGGTACTCCAAACAGAGTAGCAAAAATGTTTGTAAAGGAGATTTTTGGTGGCTTAAACCCTTCAAAACAACCAAAAGCTTCTACTTTTGACAATAATTACAAATACGGTGAAATGTTAGTCGAGAAAAATATCACTGTTTATTCTACCTGCGAACACCATTTACTGCCAATTATTGGTAGAGCCCATGTAGCTTATATTTCCAGCGGAAGAGTTATCGGTTTATCAAAAATGAACAGAATTGTAGAATATTATGCAAAAAGACCTCAGGTTCAGGAGCGTCTGACAATGCAAATTGTTCAGGAATTACAAAAAGCTTTAGGAACTGAAGATGTCGCCTGCGTTATTGACGCCAAACACCTTTGCGTAAACTCAAGAGGAATTAAAGATATCGAAAGCAGTACAGTAACTTCTGAATTTGGTGGAAAATTTAAAGATCCTCAAACAAAAAGAGAATTTTTGGATTACATTAAATTAGACACACAATTTTAAAAAAGTTTATTGTTTGTTGTTGATAGTTTGTTGTTCCTATGGCGAAAATACAAAAATTTGAAGATCTCGAAATTTGGAGAATGGCGAGAACAATCTGCCAACAGATTGAATTCCTCATACAAAACACAAATTTAAAAACAAACTATTCTTTGAAAGATCAAATTGATAGAAGTTCAGGATCAATAATGGATAATATTGCTGAAGGTTTTGAACGAAATGGCAATAGGGAATTTATTCAATTTCTAAGCATCGCAAAAGGTTCAGCAGGAGAAGTAAAATCACAATCATATAGAGCGTTTGATAAAAAATTGATTTCCGAAGAACAACATTTAAAGTTAAATGAAATCGTGGAATTAGAAAAAAACAAAATTGGAGCCATGATGAATTACTTAAACAATTGTGAAATCAAAGGACTCAAATTCAAATAACATTCCGAGCAAAACAATAAACAATAAACTAAAAACAATCAACGGTTAAACAAATCAACGATTAAACAGTAATAGAAAATATGCCTTTATATACTACACAGCCTCTAAAAATATACAATTCACTGTCAGGTGAAAAAGAAAATTTCAACCCAATTCATGAAGGAAATGTTGGAATGTATGTTTGCGGACCTACAGTTTATAGTAATGTACACTTAGGAAATGTGAGAACTTTTATGTCGTTTGACGTCATATTCAGGTATTTTTTACATCTTGATTATAAAGTTCGTTATGTACGTAATATTACGGATGTTGGTCATATTGTAGACGATGTTGATGAAGGTGAAGATAAAATCGCAAAAAAAGCACGTTTAGAGCAACTTGAACCAATGGAAGTTGTACAGCGCTATACCGTAGATTTTCATGATATTTTAAAGTCATTCAATTTTCTGCCGCCAAGTATAGAGCCAACAGCAACTGGTCATATAATTGAACAAATCGAAATCATCAAAAAAATTATCGATACCGGAATTGGTTATGAAGCCAACGGATCTGTATATTTTGATGTCGTAAAATATAACGAAACCAACAATTACGGAGTTTTAAGCGGTCGAAATATCGAAGATATGCTAGCCAATACCCGTGATCTTGATGGTCAGTCAGACAAAAGAAATCCGCAGGATTTTGCCCTTTGGAAAAAAGCAGAACCGGAACATATTATGAGATGGCCTTCACCCTGGAGTGATGGTTTCCCGGGATGGCATTTGGAATGTACTGCAATGAGCACCAAATATCTTGGTAATCACTTTGATATTCATGGTGGCGGAATGGATTTAAAATTCCCTCATCACGAATGCGAAATCGCCCAAAACGAAGCTTGTACAGGTCAGTCTCCGGTAAATTACTGGATGCACGCCAACATGCTAACTTTAAACGGGAAAAAAATGGCAAAATCAACTGGTAATAATATTTTACCAGGGGAGATTTTAAGCGGAGACAATACCATTTTAAGCAAAGCTTTCTCTGCTTCTGTAACACGATTTTTTATGTTACAGGCACATTACAGAAGTATCTTGGATTTTTCTGATGATGCGATTGTAGCTGCAGAAAAAGGATATAAAAGATTAATGGAAGCTGTTGACTCTTTATCAGGAATTACAGCAAGCGCAACAAGTTCTATTGATATCTCATCGTGGAAACAATTGTGCTACGACGCCATGAACGACGATTTCAATACGCCAATTTTAATTGCGCAATTATTTGAAGCCGTTCGTTATATCAATTTATTGAAAGAAGGAAAAGAAACCATTTCTGCCGAAGATTTAAAAACATTTACAACTGCAATTAATGCTTTTGTTTTTGACGTTTTAGGTTTAAGCGATGACAAAGCTGCTGACAGTAATAACGATAAATTAGAAGGTGTTGTAAACATGCTTATTGCAATGAGAAATCAAGCAAGAGCTGATAAAAACTTTGCACTTTCTGACCAAATTCGTGATCAATTGATCGGTTTAGGCATACAATTGAAAGACGGAAAAGAAGGTACAAGCTTTTCAATATAATCCATTCATTTCTAATAAATCATGAAAGTAATCACTCCATTTGTTTTATTAGTACGCTTTTATCAAAATGCCATTTCGCCATTTACACCAGCGTCTTGTCGTTTCGAGCCAACATGTTCAAGTTACATGATTGAAGCACTGCAAAAACATGGATTATTTTATGGCGGTTACTTAGGAATGAAACGTATTTTGAGTTGTCACCCTTGGGGAAGAACAGGCTACGATCCCGTTCCTGAAAAGAAATGTTCGCATAAACATTAACTTTTAATAAAGACTTACTCTGCTTTAAATATTTATTTTTACAATCAATAAAAAAATACAATACTATATGACACACGCCTTAAACCTCGTTTGGAACCCTTCAGAAGGAATCAATTTAGGATTTTTTATGATTCGCTACTACAGTTTAATGTTCGTAATTGCTTTTGGTTTAGGATGGTACCTAATGAAAAAGATCTTCGAACGCGAAAATGAATCAATTGACAAACTTGATTCTTTATTTGTTTGGACCGTTTTAGCTACTTTAATAGGCGCTCGTTTAGGACATGTTTTATTTTATGATTGGGAGTATTTTAGAAATCATTTACTTGAAATCTTTTTACCATTTAGATTTGAGCCAAAATTCGAATTCACAGGTTTCCAAGGTTTAGCAAGTCATGGTGCAGCAATTGCAATTATTGTCGCTATGTACTATTATAGCAAAAAGATCTTAAAGCGTCCATTGTTATGGATTTTAGATCGTGTTGTTATTCCGGTTGCAAGTGGTGCAATATTCGTTAGGTTAGGTAATTTTTTCAATTCTGAAATCATTGGACACGAAACAACTTCTGCATTCGGAATTCGTTTTTTACACGACAAATTTAGTAAAGCTGAAGCTGTTAACGCAACTCAAATCGCAGATCCAAAAGAAGCTTATAATGCAATTGCGCACGATCCAAAATTCGCTGAATTATTAGCCCAGGTTCCTGCAAAGCACCCAACTCAATTGTATGAGGGATTCTGCTATATTTTTGTATTTGCCATTTTATTCTTTTTATACTGGAAAACAAATGCAAGACTTAAATCGGGATTCTTATTTGGATTATTTCTAGTGCTTTTATTTGTTGTACGTTTCATTGTCGAGTTCGTAAAAGAAAGTCAAGGCGGAATTGAAGAAGAATTAGGCTATTTCTCCACCGGACAATGGCTAAGCATACCTTTTATCATTATCGGTCTTTTCTTTATCATTAGAGCACAAAGAAACCCATTAGCAACATCTTAAAACGTAATTACAACATACAAAATCGCCCAATATTAAATGTATTGGGCGATTTTTTTTTGCCTTAATAGTAAATAGATAAATTCATTTACAACTTGCAACACCTTTAATTTCTTTAAGTTCATTCTTCTAATCTTTATTTTCAGGAGCAGAAGGTTAGCTTTTTCAACAGAACGTTTAGTCCCTCTATCCGCTATATTCCCGATTAAGAAAAACAAGGTTCTTTAGCCGTAGTTTTTGTTAATCGGGAGATACCGCTCCCATCGAGGCTAGATTAGAAGTCTATTTTTCAAAAGAAATATAGCACTGTTAAAAACCACTTATAAATTCTACTGCAACACCAAACACAGTATAACTAGCTAAATTTTAAAAGATTAACAATTTTTCTAAAATAAAAACAAACACTAAAAACAAACACTGTTTTCAAATGCATTTAAACTAAATCTTAAAATTAGCACAAAAAAAGATCCAGTTTTCACTGGATCTTTTTCTATATATCAACTAGCAGTTACTTATGCTTTATTATGCTTGTCTTCGATTGTATGTTTATCATCACTTGAAATCGTATCAACCAATACCGGAGTTGCGATAAATAATGAAGAATAAGTACCTACAACAATACCTACTAACATGGCGAAGATAAATCCTCTGATTGATTCACCACCAAAGATAAACATCGTTAATAATACGATAATCATCATTAATGAAGTATTTAATGTTCTTGATAATGTAGTATTAATAGATGCATTTACAATATCTTCAAAACTACCTTTACGGTTTCCAAGGATAAACTCTCTAATTCTGTCAAATACAATTACAGTATCATTCATAGAGTAACCAATAACAGTAAGAATCGCAGCAATAAAGTGCTGATCCATTTCCATGTGGAAAGGCATGAATTTATAACATAAAGAGTAAATTCCTAATACAAAGATTACGTCATGCGCAACAGCTGCAATCGCACCTAATGAATATTGCCATTTACGGAAAGAGATCATTAAGTATAAGAAAATAACTGCCATTGCACCAAGAACTGCCCAGTAAGAGTTTGTTTTGATATCTTCAGAGATAGAAGCTCCAACTTTAGAAGATTGTAAAACTCCAACTCTTTTACCATCAAAAGTATTAGTAAATTTATCATAAGAAACATTAGGGAAATATTTCGCCAATGCATCATATAATTTTTTGTTCACTTCTTCATCAACAGCAACTCCATCTTCTTTAATTTTATATTTAGTTGTGATTTTCAACTGATCATCATCACCTAAAATTTTAGCCTCAACCGGAGTTCCAAAAGCAGCAGATAATTCATCTGAAATAGCAGTAGCATCTACTGATTTTTCAAATTTCACCTGAAAAGTTCTTCCTCCAACAAAATCAACACCTTCGTCTAATCCGTTAACGAAGAAGATAGAAACTAAACTTACTACAACTACAATTGAAGAGAAGATATAAGTGAATTTTTTAATCTTAATAAAGTCAAAGTGGAAATTAGTAAACCAGTTTTTAGTAATATTTGTAGAGAAAGTTAAATCACCTTTTCCGGCAATATTTCTGTCAATGAAAATTCTTGCAATAAAAATTGAAGTAAACAATGAAGTTACGATACCAATTAATAATGTTAAAGCAAAACCTTTAATTGGTCCTGTTCCAAAAATAAACAAGATTGCTCCAGTTAAAACGTGCGTTACGTTCGCATCAATAATAGAACGCATTGCACCGTGCCATCCATAAGAAGCAACAACAGCCTCAGACAATGATTTACCTTCACGCAATTCTTCTTTTGCTCTTTCAAATATAATAATGTTAGCATCTACCGCAGTACCTAATGTTAATACGATACCTGCAATACCTGGCAATGTTAATACAAAACCAAAACTTGCCATAATTCCGAACAAGAATAGTAAGTTTAATAATAAGGCAAGGTTAGCATACCAACCCGCTTTACCATAATAGAATACCATCCATAAACAAACTAATAAAAATCCTAATACAGATGAAATTGTACCAGCATCAATTGCAGCCTGACCTAAAGATGGTCCAACAACAGTTGATTGGATAATATCTGCAGAAGCCGGTAATTTACCTGCATTCAATACGTTTGCTAAATCTTTAGTTTCAGCCACATCAAAAGAACCTGTAATTTCAGATCTTCCTCCAGCGATTGGACCACTAGTAACACCAGGAGCAGAATACACAATGTTATCTAAAACAATTGCAATATAACTTTTTTGAGCAAAAGCTCTACCTGTCAATTCTTCCCAAACTTTAGCACCCTGGCTATTCATTTGCATAGAAACAGCTGGTTTTCCTAATTGGTCAAAAGTATCTTTTGCATCAGTAACAACACCTCCGCTCATAGCAGGTACGTTATCTCTGTTTCCTTTTAAAGCATATAATTCAACTGCTTCAACTTCTTTTCCTTTAGCATCTTTTAAAGTAGTTGGTTTACTCCACACAAATTTTGCATTGTGTTGGTCAGCAGCCAATAAAACTCTAATTTCTGGTCTTTTAAAATAAGCATTGATCGTAGCAGTATCTTTTGGAGCAAAGTAAGCTAAAACTGGTCCACCACCCTGACCTAACATTTTGTCAAATAATGGGTTGTTTCCTTTTTTAACATCAACAGAATCTTTAGCATCAGTTAATAAAGCATTCAATGAATCTTTAGCAACAGTTTTAGTTTCTGTTTTCTTTACTTCAGTCTTTTTCAAAGCTTCGTTAGTAGCAACTAAGAAGTTTCCAATTTCTTCAATTTTATAAGTTTCCCAAAACTCTAACTGAGCTTTTCCACCTAATAATTTTTTAATTCTGTCAACATCCTTAGCACCAGGAAGCTCAACTAAGATTCTTCCGGTTTCTCCTAATTTTTGAATGTTTGGTTGTGTTACACCAAATTTGTCAATACGCTCTCTTAATACTTTGTAAGCACTTTCAATAGACTCATCAACTTTTCTTTTAATAACTTTTTGAGCTTGCGCATCAGTCATTTGAAAATCAATTCCACCTTCTCCTTGTAAACTTCTGTTTGCAAAAATATCTGGTGAAGCTAATTTTGTAGTTCCGTTTGAGTTCGCTTCAAAAGCTTCAAAAAACTTATTTAAATAGGTTTTGTTTCCTTCTAAATTTGCAGTCGCATCAGCTAATGATTTATTAAATACCGGGTTTTTAGAATTGTTTGACAATCCTTTCAATACATCCTTAACAGAGATTTGAAGAATAACGTTGATTCCTCCTTCTAAGTCAAGACCTTTATTTAATTGTTTGTTTTTTACTTCATTATAAGTAAAATTTGTAAAACCAAGATTTAGCACATCTACTTTACCAATAGAATCTAAATATTTTAGCTCTTTATCAGGATTGTCTCCTGCAAAAGCTTTAGCTTCACTTTTGACGCTGTTTGCCACAAAAGTGAACGAAAGTTGGTAAATACTTACCAATGCAAATAGAATTGCGAAAAATTTAATAAGTCCTTTATTCTGCATTATTACTAAAAATTAATTATGTTTTATTGTTTGTTTTTGTTTTAAAGTCCCATAAAATAAGCCCTGGCATCATTTTTTAAAACTAAAAAACCAGATCACGAATTACAGCATTTTTTTTAAACCGAGCAAATATATAATTCTCGAAAAGATTAACCAATTTATTTATTAATTAATCTCAAAAAAAAGACTGCAAAAGTGCAGCCTTTTCCTTTTTTTACCAAATTCTTTATACTAAAATCGATTTTAGGGCATCATTCATGCCTCTAACTGCATCTGCACTTTTAGCAAACAAAGCCTTTTCATTATCGTTTAATTGAATGTCCAGAATTTCTTCTACTCCATTTTTACCTATTATACAAGGTACACCTATACAAATATCATTTTGTCCGTATTCTCCTTCAACAAAAACAGAACAGGCAATCATTTTCTTTTGATCATTCAATATACTATCAACCAAATAAGCTACAGAAGCTCCTGGTGCGTACCATGCCGATGTTCCTAAAAGACCTGTAAGTGTTGCTCCTCCTACCATTGTATCAGCAGCAACTTTTTGCAACGCTTCTTCTGAAAGAAATTCTGTTACTGGAATTCCATTATAAGACGCTAAACGTGTCAAAGGAATCATAGTAGTATCACCATGACCTCCAATTACCATTGCTGAAATATCATTTGCAGGTTTATCTAAAGCCAAAGACAAATAAGTTCTGAAACGGGAACTATCTAAAGCACCGCCCATACCAATAATTCTGTTTTTTGGTAATCCGGTAGATTTCAACGCTAAATACGTCATCGTATCCATTGGGTTCGAAACAACAACAATAATAGTATCTGGCGAATGCTTTAATACATTCTCAGCAACTGTTTTTACAATTCCTGCATTAATACCTATTAATTCTTCGCGTGTCATTCCTGGCTTTCTTGGAATTCCAGATGTAATAACAACTACATCACTTCCGGCAGTTTTAGAATAATCATTGGTTACCCCAGATACTTTGGTATTAAAACCTGTATTTGTGGCACATTGCATAATATCCAACGCTTTCCCTTCGGCAAAACCTTCTTTAATATCCAACAACACTACTTCGCTTGCAATTCCTCTATAAGAAATAACATCTGCACATGTAGCTCCAACATTTCCTGCTCCTACAATGGTAACTTTCATATTTTATACTTTATCGGTTATTAATTTATTTTATAAACGACAATTCGTTTAATCGTTTAAGTAAATTTAAACAATTAAACGAATTGAAGGTTAAACTTTTTTATTATGCATCGATATTTGCGTAAACAGCATTTTTCTCAATGAATTCTCTACGTGGTGGCACCTCGTCTCCCATTAACATTGAGAAAACTCTGTCGGCTTCAGCCAAACTATCAATAGTTACCTGACGTAAAGTTCTGAAGCCCGGATCCATTGTAGTTTCCCATAATTGCTCCGCGTTCATCTCTCCAAGACCTTTATAACGTTGGATTGCTGCACTTCCACCCATTCTTTCATTCGCCTGATCACGTTGAACATCATTCCATGCATACTCTTTTTTATTTCCTTTTTTAACTAAATATAAAGGTGGCGCTGCGATGTAAACGTGACCTTCTTCGATCAATTCTTTCATGAAACGGAAGAAGAACGTTAATATTAAGGTAGAAATGTGACTACCATCGACATCGGCATCACACATGATGATTACCTTATGATATCTTAGTTTTTCAAGATTTAGTGCTTTACTATCTTCTGCAGTACCAATGGTAACCCCTAAAGCAGTAAATATATTACGAATCTCTTCATTTTCGAATACTTTATGATGCATCGCTTTCTCCACATTCAAAATCTTACCACGCAATGGCAAAATCGCCTGAAAGTTACGATCACGACCTTGTTTTGCTGTTCCACCAGCCGAATCTCCCTCGACAAGGTAAACCTCACATCTTGCCGGATCCTGCTCAGAACAATCTGATAATTTTCCTGGTAATCCACCACCACCCATAACGGTTTTACGTTGTACCATTTCACGTGCTTTTTTAGCAGCGTGACGGGCCTGAGCAGCCAAAATTACTTTCTGGATAATGATACGAGCATCATTTGGATTTTCTTCCAAATAATTCTCTAACATTTCTCCAACAGCCTGAGAAACCGGAGAAACTACTTCTCTGTTTCCAAGTTTTGTTTTTGTCTGACCTTCGAATTGTGGCTCCGCAACTTTTACCGAAATAATAGCTGTTAATCCTTCACGGAAGTCATCTCCCGCGATTTCGAATTTCAATTTATCTAACATTCCGGAAGCATCGGCGTATTTTTTAAGGGTTCTTGTCAAACCACTTCTAAAACCTTGCAAATGCGTTCCTCCTTCGTGAGTGTTAATGTTATTTACGTAAGAGAAAATATTCTCTGTATAACTTGTATTATAAATCAAGGCAACTTCAACCGGAATTTCACCTTTTTCATTATCCATGCTAATTACGTGAGAAATAATTGGCTCACGGTTACCATCTAAATAACGAATGTATTCTTTTAGACCTTCATCAGAATGAAAAACTTCAACTTTAAACTCCCCTTTCTCATCTACTTCTCTTTTATCCGTAAATGTAATTGTGATTCCCTTATTTAAATAAGAAAGCTCACGCATACGAGCAGATAAAGTATCATATGAAAATTCCGTAGTTTGAGTAAAGATGGTATTGTCAGGATAAAAAGTCTGACGTGTACCTCTTTTATCTGTTTCTCCGATTTGTTTTACCGGATATAATGATTTTCCTCTTTCGTATTCTTGTTCATAAATTTTACCATCTCTAAAAACGGTAGATTTCATATGAACAGAAAGTGCATTTACAACTGAAACTCCAACACCGTGCAAACCTCCGGAAACTTTATAAGAATCTTTATCGAATTTACCTCCGGCACCAATTTTAGTCATTACAACCTCAAGTGCAGAAACTCCCTCTTTTTTATGTAAATCAACTGGAATACCACGACCGTTATCTTCAACTGTTACCGAACCGTCTTCGTTAATTGCAACACCAATGGTATCACAATGTCCTCCCATCGCCTCATCAATAGAGTTATCAACAACCTCATAAACCAAATGATGTAGCCCTCGAACCCCCACATCTCCTATATACATCGATGGACGCATTCTTACGTGCTCCATTCCTTCTAATGCCTGAATACTATCTGCTGAATAATTGTTCTTCTTGATTTCTTCGCTCATATAATTTATTCTAAAAAATGTATTTATTGTCTAACACGCAAATATATAAAAACGCAAATTATATATCCGTTAAATTCCCATTTAAAGCACTTAAGTTATTAACATATTATCAAAAAAAGTCAATTAAAAAAGGAACAATCGATTTTAAATTCCAATTTTTTAAAATTCCAAATTCCAAAACTTGATTATGCAAAAAAACCGAAATAAACATCGTAATGTCATTTCGGTTTTTGAAGTTTTTATTTTTACAATTTCAAACGCTAAATTGGAATTTGGAATTTAAAAATTGGGGTTTCCTTTTTATGATTTTTTATTAAAATCTCCTGCATAAACAGAAGTCATTTTATCTAAACTTAAATATTTTTTCAAAACAGTATTAACTTCTTCCACTTTCAATGCTTTAACTTTATTTTCTAAATCATCATAATCTTCTAACGGAACTCCGTATTGCAGATAAGTGTTAACTAAGTTCATTAAAGTATCATCGCTACCTAATCTTGTTTTTCTTTCATTCTGCCAGCTTACCAAATTTGATTTTAGTTCTTCTGCTGTAAAACCATCTTTTAGTGCTTTTGTAATTTCTTCTTTTGTAGCAGTTTCAACTGCATTCTTTTTAGTCGGATTTAAAAAAGCATAGTATGACCATGACGCAACATCACTTGTAATAGGCACATCAATAAATGAACCCGCACCATAACTAATTCCCTCTTTTTCTCTTAATCTCATCGGAATTCTTGCACTTAAAAAACCACCACTCCCTAATATTTCATTAGCCATCACAAATGCCGGATAATCCGGGCTGGTTCTTGTCATTTTAAAACCAATTCTACCAATTGCTACAGCATTTTCTTTATCCGGAGTTATATAATCCTTATCTAATACTTTTGTTTCAAAATAAGTAGGTTTAGCCAATTCATACTTTGATTTAGAATTCCATTTTCCAAAAGTGTTTTCTAAAATCTGTACTGTCGATTTACCTTCTAAATCCCCTACAACACTTCCAATGCCATTATTTCCTCCTAAAATATTTTGATAAAAATCAACTATTTCCGTTTGTTTAATCTTTTTAAAAGCATCTATTTGCTCCTGAATTGTTGGCGTGTAAAAAATACTCGTTTTATCATATTTCGTAGTCTGTCTGGTAAGTTCCGTAAAAGCAACGGTTTGAGGATCATTAAGATTAGACTCCAAATAAGTATTATATTCCGTAATCGTTTTTGTCAGTTCATTTTGCGGAAAAGTGGAATTAACAAGCAAGTCATTTAAAATTTCCATGACTTCTTTAAAACTTTCTTTATAAGTACTGATGTTAATTGATAAAGTTTGTCCTGAAAAATTAAAATAAATACTAGACTTTAATTGATCCAATCGATCCTGAATTTGTTCTTTTGTTCTGGTTTTAGTTCCTGTTTTCAATAATTGCGCAAGAATACCGCCAGTATCTGTTTTACCTGCTAATTCTTTTTCATTACTCACCGGAAATTTAAAATTAGCCTGAACTTTACCGCCTTTTATTTCTTTTTTAATCAAGCCATATTTCGCACCATTGCTCAATTTTCCTTCAACAAAATTTTGTTTTAAATTTTTTATAGAAGCTTCAAATGCAGCTGCCTCTTTCTCTAAAGCTTTTCCTTTATACTCTTTAGTCAAAGCAACTACTTGCTCATCTGTATATTCCACAGGTTTTAGTCGCTGCTCCTCTTTTGATGGGATAAAAACTCCAATTGTTCTGTTATTACTTCTAAAATATTTCTCTGCAACTCTTTGGATGTCTTCTTTTGTTAATTTTTCAACAGCATCTCTATACAAATATCCGAGTCTAAAATCTCCCGCACCAATAATTTCCGTTAGATTAATTGCAAAAGAAATAGTATTATTCTTAACGCCTTCAATTTGCTTGATAATCTTTGCTTTAGCCCTGCTTACATCCTGATCCGTATATTTAGTAGTTGTTATTTTATCTAATTCTGTCCTAACAATTCCTTGTGTTACTTTAATATCTTTATCATTAGGAACAGCAACTCCAAAATACATAAAACTTGCATCTCGAACATTTGGTTGCCAAACATATAAGCTTGATACTTTTTGAGTTTCAACCAGCGCTTTATATAAATAACCTGATGGATCAGAAGTCAAAATTTCACCCAAAGCATCAATTGCAGCAAAATCATTATCAGCATAAGGAACAGTATGGTATAATGCCCCTACATTTTTGCTGTCACCAGCTCTTTTAAGCTCAACAAATTTCTCTCCGTCTTGTGCCGGTTCTATTGTATAAGTTTTATCTAAAACCCTTTTTGGTCTTGGAATAGACCCCAAATATTGTCCGATATACTGCAATGCTTTTTGTTCGTCAAATTTACCGGCAATAACTAAAGTTGCATTATCCGGCTGATAGTATTTCTCATAAAAAACCCTAAGCCTATTCACTTTTACTCGTTCAATATCTTCTTTACTTCCAATCGTACTGTTTCCGTAATTGTGCCATAAATAAGCTGTAGAAAGAATTCTTTCCTGCAAAACACCATCCGGATTATTTTCACCTATTTCGAATTCATTTCTTACTACTGAGAATTCCTTATCAAGATCTGTTTGTAAAATAGTTGCATTAATCATTCGATCGGCTTCCATTTCAATACTCCATTTTAAATTTTCATCGTTTGAAGGAAAAATTTCGTAGTAATTAGTCCTGTCTAACCAAGTGGTTCCGTTGGCAGCTCCTCCCTTATCAGAAAGCATTTTTTTAATATCACCCAAATTCTTGGTACTTTTAAAAAGCATATGCTCTAATAAATGCGCCATACCTTTTTCTCCATAACCCTCGTTTCTGGAACCTACACTGTAAACAATATTGACTACCATATTACTTTGAGAAGCATCTGGAATCAAAAGAACTTTTAATCCGTTATTTAAAGAATATTCTTTAACACCTTCTACATTAGTAATGTATTTGGGTGTCTCCGCTTTTTGTGCATAAACTGAACTCAACGAAATAAATGAGCAGTACAAAATTCCACTTAGTAATAGGTTTCTCATAGATTGTATTTGATTATTAGAATTAATTGTTCTTGGTAATCAAATATAGTATTTTTCTTAAATACGATAATCTGAAATTAACTAAGTTTTAGCAATTTACATAAAAATTAAATCTTAATTTTTTAAAATTCCAAATTCCAAACAGACCATAAAAAAATCTGAAACTAGCATTTATAATGTAGTTTCAGATTCATATTATTTGTCAATTTCAAAAATTGGAATTTAAATTTCTTTTTTGGAATTTTTAAACAACAACTCCAGATTTCGAAATCTCCTTACCTGCATTTACGTGAGCTGAATTAGCTCTGCCACTCGGATCCTGATTGTCTTGCCATTTAGGAATCCATTTGCGTACTGTTTGAGCAGCACTAACTTGTGGATAATATTTATGAAATATTGATCTGTAAAAATAAGCTTCTTTTGTTGTTGGTGAATTATATGGAAATTCTGCAGCAGCTCCGGCCAATTGTTCATCTGAAACCTGTTCAGCACAATATTTGATTAATTCATCAACCCAGTTATAACCCACTCCGTCTGAAAATTGCTCTTTTTGTCTCCATAAAATTTCTCCCGGTAAATATGGATCTTCGGGCGTATCAAATGCTTTCCTTAAAATATATTTTTCAATATCATCATACGTTTTTGGCTGTTTTTCTTCCGTTTTAATTCGGATTGCCACATCCAGAAAAGCTGTATCTAAAAACGGAATTCTCGCTTCTAAACCTGTTGCCATTGTCGTTTTATCGGCACGCAATAAATCGGCAGTAAACAACTTCTGAACTCTTTCAATGGTTTCATCCTGAAATTCTTCTGATGATGGAGCGTTTCTAAAATACAAATGTCCACCAAAAATCTCATCGGCACCTTCTCCTGAAAGAATTACTTTTATTCCTTTTTCACTTATTGCTTTTGACAACAAATACATCGGAACTCCGGCTCTTACAGAAATAATATCATAGGTCTCAATATGATAAATTACTTTTTCTATGATTTCAACACCTTCTGCTACACTAAAATGTATTTCATGATGATCAGTTCCTAAAAATTCTGCTGCTTTTCTGGCCGCAATATTATCAGGCGCATCAGCATTTAATCCAATAGAAAACGACTGTAGTTTTTTTCCGTTCTCAGCATATAATCGAGCTGCAATAGACGATGTTAAAGACGAATCTAATCCACCTGATAACAAAACCCCAAGGGGAGCTTCGCTCATTAAACGTTTACGGGTAGCTTCGACTAAAGTCTCACGAATCAAATCTAAATCCAGGCTTTCTACAGCTTTTTTGTGGTCTTCATAATCAGGACGATAATATTTAACGAAACCTGTCTTAGCCGTATAATAATGCCCCGGAGGAAAAGTTGAAAATGATTTACACTGATCTGAAATTGATTTCATTTCTGAAGAAAAATAAATTCTTCCTCTTTCGTCCAATCCATAATACAAAGGTTTTACCCCAATTGGGTCTCTTCCGGCAATGTAGTCATCACCATCAATAACCACAAAAGCAAAATCTCCATCAAGCATATTACAGAAATTATATCCAAATTCTTCGTACAAATGCACAATAACTTCTGAATCAGATTTTGTTCTGAATACATGCTCTTTTAAAACGGTATTTTTTAATTCCTGATAGTTATAAATCTCGCCATCATGAACCATCCAGGCTTTATTTGACCCCTGAATAGGCTGTTTACCTGTCTGTAAGTCAACAATTGATAAACTTTCATGACAAATAATACTTCCATTCTCCATAATATGCAAATCATTCTCATCAGGACCACGATGGGACATTCTTTTAGAAAGTTCTTTTACAAGTTTCGGGTCTTTTCCTTTACCAATAACTGCCAATAATCCAGACATACTATTCTATTTTTTATTATTATTTTTTTCACTTCCCTCATGAAGCGAATTAACTTTAAAATTGATTTTAATTTCACATTTGAGCAAAACTAAATATATTCCTGTATTTTCTTGAATTCTTTCTTAATCTTGTAGATTTAAACTGCCTTTAAACAAAACATCAAATATAAAAAGAAAGTTAAATATTATCGAAAAAAAAATCATAAGTCGTTGAAATTATGAATTTAACAATTTAAAAGACGAAAAACGTCCTCTAAAATAGAGAACGTCTTTGCTTAATATATACTAAATTCAAAAATTCATTTTTTTATGCTTTCTCATAAGCATCATCGTGCACACTTGCCACTGCTCTACCAGAAGGATCATTCATGTTTTTGAATGCTTCATCCCATTCCAAAGCGATTTTTGTACTACAAGCAACACTTGCTTCCTGAGGCACACATAAAGCTGCGGCATCACTCGGGAAATGTTCAGCGAAAATTGAACGGTAGTAATATTCTTCTTTAGAAGTTGGCGTTTGTAACGGGAACTTATATCTTGCATTTGCCAATTGTTCGTCTGAAACTTCTTTAGCTACCACTTCTTTCAAAGTATCAATCCAGCTGTACCCTACTCCATCAGAAAATTGTTCTTTTTGTCTCCATGCTACACTTTCCGGTAACATATCTTCAAAAGCTTTACGAACTACCCATTTTTCCATCGGGTGTTCTTTGTTGATCATTTTATCTTGTGGATTGATGCGCATCGCAACATCCATAAATTCTTTATCCAAGAAAGGAACACGGCCTTCAATTCCCCAGGCTGCCAAACTTTTGTTGGCACGCAAACAATCGTACATATGCAATTTTCCTAATTTACGAACGTTTTCTTCGTGGAATTCTCTTGCGTTTGGTGCTTTATGGAAGTATAAATATCCTCCAAACAACTCATCTGCACCTTCACCGGAAAGAACCATTTTAATTCCCATTGATTTAATAACTCTCGCCATTAACCACATTGGAGTTGAAGCTCTAACGGTAGTTACATCATAAGTCTCCAGGTTGTAAATTACATCACGAACTGCATCTAAGCCTTCCTGGATTGTAAATTTAATTTCGTGGTGAATTGTTCCGATGTACTTTGCAACAATTTGAGCAGCTGCTAAATCAGGAGAACCGTCAAGTCCAACTGAAAAAGAGTGCAATTGTGGGTACCACGCATCAGTAGTATCATCAGATTCAATACGTTTTTGAGCAAATTTTTTGGCTACAGCCGAAGTAATAGAAGAATCTAAACCTCCTGAAAGTAATACTCCGTAAGGAACGTCACTCATTAATTGTCTGTGAACTGCAGCTTCAAGTGCTTTTTTGATTTCAGGAATACTTGTTTCGTTATCTTTTACTGCGTCATAATCTACCCAGTCTCTTTTGTACCATTGTACAAATTCTCCGTCTTTGCTTGTCATGTAATGTCCTGGAGGAAACAACTGAATTTTAGTACAATATCCTTCTAAAGCTTTTAATTCAGAAGCTACATAAAAAGTTCCATGCTGGTCCCAACCAATGTATAATGGAATAATTCCCATATGGTCACGGGCAATAAAATACTCGTCTTTCTCAACATCGTAAATTGCAAATCCGAAGATTCCATTCATTTCATCAATAAAGTGAGGTCCTTTTTCTTTGTAAAGAGCAAGAATAACTTCGCAGTCACTTTCTGTTTGAAAGTTATATTTTCCTTCAAATTGTTTACGCAATTCTCTGTGGTTGTATATTTCACCATTTGCAGCCAAAACCAACTTTTTATCTTCTGTAAATAAAGGTTGTTTTCCTGAAGCCGGATCAACAATCGCTAAACGCTCATGAGAAAGAATCGCTTTATCATTACTGTAAATCCCGCTCCAGTCTGGTCCACGGTGACGAATGATTTTAGACATTTCTAATACTTGAGGTCTTAAAGTTTCGGCTTTTTGTTTTAGATCAAAGGCACATACGATTCCGCACATAATTATATATTTTAAATTGTAAATTTTATTTTGATAAGGCAAAGATGCGGTATTGGTTATAATTGAAAAACATAAATATTCATTTCAGTTACAATTTAAAACCATAATTTATGTTTTACATATAAAATGTAAAATTTTAACACAAAAAAAAGCTCCGAACTTGAAAATTTCAATTTCGGGACTAAATAAAGCGCAAAACGCAAGGTTTTCAAGAGATCTTTGAACTATATTTTGATATCTTAAAGAAACATTGAAAAATATTCAATGAGAAGAAACAATCTTTGCTTTAAATTATTTTAAGTTCAATCTTGTCATTTCGACGCAGGAGAAATCCTCGCGAGAAGCTCGACAAAGATTTGATTCTCGTTGCGGAATTACTTGTGGGGATTTGCTTCGCCAGTCGCTATCGTTTGAGTCTCCTTCGTCGAAATGACATACTTTGTGGTTATTTGGCTCTGAAAAAGTTCTCAGAATCTATAATTTAGGTTATTCAACACTTTCAATAGTATAATGTGTTTTATTAATTTCAAATTGAAACCCAACTTTATTCCCCATTAAATGTGAACCCAAAGGAGATTGTGGAGAAAGTGCAATAACATTAATTCCGTCAATTGTAATTTTAGGAAGCGCGACACTCAAATACAAATGAATTTCATTCGCTTTTACTAAACTTCCTGAAATAATGTTTTCTGTTATTTTAGATGCGTCAATTTTATCTAAAATCGCTTTTTGAGTTATAGCTTCTTTTAGTTTATTGGTCAGTTTTTCCTGTTCGATATGCATCATTGACAAAGCCGTTTCGTGCTTATCGCCGGCAGAACCTTTGGCGTCGTTTTTAGAATCTTCAGTCAAAGCCGAAATCATGTCTCTAAAAACATCTATTCGGTCCTGAACCATTTGTAAATAATGAGAATGTATTTTTTGTTTGAAGTCCATAGTGTGGTCTAACCGCAAGGGGCGCAAAGTTTTTACGCAAAGATCGCAAAAAAAAAGTTAGCCACGAATTACACAAATTTCCACTAATTATAAAAAACAAGGTTCGCTAAATCCTAAAAAAGACGTAGCGAACCTCGCGTAAAAACTTTGCGAACCTTGCGGTTAAGCTAGAAATCGAATTTATAATTTCCGCCCACTAAAACCTGGAATCCCTGAACCGGGTAATTCAGCCATCTTTCGTACGCCTGATTTCCAATATTATTTAGTTTTAGGAAGAAAGTCAAGCGCTCGTTGTATTTGTATCCTAAATGTGCATTCGCATCAAAATAACTTTTTAAGGTAATCGGTACACCAAGTGTTGCAACATCTAAATTGGTTTGCATGTCTTTACGTTCTCCTACAAAGAAAACATTTAAACCAGCGTACCATTGTTTGGTAATATTTACATCCAAATTTGAACTTAATTTCATTGAAGGTAAGTTCCAGGCTTCTAAACCATCTGTTTTATAACTATTGAAAGTTCCGTTGATTCCGAAAGAAACATTTTGAGAAAAATCAGCTTTTAATTCTGCATAAAAACGCAAGGTCCTTACGTCATCATAAACTACTCCAAATGAGTTACCGAAAGCATAATTCTGGTTGTTAAAATTCTCTGTATAATCATTGCTTTTAAACAAAGCCTTGTCTTTTTCATTCAGATAAGAACCCGTCAGATTATAATTAATATTATTCGCTAATTTTCCTTTTAAACCAGCAAAAACATTATACTGATTGCTTGTTGGTCTCATATTTAGAGTTGGAGATAAAAACGGATTTTCGGTCACAAAATCAGCATAAGAATTCTGATTTAAACTACCGTTTACTCCTGTATAGAAAATCATTAAATCACCTACCAGTTTATAAGAAGCATTCACTTTTGGATAAATATAGAACTTATTTCCACTGTTTTCAGAATCCAGTCCATAATACAATCCCGCTCCTAATTCCAGTGTCCAATCGTCTTCAAGAACAACAAAACTTGGCTCAATGCCAAAATTGGTCAAGCTGTATTTTAATGGCTCTGTATTATCTCGTATATAATTATTTTCGAAAGATCCGCTTACGTGATCCACAATAATATTTGTGTTGATCGATTGATCCATTACATCTACTTTGAAAGAAGGTTTCAGATAAAAACGATTTTCTGAAGAGGAGAAGCTATCTGAAAAATGCGTAAATCGTGTATCAATTTTACTAAAAATCCCTTCGTTGAATTCTACATTTCCCCCTAATGAAATAGTATTATACGAATGATTCGGATTAATTCCTCTAATTAAATCTTCCTGCGTTTCCGGAGGTAAAGTCATTCCAAAATCGGTTGGTAAACCGTACCAATTGTATACCTGATTTTGATATCCTAAATCTAAGCCCCAAGACATATCACGATTGTTTACGCCATAGCCTACATTTACACCTGTATCATAAAATTCATCATTTAAATTCACATCTTTGATACCGCCTTGCGAAGAATGATGGCGCAACATTGCTGCTACATAATCATTATTTCCTAAATCTTGTGTAACGAATAATTCGGCATTCAAAGTCCCATAATTCCCAACTCCCAGAGTCGCATAATTACTAAACAATCTTTCCTTTTTTGATTTATCAACACTCGCCGCATTTCCTTTTGAAGGCGTAAAAGTTGATGCAACAGGAACCGACAAAATACTGTATTTAATAGTTTCCTTCGGCTGATTTCCGCTATCATCAAGCGAAGGAGTTTCTTTCACTTTAAAAGCATCTGAAATGGTTGGCGAATACGGTTTTACCACATTTACAGTTTCTGTTCCGATACTCTCATTTTTCTTTTGCGAAAACGAAAGCTGAGAAACAAACAACAGCAGTAAAATGATAATTTTATTTTGGCAATTAATTTTCATACTTCTTTATTTTTTCAGAGAATATTTAGAGAAAAGAACAAAGAATAAAGAGAATAGACTGCCAATCTTTGCTTTCCAATCTATATTCTATTCTCTATTTTCTATATTCTATTTTCTATATTCTATTTTCTAATATCTAATTTCAATTTTCTAATATCTTTCTTCTTTGCTCTTGACTCTATTTTCTAAAATCTAAGCTTCCCACTCTCCTTTTGCAACAAACTGCGCTTTTCCTCCAATCTGAACATCAAATTGATTATCATCTAATTTTCCTTTAAAATAAATCTGCGAAGGACGACCAATATAATCTCCCTGATAATTGATCATTTCAAATTCAGGTTTATGATATTTTAATAGAAAAGCCTGTAGGCATGTACTTGCACTTCCAGTTGCGGCATCTTCCACTAATTGATTATTTTCAACACATAACATTCGGCTAAACAATTTTGAATCTTCTAAATAATAGAAATACAAACCTCTGTGCGTTGTTTTGCAATTCCTTTTCAGCCATTGGTCCGTTTTATCTTTATCCAAAACCAAATTTTCCAATGCTCTTTTATTACTTAATCCAACCATTATAAAGGCACTTCCGGTACTCACTTCCTGAATTGGAAATTGATTTTCAAAATCTTCTTTTTTAAGATTACTGAATACTGAGAAATCTTCTTTCGAAAAAATATCCCAAAACTTAGGCTGAGCTGCTTTTAACCAAATCAAATCTTCTGTTTTATGAATTGCAATTGGTCCAATCGGAACATTTAATTTTATTTTCTCAGGGGAATTCTCAAATACTTTATTCATCAAAATCCAGGAAGTTCCAATAATAGGATGACCTGCAAACTGCATTTCCTGCTCTGGTGTAAAAATTTTAATTTCGGCAGTATTATTTTCAGCATCAAGCTTTGTAATAAAAGTACTTTCCGCAAAATTAATTTCACGGGCAATCTTTTGCATTTCTTCTGAACTTAAATTTCCCGCATCTAAAAAAACTGCCAATTGATTCCCGGCATATTTTTTATCGGTAAAAACATCAACTATATAAAAAGGTAAACTCATTTTTTTTCTTTTTTTAGAGAAAAGATGCAAGATGCAAGACAATAGATTTCTTGCTTCTTTCTTCTTGCTTCTTTTTTCTTTACTTCCTATTCTTATTCTTAATTCTTATTTACTGATAGACGAATTCGTTTTTGACTCTTCTAACTTAATCGCACTTAATTCTTTTTTGGCTTCTTCAACAACATCCGGGAAATCCGTAAAATTGTTGATTACGTTGTCTAAAATGTAAGTTGCCTGATAACTGTCTTTTAATCCGTAGAAATTTTTTGCCATTAAAACCAAACTCTTCGCTCCGTAATATTTGTAAGCCGAATAATTCTTAGCCAGTTTTTGGACCGATACATTCGAAGCATCAAATTTTCCTTCTTTCGTTTTAAAATAAGCATCGTAATACAAAGCTTCGGCAGCTAATTCTCCTTTTGAAGTTGATGCTAATTTCGCATAGGCTGTTTTAGCTTTATCTTCATCTCCAGTCTGGATTGCGGCACGCGCTACGATAATTTGGGCATCGGCTTTTACATTCACATCAGCTTTTGGATTCTGCAATACTTTATCGGCAGAAATTACGGAGTTATCGTAATCTTTTTTATCATAATAGCATTTCATCAAATTAGCCTGTGCAAAACTTTTGTTTTGGGCAGAATCTGCTTCGTCATCTAAGCGCTTCAGGATCGGAATCGATTTATCACAATCTTTTGCTTTTAAGAAAATCTGCGCTAATTTCATTAACGATTGTTCTGTAAATTCGTTTCTTGGCTGATCGATTACATACTGATAACTAGCAACTGATTTAACTTCTGAACCTTCTGCATAAAGCAATTGTGCCAAATAAAAATTAGCTTCAAGTGCATGTAATCCAGATGGAAATTTACTTATATAACCTGTAAAACCAGTAATTGCCTGTTTACCTTTATTTTGGCTGTATTGTTTGAAAGCAGCATCGTAAGTGTCATTATCCAGTTCAGCATCTGTAACTGAAACAAAATCTAAAGTACGTACCCAAGTTGCGTATTCATCCACTTTTCCTGAATCAACATAAATCAATCTGGCTGTTGAAACTGCTTCTAATGCTTCTGGTGTTTTTGGAAATTCTGCTGCCACTTTTTTGAATTTTACCAAAGCCTGTTCGTCTCGGTCGGAATTGTAATAAATCAAACCTTGTTTTAAAATAGATTTTGAAGTAAACGAACCATTTTTATACTCTGAAATCAGCTGATCATAAGTTTTAATCGCCTGATCGTTCTTTTTCTCAGCAACATATGTATTTCCTAACTCATACAAAGCGTCATCGCGATATTCTGATTTTTTGTACATCTGAAGGAAGTTATTCAACTCGTCAACTTTTTTGTCATTTTTCGACATGAAACCGTACGAAATTGCTTTTTGAAATTGTGCATAATCAGCGTCAACTCCTTTTGCCGCAATTGCTTTGGCATATGCTTCATTGGCAGCACTATATTTTGAAGTTACAAATCGGCAATCTCCCAAACGCAAATACGAATCGTTCAAACGAACTTTATCTCCCGGAGCACTATCAATTTGAGCCTGAAATGAAGTTGCTGCCTGATCGTATTCCTTCAATTTAAAATACGTATATCCAATATTATAATTAACATTTTTATACTCTTCTGTCGATTTCGCGGCAGCCTGACCGGCAAATTGTTTGTAACTCAATAAGGCATTCTGAAAATCATCTGCAAGATATTCTGTTTCCGCTTTCCAGAAAGTCGCACGTGCTGTAAACTCAGGAGTTTTCTGTTCGCTAACAGCACTTTTAAACATCTTTCCAGCTTCAGCATAATTAGATTCGTTATACAATTCCAAACCTCTGTAAAAAAGCACTTTTTGATATGCCGCTTTATTTTCAGCCGATCTGTTTTTTTTCTAATAAAACCAAAGCTTCTTTGTAGTTTTTAGAAGAAATATATGAATCAACCAATAACTTTTCTACTTCAGCTTTGTTTGAATTGTTTGGATATTTTTTTAAGAAATCAAGCAGAATTCCCGGAACAGTTTGATATGCGTTTCCAATTTCATAACTCAACTTAGCATAATTTAATGCTGCATCTTCCTGAATCTGCGCATTAAATTCCATTTCAGAAGCATTTTTAAAAGCGTTTAATGCTTCTTGTTTTTTGCCTGTATTCAAATAACTTAAACCTAAATGGTAATAGGCATTTTGCGCTACGAAATCTTTTCCTTCTATAATTTTATTGAATTGAGAAATTGCTTTTTCGTATTCTTTCTGCTCATAATAAGCGTAACCTAATTGATAAAAATCGGTATTGTTCCATTTTCCTTTTTTACCTGCATATTGCTCTAAAAACGGAATCGCTTTGCCGTATTGTTTTAAATTGAAATAACTTTCTCCGATAATTTTATTCAGTTCTGATTTTTCTAATTCATTTGATTTCGCCATTGCTTTCTGGCCTAAATCAATTGCTTTTTGGAAATTACCAAGTTTGAAATTCATGTCGGCCTGATAATAAGAAAGCTTTTCTTTGTATTTTTCTTCGCCAGAAACTTCATCAAAATATTTGGTTGCTTCTTTATAATCGTCACCTTCATAAGCCATGAAACCAAGGTAATATTTGGCTTGAGAACCAAATTCAGGAGAGTTCACCACTTTGTTAAAATAAGTCGTGGCTTCTTTTTTCTTTTTAGCATTGAAATAACTATATCCTTTCTGAAAATTAAATTTATCCGAATCGGATTTGCTCATATAACTTTCATCCACTTTATCAAACCATTGCAGCGCTTTTGGATAATTCGCTTGCTCAAAGAAAAATTGGGCAACTTCAATATAAGCCTGATTTTGTTTGGTACTTGTTGGATAATCGCTCACAAATTTTTCCATCAATGCATCCGCATTCGGCTGATTGGTTCTGATGGCGCAATTGGCGATGTAATAAGCGCAATCTGATTTTACTTCTTCAGTTTGTGCATTATTTTTCACATATTCAAAAATATGTTGTGCCGAAGCGTATTGTTTGTCATTATATAAAGCCAGTGCTTTGTCAAAATCCTTTAAATCGTAAGTATATATAGCTGATTTTTGTGCCGAAACCGTGGTCGAAATGAGGATTATTTGGAGTAAAAAGAACCAGGAAAGTTTACGCATTGTAATTATATTTAGTATTCAAATGTATCATTTTATACCGTCTATAACGAAACGTTTTGAGCTTTTATTATGAACAAAAAATATAACATGTGTTATTTTATAGCTTCTGTGCGGGGATTTTTCCACCATATAAGTCATATAAGTAATTATAAGCGAGAGGTTTTTAGCAACGTATACAACTCTGGAGGTCATATAAGTTTTTCGAAATAAAAAACTTTTACCACAATCCATTAAAATGCATTTGCATCACTTATATGGTTAAATATTTTTCACAATAAATGTTTTCCACAATCTGCTAAAATGACCTTATATCACTTATATGGTGAAAAATTTCCATTTCAATATTTTATCAGAAATGATTGAAATTTATTTTGAATCCAACCGTTAACTTCTTACTTTTACCAATCAAATCAATTTTATTATGTCACAAATCGTACTATCTCTTAAAGAAGTCACTATATATCAGGAAGGAAGAAAAATTTTATCTCATATTAATTTAGATGTTCAGCACGGCGAATTCATCTACATTATCGGAAAAACCGGTTCTGGAAAAAGTAGTTTCATGAAAACTTTGTACGGAGATTTGCCTTTAAGCGAAGGTGAAGGTCATATAGTTGAATTTGATTTGGCAACTTTAAAAGAAAGCGAAATTCCGTATTTGAGACGTAAAATCGGAATCGTATTTCAGGATTTTAAATTGCTCCCGGACCGTTCTGTAAAAGACAATATGCTTTTTGTTTTGAAAGCAACAGGCTGGACAGAAAAAGAAGCAATGGAGCATAAAATTGATGAAGTTCTGGACAAAGTTGGAATGAAAGATTTTGTAAGCAAAATGCCTCACCAACTTTCTGGAGGTGAACAACAACGTGTCGCCATCGCACGAGCTTTATTGAATGATCCTGAATTTATCCTTGCTGATGAACCAACCGGAAATCTTGATCCACAAACAAGTTCTGAGGTTCTTGAAGTATTGAAAAAGATCAACGCTAACGGAAAAACAGTTATCATGGCAACGCACGATTATGCATTGTTGATGAAATTCCCATCTAAAACCCTGAAGTGCGAAGATGAAAGAATCTTCGAAGTGGTGCAACGCTCTGTGTAATGCTTTCCATCTTAATTCCGGTTTATCATTATAATGTTTTGCCACTTGTAAATGAGTTAGTAAAGCAATGTAATTGTAGTGGAATTACTTTTGAAATTCTATGTCAGGACGACGCCTCAAATTCACAAGAAAACATTTTAAATCAAGAAGTTAACCTTCTTCCTAATTGTTCCTTTTTCATCAATGAAAACAATTTAGGAAGAGGAAAAAACATCAATTCCTTAGCTCAAAAAGCAGTTCACGATTGGTTATTGATTTTAGATTGTGATACTTTTCCGGCTGATTCTAATTTTATTCAAAACTATGTTGATGTAATTTCAGATTCATCAAAAAATATCATTTTCGGTGGAATAATTTATGAAGATAAAAAACCTAAAAAAGAGCAATTTTTGCGTTGGATTTACGGGCAAAAAAGAGAAACTTCCTCTGTTTTAACTTCTAATTTATTGATTAAAAAAAATGTTTTTCGTCAACATCCTTTCGACGATTCCATCACAAAATACGGCTATGAAGATTTGTGTTTTTTCTCTGTTTTGAAGAAGAATCATTTTGAAATTTCCCGAATTGAGAATCCAACTTATCATTTGAATTTAGAAACTTCAGAAGTTTTTTTAAACAAAACGAAAACAGCTTTAGAAAATCTTGTTTTTCTTTATAATTCAAATAAAATTTCCAGAGAAGATAGTAAAATAATTAAAACTTTTGAATTGCTGAAAAAACTAAAATTAAACCGGTTCTCAACTTTTCTTTTTAAAAAAAATCAAATCAAAATTGAACGGAATTTACTTTCTCAAAATCCTTCTTTGTTTTTGTTTGATCTTTATAAGTTGGGCTATTTTTGTAGTTTGTAAATTAAAAGCTAACCAATAACGTAGCAAAATATTTATAGCTAATCAACAATGTTTTCAGGAGAAAGCTCCAACGGAGCGATATATTTATCACTCCTAAAAATATGCCACCCCGATGGGGTTCATGTAATGTTAAATCTTTATTTTCTATAAACATTATGTCCCGATGGGACTTCATACCTTATAAATTCTCCAAAAACTCCCGCCACTGCACCATTATTTTTTCAACCAAATATTCCTTAGAAGTTTCCTTCGCATCCAAACCAAATTTCAATCTTACTTCTTCATTTTCAATTAAAAAGGAAAGCTTTTCAACATACATTTCGATATTATCATCCGGAATTAAAAACCCATTTTCAGCATTTGTAATAATCACTCGTGGACCAGTTGGACAATCGTAAGCCATACAAGGCAAACCCGAGGCCATTGCTTCCAATAAAACCATTGGGAAACCTTCTGTTCTGGAAGTCATGACACAAATAGAAGCTTTTAAATATTTATCCTGAATTTTTTTGACAAAATGTAAATAATTGATTCCAGATTCTATCTCTAATTTTAATGCTTCATTTTCTAAAGAATCAACATCATCCGTATAAATATCTAATGTCCAATCCGGATATTTTTCTCCGATTTGTTTCCAAATCAATAACAATCGATCTAAACCTTTTTCATAGGAATTTCGAGCAATCGCAATTACTTTTTTCTGTTTTAAATTGGTTGTTTTTTTACTGTTTATCCAGGAAGGATTCGGAATCACGAAGCCATTTTTAACATTCCATTCCTTTAAATTTTCTTCAGAAAGAGCCACTATTTTGGTAAATTTTAGAGCACCAAAATCTTTGAAACGATATTTTATTTTTCGAATTGATTTCGAGATAAAATTTGTCTCTTGAACTTCTTCTTCAATAAATTTAGAACCATGGCACTCGAATACAATTGGATTTTTTGTTTTGACTATAAAAGGAAAAACAAACGCTTTCAAACCGTTATCAGCAACCAAAATAATATCTGGTTTTATCTCGCTAATCTTTTGGTTTATTTGCTTTTGAAACGAATAGAAAAAACGTAAGCGATTGCCATTCAAAATCATATTATGAAAGATAATATCTGAATTGAACTCATAAAATGGCATTTCAGTTTCTTCATTTTGAGACAAAACATGAACTTCATAACCAAAATGTTCCACAAAATAATTAGCTTTAATAGCAATAACTCTGGCAACTCCGCCAGCCGTTTTTATTTTTGGAACAATATAAAGCAGTCTCATTTCTTAGATTTCAAAAAAACATCATAATCCCTAATATAATCGGATTCTTCAAACACATCAGAAGCCAAAACCAAACAAACAGCGCCGGAAGAAAAATTTTCTAACTCTCTCCAAATTCCTTTTGGAAGATGTAAACCAATATTGGGTTTATTCAACAAATAACTTTTTTTACTGGTTCCATCATTTACTGTCACTTCAAAACTTCCACTTAAAGCGATTAAAACTTCATTCTGTTCTATGTGTGAGTGTCCGCCACGAAAAGCGCTGCTAGGTACATCAAAAAGATAATAAACGCGTTTGAATTCAAATGGTAAAATATCATTTTGAATAAAAGCCAAATTTCCGCTTAGGTCCTCAACAACCGGAATTTTTATTAATGCTATGTCCTGAATTGTTGTCATACTTTAATTGGCTTTCAGTAAATGTAGCCATTCTTCTCCAATTTTTTCCAGTAAAAAAGGCTGAATACTTTCAAATGCATTTTCTTTGCAATTTCGATACAAAACTTCATCTGAAACCAATAAATTCATTACTTCAGTCAATTTTTCCCAATTTTGATTTTCTACTAAAATACCATTTCCAAAAGAAGTAATCATATCTCTGGGGCCAAAATCACAATCAAAAGAAACAACCGGAGCTTTACAGGCCAATGCTTCTAAAATAACATTTGGGAATCCTTCATTTTTACTGCATAAAACTAAGAATTTAGATTTAATAATAAATTGAAAAGGATTAGTTTGATATCCCACAAGATGAACAAATTCCTCAATATCATTCTCCGAAACTGTTTTTCTGAGTTTTTTGCCATTTCCATCTCCAACAATAATCAGATGAATTTGTTTTTGCGGTAAAACAGATTTCGCATAACTTGAAATCAGTTTATCAAACTGTTTTATTTCGTTTTCATATTGCCCAACAGCTACAATAAAATCGAATCCTATTTTGAGATTTTCTTTTTGCTTTTCCAGAATTTCCTCTAAATAAACCGGATTATGAATTGTAACAACGTTTTTTAATTGATGTTTATTTTCAATCAATGTTTTCATTTCATTCGTAATAGCAACGTTTGCATAACAATGATTATACATCAATCTCGTTAACCACGAATTATTCGGCATATAATGATCGATCAAAAAACTATGAACGGTAAAAATAGTTTTGGTTTTGTAAATCAATCTTGCTAAAATAAGTTCCTGAATAATTTTAGTTCGAAAGCGAAAATCAATAATAAAATCAAATTTATTTTCGTTCAAATATTTTTGCAAAGCCCATAATCTTCTGGCTTTATTAAAGAAGTCATTGTTTTTATTTTTTAGTAATCCCAGATTTACCAATTTTCCGGAATAAGGAAAACTAACTTCATCCAAAACAATAATAATATCCACTTCAAAACCTTGCCTTTCAAAAAAAATAGACAAATTTGCCATCACTTTATCGCTTCCGCCTCCGCTTAAGCGATAACCAATTAAAGCAATTTTCTTTTTTTTGTGAGACATAATCATCCGTGATTTCTTATTTTCGTATCAAATATATAACTCTTAACTGTTGAGTCTATTTAAAAATCTATTTTTTTAAACACATAGAAACATAGTTTTAAAACCTGATAAAGGCATTTCACTTTTGCATGAAGACACATTAGCTATGCTATGCGTGAAAGCTGGCCTTTTCAAATATTCTAATGCCAGCAAATAAAACCTATGTTTCTATGTGTTTAATTTTTTTAACTCTTTAAAAACAATATGCAAGATAAATCATTAGTGACCATTATTTGCTTGTGTTACAATCAGGAAAAGTATGTTGTGGAGAGTTTATTTTCGGCAATAAATCAGGATTATCCTTTTATTGAAGTGATTATTGTAGATGATTTTAGTACGGATAATTCCAAAGAAACAATTCAAAAATGGCTAGTTGATTATCCTGAAATTCGATTTATTACCAATGAAACCAATTTAGGAAGTACAAAATCCTTCAATAAAGCATTAAAATTAGCGAAAGGCGATTATATCATTGATTTAGCCTGTGATGATATTTTACTACCTAATTGCATTTCCTTACAGCTACAAGCTTTTAAAGAAAGTAAGTCTAAAGACCTTGGGATTGTTTATGGAAATGCTGAATTAATTAATGAAAAAGGTAATTTCTATTTTTATTATTTCCCTGTTGATTCTAATAAAAAAACAATCGAAAAAAGAGCAACGGGAGATATTTATTTGAGTGTTATTTCTGGCGGAAACAGTATTTGCTCGGTTTCATCTATGGTCAAAAAATCAGTTTTTGATGCTTTGAATGGTTATGATGAAAATCTGGCTTATGAAGATTTAGATCTTTGGATTCGGGCTTCCCGAATTTATGATTTTGATTATATTGATGAAATTTTAATCAAAAAAAGAATTTCGAACACTTCTTTCGGAACACATTTTTTCATTAAAAGTGATCCGAGATCGAAGAAAATAAATTATTCAACGTATTTAATAATTCAGAAAGTGATTGCTTTAAACCGATCTAAAATCGAACATAAAGCAATTTTAAAACGAATGCATTTTGAAATGATTCTGGCTTTTAAAACGGCTGATTATAAGTTATTTTTGAAATACATTTTATTAGAAACAAAGCAGAGATTTCGCATATTGTTCTCATAAAACACAAGATCATTTTTATCAGAATAATAAAGCTCCAGAGGAGCAATATGTTTATAGCATATTAACAGGTCCAGATGCCAAGCTCCAGCGGAGCGACATCCCGTAGCACATAATTTAACATGTCACCCCGATGGGGTTTTGGAAAAACATCCCGTATTTTTCTATAAACATTGCGTCCCGATGGGACTACTTCTCAAACAATGCTTAAATCAAATCGTCAAAAAATCATCCAATTGTTCTTTTTCGCCTTGCCAATCTCTTACAATATTATTCCTAATCAATTTTGCCGGAACTCCTCCAATCAAAATATTTTCTCCTAAAGTTTTATAATTTTTAGTACACAAACTATTCGAAGCGATCGTACAGAAATTTGGCGTTTGGGTTCCTTTCATAATCGAAACTCTGTTACTGACAAAGTTGTAATTCCCAATAAAAATGGGAGCTGATTTTTGCAATTTTTCGTCCGTTTGCGTATCAATTAAATCATGAAAATTGGTATCAATAATTTGTGCTTCAGAACCAAACCTCGCATAATCTCCGAGAACAATTTTTTCCGTACAAATTATTTTTCCATTTGAAGCCATTGAAGCCATATTTCCAAGTTCGCAAATGGCATTTTCTCCAACAAAAACAAAACAATCTTTTCCAAATTGGAACTTGCCTTTGAATGTCAGTTTCCCTAAAATAAAAACTTCAGCAATGCCTTTATGAGCCGAATTCAACTCGTAAGGCTGGCCAAAACCAATCATTCCTTTTCGGATCTTTCCTTCAATCTGGATTTCTCCTTTTATCGAAGTAAATTTCACTCTTCCATAAAAGAAAACCGGAAGTTTATTAGCCGTTTCAAAAGGGAATTTCTTAAAATTAAAATACAGCGTTTTGATCCAGTTTACTTTGCAGTAAAACTGGAATTTATGATAAAAAGAGCGACATTTTCTATAACTGTTCTGAATCATTTTTATCTTGTTTTCGCTGAACAAATGACGTGAAAATTTCGTTTAAATTCATCTTTTTATTCAATTGATAAAAACTAAAAGCAAACGAAATCAAAATCATTAAAGTCATTAAACTGTATTTTAAAATCGGAATTTCGATATAGCGAAGCAAAAATGTGCTTACACAAAATACACAACAAACAAAATAAGCTTTATAGAAATCGATATTAAAATAAAAATTATATCTGTTTTTGATAATGATTTTTAAACCGATAAAATGGAATAAAAAATAGAGACAAAAACTAAATCCTAAACCTTCCAATCCATAAAAATAATAACCTGAAATATTCATTATTAAAGACAAAACATTAAAACCAATAGCCGTTTTAATAAACATTTTCGAATCGCCTTTTGCAATTAAAATAAATCCCATTGCCCAGGAAACCGCCCGGAACAACATTCCCAAAATCCCAAAGCAAACCATTGGAATAATAGCATTGAAATTCGTTGTATAAATAATTGGAATTATAACCGAAATCAAAGTCAAAAACAAAACAATAATCGGCGTTATAATGATTATGGAAATAAAAGACTGCTGAATAACACTTTCTCTAACTTTATCATTATCAGAATTAATTGAAGATAATTTCGGAAAATAATCGGTACTCATAACCGTAAAAATTATTCCGACATAAGAATTCAGCAACGTAAAACCCGCGTTATAAAATCCGACTTGTTCTAAACCTCCGTTTTTTCCGATATAAATCTGAACCAAATAAGTTGACAAAAGTGTCAAAATACTACTTATCGTCAGCATAAAACCCAATTTCACAATTGATTTTCCTTCTACTAAAAGTGCCGAATTAGAAACTTTTTCTTTTTCAATTTTGATTTTATTCGAATAATAAAAAGAGAAAATTAAAGCTGATAAAGAAGCGACAATTATAGTTGGAATTATAGCATCGATTCTTAAAAAATAATACAACGGAATCGAAAAAAGCAATCCAAATAAATTGCCATATAAATTCGCTTTGGCCAGTAATTTCATTTGTCGCAAACCTTGCAAAATAGCTATTTGCCCTGATGACAATTGTTTAAACAGAACTGTTATGGCAATAAGTATAAAGGAATAAGTCTGGCTTGAATCTCCAAAAGTAATGATGCTTAATGCTTTTGAAAAAAGAATCGTCAGCAACATTCCGAAAATCCCCGTAAAAAAAACAATCTTTTTTACGATTTGAACCGTCTTTGAAACTGTTTTTAAATCGTCATTTTTATACTCTTCTGAAATATTTTTTACAGCGCTTGTTTCGATTCCGAAGCCTGAAATACTGCTTATTACACCTAAAGTCGAGTTCAGCAAAGCGATAATTCCCATTCCGGCCGGACCTATAAAAACCGCGATTAATTTGGTTCTAATGATCGAAATTAAAATATTGAAAAACTGAACACCTCCAAAAAGTGAAGTTGTTTTTAGAATTTGCTGATATGAAGATTTACTATCAGACACGAATTAATATTGATTTAAAGTTTCAATAATAAAATCGACTTCAGCTTCCGTTAAAACAGGACTTATTGGCAAACTCAAAACTTCGTTATGGATTTTCTCTGTAATGGGAAATGATAAATTATTCCATTCTTGAAATGCCTTTTGCTTGTGTGGCGGAATCGGATAATGAATTACAGTCTGAATATTATTTTGCGTTAGATATTCCTGTAAAGCCTCTCTATTTTCAGTTCTAATTACGAATAAATGAAACACATGATTATTCGATAAATCCCAAAACGGCAGTATTATTTTATCATTTTTGATTTCTGCTAAATAACGTTTTGCAATTGTGCGACGTTTATCATTATCAGCATTTAGATTTGGTAATTTCAAATTTAAAAAAGAAGCCTGAATTTCATCTAATCTGGAGTTTACACCAGTATATTCGTTGTAATACTTCTGTTCAGAGCCATAGTTCCGAAGTGCAAAAAGTACTTTTGCCAATTCTGAATCGTTTGTCGTAATCGCTCCGCCATCGCCCAGACAACCGATATTTTTTCCTGGATAAAAACTGAAAGCAAATGCGCGTAAAGGCTCTTCGACTTCGCTCAGAGTGACATTCGAAGCGTTTGGAATTTGGGATTTAAAATTATTGAAATTTTCTACAGCTCCATGAGATTGTGCGCAATCTTCAACTATAATTAAATTATGTTTATCTGCAATTTCATTTATTCTATCCATTTCAGCCAATTGTCCATATAAATGAACGGCTAAAATGGCTTTTGTTTTGTGTGTAATTTTTTCCGGAATTAAATCAGGATTTACATTGTAGGTTTCTAATTTTGGCTCGACCAAAACCGGAACTAAATCGGCCTGTAAAATGGCTAAAATACTGGCAATATAAGTGTTTGCCGGAACGATGACTTCATCGTCTTTCTGGAGTTTTCCTAACTGAATGTAACCTTTAAAAATCAAAACCAGGGCATCAAAACCATTCCCTACTCCAATGCAATATTTCGTTTGATTATATTCGGCGAAAGCCTTTTCAAACGTTTCCAGTTCTTTTCCTAAAATATACCAGCCATTGTTTAAAACCAATTTCAGTTTTTCCTGAAAAGCAGTTTCATAGGGTTCGTTTATTTTTTTTAGATCCAGAAATCGTATCATTTTATATCGATTTTATAAAAATCCTGATTGTACACTGTACAGCCTAATTCTTCTTTTTGTTGCAAAAGACCTGAATGATACCCACTTTCATTTTCTTCATTTACAATTCCCATATCAAAAAACTTTTTGCCTTTGCGTTTGTATTTATGAAGCAGATTGATGAATAAAAAGTCCAGTGCTCTTACTTGTTCTCCTTTTTCTGATGTGGCGCCATATTGTGATTTAACAACATTTTCGGTCTCAAAAATAGTTATTCCAGCGATAATTTCATCTTTTTGATAAACAGAATATTGCCTGATATTTCCAGGGAATTTCTGTTTTAACAAAGCCATTTCTTCTTTGGTATGAACTGGTTTTGCATTAAATTTTTCCAATAATCTTGGCGCTAAAATAGAATCCCAAAAAGACTGAAAATCTTTTTCTTCTATAATATCTAAATCGAGGTTTTCAATCCTTCTGAAATGCTTCATTTTGCTTTTCGAAACATGTAAAGGCAATTGTAGATTTACTGCCAAATTCATTTCTTTCCTTTCTGGCAAAGCACCTCTTTGAAATAAAAAAAAATCCATTTCCTCATTTCCCTTCGGAAAATAAAAAGTCGGAATGGGTTTATAGTGAAACGCTTCAATCGCATTTTCTTTAAAAAAAGATAAAATTTCATCTAAAATCAATTCTACTTTTTCTGCTTTCAATTTAGAAGAAAACACCAAACCGCCGTAAGTTAATCCCTGATGCGAATACACCGAATTTCCTTTTTTATTAGCTGGCAAAACTGCTTTTAGTTTTTCATTTTCAAAAACCAAAAGAGAAAAATCCTCAAAACGATCCTGATGGTATTCCATAAAATCGCGATGAAATAAAAACGTAGCATTTTTCGCCAGAGCGACAAAATCGTTCCAGATTACGTAATCGTTTTGATCGTATTTTTTAATCGTATATTGTTTCATTTTCTTGCCACGAATTTCACTAATTTTCACTAATTTTCTTCCATTCAATATACAAATCTAACGCTATCTTGGTTGCTTATATAGTTTTAAAGCAAATTTTAATTCGTGAAAATTCGTGTAATTCGTGGCAAACATTTATTTATGGCTAAATGCAGGTAAATACCATTTGAATTTTACCGCCATCAAACGTACGGTAATAATCACAACCGAAGTCACTAAATATAAAATATCATTATCTAAGTTCAGTCCTTTTAGTGCAAAAAACACGATTCCGCCAAAAATGCAAATTGTTGCGTAAATTTCTCTTCTGAATATGGTTGGAATTTCGTTACATAAAATATCACGAATTACACCTCCAAAACAGGCCGTCATTGTTCCTAAAGCGATACAAATTACAGGATGCAAACCAATCGAAATTCCTTTTTCAAGTCCGATTAAAGTAAAAACGCCCAAGCCGATTGTATCAAATAAAAACAATGAAGTTCTCAGTTTATCAAACTTTTTTCGGAATAGAATCGCAAGCAAAAACCCTAGAATAATCACATAAACATATTGCAAATCTTTCATCCAGCCCACCGGAGTTCTGCCAATTAAAACATCGCGAAGTGTTCCGCCACCAACGGCCGTTACAAAAGCAATAATAAAAACCCCAAACGGATCTAGTTTTTTATGCATTGCCGTTAAAGCGCCGGACATGGCAAAAGCCATTGTCCCGATAATATCTAGTAAGTGAAACATTTTCTTTTTTTAGGTTCAAAGGCTCAAAGGTACAAAGGTTGCATTCTCGCTCCTTTACTCTTTATTCTATTCTCTTTATTCTCGTTTCTTAAAACCTATTTCTTAGTATAAATCGGACTTCTTTTCAACAAATACGTAATCGAATCAATCCAGCTGTCTTTCAAATTAAGGAACGGTTTACGGGTTTGCGAATAAATTTTATTGGTGTTTTTGTACATATCAAAATATACATTGTAATAATAATATATTTGCGTATTGGCAGTTGTTGTCGAATAATCGTTCGACTTAATCTTTTTATCATTGTTGCTCACTGTCGTGCTTCCGCTTCCGTAAGTTGATGCGGTTGAACTGGTTGACATGGTATATGAAATTTTGGCTGCCAGAATATTATCTACTCCAAGAATTTTTTCAAGATCTGCGATTGGAGTTTCATCAATATTGGTATGATCAATTCCAGCTTTGTGTAATAAGCTATTTGTCGTTCTTAAATCCTGAACAGTTAACGGAAAAATATTGGCAGATTTATCTAACAATTTGTTATACATATCGTTTTGCGCAAATTTCGCCATATCCTCAGAACCTTGCTGTGTATCTGAATTCACATACGGAACTGGCAATACCGCAATCGTATTTGGTTTCATTTCTGCTGCAGTAATACTTTGACTTGAACCTGGTTGAGAAGTACCTCCTGGCGAAATGTCGAAAGTCTGTGAACGCCCGCTGGCAAAATCAATTCTGGCAATTTGAGAAACATCAAGCGAAATTTGGAGCGTTTCACCCGGCATAGAATATTCAACCGTCTGATCAGACATTTTCGCAATCGTACATTCAATAATCGTATAATCTCTTTTAATAATCTTATCCAGCTTTTTTCCGCCTTGAGCGAAACCAAAAACAGAAACAAACAACATCAATACTACTGCAATAATTTTCCTTATTTTCATGGTATTTAGATTAAATTAAAATTCAGCTTCTTAACAAAGTTAAGAAATCATCTTACAAATGCCATGATAGATTGCAAATAAGAATAAGAATTTTCAGGAGCTATTCCTGCTGTCCACTGTATCTTTTATGTCCGCCGTGGCGGACATAAAAGGATGCCGCTCCCATCAGGGCTAGGGCACTCGTTTTTAAAAGAAGATTTATAGAAAGTCAAAAGAAAAAAATCTACGAAACATCAGTATAAAAAACCTTAGAACCATAGTCCCTTAGAATCTTAGCAACTTTAAAAAGTTACATATTCTGTGTATAGTAATTGTAATCTTTCAAAACTACCCGAATAAAATCGCTATTGTCACCTGATTGATTTTTGATTCCGGTCACGCTTTCAATTTTAGCAACCAATTTATAAATGATTTCATGATCATTTTTCTTTACCGCTTTATGAAACGTTTCTTTTATGATTCTCATATCATTATCAGATAATTTAATGACCAAAGGATACGTCGGGACATACGACGTTCCAATTTCTTCGAGAATGGTATGACTGATATTTATTCTGTTTTTTAAAGTAATAACAGCTGTTCCAGCCGCCATATCTCCTAAACGTTGTGCTTTTTTACTTGAAACTATCGACACTAAAGCAACTGTTCCGCCAAGAATCGAAAAATCAATCAATCTAAAAAACCAACGGATAAAATAATCGCCAAAACTGGCCTGGTAACCATCAATTTTAACCACTTTTATTTTGAGCAACTTTTTTCCAAAAGTTTGTCCTTCAAAAATGCTTTCTAAAGTTATTGAATACAGTAAAACCGGAAGACCTATAATAAAAACAACTGCTCTTTGGGACCAAACATCTAAGGCACCGAATAGCCTATCAAAATGAAAAAAATAGATAAGCAGCAATGCAACCACCACTACATAAGAGATTTTGATAATCAAATCAATAAAATAAGAGCCCAATCGCTCGCCAACAGAGGCTGCAATAAAATTTATTTTAACATTTTGTGTTGTGTTAATAGATAATTCTGACATATTTTATACTTTAGCCTACAATGAGAGAAGTTGCCTTCATAAAACAAAATAAAGAAAAATGGCTGGAGTTTGAACTCGCTATTTTTGGTAAAGCTAAAAAAAATCCTGATGAGTTAGCTAATTTGTACATTCAAATGATGAATGACCTCGCGTACGCGCAAACTTATTATCCTAAAAGCAAAACCGTTATTTACTTAAATCATCTGGCTTCGCAGATATATCAAAAAATTTATAAAACGAAACGAACCGAAAAAAACAAGCTCTTAGAATTCTTTAAAACAGAAGTTCCGTTGCTTGTTTACGAATACAAAAGATATTTATTGTATGCTTTTGTTTTGTTTTTTGCTACTGTTGCTATTGGTGTTGTTTCTGCTCGCTACGATTCAGATTTTGTCCGATTGATTATGGGCGACGACTACGTTAATATGACATTGGAAAATATAAAAAAGGGAAATCCAATGGCCGTTTATGGTTCGTCAGCCAACTGGGGAAGTTTTATTGGTATTACCGTTAACAATATTCAGGTAGGAGCTGCCTGTTATTTTTATGGCATTTTTGGCGGACTTGGTACTTTCTATTATTTGTTGCAAAACTGTATTATGCTGGGTTCCTTTCAGTATTTTTTCTTCGAACATGGCGTTTTCTGGAAGAGCGTTCGTGGGATCTGGATTCACGGTTCTATGGAAATTTTTGCTATTGTAATTGAGTCTGCAGCTGGATTTATTTTTGGAGCCTCGATACTTTTTCCAAAGACATTTTCGAGATTAAATTCTTTCAAAATCGGATTTAAAAACAGTTTCAAAATTTACCTAAGCACGCTTCCTTTTACTTTTATGGCGGGCTTTCTGGAAGGTTTTATTACACGCTATTCTATCAATATGCCTATTTGGTTAAGCCTTTTTATAATATTATCCACGCTGAGTTTAATCTCATTTTATTATTTAATTTATCCTTTTATAGTACACAAAAAGGTACAATAATTATCAGCCAAATTGACTTAACCGAATCCAATAATGAACAGAATCTTTCTTATTTTAGCTTTCTTTTTTTGCTTTAGTATCGCACATGCTCAGGATACTTTGGCGGAAGCTGAACCTCCAAAAGTGGCTGCTGTAAAATATACTGAAAAAGACATTCAGATCGATTCAGATACTATTGAAGCCAAAACATTTTCAAAAAACTTCAAAAAAAAATATACCGATCCTGAATTTATTTACGAACCAAAAGCGCCCGAAAGAGGTCTTTGGGATAATATTAAAGAATGGATTGCCAGTGTTTTGAGAAGAATTTTCTCTTTTACTGATGCAAAAACTTCTATCACTTTCACTATTATCTTATTGAGAGTATTGGCTGTTCTGGTGATTATTGTAGTTATTTATTTGATCGTAAAAGCTTTAATAAATAAAGAAGGACAATGGATTTTTGGTAAAAATGCCAATAAAAGAGCCATCCAATATTCTGATATTGAAAAAAATATTCATTTACTGGATTTTAAAAAATTGATACAGGAAAGTATTCAAACCGGAGAAAAACGACTTGCTATTCGGTACTATTATCTTTGGTTACTAAAAGTAATGGCACAAAATAATTATATCGAATGGGATATCGAAAAAACCAATTCTGATTATTTATACGAACTAAAAAGCCCGGTTTACAGAGAAGATTTTACCTATCTCTCCTATTTGTACAATTACATTTGGTATGGTGAATTTGAAATAGATGAAACCACTTTTACAAAAGCCGAAAACCGATTTAAGAAATCTATAAAAACCTTTAGCAATGAATAAATCCATCAAAATTTATATCGCTATTCTGGTTTTTGTTTTAGCCTTAATTCTGATATCAGATCGCGACCAGAAAAAACCTATTGACTGGCGACCGACATTTTCTGTACATGATAAAATTCCGTACGGATTATATATTCTGAACAAAGAAATTAAACCTCTTTTAAAAAATCAGAAAATTGAAAGAATTGCTGATGTAACACCGTATGAATTTTTAGATTCAAAATACGATGCCGATACTTTGGTTGAAAATTATAAAATAAAAGGTACTTTCTTAAGCATTTCAGAATTAGATAACATTGACGAGCAATCAATCAAGGAGCTTTTTTATTTTGTTTCACACGGAAATAATGCTTTTTTAAGCATGAGAACATTTCCAAAAACGTTAATGGATAGTTTAAAAATCGAGGTCAAATTTGATTTTCATCAGCCAAAAAACAATTTGGTCTGGATGGCAAATAAAAGCGTGAGTTCTAAAAAATACATTTTTCAACAATCTGTTGAAGATTATTTTTCTAAAATTGATACCGCCAATACAACTGTTTTAGGATATCAAAGCAATTCTAAAAAAGAGAAACACATCAATTTTATAAAAGTTCCTTATAAGTACGGTAATTTTTATCTTCATACGCAGCCAGCGGCTTTTACAAACTTTCATTTATTAAAAAAAGACCATTTTCAATATGCTGAAAATGTCTTGTCCTATATACCAAAAGGCGATATTTTTTGGTATACCAAATTGCAAAACGACAAATCGATTTCGCATTCCCCTTTACGCTATATCCACAGTCAGCCTGCACTAAAATGGGCCTGGTATTTAAGTTTAATCGGTATTTTGATTTTTATTATTTTTAATGCCAAGAGAAAACAAAGAATTGTTCCGATATTAAAACCATTGCCAAATTTAACGGTCGATTTCACTAAAACTATCGGAAATTTATACCATCAGGAAGGCGATCATCAGAATCTAATTGACAAAAAAATCATTTATTTTCTGGAGAAAATCAGAACTGAATACTTGATTGATACAACAAAACTTGATGATGTTTTTATTCAAAAACTACATCATAAAACAGGAAAAAATATAACCGATATTCAGGAACTGGCTTTTTTAATTAACGAACATCGAAATAGTTATCACGGAAGTCTCGAAGAAGATTTAATCAGAATTAATAATGCGATCGAGAAAATTTTACATTAAATAAAAATATTTTGCCACAGATTAAAGATTAAAATGATTAAATTTTTCACGCAGATTGAAAAAGATTTTAGCAGATGCACACAGATTTTTATAAATAAAATTCAATAAAATCTGCAGAATCTGCGAGAGAAAATAGTTGACCAAGAATCAAAATTAAAATTAGTTTAATCCTTTAAGCTGGTAAAAACAAATAAAATTCAACAAAAGAAAACATACCAAACCATGGACGATATCAATACCCCAGAAACCGAAATCACAAATGAAAATGTGAATTTTGAGACCAGAATAAATTTAGGACCACTTTTAGAGCATGTAAATGCTATTAAAACAGAATTGGAAACCGTTATTGTAGGTCAGCAAAAAATGATCGATCAGCTTTTGGTTGCGATTTTATCAAACGGACATGTTTTGCTTGAAGGTGTTCCGGGCGTTGCCAAAACGATTACGGCAAAACTATTATCCAAAACTTTAAATATTGGCTTTAGCCGAATTCAGTTTACGCCAGATTTAATGCCTTCAGATATTTTAGGAACTTCAATTTTCAATTTAAAAACTTCCGAATTTGAATTTAAAAAAGGACCTATTTTCTCCAATCTAATCTTGATTGATGAGATAAATCGTGCTCCTGCCAAAACACAAGCTGCTCTTTTTGAAGTCATGGAAGAACGTCAGATTACAATTGATGGTTCTGCGTTTCAACTTGAAACTCCTTTTTTGGTTATTGCGACACAAAACCCAATTGAGCAGGAAGGAACGTATCGTTTGCCTGAAGCACAATTAGATCGTTTTTTATTCAAAATAACCATCGATTATCCAAAATTAGATGAAGAAATTCTAATCATCCAAAGAGAACATTTATTACAGGATCACGGAAAACTGGAAGCTATTAAAACAATACTTTCTGCCGAAGAAATAAAAGGATATCAAGGTTTAGTGAAACAAATCAGAGTGGAGCAAAATCTTTTAGAATATATCGCAAGAATCGTGGTTAACACCAGAGAAAATGCCTTTTTATATTTAGGAGCTTCGCCACGTGCCTCAATCGCAATTTTAAATGCAGCCAAAGGTTTCGCAGCCATTCGCGGTCGCGATTTTGTAACTCCTGAAGATGTTAAAGAAGCAGCAATTCCGGTTTTACAACATCGTGTTATCGTTACTCCGGAACGTGAAATGGAGGGTATTACAAGCTCAGAAATTGTCAAACAAATTCTTGAAACAGTTGAAATACCGAGATAATTTTAGTTTTCAGTCGCAGTCGCAGTTTTTAGTACTAAACTGAGACTGAGACTAAAAACTGTGACTGTTACTGTGACTGTAAACTAAATAAAAAATGAAATTCATAAAAAGCCTTTATCTCAATAACTTCTTCTTCTATATCCTTTTAGGCATTATAGGAATGTTCGTTTGTGCTTTTATTTTTCCAAATTTATACAACAGCGTTTGGTTTATTATTTTGGTTTTATCCACATTTTTAGGTCTGGATATTTTGCTTTTATATTTATCAAAAGGAATTGAAGCCTCAAGAAAAACGCCTGAAAAACTTTCAAATGGAGATTTAAATCCAATTCAGGTTACGATTAAAAATCAGTATACTTTTCCGGTTTCGGTTAAGATAATTGATGAAATTCCTTTTCAGTTTCAGGTTCGTGATTTTAAAATCATAAAAACGATTCCGGCTTCGGCACAAAAAGAAATTGGTTACGATTTGCGTCCAACGGAACGTGGAGAATATTCTTTTGGGAATTTAAATATCTATGTTTCTTCCCCTTTAAAATTAATTTCCCGCAGATTTACTTTCGATAAAGATCAAATGGTACCGACTTACCCTTCGTATATTCAGTTGAAAAAATACGATTTATTGGCTTTTTCGAATAATTTGCATCAATACGGAATCAAGAAAATTCGACGAATTGGTCACACCATGGAATTTGAGCAAATTAAGGAATATGTTCAGGGTGATGATTTGAGAACGATAAACTGGAAAGCAACAGCAAAGAAAAATTCACTAATGGTGAATCAATTTCAGGACGAAAAATCACAATCGGTTTATATGGCCATAGATAAAGGCCGCGTGATGCAAATGCCTTTTGACGGTTTGAGTTTACTAGATTATGCTATAAATTCTACACTTGTTTTATCAAATGTTATTCTGAAAAAACAAGACAAAGCCGGGATTTTCGCTTTCTCCAAAAAAGTAGAAAACAGAGTTTTTGCAGAAAGAAGATCTTCGCAAATGCAAAAAATTCTCGAAACCTTATACAATATAAAAACTGATTTTTTCGAAAGTGATTACAGTCGATTGTATGTCGATATCAAGAAAAATATCAATCAGAGAAGTTTGATTATTTTGTATACCAACTTTGAAACCATGGACGGCTTAAACAGACAATTACCTTATTTAAAAGGAATTGCGAAAAGCCATTTATTAGTTGTAGTTTTCTTTAGCAATACAGAACTGAATGCTATCATCAATAAAAAAACAGACACCGTTCAGGAAATTTACGATAAAGTCATAGCTGAAAAATTCATGTTCGAAAAACGTTTAATCGCAAACGAACTTAAAAAATATGGAATCCATTCGGTTCTCACGCAACCGGAGAATTTGACTTTGGATGCGATTAATAAGTATTTGGAGATTAAGGCGAGAGGGATTTTATAGAAGATGTAAAATGTATGTTGTGAAAATGTAAAATGAGTATTATTAAGCTATCATCTTATAAATTAAATTTAAGAATTATTAAAAATCTTTGAACCTTTGTTCCAATGAACCTTTGTAACTCAAAAAAAGAAATGAAAAAAGTAATTCTAATTCTATTCGTTTTCACAAGCTTTTTGTCATCAGCACAAAAAACAGAAAACATCATCATCATTACCACAGACGGTTTTAGATGGCAGGAAGTGTTTAAGGGAATGGATCCGGCAATTGCCAATGATAAAAAATTCAATCAGGGAGACAGTACTTATATTTATAAGAAATATTCAAGTGCTGATTTCAGAGAAAGCCGTAAAAAATTAATGCCTTTTTTGTGGTCAGAAATTGCTTCGAAAGGACAAATTTATGGCAATCGTGATCTTGGCAATAAAGTAGATGTTTCGAATCCGTATTGGTTCAGTTATCCCGGATATAGTGAAATTATGACTGGAAATGTTGATGTTGCAATAAATTCAAATGGTTATAAAGCGAATCCAAATGTGAATATTTTAGAATTTCTAAATCAACAGCCAAAACTTAAAGGTAAAACAGCTGCTTTTGGCGCCTGGGATGCTTTTGACCGAATTTTGAATGAGGAAAGAAGTGGTTTTCCGGTTATCTCGGCATATGATAAAGTTGGAGGAAACAAACCAACAGCAACTCAAAAGTTGCTAAATGAGATGCGTAATAATTCGTATAAGCCCTTTCATGAAGACGAGTGTCTGGATGTTTTCACCCATTATGAAGCTTTGGATGAACTTAAAACCAAGAAACCAAAAGTACTTTATATCGCTTATGGAGAAACAGATGAATGGGCTCATCATGGTCATTACAGATCGTATCTTGACGCTGCTAACCAAGTTGATAAATGGATCAAAGAAATCTGGGATTTTGTACAAAACGATCCGCAATATAAAAACAAAACTACTTTATTGATCACCGTAGATCATGGTCGTGGCGACAAAACAAAAGCACAATGGACAGATCACGGAGCTGATGTAGTGGGTGCATCTGAAATCTGGTTTGCTGCTATTGGACCAGAGATTGCAGCAAAAGGCGAAATCAAAACAGAATCGCAATTGTATCAAAAGCAATTTGCGCAAACCATTGCTAAAATTATGGGGTACAATTTCACTACAACACATCCGGTGGCAAATGAAATTCCAGAATTGCTTCAAAAATAAATTTAACAACCCTAATAATTAACCAATTAAACCAACCAAAACCAATGAAAAGAATTCTACTAAGTCTTTTTTTATCCGTTATTTTTATTCCGAAGATAATAGCACAGGCAGATACAACTGCAGCTTATTATGACAAAATTGAGCAATCCTTAAAATATGAAACCGGAAAAATTACTTTAACTGAAGGGGAAGGAATATTAAATGTCCCTAAAGGATTTAAATTCTTAAATGGAGAACAAACCCAACATGTTTTAACTGACTTATGGGGAAATCCTGAAGACAAAACGGTTTTAGGATCACTTGTTCCGGACGGAAAAGGTGTAACACACAGCAATAGCTGGATGTTTGTAGTTAGTTATCAGGGAGATGGTTTTGTAAAAGATGATGATGCAAACGATATTGACTATGATGATTTGCTAAAAACCATGCAGGAAGATATGAAAACGGCAAATGAAGAAAGAAAAAAAGGTGGTTATGCAGAAGTTCAATTAATTGGTTGGGCGTCAAAACCGTATTATGATAATAATTTAAAAGTCCTGCATTGGGCAAAAGAATTAAAATTTGGCAAAGACGAAGTCAACACTTTAAATTATGACTTAAGAGTTTTAGGAAGAAAAGGAATGTATAACATTTCGGCCGTAGCCAACATGGGAGAGCTTGCAGAAGTAAAAGCCAGTATTCCGGGAATTCTGAAAAGCGTTGAATTTAATGATGGACACAAATATCTAGACTTTGATGCCGATACCGATACCGTCGCAGCATGGACTATTGGAGGTTTAGTTGCTGGAAAAGTTTTGGCTAAAGTGGGCTTCTTTGCTATTTTGGCAAAATTTGGAAAAGTCATCGTTATCGGTCTTATTGCTGCATTTGCTGCTGTAAAGAAATTCTTTTTTGGTAAAAAAGAACAGGTAATGACAAGACCAAAAGAAGAGGAAGAACTTGTAGAGGAAACTGCTTCTACTGAAGAATAAATTATTATTTTTTTTTGCCACAACTCGAACGCTAGCGAACAGGCGAAGCAATTACACGAATTTTCACTAATTAGTATTCGCATTTGACGAATAAAAAATTCGTGGAAATTTGTGTAATTTGTGGCAAACTTTTTTGTTTTACCTTACTTAAACCTACAAGGTTTTGAAAACCTTGCAGGAAGAAAAAAACCTAAGTACCTTTGAGCCTTTGCAACTTTGAGCCTTAAAAAAAATGAAACAAATCACTTCCATTCAAAATCCGTTTATAAAATCACTTGTTTTATTGCAGGAAAAGGCAAAGGCCCGCAAACAAACCGGAACATTTTTGATTGAAGGTTTACGTGAAATTTCAATTGCCTTAAAAGGCGGCTACGAATTAGAAACTGTTTTGTTTTTACCGGAATTGGTTACTGAAAATCAAATTAATAAACTGGTGAATCCTCCTGTTCAATTAATTGAAATTAATAAAGAAGTTTATCAAAAACTGGCTTATCGCGATACTACGGAAGGAATTTTGGCTGTAGCCAAAACAAAATCAATGCAATTATCTGATTTAAATTTATCTGATAATCCATTAATTTTAGTTGCCGAAGCACCTGAAAAACCAGGCAATATCGGAGCGCTTTTACGCACTGCTGATGCCGCCAACCTTGATGCGGTTTTAATTGCTAATCCGAAAAGTGATTTATACAATCCAAATATTGTACGTTCAAGCGTAGGTTGTTTGTTTACCAATCAGATTGCTACAGGAACTACAGATGAAATCATTGCTTTTCTGAAAGAAAAAAAGATTGATTTTTATTGCGCTACTTTACAAAATTCAACCTCTTATCATACCCAGGATTTCACTACTCCAACAGCATTAGTTGTGGGTACAGAAGCCACTGGCTTAACGCAGGAATGGCGTGATGCAGCGACGCAAAATATCATAATTCCAATGCAGGGCGAAATCGACAGCATGAACGTTTCGGTGGCCGCCGCGATTTTAATTTTTGAAGCCAAACGTCAAAGAGGATTTAATTAATTATAAATTTTAAATTATGAATTATAAATTACTTCTAATACTCTTCCTTTTAGGTTTTACGGCTTCTTCCCAAATCACCAATCAGGAAGTAGATGTATTGGTAAATCGCACCATAAAAGCTTTTGATGTTCCCGGAATTGCTGTGGCAATCGTGAAAGACGGAAAAGTAGTTTTAGCAAAAGGATATGGCGTAAAATCGATAACTACGAAGGAAAAAGTGGATGCAAATACCCTTTTCGGAATTGCATCCAACAGTAAAGCTTTTACAACTGCCGCACTTGCCATGTTGGTTGATGAGAAAAAAATAAAATGGGACGATAAGGTAATCCAATATCTTCCGGATTTTAAAATGTATGATGATTATGTTACAAAAGAATTCACCATTCGCGACTTATTAACTCATAGAAGTGGCCTTGGACTTGGAGCCGGAGATTTGATGATCTGGCCTGACGGAAGTGATTTTAAAGCAGCTGATATTGTTCATAATTTAAGATATTTAAAACCAGTTTCGAGTTTTAGAACCAAATACGATTACGATAATCTGATGTACATTATTGCAGGTGAAATTGTACACGTTGTGAGCGGTCAAACCTGGGCTGATTTTGTAGAAACGCGCATCATGAAACCATTAGAAATGGATAAAAGTGTAGCCTCAGTAAAACGCTTAAAAGACACTTCGAATGTTATTACACCTCACGTTCCGATTGACGGCAAATTAAAAACGATCAAACGTTATGAAAATCAGTTTTTTGACGGAGCTGCCGGGATTTATTCAAGCGTAAATGATTTAAGTAAATGGGCGATTTTACAAATCAACAACGGAAAATACGGTGATAACAAACAACTTTTTTCAGAGAAAGAACACGACGAAATGTGGCAATTACAAACCATTATTCCGACCAAAACAAAACCTCCCTACAATACCCATTTTTCAGGATATGGTTTAGGCTGGTTTTTAAGTGATGTAAAAGGGTACAAGCAAGTTTCGCACACCGGGGGTTTAGAAGGAAACGTGACGCAAACAACTTTGATTCCGGAAATAGGTTTAGGAATTATTGTTCTGACCAATCAACAATCCGGAGCAGCTTTTAGCGCTATTACCAATACGATTAAAGACAGCTATTTAGGCATTAAATCGGACGATTATGTAACCGTTTACAGCAACCGGGTGAAAGCCAATGAAGCATCTGCGGATAAAGTAACCGATGAAGTTTGGGCAACTGTTGCCAAAAATAAAAAAGAAAAATTAAAAACCGATTTTTCTAAAATTACCGGAACTTACAAAGACAATTGGTTTGGAGAAATTACGATAACAGAGAAAAAAGGAAAACTATATTTTGCTTCAAAACGTTCTTCACAACTAGTTGGAGAAGTGTTTTTCTACAAAGAGGGCAACTATGTCGTAAAATGGAACAATGCTTTTTTCCATGCCGATGCTCATTTACTTTTTAAATATGATGCAAATGGAAACGTAATCAACCTAAAAATGCTTCCCATTTCTGAGTTAACAGACTTTAGTTACGATTTTCAGGATTTGGATTTTTCTAAAGAATAGTTTTGTTTCAGGTTTCAAGTTTCAGGTTAAATGCCGCGGTAAAAACTTGAAACCTGAAACCTGAAACAAAATAATTTCATTCTATAGATTCCCTTGCGTATATACAAACAAATGCTTATTTTTAGTACTTGAACTATGCCGTTATGATAGAAATAGATATTGAAAAAGAAAACAAAGCAATTGCGCACGAGTATAAAGAATTACTTCGAATAAGTTACCAGACTTTAACACCAGCTGATAAAAAACTAATCCGGAAAGCTTTTGATGTGGCTGTTGATGCCCATAAAGAGCAACGACGCAAATCTGGCGAAGCGTATATCTTTCATCCTATTGCAGTTGCAAAAATTGTTGCCTCTGAAATTGGTTTGGGAGCGACCTCTATTGCTGCGGCCTTATTACACGATGTTGTTGAAGATACCCCTATGACAGTTGAAGATATTGAACGATTATTCAACCCAAAAGTGGCACAATTGGTCGAAGGTTTGACTAAAATTTCATTGGTTCAAAAAGATTTGAATGCTTCCATGCAGGCTGAGAATTTCAGAAAAATGATCCTTACATTGAACGATGATGTACGCGTAATTCTGATTAAGCTGGCCGACCGTCTTCATAATATGCAGACGATGGAATCGATGGTGGAATACAAACAGACCAAAATCGCATCTGAAACTTTATATATTTATGCCCCACTCGCCCATCGTTTGGGACTTTATAACATAAAAACCAAACTCGAAGATTTAGGTTTAAAATATACAGAACCGGCCGTTTACAATGATATTGTAAGCAAAATCAGAGAAACCAAAGAAGAACAAGATGCCTATATCAAAGATATTTCAGATGTTTTGAAAAAATCTTTAGATAATGAAGACATCGACTATATCATAAAAGGGCGTCCGAAATCTATTTATTCAATTCGCAGAAAAATGCGTTCTCAAAATGTGAGTTTTGATGAAGTGTACGACAAATTTGCCCTTAGAATTGTTTATAAAGCAGACCCGCATGATGAAAAATTCGTCGCCTGGAAAATCTATTCAATTGTAACAGATCATTACAGACCAAGCCCGAGCCGTTTGCGTGACTGGATTTCATCTCCAAAATCGACTGGTTACGAAGCTTTGCACATTACTGTCATGGGACCAAAAGGTCGTTGGGTTGAAGTGCAGGTGCGAAGTGAGCGAATGGATGAAATTGCCGAAAAAGGTTATGCAGCACACTATAAATATAAAAATGGTGCAAGTGAGGAAAGTGGCCTTGATGTTTGGCTAAATTTACTTCGCGAAGCATTAGAAAATCCGGAAACGAATGCTGTTGATTTCGTTGAGGATTTTAAAATGAATTTATATTCGCAGGAAATCTTCGTTTTTACGCCAAAAGGAGAAATAAAATCTTTACCGAAAGGTGCTACTTCGCTGGATTTTGCTTTTAGTATTCACTCAGAAATCGGAATCAAAACTCGAGGGACTCGTGTTAACGGACGTTTGGTTCCGTTAAATCACGAACTTAAAAGTGGCGATCAGGTCGAAGTAATTACATCTGCCAACCAAAAACCAACTGTAAACTGGCTGGAATATGTAACGACCTCGCGTGCAAAAAATAAAATTAAAAACGTTCTTAACGAGAACACCAAAAAAATTGCAGAAGAAGGAAAAGAATTATTAACTCGAAAACTGAAACATTTAAAAATAACCATCAACGAACAGGTTATTAATGAGTTGGTGAACTTCTTCAAACTAAAAACCAGTCTGGATTTATTTTACAGAGTTGGAATTGGTGCTATTGAAAATCAGCAGTTAAAAGATTATGCGGCGCAAAAAAGCAATTCTATTATCAATTTCTTTAAAAATAAAATTAAAAGAAATAAAGATACTGCCGATGAAGATATTCACAAACCAGTCATCAGCAGTAATTATGATATGCTGGTTTTTGGAACAGAACATGACAAATTAGATTATAAACTTTCGCAATGTTGCAACCCAATTCCTGGCGATGATGTTTTTGGCTTCGTGACCATCAACGAAGGAATTAAAGTGCATAAAAAAGATTGTCCAAACGCCATCGGAATGCAGTCTAACTACGCGTATCGTATTATGAGCGCCAAATGGATTGATTCCTCTCAGGAAGAATTCAAAGCCATTATCAATATTACCGGAATGGATGTTTTAGGACTTACAAATCAGTTAACAAAAGTGATTTCGAACAATATGAGCGTAAATATTCAAAGTATTTCATTGAGTACTGATGCCGGAATTTTTCACGGTCAGATTGCAGTCATTGTTAAAAATAATACCATCTTGAAAAAAATGATCAATGCTATTAAAAAAGTTGATGGCGTTGATAAAGTAACCAGAGAATACAGAACCTAATTTTTTATTAAATATTTGAATTTATGAAATCAGATTCCTTAGAAATTCCGAAAATACAGTTTGATGAAAATGGAGCGCTTTTAATTGTTGCTTCTGAATCTTCTTCAAAAGATGATTTCGATTTTTTTCAGGGTAAATCTGTTATCAAAAATAAAAAGCTAAAACAGAGATTTGTGAATTGTACGGAGTGGATTGAGTTTCCATCCACTCAGGAAATGTACAAAATCCTAAACGGAATTGGAAATATCGATAATTTCCTGGCTACTTTTGACGGCGAACCTTTTGAAGGAATGACGGTTCGATTATTTAATACGAAAACAAAATTGTGGAGTATTTATTGGGCTGATTCGACTACAGGGACTTTAGATAAGCCGGTTGTGGGTTCATTTGAAAATAAAGTCGGGCATTTTTTCTCAGAAGATACTTTTGAAGGTAAAAATGTATTACAGGTATTTCGTTGGGATGCAAGAGATGCAAACAACCCGGTTTGGAGTCAGGCAATGTCTGAAGATAAAGGGAAAACCTGGGAATGGAACTGGTACATGTACATGTCAAAAACAAAATAAAAATTTGTTAGTTTTATCATAAATAAAAATAATTATGTTAATTAAGTTTGTTTGAACTTCGTAAAAATAATTGATTCAAAAGCCTGTATTTATTGCATTATTATTAATCAAATCGAGATTCGAACGTTAAACTTTAAACCCGAAACTTTTATTCATTAAAAATAAAAAATTATCTTTGCAGGATATGACACTCATTTCAACTGACAACACTAAGAATCAAGAAATTGTAAAAAATGTTTTTACAATGTATCTTGAGCAAAAAGGGCATCGCAAAACTCCTGAGCGTTATGCTATACTTCAGGAAATTTACGATAGCGAAGAGCATTTTGATATAGAAAATCTTTATATTAAAATGAAAAACAAAAACTATCGTGTGAGTAGAGCAACATTATACAACACGATTGAGTTATTGTTAGACTGCGCTTTGGTTAGAAAACATCAATTTGGACAAAATCAGGCTTACTACGAAAAATCGTATTTCGATAAAAATCACGATCATATTATCATGACTGATTCTGGCGAAGTAATCGAATTTTGTGACCCAAGAATTCAAACCATCAAAAAAACAATCGAAGAAATATTTGATATCGAAATTACGAATCATTCACTTTATTTCTACGGAAACAAAAAGCAAAATCAATAATCCGGAAAGGGAATTATTTAAAAAATAAAAAAAAGAAAATTAACTACATTAATCAGTAGGGCAACTTAAATTGCCTCAACGCAAATTAAAACAGAATGACCGTAGATTTATTACTAGGATTACAATGGGGAGATGAAGGTAAAGGAAAAATTGTTGACGTTCTTACCTCAAATTATGATATTATTGCACGTTTTCAAGGAGGACCAAATGCAGGACATACACTAGAATTTGACGGAATTAAACACGTACTAAGAACCATTCCTTCTGGAATTTTTCATAAAAATTCAATTAACATCATCGGAAATGGTGTTGTAATAGATCCGGTAGTTTTTCAAAAAGAAATTGAAGGTTTAGCCAAATTTAATCTTGACATCAAAAGTAAATTGATTATTTCAAGAAAAGCACATTTAATTTTACCAACACACCGTTTATTAGATGCAGCTTCTGAAGCATCAAAAGGAAAAGCAAAAATTGGTTCTACTTTAAAAGGAATTGGTCCAACTTACATGGACAAAACCGGTAGAAACGGATTGCGCGTTGGAGATGTTGAATTAGAAGATTTCAAAGAACGTTACAGAGCATTAGCAGACAAACATGAAGCCATGATTGCTTTTTATGATGTTGCTATTCAATATAATTTAGCTGAACTTGAAAAAGAGTTTTTTGAAGCTATCGAAGAATTAAAAAAATTAGATTTTATTGACAGTGAAGAATATATGTACCAGGCTCAAAAAGCAGGTAAATCTATTTTATGTGAAGGTGCTCAGGGATCTTTATTAGATGTTGATTTCGGAACTTATCCTTTCGTAACTTCATCAAACACTACTGCTGCCGGAGCTTGTACTGGTTTAGGAATTGCTCCTAACAAAATCAAAGAAGTTTACGGAATTTTTAAAGCATATGTTACACGTGTAGGTAGCGGACCTTTCCCAACTGAACTTTTTGACGAAGATGGTGCTACAATGGCAAGAGTTGGTAACGAATTTGGATCTGTTACAGGAAGACAAAGACGTTGTGGATGGTTAGACTTAGTTGCTTTAAAATATGCTGTACAGGTAAACGGAGTAACGCAGTTAATGATGATGAAAGGTGACGTTCTTTCTGGATTCGAAACTTTAAAAGTGTGTACAGAATACAACTACAAAGGAAAAAACATCTCTCACTTCCCTTATAACATCGAGCCAGAAAATGTAACTCCGATTTATAAAGAATTTAAAGGATGGCAAGCTGACTTAACAGGATTAACTACTTATGATCAATTGCCAATTGAGCTAAAAGAATATATTGAATTTATTGAAGCAGAAGTTGGAGTGCCAATCAAAATTGTATCGGTTGGGCCAGACAGAAAGCAAACAATAACAAAATAACAATTACTAAACGCTCTGATAACCAGGGCGTTTTTTTATACAAATATTTACGCCATGAAAAACCCGGAAATTAAAGTTACAGAAACTAAATTATTATCAGACAATTGGTACATCCTGAACAAGGTTACTTTTAGTTATCAAAAAGAAAATGAAAAAGTTCAGACTCATGTTCGCGAAGTGTACGATCGCGGAAACGGTGCCGGAATTTTATTATACAATACCTCTAAAAAAACGGTTATCCTGACACGACAATTTCGCTTGCCAACTTTCTTAAACGGAAATAAAACCGGAATGATGATCGAAGTTTGCGCAGGACTTTTAGACGAAGATAATCCGGAAGAATGCATCATTCGTGAAACTGAGGAAGAAACAGGATATCGCATTAAAAAAGTGGAGAAAGTCACTCAAACCTATATGTCTCCAGGAGCTGTAACCGAAATTTTATATCTGTTTACTGGCGAATATGATGAAAGTATGAAAGTGAGTGATGGTGGAGGATTAGCTGCGGAACAAGAAAATATTGAAGTTTTAGAATATACTTTTGAAGAAGCCTATGCAATGATGGAATCTGGTGAAATTGTTGATGCCAAAACTATTATTTTATTGCAGCATGCTAAGATAAAGGGGTTGATTTAAGAATATTTTAAATATCTTTAAAATAAAAAATACTTGTGTATTTAATTAGAATAAAAATAGTTATTATAGCTTTCTTACTATCTTTTCAAGGATGGTGTCAAAGTAATGGTGATACCGAAGATTTACAAAAGAATGAATTTAACTTAGCAAATGAGTATCTAAAAAACTCTTACTTAAAGACTGCAATGAATTCATTTTACTACGCTAATAGACTTAATTCAAAAACAGTAATTGGAAATCTTTCTGTTAAAAGAGCAGATTCATTAAAAATAATTCTCCGAAAAAATCTAATTACCGAATTGGCTGGAAATTGGAAAATGTTTGATGATATTCCCTCCTGGGTTATGCGAGAAGACAGCATAGTTGGTAAAATGATCCAAATAAACAGCAACGAAATTCAGTTTTACGAATTGATAAAAAATGCTAAGAGTTGGAAGTTGATCAAACCTGAAAAAATACTTTATTCGGACTCTTTAAGTGGCGATTCATCGTATTCTGAATTAATTTATTCTAACAATGAAATTTGGCAATATTCTATAGATGAAAAAACCGGATATTTAAACTTAACTTATACCGGAGATAAAACGGAAACTGGAAGAACAGAAATAATTTGTGGAACAATGACAAAAACTTATTTCAAATTACAATAGCTTTCTATTAGTAATCAATTCAGAATCAATTTATCGTTATATACATGTCTGAAAACTCAAAAATCAACATCTGGCAAGAATTTGCAGAAGAAACCGGCGGAACTTTTAAAGTAGGTTATTCCTGGATTTCTGATTCAACAGAAATCGAATACAAAAACTGGAAAATCATTTTTGACAATTTTACAGTTTGTTCAGGAAAATATAATACAGAAACAGTTCGGGTTATTACACCAATTATTGTGAAAGATGGTTTTAAATTTGAAATTTATCGCCCAGGATTTATTCGTAAAATAGAAAAATTATTTGGAGCTCAAGACATTGAAATTGGCTACCCTGATTTTGATAAAGCTTTTATTATTAAAAGTAACAAAGAATTTAAAATAAAAGCTTTACTAAGAAACAAGGAAATTAGATATCTTATTGCATCGTTGCCGGAAGTAAATCTTGAAATATCAGATCATAAAGAAATATGGGGAGATAAACTTCCTGAAAACGAATATGAACTGTCTTATTTTATGGATGGCGAAATTCATAATCTTGAGACTTTAAAATTATTGCTCCAACTTTTCAAATTAATTTTAGACGAATTATATCTGATGAATTCTATTTCGTAAGAATGATAATCAAATAAACTATTTAAGAAATTCTGTAATTCATTTAAACCGCTATTAAAATAACTTTACATCAATAAAAAACCAGTTTTATGAAAAAGTTATATTACACACCAAATGTTTTGTTTCTACTTGTTTTAGTTTTATTAGCTTCTTGTGAACAAAAGAAAACTATAAGAAAAACAGAAGCAAAAGCTCACAAAACCGTTGAATACAAAAAACCAGAATCATCTGTTAGTTTTAAATTTGAAAAAACAAAACAGTGGCTTGACTCTATCAAAGGCGACTCGACTAAACTTGATATTGCTTATGCCATCAACAGAACCGATAAAGCAAATTTCGCCAAAATGGATTCAGTTGTAATTCCGACTGATTTTAGCGGTGATTTGGTTTATTATCTTCCCTTTCCCTTGCATGTTGATACTTTAGAAGAAGTATCTAAAGTCTTGATTTTCTCCTATCCTACTCAAACTTTTGCTGCCTATGAAAATGGCGAACTAGTTTATACAGGGCCAACCAATATGGGACGTAAAAAAGATCAGACACCAACCGGATTATTTTTTACCAACTGGAAAGCTGAAAAAACAACAAGTACTTTTAATGACGAATGGGACTTAAAATGGAACTTTAATATCGAAAACAAATTGGGTGTTGGTTTTCATGAATATGAATTACCAGGATATCCTGCTTCACATTCTTGTCTGCGTCTACTAGAAAAAGATGCAAAATATCTTTACAAATGGGCAGACGAATGGATTTTGAAAGATGCAGAAAATGTAAAAGTAAAAGGAACGCCGGTAATCGTTTTTGGAAGTTATAATTTTGACGGACCAAAACCATGGTTCGAATTAGTCAATGAACCGAAAGCATTAAATATTTCAGAATCTGAAATCGAAACTCAGGTTCAGCCTTTTTTACAGCAGATATTGGATAATCAAAAACTTAGAGAAGGAGATCAAACTCCAACATCATAGAGCTTTAACTTTTCGATTTTGCGACTTTGCCGAAATAGTTAGCGCCCTTTGCGTAAAACCTTGCGAACTTTGCTGTTAAATTTAACTCATTGACGAATTGAACAAAACTAGTCTCAGTTTTAAGATTAAAAATAAAAAAGGCATAAAATTTAAAATCCTATGCCTTTTGTTTTATATCGAAAACTAAAAATTATCTTGAATAATTTGGAGCTTCTTTTGTAATAGTTACGTTATGAGGATGACTTTCTGTAATTCCGCTTGACGTGATTCTAACAAAACGTCCAGTTTCCTGTAAAGTCGGAATATCTTTAGATCCACAGTATCCCATTCCGGCACGAAGACCACCGATAAATTGAAGCATACTTTCGTTTAATTCTCCTTTGTAAGGAACGCGTCCCACAATTCCTTCCGGAACTAGTTTTTTTACATCATCTTCAACATCCTGGAAGTAACGGTCTTTAGAACCTGTTTGCATTGCTTCAACAGAACCCATTCCGCGGTAAGATTTGAATTTTCTTCCTTCGAAAATAATAGTTTCACCTGGAGATTCTTTTGTTCCGGCTAATAATGAACCTAACATTACACAGTCAGCACCTGCAGCGATAGCTTTAGGAATATCTCCTGTATAACGAATTCCACCATCAGCAATAACTGGAACTCCAGTTCCTTTGATAGCTGCAGCAACTTCTAAAACTGCTGAGAACTGAGGAAAACCAACACCGGCTACGATACGAGTTGTACAAATAGAACCAGGTCCGATTCCTACTTTTACACCATCAGCACCATTGGCTACTAAATATTTAGCTGCTTCAGGAGTTGCGATATTTCCAACAATTACATCAATATTTGGGAATTTTGTTTTTATTTCTTTTAATGTGTTTACGACACCTTCAGTATGCCCATGAGCTGTATCAATAATAATAGCATCAACACCGGCAGTAACTAATGCTTCAGCTCTTTGAACTGCATCACCTGTAACTCCAATAGCAGCAGCAACTCTTAAACGTCCGTAAACATCTTTATTTGCGATTGGTTTTTGAGTCAATTTAGTGATATCTCTAAAAGTAATTAAACCAACCAATTCGTTATTAGCATTTACAACTGGTAGTTTTTCAATTTTGTGACCTTGCAAAACTACTTCTGCTTGTTCTAATGAAGTTCCTTCGGCAACAGTAACTAAGTTTTTACTTGTCATTACCTCAACGATTGGTCTTGCTCCGTTTTTCTCGAAACGTAAATCACGATTGGTTACGATTCCTTTTAGGATTCTGTTTTCATCAACGATTGGAATACCGCCAATTCCGAATTCTTTCATTGCATTTTTTGCATCTGCAATTGTTGAAGTCATTGGTAATGTTACCGGGTCGATAATCATTCCGGATTCTGCACGTTTTACTTTTCTAACCTTCGCAGCCTGCTGCTCGATGGTCATGTTTTTATGTAAAACACCAATTCCGCCCTCTTGCGCCATAGCAATTGCCATTGCACTCTCAGTAACGGTATCCATAGCAGCTGATACTATAGGAACGTTTAGTGTTATGTTTCTTGAGAATTTTGATTTGATACTCACTTCGCGAGGAAGCACATTAGAGTAGTTAGGTACTAATAATACATCATCGTAAGTTAAACCTTCGCCGATGATCTTGGAGTTGTGTGCTATCATGTTGCAATTTCTAGTTGAATTGCGTGCAAATATAGTGAATAAATTGGAAACTTGAATACTAACTTTTTCTTAATTTTCTATAGCCGAGAATGTTCTTACAAATTAATTCTTTTTTTAACCATATAAGTTCATAGAAGGAATTTAAGTTTTTTGCGCATAATTTAAATCGTCTTTTTTTTAAAATTATATAAGAAATTGGCTTTCTCTTATTTTTATATGATCTCTATCTCACTAATCAAGCAATAAAATAATATGAACTTATATTACTTATATGGTGAAAAGAAAAAAACTTAATCTCCTGATTCAGGGACGATAAAATTGATTCCGAATTGAAATGCGAGACTATTGGCCTTCGAGACATCTTTATATTCCAGAACATTGTCGACGAGAGCATAGATATTAACTTTTCCGATCGTTCCGGAAAGTCCCAAACCAATATTCTTATTCGAATAAGAATCGAATGTATAAGTAGCCTTGAAATCTAATTTCTCAAAAATGCTTCGTTTGTAAAAAGCCGTAAAAGCGATGAAAGGTTCGTTTGGCATTGTCATAGCAAACAATTGCCCCCCAACCGCATTAAGATATCTTCTTTTGGCGGACGCTTTACAATTGCATTCTTCATCTGACCTGGATTCTCCGAAAGAATACTGAACAGAAGAATATAATTTGGTTGGACGCCAGGTAGTGTATTTATTATAAAGTGTATCACGTGGAATAGCTTTTTCAAAATCATCAAATACATCATCAGGATTATTTGAAGAATCAAAAACAGGATTTGCTCCCTCGTATCTATATGTTCCCTTATAAGTTATGGTTTCAATATCTTTGGATTGATTTATAAATCCGAGATCGATAATACTTGTCGTAAACTGAAGGTTTTCCCTGAAGTAATAAGTAAATCCGGCGTCAAAACCCAAACCCAGACTCCCGTTAAAAAAGGTATTGTGTGCAATATCTTCTGCAACATTTCCTTCATATTCATCTTTGGTAAATTTGGCAATTCCAGAAGTTCTAAGTTCCAGATTTGAGGAGATTATTTGCGTATAAATATTTGGTGTACCCGCATTTTGCGCTGTATAAATAAATCCGGAATTTCGTGTAGAGGTGGCATTAGCACCACTTGAATACAATTTGGCACGACCACCTAAAACAAATTTTTCACTTAGTTTTTTATGAAACCCGACATGAAGAACAGAAAGTACTTCGGCTCTTACATTGATATCAGCCAGATTGAATGATTTTCCGACATAATCTCGATTACCGTCTAAGACAAATATAGCAGGGTCTTTTGGAACATACATTAAGAAATCAAACTCCTGATAGGCTCCAAATGAAATATAAGATTGACTGTCTTCTCCTCCAACCCTAAAACCACCGGAAAACAATTCTAATTGTTCATTCACCTGAGCTTTGTCTTTGTTTGATGATTTGTTTATAATATTTCGGACTTTATCATTAAAATCAACTCCATTATTGGCAAATAAATCATAAGCTGAGAAACTGCTGGAACCCATATTGGCCGAAATTCCGGATAAAATAGGGATTCCAAAGTAATATTTATACGAAACATCGGCACCCGGATTTACAAGTGACGATTGCGGAATTGATGTAAAATTATACAGGAGCTGTCTGTTTTGGGCAAAACAAATCGACTGCAAAAACAGCATTAAAATTAAGCAGGCTTTTCTCATTCGATCTCCATATAAACGGTTGCACTTGATCGTAATTTTAAATTACCTAAACTGTTTTCGTCTATAGGCGGACCGGAAGCGACCTGAATTAAAAAACCAACTTTTGTAGTTTGTTTTAAAAGTACTAACCTTTCGTTTTCAAATACTTCTGTGGGATATTTTATAACATTTGAACTTCCTGAATAGGCCGGAATCACAAGCGGAATCGTTTGAAGAACCTCATCATTATCATTTAAAAGTAATATATTGAGGGTGAAAGCTCTGTTTATGGTGTTTTCAATTTCAAAATTCAATTCAGCCTTAACCAGATTTTCATTAAAAAATTTCTTTCTAAAAGCATCAAAATCCACTACATCAGATGCTATTTGCTGTGCCTGACCGTTAACAGCAAATTGATTGGCGGGAACATTGAAATGCGCCAGATTGGCCACAAAAACAGGTTCTAACTTAAGATCGTTAACCTGATCAAAATCTAAATCACTCGAGCACGAAATACACAAGAATGCAAAAATTAAAGTTTTAATTACTCTATTTAGGATGTTTGCTTTCATGAGTAGCGAATTAGATAGTCAGTAATAACGCTGATTTATTGATGGTTATTACATATAAATAATAAATATACTACTTTTTAATGAAATTTTCCGAACAATTTTGAAGCTTCGTTATAAGCACTCTCAAAACTTAAGGAGTTTAATCCTGTTGTTTTTTTATTGGCTGTAAAATAGGAAATCAGTTTTTCTGTAGGCATATTTCCAGTCAGCTTATCGGTAGCCATTGGACATCCCCCAAAGCCCTGAATGGCACCATCAAAACGAGTGCAACCTGCTTTAGAAGCTGCATCTATTTTTTCGAACCAACTATCAGGAGTGGTATGTAAGTGTGCACCAAATTCTATTTGAGGATATTTTGGAATTAAATTAGAGAAAAGATACGTGATTACTTCCGGAGTAGAACTTCCAACTGTATCAGAAAGAGATAAAATTTTAACCCCCATTTTTGAAAGTTTCTCAGTCCACTCTCCTACTATTTCAACATTCCACGGATCTCCGTACGGATTTCCAAAACCCATTGAAAGATAGGTTACCACTTCTTTGTTTTTGTTATCGGCAATTTCAAGAATTTCTTCCAGTGTGATTAATGATTCAGCAATCGTTTTATGGGTGTTTCGCATTTGAAAATTCTCTGAGATAGAAAAAGGAAATCCCAAATACTGAATAGCTTCATGTTCTGAAGCTGCTGCCGCGCCTTGTGTATTTGCAATTATCGCCAGTAATTTGCTTGTAGTTTGAGAAAGATCCAATTGTGCCAAAACTTCGGCGGTATCCTGCATTTGCGGAATCGCTTTTGGAGACACAAAACTTCCAAAATCAATGGTATCAAAGCCTACCCGAAGCAACGCCTGTATGTACGAAACCTTATTTTTTGTCGGAATAAAGGTTTTGATACCTTGCATGGCATCTCGCGGACATTCGATAATCTTGATTTCTTTATTCAAAACTTATTCTTTAGTGAAGGCTAAGTTAGCTTCTTTTTTAAAGAAATAAAAGTTATAATTTTCATTAAATTAAATATTACTCAATATTGTAATAAATTATAATATTACCGAAAAACGTAATAATACAAAATATTACGTAAAAGCGTAATAATCAAAAATATTACGTATATTTGTAATATAAAGTTTATTTATTTTTAATTATATTTGAATCTATGACAAGCGTAATTACTGGTGATATAATTGGTTCGAGACAGCAAAAATCAAAAGATTGGGTCGAAGATTTAAAAAAAATCCTGTCTCCGTTTGGCGAAACTCCAAGCCAGTGGGAGGTTTACAGAGGAGATGAATTTCAGATTGAAATAAAAGATCCTAAAGAAGCTCTATTAGCCGCAATTTTAATTAAAGCCCATTTAAGAGCCGTAAAATTAGATGCCAGAATGAGTATTGGTTTTGGAAATAAAACACATAATGCCGAAAAAATATCTGAAAGCAATGGTGATGCATTTATACACTCCGGAGAACTTTTTGAAACTTTAAAAAAACAAAAAGTAACTTTAGCAATCCGAACCGGAAATAGTGACATTGATGAAAAAATGAATTTGATGCTACAGCTGGCTTTGACTTTTATGGACAATTGGCTGGTACAATCCGCAGAATTTGTTGCTATTGCCATAGAAAACCCAACTTTATCACAAGAAGAATTGGGACAAAAATTAGGTATTAACCAAGCTGCGGTGAGCCGTAGACAAAAGCGAGCTCAATTTGATTTGGTTATAAATTTAGATCGTTATTTTAGAACACAAATAAAACAACTTACAGCCCCATGATTTTATTCATAAAACTATTGTTAGCGCATCTATTAGGCGATTTTATCTGGCAGCCAACTTCATGGGTAGCAGATAAAGAAATTAAAAAACATAAAAGTTTTTACTTGTACCTTCATATACTGCTACACGGAGTTTTGGCAGCAATTTTGGTTTGGGAAATCAATTTTATTCCTTATGCCGTTTTAATAGCCGTTACACATGGCATTATTGACCTCATCAAATTAAATTTTCAGAAGCCAAAAACAAAACGCAGCTGGTTTATTGCGGACCAAATTGCCCATATTTTAATTTTAATTGGGATTGTGCTTCTGTATCAGAACAAAAGCATTATTTATTTTTGGCAGGACAATGAATTTTGGATTTTATTGACTGGAATATTATTTGTAACCAAACCTGCTTCGATTTTTATTAAAACCATTATTTCTATCTGGAGTCCGGAAAATGAAAACACACATCAAGATAATTCGCTTGCCCATGCAGGAAACTACATTGGCATTTTAGAAAGATTATTTGTCTTCTGTTTTATCTTGACCGGACATTTTGAAGCAATCGGTTTTTTATTGGCTGCAAAGTCTATTTTTAGGTTTGGAGATTTACAAGAAGCTAAAGACCGAAAATTGACCGAATACGTTTTAATTGGTACTCTGATCAGTTTTGGAATTGCGATAGTAACCGGTCTTGTTGTTCAGTCCCTAATTTTAGAACTGCTTTAAGACCTTTTTATTGATTGCTTTGATTAAAGCCGGCCCTTCATAAATAAAACCAGTGTATAATTGCACTAGACTTGCTCCTGCATTTAATTTTTCAATTGCATCATCGGCAGAATGAATTCCCCCTACTCCGATAATTGGGAACGCCTTATTGCTTTTTTCTGAAAGAAAACGAATCACTTCAGTTGAACGTTTTTCTAATGGTTTTCCGGACAACCCTCCCATTTCAGATTGGTTTTCAGATTGTAAACCCTCTCTTGAAATTGTCGTATTTGTTGCAATTACACCGGCAATCTGAGTTGTTTTTACAATATCAATAATATCTAATAATTGCTCGTCTGTTAAGTCGGGAGCAATTTTTAAAAGAATTGGTTTTACTTTTTGATTGCTTGTTTTTTGCTTTTCTACATTTCTGTTTTGCAATGTTTGCAATAAAGCCGTTAAAGGTTCTTTATCTTGTAACGCTCTTAAGTTTGGTGTATTTGGCGAACTTACATTCACAACAAAATAATCTACATGGTCAAACAAGGCATCAAAACAAATAATATAATCGTCAACGGCATTTTCGTTTGGAGTCACTTTGTTTTTTCCGATGTTTCCACCAATTAAAACACCTGAATTCTTTTTCAAACGTTCTACAGCTTCCAGAACTCCACCGTTATTAAACCCCATTCGGTTAATAATGGCCTGATCTTCTTTTAAACGAAACAAACGCTTTTTTGGATTTCCTTCCTGACCAATCGGAGTTACAGTTCCTATTTCAATAAAACCAAAACCAAAGTCTGAAAGTTCTTTGAATAATTTGGCATCTTTATCAAATCCTGCAGCAAGTCCAACCGGATTCTTAAATTTAATTCCGAAGACTTCACGCTCTAAACGGCTGTCTTTTACTTCGTAAATTGATTTTATAATTGATGAAACTCCCGGAATTTTTGAAATGAATTTAACAAATGAAAAAGTAAAATAATGTACTTCTTCCGGATCAAAACAAAAAAGTATAGGGCGAATTATCAATTTATACATAAGAATAGTTGTGTGTGTGTTTTTCGGGTGCAAATTTAATTATTATAGTTTAAAAAGGTGCTCTTTTACAAAAACAAATTATAAACTTATTTTAGTTTTCAGGATAAAACCTTGTCTTTAGAAGCAGGGTGGCACTTTAGAATACAATGGGACATTTCCCTGTAAAGCACTTTAAAATTCGAAACAGGTAAATCAATTTTGCATAGAAATTCTTTTTTACATAACTTTAACCAACATAAAACCTTGAAAATGAAATATGTTCAAAACAATTTTTTCATTTTGATTTTAAAAATAATTGAGAAACAATATATTTCATTAATTCTATAAAATAACTAGAATTATATTGGGTTATTTTTTTACTTTTATCCCTCTTTATTTGACAACTATTTTAAGATTAAAACTACTATAATGAAAAATAAGACCTATTGGATTTTTGCCATACTAACAATTTCCATTATTTCAATCGCTTACGGCTACACAAAGCTAATTGTTCCTAAACAAAAATTGGCTGCGATGGATTGTGCCGAGACTCCAAATGCGGACTCTGCCTCTTTGTTTAAACCTACAATCGAAAACAAAAATAAACCAACAGGCAAAACGCCTAAAGGAATGGTTTGGATTCCGGGTGGCGAATTCTCTATGGGAAGTAATGTTGAAGATGAAAGCTTATGCAGCATAAAAGGTGTTACAAAAGATGCTGCGCCAATTCATAGAGTTTACGTTGATGGATATTATATGGATAAAACGGAAGTTACAAACGACCAATTTGAGGCTTTTGTTAAAGCTACCGGATATGTAACATTGGCTGAAAAAGCACCTACACATGAAGAATATCCTGATGCTCCGTTAGAAAATTTAGTTGCCGGATCAGCGGTCTTTACTCCTACTCCGGCAAAAGTTGATCTGAACAATTATATGCAATGGTGGACATATGTTAAAGGAGCCGACTGGAGGCATCCTGAAGGAGATGGAAGCTCTATTAAAGGAAGAGGTAATTATCCTGTTGTACAAGTTTCACATGCCGATGCTGCTGCGTATGCAAAATGGGCTGGTAAAAGATTACCTACGGAAGCTGAATGGGAATTTGCTGCCCGCGGTGGAAAAACAGGGGAACTTTATGCCTGGGGAAATACTCTAAAACCGAAAGGAAAATTTCAGGCTAATATTTATCAGGGACACTTTCCTATTGAAAAAGGAGATACCGGAGAAGATGGGTATATTGGGATAGCTCCAACAGCTCAATTCGAACCAAATGGGTATGGATTGTATGATATTGGAGGGAATGTTTGGGAATGGACAAATGACTGGTATACGGCTGATTATTACGCCATTGTAAATGAGAATGGAAAGGCTGTCAAAAACCCTCAGGGACCTAAAACATCTTACGATCCGGGAGAACCTAATCTTCCTAAAAAAGTACAACGGGGAGGATCATTTTTATGTACAGACCAATATTGTACACGCTATATGGTAGGTACAAGAGGAAAAGGAGATTATCAATCTCCTGCAAATCACATTGGTTTTAGATGCGTGCAGTAATTTTTTTTGTCACGAATTTCACGAATTAGCATTAATAAATTTTAATACAATCCAATTTTAGAAAATATTCTAAAATTGGATTTTTAGTTGCTATTAGTTTAAATTAGTGAAATTAGTGGCAAACTTTTTATCCTAATTTTAGAACTTTTAATCCCCTGAATAATTGTTTATCTTTGCTAAAAAAACAAACAAATGCAGCATATCATAGATCGCTTTATCAGTTATGTAACAATTGATACAGAATCGGACCCAAATTCGCAAACTACACCTAGTACAGCAAAACAATGGAATCTTGCCAATAAATTAGTTGAAGAACTAAAAACAATTGGTCTTGAAGATGTTACTATAGATGACAAAGCTTACATCATGGCTACTTTACCAAGTAATGTAGATCACGAAGTGCCAACAATCGGTTTTGTTTCGCATTTTGATACTTCCCCGGATTTTAGCGGAGCGAATGTAAAACCTCAAATTATCGAGAATTACGATGGAAAAGATATCATCTTAAATGCAGAGAAAAATATCGTTCTATCTCCAAATTACTTTAAAGATTTACTACAATATAAAGGCCAAACCATTATCACCACTGACGGAACAACTTTGCTTGGTGCCGATGATAAGGCCGGGATCACCGAAATTGTTTCTGCAATGGAATATCTTGTTCAGCATCCTGAAATCAAACACGGAAAAATCAGAATTGGATTTACACCTGACGAAGAAATCGGCCGTGGTGCACATCACTTTGATGTAGAAAAATTTGGTGCTCAATGGGCGTACACTATGGACGGAAGTCAGATTGGCGAATTAGAATACGAAAATTTTAACGCTGCAGGAGCTAAAATTACTTTCAAAGGAAAAAGTGTTCATCCTGGTTATGCCAAAGGAAAAATGATCAATTCAATGCTGATTGCCAATGATTTTATCAATGAACTTCCGAAAGGAGAAACACCTCAGGAAACAAAAGGTTACGAAGGATTTTTTCACGTTCATCACTTAACAGGAAGCATTGAAGAAACGGTTTTAGAATTGATTATTCGGGATCATAGCAAAATCAAATTCGAAAAAAGAAAAGAGTTAATTGGGAAAATTACCAGGAAAATCAATAAAAAATACGCTAAACAATTCGGAGAAGATATTGTAATTACCCAGGTAAAAGACCAGTATTACAATATGAAGGAAAAAGTCCTTCCCGTAAAACACATTGTTGATATTGCTGAAAAAGCAATGAGAGAGTTAGATATCAAACCTATCATCAAACCTATCCGGGGCGGAACTGACGGATCTCAACTTTCTTTTATGGGATTACCTTGTCCAAATATTTTTGCCGGAGGACATAACTTCCACGGAAAATATGAATATGTTCCCGCAGAAAGTATTCAGAAAGCTACAGATGTTATCGTAAAAATTGCCGAATTAACTGCAATTCAAGGCATTTTTGAAAGTACCGAAAAACCTAAAAGAAAAAGATAATTGGAACCAACCTCTGATAATAAACATGTCTGGCACAGTAATCATTTATGGGAAGAAGAATTACTTCTTCTTAAATCTATTATTGACAAAACTGAACTGGAAGAAACCATAAAATGGGGAGGTCCGGTTTATGTTTACAACAAGAAAAATGTTATCGGAATTGGAGGTTTTAAAGATTATTTCACCATTTGGTTTTTCAATGGCGTTTTTCTGAAAGATGAAAAAAAGAAATTAATCAACGCTCAGGAAGAAAAAACAAAATCTTTGCGACAATGGCGTTTTACTTCAAAAGAAGAAGTAAACGAGGCAGCAATTTTAGAATATATTGCTGAAGCTATTGAAAATGAAAAGCAGGGGAAAATCATAAAACCTTCAAAAAAGGAAGCTATAGTTTCTGAATTGCTTCAAAAGGAAATGGATCAAAATCCTGCTCTATCAGAAGCTTTTCAAAAATTCAGTCCTTACAAGCAATATGAATTTTTAGAATATATTGAATCCGCAAAACAAGAGAAAACTAAACTTTCCCGAATTGAAAAAGTGATTCCGATGATTTTGGGGAATGCTGGTTTGAATGATAAATACAGGTAACGAAATTCCAATAAAAAAATTGCTTCGCCTGTTCGCTAGCGCACGGGTCCAAATTCCAATGGATTGTCGCTCTGAGCGAAGTCGAAGAGCCGGATTCTAATCTTTTTAAAACCTTTGTCAAAATTTAAAATTTTGACAAAGGTTTTTTATTATACGTATTTTTGTCATCCGAAGGAAGGATCACACTAGAAGCTCGACAAAGATTGTCGACACTCTTTGCGGAGTTACTTGTGTAATCCTTCGTTCCTCAGGATGACAAGATTGTGCTTACGATATGTAAAACACTGCATGAGATTGCTTCGTCCCTCGCAAAGACACACTCTACGCTTAATCGCAAACATAAAAAGATCCCAAACTCCATAATTGGAATTTGGGATTTTAATTTTATTGAAATTTTAAAAAGCTTAAGCTTTTTTCAAAGCAGCACTCATTTCCATAGAAATAGCTGAACGCTCAATTTTCAATTTTCCAGACATCGTTTCGATAATTGCACTTGTTTCAGCAAGCTCAATAATTTTACCGTGGAAACCACTTTTTGTAATTATTTTGTCACCTACTTTTAGGCCGCTTTCAAATTCTTTTTCGTTTTTTGCTCTTTTTTGTTGTGGTCTGATCATGAAGAAATACAACACTACAAACATTAGTAAATAAGGAGCAAATTTCATTAAATCTTGCATAGTATTCGGGTTTTATTTTTGTTATTAATATTAAATATTTAAAAATTTAAAATTTAGATTTTTAGTCTAAAAAATTGGAAAATTCTAATTTTTACATTAAACCTCTTCCAACTTTTATAAGTTTTTTGTTAGCCGTAAGTTCTTTAACAAGGTTATCTAAAATTCCGTTGATAAAAATACTACTTTTTGGAGTAGAATATTCTTTAGCAATTTCTAAATATTCGTTTAGTGTAACTTTTACAGGAATTGAAGGGAATTTCAAAAATTCGCAAATAGCCATTTTCAAAATAATTGTATCAATTTCAGCAATTCTTTCACTATCCCAATTTGGCGTTTTATCATCGTATTCTTTTGCTAAGATCGATTCGTTCAAAACTGTTCTTCTGAACAAATCTTTGGCAAAATCTTTATCTTCAACATCTTTATACAATTTCGGCACTCTAAAATCGTCCGGATCTTCTGTTTTAATTGCTTTCAATTGTTTGATAATATGTGTATTTACAACCGGAATATCATCAACCCAAGTTAATTTATCGTCTTCTAAATACTCATATAATTTTTCATTCGGAACAATAACTTCGGCAAACAAATCAATTATAAATTGTCTGTCTTCTTCGAAAGTATTTGTTGAAGTTGTCATGTATTTTGCATACAAATCGCTTGATTTGATATCATTTAAAAGCAACAAAATATAATCATCATTCAATGACCAGTTATTGATTTTACGATTTTCTAAAGCGATGCTAAGGGAATTGCTTTCGGCCAGTAGTTGAAAAATTTTGTTTTTGATAAATTTTTCATTCGGATTACGTTCTGCAGCAGTTGCAAGATGTTTTTTGCTTGAAAGATGTAAAAAAACGGATTCTTTTTTACAAATTTCAATCAATGAAGAAAGCATTATAAGATATAAATCCTGAATATTATCAATACTATAAAAAAGAAACTTCTCTTCTTTTTCCATATTATCAGAACCGCTTTGATGCATTGCATAAATGGATTGCATTACTTTAACGCGTATGTGTCTTCTATTTACCACCTTGTAAGAACATTTAAAAATTAGTCTGCAAAATTAGGAATTTCAATCCTTATAATAAAATTTAATTACTAAAAAGTCACTGTTTTCAGTCCTAGTTTTCAGTCGCAGTTTTCAGTGCTGTAGAAACCGCTTAAAAAAGTCGCAGTTTTCGCGTATAAAAAAGTCTCAGTTTCCAGATAAAACTGCAAACTGAGACTGAGACTGTAAACTATAAAAAATTATTTCTTAGCAGCGCTTTCAATTTTTCTCAAATCGATACGATTTTGAGCAATTGTAAGAGCCGCTTTATGCGTTGTCATTCCATTTTTCACAGCATAATCGATAATTTCTAAAGTAGTATTATAGATATTTTCGGTTTTACTCATGATTTCAGCTTTTCCGTAATGCTCTAATTCAGCATAAACATTAATGATTCCACCTGCATTGATTAAGAAATCCGGAGCGTATAAAATACCTCTTTCCTGTAATCTTACACCGTGAACATTCTCATCAGCTAACTGATTGTTGGCAGCACCAGCAATAACTTTAGCTTTAATTTTGTTTACTGTATTATCATTGATAGTCGCTCCCATTGCACATGGCGCGTAAATATCAACATCAGCACTATACAAATCTTCACCTGTAAAAATTGTTGCGTTGTATTTTTGAGCTACTTCGTATAATTTTTCTTCGTTGATATCAGCGATAGTAACTACTGCACCTTCTTTAGTCAAATACTCTACTAAAGCTTCTCCTACGTGACCAATTCCCTGAACTAAAACTTTTTTACCGTCTAAAACATCAGAGCCAAATTGGCTTTTTGCAGCCGCTTTCATTCCCAAATAAACACCGTAAGCTGTTACAGGAGAAGGGTTTCCAGAACCACCTCTTTCTTCAGAGATTCCGGTAACATAAGGCGTTACATCTCTAACGGTATCCATATCTTTAGTTTCCATTCCAACATCTTCAGCAGTAATATATCTTCCGCTTAAAGAGTGAACAAATTCACCAAACTTACGCATCAATTCTGGTGTTTTTTGCGTTTTAGCATCACCAATAATTACCGCTTTACCACCACCAATATTCAATCCGGTAATAGCAGATTTATATGTCATTCCTCTTGAAAGACGTAAAACATCATTCAGAGCCTCCCATTCAGTATTGTAATTCCACATTCTGGTACCTCCCAAAGCCGGTCCCATAACTGAGTTATGAATACCAATAATTGCTTTTAAACCTGTATCTTTGTCATTGCAAAATACAATTTGTTCGTGATCATCAAAAGATAATTGACCAAAAACAGGATCCATTTTTTGAAGTTCCTTTCCAGTTGCGAAAGTTGCATCCATAGCGCTAGTTATTTATTAGTTAAAATTATGAATTTGTCAAAAAGACATCTCAAACTTAAATAAAAAATACACATGTGCTAATTTTTTATCTTTAAAATAACAATTTTACAATAGATTTGTTTGGATTTAATGATATCTTTAATTACTTTTTATTTAAGATAATTTACAATTCCAAAACATTTCAACATTGAATCTCTTAAAAAAATGAAAGAATTAAGCTATTTAAACAAATATTTCATCAAATATAAATACAGTTTTTCGTTAGGAATTTTAATAACAATAATCGCACAAATTTTTTCGCTGTTTACACCAAAACTTATCAGCAAGTCATTAAATGCTATTGAAAACTTTGATAAATTACCAGAAGTGCAACAAAATTCTCAGGTAATTATCGACTCTTACCGTCAGGATTTAATTCATAACGTACTGCTAATCATAGCCACTACAATTGTAGCAGGTTTTTTAACTTTTTTAATGCGCCAAACTTTAATTGTTATGTCGCGTCATATTGAATTTGATTTGAAAAATGAAGTTTTCAAACAATATGAAAATCTTTCACAGAACTTTTACAAACAAAACCGAACGGGAGATTTAATGAACCGAATCAGTGAAGACGTTTCAAAGGTTCGCATGTATGTTGGCCCAGCTGTGATGTACACTATCAATACCTTTATTCGTTTTGCCATCGTTATAATATATATGTATAATGTTTCGCCTTTATTGACACTTTATACGATTTTGCCTTTACCGATTCTGTCGTATTGTATTTTTAAACTGAGTTCAGAAATCAATAAACGAAGTACTACTTTCCAACAATATTTATCAAAAGTATCCAGTTTTTCTCAGGAAATATTTTCCGGAATCCGTGTTATAAAAGCCTATTCATTAGAAAATCAACACCAAAATAATATGGTGGCTCTTGCCGATGAAAGCAAAAAGAAGAGTTTGGATTTAGCTAAAGTGCAATCATTATTTGGTCCTTTGATGATCGCCCTGATCGGAATTAGTAATCTAGTAGTAATTTATTTTGGTGGTGTTATGTATATTAACGGAACGATTCCGAATATTGGAACTATTGCCGAATTTATTTTATACGTAAACATGTTAACCTGGCCAGTGGCTTCATTAGGATGGGTTTCATCTATGGTTCAAGAGGCTGAAGCTTCTCAGAAACGTTTAAATGAATTTTTGAAAATTGAACCCGAAATCAAAAACAACAACGAAAATTCATCGGATATTCAAGGTTCAATAGCTTTTGAAAATGTGAGTTACACCTATGAAGACACCAATATTGAAGCTTTAAAAAATGTAAGTTTCACTGTAAAAAAAGGAGAAACATTAGCTATTTTAGGAAAAACGGGATCTGGAAAATCAACTATATTATCTCTCATTTCCCGTTTGTATGATGTAACCGACGGAAAAATCACAATCGATCAAAATGAAATCAGCACTTTGAATTTAAATGATCTCCGTAATAATATTGGAATTGTGCCTCAGGATGCTTTTTTATTCTCGGATACAATTAAAAATAACATCAAATTCGGAAATCAGAATGCTACTGACGAAGAAGTGATGGAAGCTGCTAAAAATGCTGTAGTTCACGATAATATCATTGCCTTTAACAAACAATATGATACCATTTTAGGGGAAAGAGGAATCACGCTTTCAGGCGGACAAAAGCAGCGTGTATCTATTGCGAGGGCTATTATTAAAAACCCGGCTATTTTACTTTTTGACGATTGCCTCTCTGCAGTCGATACTGAAACCGAAGAAACAATTCTGAATAATTTATTCGAAATTTGTAAAGATAAAACTACAATAATTGTAAGCCATCGTGTTTCTTCAGCTAAAAATGCCGACAAAATTATCATTTTAGAAGACGGTAAAATTATACAACAAGGCTCTCATAATCAATTAATAAATCAGGAAGGTTATTATTCATCTTTATATTTAAAACAACTTTCGGAAAAAGAATTACTTTAATTGTTGTGTAATAGATAAATTTTTATGATTTTTGAGTACTATTAATTCCAAAAATGATAGAACGTATTATGAGAGAAAATGACATGTTAGAAAAAGAAGAGATTTTTTCTAAAGTATTACGAGCAGGAAGAAGAACTTATTTCTTTGATGTAAGAGCTACTAAAGCTGACGATTATTATATCACAATTACCGAAAGTAAAAAATTCACTGAGGAAGATGGTTCTTTTCATTTTAAAAAACACAAAATTTACTTGTATAAAGAAGATTTTGGAGCTTTTGCCGAAATACTAGAAGAAATGACTTCATACGTCTTGAACCACAAAGGCGAAGAAGTAATCTCTGAAAGACATCAAAAAGATTTTAAAAAAGATTACAGTTCTGATAAACCTGAAGGACAAAGATCTAGCTTTACTGATATTGATTTTGATGATATTTAGTCCCCAATAACTTTTTAAAAAGTACGAGTCCAATTTGTCCTGCATTTTGGACTTTTTTTATATATAAATTTAGTATTTTAGATTTTAGACTTCAGATTTTAGATTCTTAGTCCTAAACACACAACTAATACAATATGAAAAAAATAATCGTTTTACTTAGTTTTCTTTTTATTGGAGTTACCTCTTTTGCTCAGAAATTAGAATACGAAACCAAATCGAACATTCAATATTACAGCACTGCAATTAATAAATCTGACTCTTACATAAATGAAAGATGTGTTTTGGATATTTACTATCCTAAAAACAGCAAAGGTTTTGCAACAATAGTTTGGTTTCACGGAGGCGGATTAACCGGTGGCAGCAAAGAAATTCCAGAAACTTTAAAAAATAAAGGTTTCGCTATTATTGGCGTAAACTATAGATTATCTCCAAAAGTTAAAGCGGCAAAATGTATTGAAGACGCCGCAGCGGCAATCGCCTGGGTTTTTAACAATATTGCAAGTTATGGAGGCGATACTGAGCAAATTTTTGTTTCAGGACATTCTGCAGGAGCGTATTTGGCTTTGATGAATGGCTTAGATAAAAAATGGCTTCAAAAAGAAGGAATTGATGCTAATAAAATTGCAGGACTTATTCCGCTTAGCAGTCAGTGTATTACCCATTTTGAAATTAGAAGAGAAAACGGTATTCCGGATACAACACCAACGATTGATGCCTATGCGCCTTTATTTTATGTTCGTGCCGATGCTCCACCCCTATTATTGATAACAGGAGACCGCGAATTAGAAATATTAGGCCGTTATGAAGAAAACGCTTATATGGAACGTATGATGAAATTAGTAGGACATAAACAAACTAAACTTTTTGAGTTAGACGGTTACGGCCATGGAATGACAGATCCGGCTTTTCCACTAGTGGTAAACGAAGTAAACCGAGTTTTAAAAGAAAAACAAACTAAAAAATAATCATTTAATAAATCCACGGCAATGGAAACAAACTTATTAATATTACCCGGATTGGGAAATTCCGGTGACAAACACTGGCAGACCTTTTGGCATAAAAAATTCAAAAATTCAATTCGTTTAGTTCAGGACAATTGGGATGAACCTGTTCGCGAAGAATGGCTTGCAAGATTAAATGAGGAAATCGCTAAACTTAATCAACCTACTATTCTCGTCGCACATAGCTTAGCTGTTTCATTAGTTTTGCACTGGGCAGAAGCTAATACTAACAAAAATATTGTCGGTGCTTTATTAGTTGCTCCCGCTGATGTAGATTCACCTCAACACACTCCAGAATGTACACGCAATTTTTCACCGATTCCAACTATTAAATTACCTTTTCCTTCCATTGTAGTGGCGAGCGAAAACGATCCATATGCCACTTTTGAAAGAAAACAATATTTGGCTGAAAAATGGGGAAGCGATTTTGTAAACGTTGGTCAAAAAGGCCACATCAACTCTGATTCTGATTTAAAATATTGGGAAGAAGGACAGTTGATTTTAAACAAGTTAATTGAGAAAATAAAATAGTTTTCAGTCTCAGTCTCAGTTTCCAGACTGAATACTGAGACTGAGACTGAAAACTAGTTATCCTATTCTCAATCCATTTTCAATCTTAAAATCGGGAGTCAATAAAATTACATCTCCCTCCTTACCTATCGCACCAAGAACCAGACATTCGCTCATGAATTTTCCAATTTGTTTCTTCGGAAAATTAACCACTGCTATAATTTGTCGGTTTACTAAATCCTCCTTTTTATAATGAACTGTTATTTGTGCCGATGATTTTCGGATACCAATCTCCACACCAAAATCAATTGTTAGTTGATATGCAGGCTTTCGTGCTTCAGGAAAATCATTTATATCGATTATAGTCCCTACTCGCATTTCAGTTCTTTCAAATTCACTCCAGGTTAAATCCATTTTGTTTTCTATATAGTTGAATTACAAACCTATTAATTTTGTAATTATTATCCTTAATTCTGTAACCCTTTTTTTTACCTCCATTTCTAAATTTACAAGACAACAGTTTAAGCTAATCCACAAAGAAATATAGGAAATGGAAAATACGATACTCAATAGCGATCACTCTTTAAAAGATTTTGATTTTGATATTCACGAACAAAATACCGATAAATACATAAAAACAGCCAAAAATGTACAGCTTTACGTGAAAGATTACGGGAAAGGAAAACCTGTAATTCTGATTCACGGCTGGCCACTTTCTAACGAGATGTGGGAATATCAAATTGAGTTCCTGGTTCAAAATAATTATAGAGTTATTGCGTACGACCGTCGTGGTTTTGGTAAATCATCACAGCCTTGGGATGGTTATGACTACGACACATTAGCTGATGATTTGAGTGAAATCATTGAACAACTTCAATTAGAAAATGCAACACTTGTAGGATTCTCTATGGGAGGAGGTGAAGTCGTTCGTTATTTTAGCCGTCACGGTGGAAAGGGTGTCACAAAAGCCGCTTTAATTTCATCAATAATTCCATTTTTATTACAAACGGATGACAATCCTGAAGGGCGTCCAAAAGAAAAGGGAGAAACTACAGCAACTGCAATTAGAGAAGACAGAATAGGATTTCTTGAAAATTTTGGCAAAATATTTTTTGGCGTTACTATAATTAACAAACCTTTGAGTACGCCATTACTTGAATATTTTACGACGCTCTGCTCTGCTGCTTCGCCTAGGGCAACGCTAAAATGTGCCGAATCTTTATCTAATACAGATTTTAGAGATGAACTTCATACTATAAAAGTTCCTACTTTAATTATTCATGGAGATGATGACAAAAATGTTCCTATTGAAGTAAGTTCAAAAAAAACCGCCGAGGCCATAGCAAATAATACTTTTATCGTCTATGAAGGCGCACCACACGGCTTATTCTATACTGCAAAAGATCGTTTAAACGAAGATTTGTTAAACTTTCTAAACTCATAAAGTAATGCCACAGATTGCACAGATTTCAAAAATTTTATTATCTATTTTGAGACTAAGGTAATCTTTATAATCTGCGTAATCTGTGGCAAAAAATAATTATCCTTGTGATCTTTCTTTTACAGAATTAAAAGTTATTTTTGAATAACTAATTCTTTAGAAAAAATGGCACGAACTCCTTCAAATATGATTCCGCTTGGAACACTTGCTCCAGACTTTAATCTAAAAGACACCAATTCTAATAATGAATATTCGTTTGAAGATTTAAAAGGATCAAAAGGAACTCTTGTCATTTTTATGTGCAATCATTCTCCTTTTGTACTTCATGTTCTCAAAGAAATTATCATGATTGCCAATGATTACCGTGTTCAGGGATTGGGAGTAATTGCTATTTCGAGTAATGATATTGAAAAATACCCTGAAGATTCTCCAGAATTGATGACTGAATTTGCTTTTGAAAACAAAATAGTTTTCCCTTATTTATTTGATGAAACTCAAGAAGTTGCCAAAGCTTATGAAGCAGCCTGCACACCCGATTTTTATTTATTTGACAATCAAAACAGATTATTTTACCGAGGCCAGTTAGATGATTCCAGACCCGGAAACGGAATTCCGTTAAGCGGAAGTGATTTGCGAAGTGCCATTGATGCCTTGATTTATAACCGAAGTTTGAATGAACAGCAAAAACCAAGTATTGGCTGCAGTATCAAATGGAAATAGATTAGTATTTTAATCTGGTTTCCCTATCTTTACAATTCTATTACATTTTACCGATGGTGATCACATTATTATTTACGGCTTCGATATTGTTGTTTTCTCTAAGGAGAAAGCCAATTGCTGTTATAATCATTTCACACAACAAGGCCTTTATTAATTAGGCCTCCGTCTACTTCATTTTCTTCTTTAAGGCGGGGGATTTTTACCAAATTTTACCATTTATTCTATTTGAAAGATTATTCATTTCCTTCAAATAAATAATTATTTTCTTTTTACCACATTTTCCAAAAACAAAACATTTTCAAATTTCAATTTGCACGTCTGTTCAAATTGAAAAGAACAACACACATTGCTTATAAATCAATATTTAATAAATAATTTAGAATATGAAACCAACACCTATTTTCTGTAAAACAGATTATCAGCTTTTAAGAGAGTTGATTTTAAAAAGTAAAAATGAGACAAACGCTAAAGAAGTAGGTCAGCTTTCGCAAGAACTCGATCGCGCTATTATTAGTAAAGAAAGTACATTAGACAATTCAATTATCAGAATCAATTCGCATGTTACCATTGAAGATGTAAAGGCAAACAAGCAAATGAAAATTCAGATTGTTCTGCCATCATTAGCCAATGTAACCGAAAGAAAAATATCCATTTTAGCACCATTAAGCGTGGCTATAATTGGATTTAAAGAAAACGATCAGGTCGATTGGGAATTGCCTGCCGGAATTAAAACCTTAAAAATAATTGCAGTTGAAAACACATCTTCCAGCAATTCATAATTTTTGAAACACCTCATCTTGAAGGTGTTTTTTTTTTATTCCATTGTGAAATAAAAAAACTATTCAATAAAGATTTACTGAATAGTTTAATTATAATTTCTTTTATCCTGATTCTCCTATAATTGAGAATGTATATAACTTGTAATTGAAGCCATTTGTGTATCATCTAAATGTGCTTTTTTCTGCATCTTCACTAAAATCGGTGCCCATTCTTCCTGAGTAAATTTCTTTGGCTCATATAGCTTGTGGCATTTTGTACAATTATTTTCATACATATTTTTACCTGCTGCCAGTTCAGGAGTCAATTCTACAGCTTTTACTGTTTCGGTCGTAGCTGTAGCGGCAACTGTTTTTTTTGTACCGCAAGAAACTACAAGTAATGTTACAGCAGCTAATGTTAAGATTTTTACTTTCATTGTTTTTGTTTTATTTTAAAGTAAATATAAAAAAATCCCATATGCCGAAACATATGGGATTACTATTTAAAACAAAACTAAATTGTTTATAAATCTTATTTTACTTCCATTAATTCAACGTCGAAAATCAAAGTTGCGTTTGGTGGAATAACTCCTCCAGCTCCAGCAGCTCCATAAGCCAAATCAGATGGAATTACAAAACGAGCTTTGTCACCCACTTGTAATAAAGCAATACCTTCGTCCCATCCTTCGATAACCTGCCCCTGACCTAATCTAAATTCGATTGGTTTTTTACGTGGATAAGAAGAATCAAAAACTTTTCCGCTTTCTAAAGACCCTTCGTAATGAACTGCTACTGTTTTACCAGCTTCTGCTCTTTTACCGTCTCCTTTTTGAATCATTTTGTAACGTAAACCACTATCTGTTTTATCAAAACCAGCAGCCAATTGCTCCATTTTTGCTTCAGATTCTGCTTTTAAAGCTGCATCTCTTTTAAGACGTGCGCCTTTTAAACCAACAAAAGCTTCAATAGCATTAAATTTTTCAGCTTCCTCACCAACTCTGATGATTTCTACTGCATCAAGATTATCTCCCTGAGCAACAGCATCAACTACATCCTGACCTTCTACAACATGACCAAAAACAGTATGTTTTCCGTCTAACCAAGAAGTTGGAACGTGAGTAATGTAAAATTGAGAACCGTTACTTGCAGGTCCTGAATTTGCCATTGCCAAAACTCCCGGACGATCGTGTTTTAAACTTGGGTGAAATTCATCATCAAATTTGTATCCTGGATCTCCAGTTCCGGTTCCTTTAGGACATCCACCCTGAATCATAAAATCAGGAATAACTCTGTGAAAAGTTAATCCATCATAGAATTTTTGTCCTTGAGGTTTTACTTTATTTTCCATATTTCCTTCTGCAAGAGCTACAAAATTCCCTACGGTACCCGGTGTTAAATCGTGTGTTAGTTTTACTAAAATCGAACCTTTGCTTGTGTTGAATTTAGCGTATATTCCGTTTTCCATGTTGTTATTTTTAATTTTGATTGCAAATTTACAAATTAATTCGGTATCAATTTGTCCTTTCTATTTTTTAGATTTCGATTTATAAGTAAGTCCGTAAACTGTTAATGCCAATACTGAAAGACCAACACATCCGATAGCTACCGCATGCCACCCACCTAGTTTCCACAATAATAATCCGTAAGCAGATCCTGCTGCTGTTCCTAGAAAACTAAACGACATAAAAACAGTATTTAATCTGTTTCTGGCTTCTGGCAATAATGAATATACCCTGGTTTGATTTGAAATGTGAACACCCTGAATTCCGATGTCGATAAAAACAATTCCGATTGCAATTCCGATGACGCTTTCTATTGAAAAATAGAAAATTATAAAACTAATTAATATCAATAAACAGCCATAACCAACTGCAACCCTGGAACCACCTTTATCTCCTAATCTTCCAACTAATGGTGCTGCCAGGGCTCCCGATGCTCCGACAATTCCGAATAAACCAATTGTGGCACTATTAAAATGAAATGGTTCTCCCGAAAGCAACAAAACCATTGTCGTCCAAAATGCTCCAAATTGCGCAAAACTAAACACGTTAATTAATGTCGCTTCACGTAAAATGGGTTGTGTTTTTATTAAAGTAAAAAGGGATTGAATTAATTGCCCATAAGTTCCCTGAAATTGAGGTTTATTAACGGGGAATTTTTTCTGAATCACAAAAAAGATCAAAAGACAAATTCCGGCAGCAATATAAAACATCGATCTCCAGCCTAAAACCTGACCAATAAAACCGCTCAAAGTTCGGGAAAGCAAAATTCCCACAAGCAATCCGCTCATGATTGTTCCGATGACTTTTCCTCGCTGTTCTACCGAACTTAAGGAAGCTGCCAAAGGTAAAATAAGCTGTGGCACAATCGAAGTAATTCCGATTAACAAAGAAGCAATTTGTAAAATGAAGAAACTTTTTGCCGTTGCTGCAATAATTAAGGCAATTACAGAAGCAAAAGTGGTCATTAAAATTTGTTTTTTACGCTCCAGTTTATCGCCAAGCGGTACCATAAAAAACAAACCAATCGCATATCCGGCCTGAGTCAGATAGGTTATTGTTCCCGCGCTGGCTTCAGGAATTTTAAATTCGCTGGCAATTAAAACAATTAAAGGCTGGCAGTAATAAAGATTTGCAACTATAAGTCCAGTGCAAGCTGCCATAAATAAGACATTCGTTTTGGATAAATTCATTTTGCAAAAATACCAATCTAATTGTAATCAAAACTTTAAAAAAAGTATAAATTTTTCAACGTTAGGATCAAATCAGATTGGTATTTTAGAAATTGTATTGACTTTTAAGCTTTTATTTTTTCATAAAATCTTCACGAATCGGACTGAAAACATCCGTTAACATTCCTTCTTCCAAACAAACAACACCATGAATCGCGTGAGGGGGAATATAGAAACTATCCCCTTCTTTTAATGTTTGTGTAACTCCTGAAATCGTAACATCAAATTTACCGCTTGAAACATAAGTCACCTGAGTATGATAATGTTCATGCAAAGTGCCAATTCCGCCTTTATCAAAATGAACATTGACCAACATCACGCGATCATCGTAGGCCAGGATTTTACGTTTGATTCCTTCACCAACCACTTCCCATTCTATATCATCCCCTTTTATAAATTCTTTGCTTGTTCCGAAACTTTGCATACTAACGCTTTTTAATTAACTTTTTATTTATTGAATACTTTTTAAGTCTTTCTTCATTAACTCGATTCCTTCAGCTAAATTGTTTTCTTTAAAATACTTTTCTAATTCTACTAACCGTTTTTTATTATCGTATTTAAATCCTGAATTTAATTTTCTTTGGCAGAGTGAACACAATCTTAAAGAATGAGTATCTGTTTCCGGCATACTATTGGTGCCATTCATCACACAATTAGCATTAATACAATGATGCAGGCCAAACATATGTCCAATTTCGTGAGAACATATTTTCAACAATCGCTCTAAACATAAATTAAAATCAGCTTCTTCCTGCATTCTGTGAATGGAACTTACCGCGATTTTTTCTCTGTAAGAGGCCAGTCCAAAAACATAATTCCATTCGGGTTTGGGATACAAATCTTTTTCTGTTATTGCCATTAAAGCAATTCTTTTAAAAGGTTTTTCTTCTTTCAAAACATTTTCTAAAATATAACCTGCTAAAAATTGCTCTTGTCCAACATCGCCAATTCGTCTGGCATGATCAGGAATAATATCATTTGAAACATTTTCTAAAACCTTAGTTTCTAATTGAAAAAAAATCTGCAAGTACTGACGAACTAATTCAATTTGTCTCAATTGTACCGAATTAAATTTTCCGATAGGTTTTAAATAGATAATATTCTCTTCTTTGGATGGAACAACATGAGGTGTTTTCATGAATTGTTTATAACTCTGCCCTTTTTCTTTATGAGAATACAGCCATTCACCAAAAACAGGTTCGCCAAGCTTAACATCATTACTTTTAATGTGTGTAAAATAAGGCTGAGGCGGTAAATTTTCTTCCGGATTAGATTGTGGTTTTGTACCTGAATTTTCTTTTTTTTCTGAGTGACACGAACAAAGAATCAACAAAAACAGCAAAAGAAGTTTCTTCATAAATTATTATTAGATTAATTTTTTCGAAATAAAATCACAACTGGTTTTAATGGAATCAAAAGAATTTGGAACATAATTATTTTCCTGTTCAACAAAAAAATGAATCAGTCCCGATTGTTTTGCTGCTGCAAAAAAGAGTTTAAAATCAATAGAGCCTGAACCAATTTCGGTATTTAAAGCAGGATTTGCTTTATCCATATCTTTAACATGCCACAATTTAAAGCGCCCCGGATTTTCCTTAAATAATTTAAGCGGATCATTGCCTGAGCGAACTACCCAATATAAATCCAATTCAAAAGATACTAAATTTTTATCTGTTTCTTTTAATAAAATCTCATACCCTGTGACACCATCCTGTTTTTTAAATTCAAAATCATGATTATGATAGGCTAATTTTAAACCAGCATCTGCACACATTTTTCCGGCTTCATTTAAACGGGCGGCAATGATATGGAAATCATTTCGAAAAGGCTCATCAACCCACGGAATGGTTAAATATTCGTTTTTTAAAATCTTTGCAGCTTCAATGGCTGCTCTTACTTCTTCTAAATTTCCATCATATAAAAAGCTTCCTAAGTTATAATGTCCGCTAACGGCTTTTAAATGATTGGCATCTAAGATTTTTTTAAGTTCAATTGGCGTCAATCCCCAAAATTGGTCTTTTATCGAAAAACCATAAGTTTCGACTGTAGTATATCCTGCTTTTGCAACCTTCTCTAAAGTTGATTTTACATCTTTTGGAAGTTCATCACGCAAGGTGTATAACTGTAAACCTATTTCTTTTTTATCCATGGTAAATGCAAATGATGGAGAAGCTAAAACTGCAGTTGCAGCCAGGCTTGTATTTATAATGAAGTTTCTTCTTGTGACCATTTCTTATCTTAAAAAAATCCGAAAGTAAATCTACTCTTTTTATTGAAATACATCACTTTTCAGTAAAAAATTGATTTTCGAAATTAGTTATAAGTTGATGTAAGGCTACAAAGGTTTCGTTATCTATAATTTTCCCTTCTTCATTAATTTTCCCACGAATACCTTGTATTAGCAGCAGATTTTCTTCGAATTGTGCTTCTAAAGTTTTCATTATCAAAATTAATTGTTCATGCCCCATTTCTCCAGAAGCGGAAGCGGTAATTAATCCAACTTTCTTTTTGGAAAAAATTGTGGTAGAAACACACCATTCTAAAGCATTTTTTAAACTGCCGGGTAAACTAAAAACATATTCTGGCGTGCAGATTATGATTCCGTCAGCCTGAGCAATTTTATTTCGGAATGAAATAATATTCTCCGGCGGGTTTTCTGTATCTAAATCAGGGTTAAAATGTGGAAGTTTATTCAAATCTTCAAATATCTCGACTTCAAACTGGGTTTTAATACTTTCTGAAATAAATTTTAAGATTTTATAATTGCTCGAGTTTTTTCTTGTACTTCCAGTTATGGCGAAGATTTTTATTGGTTTTGGCATTATATTTTTTTGGAAATAATTTTATATTAATTCCTTAAAAATAAACTTTTCATCATAATCTACTTCAAATTTTTCAAGAAAATCTACATATTCCTCCCTAAAAGTTTTCTTTTTATGATGCAATTCTTGACTTTGAATATAATTAACTACTGCATTTAACTGTGACTTACTATATGAAAATGCTCCATATCCTTCTTGCCATTCAAAATGGTTTTTTAAAAATTTACTTGCATTAATCCATTTTGAAGAATCTTGTTTGATATTTTTCATCAAATCAGAAATTGATTGTACAGGTCTTACTCCAATCAAAATATGAACATGATCTGAAACACCGTTTATAGCTAAAAGTTTATGATTGTTATTTTTAATAATTCCCCCAATATATTTATAGAGTTCTTCTTTCCACTCATTGCCGATTATTGCTTGCCTAAATTTTACTGCAAAAACAAAATGAATATGTATCTGAGTGTATGTGTTTGCCATAATATGTCGTCCCTATGGGACAATTTCGTGCGAAAATATTCTTTTTTCTACTACCAACATTTTGTTCCTAGCGGAACGATATAAAATATCCAAAATCATTATTTTGATTTTATAGTTGATTTCTACAAACAAAGGTATTATTTTTTTATAAGAATATACTTATTTTAAATATATTGATAACTAATTTTTCTGTTTGAAACTATTAATAAAAAAAATATTCCGTTAGGAATTTTATATTGGTAACGAAAAACATGTTTACCTAACCACCATGTCCCGTAGGGACAAGATATTGCAACCTATTTCAAATTTGTATGGCTGAAAGTTATCAAAAAATATGTGGGATATTTTGATAATTAATACACTTTAATATTCGCGACAGCAGAAAATTATAAAACTAATTTTAAACAATTTACTTCGCAGTCAATAAATTCATTGTTGCCATTTTATCAGAATCCAGTGTTTGTGGAGCATAATTTTGTTTTTCATTTCTAAAAGAAGACACTTTCCCATTTTTATCCACATACATATAAGTGTAATTCCAGTAACTTGAACCGGCTTCTCTTGAATTATTTCTATTTGATTCATCATAAATCTGGTCCGCATAAACAAATATCTCTCCATTTGTACTGTTATCAAATACTCTTATAGGAGTGCCCCAGTTTTTCATAAGATTTTGTTTCGTTTTTCCAATCCATTTATCTCCTGTAGTTTTTGAACTTGAACAGGCAGTTAAAAATATTATAGCTATTAATAAAACATATTTTTTCATAAATTAACATTTAAAGTTTTTGGTAGAATGAGTGAATTCAATTAGTAAGTAAGATTACTTAAAATTAGTACTAAATCATTTACATAAAAACATTGTAATGTTATATAATTATTATGTATTTAGTTGAAAATAAAGAATTTACCAAAACAAAACATTTGCAATTCCATCTAAATAAGAGACTTACATATTTGATTTTTGTTTTTTAAAATTCTCAATTATTTACTTTGTATCTTTGAGCCCTAGAACTTTTGAAGAAAAAAAATGCGAATTGATATTATTACAATTTTACCGGAATTATTAAAGAGTCCGTTTGAGGCTTCGATTATGAAACGAGCCATTGATAAAGGTTTAGTTGAAGTACATTTTCATAATTTGCGTGATTATACTACCAATAAACAAAAAAGTGTCGATGACTATCCGTTTGGAGGTGGTGCCGGAATGGTAATGACCGTACAACCGATTGATGACTGCATTACGCATTTGAAAAGTCAACGTGAATACGATGAAATCATATATATGTCGCCAGATGGAGAAACGTTGAACCAAAAAATGGCCAACACCATGTCGATGTATGAAAACATTATCATTTTATGCGGCCATTATAAAGGCGTGGATCAACGTGTACGTGATCATTTTATTACCAAAGAAATTTCGATTGGTGATTATGTTTTATCCGGAGGCGAATTAGGCGCTTTGGTTTTATCAGATGCTTTAATCCGTTTAATTCCTGGAGTTTTAAGCGATGAAACTTCGGCATTGACAGATAGTTTTCAGGATAATTTGCTTTCAGGACCTATATACACAAGACCGGCAGACTATAAAGGATGGAAAGTCCCGGAAGTTTTAACGAGCGGTCACTTTGCCAAAATCGATAAATGGCGTGAGGATATGGCATACGAACATACTAAGAATAGACGCCCAGATTTACTTCAGGAGTAGTTTTCAGTCTCAGTCTCAGTTTTCAGTGAATTCGATTATCTGCTAACTTAGATCGAAAACTGAGACTAACATCCATTTTATCAACAAGTTAAAATAATTTACAATTTACAATTTATAATTCATAATTATTTTCTACATTTGCACCCGAATTAGACTAACCTCTGGCGAGATCCGTGAATGTTGCTCTATTATAAAACCATAATTATAAGATATCATGGCAGATTTAATGAAATTCGTTCAAACCGAATTAGTTGCTAAAAAAGATTTCCCTGTTTTCGGAGCTGGAGATACTATCACAGTTTTCTACGAAATTAAAGAGGGTGAAAAAACAAGAACTCAGTTTTTTAAAGGAGTTGTTATTCAAAGAAGAGGTTCTGGTAACACAGAAACTTTTACTATTCGTAAAATGTCAGGAGCTATTGGAGTTGAGCGTATCTTCCCGGTAAACTTGCCAGCTTTGCAAAAAATTGAAATCAACAAGAAAGGTGCTGTACGTAGAGCTAGAATTTTCTACTTCAGAGAACTTACTGGTAAAAAAGCTAAGATTAAAGATAAAAGAAGATAATCATTTATCTCTTTGTTATAAAAAACTCGTTTCATATCATTTGAAACGAGTTTTTTTTTGTGCCTAATTTTCAAAATATCAAAACCGTAAAATTTTAATATCAAAATCATCGATTTGACAATTTAAAGATTCCAAAATAACAATCTCATAATTCCTGTTTTTCTCTACAAAACTACACCGTTTTCGGACTGATTTTATTATATTTGCTCCGCTCATTTTGAGCCGACTATACCTTTTCCATCACCATCCTTTGGCGATACGATTATAAAAAAAAAAAAAAAATGACACAGAATTCAAAAATTTTTTACACCTTAACTGATGAGGCGCCTCTATTAGCGACTTATTCTTTGTTACCAATTGTTCAGGCATTTACTGCTACGGCTGGGATTGCTATTGAAACCAGAGACATTTCGTTAGCAGGTAGAATTTTATCTAATTTTCCTGAAGTCTTAACAGATGCTCAAAAAACCGGAGATGCTCTCGCTGAACTTGGTCAGTTAGCAACACAACCTGAAGCTAACATTATCAAATTACCAAACGTTTCTGCATCAGTACCGCAATTAAAAGCGGCTATTGCAGAATTACAGTCTCATGGTTACAAAATCCCTGATTTCCCTGAAGAGCCTCAAAATGATGCTGAAAAGGAAATTAAAGCTAAATATTCTAAAGTTTTAGGCTCTGCTGTAAACCCTGTTTTACGTGAAGGAAACTCTGATCGTAGAGCTCCAAGAGCGGTTAAAAACTTTGCAAAAGCAAATCCACACTCTATGGGTGCCTGGTCTGCTGACTCAAAAACTAAGGTAGCTTCAATGCCAAATGGTGACTTTTACGGAAGTGAAAAATCACTTACGGTTGCAGAAGCTAATGATGTAAAAATTGAATTCGTTGCCAAAGACGGTACAACTACTGTTCTTAAAGCAAGCACTCCTTTAAAAGCTGGAGAAATAATCGACAGTTCTGTTTTAAGTGTGACTAAATTAAAATCTTTTGCTGCTGAAGCAATTGCTGATGCTAAAAAAGAAGGTTTATTGCTTTCTGTTCACTTAAAAGCAACAATGATGAAAGTTTCAGACCCAATTATCTTTGGCGCTATCGTTGAAGTTTATTTTGCTGATCTTTTCAAAAAATACGAAGCCTTATTCAATGAATTAAATATCGATACAAGAAATGGTTTAGGTGATATCTACGCAAAAATTGCAGGAAGACCTGAACAGGCTGAAGTTGAAGCTGACATTACTAAAGCGATCGAAAACGGACCAGCTTTGGCAATGGTTAATTCTGATAAAGGAATTACAAACTTACACGTTCCTTCTGATGTAATCGTAGATGCTTCTATGCCAGCTATGATTCGTACTTCTGGACAGATGTACAATAAAGAAGGTAAACAACAAGATACAATCGCTGTTATTCCGGACCGTTCTTACGCGGGACTTTATACTGCAACTATAGATTTCTGTAAAAAACACGGTGCTTTTGATCCTAAAACCATGGGAAGTGTTCCTAACGTTGGATTAATGGCTCAAAAAGCGGAAGAATACGGATCTCATGACAAAACTTTCCAAATGAAAGGGGACGGAGTTGTTCGTGTTGTTGATACAAATGGAAATGTTTTAATGGAACAAAACGTTGAGACAAATGACATTTTCAGAATGTGTCAGGCGAAAGATGCTCCTATTCAGGACTGGGTTAAACTAGCTGTAAACAGAGCTCGTTTATCTGATACTCCTGCTGTTTTCTGGTTAGACGAAAACAGAGCACACGACAGAGAATTAATTGTAAAAGTTCAAAGATATTTAAAAGACTATAATACGGTAAACTTAGATATTCGTATTTTAAACCCTGTAGCTGCAACTGAATTTACTTTAGACAGAATCATCAAAGGTTTAGACACTATCTCTGTAACCGGAAACGTATTACGTGATTATCTAACTGATTTATTCCCAATTTTAGAATTAGGAACTTCAGCAAAAATGTTATCTATCGTTCCGTTAATGAATGGTGGTGGATTGTTCGAAACTGGTGCCGGAGGTTCTGCTCCTAAACACGTTGAACAATTTACTGAAGAAGGATATTTACGTTGGGATTCATTAGGAGAATTTTTGGCTCTTGGTGCTTCATTAGAACATTTAGGACAAACTTTAGATAATTCTAAAGCAATTGTTTTATCTGAAACTTTAGACGAAGCAAACGATAAATTCTTAGCTAATGATAAATCTCCAGCCCGTAAGATAGGGCAAATTGACAACCGCGGATCGCACTTTTATCTTGCATTCTATTGGGCTCAGGCCTTGGCTGCTCAAAATAAAGATGCAGAATTGAAAGCAATTTTCACTCCAATCGCTGCTGAATTTGAAGCTAACGAAGCTAAAATCGATGCTGAATTAATTGGTGCACAAGGAAAACCTCAAACACTTGGTGGTTACTACCAACCAACTCCGGCATTAGTAAGCAAAGCAATGCGTCCTAGTGAAACATTCAATGCAATTATTGCTAAAATAAAATAAGCAGAATATTGTTATATATTTAAAAGACAACCTCAAAAGGTTGTCTTTTTTTTATCTTAACTAATGTTTAACAATCGTTACGTCCTAATATTTAGTAAGAATTCATAACTATGTAAATCAAAATTACGAAGATGATTACAAAAAAAATAAGCATTTTTCTTATTCTAATTTTTACGACTTTAACTTCATTTTCGCAGGAAAAATTTACTTTAAGCGGTACCATAACCGACTTTAAAAACAACGAAACCTTAATTGGAGTCAATATTTATATCCCATCTTTAAAAATAGGAACTACCACCAACGAATATGGCTTTTATTCGCTTACTGCTCCGGCTGGTGAACATCAAATAGAAATTACTTACCTTGGATTTCAAACTGTTCAAAAAACCGTCAACTTAAATCAAAATACTAAAATGAATTTTGGGTTGAACGAAGGCGGCGAAGAACTTCAGGAAGTTGTCGTTAAAGACAACAAAGGCAAAATCAATATCAAGTCGCCGGAAATGAGCGCCAATAAACTCTCGATCGCCACTATCAAAAAAATGCCGGTCGTTTTGGGCGAAGTCGATGTTTTAAAATCAATTTTATTACTTCCGGGAGTTACTAATGCAGGCGAAGGTGCGTCCGGATTCAACGTTCGCGGCGGCGGTGCCGATCAGAATTTAATTTTATTAGATGAAGCAACAATATTTAATTCGTCTCACGTTTTTGGTTTCTTTTCCGTTTTTAATCCGGATGCTATTAAAGATCTAAAATTATATAAAGGTGGAATTCCGGCACGTTACGGCGGAAGAGCTTCTTCTGTTCTGGATATTTATCAGAAAGATGGTAGCAGTAAAGATTTCCATGTAAATGGGGGAATTGGTTTAATTTCCAGCAGAATCCTTGCTGAAGGGCCAATTGTAAAAGATAGAGGTTCCTTTTTAATTGGAGGAAGAGCTTCTTACGCTCATTTATTCCTTAAACTATCGGAAGATCAAAAAGATAATTCGGCGTACTTTTATGATTTAAATACCAAATTGAGCTACAAATTAAATGACAATAACAATTTATATTTATCAGGATATTTTGGGCGTGATGTCTTTAGTTTAAACAAAAGTTTTACCAACATTTATGGAAACTCAACTTTAAATCTTCGTTGGAATCATTTATTTTCTGAAAAATTATTTTCAAATCTTTCTTTGATTTACAGCGATTATTATTACGGTCTTGATTTGGACTTTGTTGGTTTCAAATGGGATTCAGGTATTAGAAACTATAATATCAAATACGATTTCAAACATTACATTTCAGATAAATTCAAACTGAATTATGGTTTAAACGGAATCTACTACGAATTCAATCCGGGAACTATAAAACCTAGTGATTCTGAATCCGGTATTAATTCGGATCAATTAGATAAAAAATATGCATTCGAGCCTTCTTTTTATATCGATGCCGAAAATCAGCTTTCAAAAAAACTTACTATTGCTTATGGATTACGATATAGCTTATTTTATCGTTTAGGAGAATCAACGGTTAATCTATACGAAAATAATGATGCTGTTGTTTTTAACTCGGATTTGCAGATTTACGAAAAGGGAACTCCAATTGACACTAAATATTACGGAAAAAACAAGGTTATTAAAAGTTACAATAATCTCGAACCACGTTTTTCAGCTTCTTATCAATTAAACGACGATGAAGCTATTAAAGCGAGTTATAACCGAATGGCACAGTATCTTCAATTGATTTCCAATACCTCATCTCCTACTCCGCTTGATGTCTGGATGCCGAGTGATACTTATATAAAACCTCAAATTGCTGATCAGGTTGCTTTAGGTTATTTTAGAAATATTAAAAACGGTGCTTATTCTATAGAGGTAGAAACCTATTATAAAGAAATTCAAAATCGTCTGGATTATATTGATGGCGCCGATTTAATTGCAAACAATGCCATAGAACAAGTGATCCTAAATGGTCAAATGCGCGCCTATGGTTTAGAAGTAATGTTCAAAAAAAATGAAGGCAAATTCAATGGCTGGATTTCATACACTTTATCAAAATCAGAACAACAAACACCTGGAAGAACTCCTGAAGAAACAGGAATCAATAATGGTCAATGGTATAGTTCTGCGTATGATAAAACGCATAATTTAGCAGTAACATCTGCCTATAATCTGAACGAAAAATGGTCATTTGGTGCTAACTTTGCATTACAGTCCGGACAACCAGTTACTTATCCGAACGGACAATACGAATATTTAGGAATTACAGTTCCAAGTTACGGCTTACGAAATGAACACCGTTTACCAGCATATCATCATCTTGACGTTTCGGCAACTTTAACTCCAAGAAAGAACAAAGATAGAAACTGGAAAGGTGAATGGGTTTTTAGTATTTATAATTTATATAATCGAAAAAATGCAGCTTCAATTAATTTCCGCCAAAACGTAGATACTGGTGAAAATGAAGCGGTAAAAACATCGATTTTCGGAATTGTACCCGCCGTGAGTTATAATTTTAAATTTTAAAAATTACTTCTGTTATCAGAAATTAAAAATATATAACATGAAAAAAGTAACTTTATTAATAGTATTTTTTATATCGATTTTCTTCACCAGCTGCGAAGAAGTTGTTGATGTTGATTTAGATACTGCGCCACCAAGATTGGTAATCGAAGCCGCTATAAACTGGCAAAAGGGCACCACAGGTAAACAACAAACCATCAAGTTGACGACAACGACCGGATATTTCGAAAACGTAATCCCAACCGTTTCCGGTGCAACTATTTATATAAAAAATAGTCTCAATGAACGGTTTAATTTTATCGAAGTTCCAAAAACGGGCCGATATGTATGTACTAATTTCAAACCTGTAATCGAAGAACAATACACACTGACCGTAATTACTGGCGGAAGTACTTATACAGCAAGTGAGATTCTAAAATCTGTAGCTCCAATCACCAGAATTGAACAAAATAATGAAGGCGGTTTTACAGGAAAAGATATTGAAATAAAAGCTTTTTACAATGATCCCGGAGATGTAGATAATTTTTATTTGTACCGCCATGTATATTCCAATAAAATCAAATCAAGCTATTATGTAGATGAAGATAAATTTTTTAATGGAAATGAATTTTTCAGTCTTTCAGATGATGACGAATTAGAAATTGGAAATGAAATTGAAATAACACATTACGGAATTTCGAAACAATATTATAATTACATGAATATTTTAGTGAGCATTGCAGGCAGTAACGTTGGCGGCCCGTTTCAGTCTCCTCCGGCAACCGTAAAAGGAAACATCATCAACACAACTGATAAGAATAATTATCCTTTAGGTTATTTCTCGCTTTGCGAAACCGATTTAAAAAAATATACCATCAAATAAACCAACAAAAATGGAGGCTCAAATTAAAATTTTAACCGAAAAAAAATTAATCGGCAAACATACTATCATGTCTTTTATGGAAAATAAAACATTTCAATTATGGAGCAGTTTTATGCCAGGGCGAAAGGAAATAAAAAATACGGTCGATTCTAATTTATATTCGCTTGAAGTTTTCCCACAAGAATATTTCGATAATTTTGATGCCGACAGAACATTCCAGAAATGGGCCGCTGTCGAAGTAAAAGATTTAGATACCATTCCGTCTGAAATGGAGTCCTTAATAATACCAACGGGAATATATGCAGTTTTTATACACAGAGGGCCAGCAACTGAGGGTTACAAAACATATCATTCAATTTTTACAGAATGGCTGCCGAATTCTGAATATACAGTAGATGACAGACCCCATTTTGCTGTAATGGATGAAAGATATAAAAAAGATGATCCTGATTCTGAAGAAGAAATCTGGATTCCGATAAAAAACAGACCCTAAAACAAAAACATATGCTAACAGAAACTCTAAAATCACTTTTTAACAGAGATCTAAACAAACTAAAAGTCGAAATCGAATCCTATCAAAACGAAAGTCAAATCTGGTCAATTGACAAAAACATTTCAAATTCGGCCGGAAATCTTTGTTTACATTTAATTGGAAACCTAAATACTTATATTGGTGCTGAACTAGGAAAAACAGGTTATGTACGAAATCGCCCTTTAGAATTTTCTTTAAAAGATGTACCGAGATCAGAATTAATTAGCAAAATTGACGAAACGATTTTAGTTGTAAATAATACTTTCGATTCTTTGACTGAAGCCGATTTAAAAGCTATTTATCCACAAATTGTTTTCGAAAAAGAAATGACAACTGAATTCTTTTTAGTGCATCTTTCGACACATTTAGCCTACCATTTAGGACAAATCAATTACCATCGCCGTCTACTGGATATATAATATTTTACCACAGATTAAAGGATCTAGGATGATTAATTCTTTTAATCTGTGCAATCTGTGGCAAAAAATCTGAAATCTAAAATCTGAAATCTAAAATACAGCAGTACCTTTGCACCCAAATAAAAAAACAATTCAGCATGTCATCACACCATATAGTTCGCGACGATCAGGAACCCGCTTTAATTATTGCCAACGGAGCTGCCTGCAATCCAGAACTATTAGGACAATTGCTTGAATGGTCACCACTTGTTGTTGTTTTGGATTCTGCCATCGAAAGAGTGATTGAATTAGATATAAAAGTCGATGTCCTTTTGGGAGATTTCGATCGTGGTTTTGATCCTGAAATCTATAAAACGTCACAATATCCAATTGAAATTGTACACACACCAGATCAGGACAAAACAGATCTTGAAAAAGCTTTCGATTATTTAATTGACCGAAAAATTCCGGCTGTAAACGTAGTTTGGGCCACCGGAAAGCGCGCTGATCATACTATTACAAACCTTACCAATATTGTTCGCTACCGTGATTTACTTAAAATTGTAATTCTTGACGATCATTCCAAAATATTTTTATTACCCAACAAATTCGAAAAATGGTACACGGCAAAAACACCTATTTCTTTGATTCCAATTGGTGTTGTAAATGGAATCTACTCGACGAATTTAGAGTATCCGTTGCAAAACGATACGCTCACAATGGGCTACAGAACCGGAAGCAGTAATTCTGTGGCACAAGACGGACTTGTAACGATCACGCATCAAAATGGCGATTTATTGCTAATGGAGTGTGTTGATTAAATTGTTCTTTTGAGTATTCTGATTACTTTGAGAGAAGGATTTTTTTGGGACAAAGTGTTTAAAACTATCTCTTCAAAAAGTTGACACAAAACCAGTAATTCTTCATTGGTTACGTCGCAACTATGCCACACCTTTATTAGAAAGCGGAACTGATTTGCGTTATATACAAGAATTATTACTTCGTAGCAGTAGCAAACTACTGAATTTTACTCCTATAAGTATTAAAAGTATTCAACAAATTAAAAAATACCTTTGACGCTTTATTAAGAATTATCTATATATTTGATTTGAACAAAGTATGGCGTCTGTCATACTTTATTCAAATCAAAATCGAATGGATCTGAATGATTTTGTCACACAAATGTACAAGTTACATGCAATTTTATTTGACAACTCTAATCTTTTAAATTATAATGATTAAATCTAAATATTTTTGGTTAGCAGCAATTATGATAGCGATAATCCCCGTGCTGGGAATAGATATTACACAGCACTATCTTGACTGGCAAAAGGAAGTAAGAGAAGAATTAATAACTGTTGTACAGGATTTATACTCTTTCAACAAACAACAAAAAGCAAATATTCTTGACAAAGTTTTCGAGAGAAATCAGACCTTAATGTTTCTTATTTATCTAAAAAGTTTTGTGATTTTAATTTTGTTGAGTTGTAGTTTTTACTTTTTCAAACTTTATAAAAAACAACAAAGGCCTAAGCTGCTGAAACCATTATTTTATATAATTGCTATTATAGTTTGCTTCACTCTGACAAAGTTTTTTTTAATTAACAGAATAACTACAAATGAAAATATAAAATTTTTAACCATTAATCCAAGCGCCTCATCCTTCCAACAATTATATAATGACAACTTCAAAGGTAAAGTTGTGTATGTTGATTTCTGGGGAACAACTTGTGGACCTTGTCTACAAGAATTCAGAAACTTTACTAAACCACTAAAAGACAAATACAAACAAAGAGGCGACATCAAATATTTATATATTGGTCAGGGAAATAAATACTTATGGCATGAGCAAATCAAGAAATATAATATTGAGGGATACCATATTTTGTTGATGAGACACAATATGAAAAACTCTATCAAAATTCAACCAAAGACAGTATTGTTTTAATGCCACATTATTTAATTATTGACAAAAAAGGAAATATAGTTGAATCAAATGCTAAACGCCCAAGCGATAGTCACAGTTTGTTTCTTCAGTTAGATAAATATTTAGCAGAATAGTAAACGAGAAGAACTGAATAAAACAACTGCTACAAAGTATTTGGAAAATTGGCTTAATAGAAAGTTTTTTTTTGTATTTGGGATATTTGATAAATCCGAATAATGAGCTTAATTTAGTCCCAAACGCGCTTTATTACCAGAACGTTATGCCTCATTTTGAAGGTGAAAATGCATTAAAAAAACACAACAAAATATATGATTAACACATTAGAATATCAACTCTCAGTTAACAGAGAACTTGACACAATTAAAAATAGAGTACGAAATTTAATCGGGGACGCTAATTGGGGAGAAGACGGAAGATACAAAGAAGAAATACTTAAAACCATTTTAAGAAATAGATTACCAAATAATTTATCTGTTGGAACAGGATTTGTTTTGAATCAAATTTCTCCTACTGGAAACGTTGTTTCGAAACAGATTGATATATTAATTTATGATAATACTCAACCTCCAATATTTAGTGAAGGAGACTTTGTAATTGTTACACAAAATAGCGTTAAAGCATTAATAGAAGTTAAATCGAAAACAGCATCGAATCGAGGACACAAAAATGGTTTGTATAAAGTTGTGGAGAATTTCAGCTCGATCGTCAGATTTCCAACATTGTCAAGAACTGATAACAATCGAATATTTCGAGGTCTTATTTCATTTGATTATCAAGGAGGAATAAATTCAAAGATTATTGATGAATCATTAAGACTTTCAGGAGGAATAATTAATCATTTCTCATTAGGTGGTAACATATTCATACGTCATTGGTTAGACAGTGAAGGATTGAATCCACCAATTCAAGTAAATTGCAATTCCAATTTTTATAACATTTATAAGTTAGAAGGATTATCTCATTCGTATTTTATTTCAAATCTTATTCACATGACTACAAATGCAGATCTGAGTGACAGATATTTTATGGACTTTCCAATAGAGGGAACGAAAGAGATTAAAAGAAATAGAACAGTTTGCCTATAAAAAAACGAGGCATAACAGCTACTCCTATGGATTTGGGCAATTGGCTTAATGAAAAATTGGTTTTGTATTTGGAAAGTTTTTGGCAAATCCGGATAATGGGCTTAATTTACTCCCAAAACTGCTGTAGTACCAAAACGTGGGGAGTAACTATTGCACAAAATCACAAAAAATCTTAATAAAACAACACAAGTGAATAAACTACTAATCCTACTTATTTTAATTTCTCAAAATATTTTTGGGCAGATTAATTACTTGAATGAAGGAAACAAATATTTAAATGAAAATAAAAATATTGAAGCTGAAAAAATATTTCGTGAAGGAATTAAATCTGACAATTCAAACTTAACTTATAAATGTCAATTGGCATTATCACTCATAAACCAAAAAAGGCACACCGAAGCAGAAAGTGAAATTAAAGAAGTTTTGATTAAAGATTCTTTAAATATTGGAGCCTTATGGTATGGTGGAATTAATAATTTCACAAGTGATAAACCTAATTTTAGAAAGTCAGTTAATTATTTTGAAAAAGCATATCCACATATCAATAAAAGTTCTCAACAATATTTTGCAGTAAATTATTTTATTGGAAAATGCTACAAAAACTTACTCTACACAGAAGGAGTTTCTTATAAAGAAACTGACAGAATGTTAGAAACTTATAAAAAATACGTTGAACTTCAACCTAACGCACAAGACGTTGCTGAAACTAAATACTTTATTGCTAAAGTTGAATCAAAAAGACCACCAGCAAATGTAAAAAAATGGGTTATTGCAACTAATGAAGAAAAAGTCAACGAACTTGTAAAACAAGAAATGGGTACAAAGAAATAATCACTGCCAACAACTACTACAACCGATTTGTGCAAATTGGCTTAATGGAAAGTTGTTTTTGTATTTGGGATGATTTCGCAAATCCGAATAAAAATCTTTACAAAAGTATTTTTCCTCCCAACGCTTCACGACAATTGACGGCACTAGTTTTCATAAAATCCTTTCTAAAAAAGGAATGACTATCTTTGCACTCAAATTTAAAAAATGAAAGCAACAGACAATTCCGAAAAAACCAATTTACACCCTCGAAATCTTCATCGTTCCCGTTATGATTTCGAACTTCTTGTTACGAATTGTCCTGAACTTAAAAAATACGTTGCGATCAACATTCACGGAATCGAAACGATTGATTTCAGTAATCCCGATGCAGTAAAAGCGCTTAACAAAGCTTTATTACAAACCTATTACGACATTCAAAACTGGGATATTCCTAAAAATTATCTTTGCCCGCCAATTCCGGGAAGAACCGATTATATTCATTATTTAGCTGATTTATTAGCCGAAAGTAATAACGGAATTATTCCGACAGGTTCATCTGTTTTAGGCTTAGACGTCGGAACGGGTGCAAATTGTATCTATCCGATATTAGGAAATGCTATTTACGATTGGAGTTTTGTAGGAACAGACATTGATCTTAAAGCAATTGAAAACTGCGCAAAAATAATTGAAGAAAACCCGAAATTGATTGACGCGATAAGCCTTCAACAACAAACTGAATCCCGATTTATTTTCAAAAATATTATTACGCCCGAAGATCGTTTTACTTTCACGATGTGTAATCCACCTTTTCATGCTTCTGCTGAAGATGCCAATCAAAGTACGGTTCGAAAAGTATCTAACTTAAATCCGAAGGAAAAGAAAAAAACAAATCCCGTTTTAAATTTCGGTGGTCATAATGCAGAATTATGGTGTGACGGTGGTGAAATTGGTTTTTTAACTCAAATGATTTATGAAAGTGCCAAATATGCGATGCAATGTCAATGGTTTACGACTTTGGTGTCTAAAAGAGAAAATCTTTCAAGCATTTACAAAACACTAAATAAAGTAAACGCAGCTTCAATCAAAACAATTGATATGGCTCAGGGCCAAAAAACTAGCCGAATTATAGCATGGACTTTTTTAAGTGAAGCACAGCAAAAATCCTGGAAGATTTAAAAATCTGTGAAAGACCTTAGATCAATCCGTTTTATTAATTTATTTGGATACATCTGTGTTTTGTAATTTAATAGTATCTTTTTAAAAGACTATAAAGATGTTAGTCAATGGCTTTTACCAGTTATTATTCCTAATGCGATTTTGGCTATCGTGCAGATTATCATTGATAGTTAAGAATCCTGAAAAAATTATAACTCTTACTAAATATGAAAATAATTCTTACAAATTTATTTTTTCGTTTTTTTTATGTACATTTGCATTATATAAATAGGTAATTCCTGATTCAACGTGGCGGTGAAACATCTACCATAAATGTATTGTTAATACATCGTTTTGAGGGTCTATTTTTTAAAAAAATACCAAAGGGCTTTATAGCCCTTTTTTTTATGCCCATGAATATATACATAGATGAAAGTGGTGATTTAGGTTGGAAACTGGACAAACCTAACAGACATGGTGGTTCAAGTAAATTTATCACAATTACAGGAATAATTATTTCCAAAGACGAAGAAAAATATATTTCTCGTTTCATATCTGACATCTATAAAAAGTATAATCTAACCCCAAATATTGAAAAGAAAGGAGCTAGCTTTATACCTGAGCATTCTTCTTTCATTACTTCTCAACTTGCAAATAAAATATTTAGTAAAAGTGATTCATTTAAAATCATTTCGATAACTGTAAATAAATCAAAAGTTTTTGAATCACTTAGAAAAGACAAAAATATATTTTACAATTATGTTTTGGGTTTGTTATTAAAGTCTGAAATTATTCAATTGCAAAGTACTGCAATTATATTAGACAAAAGAACTATAAAAGTTAGTCATGGGGAAAGTTTTCCTGATTATATAAAAACCGAAATTTGGGGAGGCGGTTTCGATATCAATATCACTTGTGATTTTTTAGAAAGTACAAATAACAAAATGATTTGGTTTGCAGATTGGTATGCAAATTTTATTTGGAGAAAACATGAAGACAATGAATCAAGTTCATATGATCAATTAAAAAATCTCTCAAAAGACAGATTTGTTGAAAAAAAATTATTCTTTTAAGCAAAATCATGAACTCTTGCTTACTCATCTTAATTATATGAAATTGTAATTCTGATACTTTAAAATAAAATTCTGATACTTTATCTGTATTATTCTCAGTACCTTTAAAGTAAATTGAATTTTATGACTACACCAAAAATATTCTTCAGAATCGCATTATTCGTATTAATTGTAAGTTGTGCGTCTTCTAAAAAAGCAAAATTTGAAGATTACGTTTTTGAAACAAAAAGTGAAAAACAAGCTTATAAAACTTCCTACGATAAAGCTTTAAAACTTTGGGATATTCCATATACGGAAGAAAATATTCAAACCAGTTTTGGAACTGCACATATTGTTATGGCAGGGCCAAAAAACGGAAAAGATCTTGTTTTACTACACGGAATGGACGCCAGTTCTACCATGTGGTATCCAAACATTAAAGCTTTAGCCAAAAATCATCGTATTTATGCCATTGACTTTTTGATGGAACCTGGAAAATCTACTTTAACAGCAAAACCCCTTTCGCGAGAGGAAATTGTTTTATGGTACAATCAAATTTTCCAACATTACAAATTGAAGAAATTTGATATAGTTGGGGCTTCCCGAGGAGGTTGGATTGCAACATTACTAGCAGTTCAAAAACCAAATTCTATCGATAAAATTGTCTTATTAAGTCCGGCACAAACCTTTAAATTTATTGATAAGGTCGGTAAAACAAGTAACGCTCTAATGCTGAAACTTTTCCCTAGTGAAAAGAAATTCACCAAAACGCTAACGACATTTTCGACACATCCTGAAAAAATTAGTCCGGTTTACAAAAGACAATTTTATTTAGCCAACAAATACGCCAAATCAAATTCAAGCATGCTGAAAATGACGCCTTTTTCAGATGATGAATTAAAATCAATCTCCAATCCAGTTTTGGTTTTAATTGGCGATCAAGATGTCATTAACTCTGAAGAAAGTTTAGAACGGGCCCAGAAATATTTAATCAAAAGTAAAACTCAGAAAATAACCGATGCGGGCCATTTTTTAAGTATTGACCAGTCTAAAATTGTGAACAATGCAATGGTTGATTTTTTAGATTAATCAGTATTATTTAATAAAAATTTATGCCGTTTGTAACGAACTATTTTATCTTTTAAATAGAATTCAAACTTTGTATCTTTACAAAACTTAATCTTTCAGCACTTAAAAATGAATTTCCAGGTATCCTCAGAATATAGTCCGAAAGGCGATCAGCCACAAGCGATTAAAAAACTAGCGCAAGGTGTTCGAGATGGCGAAAAATATCAAACTTTATTAGGAGTTACCGGATCTGGTAAAACATTTACAGTCGCCAATGTCATTGAGGAAGTTCAAAGACCAACCTTAGTGTTGGCTCATAACAAAACGCTGGCTGCGCAATTGTATTCAGAATTCAAACAGTTTTTTCCAAATAATGCCGTTGAATATTTCGTTTCCTACTATGATTATTATCAACCGGAAGCTTTTATGCCCGTAACAGGGGTTTTCATCGAAAAAGATTTATCTATCAATGAAGAACTCGAAAAAATGCGTTTGAGCACTACCTCTTCCCTGCTTTCAGGAAGACGTGATATATTAGTTGTCGCTTCAGTTTCGTGTCTGTATGGTATTGGGAATCCCGTTGAATTTAAGAAAAACGTAATTGAAATATTTAGAGACCAGGTCATTTCAAGAACTAAGTTATTACATAGCTTAGTACAAAGTTTATACGCCAGAACAGAAGCCGATTTTAATCCGGGAACATTCAGAATTAAAGGCGATACGGTTGAAGTTTATCCGAGTTATGCTGATGATGCTTTCAGAATTCACTTTTTTGGAGATGAAATCGAAGAAATAGAATCTTTTGATGCTAAGACTTCACATGTCATTGAAAAATTCAAAAGACTGACCATTTATCCTGCTAATATGTTTGTGACTTCACCTGAAGTACTGCAAGGTGCAATTTGGGAAATCCAACAAGATTTAGTGAAACAAGTTGATTATTTTAAAGAAATAGGTAAACATTTGGAAGCAAAACGTTTGGAAGAACGTACTAATTTTGACTTAGAAATGATTCGTGAATTAGGTTATTGCTCCGGAATTGAAAATTACTCCCGTTATCTTGACGGACGACAGGCCGGCACGAGACCTTTCTGTTTATTAGATTATTTCCCGAATGATTTTTTAATGATTGTAGATGAAAGCCACGTAACCGTTTCGCAAGTTCACGCTATGTACGGAGGCGATCGCAGTCGTAAAGAAAATCTGGTTGAATACGGTTTCCGTTTACCGGCCGCAATGGATAATCGCCCTTTGAAGTTTGAAGAATTTGAAGCTTTGCAGAATCAGGTTATTTATGTGTCTGCAACTCCGGCAGATTACGAATTGCAAAAATCAGACGGAATCTATGTAGAACAAATTATTCGTCCGACAGGTTTATTAGACCCGGTTATCGAAGTAAGACCTAGTTTAAATCAGATCGATGATTTAATTGAAGAAATTCAGGTTCGCTGTGAATTAGACGAAAGAGTTTTGGTGACTACCTTAACTAAAAGAATGGCTGAAGAGCTAGCCAAATACTTAACTAAAGTAAATATTCGTTGTCGTTATATTCACTCTGAGGTTGATACATTAGAACGTATTGAAATCATGCAGGATTTACGTAAAGGTATTTTTGATGTATTAATTGGTGTAAACTTACTGCGTGAAGGTCTGGATTTACCAGAAGTTTCGCTTGTTGCTATTTTAGATGCCGATAAGGAAGGTTTTTTACGTAATCACAAATCTTTAACGCAAACTATTGGTCGTGCTGCAAGAAATTTGAATGGAAAAGCAATTCTATATGCTGATAAAATGACAGGCAGTATGCAAAAAACAATTGATGAAACCAATTACCGCCGAACCAAACAGATTAATTTTAACGTTGAAAATAATATTACACCACAAGCTTTAAATAAAAAAATCGAAAGTGCGTTTACTAAAAATCCATTAGTGGAGTATGAATTAGGACATACTTTGTCTATCGCTGCAGAACCGGAAACAGCCTATTTATCAAAATCGGAATTAGAAAAAATGATTCGTGAAAAACGAAAATCAATGGAAAAAGCGGCAAAAGATTTAGACTTTTTACAAGCTGCCAAACTACGTGATGATATTAAAAAATTACAGGAACAATTAGCTTAATTGTGTTGTTCCTGAAAAACTTTCAGCAAAACTTTAGGATCAACTATAGCGTTTGGTGCTTTTTTCATCAAATCTAAAACTCTTTTTACAGCTCCCGGATTTAACCCCATTTCAATGGCGATTTGTTGTATTCCTGTTGCTTCTTTTTCGTGCAAAATACCATCACAATGCATAATCAAAGCCAGCCTGTAAAATTGTTGGATACGCTGAAATTCTGATTTTATAATTTGCTTTGTATGTTCCTGATGAAACAAATCATTAAAAACATCAAAATCAATATTTAATTCCTGGGCGACAAGCCACAAAAAATCATACTCTCTTTTGTGCAACTTTCCATCAACGGTAGAAAAAGTTATCATTTCTAAAAGTAAACTTCTCTTTTCTGCTTCTGTATTCATCAATTTATTATTTTTAGCTAAAATATTGCTTTCAAATTTAAACACAAAATTACTAATGATTCGAGGATTATTCTTTTTTATTTTTCTGTGGGTAACTTCTATTGGAAATGCACAAAGTACTGCTTCAAAAAACGTTTCGACTTTTACGATTGAAGCGCGTCAACTTAAAACCACCAAAAAAATCTGGATTTATTTACCTCAAGGTTATTCGGCTTCAGCCAAAAAAAAATACAATGTCATTTATATGCACGATGCCCAAAATTTATTTGATGCCAAAACCTCTTTTGTTGGGGAATGGAATGTCGATGAAAAACTAGACAGCTTAAAAGCACCTGTGATTGTCGTTGGAATTGAACACGGAAACGACAAACGTATTGATGAATTGACACCTTTTAAAAATGAAAAATATGGTGGAGGAAACGCAGACAATTATCTTGATTTTATCGTAAAAACACTGAAACCCTACATTGATAAAAATTACAGAACCAAAACAAAAGCAAAAAACACAACCATAATGGGAAGTTCTCTTGGTGGTTTGGTTTCTTATTATGCCATTCTGAAATATCCGGAAGTTTTTGGAAAAGCGGGCGTTTTTTCACCATCCTTTTGGTTTTCAAATGAAATTTTTACTTTAACCGAAAAAGCGCCTAAAAATAAAACAAAGATTTATTTTTTATGTGGTGACAAGGAAAGTGATGACATGGTAAAAGATATGAAAAAGATGGAAACACTTTTAGACCGAAATCGTTGTTATTGTCTTCATCTTTCCAAAGATAAAATTGTAAAAGACGGCGAACATAACGAAAAACTCTGGCGTGATGGTTTTGTAGACGCAGTTCTCTGGCTTGGTTATTAAAATAAAAAATTAAAAAACTTACTTCTTACTATGGAATTAATTTTAAGAGAATACAATTTAAAACTCAAACATACTTTTACCATTTCAAGGGAATCAATTGATTTTCAGCCTTCATTAATTGTTGAATTAAAAAGTGATGGACATTCAGGTTTTGGGGAAGCTACTTCAAATCCATATTATAAAACGACAGTTCCGATGATGATGAAAGATTTGGAAAAAATCAGAACTGTTATTGAAACTTCAGAAAATGAAACTCCTGACGTTTTTTGGGCGAAAATTTATCCGTATTTAAAACACGATATGTTTGCTTTATGCGCTTTAGATTTGGCTTATAATGATTTATACGCGCGCAAAAAAGGCAAAAAATTATACGAATTATGGAATTATACAACCGAAAGAAATCCGCTTACGGATTATACTATCGGAATTGCTTCCATAGAAAAAATGGTTTCAAAAATGCAGGAATTGCCTTGGCCTATTTATAAAATTAAACTCGGAACCAAAGAAGATATTGCTATTGTAAAAGAACTGAGAAAACACACCAATGCTATTTTTAGAATTGATGCCAATTGTGGCTGGGGCGTTGAAGAAACGATAAACAATGCCATCGAATTAAAGAAATTAGGCGTCGAATTTCTGGAACAACCTATGAAAGCCGATAATTGGGAAGCACATAAAGAAGTTTTTAAACATTCCGTTTTACCCATAATTGCCGACGAAAGCTGTATTATTGAAGAAGATGTTGCAAAATGTCACAATCATTTTCACGGTGTAAATGTAAAATTGGTGAAATGTGGCGGATTAACGCCAGGCAAAAGAATGATCGAAGAAGCTAAAAAACTAGGTTTAAAAACAATGGTGGGCTGTATGACCGAATCGACTGTTGGAATTTCAGCAATTGCTCATTTATTGCCTCAGTTGGATTATGTAGATATGGACGGTGCTTTGCTTTTGGCAGAAGATATTGCAACAGGAGTAAGCATAAAAAACGGCGTTGTCTCTTATTCTGAACTTAACGGAACCGGAGTTACTTTAATCTAATAAAAATGAATGTCAATCAATTCCCAGATCGAATTATCGAAATTGGCCAAGAACAATATTTGTATTTTGGCGGAACAGCTTATTTAGGATTACCAACAAATAAGATTTTTCAGGAATTGGTTGTAAAAAACATTCTGAAATGGGGAACAACATACGGAAGTTCCAGAAATGCAAATGTAAAAGTTAAAGCTTATGAAAACGGCGAAACTTTTTTAGCAAATTATATTAAAGCAGAAGCTGTAGTCACCGTTTCTTCCGGAATGCTAGCCGGAAAACTGGCAATTGATGAATTGAAAAAACAGACAGGCACCTTTTTTCATTTTGATGATGTTCATACGGCGATTCAGGTAGATAAAAGTTTACCCGTTTTTATAGATGGAAAAATCAATTCCAGGTTATTGGATAACAAAGAAGAGACAATTACAATCCTGACCGACGGAGTTCCTTCTTTTGAAACCAATCCGATTGACTTATCAGTTTTGGCCGCAATTCCAAAAAACAAAGAAATCACGTTGCTTATTGATGAATCACATTCTCTTGGAATTTTAGGCAAAAATGGCTGCGGAATTTATTCTGATATCAATCTTCCGATAAAGAGAAAAATTATGGTTTCTTCTTTGGGAAAAGCTTTTGGTTTAACCGGAGGTGTAATTGCAAGTGATGTTTCTTTTATCAATCAAATAAAGAAATCAGAAATCTTTGGCTCTGCTGCCGGAATGAATCCTGCTTTTGTACAGACTTTAGCCGATGCTTCTGAACTATATCCGAAACAACATCAAAAATTAGTTGAGAATCTCATTTATATTGACCAAAAACTGGTCAAAAATGATTCTATCAAATTTGATAAAAGTTATCCTTTAATTTATTTGAAAGATAAAAATGTTATTGATGTATTAAAAGAAAATAAGATTATAATTGCTAGTTTTAAATACAAACAAAACGCAGATAATCTAAATAGAATTGTAGTAACAGCTAATCATCTGCCGGAAGATTTAGATAAATTAGTAAATATCTTAAACGTTTATAATTTTAAGTAAAAACAAAAAAAAAGTTGGCCACGAATTCCACTAATTTTCACAAATTAAAACTTACACACAATACAATTAGTGAAAATTCGTGAAATTCGTGGCAAAAAAACTTCTCGTAACTCAATAAATTGTAATCAAATTAGTTTTAAAACGTACCTTTGTAAAAAATTAAACGATGACGAACAACGATATCCTAAAAAAACTTCGCGTGGCTTTGATGCTCCGTGACGACCAAATAGTTGAAATTTTAGAATTAGTAGATTTTAGAATTACAAAATCAGAATTAGGAGCTTTTTTCAGAGCAGAAGATCATGAAAATTATATGGAATGCGGTGATCAGGTTTTACGTAACTTTTTAAACGGATTAGTAATTCACTTAAGAGGAACGAAAGAAAATCCTAAAAACCCGAATGATGTTTTAGCAAAACATAAAGCAGAAATTCCGAAGAAAGACAGTACAAAAGAAAGACCTGAGTTTAAAGCAAGCGCTAAAGATGCTGAAAAAGGAAGAGGCGATAAAGCACCTTCTAAATCGGGACCTGCAGCTAAAAAACCTTTCAAGAAAAACAACACCAAAACAGCTCCTAAAGTACAGGTTGTAGAAAAAGTGGTTTACAAAAACGGTAAGAATAAGAAATAATTAATACCTATAAAGTTTAACCGCAAAGGGCGCTAAGATTTACGCAAAGTTCGCAAGGCTATATTGATAAAGCTTTGCGAACTTTGTGTTTAAAAAAGATTCCTATTTTCAAATATAGCCCACGATTTCAACCGTGGGAAAGCTCGGAAGATGCAGATTGTGTGATATACATTATGTCCCCTCGGTTGAAACCGCGGGCTATGTTTGCCAATCTTTTACCAGATAGCTTTGCGAACTTTGCGTTTATATTGAACCCTATAGATAAAAAGCCTTGCGTACGTTGCGGTTAAGTAGACTGCAAAAAAAATCCCTCCGAAATCGGAAGGATTTTCTATATAATTGATTTCTTAATTGATTAAGATAATGCAGCTTTAACCTGATCAGCAGCTTCCTGAAATTGAGTAGCTGATAAAATTGGCATACCTGAATTGTCAATTAATTCTTTTGCAATTTCAGCATTTGTTCCTTGCAAACGAACAATAATTGGCACTTTAATAGCATCACCCATATTTTTGTAAGCGTCAACAACTCCTTGCGCCACACGGTCACAACGAACGATTCCACCAAAAATATTGATCAAAATTGCTTTTACGTTTGGATCTTTTAAGATAATACGGAAAGCCGTTTCAACACGTTTTGCATCAGCAGTTCCACCAACGTCAAGGAAGTTAGCAGGCTCAAAACCAGCGTATTTAATTAAATCCATAGTTGCCATTGCAAGACCAGCTCCGTTTACCATACATCCTACAGTACCGTCAAGATCTACATAGTTCAAACCTACTTCTTTAGCTTCAACTTCGATTGGATTCTCCTCACGGATATCTCTCATTTCAGCGTACTTAGGTTGTCTGTATAAAGCATTATCATCGATATTTACTTTAGCATCAACAGCCATAATTTTGTTGTCAGATGTTTTCAAAACCGGGTTGATTTCAAACATAGAAGCATCAGAACCAATGTAAGCATTGTATAATGAATCGATGAATTTAACCATTTCTTTGAAAGCATTTCCAGAAAGACCTAAGTTAAAGGCAATTCTTCTAGCCTGAAAACCTTGTAATCCAACAGTAGGATCAACTTCTTCAGTAAAGATTAAGTGTGGAGTGTGCTCAGCAACTTCTTCGATATCCATTCCACCTTCAGTAGAATACATAATCATGTTACGTCCTGTACCTCTATTCAATAAAACAGAAACATAAAACTCAGAAGTTTCGCTTTCACCAGGATAGTATACATCTTCAGCAACTAAAATTTTGTTTACCTTTTTTCCTTCAGCAGAAGTTTGAGGTGTAATCAATTGCATTCCGATAATTTGTCCTGCAATTTCTTCAACTTGTTGAAGATTTTTAGCCAACTTAACTCCACCACCTTTTCCACGACCACCTGCGTGAATTTGTGCTTTTATTACGTGCCATCCTGTACCAGTTTCGGCAGTTAATTGTTTTGCAGCAGCCACAGCTTCAACCGCATTATTAGCCACAATTCCGCGTTGAATGCGTACTCCGTAACTAGCTAAAATTTCTTTTCCTTGATATTCGTGTATGTTCATAATATAGAATTTGTCTGGTTCTGAATTTATTTCAGAATAAAAGTGCGACAAAAGTAGCAAAATTCAACTTAATAGTAAAATCTTTTTCAATTAAAAATGAGTCAATTTAAGATTCCTTTATAATTATTTACGAAAGCAAATAAATCGTTAAACAAATGCTTTGTTAATGTTAACAGAAAATCACTATATCGTTTGATATTTAACAAAAATATCAGTAATTACAATACCTGACCACGGATTTTTCCTAATATAATTTAAAACATATTGCCATTTTATCATTTAGCAATGGTTTAAATAAAATTATTATCATTTAAGAACCGTTTTTCTAATATTACAACAAAAATGTAAGCCAAATTACAATTTCAATACATTATGTTTAACGAAATCTTTATTTTTGTAGAAAAAATATCAAGAATGAAAGTTAAAGAACAAGGGCTTTATTTGCCTGAATTTGAACACGACAATTGTGGTGCAGGATTTATTTGTAATTTGAATGGTATTAAATCTAACGATATTATTCACAAAGCATTGGATATCTTAATAAAATTGGAACATCGTGGTGCCGTTAGTTCTGATGGACGAACTGGAGACGGAGCTGGAATTTTGTTCGATATCCCACATGATTTTTTTAAAAAAGTATGTGATTTTGAAATCCCTGAAACACGTGAGTATGCAGTAGGAATGGTGTTTTTACCAAAAAGCAAAAACCAGGTTTCTTTTTGTATCAACACTTTTGAAGCAACTATTAAAGATCAGAACTTAAAGATCTTAGGTTGGAGAGATGTACCTGTTGAAGTGGAAAATTTAGGGCAGATTGCCGCAGAAAAAGAACCATCAGTTAAACAGGTTTTTGTTAGCAAAAACGGTCAGAATTTAACTGAACAAGAATTTAATGCAAAACTTTTTGCAGCTAGAAAAATTGCTGAACACGCTGTTAGAGGCTCTAAAACCTCTGAAAGCCATATGTTTTATTTCTCTAGTTTATCGACAACTACCATAATATATAAAGGTCTATTGATGCCGGAAGACATCAGCCGTTATTATGTTGACTTAAAAGATCCAGATTTAGTGACTCGTTTGGCGCTAGTTCACCAACGTTTCTCTACAAATACTTTCCCTTCATGGGAATTAGCACAGCCATTCAGATACATGTGTCATAATGGTGAAATCAACACACTTCGCGGAAACGTTAGCCGTATGCGTGCTCGTGAAGAGCTTATGCAAAGCAAAGTTTTTGGCGATGATATCAAAAAATTATTCCCAATTATCTTAGAAGGAAAATCAGATTCTGCTTCTATGGATATGGTGGTTGAACTTTTATTAATGACTGGTCGTTCATTACCGGAAGCAATGATGATGGTAGTTCCTGAAGCTTGGGAAAAACATCAGACAATGTCTCCTGAGAAAAAAGCATTTTACGAGTTTAATGCTTGTATCATGGAACCTTGGGACGGTCCTGCTTCTATTCCGTTTACAGATGGAAATGTTATTGGAGCATTATTAGACAGAAACGGTTTGCGTCCTTCCCGTTATACCTTAACAAAAAGCGGTTTCGTAATCATGTCATCAGAAATTGGTGTATTGGATATCGATCCGGAAGATGTAATTCAGCACGGTCGTTTAGAACCAGGAAAAATGTTCCTTGTTGACATGAACGAAGGTCGTATTATTGAGGATGAAGAAGTAAAAAAAGCAATTGTAACGAAACGTCCTTATAAAGAATGGTTAGATGCAAATTTATTGCCTTTATCTAAAGTTCCTTACACAAATAACCCAACTCCGGTTGAAAAACTTGATTTTTTAACGAGACAAAAATTATTTGGTTATACCATTGAAGATTTAAAAACAATCATCAACCCAATGGGAGGTCAGGGAGCTGAAGCAATTAGTTCTATGGGTAACGATACGCCTTTGGCAGTATTGTCAGACCAGCCTCAATTGTTGTATAACTATTTCAAACAATTATTTGCCCAGGTAACCAACCCGCCTTTGGATGGTATTCGTGAGGAAATCATTACTGATATCAGTTTAGCTGTTGGTGGAGATTTCAATATTTTTGAAATTGAATCTAAACAATGTAAAAAATTAAAAATCCAGAATCCGGTTATTTCTAACGAGGATTTAGATAAAATCAGAAACATCGATCACGCAGATTTCAAATCGGCTACCATTTCTACTTTATATAAAATAGAAAAAGGAGTTAACGGTTTAGAGCGTGCTCTTGAAAAATGTGTTCAGGCTACTTACAAAGCGGTTTCTGAAGGGTGCAATGTAATTATATTATCGGATAGAGGCGTAAGCGAAGAATTAGCTCCAATTCCTATGTTATTGGCTTGTTCTTACATTCACCACTCTTTGAATATTTTACAGGTTCGTTCTAAATTTGGAATCATAATCGAATCTGCAGAGCCTCGTGAACCACATCATTTTGCTTTATTGTTCGGATACGGTGCTAGTGCAATCAATCCTTACATGGTAAATGAAATCATTCACGATCAGGTTAACCAGGGATTCATTAAAGGTGTTAAAGCTGATTATGCAATTGTAAATTACAATAAAGCGATTGCAAAAGGAATCGTTAAGATCATGAACAAAATTGGTATCTCTACTTTACATTCGTACAGAGCTGCTCAAATTTTCGAGATATTAGGTTTAAACAAAACATTTACCTCTAAATATTTCCCTTACACACCTTCAAGAATCGAAGGAATTGGTTTGATGGAAGTAGAAAAAGAAGTAAAAAAACGTTTCCAAAAAGCATTCCCAAATTCAAAAGTGGCAAGTTTGCTTTCTTTAGAAATTGGAGGTATTTACAGATGGAGACGTGGTGGAGAAAAACACATGTTCAATCCAACCACTATTGCTAAATTACAACAGGCGGTTCGTTTAAACAGCCCTGAAAGCTATAAAGAATATTCTAATATGGTTAACGAGCAAAGCTCAAACCTAATGACTATTAGAGGAATGTTTGAATTCAATAATTTAGATCCAATTTCTATTGATGAAGTAGAACCTTGGACAGAAATTGTAAAGAAATTCAAAACAGGTGCAATGTCTTACGGATCTATCAGTAGAGAAGCACACGAGAATTTAGCGATTGCAATGAACAGAATTGGTGGAAAAAGTAATTCCGGAGAAGGTGGAGAAGATCCTAAACGTTTCCAGAAAGAAATCAACGGAGATTCAAGAAACAGTGCTATCAAACAAGTTGCTTCTGGACGTTTTGGTGTTTCGATCAACTATTTGACAAACGCTAAAGAAATTCAGATTAAAATGGCTCAAGGAGCAAAACCTGGTGAAGGTGGTCAGCTTCCTGGAGAAAAAGTGGTGCCCTGGATTGCTGAAACCAGAAACTCTACGCCTTATGTAGGTTTAATTTCGCCTCCACCTCATCACGATATTTATTCTATTGAGGATTTATCTCAATTGATTTATGATTTGAAAAATGCAAATCGTGAAGCGCGTGTAAACGTAAAATTAGTTTCTGAAGTGGGTGTTGGAACAATTGCTGCCGGTGTTGCCAAAGCAAAAGCTGATGTTATCCTTATTTCAGGTTATGATGGAGGAACTGGTGCTGCGCCATTGACTTCATTACAACACACTGGAATTCCGTGGGAACTTGGTTTAGCTGAAGCACAACAAACTTTGATCTTAAATGATTTAAGAAGCCGTGTGGTTTTAGAGTGTGACGGACAATTAAAAACAGGACGTGACGTAGCTATCGCTGCATTATTAGGAGCCGAAGAATTTGGTTTTGCTACTGCTCCGCTTGTAGCTTCTGGATGTATCATGATGAGAGCTTGTCACTTAAATACGTGTCCTGTTGGTATTGCAACTCAGGATCCTGAATTGAGAAAAAATTTCAAAGGAACTCCGGAGCACGTAATCAACTTCATGTATTTTATTGCTGAGGAATTAAGAGAAATCATGGCGCAATTAGGTTTCAGAACCTTGAAAGAAATGGTCGGTCAGTCACAAAAATTAAATGTGAACAAAGCGATCAAACATTACAAAGCCAATGGTTTAGATTTATCATCAATTCTATACAAACCGGAAAAAGCTAAAACGGTTCCAAATCACAATACAACTGAACAAGATCACAACTTAGAAAATGTATTGGATTTCGCAATTATCAAAGAGGCTATTCCTTCTATTTATAGAAAAGAGAAAACAAGAGTTACATTTAAAATTAAAAATACAGACCGTTCTGTAGGGGCCATTTTGAGTAATGAAATCTCAAAAATATATGGCGCACAAGGTTTACCTGAAGACACTATTTTAGTTGATTTTGAAGGTTCTGCCGGACAAAGTTTTGGTGCATTTGCAACAAACGGATTGTCGTTTAAAATTCACGGAAACTGTAATGATTATTTAGGAAAAGGACTTTCCGGAGGAAAATTGATTATCAAAGTACCTCCTACTGCAACTTTCAAACCTGAAGAAAACATCATTATTGGTAACGTTGCCCTTTACGGAGCTATTACCGGAGAGGCTTATATTAATGGAATGGCCGGAGAGCGTTTTTGTGTGAGAAATTCTGGAGCAACTGCGGTAGTTGAAGGAATTGGAGATCACGGATGCGAGTACATGACCGGTGGTACGGTGGTTGTTTTAGGAAAAACAGGAAGAAACTTCGCAGCTGGTATGAGCGGTGGTGTGGCTTATGTTTATGATCCAAATAAAAAATTCGATTCAACTTTATGTAACATGGAAATGGTTGCATTTGACCCAATCGAAGAAGAGGATATTACAAAACTAAGACGATTAATCAAAAACCATTCATTGTACACCAGCAGTCCATTAGCGAAAAGAATTTTAGCAGACTGGGAAAATGAACAGAAACATTTCGTAAAAGTAATGCCAACTGATTACAAAAAAGCATTACAGCGAATTGCAGAAGAGAAAAAAATAGAAGAATTAATAGCTTAATAAAAATCAATTTCAAAAATCAAAAGTCAATTTCAATGGCAATGTCTTCCTGAGCGGAGTCGAAGGATTTGGAATTTGGAATTTAAGAAATTGGAATTTTAATTAAAAATGTCATGGGTAAAATAGGCGGATTTAAAGAATATAACAGAGCTGACGAAAGTAATTTAGCAGTTGCAGAACGTGTTTCGAACTACAACGAATTTACTATTCCGTTATCTGAAGAAAAGAAAAAAGAACAAGGTTCAAGATGTATGGATTGTGGTATTCCTTTTTGCCACAGTGCTTGTCCGTTAGGTAATTTAATTCCTGACTTCAACGACATGGTGCATCAGGAAGAATGGCAAGGTGCCTTAGAGATTTTACAATCTACTAATAACTTTCCGGAATTCACCGGTCGCTTATGCCCTGCTCCATGTGAGAAATCATGTGTATTAGGGATCATCAAAGAACCTGTTGCGATTGAAAATATCGAGAAAAATATCATCGAAAGAGGTTTTGATGAAGGATGGATCAAACCACAGCCACCAAAAACGAGAACTGGAAAAACGGTTGCTGTTATTGGTTCAGGTCCTGCTGGTTTGGCAGCAGCTCAACAATTAAACAGAGCGGGTCACACTGTAACTGTTTTTGAAAGAGACAATGCCATTGGAGGTTTATTACGTTACGGAATTCCGAATTTCAAATTAGAAAAAGGAATTATCGACAGACGTGTATTAATCCTTGAAGCAGAAGGAATCACTTTCAAAACTAACGTAAATGTTGGAGTAAACTTTAGCGTTGAAGAACTAAACTCTTTTGATTCTATCGTATTATGCGGTGGAGCAACTGAAAGAAGAAGTTTGCCAACTAAAGGAATCGAAAGCAAAGGCGTTGTTCAGGCAATGGATTTCTTAACACAGCAAACTAAAGTTTTATACGGAGAATCAATTCCAGACCAGGTAATGGCAACTGGAAAAGATGTAATCGTAATTGGTGGTGGAGATACAGGTTCAGATTGTATTGGAACATCAAACAGACACGGTGCAAAATCAGTAACTAACTTTGAGATTTTACCAAAACCTCCGGTTGGAAGAAGCGAGTCAACGCCTTGGCCTTTCTGGCCGTTGCAGTTGAAAACGTCATCTTCTCACGAAGAAGGCTGTGACAGAAACTGGTTAATCAATACTAAAGAATTCCTGGCTAACGAAAAAGGAGAATTAGTGGGATTAAAAACAGTTGAAGTGCAATGGAAAATGACTCCGGGTCAGCGTCCTGAATTAATCGAAAAAGAAGGTTCAGAAAAAATCTGGCCTTGCGATTTAGCTTTATTGGCTTTAGGATTTACAGGTCCTGAGAAAACTTTAAGCGAGCAATTAGGTCTTGAAGTGGATATGAGAAGTAACTATAAAGCAAAAAATTATCAAACGAATGTACCGCACATTTTCACCGCTGGTGATATGAGAAGAGGACAATCGTTAATTGTATGGGCTATTTCAGAAGGTCGCGAAGCAGCAAGAGAAGTAGATTTGTTCTTAATGGGCTCTACTAACTTGCCAACCAAAGGAAACGGAGATTTACCTAGTTTGTAATTTTTAAGATTCTGAGGGGCTAAGGTTTTCTTGTAATCTACATCTTAAGAACTTAAAGATTAAATTTTATTAAGTCTTTATTCCGATAAACAACACACAGCAAAAAGCCTTGACTAACGTCAGGGCTTTTTAGGTTCAAATACACAGAAAAACAAAGGGACATTAAAACCAAAAATATTTAATTCATAGCCCGCGGTTTCAACCGTGGGAGACTGATCGTGATCGTATATTACGATCATATAATTGTGATTATGTATTGTGATCATATTGCGTCCCAACGGTTGAAGCCGTTGGTTATGTTTTTCTTGATTGGCAACAATAGGCAAAGTAATTAAACGAATGCATCCTAAAATTCAAAGAATAAAATTTGTGGAAATTAGTGCAATTCGTGGCGAAAAAAATCTACGCTAATCTTTTAATCTGTGGCAAAAACTTAGTACCTTAGAGTCTTAGTCCCTTAGAACCTAAAAAAGAATTTTATAAAAATTAGAAATAAAGCACTTTTTGTTCAAAAACAAACAATTTGTTACAATTTGTTATTTTTCTACAATTAATTTGTCGTTAGTCAAAAGTGTAATAACTTTGCCCAAAATAGTTTATAAAAATGCAAGCAAAAGATTTACTGCAGTTAGCAGACCAATTTGGAAGTCCATTATATGTTTATGATGCCGAAAAAATCCAATCACAGTACAACAGATTAACCAAAGCTTTCTCTAAGGTAGAAAACTTGAGAGTTAATTACGCCATGAAGGCATTGTCTAATGTTGCGATTCTTCAGTTATTAAAGAACATGGGGTCTGGTTTAGATACTGTATCAATTCAAGAAGTTTTGTTAGGACTTCATGCTGGCTATGAACCTGAAAAAATCTTTTTTACGCCAAACGGAGTTTCTTTGGAAGAAATCGAAGAAGTTGCCGCGATGGGTGTTCAAATCAATATTGATAACTTATCTATCCTGGAGCAATTCGGGACAAAATATCCTCAAATTCCGGTATGTATCCGTATCAATCCGCATGTAATGGCGGGTGGAAATGCTAATATTTCTGTTGGACATATCGATAGTAAATTCGGAATTTCGGTACATCAAATACCGCATATCTTGCGAATTGTTGAGAATACAAAAATGAGTATTGTTGGAATTCACATGCACACAGGATCTGATATTTTAGATATCGAAGTATTCTTGTATGCGGCTGAAATCTTGTTTGACACGGCTAAACATTTCAAAGATTTAGAATTTTTAGATTTCGGAAGTGGATTTAAAGTGCCTTACAAAAAAGACGATATCGAAACAGATATTGAAGAATTAGGTAAAAAATTATCAAAAAGATTCAATGCTTTCTGTGCAGAATACGGTAAAGATTTAACGCTGATTTTCGAACCAGGAAAATTTTTGGTGAGCGAAGCAGGTTTCTTCTTAGCAAAAGTAAACGTAGTAAAACAAACAACCTCAACAGTTTTCGCCGGAGTTGATAGTGGTTTCAACCACTTAATCCGCCCAATGTTTTACGGTTCACAACACTATATTGAAAACATCTCAAACCCAAAAGGAAAAGAGCGTTTTTACTCTGTGGTAGGATACATTTGCGAAACCGATACGTTTGCCAACAACCGCAAAATTTCGGAAATTACTGAAGGTGACATTTTAGCTTTCAGAAACGCCGGAGCATACTGTTTCTCTATGTCTTCGAACTACAATTCAAGATACAAACCAGCCGAAGTTTTATGGAAAGACGGAAAAGGAATCTTAATTCGTCAACACGAAACTTTCGAAGATTTGCTTAAAAATCAAATTCCGTTGCCACAAGAAGTTGCCGCAACAGTTTAAAATAAAAAAAAAAGAATATCAATTGTTGAAAATCCCGTTTCTTATGAAGCGGGATTTTTTTTGCTCAATCTTGTCATTTCGACGTAAGGAAAAATCCGCGTAAGAAACTCTACAAAATAACCGCCATGTTTGTCATTTCTCAATCAAAGCTAACATAAAGTAACCCCAATCTTGTCATTTCGACGAAGGAGAAATCCTCGCAAGAAGCTCTACAAAGTATATCAAATTCAGAACAAAAAAAGAAAGAAAAATCTTAAAATTAATTCTAACTTTAGCCAAAAATTAAAAATGCAATCACAGGAAGGTTATCATACTTACTACATATACATAATAACAAACAAGCATAAAACTGTTTTTTATACTGGAGTTACAAATAATTTAAAAATTCGTTTAAACCAACATACAGAAAATAACTCAACTGGAAACAAAACTTTCGCCTCAAAATATCACGTTACATACTTACTATATTACGAAAAGTTTTCCTGGATCCAAGAAGCAATTGCTCGCGAAAAAGAAGTAAAAGACTGGCGCAGAGAAAAGAAAATCGAATTGATAAAAACTATTAATCCAAATCTGGATTTCTTGAATGATTTATTTTCGTGATTTTAGCGTACAACATTTCCGCTCTTTGTCGAGTTTCTTGCGAGGATTTCTCCTTACGTCGAAATGACAAGATTGTGGAAAATTGATACTCCAAACTGCACTTTAGGATAGTGCAGTTTACTTCAGAAAAATCATATATTTACCCACTATAAAATCGGAAAATTTTAAATACCTTTGAAATATGAGCACAGCAGCAAAACCAAAACATATTGGCCGAAATATCAGCCGAATCAGAGAACTTCGAGGTATGAAGCAGGAAGCACTTGCGCAAGCGATTGGTTCAAACCAACAAGCTATTTCTGGTATCGAAGGAAGCGAAACTATTGACGAAACGAAACTTGCTACTATTGCAGAAGCACTTGGCGTTACGGTAGAAGCTATTAAAAGTTTTTCAGAAGAAAATGTGTTTAACTATTTTAATACTTTTAATGAGTCAGTTTCAAATAGTAATTTTGGTCATAATAATATTTGTAATTTCAATCCTCTTGATAAAGTAGTTGAGCTTTACGAACGTTTGGTTCAGGCTGAAAAAGACAAAAACGAGTATTTAGAAAAATTACTGAAAGGGAAATAATTCCTCAGAAATATAAATTCTACAAAGCACAACTATCTTACGATTTTGTGCTTTTTTTTAACCCCATAATATTCCTTTTTAACTAAAAATAACTTTTGGACATTCATAAAATATATCGCCGATTCTTTTACCTTCATACTGGCTCTAGTAAAGGGCATAAACCAACATTGGCACTTTCTAGCCTTGAAGCATTTTTTGTATTAGCAATTTGTGCAATTTTAAAGAAAATCTTATTTCCGACTGTACATATCAGCTTTCCTTTTTTATTTTCATTTTTTATGATAATTTCCTTGACAATTGAGTATTTCAATCGCAAAATACATAAAAGACTAAGCAACGTTTTTACTGCAGAATGGAAGAGTGAAACAAGAAGAAATAGAATTAGATACCGAATTTGTAATATCGTATTTGTGATTCTTGTTTTCTCTATTTGCATTTATATTTTACAATATATAGACAATAGATCTTAATCATATGAGCATCAAAACCTTAATCCCAAAAGATAAATTTGATTTTGAAACAGTTGAAAAACTCAAAAACTGTTCATTTGAAGAAATCGAATCTATTATTCCAGATTTACTCGAATGGTTACAAGATATGAACTGGCCAATTAGCAGACCAATTGCAGAACTTCTAATTCCATTTTCGGAAAAAATTTCTTCTGAAATATTGAAAATTTTACAAAGTGAGGATCAAGTTTGGAAATATTGGATTCTTATTACTTTTGGAGAAATCATTAAAGATAAAATGGTTTTGAATGAAATTGAAAGAATTGCAAAAGATCCAACAAAAGATGAAATCGAAGAAGAAGTCTTTGAAATTGCTACCAAAATTATTAATTAATATTTTCTAAACTTTTTTCAGGACGAGACAAAGACCTGCATACACTTCTGAAAAAAAAACTTCTAATCTAGCCCCGATGAAAGCGATATCCTTTTGTGTCCGCCGCGGCGGACACAAAAGATTTAGCGGACAGCGGGACGGGTCGTTCTTTTGAAAATGAAAATTGCTGCTACTAAAAATTCACCACAACATTTAAAATAAAAACCTATTTTAGCTTGGTACAAACCCCAAAACTTATCAAAAACTACTACAGGGTTGTCAATAACAACTATAAGTAGCGCAATAACAACTATTGGTAGCTGACTTTATTTGCAAACAAGCTATGGGTCACTATAGCTTTGCAGTATCAAATAAAAAATATAATTATGATGCTAAATTCAAAATCAGTAGGCAATAAAATTGCTACAGTCAGAAAGAAAATGAACCTTTCACAAGCAGACCTTGCACAACAAGTGTCAATTAGCCCTCAAGCAGTTGGTAAATGGGAAAGAGGTGAGTCAATGCCTGATATTGCTACATTAAACCGACTTGCCGAAATTCTCTGTGTGGACTTGAACTATTTTTCTGAAACATTTAAGTCTAACGTTTCAGAAAACCAAGTTGAAACGACCAAAAAACAATCTGCAGAAATTTCATCATCAAAACCAAAGACTAATTTAGGTTTAAGTTGGAATATGTCATCAGGAAATTGGGTTGACGCAGACTTTTCCGGGTTAAACAACCTTAAAGACAAATTCAGTACTTCAAACATGAAGAATTGTAAATTAATTGATTCCGACTTGTCGAATTTAATACTTAAATCCAACAATATTGTTGGTTGCGATTTTTCTAATTCAGATTTGAGAAATAGTAAAATTCAGACTTCTGACTTACAAAACAATCAGTTTGTTGAATGTTTACTCATAGACACGGAATTTTCGTCCAGTGAAATTAAAAACTGTAATTTTTCACAGGCAAATTTTTCAGGAGTTGAATTAAATACATCAGAATTTAAAAATTGCATTATAGAAAATGCGGTTTGGAATCTATCGACATTTAAACTATCACAAATTTCGGATGTGGTTTTTAATGGTACAATAGAAGAATGTTCTTTCGAAAACTGTTCTTTTTCAAAAGTGACTTTTAAGGATGCAACCCTTATCAATACTTTTTTTAAAGGCAATAAGTTAAAAGGTATTCAATTTATTGATTGTCATGCTGACCGAATGACCTACGAATTCCTTAAAAACGGAAAAGCTAATTTAACGGGACTAACTTTATTAACATAGTGCATACAAAAACATCGAAGAAATAAAAAAACTATTATAACTTCAATGCTAATACAGCTATAACCAGATGATTATCTTCATCCTTAACCTTTTAAATTTACACATTAAAAAATAAAGAAAAATCTTATTTTATTATTTTTTAAGCTTTTTCTTACTTATTATTCCGTTTTTGCATAATAAATTGCTTCAACTAATTTTTAAAACTAAAAAAAAATGAAGCAAAAATTTAAAAAAATTTTAGGAATTGTTCTAATTTCATGTATTACATTCTTATTATCGAATTGTGCTAATGATGGAATTTCAGAAGAACATAAAGTAAGTCAAGCGAATATTAAAGATGTGCAGAGTTGGTTTAAACAATATGAAGCCAGTAGCGAGAATTATTCTTTATTTCAGAATTTGGATTACAATTGGACTGAGGCGAAAATTACAACCTCACAAGATGGAACAGAAACGGTAATTGTTCCTGTTAATGAATTGAAAAAAGACCAACGCGACTTTTGGGAACAAAGATTGTATATTTATAAAACAGGCAAAGAAGATTACAAGGCACTTGTTTATGAAATATATACTAATAAAGAAGTTCAACCTAGCAGTCAATCAATAGAGGGTGGTGATTTTACAGGTTTCATGAGTGTTTGGGATTTAAAAACCGGTTTTGTCAGAGCTGCTAAATTTGTAAATAATCAGGTTGTCGAAACTGGAACTGTAGAAGTTGTAGATTATACGCAGAGAAACATAACAAATAAAGCTCCGATTGAAGCCCCATGCGTTTATGCTGATTTTGGTGATGGTGGATGTGGTGGTTTGTCAGGCGGTGATACTGCAACTCCGTTAAGAGAAGTTATTGTATATGGTCCAAGTAAAGGTACACCTGTTGAATATTATGGGCCACGTAGTCCTGTTATTGGAGGTTCTGATACAGGGGGTTATATTTCTCCTAGTGGAGGGGGGGGGTGGTAGCAACCAGGGGAATAACAATACTATCACAAATAAAATAGTTATAGTTGGCCCCGCAAAAATAATAACAGATATAAAGGAATACTTAAAGTGTTTTAATTTGAATAACACTGCACAATTAATAATTTATGTAGATCAGCCTATCCCTAATAATGCGGATGCTTATACATTATCAGGTGATGTTGGCCACACATTTATAGCAATTCAGCAAGGAGAAATAAGACGTGTATTAGGCTATTGGCCAGCTACATCAGTAAATCCTGTAACATCACCTTCAGATAAAAAAGCCTTTGGAAATGACGAAAATCATTATTTTGATGTAAGTATATCTAATAATATTAGTTCAAGTCAACTAAAAAATATAATTAATTATTGTAAGGATAATGTACCTACCACATATAATTTAAATTCATACAATTGTACTGATTTTGCATTAGCTATTGGCAGACTTGGTGGGCTAAATTTCTCAGATTCAACTGGAACATGGCCTGGCGGAAGTGGCAATAATCCAGGGAAATTAGGGCAAAACATTCGGAGTATGATTACTCCTGTCAATGGCAGTAAACAAACTACTGGAGGAAATGCAGGAAGTAATAAAGGTACTTGTAATTAAAAGATATTTAAATATGAAAAAAATATTGTTATTAGGATTTCTATTAATTGTAACTTTCTGTATTGGATATTATTTTTATACAGAGAGTGATATGTACATTCTTAAAAAATTTTCCAATGAAATAGTAAAGAACACATCTAATGTCGATAATATTATCGAAGAGCATGTAAAATATACTAGTAAAGGAAAAATATTGAGTCTTTATGTGCTTAATTTTATAAAGCAAGAATATAAAAAAAATAAAGAGCAAATAATTATATATTCACGAGAAGAGGCTAAAAAATATAGACAAGATAAAATAGTACTTAAAGAGAAGGAAAAATTATATTATGTCAAATTTAATGATGAAATGATTTTTCCTTTTATTGTAAATAATGATTCTAAAATTATTGTACTAATGATTCTAACTAAGGGAAGCGAAGGCACATTATCTGAGAGTAGGTCAGATCAATAATATAAATGAAAATTAATTTTTTGACATTTCTAACAATTGGTACTTTATTATTGGTATTCTTCTACTTCACAGAATACAATTTCAATTTTTGTATTTCTAATACAATTTATATTGTAAGCTATTCTTTCCCCATTTTACTTTTACTGATAATTGGATGTATTTTTTATTTGATTAAATACATAAAAATTAAATACAGGAATAATAATTTTTAACTATGAAAGAAGAAATGATGTTAATCGAAGATTTTAATATTATGTTATTTATATGGCAGATATTCTGTTTTATTATATTGGGAGCAATTATATATATTTTGTATAAACTGGTTAAAAAAGCTCGTAGATGGTAACTGTATTTTAAAATATAAAACAAGGCTAACTCTTACAGTTAGCCTTGTTTGCGTTTAAAAAATATTTCATTTAGATTTCCCTGTTAGCGAGAACGTCCCAATTAACAAAAGCTATACAAAACTGAAATTAAAAAAATGATAGGGACGAGTACGAAGCTCGCACTAGCATGCTAATAAATTCTTTTTAATCTTCCTGATTAAACGAAATTCAATTAACTCAAATAAATATATTATTTTAGCTTGCTACAACCCCAAAACTAAAACCTGTAAACCAATGAAAATTACGATTCCCTTGTCGGCATTATTCCTATTACTTACTACTACTCTATTCAGCCAGACTATTGCTGATTTAAAACTAAAACCCAAAGAAATTCCCAAAAGCTATTTTTTAAGCGACGGCCAAATTTGCGTTACTAATGCGGCTTGTAATTTCTATACTGATATTACCACTTACAGCAACATTGTTGGAGTGGTGAAAAGCAAAGAAATTCAAAGTTTCAAAAGCAAAGCAGACAGCGGTTCTATCATGTACATTGAATTTGAAAACAGATTTAAAGGTGACAAATTTCTGCAAGGATTGTTATGGGGAAAAGACGGTCAGCCAACAGACGAACATCCGGAAGAGTATCTTGCGAAAGGAAAATTTCTGATTATCTGGAGTTTTCATCCAGATAGTACCATTAAAGAAAAATCAGAAGCTAAAATTGATGCGATTTTGCAGTAAACAATAAAAGCATAATTGTAAGACTAAATGAAAAACATCTACAAAATAAGCTTCCAGATTTACAGAGCGATTTTAATTGCTAGTTTGCCATTATTTTTATTTGCGAAAGTTATGGTTGGTGCAGCAGGACATAATACTGAAACTAGAACCACTGATTATTTATTAATTGGATTTGCAATTCTAACAGCAATTTTATTAACTATTTTAAATAACTATAATCAGTCAAAAGATATCATTAGAAATCCTTTGCGGTTTACAATTATTAGTTTGGTTTTGGTAAGCATTATTTTTTTGTTTTATGGATTATATGATTTTACGTTACTTTATCTAAACCATAATTTTGTAGTGGAAGATAACATTCCTGTTACTATCCTTCTATTGTTAATTGCATTAAGCGCAACACTTGTAATTGGATTGATAAAGAACAAAATATAAGATTACCAATTCTTCAAATTCCTCTTATTAATACTAAGTTACTCTGGTAGATATACCGAATTCAGGTAGTGGCAACGATAAGCAAAAAAATAAAACTATATTATCAAGTTAATAGTAATATTATAAAAACCAAATGGAAAAAAACATTTTTAAAAGTACAGTAAGTTTTTTACCAATAGGATTTGGTTTGATTGGTGCATCTTTCTTTTTTGCAATATCATATTATTTATCATCAGGATTCACAAAACCTGAATCTTCAACTAATGGAGACTTAATTGCTTTTTGTATACTTATTGGTGTATTTTGTTTTTTTGGTTTATTGTCCTTATTTATGATTTTCAACATAAAAACAATTACTCTGACAAACAAAAATTTAGTTATTGAGAGGCCTTTATTGTTTTTGAAATTTGTAATTCCATTAGAAAATATTCAAAATATACATGAAGAAGATTATGAAATTAATTCGGCAGCTAATAGCCGAAAAATAACTGTTTATAAAGGAGAAAAAATGACAATTGAAATTCAAAAAGGTAAAAAAATAGTATTTACATCATTTGAAATTTCAGAGTATGATGATTTAGCTCAGTATTTGAAAAATATAGAATTCAATATAACCGATAATGCAATCATTAAAAAGGATTATTCAAACAAGTCTAAAGTTTATTCCTGGCTTTTATTTATCTTTATCTTAACTATAATCCTAATTTACCAGTTACTAAAATCGAGATAAAATTGCTAAATAACGTTTAAAATAATTTTTATAACTTTCAAACGACTCATCAAAAAACATAAAAAATGAAACCACAAGTTCGAATCCTAATTTACTCCATACTATTCTTTTTATACCTTTCTTCTACTCCCCTTTTATTAACGTTGGGTGAAAAATTAAAAACCGATCCTTTTATTACTTTAGGCTTTGGTTTTGCTTTATTAAATATTGCTTATGCTTTCTTCGCTTTAAAATGGACTGTTTTACTAAATGTAATCTGTGCTATTGCAATTGCGGCTTTAGCCTTATTTTTAGCTTTGAAGTTTACCAATTTACATCTGTTTTTAAATTACGATCCTTATCAGGTTAAAACCGCAATACTAGCAAATGCTGTTTTCTCGATTATATTTTGGGAAATTGTTTATCAGGTAAAAATTAGAAAACATACTACACGTTAGACGCACTACTGTGCGTCTCTACAATAATCTTTGTACGGAATAAACTATTGAGATTATCCTCTATATAAATCCGCAGACGTGCACAGCCATACGTCTTCGCTTCTATTTAATTTAAAATTCGTAAATTTAGTACACGACTATTATTTAATGGTGGGAATTAAGTTTAATTTTTTAAAAATTAATGGTATGAAAACTAAAAAAATATGGGCTAATTTGGCAGTAGAAGACTTAGCACGAACTACCAAATTTTATAGCGAACTGGGTTTTAAACCAAATGGTACAAACGAAGAATTGACCAGTTTTTGTTTTGGAGATGATAATTTTATAATTCATTTTTTTATAAAAGAAAGATTTAAATGGGCGGTGAATGACGAGGCTTCCGATTTAAAGCAGGGCAATGAAATTATATTTTCGCTTTCGGCTGAAAGTGTAGATGAAGTGCTTCAGCGATTATTGGCTGTTAAAAATGCCGGTGGAAGAATTTTTGCTGAACCTCAAAATTTTGAAAAAGGCTATTTCTTTGGATTCTCAGATCCTGATGGTCACAAATTTAATGTGTTGTATTGGCCGAAATAAGATGGAACCATAGCAAGACATTTTGGCGGAATTACTTTGTTCTTCGCAAAGTGATGCCCATTTTTTCTGTGAAATACTAAATTTCTACACTAGCCCCGATGGGAGGGAAAATCTTTTTGTGGTGGGGTTCACCACAAAAAATTGGAAGGAACAGCGGGACGGGTCGTTCTTATGAAAACGAAAATTTCTGCTTCTAAAAATTAAAATCCTAAATGTAATACCAGTCGTTTTTCATTCAAAAAAAAGATGTAATACAATTTCAAAACTAATATATTTACGCCTTCAAATCAATAGGTCTTTAGAATGAAAAAAATTACCGTTTTCTTTTCAATATTATTTTTAGCGCTTTCTTCTTGTGGCGTAAAAACCACGCAATCCTTAATTAGCGATGGGAATTATGATGCTGCAATAGATAAAGCTGTAGAGGCTTTAAAAACTAAAAAAGAGGCGAAAGGAAAACAGGATTATGTTTATTTGCTCGAAGAGGCGTTTGCAAAAGCGAAAGACAGGGATTTGCGTGATCTTGATTTGCTGGCGAAAGATGCCAATCCGGCGAATTCAGAACGTGTTTATAATACGTATTTGCAATTGAATAATCGTCAGGAGAAAATTAGGCCTTTACTGCCTTTGCCGTTACTTAAGCAAGGCAAAAATGCTTCTTTTGCATTTGATAATTATTCGGATCAGATTGTAAAGAGTAAAAATGCATTGTCGAAATATTTGTATGGAAATGCATCTGCGCTTTTAAAATCGAGTAACAAACTGGATTTTAGAAAAGCCTACAATGACTTATCTTATTTGGAAAGTATTAATCCGGGATATCAAAATACTAAAAAACTGATGGATGATGCACAATTTAAAGGAACTGATTTTGTAGATGTTTATGCTAAAAATCAAACCAATATGGTGATTCCGAAACAACTTCAGGATGATTTATTGGATATTAAGACTTACGGATTAAATGATAAATGGACGGTTTATCATAGCGCCAGACAAAAAATGTAAAGTACGATTATAGTTTGATTGTAAATTTTGTACAAATTAATATCTCGCCTGAGCAAATTAAGGAAAAAGAATTCATCAAAGAAAGACAAGTTAAAGATGGTGTAAAAACGCTTTTGGACAGCAGAGGCAGACCTGTGAAAGATAGTCTTGGTAAGGAAATAAAAGTGGATAACTACAGAACACTTCGTGCCAATATATACGAGTTTAGACAATTTAAATCGTGCCAGGTTACGGCAAAAGTGGATTACGTAGACAGTAAGACAAATGCTTTGCTGCAATCGTTTCCGATAACAAGCGAATTTATTTTTGAGAATATTTATTCGACTTACAAAGGAGATAAAAGCGCTTGCGAAGACAATTATATGAGTTATTTTAATAAACGCGCTGTGCCATTTCCGAATAATGAACAAATGGTTTATGACACTGGTGAAGATTTAAAAGCCAGACTTAAGGATATTATTGTTAAGAACAGGTTTAGGGGGTAATTTAGAAGCATAAAAAAAGTAATATATTAAGACGTACAATTTGTGCGTCTTTTTTTTGTAGAAAATTTAAAGTACGCTTTAGAAATTTACTGAAGAATAAAATATTTTAAAAAAATCACAAAAATATTTTGCGCAACCAAAAAGTTGCTTATATTTGCAACTAATTAGTTGCAAATATAAATGATTCAAAAATGAACAGAGACATTTTTCAGGCCATTGCCGATCCGACCCGACGAGCAATTTTAGTATTGGTTGCCACAAACGCTTTGACACCAAATGCCATTGCGGAGCAATTTAATACGACGAGACAAGCCGTTTCTAAACACATTAAAATTCTCAATGAATGCGAATTATTAGCCGAGAAGAAAGTCGGAAGAGAAATCTATTACCAGCTAAAAATTGACAAAATGAAAGAAATTGACAAATGGTTAGAACAGTTTAAGGAAATTTGGGAAAGCCGTTTCAGTCAATTAGATCAAGTATTAATGAATCTTAAAGCTAAAGAAAATGAAATCTAATCTATTGATGAATTTTACCGTAGACAAAGAAAACAGCACGGTAAACGTAAAACGCGAATTTAACGCTCCACTTGCTGATGTTTGGTCGGCCTGGACACAACCGGAAATATTAGACCAATGGTGGGCGCCGGCTCCGTGGAAAGCCAGAACAAAAAGCATGGATTTCAAGGAAGGCGGAAGAAGACTGTACGCCATGGTTGGCCCTGAGGGCGAAGAGCATTGGGCTATAGCCGATTTTACTTCGATTACGCCTAAATCTAACTTTAAATATCTGGATGCTTTTAGCGACAGCGAGGGAAACTTAAACAAAGATTTTCCGCGTTCTGACTGGAATGTAAATTTCTCTGAACAAGGAACTTCTACCATTGTTGATATTGCGATTAAACATGAAAACCTTTCTGATTTGGAAAAAATCATTGAAATGGGTTTCAAAGAAGGCTTCACTATTGCTATGGAAGGTTTGGATGAAATTTTTGCTTCGAGAGGAAAGTAAAATTTATTATTATATTTTATGGAATCCCGTTTCGATTGAAGTGGGATTTTTTTTGCTATTTATTTTAAATCCTTACATTTATATTTCAAAATTCGCTTTCACTTTTTAATTTTGAAAAACATTACAATGACAATCTCAGAAGAAAATAAATTAGATAATCCGGTTTGGTATTCTTTAACAGAAAACCATCGGGAATTTGCTATTGATTATGGAAATACTAAGTTTTATAATCCGGATTATTGTCCGTTTGGAAGCTTTACCCATTTAGAAAATACGGCCATTGCAACCAAAGAATATTCGGCCTTAATCGATAATTTCTTTATTGTTGGTGAAAAGCCTGAAATAGCTTCTACTTTAAAGATTGCAAAAGAATTGGTTTGTCTTCAAATGATTATTAATGAAAAAATTCAACTTCCAATAGAATCCGAAATCGTCAAATTGACTGTAGAGCATAATGAAATTTTATGTGATTTGGTTAATTTAGTACAGCCTGGTTATTTTAAAAACAAAACTATGATGCTTGGAGATTATTACGGAATTTTTAAAGACAATCAATTAATCGCCATTACTGGTGAGCGTATGAAAATGAATTGTTTTACCGAACTAAGTGCGATAATTACACATCCTGATCATACCGGAAAAGGTTATGCCAAACAACTTATTACTCATGTTGTAAATGCTATTTTTGATCAGAACAAAATTCCATTTTTGCATGTTGCAGAACATAATATCGGTGCTGTCTCCTTATATGAGAAGCTGGGTTTTAGTACAAGACGTAAAATGAGTTTCTGGAATATTACCAAATAAAAGTCGAGCTTACTGACCGCTGATTTAACCACAAAGTTCGCAAGAGTTTTACGCAAGGTTCGCTAAGCTTTATGCGTAAATTAATCTCGCAAAGACGCAGAGCCGCAAAGAAAACTTAAAAAGAAAAACTTTGCGACTTTGCGTCTTTGCGAGATTTTTTTTCTACCCTAGCCAGCCATCACGATCCAAACTTCTGTATTGAATGGCCTCGGCTATGTGTTGAGAGATTACTGTTGGTGCGGCGTCTAAGTCGGCTATGGTTCGAGCTACTTTCAGGATTCTGTCGTACGCTCTTGCGGAGAGGTTTAGACGTTCCATGGCGGTTTTTAATAATTCTTTTGATTGCTCGTCTAATGCGCAATACTCCCGAATTAATTTGCTGCTCATTTGTGCATTATAATGTATGTTTTCGATTTCTTCGAATCGTTTGGTTTGAATTTCTCTGGCCGCGGTAACACGTTTTCTGATTTCGACGCTACTTTCGGCTTTTCGGTCATCGGCCAATTTCTCGAATGGAACAGGTGTTACTTCTATATGAATGTCGATTCGGTCTAATAAGGGGCCGGAAATTTTGCTCAAATAGCGTTGCATTTCGTGTGGAGAAGAAGTATTGGGCATACTTGGATCGTTGAAAAAACCACTCGGACTCGGATTCATACTCGCCACTAACATAAATGACGATGGATATGTAACCGTGAATTTTGCACGTGAAATCGTTACTTCACGATCTTCAAGCGGCTGACGCATCACTTCTAAAACATCGCGTTTGAATTCCGGCAATTCATCTAAAAATAAAACGCCATTATGCGCCATTGAGATTTCGCCGGGTTGCGGATAACTTCCGCCTCCAACTAAAGCCACATTTGAAATAGTATGATGCGGACTACGAAACGGCCGTTGATTCATTAAACCAACTTCTTTTAATTTTCCGGCCACACTGTGAATTTTAGTTGTTTCAAGAGCTTCACGCAAGGTCATTGGTGGTAAAATACTCGGAACCCTTTTCGCTAACATTGTTTTTCCTGCTCCCGGTGGACCGATTAAAATAATATTATGACCTCCGGCCGCTGCTATTTCCATGCAACGTTTAATACTTTCCTGTCCACGAACATCAGAAAAATCAAATTCGGGAAAATCTAAGGTTTTATAAAACTCGGCTCTGGTATCAATAACTGTAGGTTTTAGATCTCCTTTTCCATTAAAAAAGTTAATTACTTCCTGCAAATTGGTAACACCATACACATCCAAACCAGCAACAATGGCGGCTTCTTTTACATTCTGGATCGGAAGAAAAAAGCCTTTATACCCTTCTTCTTTGGCTTTTATGGCAATCGGCAATGCTCCGCGAATAGGCTGCAAACTTCCGTCTAAAGAAAGTTCACCCATAATAATATATTGTTCTATTTCGGGCGCTTTGATCTGATCTGAACCAACTAATATTCCCATTGCTAAAGGTAAATCATAAGCAGAACCTTCTTTCCGAAGGTCGGCGGGTGCCATATTAATGGTTATCTTTTTTCCAGGAAAATTTAATCCGTTATTTTTAAGAGCAGCTGCAATCCTGAAACTGCTTTCCTTAATAGCACTATCCGGCAAACCAACTAAGTGTAAACCAATACCTTTGTCCATATGAACCTCGATGGTGATGGTAGTTGCTTCTACTCCAAAAACCGCACTTCCGTAAACTTTTACTAACATAATTTCAAATTCATTAAATGTTTTTAAATCTAATGAAAATAATTATGTTGTAACTATTTTACTACAAAAAAAATATATTTTTAAAAAGGCAACTTAATCTGAACCTTAATTTCTTCCACAATCTTACTCAAATCCAAACTATTCTGATGTGACCAAAGTTCGCTTTCAATCTGATTATTTCTAATACATTTATGACATTCGATCGCTTCATGAGCATATCCCTTGCCCAGATTTGGAAGACTACACACTTCCTCCTGATTATTTTTTACAATCGAATATCCATCAGCCACAAACCATGGAGCATTCAGTTGAATATTTCCTTGGGTTCCTCCTATAACGGCTTTCATATCAGATTCAGAATTTATTGACGCGTGTAAAATAGCCTGTGCTTTTTCATAATGCAAAATCATAGAAGTCTGCAAATCAATTCCGTTATTACTATAAACCGATTTCGCAATAATTTCTTTTGGAATTCCGAGCATTAAATAGGAGAGAAATAAGGGATAAACGCCAATATCAAAAAGAGCTCCTCCACCTAATTTTTTATCGAAAAGCCTTCCTCCTTCTTTTTCATCAGCATAAAAATTAAAATCAGCCTTTACATAATTTACGTCGCCGATGATTCCCTGATTTACTTTTTCTAAAACTTCTTTTACAGACGGAATAAAACGCGTCCAGAAAGCTTCCATAAAAAATCTATTGTACTTTTTAGAGGCTTCAGTCATACGAACCGCATCTTTATAAGAAAGCGCCATTGGCTTTTCGCATAAAACATGTTTGCCATTTTCTAATGCCTTAATAGACAATTCGGCATGGGAATCGTGTGGTGTTGCGATATAAACAATATCAACCTGATCATCAGCAAAAAGTGCTTCATAGGAATCGTATGCTTTTGGACAATTGTACTGATTTGCAAAATCCCTTGCTTTTTCGATACTTCGTGAAGCCACTGCAACTAAATTAGCATCTTCTATCAATACTAAATCGGCTGCAAATTGATTTGCTATATTTCCCAAGCCAATAATTCCCCAATTTATTCTATTATTATTTCCCATAACGTCCATTTTACACTTCTAATCAAAAGGTTAACTTACAAGCTTACTAAAATAGAGAAAAAAGAGTAGCAAAAACAAAACGGATATAACATATATTTCATATTTTTAGCAAAAATTTACCCAATTACATATGAAAAAAGCCTTACTCCTACTCTTTTTGAGTGTTTTTTTAACAAAAACGTATGCTCAAGACTACTTCCCTGTTAATGAAAGTGTGCATAACAAAAGCAAAAATTACACTGTTTTTACAAATGCCACCATTTATGTTACCCCAACTCAAAAAATCGAAAAAGGAACTTTATTGATCCAGGACGGTAAGGTTGTTGCAGTTGGAAATGCTGTATCCATTCCGAAAAATGCTATTACGATAGATTTACAAGGAAAAACAATTTACCCGTCTTTTATTGATATTTATACCAGTTTTGGAATTGAAAAACCAAAAGCAAATATCACTCCGGGACGAAATCGAAATCCGTTGTACGATACAAAAAGAGTTGGTTATTACTGGAATGAAAGTGTTCGTCCGGAAATCAATGTTTACGAAACTTTTAAATACGACCAGCCAAAAGCGGATGAATTATTAAAAGCTGGTTTTGGTGTTGTTGGAACTCATATTCCAGACGGAATTGCGCAAGGAACCGGAGCTTTGATTGCCCTGAATAATGAGGACAACAGTAAACAAATCATCGCAAATAAATTAACCAATCATTTATCTTTCTCAAAAAGCGCCCTTACAAATCAGACCTATCCAAGCTCTTTGATGGGTTCTATGGCTTTATTGCGTCAGATGTATTTAGATTTAGACTGGTACAAAAAAGGAAATTCTGAAACTAAAGACTTATCATTAGAAGCTTTGGCAAACAATGAAAAACTGGTTCAGATATTTACTTCTGAAGATAAATTAAACAGTTTAAGAGCGGCCAAAATCGCTAAAGAATTTGGCTTAAACTATGTTTTAAAAGGAAGCGGGAATGAATTTGAAAGAATTGAGGAAATTAAAGCCACTAACGCTAAATTCATTATTCCGATAAGTTTCCCTGAAGCTTATGATGTTTCAAATCCATATTTATCAAACCAAATCGAATTGACTGATATGCGTTTCTGGAATCAGGCACCGACAAATCTTAAAGTACTTTCTGATAATGGAATTGTATTTGCCCTGACGACAGACAAATTAAAAAAGATTGAAGACTTCAAACCAAATCTTCTAAAAGCCATAAAATTAGGTTTTGATAAAACGAAAGCTTTAGAGGCTTTGACTACAATTCCGGCTGCTATTTTAGGAAAAAGCGACGAAGTGGGTAGTTTGAAAGTAGGTACTTATGCCAATTTCATCATTACTTCCGGTGAAGTTTTTGACGAGAAAACGGTTTTATATGAAAACTGGGTTCAGGGATCTAAATTTATTGTAAACGATCTTAGCGCCAAAGATATCCGTGGAAATTACGACTTAACCGTTGGAAAAGATACTTATAAATGGAAAATTGACGGAACTGCTGATGCTCAAAAATCTGAAGTAACTACTGTTGATGCCAAAAAGGTAAAAAGCACTTTTTCTATTGCTAAAAACTGGATTTCATTGGTGATCAAACCTGCAGATACGATCAAATCTAATTATACACGTTTAACCGGATTCATCGAAAAAGCAGACGCTTTATCTGGAAAAGCAGTTTTATCAAACGGAGACGAATTGCTTTGGACTGCTGTAAAAACGAGTCCGTTTGTCGTTGCAAAAGATTCATCTAAAGTAGAAAAACCACTTGCAGTTATGCCGGTTACCTATCCGAATGTTGCTTTTGGTGATACTAAAAAACAAACTGCCCAAACTTTATTATTTAAAAACGCTACGGTTTGGACAAATGAAAAAGACGGAATTCTAACAGAAACTGACGTTTTAATCAAAAACGGAAAAATTGCTGCTGTTGGTAAAAACCTTTCTGATGCCGGTGCTACTGTTATTGATTCTAAAGGAAAACACATTACAAGTGGTATCATCGATGAACATTCGCATATTGCGATTTCTAAAGGAGTTAACGAAAGTGGTCATAACTCGACTGCCGAAGTTACAATTCAGGATGTTGTTAACTCTGAAGACATAAATATCTATAGAGATTTAGCTGGAGGTGTTACTATTTCGCAATTATTACACGGATCTGCAAACCCAATTGGAGGTCGTTCTGCGATCGTAAAATGGAAATGGGGCTCTTCTCCAGATGAAATGTTATACAAAAACCAACCTAAGTTTATCAAATTTGCCTTGGGTGAAAACGTAAAACAAGCCAATTGGGGAATTGATAATCCAACCCGTTTTCCACAAACAAGAATGGGAGTTGAACAGGTTTTTACAGATTATTTTCAATTGGCCAAAGAATATGACGAAAGCTGGAAAAAATTTAACGCTGGTTCTAAAAAAGGAAAAGCACCACGTGTGGACTTAGAATTGCAAACACTTGCTGAAATTTTAAATAAAGAACGTTTCATTACTTGTCACTCTTATATAGAGTCGGAAATTTTGATGTTAATGAATGTTGCTGATAAATTTAATTTCAGAGTAAATACTTTCACTCATATTTTAGAAGGTTACAAAGTGGCTGATAAAATGAAAGAGCATGGTGTTGGAGCTTCAACTTTCTCTGATTGGTGGGCTTATAAATTTGAAGTTAATGATGCTATTCCGTTTAACGGACCAATTATGCACAATGCAGGATTGGTAGTTGCCTACAATTCTGATGATGCCGAAATGTCTCGCCGATTAAACCAGGAAGCTGCAAAAGCGGTGAAATACGGAAATATTTCTGAAGAAGATGCCTGGAAATTTGTGACTTTAAATCCTGCGAAACTTTTACATATTGATGATAAAGTAGGAAGTTTAAAAGTAGGTAAAGATGCCGATGTTGTTTTATGGAGCGACAATCCACTTTCTATTTATACTAAAGCCGAAAAAACAATTATTGAAGGTGTTGTTTATTTTGATATTGAAAAAGATGCTCAGAAACAATTGGCCATTACTAAAGAAAGAAGTGAATTGATTGGACAAATGTTGCAGGAAAAGAATAAAGGAAACGGAACGCAACAACCAACCAGAAAAGAGAAAAAAGAATATCACTGTGATACTTTAGAGCAGTTATAAGAACTTTAGAAAATTCATAATGATAAAAAAAGATACTATGATACATAGAAACATATATAAATTGTTGTTGATATTTTGTGCTTCGATACAAATAAATGCGCAACAAATCCCGGCTCCGAAACAAACCAAATCAGTCTTGATATTAAATGCTACAGCACATTTGGGTAACGGAACTGTTATTCAAAATAGTGCTATTGGGTTTAAAGACGGAAAACTTACTTTAGTAGCCGATGCCCCAACAATCAGACTCGCAGCAGGTGCTTATGATACTACCATTGATGCTACAGGAAAACATGTTTATCCTGGATTCATTGCGCCAAACTCTACTTTAGGATTAGTAGAAATTGATGCCGTGAAATCATCAGTTGACGAGGAAGAAATTGGCACTTTTAATCCGAATGTGAGAAGTATTATTGCTTATAACTCAGAATCGAAAGTTGTAGAAACAGTTCGTCCAAATGGTGTTTTAATGGCTCAGGTTACGCCACGCGGTGGAAGAATTTCAGGAACATCATCTGTCGTGCAATTGGATGCCTGGAGCTGGAAAGATGCTATTTTGAAAGAGAACGATGGTATTCATCTTAATTTCCCATCAGGTTTTAAAAGATCAGGGTCATGGTTTGAACCGGGTGTCATTGAAGCCAATAAAGATTATACTAAACAAGTAGAGGAAATAAACGCATTCCTGATAAACGCAAAAGCTTATAATCAAACTGCATCTAAAGAAAGAAACATTGTTTTAGAAGCTACAAAAGGATTGTTTGATGGGACACAAACCTTATATGTTCATGCTGATGAAGAAAAACAAATTGTAGATGCCATTCAGCTTGCGGCAGATCATCAAATCAAAAAAATTGTGATAGTAGGCGGATTTGAAGCTTACAAATCAGCTGATGTTTTGAAAAAATACAATGTTGGAGTTTTACTAAGACGTGTACATGATATGCCAACAAGCGATGATGAAGATGTGAATTTACCATACAAAATGGCAAAAATACTAACGGATAAGGGTATTGTTGTTGGGCTTGAAAACAGCGGAGATCATGAGCGCATGAGTGTTAGAAACCTGCCTTTCTTAGCAGGAACCTGTGCTGCTTTTGGTTTAGATAAAGAAGTAGCTTTACAATTGATAACTTCAAATACAGCAAAACTATTAGGCATTGATGCAAGCTGTGGAACTTTGGAGACGGGTAAAGATGCAACACTCTTTATTTCTGAAGGCGATGCGTTAGACATGCGAACTAATAAACTGACAACTGCTTTTATTCAGGGTCGAACGATTAATTTAGATACTTTCCAAACCAAACTAAGCGACAAATTCAAAGCAAAGTACGGACAGAAATAATTTAAATTATTTTATAAAAAAGGCATCAGGTGAAAATTTCATTTGATGCCTTTTTTATTTAAAAATGAAATAATTTGACTATTTTTATAAATATTTAAGCATAATAACTCTTAAAATTAGAATCATTTTCATGTTTTTTTGTTAACAAAGTCGAAAAAACCTACATCTTTGAGATTTTAGATTAATAAATTGTAAAATTTAAGTTGATTTTAACAAATACATGCAAAATTTAGGGGGTTAAATTTAAAAATTAACAAAAGTTAAACAATAGACTCTATTTTTTATAGGGGTGTCGAATGATTTTATACTTTTATAAAAAATTTAAAACTAAATAACTATGCGAAAAATTATTTTAAGTGTGATTCTTATCACTATTTTGGTACTGACTTTTGTATCAAACTTCATCTTATCAGACAACCCAATTCCAGCAGAAGCTGTAAAGTTTGATACCGGAGATACCGCTTGGATGATCGTAGCAACTGCATTTGTATTGCTAATGACGCCAGGTTTAGGATTTTTCTACGGAGGTATGGTAGGTAAGAAAAACGTTATCAGTACTATGCTTCAAAGTTTTATGGCAATGGTAATTGTTACTATTTTATGGGTTGTTGTTGCTTTTGGTTTAGCATTTGGTCCTACTATTGGAGGAATCATTGGAAATCCACTTCCAAATTTATTCTTTCAGGGTGTTGGTACAAATACTGCCTGGAGTCTTGCCCCTACAATTCCTTTTATGTTATTCGCATTATTTCAAGCAAAATTTGCCATCATTACACCAGCGTTAATTACAGGTGCTTTTGCAGAACGTGTACGTTTCTGGGCTTATTTGTTATTCATGGTTTTGTTTATCTTATTTATATATTCACCATTAGCTCACATGACGTGGCATCCTGATGGAATTTTCTTCAAAATGGGAGTATTAGACTTCGCTGGAGGAACGGTAGTACACATGAGTGCTGGATGGGCTGCATTGGCTGGAGCCATGTTCTTAGGAAAAAGAAAAGTTCAAAAAGTAAATCCTGCAAGAATTACTTACGTATTATTAGGAACTGGTTTATTATGGTTCGGATGGTTTGGTTTCAACGCGGGTTCTGCTTTAGGATCAAATGGTTTAGCTGTACAGGCATTAGGAACTACAACTGTAGCTGCTGCTGCTGCTGCAATGGCATGGGTTTTCCTTGACAAAATATTAGGACACAAATTATCTGCACTTGGAGCTTGTATTGGAGCTGTTGTAGGTCTTGTAGCTATTACTCCTGCTGCTGGTTTCGTAAGCATTCCTCACGGAATTTTCATTGGAGCTTTTGCTGCAATCGTAAGTAACTTGGTAGTAAGTAAATTCCCTAAAGGAAAAATTGATGATGCATTAGATGTTTTTGCTTGTCACGGTGTTGGTGGTATGGTAGGTATGTTGTTAACTGGAGTTTTTGCTTCAAAAGCAATTAACCCTGTAGTTGGTGACAATCAAGGTTTGATTTTCGGAACTCCAACTTTATTCATCAACCAATTAATTGCTTTAGTAATCGTTTCTGTCTTCGCGTTTGTTGCTTCATACATTTTATTCTTTGTTGTAAATAAAATTACTCCTCTTAGAGTTACTGAAGAGAAAGAAGAATTAGGATTAGATATCTCTCAACACGGAGAATACCTATAAGAATTTAATTTCCGATTTGCCCAATCAATAAAAAAGCACTCTGAGTTTAAACTTAGAGTGCTTTTTGCTTTGAATTAACTTTCCCCTCAATTTATTTTAGATTTTAGACTGTAGATTTTAGATTTCTAATCTCCTCATTCTATATTCTATATTCTATATTCTATATTCCATATTCTACTATACTCTTTATTCTTGGCTCTTGTCTCTCAAAAATCTACTTAAAATTCGAAATCCCCGTTTTCAACCAGGTCAAATATTCTTCAACATCTACATAACTGATTGTCGGTTTTGAATTGTTTAGATTTTGTCCTTCTAAGTCAGTAATAACATATAGAGGCTGTGTATTTGTTTTATATTTTGAGATCATAAAGTCGGTCCATTTATCACCAACCGTTTCGATTTTATCTCCTTTTGCAGTGACAAATTGTTCTTCTTTTGATAATTCACGTTTATCATCTACATAAAGCGAAATCAAAACCACATCATTTTTTAAGATTGGCAACACTCTTTCATCAGACCAAACATTGTTTTCCATCTTTCTACAGTTTACGCACGCATAACCTGTAAAATCTAACATAATTGGTTTTTTTATTTCTTTAGCATAAGCTAATCCATCTTCGTAATCGTGAAATACCATGATGCCATGTGGCCCTAATTCTGCTCCTTCAGGCAGCCCTTTTATTCCACCAGTATTGACATTTGAATTAGCCGAACCTCCAAATCCAAGAGGGCTTTCGCTATAGGTTTGTGGTGGCGGAAAAGCACTGATTAATTTTAAAGGTGCTCCCCAAAGTCCCGGAATTAAATAAATCGTAAAAGTCAACACTAATAATCCGAATGATAATCTTCCAACTGAAATATGATTGGTCGGACTATCATGTGGCAACGTAATTTTTCCGAAAAGATAAAATGCTAAAGTTCCGAAAATAGCAATCCAGATCGCTAAGAAAACTTCTCTTTCTAATAAATGCAATTGTAAAACTAAATCGGCATTGGATAAAAATTTGAATGCCAAAGCCAGTTCTAAAAATCCTAAAACTACTTTTACCGTATTCAGCCAACCACCCGATTTTGGTAATGAATTCAGCCAACCCGGAAACATGGCAAACAACATAAAGGGCAAAGCCATAGCTGATGAAAATCCTAACATTCCAATAACAGGAGCGATTCCACCGTTTGAAGCGGCTTCAACTAATAAGGTTCCAACAATTGGTCCAGTACAAGAAAATGACACAATTGCCAAAGCTAACGCCATGAACAATATTCCAACGATTCCACCTCTATCCGCTTGCTGATCTGCTTTATTCGCCCATGAATTTGGAAGCATAATCTCGAACGCACCCAAAAATGAAACAGCAAATACAATCAATAAAACGAAGAATATCAGATTAAACCAAACGTCCGTAGACAAAGCGTTCAGGGCATCCGCACCAAATATTTTAGTTACAATCAAACCTAATATAACATATATAGCAATAATTGCTAATCCGTAAATAACAGCATTTCGAATTCCTTTTGCTCTGCTTTTACTTTGTTTGGTAAAGAAGCTTACTGTCATTGGAATCATCGGGAAAACGCAAGGTGTCAACAAAGCCGCAAATCCAGATATAAAAGCAATAAAAAAGATCGACCATAAACTTCTGGTAGAAGCTGGTGCCGGAATTTCATCTACAACTTCCGCAGTAGCGTTATCTATTTTTCTTAATTCAATTTTTTCTGAAGCTGTTGTTTTAGCTACAGTATCAACAGCTAAACCTTCAACTTTTGTTTCATCATGTTTCGCTTCAGAAACTGTTGCTACCGCTTCCATTTTGAAAGCTGCCGGAATCGCAATAGAGAATTTTTTGTTCGAATTGATGCAAACTTCTTTACAAACCTGAAAATCAAAATCGACATCAACCGTTTTTAAATCCGGATTTGTGATTGTAATTTCCTGCTCGATGTGTGCTTTTCCTTCAAAAAATGTTTCGTTTACACCAAAGACATCGTTAAAAGCTGTTTTCGTTTTTCCTTCTTTGGCTTTTCCAACCAAATTGTAATTTCCTTTTTGATTTTTAAACACAATTTCTAACGGAAGTGGTCCTCCGTCCGGAGTAAATTGCGAATACATATGCCAGTCTTTTTCAATTGTTCCATCAAAAATTAAAACGGCATTTGTACCCGATTTCTTTTCAATTTTAGCCGTCCATTTTACTGGTTCTAAAATCTGAGCGTTACCTTTTGCAAAAGCAAAAATGAAAAATAACAAAAAAACAATGGTTTTATTCCAGACACTTTTTGAAGTTATCGTTTGACAGGATTGAGTAAAGTTCATTATTGTAGTTCTATTTTAAGTATTCTGTTTGTGGTATTTTCTATTTTAAAACGTTCGTCCTGCCTGATTCCGATAACCCATACAATCTGATTATCTGAACACAAAAGCCATGTTTTTTCCTTTTCAATCAGCGATAATTTTTCATCTTTAAAAAGCTTGCTGATTTTTTTAGATTTTCCATTCATTCCAAACGGATGAAAAACATCACCTTCATTCCATTTACGTAAAACCAACGGAAATTGGATTTTTTCAGCGTCAACAAAGATAGCTTTATTTGAATTTAATGTAATGTCGTCTACGGGACAAAGCCTCAATTTTAAGGGAAAATTAACGTCTTGATCGTCTTTATTGATATAATATTCATCCTTTTCATCCTCATCTGAAAGCGGACTTAAAATCAACGTATTTCGATTTTTCAGCAATCTAAATTCGGCAGAAAACACTTGTTTTCCGGATTGTCCGTCCACTAAATCATAAATATCATTCCAGGCCAAAAAACCAAATTCATTTAGCCATTGGTACAAATACGATTTATAATTGGGCAATTTTTCAAGCTGATTTAAATCAAAATGAATTTCCTCACCGACTTCTTTTGCGACCTGTTGATAAATCATAATAGAAGCATCTTCAACCATTTCCTGAGATTCCTGCAAATACGATTGTGTTTTCTGAAAAGCATTCAAAAAATTAGGATTAATCTCTTTCAAAATTGGAACTAAATCATGGCGAATTTTATTTCGCAGGTATTTATTAGAGGCATTACTGCTGTCTTCACGCCATTCGATATTATTTTCTTCGGCGTATTTCAGGATTTCTTCTCGTGAAAACGGCAAAAGCGGACGAATAATTTTATCGTTTTGTTCCGGAATTCCCGTTAAACCATCTAAACCGGTTCCGCGGGTTAAATTGATAATGAAAGTTTCCAGATTATCGTCGGCGTGATGCGCGGTCAAAATGTAATCGAAATTTTCAGTTTCCAGAAGTTCATAAAACCAGCTGTATCTTAGTTCACGCGCCGCAACCTGAGTTGATAATTTATAGTCTTTTGCAAAAGCTTCGGTATCAAATTGAGTTGTGAAAATTGGAATGTTATTTTGATCACAATAGTTTTGAATGAAACTCTGATCACCAAAACTTTCCAATCCACGCAGCTGAAAATTACAATGTAAAACGGCTATTTCAAAAGGTAATTGTTGCAGCAAATGCAATAAAACCATACTGTCCAAACCTCCACTGACTGCCAGAAATAGTTTTTTATTTTCCAGAAATGGAAACCTCGAAATGATGTGATTTTGAAATTTTGAAAACATTTGATAAATGTAAAGAATTAAATTCTATCAATTTTTAAATGAAATGTTAAGCGTGAAATATTTTTTTTGCCACCAATTTCACGAATTTACACTAATTATTTTTCTCGCAGATTCTGCAGATTTTTTTTGCCACGAATTTCACGAATTAGCACGATTTTTATTTATCAGTAGTGTTTTAGATAACGCATATAGAAATTAGTGAAAATTAGCGTAATTCGTGGCAAACCTTTATCGTAAAACCTCATGCATTGCCTTAGCCTTCAACAAACATTCTTCGTATTCTTTTTCAGGATCAGATTGCGCTGTAATGGCGCTTCCTACTGAAAATGAAACGTATTGATTTTCCTGATTGTACAAAATACTTCTGATGACCACATTAAAATCAAAATCACCTTCCGGTGTAAAATAACCTACTGCTCCACTATATAATCCACGTTTGGTTTCTTCCAGATTTTCGATGATTTTCATTACTGAAATCTTAGGCGCTCCCGTCATACTTCCCATTGGGAAAGTTGTTCTCAAAACATCTATTGGAGCATATTGAGCATCTAATTTTGATGTTATGGTCGAAATCATTTGATGCACCTGAAGAAACGAATAGATTTTACAAAGTTCTACCACTTCTACAGATCCTTTTTGTGCGGTATGCGACAGATCATTTCTTACCAAATCGGTTATCATAATATTCTCAGCACGTTCTTTCGAATCTGATTCCAGGAATTGTTTTGATTTTTCGTCTTCAATTGGATCCAAAGATCGTTTTGAAGTTCCTTTTATCGGCTGGGAGATAATAGTTTCACCCACTTTTTTCAGATAACGTTCCGGAGAAGCAGAAAGTAAATATTGTTTATGATTTTTAAAGAAAACCGAAAACGGTGCTTTTGAAATTTCATTTAGTTTCAGAAATTTTTCCAATGGATTGATAATCGCATTTTCAGCATAAAATTCCATACAGAAATTAGCTTCATACATATCACCAATGTGAATATGCTCCAGCATTTTATCTACTTTTTCAATATAGGAGTCTTTCGAAATGCGCTGCTCAATCTTTAAAGATAATGCACTTTCGACTTTCGTCCCGAGACTTCGGGATTCACTTTCGGCTATCTCATTAAAATCTTCTTCAACCTCATCATCGCAAAGCAATAAGTACCGAATTTCAAGCTGGTTTCCTTTCAATAAAAATATTTTTTTGGGTTGAAAGAAAAACAAATCAGGGAAATTTAATCCATCAAAATTAGCTGATTTCAAATTTTCAACATCATTTTTTAAATCATAGGTTAAATAACCAAAAAGCCAGTCTTTAGTGGTTTGCTGATATTGTTTTAAATCGTCAAAAGCGTTTTGGAAATCTGTTTTTAAAGAGGTGAAAGCATCAACAGCCAATACACAATCAAAACTCGAATATTCTTGCGTATGCGAATTGCTGTCTAAAAAAACAACCTCACGAAATTGCTGTGACCATGTTAGAAGTTGCTGTTTAAACTGCTCTGGATTTGAAATAGGTTTATGAATGGAAACTCTCAAAAAAGTATAAATTTTAGACTTCAAAATTACGACAAAAAAAATCCTTCAATAAAATTATCCCGAAAAATTATTGGCACACTTTTTAGTATATCGAATTAGTGCTAATTATTAAAAATTTTCTTGCCATTTGATGAAAAAATTACTCAAAAAAATAAGCCACAGATTGCACGGATTGCACAGATTAACAAGATTAAAAAATCATTTAAATCTAATAATCTGTGGCTAAAAACAAAACTAACCTGAGAGACAGGCGAGTATATTTATTAATCAAATTTTATAACCTTTATGAAAACAATTGCACAATTAGGTGTGACTACCCTGGTAATTATCGCATTACTATTTTCTTGTAAAAAAGCAGATTACGCAGCTGAAGAATCTGCAGATTACAAAACCACAGCAGACAGCACGGCTGTTTCCTCAACAGCAGCAGTGGAGCCAAAAAACAGCAAACAGAAATTTATTCGAACCGCTGATATTAAATTCAAGGTTAAAAACGTCGTCAAATCTACTTATGCAATTGAAAATGTCGTGGCGAAATTTGGAGGTTTTGTTACTTACACCAATCTGCAAAGCAACATTCACGATCAGATTAAAACTAAAATCAGTCAGGACAGCACACTGGAGACTACCAAATTTTCAGTAGAAAATAATATTACAATTCGCGTTCCCAACACCCAGCTTGATACGGTAATTAAAAGCATTGCGAAGCAAATTGATTTCCTTGATTTCAGAGTCATTAAAGCTGATGATGTTTCATTGAAATTGTTAGCCAATCAATTCTCTCAAAAAAGAAGTACCACAAATGAAAAAAGAGTTGAAAAAGCAATTGATACCAAAGGCAAAAAGATAAATGATATTATGGAAGCCGAAAATGCCTTAGCGAACCAAAAAGAAGCTAATGATAATAAAACCATCGAAAATTTATCCATACAGGATCAAGTTAACTTCAGCACCATTACTTTACAGTTGTATCAAAACGAAACGATTAAACAAGAAATAACAGCCGGCGAAAAAGACAGTGCTTATTACAAACCTAATTTAGGAATTCAAATTATTGATTCATTAAAAACAGGCTGGTACATATTGCAGTCCATTTTGGTTTTCCTGCTTAACCTTTGGCCTTTTATTTTAATCAGTTTAGGCGGATTTTTCCTTTACAAGAAATACGGCAAGAAATAAGAAAAGTGTTAATAAAATAGTAATATCATAATGAAAAAAGCGTTATATTTGATATACAATTCAATTAATCCCAAAATAGGATTGTTTTGATTGTAAAATCCTCAATAAAGTGTCATTAAATACTAAATTTCATTTTTATTAGGACAGGCAACGTATACGATTTCCAGCAGATAACTATATTTTTTAACCTCTTAAAAATCCTAAGTATTATGAAAATTGCTACAATTATTGTCCGTGTCTTAATTGGTCTTCTACTGCTTTTTGCATCGATCAGCTATTTTTTCCATCTAATGCCAGAACCAGAAACCACAGGTAATTTTAAAGCCTTTAATGTAGGTTTAATGGCTTCAACTTATTTAATGCCTTTAGCTAAATCAATCGAATTACTTTGTGGTATTGCATTTGTAACGGGACGTTATGTAACATTGGCTAATATTTTAATCTTACCAATTACGGTAAACATTTTGTTTATCAATTATTTCCTGGCTCCGGAAGGGCTGCCAATTGCAGTGTTATTATTTCTGGCCAACTTATTTTTGATTTACAGATATTGGGATAATTATAAAAGTGTTTTTACAGCATAATTCACTTTCAAATTAAAACAAATAAACCCGACAACTTTAAAATTGTCGGGTTTACTTTTAATTGGCCTTATCATGTTCGACCCAAACGAGGTCAGAAATAGTATAACCAATTTTCTGTGCTTTTATAAGATAATCTGCCTTTACACTTTCAGGAATAGTTTTTTCTCTGGAAAGAATCCACATGTATTTTAAACTTTCTCCTGCTACAAGTGCATATTTATAATCCGGATCAATGGCAATTACATTATAACCGGAATAAAAAGGACCAAAAAATGAGACCTTAAGCATACCAACGTTGTCCTTTTTGACGAACTTGGCTTTCCCGATGCTTTCTTCCCATTTGTCTTTTTTGACATTATAGCCCCTGTTATCAACTTTAATCGTGCCATCTTCCTTAAGGGAATATTCGGCAGTAACGTTGTTTAAATTTTTCTCCCATTTATAATCTAATCTTGCAATTTCAAACCATTTTCCCAGATACTTTGCTTTGTCAAAATTGGTGACTGCAACAGCTTTTTTAGGTATCGTTGATTTGCACGAAGAAAGTATAAATGCAATTCCTGCTCCTATTAGAAGTGGAGCTATATATTTATTTTTCATAATATTATCTTTTTATAGAAGTAAAGATAACACCTGAATTACACATCTAATTTACAAAATTATTTTTGATTTTTACAATATATGGGGCAGAAATTACAGCAAAAGAAAAACCCTTCAAAAATCTAATTTTTGAAGGGTTTTTAAATATGTTGCTTTTACGTAAATTATACGTGTAATGCTCTATTATCTGTAGCGGCTAGTGCTGCTTCTTTTACCGCTTCCGCGAAAGTTGGATGCGCGTGGCTCATTCTTGAAATATCTTCAGCAGAAGCTTTGAATTCCATTGCAGTAACTGCTTCAGCAATTAAGTCAGCTGTACGTGCTCCAATCATGTGAACTCCTAAAACCTCATCAGTTTTAGCATCAGCAATAATTTTTACAAATCCGTCCAAATCTCCACTTGCTCTTGCACGACCTAAAGCTTTGAATGGGAAACTTCCCACTTTGTATTCAGTTCCCGAAGCCTTAACCTGCTCTTCTGTTTGTCCAACGGCAGCAACTTCTGGCCAGGTGTAAACAACACCAGGAATTAAGTTATAATCGATATGTGGTTTTTGACCTGCTAAGATTTCAGCAACCATAGTTCCTTCTTCTTCCGCTTTGTGCGCCAACATTGCTCCACGAACAACGTCACCAATTGCGTAAATATTCGGAACGTTAGTTTGTAAATGATCGTTTACTTCAACTTGTCCTCTGTCTGAAATTTTCACTCCTGCTTTGTCAGCATTTAATCCATCTGTGTAAGGACGACGACCAACAGAGACTAATGAATAATCTCCTTCTAAAGTAATAGTTTCTCCTTTTGCATTTTCAGCCTGAACTACAACAGCATCGCCGTTTCTTTCCACTGATTTTACTTTGTGAGAAACGTAGAATTTCATTCCTTGTTTTTTCAATACTTTTGTCAATTCTTTAGACAAAGCACCATCCATTCCCGGAATAATTCTGTCCATAAATTCCACTACAGAAACCTGTGCTCCTAAACGCAGGTAAACTTGTCCAAGTTCGATTCCGATAACGCCACCACCAATAATTACTAAGTGTTTTGGAACTTCTTTTAAAGCCAATGCTTCAGTTGAAGTGATGATTCTTTCTTTGTCAATTTTGATAAAAGGCAAAGAAGATGGTTTTGAACCTGTAGCGATTACAGTATATTTTGCTTCGATAGTTTCTGATGTTCCGTCCGCTTTAGCAACTGCAATGTGCGTTGCGTCTACGAAAGAACCTAAACCATTGAAAACAGTGATTTTATTTTTATCCATTAAGTAGTTGATTCCACCTACGGTTTGATCTACAACTGCTTGTTTGCGCGCGATCATTTTCTCTAAATTGATTTTCACATCTCCGGAAACTTCGATTCCGTGATCTGCAAAATGAGCAATTTCCGCATAATGATGAGAAGAAGAAAGTAATGCTTTTGAAGGAATACAACCTACGTTAAGGCAAGTTCCGCCCAAAGAGTTATACTTTTCTACAATTGCTGTTTTGAAACCTAATTGTGCGCAACGAATTGCTGATACATATCCGCCAGGACCTGAACCTATAATGACTACGTCAAATGAACTCATAGTTTGTCTATTTTATTTTTAGCGATACAAAATTAAGGAATAAAGTTTTGTTTAAAGTTTAAATTTCAATGTTTTTTGTGTGAATTTTGTGGGGAGGGTCTAACCGCAAAGGGCGCTAAGATTTACGCAAGGTTCGCTAAGTTTTTTATTTTTAATCTCGCAAAGTCGCGAAGTCGCAAAGTTTTTTTAATAGTGGGTTTTAACGCTAAGAGTTACGCTAAGGTTCACAGAGCTTTATTTTTTAGTATCGCAAAATCGCAAAGCTTTGGAATTTGGGATTTAAAAATTGGAATTTAGCAATATGAATATTTAGCATTCAGACGTTTTTCTACTTCTTCCCACGAACTTGACTGATTTTCTCCGGAAATATACTTTTCTCTTTCTTCAGCAACTAAATCATAATGTGAATCGGAAACTATTGATTTTTTTCATCATGGTTTATAGCATCAAAGACACTTTCTAAAATTTCTAATTTAGAATCGTCTTCAATGAATTTCCCAAAGTCCTTTATGAGTTTGCGTCTTAATTCTTTCGTTTCCATTATCGTTTCATTTTAAATCAAATTTAAGGCTTTTTAGTTTTGGATTGTGAATTTAGCATGTGAATTTCATCGCAAAGTTCGATGAGACTTACGCAATCCCGAAGCTTCGGGACGCAAAGTTTTTTGTTTTTTAATCTCGCAAAGTCGCGAAGTCGCAAAGTTTTTTTTGGATTGGACATTTTAATACAAAGCTAGCAAAGACTCCTTTTAAATTTGCTGGCAAAGTTAAGGACACGAAAGCAAGCAACTTGAAACTTGAAACTTGAAACTTGAAACTTGAAACAAAAAAACCTTTGAACCTTAGCTCCTTTGAACCTTTGAACCTAAACTCAGAACCTCAGCAACTCAGAACCTTAGTATCTTAGAAAATCACCGTCGAATTCTTCACCTCACTAATCATAAAAGTACTTTGCGTACTGCCAATATGCTGTAAGGTTGTAAGTTTAGTTACCAAAAATTCTCTGTAGGCTTCCATGTCTTTTACCAGCACTTTCAGGATATAATCGTAGTCACCGCTTACGTGATGGCATTCTAAAACTTCGTTTAGTTTGATGACTTCACTTTCGAATTTGGTTAGGAATTCTTTGGTGTGCTGAATGAGTTTTAAATGACAGAAAACCACAAATCCTTTTTCGATTTTTGATTTGTCGACTAACGCTACATAGTTTTTAATAATTCCTTCGCGTTCTAGTTTTTTGATTCTTTCATAAACAGCCGTTACGGAAAGGTTCAGTTTTAAGGATAATTCTTTGGTTGTCTTTTTACTGTCGGTTTGTAGTAAAACCAGAAGTTTTTTATCGGTGGCGTCTAAGATCATTTTTTAAAGTTTGTGGTTTGTGGTTTGTGGTTGCTATGAAAAAAAATCTATTGATTTGGATTTTATTAAACAAATTTAAATTAAAAATCTACAACAAATTAATTTTATAGTTTTAAAATCCAATTATAACTATAATCATTGATTAATTTTCTAATAAGATGTTATTTTGAATGGATTTTCTTTTGAAAACGAGTGCCCTAGCCCTGATTGAAGAGTAAAGCCCGGAGTAAAAAAGGCAAAAGTTTCTTGGGCTAAAAAAGCGACTCCCGAGGCTTCGGGAGAAGCTCTTTTTAGAACATTAGAAACTTTGCCTTTTTTATGAGGACTTGAAACGGAAAGCTGGAAATAGCTCCTTCCTTCGACTCCGCTCAGGATGACAAATAAATAAACATCAAAAAACAATAAAATATCAATTTAAGAACTTATGAAAAACTTTAATCCGGCAGATAAAATTCAGGATTTGCAATATTTTGGGGAATTTGGAGGGGTGAATCCTTCGATTTCTGATTCTTCTACCTATACTTTCCTTTCGGCGAAAACTATGTTTGATACTTTTGAAGGAAACATGGAAGGCTGTTATTTGTATTCGCGTCATTCTTCGCCAAGCAATTTGTATTTGGATCAGGCTTTGGCGGCGATGGAAGGAACAGAAACAGCAAACGTATCAGCTTCGGGAATGGGTGCTATTACGCCTACACTATTGCAGCTTTGCGGTGCGGGCGACCACATTGTTTCAAGCCGAACAATCTATGGTGGAACGTATGCTTTTTTGAAGAATTTTACACCTCGATTCGGAATTGAAACGAGTTTTGTAGACATCACAAAATTAGATGTTGTGGAAGCTTCTATTACGCCAAATACGAAAGTTATTTATTGCGAAACCGTTAGTAATCCTTTATTGGAAGTAGCTGATATAGCTGGCTTGGCTAAAATTGCTAAAAAACATAATTTAAAGTTGGTGGTTGATAATACGTTTTCACCTTTATCAGTTTCTCCGGCAAAATTAGGAGCCGATATCGTGATTCACAGTTTGACGAAATACATTAACGGAAGTAGTGATACCGTTGGCGGTGTGACTTGTGCATCAAAAGAATTTATCAATTCGCTGAAAAATGTAAACTCTGGAGCGAGCATGCTTTTGGGACCAACAATGGACAGTTTGCGATCGGCTTCTGTGATGAAAAATCTTCGTACGCTTCATATCCGAATTAAACAACACAGTCATAACGCACATTTTCTGGCAGATCAGTTTGAGGCGGATGGTTTGAAAACGGTTTATCCGGGATTGAAAAGTCACCCGAGTCACGAGCTTTACAAAACGATGATTAATCCGGAATATGGTTTTGGCGGAATGATGACGATCGACGTTGGAACTTTGGAAAAAGCCAATGAATTAATGGAATTGATGCAGGCAAGAAACTTAGGCTATTTGGCAGTAAGTTTAGGGTTTTACAAAACACTTTTCAGCGCTCCGGGAACCTCAACATCGAGTGAAATTCCGTTAGAAGAACAAGCTGAAATGGGGCTGACTGATGGTTTAATTCGTTTTTCTATTGGGTTGGATAATGATATTAAGCGTACTTATGAGATGATGAAAGCTTGTATGGTGGAATTGGGTATTCTATAAGAGTTATTTCACAGAGATTCGCGGAGGTTTCCACAGAGATACACTAAGGTATTTCACGCAGATTTAAAAGGATTTAAGCAGATCAGCGCAGATTTACTTATTTCTGTAAGCTTAAAAAAATCTCTTTAAATCTATTTAAATCTGCTTAAATCTGCAAAAATCTGCGTGAAACAAAATCACTTTAATCCTTTAATCTGTGGCAAAATAAAAAAGCCGTTCTGAAAATAATCTCAGAACGGCTTTTTACATATAACTTTTGACTTCTAACTTCTAACTTCTTCAGGGAAGTTTAGCTTACTATTCTTCCTGCTATAAGTAAAGTAAATAAACAACCCGATTAACAACCAGATCGTGAAATAAATCCAGTTCCAGACACTTAATTCGGCCATCATGTACAAACAGCAAATTAATCCTAAAAGTGGAATTAAAGATAAATTTTGTCTGAATGACCAAACCGCTAATCCAACTAAAACGAAAAGGAAAATCCACATTGGGATTTTGTGTTTGAATAAGCTGAAACCTGATTCGTATTTTAGAGAATCATTGATCGGTAAACCTTTTACAACTTCAGCATATTTAACATCGTCGTCTTGGTACTGGCTTAACAAATGCTCTAAATCTGAAGTTTCGGCCGTTTTATTTTTAACGTCGATACTTTCCAAATAATTGAAAACTTTTGCAGATTCTTCTTTATCTAAGGACGTAATAATTGTCGTCGCATCGTTTGTTTGCGCTTCATTATTAATAAAAGCCATTGTCGCTTTATTGTTGAAAGCAAAAGCGTAATATATTCCGGCAATCATTAAAACCGGCAAAATATACTTCGAATTCACATATGGCGTTTTGAATTTTCCTCTTGGAATATCCGTTTTATTTTGCAAAACCAAAACTCCCGCACAAACCAATACAAAGGCAAATAAAGTTCCGATACTGCATAAATCGGTAACCATTGTCAAGTTTAAAAACAAAGCCGGAACCGCAACAACAAAACCGGTTACAATGGTAGCGAATGAAGGTGTTTTGAATTTCGGATGCACAGTAGAAAATTTCTTTGGCAATAAACCGTCACGGCTCATACTCATCCAGATACGAGGCTGTCCCATTTGAAAAACCAATAAAACGCTCGCCATAGCCACTACTGCACTTACGGCAATAATTCCTGACATCCATTTTAAGTTTAATTTATCGAAAACAAATGCCAGAGGATCTCCAACATTCAATTCGTTATAACGCACCATTCCGGTTAGAACCAAGGCAATGGCAATATATAAAATCGTACAAATAATAATCGCCCACATCATTCCGCGAGGTAAATCACGTTGTGGATTTTTACACTCTTCGGCCGTTGTCGAAATCGCATCAAAACCAATATAAGCAAAGAAAACAGCAGAAACTCCTTTTAGAACACCGCTAACGCCATTTGGAGCAAACGGATCCCAGTTTGCAGTATCTACATAAAATACACCAACTGCAATAACTAAAAGTACGATGCAAAGTTTTACAACAACCATTGCATTACTCGCATTACGCGACTCTTTCATTCCTCTATAAACCAAAGCTGTAATCAAAACAATGATGAATAGAGCTGGTAAATCGGCAACAAAATGAAAAGAACCTATTGTTGGCGCCGTTGTCCATGCCGTATAAGCAGCTTGTAATCCTGATCCTAAGTTTTCATATGTTTTTCCGCCCTGCATTAAAGCTGTGGCATCTTTAAATCCGTTTGAAGCAGTCAAGTAATCCATTTGTATCCATTGTGGTAAATGAATCCCGCCACTCTGGAGCAGTCCCGTAAAATAATCACTCCACGATATCGCAACGGTTATATTTCCGACCGCATATTCCATGATTAAAGCCCAACCGATAATCCAGGCAATAAGTTCTCCAAAAGCTACATAAGAATACGTATAAGCACTTCCTGAAACCGGAACCATCGAAGCAAATTCGGCATAAGCAAAAGCGGCAAAACTACAGGCCAAAGCCGTAAATAAAAACAAGAAAATAACGGCTGGTCCGCCATCGGCACTTGCTTTTCCGATTGTACTAAAAATTCCCGCTCCAACGATTGCTGCGATTCCAAAAGCAGTTAAATCTCTGGTCGTTAAATGTTTTCCTAATGCATTATGACCATCTGCTTCGTTTTTTGCAACTTGCTTGAGAATATCTTGTACCGTTTTTTTTCGGAATAAACCTGATAATGCCATATGTGGTTTTGCTTTTATAAATTAATTTATGTCGGTCTTTGTGGTTTTATTTTGCAAATAATGCAAAAATTATCCTGATTTCAAATATATAAAACCATTTTGTTTTAATTGGAATTATTTTTTGCCACAAAGGCACTAAGGCACTAAGTTTTTTTAGCCACGAATTACACTAATTTCCCCGAATTTTGTTTCACGCAGATTTAAAAAGATTTTAGCAGATGTGCGCAGATTATTTATTTGCTAAGATTATAAAATCTTTTTTAAATCTGCTGTAATCTCCTAGATCTGCGTGAAAAAATTGACAAAGACTAACAAAAAATCAGCGCCAATCCGTCTAAATCCGTGTCATCCACGTGCCATTTTCTCATTTCAAATACGCACCTGTTTTTTGTCACAAATTAGAAAAATTCTCCCATTTTTTTCGCTTCAAACCTTAATAAAAATCTTCCGTCTTTTTTTACATTTGTTTTAATCTGACGATCTGGATGAAACAAAATAATTTATAATTATTTTTGAATGAGCATTTTACAAAAATCACAAATGTAATATCTCTCAAAAAACACCTATTAATAAACCACTACTACTATAAAACCAAACCACATGGAAAAAATTTCAAGACGATCATTTGTAAATAAATTTGGAGCTGGCGTTGGAGCCTCCGTGATCATAACAACACTACCCTCTTTCTTAACTGCACCTGATCCTGACAAAATACCCTATACCGGAAAAAAATTAAATGTTGCGCTTTGCGGTTTAGGAATTTATGCCACAAAGGTTGCAGAAGGATTAGAAGTTTCTGAATACTGTACACTTGCCGGAATAGTTACCGGTACTCCGGCAAAAGCGACCAAATGGAAAGCGAAATATAACATACCTGACAAGAACATTTATAACTATCAAAATTTTGATGAGATTATCAACAACAAAGATATTGACTTGGTTTACGTGATATTGCCAAATAGCATGCACAAAGATTTTGTTGTTCGTTCTGCAAAAGCCGGCAAACATGTCATTACCGAAAAACCTATGGCAATTACCGTCAAGGAATGTGAGGAAATGATCAAAGCCTGCAACGATAATAAGGTACAATTGGCAGTTGGTTATCGTTTGCATTATGAACCAACGCACATGGAAATTAAACGACTGGGGCAAGAGAAAGTTTTCGGAAAAGTACGCTATATAGAAACATCCCTGGGATATAAAACCTATGATACAATTGCCAAAAAACCTGTCGATATAAATGATCCAAGCGTATGGAGGTTAAATAAGAAATTATCCGGCGGTGGTCCGTTAATGGATTTGGGAATTTATTGTATCCAGGCAAGCCGATATATTTTAGGAGAAGAACCGATTGCTGTTACCGCTCAATTCGGAACTGTAAATGACAAAAACAGATTTTCAGAAACAGAGGAAAGTATTTCGTGGCAAATGGAATTCCCTAGCGGTGCAATGGCCAATTGCAATTCTTCTGTCGGTTATTATATTGACCGAATTTATGCCACTGCAGACGAGGGTAATTTTCAATTAAGTCCCTCTTTAAGTTACGGCCCCTACGAAGGAAAAACCTCAAAAGGACCTCTAAAATTCCCTGAAATCAACCAACAGCAAACACAAATGGATGAAATCGCGAAAGTACTATTAGAAAACAAAAAACTCCCAAACCATATTACCGGCGAAGAAGGACTTAAAGACATTAAAGTCATAAATGCAATCTATAAAGCCGCCGAGACCGGAAAGAAAATCTCATTGAGTTAAAAGTTTTTTAGCCACGAATTTCACTAATTTTCACTAATTTTTTTTCGAATGATTTTAAATTCGTGAAAATTAGTGAAATTCGTGGCAAACATCTCTCATTTCAGGCACGCTCTCAAAATACTCACCGGATGCTGTGCTTCCCTACTCGTTCCGTCATAAATTTGATGGCGACAGCTGGTTCCTGCAGCGGCGATTTTTACGTTTTCGGCAGTGGCACGCACTTTTGGGAATAAGGTATCCTCCCCCATTTGCATACTCACCTGATAATGTTCTTTTTCGTAGCCAAAAGATCCCGCCATTCCACAGCAACCTGAATTATAAATCGTAACCGTATTATTGGTTGGTAAATTCAGCATTGCAAAAGTCGCTTCGACAGAACTCAATGATTTCTGATGACAGTGCCCGTGAATTTTGATTTCTTTCTTTTCATCCGAAAAAGAATTCGGTGTGATTTTACCATCTATAATTTCTTTTTTAAAGAATTCTTCGATTGTATAGGTATCGTGTGATAACTTTTCAGCAACTTCTCTATCATCTGCCAAACGCAAATATTCGTCTCTAAAAGTCAGAATGGCCGAAGGTTCGATTCCGATTAGCGGCGTTTTCGCAGAAATTAAATCTTTGAAAATATTCACGTTTGTATTCGCGATTTTCTTCGCTTCTTCCAGGAATCCTTTTGACAAATACGTTCTTCCGCTTTCTTCGTGGTCGATCACGAGAACCTGATAACCTAATTTGGTTAATAATTCGAAAGCATCGATTCCTATATTTACATCGTAATAATTGGTAAATTCATCTACAAACAAATACAATCTTCCGTTCGGAAAATCCGTAACTGCAGGTTTATGATTTTCATGCCATTTTCTAAAAGTCTTTTTTGCTAAAAGCGGCACTTGTCTTTCCGGTGCAATTCCCATGCTTTTTTTAACCAGCGACTGATTCGAAATAAAGTTGGTTATCGACGGAAACAAACTTCCCATTTTATTCAGTTTTGCGTTGTGTGCAAAAATTTTATTTCGGGTCGAGAAACCGTTTGCTTTTTGGTATTGGTATAAAAATTCCGCTTTTAAGGTTGCAACGTCCACATTACTCGGACATTCGCTGGCACAGGCTTTACAGCTCACACACAACTCAAAAACTTCGTATAATTCTTTCTGGTCGAATTTATTTTCTTTCTCAGAATACGTCAAATATTCACGCAACGCATTTGCTCTCGCACGCGTGGTTTCCTTTTCATTTTTGGTCGCACGATAACTCGGACACATCGCTCCTCCTGCCGATGGCAATTTTCTGCAATCTCCGGAACCGTTGCATTTTTCAGCAGCGCGCAAAATCCCTAAACTGTCTGAGAAATCCTGAAACGTTTTAATATCCGGTTCTACCCTTCCCGAAACCACACGATGGTTTTCATCCATCTTTAAAGCGTTCACAATCTTCCCGATATTCAAAACCGAATTCGGGTCAAACGCCAATTTGATTCTTTTTAGCAATTCATAATTCGTCTCGCCAATCATAAACGGAATAAACTCGCCGCGCACAATTCCGTCGCCGTGTTCCCCGCTTAGCGAACCTCTGTATTTCTTAACCAAAATCGCCACATCGGTCGCGATCGTTCTAAAGAGTTTTAAGTCCGATGTTTTCTTCAAATTCAAAACCGGACGCAAATGCAGTTCGCCCGCACCCGCATGCGCATAATAAATCGCACCTTGTCCGTGACGCAGCATCATAGCCGAAAACTCCGCAATATATGCGGGTAAATCACTCAATTCAACTGCTGTATCTTCAATAGAATCGGCTGCTTTGTCGTCGCCTACGATACTTCCCAAAAGCCCGAGGCCGGCTTTTCTAAGTTCATTTACTTTTTCAATATCCGCTCCGTAAATTTTTACGAGCGCGTAACCAAAGTTATTTTTTTCTAAATCAGCCACTAAGGCATTCGCCTGATTTTCGGCATCCTGTGCATCGTGCGAAGCCACTTCAAACATCATAATCGCTTTTGGTTCTCCCACCAAAAAGAAACGGTTTTTAATGTGTTCGCGATTCGTTTTCGTACAATCCAAAATCGTATCGTCAATCATTTCTGCTGTGTACAAATGATGTTTCATCGCCACCACAACAGATTCCAGCGATTCCTGAATGCTATGATAATGTGCCACCACCATAATATTATTAGCGGGTGGTAAATCGTCAACTTTTAAGGTAATTTCATACGTAAAGGCCAAAGTTCCTTCGCTTCCGCAGAGTAATTTTCCGAGGTTTATGGTAGGTTCCGTTCCGCCAAACAAATCCGATTTCAGTAAAATATCAACCGCATAACCCGTATTTCTTCTGTGAATCTCCGGTTTCGGAAACTCTTTTATAATTTCGTCCTGTGTTGCTTTTACCGAAAGTTCGTCGTAAACGCTTTTGTATATTTTATTTTCTAAGGTGTCGCCTTTGGTTTTCTCGATAAATTCCGCCGAAGTCAGTTCCTTAAAAACAACTTCAGATCCATCGCTCAAAATCGCTTTGATCTCCACAATTTTATCGCGCGTCACGCCATAGCGAATCGAAGTCGTTCCCGAAGAATTATTGCCCACCATTCCGCCAATCATACAGCGGTTGGAAGTCGAAGTATTAGGACCAAAAAACACGCCATGAGGTTTCAGAAACAAATTCAGTTCATCGCGAATCACGCCGGGTTCAACTGTAACCGTTTTTTTAATCGGGTCGAAATTCAGGATTTTGGTAAAATTCTTCGAAACATCGACCACAATTCCGTCACCCACCGTTTGTCCGGCCAGCGAAGTTCCCGCCGTTCTTGGCGTAATCGAAATTTGATGTTCCCCCGCAAACCGAATCAGTTTACTTATATCTGCGATAGATTTAGGCACGGCAACCGCTTTTGGTTTAATCCGGTACACCGAAGCATCGGTCGAATAAAGTGTTTTATGAAGATCATCGTATAAAAGTGTTCCTTCCAACGATGCTGATAATTGTTCTAAATCCTTAAGTAGTGACATTTTTGCTGAATATGATTTGACAAAAATAGTTATTTTTTTAAGGTTCTGAGGTGCTTTTTTTCAGGTTCAGAGGTGCAAAGGGACAAAGGTTCATAGGTTTTTTCCATGATTGTCATCCTGAGCGGAGTCGAAGGCTTTTGAAAACTAAATTTCGACCTCAACAAACACGTGCAGATTGGAATTTGGGATTTTAATATTGGAATTTAACCGAATTGTCACCCTGAGCGGAGTCGAAGGCTTTTGAAAACTAAATTTCGACCTCAACAAACACGTGCAGATTGGAATTTGGGATTTTAATATTGGAATTTAACCGAATTGTCACCCTGAGCGGAGTCGAAGGCTTTTGAAAACGTGAAAAATTGGAATTTCATTTTTCATCAGGAGCTATTTCCTGCTATCCGTTACAATCTTTTGTGTCCGCCGCGGCGGACACAAAAGGATTTCCACTTCTATCAGGGCTAGGGGACTTGGTTCCATAAGAAGATTTTATGTTTTAAAAATTACGATACAAAAATATCATTAAACCAATGACACCAATTATCATTAGTATCATACTTATCCACATACTAAAAGATGCCAAAAAACTATAGATTTGAACTTTTTTATTATATTTTTTTATTTCAGGTTCTTCATATAATGCAACATCTTGTTCGATTTTAAGAACATTATGACATACATTGAAACTGTAAAATTGAGATAAAAAATTAAATATAATTGAAATGACCAGACACATTCCAAAAGCTTTTAAAGGTACACCTATAGGTTTATGATGCTCATATAAAAATTTCATTAATTCCAAAGAAAGATAAATTCCCGCTCCATCAACAGTAATCAAAAGATAGTCAAACCTTTGATGTGTAGTTCGCAAATCATCCCAAGTTCTTTTATTAACTTCTTTTAAATATTCTTCTCTTTTTTTCGATTGAGTTTCTTCCATATATTCTACCAATTAAACTGAAAATATTTTCGTCTTGTATATATTTCATTTATTTAAAATATTCTCGATTGTAAAAATAACGTTTTATATTTACCGCGTAGAAATTGTTTGCTCCAAGCAACAACATTTTCTTTCTTAAAATATAATATTTTTCTTACTTAAAATATTTTTTTTGATATCTTTGCAGTCCTAAACACAAAGAAAAATGATATCAAAAAAGCTTTTGCCCGTACGGTATGGTGGCGGTATTGGAAACAACTGCAACGCACTTTGTGGCGTAGGACACCTTAGCTGTGCGGGTTCTTTTCCTAAACACAAAGATTATGAGTACCAACACCCTTTCAAAAGAAGCCGAAACAAGGCTCATGAATTTTTTCAACAACACAATAGAACCCGAAGGAATGGCCAAGGCAATAAGGCAAGTAAATTATCTACTCGCTTTAGGAATTATGCGGGAACATGAAACCCTTCAAACCCAAATAAACACCTTAGAAAACAGCTTTTATTGGCTGAATGAATTAGCCGAAGTTTTAAACCCTTATTTGAGTTTGGAATAAGATTTTTGATTTTACAATAAATGGAAAAACCTCGATTTAACAGGTTTTTTTTCAAAGATTATGACATTAAACAATCTTACTTTAGATTATTATCTAACCATGTTTTAATATGTGCCTGACTTCTTAAATTAGAAGGAACACTTGTTTTAATCGAATTCTCAATAGCAGTGAAATTTGATATTGTGCTATTAAGATTTCTTGTTAGCATGTACTTATTAATAAAATGCAAGATTTCGTAACCTTCATTTCTATTTAATAATACATTATCAGGATAACCAATCACTTTTTTACTATCTCCTTCCGTAGTAGTCCAAGAATAATTAAACCTTAAAGAATCTCTCCCGAAATTTGTCATACTTTTTGTTTTTAAATTTATAATAACCAAATATAAAAACCTGATTTATAGATTTTTTACGGAAAACCATAAGTATACAAATATTAAATTTAAACTAAATCTTTCATTGAAATATTAGATAAATTCTCTTCAGACTTTAAGAGTAATTTGTCAATGTTATCATCAATAAAACTAAAATCTTTTTGATCAACTAATATCTCCATCCATTTCGGATTTGAAATTGACAAACCATCATCATAAATAGCAAGATTTATGAAATTCCAAATATTTGAGTTCACACCATTTACTTCAAAATTCGGCTGAATTATAATAGCTTTCATTATGCCATTTTCTATCAAATCAATTCTTCGTTCTTCAAATGTTCTTAATGATTCTGGGTAACTAGGTCTATCTTTAGTTAACCTTCCATTAAGCTTAATTGTTAAATCAGAAAGCTTTGAATCTATATTTTTGAATCTACTCATTTTTTTTATTAAATATTTTTCACCCTAAATTTATAAAGTCAGAAGATTTCTCTCTATATATAACTTCCAAAAATGTTTTCAGTTTCTTGAAGAGTCCAAAGAAATAATATATTCCGGCGTTAGATTAGGGTAGTTTTTCGAATCACTAATTTCTATATACATTTTCTTTGGTTTTTCTACTAAAGGACCAACAATAAGTTCATCAATATTACCTCGTCTAGTGATCGCAATAATTCGATGACCTTCAAATTTTTCCGTTTCGAATATAGTATCGTTTTTATTATCAACAAACCCCCAACGATTATGGTATTTTCCATATAAATAAGTATTTCCATTATTTAACAATTCTATTTTGGAAAATGTATTTGATTCTGTCAAGCTTGCTAAAAGATTATTATCAATTTTTGTCTTCACAAAATATGCCTTTTCTTTTTCAAAACTAACGCCATCACGCCAATTACTTGGATAATAAGAACAACAATATTCTAATTCTTTCTTTTGTTGGTCGCTTAAATCTTTAAAGGTTAGAATTTCGGCACTTTTTATAATATTTTTTACTTCTATTTGAACTTTTTCTGTTTTACTACAACCAGCTGAAAACACAAAAAATAAGATTATTGCTTTTGAAATTGCGTTTTTCATTTCAAATTTAATTCTAAATAATTAGTAATATTTCCCCTGCTGGCGCGAGCGTCTCGCTTGTGAACACACGGAATGTTTAGTGATAAAGATTGTGCGCACGAGCGAGACGCTCGCGCCAGCAGACTTCGAAGAGCAGGATAATTGAAAAGACTTCGAAAATATCAAGTAATTACTTATTCATAGTTTTTTATAGTAGAAAGTAATTCTTTTTTGAATTTATAAATTTCATCAAGACTTTGCAAAGATTGCTTTTCACCATTATCTTTTCCATTATGAAATAACTCTACATATTTGTTAGCAGAATTAAAATGTAATCTACATAATGGTTTTCTGTTATTATCGTCTAATAGAATTCCAAAGTAAGATTGTGTGTCTCTAAAAAATATTCTATTAGCAGGAATTGATTCTCTTAAAATTGCTTTGATAATTTGTGAACCTTCTATTTCTTCTTCGGTTGTAATAAATCTTGGAGTTTCAATTTCTTCATCTACAGAAGATAATTTTTGATTTTCTTTTGATGGAATAGTTTCACCAATATTTAATGCGTTTTTAAGCCTGAAATTTATTGATTCATTTATAGAGTTAGAAAAAGCTTTCTTTGTGTATTCTTTAAAAGCGACTAATCTTGATGCAGTTAATGGTTTATTGAAGAATTTGCTTACCAGAAGTTTCACAATTTCATCAGACGGATTTTGTAATTCTTTTTCAAATTCATTTCTTATTGCTTTTATGTATTTTAACGCTTCTGCCGAGTCTAAAATATTTTCTAAATTATAACTGCTTTTGGTAAAATTTTCAAGAATTTTTAAGCTGGAATCAGAAATATTTGCTAAGTCTAATGTAAAAAATGGCTTTTCATCCATTATGTTTGGTTTTTCTAAATCAGCATAAAAATTATAAGTATGACCATTAGTTAAAACTCCGAAACGAGATTTTGAAACATGATAATATCTATGAAGTTGTGAATTATGTGCATCAACATTTTCTTTCCAATGTTTACATTCAATAATTAAAATGGGTTCACCATCTTTCTTAATTACATAATCTATTTTCTCGCCCTTTTTTGTACCAATGTCACATATAAATTCTGGAATTACTTCTGTAGGATTAAAAATATCAAATCCCAAAATTTGAATAAATGGCATTACAAATGCATTTTTAGTAGCTTCTTCGGTGTTAATTTGATCTTTTAGTGAATCAACTCTTTGGTGTAGTTGTTCAAGTTTTAGTCTTAAATCTGCTTCCATATTTTAATATATTGGTGTTTCTATTGCTTTCTAAATGTACTGATTTTATTTGGGTTTATTCAATTCTCTACACAGTAGTAAAAATGATTGTCCAGCTGGCGCGAGCGTCTCGCTCGTGAACGTAATTTTCAAATATAGACTATTGATTTACAAATTTTTTACGGAAAACCTTATTTGTAGAGTTTTTAAATCTTATTTCTCAAAAATATCAATTAACAATTCTAAACAACCAAGTACTTATACCTGATTTTGTCAACAAAAAAAGCTCAACCAAAACAGTTGAGTTTTTCCACATACAATCAATAAAATTACTTCTCCTCCTTCAACAACTTCTCTAATTTCTCTTTTGTTTCCGGAATTGCTTTTAGTTTTAAGGTCTTTTTGAAAGTTTCAATCGCTTTTGCTTTATCATCTTTTTCAAGATATAAATCGACAAGAGAATCATAACAATTCGTAAAAATTTCTTTTTCACTATATTTATATGCAAATAAATCTGATTTTAGCATTAGCAAATAAAACACTTCCTTAAAACCTCATTTTAATGAATAAAAATATAAGCGCTCTTTATGAAATCGCTCAAAAAGATACCCGAAAAATAATAGGTTTAATGTCCGGAACTTCCCTTGACGGGCTTGACATTGCGCTTTGTGCTATTTCTGGCGCGGGCGAAAATAACGCTGTAAAAATTCTGGAGTTCGAAACCATCAATTATACCGAAGACATTAAAACCGAAATCCGTAAAGTGTTTGCCCAGAAAACGATCGATTTTCAGCATTTGGCTTTATTAAACGAATGGATCGGTCTTTTGCACGCCGGCATGGTCAACGATTGTCTCGAGAAATGGAATATTCCCGCGCACGAAGTCGACTTAATTGCCTCGCACGGCCAAACAGTTTTGCACGCACCGAAGTTTTTGCATCAGCAGGAAAAATTCCCCAATGCGACTTTGCAAATTGGCGACGGCGATCATATTGCTGTAAAAACCGGAATTATAACATTATCCGATTTCAGGCAAAAACATGTGGCTGGCGGTGGCGAAGGTGCGCCTTTGGCGGTTTATGGCGATTATTTATTGTTCAGCAAAAAAGGTGAAAACCGCATTATGCTCAACATGGGCGGCATCGCGAATTTCACTTATTTACCCGCATCCCAAAACGCCGGAGAAGTTTTTGTAACCGATACCGGAACCGCAAATACGTTAATGGACATTTTCACGAAACACTTTTTCCCTGAAAAAAGCTACGATAAAGATGCCGAAATTGCCCAAACCGGAACCGTAAATCAAACCCTTTTAACGGAATTAAAAAGCGATGCTTTCTTCCAGAAAAGCTTCCCAAAAACCATCGGTCAGGAATTATTCAATAAAGCTTTTGTCGATTCGGCTTTGGTAAAAACCAAATTCGAAAACATTTCGGCACCAGATTTGCTTGCCACTTTAACAAGACTAAGCGCGGAAACGATTGCAGAAGCGATTCTGTTTGTCGTAAAAAACACCGGAACGCCAATCGAGGATTTTACGGTTTATATGTCTGGCGGAGGCGCAAGCAATCCGTTATTGGTAAAAGGATTAAAGGAATTATTGTCGTGTCCGTTTCAAAAAAGTGACGATCTCGGCATTTCAGGCGATGCGAAAGAAGCGGTTTTATTTGCCGTTTTAGCCAACGAAACCGTTGCAGGCGGTGATTATAACTTTGGTACAAAAAAAGGAATTCCCTCCGTCACAATGGGAAAAATTTCTTTACCTGATTAAAAAAAGGGTTTGCCACGAAATGATAAAAAAGTTTGCCACGAATTACACGAATTTCCACGAATTATTTTTCCAAGTATTGAGTATAATGTAATTCGTGAAATTAGTGGCGAAAAAAATAAAATTTTAAACACATAGAAATATAGATTTTAAAGCTTGTAAAAGGTGTTTTTAAAAAATCTAGATTTTCACACATAGTCCCGAAGCATCGGGATTTATTTAAACAAGTGAAACGCCTTTAACCGTAAAGAAAAACTATGTTTCTATGTGTTAAAAATAAAGCAACAAATTTACGTCCGTTATTATTAAAAAAATTAGTGAAAATTAGTGCAATTCGTGGCAAAAAAATTAAGCCCCAGCATTTGCAGCATTGATCTTTTTAATCCTCTAATCTGTGGCAAAAAAAATCTCACGCAGATTTAGCAGATTTGGCAGATTTTTTTATCAAAAAGTGGAAATAAAAAATTAGTGGAAATTCGTGAAATTCGTGGCAACAAAAAACATAACAATACCGTTAAAATTATAATCTATTAATTATTTACGATAATCAGCTAAAAAAACTATTTTTGGTTTCTGTTAAAAAAGATTGCAATGCATAAAAATCAGCCACTACTATTCTCTATCATATTCTTACTTTTCTTAGGATGGACATCCAACTCGCAGGAAAAACTAATGCATCCTAAAAACGAATTTAGAGGTGTATGGATCGCCACCGTCGTAAATATCGACTGGCCCAAAACAGCGACTGACGGTGTTGCCAAAGAAAAAGCAGATTATATTGAAACTTTAGAAGCGTATAAAAAACTAAATTATAATGCGGTAATTGTTCAGGTTCGAAGTGTAGGCGATGCTTTTTATCCTTCAGAACTGGCACCCTGGTCGCGTTTTTTAACGGGTAAAGAAGGTCAGGCTCCAAACCCGTATTACGATGCATTGGCCTGGATGATCGAAGAAGCGCATAAAAGAGGTTTTGAATTTCACGCCTGGCTGAATCCGTACCGTGCGACTTTCGATTTAAACAAACAACAATTGAGTCCGACTCACGACGTATTCAAACATCCGGAATGGATGATCGAATACGCCGGAAAAATATATTACGATCCTGCGTTGCCTGAAGTTCAGGCACATTTGACGAAAGTCGTAAAAGAAGTCGTTGACAAGTACGATATCGACGCCATTCACTTTGATGATTATTTCTATCCTTATACCGTTCCCGGAAAAACATTTAACGACAACGCATCATACCGAAAATACGGATCAGGTTTAAGCCTTGCTGATTGGCGTCGCGCGAATGTGAGCAACTTTGTACACACGATTTCTTCGACTATAAAAGCAAGCAAACCGTGGGTGCAATTTGGAATCAGTCCGTTTGGGGTTTGGAGAAATAAATCACAGGATCCAAAAGGTTCTGAAACACAATCCACATCCAATTACGACGATTTATACGCAGATCCTGTTTTATGGATGGATCAAAAATGGATCGATTATATTATGCCTCAATTGTATTGGAGTATGTATAATCCAAGAGCTTCTTATTCTAAATTGGTAAAATGGTGGTCTGAAAATTCTAATAATACTGCCCTTTATATTGGTCATGCCTCCTACAAAATCAGAGGTGATGCTGATAAAAGCTGGAACTTTGTGAGTGAAATTCCAACCCAGATCGATTATGCAAGAAGCTTCAAAAAAGTGGGCGGAAGTGCCTATTTCAGTGCCAAATGGTTTACAGATAAAAACTTTGATATTGTACGCCTTTTAGAAGAAAATCAATATAAATATCCGGCGCTTCCGGCTCCTGTTCCGAATTTAAAACATGTTATTATTGACACTCCGGTTGTTAATGAATTTGGGAAAGACAGCACGAAATATATGTTCAATATTAAAGATCCGCTGAACACCAAAGTGCGTTATATGGTTGTTTACGGTGCTGAACATATTTCGAAAATCAACATTAATGACGCCACTCAAATCGTTGATAAAGTGACAGTACGCGAAAACACTGGGGATATTTTAATTTCTGTTCCAGCCGCAAAAATGAATCAGTATAAAGCTTGCGCTGTAACATTTATTGATTATTTTGCAAACGAAAGTACGCCTACTATTATTGACTTAAAAACGACATTTAAAAACGTTTACCCTAACCAACCAAATGAAAACAGATAATAAACCCTGGTATTGGATTCCGCTTCTAAATTTTGCGTCAGGACTGCCTTACGCCGTCATCATTTCCGTTTCGGTGATCATGTACAAAAATCTCGGAATCTCTAATGAAGACATTGGAGTTTACACCAGTTTATTATATCTGCCCTGGGTTATCAAACCACTTTGGAGCCCGTTTATTGAGTTGAACGGAACCAAAAGAAAATGGTTTTTATCGATGCAATTGCTTATTTCGATTGCGTTTCTGTTAGTCGGTTTCACAATTCCGACAAGCGGTTTTTTCATCATGACTTTAGCTATCTTTTGGGTTGCGGCCTTTGCTTCGGCTTCTAATGATATTGCCAGTGATGGTTTTTATTTGTTGGTTTTACCAAAAGAACAACAATCTTTTTTCCTCGGAATCAGAAGTACTTTTTACCGACTTTCGCTTTTAGCCGGAAACGGATTAATTGTTTTGTTTGCCGGATATTTAGAACACAAATATGGTGACAATACCAAAGCCTGGTCGTACACGATGATTGCTGTTGGTTTATTAATGACTTTTATTACCGTTTATAATTTCTTTTTTACTCCAAAAAATGAAATACTTTCAGTAAAAAACAATAAAGAGCACCACCAAAATTTCGCTACTATCTTTATAAGTTTCTTTAAGAAAAAACAAATCGGTTTGGTATTGGCTTTTATTCTGGTTTTCAGATTAGGAGAATCGCAATTGCTTAAAATGCTGAGCCCTTTTTTATTAGACAAAAAAGAAATAGGCGGAATGGGATTAGACACTGAAGCTGTTGGAATTATCTACGGAACTTTAGGTATTTTCGCTTTAACAATTGGAGGAATTTTAGGAGGTATTGCGATCTCTAAACAAGGACTTACCAAATGGATGTTTCCAATGTTTTTGGCAATGCATTTACCAATTATTGGTTTTATTGGATTAGCTCATTTTCAGCCGCAAGAAATTTTCCACCTGCATTTAAACTTTTATTTTTTCGAAATAAATTCTCCACTTAATCTCTATACCTGCATAACGGTTATATTGGAACAGTTTGGATACGGTTTTGGATTTACTGGCTTTATGATGTTTTTAATACATGTTGCCGAAGGAGAATCAAAAACAGCACATTACGCATTGGCAACCGGATTTATGGCTTTAGGAATGATGTTACCGGGAATGTTAAGCGGTTACATACAACAATTTTTAGGCTATCAGAACTTTTTTATCTGGGTTTTTCTAGCGACAATTCCGGGATTGATTCTGTCCCGTTTTTTAATTTTCCCGAAAGATTTTGGGAAAAAATCTGAAGAAGTTTAACCCCAAATCAAACATCTTAAATATGGAATTCAACGAAAATCTGCAAGCCGAACGCAACCTAAAAGGAGCTGAGTTCGAGAAAACAGGAGATTTTGAAAAAGCAATTGAAGTATATGAAGAAAATGTCGCGGAAAGCTTTAAAGGAAATCATCCTTATGATCGATTAGCTACGATCTACAAAAACCAAAATGATATTGACAACGAAATTCGGGTTCTCGAAAAAGCAATTATTGTTTTTGAAGAAATCACACTCGAAGACCGACTGGAAGGTTTGCCGAAACTTTTCCGTTTTAAAAACCGATTAGAAAAAGCATTACACACTAAAACATTGCTTGCCAAACAAAAGAAAAGCAAGTTGAAATAAGCATAAACTTTTACGCATCATGATTACGCTAAAAAGAACAAACTCTGATGATACTGATTTTAAAAATCTGATTGTTTTATTAGACCAGGATTTAGCGATCAGAGACGGAGAAGATCACGCTTTTTACAATCAGTTTAATAAAACCGATAAAATAAAACACGTTATCGTTTTTTATGAAAATGATACCGCAGTTGGTTGTGGCGCTTTTAGAGAAAAAGAATCAGATGTAGTAGAAATCAAACGCATGTTCGTTCATTCGGATTTTCGAAAAAAAGGAATTGCATCTGCCGTTCTTGCAGCATTGGAAATTTGGGCAAAAGAAACAGGTTATGCTTACACGATTCTCGAAACCGGAAAAAACCAGCCGGAAGCGATTAATTTATACCAAAAACAAGATTACACTATCATTCAAAATTATCCGCCTTACGAAACAATGGATAATAGTGTTTGCATGAAAAAGATTTTATAATAATGAAAATGACAGCTGAAGCATTAAGACAAAAAGTGGGACAATTCTTTTTTCCCGCTGTTTTCATCAACGATACCGAAGAAAATATTCAGGAAACCGAACGTTTAATCAAAGAACACAACATTGGCGGACTGACTTTTTTTCACAGCCGTGCGAGCGCGGCAACCAATTATGAAAGCAAGAAAAAAGTTGTCTTTAATGATGACAGTTATCAAAAAATCAAAGCCTTAATTGTTCGTTATCAAAAAGCCGCTTCGACGCCACTTTTAATCAGTATTGATGCCGAATGGGGTCTAGCCATGCGCATCGAAAAAACACCGCAATATCCTTATGCGATTACCCTTGGCGCTTTACCGGAAAGCAAATCAGATTTGGTTTACGAGGTTGGAAAACAAATTGGTTTAGACTTAAAAGCAGCCGGAATTCATTATAATTTATCGCCTTTGGCAGATATTAACAATAACCCAAATAATCCCGTTATTGGCTATCGTTCTTTTGGTGAAAACAAAGAAAAGGTTGCCAATTTTGCTGTAGAATATTTAAACGGAATGTCGGAAGTTGGTGTTTTAGGCTGTCTGAAACACTTTCCCGGACACGGAAATACCAATGTCGATTCGCATTTAGGATTGCCGGTTTTAAAAGAAACTTTAGAAGAATTATTAGAAAACGAATTATATCCGTTCATCAAGGGAATCGAAAACAATGTTGACTCCATTATGATCGGACATTTGGCGGTTCCAAGTTTAAATGACGGAAAAGACACTTCGGCCACTTTATCAAAAGCAGTTATTCAAACGCTTTTACGGGAAAAATTAGGTTATGATGGTTTAGTAATTTCTGATGCTTTAAACATGCACAGCGTTTCCAAACTATACGAAACAAAAGGCGATTTAGAATGGGAAGCATTCAACGCCGGAAACGATATTTTATGTTTTGCTGAAAATGTTCCCGAAGGAATTGAGGCCATTCTTAAAAATGCTTCTCCGGAAAGAATCGAAGAAAGCTTCAACAGAATCATGAAAGCCAAAGAAAAAGTTGGAATCCTATCTGAAAACCAATTTACTTCAGGCGAATTAAACTTCAAAAAAGCATCCGAATTAAACTTTGAAATCGCTCAGGATTCCATCACAAAAATCATTGGTAATTCAATTTCAGCATTGGCTTTTGAAGCACAGAAAAACAATCAGTTAGCCAAATTGAGTTTATACAAAAATGTCGAAAATACTTTCTTTCAAACTATAAATTCAAAACTAAAGTCGCCAGAATTTGCTTTTGAGAACTTAGAAGTTTCTGCTATTTCCAAAATCAAAAAAGAGCTTGAAAATTTCGAGATCATTCTTATTTCCTTATTTGTTCCAAAGGCAAAACCAATGAACAATTTCGAAATTAATGACGAAGTTTTAGAATTGCTTTCTGACTTGCTTCAAACCAAAAAATGTATTGTTTATGTTTTCGGAAATCCGTACGTTTTACCTATTATTCCGAATCTTTCAAAGGCTTCAGGATTAATTCAGGTGTATCAGGATTTTGAAGAATTTCAAAAAAATGCAGGAATTCAGTTTCTTGAAAATAAAGTTTGCAAAGGGAATCTACCCGTAAATATTGACCTTCAATAACTTACAAAATACCTACCCTGAATCATAACTAAATACTATCACTTAATAAATATTTATAATTACATCTTATTGTAAGTAACTCTACTTATACCCTACTTTTGCACCACAAATAAATTTTAACTTTAAAACGAAAAATATGTCTTTAGTAGGAAAAAAATTCCCAAGTATTGCAGTAGACGCTATCTCAGAAATGGGTGATAACTTGAAAATCAACATTTTTGAAGAAGCAGTAAACAACAACAAAAAAGTATTATTGTTTTGGTACCCAAAAGATTTCACTTTTGTTTGCCCAACTGAATTACACGCCTTTCAAGCTGCATTACCAGAATTTGAAAAAAGAAATACTATCGTAATCGGAGCTTCATGCGACACAAACGAAGTACACTTTGCGTGGTTAAACACTCCAAAAAATAATGGTGGAATCGAAGGTGTAACTTACCCAATTTTAGCGGATACAAACCGTAACCTTGCTAACATTTTAGGTATTTTAGACATCGAATCTACAGAATATAGCGAAGAAACTGATTCAGTTATCATCGAAGGTTCAAACGTAACTTACAGAGCAACTTACTTAATTGACGAAACTGGAAAAATCTTCCACGAAAGTGTTAACGATATGCCATTAGGACGTAACGTAAACGAATACTTACGTATGGTTGACGCTTACACTCACATTCAAACTAAAGGTGAAGTTTGTCCTGCAAACTGGGAAGCTGGAAAAGAAGCAATGTCTGCAGACAGATTGAGTACAGCTGAGTACCTTAGTGCTAACTAAGAAAAAATAAAATTCCAATATTTTAAAATTCCAAATTCCAATTTTGGGATTTGGAATTTCTAAATTGGAAATTTCATTTCAAAAAATCAATACAATTTCAATATTATTTCTATAATCTCAATCCTAAGTTTTTGGGATTTGGAGTTTTAAAACATTGGAATTTCATTACAAATCAATAACATTTCAATAGCTGTTTTTCTAAGTTCCATCGTAAGATTTTGGAATTTGGAATTTAAAATATTGGAATTTAAAAACAAAAGGTATGTTAATCGACTTAAACGAAGATACGTTAGCAGATTTAGTTGCTAAAAACGAAAAAGTAGTAGTACAATATTCAGCTTCATGGTGTGGAAATTGCCGTATTATGAAACCAAAATTCAAAAAATTAGCAACAGAAAATGAAGCTATCACTTTTGTTTTGGTTGATGCTGAAAATGCTCCGGAATCAAGAAAATTAGCCAACGTAAGCAACCTGCCTACTTTCGCCACTTTCGTAAACGGACAATTGGTTGGAGAAACACAAACCAACAAACAAGAAGTTTTAATCGACCTGGTAAACGCAATTGCTTAAATTAGACTGTTAGACTTACTTAGATTTTTAGACTATTTAGATTCCCTGAATCTTTGTTTCAAAATCTAGTGAAGTCCAAAAATCTAAACAAGTCTAAGTAGTCTAAAAATCTAAGAAGTCTAAATATGAAATTACCCGTAATAAAGCAACTTACCCAATTTATCGAAGAAAACGATCAGGATTATATCATTGAAACGATTGAAGTTCTGGAAGCGATGACTGAAATTCCGTCTCTAAAAGATGAAGAATTAGATGTAATTGGCGAATTGATTTCAAACATGTATGGCGCGCTTGAAGTACACAAAATGGTGGTTCAGGGCACAGATAAAAAAGAAGCTTTGAATGCGTTCATGAAACGTGTTTTAGGTTCTATCGATAAATAAAATCGTCGCCTTTTCTTGAGAAAAATAAAAACATGACTAAAAAGCGTTTCTGGATAAGAGACGCTTTTTTTGTTTACCGCTTTCAGTCTCAGTTTTCAGTCTCAGTTTTCACGTAATCTTTGTCAGGCTGAACGAAGTCGAAGCCCACGCAAACTAAATCTAAAATCTACCCTCTAAAATCTAAAATAATTTGTACGAACGGAAGAAAGAGAATAGAGGCAAGAATAAAGAATATAGAAAAAGTAAAATCAAAGTATATTATCCCGGGGAACTGGGATCACACTAGAAACTCCGCACAAGAACTCCACAATCATTATTGAACTTCTTTGTCGAGCCGCTTGTGTGATCCTTCGACTCCGCTCAGGATGACAAAAAGGAGAATAAATCCAGCGCAAACCCGTTCAAATCCGTGTCATCTGTGTGCCATTCCATACTAAACCACAACATTTTTTCGTTAGTCTTAAAACTCGCCTAATTGTGCTTACAACCCACAACAAATACTTTTAGATTCAAATATTAATCCTTACTTTTGAACCTCATTAATTTAAACAAAAAACATGGCTTCAATAACTTTAGGAGGAAATCCTATTCATACTTCAGGAGAATTACCAACAGTTGGATCACAACTAGCTGATTTCAAATTAGTACAAAACGATTTATCAGTAGCTTCATTAAGCAACTTCGCTGGTAAAAAATTAGTTTTAAATATTTTCCCAAGTATCGATACAGGAACTTGTGCAACTTCTGTTAGAAAATTCAACGAAAGTGCAAGCAACTTAGAAAACACAACTGTGCTTTGTATTTCAAGAGATTTGCCATTCGCTCAAAAACGTTTTTGTGGTGCAGAAGGTTTAGAAAATGTGATTAATCTATCAGATTTCCAGGCTGGAGAATTTGGTAAAACAAACGGTTTAGAAATCGTTGACGGACCCTTAGCAGGTTTACATTCAAGAGCAATTATTGTTGTTGATGCTAACGGAAAAATCACACACACAGAACAAGTTGCTGAAATTGCAAACGAACCAAATTACGAAGCAGCTTTAGCAGCACTATAATACCCATTAAATGGAATTTCAAAAAGATAATACTTTTGTTACAGGTCGGTTAAAAAGCATGACATATGCTTTTAACGGAGCCGTAAAACTTATAAAAACAGAACACAGCATTATGGTTCAATTCTCATTGGGAATTGTAATGACCATTGCCGGGTTTTACTTTCACATTTCACAAACCGAATGGCTTTGTCAAACACTGGCAATCGGTTTAGTTTTAAGCGTTGAAGGATTGAATACAGCAGTTGAAAAAATTGCAGATTTTATTCATCCTGATTACAGCAAACGAATCGGTTTTATCAAAGATATTGCAGCTGGAGCGGTATTTTTTGCCGCACTGACAGCAATCGCGATAGGTTTGATTATTTATGTCCCAAAATTTATATAGGCAATACTAAACGCAAGAATGGCAAAAACAACCAAAAAAGAAACTGTAGATAAAAAAAACGAACCAAAAGCCGGGAACAAAAGATCCTGGACGATAACCAAACAACAAAAATTTGTTTTGGGCTGTCTTTTGGTACTCTTTTCTATTGCATTATTAGTTGCATTTATTTCATTTTATGTTAACGGGCAATGGCAAACAGATCAGAGTGCGGTAAGCCATCTTGGTGACCGTTCTGAAGAAGTGCAAAACTGGCTTGGAAAATTCGGAGCTTATCTTGCCGATCTGATTGTATACAGAGGTTTTGGTCTTGCTTCTTTTATATTAGTACGCTTATTTTTCTTAACCGGATTATTTCTGGCGCTGGAAATGTCTACCAAAAGACTAAAAAGTATTTGGTTCTGGGACTTATTTGCCATTATTATTGTTTCTATCCTATTTGGATTTTTCGCCACTTCAGCTCCTGAATTAGGCGGAACTATTGGATATGAACTGAATTTATTCTCACAGGATTATATCGGAAAAACAGGAACTTTATTAGCTCTGCTTTTTGGATTAATTGTCTATTTAATTTTCAAAATAAAATTATCTCCGGAAAAAATTCAATCCTATTTTGATTCTACTAAAAATGAATTGAAATCAGAATTGAATGCTCTAAAAACGCCGCAACAACCTGAAAGTGCTTACAATTTAGAAGAATTTGCTATTGAAGCAGAAGATCCTGAATTAGACAATATTCATTTAAAAACAGAAGACACTCAATTCGAAATTAACAAAGAAGCTTTAAAACCAACGATTTCAAATTCATCAGAAATTGATTTAAATCCGGTTTTAAAACCGGTTCAAATGAATATTAATCCGGTTACTGTAACAGCTCCGGTTCATACCGAAGAATTTGTTATTGAAAAAGCGGAAGAGGAAGATATTATCGAAGAAAATCTGGCCTCTCGCCTGGTTGCTGATTTTGGATTATTCGATCCAACTTTAGATTTATCGAATTATAAATTCCCAACCATCGATTTATTAAAAGAATATTCGACTGGCGGAATTACGATTAATCAGGAAGAATTAGAAGAAAACAAAAACAAAATTGTAGATACACTTCGTAATTACAAAATTGAAATCGCACAGATCAAAGCAACCGTTGGTCCATCGGTAACTTTATACGAAATTGTACCGGAAGCCGGAATCAGAATTTCTAAAATTAAGAGTTTAGAAGATGATATTGCTTTGTCTTTATCTGCTTTAGGAATTCGTATTATTGCGCCAATTCCAGGAAAAGGAACAATTGGTATCGAGGTTCCGAACAAGAACCCAACTATGGTTTCGATGAAAAGTGTTATTGGATCAGCTAAATTTCAGGAAGCTGAAATGGAGTTACCAATTGCTTTGGGTAAAACAATTTCGAACGAAACTTTTGTTGTCGATTTAGCAAAAATGCCCCACTTATTAATGGCGGGTGCTACCGGACAAGGAAAATCTGTTGGATTAAATGCAGTTTTAACTTCTCTTTTGTACAAAAAACATCCAGCGGAAGTAAAATTCGTTTTGGTCGACCCGAAAAAAGTGGAGCTTACACTTTTTAATAAAATAGAAAGACATTATTTAGCCAAACTTCCTGACGCAGGAGATGCGATTATTACAGACAATGCCAAAGTAGTTAATACATTAAACTCACTTTGTGTTGAAATGGACAATCGTTATTCTTTATTAAAGGATGCGATGGTTCGTAATATTAAGGAATATAATGATAAATTTAAAGCCAGAAAATTAAATCCTGAAGCAGGACACCGATTTTTACCATACATTATATTGGTTGTCGATGAGTTTGCCGATTTAATTATGACAGCCGGTAAAGAAGTCGAAATTCCGATTGCGCGTTTAGCTCAGTTGGCACGTGCTATTGGTATTCACTTAATTATCGCTACACAAAGACCATCTGTAAACGTTATTACAGGTTTGATTAAAGCGAATTTCCCTGCGAGAATTGCTTTTAGGGTAACGTCAAAAATTGACTCTCGAACAATTTTAGACACACAAGGAGCCGATCAATTAATTGGTCGGGGAGATTTATTGTACACAAACGGAAATGATGTCGTTCGTGTTCAGTGTGCTTTTATTGACACTCCCGAGGTTGAAAAAATTACGGATTTTATTGGTTCACAAAAAGCGTATGCCACGGCTTATTTGCTTCCAGAGTTTGTTGGAGAAGAAACTGGCATCAATCTTGATATGGATATTTCGGAAAGAGATACTTTATTTAGAGAAGCTGCGGAGATTATTGTCAATGCACAACAAGGTTCCGCTTCATTATTGCAAAGAAAACTAAAATTGGGTTACAACAGAGCCGGTCGTTTGATCGATCAGCTGGAAGCAGCTGGAATTGTTGGTCCCTTTGAAGGCAGTAAAGCAAGAAGCGTGAATATTTCGGATTTAAGTGCTCTTGATCAATTTTTTAACAATGAACAAAATTAATCCTATCATGAAAACGAAAATTCAGGAAATCAAAAACAATTCTATCACTAACATGACTAAAAAGTGTTTTCAAATGGCAATTTTATTGCTTTTGAGCTTTACTTCTATTCAGGCACAGGATAAAAAAGCCAAAGATTTATTGAACCAGGTTACAGCAAAAATTAAAAGCTACGATAATATTTCTATTGATTTTAAATACTCTTTGAACAACGCTAAAGAAAACATCAATCAGGACAGTAAAGGAAATGTTATCATGAAAGGCAATCAATATGTATTGAATTTTATGGGTGTCACTAAAATATTTGATGGTCAAAAAACCTACACAATCAACCCTGAAGATGAAGAAGTTACCATTTCTAAAGTAAACGAAAAGGATGATAATGCAATCACGCCTTCAAAAATGCTTACTTTTTTCAATTCTGGTTACAAATACAATATGGACATTGTTCAAAATGTTAAAGGAAGAAAAATTCAATACATAAAATTAGCACCAACAAACACTAAAGATCAAAGAAAAGAGATTCTTTTAGGTATTGACGTGCAGACAAAACACATCTATAATTTAATCGAAACTGGAAAAAATGGAACAAAAACCACTTTAACCGTTAATTCTTTTAAAACCAATCAGCCTTTATCAAAAAATCAATTTACCTTTGTAGCGAGCAAATATCCAAAATACTACATCAACAAATTAGATTAATTACGGGTTGAAAATTTTAGACAAATACTTACTAAAAACATTTCTGATTACGTTTACTACGGTATTCGTAATCCTTTTTTTTATATTCATACTTCAAACCGTATGGCTCTTTATCTCAGAACTTGCAGGTAAAGACCTTGATTTGATATTGGTTGTAAAATTCCTTCTTTTCTCAATGCCGAGAATTATTCCGTTAGTTTTACCACTATCGGTTTTATTGGCATCTATTATGACTTTCGGAAATCTGGCTGAGAATTATGAATTCGCAGCTATGAAATCTTCCGGAATATCATTGCAAAGAGCGATGCGGGTTTTAATCGTTTTCATCTTTGTTTTGAGTATTGTGGCGTTTTGGTTCGCCAATAATGTAATTCCGTATGCCGAATATAAGTTTGTTAATTTCCGAAAAAACATCGCTCAGGCAAAACCTGCCATGGCTATTGCCGAAGGTCAGTTTAACGACGTTGGAACTTACAATATTAAAGTAAATAAGAAATCGGGAGAAAACGGCAATATCCTAACCGGAGTTACTATTCACGAAAAAGCGAATAACGTTGGAGAAAACAAAACCGTTATCAAAGCTAAAAACGGGAAGTTAATCAGTAATGAAAAATCCAGTATTTTAAAACTTGTTTTAAATGATGGATATTATTATCAGGATGTTACTCCAAAAAAATACGAAGACCGCGCTAAAATGCCGTTTGTCAAAGCCGCTTTTAAAAAGCAAATCATCAATATCGATTTATCTGAATTAAATAAAGTTGACGATAATCAGGAAATTAGCAGTACTAACGGAATGCTGAATGTAAACGAATTGCGTTATACATTAGACTCTTTAAATAAAAACCTGGACAATGAAATACTATCATTTTCAGAAAATATAAATCAACGCGTTGGAATAAAAAAACAACCTCCTGTTGTTATAAAAAATGAGAAAAAGAAAAAATCGTTGCCTAACGATCTTTTATCACTTTACACGAATAAGCAAAAACTGGATATTCTAAAAATGGCCAGTAGCAACGTTACCAGCAATACCTATTCTATAGATGCTACTCAAAAGGAACTAAAAGACAAACAAAGAGATATCAACAAACATCTCAGCGCTTTATACGAGAAGTTTGTAATTGCTTTTGCCTGCTTTTTAATGTTTTTTATTGGTGCCCCCTTAGGCGCAATCATCCGTAAAGGCGGACTAGGCTTACCTATTGTTTTTGCGGTATTAATCTTTATTACTTTTCATTTCATCAATACTTTTGGAAAACGACTTTCTCAGGAGGGTGGAATGACACCGTTTATGGGATCATGGATGTCTTCATTTATATTACTTCCATTAGCTGTTTTATTAACCTATCGCGCTACAAACGACAACGGATTAATAAACTTTGATGCGATCACAACTCCGATTTTACAACTATTTCAAAAAATTTCTGAGCGGTTTATTCCTGCTCAAAAGCAATAATAATTATGTCAACAACAAAAATACAACTGAACACCATTGAAGAAGCTATAGAAGATATTCGTCAAGGTAAAGTAATCATTGTAGTAGATGATGAAGATCGTGAAAACGAAGGTGATTTTTTGGCTGCAGCTGAGAAAGTAACTCCGGAAATGATCAACTTTATGGCTACTCACGGACGCGGTTTAATTTGTACACCACTTACTGAAAGCCGCTGTAAGGAACTTGATTTACGTGCAATGGTAAGCAACAATACAGATCATATGGAAACCGCTTTTACCGTTTCTGTAGATTTAAAAGGACATGGTGTTACGACCGGAATTTCAGCAGCAGACCGATCTAAAACAGTACAAGCTTTAGTTGACGGCAATACAAAACCTCATGATTTAGCACGCCCTGGACACATTTTTCCATTGATTGCAAAACAAGGTGGCGTTTTAAGAAGAACGGGGCACACAGAAGCCGCTATTGACTTCGCAAGGTTAGCTGGATTTAAATCTGCCGGCGTAATCTGCGAGATTTTAAATGAAGATGGAACAATGTCCCGTTTACCTGAATTGGTAAAAGTGGCAAAGAAATTCAATTTAAAATTGGTTTCAATTGAGGATCTTGTTGCCTACAGAATGCAGCACGATAGCCTTATCGTTAAAAAAGAAGATTTTGATATCGAAACCCGTTTCGGAACTTTCAGACTTAGAGCTTACGAGCAAACTACCAATAAACAAATTCATATTGCTTTAACTAAAGGAACATGGAATCTTGGAGAACCAATCTTAACCAGAATCCACTCTTCTCAGGTAAATAATGATTTATTAGGAACTTTAACCAACAATGCTGAACAACAATTAGACGGTATGTTTAAAGTTATTAATGAAAACGGAAAAGGTGCTGTCGTTTTTATCAATCAGGATATGCAGGCAGTAAACCTGTTAAGCCGTATTTCTGAGCTTAAATCATTACAGGCAGGAGGTACGATGAAAGCTCCAAAAGTAATTATTGACAGTAAAGACTACGGAATTGGTGCCCAAATCCTTCATGATATCGATATTTCTAAAATTAGATTGGTATCTAACACTGAACAAACAAAACGTGTGGGAATGATTGGCTACGGACTTGAAATTACTGATTACGTAAACTACTAATATGGGTACATTAGAAGAACGCATCGTAAAATCAGAAACTCATATATTTAAGGCAGTTTTTCCAAGTACAACAAATCATTATGATACTTTATTTGGAGGAACCGCACTTCATTTGATGGATGAAGTTGCTTTTATTTGCGCGACAAGATTCAGCAGAAAGAAAGTGGTAACGATTTCAACCGGACAAATTGATTTTAAAAAAGCAATTCCGGCGGGAACTTTAATCGAATTAGTAGCCAAAGTGATTAGTGTAGGAAGAACAAGCTGCAAAATTCACGTCGATATTTTCATGGAACAAATGTATTCAGAGCTTCGTGAAACGGTAGTTTCAGGAACTTTTTCGTTTGTTGCAGTCGATGAAAACAAAAAACCAGTCCCTATTTTGGACTAATCACGTTATTTAACGTAAAATTGTTTTTAAAATAAATACTGATTATGAATGACTTAAAAATTAATTTAAAATAATCAGTAAAAAAGCTTTAAAAAAGTTTTGATAACCGAAAAAGCGTCTTATATTTGCACTCGCAATCAGCAAATGATCGCAACATACTGGAGAAATGGCAGAGCGGTCGAATGCGGCAGTCTTGAAAACTGTTGACTGTAACAGGTCCGGGGGTTCGAATCCCTCTTTCTCCGCGAAGGCCCGAAAACAAAGGAAAAACAAGATTTTAAAAGTTTTCAAAAAGCCTAAAAAAAGCGGTAAACCCTGCAAATCCAACGATTTGCAGGGTTTTTTCTTTTATACCGCTTTTCAATATTTATAAAAACACTCAAAAACTTTGTGGCGCATTCGTGGCACATTTGAAAATTTCGAAAATGTGCCACAAAATTTCATATTAAGCCCCTATATCAAAGGGGTTAAGAACGTTTACATCTTATTTAAATGAGGTTATAATTCTACATTTACTAATCTAATAAGTTGAATTATGCTAGAGAACGGCTTTGATATTCTTTTTGAAAGCATCCCGTAAGAGTAATATTAGAAAGAATAGTCGGAGAAGGATTAATTAGCAACACAACAATAAGTGGCGGATTATATGCTGTTTTCTATAAAGAAGCACCAATATCTAAATACTTCAAAACATGGAATTACATTTACGAAGTATGGTTTGAAGAAAATGGTTACCAGCCAGATAATAGAAATTTCTTTCTAAATCATTTAAATGCCCCTAAATCACATCCCGAAAATCTTCATATTATTGACATTTATATACCAATTAAATTACTGTAAGAATTGTGAAATGTATTAGGTAAAATAAAAACTAATCAAATTCAAATTTAATGAAATAACCATTTATTGTATCATCCTCTATGACAGGTAATGGTTTGCGATTTAATTTTAGAATGTAGAGTACTTCCAAAGTTAACAGCCCTTTTATGTAAAATTGCAAAATATTTATTGAAATATTTTAAAATTTTGAACGTTGTTCAAAATTTAATCGTATGTTTGCAAAATATATTTCAGATATGAGTACGGCAGAAAGAAAAGCACGCGAAAAAGAAGCACTAAAATTACTGATTCTAAAAGGAGCTAAAAAACTCTTTTTAGAAAGAGGGATAGAACAGACTACTATTCGAAATATCGCAGATGAAATTGATTACAGCGTTGGAACTGTTTATGTCTATTTTAAGGACAAAAATGCTATCCTGCACGATCTGCATTCGATTGGATTTCAAGAACTGGGTGGAAACTTCAGAGAGCTATTATTAGTTGAGGATGCTATGGAGCGTTTACGAAAAATGGGAATCATATATATGAAGTTCGCTATTGAAAACCAGGAAATGTATGACCTGATGTTTAATGTCAAGGCGCCTATGGAATTTATCGAAGCTTCTGAAAAAGCAGAATGGAATGAAGGTGCTACCACATTTGGAGCCTTAAAGACTACTGTAGAAGATTGTATGAATGCAGGGCATTTCAAGGGGCACAATTTAGAACCGTTGGCATTTTTGATCTGGAGCCTGATGCACGGTATGTGCAGTCTTGAAATACGCCAGAGAACAAAAGGTGTTATGTTTACCAATCCTGATACCATCCTTTTAGACGGCTATAGCGAATATTTAAAAATAATAGAGAAGCTTTAATATTTTTTTGACCAAAAAAATGAACAATGTTCAACTAATAAACAATGTACAAACTAATGAAAAATGCAATAACACTAGCAATGATCTGTTTTGGAATCTTAGGATATTCCCAAAGCAAACTTGACAATTACATCCATATTGGATTAGAAAGCAATGAAGTAATCAAACAGCACAATTTTGATATCAACAAAAGTATCTACGCGCTGAAAGAAGCCCGTTCCCTATTCTACCCTACTGTTTCTTTAAATGCAAATTATACAAAAGCAGATGGCGGAAGAACAATAGACATTCCTATTGGCGATATGTTGAATCCAGTATACAGTACCTTAAATCAGATTACAAATTCGAATGCTTTTCCTGCTCTGCAAAACCAATCCGTTTTGATAAACCCGGACAATTTCTATGATGCTAGAATTCACACAACCATGCCACTGTTGAATTTCGAAATCATCTACAACAAAAGAATCAAGAGCCAGCAGAGTTCGCTGCAAAAAATAGAGCTGGAAATATACAAAAGAGAGCTGGTCAAGGAAATAAAAACAGCCTATTACAAATATCTCCAGTCAATGGAGGGAGTTACTATCTATCAGGATGCTTTAAAATTAGTCAGGGAAAACCAGAGGGTAAACCAGTCTTTATTTAAAAATGATAAAATAAATCGTACAGCAGTTCTTAGAAGTGATAACGAGGTGATTCGTATTGAAGCAAACCTGGAAACCGCAAAGCACACGAGTAACAATGCCAAATCTTATTTTAATTTCCTGATCAATCAAAAATTGGACAGCGCCATTGAGGTGGATTTAGACAAAGAAAGCCTGCCTAATGTACTGGTTCAGGAAAATACCTCAAACAGGGAGGAACTTTCAAAACTTACTCTCGCCAAAGATTTAAACGGTAATGTAGGCAAGCTAACACAATCCTACTGGTATCCAAAGCTGAGTGGTTTTGCCGATTTTGGTTTTCAGGACTTTGATTTCGAAGTCAACAAACAATCCCGATATTACTTTGCAGGTGCTGCTTTAGAATGGACTATTTTCTCAGGCAACAAAAACAAATACAAGCTCAAGCAGGTTGAAGAAGACAGTAAGAGAATAAGTTCTCAGACAGACAATGTAAAACAGCAGTTACTCCTTCAGTTTCAGGTAACCCAAAACAACCTAAAATCAGCATTGGAACAATTCAACGCAGATAAAAGTCAAAAAGAGTCGGCCAAAAAATACAATGAGGATATAACCAAATTATATAAAGAAGGCCAGGCCATTTATATAGAACTTCTCGATGCACAAAACCAGTGGGTAAATGCCCAGCTCAATACTAATATATCTCTTTATAATTCGTGGATTGCTTTTGCAGAATTAGAAAGAGCCAATGCAACTTTTACTTTTAATTAAATCAAAAAACAATAATTATGAAAAAATCTATAGCAATATGCCTTTTTGCCTTTCCTGTTTTTTATGCCTGCAAAGAAGAAAAAAAAGAGCACAGCACATTTGAAACTGCGGAAGTGGTATCCATTAAAACAGCAACAGTTGAATCATTAGCACTTACCAATAATATAAGCGCTTCAGGTCTGGTAACAACAGAAAACACTGCCAATTATGCCTTTAAAATTGGAGGTGTCGTAAATCACATTTATGTGGAAGAAGGACAGTTTTTCAAAAAAGGACAGCTGTTAGCAACATTGGATGAAACCGAAATTAGTGCGGGTTTAAACCAGACAGATTTAAACGTAAAAAAATACGAACGCGATTACACGCGTGCCAACAATTTATATAAAGACAGCGTGTACACCTTAGAACAGCTTCAAAATACAAAAACGGGCCTGGATATTGCCAAAAAGCAGAAAGATGCAGTTGCTTTTAATGCCCGTTATGCAAAAATATATGCAGCTGCCGATGGTTTTGTATCTCAAAAAATAGCCAATGTAGGCGAAGTCGTGGGACCAGGCTCTCCTATTCTGGCTATTAATGAAACCTCCCACAACAATAACTACTTATTAAAAATTGGACTTACCGATACAGAATGGGCAGCTGTAAAAATTGGACAGAAAGCAGTTGTTACCCTTGATGGGTATCCCGACAAACAATTTGATGCTTCAGTTTTTCGAAAGTCACAATCAGCAGATGCGGCACTGGGCTCTTTTCAGGTGGAGCTGAAACTGGATATGAAAAGCAGTAAACCGGCAGTGGGTATGTTTGGTAAAGCCGAAATTCATACTGATAATGCACAGGATGTAATCACAATCCCATATGATGCGCTCATCGAAGCTGATGGTAACAAAGCCTTTGTATTTCTATTGAAAAACAATAAAGTAAAAAGACAGCCAGTAACCATCTATAAGTTTGAAAACAAAACGGTTTATATAAAAGATGGACTGCAAAAAACAGATCAGATAGTGATCTCAAACAGTGCCTATCTGAACGAACAATCAACGATCAAAATAATTAAATAACTACCAGTATGAAAATTACAAACTTTGCCGTTAAAAATTATCAGTTCACACTGATTATATTTCTTCTGGTTGCCGTAGTAGGTTATATAACCCTGTTTTCAATGCCGCGCTCCGAGGATCCTTCAACCCATGCGCCCCAATATCTGATTACGGTAATTTATCCGGGCACCAGCCCGAAAGATATGGAGGAGCAGGTCGTAAAGCCTATTGAGAGCAAGATTTACGCCCTTGAAAATATTGACAAAATTTTGACCACCGTAGAAGACGGAGTTGCTGCATTTCAGGTAAAATTTAAATACGGTGTTGATGTTGACAATAAATATCAGGAAATCTCTACAGAAATAAATGCGCTGAAAAGCAGTGAACTTCCCAAAGATATTTATCTGATCAAGACCGAGAAAATTGCCTCATCGGACGTAAAAATCCTGCAAGTGGCATTGGTCTCTGAAAATGTTTCGGACAAGAAACTGCGTGATGAAGCCGATAAGCTAAAAACAAAATTAGAAAAGATTACCAACCTTAAGGATGTGGAATATGACGGAATCCCTGAACAGGAAATCCGGGTTGATTTGCAGCTGGATAAATTGGCGCAGCTAAAGATTCCTTTAAATGCGGTTATGGGGAGCCTGCAGAGTGAAGCTGCCGATATTCCCGGTGGAAGCATTGATCTTGATACCAAGGTATTCAATGTAAAAACAAGTGGTAAGTTTAAAAATGAACAGGACGTTGCCAATACGGTTATTTACAATGCGAACGGAAAAATAATTTACATGAGAGATGTGGCTGAAGTAAGCTACAAGTCAGAAACCGTAGATCATATTACGCGTATCAACGGGCACCGCTGTGTTTTGGTTACCGCCGGAATGAAAGACAATATCAACATTGCAGATGTTGAAGCCCAGTACCTGCCTATTGTAGAGGAATTTTCCAAAGAACTTCCCCCAAATATTAAACTGGTTAAAAACTTTGACCAGGCTCAAATGGTTTCAGAACGCTTGGGACATTTGGGTTTTGACTTCGGTCTTGCTATTTTCCTTGTGATCATCACATTGCTTCCATTAGGCTCAAGAGCTTCTATCATTGTTATGATCTCCATACCGCTGTCCTTAGCGTTAGGGCTAATTGTTATGAATGCACTGGGTTACTCCCTGAATCAGCTGAGTATCGTTGGTCTGGTGGTTGCTTTGGGACTTTTGGTAGACGACAGTATTGTTGTGGTAGAAAATATTGAGCGCTGGCTGCGCGAGGGACATTCTAAAATGGATGCCGTACTAAAAGGCACTAAACAGATTGGTATTGCTGTGGTGGGCTGTACCGCTACCCTAGTCATCGCATTTTTACCTTTGGCTTTCCTTCCCGATGTTGCGGGTGAATTTATCCGAAGCCTTCCAATGGCAGTCATTACAAGTGTCTTGGCCTCTATGGTTGTAGCATTAACGTTAGTTCCGTTTTTGGGAAGCAGATTTTTAAAAACACACGAACATGGCGAAGGAAATATCTTTCTGCAATATTTACAAAAATTCCTTACCAGATCGTATAGAGATATAATGCCAAAAGCATTGAAATATCCAAAAACAACTATTGCAATATCAGTAGCTTTAAGTTTTACAGCATTTGGATTGTTTACCCTTACAGGGTTTAAATTATTTCCTACCTCTGAAAAGCCAATGTTCCTGATCAATATAAAGACACCGCTTCAATCCAGTATCTCAGAGAGCAACAGGGTAACCAAAATGGTAGAGGCGGAATTGAAAAACCATAAAGAAATTGCCTTTTTCACTGCAAATGTCGGCAAGGGAAATCCGCAGATTTATTATAATGTACATCCGCAGGACAGAAAACCAGACTTCGGGCAGGTCTTTGTTCAGCTGTCTGACGAGGCAAAACCTTCGGAAAAAACCGCATTAATTGAAACTTTGAGAGAAAAATTCAAAACAATGCCTTACGCTAAAATAGAAATAAAAGACTTTGAACAAGGTCCACCGCTTGAAGCCAATATTGTGGTACGATTGTTTGGAGAAGACCAGGATGTGCTTCGCAAACTGTCTTTTCAGGTAGAAAATATTCTGCGCGGACAAAAGGGAACGATTTACGTTAATAATGAATTGAACACCTATAAGACTGACGTAAAAGTAAAGATCAATAAAGAGAAAGCCAGAACACTGGGCGTGCTGACCAGCGATATCGATAAGGTGATCCGTCTTGCCGTAGCAGGTTTGAACGTTGGGGATTATATTGACGATCGCGGCGATGCCAGAAATGTGACCCTGACCCTGCCACGTGATAAATTTTCTAATCTGGATGCCTTAAAAAATCTGTATGTAAATAATATACAGGGAACACCTATTGCTCTGAACCAGGTTGCAGCACTTTCTTTTGAAACCTCTCCAACAGCGATCAATCATTTTAATAAATCACGATTCTCAAAAGTAACTGCAGTATCACAGGAAGGTTATTATGCTAATGATTTACTTACAGAAATTGTTCCGAAACTGGACCAGTTAAAAATGCCAAAGGGATACTATTATAAATTGGCAGGAGAAAAAGAATCAGAAGGCGATTCACTTGGAGGTAATTTCCTTTCAGTAATCATACTAAGTACTTTCTTGTTTATAGCTGTTCTGTTATTACAATTTAAAACCTTTAAAGGAATCATCATTGTACTGTCTATTATTCCTTTGGGAATTTTAGGAGGGGTGGTATTTTTACTGATCGATGGCAGCCCGATGTCACTTGTGGCCATTATCGGATTTATCGGTCTCTCCGGAATACAGGTGAAGAACTCACTGCTGCTCGTTGATTTTACCAACCAGCTGCGCCAGGAAGGGTATTCCATTGATGAAGCGATTGCCATTGCAGGGGAAACGCGTTTTCTTCCCGTTGTACTGACATCCATTACAGCCATATGCGGATTGATTCCACTTGCCCTGAACTCCAACCCGCTTATCGCGCCTTTGGCAATTGTACTGATCGGAGGACTTGTAAGCTCTACCATCCTTTCGAGAATCGTGACCCCGGTAATGTATAAACTGATTCCGCCAACAATTGAAGAGGTATAGGCGTTTAAATCAATAATAGCTTTCTACGAAAAAGTGATAAAATAAAATTTTTTGAAAATTAAAAAAATTAAAATTATTATAATAATTCACTAAAAACTACAATTATGAACTTCAAAAATGTAAAAACACAATCCATAAATATTGGAGGAACAGATTTCTATTATCGCAAACTTGGTGAAGATAAACCAGGCTTACCCATAATTTTTCTAAATCACTTAACCGCTACAATGGATGATTGTGACCCAAAAATTATGGAAGGCTTGGCCTCCGAACATCCAATCATTTGCTTTGATAATCGAGGCATAGGTTCTACAGGAGGAGTAACTCCAAAAAACGTTGCAGAAATGGCTACAGATGCGATAGCTTTTATAAAAGCACTCGGTTATCAAAAAGTTGACCTTTTCGGGTTTTCACTGGGTGGTTTCATCACACAGGAAATTTTACTTCGTGAGCCACAACTTGTACACAAAGTAATTCTTGCTGGTACCGGACCCGCTAGTGGTGCTGGTATTAGCAAAATGACACCCGTAGTTATCAAAGATGTAATCAAAGGTAATTTTACCTTCAGAAATCCGAAATTCTATTTGTTCTTCAACAAGAATGCTAATGGACACAAAGCTGCAAAAAGCTATCTTAAAAGGCTAAAAGAAAGAAAAGAAAATAGAGGCGAGAAATTAAAAATGAAACACTTGACACATCAGCTCGATGCAATAAAGGCTTGGGGATTGCAAGCACCGCAAGACTTATCAGTAATTATACAGCCTGTCTTAATTGTAAACGGTGAAAACGATAAAATGGTTCCTGCTAGTAATTCATACGAATTAAAAAATCGTATAAAAAATTCAGAAATAATTATTTACAAGGATGCAGGTCACGGTTCAATATTCCAAAACCACGAAGATTTTGTAAAAAAAGCATTAGAATTTTTAGCTAAATAAAAATGGAAAATAAAAGGCTTCAATTACTTAAAACTTTTATTGGTAAACCATTTTTCAGTATGACCGTCTCCTTTCGCTAAATGGCTAAATGGGACGGTTGTTTCTATAAACGATAAATCAATAGAATTTAAGTTTATAGTTGGAAAAGAAATAACAAATCCAGCAGGAACGCTACATAGAGGTTGTTTATCAATTACCTACGTACGCTTACAGGTAACCCTTTTTAAGGGAGTTTCCGAAGTTTCGTAATTCATTGGGCTTGAATGACAAGTTCCTGATGATACTGCTCTATGAGATTTAATTATAAATAATCTATATGATTTGTAACAGTCTGGATTTTACAATATAATTTTACTTTTCTAATGTAAAAAAAGATAACATTTTTAAGAGTTTTCTAACTTAAATCTTAATAATTATCTTTGTAGATAAACCCTGAAATTCATTATATAAACTCTAAGAATACCAATATATAAAACACTGCTAAAAATGATGCAGGCTAAAATGAATTATGGTTATTCTTAACAAGAAAAAAATATTAAAAAGCATATGGAAAACAGAATTTTTAAATACGAAATGACCATTAAGGAATTTCATCTTGACACATTTGGACACGTGAACAATGCCGCCTATCTTCAAATTTATGAAGAAGCCCGATGGGAGTTTATTACCCATAATGGTTATGGTTTGGATAAAATAAAAGAAACAGGACTTGGTCCTGTAATTCTGGAGATAAATCTAAGATTTATTAGAGAATTGCACCTGCGTAAAAAAATAACCATTCATTCTCAGACAACCGAATATAATTCAAGAATAGGTACTATCAAACAATGGATTACCAACAGTGAAGGAAAAATATGCTCAGATACAGAAATGAAGATCGGATTATTTGACACCCACAGGCGAAAACTGGTACAGCCTACAAAAGAATGGCTTGACGCAATAAAATAATTCTTTATTTTTGGAGCTGCCTCTTTTTGTCACAAAGGTTAAGGCTTTTAAGTTTACGGTTAGATCAATTCAGGAAGCTGTAAGTTTTGTGGCAAAATCGTGGCACAGGAGTGTTTTGAAACAAAAAAACTACCAAAATCAGGGCTGGAGAATTTAGGTTCGAATATATTACAAGTTCCATGTAAATTCACCATCATAATATCAAATATTTCAGTATAAACATAGGGTTACATTCCTATTTTTATAGTAGTATTTACTCAATCCATATATTTCCAATAGAATAGGTTTTTGCTCTTCCACTTATCGTAACCCGTTCACCTCTGTCTTCACAAAAAAGCTCACCGAGACGCTCAGATACCTGAAGGGCATAGAGCTCTTTTTTGTTTAGCCTTCCTGCCCAGAAAGGAATTAACGAGCAATGTGCAGAACCAGTGACTGGGTCTTCCAGAATAGATGCCTGAGGTGTAAAAAATCTGGAAACAAAATCAGACTTATCTCCTTTTGCAGTAACAATTACACCACCTGGGTCAAGATTTATCTGATCGAATATCTGCCTGTCTACAGTTATATTTCTAATTTGAGATTCGTTATCATAAACTAAAACATAATCCCGAGACTTAAATACTTCTTTTGGTTTAATACTTATCGCATTTTCAATCACTGCCGGAAGATTTGCCTTTAATGGCATTCTTGAAGGGAAATCCATTTTATAGAGACCGTTTTCTACTGCAACAGTCAGGTCTCCGCTTAAGGTTTCAAAAACAATTTTATCACTTTTATGACCGAGGATTTGTTTTAAGCAGTGTGCCGTGGCTAAGGTCGCATGACCGCAGAGATCCATTTCGATTTCTGGAGTGAACCAGCGCAAATGTATTTTCTTTCCTTTCTCTACAAAGAAGGCCGTTTCGGCAACAGCATTTTCATTAGCAATCTTCAATAGCATTTCGTCGCTTAGCCACTCTTCAAGAGGTACGACACAGGCTTGATTACCTCCGAATGTTTTTTCTGTAAAAGCATCAATTTGATAAAGATTAAGTTTCATATCTATTTTTTATTGCAATTAAATGTTATCAATATTGAAATATCTGGGATTATTTAGATCTGAAACAGCAAAGGATTATGCTAGTCTATTTAAGAAAACAAGACTGAATTATAATTATTATAAGTTACGACACTAAAGAATGCAATATTAAAGTAATATTCTTAACTAATGTAATTGTATAAAAAATAAAAACAACCCGAAAGTTGCTTTTATGATTTTTATTAATGTTATAAACTAGCGTTTCTTAATAATTTATCATTTAACAATCAGTTTTTTAGAAACATTAAAACCATTAGAACTGATGGTAACAACATATATTCCCGAAGCTAAATTATGATTGATTTTTGCAGAAGAACTGAGTTGGTTTACCAAAACTTTTCTTCCGTTTATATCTGTAACAATGACTGATGCTATTTCACCGGTTTTTAGTTCCGGAAGGACAATATTAAATTCTTTATTTGTTGACGGATTTGGATAAATACTTACCAGAGAATTGTTCTCGGCTGCTACTTCTTTATTAGCATTAATTTTCTTCGCTGTAGAAGTGCTTTGAAATTGCCATTGTGCGCTTTCCCAATTGTTTTGAGCTCCGGCATATTGAGCAGAACCATTAAGATTTTCGATATGAATCATGCCTCCTGTCTGCCATCTGTTTTTAATTCTCACCCAGGTACCATCAACATTTTCGGTTGACCATTGAGCGCTCCACCAATCAGATCCGGCAGCTGTACATTGCACTGCTCCTGTTAAGTTTTCAATATGCATTACATCTCCCGTGCCTACATTTTTTAATACAAAATAAGTGGCATCGATAGCGACTTTTTCCCACTTGTAATTATTATTGGCAACAGTTGCGCCATACCCTACATTCGCACCGGCATCATATAAATAATTATTAGTCCATTTATTTTTAATGGTAAAATAGTTTCCTGTTGCCGTGCTCACGGTAATTATAGCTGTGCTTGTTTTATTTCCACTTGCTGTTGTTACCGTAATTATTGCGGTTCCGTTTGAAATTGCAGTTACTAAACCCGAAGCATTCACCGTTGCTACGCCCGTATTATTGGATGCATAACTAACCGCTTTATTCGTTGCATTTGATGGAAGAACTGTTGGCGTTAATTGCTGCGTTCCTCCCGCCGCCAACGTTGCTGATGACGGACTAAGACTCACACTTGTCACAGCGACATTTGATGTATTTACAGTAATTACAGCTGTCGCTGTTTTCGCTCCATCCTGAGTTGTCACCATAATTGTTGCCGATCCCGAAGCAATTGCAGTTACTAAACCTGCGCCATTTACAGTTGCAACACCTGTATTATTAGAACTGTAACTTACTGTTTTATTTGTAGCATTTGCCGGAGCAACAGTTGGTGTTAATTGCTGTGTGGCGCCAACGCTTAAAGTCGCTGTTGTTGGTGAAACCGTAACACCTGTTACCGCAATTGAAGTACTGGAACAATTAGAACTTTGTGTCCACGAAAAGGAACCAATCGCGCTTAATTCTTCATTTGCTGCTGCATTACCGCCTCTGTACGAATAATTCATGTTGCAATATGTTCCATTTCCGGCAGGAGAACCAGCAATAAGTACAAAATAACCTCTGCCCCAATTTCTGTTCAGGGCATTATTGTTTGGAAATTCTTTACCGGTTCCGTTAACCGTTATATCTTTAAAACTAAGATTATAAATTCCGTCTCCTGATCTTTTACTGATCGAAATAGCATCATTTCTCGAATCTAAAATATCGATATTATACAACTGAACATTTTTAACCTGAGTTCCGGCATTAGTAGCACTAAAAATATCTACCGCCGCTACAGGATTGTTATAAGTATCATTGAAAGTCCCACAAGCTGTTACCGTAATATCGTGTATTTCGTGCATACCATCATTGTTAAATGGCGCTCCGGGAAAATTATTACTCACTCTGATTCCTGCTTCCAGATTGTCTTTTATAATTAAATTGTAAGCTTTATTATTTTTTCCGCCGTAAATAGCTAAACCACAGGCACGCCAGCAATTTTCTGAAGTATTGTATCTAAAGGTATTATTGATACATTCCAGTCCATCTGCAGACCAAATCGCCTGATCATCATCACCATTATTTCTAAAACTGCAATGCTCTACAATTGAGTTTGCAGTTCCTTTGCAAAGATTAATTCCGTCAGCATAATTATTTCTAAAACGACAATGAGATACTGTAAATCCATCCGCAATTGCCGGACCTCCAACATTGTATTGGGCAATCCAGGCACCGCATTCAAAATGCTCAGCCCAAATATTTTTTACTATTGAAGAAGATGTAAAAACACCATTTATAGCTTTATAAGAATTACTTCTTGAAGTCGAATTTGTCGATAAATAAAGATCTGTAAATGAAATACCTGCTGCATTGGCACGAAGTCCACCGTTACCAGAGCTGGTGTTGGTGAAATTAATCTGAGTATACCACATTCCGGCACCAATTAGTGAAGTATTGGCAACCCCAAAATACAATTCCCGATTCACGTTATAAACTCCACTCGGAATAAATATTTTTTTACCACCGTTTGCATCAATAAAGGTTTGAAGATCACTTCCGTTTCCGGTATACGTTACTGAACCCGTTGGAGCTGTAACACTTGTTGGAACTGGTTCAATCTCAGCAAAATCCAAATGAACATTACCCGATTCTCTTACCAGTTTTAAAGTTCCCGATGCTGAAATTTTAGCCGGAAGTTTATAACGCACTTCGTCAAATCGCATTCTCGGATTTTGATTTGTGATTCCGTTATTATTTGGATTTCCGTTGCTCCACAAATATTCCCACGACCAGGTTGAAGTCAAAGTCAGTGTGGTAATTTTTGTGTTCCCATTGTAAACACCCAATGTAGCCGATTGTCCATCAGGAACGCTGTAGCGAATGACAAGTCCGTCTGCAGCTTCTGTAAGTGTCCATTGTACTGTGGCATTGGTTGCAGACATATTCACGCATACCTGATCTGAGGCCTCTGATTGCAGATCTGCCTGAATGTATGACTTTGAAGTAGTTGCAGCACCATTCGACAATTGCCCTGCGTTTGCTTCGTACCTTTTATACTGTGCATCATAATAACCGCGCTGTGCGTATAAATTTGAGGTTAAGAGAATGCAAAAGATCCATACGATATGGAAATATTTTTTCTCTTTAAAAAAAATAAAATGTAATTGATTGTTCATAATCTGTGGTTTTAAATTAGTAAGGCAGTTCCTGAAAAAAGGACCTAACGAAACTAGATTTAAAAAAGAGATTTAAAAAAAGATATGTTAGAAATCAAGATTCGAATAATGATTCATATAAGTCAAAATACTGACAATCAATGCATTAAATTTATAATTAAAATAAAATATCAAGAATATATATAGATGAAAAGTTTGTAATTAAATCGATAATAATAAGAATAAATTAAAATTTTAACATCAAATACGAGACATTATCTTTTTTATAAGGAACTATACAAAATTAAAATATCAAATTATTCGTCAAAAAAATTCACGTCATTAGAAATGGGATTTTATAATTTCATGAATCTAAACTCATTAGCTTAAACCTTAGAAAGCTTAAAAATTTGACCATTTGAGAGTTGTGGTATATTCGTGGCATGGCAAAATGGACCTACTACCTTTTCTGCCGCAAAAAGTTAAGATTGTCAAGCCGTATTTTTCAATTGTCAGCATCATTAGTTTTGTGGCAAAATCGTGGCACAAGGCATCTTACAAAACTTGAATCCCAGAAAAATTAAGGCTGGACAAGTTTAGGTTCGAATATATTATATTGCAGATAGAAGTTGACCATTTCTCTATAGAAAAAGAATTGAATGATTATTTTGAAAAAAACTTCTCAAAAAACACTCAAATAATCAGACAGTTCGTTAATAATAAAGAATTTACCGAAGATGTAAATTCTACTTTAACTTATTTTGCAAAATATGGAATTATTGGAGATATGCGAACTCCTAGATTTAAGAAAGAGACGGACAATGCACTCGAAGAAGTTTTTACAGATTTTTTTTCACATCCTACCCCAGAATTAAAAACTCAAACTCTAGATGCTACAAAACCTACTTTAATTGTTTTATTGAATTTTTACAAACTGAAATTATAATATCTAGCCTATAGTACCGCACCATATCATCCCTTAGATAAAAAAATAGCATCTAATATTAAAAATTCACTCTAAAACTAATATTTGGTGTTAAACCAAGTGATTTGTTATCTACCTGAACAGCATCATTGGAATCCTTTGGATTGACTTTGTAATAGCGATTAATAACATTCTCCCGATTGGTAAGATTAATGACACCAGCAGTAAGCGAAGCTGCAGTTGAGGGTGAGAAATTGAAATTATAATTTAAAGAAGCATCTAAACGCATGAAATTATCCAGATTCTCACTATTTGGAGCATCATAATTTACCAGGGTCTTATTTCCATTTTGTACTGTTTCATCACCATCAATTGGTTTTGTGTAGGGTTGACCGTTTCTCCAAATACCCCCGAGAGCTATTTTTACATTTTTTATAAACTCATAATAAAAACCAATCGATACAGAATGTCTAATATCTACATTATTAGGAAAGACAGAAGGTGTAAGAGTTTCAAACTCATAGCTATTTGTACTGAATGTATAACTCATCCAGACACTATATTGACGGGCTGTTTTATTGGCTAAAAATTCAAAACCCTTGGCCGTATAACTTCCACTGGCATTAGTAAACTGAAAGTTGTTATAGAAACCCTGGCTCGAAGCTGTGATGCCATCAACAAATTTATAAAATCCTGTAGCCTCAACATTTAGTTTGTTTTTATTGAATTCTACCCCAAAAGAGCCTTGTTTACTTGTGGCAATCGGTAAATCTTTATTGGTTACTAAAACCCAATGTCTTTTTTCGACGCCCAAAAAATCATCTTCAAAATCCACAATTTGAGCCGTAGACTGATTTTTAAATTCACCCTCTAATTTTAAAGCAAACTGCTCTGATAATTTTTGCCGAATGTTTACTCTGGGCTCTATTAATAACTTATCAAACTTTTGAAAATAATTACACCGTAATCCAACTCTCAAATAGGTATTCTTTTTATTATATTGGGTCTCGAAGAATAAGGCATGATTCAATAAGACATCTTTTTTAGTGTTAATATAAGATGGATTAGTAACAGCAGTTTGGTTCAACATTCCTGTTTCATTAAATTGATAACCAAGCAAAAAACTCAAGTCATCGTTGCTTTTGTAATAAGTATTGAGTTTAGTTCCTGTTTCCAGCACTTCATTGGCTTCAGTTAAGCGCTGATTTGTTTCTACCCTGTAATCAGTAGCATCAATATTATATCGGGATAAGTAGGTTATTAAGTTTGTGCTTAGTTTTGAATTCCACTGTGCTTTCCAATTCCCTCCATAACCAATATTTTTTTGGGATAAATTGCTGATTTTAGATTGGGTTTGATTTGAATTTGTCAGCCGTTCCGAATAATCCAGGGCATTATTAATCCCAATAATATTCGCCCTAAACTGATGTTTTTCATTCAAATCGAAAAGCAATTTAGCCGTATAATCATAAAAGTAGAAATCAGAAGAGGTGTCATACTGCTCGCTATCGGCATTAATTTCAGTATCCTGAAAACTACGGTCAAAATATTTGGTGTAGGTAGGGGATTTAAACAAATCAGTAATGGAACGACGTCCTGAGATATGAAATTCTAATTTTTTAGTTATTGGAATTTCTAAAAAAACATCAGAGCTAATGCAATTAATACCTGCACCACCCGAAAAGATATTGGAAACCAAATCTTTTGTATACATATTGATAGTACTGGAAACACCATCACTGTATTCAGCACTTGTTCCGTTTTTGCTTACAATAACTTTACTGGTAAGATTGGGGTTATAAGCAGATATCAAGCCAAAAAAATGGCCGGAATGATACATCTTAATATTGTCCCAAAGCACTAAATTCTGATCATTGGTCCCACCGCGTACATTAATATTTGCGATACTTTCATTGGTACTTTCAACTCCGGGCAGCACCTGAATAGACTGCAGGATATCAGGTTCTGTTAATCCGGGAAGGATACCGAATTTTTTAGTATTTAAAACCGTACTTCCATCCACATATTTTTGCAAACCGGGAGTTAAATAAACATTGATCAAAACCTGATTCAATTCCTGGTTTTTAGTATAAAGAATTATTTCCCTGCAATTGTTTTGTGCAGCAAACAATTCCTTAGCAGTAAAGTGTCTGGATTCAAAACCCATATAGGAAACAATCACTGTGGCATTTATTGGAATATCCTGCACACTAAATTTACCGTTTTGATCTGTTATGGAATGCCTTCCTGTGTTATCCACAAACACTGAAGCGCCAGGCAGACCAGATTTGCTCTCGTCGGATAAAACGGTTCCGCAAATGGCTATTGTTTTGTTTAGTACTGAGACGGTAACATACCGGTCGTCTAAAGCCTTAAAATTCAAAAAGGTTTTCAGGTTTAGATACTCAATTGTCTGCTCTAAGGTAAATGAGGTATTGGGTTTCTCCACCCTTACCGTTGCCACATCTTCAACAGCATATGAAAACTTAACATTAAACTGTTTTTCTATTGAAATAATAACCTCAGTTAAAGGCATTTTTTGGGCTGTATTTTGTCCATAACAAAAACTGCCAATACAAATCAATAAATAAATCAGTCCTTTATTTGACACCATAATTATAAAATATTATGGTTTCCCCCTCGATCCTGTAACTTAGTTTAAGTGGGATAGTAACGGCTTGAAGTGCTATTTGTTTATTGGTATGAGTAAAACTTCCCGTAAAGAGTTTTGAGGTGTCCACACCTTCAGTTTTTATTTTTATATCATACTGGCGCTCGAGTTCTGCAATAACCTGATCCAGAGGTATTTTATCAAAACTTGATTCCTGCTCAAGCCAGGAAGGTTTTTGAGCCTTAAAATCTTCAACAGTTTCGATTATGCCATTTATAACCCTGAAGGTTTTTCCAGGAGGCAATTTAACGGTTGTATGATTATAAGCAACACTTACCAAACCTTCATAACACTTAACCTCAAAATAGTTTTTGCGCTGTTTTACATTAAATTGTGTTCCTAAAACTTTTACCACTCCGGAAAATGTGTTTACACTAAACGTTTGTCCTTTCTTTACTTTAAAAAAAGCTTCTCCTTCTAAGATTAAGTCTCTTTTATCAGCCCATTTTTTTTCATTAAAACTTAGTTTTGAAGCGGAATTCAAGATCACCTGAGAACTATCGGGCAGTGTAACTGATTTTGTTTGTGCTATTTGGGTTTGAAATGATGTAATGTTATTGAAAAACAAGAAATAAGCAGAAGTTAACACAATAGCCAACACGGCTGCTACGCGGTAAAAAACTTTGTAGTTTAAAGTTCTTACCTTTTGTTTCTTTTTAGAATGGTTTCTGACTTCGAAAGCTTCAAGAGCAGCATGGATATCTACTTTTGGAGTCTCGAATTGTGATGCATAATGATTAATCTTTTCAAGCGTTTGCAAATCTTCTGATTGTTTTAAATCTTCAATTTCTTTACCTGAAAGCTCATTATTGAACCATTTTAATATCTCTTTTTCGTTTTTCATTTTATACCTCTGTGTTTATAAGACAATTAACTTTTAAATTACCCTATAGCTAAATGATTAAATTATATATTTTCTATCTGGGATTTTAATATTTGCAATGCACCAGACATTCTTTTTTCTACTGTTTTTTGAGAAATATCGAGCAACTCAGCAATTTCCCTGTATTTTTTTCCCTCTATTCGATTCAATAAAAAAACTTCCCTTTGTACTTCACTCAATGATGCGATTGCATTAGTTAGTTTAAGTCTGAATTCTTCTTCTTCAAGCAAATAGTCAGGGCTTTGATTATGGATATCCAGATTAGGCGCATCTTTAGCATACCTTAATACCACTTTTTGATGTTTTATTGTATTTAGAAATAAATTGTTAATACTGGTAAACAAATACGTTTTGACCTTACTAAAGTCTATTTTAGAACAATTCTCCCAAATTTTTGTAAATGCATCCTGTACCAGATCTAATGCAGCCTGGTCATCACCACATTTATAATAAGCAAAATTATTTGCCGATTGCACATGCGTTAAATAAAAGTCTCTAAAGTGATTTTCTTCGCAAAGTGTACTTTTTTTGTCGCTCATTGAGTATTAATTCTTTTTTTTTGTAGTTTGTAAATGTAAATTAATTTTTCAAAAGAGCTGAGTTGATTATAATTGCTTTTTTATGAAAAATTATAAAATGTTAACTATCATAACATTATGATTTTATTTGTAAAAAATTATATTTTTTTTTAAATTTTTTATAGGGTAAAAATAATCCTGGTTGTCTTACCAATAGAAAGGCGCTAAAAACATCGCTGGTTACCATAAAAATATATAAAATTTTAAAATTATGAAAAAATTAAAAATTGTTACCGCAGTTGCATTGATGGCTATTTTAGGTTTTACATCATGCCAAAGTGAAATTGATAATGAACAAGGAGAAAATCCAAATACAAATTCAGCCAATTCAACTACAACAAGCAACCTTAAACGTGCTTCCATGTACGATGGTTCCTTTGATGATTTCCTTGATGGAGCATCATGTTCTTCAATTTTATTACCCGTTACTGCTAAAGTTAATGGAGTTCAGGTTTCTATCCTGAGCCAGGCAGATTACCAACAAGTTATTTCTATTTTGGGACAATTTAACGATGATCAGGATACTGTTGTATTACAATTTCCATTAAAAGTTAAATTAAGCAATTACAATGAGGTTACTGTTAATAATCAAACAGAATATAATGCGATTCTTACTGCTTGTACAGGAGCCGAAGTTTCTGGTCAGAACGCCATTTCTTCTGTAAATATCAGCTTTCCCATTACAATTTTGACATTTGATTTAAGTTTTAAACAAACAGCAAGTGTTGTTATTACATCAGAACAACAATTATATACCTATATGTCTAATTTAAGTAGTACAGAATTATTTTCTGTAAACTACCCAATTTCAGCGACAATTGCAGATGGATCCAAAACAACAATTTCTAGTGATGCTGAATTACAAACCACTATCAATACAGCTGCAAAAACTGAAGAAGCGATAGCCCTGGCAGTTCAAAACGCAAAAAAATTAGAGCCTATTTTAGTTGCTGGAAAATTTAAAGTAGAGTCTTTTGTCCGTGCAGGGGCAAATTCAGCGATAAACTATAAAGATTTTACCATCGATTTTACAAATAATTTCCTTGTAAAAGCTACGGATTTATTAAATACAACTGTCAATGGAACCTATGGAGTAAGCTCGGAATTAAATGTGCTTCTACAACTGAATTTTTCAGGTAATGCTTCATTCACTTTGCTCAATAATACCTGGAAAGTAACTAGTTTTACCGCTACAACAATCACCTTACAAAGTACAACTGATGCTGCGGTAACACTCGTATTGAAACAAATATAACTGGATTTTGACTGGTAGTTTATTGCGGACAGCTCGCATAATTTGGCTGTCCGTAATAAAATACACACTAATGAAAATAATAATGAAAAAAACATTTTCTCTATTAACCATTATTTTGCTCTTCTCTATGGGGGCTTGTTCAAAGGATGATACCACAGAGAATTCAGTTGCGCTAAATACCAGTGCAAACAGACAGCAAACCGGAAGTTCGGCTAATGATTTACTATCGGATAAAAAGTTTACGAGTATGGTTATTGAAGTGGTGTATGTAACCGGTTTTGAACCAAGCAGTACAGCGATCAATAATTTTGTAAACTTTCTTACCGCAAGAACATACAAACCAAAGGGTATCAGTATTGTAAAACATGCTATATCATCTCCGGGAAATTCACCTTACACCGATCAGGAAATCGTAAATATTGAAAATACTAATCGTACAAAATACAACAATTCTGATCAAATAGTAGTTTGGGCATTTTTTGCAGACGGAAAATCTTCGAAAGACACTCAAACATCGCTTATTCTTGGAACAGCATACAGAAATACTTCTTTTGTTATTTTCGAACAAACTATTCACGATCTAAGCGACAGTCCATTTGAACCAAACAGAAGTTTGTTAGAGACCACAATAATTACCCACGAATTTGGGCATATACTAGGGCTCACAAACCTTGGAACGCCGCTACAAAGCAATCATGAAGACACAGAACATCCGAAACACTGCATTGAAAAAACATGCTTAATGTATTGGTTATCAGAATCAAATACCGGTATTTCGGATATGCTTTCAGCTGGTACTACGCTTCAATTAGATGCGCAATGCATTGCAGACCTTCGCGCCAATGGAGGAAGATAAAAATTTAATCAATAAACAATTATAAAATCAAACACATGAGAATAAAATTTTCAATAATAGCCCTACTTTTTGGTGCTATAACAACAATAAATGCGCAGGATAATACTATCCCTAAATCCAATGCAGGGATAAAAGGAGGTTATAGTCTGGCAGCGGTAAGCTTTGACGGAGATGGGGAAACCGGACAACGACATGGTTTTCATTTTGGAATTTACGGTGAGTCCTTTATCAGCGAGAGCTTTGCCATACAACCCGAATTACTCTATTCGCAACAGGGCTACAAAATAACAAATAGCAGTGGAACCTTTACTCAAAAGTTAGATTACATTAACCTGCCTTTAATGCTTAAAGCCTATCTCTCTGAAAATTTCTTTTTAGAAGCAGGTCCACAAATTGGATTAGCAGTTTCACATAAAGAAGAATATGACGGACTTTTCAGCAGTTCACAGGAGTATGATCCTAATAGTTTCGATTGGGGACTAAACTTTGGTGGCGGATTTAAAACCAATTCCGGTATAAGTTTAGCAGCGCGTTACCACTTAGGCTTAGGAGATTTATATGACGACGGGAAAGCACAAAATAGGGTTTGGCAATTCTCTTTAGGTTTTGATCTGTAAGTTTATATTATAGTTCATACGTTCAGAATTGATACTCCACTATTTAGATTGCCAATTAATAAAACAATTAACAGGTTTACATCAATATTTTGCAGATTTCAAAATCCTTGCCTTATTAGTATTCTTCTAATAATAAAAAAACAGATATGACTTTACAAAATACCCGAATTCAAAAAAATATTTATCTCGCAGATGATGATGATGATGATCGGGTCATGTTTGCAGAAGCGCTATTTGAAATAGACAGTACTGTAATTTTAACCCAAGCACAGGATGGTCAAGAGTTGATGGATATTCTTTGTAAGCAGCCAAATCCTTTGCCCGATATTATTTTCATGGATATTAATATGCCCAAACAGGATGGCCTTAAATGTTTGGAAGAGATAAGAAATCAGCCCGGAAATTTGAAAAAATTATTCGTGATCATACTTTCCACTTCCAGCGATCCCTTGGTTATAGACAAAGCCTTTAAACTCGGAGCAACATTTTATGCTGTAAAACCAAGTACATTCGACGAGCTAAAATCATTCATTAAAGCGGTTTTACAAATAGACTGGTTTTCACTTGAAAAAAGTAATCTAAAGTTTAGAATAATTTAATTTCTAAAATGAAAAGCTTTTGATTCAAAAGATTGCCACGAGTATAAATTTATGGTAGTCTTACTCCATCAAAATATGATATTTGATTCATTTGGGTGATTTAACATATTTATTTTTTAATTTTGATCTCCAACACATGAATTATAGTATTCATTTTAAACAACTTAACTGTTAGTTTCTCTGTAAAAATTTTCAAGGATTAGCATTTTGAGTTTCGTAGCAAAATAGATTAAAAAATTTAAAAAAACGCAGGAAATATGCGGGTTCCGAACTTAAGGTTCGAATCCTGCTCTCTCCACTAAAAGGGTAAAAGAAATAAAAAGGTCACTTTTTTAATCTTTTCAAAAACCCATAAAAAACATGGTAAACCTGCCAATCCTAGGATTCGCAGGTTTTTTGCTTTTAAGGCAGTTTTCAATCTTTGTAAAAGTTTTGTGGTAAAATCGTGGCATATTGTGTTTTTGGAAACTAGAAATCCAGCAAAAACAAGCATTACAGAGATTAGGTTCGAAACTTTATAAAAACCTTTATAAACCTTTTACCTAAATAATATAAAAAAGAAAAGCATTTAAAATGCAACTGTGTAATGAAGTGACTAAACAAAAATAACGGTAGAACAGAGTATAATTAGACTATTTTTACAATATTGAAAAATAGTATTAACTTTATTAAAAACTTACTATTATTGTTAATATGCCAATTAAGATAAAATCTTTTTAATGGAAAAATTGTTTATAATAATTACTTCACTCCTTTTTCCGTACTTTGCCTTGGGGCAAAATACTGTAGCAAAGGATTCTGTAGCAATTGATACCGTTAAAAATATTAAGTTTAATTATAAACAGCTTATCATTCCGGGTATTTTAATAGGATATGGCTTTTGGGGTGCTGAAAGCGGACAAATAAAAAGTTTCAATTTTCAGATTCGCGACGAATTTACAGAGGACATTGATAAAAAGGTTACAATAGATGATTTTTCAAGATATGTTCCTGCTGTTTCTGTTTATGCACTTAATGCGTTTGGGGTCGAAGGAAAAAATAATATGCGTGACCGCTCTGTCATTCTGGCGACTTCAACAATTATAACTGTAGGATCTGTTTTTGCCTTGAAGTCAGTAACCAATGTAGAACGCCCGGATGGGTCTTCCAATAATTCATTCCCTTCTGGTCATACCGCTATTGCTTTTGCAGGGGCAGAATTTTTATATCAGGAATATAAAGACAAATCAATATGGTACGGCGTGGCGGGGTATGCAGTTGCTGCCGGTACTGGAATATTTCGCATGTACAACAACAGACACTGGCTTACAGATGTAGCCGCAGGTGCAGGAATTGGAATTCTGAGCACCAAAATTGCCTATTGGATGAATCCTTATATTTCAAGAAAACTCTGGCATAGTGAACAAAATAAATCGACATCATTTATAGCTCCATCATACGATGGTAAAAATTTCACTATCTGCTATTTTAAAACATTTTAAGATTATTAAATTTTAATTAAGCCCCCTTTTATTCCGTTTTTCTTCAGAATTCATTTGTAAATTGCAGCATGAAAATTCTTACTATTGAAGATGAGCGCGAAATTGCGCAAAGCATCAAAGACTACTTTAAAACCAATGGCATTCAATGTGAAACCGCCGAAAACTATGATTGGCACTCACAAAAATACACATTTATGATTATGACTGGATCTTATTGGATCTTATGCTGCCTGATGGTGATGGATTTGATATTTTAAAAGAGTTAAAAGCTAAAAATAAAACCGAAGGGGTTATTTTTATTTCTGCAAAAGAAAATCTCGAAACTCGTTTGAAAGGATTTAATATCATAGCAAATTTAAAGCTTCTGCTGTTCTTAGTGCATAAAAGCTTTTCCCGTTTTAGTATTGATAATTTTTCCCTCTATGCTATTTACAGCAGCTTTTCCCGCGGTTAGAAGAATAGATTTTTTCTTGAACTTTTTTGTTTCAAAATAAGGTATGATAATTTCTAATTCACTATCATTAAAATCAGTAAATTCTCTGAAATTTCATTTTTTTTAAGTTCGTTTATCATCTCTAAATATATTAGGAGTCATTCCAACTTCTTTTTTAAACAAACGAGAAAAATAGGTAGCATTTTCAAACCCCAGAGAAACAGAAATTTCAGTAATGTTCATTTTTCCTTCCTTCAATAAATTTTTTGCTTCCGAGATCAGATAGAGATGAATAAGTTCTAAAGCAGTTTTTCCAGTTTCTTGTTTGAGTAAATCGGTTAAATATTTGGATGATACATGGAGTTTTTCTGCCAAATAGCTAACTGTAGGAAGACCAAAATCCTCATTTGTTTTGTTTTCGAAGTAAAGAGACAGTAAATCATTAAATTTGGTAAATGTAGCACCTCTTAAATGTGTACGGTCAATAAATTGCCTTTTGTAAAAGCGTTGTGCGTATTTAAGCATCGTATCAAGATGGCTGAGGATTATAACCTTACTGTAATCATCAACATTATTACGATATTCCTTTTCCATTGTTTTTACCAGATTCCATATGGTTTTCTCTTCGCTTGGAGAAAGATGCAGTGCCTCATTTGCCTCATATTCAAAGAAACTGTATTTCCTCATTTCGTGGTGTAAAATATTACCAGATAAAAAATCTTCGTGAATTGCAATCACAAAGCAATCTTCGTCTAAACGAATATTTTTAAACGCTATAATCTGGTGCGGTTTTATAAATGACATCTTCCCATGGTCGTGGTCGTATTTTGTTTTACCATAAAGTACACTTCCTGATTCAAGCTTCTGGAAACCAATAATATAAAAATCAGTAGTAAATTCTATATCATCACTCAGATTGCAGGTAAATTTGGTACCATGTGAAACGCAGAAAAGCGGATGCTCAGGAGGCTTGATTCCAATAGCCTGAGTAAAAGCGCTAATTTTATTGAAGTGATTCATTTTTTTATTTTTAAAAGAAAAGCAGAATCCGACGAATCCGATCCTGCTAATTTAAACTTTATTTTCCGTGTGCCGCCACAGAAACTTCCTGCCATTCATCCCAGGTTTTCATACGTTCGCTGTAAGCGTATTTAATCCATTGGATTCCTGCCTTGCCTAAAATCAATCTTAAAGGCGGATTTTCTGTATCGACCAGTTTCAAAACAGCTTCTGAAGTCGCTTCTGGTACACCATAATCTTCTGCTTTGTTTCCTTCCTGAAGGGCTGCTCTCACAGCGTCATATTGTTCTAACGGTTTACTTTGCATTGCAGAAGATGCACTGAAATCAGTTTCATAACCATTTGGCTCTAAAATAGTTACTTTAATTCCAAATCCAGCCACTTCTGATGCCAAAGATTCACTTAGACCTTCAACAGCAAATTTAGAAGCACTGTAAATTCCTAATGTAGGCAATGCTACAACACCCAACGCACTCGAAAGCTGTATGATATGCCCTGATTTTTGTTCGCGCATTATAGGTATAATAGCCTGTGTTAACCAAATTAGACCAAATACATTGGTTTCAAATTGAGCACGGATTTGCTGTTCTTCTAATTCCTCAATTGCACCTAAATGACCGTAACCAGCATTATTTATTAATACATCAATTTGCCCAAAATGTGTTTTTGCTTTTGAAACTACTTCAAAAGATGCTTTTTTATCGGTAACATCTAGCTGTAAAACCAATAGATTATCTGGAAATTGTGCCACAAGCTCCTTTAAAGAATCTGTATTTCTTACTGCTGCCACAACATTATCACCTCGTTTTAGAAAAGTTTCTGTCCATATTCTGCCTAAACCGCGAGAAGCACCTGTTATAAAAATTGTTTTTTTCATTGTAAAATATTTATTGTTTTAATATTAAAACAAATTTCCATGAATCGAGGTTAATGACTATGATACAAAAGTCGGCAATAATGAAACGTTTTAACCAAATCTAACAATATATCATATACCAAAAATAATAGGTATAAAAAACGACTCTTTAGTCTTTCAGGCCAAGGATACCCGCAGGATTCGTTGAGAATTATAAGTAAAATTCAATTTTGAAAGCAATTCAAAGATTTAAATTCAAATAAAGATGAGATAAAGAAGAATATTTCTTTGTCTCATCAAGTGACTATAGCGTGATTCAAACCATTAAGCTCATCCATTTTCTAAGTGCATCTATAGATACCCCTTTTTAGAGACGTTTGCGATTGCCCACCACCATTGAGCTCACATCGGTTTTAGACGATACTAGGTATTTGTACAGGCTCAATTATGCCTGTAATGTTTGACAGGGGTAAATCTGCCAAAATTCTGAAATATCTGGGAAAGCATAAATGCCCTTAAGTCAAGGAACAAGTCAATGAGTATTTTCTCTTTAAATGCTAACAAAAATAGAAAGTCGGATGTATGGTTTTTGATTTTGTCATCTTACACTATGGGCAGAATACGCAGCAGCATATACATGAAAAGTTAATCGAAAAAGCAAAAGTGATATTATCGATCACAAATTTACCGGCCAGCGAGATTACATTTAGTTTAAACTTTGAATATCCGCACTTTTTCAATGAGCTGAATAGTAGTTTCATAGAAATAAGACCCTGCCTTTGTTTAGCCCTATTTCGCAACAGACAGTAAAACTTTACAATTAAAGGCAATTCCATTGTAAAGCATTCAACAGAAAAGGCTGTCTTGGTAAAGACAACCTTTAATGACTAATAAAATAAAAAAATGAATCTAAAGTATTTTACTTCCCGGATTGCTTTTCCGGGCTCATAACTACTTCGACACTTGTAGAACTATCCAAGACGTGCTTACTAAACTCCTGAATAGTTTTCTGATTAATTTTAGAAATTAAGTTTTTATATTCTTCATCCTGTAAAAACGGAATCTGATTTAAGCTGTTATTATAAAGAGTGTTGTTCCAGAAAGAATTTGTTTTAAGTGATTCTTCCCTATTTTTTAGAAGTGCTTTTTTAATATCTTCTAAATCGCTGGCGTTGATCGGATTTGATTTTAAATCACTTATTTCTTTCCAGACAATCTGCATTAGTTTTTCTTGTTTATCAGGATCACAGTCAAAAGTCAGAGCCAGTTCAAAAGTTGGTGTAGGAATCAATTCCAGGTTTCCGCCCACATTTACGCCGTAACTGCCGCCTTCTTCTTCTCTAATAGTCTGCAGGAATCGTTTGCCTAATAATTCTCCAATAACATACATATTCATTACATTTTCTTTGCTGTACGCTACTTTTCCGGTTAGGTTAAGATAAACAGTTGTTTTAGGCACATCCATTGGACGTTTGAAGTGAACTATTGTTTTACCCTTTGCAGGTTCAATATTGTGATCGACAAAATTTTCTTTTAAAGCCGGATTTGAATTTATATTTCCGATGTATTTCTGAATCAGTTCTAATCCTGATTCTGGAATGTTTCCAACAAAAATAAAAGTGAAATCTGCCGCATTTTTAATTCGGTCGCGGTAGATGTTTTCTGCTTTTTTCAAATCGATTGTTTCAAGAAATTTTTCATTAAAAAGAAAGGTTCTTGGACTGTGATTTGAATTTGCTAAATCAATAGAATCTTTAAACGCGCTTCCATTATCTTTTTTAATTGTTTCTAAACGGTTTTGGTACTGTTCTTTCAGAATATTGAAAATGTTCGGGTCAAAACGCGGCTCTTCAAAAGAAAGATAAAGCAATTGCAGCATCGTTTCAAAATCAGCTTTGTTTGAACTTCCTTGAAAACCCTGCGTATTTTCGCCAATAAATGGTGTTACCTGCGCTACTTTCCCTGTTAGTTTTTCTTTTAAACCAATATTATCAAAACTTCCTAAACCGGATGATCTTGCAATTGTGGTTGCAATTTCTGCAGATGTTAAATCTTCTGTTTTTACCAATGATTTCCCGCCTTTAGAAAAAGCAGAAAAAACAATCTGATCTTGCGAATACGTTGTTGGTAATACAATTATTTTAGCCTCATTTTCTAAAATATATCCTTTTGCTCCCTTAATTCCGGTTACATCATATGTTTTTTTAATCGCAGCAGGTTTTAAATCTTTTTCGATTAAAGCGGCATTGTTTACTTTTTTAGTATAAGGTTCCAACGTTTTGTTTTCTACCTTTTTCATTACGTTTACAACAGCTTCCTTAGTCGGAAAATTGATTTTATCCTCTTCAGAACCAGTAACTAAAATAACCTGATTGGTTGGTTGTTGTACCGTTTTTGCGTGAGCGTTTAATTCCTCCAGAGAAATACTGTTTATTATATCTACGATTTGCTTGTAATCATCTTCTGGCGCAAGAAACGGTTTTGCTTTTAAGAAATAATCGGTCAATTTATCTGCCCAGGTTTCATTGTCGACTTTATCTTTATTGCTGATAAAATCATCGTATGAACTTATAAAAAGCTTTTTGGTTCGGTCCAATTCAGTTTGTAAAGCGCCAAAACGGTTTAAACGTGCAGCTTCTGTATAGGCTTCTTCAAATGCTTCCAGCGTTTTTCCTTTTTTGGCAGATGCCGAAATATTATATGTGTTGCTTAATCGTGAAATGCCACCAAAATAAGTACTCAAATTTAAACTAGAGGCTTGGTTTTTTAGCAGTAATTCTTTAAAACGACTGTTTAAAATGTTAGTGTAAAATGAGTTCAGTACATTTTTGCGTGTTACGTTATTGTCTTTTAAAAGCGGTTCATCAAAAATATAGCGTAACGTAATTACCGTCGATGAAGCTTCCTTATCTGCAGCAGTTCCAAAATACAATTCATCGTGTTTTGGAATTGCTTCATAGGTTCTGACTGCTGCTTTTTTTGCAAGCGGAATTCCCGAAAATATCGATTTTACTTTTTGCTCCATTAGCTTTACATCGATATCTCCCACTATAATAACGGCCTGTAAATCTGGCCTGTACCATTTTTTATAGTAATTGCGCAATTCTGGATATTTAAAATTATTAATGATATTCAGATCGCCAATTACATCACGTTTGCTGTATTTTGAACCTTTGTATAAAACGGGATCAGTCTGCATTTTTAAACGGAAATCACTTGTTCTGCGGGTTCTCCATTCTTCTCTGATAACACCTCTTTCTGCATCAATTTCTGCATCTGTCAAAGACAAAGCGCCAGACCAGTCGTGTAAAACCCAAAGCGTCGAGTCAATTAGTTTTTGATTGTTTACAGGAACTGTGCTAATGTTGTAAACGGTTTCATCCTGAGCGGTATAAGCGTTGATGTCTTTACCAAAAGTGACTCCGTTTTTTTCAAGCATTTTAATGATTCCTTTTCCTTTAAAATGTTCTGTTCCATTAAAAGCCATATGTTCCAGAAAATGCGCCAAGCCGTTTTGATTGTCGTCTTCGAGTATAGCGCCCACATTTTGAACGAAATAAAAACTCGCTCTGTCTTTTGGTTCTTCGTTATGCAGGATATAATACGTTAAGCCGTTTTTTAATTTTCCGGTGGTCACGTTTTTATTAAGCGGAATTGTGGTTTTGAATTGGGCAAAGACGCCGTTAAAAGACAAAAACAAAATTCCAAGGATGATATTTTTTGTAGTTTTCATTTTGATATTTTTTATCTTCTATTTCTTCTAATTAATATAAAAGCGCCACTTAATATGATCAATAAAGGGAATAGTCCGATGAAAACCAATTTATTAATGAAAACCTGATTGGCATTGATGGTTATTTTCTTATCCATACTTTCGGGACGAGTCGTGTCAATAGGAAATTCATAATTGTTGAGCCAACTGAAAATATCGGTTACAAACTGAAAAGTTCCCGAACCGCCTCGGCTTAACTCGGCATTGCCCATAAAATCTGCATCACCGGAAACTATTATTTTTTGCGATTTACCATTTATATTTCTCGTTAAGGCTACTACAAGCGGAACGGCTGTTACAGAAGGCTGTTTCTTTAAATCTTCAGAAACAGAAGTAATTGCTGTTTGCGATTCCCAAGCCGGCTGGTTATTTGTTTTTAAAAGAGGTGTTACTTTAAATCCTGCATCTTTAGTGGTTTTAATTCCGCTGCTTCCTAAAAGCGGAATTGGGTTATTGTTTCTGGTTTTACTAAATTTAATAATATCAGGGTTTGTGTTTTTTTGAAGATCTGTTACTAAATAATCAGGAGAATTGGTTTCGCTTTCCTGCACAAGGGTTTGTTTGGTATAAGTTAACCCTAATTTATCTGTTATAGCAGCAAGAGCTGAATTGGTTTCAGGTTCTGCCAAAAGCATTAAATTTTTCCCCTGGTCGATATATTTAGTAATACGGTCAATAGCGCCCTCACTCAATTGTGTTTTTGGATCGGCAATAATTAAAATATTTGTTTGTTCGGGGATATTCTGCGCATTAATATCTACAGTAGAAACATCAAACCCCTGATTGATTAAGGAGTATCTAAATGTTATTTCATTAAACCCTGTTTTGTAATTTTTATCTCCGTTTTTGTCAATGCTGCGCTCCATGTTTCCGGTTGCAAAAATAATTTTTGGAGCAGGGACCACTAATCGTTTTAAGGATGCAGAGATTTCTTTTTCGCTGGGAACTTTAAACAAATCGTCAAACATTCTTAAAAAGGTCTTTTTTCCATTGTATTCAACCGTTCTTACAACTCGGTTTTGCTCTGGTTTAAGATCAATAATCTTTTTAATTTCGGCAGGAGAATATAATTTTTTTAATTTTAAATTCTGCGTTTCGATCATTTTATCGGCAAGCTGTTTATCATTCAGTCCCGGATTTTGTGCATACAATGCTTCATTGTTTGACGTGTCATAATAATACACATATTCCATTTCCATTTGGGGTAAAAAACGGGTATAATTTTCAAAACTGGCAATATCTGAATTTTGAGAGTAAGGCATGGCCATATAATAGTTTATATCTAATAAGTTTACGTAAGTGGTTAACTTAATTGGACCGTCTATTTTTTTGACAATATTTAAGCTGGTTTGGGTCAGTGTTCTGTCTTTTGTTCTGGTCATATCATAATACAATGACAGGGAAGCTGTTGACGTAATATAACCAAGTGCAAGAACTACACTTATTAAAGCAGTATATTTTAAAACTCTTTGGGAAACTGACTGCGCATCTCTTCCGGTTTGTAATTTGTAAATACTCAGTCCAATAAAAAGACTGCTTACTAAAATAAAATAAAATACATCTTTACTTATTAATAGACCTTCGAGCATTTCGTTGGCACGTCCGGCGATAGAAAGAAAATAGGTGATGTCTTTTACATATTCGATATCCTGCCATAATTTGCCAATAAAATTTAGTCCGGCCAAAACAACTAATGTACTAATGGCGGCAACGACTTGATAAGAGGTAAGGCAGGACATAAAAAGACCGATTGCGGCATAAGTACATACTAATAAATACAAACCAATTAGTCCTGAAATGGCAAATTTAAGATCTAAATTATCAATAGAGAAATAGGCAATTGTTACCTGCAATCCCAATATTCCAACAAATAAAAGGCAGTAAGCTGCTATGGCTAAATATTTCCCTAATACGATATCTTTAATTTTAATGGGAGAAGATAGCAGCAGTTTGATAGAGCCGCTGTTTATTTCACGGCTCACCAAACCCATTGTCAATAGTGGAACATATAGATATAAATAATTCTGCATTTCTGTATATAAACCGTTGAAGCCCGAAAATATAATCTGAGACAAGTTACTAAGACCTTCTCCTATTTTTTGCGCTTTTTCAAATCGTTCAACAGAGTCGAAAAATTTCCAGCTCGACTGGATTGAAAATATAACTAAAACGACCCATGCAACAGGCGAATAGAACATCGTATTGAGTTCCGTTTTAGCAATTCTGTATATTGTTTTCATTTGTTTATTTTTTAAGAAAGAATAGTATTTTTAGAAGGCGCTTTTTTTGATAACTGGGCAAAAATTTCATCCAGAGATACTTTTTCGAATTGGATTTCGCGCAGTTTCCAATTGTTGTAAACGCTTAGTGAAATAATTTTTTCAGCAACATCCTGCGAGCCGGTAAAGGTGACCCGTACTTTTTTTGGAGTTAGGAAAACGGCATCTTTTATTTCCGGAATTGCAAGTAAGGCCTCAACTGCTGGCGGGTTTTCAAAACTTGCAGTCAATTTATCAGCTTCGATATAGTTGTTGAAAGCATCCAGAGTATCAGAAAAAACCATGTGCCCGTTTTCAATCATTCTGATATCCTGACATGTAGCCTGAACTTCAGAAAGAATATGTGAAGAGAATATTACAGCTTTATCTTTAGAAATCTTTTTAATTAAATTTCTAACTTCTAAAATTTGATTTGGATCAAGTCCGTTTGTAGGCTCATCTAAAACTACCAGTTTTGGTTCGTGAATAATAGCCTGGGCAATTCCCACACGCTGACGATATCCTCCGGAAAGATTACGAATTAAACGATTGCTGAAGTGCGAAATACCACATTGTTCTTTGGCTCTTTCAACGGCATTTTTTAAATCTTCTTTTTTCACATGACGAAGTTGTGCGCAGTGAATTAAATATTCATTTACGGTTAAATCCAGATGCAAAGGCGGTGTTTGGGGTAAAAAGCCAATTAGTTTTTTGGCTTCAACAGGGTTTTCTTTTAGGTTAATTCCGTCAATAAAAATATTGCCGCTGGTTTGGTTTAAAACGCCGCAAAGAATATTCATTGTGGTTGATTTTCCTGCGCCATTAGATCCTAAAAGACCTAAAATTCTATTTGTTTTAATTTCAAAACTTATATTTTGAATCGCCCAATCCTTACTGTATTGATGCGACAAGTCCTCAACTCTTACAATTGTTGTTTCCATAGTGTTTTTTAAAATCGCAAGAATGTATTTTTATGAAACACATTCTTGCGGTATTTTTAGTATTTAATATCCTGTATTTTGGATTAAGAAAGGATTAGAACGCATAGCAGGTTCTGGTATTGGAAATAAACTGTCGGTAGTTTTCCAGATTTTATCAGACAAAACAGAGAGTGTTTCATCTAGTTTGCCGGTTCTCTTAAGATCCAGCCATCTGTGCCCGTTTTCTGCAAAAAACTCACGTTGTCTTTCCAGAGCAATTAAATCCAGAAGCTGGTTTGGATCTGTTAAAGCAGTACTGCCTAGTAAAGCCCTGTTTCTAATGACGTTAATATCCTGCTGAGCTCCGGTAATATCATTGGATCTTACTCTGGCTTCGGCTCTTATTAAATAGAGTTCTGCCAATCTAAGTATCGTTGAGCGTTCTATAGGAGAATTACCAAATGCGTTTTTATATTTATTTGGTGCAATACCTAAAAATACTCCGTTTCTATCTCTAATGTCAATGGTCCAATTTGTTTTTCTGGCATCACCAGTTTCAAAAAGTGCATTGCCTTTTCTTAGCAGTAAAGTTCCTCCTGTTGTAAATACCGCACCTCCTTCGTAGGTATAATTAACATTAAAATACGGTATTTGAAGGATGGATTCCTGATTATTTGTAATAAACGGACTGTTTGCCGATGTTAAACCAGTAATTATTTTATAAGCTCCTGTTTCGTTTATGACAGCAGAGGCATGCGCAGCAGCATCACTCCATTTTCCTAAATAAAGATTTACTCTTGCTAATAAAGCTTCGGCAGCCCATTTTGTAGCTCTGATTCTTTCATCATCATAATTGCCATAATTGGTTGGAAGATCTTTTGAAGCATCTGTTAAGTCCAGCAAAATTTGTGCATACACCGTTTCTTGCGAAGATTGCGGTAACAACGCAGACACATCTACATTTGTAGTAAGTACTAAAGGCACATTACCCCAGAGATTGGTCAGGTAAAAATAAGAATACGCTCTTAGAAATTTTGCTTCGGCAATCCATTGTCTGCTTTTGGAAGCATTAAGTGTAGTGCTTTTAGTAATTCCTTCGATCACGTTGTTAGCGTTATAAATAGTTTTGTACAATTCGCCCCAATTACTGTTTATAGTTCCGTCAGTTTCCGGAATTTCATTAGAACTGTAAAAATTTGCAATACCGGTTCTTGGTACTAATTCGTCAGCAGTTTGTCCAAGAACAGAATGTACTCTGTTATAATAAAAATCGGCCACCATGCTTTGGTAGATTCCGTTTACAGCAGCCTCGGCTGTAGACTCTGTAGAGTATACACTTTCTGATGATAATTGATTGCTCGGAAGATCAACATCCAGAGCATCATCACAGCTTGTAAGTCCTAGTAAAAGAAAAAACGAAAATATATAGGTATATTTAGTTGAAATATTTTTCATGATTTTTAGATTTAAAATGTAAACTGAGTTCCTAGAGTGATTGTACGCAATGGAGGCAATGCCAATCCCTGCGTTTCCGGATCAAGGCCTTTGTATTTAGTAAAGGTTACGAGGTTTTGCCCTTGAAGAGAAATACGTAAGCTTTGCAAATATTTCTTCGTTGCCTCATCTAAAGGAATTTGGTACGAGGCACTTACATTTTTAAGTTTTATATACGAGGCATCTACAACAGAAGCAGTTGATCCCAAATAGTTAAAGAAACTATTTTGGAAACCTGAACTTAAAACATTTCCTTGTGCTATATAATCGTTGTATTCATCCACCTGAAAATTAGCAGTTGAGTAAGGATAACCTGGCTGTGCGCCAGTTGCAGTCATTAAAGTGGTACCATCTTGTTTTACGAATTGAAACAAAAAGTCTAGCGTAAAGGCTTTATAGCTAATAGTGTTTGAGATACCACCGTAATATTGAGGATAAGAAGGCCCATAATATCTTCTGTCTCCTCTGCCCGTCTGAGCATATCCGGTAGAGATTCTTCCGTCTCCGTTTAAATCTTCAAATTGAGCAATACCAGCAGCATTTACACCTGTATAATTGTATAAATATCTGCCACCTAAAGGTCTTCCAACAACATATTGAGAATAATAGCTGGTGAACTCTATACCAGGAAATGATACTAATTTATTAGAATTGGTTGAGATATTAAAAGAGGTCGACCAATTTAAGTTTTTAGTATGAATATTTGTTGTACCAAGAGTAAATTCCCATCCTTTGTTTTCAACTTCGGCTGGTAAATTTGCCGTATAAGTCGTAAAACCTGCCTGTGCACTAAGAGTATAGTTTACCAATTGATTACTCGAAGTATTTTTATAATAAGCTGCAGTAAAAGATATACGGTCGTTAAAAAAACCTAAATCAAGTGCAGCTTCAAATTTCTTTGTTAATCCCCATTTGATGTTAGGGTTTGCAATTCTGGCTGCAGCCATAGAAGCATTTCCGTTACCGTAAGTACGAGTGTCAAAAGTTTCAGCATATTGATAGTCTCCAATTTCGTCACTTCCTATTTCTCCATAACTAGAGCGCAGTTTTCCAAAACTTAATACTTTAAGACCTTTCAGGAAATTTTCCTGCGTAAAGACCCAGGCACCACCCACAGAACCAAAATTTCCAAAACGATTATTCGCTCCAAAACGTGATGAACCATCTCTTCTAAAGTTAACATTGACAATGTATTTATTGGCAATATTATAGTTCAGTCTGCTAAAAAGAGAAATGTATTTATATTCTACACTTCCATTATTAGCCGTTACATTTTCTGCAGTTCCAAGGTTTCCAATTAAATTATCTGAACTATACCCACTTGAACTAACGTAAGAAGGCATCTCAGACTTTCTATTCTGCCATGAACCTCCAACAAGCGCAGTCAAGTTTCCTTTCCATAATTCTGTTGTATAATTAAGCTGAGGCTCGATAGTAAAATTATTGGTATTATTGGTCGAAACGGTATACGACCTTTGAAAGTTTGAATCATTTCCATTCGCTTCAGCATACACATGATTAGTTGCCGATGCTGGCATGAACTGTTTTGTTTGCATTTGAGCCCGTCCGTATCCCAAATCTGTTTTAAAAGAAAATCCTTTTGCAATTTCATATTGAAGGCTTAAACTTGTAATTAAATTTAATCCTTTATCTTCTACTCTTTTATCTAAAGCAGCAAGCGGGTTTATATCGCTAAAGTAATCCGGTGACCAGTAATAGCTTCCATCTGCATTGTATAACGGACGGTTAGGAGCAGTACCCACTGCATACGTTGTGATATCAAAAAACGGAAGTTTATTATTATCTGTCGCAAAAATTACAGAAGCCCCAACTTTTAATTTTTTATCCAGCGTACTGTGATTAATATTAAAGTTAGTAGAAAATTTATCATAGCTAAAATCTCCCGGCACAACTGTAGTTTCTTTATGATAAGCACCACTTAAAAGAAAATTTGTTGTCTCGTTACCGCCTTTTAATGAAGCCGAATAATTATTGAAATTAGCCGTACCGCCTATTAATTTTTTCTGCCAGTTTGTTTGCGCATTTGGGTCCCAGTCTGTAATAGCAATACCGTTACTATCAACATCAGCAACATCACCATTATTATCTAAAGCAGTTTGCAGCATATTTAGGTAAGCAGGAGTGCCTAACGTTTTCACCATATGCGCCACCTCCGAAACTCCGGAATTAGTTGTTATAGTAAACTCAGTTTTTCCGGCTTTTCCTTTTTTAGTACTAATAAGCACAACGCCATTTGCACCTCTTGAACCGTAAATTGCCGTTGCATCTGCATCTTTTAGGATTTCTATACTTTCGATATCATTTGGATTAATAATGTTTAACGGACTTGTTGATTTTTGAGCGCCTCTAATAACACTTTGATCCTGTACCTGTTCTTTAATATCATCTCCAATGTAAGGAACACCATCTACAATATAAAGAGGTAAATTATTTCCGGCAATAAAATTTCGACCGCGAATACTGATGTTCATATCACTTCCTGCATAACCGGAAGTCTGTGTTACAAAAACACCCGGAGCTCTTCCCTGCAGTGTCTGTAGAATATTGGTTATTGGTTGTTTTTCAATATCTTCAGAAGTAATCTTCACTACAGATCCCGTTGAAGTTCTTTTGGTTGTTGTTCCGTAACCAATAATTACGATTTCATCCAATTTAGCCAAATCGGGCTGCATTTTGATGGTAACCGAAGTTTGGTTTTCTACCGTAATTTCTTGTGTTTTGTATCCTAAATAAGATATTTTCAACACGTGTTTTCCCGATGGTAATTCAATATAAAATTGTCCGTCAAAATCAGATACGCCTTGTTTATTACCTCCTACAAGTAATATACTTACACCAGGCAACGGCCCCCCGTTTTCATCCAGAACTTTTCCGTTGAGCATATAACTGGCATCATCAGAATTTTCTTTTTTTGAGGCATTTACATCAGTTTTTGCCATTTCCTTTTTGTAAATCACGACACTTTTATCTACTTGTTTGTAAACTAAATTGCTGCCCTGAAATACGATATCCAAAATATCACTTACACTTCTTCGTCCTCTTGGTGTGGTAACTTTTGGAAAATCTTTTATGATCTGTGGCTGATAAGCAAATAGCAAACCAGTTTTGCTTTCAATACTTTTAAACAGGGTTTTAATGTCCTGATTATGAAGTTCAATATCTACTGATATGGATTCTAAATTTTGACCGCTCATTTCGGTTGCAAAGACCATATGCGTACCGCACGTTAATAAGAAAATGTGGAATAAACTGATTCGCATGATCATAATGGTTTTTTTTGACAAATGGAAAAAAGAAGATTTCTTTTCCCTGTCAAACATGGTTGAGTTACAGCGTAATTTCATAAATTTGCATGTTTTTTAATGGTTACTGGATTAATTATTAAGAATCTCGGCCATCCGGTGTAGGAGCTGGATGGCTTTTTTATTTTAGTTTTTGGTTAGTTGTATTTGTTTTTTAAAGGTTAGTATTTATTTTTTTAAGCGTTCTAAGTAGGAGATTAGTCAGCCTTATCTATTGATTACTGTTTATTCACAGCCCTTACCATCAATGGTAATAATGTCTGGTTTGTTATATTGATATTGTGTTTCAACAACACTACAGACTACTTTAAGAACATGATCTAAATCCTCTTCATTAAGGAAACTTGCCGTAATTCTGCAATTTTTAATTTTGTCATTAGATAACAAAATCTGCACTTTATACTTTTGCGAGATTAGAGCAACTGCTTCCTCCATATTGATATCATCCAGAATCAGATAATTACTTTTCCACTCCGTTACAACCGCGGCGCTAACATTATTCTGATGATAACTCAATGTATTTTTGTTAACTTTAATTTGTTGATTCGGTGTGATTATACCGTATATTTTATCGGTATCTCCAACCTGAACCTTACCACGCGCTACCGTAACTTCAATATCATCAGAAGAGTTTCGGGCATTAATATTAAAAGCAGTACCTAAAACTTTAGTTTGCACCTTACCTGTATGGACGATAAAAGCCTTTTTTTCGTTTCTTTTAATATCAAAAAAAGCTTCTCCCGTTAATGTAACTTCACGTGTTTTACCGTTAAAAGAATGGCTGTATTTTAAACTGCTGTTGTCGTTTAATAAAACCGTACTTCCGTCAGGAAGATGTATCAATTGTTTCCCGCTAAAAGCAATTAATGTGCTTTCTTCTACTGCAGTGTGTTCTACAACCTGAAGAGGAACTTCAGGATTTGACTTAAACAGAAAAGTACTGCTGATCGCTGCTAGTAGAGCAATACTTGCTGCTGCTAAAAGTAAGCGAAGGGTCTTTTTTCTATTTCTTCTTTGAGGTTCAAGCGAAATTAATTTTGATTCGCTTTTTGGTTTGGATAAAATTTTATTAAGAATGATTTCTCCCTGCTGCTCGTCCATAAAATCTGAAACTTCATTTTCTTTCAATGAAGTATAAATTTCATTTTTTATAAAAACATCATATTGATCGGTTTTTACAGCTTGCATGAATTGCTCCAGTTCCTGATCTGAAAGTTTATTTTGCAGGTAAAGATCAAATAATTTTTCAAACTCTTCTTTTTCCATTACTTTATAATTACTATTTATAGTATTTTTTTATTCAGGCACTTTTGTCATTATTCCAAAATTGAAAAAATAATATTCATCTTGGAGATTATCATTATGACGCCCGTATATTATAAAGACAGTTTAAAAGAGGGTAAGGAGTAGTCTAAAGTTAAAAAAAAGTAAAATTATTTTAAACAAAAAGGTAAACAATTAAAAAACAAGTGGTTACACTATAAGTTTTGAGTAAAAAAATAACTAAAACTTACTGCGATAAGATTTATATGACGAGCAAGCTGTATACGAATTAGTTTTAAGGCCTGTGCCATATGTTTCTTAACAGTTAAAGGTGAGATATCAAGTATTTCTGCAATTTTTTGGTGGCTGAGCCCTTCGACCTTAGCCATTTGATATATTTTTTGCTGCTGTGGAGGAAGTTTCAGCAGGATTTGATTTAAAAGTACATTATACTGCTCGTCTTTTAAAAAAGAATCTGTTGCGTTAAATGAAAAATCATTATGCTTCATGTTATTTTTAAAAGTATCTTCTCTCGCTATTTTTTTAATCATATTGAAAATATGGTTTCTACCCGAAATAAAGAGATAGCTTTCAAAATCGGTTATATCTTTAAGTTCTTCTTTTCTGAGCCAAATTTTCATAAATACATCCTGAACTACCTCTTCAGACAGGGTTTTGGATTTGGTGATTTTTAAAGCTGATGCGTAAACAACATTTTTGTACTGGTCATACAAAATGGTAAAGGCCCGTTCATTGCCAGCTGCTAATTCATGCAGAAGTTCATTTTCGTTAAAATCAATATTTAAAGACATAAAACAACTTATTAATTGAATTTAGCAATATTATAATTTTTTTATGGACTTAGTATAGTATAAATTAATAAGTCACAAAAATATCATTTTGATAATTTTAAAATATAAATTTTATAGATTTTAAAATATAATTCCTTTTTATTAAGGATGATTTAAGGGTCAGCCAAAACTTTGAAATACAAATCTCACATTAAAAAAAAGGCTTTCAAATAATAAAATTTTATTTCGATGTTTTATTGTTACTTTCGGCCAGAATTACTAATTCTGAAGTATTTCAATTTTAAATTTAAATGGTCTTGTATCGAAATTGGATAATCTATAATCGGGTTGTAGTATTGATGTAGTAATATATTTTCAGTACTCTTTTATTAATAATCACTCATTGATCAAAGAATATTATACGCTTTATGTACCTTGTCTTAGGAGAAAAAAGCAGCTTTCCATATCTTTACATTATAAATAATAATCGATTGCTATGACCTTAAAGCATTTTATTTACATCACTTTCACCGCCTTATTATTTATCTCATGTGATAACGATAATGATACTCCTGTTGTTATTGATACAAATGTTACAGGCTCTGTTTTGATCGAAATAAACAAACTTAGAGTGATGGGTTGTAAATGTGGTGCCGATGATATGCCTCCTGTACCTCCATTAGTAAGCAGTTCGATATTAACACAAACTGCGATCAATTATGCCCATGATATGAATGTACGAGATTTTTTTTCGCACATATCTCCGGAAGGTACAAGTCCTATACAAAGAACTTTTGCTCTTGGTTATACCGGCATGTACGTAGGCGAAGTAATTGCCCGTAATTATAATACTCCTGCAGAAGTTGTAATAGGATGGAAAAATAGTGAAGACCATTGTAAAGCTATCATGAGCATCACTTATGTTGAGATGGGTGCCGGAAAATCTGGAAATATATGGGTAGCCAATCTAGGAAAGTAAACTACTTTTCTTCACCTAATTACTATCTAACTATAACAACGAAGTAAAAACAATTTTTCTCTCCACAAATAATCAAATTCGTAGAATTATTCTTACCACATTTAAGAATAAGCCCATTTTATTTTTTATAAATTATAATATTCTCAGTTTTTTATTTTATTTATAGTCAATTTAACCATAAGTAAAAATAAATTTTACATTTTACCAGGTTATAATTATTTTTTTATGATTATAATTGAAAAATGTATCTGTTTTTTATTAAAAATTATGCTAAATATATAATTATCAATATATTAGTACAACTATTTTAATTAACCTTAAACTGAAATTTTTATGAAAAAATCAATTTTATTTGTAGTATTAAGTCTTATGTTTATAAGTTGTGAAACAACTGAGACAAACAAAGATTCAGAAGTTAAAGCAGCATGGTCATCGTCAGCTCAATATGCCAGCTGGTCCAATGGTGGTTATACCGTTTACAACAACATATGGGGTTCTGGCGCCGGAAGCCAATCTATATGGGCAAATAGCTATAGTAATTGGGGACTTTGGGCAAACCATCCTAATACAGCGGGTATCAAATCATACCCAAATTCATCCAAATACATAGGTAAAGTACTGAATACAATCAATACACTTAGTACTAGTTTTAACGCCACTACACCTAGCGGAGGTGCGTGGGTATCTGCCTATGATCTTTGGGATAGCAATAAAGCTAATGAAATAATGTTGTGGTTGAATTATACAGGAAACTCAGATGGTTCGGGGAATGTAAAACCAATTTCTTATAATTATTCATCAACTGGTGCTGCTGTTCCGGTATATACAAACCAAAGTATTGGTGGTCACACCTGGAACGTATTCCGAGGAAACAATGGTTCTAATAATGTCTACTCCTTTTTACGTACAACAAAAACCAATAGCGGAACTATTGATGCAAAAGCAATTTATAACTGGATAAAAAACAAAGGATGGTTTGGAAATATCACTGTTGGAGATATTCAATATGGGTTTGAAATCTCATCCTGTTACGGTACAAATGGAAATGGGGTAAATTATACCTGTAACAGCTACTCTGTAACCAGCAATTAATTTATAAAAAATTATAAAACAGACTCAATTCTTTAAGTTGAGTCTGTTTTTTTTATAATAAAATGTAAATAAAAATACTATCATAGGAATATTTAAATAAGAATTTTATATTTGCAACAAAGTTGCGTTAGATTAGGTATAAAAAAGTCCTTTCTATGCAAAGATTTTCAAAACAAGAATGAAAAAGAAAATTGTCTTAATTAATCTTTTTGCCTCTTTAACTGTATTGTTTTCAATGCTGTTTCAGACCCTACATTCTTATGAGCATGCCTACAAGCAATTAACGGAGAAACATTGCAGCCATCAATCTGTTGACGGACAAAAGCAAATCACACACAGCCATTCTGCAGACAACAATTGTCACATTTGTCATTTTGCTTTTAGTACGTTTATTCCAAACACATTTCCTGCTTTATCATTTCATAAAGTAAACATTGAAACTTGTTATGTATTCTTTTATACAAAACCTACTTCTGCTTTTTTTAAAGGCAGTCTTTTTGCATTAAGAGCACCTCCTTCTGTAATTTAGTTTACTACATTTTATTTTTCGAAAATTTAAAAAGTACTTCTTGCCTTTCATTACCGGCAGAAGGACACTTGTTTGTTATTTTATTACATACAATTCTATTTAAAGAAATTGTATCTAATAAAATTCAAAAAGCATTTTCATTTTTCAGATTTCAATAAAAGTTATACTGCTGAATCGTAGTAAATTATTTCATTATTTCTCTCCAAATAAAGACAAAAAAAATCCGGTTTGTTGCGTTTGCAACGGCTAAGAATTTCTATTTCTATTTTTAAAATTCATCCAAATACATAAAACTATGCTTATAGCTGAAAATCTGACCAAAAAATATGGCGATCATATTGCTTTAAACAAATTAAATTTAACCATTAAAGAAGGCGAAATCTTTGCCCTTTTAGGTCAAAATGGCGCAGGAAAAACAACTACTATTAATCTCTTTTTGGGCTTTATAGAGCCAACAGCCGGAGAACTGAAAATCAACGATATCTCGGTTATCGATAACGCTCAGGAAACCAAAAAATATGTTGCTTATATTCCGGAAACTGTAATGTTGTACACAAATTTAACCGGTATAGAGAACTTAAAATTCTTCTCCTCTCTTGCCGGATTTAAATATTCGACCGGAGAATTGACTTACTTCCTTACAAAAGCAGGTTTGCAAAATGCAGCACACGATCAGCACCTGGGAGGTTATTCTAAAGGAATGCGCCAAAAGGTAGGAATTGCCATTGCAATTGCCAAGAAAGCAAAAGTGCTATTATTAGACGAGCCAACAAGCGGTTTGGACCCTAAAGCTTCTAATGAATTCTCTCAGATCCTTAAAGAACTTTCAGCAGACGGAACGGCAATATTAATGGCAACACACGATATTTTCAGAGCCAGAGAAGTGGCTTCTCACATTGGAATCATGAAACAAGGAAATCTTGTAACGGTTATCAAAGCAGATAAAATCTCGGCAAACGAACTGGAGAATTTGTATTTACAAACGGTATAAAAAGGAAATCCAATTTCCACCATCACAAAAATGAAACATCTATATTCCTTTATATTTTTAATAATTAGTACACAAGCACAATCCCAAACAATTAATAACACACACACAGACAGCATCGCACAGGATTCTGTAAAGATGTCAAGAAATGAATTGCAAACAGTTGAAATTGTAGGCCGTTCGACAAAAAAATACAACAGCGATTATTCGTTTGCTGCCACAAAAACTGCAGCATTAAACAAGGATATTCCACAATCTATATCAACGATTACCAAAGAATTAATTGCTGACAAAGGCGCTTTTTATCTTGCCGATGCCGTGAAGATGGCAAGTGGTGTGATTCCGGCGAGTTATTACAATCAATACACAATTCGTGGAATTAGTCAAAATGAAGAAGGGCAGATCATAAACGGAATGCGAACAAGACAATACTATTTTCTTCAGCCATTGACCACTAATATCGAACGTGTTGAAGTAATTAAAGGTCCGTCGAGCGCCACATTCTCTTCTGTAGATCCTGGCGGAAGCATTAATCTGGTGACCAAAAAACCTTTGGCGGTCGATAGAAAAGAAGTGAGTCTGAGCGTGGGGAGTTTCAGCACTTTCCGCGGAAGCTTAGATTTTACGGGACCTCTTAATGAATCTAAAACCCTTTTGTATCGTGTAAACGGAGCATATCAGGAAGCAAAATCATTTCGTGATTTAGTGAATAATAAGTCATTTTTGATCTCTCCTTCTTTCAGTTATATCCCAAATGAAAAAACGGCTATTAATACTGAGTTGATATTGAGCAATATGACCGGAATTCTGGATCGCGGACAGCCTATTTTTGGAGCTGTTGCAGGAGTAACCAGTTTAAATAAAACACCAATTAGCTTAAATCTGGGAGCTCCAGGTGATTTCTTTAAGTCGAAAGAAATGATTTTCACAACCAGTTTCGCACATAAATTCAGTTCTAAAATTGGTTTTAATGCGCAATATATGAAACAATCCTGGACAGAAAATCTTCAGGAACACAGAACGACAAACGGTTTTGCGGTTGACATGAACAATCAGCCTGTAACTAGTTTAGCAATGATGCAATTTGTGCAACGCCAGCAATATTGGGATATCAACAATTTGAGTACTTATTTTAATTTTGATTTAAAAACCGGAAAGCTCAGGCATAAACTATTAACGGGTTACGATTTAAGCAGTTGGAATAAAACCAAAGGCGGCGGACAAAATGCCGCAAGAGGTTATTTATTAAAAGACGGAACCATAGCCAACTCGTTTGTTCCTGCAAACGCTGCTAATTATCAAACTACAACCGTAGAAGGAGTTGTTCTGCCAAAACCGAATGTCAATTATTTTAATCTAAATAATCCAACTTATACGATAACAAGTGCAGACGATTATACGCTGAATGTGAGAACTGCATTGCCATCAGCATTAACTACTACAAATGCGATTTACATTCAGGATCAGATTCAGTGGAAAAAATTTACTTTTTTACTTGGTTTACGAAACGAATGGTTTGAGGACATTACCAATTATGAATCAAACAATGAACTGACCGTCAAGAAATCGGCTCTATTGCCCCGTGTTGGTGTGACTTACGCGATTAACGATAAAATTAATGTTTATACAACTTATCTTGAAGGGTATCAGCCGCAATCGAATACAGTTACTTTAATGCCACAAACTGGATCTTTACCGGCCGGAAGTTTGTTTGATCCGCTTGAAAGTAATTTGAAAGAAGCAGGAATAAAAGCTACTTTCTTTAATAATTCAATGAGTTTTAATGCAGCGCTTTACGAAATCAATCAGCGCAATATTCTGATGAATGCCAATGATCCTGCAAATCCTGATCTATTGGTTACAAGAGGTGCAGAAAGAAGTCGTGGTTTTGAATGTGATCTGGCAGGTTACATTACAGCCGATTGGCAAATAAACGCATCATACAGTTACATTGATGCTGAAATTACTAATGATCGCGACGCTTCGTTAATTGGTGCAAGAAAACAAAATACGCCAAAAAACAGCGCCAATTTATGGACACGCTACAACTTCAACTCCGATTCGTTTTTAAAAGACCTGGGAGTTGGTTTCGGAATGCAATACCAAAGCAGCAAAGTACCCTGGTTTACAAGAGCTTTTACGCTTCCTGATTTTACTGTTTTTGATGCGGCTGTTTATTACAAACCCAACAAAAGCAACATGCAGATTGCCCTGAATGCAGGTAATTTATTCAACAAAACCTATTGGTTAGGCGCTCAAAATTATTTGAGATTATTTCCCGGAGCTCCGAGAAATTTCAACCTTACCATAACTTATAAATTTTAAGCTGTATGAAATCATTACACACAGAAATTTTAATTGCCAAACATTTAAAGAACTCTGTTTTTAAGAATACGGCTGTCTTTATTATTATGCTTTTTATTGGCCTTATCCTACTGTATGCTGTTTTATCGGGTTGGAAAAATTACACCAGCCAAAACAAAACCAGCGAAAAACACCAGCACGAATCCCGCGAAGACTGGCTGAAAAATCCGGATAAAAACCCACACCGAATGGCACACTACGGAAACTTTGCTTTTAGAAAAAGTACGCCCTTAAGTGTCTTTGAATTTGGAATGGAACCTTTTTTCGGAAATGCTATCTTTCTGGAAGCGCACAAACAAAACACTGCCAATTTCTCTGAAGCCGGATTCTCCAGCAGTATGCTCAGATTTGGAGAAATCAGTATTGCAATGGTTTTACAAATTCTAATGCCATTACTGATCTTTTTCTTAGGATTTAATGCGGTCGCAGCTGAAAGAGAAAACGGCACTTTAAAACTCCTTTTAAGTCAGGGAATCAGTTGGAAACAGCTTTTAATGGGCAAAATTTTAGGTATTGTAAGTGTTATTATGATGCTTTTTATTCCGACCATTCTGATACTTGTTTTCATTTGGTTACTGCTTCAAAACTTTACAATTTCGGCAGATGAAACGATCAAAATGTTCTTGTTTATTCTCTTTCATTTTATCTATCTGATCTTCTTTTGCGCCATTGCTGTTCTGATTTCGGCTTCTGGCAAAACACCCAAGAAAGCGTTGATTTCGCTAATCGGAATTTGGTTAGTTTTTACTATTATTTTGCCAAGAACGACTCAGGCAATTGGGGCTTATATTTATGAAGCACCCTCTAAAATTCAATTTCAGAGTAATATCGAAAAAGATATTCTCAAACAAGGAGACAGCCATAACCCAAACGATTTACATTATAAAGCGATCAAAGATTCACTTTTGAGCACTTATAAAGTCGATTCGGTACAGAAACTTCCTTTTAATTATTCGGGTTTTATAATGACCGAAGGCGAGAAAATAAGTTCTAAAATATACAATGAACATTTAGAAAAATTACTTACGGTTTACGAAAAGCAAAACAGTTTTTCTAAAGCAGTTTCTTTTATAGATCCATATATCGCCATCAAGAATTTATCAATGGGGTTATCCAACACTGATTATGATTCGTATATCGATTTCCAGAAAAAAGCCGAAGCATATCGCTATAATATGGCACAGAAAATGAATGCCCTGCAGGTAAAATACATCAGTAATATAAAACCGGGACCAAACGATAAACCGCTCACAATTGGCAAAGAACATTGGGCTGATATAGCCGAATTTCATTATGAACCAAAAGGAATTACAGACGTTTTAAAATCTGAAATCATTTCTGTTATTTCCATTATTCTCTGGATTATTATGCTTTTTGTTTTCATTCGAATTGCAGCCAAAAACCTTAAAGCCATATAATTATGTTAGCATTACTTTTTAAAAATTTCATACGATCAAAAGGAACCAAAATTGGGCTTATTTTTCTTTTACTAATCTGTTTTATAAGTCTTTTAATTGGACAGCAATTTCAGGAAAAACAACAAAACAATATTGTTGAAGCTGTCAATTATCAAAAAAAACATATTGCCAGAAATGCAGCCTTTCATAAAGATGAAATGGGACTTCTGCTCTATTATATTAAATTTTCACTGATCAATAAAACGTTGCCTATTAATAGTTTGTCCATTGGTCAGCGCGATGTAAACCCGTCGATACAAAGTGTTACGATTCGGGGTTTAGAAGGACAGAAATACGACTCAGAACTTAATAATCCGAATAATCTGTTATCTGGAAATATCGATTTTAGTTTTGTTCTGATTTATCTTTTTCCGCTGTTAATCATCGTGTTTTCCTATAATTTAGTCTCGGAAGAAAAAGAAAGCGGGACCTGGAAAATCGTGGCGACTCAAAGTGGAAACACGTTTTTATACATTCTGAAATTATTTTATATCCGAATTTTAAGTCTGATTGCACTTTTAACAATTGTGCTTTTTATCGCTGTATTGTTTTTGAACATTCCTTTTGACAAATCACTTCTAACCTTTTATATCATTGGTTTTTTATACATTTTATTTTGGTTTGCAATTTGTTTTTTTATTGTTTCATTGCATAAAAATTCAAATTTCAATGCCGTTATTTTGTTAACGATTTGGTTGTTTCTAATCATTATTTTGCCTGCTACTATCAATACTTATATTGTCAATCAATACCCAATTCCCGAAGCTTTAGAATTAACCGTTAAGCAGCGAAATGCCTATCACGAAAAATGGGATATGGATAAAAAAATCACAATGGATCAATTCTATGATCACTATCCACAATTTGCACATTATCCTTTGCCCAATACAGAGTTCAGCTGGCTTTGGTATTATGCCATGCAACAAGCGGGAGATGACGATTCGGTAAAACAATCTCAGGAATTAGAAAACAAATTAGAACAACGAAATAGAGCAAGTCAGCTTATTGCGCAATTTGTTCCCACTTTGCATGCGCAAATTCAGCTTAATGAAATTGCCAAAGCCGATTTAGGAAATCAGCTTTTGTTTTTGAAAGAAACGAAGCAGTTTCACGAAAAAATGCGATTGTATTTTTATTCCAAAATATTTGATAATGCTGATGTGAGCAAAGAAAACTGGTCTAAATTTAAAGTTGAAACTTTCAATGATTCTTCTGAAACTAGCTTTTCAAAAGCATTTTTACCATTATTGATTTTTAATTTAGCATTAATTGGTTTAGGATGGATGAATTTTAGAAAAAGTAAAAATTATTTTTTTTAAAGGATATTAAATTATTGGTTTTTGAAATCAGTTTAAATAATAAAAATTTAAGTTTTAGGAAAATAGCAAATTGAAATTACTGATGTTTCTAATTTTGTTTTATTAGGACAATAATTGATGTTCCGACCTCTCTTTCAAGATCGGATATAATAATTCAAAAAATTAAGAATATTGCAGTTCCAATTAGGACAATAATAGCTGGAAACTAAGCAACTCCCAGAATACTTGATTCGTCAAATGTATTTTATGGGAGTTTTGATAGTAATAATTTAATATTTCCTAAAACAAGATTAGGTTCTTCAAGTTGGATAAAATGTCCTGATTTTACTGTTGCGATCTGGGTAAAATCAGTTACCCCAGACTTTAGGAATTCTTTAGATTCATACCATAGTTGCCTGTCGGCAGCATTATGTTCGGCATCAGTTTTCATACTTGTTATTGCAATAACCGGCACGTCAGGCAGATTGGGTAATCCGGACATATATTTTAAATCTTCAATTAATTCCAGGGTTTCTAATGCAATTCCGGAATTTGCACCATAAGCTGTTTTATAAGTAGCATAAAACAAATCTATTTGTTCCTGCGAAAAATGATTATACTTTTCATGAGTAGCATCAACAAATAGTAAGCCGCCAACTTTTGAAGGATTTTTTATAGCATAATCCCTAATAATCAATCCTCCTAATGAATGTCCAACAAGTATTACTTTTCTGTTATTTGCGAATTGATCTATTACTTTTTCAAGCTCAATTCTCAATTTATTTATATCACGAGGTTCAGTATTGGAACCTGATTTTCCATAACCGGCTCTGTCGTATAATAAAACATCAGAATTTAGGAAATTGGATATTGATAAAATCTCTGAAGATTTTCCTGTGCTGTACCAGGATGTATGATCATTTCCGTGACCTGATTCAAAAACAACTAAATATTTTGATTTTTTTGAAACAGTATAAGCCATCAGTTTATGGGTTTCGAGATCTACAGTTGTTCCCTGATATTCGGGGTTATCATTTTCATTATTGTCTGAGCAGGATACAAAAGAAACTGCATAAATAGTGAATACTAAAAGACTTGATAATCTAATTATACTGGCTTTAGTATAACTGCTTTTTCCTGATGTTCTTTTAAAGATTGTTAATGACATTTTTAGATTTTTTTAAAGATAAATTCCATGCAAATATCATTGTTATTTATACTCATAAAGTTCTGATTTATGAATCAGAACCTATTTTAAAATACCTCAAAGATGCCATTACAATCTAAAAATTGCATTATAAAATTTTACTTCAATATTTAGAATTGTTTTTAAATTCAGATGGAGTTTGACCGGTGCTTTTCTTGAAAGTGGTGTTAAAGACCGTCTTCGAATTGAAGCCAACTTCAAAACCGATTCCCATTAAGCTAAAGTGTTGCATGTTGGGATTCTGAATCATTTTTTTTGCTTCTTCGATTCTATATCTATTAATAAATTGATGAAAATTTTCACCACAGCTATTATTGATTATGTATGAAAGAATATGTGACGAAATATTCAGCTGAGAAGCCAGTTTGAACAAACTCAATTCAGGATCCAAAAAAGGTTTTTTATTGTCCATTAATTGAATTAAATCAGATTTCATTGCTTCTAATTCATTATCTGAGATTAGTTTTTTCTTATTTTCTTCCAAACTTGAATTCTCAATTGTAATGGCGTCAATTTCTTCTTTTTCTTGTTTATCAAGATCAAACAACTCTTTCTGTTTTAATGAAAAATAAGCAATGTAAAAAAATGCCGCCAAGATAAATCAGACTAGCAAATTGGTCAAAATAGATATTATTTCTGGCTAGTTTAAAAACATTGTCAATTAACCAAAGTCCAGTTATGATTAATATACAAACTACCACTTGCTTTAACCATTTCAAATCGATTGCATCCATGTTTGAAGTGTACAAAAATAATTTTTTTTGATAGGCAATAATTTTTCCATACGCCATTACACAATAGATAATCACTTGAAGACAAAAAACTAGATTAAAAACATTAATGATTATAACCGCGTTTTTTTTATCCGCAACTGTAGGTGATTTTACGTCGATGAATAGTGAAATCAGAAGCAAAAATAAGATTATGAAGGCAAAAATAAAATGAAGATTATCTCTTACTCGCCATTTTCTGGTGGGTTTAATAAAATAAGAAACGCTAAAATAAAAAACCGGGGCTATAATAAAATCGGTTATACCAATGAAATCATTTATTAGCATTCTGGTTTTCAAAGAACCGGCTTTTTCCAATAAATCATTAAACTCAAGAAGAAATATACACAAAATAAAACAACCAAACCATCGATTAACTTTGCTGTTAGCCTGATTAAGATTTGCAAAGATTAAAAAGGCAAGCAGTAGAGTTGTTCCCAGAATAAGGAAACCAAGTAGTTGATCCATTAAAAAACAAATTTGTAGGTGATAAAATTACTAAATATATAGAAGTAAAGAGTACAGGAAATATCATAACTGGATGAAATTCGCAAATGGGAAAACAAAAGAATAAACAAAGGGGGGAAAACATAACTTTTAAACGAAAAAACATTTACATCCTGAGGGGTTTCGAATCAATATTTCCAGTAAAAACAGGATTACTAAATATTAGTGAATTGTAAACAAAATTGAATCTGAAAAAAATTTGAGTTTACTTATTTTAAAGTTCAGTGACTTAATTGGGGGATTGGGTTAAATACTCAAAAGATTACCATCTAACTCCCTCTATCTTGCGGGCTTAATCCTAAAAACTGATCTTAATGAAAAAGTTAAACACAATAATTTTGTTATTTTTCACAACGCTTTTAATGGCACAAAATGAAGCCGATTTATCAAAAAATTTCTCGATGGATTTTGGAGGTTCTTTTGGAGTCTTCTCCCCTTTTAAAAGTTCCAGCAAAGGTTTTCCAGATGATAAGAATCAGCTTGGATCCAATGGGGTAACTTTTCTTCAACTCAATTACAAAGAACATTATTTTACAAAATTACAGTTTGGTCAAACTACTGTCTCTTACAAATCAATCCAGAATTCTAATGGCTTTAATTCTATAATCGATTCTAAGGCAAACAGCACTACAATTGGGATAAATCTGGGGTATCAATACAAAATAAAAAGCTGGCAGCCTTTTATAATGTTAGGATCAGGAACTTCTTTTATAGATTCTCCTAAAACAACCTTAATAAATGAAAACACAATAAGTTATACCACTAAAACCGGTAATTACTTGTATCTGTCCGGAAGCCTGGGAGTAAATTATATATTTAACCGATATTTTATTGTTTCTCTGGAAGGACAAGCTTCTACACTTCCAACAATACCTTCAGGATCTGATACCCATTTAAGCGGTATGAGTATTCAGCTCGGATTAAAATCATATCTTTTTAGTTTCTAAATAGTTTTCATGCATGATAGTTTCAGTCTACAAAACAAATGTTAATACAAAAACTAAGTTAAGAAAAGTAAAACCTGTTCTTAATACAATACTTTTGAACTGTAAATGGAATTTCGATTTAGAAGACTGTGATAAAATTCTAAGGGTGGAAAGCCAAAAAAGTTATTCCGGTTTTTTAATAACGGAGCTTCATAAAATTGGAATACACTGCGAAGAATTATTTTAGATTTAACAAATAGATTATTATTTATAATTTTATATGAAGTACACAAGGCACTATAAATATTTACGCTTGTATGGATATCCTGTTTTTGCTGTTTTTCTTAATCTTATTCTTATCCTTTTGAATTCTGATGAGAGCAATATTAAAGACTGGAAGTTTTATAATAATACTGATTTTGTAATTGAAGGATTGTTCTGTCTGATCTTTACAATTGCATTATTTGAAACAGGACTATGGTTATCTAAAATTATTAACGCTACATCTGTCTTGAAAAAAAATGGCAGTCTGCGATTCATTTTTAAGTTACTATTGCATATTCTAATTGTAAGTATTCTTGTTATTTTATTTTTTAACATTGATTTTCCGCAAAAATATGGGTATAATGACCTGGTTGTTCGACGGGCATTAATTATTGGTTTCATATTCTCCATATTAATAACTACAGGTTTTACTGCCGAGGAACTTCTCATAAAATGGAACGAGAGCGAACTTGAAGCTAGTGAAAATAAAAAACAGGCATTACAATCTGAACTCAATGCCCTGAAGCTTCAATTAGATCCGCACTTCCTTTTTAACAATCTGAGCACACTTACTTCTCTTATTGAAGAAAATCAGGAGACTGCCGTACAGTACGTCTCCAATCTTTCTGCAGTTTATCGTTATGTTTTGTCCAATAGAAACAAAAATATGATTGTTTTAAAAACAGAACTCGATTTTATCAAAGAATATTTATTTTTATACCAAATAAGATATGGGCCGTCTATTGTTATTAATATTACAGGTGAGACTCAAAATTTAAATAAATTTATAGCACCCCTGACACTGCAGCTTTTGATTGAAAATGCTATAAAGCATAATTCCTTCTCTACAACTACACCTCTTATTATTAATATAAATTATCAGAATGACTGGATAATTGTTGACAATAACAAATCGGCCAAATTTACAAAAGAACCCGGTGAAGGAATTGGTCTTGCACATATTCACCATAGTTACAAGCTCTTAGGTAACACAATTCCTGTTATACATGATTTGGAAACTACTTTTGAAGTTAGAGTTCCGTTATTAAACAATTAAAAATATTTTATGATAACCGTTTTGATCATTGAAGATGAAGCTGCAAATGCTACAAGATTACAAAAAATGCTTTTACAATCACAGGAAGAAATTATAATTACCGGAGTTTTACAAACTGTACGGGACAGTATTTCATGGCTTGAAAAAGAAGACAATCCTGATATTATATTTATGGATATACGGCTCACCGATGGTCTAAGTTTTGAAATCTTTAACCAGGTGGATATTAAGTCCTATGTTATTTTTACAACGGCTTACGATGAATATGCATTGCAGGCATTTGAAGTAAACGGTATCGATTATCTTCTAAAACCTATCGAACAAAAAAAACTGGAATCCAGTATAAAAAGAATCAAAAGTTTTATGACTCCTCAGCCTGATACCAGTATTATTGAGGTATTAAAAAATATGCGTTTACAAAAGGTCATTTACAGATCACGATTTTTAATTGCCTATAAGGATTTGTTTATTACAATACCTACTACTGATATTGCCTATTTTAGCTCTGAAAATAAAATAGTACATCTCACAACTCATTCCAATCAAAAATATGTTATCAAACATACACTCGATGAATTAATGCAGGAATTAAATCCCAATGATTTTTTTAAAGTAACAAGAAACTATATAGTTTGCCTAAAAGCAATTCATAAACTATCCCAATCTTTCGATTATAAGCTTAAACTTGAACTGACTCCCACTGTTAATGAAATTATATTAGTGAGCCGGGAACGTGGTATCGCTTTGAAAAATTGGCTTGACAGTAATTGATAATTTCCCTTTTTACATTTAATTATTTTAGTATAATCAAGTTAATGATTAGGCTTATAACGCCCCAAATCAATATCGACTTAATCAAAATAATTTTGTAAATGATTTTTCAATTAAAGAGTTAAAATACCATTTGCTTTCGAATATGTTGACTATTCTTTTAGTTAATTAAAACCGTAAATTTGCTGCAAATAAAGAATACTTCAAGAATAGATTTATATAGTCTGGTAAATATTATAAATTGAAAGCATTTTTGGAGAACTTATATATACAAAGAAATTAACAAATGAAAGTAGTACCACAATTACTATACAAACATAAAAATGTTCGGAAAATAATGGTTGATGGACTATCATGTATTGTACATAAAACTATTGACACAATAGACATTAATACAGATCATTTTCTCTCTTCTCATGTTTTATCCGTGGTACTTAAAGGCGAACTAAAGTTAGAAATATACTATGAGGATACCAGGTATTCTGTGACAAAAAATCAATTAGTTTTTATACCCAAAGGTAGATATATGATTACAGATATTATACCGAAAAATGATGAGTTTGAAGCCGTATTTTTCTTTTTGAAGATGAACTCTTAAATCAATTTTCATTAAGTCTGAAGGAACAAAAAGAATCAAAGGACAACTTCACCTTAATGCTCAAATATACTGATAAGATTAGGGCTTTTACCGAAAACATCCTGAATTTATACACAGAAACGGTACAAAAAGAGCTAACTAAAATTAAATTATTAGAGTTACTTTATCTTATTTATAACTCTGAACAGCAACAGATTTTTTTACAAATCCTTAATTCGTTAAATTATAAGAAAAAAAGAAATCTTGAAGAATTAATGCTTGAAAATTTTGACAAATCATTATCAATAGAAGATTACGCTTGCTTAACGGGAAGAAGCAACTCTACATTTAAAAGAGACTTTCAGAGGCAATTCAATACATCTCCCAAAAAGTGGCTCATAAAAAAACGACTTGAAAAAGCAGAAAATCTTTTACTTTCCTCGAATCAGCCTATTCAGCAAATTGCTCTTGAAGTAGGTTACGAAAACGTATCTCATTTCGTGAGTGTTTTTGGTAAATATTATGGGTTGACTCCAAAACAATTTCTTATCCAAAACAGATTAACTAAAAATATTTAATTTTTTGAACTAAAAACGATAGAATTGATTTTACACAACATTTTACTCCTTTGAAGCAACTTAATTTTGCCTGAATTTTAAAAATATAGAAAATGGGTAAAGAAAGAGAAAGTGTAAAATCACAAGGAATGGTAAAAAGTAATGGTTCAATTATTTGGCAAAAACTAATTGAATTTGGAGGTACCGAAAAATTTGTACCCGAACTAATAGAAAGGGTTGTCGTGGAAGGCTCAGGTATTGGTTCAATACGAACAATTCATATAAAAGGTGGTGGCCAAATAATTGAGAAGTTTACATCAATCAATGCTGATAAAATGGAAATGAAATTTATTATTATTTCTACGCCTATGCCAATTCAAAATTATGAAGGAATTTTTACAGTAACTAGCATTGATGACACTACATGTTCTGTGTTATTTGAATCTATTTATCACGTGTTATCAGAACAAAAAGCTGAAATCTACAACATTATTAAAAATTTTCAAACGGTGTTCATCTCTAATTTGGACAAATAAATGGCAAAATAAAAAGATTTCGTTACATGCAAAGCATTAAATGAATTAGAAAAAACGAACTTAAAAACCCATATTATAAAGGCTTTCAGGTTCGTTTTATATTATACAGAAATTTGTTATTTAAAGTTTTATTTCTATTTTTTTGCCATTATACGAAGCACTCTTACTTATACCTGAAGGCAGTACTATAGTAAATTTTCTGTTTTGCAGCATTCCTGAATAGGCACCCTTACGATTAGATATTGTAAGTTTTTTTGCAGCATCATTCCATAAAAACTCTATTTCCGTGTACTTCCCTTTTTCATAGTTATAATTATCAAACTCATCTTCGTATAGTACAAATGCCCCATCAGCACCAGGATATATCCGTATTTCCAGATTATCCCATTTTCTTTCAGTCGCATATTGAACTTTGGGGCCAAAAGGAAGAATTGCACCTGCTTTAATATAAAGTGGAATTTTATCAACAGCTGATTCAGATACAATTGTTTGTCCTCCCTTGATATATGCATTAGTCCAGAAGTTGTACCAGTCAATTCCATTAGGCAGGTATACAGACCATTCTTTTACCCCATATTTAGTTACCGGAGCCACGAGAATCGAACGTCCGAATAAATACTCATTGCCAATGCTGTGCGTTTTTTTATCAGATACAAAATCCATAATGAGCGGACGCATAAATGTCCCGTTGTTATTGCTGACATCCCAGGATGTGCTGTAAATGTAAGGAAGCAGGCTGTAACGCAGATTAATTGCTTTTTCCTGAGCATCAAAACACCACGTCCCCCGCTCACCGAAATTCCAAATTTCACGAGGAAGATCAGTCCCATGAGAACGCATCATAGGACAAAAAGCACCAAACTGCATCCAGCGAACATACAACTCCTGAAATTCCGGGTTTTTATTTCCACCATCTTTTTTCCAACCTCCTGCAAAGAATCCGCCAATATCGCTATTCCAGTTCGGAATCCCCATCAAAGTATAATTCAATGCTGCGGGAATTTGCTTCTCCAGCATGTCCCATGAAGAAACTACATCTCCGCTCCATGTATTTGAACCGTAAAGCTGTTGTCCAATAAATCCTGAACGCGTTAGAATTACAGCTCTCTTACTGTCGTTGGCTTTACGCTGGTTAACCGCAATACCGCGATTGTGTAAAAGACTGTATGCATTCTTTACACTGCGATAACTGCCCAGGTGGGTTGGAAGATTATAATCTGAGTCTTTTCGGTTGATGTGGTCAGGCTCTGTTGAATCAAGCCACCAGCCATCGTTTCCAATATAACTGAAGATGCCTTTGTTGAGATAACGCCAATAAATATCCAAAGCTTCCGGGTTATATACATCATAAGGTCTTGCACCGCTGTCTGGCGGCCAGGTATCAAAATTGATGATCATTTTTTTACTGTCAAATTCCTTACGCTGCTCTGTTTTGGGACCAAATCCAGGCCAGGTTACAATTAATAATTTTGCATTCAGCTTGTGAATTTCGTCAGCCCATTTCTTCGGATTTGGAAATCTCTGCCTGTCAAAACTTTGCGAATTCCATAAACTGTCGCTCTTGTTGAATTCAGGCCAGTATCTCCAATCCTGGATAACCACATCTATAGGTACTTTGAGATCGCGGTATTTTTTTAAAACGTCCAGACTTTCATCTTCTGTGTGATAACGTTCCTTACTTTGAAAAAAACCATAAGCCCATAAAGGAAGCATAGGTGCTTTACCAGTAAGATCACGGACTTGTGCTATAACACCATCTGCGTTTTTACCATACATAAAATAGTAATCGGCACAATGGCCCAGACCTTCGAAAGAAAGTTCCTGCGCATTATCGTTGAACTTAGAAATTGAATAATTATCCCAGAAAACAGCATAGCCTTTCACTGACATAAAATAAGGTGAATACGTCGACATGTTTTCATTCTGCATATGATGGGACGAATTACGTCGACTGAATTTATTATCCATGATTTGTCCTACACCATAAACGGCTTCATCACTGTCAAGCAAAAAACCTTCCCGCACGGTGTAAGAAGGTGTTCCGGCATCGTCTACAGCGGAAAACTGCGTGCCCAAATCCTTATCTTTAAGAAGAAGTTTTCCATTAGGATCGTAGAAGCTTATACCGCCAGTTTCAGGGTTCACTTGAACTTGTATCGAACTGCTCTCTAATAAAGTTTTATTTCCTTTTTGTGTGGTTTTAATCGATATCGTTTCGGGCGATTTAACTACAGAGAGACTTTTTTTATTGTATGGAAAGCCTTGTGGAGTTTTGAACACACGTACAATATTGTTCGAATAGAATTCGATCTGAATATCCATATTCTGTGTTGCAAATTTTACTCCCTGTCTTGTTCCCTCAATAGATTGAGCATTTAAATTTACTGTTATGAAGACTGCAAGAGTCCGCATAAAACTGGTTATTTTAGAAAATTTCATGGTTGTTTATCTTTTGGTATTTAGAACACCAAAAGTATCCCAGAACTGCCAAATTTAAACAGCATTCATGTTGAAACAAATAACAATCATGTTGATTTCTTAATCATTTCTGCGTATTCAGAAGGTCGGCAGCTGTACATTTCCTGGAAGCATTTACTGAAATAGCTCGAGCTGCTGAAGCCAACTTTTTCTGTTATTTCTGAAATAGTGAGTTCGCCTTCAAGAATTAATCCTGACGCTTTCTGTAAACGTATACTTCGAATAAACAAAGATGGTGGCTTATCTAGTAATGCAATCAATTTACGATATAGCCCTGTCCGATCCATACAAAGGTCACGGCTTAGATGTTCAACAGAATAGTCAGGTATATCCAGATTTTTTTCTACCAGTTCTAAAGCTTTCGCTAAAAACATTTCATCAGCCCTGTTTTCATTCCTGCTTTCTCCTGATTGTACAGTTTGTAATTTTGTTTGCGTAATATAATTCTCCTTTTCTGTCTCCAGATATTTACATTGTTCTATTAGGTTCCGTATGCGAACTAACAAGATGTCCTCTCTGTGATTTTGTTCAAGTTTTTTACGGCTATAATAGAGAAAGGAATAAATTCCTGCACCAATCAATGCTGTGAAAAACAGTATAAATAGTACATATGCCGAAGTAGTTTTCCACCATGGCGGCTTAATGTTAATCCTTAACTCAGAAACCAAACCATTCCATTTTCGATTATTGCCTGACGACATCACTAGAAATGTATATGTGCCGTGAGGAAGATTAGTGTATGAAGTTGTCAGAATACCATCATTTATGTTTTCATTTCGTCCTCCCGTTGACGTTTCCCGCCAGTCATTGTCTATGCCCTTGAGCTGATACCTGTAATAAGTTTGAGAAGGGTTTTGATAGTTTAATGCTGAGAACTCGAAGGTCAGGAAATTCTGATCATATGAAAGTTCTATTTCTTTTGTATATGGAGCTGCTTCAGGCATAATAATTCTCCCGCCATCATATCGGGTACCTGGTTCGATTTTTTCTCCTTTTAAGAATAAATTTGTAAAAACGGGTTTAAAAGGTAGTTTATCCGATGATACATGGTTTGTTTTTAATGTATTAAAACCGTTAATCCCTCCAAAATATAATGTTCCGTCTACAGACTCAAATGCCGCTCCATTAGAATACTCTCCCTGTAACGTTCCTTCATCTGAACCGAAAGTAGTGAAACTAATTTTTTTGTTTACAGCATCTATTTGCAGTTTTGTTATTCCATAACTTGTCGTTATCCAGATATTATGATAACGATCTTCTATTATAGCATGTACAAAATTATTGGACAACCCGTCTTTTGTATAAAAAATCCTTTCTTTTTTGTCTTCAGGGTAAAAAAGTTTTAACCCGTCCTGCGTTCCTCTCCATTCCCAGCCGCGTACATCCTTAAGAAATGCAGTTTCGTTATTGATTCCGGTAAAAGTATTTGCATTATGAAGCTTTTTTAATATTTCCAATGGTACTGATGACGGTTGTATGAGGGTCAATTTATCATTTTGACGCAAGGAAGCATAATGATAAATAACCGCACCTGCTTTAATGTAAATATTTCCATTTTTGTCTTCTGCAAATGACTGCACCATAACATCTCCTCTTTCCTCTGACTGGAAACCGGATCGTCCAATATGTTTGAACTTGTAACGGGAAGGATGATAATACAGGAGCCCCTGATTCAAAGTCCCCAGCCACAAGCCACCTTGTTTATCATAAAAAAGCGTGCTTACCTCGGTCTTCAAAATACTTCCATCTACTTTTTTAAGTGTTGGGAAATATTGTTTTTGTTCGCTGTGGCAGTTAATTATCCAGATCCCATTAGTACAACTGATATAGGCAATATCATCTTTAGTAACCGCCAGAGTATTTAAAGTATAGGAGGTCTCAAGGATTTTTTTCCAAATTCTTTTTTGAGCATCAAAGAAGAAAAAACCGCCTTTAGATCCGTTGCGTAATTGATAAAAGCCATTCTTCCCTTTTACCACCATCGAAGTAAAATTGAAAAAATCATGTTGCGAGGAAGGATAAGCGGCACTGTTGTATAGCTTCTTTGCTGTTTTTAAATCATAACAAACTACCTCACCGCTACTGAAGAATAGATATAAGATGTTATTTTGAGTATCCAGATCCTGCAATTGGCCATGATTCGCTTTTATATCTATAAAATCAGAAGAATTATATTTCCATAATCTGCCGGAAGACAGAAACCATAGCTGTTTGCCTGAATCCAGAAAAAGATCTTCAGCAGATTTTTTAAATCCTTTTTTCTTAAAATAAATATCAAGGTCTGGTAAGTATTTTTCTGTACGAAGATCAACACACATTAATTTGTGTGTATCTTTAATCCATAGAAGAGAATCTTTTCCCTGATAAATTCGATAGAAGCCATTATAACCTTTAAGAGGATAAATGTGACGTGTATTATAATGAATATACTTAAAGTGTTCTCCATCATAAAGATTTATATTACCGCTGGTTTTAAAAACCATCCTTCCGTCAGAAAGCTGTAGAATAAAACGTATTTGATTATCACTTAGTCCATCTGAAACGTTGATTGGAGAAAAAACCAAATCGCTGGTCTGACCGGCTGCAGAGCTTAAAAAAATAAGGCAAATTATTATAATCCTAACTATATCATTCATTCTGCTTATTCATTTCGCTTCTGTGCCAATTAGACTTTTAAATAATGTAACTTTCTACAAGGTAAATTTTTAATGAAACAATAAAGCATGAAAAAGTATTTTTCGTACTTAGTAATCATTAATATTCATTTTAATAATCAAAATTAAATTTAAAATTTTTAGCTGATAATTATTCATCACCTGATATTTTTTATTCAAAAATGTGCAAATGATGATGATAGGCCGACCACATTAAAAGGGGATATTATTGTGTTTGTCGTTTTGATACTATCTATTATCTCTAAGATAAACGGATAGAGATTATTAGCATTATTGGCAGGCAAGTTAGAAACTTATAATCTCGGGCGCCAAAGTAACCAAGTCTCACCTCTTACTACGTTAGTTAACGAACTGAAAGCATTTTCTTCATTTAACTGCTTTATTATGTGGATAGTTATTAGTAAATATATAAAATCTATTGTGTATAAAACAGCATTGAATAGAATGACATTAAAATAAGGTTTTGAGGAGCCTCTTTCTCTCCTTATAAATTCTAAACAAATTAAACGACAAAATTAACCTCAAAAATATTTAAAAAATTGACGTTTTAAGTTTTTGGCAAAATCGCGGCACATAGTATTTGGAGTTGATACCTTTTATGCCATAAAAGCTAAGTCAATTTTTCTAATACTTACAGCAAAATTTTATGGCATAATCCCAGGACAAGGAACCAGTAAGAAGCATAAAAAAATCCTTATTCTTTTTTTGAATAAGGGTTTTTAGTTTAATTTTTGATCCACCATATTAAAAAACCTTTAATAGGTATACTAGCATAAATCAAACTAATAAACGAAAAAGCTCCAGATTTCTCTGAAGCCTTGTTTTTAGTAGCGAGTGAGAACTAAATTCGAACTATCTGTGTTTAATAAATTATAAATATTCATAATTTTTTGAACCCTTCTTTCTAAGCTCTTATCATCTTTTTGCTATATAATTTTAGATAGGTCTTTTGTAAACCGTTACATCATCTACCCACATCATTACAGATGAAAATAAATTAATTTTATTAGGGTCGATAAAATTAGAGTCTTTAGATCCCACATTCATATTGAAAATAATCGAATGAGTTCCAAAATTATTAAAATTAAGATTAGCTACACTACTGTTCGTGTATGTTGCAACAGTTACATTGTCAACCTTTATGGTTACTGTTACAACATTGTCTTTCATTTTCCAGAAGGATTCATATAAGTGCCATCCGTTATTTCCGTTTAGATTAAAATTACCAGGATAGTTTCTTTCGGCAGAGTTTCCAAGTAAGTTTGTTCCGGAAGTAGTTCCGTAAAAAATATTGGAAGTATAACGGCTTGCATTAGGCGCAAAAGAGTAGCCTTCCAGAATATCAATTTCTCCTTTGGTTGGCCATGCGTTTTGCTGTACAGACCAAAAAGCCGGCCATGCACCGTAAGTATCTGAGAAAGATTTGTAGGTTCCGCCCTCCATCGCTATTAATTTAATATTAGCAGAAAGCATATACTCTGTATTATTTTCTGGTTTGTATTGGTAATGAGACGTAATGAAACCAGATTGATATTTGTATGTGCTCAGTTTTGTAGTCTTGATTTCTAAACATTGTCTTCCGTCCCTCAATTGCGTAGTTGGCACTGAACTATTATAGTCACAATACCAGGAATTATAATCCGCTCGTTGTTCTTTTGTCCATTGTGACAGATTAGAACCGACATTGAATGTATCTTCAAATTGTTTCACCCAGGGTGCAGCGGCTATTTTACCCGTACTTTTAGAGTTGTTTACACTTGCCAATTGGCCTTCTTCCAATACAGGAGCTGCACTATCTGAGCAGGATGCAAATCCTAAAACACATGATAATGCTAATGATAACAAATTTAATTTTTTCATAATTTTTTGTGGTTAATTAATAGTATAGTAAAGTATTATGCTTTAAAATTTAATCTAAACCTTCCAGAAATCCGGTATGCGAACTTTTAATAACAAAATTTGAGTCATACAATAAAGGCCAGTCGTTTCCAACGTGGTTCAGATCTGTACTGTATGGAATCCAGGATTCATTATCCTTCATTCCCCAAACTGTTAGAGCGTATTTATTAACTGCCGGAAGTGCATTATAGATTTTTACCATTTCCTTGTATTTTTCTTTTTGAGCCAACCTTCTTTCATTTGTAAAAGTAGAGATGTCATTAAACTGATTTACTTGTATATCTAACTCGGAAACGTGAATTTTTAATCCTTTTGCCACCGCTTTGTTAAGATCAGTTTCTATTTGCGTTTTGGTTGGACTTAAATACGTATTATGCATTTGGAAACCAAGGCCATCAATAAGATTATTTGCTTTTAAATCGTCTACAATGCTAAAAACTTTATCTTGTTTTGCGATATTAGTTGAAGTTGCATAATCATTATAAAACAATAATAAGTTTTTATCACCAGCGCTATTTGCAGCATTTCTGGCCCATTGAAAACAATCTTTTACGTAGTTAGGCCCCATTCGTTTCAGGAAAAGAGTATTTCTCATGTTGCCGCCATTATCATCTACTGCTTCATTTACCACATCCCAGGATTTTACTTTACCTGCATAATGCGTAACAACATCAGTAATGTATTTTTTTACTTCTGCTGCAAATTCAGCATCAGTGCCTGAAAAATCTGTTAACCATTTTGGTACTGAATTATGCCATACTAAAGCGTGACCGTGAACATTGATACCGTTTGCATTTCCGTAAGCCACAATTTTATCAGCTGTAGTCCAGTTATAAACACCGCTCGCTGTAGAAATTTGATCCATTTTCATTTCATATTCGGCAGAAATACTGCTAAATTCATTTTTCAAAATCAAATCATAAGGACTTCCGGTAGTTAACTGCGAAGCTTTTATTGCCATACCTACAAAAAATGGGTTGGCTAATTTATTGGCTTTTACCTTCAAAAAAGTAGGATCTTCTGGAATATTGCTGGAACCTGTAGTTACCACGCTAATAACATTTGAATAATCTGAAATTTGTGTCTCTGATTTGGCTCTGACTCTGTAATAATATTGCGTACCTCCCTTTAAACCAACCACAACTTCATTTAAATCCGTAACTGGTTTTGAATTGTAGTTAGGTACAAATGCTGTAAAATTTTCGGTGGTAGAAACATCCAGGAGATAGCTTTTAGAATTGGAAACATAATTCCATTTAGCTCTAAAACCCACGTCGTTCACATCTTTTGGTGCGTTGGCTACGGGAGTTTCTAAATTATCAGCAACTTCGTTGTCGTCTTTAGAGCAGGCGCTTATAAAAAAGAAGAGGCTGATGAGTACTAGTAAAAATTTAATTTTCATACTGTTTTGTATTATAGAATATTCTCTTAGTTAGAGAGAATACGCTTATTTATGATTTCTGTTTTTATTATTTATTGTATGATTTACTTTTATAAAGAGGCTGCTTTTAACGACAGCCTCTTTTTTTTAGTTAGAGCATAAACACTCAATTATTGGTAACGAATCTTGATATTATCAAATTTAATTACACTAGGATTAGGGGTGTCTCCCTGAGCGATTCCTACCTTGATTTCATTAACTTTAGAAGCATCCAACGTAGCAGCCGAATTTGAACCAAACCCATAATTATCTTTAAAATCAGCTAAATTTATGGTCTTGGTAGTCCAATTAACATCGGTTACTTTAAAATTATAACCATAATTTACCCCATCAATAGTATTTAATTGTATGGCAAATTGAGCACCAACTACGTTGGCACTTACATCAATATCTATAAAAGTTTTTGTTGCATCAGTATTAGTTGCGCTTAGAAAATTAGTTCCGCCTCCGGCACTGCTTCCGTTGTAACCATTAGCCGTTGAGCCAGACCATGTAAGTGCAGCATAACTTCCTGTCGGACCTCCTGTAGTATTGGCGTTAAAGCTATCAATATCACCATAAGCATTCCAACTCGTTCTGGCACCATTTCCGTCAAAATCAGATACAAGAATTAATGTGGCAAACTCTATTGTTTTTTTTGCCATACCTCCCGGTGTCATGATTACCAACTCTGATCCGGAAACAGCATTTGCCGGTAAACCGATAATGATTGAAGAAGACGATTTTAGCGTATAGCTCACTGTTTTCCTCCTAATGTTATAGAAGAAACATTATAAAACCATGTACCTTCAATTTCTAGCGGAAATCCAGGAGTTGCCACAGCTGGAGTTGTCTTTGTAATAGTCGGAACAGGTTGTAATATCTCAATATTTTTTGTAAATGAACCAGTAGCAGTTACAAATGTAATGGGCTGTACTCCAAATCTGCTCCCCAGTTTTTCGTCAAAAGGAACAGTAAAAATAAATGCCCTGTCTGAATTATAATTAGGATTGAAAGTGATATTAATTTTATTATCCAGCGTAATTTTTTTTAGTCCCGTTAATCCCTGACCTTCCACTCTAACTTTATTTAATGGAAAAGCCTGATTAAGTAAATCTCCGGGTTCAGCAACCATCGCATCTATATTTGCAGCAGCGCTATTATTATCATCATTTTGACAAGCTGTAAAAAAAGCAAGGGTCAAAAGAATTATAATTCTATATTTTATTTTATTGATCATAGTATAAAAATTAATTGAAGTTAAAAGGAACCGGTGGTTCTAATAATGATGGATTAGTATCAATAGCCGATTGAGGTAATGGCAATTCAAAATAATTACTTCCCGGAGTTATCTTTCTGGAAACCAATTCCGTTCTGGCATCGTCAGAATAAAAACCGACTTCCTGCTGTGAAATAATTGCTGTTGCTTCGGCCAGACCGCGGCGTTTTAAATCAAAGAAATACTGTCCTTCCAGTGCAAATTCAATTCTTCTTTCGTTAAACAGATCATTCCTTGTAAGTATCGTTTTAGCTGGTAATCCGGCTCTTGATCTCACTTCATTAAAAGCACTTAAAGCAGCTGCAGAAGTAGTGGAACCTGCTCCGGCCAAAATCGCTTCGGCATGCATTAATAAAACATCAGAATATCTTAATATAATTGTGTTTTGTGATGTTCTCATGAAAAACACATCGTTTCTCTCGGCTGCAGAACCTACAATGTATTTTCTGAAATTGGCTCCTGTAGAAGAAAGGATTTTTTTGTATGTGAAACCGCCTTGAGTTTTCAACAATTCCGGATAAAAGTCACCATCTGTCATAATCGTGTTCTTTTTTCTTGTATCCTTGGGCTCAAATCCAGCTTGTAGTGAGATAGAAGGCAGGTAAACTCCCCAACCATCACCACCACCCGTTATTCCTGTACCTCCCGGAACTATATAAGCCTGGTTTGTATTTTGTGTTCCCCATTCTGTAGCAATCGCTTTCCATTGTAAGGCAAACATACTCTCAGCACTATTATTATTTTCGGGGCTGCTAAATAAGTTTCCGTAATCCTGAATTAAAGTATATTGGTTTCCAATAATTTTCTGGGTTAAAGCGGAACATTCAGCATATTCGTTTAAGGTTAAATGCACTTTTGCAAGAATACCCATAGCGACATATTTAGTAACATACCCTTTTTTTAATGATCTCTCAGGTAAATTTTGAGCCGCATATTCTAAATCCTGTTTTATAAATTTATAAACATCTGAAACGAGATTTCTCTTCGGTTGTGCTGCAGAACCTGCTTTACTAATAATAGGTACAGCTCCAAAAGTTCTAACAAGATAGAAATAAGCATTGGCTCTCATAAATCTGGATATTGCTATAGCATTTTTATATGATGCTTCAGGCAATTCGCTCTTTCTTTCTTCCACTAAACTCATTAGGTTATTGGACTGATCGACAACCGAAAATAATGAAACATATCCTTCTGTCAGGATGGGATTTTGCGAGGTTACCTGAGCATCCTTAAATTGCGCATAAGCACCATCAAATGAAAAAGCATTTCCCGCATACATATCTCCTACAGCAATCAGGAATTTATCATTAAAGGTAAACCACGGCTTAAAGTACAAACTCTCTGCGATTCCGTCAAAAGCTGTAATTCCTTCGGGTAAGTCGGCCGGGGTTAATTGATTTTCAGACGGTGCATCCAAAAAATCATCTGAACAGGAAAATAAAGACAGCAATGGTATTAGCATTCCCATCATAAAAAGTTTAAAAAGTTTTTCATAACTATTTTTTTTATGTTAACGATTATGAATCATTAAGTTAAATGTGTTTTTTTTATAAATCTTAGAACTCTAAATTCACTCCTACAGAAGTCGTTCTTGGTACAGGGTATCGCCCTAAATCAATTCCGCTCAGCGTTATATTTTGGTCTAAATTTCCTAAAGCAGGGTCAAAACCTGAATATTTAGTAAACGTGTATAAATTTTGAACATTTGCGTATAATCTAATTTTAGAAAAAATAGATTTTTCGAATATTTTCTCTGGCAAATCATAGCTCAATGAAACATTCTGAATTCTTAAATAAGAGCCATCTTCAACAAATCGATTCGAAATTCTGCCATTACCATTTGGATCATTAAGTGTGATTCGGGGCACGTCTGTATTTTCGTTTACTCCAGGTTCAAAAGCCTGCAGAGCCTCCGTACTAACATTTCCAAAACGGTCTCCAAATCCCGGATAAATACCATCTGTATAATGGCGTGTAAAGTTGTAAATTTGGTTACCCTCACTTCCGGTTAAAACAACAGATAAACTAACATTTTTGTATTTAAAGTTATTGGTGAATGCATACGTAAAATCAGGAATTGCATCGCCTATGGCTGTTTGGTCTTTACTATCGATTTTTCCATCGCTGTTAAGATCCTTAAAACGAACATCTCCAATTCCGGTTCCTGCTTCCTGAGTTGGTCCTGCAGCTAATTCGGTAGCATTTTTAAATAACCCATCGGTAACATAGCCATAAAATTGACCCACTGGTTGTCCTTCTGTTGTTCTGGTAACGTTGTATAAATCGAATTGTACTTTTCCTAACAAAGATTTGCCCTGACCCTGAAAACTGGTCAGCTCATTGTTGTATTTAGATAGAATGATCGTGCTATCCCATGTAAAATTAGTGGTAGCAATATTTCTTGTATTCAATGTAAATTCAACTCCTTTAGTTACAATTTCACCTGTATTCAGGTAGTAATTAAGTGCACTTTGATTCGATTCATCGTTAATTTGTTTGGTCAGGAAATCTGAAGAATTTTTAATATAATAGTCAAAATCTATTTTTACTCTGTTATTAAATAATCCTAGTTCAAAACCAGCATTGAAAGACTTAAGTGATTCCCATTTAATATCCGGATTACCTAAATTATCAATTGTTGGAGATACACCTCCAAATGGAGATGAAAGTAACGACAGGATGGTTTGATATCTGTTTGCCGGAATATTTTGATTTCCCACAAGACCGTAACCTGCCCTGAATTTTAAATAATTTATGCTGCTTGATAAAGGCTCAAAAAACTTTTCGTTACTTACTGTCCATCCTCCTGAAAATGAAGGGAAATAACCCCATTTGTTGTTAGGTCCAAAGTTTGACGAAGCATCTGCTCTTAAAGAAGCAGAAAAAGAATATCTGTCAGAAAAGCTATAGTTCAATCTCGAAATATAAGAGGCCATAGACCATCTGCCAGAACCATTGCCGTTCAAAGCAGTATCAATATCACCTATATTTAAGTTCGTAAAGTCTTTATTTAAAAACTCACCCGTTCTGTAACCACTTATATATTCATAGCGGCTTTCCTGCGCTTCCTGGCCTAATAAGAAAGTAAAATTGTGTTTATCGTTTATTGTTTTATTATAGGTCAGATAATTTTTAATGTTCCAATAATAGCTTTGATCCTGCTGTTTGAATGATTTGTTTAAAAGTTCAGATACATTTCCTAAGGTATATTTAGGTGCAAAGGCACTGCTTTTTGAAAAATTCAGATCATATCCTAATTCAGATCTAAAAACTAATCCTTTGATAATCGTAAAATCAGCAAATAAATTACCATTAATTTTAAATCTTTCTGTAGTTGAATTATTGTATTCCGACAAGGCTATTGGGTTAGTTGCTTCATTTGCCGAAGACCCTAAACCACTTGTTGGTCCTGCATAAGAACCATCAGCGTATCTAACCGGTAATTCAGGAGATTGTCTTAAGGTGTTCATAACTAAACCGCCTCTGTCATCGTTTCTTACTACCTGTTGAGACGACTTACTTACCGATAAGTTATTACCAATCTTTAGCCAGGATTTAACATTAGAATCTACATTTAATCGCATAGATAATCTATTAAAATCTGAGTTTAGAACAATTCCTTCCTGATCGAAATAATTTAAAGAGGTGTAGTAACGTGTTCCTTCTTTTTCACCAGAGAATGACAGCTGATGATTGTACATTGTAGCCGATCTAAAAAGTTCATCCTGCCAGTTTGTTCCGTTTCCTAATAAATCAGGCTTTTGATATTGAAAAGGAACAGGCTCACCATTTAATTTGAAAATTTTTGCCTGATAGGCAGCATATTGCGGTAAGTTCAAGACATCAACCGTATTGGTTACTTCCTGAGTAGCTAAATAGGTTTCATAGGTAAACTTTGATTTTCCTTTTTTTCCTTTTTTGGTTGTAATCAAAACGACACCATTTGCACCATTTGCACCATATATTGCCGTTGCAGATGCATCTTTTAAAATATCAATAGTTTCGATATCCGAAATATTCAAACCAGACAAAGCGGAATTTTTAGTTTGTCCGTTTCCTCCGCCTAATGCGCTGAATGAAAAGGAATCATTGTTTTTATCAGCAAAAAGCGGTGTTCCGTCAATAACATATAAGGGTTCGTTACCATTAATGGAAGTTATTCCTCTAATTTGAACTGAAATTCCGCCTCCGGGAGTACCTGAATTTTGAGTAACGTTTACACCTGCGGCCTTACCTACAAGAGCCTGATCGATAGAAGTAAATGGCTTGTCCTGAATTTCAGAAGCTTTAATAGAGGAAACAGCACCGTTTATATCTTTTCTTTTTGAGGTTCCGTATCCGATCACCACGACCTCATTTAATTTTTCAAGGTCATTTACCATTACAACCTGCATGACTGATTTTGCGGGCAGTATTAAATTTTTATATCCTACATAACTAAAAAGCAATGAAGCTGTTGGTTCTACATTGTTTAAGACAAAACTACCGTCAAAATCGGTGACAGTTGCGTTTTTTGTTCCTTGTACTATTACACTAACACCTGGCAGGCTGGTTCCTCCTGATGTTACTTTACCTTTAATAGTTTGAGCAAAGAAAAAATTTCCCCACATACATACTATTAAACACAATAGTTTTTTTAATGTTCTTTTCTGCATAAAATTTGGTTGTTAGTTTAAGTTAAATAATTAGTTGTTTTTAGTTTGTAAAAACATTTAAGGGGTTGTTTTTATAAGGCTCATAATTTGAGTTATGATGAAAAAACTATTTCTTAAATATTTCTTAACGAAAGTAAAATCTACAGGGGTGCGAGTGTAGAACAGATGAAGCAAATCATGCACCATTTGATGCAAAAACAACATCTCACCCCCCTGTATTCGTGAAAAACCAACTTAAACCCGTAAAACCATCACTGAAGCATTACCAAAAAATGGGCAATAAAAATATATTTTAAAAAAATATATTGTAGTATTTTTATTAAAAACGCAAGTTTTAATAAAATTCAAAAACAAAAATTTTCAGGTAATAGTCTGACAAAAAAAAGCCCCGACTTAAAAATCGGGGCTCTCTAAAATTACATTGACCCTTAGTGGGCTTCTTTACTCTTTACTCTTTACTCTTTACTCTTTACTCTTTACTCTTTACTCTTTACTCTTTACTCTTTTCCCGTTATTTCCTGTGTAGGAAGATGCCCGTATTTAATTTTATAGCATTTGGCGAAATAGGAAGGCGATGTAAATCCTACTTTATAACTAATCTCATTGATATTAACATTCTTATTGCCTTGTTCGAGCAATTGCTTTGCTTTTTCTAATCGAACATTTCTAATAAATTCATTTACCGATACACCGGTTAGTGTTTTTATTTTTCGATACAATTGACTCCTGCTCAGGAAAACTTTAGAAGAAAGCAACTCTACACTTAAGTCAGATTCACTTAGATTTTCATTTATAAAATGAAGAATTTTTTGAATGAAATCATTGTCTAAGGATGTTGTTTTTTCTTTCCCGTCTTTTGTGATACCTGTATAAAATTTCTTAAACATTATTTGCCTGCTTGTAATAAGCTGCGCCAGACTGGATTTTAAAATATCCAATTCAAATGGTTTGCTCAAATACATATCTGCACCAGAATCTATTCCTTCAAGCCTGTCATTTACCATTGCTTTTGCAGAGAGCATTAATAACGGAATATGACTTGTTTTTAAATCTCCCTTTATATTTTTACACAATTGCAAACCGTCCATTACGGGCATAATAACATCTGTGATTATGATGTCCGGTAATTTCTGAACGGCAAGTTCGTAGCCTTTTTTACCGTTTTCGGCCGTAATGACTTTATAGGATTTACTCAGTTCCTGTTTCAAATAATTTCTTAATTCAAGATTATCCTCCACAATCAGAACAGTATATGCTTTTGCAGTTTCTTCTACAACCTCTATCGTTGGCTCATTAGTAATCTCTTCATCATCCGTTTGCTTTTTATTAGATTCAAACAAGAATTTATTTTTATTTTTTTCTATCTCAAAAACCTCATCAACTATTTCATTTTCCTTATAAAAAGATTTGCCCAAAGGAAATGTGACCATGAATTTTGTTCCCTCTCCCGGTTTACTTTCAACATCAATCTTTCCTTTATGCAACTCAACAAATTCTTTTACCACCTCTAAGCCAATTCCTGTACTTCCGTAGTAATCTTTATTTAGGTTATTGACCTGATAAAATCTATCAAAAATTCTTTTCAAATCCTCTTTGTGGATTCCTGAACCTGTATCTGTAATTGTTATTGAAAAGGATGGAACTTTACTTCCATTAATTATTAATGCATTATCCTGATCTAATTTATCTACAGCAATAGCGATAAAGCCATTATCGGGGGTAAATTTGAAAGCATTTGAAATGATATTAAATATTATTTTTTCAAGCATTTTAGGATCTAACCAATCTTCAAGCTCTTCAGGTGATGATTCAAAATCAATAGTTATGTTTCTCGCAGCAGCTTCCTCATCAAAATAGCCGATAATTTCTTTTACAAATGCGATCACTTCAATTTTTTTAACCTGAAGGAAAATTTTGTTAAACTCTAATTTATTAAAATCCATAAGCTCATTGATAAGCCTTGAAAGCCTGTCTGAGCTTTTATGTACGATTTTTAATTTATTATGTATGTCACGCGATACGTTCTTACTTCTTAAAATATCTTCCAGCGGATTAATAATCAGGGTTAGTGGTGTTCTAAATTCATGCGAAATATTAGTAAAAAACTGTAATTTCTTATTATTTAGTTTCTCTAACTGAATCGTTTTTTCTCTTTCTAAAATTATGGCCTGTCTGGCTTTAAAACGATTTTGATAAATCTTGTTGAGATATATAATCAGGAAAACTACAATAGAGGCGTATATTAAATAAGCCCAAAAGGTTTTCCACCAGGGAGGCAGGATTTTTATTTTTAATTCTAACTGAACATTGCTCCAGGAACCATCTGCATTGGCTGATTTTACTTTAAAAACATAATTACCGGGCTCCAGGTTTGTGTAGGTAGCTGTTCTGTTATTCCCTACATAATTCCAGTCTTTTTCAAAACCTTCAAGGTAGTAGGCATATTGGTTTTTTTTAGAATAATTATAGTTTATCCCCACATATTCGATCGTAAAAACGGATTGTGCGTGATTGAGAATAATTTCTTTTGTCTGAGAAATTACTTTGGTTAACGGCGAAGCTTCTTCATTTGGTTTTACGGATTTATTGAATAATTTGAAATCACTGAAATATAACCTTGGTGCTTTTTCTGCTTTTTTGATCTCGTTCGGATTAAAATAGTTTACTCCCTCGTAACCACCAAAATACAGTTCACCATTTCCATCTTTAAAGACCGCATTATTATTAAAATCGTTATCAATAAGACCGTCATCTTTATTAAAATTGGTACTTTGTTTGTTTTTAAAATCAAGTTTTGTTAGTCCCGATCCACCGCTTATCCATAAAGATCCATTGTTATCAGAAATGATAGCGCGAACTGATTTTTCTTCAAAACCTGGAAAATCATCATAATTAGAAAATATCTTATTTTTTTTATTGTAACTAAACAGTCCTTCACCATCTGTCCCTATCCATATTTTTTTATCATTGGACTCATAAATTGATAAAATAGTCTGAATACTGTTATACTTCGTCTTATCCCTGAACATTTCATCCCGCATATTTATCACTCTAAAACCGGAGTCGGTATTTAAGTTTACCTGATATAATCCTAAGATTGTTCCGACCCACAAAATATTATCAGAGTCTACAAAAACTTTACGAATAAAAGCCTCATCTAAAGCGTTATCTGCAAAGGGTTTAGTGTTACAATGCACAAATGTGCTGTTCTTATTGTCAAAATAATGAAGTCCTTTTATGAAGGTTCCAATCCAAATTCGGCCTTTTGAATCTTCAGAAAAACTAAAAATCCGATTTGATTTTAATCCCGGCGTATTTGTCGTATTGTAGTTTGTGAATCTGGTAGTTCCACTTTTCAAAAAATAGATTCCGCGATCCCAGCTTCCTACCCAGATATTTTGCTTACTATCTATAAATATGGTCTGAATATCAACAGCATCCAGGCCGGAATAGTAATTTTGGTTATTTTTGTTAACGTGGATATAACTTTTATCAGTAAGATTATAAATATCAAGTCCTCCTCCTTCATTACTTATTAAGAGATTGCCTTTTTTATCTTTTATAACTGAAGTTACATAGCTAGTCTGTAAGGAATTATCATTATTCACAAGTGACTCAAGTGAATTAAATTTGTTATCAGGCTTATCAAATACACCAAGCCCTTTATTGAAATAACCTAACCATAGTCTTTTTTCCTTGTCTTCGTACAATGACCAAACGGAATTCGATTTTAAACTGAAATTATTGTATTTACTGTGCAAATATTTTTGCAGTACTTCTCCTTTATAATTTACAACTAATAAACCGTCATTTTCAGTACCGCAAAGTATATAATCGTGACTGCTTTGTATAATAGATAAGATTTTGTTTTTAGTAATAAAAAAATTCTCAAATTGATAGTTATCCGTTTCAGGTTTAATTTTTATCAACCCATTTTCAGTGGTTCCAAGCCATAAATACCCAAATTTATCTATAACAAGATTTTCTATATCGTCTAATAAAGGTTCTCTTTTAAACTTGTCTTTATAAACCTGCTTCACTTTTCCATTTAGATCGATCTCTAAAAGGCCATAATTGGTTCCTAAATAAATAATTCCCTGCTTATTTTTTACTGAACATTTTATTAAAAAATTTGGTTTTTCAAGGACCTTTGAGTGAACTAAAGAAGCTTTTAGGGTTTTTATATTAAGTTTAAATATTCCAAAACCATAAGCCCCTAAGATGAGGTCGCCGTTATTATCCTCAATAATTGTTTTTATAGTAATTGGCTGCTCATAACCTTTTACAATTGCATCCTGAATATTAATTCTGGTAAAATTATCCAGATTTCGGTTGTATAAACACAAGCCTTCATCTGTACCAATCCATAAGTTATTTTTAGAATCAATAAAAGTGGCATAAACAAAGTTACTGTTTACTGAACCTGGTTTTTTATCATGTTTGTATCCAAAATAATTTACCCCGTCATATCGATATAAACCTGCGCCGTTTGTACCAATCCAAATAAAACCATTGTTATCCTGAATAATAGAAGAAATAGCCCTTTTTGAAGTTGTTTCCTGTATGCTTCTAAATTGGTAGTTTTCAAATTTATCCTGAGAAAACAAACAATTTATAAGCCCAAAACAGCACAGAAGAATATATTTGATATTTTTCATTTACATTTAATATTTATCAATTCTATTTGAAATAAAATTTATAACTGGTTTTATTTAATCATATCTAAAACAATATTAATAAAACTAAACAGAACACTTACTTTTTTTATCCAGATTTACCATATTGCTAAAAACCTGAGCAGATTAAGGACCTCATAAGGATTAATCGTACTCAGGCTGTAAATTGCTTACTGATAAATTAAAATTCTGAAGCGTATCTTCTTGTTTTTAAGTTCTTCAGCATTTATTTTAGTTCAAATTTACTGGTAAGTCCTTCATTAGAATTCCAGCCGACCATAACATTAAACAGACCGGATTCTGTTAAAAATTCACCATTGTTGTCATAAAATCCAAGCTCTTTATCTGTTAAAGTAAACTGAACGGTTTTAGTTTCTCCTTTTTTTAATGCAATCAGCTCAAAACCTTTTAATTCTTTAACTGGCCTTACCACACTGGCAGCAACATCATTTACATACAATTGAACTACTTCTTTGCCATCAACATTTCCGGTATTGGTAACATCTACAGTTAGTTCAATTTTCTCTCCTTTCTGGAAGGAGGTTTTTGCTAATTTCAGATTTTTATACTCAAAAGAAGTATAGCTTAATCCATAACCAAACGGATATAATGGTGTTTTTTCGACATCAATATAATGCGACCAAAAAGCATTTTGATCTTTATTGGTTGGTCTTCCTGTATTGTATAAATTGTAATAAATTGGGCACTGCCCTACGTTTCTTGGGAATGACATTGTCAGCTTACCACTTGGGTTGTAATCTCCGTACAAAACCTGTGCAATTGCATTTCCGGATTGGGTGCCTAACTGCCAGGCTTCAACAATAGCAGGGATATTTTCTGCTGCCCACGGTAATGCAAGCGGACGCCCATTGTTTAAAACCAAAATAACATTAGGATTTGCTTTGTAGACTTCCTCTAATAATTGCTGCTGATTACCAGGCAGACCTAATTCAGTTCTACTACGTCCTTCTCCACTTTGAAAACCAATTTCACCTAAAACCATTACCACAACATCCGCTTGTTTTGCGGCTTTTTTAGCGGCTTCAAATCCGGAAAAATCAGTTGTATTAATCTTTACTTCATCAACAAATACCTGTTTATTTAGAGCCACATCAGTTCCTTTTTCATAAACTAAAGTATTGTTTTTATATTGCTGCATTCCTTCAAGAACCGATATTGCTGTATTATCATCAGCGGCAATTCTCCAACTTCCGAGTGGACTGGTTTTATCATTTGCCAAAGCACCAATTAAAGCGATTTTTACTCCTTCTTTTTTTAATGGCAACAGTTTTTCATTCCTCCCCTGTGGAAGAGTATTCTTCAACAGAACAATTGATTTTTTGGCCATATCCAGAACAGCATCATTATTGGCCTTATTTCCAATACTTGATTTTTCACGGGCTTCATCACAATATTTGTATGGATTATCAAACAAACCTAATTCAAATTTTACTCTAAGAATTCTGCGAACGGCATCGTCGATCACACTTTCTTTTACTACTCCTTTTTTTACCAGCTGAGCTAATTCTGTTACATACACATTTGATTCCATATCCATGTCAGAACCAGCAATAGCAGCTTTTTGAGCTGCATCGGCTCCATCTGCTGCGTAACCGTGGGTAATCATTTCGGCTATAGAAGCCCAATCAGAAACCACAAAACCATTAAATTTCCAGGCCCCTTTTAAAATATCCCTTTGCAAAAAGCTATTTCCGGTTGCGGGTACTCCGTTTAATGTATTAAATGAATTCATGAAAGTACGAATTCCGGCATCGACTGCCGCTTTAAAAGGTGGTAATACACTATTGTACAGCTTAGAATTACTCATGTCGACACTATTATACTCCCTGCCTGCTTCTACAAAACCATAACCCGCAAAATGTTTGGCGCAGGCAATAATAGCCGTATTAGCACTTAAACTCTCACCTTGAAAACCGTTAACCCGGGCGGTAGCAATTTTACTGCCCAGATAAGGATCTTCTCCGGCACCTTCCATTACTCGTCCCCATCTTGCATCATTAGAGATATCTACATTAGGTGCAAAAGTCCAGTTTAATCCGGAAGCAGAAGCTTCAACAGCAGCAACACGCGCCGAATTTTTAATGGCTTCCAGATCCCAACTTGCAGCTTCTGCCAGTGGAATAGGGCTGAGTGTTTTATAGCCATGTATAACGTCAAAACCAAAAATTAACGGAATTCCAAGACGGGTCTCTTCAACAGCTATTTTTTGTACGGCTCTTACTTCTTTAACGCCTCTTATGCTCAGCATAGAACCTACCAGTCCTTTCTTTATATTATTGTATTTTTCTTCATTAGAACCTGATTCTGGTTTTGGCCCCGTAACATCCCATGAACCATTGTATTGATTCATTTGCCCTACCTTTTCTTCTAATGTCATTTCTTTCATCAAAAGTGAAATCCGGTCTTCAATTGGCTTATTGACATCCAGATGTTTTTTTGATTGCGCATATCCATTTCCAAAAACGATTAGCAGCAAAAATGCATATTTCTTAATTTGTCTTTTCATCATAGTTTTTTAGTTTTTTGTAGCGTTATTGAATCATGTAGTTGATAGTAGATTATAATTTATTTTGCATACTATAATTTTACAAGCTCATTTACATGAAATCAGTAAATTCAAGATGGTAAATGTAGTTTTCCCTTGAGCCATCAGGGTAGAACATTTGAAGCATTATGTGCGACAAATGATGTATTTACATAACCCTACAATCCATAAATCAAAACGATTACTTCTATTAAAAAAAAATGGAGAATGCTTCATATCAACTGCTTTTATGAAGTCGTAGTGTAATTCTGAAAAAAAAACAGGAGTTTAAAATTTTGAACAAAATGGGAATAGCTGATTGTTTACTTCACTTTATACTGGTGTATCTGATCTTAGAAAAGCTTGTAAAAGCCCGTGATTACCGGGCTCAAAATAAAGGCATCGAAACCTCTCTCTCCACCAGTAGAAATTTCAAAAGAAACTTTAAAAGAAAAAGCCTTTAAACACTAGTGTTTAAAGGCTTTTTCTTTTTGGCATACCTTTCAAAAAACATCATCCAGATATTCATTAATAAACTCGAACGGAAATCAATGTCTCTTTAAACCTTGATTATTCATTAAAGGTTGGGTATATATCTGGATACTATAGAACTCTATAATTACTTTGCAAAAAGAACTTCTAGTATTTTAGTATAAATTTCTATGTTTTGGTAAACACCCATAAAATTTTGAGCTCCCGGTCCATAAGCAAAAACCGGAACGGAAACGGCCGTATGATCGTTTGTACTAAAACTTCCATGTACATATCCTTTTTCTATATTTCCGTCGATTAAGGAAAGTCCACCTGTTTCGTGATCGGCTGTAACAATTAAAAGTGTTTCCGGGTTTTTGTCTACAAATTCCATTGCTTGTCCAACAACTTTATCAAAATCCAGCATTTCGCGTACCACATATTCTACATTATTTTGATGTCCGCCATAATCGATTTGTGCACCTTCAGCCATTATGAAAAACGGATTTTTAGACTTTGAGAAAGTACTGGTGGCTTTCGCCAAAGATTTAGTTAAAAATTCACCTCTTCCTGCTTTCATAGAAACTACCGAAGCATCGTCTAAAACAATAAATTTAGCATTTTTGATCGTGTCAAGACTGCTAAATTTATCCGAAAAAGTATACCCTTTTTCAATTAAAATTTTAGACAAATCTTTACCATCTTTTCTTGAATAAAACTCCTTTGGTCCTCCTCCAATCAAAATATCTGACGGATTTGCTAAAAAATCCTGAGCTATAGGTTCATTATAACTTCTCTCTGGTTGATGGGCATAAAAAGCAGCCGGAGTAGCATCGGTAATATTTCCTGCTGAAATAATGGCCGTTTTATAATTTTTCTTCGCCAGTTGTTGTGTAATTAACTCCAATCGCTTTCCGTTTTCATCAACACTAATAAATCTATTATTGGTTTTATGTCCCGTTGCCATTGCCGTTGCACCGGCAGCCGAATCCGTAATATAACTATCCGAAGATTTGGTTATAGAAAGTCCCTGCGTTGGAATATTAAATAAACTTAACTGCCCTTTATTTGCCGTATAACCTGCATAAATTTGAGTAAGCCCCATTCCGTCGCCAATTAATAAAATTACATTTTTAGGTTTCTTTTTAGAAAATGACGATCCATTTTTAGGTACATAAGCCTGATGAAACTCGGTATTTTGATAAAAAGTTGTTTTTATACTACTGATGAATTGTGTTAGTGTCGGAACATTATCCGTAGCTATATAATCCACTTTTAAAGTCATCAAAGTCATCCACGTATTTACATTATCCTGAGTTCCCCAGAATCTGATTTTTTTATTCTGATCGTGAACTTTTTTAATGATGGCTTTCACTTTTTCGGAATCAGTTTGTGTCATTACACCTTTGCCATTCCAAACTGTAATTTCTTTTAAATCCTCGCTAATCATTTCGACACGGGATAATTGCTCTGAAGTATAATTTTCGTTCAGTCTTCCGTCAAAATAAATAAATTCAGGATAATCCTTCCAGTTTGCCGGAGAAGGTCTGTTTCCTGAAATAACCACTTTTAGATTTTTGTTCGAAATAAGATCTGGATATGTTTTTAATTGCTGCACAATTAATTTCAGGGTTGCATCAGCGTCTGACTTAATATCGATCATTAAAATTAAAGGTTTATTGTCAGGATATGCTTTACCTCCTAAATTCTTTAGTTTATTGGCTAAAGGATCTAGATACAAGCTTCTAAGCGTGTTGTAAGTCGTAATTTCCTTTGAACTATGCGCAACTGGCAAATCGTTATTTACTATAAAAACATCGGCTTCGATAACGCCGGTCTCATTAGAATAAGCTTCATAAAAAGGAAGCTTACCCGCATAATCATAATCATTATGAGAATGAATATTTGTAGAACTGTATTCCTGTGCTTGTGCAAACAGGAAGAAATGAAGGCAAAAAAGGACTATTAATTTTTTCATTGTAAATGGGGTTTTATTTTTTTAACGTATAATATTTGTCATTTCTCCCTTCGGTCGAAATGACAACATTGTAGTGACTTTCTCTGTAATTTCATTATTAAAGCTCCAGCGAGAGCGCAATACTTATAGCAATTATAGATTTTCCCGCATTAAAGCTCCAGAAGAGCGATATCTATGTCACCCCGACGGGGTTCGCGTTCTTTTTATCACAAATTAAATTTCTATAAATATAACGTCCCTCCGGGACTTACTGTATTATTAACTCAGAATTAAAATCATTTTAACCCCATTAATCTGTGGTTAAAAATATATAAACCAGCCTTTTCCGTAAAAAAGACTGGCCTATTTTATATAAAATCATTTGCCGTTTTTTTTACAACTGCAAGCCCACAACTAAGCTTGCAGCGTAAAAAAACAAAACAAATAAACTGAAACTACAAACTACCAGCCTTTATTTTGCGTAAGGGCTCCTTTACTAACTGCAATTTCATCTGGTGGTATTGGCCAAACATGGTGAATTGCAGGATTAAAATTACGGGCAGGATAAATCACGCTTCCGTTATAATGGTGTAAAGGTTTTGCGTAAGTCGCCTGAGCATCGCCCCAACGTACTAAATCGAAATGACGATCTGTCCATTCACCAGCCAATTCGCAACGTCTTTCTCTTTTTAAATCAGTCAATGTTGCTCCCGAAATACTTGGTAAACCAGCACGATTACGAATCATATTTATTTCTGTGTCAGCACTTAAACCTTTCATTAATTTGGCTTCTGCCAACATCAAAATCACATCGGCGTAACGCAAAAGAGGTAAATTTAAAGCTGTCGAAGGTTTATCTCCGTTTGCATTTACATAACGAATATCAATTCCTCCCGAAGTTGTTTTTGGGTAACCGAATGGCTCCATATATTTCTTAAACTGATAACCCGTTCTGTTACTAGAGCTTACAATATATTTACCTTCGTTAAAAGTCACTAATTCACCAAAATACAGGAACTTATCTCCTTTTTGCAAAATAGTAGCGCTGCGTCTTTTATCTGTTGGATCATAAGTATCAAACAATTCTTTAGTAGGATAAAAATTTCCCCAACCGTTGTAAACTCCCCAACCTTTATCTTCTAGACAAACTCCCGGAAAAATAGAACCTAAACCTGTATTTTCGGCACTTGAAGTTACAGACCAAATATATTCTGTAGACCAATTGTTTTTAATTTTAAACACATCTTCAAAATTATCCAACAACTTGTGTTTTCCACTATTAACAATCATATTGGCGTATTTAATAGCATTGTCCCAATCTTTTGCATACAAATACGTGCGCACTAAATATCCCCAGGCTGCAGTTTTATGAGCACGCCCGTAATTGTCAGGTGTAAGCTCATTAAAATACGGCAATAAATCGGCAGCTTTAACTAAATCTGCAGCGATATAAGCATAGTTTTCAGCCACATTTTTAGCACGTGGCACGTATACATTTGTTGGATCTTCTCTGTCCTGAATTGGGATTCCGGCACGGTCGTCTCCATAATGATACGCTAATTCTAAATGCATTACCGCATGATTGAAGTATGCTTCGCCCAGCATCATATTTTTCGTTTTTTCATCTAAAGAAATCTTCGGAATATTACGAATCACATCATTACAACGTTTCATTACTTCGTAGTGCAATCTCCAGATATCTTTAGTATCAGACTCGGCTCCATCAACAATAAAATTCTTGATACGCTCTGCATTTTGTCTTGGTTTGGTTCCTATATCGTCGCTTGCATTATTTAGCCAGAAAAAACCACGTCCGTACATATTATCATCAGAATACAAGGCATAAATTGCATTTACCCCTGCTTTTGCATCAGCCGGTGTTTTCCAGAAATTTCCGCTTGACGGTGCTCCTTGCGGAACTACATCAAGTTCACTTTCGCAAGCCGAAGTGCCCAGTAAAAGCACAAAACTCAATAATAAAAGACTTAAATTTTTCATTTTATTTGTTTTATATTTTTTAAAAAGTTGCATTTACACCCGTCATATAAATACGGGAAAGTGGATATTTTCCTAAGTCCAGACCAAAGTTGCTAAGTCCAACTTCAGGATCCATTCCGGAGTAATTAGTAATTGTAAATAAATTTTGTCCTGAAATAAAGAATCTAAGTTTTGCTTTTCCGTTCAGCCAATTTTCCTTAACAGTATAACCAATCGAAACATTTTTTAATCTTATGAATGAAGCATCTTCGATATAAAAATCAGAGATTCTCCCGAAGTTATTGTTATTATCTGTCGAGGAAAGAACCGGAATATTGGTATCCGTATTTGTTGGCGACCATGCATTTTTAGAATCGGCCAATAAATTATATCCAGGGAAAGAAGCGTTTAGACCTGTATATTTTACGGCATTAAAAATCTTATTTCCTGCTACTGCATTAAAAAAGATATTCATGTCAAAGCCTTTATATCTAAAGTTGGCATTTAAGCTGTAAGTTGTTTTTGGAAACGGATTTCCAAGTATTACTCTATCGCTGTTATTAATTACACCATCTCCGTTTACATCTTTAAATTTAATATCTCCGGCAACTGCATTTGGCTGATATACTGCACCAGAAGTGTTTACATATGCTTTTGCTTCGGCATTACTTTGAAATAATCCGTCTGTAGCATATCCATAATAAGCACCAACAGGACTTCCAACCTGATAAATGTTGGCTAAAGGCAAACTACGAACGCGGCTAATGTTTAAAGGTTCAAGAGAAGTTAAACCATCTTTAATAGAAACAATTTTGTTACTTAAAAATGCAGCATTTGCCGTTACATCAAACTTAAATTCTCCACGTGTTTTTTGATACGTCAAACTAGCTTCAATACCTTTGTTTTCAACATCTCCAGAGTTTACAATTCGACCTTGCGGAGTTCCTGAAACACCCGGAAGCTGATCACGAACCAACATGTCTTTGTTCTTCTTTACGTATGCATCTACAGATCCTGTAAGGGTATTGTTGAACATTGTAAAATCCACACCAATGTTTGTCTGCTCTGAACTTTCCCATTTTAAGTTAGGATTTGATAATTCACCTTCCGCATAACCATAATTAATTACCGGAGTTGAACCAATTAAAGCCTGAGTCTGATTCAATGGAACACTAAATTGGTATGGTCCAAGATTTCCTAAATTTCCTATTTGTCCCCAGCTTGCGCGCAGTTTTAAATTGCTAATGATTGGGCTGATGTTTTTCATAAATTCTTCTTCAGAAATTAGCCATCCTGCAGAAACAGAGGGATAAACTTTCCAGCGATTATCTGACAAAAGTTTTGAAGTTCCGTCACGACGAACGATTCCTGAGAATAAATATTTTTGATTAAAATCGTAATTTAACCTTCCAACATAAGATGAAATAATTTCGTCAGATAATCCTGCTGCCGTTTGCTGAATTAATTTCGCATTTAGCAAATAACGTTGCGATGGATCTTCGTTATCAAAACCTGTTCCTTCGATCGTATAAAATTCTCTTTTTGTTTCCTGATAGGTATATCCTGCTAAAGCTTTGAAATTGTGTTTCCCTAAAGATTTTTCGTAAGAAATTGTTTGTTCTCCTAATAAATCTGTAGTTGTAAGTGACTTTTGCGTTAATCGGTTAAAGTCAAATATTTTTCCCGGCTCTGTAATTTTTACTGCAAAATCTTTTGCATTATCCTGGATTCTGGTATAACCCCAGTTTGTTTTTACTTTCAAACCTTTGATAATTTCCCATTCTGCATAAGGATTGATCAAAATAGTAGACACAGGATTTCTGTTATCCAGTCTTTTCAAATAAGCAACAGGATTGATAACATCTCCATAAGAACCAATATATTTTTCCGGAACCCCACCAAATCGTCCTGAACCATCTTCTCTATATATTGTTGCATTTGGCGGATAAAAAATGGCTGCCAAAATTGCTCCTGTATAACCACTTGATGTATTGGCGCTCTGACCGTTAGTTAACGAATAGGATAAATTTTCTCCAATTGTAAAATTTGGCGCTAATTTAAAATAAGAGTTTGCTCTTGCCGTATAACGCTCACCAAAAGTATTTAATAAAATCCCTTCGTTTTTTCTATAACTTCCTGAAACAAAGAAATTAGATTTTTCTGTTTTACCGTTTATAGAAAGGGACAAATCCTGAATTTCTCCTGTATGGAAAATTTCATCCATCCAGTTTGTTTTTGTAGTTCTCGCCGTTGGTTCAAATGCAGGATCAAAAGCAGGAATTCTTGGCATACCTGCATTGTCTCTCGCTAAGTTCATAGCATCAGCATATTCAGCAGCGTTAAGAACATCTAGTTTTTTGGCTACATTCTGGAAACCTCCCTGATAATTTACATTTATATTAACTTTCTCAGAAACTCCTTTTTTAGACGTAATTAAAATTACACCTCCAGAAGCTCTTGCTCCGTAAATGGCTGCAGAAGCCGCATCTTTCAAAACACTTATCGAAGCAATATCATTTGGATTTAAGGTATTCAAAGAACCACTGTAAATAATTCCGTCCAAAACAATTAATGGTGTTTCAGCATTCAAAGAACCAATACCACGAATATTAATTGTTGGTTCAGCCGTTGGGTCACCACCATTACTAAGCACCGTAACACCGGCAACAGTCCCTTGCAGTAATTCAGCGGCGCTGTTGTATGTCCTGCTCGAAGTTTCCTTCATAGAAACAGATCCTACAGATCCTAAAACTTCACTCTTTTTTACACTTCCATAACCCATAACTACAACTTCCTGCAGTTGTTTCATATCGGCTACTAATTTGATTGTGATGTTTTTATCCGCTTGCGTTACTTTAACCTCCTGATCAACATAACCAACATACGAAAAAACCAATATGGCCTCAGATGCGTTGATTTCAATCTTAAAAGTTCCATCAAAATCTGTTGTTGCTGCTGCATCAGAACCTTTATCTTTAATCCCTACGCCTGGCAACGGCATTCCGTCATTACCGCCATAAACGGTTCCTGAAATGCTGATTTTATTTTGATCGGCATTCGAAACTTTTTGGCTTTTTTTGATCACAATATTATTGCTTACAATTTCATATTTCAGGAAAAAATTGCTGCATATTTTATCTAGTGCCTGCTCTAGTGTAACATTATTCAGTTTTAAACTAATTTTTTGATTGGTATTAACCTGATTCGTTTCGTACATAAAATGTACATCAATTTGTTTTTCTATCTTCTGAAAAACATTCCTGATACTTTCATTTTCTACTTTTAAGGTAACTCTTTTGCCTATATCTACACTGCCTGCTTTTGCAGTTAATCCGATAAAAAATAAAGCCACAAAAAGAAGTGCTTTGGTCAATAGGGATTTTTTAATGCTCTGACAGTTTACGACATACCGCATTTGTTTTTTAGTCATGTTTTTGAGTTTTAATTGTTCTTGATTATGATTGGTTTTCTACGTAGATTGATTCGTTTGATTTTAAAAAGTTATCGTATGGTGTAAGTTCCCGATTCCAGTTTATAATCAGCATTTATAATATTGCATACCAAAGCAACAACCTGTTCGACAGGAAGTTCTTTGAAATAGGCACTTATTTTTAGATTGTTTAAATTCTTGTTTCCAATTGCGATCGTAACATTATAATTGCGATTAATTGTTGCAATGACTTCCGGTAAAGGAGCATCTTCAAAAACAATGATGTTTTTTCGCCATAACGAAATAGAATTCACAGGAATATCAGTAAAGGCCTTCAGTTTGTTACTTTTCGATTTAAAAACCACTTTCTGGCCCGGAGTTACATACACATTCTCTTCTGTAACAGTCGATTTCACATTTACTCGTCCGGTTAAAACCGAAACTTCCTGCGTAGCATGATCCGGATAAGCCTGAACATTAAAGCTCGTTCCTAAAACTTTGGTATCCATTTTATCAGTATGAATAATAAAAGGATGTTTTTTGTCTTTGGCAACATCAAAAAAGGCTTCACCGGTTAAATAAACTTCTCGTGTATCTCCTTTAAATTTGGCAGGATATTTTAAACGGCTTCCGGCATTCAACCAAATTTTAGTTCCATCACTCAACATTATTTTAGCGTGTTCTCCCGGCTTCGTAGCGTATTGTTTCGTTATCGTGTTTATAGATGATTGATAAACAAAAAAAGACAAACCCATTAATAATAACAGAGAAGCAGCCATAGCCCAATTTCTGTTCTGAAGAAAAAACACCTTTTCTGATTTCTTTATTTGTCTGATTTCTTTTTTTAGTTTCGAACGGTCAGATTCAATAATCAGAGTTGGGTCAAAAATATCTTTTTGGTCATCGTACCACTTATTCCATATTTCTTCTCCTTTTATGGAAGGCTTACCTTGTAAAAAAAGTTTTATATCTTGATGTAATTTTTCAGGCATTATAATTTATTTATCTCTTTAATAGTATGTCTTAGAAATCTTAATTTCAGGTAGGTTGATAAGGTTACGCTTTTGTTAAGAAAAAAGCGTATATCAAAATTTGTAAATCTGTTGTCAGTTGAATTCGCTCAAATAGCTTCGCATAAATTTTAGCGCATAAGCAATATGATACTTTACGGTTTCGTGCGAAACATTAAGTTCTTCGGCTATCTCTTTGTTAGTGTAGTGTTTGATGCGACTTAAAATAAAAACTTCTTTAGATTTTTTTGGAAGTAACAAAGTGGCTTTATCTACCGCTTCTTGTAGTTCTTCATAATAGATAGCATCTTCAGTAGTGCTGGTACTGCTGTAGTTATTATTGCTTCTATCGACAACCTCCTTGATATATTGGTCGGTAATAGTGTGTGATTTTATATAATCTAAAGTCGTATATCGAACCGAAGTATAGATATAGGCCGAAAATTTCTTTTGAATAACCAAAATCTTTCGGCGTTCCCAAATTGTGGTAAAAACCTCCTGAACAATTTCTTCAGAAACAGGAACAGATTTCATTCGCATATAAACAAAGCGAACCAATACATCCCGATACCGAAAATACAATTCATCAAACGCTTTATCTTTTCCTTGTCTTAGTAATTCAACAAGCTCTTCATCGGTAAACCTCTTATACATAATAGGTCACTTTTGTATTATTTAGTGAATGAACGGCGGTTATTAAATCACCAATCCTGATTATTTTTTTTCGATGTATTCTTAATTTTAAAAATGACATATTCTACAGTGTGTTGTTTTATAATATGTCTTCAAAATTAAAATCAGGGTAGGTCGATAAGGTTACGTTTATATTAATAAAACAGTCCCATTATAAAACATTGTATTAACATTTCACATGGAAAATTACGTTTGCATCTAATTGATGAAATCAAAACAGATTTACAACAGGCCTTTGATAAATAAAATAATTTGAATAACACTAGATACAAATCCGAAAACAACTATGAATTGGATGTTACAGAAACTAAAAAAAAGCCTGCAAAATAAATATTTTGCAGGCTCCTTGTCCGATCGTTACCATGTTATTTGCTTTTGTTTTTATACTAAATCTCCCAGGCAAATAAATGGCACGCTAAAAATAATAAATAGCTATTGCTTAATAAATGATTTATTTACAATAGTGTTTCCGGTTTGAATGCGTAATAGATAAACTCCTTTAATCAAATGGCTGCAATTGAACGGAATTTCAATTCTGCCAACTTCATAGATCTGATTCGTGATAACATTTAACTTACGTCCATTCATATCAAATAATGAAATGGTAACCTTTTGCTGCTCAGTTTGCAGAAAAGTTATATTGATGTTTGCCGATGTTGGATTAGGGTAAATACTCAAATCCTCTTCTGAATCAGGAATTGCCTTATTGGCGGCAAGCGCACTTACTGTACATGTTGGTGTTGTACTAAAAGCCATTTGTGCGGCTGTAAAATTTGTAAATGCTGGATTTATATCGATATTAGACGTATCACTAGCTCCTTTACCATCGCAATCTGCTCTGCCGTTTCTCCAGTAAGGAAATTGCAAATAAACACCCGGCGTAGCGCAACTGCCAATTTCTGCATCGCCGCCCACTACAACTGAGCTGCCGAAATTTCCGGCAAACAGCATGGCATTTCCTTTAATATTAGCTGTATTTGAAACTGAGCCTCCTTCCATCCAGGCATTACCTTCAACAATGGCACTATTGGATAAAGTTGCATTATAAACGCATGCATTTCCTCTTACAATTGCATTACCATTTATAGTTCCTCCATCTACCATTGCATATTCATCTATACGGGCGTTTCCTGAAATAGTACCGGCTCTGACAACTGCATAAGGTCCAACATAAACTGTTGATGCAACAGTCGCATTATTAGATACCCATCCTCCTCCGTTAGTATGTAAATGTCCATTTGTTTTAAGAAAACTTCTAAAACTAGCTGCCGGCTGATATCCTTCCGGAGTGGCATTTGCAATTTTTAGTTCATAAGGATATCTTCTTTGCTTAGGGTAACCCACATCCATATTGTAATTAACATGAACTTTCGGTGCTGAGAAAACTACCAGAAAAATATTTGCTTCTGTAGCTGTATTAAGAGTAAAAGAAGCCTCACCATCAGTTTTATACATTGGACTGTAACGAGATATTGTACCATCTGTTTTTGTGGTAACAAAACCATATCTCCAGCCTGCCTGAGTTGGATTAACTTCTGTATGTCCTTTGAACTTAATTGTAACTTTCTTTTGAGTTCCCGCACATGTTGGGTATAGTGGAATTACATTCATTCCGTAATCCTGCGGAGCCCAGTCATTATTGGTATAATATTGATCTGTTGTACCTGTAACTTTAGTTAACAGTGTGTATTGCCTGCTGGTATAACGCGGCATATTGGTCTTTATGCTATTGTAAACGCTTCTGATTGTCTTTCCAAAATTACTGGTCGTATTTATTTGGGAATTCCATTGAATAGGATAGTCGAATGCAGGCTGTCTTTGTGCATAACCCCAAAGATAATCATCAAGTTGATCCTGTGTAAAGCCTTTTAGTCTCTTAATTGTTTCAAGGGGATGTTCTTCATTGATAGATTCTGCCCACATACGTCTTGTAAAATCAAAACCCTCTTTTTCCTGAACATAATACATTAAATGAAAATTCGTGTAGTGATGTCGATTAGAGGACCACATAAAATGTTTGGTCTGTATCCACCTGGTTAAAGTACCATCAATCTCTGACCATTGAGAATACGCCTGAGCCCGCATAAAATTAGCATGGCCTTCAAAAAACGGACCCGCCCAATCATAGCCGGAGAATGCAGTTCCGTTGCCTGGATTTTCCTGAATATGCATCATCATCTGCAGCGTGTGTGCAAACTCATGCGATAATGCCCCTCCGTCTCTGGTGGCTTCAGGATGTACAAACATAGCACCAATGGTATTACTAAATGAACTAGCCTGTGCAAAAGCCTCTAACCGTGGATCTGTAGAATTCCAGGTGTTCATCATCATAATAATGATTTTGTACTTGCCGAAATTTGTTGTTGGAGCATTATTAATAAAATGCAAATCGGTTATATACCGCTTAAAGCTGGTTTCAAGGGTATCTGCAACCGATTTTGGTGTAAACCTTAATGCGGCATCAGAATAAACAGCCGGATTTGTACCTACTTTATCACCCCAATAGAGTACAAAGTTCGTAGACTCATACTTTCTGGAGCTGGATACTTTATTATAAAACTCATTATTGGGATCACTCCATTCTGTGGGAGTAAAAAGTGTTTTCTGGGCAATTGCAAAATGACTGGCCAGAAATACGACAACTAGTAGTAAAAGTTTTTTCATAGTAATATTAATTAATAGGTTAAGTAATAGCATTATTTTGTAAATATAATTCTGAAATTATAGTCTTTATAAGACAATATTACCTTCAATTAATACTATTTTACCTATTTATTAAATATATGAATCTGTTACACAAATAGTTACAAACCAAAATTTTTTAAACTGCGAATTTTTATACTTTGCTCCGTTACTTTTTTAGTTCTGCATCTATGATCTCTAAGACAATACTGCTTTCCTGTTTGGAAGAAGAAACTTTTAATCCAATTTTCATTAGATAATCACCTGAAAAGACACTACCTGATTCTTCAAAAGTATTTCTGCTTTCGGGCATTATATTAATTTCTTTTACTTTATACTTTTTTGAAGGGTCAAGCCCTTCCAGTCGCACCAGACTGTAATTAGGATCCGTCAGCGGATGCAGGGTATATGAAAAAACTACCGATTGTGTTTTATCCTTATTTACATACATTAATACAGCTCTGGTATCTGCATAAGGCGAGATTAATCGGTACAAATCTCCTTGCCAAATTACCGGACTTAATCGTTTGTAATTAGCAACAGCGTCCTGGCAAAATTTTAATTCGTTTGGCTTTAATCCTCCAACGTTAATATCAAAACCTAATTTTCCCATCATAGCAACATCGGTTTTAAATTTAATGGTTTGATTTCCCATGGAGGTCACGTGGTTACAAGTAGCCAGCGAAGGATAAAAATTAGAATATCCCCATTGAATAAACACACGGTCAAAAGGATCTGTATTGTCGCTGGCCCAAAACTCAGTAAAATAATTCAGTAATCCATAATCAACCCTGCCGCCGCCACCTGCACAAAGCATCATGGGAAGGTTGGGATATTTGGATTTTATTTTGTCTAAAACCTTATACAAACCCTTTGTATATTCAATAAATAAATGGGATTGCTGATTTTTTAAATACGTCGAATAGGCACTGGTCATCATTCGGTTGCAGTCCCATTTAAAAAAGGCCACACCAGACTGGGTCTGCATAATATCATCTACCACTTTAAATACAAAATCCTGAACTTTTGGGTTGCATAAATCTAAAACCAATTGGGTGCGATAAATGCTCTTTTCACGATTAGGCAAACTTAGAACCCAATCCGGATGTTTTTCATATAGCTCGCTTTTTTCATTGACCATTTCCGGTTCAATCCAAATACCAAATTTCACATTGGTTTCTATGGCTTTTTCCATCAGATAACCAATTCCGTCAGGCAACTTTGTTTTTGTGGCCTGCCAGTCACCCAATCCTGATACGGAACCGCTTCTTGGATATTTATTTCCAAACCAGCCATCGTCAAGCAAAAACATATCAACTCCCAGTGTTTTGGCATCTTCAAACATCTTGGTCAATTTAACCTGATCAAAATCAAAAAATGTAGTCTCCCAATTATTTAATAAAGTTAAACGTGGTTTTTCACCATCTTTAAGTCCGTATTTTCTTGCCCAGGCATGTAAATTTCTGCTGGCCTGCCCTTTTCCGTGATTCGAAAATGTATAAATAAATGGAGGTGTTTTGAATATTTTTCCGGGTTCTAAATTGTATTCTGATGCAAACTCATTGATTCCTGAAATAATTCTTAGTTCGTTATTATTGTCTATTTCAAATGTGTATTTAAAATTTCCTGACCAGGCAATTGAACCTGCAATGACTTCGCCTGTATTTTCTCCCGATTTTGAATTTAAAGAAAGAAAAAACTCGGCGATGCAAACATGTTGGTTCGAACTCCTAATTTTGAGTCAATGATTTTACTTCCTCTTGTTAGCTGGCTTTCTTCCATTCTCATTTCTTCGACAACATCGCTGTAAAATTGTGTAAGCCAATATGTATCAGCATCCAGATGTAAAGCCGATGAGGCATAGTTATAAAGTGTTATCGCTTTTTTTTCCTGATGTTCTATTTCTGTCCAGGACTCAATAACATCTTCTTTATAAAATATTTTATAATGAAGATTGACAAAAACGGGATATTGGGGGTCTTTTAATTTGATAATGATTTCTGTAGCGTTAGCATCTGTTTTTTGAGAAGTATGACTTTGATATTCTAATTCTAATGAAGGATTTCCGTCGTTATGCGTTACCCTGATAGCGGGTTCAAATAAATTATCTGTACCAAAAGTGGGATAAGCTGCATGACGCAAATCAATTAGAGGATTTCCATCATTTACCACAAACTTCTTTGTATTTTCTTTCGAAATCAATTCATATTCTAAACTGTTATTCAACTTGGTTCCAAAGTATGTTTGATACAATTTTTTATTTTTCCCTACTTTCAAAACCAAAGCCGAACTTTCAGTTTCAACAGTAATCATAACACTTTCCTGTGCCTGAACAGAGCAATAAACAATTGTGAGGAATAACAGTAAGAATCGCTTCATCTTTTGTTTTTTATTACTAAATTAATATCCAAATGGGTTATCAACACTTTGCATAGGTGTAGTGAACCATTTTGCTCCTTCTTCAGTCATATAAAAATGATCTTCATGTCTGATTCCAAATTTTCCGGGAATACAAATCATAGGTTCGTTACTTACTACCACGCCTTCGGACAGTTTTATTTCGCTTCCGCGGACTAAATACGGATATTCATGAATATCAAGTCCGGTTCCGTGTCCTACTCTGTGGGGTAATCCGGGTAAATCATAATCCGGGCTTAATCCGGCTTCAGCCAATGTTTTTCGGGCTGCATCATCTACTGATCCGCATGAAGAACCAATTTTTGCAGCCTCAAAAGCAGCACGTTGTACCTCTTTTTCTAAATTCCAAATCGTTTTATATTCCTCCGAAGCAGTTCCATAAACATACGATCTTGTAATATCCGAAAGATACCCTTGCAACCTGCAGCCTGTATCAATAATAACGGCTTCATTTTCTTTTAAGGGTTGAGGAATCGAAACACCATGAGGATATTGTGTATCATCTGCAAACAGAACAATACAGAAATAAGAACCAGAAGGTATTCCTGCTTTTATATGCGCTTTGTTTATAAAATCTGTCACTTCGCTAACTGTAATCCCGGGTCTTAGTATCCTGGCAGCAGCTCTTTGAACTTCCATCGTGATATCTTTTGCTTTTTGAATAATGGCAATTTCATTTTTTGATTTTTGCATTCGGCAGGCTGAAGTAATATTTTGCGCTGTTATAAAATCATAGCTATTATTTGCCTTTGCAATTCCATCAACTAAGAAATAAGGAGAAGACTCATCAATGGCTATTGATCCACTGCTATTTTTTTTATCTTTCAGTAACTTTCCAAATAAAACATAGGGAGATTCGTGTTCTTCCCAGCAATTAATAGTCGATTCTACCTGCATGTATTTTTTAAATGTACCTTCTTCAAATTTTGGTACTATATATTCTAAAGAACCGTCTTCAAAAAGTATTGCACCTACCATTCTTTCAGAAGCATTCCAAAGTGTTCCTGTAAAATAATACAGGTTTGTTCCGGCGTTAAGATATATCGCTTTAACAGAAAACTTCTTCATCAATTGTGCTGCCTTTTGTATACGTTCCAAGTATTCCGTTAGCAGAATAGGTTGTACATCCAGAGTTCTGTTTTCTATTTTTTCTAATTCAATTACTGCAGTAGAACCGCCAATACCAATTGTCATTTTTTTTATTTTTTCGTTAAACAGTAAAATTAATCAATCTTAATTTATTCTATTTTAGGTTTTGTCTGTTTCATCAGTTGAAGTAAGTCTTTCTGATTCAAAGCATAATCATACAAGCGTAATGAGGCAATAAAACCAGAGAAATTTTCACCAATATCTGATCCTCCAATTATAATTTTGGCTTTATCAATTGCCGAAGATAATAGCATGTTCTGCGAATTATCTAAAATACCATCTACATACACCTTCTCAACAACTCCATCAAAAGTTAAAACAATATAATGCCATTTATTCGCTTCGGGTATTTTATTAAACTTCATATCAAAATGACCGTCTAAATGTACTCCTGCACCATAATTACCACTATTGTAAGCCAAAGCATTGTATGAATTGGCTAAACTAAACGCAGTTCTGTCACACCATGAAGCCAGAATTTCCCCTTCTTTTTCAATTTCAGGATTTTTAACCCAGGTGGCTACTGTATAAGAGCCATTCCAGGCCAAGGATTTTGGCACTGTTTTATCCAAAGTAAAAGCGCCATTTTTGAAATTGAAGGCTTTGATCCCTTCAGAATTTTCTAAAGAGATATCGCCGCTTCTTGTAAAAATTCCACCAATAGAACCTTTATTAGAAATGGTGTTTAGATCTGAATTGTTAGCCATTTTACTTGCGTCTAAATCAACTAAAAGTTTCTTCGTACTTTTTACTGCAGGAGCTATATTGGATGCTTTATTTTGTACTGGTAATGGAATTTCAAATAAGGAACTATATACTTTGATGTTCCAGACTGCAGGATAAAGTCCTGTTTTTTCGGTCGCTAAAACGGTTAGTTTTATATATCGTGCCGTCACATCGTTATCATCAATCATTGGACTTCCCGCTGTACGATTTTTAGATTTATCAGCATACTGCTGCCATTTAGTTCCGTTCAAAGAATACTCCAATTTATATTGGTAATAATAACTGGCAAATTCAAATTGGGTCATTACCCTTTTTATCTTTTTTTCTGAACCCAAATCGACAATTAAGTATTGAGGAGTTGTATTATCAGCTGCTTTCCACATTGTGGCATTATTATCATCAGTAGCATAAGAAGGTTTATATTCATAATCGTACTGAGTAGATTTTAAATGATAAAAAGAAGAAGCAGTAGTTTTTGTTCCAAAAGCAATATCCTGAGGAACTTCAGACTTTACCAAATCATATATTCCTTTATTTGAAGGTACAACCGTTTTAATTGTCGAATCGTTTTGAAAAATCATTTTATCGATACAAACCTGTCTGGCTAGCCCGCCTCTGGTCATAGGATAATCGTGTTTGTGATATACAATATAGTAATCATCTTTTTCCTGTAAGATAGAATGATGCCCGGGACCATGCACCGTTTTATCTTCATTGGTACTCAAAATCGGATTATTTTTTCCTGGCGTAAAAGGCCCGTAAGGCGAATCGGAATAAGAGTAACGGACATTGTAGGTTTCATCATGACAAGAAGCTCCGGAGTACATCAGGATGTATTTAGAACCTTTCTTCATCATATAAGCAGCTTCAAAAGGTGCCGGAGTTTGTGCTAGCGGTATATTGGCTGAATGAATCATATCACTCATTGTTTTTTTATTCAATTCTCCCACGGCATATCCTCCATTGTAATGCACCCAGGTTCCCCAATAGCCATAAATTTTACCATCGGCATCTTTAAAAAACTGTGCGTCCAAAGATGGAAAACCTTCTCTGGGATATCCGTTTGAAATTACCGGAACATCCTGATCGCTTAATTTTTTCCAGGGACCAACAGGCGAATCGGAAACATAACCATAAATATTACAGCCTATTTCACAGTTTCCAAAATACAAATAATACTTACCATCATCTCCCTGAACAATATCAGGAGCCCAAAAATTAGTTATGGATTTGGCCGAAAACGACGGGATTTCCATAATATAATTGTACCAATTTTTAAAGTCTTTGCTATACCAGACTGTCGGTGCTCCAGATGCCAGCATTTCGTTATCAGTAGTAGCGTAGATGTAATAAGTATCTCCAAACTTTTTAATAGTGGGGTCAGCAAACCAGCCAGGTAAAACAGGATTTCCTGCACCGGGAGAATTTACATCAACATCCTTTTGAGCAAAAATGGTTCCTGTAAAAACAAGTATGATAAGACTGTATAATAGTTTCTTTTTCAGCATTGCAATTGTAATTAACTTGAATAGCTTATTTCTATTAATATTTCCAAACCAGTACATCAGCAGTTTTTATTGCTGTAGTTCCAATAATAATTTTAGCACTTTTTGGTAAATTGACATTGTAGATTTTATCTGAATAATTGACTGCGATACCAAATCCATCGCGATACTCTACCATAATTCCTTCAGGATAATTTTCTATAGGCGTATTTTGTTTTTGGTATAATTTTCTTAATACTTGTTTTTCAAGTTCGCCATTTTTGGAATCTACGCCAATGTAGGTAACTGTTCCTTTACCTAAATTACGTGAAATAATAGCGGGAGTTCCTGAATAAAAATCGCCGTCATAAGTTCCCCAAATTTCTGTCTCTTTATTTGGCTTTAATAAATCTCCCCAACTTGTCCAGCCAAATTCCCGATTATCAAATTTTATTATACCCGGAGACTGTGGCATTAACAAATCATATGATTCTATTTGAGAACCTATTAAATTCCACATTGGTTCATAGAATTTTGCTTCCCAAAGATGGCCTTTACGATTTTGAATTCCGGATCGACAGCTCATGATTAAATTTCCTCCGTTTTTAGCATACAAAGTCAGTTTATCAATCATATTTTGATCAATCATTTGATAAGCAGGCACTATCAAAAAAGGGTAATTTGAGAAATTTGTTGTATCCCGAACAAAATCAACTGGCGCACCCATCGATTTTGTTGCTTTATAATATTTTAAAAAATGTCCTATGGTATTCCACTCTTTTGTTTGCTTGTTTAACTCAATGCCCATCACATTATCCGCATTGAATAAAATTCCGGTTTTACGTTTTAAATAGTAATCGGGTAATACTGCTTTGGCATCATACTTTTTTCTTAATGTATCAATTTCTTTTATAAACTGACTGAATTCTATACCTCCAACAGTTGGTGTAACGCCATCTGTACCGACAATACCATAATGAAATTGCTCATAACCATACAAAGGAGCCCGAAAACGATATGTACATGCAAATTTACTGCCTCCTGCAAAAACATGCCACAGCCACATACGGATACTTCCCGGTAATGGCTGCGGATTGATACTTCCCCAGTTTACTTGTCCCGGCTGCAGTTCCATACAACCATACATTCCTTTTAAAGGTCGAAAAAAAATCATTAGACATTCCGATACTGGTATAGTCTCCTAAGCGATATCCTTTCGGACCAATTCCAGGACTTCCTCCGTAAACTAAATACCGTGTATAACAGTCAAAATCCAATTCCTTGCTCATTCCAACAAAGCTTTCATCATAATTGGATCTGTAATTAGAAGTAATCCATTGGTCTCTGGTTATGTATTTGCGTATGGTAAGCGCCTGACTATCCAGAAATGTTGCCGTTTCCTGATCTGCAAATCGATAATGATCTAATTGGGAGTGTAAATTCATTCCCCATTCCTTGTGCAGCGGAATATTAATCTGGTCAAAATTGCTGTAAATTCCACTCCAGAAATTGTTTCCCCAGGCTTCATTTAAAGCATCAATAGTTACATATTTTTCTTTTAACCAATTGCGATAGCGTTGCAGTGCATCTGGTCCATAATCCAGAAAACGCGAAGGCTCATTATCTACCTGCCAACCAATAATATTTTTATTGTTGCCATATCTTTTCGCCAATTGTTCAATCATTTTTAAAGAATAGGCGCGATAATAATTACTTGAAAATGACGCATGTTGTCTTGAACCGTGATCTGTTTTAGTGCCGTCTTCATAAGTAGCCAATATATCCGGATGCTGGCGAACCAGCCAAACTGGAGGAGTAGCCGTTGAGGTACACATGACAATTTTTAAATTATATTTTGCAGCAATACCAACAGCTTTGTCCAGCCATTTAAAATCATAAACACCTTCTTGTGGTTCTAATTGTGCCCATGCAAATTCGCCAAAATGGGTAAACTCGAAACCCATTTCAGCAATTTTTTTCAAATCACGATCCCACTGACTCTGGTCCCAATGTTCAGGGTAATAATATACTCCTACTGTTGTCAGGTCTTTTTTTGGAAAGTATTTGTCAAAATTTTGAGCACTGGAATTTAAACTGGTAAGTATTCCAAATAAAATAAATATTATTTTATAGAAAAGGTGTTTTTTTGATTTTTGCTTCATTTCATACTTATAATTTAATTTGAACAGTTTTACTTTTCAAAGCGATTTTATAGGCGCCTCTAATTTTTTCATAAGGTAATTTTACCTCTTTGTCTACTCTTAAGTAAGCATTTTGAGTATAAGGCGTTTTAGCATCTAAAGTAATTGTAATAGCATCCGTTTTAGTATTGTAGCTTACTTTTTTAAAAGTTCCTGCATCTAATGTCAGCCAAATTTTCTTTGGAGCGATGAATATTTTAGATTTTGCAGCTGTTGTAACATCTACTTCAACCTCATCTCCTTTCTCTTTTAAATTACCTCCAAACGCTACCCAGCCGTACTCTTTTTCATTGGTAATAAAAGTAGCTGTATTGACAGCATAGCCAAAGAAACCCGAACCATAATCTCCGGATAAATAATCAATTCTTAAAGTTTCAGGATAAGAATGGAAAGCTGCAGCTCCAAAACCATCTTCTGTAATATTTGAAATTCCGCCTAATAATCCGCCATAACCTACTTTTAGCAAATGAAAATCATCAGGGGTTTTTCTGAACTGCTCCAAAACCGGAATTGCATTTAAAGCAGAGCCATAATGATGAATCTGGCGCTCAACTCTGGATAATTTTCCTCCATATAAAAAATCCCAATATCTGCGGGCATTTCCATTATAAGCCCAGTGTGGCATTGTAGGCATATAGGCTAAAATAGCGTCCAGCGTTATTTTCGCTTTATCGGTATACCCAAAATAATCAGACCACATATATACTTCTTCCTGACCTGTTGAATCCCAAGGCATTTCACTTCCGAAAGGATAATTTAAGGTTCTCCAATGATCTGCTCTTTCCTTCATTTTAGCCTCTAAAGTATTGGCCATTTCCGTATATCCTTCTGTTTTTAAATCTTTTAAAATCAATAAAAAGACCGTTCCTTCCATTTGTCCAAACTGCGCATAATACGGCGCTAATCTTGTCATCGCAATACTGGTTTCATAAGCATTTTTTAAGTACCAGTCCCAGGCATGATTGGTCACCAGGCCATCATGATATCTGGCCAGGCGATACATGGTCCAATATGCAGCCGCAACGTGCGGATAATTGTAGGATCTTCCCGGATCATCAGAACCTTTTTTGTCCCATGCTGCCCATGTTTTATAATTAACATCCTTACTGTACGTTCCTTCTGGCATTAATTTGGGTTCGTAATAAAAAACACTTTTTTTAACTCCGTATTTAAGTGTGTCAGCTGTGTTATACTGAATTCCGCCCCATAAAGTTTTATCAACAAACTGCTCTAATTTTTCTATTTCTTCTTTATTCGGATCTATTAATTGTTTCATGATAGCGCCAAGCCAGCCTCCCGCTCCACCTTCGTCACTTAAACCTGAAATCCAGACACGACTGTCCTGAACAACTTGTTTCTTAGTTTCATAATCATAAGAGATTACTGAAGGGTTTCTATGAAAAGGGTCATTTTTTTCATCAAACCATTGCGCTGTTGTCAGGAAATGTCCAAAATCAGTTACTACATTGGTTTCTGATTTTATCACTTTATAATTGATTGTTTGCTCTAATCCATCTTCATAAATTACGGTTAACCTTGCTCTTCCCCATTTTTTTCCGTGGACAGCATATTGAAAATATCCATTCTTGTTTTTTGATTTTTCTTCTACAACTAAAGCACCCTCTGGCTCGATTTTAAAAGATTTAACTGCTTTTTTATATTTTAAAAAAAGTTGGCCGTCTACATCCTGAGGCAAAACGTAACCCGGAACTCCAACCGCTACAGGACGTTCGTTTTGAATTAAACCTGACTGAATATTTTCAATTTGATCAACCAAAACAAACTTCAATGAAAAACTTTTAGCTTCTCCTGGCTGAAGTACCAATGAAGTTGGCGTATTCCATTGTTCAGCCGTTTTCCATTCCTGATCCGCATAAGCTTTACTTAATGGCATCCATTCATGAAAACCTTCAAAAACGATGCTTCTTGGTGTTTCGTCATCCAACAATGGACGATAAGCTTCAAAAGGCATATTGGCCTCTGGAAGTACTAACAATGCCGGGCCATGACCGCTTAATCTTTTCACTTCAAGATAACCTGCGTCTTTACCAATATAAGGATCAAAGAATACATTGTGAAGATGTGTTTCGTCTAATGTTTTTCCTTCGAGAATATTATTAAAAACCATCGGAACTCCTAAAGCTCCTATTTCCTGAGCGCTATTTGATTTGTTTGTGATTTCGAAACGCAATATTAAATTCCCTTCTTTTTCTTCGTAAAAACGTTTTATGGTTAAAGGAATTTCTGCTGGTAATGTATTCGAAAGATCAGCAGCAGCCAAAACATTTCCTGAAACATTCAAAGGAATAATAGCAGCTCGCTTAGCAGCTGTAGAATAACTTTTCCAGCTTCCATCAGCTGCTTTTACCCGAAGATTGATATCTCCCAATTGGTAAAGACCATCTTTATCACGAATAGAAAGTCGTTCTCCAGGCGTAAAATCAAAACCCTTATCTGTAAGAGGAGACAAAGCCGCAACAGTTTGAGAAGATTTCAATAATTTTAATTCGAAAGATTTTGTATTCAAATTAATAAATCCTTTTTCTACCTCAAGCGTTGATTTTTTCGCTTTAATTTTATCCCAATATTCTTGTGCCTGCAAATTATTTGAAGCAATGAAGCAACAAATCATCAAAGTCAAAAATTTTATTTTTTTCATAATTCTTATTATTTAAGATCTAAACAGAGTCTGTTTTAGCTTCTTTGTTATACTTTTTAATGATAAAATCTTAACTATTTTAATTATTTGAAATCGGTTGAAAACTTCCAATTCGTTTTATAATCTTCTGAAACTGGCAAATCTTCGAGTAAAACCCGTAACATCTCTACCGGCATGATATTCTCTTTTAAAACGCGGTCGTGAAACTGTTTTTCTGTCCATCCTTTGGCCAGCAATTCATTTCTTAAAGCATAAAATTGCAAACCTCCCGTCATGTAGGCAACCTGGTACAAGGGTGCGTCTCCACTGGCAAAGGAACGTCTTACTTCTGCTTCGGCATTGGCTTTTTCATGTCCTACTTCATTTACTAATAAATCAATACATTGCTGTGGGGTCATTTCTCCTAAATGATATTTTAATGAAAATATAATTCGGGCACAACGGTGTATTCTCCAGAATAACATTCCTAATTTTTGCTCGGGAGTTTGCGGAAATTGTTTGTTCCAAAGTATGATTTCCCAATACAAAGCCCAGCCTTCCATCCAAAATGGCGTATCAAAAGGCTGGCGATACGATTTGTAACGACTGTTCATGGAAAACTGCAGATTATGTCCGGGAAGTAATTCATGCTGAACTGTTGCAAAAGAAAAATTTGGATTATTACCCCGCATACTCATCAGTTTATCTTTCTGATCCATATCTTTTGTTGGATAAGAAATACTGATTTCCCAGCCTCCGGTAAAGAATGGATTTATTTTTTGTCGTTCCGGTGTCATCATAATCATCTGCCATGTTTCTTTTGTTAAATCCGGCAAGGTGATTAAATCTTTATCTTCTATAAATTTAACCGATTGATTGTATAAACTGGTAATTGCCTGTGGCTGTTCGCCTGCCGGAACATAAGTATCTTTAACATGTTCTAATGCCTTTTTCCAATCATTTCCATAACCTACTTCTGTAGCCGCTTTGATCATTTCTTTTTTGCACCATTCAAATTGATTTTGTGCTGCTGCTATCAATTCTTCAGGAGAATATGGAATATATTCATAGGCCAAACTTTTTATAATAGCCTCTCTTCCAATTGGTTTTCCTACAATCCCGCTTCCATCATCTTTTATACTTGTTTGGGAGTAGTTTGTTTTTAAAAAATCTTCATACGTTTTGAGTTTCTCCGATAGTTTTTTATACGGTTTTTCCATCCACCAGGTAAAATCAGGATCATAACTATAATAAAATTCATAAGCTTCTTTTAAGGATTGCTGAAAAGAAGCAACAGATTTTGCGGCTTTATCTGCTGCAAACCAATCTTTAAAAGGTTTAGTTTTTAATAGCTCTGTTTTTTTATCAATACTATTTCCGGCAACATCAAATGCTTTGGCCAATTGATTGGAAACCGGTTTTTTTCCTCTTCTTCTTTCTTGTATAAACAGCGTAATATCGGTTGAAAAATCCAAAACCGAAGCCACCTCTTTATAGGCTTTATATTCTATCTGCAGAAAATAATCTTCTTTGCTGATCAGGTTTTTCAATAATAAATAATCGATTTTTCCATCTTTAGATAAATTTTTAAAATCAATATTTTTTACTGTTTTTGACCAATCGGCATAAAATTTAGAAAAGCGCACATAATACTCTTCCGACTCTTTATTGGAATAAAAATTTTGCAATGCTGTTTTATCTGACTGAAAAGTATTCACGATATCTATTAGTTCGCTGGAAAAAGAGGGCGTTACCATAAATAAAAATAAAACAAGACTTAGAATTGATTTTTTCATGCTTTTGGTTTGATGGTTCTGAATATTCTTTTGCCACGAATTGCACGAATTTTCACGAATTAATTAGTGTAAATTAGTGTAATTCTTGGCGAACTTTTTAGCTATTTTTTAATCTATTATCTTAATGTAACATCCAGATAAACTGAGTGGCGTCCATACGTCTCATAGAAAGGTTTGTAAACTACTCCTTCAATATTGAACTCCAGTTTTTTAGGATCTCCTTGTATCGATTTGCTTATATCTTTAACATCTAAAGTTACTTTTCGCCAATCTTTAAGTGGTTCAGTTTCCTGAGCTGCCAATAATATGGGCCCATAAAATAAACTGGCTATATTTTGCTGATCCATAACCGGTTCTAAGTGAAATTGGAATGGCATGCGCAACTCAATTACATCGCCGTCTTTCCATTTTCTGTTCAATGTAAGGTAACTTCCGGGCTGTGCTTTTACTTTTTCAGACTTGCCGTTTATCTTCACAAAAAATCCTTTGGTTGCCCAATGTGGCACTCGCACTTTAAGATCGAATTTACCATTGCCTTGGATCGTTAGTTTTGTAAAGTCTTCGTTAGGAAAATCAGTGGTTTGTTCTATGGTTATCTTTTTTTCTGTCCAATTTAAGGTTGAAGGCACATACAGATTTACATACAACGCATTGTTATCGGCGCTTTTAAAATAAATAGAATTCTGAAATTTTGTATTGCTCTCGATTGCTGTACCGTTACAACATGTAAATCCTGTCATGTGGGCATTTCCAAATTGTTTTACCGACCCTGGTCTCAACGGTACATGATAGGTATTGGCAGGACTATTTTCAGCCACAGAAGAAAGAATGTGATTGTAAAGACCACGTTCGTAATAATCCATTAACTCTGCACGCTGATCGTAAAGAAATAAATCTCCAGTTAATTTCAGCATATTATAAGTCGCACAGGTTTCATTTTGACCGCCAGATGAAAAACCATTTTCATAAATCGTCGCGGGCTGACTGATAAAACATTCTGCATTTGCCGGATTACGTGCCCCTGCAACTCCTCCGATACTGTACATATAGTCGTTTACTGTTTTGTACCAGAAATTATTAGCAATACGGTAATAATCAGGTGTATTAGAATCACGGTACATTTCTAATGCTCCCATAATTTGTGGAATGTGCTGGTTGGCATGCAATCCTCTGAACGTATCTACATTTTTAGCCAGTCCATGTGTGTGGTTGGCATGACCGTAAAACACTTTAATATTGTCAAATAATTGCGCTACTTCTAAATAATGAGGGTCTTTTGTGATTCTGTACAATCTTGCCATAGCCTCGTTCATTCCGCCAAATTCTCCGGCGATATAGCGGTTCCACATACTAATAAGCGTTTCCGTTGGCAGTTTTTTTATACGGGCATAAACCCAATCTCCCATTCCTTTGGCCGTTTCAAGTGCTTTTTCATTACCACTGACTTCGTAAACATCCATTAAACCTGCAAGAATTTTATGTAATGTATAATAAGGCGCCCAAATTTGAGTTTTCTGTCCTCCGTAAGTTGCTCCATTTTCTAACATTATAAATTGATCCGGAGGATAAGCACTGATAAATCCTTTTCCCCAATTTTGATAGTCGGTGCGAATCCCTTCCGGACTCAAATCTGAATCATAAGTCGTTTTACCGGATCCTGGTGGCACAGCTGTTGGATCTGATACAAACTTTCCTCCGGTTTCTTTTGGATTTCCGGAAAGTTGTGCTAATTGATACAGCGTGTTGACCATGTATTCCATTTTATTGGCAAAATTAGCCTGAAGCGTTTTATCATAACCCGTACTCGCATAAGCCTGAGCAATTGCAGTTAAGTAATGTCCTGTAGCATGACCGCGCAATTTGGTTTCCTGAGTATCCCAAACACCAAGCGGTTCTGCTTCTTTTGGCTGTTGTTGTCCAAAAGCATTGCGAAACATATATAGAAAAGAATCCGGATCTGTCGTAGCCAGCGTTGTCAGGAACTTGTCGCGATTCTCTATAAATTTGGTTTGGTGTCCTTCATGATCAGTATTCAATACCACCTGATCTAGTTTGAATACTTCTAATTTTCGTTCAGGTGTGGCAGTTTCTTTTGCTTCTTTGACAGTTACAATCGCTTTTGGTTTTAAATCTGTTCCCGAAATGCTTCCGGTTACGGTATATTGTCCTTTTTTAAGTACTTGACTATTATCTTTCGGCGAAGGCCAAATCACTCTTACCTCCGGTCCTTCAATTCCATTAGTATAAACTCCTTTTATATAACTCGGTAATTTTGGAAGTGTTCCAACAACTGTTTCTACTTTTACTTCAGAGACGCTCTTCAGGAACTGATTATAAAGTTGTGGAGTTGTTGCAGCAAACTTTGGCAAATCTGCTGCTTGTTCTTCTCCTGATTCTTCTTCCTGACCTTCTTTCAAAGCATTGTTATAGATTCTGGCAATTTGTTTGTCCGTTAAAGGAACTCTGTAAATTCTGAAATCGTGCAATTTTGCATTTAGATAAATATTGTCTTCTGCCAGTGATTTTCCGATGTAAAGTCTATTTTTTTCTGCTGCATTATAGTCAAATAATTTTGCTAAATCCAGTGCTGCATTCTTGGTTTCGCTTACCAGTATTCCATTCACATAAGTGCTAATCGATTTGGAAGGAATATTCAAAACAACTGCAACATGATTCCATTTTCCTGTTTCTAAAGCTGCCGATTTTGTTTTATATTTTGCTGTTTCAGTAAGAACCTGCGTTTGAATTCCTTCTTCATTTTCTGTTCCAACTGGTGCAAAAAACAAATGTGAATCAGCATTTTTTCCAAAATCAAAAAATCGTTGATCTCTTTGTGTAGATCTTAAGAAAATCCATCCTGAAATACTCAACGATTCTTCTCCAATTAATCCGTCAACAGGAATCGAAACATAAGCTTTGCTATCTGCCGGCAAAGAAAGCACAGTGCCGAATTGCTCGTCATTCACAAACCTGGCTTGAGAATTCTGAATTTTACCATGTAAATTATTTCGCGACCAGTCTTTTGCATCGCCATCAAAAACGTATCGTGCAATCAATCCTGTTTCTCCAATTCCGTCTAAAATCTGATCCCCATTTTGAGCCTGTACTGTTGTACTCAATGCCCAAAAACTTAGTACGACACAAATAAATAACTGATATCTTTTCATCACTAATTCTTTTTCTACTGATTTACAAAATCTTAATTTTTCTTCTTTTCAGGAATTTTCTAATTATAAATTTCCTCCCAGGTTGGCGGGATAACTCCTAACAAATGCTGTACAAAATAATCCCTGCGTTTGCGTTCTCCAAAATCTCCTCCGGCTGAATGTCCCATTCCGGGAACGGTAACTAATTCGAAGTTTTTATTGGCTTTTACAAGGGCATTTGCAAATTGCATCGTTGAAGCCGGATCAACATTATCATCCAACTCTCCTAAAATCAACATCAGGTTTCCTTTTAATTGTGCCGCGTTGGCCGTATTGGAACAGGCTTCATATTCCGGTCCAACCGGGTAGCCCATCCATTGTTCATTCCACCACATTTTATCCATTCGGTTATCATGACAGCCGCAAGATGCTACGGCTACATCATAAAAATCAGAGTTAAATACCAAAGCAGCTCCTGCATTTTGTCCGCCTGCTGATGTTCCGTGAATTCCAACTTTATCAATATTCATATAAGGATATTTGGCAGCCGCAGCTTTTATCCAAAGTTTTCTGTCCGGGAAACCTCCGTCTTTTAAATTTTTCCAGCAAACATCATGAAACGCTTTTGAACGGTTTGAAGTTCCCATTCCGTCAATCTGAACCACAATGAATCCTAATTCGGCTAAAGAAGACATTGCCCAATAGTAAGGCTGGAAATTTTTCGGAACAAATGAGTCCTGTGGACCTGCATAAATATATTCGATAATTGGATATTTATGACTAGGATCAAAAGTAGTGGGGCGTACAATAACTCCCCAAATATCTGTTTTGCCATCTCTTCCTTTGGCTGAAAAAACTTCCGGTGCCGTCCAGCCTGTTTTCTGTAATGCCGAAATATCGGCCTTTTGCATTTCTACAATCGTTTTTTGAGAGTCTATACTTTTTAGAACCGTAATTGGCGCTGCATCTACTCTCGAATATTGATCAACATAATATTTATAATCCGGCGAAAAAGTCACTTTATGATTGCCATTTTCAGTGGTTAATCTTGTAAAGTTTTTTCCGCTAAAATCGATTCGGCAAAACTGCAGCAAATAGGGATCCTGATCTTTGTCTAACCCACTTGCGGTAAAATAGATTTGTTTTTTCTCTTCATCAACTTTTATTACTTCCCTAACTGGCCAGTTTTCTTTAGTAATCTGGTTTTTTACTTTTCCGGTAAGGGCGTCATATAAATATAAATGATTCCATCCGTCGCGCTCTGAAGCCCAAATGATCTCATTGTTTTTTTTGATGTCATAACGGTATCTTTTTCCGCTGTATTCTACAAAAGTCGGACTGGTTTCTTCAATAATAACTTTTACTTTTCCTGTTGTGGCATTGACTTCTAAAACGCGATATACCTGATGTCCTCTTTGATTGTATTCAAAAGTAAAAGCACTACTATCGTCTTTCCATTCAATTCCTGAAAGGTCATATTGCTGTTGAAATAAATCGGTCGCAATCGGGATTTGTTTCTTTGAACCCACTACAAACAATTGCGGACTTTTAAACGGCAATTGATCTCCAGGCTTTAGATAATCTCTGGTCTGCAGTTTCGGTTGGAACTGATCTGACGGGCTTGATTCTACAAAATAAATTTTATGCTCCTCGCCTGGTCTTACTTTATAGGCCATTATTTCATGGCTGTTTGGCGACCACTGTATATAGGATGAATAATAAAACCCCTTTGAACCATCATAGCTTAATTGTGTTTCTACTTTCGTCTTTTTGTTTTTTATATATAAATTATAGTTTTGTATAAAAGCGATATGCAGCGAATCCGGGGAGCCTACTGGTTTGTTTCCTAATTCATCAAAATTTCCACCCCAATAATCATCTTTTTTCAAGGGCTTTTTATATGGACCAACTTTAGTTAATTCGTATGTATTTAAATTACAGGAAAACTTAAGTGAGTCTGTTGTAAATACTAATGTTGACAAACTTTTATCAAACTCTAAATTCTCGATCGGAAGATCTTTGGACCTGATCTCTTTTCCTAAATTTTTTGAAAGTGACTGCCCTAATCTATTATGATCAAAAGCAGCTGTTTGTTTTTGCTGTTTGGTATCAACCAAAAGAAATTCTTTTCCTTTCAACAGATTATTGCTATACCAAACATAATCATTCCCAATCCAATGAAATTCTTTGGGAGAATTAACCACCTTATTCCTGAATAAAGAATCTACAGCATTTGCTCTTTTGTATTCTTTCAATGTACCTTGCGCGTGACTGATCAAACACCACGAAAGTGTTAAAATTACACTTATTTTTTTGCTAGTTGTCTTCATAATTTAAATAGTAATAAAAATATATAATATTGATTGACATCTATGGGTTAATATTAACAGATAGTAATATTATATTATCCATTGAAAATGAAATGTTAGGGAAATCAGTTATTAAATACTAATTACGGGTTGAAATCAAGTTTTTCTTAGCAGCATAAAAATAAGAAAAAGTAAATTTTAAATATTCTTTCGATATTAAACCTGACAGGTTTTCAAAAACTGTCAGGTTTAAACTAAAAGCTAAAATTAATTTGAAGTTTTTTCTTTAATTAAATAATAAATCGGAATACCCATCAGCATAATTAAAACGCCCCAGCCACAGGTTGAAAATTTTGTGAACAATAAAGAAACACAAACAGCCGAGGCAATAACAATATACAATAAGGGTAAAAATGGATATCCGATTGCTTTGTACGGGCGAACTGCATCTGGCATTTTTTTACGAAGACGCATAATCCCGTAAATAGTCAGAATGTAGAAAATCAGGACAATGATAATTACAAAGTCTAATAAATCTCCGTATTTACCTGTAAGACATAATACTGAAGCCCAAATACATTGTGCCCACAGTGCCCAGGCAGGAACACTTGCGTGGTTTAGCAGCGCTGCTTTTTTAAAGAACAAACCGTCATTTGCCATGGTATAATAGACTCTGGCCCCAGCCATAATTAATCCGTTATTACAGGCAAAGGTCGATATCATAATCATAAGGGCAATAATAAGCGTTCCAATATCTCCAAAAATATAATCTGAAGCGACCACTGCTACCCTATCAGATTTTGCTGTTGCAATTTCGCTAAGCGGAATAACAGCTACATACATTAAATTGGTTAATACATAAATAATGGTTACAATTAAAGTTCCGAGAAACATGCTTAAACCCACATTTCTTTTTGGATTCTTAATTTCTCCTGCAATAAAAGTTACACCAGTCCAGGAATCACTTGAAAACAAGGTCCCAACCATGGCAGCAGATATTCCGGAAATTAATGCTGTAGTATTAATTGACATCCACGAACCTGTTTCTGTGTTAAAAGAATGTGGCGTCCAGGCATCTGTCCAGTTGGCATTCCAAATAGAAGCTTTAGCAGCCAAGGTAAATCCGAAAATGATTAGTCCTGAAATAGATACTATTTTTATAATGGTTAAAATGGTTTGCAAAATTTTACTGTTTTTTACTCCTCGCGTGTTTAAATAGGTCAGAAAAATAATGGTCACAATAGAAACAATCTGTGCTACATTGAGTTTAAAACTGCCTATTTCATATAAAACATTTTCATCACTAACAGCCGGAATCAAATAAGCTGCAAATTTTGAAAATGCCACTCCCACTGCCGCAATGGTTCCGGTTTGAATGACGGCAAAAAAGCTCCAGCCATACAAAAAGGCAATTAATTTATTGTAGGCTTCTTTTAAGTAAACATATTGTCCGCCTGCATTGGGAAACATGGCACTTAATTCTCCGTAACTTACTGCGGCAATCATCGTAATAATTCCTGAAATGAGCCATATTAAAATGAGCCATCCGGTCGAACCTACTTGTCTGGCAATATCGGCACTTACAATAAATATTCCGGATCCAATCATGGAACCTACAACAAGCATGGTTCCGTCGAGAAGCCCTAATTCTTTTTTAAATTCTTCGTGGTTTTGGTCTTTCATTTTTTGTTGTTTATTTGGTTCAGATTATAAAATCCATTCAAATTCTAAATTTGGTTAATATTTAGATTTCCTTTTTGAATGAACAATTTAAAATCGCAATAGCATTATTGAAAAAAAATCAGCTTCATTTAAAAAAATGAAACTGATTTTTTATAGTTGAAACATTTGCATGTCTACAGAAGTAGTTTTTCCGGAAATAATCTCTGTTACAATTTTTCCTGTTGCAGGTGCCAGGCTTAAGCCCATCATGGCATGCCCTGTAACCAAAGTTAGATTTTTAAGTTTTTTATCTCGGGCAATTATTGGCATTCCGGAAGGTGTACAAGGTCTGAATCCGAACCATGTATCTTCTTCTTTTGGCATTTCAATTTTTAAGTCCGGATAAAAATCATTGATGGAATTTACAATTCCCTGCAATCTGTTCTGATTGATTTTGGTGTCATCGGTGTGTGTTATTTCCATTGTTCCTCCAAAACGAATATCGCTATTCATAGGCGTAACCGCGACTTTTCCTTCACACAAAATACTTGGAATTGAAGGTTTGTGGTTTTGATCTTTTAACGTAAAGCTGTAGCCTTTCCCGGGTAATATTGATATATTGACATTCAATTTTTTAGCGATGTGCGGGCTCCATGATCCTGTTGCCAAAACAACCTCATCTGTTGCAAAACTGCCTTTATCTGTTATGATTTCAGCAACGGTATTATTCTTTAAAACAAAATCACTTACGGTTGTCAAAGGATGAATTTGTACTTTTAAGTGATTTAATTGTTCTTTTAAAAACTGCATGAATTTTTGAGGATAAACATGCGCATCGCTTTTATAATGTACACCGCCAATGACGTTTGTAGCCGTTCCTGTTTCTAATTTTGAGACCTCATCTTTTGACAGGAAATCAACTTCTAAGCCTAATTCTTCTGCCAATTTTCCTTCGTGATGAATTTCTTCGGCGGTTTTATCCGTTTTATACAGCATTAAAAGTCCTTTTTCTTCATAAAAAAAAGAGTTGTTCTGCCTTGCAAAATCCTGATAAAGTTCTTTACTCAAAAGTGATAAATCACAGAGAGCCGGCATTGCTTTTTCGACATGTTTTAAATTGGCATGTTTATAGAACTGCAATCCCCATTTTATTAAATCCATGCTTAATCTTGGTTTCACATAAAACGGACTCTGGCTGTCAAACATCCATTTTATTCCCTGTGCAATCATACCGGGCTGTGCCAGGGGAATTATATGCGAAGGAACAATCATTCCCGCATTTCCGTAAGAACAGCCGTCATTCATATCTGATTTATCAAAAACAACTACTTCAAAACCTTCTTTGGCTAAATAATAAGCTGAACACAAACCTATTATCCCTCCCCCAATTATACTGACTTTTTTCATTAGTATTATAAATTTCAAATCATTGGCAGGAAAGTATTCTGTAAACCAATGTTTTTTTACATTATCATTTTTTTAAATTACCTGAAAACCAAATGCGTACGGATCATCATCTTCATCAATAATGATGTTATTATATCCGTAAACTTTTGCCCAGCCCTGAATGCTTGGTACAATGGCTTTAATATCTCCTATTGAAGTTTCTTCTTCAACCCGTCCGATAAATTTGCTTCCAATAAAACTTTCATGAATATAGTCTTCCCCTTTTTTGAGTTTCCCTTTGGCATGAAGCTGCGCTATTCTGGCTGAAGTTCCGGTTCCGCATGGCGAGCGGTCAATCGCTTTGTCACCATAGAAAACAGCATTTCTACCGGATGAAGCCGGATCAATAGGATCTCCTGTCCAGAGCATATGACTCACATCACGAATGGTGTCATTTTCAGGATGAATGAAAAGATTTGGATATTTCTCGTTAATGCGTTTTCGAACTTCCTGACTGTACTGCACAATTTTTCCGGCTGTAAAATCCTGAACGCCTGAAAAATGCTGCTGCGGATCTACAATAGCGTAATAATTTCCGCCATAAGCGACATCAAAAACAATTTCGCCTAATTCCGGACAATCAACAGTCAAACCTTCAGCTGCTAAATATGATTTTACGTTGGTCAATCGAACCCAATCCACTTTTTTTCCGGTTTGTTGGTATTCTATTTGAACCAAACCTGCCGGAGCTTCCATTTTTATCTTCCCGGGAATTTTAGGGATAACTAATCCTTCTTCAATAGCAATAGTTATAGTTCCAATTGTTCCGTGGCCGCACATAGGCAGACAACCGGAAGTCTCTATAAATAAGATTCCGAAATCATTTTCAGGATCACTGGGCGGATACAATATACTGCCACTCATCATGTCATGACCCCGGGGTTCAAACATAAGTCCTTTACGAATCCAGTCGAATTCTTTTAGGAAATACTGGCGTTTCTCGCTCATATTGTTTCCAATCAAATTGGGACCACCACCGGCTACAACTCTTACGGGATTTCCACAGGTATGAGCATCTACGCAAAAAAAGGTTTTTCTAGGCATATATTAAATGGTGTTCTGGGTTACTATATCATTTACTATTCTATTAATTCCTAACGGATTTTTATCCTGCAGTGCTTGTGGAAGCAACTCATCCGGCCAATCCTGAAAAGTTACCGGCCGAACCCATCTTTTGACTGCAGTTAATCCTACTGAGGTAAATTTGCTGTCTGAACTTGCGGGAAAAGGTCCACCGTGTGTCATTGCCGAACAAACCTCTACACCGGTAGGAACATTATTAAAAATTAAGCGTCCGACTTTATTTTTAAGATTTTCAATTACTTCTTTGAAATCTTCATATTCTTTTAGATCAGCATTTAAAATGGTTCCGGTCAATTGTCCTTCTAAATCCAAAATAATTTCATTGAGCTGCTGAATATCATCACATTTAACGACAACAGAAAAAGGGCCGAAAACCTCCTGATGAAACGTTCTGTTTTTTAAGAAAGTATCGCCATCGACCGTAATTACATTTTGCAATGCATAATTTGGTTTTACTTCTCTGTTTAAAGTTGTTTGCTGTGTATATCCTTCCTGTCCAAGCACTTCTGATTTCAGGGTTTCATATTGCTTTTTGATATTAGGATTCAGCATGCAAGTTGGTTCTAATTTATCAATCTCTAAAGCTAAAATAGTAATAAAATAATCCAGTTCGTTGCTTTTTATTCCTAAAATAAGACCGGGATTTGTGCAAAACTGACCCGTTCCTGCCACAATCGATCCGGCATAATTTTTAGCCCATTTTTCAACATCTGTTTTCAAAGCAGAGGGTAAAACAATCACCGGATTAATACTTCCCATCTCGGCGTAAACCGGAATTGGGATAGCTCTATTTGCTGCAGCTTTGCAAAGCGCTATGCCTCCTTTAGTACTTCCTGTAAATCCAACTGCCTTAATTGAAGGATGTTCTACTAAAGCGGTTCCCACTGCTGTACCGCTGCTGTTGAGATTGGAGAAAACACCATTTGGCATTCCTGTTCTTTTGGCTGCCTTAATAACTGCCGAAGCTACCATTTCACCTGTTCCGGCATGAAGCGGATGCGATTTCACCACCACAGGGCAGCCGGCTGCCAGTGCGCTTGCAGTATCTCCTCCAGCTGTAGAAAAGGCAAGAGGAAAATTACTGGCTCCAAAAACAACTACAGGTCCAATTGGAATCTGTAATCTTCGGATGTCTGGTTTGCCTTCTGTTTTATTAATGATTGCTTCAACCCACGAACCTTCTCTAAGCATGGTTGCAAATGCTCTTAACTGCCCGGTTGTTCTTGCGCGTTCTCCATTTGCTCTTCCTTCCGGAAGGCCTGATTCCTTAATGTAGCTTACTAATAAATCTTCGCCAAGTGCTTCAATTTCTTCTGCTATCGCTTCCAGAAAATTAGCTTTTTTTACGTCTTCAATTGTTCCGTATGTTTTAAAAGCTTCTTCGGCTAAAAGTACGGCCTGAGAAATTTCATCTTCGGTAGCTTCATAAAAAACTGTTTCATTTTCAGAATTTTGTTCTGGGTTTATGGTTTTATATGTCGTTTTACCTTTTGCGGAAAGCACGTCTCCAATATAATTTTTACCTGTCGTCATCGCTTTCTTTTAAACTTTAATTAAATATTTTTATACGCTGGCAAAACCGGTCTGTTTTTCATTGCTGAATCAATGATGGTCAAAACACGTTCTCTTTCAGCTCCCTGCAAAGGCAATCTTGGTGCTCTTACATTTTCTGTTCCAAGTCCTGTTGCTACTTCGGCTAGTTTGATATTTTGCACCAATTGCGGAGAAATATCCAATTCTAATAATGGCATGAACCATCTGTAGATAGCTAGTGCTTCAGCAACTTTGCCAGCTTTTACCAATTTATAAATTGCAACCGTTTCAGCAGGATAGGCCACTACCAAACCGGCAACCCAGCCATCGGCTCCAGCCACTAAACTTTCAAGTGCTAAAGTATCAACACCACAAAGTACTTTTAATCGGTCTCCAAAACGGTTTCTGATTCTCGTTACGTTACTGATGTCTCTTGTCGACTCTTTAACTGCCTGAATATTTTCCAGTTTTAAAAGTTCTTCGAACATGTCAAGTGTTACCTCAATTTTATAATCTACAGGATTGTTGTAAATCATAATAGGCAATGAAGTACTTTTTGCAATTTCTTTGAAATAGACCACTGTTTCATAATCTGTTGCTTTGTATCGCATTGGCGGCAAAAGCATAAGACCATTTACGCCTAATTCTTCAGCGCGTTTTGCCAAAGTTATCGCTTCGCTTGTGGTTTGTTCTGCAATATTTACGATAACGGGAATTTTCCCTTCCACTATTCGTAAAGTGTTATTTATTAAAACCTCTTTTTCTTCTTTGGTTAATGTACTGGCTTCACCAAGAGTTCCCCCCAGTATGATTCCATTAACTCCAGCATCAATTTGTGCTTTAATATTTTTTTCGAACATTACAAGGTCCAATTGACCTTCTGCTGTAAACTTTGTCGTTACAGCCGGCATTACGCCATCCCAATTTATTTTCATATTCTCAATTTTTATCAAAAATAAAGCTTAAACAAAAGAGCTCCTGTGTCATTATTAGCCTTTATCAATACTATATTACCATATCTGTTGTATAATCTGTTTTTTTTGATAATATTTACATATCTAAAAACATTAAGTTGAAAATTCTACCTTTTAAAATACCTAAAACCGAGAGAGAAGCCCTTATTTATCAGGAAGATATTGAACGTGTTTTCTATGATCAGCTGCATCAGCATGAAGAAATTCAGATTAGCTATATTGCAAAAGGTTCAGGAACTTTAATTGTTGGAGATTCGATAAACGATTATAAGGAAGAAGATATTTTGGTAATTGGTGAGAATATCCCTCATGTTTTTAGAAGTAATACTGAGGCCAGTCCCGAATCTGTGATGCTGACTTTATTTTTTACCAAAACCTCCTTTGGAAAAGATTTTTTCAGTCTTAATGATATGAGCAGTCTCGAAGATTTTTTTAAGGAATCTGAATATGGTATGAAAATACTATCGAACCAAAAGAAAATAATTCATCATTTTACCAAGCTAAGAAAACAGAATAAAATACAGCGTATTGCTTCATTTTTAAAGATCATAAACATTATTATTACTTCAGAAAAAACACCTCTTTCCTCCTTTGTTTACAAAAAGAAATATACCGATGATGAAGGAAGAAGAATGAGCGCCGTTTTTGAATATGCAATCGAATATTATCATCAGAATATTACTTTGGACGAAGTGGCCGAGAAGGCCAATATGAGTAAAAATGCATTTTGCCGTTATTTTAAAAAACGCACCAATAAGACTTTTTTTCAGTTTTTGATTGAAATCAGAATTGAAAATGCCTGCAAATTACTACACCATAAAAAAGATCTCTCGATAGCCTCCATATCTGAGCTTTGCGGATTTCAGGACATTGCCAATTTCAACAGAAAGTTTAAGGAATTAAAAGGAGTCTCTCCTTCGCATTATCGTTCCCAAATTAGTTAAATTAGAATTTGAAAATAGATTTTCTGATTTCCATTTCTAAAGGAGAAGCATCAGGTAATTCCTTTATTTCAAAATTTTTCTCTATTAAATCATTCTTTTTTGAATTAGAATTTATCGGACTCAAATCGATCTGAAGTCCTGCATATTTTAAATATTTTGATAATCTATTTCTTTTACGGTATCAACATAAGATTTTATTTCTGCTAATGATTTTCCTGCGATTTGTTCAGATGCCTGCCAGAATTCGGCTTCGGTAAATCCTCTTCCTTTTTTCTCATAATATTCATTGTATAAAAAACGCATCACATCGTCCAATGCTTTTTGGTTATGAGTGTTGTTCCTTATTTCAAGATCCAATAAAAAGCCAATTACGGGACCTTTGTTGTAGTAGGATATTGTAGTTTGTTTGGCATTCTCTTCATTATTAAAAAAGTTCAGCCAGATATCAAAACTAGATCCTGATAACGACATGTGCTTGCTTCCTTCAATGTTTTCATATCTTTTTATGGATTCTGTTATATATTTCAAAGCTTCTTTGCCATCAAGTAATCCTGCATTGATCATAATGATATATTCATAGTAAACGGTAAATCCTTCCGAAACCCATAACATTGACGTATAATTCTCCTTGTTATAGTCAAAGGGACCTAATTCTATAGGACGGATTGCCTTTACGTTGTAGAGATGAAAATACTCATGGGTTACAAAATTTAAAAAATCAGTGTACTGCTGATCGGATTTAAAATCGAAATTTCCGTTGGTAAAAATAGCCTGAGAGTTCCAATGTTCCAGACCGCCACCTCCAGATTCCATCATAATGTAAGTGTAATCATCATAGGGTACCTTTTTCATGATTGCCGTTGTCGCTGTCATTATTTTTTTAAGATCCGAGATGAATTTTCCTTCCTTTAATCCTTGTGGAGTTACAATTCCTAAAGAATAGGATTTTCCTTCATGTGCAAAATTTATTATTTTTTGACTGCCTAAATAAATGGGGCTGTCATAAAAAGTATCGATATTTTTGGCTGTAAAAATTAAACTGTCCTGAGCTGTTGACTGTAATCCCGTGGACACTTTTTTCCAGTTTTTATAGCGATTGATTCTTAGTGTTACCGGGTTATTGAGCGCCTTTTCTACATGCATGAAAATAGTGTTGGGCATCAAAAATGCTTTATCTGCATCTACATAGGATTCTGCTACCGATTTCTTATTGGCAAAAACCCTGTATTTTACTCGTATAGCAGATGTTTTACCGTTTTCTACTACCCAGCAATTTTTAGTTTTTTTACTCCATTTTATTTTGTTTCCAACAGCATCTGCGACATCAAAATCTACAATATATCTTGGTGTATCTAAAATTAAATAATAGCCCGGTGTCCAGACCGGAAGTATCAAATTTGTTTGCGAAGACAAAAGCTTATCAAAATTTAAAGTCACTTCAATGTAATGAGATTCCGGTTCCTGAAAGGCAACGGAATAATCCATTTTTATTACTGTATTGACCGTTTTATTTCTTTTTTGACCATAAATCGAGGTTTGAGAAACTATGATAAAAAAACAGATTTTTATGATTTGTATTTTATATTTCATAATGGGATGACTTTAAAATGAAAAGCCATCCCTGAATAGGAATAGCTTTTCACACACTTATAATTACAAGTAACCAACTTGTAAATTTTTTATATTTTTAACCTTAGTTTGTATATCCTGTATTCTGTGTCAAATTATGATTGGAGTCCATTTGGCTTTGAGGTATAGGAAATACAATTCTAAACCCACCGTTTGGTTTATGAGAAAACCATGATTTTTTAGTGTATACACCAAATCTGATCAAATCTTGTTTTCGGTGATGCTCACCGACAAATTCCCATGCTAATTCATCAAGGAAACCACCATATTGAACATCACTTCCACCTTCTAATTTTGTAATTGTTCCGTTGGAATATTCACCATATTTGTAAACACTGCCTCCCAATAATTTAGTTCCGGAAACACTTGCTTTTGCAGGATCTGTTCTCTTGAATGCACGCTGTCTTATTTCGGTAACGATAGCGGTGGCTCCTGAGGCGTTGCCGGTTCTTAAGAGGCATTCTGCTTTTATCATCAGTGCATCGGTGTACCTGTAAAAAGGTACATCATTTGCAGTACCGGCAACAGTACCTGACCCAATTTCATATTTTACAAAGCGATATCCTTCATTGTATTCTGTACCGTTTACATCAGACATATAATTGATATAATTCAACTGCTGTCCACTTTCTAAAATCAAAGGTTCTCCAGACTTAGTATATTGCAGACCTCCAAGCCATGAATCTTTCAAACGTTCATCATCGGAGTCATAGGTATCGATAAACTGAGGAATTCCACCGCTTCCTCCCCAAGGCGATCCAGAGAGATCAAATGTAGCCTGACTTGCCCCGTAAAGGGTTTTATATGGATAATAAGATCCTCCTGCAAATTTATCATCAAAAGGAATTGTAAATATTTCCTCAACTGATGCCTCGTTTTTTATTAAAAAAGGATCAGAATAATTACTGGCCAGGCTAAATTTTCCGCTTGCGATTATATCATTTACCTGGTTTAATGCCTGGTTCCATTTTGCTGTTCCAGTATATACCTCAGAATTCAGGTACAACTTTGCCAGCGTCATTTTTGCTGTCCATTTGGTAACCCTGCCATAGGTTGCCTGTGTATTGGCCTCACTTAAACTTGGCATAGTTTCAAGGAGTTCTTTTTCGATAAAATCATACACTTCCTTATCTGTATTTTGGGTTGGTAAATATCCTTTAGGCAAATCATAAGTGGTAACCAGCGGCACTCTTCTAAAGTTATCGTACAACAAATAGTAGTACATGGCTCTTAAAGCCCTAAGTTCATTGATATAGATTTCTTTATTTTCAATACCTTCTAAGTTTTCGATTTGATACATGGCTCTATTGGCACTGTTTATTCCAGCATAAGCATTGTACCATAAACCATCAATATGTCCTAAAGTCGGTCCCCATGTATGCATGTGCATGGTAATGTACAAATCGCCCCAGCCGATTCCATTTCTGAATGGTGTTACAATCAAATCCGATGACTCTTCATAAAGATCAAAAAGCCCGTTCCATCCCCAATAAACATCTCTGAATTTGCTAAAGGCAGGACCAATAATATTGGTTAAATCCTCTGCCGTTAATTGTGTTTTTTCTGCCGAAATATCACTGTATAGCGTTTCATCTAAATCTGTACATGCAGCGCAGGAAAGCAATATAGAGAAGAGCGCAATTTTATATTTGTTATTTGACTTTTTCATAATACTATTAATTAAAAGGTTACGTTAATTCCCAATGTAAAGGTGCGGCTTGAAGGATACTTGTCACGCCTGTCATTCCCCCATGATAAGACATCTTGAGGATTTCTTATAAGTTCAGGATCAATTCCTTTATACCCCGTAATAGTTGCAAGGTTTGAGCCTGACGCATATACTCTTGCCGAATTGATGAATTTTAAGCCTTTTAGATCAAGAGTGTACCCTAAGGTAACGTTATCCAGTTTCACATAATCCCCGTCTTCTATATAATAACTTACATAGGTTTGAGAATAATTAAGCTCTGTTTTCCCGTATACCTTATCATGCGCAGAAGTCAGCATGTTATAGTTGATCGTCGGGTTTTCATAAAACATACGCTGGAAATTCAGGATTTGGAAATCATAGGCCCCATTAAGAACAATACCTAAATCAAAACTTTTATATTTAAAGGTATTGGTCCATCCTGTATAATAAGCCGGAATACCGTTTCCGAGATATTGTTTATTTTCATCATTGTATAAATCCGGCGTTAAGGTTTTTCTTGTTCCGTCTTTCGTTTCGATGATCCATTTACCATTATCTGTAATATCAACTGATTTTAATCCCCAGAAATTACCTATTGACTGCCCTACTTCTAAACGGTGAGTTGAGAATGAAATTGGATCTCCGGCATCACCTGTATTGATAAAATTTCCTTCAATTTCATATAGATCGTTGGATAAACTTGTTAATTTGTTTTTGTTGTGAGAAAATGTCATTATTGATGTCCACTCAAAATCTTTAGTCCTAACCGGTACAATATTTAATAATACTTCAATTCCTTTGTTTTCCATTTGTCCAACATTGGCTTTAATACTTGGGTATAAGTATGGAGGAGTTGGTACAGTATAATCCCACAGCATATCTTTTGTTTTTTTGTTGTAAACATCTACACTTCCGCTTATTCTGTTATTGAAAAAGGCAAAATCTACTCCCAAATTTAGCTCTTGTGTTTTCTCCCAACGCAAATCAGGATTTGGATTACTTGCTGGTTCTAAACCTTGTACCCATTCTCCGTTATTATAGAAATATCCTTCATACTGATACAAAGTCTGTGACAAATAAGAATCATTAGGAATTACACCGGTTTCTCCATATCCTGCACGAAATTTTAAATTATTGATAACTGAAATGTCTTTTAAAAATGATTCGTTGCTGATGGTCCATCCGGCAGACACAGAAGGAAACGTTCCCCATTTGTAGTTAGTACCAAATTTGGAAGAACCTTCCCTTCTGATACTGGCTAATAAATGGTATTTATTATCGTAACCGTAGCTTGCCCTTCCAAAGAAACCCACTAATTTATTATCGTTCTTAAAACTGGACATTCCGGCAAGTCCGTCTTTTAGGGCTTTACCTGCACCTAAATTATAATAGGAATAGGCATCTGTAGGGAAGTCGAAGTTATTTGCCCAGAATCCTTCATTAGAATTGTATTGGTAACTGTATCCTCCCATAACACTGAAACTATGTTTCCCTAATGTTTTGGCATATCTTGAAGTGAATTCAAGGTTATCAGTTTGGCTTTCACCTGAACTTTTAGAGGCAAAACCGTTTCTGCCCTGATTGGTATTAGAATAATGTTTCTTACTTTCTGAATAGCCACTGAAACTTGTATTTCTTTGTGTTGCCAGTAAAAGTTTGTTTTCCCATCCCGGCAAAAGGTTCAGGGTAATGGTAGAGCTCAGCCTTGTCCAATCGTTTTCAATCAGTCCATCAGTTTCCTCTATCATCGCTACAGGATTTGAGTATTGAAACCTGTCGGTCTGTGTCCAGCTGCCGTCATCGTTTTGTGGTCTGTCTGTAGGGTTTCTGATTAACGCTTGTCTGTAAATGTTGCTGTTGAAAGAATTCCCATCGCCCAAAGCGCCCATTTTCTGCCTTCCGCTTAATAAGTTCAAATTGATTTTTAATAAATTGTCGAACATCGAGTGATTACCATCAAAGGATACCCTGAACTCATCATTATAAGACTTATTAAAGGTTCCCTCCTGTGTAATATAATTTACGTTTGCTACATAATTTGACTGCGCATTTCCTCCTTTTAAACCCAGGTTATTATTAAGTGTTACACCTGTTCTGGAAATTTCGTCTAACCAATTTGTATCATAACCTTCATCTTTAAAAGGCATTTTTACACCATCTGCAAGCAATTGTCTCATTTGCGATGCATTAAGAAAATCAGCTCTTTTTGCAAAATTTGATAGTGCTGTATACTGGGTAAAAGTCATTGTTGTTTGAATATCCTTATCTACTGTTTTTGTAGTAATCAAAATAACACCATTTGCTCCTCTGGTTCCATAAATAGCGGCAGCAGATGCATCTTTAAGTACGTCTATCGAAGCAATTTCTTCTGGCGCTACGCTGTTTAAACTTCCTGGAATTCCATTAATTAAAACAAGTGGTGCAGTCCCTCCCTGCAGAGATGAAATTCCACGCAAAGAAACTGATGGTCCTGCCCCTGGATCTCCTGAGCCGTTTGAAATACTAAGACCGGCCACTTTTCCCTTTATTAACTCCGAAGCATCACGAATGGCACCTTGCGTAAAATCTTTTGCTTTTACTGTCGCAACTGCGCTGGTAACTTCGCCTCTTTTTTGAGTACCATATCCAATTAAAACAACTTCTGTTAACTCATTTACATCCGATTCCAGAATTACATTCAGAATCTTTTTACCATCTGTTTTTAGTTCTTTGGTTTTTAAACCTAAATAGGAAAAAACTAATATCGCGTTATTTCCCTTGGTCGTTATTTCAAAATTCCCATCGAAATCACTTGCAACTCCATTGATTGTATTTTTTTCCAAAACTGAGACCCCGGGAAGCGGGACATTATTTGCATCTGTGATTTTACCGCTGATCTTCTGTTGCGAGAAAGCGCTAAAAACAACAAACAGAAATAAAATTGTATAGAACATCTTATCTCTGTAACAGGATGTTGCTGTACTTTTAAAAGCTTGTGTGGTTGGTTTCATAATTTAACAATATTGGTTAGTGTATTATTGACACTTGTAAAATTATGTTAAATCAGAGTTAACGAAAATGTTTATATTACCACATGCTAATACTATATTATCCGTTTTTTACACTATATCTTGCTTAATGATGAATTTACATACAATTTGCTAATAAATTATAATTAAAACTTACACATTTATAATTTTAAGCCCAATACAGAATTATTTTAGCAGCTATAAACCCAGCATTGAAAAAGGTTAATTACAGAGAGCGATAGCAAAATTTTAGGCAGAAACTGAATAAAAAAATGCGTTAACACCAATCGCGGTGTTATACTCCTGCTCCATTAACATATTTCTATTTCAATTAAAAAAAGCAATTAACTGCAGTAAAAATATTTGTTATATTCGCTTCAAGAATGAGACAGCTTATAACGCAACATTAATCGAAAAAAAAGTATGTTGGTGGTATTTTATGACTCCAATAAACAATTTAGCAACAATCCTGAGACAACAGCCTAAACATCATACCGACCTTCTAATTTTTAAGAAATGCATGACCAATTATTGAATCTGATAGCTACAAAAGTTGCACTTGCTGACTACGATAAAGAATTATGCGAAAAGTATTTTGAACCTGTATCATTTTCAAAAAATAAAATTATTGAACAAGAAGGCATAGTCCCGAAATATCTTTATTTTGTTGTATCGGGTTTTATGCGATTGTTTCACTACAATAATTCAGGCGACGAAATTACAACCCATATCAACTGTCCCCCAGGATTTATCACTTCTTATAGCCATTTTATCAACTTTACAAAATCTAATGAAAATGTAGAATGCATTACTGAATGTGTGCTTTTAAGAATTGCTAAAGTTGACCTGGACTTTCTTGTTCAAAATAGTTCCGTATTTAGGGATTTTAGTACCTGGGTATTTCAGCAATCAATTACGTACAACGAAAACCGCTCAAAAGATTTAGCAACCTTAACGGCAGAACAGCGTTACAAAAAGTTAATTAACAATTATCCTCAAATTCTACACAATGTACCTCTTCAATACATTGCTTCTTTTTTAGGAATGAACCCAAAAAGTTTGAGTAGAATTAGAAAACAAATGATTAAGTAACATTTGTGAAGCATATTTGAAAAATCATCTCCCAATTTTGTGCCGTAATAAAAATTAAACAAAATGGTACAGAAAAATTTAGCCCTGGTTACAGGTGCAAATGGGCATCTTGGCAATAACTTAGTAAGATTGCTTATCAGCAAGGGTATTCCTGTAAGAGCTTCAGTTCGCAATATCAAAAATAAAGAACCTTTTATTGGTTTAAATTGTGAAGTGGTTCAATCTGATATTTCGGATAAACAATCCTTAGTAAACGCTTTGCAAGGTGTGGAAACATTTTATGCAGTTGGAGCAGTCTTTAAACTTTGGGCCAAAGATCCTAAAAAAGAAATTTATGATGTTAATCTTGAAGGTACAAAAAATATTGTTGAAGCCGCAGCAGAAGCAGGCGTAAAACGAATTGTGTATGTAAGCTCTATTGCGGCCCTAAATTATTCCAAACTACCTACTAAAGAAAGTTATGGACAAAATCCTGACCGCCGGGATATGTATTACAATTCAAAAAATGACGGAGAAAAGTTAGCTTTTGAATTGGCCCAAAAATACAAGATAGAAATAGTTGCCGTTTTACCATCTGCAATGATTGGGAGCAGCGCCTTCAAACCTTTGAGTGTTTCTTATAACATTATCTCTTTAATTCTTGAAAAGCAGATACCCGTTGAAACAAACATCACTTTAAATTGGATTGATGTAAAAGACGTTGCTGAAGGCTGTTATTTAGCAGCCACAAAAGGAAAAAATGGAGAACGCTATATTTTAGCAAATGAAAAATGTACTTCCATAAAAGCAACAACTCAAATTGCACAAGAGCTATTTCCAGACTTGAAAATAAAACTTCCTTTAGCAGTTCCAAAACCTATATTATTCACGATCGCCTGGTTTATGGAAATTGGCAGTTGGCTAAATGGTAAAGCACCTTTATTGAGCACTAAAGACATTGCAATGTTTTCAGGGCTTCAACAAGATTTTGACATCACAAAAGCAAGGACAGAATTGGGTTTTAATCCAAAAAATTCGATACAAGCAGTAAAAGAGGCAATGGTATATTTGAAAGAAAACAAAAACATTTAGGCAGATAAGCCTGATGAAATAATTTTTAGTAAAAATATTACAATAAAAACTTCCAAAATCAAATGACTTTGGAAGTCTTTAATTTATAGTGCCTCTAGGTACAAAATTCGAATCTTTATTGAAGGATTTACCTATCTAAATATTCTTAGTTTTTAAATGGCATTGGCAATATTATTCAAATCTATTTACACAATTATATATAGCTGTAATTAAAACTAAAAACAATTCTTCTTATATAAAAACTATATATTAGCAATTGTATTGGAGCTAATCAAGTTAATGATTAAACCATAACAACACAAATCAATATTGACTTAATCAAAATAATTTGTAAATGATTTCAATTAAAGAGTTAAATAAAGACAAACTTGACGATTTTTTTCAATACTTGAAAATTCATCTTTCTGAAAATGGCCAGAAGGGAATAACACTTTTTCAACCGCTTTCTAAAAATCAATCTGAACTTTCGGACGAATGGAAAGCAAAATTTGAGGATGGAATGAATAACAAAAATGAGGGAATTGGATGGAGAAAAATTTGGGTTGCACTAAATGAAGAAAACAAAATTGTTGGACACATTGACATTCGTTCTCAAAATCAGTTAAATGCAGAACATAGAGTTTTACTTGGAATGGGTGTTGACAGTAATTTTAGAAATTTGAAAATTGGTCAAAATTTATTAGAATTTATTATTGACTATTGTCGAAATAATCGCAAAATTAGTTGGATTGATTTGCAGGTTTTGACAAATAATATTCCAGCGATCAGACTTTATAAAAAAATGAATTTTGAGCAATTGAGTATAACAAAAGACATGTTTAGAATTGACAATATTTCTTATGATTATACTTCTATGACCTTAAATGTTGAAAATTAGATCAAAAGCATAAAAAATCCTGTTAAAATCAACCGTTTACAGGCTTTACAATATTCTTGTGAACGATATGGTTCAAACCATAATTAAAAACATCCAAAAAACTGCTAATTTATCATACGCGCATGCTTCAGCATTTTCGTTAGAAACCCTTAGTTCTGCTAAGGGTTTCTTCTTTTTTAACCGCCCCAAAACTCTAAAACCATCACTAAGGAAAATCGGTACAAACCAATTAAGACGTATTAACGATGCTATTGCCAAGTATTTTCGAATAGTGAAACAAACCCTAATGATACCTCTTTAGATATTGACAACCAAACTGCCGATGAAAACTACGAATAAGATTCTATTGGTTAGTTGACAAAAGACAAACAGGAAGGTATTGATATTGACTGGCGTGTCGATGGAAAAGTAAAATCGGTTACAAAAAGTAACGGAATCGTTATTAGCTTTGAGTACGATGGTTTAGGAAACCGAATTGCAAAAACGGTAGCTACAATACTAAAACCACCACAACCTACTACAAACATGATGCGCAAGGCAATTTTTTGAGTATCTACTTAACAACTAATAAGGAACAAAAATAAAAAATAACCCAAAATGTGGGAAACCGTAAAAAAAGTAGAAAAATATAAAATAGTTTTGCCTATCCGAGATAACTTAAATACAAAGAGTATTGCCGGAATAATGTAAACAACAACAATTTTAATAAAAGTAGATTGCCCCACATTTAAAAATTAAAACTGCCACTTGAAAACCTATACAATACCACGCTATATTCTTGTTTTTTTCGCCTTTGTTTTGGTCTCTTTTGGCGACCCTTACACAATAAAAAGAATTTCTGACAAAGATTTCAGATATGAATTTTATACTACAGATAAAAAAGTAAAACCTAAAACTGCAAAAACTTATTATTGGTTTAAAGGAGGTCTTATTCACGAAGCTCAGGGCGGTATTGCCGGAGATTTGCTTGATGATAAATTCACCAAAATGTACCACAGCAATCAACTGGCAGAACAAGGTCAGTTTAAAGAAGGCCTTCGTGTTGGTTTATGGAAAACCTGGCATTCAAATGGTGTTTTGGCCACTACCCTATCTTATTGCAAAGGTTTGCGCTCGGGGAAATATTTTAGATACGATGAAAACGGTAATTTGGTCGAAAATGGAAAATTCTGCTCGGACTTGAAAACCGGAAAATGGACAAATGTCGAAAGCAAAGAAATCACTACCTACAAAAAAGGTGTAATTGTCAAGAAAAAAGAAACTTTTACCAAATCTGAAAAATACAGAATCAAACAAGAAAATATCAAGCTGGAAAACAGTAAAGATAATCAAAAGGAATTAGAAGCCACTTCTGATGCTGCCAAACTCGCTGCTCTTAAGTCCAAAACAAAAGAAGAAAAAACATTAGCAAAAGAAAAAGCTAAAAAAGATGCGGAAGCTGAAGCTGCTGCCAAAAAAGCACAAAAAGCCGCAAAGAAAGAGGCTAAAAAACAAACTAGAAATGAACCTAAAAAAGATTCTAAAGTAGAAACCTTCTTTAAAAATCTTTTCAAAAAGAAAGATAAAGCTCCAAAAAATGGTTAAGGCTCATAGTTTGTTATATGCCATTTATGTGTGCTTAATTGTATCTATAATTTGCGGGGCATTGTTGTACTTTTCCAATTTGTACAACCAGCTGAATCTGTATTATAATCTTCAGGAAGAACTTTATATTCAGAATCAGTCGGTTTTAAATTTTGCTTTGGGGAATAAAATGGTTTCTGCAGATATTGAAAAAGACGAAAATTCAGGTATCGAAGGCAGCTATGAAACAAAACCATACGGATTACTTTCTTTGGTTTTAGTGCAATCTTATATTTCAAACGACACTGTTTCTTCCGTACACTTTGCCGGGGCACGAAATCTGGACAAAAATGCCGTTTATCTGACTAATTTCTCAAAATCATTGTTTTATTCCGGAAGTGTAAAACTTATTGGAAACAATCAATTGCCAAGTACTTTTATTGAAACTTCGTACATCAACAACGATTTAAATAAGCTAACGGCAGAAGGAAAAATTACTATTTCAGAAACGCAATTACCTGAAGTTAATCCTGAATTCAAAAAGATATTTCAAGGATTAAAATCAGAAAAAACAAAACTTTCTGATATAGAAAAACCTAAAGATTCTTTGTATTACAATTCCTTTTTTAATACGACAAAAGAGATTGAGGTACAATCAAATTTAGGGAATATCATATTTAAGGGAAACTTCATTTTACGATCTGGAGATTCTATTCGGGTGAAAAAAAATACAGTACTTGAAGATGTCATTTTAATTGCGCCAAAAATAACTTTTGAAGCAGGTTTTAGAGGAACTGTACAGGCATTTGCTACAAAAGGAATTGAGCTAGAAGAAAAAGTAACGCTAAATTATCCATCAGTAATTTGTGTCTATAATGAAAGCGAAACCGAATCAAAAATTAAAATAAAAAAAGAATGCCAAATAACCGGCGCAGTCGTTTTGTTTGGCAACACCAACAACCTGATTGACAAAAATACAATCGAAATTGATGAAGACGGATTACTTTTTGGTGATTTGTATTGTTCGGGAAAACTAATGCTCAAAAGCAATGTTTACGGCTCTGTTTATACCAATCGCTTTTTCCTGAAAACAGCAGCATCCAGCTATGACAACATGATTAGCAATATCGAAATTAATACCGGAAAACGTCCGGATTATTTTATATCGATCCCATTGTTCAACACTCAAAAAACAACTTATGGTGTTATCAAAAAGGTATTATAAGCTGTCAGCCAATTCTATATTAGAATCCGTTATTGCATTGACGATAATTTCGGTTTGCCTGTATTTTGCTGTTATGATTTTTGCATCAGTTTATACACCCAAAACATCTGTCAAATTTTATGGCACACAAAATAAAGTCAACGAACTGTTTTATTTGTCTGAATTAAAAAGTGATTCCTTATCGGGTGAAAATGAAAATATGCTAATAGAGGAAGAAACCGTAAACGATAATCTGAAAAAAATATCCATACAATACAAAGACAGCACACAGTTTAAATTCGAGAAAAGTTTTTATGTTCAAAATCCGTAATAACACAAAATCAGTCCCGGCCTTCTCTATTATTGAGGCTGTAGTTGGTATGGCGATCACAGCTATTATCATGGGCGTTTTGTTTGTTATTTTTTCGATTATTACCGGGAGAATGCTGGATTTTAAAAATCAAAATCAATTGGTCAATGATTTAAACCGATTGACGTACAGTTTGAATAAAGATATTTTTGAAAAAGAAAAAATGATGGTTCTGGAAAGTGAAATTGATTTTAATAGCTATACAGGAGAAAGGGTTTCTTATCAGTTTTCAGACGATTATATTTTAAGAAACAGTGAAACCTTTATTGATACTTTCAGAATTAAGTTAAACAAAATGATGGTGGATACTGTTAGAAGCAAATCAGAGCAATTTGTTTTTCAGAAGATCAAATTAAATATAGAATCAAACGAAAAAGAAATGGATTTACGATTTTACAAAAGAGTGTATCCGAATGAATTATTAGAAAAAATGAAAAAATAATGAGTTTTGATTTAACCACATATAAAGCGCCAAAGGCCGAAAAGAAGGATTTCAAAATTGAAACCGGCTCTTTTCAGTTCTCTAAAAAACTTTCTGACAAGAAAAAGGAAATTTTTTACAGAGAGCTTGGTATGCTTTTAAGATCTGGTGTCGATTTTAAAAAAGCACTGGAAATTTTGAGTAACCAATCTGCTAATAAATTCGAAAAAGAATTAATTCTTGAGATCAAAGAAAAGGTTGTTGAAGGAAGAAGTATTTACGAATCGATGCGTGAAACTAATCAGTTTTCGGCTTACGAATATTACAGCATTCAAATTGGTGAAGAAACTAGAAAATTGGAAGAAGTTTTAGGTGAATTACAAAAATATTTCAACCGAAAAATTCAAATGAAAAGACAAATTATATCGGTTATGACTTATCCGACAATTGTCATGCTGGTTACGATACTGGTTTTGTATTTCATGCTGAATAAAGTGGTTCCGATGTTTAGTTCTGTTTTTAAGCAATTTGGTAGTGAATTGCCAAAAAGCACACAAATTATCTTAAAAATTTCGAATCATTCCGGGATGATTTTTTCTGTTGTAATTGGGGTTATAGTAGCTTTAATTGTCATACACATGGCATTAAAGGAAAAAGATAGTTACAGATCGTTTACCACTAAAATGCTTCTGAAGATTCCGTATTTCGGAAACCTGATCCGTAAAATATACATTTCGCGTTTCTGTCAGGCGATGAATTTATTGATTACATCAAAAACAACCTTAATCAATTCATTGACGTTAACAGCGAAAATGATAGGCTTCTACCCTATTGAAATCGCCATTCATCAAATAAAAGAAGACATCACAAGAGGAGCGTCTTTAAATGAAAGTTTGAAAAAACACAGTGTCTTTGAAAACAAAATGGTTTCGATGGTCGAAGTGGCAGAACAAGTGAACCAGCTTGAAACCATGTTTGAAAGATTAACAGAGCAATATAATGAGGAAATAAGCCACCAAACCAAGATGATTGGAGTCATTTTAGAACCCATGATTATCATCGTAATTGGAGCTATCGTAGGGGTGATTATGGTTTCTATGTATGCCCCAATGTTTGACCTGAGTAAAATCATCAATAAATAAATAGAATGTTAATCCAATTTGTTTTTTACGCCAATTAATTAACACATTTTAATAAATAAAAAAGTATATAAATGTTAAGTAAGATTAAAAAATACCACAAATTACACCAAAGACTGCTTGTTAAAGCGTACTCTTTAACAGAGATTTTAATTGTATTATGCATCATTGGGATCCTTTTACTAATGGTATTGCCAAACCAAACCTCAGTAATTGGACAAGCCAAAGCAATTGAAGCTCAGGCCATGCTTAATCAGGTTTATGGTTTAGAAAAAAGTTATTTCTACAGACATTCAAAATATTCAGGCAATTTAGAAGAAATTGGTTTTGAACAGGAAAAAACAGTTGACGAAGGTGGACAAGCGGTTTACAAAATCGAAATCCTGGAAGCTTCAAATGATTCCTTTTCAGCTCGTGCAACCGCTACTTCAGATCTTGATAGTGATGGTAGTTTCAATACGTGGGAAATCGACAGCAAAAAAATATTAACCGAAGTAACAAAAGAATAAATTGAAAACAGCCCCAGCAATTTTGTTACTTTGTTTAGTAATTGTGTTTATTCAGGATTGGAAATTCAGAAAAATACATGTGGTTTTACCGCTTGTTATTTTTGCAATTTCATTCTTTATAATTGCAATTGAAAAATACGATTTATTAGAGATCGTACTTTTTAATACTGGTTTCTTTTTAACCACACTAAGCATTTTAACGATTTATATGAGTATGAAATCTAAAAGGTTTCTAAACCCTTTCCAGCACTATTTTGGATTGGGAGACTTATTGTTCTATGTGGCTATTACTCCTTTATTTTTATTAAAAAATTACATTCTCTTTTTTATTCTGTCACTTCTGTTTGCCATCATCCTGCAATTTGGATTAAAGAAATTCATTAAAGAAGAAACCGTTCCTTTAGCAGGATTCTCGGCTTTATTTTTATTCATTGTAATACTGAAAGACAGCTTTTTTGTTTTTCAAAAAATAACTTTATTATAATGACACAAGATATCGAAATACTTTCTGAAGTGCAGCATATGGTCTCTAATGATCTTGCAAATCAATATAGAATATTGCCAAAATCTTTTTCTGAAAACACTTTAGAATTATATGTTGATGATTCTAATAATAATGAAGATGCAAAAGAGGAACTGGAGCTTTTTTTAGGAAAAAACGTTATTTTTTATCCTATAGATGCGTACGAAATAGAAAAGGCATTGTCTATTTATTATCGAAAAGAACGTGCTTTATCATCTAATAAATCTCTAAATGTTGACAAAGGCGACTTTCTGGAAAATCTATTAACGGAAGCAAAATCATTAAAATGCAGTGATATTCATTTTGAGGTTTATGAAGATTCGTCCCGAATTCGTTTTAGAATCGACGGGCAATTAATTGAACGTTACAAAATAGAACGCGATAATTATCTTGAATTAGTTAATAAAGTCAAGATTAAAGCCAAGTTAAATATTACTGAAAAAAGATTGCCGCAAGATGGTAGAATTACTAATGAATCATTTGATATAAGGGTTTCAATATTGCCCACTTTGTTTGGTGAAAAAATAGTAATGCGTCTTTTAGGGCAAGATGCTTCAAATATTGATTTGAATACCTTAGGTCTTCAAAAAGAAGAGCTGGAAAGCTATTTAGAAGCAGTTAAAAAACCTAACGGAATTATTTTGATAAGTGGTCCAACCGGTTCAGGAAAAACGACTACACTTTATGCCACTTTAAGATTATTAAATGATAGTCGAAGAAACATCGTTACCGTTGAAGATCCAATTGAATATACCTTAAAAGGAATTAATCAGGTACAATTAAAAGAAGATATTGGCCTAACCTTTTCATCTGCCTTAAAATCATTTTTACGCCAGGATCCTGATGTTATTATGTTAGGGGAAATTCGTGATTCAGAAACAGCTTTAATGGCTATTCGCGCTTCATTAACAGGACATTTGGTTTTATCAACTATACATACCAATTCGGCAATAGGAACAATTTCGAGATTAATTGATATGGGAGTGCCGTCTTATTTGATTGCCGAAACCTTAAACTTATCTGTAGCACAGCGATTGGTTCGTAAACTTTGTGAAAACTGCAAAAAAGAGACCGTTTGTAATCCAAAAGACTTTCCGCTGAATTTTAAATTTCCTTATGAAATTTCATCTTATTACAAACCTGTGGGGTGCAACAAATGCTTTCATACCGGATATAAAGGCAGAACCGCCATTTATGAAATTTTAAATATCGATAACACAATTACCGAAGCAATTAAAAACAATACCATTACCAAATTATATAGCAACGATAAAAATTATAAATCTCTGCCCCAAAAAGCATTTGAGATTTTAGCCCTAGGAGAGACTTCTCTGGAAGAAATATATTCAATTTTAATAAACATATAAATATAATGCTTAAACAGGTTGTTTACGTACTAGCTGCGTTATTTTTCACAAATATTATTGTAGCACAGCAAGATATTGTTGAATTAAGTAGAAAATTTGACGAATTGTCAATACAAAAAAAGGGATTAAACGAGACTATTAAAATTGATGTTTCAGGACTTACACTCCATGATTTCATTTCTTCAATTGCCGAAGAACATCAGTTGAATGTTGACATTGATACGGAATTAAATCAGCCAGTTGCCAATAACTTTTTTGATGTAACGGTCAAAGATGTTTTTATTCATCTGGTCCAAAAATATGATTTGGAAGTTTCTTTTATGAACAATATTATCATTTTCAAAAAAAGAAAAATTATAACCGTTGTAGAAAAAAAACAGCCTAAAATCATTGATGTCACTTTTAATCCGCAGAATGATTTTTTGTCTGTAAGGCTCGAAAATGATACGCTTTCAACAGTCGCGAAGGCAATTATAGACAAATCTGGAAAAAACTTAGTATTAGCACCGGATATAAAAAACATCAAGGTCTCTGCCTATATTTTAAATCGTCCGTTTGATCAGGTTATTGAAATGATGTCAAAATCAAATGATTTATCAGCTACAAAAGATGATAACGGTTTTTATTTTTTACAAAAAAATACCGCAGCAAATCTTGCCATTCAGACTAGCGGCCCTAAAGCAAAACAACCGAAAGTTAGTCTTGGCGTTCCCGGATTTTATGAAGTTAACATCAACAAAACCGGTTTTTTACAAGTCAATGCCTATATCGCAGATGCCTCAGATTTGTTGACAGAAGCCGCAGAAAAACTTCATATTAACTACTTTTTATACAATAAACCTGAAAACGAAAAAACGACACTTTCAGCAGATAATATCACTTTTGATGACCTTTTAGCCCATATTTTTAAAGGAAAAAAATACACTTTTAAAAAACAGGATAACTTATATTTAATAGGAGAAGAAGCTACCGAAGGATTGAGAATAACAGAGCTGATCCAATTAGAAAACAGGTCGATTGAATCCATCATCAGTACACTGCCTAAAGTGTTTTCTGAAAAATTAGAAATAAAAGAATTCATTGAGTTAAACGGATTAATTGTTTCCGGATCACGTTCTATTCTGGAAGAATTAAAAATTTATATTAAACAAATTGACAAAGTTGTGCCAATGGTACAAATTGAAGTTATTATTGTTCAATACAATAAATCTTATGATATCCAAACCGGAATGAAAGCAGGTTTAGACAAGATAAATTCTGTTAAAACCGGCGGTGTACTGTTTCCAAGTTCCGATGTAACTTTAAACGGATCTTCTGTAAACAGTCTAATAGATGCCTTTAATGGTTTTGGCCTTTTTAAACTCGGAAAAGTTACAGAATCATTTTATCTTAATTTGAAACTTCTTGAAAACAACTCCGTTTTAAAAATAGAATCTACTCCTAAAATTGCGACAATAAGCGGACATGAAGCTAAATTATCAATTGGAGAAACAAGTTACTACTTTGAACAAAATAATCGACTAATAAACAGTAACATTGGAAATGATATCCTGAACTCAGGAACCTGGAAGTCTACAGATGCAAATTTGAGTGTCTCTATTAAGCCTTATGTTTCTACAGATGAAAATGTTACACTTACAATTGCTGTTGAAAAAAGTTCTTTCTTAGCCAGGGTTGGTGAAGATGCTCCTCCGGGAAAAGCAACTCAAAAATTTGAATCTTTAGTTAGAGTCAAAAACGGAGAGATGATTTTATTGGGAGGTTTGGATGAATTGAAAAAAGAAAATTCAGGATCAGGAACTCCTTTAATATCACGAATTCCTATTATAAAATGGTTTTTCAGCAGTAGAAAAAAAGGGAAAAGCGATTCCAAACTTCATATTTTTATTAAACCAACTGTTATTTATTAATGTTAGCTACTTTATCTAAATTCATAAAACTGAATGACATAAATGTCGTTGGCGTAATCAAAAAAGAAGATTACGAAATCTATAATTTGCTTACTGTAAAAAAGAAAGCAAACAAGATTTCTATTATTTCTCAGCAAAGTTTTGAAATCTTTGAAACACTAAGCAAAACAGCAGATAAAAAAATACCTCTTTTAATAGTAATGGAAGGTAAAGGTGTTTTGAATAAAGAAATTGATTATGAAAATGAAGCCGATGTAAACTGGCAAAAAAACATAGATTATAATGCTATTTACTATACTGATTTAAAAGGTTCCAAATCGAATTTTATCAGTTTTTGCCGAAAAAATATTGTTGAAGAAACGATTTCAAAGTTTAAAAAAAATGGATTTGAAGTTATAGACGTTTATATTGGATCGTTTTTGGCTGCATTGCTTAATACAGCATTACAAAAAGAAGTTTTACTTTCAACCGATTTGCGTCTGGAATTTCAAAATGACAAACTATTAAGTTTTTCTAAACAAAATGAAACTGTAAAAATTGAGGATTATAAAGTTGGTGAAGAAACAGTATCAAGCATTTTTTTACCTCTGTACGGCGCAATTATTCATTTTTTTGTAAAACCAAAAGATGTTTCAAAAACAATTAATGCTTCTTTAAGCAGTGAGGAATTAATTTATAAAAAAGCATTTGGCGTTTTAGGAATAACAATGCTTGTTGGCTTTCTGACTACTTTATTAGTAAGCTATTTTCTAATTCAATATTACGGTACAAAAAATTCAGAACTGAATCTGCAGACCGTATATTCTAATCAATCCTATCAATTGATATTAGATTTAGAAGCACAAAAAGAAAAAAAACTAAACATTTTAAAGGAGTCAGGAGTTTTATCCTCAAAATTTCTCTCTTATTATGGTTATGAAATCATCAAGTCAATTCCTTCAAATATTTCTTTGAATGAATTGAATATTATACCCTTAAAAGAAGAATATAAAGAAAGCAAAAAAGCTTTTTTCGATAGTAAAATTATCATTATCAAAGGTGAAACTTTTCAGGAATCATCTTTTAATAGTTGGCTGGAAGATTTAAAAAAAATGGATTGGCTGCAGCGCTTTGAAATTATCAGCCTAAAAAAAGACAAAAAAAACAAATCAATATTTGAAATAAAAATAACAATAAAAAATGTTTGAAAACTATTCTTATAAACAAAAATTTTACGCACTGATTGCGCTCTTTTTTTTATTGTCAATTACGGCATATAAAAGATCCTTTCATGCTTTATTTGATGTAGTTACAGAATATCGAACACTATCAAAAAAAGCAGATGACATCAATAAAAAGGCAAAAAACACAAACGGTCTGACCAAAGATATTGCCTATTTAGACAAGATCATGGGAAAAGAAGGTGTCTCAAAAGAAATGGTCCAGCAGGGCATTGTTAGTTTTGCTTCAGAAAATTCGCCTCAGGTTTCTATCAGCGATTTAAAACCAATCCATGACTTTTCTGAAGAGGATTATCACATTATTACGAATCAATTGGATGTTACAGGAAATAGTAATCAACTCTTAAATCTGGCTTATAATTTTGAAAAGAAATTTAATCTTTCAAGAATGGTAAGCATGAATTTTTACACCACAAAAAAGAACAATAAATCTGAAGTTTTACATTTAAAAATGATTTTTCAAAACTATGAAAACAATAAATAAAATTATACTTATTGCTTTGGCAATCCTTACCTACTCTTGTGAAGATATTCTTGAAGAAGACATTAGCGACGACACAGTTCAAATTCTCTCTCCCGCTAACAACGCTAAGATTGAGAGTAATGTAGTTAACTTTAAATGGAACAGTCTTAAAGGTGCAGACAAATATCGTATTCAGGTATATCAATCAGATCAAGTGTTAGTATTAGACTCATTAACTACTAAAATAAGTATTACATTGCCTTTGAATGCGGGAAGTTATGTTTGGAGAGTGCGCGCTGAAAATTACGCTTATGAATCTGTTTATTCATTTCCGTCTAATTTTTCGACAACAATTCCCAATGATTTAACCAATCAACAAGTGATTTTATCAGGTCCTGAAAATGATAAATTTGTAAACTTCACCAATATAACCTTAAGTTGGGAACCTCTTAAGAATGCATCAAGTTATAGTCTGACAGTAATTAATACAGCTACTAGCCAAGAAGTATATCCTAAAACTGATTTGACGAATACTTCAATAACTCTCGATTTACCCACCTTAGCAGATGGAACATATGAATGGAGGTTAAAAGCTAAAAACGCAGAAACGGAAACAAAACAGTATTCAGCTCGTAAATTTAATATTGATAAAACTATTCCTAATCAGCCAAAAAATACTTTGCCTGCAGATAATTCAACTCAAACTGCTAATACAAGTGTAACCTATACCTGGAGTATTGCGGCCGATACAGGAAGTGCAAAATCACCTATTTCATACATAGTAGAATTTTCAAGCGACGTTGATTTCAGTACAATAATTCAACCTCAAAACAGTAATACAACTACACTTCAGCAAGCATTTTCGGCTCCAGGTGTTTATTATTGGAGAGTACGAGCAATTGATGGCGCAGGAAATATTGGCACAAATAGTACTGCATTCAAGTTTACTGTGAATTAAAATGGCTAAAAAGAAAATAAATATAATTCTGATTGTCGTTGTTCTTGCACTTTGGGGAACCGTTGGATATCGGGCACTTAATCGTCAATTTGCCGGTAATGAAATGATTCTTGAGAAACAGAGTAAACTTGATAATGCAACAATTAATCAAATTAATAAAGATACTTTTGAACTGGAAAAGATAAATCGGGATCCGTTTTTAAATAAGCAATTTCAGACTGCTGTAGCAGTTCCAAGAACTCTAATCTCTCATTATAAAGCTGTAAAAAAAATAGTTACTCCTATTGTCCCAAAGGGAGATCCAAATCTACAGTGGCCTAATCTTTCTTATCATGGTTACATTGCATCAAAAGAAAGAAATGAAGATTTGGTTTTACTTACAATAGATTCAAAACTTCGTAAACTGAAATTGAACGATCCCGTAAATGGATTAATCGTTAAAAAAAGATATAAGGATTCAATCGAGGTTTATTTTAATTCAGAAACAAGAATGATACATTTGAAATAATTTAAATTATTAAGTCAGTTCATCCAGAATTAAACAAACAGACAAAGGAGCCTCTTTCTCTGCAGAACTCAAACCCTTAACTTTGTTATGGGTTTTGTCTTTTTATACTGTGGCTAAGTTCACCAAACTAAATCATGTATTAATAGTTATTACAACAACAATTTTTCAAAACTTTTAACCAATTTTTTATTTAACCGAATTTTTATGACATTTGTTCTTTTTGAAATATATTCGAAAAAGCAAAAACAATTTTAAACCAACCTACATGATTAAGAACACCAAAAAATGGCTGTTTAGCATTTTGCTATTAGCAAATCTCTTCTTTTTTACCAGCTGCGAAGATGGAAATGATGACGAAAACTACAAACCAAATTATTCAGCAAGTATTGATGCTACAAATTTGCCAGCCGGAAACAAACCAATGACTATGTTTGAAGATACGGAGAGTTCTTCAAAAATGTATAATAAAAGTGATCGCTGGTTTAGAGTAAATGAGCCTTTACAAGTAATACAAAAAGGAAAAGATTCGGTACAAATATCATTGTATTCCCCAGTTGGACTTACTGATGTAAAAATCTACGCCAAATTGCCTAACTATAACAAACGATTTGTAATTTATACCTTTATAAAAATCCCTGCCTTTCATCGTTCTTTTCATCAAATTCCCCTAACTGCTGGAAAGAATGATTATTTATCTGAAACAGGAAGCCCTATCACGATAGATAAAATTGAAGGTTTTTCTTCTGGTGGTATCGAATTTTCAGTTGAATCAAGCGATCCCTTATTTACGAAATTCAAAAAAATAAAGTCTTCACGATTGGTTCAGTTTAGCGATTCTTACCATTTAAATAATCCCGCAGATGATCCTAACAAGTATTTACCGATGAATCCGGTTTTGGCGAAAGAAGCCATCACTATGATTATTAATTTTTCATATGCCATTAGTCATCCATTGTACTACGATACATTTATGAATTTTGACAGATATAAAAAAGAACAGGCTGCCACAGCCGGAACTTCAATAAATGGAGCAATCAACTGGCATGGAAATGCTGATGACGTCGATGGAGTTTATGATTATTTAACCAAGATGCAAATCGAACAGACTTACACTACTTATATTGATAAGCGATCCCTTTATATAGCAATGGTTGGTGGAGATTCTGCCTGGGGTGGAGGACCTTTAGCTTCTCAATGGGAATCTGGTTATGTTACCGGACATTGGAAAGGAGAAATGTCAGTTTGGTCACACGAATATTCACATCACAGTGGTTACAATCACAGTAGTAATTTGGCTAATAGTGGCGAAGGTGGAGGCCAACAGGAAATGCTAACCCATTTTTACAAATATCTGATTTATCTAAATGATCTTCCTTTTACAGATCCTGAGATACTTAAAACGTATACAAAAACAAACTATCTGACAGGCACATACAAAAAACCTGTCTTCACAATCGATCAAAAAAATCCATTTTTACTAAAATATAAAGGAGAAGGAAAATGGAACTAAAAAATAAAATCAGCATGAATAAAATACCTTATATCCTTTTATTACTTTGCCTTTTTACCAATTGTAGCAAAGATTCTGACGGAGAAAACAACGGTACAACTTATAACTATTACTATCCTACCGATGAAACAGCGATCACAGCAAGAGAAATTGGAACTGGAGCTGGAACACTTGATCCAAAAGGTATCGCAGTAGCAAACAATAAATTATATATCTGTAATGGTGATGTGTTGGAAATTTTTGATACTACAACTTTAAAATATATCAAAACAATTTCAAACTATACTAAAGGAACTTCTACAATTGCACTTACTAAACTTTCTTCTGTTTGTATTGACAACGGACGTATTTATTTAGGAAGTCTCGACTCAAGACTTTTTGTATTTGATGAAATTACAAACGTTGGAATAAGTACAGTAGGAAATGGTCAATGGTGGAATACATTTGTACATGTCTTTGGAGTTATTGTAAAAGACGGATTGGTATTTGTGAAAGAAAAGGAAACCTCTATTAAGGTTTTTGAAACATCACAAATTACTGAAAACAGTGACTGGAATTTAAAACCATTAGCGAAATTGAATACTTTAAATGGTTTTGACCAAATCTATTCTATGGATATAGCAGCAGGGAATTTGGTCATAGCAGGAAGAGATGCAAAAAGTTATTTGTATTACAACATTGCAAATATTAAAGCCAATGCAGCAAGTTCACTTACAGAACCTATAAAACCGACAACAGAGCCTTTTTCTGATGCCAAACCTATAGCTGTCTCTTTTAATGCTGATTGGGCAATTACAACAGAAACCGTTGGAAGTTTACACTATTTACGCCTTTATCCTAAAGAAGAGTTTATGAATAAAAAATATACTCCTAGAATAAATGCTAATGATATTATGGGAGCAAATCCTTTTGGAACTGTTTTAAGCACAGCGTTATTCAATGACCGCATTTTTTTATCAGATAACACAAATAAAAAAATCAGGGTCATTAAGCTTAACCAATCTACGATTACGGAACAAAATTAAAGCACTTTTATAAAATCAAGACAATAAAACAAAAGCCCGATTTAGACTGCACCCAAAAGTTTAGACAAATTTATAATTAAGTTTGATAAAAATGACCTCGATATTTTATCGGGCTCATTTTGTTTAAATTTGATTTAATTCTTTCGTTATTGTAATAGATTATATACTTACTAATTTCTTTTTTTAATTGTTCTATTGATTTGAATTTTTGGGTATAAAACATTTCAGATTTTAATATTCCAAAGAAGTTTTCAATAATTGCATTATCCAAGCAGTTTCCTTTTCTTGACATGCTTTGTTGATTCCTTTTTGTTTTAATAAAAGTTGGTAATGATTCATTTGATATTGCCAGCCTTGGTCTGAATGAAGTATTAAATTTGTATTATCTGGTATTTTCCTAAAGGCCTTTTTCAGCATCATAACCACTTGATTAAACACTGGTCTCTCTGTGAGTTCATAGCTGATTATTTCCTGATTAAATAAGTCAATTATTGGTGATAAATATAATTTGTTTCCAGCTATGTTGAACTCTGTTATATCAGTTGCCCATTTTTGATTTGGAGCTTTTGCTTTAAAATTTCGTTCTAGTATATTTGGAGCTATTTTACCATTTTCACCTTTATAAGACTTATACTTTTTTACTCTAATAACACTTTTTAGTCCTAATAGATTCATTAATCTGAGAACTGTTTTATGATTGATAACCAGTCCTCTATTTTGTAATTCATCGGTTATTCTTCTGTAACCATAACGCCCTTTATGCCTGTGAAAAATAACTTTAATCAACTCTTTAATTTCTTTATATTTATCAGGTGACTTATTTTGTTTTTGATGATAATAAAAACTGCTGCGTGCCATATTTGCAAGGTTCAAAAGTAATTCCAAACCAAATTTATGCCTTAATTCGTTTATGGCTTTGGATTTTTCCTGGCTTGAATTAAGGCTTGCAACTTTTTTAGCAATTCATTCTCACAGCGAAGTCTTTCGTTTTCTTTTAACAGTTCCTGCTCTCTTGTCAGGGGTTTCTCTGATTTACTTTTTTTGCCTTTATTATTACTCATCGATACGGGTCTGCCTCTTTGTTTTGGTTGTAATCCTACTAGTCCAAAGTTAGCAAAATCTTTTTTCCATTTTAAAACTATGGAAATATCGGGAATATTAAATCTTATACCAGCCTGCATCAAGGTAAGGGATTCCTTTTCTATGATATTGAGTACTTTTAGCTTAAATTCGGCTGAATAGCTTTGATTCATTCGTGACAATAAACCAATTTTACCATATGTCCTATAAAAACTGACCCACTTACGAATATTCCATCTTGCAGTCTGTTTCAATTTTGAAACATATCCATCTGAATAATGCTTCTTTAAAACCAATTCTACACATTCTAATTTAAATGCATAGTCATATTTTGCTTTTCTGTCCATAAAAAATGCCCCAAATAGTGTCTAACTTTTTGGGGCATGTTCAATTTAACATCGGGCTTTTGTTTTAAAGGAACATCTTAAATCCATTTCAAAATAGCCCGTTTAAAAATAAAATTATAATCTAATTTAAATTTGTATTTTAGTTTAAAAGAAATTACACAGTACAAAATCTTTTAATTTTCAAACATGCGACCAATCCTTCTCTTAGCAACCATTTTTTTAGCTGTTTCATGCAAAAAAGAAAACAAATCAGAAACGCTCTCAGACTACTTTACTTACAATCAAAAAAATACGGTTGAATCAGCTGGCATACAGATGATTCCTATCAAAACACCAGTTGGAGAATTCAAAGTCTGGACTAAACGATTTGGAAATAATCCCAAAATAAAAGTGCTTCTATTACATGGCGGTCCGGCTATGACACATGAGTATATGGAATGTTTTGAGACTTTTTTTCAGCGTGAAGGTTTTGAATTCTATGAATATGATCAACTTGGTTCTTACTATAGTGACCAACCAAAAGACAGTAGTTTATGGACTACGGAACGATTTGTAGAAGAGGTAGAACAAGTTCGCAAAGCTATTGGAGCAGACAATAATAATTTTTATGTATTAGGAAATTCATGGGGAGGAATTCTGGCAATGGAATATGCATTAAAATATCAAAAAATCTGAAAGGCTTATTAGTTTCAAATATGGTCGCAAGCGCACCTGAATATGGCAAATACGCTGATGAAGTTTTGGCAAAACAAATGAAACCAGAAATCCTGGCAGAAATTAGAGCGTTAGAAGCTAAAAAAGATTTTGCTAATCCACGTTATATGGAATTACTAATTCCCAATTTTTACAAAGAGCATTTATGTCGTCTAAAAGAATGGCCAGATGGTTTAAATAGAGCTAGTAAGCACATGAATGGCGAAATTTACACCATGATGCAAGGACCAAGCGAATTCGGAATTAGCGGTCGTTTAGCAAAATGGGACATAAAAAATCGTCTAAAAGAAATCAAAATTCCAACTTTAATGATCGGTGCCAAATATGACACAATGGATCCTAAAGCGATGGAAGAACAAAGCAAATTAGTTCAAAACGGACGTTTTTTATATTGCCCAAACGGAAGTCATTTAGCGATGTGGGATGATCAAAAAGTCTTTATGAATGGTGTTATTCAGTTTATAAATGATGTTAATAATGGAAAAATTTAGTGGTTAAAAACCAGATCAAAATTTAAATCACCATATCAATCATAATAAATTAAGACATACTTATACATCTAAACACCTAACCTTCAATGACAAATAACAAATAAAATCATTACTTATTAATAATAATTTGGGCGTTTCCCGCCGCAGCGGGCCGGAATTTCCGCTGTATTCCCGATTAACAAAAACTACGGCAAAAAAGCCTTTTTTTTCTAAGTGGGAGATGCCGCTCCCATCCCTAACGCAGTTCAGGATAAACCAGAAGTCTAGTTTTCAGAAGAAATTCCAACTTTTAAATCCCAAATTCCAATCCAAAGTGTCGAGGCTTAGTTTAACTTTCATAAGAAATTTGGTAAAGCAACTGCTATTTAACTGCAAAGAGCGCAAGGGATTACGCAAAGTTCACCACGAAAAGCCTTTGCGAACTTACTAAAGGCAGCTGTAAACACAACTACAAAAAACCTTTGCGCACTTTGCGGTAAAAAATACAAAGTATTGCAAACAAAAAAATCCCCATCAAATAAATGATGAGGATCTTCAAAAGAAAGGCGACGACATACTCTCCCACATAACTGCAGTACCATCTGCGCAGGCGGGCTTAACTACTCTGTTCGGGATGGGAAGAGGTGAGCCCCGCCGCAATAACCACCTTAAGGTTGTTAGTCTAAAGTCCAAAGTCATAAAGTTGTAAAGTCTTTCGACTTTGGACTTTAATCTTTCGACTTAAAGACTGCTCTGCGTCGAGCAAATATCTTAACATACTGAGATAAAGAAAGTTTTTTATTTATTAGAAAGTTTCTTCTCTCCCGTCTTTTGGACGGGAGAGAAAAGGGTGTACATAAGCTTACGGATTATTAGTACTACTCGACTATGACATTACTGCCTTTACATCTATAGCCTATCAACGTGGTCATCTTCCACGATCCTTAAAAGAAATCTCATCTTGTGGTGGGTTTCGCGCTTATATGCTTTCAGCGCTTATCCCTTCCAAACGTAGCTACTCTGCGGTGCCCCTGGCGGGACAACAGATACACTAGAGGTTTGTCCAATTCGGTCCTCTCGTACTAGAATCAGATCCACTCAAATTTCTAACGCCCACAGTAGATAGAGACCGAACTGTCTCACGACGTTCTGAACCCAGCTCGCGTGCCACTTTAATGGGCGAACAGCCCAACCCTTGGGACCTTCTCCAGCCCCAGGATGTGACGAGCCGACATCGAGGTGCCAAACCCCCCCGTCGATATGAGCTCTTGGGGGAGATCAGCCTGTTATCCCCGGCGTACCTTTTATCCTTTGAGCGATGGCCCTTCCATGCGGAACCACCGGATCACTATGCTCTACTTTCGTACCTGATCGACCTGTATGTCTCTCAGTCAAGCTCCCTTATGCCATTGCACTCTACGCACGGTTACCAAGCGTACTGAGGGAACCTTTAGAAGCCTCCGTTACTCTTTTGGAGGCGACCACCCCAGTCAAACTACCCACCAAGCAATGTCCCCCGCAAAACGGGGTTAGGCCTCAGATAAACAAAGGGTTGTATTTCAACAATGACTCCACAACGCCTGGCGACGCCACTTCACAGTCTCCAACCTATCCTACACATCATTTATCCAAGGTCAATACTAAGCTATAGTAAAGGTGCACAGGGTCTTTTCGTCCCACTGCGGGTAAACGGCATCTTCACCGTTACTACAATTTCACCGAGCTCATGGCTGAGACAGTGTCCAGATCGTTACACCATTCGTGCAGGTCGGAACTTACCCGACAAGGAATTTCGCTACCTTAGGACCGTTATAGTTACGGCCGCCGTTTACTGGGGCTTCAATTCAATGCTTCTCCGAAGATAACATCTCCTCTTAACCTTCCAGCACCGGGCAGGTGTCAGGCCCTATACTTCATCTTACGATTTTGCAGAGCCCTGTGTTTTTGATAAACAGTCGCCTGGACCTCTTCACTGCGGCCCTGTATTGCTACAGGGCGACCCTTCTCCCGAAGTTACGGGTCTATTTTGCCTAATTCCTTAGCCATGAATCTCTCGAGCACCTTAGGATTCTCTCCTCAACTACCTGTGTCGGTTTACGGTACTGGTACTAATTACCTGAAGTTTAGAGGTTTTTCTTGGAAGCCCTTAGGCGCACTATCTCTTTGTCCGAAGACTCCGAGTACTATCGTATTTCCCCAAGACGCGTGGATTTGCCTGCGCATCTTATAGGTAGGTACTTCAACGAACTATTCCGTCAGTTCGCGGCGCTTTCATCACTCCGTCACCCCATCACAGTAATTAGTAGTACGGGAATATTAACCCGTTAGCCATCGACTGTCCCTTTCGGGTTCGCCTTAGGACCAGACTAACCCACAGCTGATTAGCATAGCTGTGGAAACCTTAGTTTTTCGGTGTGCGGGTTTCTCGCCCGCATTATCGTTACTTATGCCTACATTTTCTTTTCTAACCAGTCCAGCATACCTTACGATACACCTTCAACCCTGTTAGAATGCTCCCCTACCACTTACAGTTACCTGTAAATCCATAGCTTCGGTAATACGCTTATGCCCGATTATTATCCATGCTCGTCCGCTCGACTAGTGAGCTGTTACGCACTCTTTAAATGAATGGCTGCTTCCAAGCCAACATCCTAGCTGTCTGGGCAGACAAACCTCGTTCTTTCAACTTAGCGTATATTTGGGGACCTTAGCTGATGGTCTGGGTTCTTTCCCTCTCGGACTTGGACCTTAGCACCCAAGCCCTCACTGCTGAGAAACATTATATAGCATTCGGAGTTTGTCAGGAATTGGTAGGCGGTGAAGCCCCCGCATCCAATCAGTAGCTCTACCTCTATATAACTTAATTCAGCGCTGCACCTAAATGCATTTCGGGGAGTACGAGCTATTTCCGAGTTTGATTGGCCTTTCACCCCTACCCACAGGTCATCCGAAGACTTTTCAACGTCAACCGGTTCGGACCTCCACTGTGTGTTACCACAGCTTCATCCTGCCCATGGGTAGATCACACGGTTTCGCGTCTAACACTACTGACTAAAGCGCCCTATTCAGACTCGCTTTCGCTACGGATCCGTGGCTTAACCACTTAACCTTGCCAGCAACGTTAACTCGTAGGCTCATTATGCAAAAGGCACGCCGTCACCCCACGAAAGGGCTCCGACCGCTTGTAAGCGTATGGTTTCAGGATCTATTTCACTCCGTTATTCACGGTTCTTTTCACCTTTCCCTCACGGTACTGGTTCACTATCGGTCTCTCAGGAGTATTTAGCCTTAGCGGATGGTCCCGCCAAATTCAGACAGGGTTTCACGTGCCCCGCCCTACTCAGGATACCACTATCTATTACACTTGTTACCCATACGGGACTATCACCCTCTTTGGTGTCACTTTCCAGTAACTTCCGGTTCCTTGTGCATAAAATGTCGTGGTCCTACAACCCCAGCATTGCCGTAACAACACTGGTTTGGGCTAATCCGCGTTCGCTCGCCACTACTTACGGAATCACTTTTGTTTTCTTCTCCTCCGCCTACTTAGATGTTTCAGTTCAGCGGGTTTGCCCACCTATCGGTGTACTATGTCTTCAACATAGTGGGTTGCCCCATTCAGGTATCTACGGATCAATCGGTGTGTGCCCGTCCCCGTAGCTTTTCGCAGCTTATCACGCCTTTCATCGCCTCTGAGAGCCTAGGCATCCCCCATACGCCCTTATTTTGCTTATTGTACCAATCATAAAATAAATTACGACCGTTTTTTTTTGTTTTCTACAATAAATTGTAAAAACGCTTTCTACTTTTTATTATTTTCTTATCTCAATATGTCAATGAACTTTATTTAGTCGAAGGTCAAAAGTCGAAAGTCGTCAAGTGAATCACTTTGGACTTTATAACTTTAGACTTTAGGACTAAAATCGTGGAGAATAACGGAGTCGAACCGTTGACCTCCTGCGTGCAAGGCAGGCGCTCTAGCCAGCTGAGCTAATCCCCCATTTTTAAATGATGAGTTATGAATTATGAGTTATGAATTTGCTCATAAACGCTCAACTTCTAAAATTTCCTTTTTTTAAGACTAAAATAGTTGTCTCGGACAGACTCGAACTGTCGACCCCTACATTATCAGTGTAGTACTCTAACCAGCTGAGCTACGAGACACTCTTATTCTTAAAATTTATTATTTGAACTAACAGCAAGAGTAAAATAGTCTTAAAATTATAATCCTATAGAGCTTCTTCTTTTTTCCCCATCGTGTGCAAGCACTAACAATTGGGGCTCTAGAAAGGAGGTGTTCCAGCCGCACCTTCCGGTACGGCTACCTTGTTACGACTTAGCCCTAGTTACCAGTTTTACCCTAGGCAGCTCCTTGCGGTCACCGACTTCAGGCACCCCCAGCTTCCATGGCTTGACGGGCGGTGTGTACAAGGCCCGGGAACGTATTCACCGGATCATGGCTGATATCCGATTACTAGCGATTCCAGCTTCACGGAGTCGAGTTGCAGACTCCGATCCGAACTGTGACCGGTTTTATAGATTCGCTCCTGGTCGCCCAGTGGCTGCTCTCTGTACCGGCCATTGTAGCACGTGTGTAGCCCAAGGCGTAAGGGCCGTGATGATTTGACGTCATCCCCACCTTCCTCACAGTTTGCACTGGCAGTCTTGTTAGAGTTCCCGACATGACTCGCTGGCAACTAACAACAGGGGTTGCGCTCGTTATAGGACTTAACCTGACACCTCACGGCACGAGCTGACGACAACCATGCAGCACCTTGTAAATTGTCTTGCGAAAGATCTGTTTCCAAACCGGTCAATCTACATTTAAGCCTTGGTAAGGTTCCTCGCGTATCATCGAATTAAACCACATGCTCCACCGCTTGTGCGGGCCCCCGTCAATTCCTTTGAGTTTCATTCTTGCGAACGTACTCCCCAGGTGGGATACTTATCACTTTCGCTTAGCCACTGAGTTTGCACCCAACAGCTAGTATCCATCGTTTACGGCGTGGACTACCAGGGTATCTAATCCTGTTCGCTACCCACGCTTTCGTCCATCAGCGTCAATCCATTAGTAGTAACCTGCCTTCGCAATTGGTATTCCATGTAATCTCTAAGCATTTCACCGCTACACTACATATTCTAGTTACTTCCTAATAATTCAAGTTTAACAGTATCAATGGCCGTTCCACCGTTGAGCGATGGGCTTTCACCACTGACTTATTAAACCGCCTACGGACCCTTTAAACCCAATGATTCCGGATAACGCTTGGATCCTCCGTATTACCGCGGCTGCTGGCACGGAGTTAGCCGATCCTTATTCTTACGATACCGTCAAGCTGCTTCACGAAGCAGTGTTTCTTCTCGTATAAAAGCAGTTTACAATCCATAGGACCGTCATCCTGCACGCGGCATGGCTGGATCAGGCTTGCGCCCATTGTCCAATATTCCTCACTGCTGCCTCCCGTAGGAGTCTGGTCCGTGTCTCAGTACCAGTGTGGGGGATCTCCCTCTCAGGACCCCTACCCATCGTAGCCTTGGTAAGCCGTTACCTTACCAACTAGCTAATGGGACGCATGCTCATCTTTTACCGTTGTGACTTTAATAGTAGAATCATGCGATTCAGCTATACTATGAGGTATTAATCCAAATTTCTCTGGGCTATCCCTCTGTAAAAGGTAGATTGCATACGCGTTACGCACCCGTGCGCCGGTCTCTCTATCCGAAGATAAATACCCCTCGACTTGCATGTGTTAAGCCTGCCGCTAGCGTTCATCCTGAGCCAGGATCAAACTCTTCATCGTATATTGTTTGCTCTAATCAATTAAAGCTAATTATTATGCGAATCAGTCTCTATCGGTTCATTTAATTAATCTCTCGATTATCTTACTCTTTATTCTTTTGTCTCGTTGTAAAACGAGACGGCTGTCAATTCAATATGTCTACGAACGTGTTTCAATCTTGTTTCGCTTGTCTCTCAAAGCGGGTGCAAAAGTAGAAAACTTATTTCTAACTGGCAAATGTTTTTTGAAGTTTTTTTTTAAGAAAATTTAATTCCCTTTTTACTTCTCAACTCTACCAATCTATCAATGAACTTTCCCTGTTTTACCTCACTTAACTCTTATCTAAAAAAGTGTTCGGTGAACTTCGTTTGCGGGGTGCAAATGTAACATCCGTTTTCAAATCTCACAAGCTTTTTGGAATCTTTTTTTGAAAAAATTTTTCAATCTTTATTCCTATGCCTGTCAGTATTTCTGTGAACGTCTATCGCTGTTGCGGGTGCAAAAGTAACACCTTTATTTACATTTACAAGGGTTTTTATTATATAATTTTAATCTTTTTTATAAGTCGCTGGTATCGCGGTTTTTATAATCCAAAGTTTTTTTGCCTGTTTCAGGGTTTTGCCTGTTTGGGGCGATTTTACGTGGTTTTTGCCACAAAGGCGCCAGGAAATAAAGTTTGGTTTTCCCTTTTTATTGACTTTGCCTGCTTTTAAAAAAGGCACAAAGCTGGATTTTTCCGTGTTTTTCTGGTTTTTGTATACTCCGTAAGGTGAAAAGTCCTCTTTTTTCTTCCGCAAAACAATAATCTTCTTTTGAAAACGAATCCCCTAGCCCCGATAGAAGCAGAAATCCTTTTGCTTTTTTCTTTAAAAAGCAAAAGATTGAAGCGGATAGCGGGAATAGCTCCTGAAAATTACAATAAACGCAATACCAAATTCCAATTGCAAGAGCTTCCACTACGCTCAGCTTAATAAAACTACTCTTATATATTATAATAATATTTCCTCCTTATATATATGTATAAAAACAAACCCGACAGCTTTCGGAAACTGTCGGGTTGCAATAAAATGTATCTTATATATAATGCACTTATATATGTATACTATAATTCAGACTATCTATAACTTCTTTTGTGATTTGAATGCTTTTTAGTTTTGCCTGATGATCGTAGATTGGACTTGTCACCATTAGTTCGTCTATTCGGGCGTAGTTGATGAATTTTTTAAGGTCGATTTCTAATTGCTCTTTGTTTCCGGTAAAAGTACAAGCGGTCATTTGATCAACATGGAAACGTTCTTCTTCTCCCATGATATCATCTAAAGAAGCTACTGGCGGTTGCAGCCCTTTGCGGTCGTTGCGTATTAAATTTAGAAACATCTGATACAAACTGGTTGAAAGGAATTCGGCTTCTTCATTTGTATCTGCAGCGACGATATTAACACAAGCCATTGTTTTTGGTTTGTCTAAAACAGTTGAAGCCTGGAAATTTTCGCGATAGAACTCAAAAGCCTGAATCATTTGGCGTGGGGCGAAATGTCCAGCAAAAGCATATGGCAAACCATACGCAGCTGCCAGTGCAGCACTTTCCATACTTGAACCAAGAATCCAGATAGGAACATTTGCACCTTCAGCAGGAAAAGCGCGAACTTTTGCTGTCGCATTTTCTGCAGAAAAATAATCCTGAAGCTTGGTTACGTTTTGAGGAAATCGTTGTGCCTGCTCAAAAAAGTCTTTTCGAATGGCTTCAGCGGTTGGCTGATCTGTTCCCGGAGCTCTTCCTAAACCTAAGTCTATTCGGTTTGGATAAAGGGTTTCAAGTGTTCCGAATTGCTCAGCTACTATTAAAGGAGAATGATTTGGCAACATGATTCCACCAGAACCAACGCGGATATTCTGGGTTTGACTGGCGATGAAACCAATTAAAACTACGGTTGCTGAACTGGCTACATGCGCCATATTATGATGTTCGGCCAGCCAAAAGCGCTTATACCCTAATTGGTCTGCCAGTTGGGCTATGTCTTTTGTTTTTTGAAATGTTTCTGTGGCATTGCTCCCTTGTGTTATGATAGCGAGTTCTAGTATAGAGACTGAAATTTGATTTTTCATGTAAATAAATGCTTTTTACAAAATTACTCCATTTATACAATGTCTTATATTTTCTAATGTTAATAGAATTATAATATTTGTAACTACAAATGTTGTCTACAATTGAATTTGATTCAATTTCAAACTTAGAAGAACCATTTCTTTAGAAAACTGCCTTAAAAAAAATGACATTTCAATAGTCTAAAATACTTTTTAACGAAATATAATAATTATTGAATCACAAAACCTCAACAAAAGATTCAATATCAACTCTTTACAAACAGGCATGTCTTTTGTATTTTAAATATTCTCGTTTAGTATTCAAAAATATCAAACTACATTTTATGTACCTATCTAATATAAGAACCATTGTGTTTATAACGGGAGCATTTGTAAGTCACTCTTGTTGGGAGAAATGGACTATTTTTTTTGAAGATAACGGATATAAAACGGTTGCTCCGCCGTGGCCTTATAAAAATGAATCTGCTGAAGTATTACGAAATCAACATCCTGATTCTAAAATTGCCAGACTTCGTTTGTCCAGTTTAATAGAGTATTATACCGAAATTATCGAAAAACTACCTGAAAAACCAATACTAATTGGGCATTCGTATGGAGGTTTGCTCACTCAGTTATTGGTTCAAAAAGAATTAGCCTTCGCCGGAATTTGTATCCATTCTATTCCGCCGAAAGGCATGCTTACAGGCAAATTTTCTTTTTATAAAGCAATCTGGAAATCATTGGGCTTTTTTACTTCTGCCAAAAAAACATATATATTGTCGTTTAAGGAATGGCAAACTTCATTTACAAACGGAATGTCATTTGAAGAACAAAAAGATTCTTATGAAAAATTAGTAATTCCTGAGTCCAAATTAGCTTTACGAGATGTTCTGACCAAAACAGCAAAAATAAATTTCAGAAAAAAGCATGAGCCTTTATTGTTTTTATCTGGTTCTAATGATACTTTCATTCCATCATCGCTCAATTATTCCAACTTTAAAAAATATACCAATATACATTCCATTACCTGTTATAAAGAGTTTCAGGATCGGAATCATTTTGTGCTAGGGCAACATAATTGGCAGGAAGTTGCCGAATTTATAGCTAATTGGCTAGAGAAAATTAGTTAATTTAATTCTCGTTTGATTTCCAATTTTTTAATTTTTGAATTTAAAGTCGAAGGATGAATGTCTAAGATTTCAGCAGCACCCCCTATTCCGGATATTTTTCCGTTACATTTTTTCAGAATATACAATATATAGTCTCTTTCGTTTTCCAGAATTGTTTTTATCGAAAATGATTCATTAGCTTGTTCTGCATTCATTTTTGAAGATGTAAAAAGTTCGATTTCTTTAATTGTATTTCCGTCAGTTAACAAAATCGCACGCTGCATTACATGTTCGAGCTCTCTGATATTTCCCGGCCAGTTGTGATTTATGATTTGTTGCAAAGCATTATCAGAAAGAAGTGGTGCTTTTCTGCCCATTTTTTCACTGTACATTTTTATAAAATAGTTGGCTAATTCTGGGATATCTTCTTTTCTTCTTTTTAGTGATGGCACCAAAATTGGAAAAACATGCAAACGATAATACAAATCCATTCTGAATCTTCCTGCTGCTACTTCTTCTTCCAGATTTTTATTTGTGGCTGCAATAATTCTTACGTCAATTTTCATGGAAGATCTTCCGCCAATTCGTTCAATTTCTCTTTCTTGCAGTACACGTAACAATTTTACCTGAAGTTCTAAAGGCATCTCTCCTATTTCATCCAGAAAAATTGTTCCTCCATCAGCCAATTCAAATTTTCCGATTCGTTTGTCTACTGCTCCTGTAAAAGCACCTTTTTCATGACCAAAAAGCAATGATTCAGCGAGATTTTCAGGAATGGCTCCACAATTAATAATAATCAATGGTTTGTCTTTTCTTGGGGATAAAGCATGAATACTTTGGGCAATTTTCTCTTTTCCTGTTCCACTTTCACCTAAAACCAAGACCGATGTATCTGATGGCGCCACTTTTCTGATATAATCAAAAACCGTAATCATTTGAGGGCTATTACCAATAATCCCTTCAAAGCCAACCGAATTATTTAACGGTTTTAGTTCCTTAATAGTTTCTTTTTGATTTGTATCGGAAATTGTTTTTGGGTACATTTTAGTTACAAATTGCAGAAATGTATTTTCGAGGTTCACCAAAAGTTTTAAAGTTTCTGCCGAATAAATATTAAAATTTCTGCTGTAGAAAGTAAAATAAAATCTTTTGATTGTTTCGATTGAAACGGGAAAGACCAAATATGATTTAATTCCGAAATTATGGGAAATCATACTTTTTATTGGTGCTACCTGAAAATTATTAATCAATGATTCTTCGCTATAAATTACAGGTTCTAAATCAATTTTCGATTTTTTATAAGTTTCATCTAATTCCTTAATAGAAATATCTGTTATTTTAGAGAATTTTTCCGGGTTGATAATTTGGTAATCATCAATATTTCTGCGCATAATTCCGAGATTGGCATAATGCGTTGTGTTGGCAAAACCTACTTCTAAATAATCAAAAGAAATATAATTTTGTACCATTTTTCCAAATGCCAATAATGCATTTTCCCATTTGAGATTTGAATTTAAAATCTCATTCATATCTTTTTGCAATTGCATTTGCTGCATTAACTGCGTTTCTAAACTATATTCCTGGCGGTAAAAAGCAATTTCGAGAGTGGTTAAAACATCCTGCTCTCTAAAGGGTTTCACTATAAATCCGTAGGGTTGTGTAATTTTGGCCTGATCTAAAATAGTTTTGCTTGAATTAGCTGATATAAATATAAAACCGATATAATTTTCTTTAAGAATTTTAGCTAAATCAATTCCATTCCGATTTCCTTTTAGCATGATATCCAGAAAAACCAAATCCGGTTTTTCGATCCCAATTTGTTCCAACGCCTGATCAACCGAACGTGCAATTCCAACCACTTCATAATTTGCCTTTTCGAGAATTAACTGCAAATCATGCGCTTCTATAAATTGATCTTCAACGATTAAAATTCGTTTTTTTGATGTGGTTTCAGAAGATTTGAGGTGCTGGTCGAAAACCGTTTCCATAAATGTGGTATTTTTAGTGTTATATTAAATCTAATCTATTGGTATAAAATTAGTTAATTATATGAAGTAAAATAGCAATTTCATGAAATATAAATCATAAAAAAGAGCTTTTATATGAATTTTCCTGATATTATTTTAAAATAGCGAAAACGTTTATTTCTATATTTGTTAATGGAATATCTCAATAATCTAATTCTCATCAAATATGAAACAAACCATTACTTTCTGTTTTATTTTGTTAATTCCTTTCATGGCCTTATCACAGCTTTCACCTTCAGTCGCCAAATATGATCTTCCAAAAAAAAGATTATTGCTAAACGCTTGTTCTGTATATTTATTTAATGCAAATCAGGGAGCTATAGATGTTGACAGTTCTGTTGTTCTGGCTTCAAAAGCTTATAGATTACCCGTTTCATTAACTTATGATGAAGGTTATAATGATGGTAATCTGATTGGAAGCGATTTAATTGAAAAGGGAAACATTAATGCTGCATTAAAAATTCTTGAGAGATCTAAAGGTGAAAATCGAATTAAGTTATTACTGCAATTAGGAAGTTTTTATCTTTTTAAACCAGGAACAAAACCGAAAGATCTTCAGCAAGCAAAAGTGTATATTGATAAAACTGTTTTAGAAAGTAATCAGTTTAAAATAAAAAAATGGCAGCATCAAAGTTTATTGTTATTGGGGAAATATTATTATCAGTCCAATAAACCGATTGAAGGAAAAAAATGTTTTTCGCAGGTTATAAATGAATGCCGAAAACAAAACGATAAGGCTGGTCTTGCCGAAGCTTTAGATGCGCAGACAACTCTTTTATCCAACCTTGATCCCGAAAAAGAAAAGATGGTTGAGGAAGCCATTTCACTTTATGCCTCTCTGGGTTTAGAAGAAAAAAGAATCGAAAACTACACTAAAATTACTACCATTTATTTTTGGGGAGGAAAAATAAATGAAGCCAAAAAGAGACTTTATCAAAATTTGATTGATTTGCGAAAAATTAATTTCACGCATCAACAATTTGCAGAAACGACTATTGCTTATGTTGAAATAGCCCAGAATAATATAAAAAATGCTTTATACTATGCTTTAAAAAGTGTAAAACGGATGGAAGCTGAAAAGGATTTTACTCTGGGGGATATTTTTTATATGCGCCTGGGTGATGTCTATAATCAGTATGGACATTATGAGGAAGCGCTGGAAATGTTTAAAAAAAGTATTGAAATCGGGCAGCAAACAATAGACAGCGGCACTTGGTACAAAAGTTTTTATGGGGCTGTCGCCTCTTTATCTCTAAAAGGAAAAAATAAAGAAGCTATTGACTATGTTAATTCAATAACGGCAGAATACCCTCCAACAAATACTTTTGATAAAATGAGTGTTGCCTATATTAAAGCGAATTGTTATGTAGCACTTAAGGATAATGTTCTGGCAGAAAAGTATTTTAAGGAAGTAGACTATTATGCGCAACAATTAAGTGCTCCCGAGACCTTTAGAGAAGTTGTGCATCAATATACTGAGATGGCCTTATTTTACCTGAATACCAACAGGGTTCAAAAAGCTAAATTTTACACCGCTAAAGTTTTTGCTCTTTGTAAAGCTTATAAAAGAAGCTATAACTCACAAATTCTTCAAATTTTATTATATAAAACAGATTCTATTGATGGGAATTACAAAGGGTCTTTAAAGCATTTTCAAGATTATAAAAAATTAAGTGATTCTATTTACGGAACCGCTAAAAATAAACAAATTGAAGAGTTGAAAATTCAATACGAAACTAAAAACAAGGAACAAAAAATTGCGCTTTTAAACGATCAATCGAAACTGCAGGAAAGTCAGCTTCAAAAATCGAAACTTTTAAATACTCTATCCATTTGGAGTTTGCTTTTGTTGTTGATTACTATTGGTTTGCTTTACAATCGATACCGATTAAAACAACGAAACAACGTTAAGTTGGAGCTGAAAGAAAAAGAAATCAATCAAAAAAACATCAATTTGAGACATTTACTGGATGAGAAAGAATGGCTTTTGAAAGAGATTCATCATCGTGTAAAAAACAATCTTCAGACTGTTATAAGTCTTCTAAATTCACAATCGGCTTATCTGGATAATGATATGGCGCTATCGGCTATAAAAAACAGTCAGCACAGAATTCATTCTATGTCTTTGATTCATCAAAAGTTATATAATTCTGAAAATATTGCGACGATTAATATGCCGAATTACATCAAAGAACTAGTGGAGTATTTGAAAGAATCTTTTTCGCTTGGACAGAGAATTCGTTTTGAAGTCAAAATTGACCCTTTAGAATTGGATGTGGCGCAAGCTATACCACTCGGACTTATTTTGAATGAAGCCATTACCAATTCGATAAAATATGCCTTCCCCGGTCATCGAACCGGAATGATTTATATCATCCTTGAAGCAATGACAGAAAACAGATATTTATTGACCATTTCAGATAACGGAATTGGGGCTGAAACTGATTTTACAGAGACAAAAGCAAACTCATTTGGCATGAGTCTGATAAAAGGTTTAAGTGATGATTTAGAAGCCAAATTCACGATGGAAAATAATAACGGAACCATTTTAAAAATTGAATTTTCGCAAGAATTTCCGATAAATCAAAAAAGACAAATGATTTAAAACCTAAATTTGTATTTCAAAACAACTTTCGATTTTAGCCTTTCCCACAAATGACACATAAAATTTTAATTATAGACGACGAAGAAAAACTGAGAAGCCTGCTGGCACGTATTATAAAATCGGAAGGATTTGAAGTTTTTGAAGCTAAAGATTTAAAATCGGGTTTTAAAAAACTGGAACAAACTGAAATTGATGTCGTTTTGTGTGATGTGAAATTACCTGACGGAAATGGCGTTGATTTTCTTCAGAATATAAAAAGCAGTTTTCCTTTAGTAGAAGTAGTTCTATTAACTGCTTTCGGGAATATTCCAGATGGTGTTCAGGCCATGAAAAATGGTGCTTTTGATTATATTGTAAAAGGTGATGATAATGATAAAATTATTCCGCTTCTTTATAAAGCTGTCGAAAAAGTACAGTTGCAGAAAAAGGTAGAACAACTCGAAAAACGGATTGGCGATAAATATTCTTTTACTACCATTATAGGAAAATCTAAAGGAATCGAACAAGTTATTGATTTAGCACAAAAAGTTGCAAAAACAGATTCGACTGTTTTGCTTACCGGAGAAACGGGAACCGGAAAAGAGGTTTTTGCGCAAGCCATTCATGAAAACAGTAATCGCGTTGGAAAATCTTTTGTGGCTTTAAACTGCAGTACTTTCAGCAAAGAAATTCTTGAAAGTGAATTATTCGGACATAAACAAGGTGCTTTTACCGGAGCTTTAAAAGATAAAAAAGGTTTTATTGAAGAAGCCAATGGCGGTACATTGTTTTTGGATGAAATTGGTGAAATGCCAATTGATTTGCAGGCTAAATTATTGCGCGTTTTAGAAACCAGCGAATATATTCCGGTTGGAGATACAACTCCAAAAAAATCAAATTTCAGGTTAATTGCGGCAACTAATAGAGATTTAAAAACAGAAAGCGATGAACATCGTTTTCGTTCTGACTTGTATTTTCGATTGAATATTTTCGAAATCAAATTGCCCTCTTTGCGCGAAAGAATCAAAGATATTTCAGTATTAGCGCATTATTTTGTCAAGCAATTTTCTGAAAAAACGAACAAAAAAACTTTAACTATTTCTGATGATTTTCTGCAGAAATTAGAAAACTATTCCTGGCCGGGAAATATTCGGGAACTTAAAAATATTATCGAAAGGTCGGTTATCTTGAGTAATGGCGATACTTTAACTTCAGATGTTCTGCCTTATGAAATGCAGCATCAGCCTGAAAAAGCAACAAAATCGATGTCGGCTTTTTCTATGCAGAGTATTGAAAAACTGCATATTCAGAAGGTTTTAAATTATACCAAGGGAAATAAAGCTGAAACAGCACGTTTGCTCGAAATTGGAATTGCCACTTTGTACCGAAAATTAGAAGAGTATGGAATTCAATAACAATTGCAAAATTCAATAACCAATTTTAAAGCTCCAGCGGAGCAGGATGTTTATAGAATATTGCAATCGTATTTTGAAGAAGCTCCATCGGAGTGACATATCGGTTGCAAATATATCACCCCCCCCCGATGGGGTTCTATCTATTAATCTCTATTTTTTCTATAAATATGACGTCCCGATGGGACTAAAATTCTTGGACTTGAATATTCAATGCTTATCAAAACGAGAAAAGCTTATCATTTTGATAGGCTTTTTTTATGCCTGATTTTTGGCACAAAACTACATTCCTTTTATTTACAGCACTTTAACTACAACTTGATTTTTTCGGAACATATTTTGGCATAAGGAGAGAGAACATAAAAATTCATTCTCATGAAATCGTCATGATTCAAATTAAAAACTGAACCAAAGAATGACGATACCATATTCCTTTAAAAAACAAATATTATCTACGTATGAAAAATCAAGTAACCTCAATCTACAAACAAGCTGAACGCTTTGCCGAGATAACCAAAAAATCTATTATTTCCGGAAATATCGTACGTGCAAAAAAATGTCTGGCTCTTGCTGAACGTCTCTTTATTACCGGAAGCATAGAAACTAAAAATGCCATTTCGAATGTGTATGTTTTCTCCGTTTCTTCTTTTATGGAAGTGCGTCACTGCAATATTTCACATCTTTTCCCACAAACGCTTAAGGCCGAATATATCAAACAGGTTAATGCTTCAGGCGTATAAAAATGTTTAATCGGTTAATTGGTTAATCGCGCAAAAATCTAAAATCTAAAATAACATTATGATCACTTTTCTTTTACTCGCATTGGCAGTTTTACTGTTTGCCATTTGTTTTAAATCAGTTGAATTCTTTGAAAAAATCTAAATCATGACTGTACTATTTATTATTTCTATCGCCGTTTTTGGCTATTTGGTTTACGTATTAATTAAACCTGAAAAATTCTAAAATTGAAAAAGTCACAGTCAGGAAAAAAGCTACTATTATATGTTTTTGTGGCTTGGACATTAGCTTTTATAACGCTTATTGCGTTTTTATAAAAGCCCAAATTTTATTTAATTTCTAACAAACAAAATATGAACACAGAGTTATTTGGTGTCATTAGCATTTTTATCATTTCGATAGTTTTAGCCATTCCTTTAGGGAAATATATCGCTAAAGTTTATTTAGGAGATAAAACCCTTTTTGACCCGATTTTCAATCCAATTGAAAAATTTATTTTTAAAATCAGCGGAATCAATTCCACTGAAGAAATGAACTGGAAACAACACTTAAAAGCTCTTTTAAGTATCAATATGATTTGGTTCTTTCTTTGCTTTTTTATTTTACTCTTTCAGGGATCGTTGTTTTTAAATCCCGATAATAACCCTTCAATGAGTCCTGATTTAGCATTTAATACGGCTATTTCTTTTGTGGTAAACTGTAATTTGCAGCATTATTCAGGCGAAAGCGGGGTTTCTTACCTATCACAAATGTTCTTAATGTTCCTGCAATTTGTTTCTGCTGGTGTTGGAATGGCTGCTGCCGCAATGATTTTTACAGCAATGAAAGAAAGAACTACAGATAAACTGGGGAATTTCTATAATTATTTCATCAAAAGCTGTACTCGTATTTTATTACCCCTTTCAGCTATTGTAGCAGTTGCTCTATTATTTAGCGGAACTCCTATGACGTTTGAAGGAAAAGATACCATTACAACTTTACAAGGCGATTCGGTACAAGTTTCACGCGGGCCGGCTGCAGCTTTTATCGCTATCAAACATATTGGCACAAACGGCGGTGGTTTTTTTGGAGCCAATTCGGCACATCCTTTAGAAAACCCAACTTATTTCACGAATGCAGTTGAGCTTTGGGCACAATTAATCATTCCGTTTGCCATGATTTTTGCCTTAGGTTTTTATCTAAAGAAAAGAAAACTATCCTACGTAATCTTCGGCGTCATGACCGTTGGTTTTTTACTCCTTGTTATTCCGACTGTTGTCAGTGAGCTTAATGGAAATCCAGCGATAGAAAAAATGGGAATTGCTCAGACAACCGGAGCGATGGAAGGAAAAGAAGTTCGTTTTGGTCCAGCCATTTCAGGATTCTGGAGTATTGCTACAACTGTAATTTCTACAGGTTCTGTAAACAGTATGCACGATAGTTCTATGCCAATTTCCGGCGCGATGCAATTACTCGCTATGATGGTCAATGCTTTTTACGGAGGTTGTGGTGTCGGAATCCTGAACTTTTATATTTTCATTATTCTTGCAGTATTTATTTCCGGATTAATGGTGGGTCGAACTCCTGAATTTTTAGGAAAGAAAATCGAGGCCCGCGAAATTAAAATTGCTGCTTTTATAGCAATTCTTCATCCTTTATTAATTTTAGCAGGAACAGCATTAGCTTCTTATTTTGCTGCACATGACACCGCAATGGGCTATTGGTTCAGCGGAAATGCGACTGGCTGGCTAAACAATCCTGGTAATCATGGATTCTCTGAAATGTTATATGAATATACTTCGAGTGCTGCTAATAACGGTTCTGGCTTTGAAGGTTTAGGAGATAACAATCCGTTCTGGAATATTACGACTGGAATTGTATTGCTGTTAAGCCGTTTCATTCCGATAATTGGGCCATTGGCAATTGCCGGATTATTGGCTAATAAAAAATACATTCCGGAAAGTGCTGGAACTTTAAAAACAGACACTTCTATTTTTGGAGTAATGGTTTTCGCTGTAATAGCAATTATTGCTGCCTTATCATTCTTTCCTGCGTTGGCTTTAGGCCCATTGGCTGAATATTTTACTTTAAAATAATGCTCAATAAACATAACCTGTGTTTTCAACCACAGGGACACAGATTGTGATATACGTTGCGTTCCAACGGTTGAAACCGTTGGCTATGGTTTTCTAATCTACATGTTTATCCAACGCATAACATTTAACAAATAACATTTAACTTTTTACAAGAAAATGACAACTAATAAATCCGCATCATTATTTGAAAGCAAACAGGTAAAAGAAGCCTTGGTGCAATCTTTTGTAAAGCTTAATCCAAAATTGATGATCAAAAATCCGGTAATGTTTACCGTAGAAATAGGAACTGCCATTATGTTTGCTGTTTGTGTTTCCATTTTGATGGGAGCAACAGATCAAGGCAGTTTTACTTATAATTTAATTGTGTTCTTCATTTTACTGGCAACGCTTTTGTTTGCCAATTTTGCCGAAGCCATTGCCGAAGCCAGAGGAAAAGCACAAGCAGACAGTTTAAGAAAAACACGTGAAGAAACTCCGGCAAGACAAATTTTACCAAACGGAGAAATCAAAAATATTAGTTCATCAGAATTAAAAAAAGGAGATATTTTCGTTTGTGAGTCAGGTGACTTAATTGCAACTGACGGAGAAATTATTGAAGGATTGGCAACTATTGACGAAAGCGCGATTACCGGAGAAAGTGCTCCTGTAATCCGTGAAGCCGGCGGTGATAAATCATCAGTAACCGGCGGAACAAAAGTGCTATCTGATAAAATTAAAGTAATCGTAACTTCTGAACCGGGCGAAAGTTTTTTGGATAAAATGATTGCTTTGGTTGAAGGTGCAAGCCGTCAAAAAACACCAAACGAAATAGCTTTGACAATTTTGTTAGCAGCTTTTACCTTAATCTTCGTGATTGTTTGTGTTACTCTAAAACCATTTGCTGATTATGCGAATGCACCGATAACAATTGCTGCTTTTATTGCACTATTTGTTTGTTTGATTCCAACCACAATTGGTGGTTTGCTTTCTGCGATTGGGATTGCTGGAATGGACAGAGCCTTGCGTGCCAACGTAATTACAAAATCTGGAAAAGCAGTTGAAACTGCCGGAGATATCGATGTTTTGCTTTTGGATAAAACAGGAACTATCACCATTGGAAACAGAAAAGCAACCAATTTTTATCCAACAAAAGGAATTTCTTTGGATGATTTTATTAAATCTGCCGTGTTGAGTTCTCTTGCAGATGATACTCCGGAAGGAAAAAGTATTATTGAATTGAGCAAAACGATCAATTTAAATGGCAAAATGCAAGAAGACATTTCACATTTTACAGATAACATTTCACACACAATAAAATTTACCGCAGAAACCAGAACTTCCGGAGTTGTTTTAAAAGACGGAACCAATATTCGAAAAGGTGCCCAGGATGCTGCAAAAAACATTGCACTTCAGGCAGGAAATAGTTTTCCCGAAGATACTGCTCAAAAAGTAATTGACATTTCTACAAATGGAGGAACGCCGTTGGTAGTGATTAAAAACAATCAGGTTCAAGGTGTTATTGAATTACAGGATATCATTAAAACCGGAATGAAAGAACGTTTTGACCGATTGAGAAAAATGGGTGTAAAAACAGTAATGGTTACCGGAGATAATCCACTAACGGCTAAGTTTATTGCCGAAGCTGCGGGTGTAGATGATTTTATTGCCGAAGCAAAACCGGAGGATAAAATGAACTACATCAAAAACGAGCAAAATCTGGGTAAACTTGTCGCCATGATGGGTGACGGAACTAATGATGCTCCTGCCCTTGCGCAAGCCAATGTTGGTGTTGCCATGAACAGCGGAACCCAAGCCGCGAAAGAAGCTGGAAACATGGTCGATCTTGATAACGATCCAACAAAACTTATTGAGATTATCGAAATTGGAAAACAGCTTTTAATGACTCGCGGCACTTTAACGACTTTCTCAATTGCCAATGACGTAGCGAAGTATTTCGCGATTGTTCCTGCGCTTTTTATCACTGCAATTCCAGCTTTGCAAGGTTTAAATATCATGCATTTGCATAGTCCTGAAAGTGCGATTTTATCAGCAGTGATTTTTAACGCGATTATTATTCCGATCTTGATTCCGCTTGCGTTGAGAGGTGTTGATTACAAGCCAATTGGTGCGAGTGCCATATTAAAAAGAAATCTTTTGATCTATGGTTTGGGCGGTTTGATTGTTCCTTTTATCGGAATTAAATTAATTGATTTAGTTGTTGCTCTATTTATGTAAAAAAAAGTTGCTAAGGTTCTGAGATGCTAAGGTGCTAAGTTTTTTTCTTAGTACCTCAGAACCTTAGTTCCTTAGAACCTCTAAAAAGAAAAAAAATGAAAAACATATTTTCACTCTTAAAACTTACTGCGCTTACTTTAATCTTATTCGCAGTTATTTACCCACTTGCAATTTATGGAATTGCACAGTTTGCTCCGAATCACGGAAAAGGAGAAACTCTTTCAGTTAACGGAAAAGTTGTTGGATACCAAAAAATTGGTCAGAAATTCGATAAGCCGAATTATTTCTGGGGAAGACCTTCGGCTGTAGATTATAACGCGGCCGGAAGTGCCGGAAGCAATAAAGGACCAAGCAATGCTGAGTATCTGGCTTTGGTTCAAAAAAGAATTGATACGTTTTTAATCGTTCATCCTTATTTGAAAAAATCAGAGATTCCATCTGATATGATTACGGCTTCCGGTAGTGGTTTAGATCCGAATATTTCTCCGGAAGGTGCTTTGATTCAGGTGAAACGTATTGCTAAAGAAAGAAAACTGGATGAAGATAAAGTGAAAGCTTTGGTGGAAGCTAATATCAATACTCCAAAAGTTATGGGGACTCCAACTGTGAATGTGTTGGAATTGAATGTGGCTTTGGATGCTTTAAAGTAGATTATAAGCATTTTTTAAACGCATTTTATGTCATTCCGAGGAACGAGGAATCCCCACAAGTAGCTCGACACAGATTGGCGAGTTTCTTTGAGGAGTTTCTTGCGGGGATTCCTCGTTCCTCGGAATGACAAACTGGATGAAAAAATTAGAACGAAAAACATCCTTTTACCCTGAGTGCCCTAGCCCTGATAGAAGCGGTATCCTTTTTAGGCATTGGAAATATATCTTATTTACCGTAAACGATCTGCCTAAAAAGATATAGCGGATAGCAGGAAACAGCTCCTTAAAAAACCTACTACTAAAATTAATACGCCTTTTTTACCCCAAATAATAAAAACAAAAATGAAAAAAATAATACTTATTGCTTTAATCGCTTTCTGTTTTGGCAATTTACAGGCACAAGAAGAATCGAAAAGTCCGTTGACGTTTTCTGGATATGTTGATGTTTATTACAGCTATGATTTCGGGAAACCGGACAATCATACGCGCCCGGGATTTTTTTACAACTACAACAGAAGTAATGAAGTCAACCTGAATTTAGGTATGGCAAAAGTGAATTATTCGAAAGATAATATTCGCGGAAATTTTGCCTTAATGGCCGGAACTTATGCACAATACAATATGTCGGCGGAACAGGATTTATTAAAAAATGTTTATGAAGCAAATGTTGGTGTTAAGATTTCGCAAAGTCATAATTTGTGGATTGATGCGGGAATTATGCCAGCGCATATTGGTTTTGAAAGCGCCATTGGAAAAGATTGCCAAACGCTAACGCGAAGTATTTTGGCTGAAAATTCTCCTTATTATGAAACGGGAGTAAAAATTGGTTACACATCTGAATCCGGTGAATGGTATTTGGCGGCAATGTACTTGAATGGCTGGCAACGTATTCAGAAAATAGACGGAAATCACACGCCTGCTTTTGGAACGCAAATTACTTATAAACCAACTGATAAAATAGTTTTAAACTGGAGTACTTATGTTGGAAATGAACAGCCGGATATCGATAAAAAATGGCGTTATTTTAATAACTTTTACGGACAATTTAAAGTAACCGACAAAACAAATATTACAGCTGGTTTTGATGTTGGTTCGCAACAATCGGCTAAAAGCAGTAACAAATACGACACTTGGTTTTCGCCAGTTTTGATTCTGCAATACAAACCAACAGATAAAATTCAGTTAGCAGCGCGTGGTGAATATTATAGTGATGAAAAAGGTGTAATCATCGCAACTGAAACTCCAAACGGTTTTAAAACTTACGGATTTTCAGCTAACTTTGATTACTTAGTTACTGATAATGTAATGTTTAGAATTGAAGCCAGAAATCTATCGAGTAAAGATGAAATATTTACAAAAAACAATCTTCCAACGGATACGAATACGTTTGTAACGACTTCGTTGGCAATTTCATTTTAGCTTTAAGCTATAGGCTTTAGGCAGTAAGCTTTTGAAGAGTGATACTGCCTAAAGCTTACAGCTTATGGCTTAAAGCATATTTTTATGGAACAGAAAAATAACGCACAGCACTTTCTTGATCTGATTCAGAAATCACGAAAAGGAAAGTTTAAAATCTACATTGGGATGAGCGCTGGTGTGGGCAAAACTTTTCGTATGCTTCAGGAAGCGCATTCGTTGTTGAAGAATGGAATCGATGTAAAAATTGGTTACATCGAAACGCACATGCGAAAGGAAACGCATGAATTATTAGCAGGTTTGCCTGTGATTCCGCGGCGAACCATTTTCTATAAAGGAAAACAACTTGAAGAACTCGACGTACAGGCGATTATCAACCTTAGACCAGAAGTTGTTATTGTTGATGAACTAGCGCACACTAATGTTGAGGGAAGCAAAAATGAAAAACGCTGGCAAGATGTTTTAGAAATTTTAGATGCGGGAATCAATGTGATTTCGGCGGTTAATATTCAGCATATTGAGAGTTTAAATTCAGCTGTAAAACGGATTACTAATATTGATGTTCAGGAACGGATTCCGGATAATGTTTTGCGTCTGGCTGATGAAGTGGTGAATATCGATTTGACATCGGAAGATTTGATTGTGCGTTTGAAAGAAGGCAAAATTTATACGGCTGATAAAATTCAGACCGCTTTGACCAACTTTTTTAAATCGGATCAAATTTTACAATTACGTGAATTGGCTCTGAAAGAAGTGGCGAGCCAGGTAGTTCGAAAAGTGGAAAATGAAGTACCTCAACTGCATGCTTTACGTCATGAGAAACTTTTGGCCTGCATTAGCAGTAATGATAAAACGGCTAAAATTGTGATTCGAAAAACCGCACGATTAGCGAGTTATTATAACGGAGCCTGGTATGTTTTGTATGTAGAAACACCGAAAGAAAGCAGTACCAAAATTGCATTAGATAAACAAAGACATTTAATTAATAACTTTAAACTGGCAGTGCAATTAGGAGCAGAGGTTATCAAATTAGAACACAAAAATATTGCCGATGCGATTTTGATTGCGGTAGAAGAAAAACAAATTACAACTGTCTGCATCGGAAAACCGCATTTGAATTTATTTAAAGTAATTTTGTCTACAACGATTTTCAGACGTTTATTAAATCGCCTGTCTTTATCGAATGTCGACCTTGTTATATTATCGTAAAAAAATATTTAAACCATATAAGTCATATAAGTTCATTTAAAGTTGGTGCGTTAATTTAACCGCAAAGGGGGCTAAGATTTTAGGCTTGCGTAATTGATAACAAAGCAAAGTTTGCAAAGCTTTGTAGTGATAAAGCTTTGCGAACTTTGCGGTTAATTAAAGTAATTCTAATATTTTCTTATATCACTTATATAGTTCAAAAAAAATTAAATGTTTTATAAAATGAGAATTAAAACCAAATTGAATCTGGGTGTTGGATTGTTATTTTTGATGATCATTATACTTTCGCTGGTAAGCGGTTACTCTGTTTTTTTGATAAAAGCAGACACAGAGAATATTCTGAAAGCGAATTATAATACGCTGGAATATTCGCGAAATATGATTTTGTCTTTGGATGAAATTAAAGAAAGTCCAGACACTAAGATTCATATTTTTAAGGAATATCTGGAAAAACAGACGCAAAATGTTACCGAGCCCGGTGAAAAAGAAGCAACTGCTAAACTTGAAAATGATTTTTCGCTTTTAGAAAAAAACAGTGCAGATGAAACCATAAAAGCGCAAATCAGGCAAGATATTTTTGCCATTATGAAACTGAATCTGGACGCCATAAAACAGAAAAGCGATATTGCAAAACATACCGCAGAAAATGCCAATTTATGGATTGCCATTGTGGGAAGTTTGTGCTTTTTGATTGCTTTTAACTTATTGGTTAATTTACCGAATAACATTGCAAATCCGATTAAGGAAACTAACCCAAAGTATCAAAGAAATTGCGAATAAAAATTATTCGGAGCGTGTGCATTTTACCAGCCACAGCGAATATGGAGATTTGGCCAAATCGTTCAATACTATGGCACAGAAACTTCAGGAATACAATGACAGTAATTTATATAAGTTGTTCTTTGAGAAAAAGCGACTTGAAACGCTCATCAATAACATGAACGACCCTATTATTGGTTTGGATAATGAAGGTATTGTTTTATTTATGAATGATGAAGCTTTGAAAATTATCGGAATGAAATTGGAGGATGTTATTGGGAAATCGGCTTCTACTCTAGCCTTGTCAAATGATTTAATTCGTTCTTTGATTGTAAAAGAAGAGATCGATTCTCCTAAAAAACAACCGCTTAAAATTTATGCACACGGAAAGGAAAGTTATTTCGAAAAAGAAATTCTAAATATTACGATAATTCCAACAGGTGAAGAAAAAGAAATCAATATTGGTGATGTAATTATTCTACGAAATATTACCCTTTTTAAAGAACTTGATTTTGCCAAAACCAATTTTATTGCAACCGTTTCGCATGAATTAAAAACGCCAATTGCGTCTATAAAACTAAGCCTTCAATTACTTGAAAATGCCAAAACGGGCGATATGAATGACGACCAGAAACAATTGGTCGAAAGCATTAAAGATGATAGTCAGAGGTTACTAAAAATTACGGGAGAATTACTGAATTTATCACAATTGGAAACTGGAAATATTCAGCTGAATATCGAAAAAAGCAATCCACATGAAATTGTAAATTATGCTGTGGAAGCCGTAAAAGTTCAAGCAGATCAAAAGCAGATTAAATTGGTTATTGATGCTGATGAAAACCTCGAAGACGTAAAAGCGGACAGCGAAAAAACAGGCTGGGTTCTGATTAATTATTTGTCGAATGCAATCCGATATTCTTCTGAAAAAAGTACGATTGTCATCCAATTAAAAAAAGAAAACAATCAAATCGTATTTCAGGTTATCGACACCGGAAAAGGAATTGACACAAGATACAAAGACAAAGTTTTCGATAAATATTTCCAGGTTCCGGGAAGTCAAAAATCCGGAACTGGATTGGGTTTAGCGATTAGCAAGGAATTTATTGAAGCTCAAAACGGAAGTGTTGGCGTAGAAAGTAATTTGGGATTGGGAAGTACGTTTTGGTTTTCGTTGAAAGTTTAGATCTTAAAATTAAAGCTCCGGCGGAGCATAATATTTATAGCCAATTTATAGATTCTTTAGTAAAGCTCCAGCAGAGCGACATTCATCGCGATCAAATATGTCACCCGATGGGGTTTATTAAAATGTGATAATAATTTTCTATAAATATAACGTCCGCTGGGACTATTTTGTTAATTAGTTTGTATTGAGCTTGATTTTTTGAATTTGGTCTTTTCATATTTGAATATTTAGCCAATCTTAACTCAACTACTCCATTCAAACACAACTGATTAATATTCGCTTAAGGTTCAATTAATCTAAAAATAGTTAGTTAACACATTCGTTATCATTGCAACTTATAACGATAACGAAAGATGTTTTACAAAACGATTTCTCTGGTATTTCTATTCGGGTTCTTTTCTGCCAATGCACAACAAAATGATTCTATTGCTAAAATTGACAGCACTTCCAATTCTTTAAAATTCAACTACAAGCAATTAATTATTCCCGCTGTATTGATTGGTTACGGCATAATTGGTCTGGAAAGTGATCAGCTTTTGAGTTTCAATTCACAGATAAAAGCAGAAGTTACCGAAGATATTGATGAAAAAATCACTATTGATGATTTCTCGCAATATGCCCCCGCAGCCTCTGTTTATGCTTTGAATGCTTTTGGTGTAAAAGGCAAGAATAATATGAGAGATCGTTCAGTAATATTTGTGACTTCGTACGCAATTATGGCCACAACCGTTTTGGGTTTAAAATCGATCGTACATGAAGAACGACCTGATAGAAGTTCAAATAACTCTTTTCCTTCCGGACATACCGCTACAGCTTTTGCCGGAGCCGAGTTTTTATGGCAGGAATACAAAGACAAATCGATTTGGTACGGAATTGCCGGTTACGCCGTAGCAACCGGAACCGGGCTTTTCAGAATTTACAACAACCGTCATTGGCTAACCGATGTCGCTGCCGGAGCCGGAATCGGGATTTTAAGTACCAAAATCGCATATTGGATGAATCCGTATATTACCAAAAAAATATTCAAATCGTCTTCTGAAAATAAATCGACTTCTATGATAATGCCTTTTTATAATGGTCAGCAATATGGGTTGGGATTTGTGAAAGTATTTTGATCTTTTGCCACAGATTGAGAGGATTAAAAGGATTTTTTGAATGGTGTAGTTTGTTTGCCACGAATTACACAAATTTTTACAAATTTATTCAAAATGTGATCAATATAATTCGTGCAAATTTGTGTAATTCGTGGCAAAACCTTTTTACGTATTCGAAGTATTATTCTTAATCTCCATAACCTCTCTTTTTACTTCCAAAAGCAAATCTTTCATACTTTGCGATTCTGTCTGTTCATGACGTCTATCGCTTCGTCCGATATTGCATTCGTATTCCCAGATTTCTAAAATATCAGACGCTTTCACTTCATAATTCGGATAAAAACGATTGTCTGATTCTAAAACCAAAGCATTTTTTTTGTTTTTATTGAGACGTTTGTAAACCATTCCTTCATTTTTAGTAATCAGGATATAAGTTTTGCCGTCCATTACCTCGCCCAGCCTTTCTACATAACGTCCAATAATAATGGAACCGTCTTCGTGGGGCGGCATTGAATCGCCTTCTACAGGAAAACCTCTGTGCTTGCCTGGCCCTAAAAATGGAAGCGAAACCTGTTGTAAACTTTCGATATATTCCGGATCGGCATATCCGTTTAGGTAGCCTGCTTTTGCTTTTTGGCTTACAATTTCTATAAAATTTTCGCCGAATTTATCAACTTGTATGGGCAAAATAAGTCGGTTTCCTTCTAATTTTATTAAATTTTCTACATCTATTTTGCGTATATCGACAGACAGTATCAAGTCAATACTCATGTGAAAATATAAAGCAATCTGCTTTAAAATATCATACGGTGCTTCTGAAGTTCCGTCTTCGTATTTAACGTATCTACCTCGGGTAATCTTTAGGTTTTCAGCTAATTTCTCTTGTGATATTTTATGCTTAACCCTCAATGCTCTGATATTGTCTGAAAATAAGGACATAATTATTTTGTTATAATTTGGAACATCAAATATACAAAAAAATGTTATTATCTGTACTAATTTTGTTGTACAAAAACAAAGGAAATGGCAAGGGCGATTGTACACATGGATTTGGATACCTTTTTTGTATCCTGCGAAAGGCTAACTAATTCAGAATTAAGAGGCAAACCTCTAATTATTGGTGGTGGCGATCGCGGTGTTGTAGCCTCTTGTTCTTATGAAGCCCGACGCTTTGGAGTGCGCTCTGCGATGCCTATTCATATGGCGATGAAACTTTGTCCCGATGCCAAAGTAATGAAAGGCGATATGGAATTATATTCAAAATTATCGCATGATGTTACCCATGTTCTTCAGGAAAAAGCTCCTGTATTGGAGAAAGCCAGCATCGACGAATTCTATCTTGATATTACCGGAATGGATAAATTTCACGGAAGTTATAAATGGACGAATGAACTGGCACAATCTGTAATTAAAGAAACCGGATTACCGATTAGTTTTTCATTATCCATCAATAAAACCGTTTCTAAAATTGCTACGGGCGAAGGCAAACCAATAGGTAATTTACAAATTCCTGAAAACGATGTACAAGCATTTTTAAATCCGTTGTCGATTCAAAAAATTCCTATGGTTGGAGCTGTTACTTTTCAGCTTTTATCCCGAATTGGAGTCCGTAAAATTCAAACTTTATCTGAAATGCCTCCTGAAGTTTTACAGCAGATGATTGGCAAAAATGGATTGGATATTTGGAAAAAAGCCAACGGAATCGATAACACTCCCGTAGAACCTTACACCGAAAGAAAATCAATTTCTACTGAACATACTTTTTCTCAGGACACAATAGACATCGAAAAACTCAAAAGAATACTCATAGGAATGGTCGAAAAACTGGCTTTCCAACTTCGATCAGAACAATGGCTAACCTCAACTATTACGGTTAAAATACGCTACGCCAATTTTGATACCGAAACCAAACAATGCAAAATTGCATACACCTCAGCAGATCATATTCTGACCAAAAATGTAATGGAGCTTTTTGAAAAAGTGTACCAACGCCGAATGCGATTGCGTTTGATTGGTATTCGTTTTAGCGGATTGGTTCGCGGTACGTATCAAATTGATCTTTTTGAGGATACCGAAGAAATGCTTTCACTTTATGCCGCGATGGATAAAATGAAAAGCCGTTATGGTTTTGATGCCGTAATGCGTTGTGCCGGAGCTCATTTTAAACCGAATAATAAAGACGAAATCTTAAAACGCATCAAATAAATCATGTATCTCAACTGTCATTCCTATCATTCATTACGCTACGGCACAATTCCACTTAAGGAATTAGTTGACGATGCTGTTTTGTATGGCGTAAAAGCAATGGCACTGACAGATATTAATACCGTTACGGGAATTTATGATTTTATAAGAGAATGTGATAAAGTCGGAATCAAACCTTTAGTTGGAATGGAGTTTCGTTGCAATCATCAATTCCGATATATTGGTTTAGCTAAAAATGCAAACGGACTTGGTGAAATGAATCGGTTTTTAACGAAACACAATTTCAGTGGAGAACCTTTACCGTTAATTGCTCCCGAATTCAAATCGGTTTATGTTGTTTATACCTTAGAAAATGCTCCGAAAACGCTTCGTGAAAATGAATTTATCGGAATTCGGTCAGATGAAGTTTCAAAGCTTTTTACATCGGAGCATAAAAACAAAATGAATAAAATGGTTGTATTTCAACCGGTAACTTTTAAAACTAAAAAGGAATTTAATCTGCATAAAATTCTGCGTGCAATTGATACCAATATTATTCTTTCGAAGCTTACAGAAACCGATTATTGCAGAACTTCTGAAAAAATGTTGCCTTTAGAATCGCTTTTGCCTTTCTATGAAAATTACCCGGAAATTATCGTCAACACACAGAAAATAATTGATTCTTGCGATTTCCAATATGATTTTACAACTCCAAAAAATAAAAAGTTTTTTACTGAAAATCGTGAAAACGATATAAAAAAACTGACCGAATTAGCCTATGAAGGCTTGATTTGGCGTTATGGTGAGAATCACGAACTGGCAAAAAAGCGTGTCGAAAAAGAACTCAAAGTCATTGATGAATTAGAATTCAGCGGTTATTTTTTAATTACCTGGGATATTACCCGATACAGCACAAGTAAGGGATTTATGCACATTGGCCGAGGAAGCGGTGCCAACAGTATTATCGCTTATTGTCTGGGAATTACAGATATCTGTCCACTGGAATTAGATTTATATTTTGAGCGTTTTTTAAATTTAAATAGAAAGAGCCCACCCGATTTTGATATTGATTGGAGCTGGAAAGAACGCAATACGATTTTAGAATATATATTTGATAAATACGGTCGTGATCATGTTGCCTTTTGTGGAACTAATGTCGAATTTAAACACCGATCTATTTTTAGAGAAGTTGGAAAAGTGTTTGGCCTTCCGAAAGAAGAATTAGATATGCTCGCCAAAAATCCGAAACAGCTACACGAAACCAATTCTATTGTAAAACTGGTTCAGAAATATGGTGATATGATTGGAAAATATCCAAACCAACGTAGTATGCACGCTTGTGGAATTATTATTTCTGAAGAACCCATTACCAATTATACGCCTTTAGAAATGCCTCCAAAAGGTTTTCCAATTGTACTTTTTGATATGCATATCGCTGAAGAAATTGGTTTTGAGAAATTCGATATTCTGAGTCAGCGTGGGATTGGTCATATTGACGACAGCGTAAAACTGATCGAGAAAAACAGAGGAATTAAAGTGGACATTCGTAACACTTCCATTTCTAAAGATGAAGCCGTATGCAATGTTCATTTGGCGCAAGGCAAAACTATTGGCTGTTTTTATATCGAAAGTCCTGCCATGCGTGGTTTATTACGCCGATTGAATTGTGATAATTATAAAATTCTGGTTGCTGCATCTTCAATCATTCGTCCCGGCGTAGCACAATCCGGAATGATGAAAGAATATATTTTTAGACATAATAATCCGGATCAATTCGAGTATTTTCATGAAGCCTTCAAAGAACATCTTGGCGAAACGTATGGCATTATGGTCTATCAGGAAGATGTTATCAAAATTGCTCAGCATTACGGGGGAGTTCCTGCTGCAGATGGCGATATCCTGCGTCGCGCCATGTCGGGAAAAGGACGTTCCAAGGAAGCTTTACAAAAAGTAAAAGATAATTTCTTTGCGTCTTGTGCCAGAAAAGGACATCCTGAAGCACTGAGTCAGGAAATTTACCGCCAGATTGAATCGTTTGCCGGATTTTCATTCTGCAAAGCACACTCGGCTTCTTATGCTGTTGAAAGTTATCAGAGTTTGTATCTCAAAATTAATTATCCTGTTGAGTTTATAGTGGCGGTCATCAACAATCAGGGCGGATTTTACCGAACTGAAGTTTATGTCCATGAAGCACGCATGTCTGGTGGCACAATTCTTAATCCGTGTGTGAATAAAAGCGAATATCAAACTACGGTTTATGGAAATGATATTTATTTGGGCTTTATGCATTTGCAGGGTTTAGAATCGAAAATCGTTCAGTTAATTGAATCAGATCGGGAGAAAAACGGTGCTTTTCTTTCTTTGGAGGATTTCATCAATCGTATTCCGATTGGGATTGAAAGCATTAAAATTCTAATTTTTATTGATGCTTTTCGATTTACAGGAAAAACTAAAAATCAGCTTTTAGTGATTGCGAGTTTGCTTTTAAACAATTTCAAACCCGAAAACAAAAGTTTAATGCTCTTGCAGGAACCTGTTAAAGAATACAAACTTCCAACGTTGGAACGTTCTGTTTTTGAAGATGCTTTTGATGAAATTGAATTGTTGAGTTTTCCTGTTTCCTGTACTGTTTTTGATTTGCTTCAGATTAAATACCGTGGCGATATTATGGCTAAGGATTTAGTGGCGCATCATAAAAAAACAGGTTCGGATGCTCGCGTATTTAATCTCCAGAAAACAAGTTCCGACCAAAAAAGGCAACATGTATTTCGGAACCTGGATCGATCACGAAGGCACTTATTTTGATACCGCGCATTTTCCTGATTGTCTGGCGCAATATCCTTTTCAGGGCGGGGGCTGTTACTTGCTTTTAGGAAATGTCGAAGTCGATTATCATTTCCCTACAATTACTATTATCAAGATGGCTAAAATGCCTTTTATTCCGGATCCGCGGTATATGGATGCCAAGGATCAGTTTAAAACACAGCGTCAGATTAAAGAAGATGTGAGTCCAACGCATCGGGAACCGTATCCCCAGGGACATGAAATCAACTTACCAAATGACACCGAATGAAATTTCAAAAATAACCACCGATGATTTTACAAGAACAAAAAGAGGTTTTGCGTTATAGTAAAGAGATGAAAAAGCAGGAATATGCCATAGTAGATATCGAAACCACAGGTGGAAACGCCAGTGGCAGCCGCATTACAGAAATTGCCATAATCATACATGACGGCGAAAATGTAATCGACCGCTTCGAAACGCTTGTTAATCCGGAAAAGGAAATTCCTCTTTCTATTTTTGGATTAACGGGTATTAATAATGCAATGGTTGCGAATGCACCCATTTTCGATGCTATTTCAGAGAAAGTACTTGAAATGCTAACCGACCGTATTTTTGTTGCCCATAATGTCAACTTCGATTATTCATTTGTGCGTCATCAGCTCGAGCAGGCGGGATTCAAATGGACTGCAAGAAAATTGTGCACCGTACGCGCCGCAAGAAAAATTAAACCAGGGTTGTCCTCTTACAGCTTAGGAAAACTTTGCTATTCGCTGGACATACCTTTAGAGAACCAACATCGGGCTGGCGGAGATGCAGATGCTACCGCAATATTGTTTTCCCGATTACTCGAATGGGACGCTGAAGGCGAGATAGCAAAAATGGTCAAGATGACTTCACAAGATCAGCGTTTACCCCCTAATCTGCCTCCGGAAGATTTTAATAATTTACCCGAAAAACCAGGTGTATATTATTTTTATAATCAGCAAAAAAAGGTAGTGTATGTGGGAAAAGCAATCAACTTAAAAAAACGTGTAGCTTCTCATTTTAGCGGTCATAAAATCAATCCGCAAAGACAGCATTTTTTGAGGGATATTCACGGGATTTCCTTTGAAGTCTGTGCCACTGAATTAATGGCGCTTTTATTGGAATGTACCGAAATAAAACAGCTTTGGCCAACCTACAACAGAGCCTTAAAACGTTTTGAAGCAAAATTTGGCATTTATCAATATGAAGCAAGAAACGGATACAAATATCTGGCCGTTGGAAAACTAAGCAAATTTCAGACTTGTATCCATGAATTTAATAGTTTGTATAATGCTATAGATTTGCTGAGAAGTCTGGCGGAGCAATTTGAAATTGATCAGAGATTCTGCAAATATTCCCGACCTGAAGAAGGAGAATTTTTTCAAAATAATGAAGTCAAAAGTCTGCCGGATGTTTTGCTTCACAACGAGCAAGTCGACAATGCAATTGATTTTCTATTAAGCAACAGGCCTAGTTTTGCCATTATAGATAAAGGCAGGTCAAAAGAGGAACGCAGCTGTATTTGGATTGAAAACGGGCACTTTTATGGGATGGGTTATATTCCGTCAGATGTTGCGATTACTGATCCATCAGAAGTAAAAAACTTTGTTACACCTTACAAAAGCAATCAATACATGGTGCAATTAATTTTTGCTTACGCAGAAAAATATCCGGGTAAAGTATTCTTTAACAAGCAGTTTCTAAAATAAAAACACAAGCCACATCTCATTAAATGCTTAATAATCAGTAAATTTAAGAATAGAATTAATTAAATGTACCATGAAAATAGCAACATATAACGTAAACGGAGTCAACGGACGCTTAAATGTTTTATTACGCTGGCTTGAAGAAGCAGTTCCGGATATTGTCTGTCTACAGGAATTAAAAGCACCGCAGGATAATTTCCCGCTTAAAGCGATTAACGATGCAGGCTACAATGCTATTTGGCACGGACAAAAACAATGGAATGGCGTTGCTATTCTCGCACGTAATATGGAAATTGAAGAAGTAACCCGAATTCTTCCGGGAGATGATGAAGATATTCAAAGCCGTTATATTGAAGCTTTGATTAATGGAATTGTAATCACCTGTCTTTATCTCCCAAACGGAAATCCTGCTCCAGGACCTAAATTCGAATACAAATTAAAATGGTTTGATCGTCTGGCGCATCGTGCTGAAACCTTATTGAGTTTAAAAACTCCTGTAATACTTGTTGGAGATTATAATGTGATGCCAACGGAATTGGATGTTTATAAACCTGAAAAATGGGTAAAAGATGCTCTTTTCAGGCCAGAAGTACGAGAAGCTTTTAAAAATATCGTTTCGCAAGGATGGACAGATGCGATTAGAAAACTATATCCTGATGAGAAAATTTACACCTTTTGGGATTATTTTCGAAATGCTTATCAGCGAGATGCAGGGCTTAGAATTGATCATTTTTTACTCAGTCCGCAAATAGCAAAAGTATTACGCTCCGGCGGCGTCGACCGTCATGTGCGAGGCTGGGAAAAAACAAGTGATCATGCGCCAGTATGGATTGAAATTGACAAAAAATAAATGGAAAAATGACATTATTTAACGACACCGAATTATTTGCAACTGGTTTGGCAGGAAAAAAAGTATTTGATATTCCTGATTCTGAGTTGATTTTGATTGATAATTTCTTCACGAAAGAAGAGTCTGATCGTTTTTATGAAAGACTGCTTCGTAAAACCAAATGGAGAGAATATGAAATGGAAATTTACGATAAAATCTATACTGTTCCCAGAATGATTGCCTGGTACGAAGACAAGGATAATCCAGGAGCAGATCAAAATGGTCCCGACTGGAATTATGAATTACTCACCATTAGAGGTCGTATAGAAAAAGAAACACAGCTTGATTTTAATACTGTACTTCTTAACTTATACCGGGATGGAAATGATGGTGTGGGATGGCACAGCGACAAAGAACATAATACCGGACCAAACCCAATTATTGCTTCGGTGACTTTTGGAGAAACCAGAATGTTCAGGCTTCGTCATAAATTTAGCAAAGAGATTCCGCAAGTCGAAATTCCGCTGCATCATGGTTCATTTTTGTTAATGGCCGGAACAACAAATAGTTTTTGGCAACATCAGGTTCCGAAAACGGCGCGAGATGTTTTGCCAAGAATTAATTTAACTTTTAGGCAAACTCATCGTAGTTTATGATTTATAAAGGAATGAAAATGACATTATTTTACATTTCACAACCACGAGGAAAATTCTGTCGGAAAAAGTTAAATTACTCATTGCGTGAACCTTTTATTAGGCAGACCTTATCTTTTTTAGTACTTTTGCAACCCTTTTTTAATAATTAATACCATAATGGCTTACTCAAACAATGATTTATCGCGTTTCCTGGATGCGCAAAATAAACTCTATCTTACTGCTTTTTCTGAAATCAAAAAAGGAAAAAAAGAGACACACTGGATGTGGTTCATTTTTCCGCAGATTAAAGGATTAGGTAGTAGTGATACTGCAAATCTTTATGCGATTACCGATGTTAAAGAAGCTAACGAATTTTTAGAACATCCTATTTTAGGAAAACATCTGATCGAAATTTCTGAACTGTTTTTGACTTTTAAAAGAAAATCAGCTGATGGAATTTTAGGTGATTTAGATGCTCGTAAATTACGCTCTTCAATGACACTTTTTTCTTTGGTAGAAAACACTAATCCTGTATTTAAGGAAATATTAGATGCATTTTTCTCTGGAGAAACAGATCCTCTTACTTTGAATATTATTAATTCAACTATAAAATCATCTACTGAAACTGAAGTGTTATAATCAACAAAATGTTTCTGGATTATTTAAATCAAAAGACACTGTTAGAAATAAGCAGTGTCTTTTTTTTTGAAATGTGCTGAAGATTTAACCGCAAAGGGCGCTAGTTTTTTTGCCACGAAGACGCAAAGACACAAAGTTTATTTTTTCTTTGCGGCTTCGCGACTTTGCGAGATTATTTTCTCCCCCAGACGTGTAGACGGAGCAGATTTATACAAAAAAAGCGCCTCGTTATTAGCAAGGCGCTTTCTTTCTTTGTTTATTTTCACAGTTGATTTAATCTGAAACTTTCAAACTTGAAACCTGAAACAACTTTTTAATTCTCCTTTGGTTTAGTTAGGTAATAAACCGGGATTCCAGTTAGCATAATTAACACTCCCCAACCACAGGTTGAGAATTTAGTTAATAATAATGAGATACAAATTGCCGATGCAATAATGATGTATAACATTGGTAAAAACGGGTATCCAAAAGCTTTATAGGGTCTTTCTACATCTGGCATTTTTTTACGTAAGATGAAGATTCCGTAGATTGTCAGAATGTAAAAAATCAATACGATGATGATTACGAAGTCTAATAAATCACCATATTTTCCTGTCAGACACAAAGCCGAAGCCCAAATACATTGTGCCCAAAGTGCCCATGCAGGAACGCTAGATTCATTTAACACAGCTGCTTTTTTGAAGAACAAACCATCTTTAGCCATTGTATAATAAACTCTGGCACCTGCCATAATTAATCCGTTGTTGCAGGCGAAAGTCGAAATCATAATCATGATGGCTATGATCAGTGTTCCAATGTTTCCAAAAATATATTGTGAAGCTACCACGGCTACCCTATCAGATTTTGCTGTTGCAATTTCGTCAAGTGGAATTACCGCCAAATACATCAAATTGGTTAAAACATAAATTATCGTCACGATAAAAGTTCCTAAAAACAAACTGAAACCAACATTACGTTTTGGATTTTTAATTTCACCAGCAATAAAAGTCACACCGTTCCAGGCGTCACTTGAAAATAAAGACCCCACCATCGCGGCCGAAATTCCTGTAATTAAAGCTGTTCCACTAATTGGAAGCCATGAACCACTTTCAGCATTATACGAACGTGTTGTCCACGCATCTGTCCAATTGGCATCCCAAACTGAAGCTTTTGCAGCAAGTGTTAATCCAAAAACGATTAAACCCAGTAATGATAGAATCTTTATAATAGTCAAAACGGTTTGCAGAATTTTTCCGTTTTTTACGCCACGGCTATTAATGTAAGTCAATAAAATAATAGTAAAAATGGAAACTAATTGTGCTGCATTGAGTTTGAAAGAACCCAATTCAAATAATATGTTTTCGTCGCTTAAGGGTTCATATATATAAGCTGCAAACTTTGAGAAAGCTACTCCAACGGCGGCAATTGTTCCGGTTTGAATAACGGCAAAAAAACTCCATCCATACAAAAAGGCAATTAGCTTATTGTAAGCTTCTTTAAGGTAAACGTATTGTCCGCCAGCTTTTGGAAACATGGCACTCAGCTCACCATAACTTACGGCAGCAATAATAGTAATTAGTCCGGAGATAAGCCAAATTAGCGTCAGCCACCCCGCAGATCCTACTTGTCTGGCAATATCGGCACTTACAATAAATATCCCGGAGCCTATCATAGACCCCACGACAAGCATGGTTCCGTCTAGTAATCCGAGTTCTCTTTTAAAATGTTCCTGGTCTTGTTCGTTTTCTTGCATTTTTTTTGGTTTTGGGTTGGTTAAAGATATACTTTTTTTGGAAATCTCGTAATTTCAAATTCCAAATTTTGAAAATTCCAAATTCCAATTAAAGACAAGAGCCTTTAATATAATAATTTGGGCATGTCCCGCCGAAAAAGGCGGGTCGGGCTTTCGGCTATATCTTTTACTTTGCTTCGCTGGTAAAAGGATACCGCCTCTATCCCTCATGCTAATCTCGGTTTCATTAGATTTTATAATATTGATTCAGTTTTACGGTTTACCATAAATTTATCACCAATTAGATCTTTACATTTGAGCCAGAAAGAAATAAAATTTTTCTAGAACTGTATTTTAGAAAAAATAAAACACCAAAAATTCTAACTCAAAATTTCCATAATTTAAAATGACAAATTACCAAGAATCTATTCCCAGTAAACTTAGTTTATTAAATCTATTAGTTTTAATCCTATCAATTTATGTACTTGCTGCATTAGTAATTGATTCTGTTTATATTCTTCCAACAGAAACTTCCAATCTTCTTAGCTATATTGATAAAGTTATTTGTTTATTCTTTTTTATTGAGTTTTGCATTCGTCTTAAAGATGCGGAAAACAAATTAAAATTTATGCATTGGGGATGGATTGACTTAATTTCTTGTATCCCCATGATTAATGCTCTGCGAGCTGGGCGTTTATTAAGACTTATTAGATTAATAAGAATCGTTAGAGCCTTTAAAACAACTAAAAATATTGTTGACCATGTTTTCGCAAACAAAGCAAAAGGCGCGTTCACTTCAATTTCAATAATAGCAATTTTACTAATAATTTTCTCGGCAATTGGAATTCTTCAAGTTGAAAACGCCCCAAATAGCAACATAAAAACTGCTGAAGATGCAATTTGGTGGGCTTATGTAACAATCACTACTGTCGGTTATGGAGATAAATTCCCAGTCACTACTGAGGGAAGAATTATCGCTGCTGTTCTAATGACTGCCGGCGTTGGATTATTTGGGACATTTACAGCCTACATTGCTTCTTGGTTTGTAGCAGAAAATAAAAACTAACTTAAATATTACTTATGAAAAAAAAATTACTCATTCTATTATTACTTGTATTCAATTCTTGTGTTACAAACTACTATTATGTTACCATTGACCAAGACACTACAATTTATTCATCTAGAAATGGAAAAGAATCAATAGTATCAATACCAAAAGGATCTAGCGTCTATATTACTAGAAGCGATAAAACATACAGTAAAATAAAATGGAAAAATTATAAAGGATGGGTAATTAACCCTGTATACAGTAATACAAATACATTAAGCAACAGTCCAAATACAAACGTTAATACCAATTACAATTTATCTCCTAGCAAATCTCATAGTTCTTCAACTAAATCTTATAATGGTGGTCCCGTTTATGTAAAAGGTTATACTAGAAAAAATGGAACATATGTTCAACCACACACAAGGAGTGCTCCAAAACGAAGATAATATTTCATATAAAGTTACAGTTCTAAAAAACTTTTAGATTTATATATTTAAGATGATCGTAAAAAATGTTTCTTCACTTCAACTAAATTATTTTCAGAACATTAAACACCAAACGCAACCAATTCAAAATTCTTTCATCTTATAATAAACCAAAAATTATGAGAAAATTTATTACACTATTACTTGTTGCAATTAGTCTTACTTCTTGTAGTGCTGATGAGGACGATAAGGTTAGAAATTCAGAATTTGTTGGGAAATGGAATTGGACTGGAACCCATGGAGGTTTTAATTTCAATAGTCATGCAACACCTGAATCAACAGGAACTACTCTTCAATTGAATTTAATGAAAAATTACACTTTCTCTATACTTAAAGATGGGAAAGAAATCGGAACGGGAAAATATAAGCTTACTATGATAAAATCTATTTATACCGGAGAAATGGAAAAATACATAACATTTGATATGACCAATATCCCAGAAGGCAGCTATTTTGTAACAATAGGTATCATTACAATTTATGAAGAAAATAAACTTTCGATTAGTGATAATAATTACGATGGAGTTGGTAGCGGATTCGAAAGAATAGAATAAAAACTAACAGACTAAAAAAAGCAAATATGAAAAAGATAATACTTTTACTAGCCATTTTAATATCTCAAATAAGCTGCAATAATGACAAAGAAACTAAACCCAAAGATACTGGAATACTGGGGACTTGGAAATTAGCGGAAAGTTTTGTGGGTGAAGGAGCGTCAGCAACAAAATGGGCTTCTGTTACAAATGGCTATACTCATACGTTTAAAAGCGACGGAACTTTTACTTCAACTCAATTTACAGAATGCACAAAAGGGATTTATAAACTGGAAAACACAACTTTAACCATGATTTATGGATGTCCCGGCTTTACCACTACTAAAGAAAAACCTACTGGAACTTTCATTGAAAATTATAAAATAGAAAATGGAAAGATGCATTTGTCACCTATTAATTTATTATGCTTTGAAGGTTGTGAATTTAAATTTATAAAAATAAAGTAAGCAAGATTTACTTCAAAATAAATAGCAATAAGCTGCAAACTTAAAATATGCAGCTTTTTTTACGCCTAAAAACCAATTCAACTCAAAGAATAATCCAACTTCAAAAATAAAATTTTAACAGTTTACGTCTTCCCGTAACATTATACAATTTCAACTATTTATATTTGAAAATCAAACTATAAAAATTTAACCAACCAAAAACCAACCACCATTATGGAAACCACCACTGTAGAATCGCCAGATGTTGCAAATTATCATTACAAGTACGCAGCAAATTTACTTTTAAATGAAAACAAATCGGCTTATGAAACTAAAGCCCGACTTGTCGAACAAGGATTAAGTAACGATATTGCCGGATTGATAGTAGAGAACGTAGAAATTGAAATACAAGAAGCAAAACATGAAAAAGCCAGAAAAGATATGGTTTATGGCGCATTGTGGTTTTGTGGCGGTACAATTTTAACTCTTGCTGACATTGGCTTTATTTTTTGGGGAGCTATTTTGTTTGGTGGAATTCAGTTTTTTAAAGGACTTATCAATGTTAATTCATAAAATTTAAAAACGCTCAGTCAAAATAAGCCGAAATAGACTTTAAAAGTAGTAGGCAATCCATTTAATTTAGCAAATATGATAGTTTGGTCAGGAAGGGGATTTCTCTCGCTTCTAATTTTATTTATCGCCATTTTTTTATTCATCCCTATTTTACCAGAAACCTATATAACCCAAAGTTTTGTTATTCCGCTTTATATTGCTGCAATTTTTAGCTATATTTTTGGAATTAAATGGAATAAAACTTTGAGAGTTTTTATTGATAAAGAGACTGGTAAAGAAATAAATTTCAAAAGTAATCATGGCTTGTTTTGGATTAATATGGAATATTGGGGAATTATATTTCCTTTATTTGCTCTTGTTATGTTAGCTCAAACTTTAGACAAACAAGGAACGGAACTTTACCTGAATATCTTTTTGATTCTTATAGGAATTGCGTGTTTAGTTTATTTTAGCATTACTCTTTTTAAAATTAAAAATTCGACAATTTCGAATTCTCAATTTCAAAAAACTGATGCTGAGACCAAATTAAGTTTTATAAAAGAAGAAATTGTAACAAATAAATTTGACAACGAAGATCCCAGCCAATATTTGCCAAAATAATTAAGAAAGCATAGCTAGAGAACGTTACTATTTATTTTATTATCTCAACAACTAAAAAAATTAAAACCCAAAATTTTTGAAAAGCTGGTTCAGCTCGGTATGATTGCATTATGTCTTGTATTCTTAAACTAAGTCTACTTTAGTTTCAAAATAATTTAAGCTTCAATTTCACATTTCAAAGAAGATCGTTCTGTATTTTTATAAACAGAACGATCTTCTTTGCTTTAACATTATCAATTTTCACTTGTTCAATAGTTAAACAAAACAGAGCGTTTTTTAGTATTTATTTTCTTCATATTACTTTTAACTAAGGGTCATGATTATCTTATTTTTTATACATCCAATAAAAAATACAACAATAAGTGTCTTATTTACAATTACTTGAAAAGTATAAAATTTCAAACTTAAAAGAAAATTCGCACTATTTAGTCAAAATCAATTCTTTTTTATTAAATTTGAAAGAGATGATAAAAGCTATAAAACGCATATATTTCATTAACAATTGTTTATTTTTTTTCAAATAATCATTCCCCATCGATTATTACAACATAAATAATTTGTCAGATCTTCATCAGAATCCAGTAAGCTAAATTACTAACCAATAAATACGAAACTATGCCTAAGTTCCATTTTTTTAAGAAATTACGCTTCGCGAATGTTTTCATTCTTTTATTGATAGTATTTGCGTCCTGTGCTCTATTAATATGCATCAATTTTTTCACGATCAAAACCTTATCTGCAAACAGAGCTTACATAAATGGTGAATCGCATTATTCTAAAGGTCAAAAAGACGCTTCAAGACATCTGATAACTTATCTCTATACCAAAGACCCAAATCAGTGGAAATTATATTTAGAAGAATTAAAAGTTCCGCAGGGAGATGGAATCGCAAGAATAACACTTTTAAAAGCAGGAGACAATGAAGTAGCCAGAAAGGCATTGCTTGTTGGACGAAATCACGAAGAGGATTTAGATGATCTTATTTGGCTTTTTGAAAATTTTAAAGAAGTTCCCTTTTTAGCAAAAGCCATTCATGAATGGGAACAAGGTGACAAATTAATTTTTCAATTGTTTATTATCGGACAACAAATTAATGCCAAAATCAAAAAGGATATATTGACACCTGATAATCGCGAACAATTCTTAAAAGACATAAGTGCAATTAGCGATAAACTGACTATTAATGAACGTAATTTTTCGAATACATTAGGCGAAGGAACACGCAAAATAAAAAGCTTACTTATAATAACGAATATCTTTTTCACCCTGGTCATTGTTTGTAGTGTTTGCTTGTATTATTCCATAATGGTAAAACGCCTTATTGTTTCTAAAAAAGAAATCGAGGCTAAAAATGAAAATTTAACACTTGTTAATCATGAACTTGATCGCTTTGTTTATAGTGCATCGCATGATTTACGATCTCCTATTACTTCATTAAAAGGACTTATAGAAATAACACAACTGGAAGATGATCCAAATCAGATCAAAAGGTATCTGAATTTAATGCATCAAAGCCTCGCTAAACAAGATCGCTTTATTAACGACATTATAGATTATTCTAAAAATAAACGGAAAGAAGTAGTTATGGAAGCTGTAAGCCTACAGGAATTATTTGACGAGGCTATTTCACAGCTTATGCATATTGAAAATGCAAACCAAATTACATTCACCAAAGAATTATTAGTAGATAAAATCCAGAGTGATAACTTACGATTAAAAATTATCATTTCTAATTTAATCTCAAATGCTATAAAATATGCTGACAGTAATAAACAAGAAATGCAGATTTCAATTAAAACTTATTTCATAGATGGTTTTAATAAAATTGAAGTGGCTGATAACGGAATTGGCATCCGTGACGAATACAAAGACAATATCTTTCAAATGTATTTTGGAACAAACAAAAACAAAGGATCAGGATTAGGCCTTTATATAGTCAAAGAGGCAGTAGAAAACATTAAAGGGAACATCTCAGTAAGCTCACAAAGTAATATTGGAAGTAAATTCATAGTAACAATCCCATACGCGTATGCCAGTTAAAAATGTATACCTATTAATTGAAGATAATCTTATCGACCAGCTTGTCATCAAACAATTACTTAAAAAAGTACTTTACATAGACGAAGTACATATAACCAATAATGGCAAAGAAGGCATTGAGTGGCTTCAGGCTAATGGCAAACTTTACCCATCAATTATTATTATTCTCGATGTACAAATGCCTGTTATGAATGGTTTTGAATTTTTGAATGCTTACGCCAAACTAGATAGCGAACTAAAGAAAGGCAATCAAATCTATGTACTTTCCTCGACGTTAGATTGTGATGAAATTAAAGAAATTAGCGAAAGTATCTATGTTACCGATTTTCTGGGCAAACCTTTCCCTATTGAAGAATTTAGAAATAAAATTTATTTGAATGCCTAAATCTTTTCTAAAACGCGGTTTACTTGTGAAAAAGCTCTTTCATAGTATGGCTCTTTAGTTGAGGAAATCATAACACCACCATGAGTTGAAGAGTGAACAAATTTAATTTCTCCATCTACCGCTTCAATCACCATTCCAACGTGATTAATTTGTCGTCTTCCGTTTGTTCTAAAAAAGATTAGATCACCTTTTTGCGCCTCATCTGAATTAATTTTCACACCAATTCGCGATTGTTCGATAGAACTTCTTGGCAGTTTAATATCAAAATTACTAAAAGTACAAATCATTAAACCAGAGCAATCAAAACCAGCTTTTGTAGTTCCGCCAGACCGATATCTGACCCCAATATTTTCGGTAGCATTCATTACGAGCTGAGTAATTAAATCTGAATGATTACTAACCCTTATGATTGTTGACGAATCTTTTTTGATTTCCGAATTCTCGGCGATCTGAACATTTTGATTAGGGATTGACAAAGAATCTTTTACTGCAGTATTTATTGGTTGCAATGCCTGAGCAGCATCTGCCTTTTCTTTTGAAGTACGAATCTTTAAAACATATCCAACGGGTAATTTCCCTTTAATAAATGGATTTTGTTTCTCTAATTCGAGAACCGTTAATCCGTATCTTTTTGCAATGGCATATTTTGTTTCTTTGGGCTGAACCTCAACTACAACTTCAACATCGGTTACAATCTTAAGATCGTCAATTGGTTTTTCTGAGACTGCTACTGAATTAGAAGGAATGTTAATTTGTTGTCCAATTTTCAATCCTTCTGTTTCTAATGATGGATTTGTCTTTTTTAAATCGTCAACTGAGACATTGTATTTTTTTGATATTCCCCAAAGTGTTTCTTTGGCCTGAACTTCATGTAAACCCGGAGTCGTATTTGTAACAGTTTCTTGAAGTTTAATTTCAGAAGTTTGGTTGTTATTCGGTATTAATAAAATTGAATTTAATTTTAAAATTTTAGGAGCATTTGGATTTGCTTCTGAAATATCTTTGGCTTTAACTCCATACTTCTTAGCAATTACAGTTAGATTTTCTCCTTTTGAGATTTTATGTTTGGTATATTTTTCCTGAGAAAAAGCACCAACACTAAAAAAAAACAATACTATTATTAATCTAAAAACCATTTTATTCTATTTTGCATTCGTTATCTCAAGCTTGTCTTGTTATTTCAAACTTAAAAAACGAATTATATTTGGGGTAGGCGAATTTAACTTTTTAAAGTAAAAAAAGCACATTTTTTAACAACAAATTTTGTTGAAATTAACAAACACGGCATAAAAATTGGTTCAACATTTTTCAAAATATCATTTTTTATACGAAAAGTTGTATTTTTAAATCTCGTAAACAACCTTAATCTAACATATTGTGAAAAAATTACTTCTATTACTTTTTTTTCTTCCCTTACTGTCGTTTGCACAAAACATTAAAGGCGAAGTCATTTCTGAAAAAACCAACCTCCCAATAGACGATGTTAATATAGCGGCAATCAATTTTAACACATTTACATTAACAAATGAAAACGGGGAGTTTACCTTAAAATTGCCTTCAAATTTTAAAGAAAAAGATACTATTGAATTTTCTCATATTGGGCTTACAACTTTAAAAATTAGCTTAGAAGATTTAAAGAAAACAAATTATAAAGTTTCACTTCAAGAAGAAATCGAAAATTTATCAGAGTTAACAATTACAGCTAATTCTTGGTTAAAACTAAAATCAAAACTTGCTTTTACTAAATTATCTCCTTTAAAACATCCAATTTCCTCTTTTGGATCCTGTATTAATGATGGTAAAATTTATATTGTAGGAGGCAGTGACAGCTATGAATCGAATGCTTTAGAAGCCTTAAAAGCAAAAAATATAAACTCAGAAGACCCCAGATTTGTACAAAAATACCTGGACGAGATTGCATCTCAATCTTCATATTCTTCAATTTCATACCAAGGCTCTTTTTTAATTTATGATATTAAAAAAGATTCATGGGAAACTTCTGAAGCGAAATTCAAAAGAAGAGCTTTTAACAACCTTAATTATTACGACAATAAACTTTATGTTCTAGGCGGCAAAAGAGTTTCTAAAACTGGAAAGTATCAGTATTTGGAAAACGAAATTGAAGTATTTGATCTGAATAAACAAAGTATTACAATTGACAAAACTTACCCCCACCAAGCTTCGAATGCAGCTTCTTTTACTCATAAAAATAATATTATTGTTCTGGGAGGTTCTATAAAATCAACAGAAAAAGGGGAAAAAGAATTTACAAATAAAGTGCATTTTTATAATATAACATCTGGTTATTGGTATGAACTGACAAACATGCCAATTGCAATGGAAACTTCAGGAACGATAGTCGACAATAAAATTTATTTAATTGGAGGAAACAATGGTAAGCTTCTGACAGCTATTGAAAGTTTAGATTTAACAACTGAAAAATGGCAAACTGAGGGAGAATTGTTTTCCGGTTTTGACCATCCAGCTGTAACGTCCAATAATGATATCATCTATTTCTTTGAAAACAGAAAAATATGTGTTTACGACACTAAATCAAAACAGCTCAAAGAATATTTAGTCGAACTAGATGTAAAATCTTCAGCTATGTATTATTTTGACAATAAATTATATATTGCAGGAGGAACTACTTTTATAAATTACGCCACAGTTCCTTCAGCGAATATCTACAGCATTGATATTGATGAATTTGAGACCACAAAACCAAATCGAATAAAAGTTTTATCACAAGGATTAAATTTAGCTAAAAATAATTAAATCATTCTACCAAAAAGTTAATCTACTTAAACTCCTATATTTTAAAATTGAAAATTCCATCAATAATTTGCATCGCATTAGATTTTGATATTAGAAAAAAGCGCCCTGTTTTCACAGGGCGCTTTTAGTATAATTGAATCTTAAGAATTAAGCTTTTCCGGCAGCAATTAAGTTTAATGCAGAACCGGCAACGAACCAGCCAATTTGACCAGCGTTGTAAGTATGATTTGCCAGGATAATATCTTTTGTACCATCCGCATGAAGAAACTCTAATGTTAATGGTTTTCCCGGAGCGAACTCAGTTAAATCAGTAAAGTTAATAGTATCATTCTCCTGAATTTTATCGTAATCAGCTTCCTTTGCAAAAGTTAAGCCTAAAAGACCTTGTTTTTTAAGGTTTGTTTCATGGATACGTGCAAAAGATTTCACTAATACCGCTTTAACCCCTAAGAAACGAGGTTCCATAGCAGCATGCTCACGAGAAGAACCTTCACCATAGTTGTGATCTCCCACAACTATAGACGGAACTCCAGCCGCTTTATATGCACGGGCTACAGCAGGAACTGCATCGTAATCTCCAGTTAATTGATTTTTAACAGAGTTTGTTTTTTGGTTGAATGCATTTACAGCACCAATCAACATATTATTAGAAATATTGTCTAAATGTCCACGGAAACGTAACCATGGTCCTGCCATAGAAATGTGGTCCGTCGTACATTTTCCGAATGCTTTAATTAACAATTTTGCACCAATAATGTTTTTACCATCCCAGGCATCAAATGGAGCTAATAATTGCAAACGCTCCGATGTTGGGCTTACAACAACCTGAACTCCTGATCCATCTTCAGCCGGAACCTGGAAGCCCGGATCTTTAACATCAAATCCTTTTGGAGGCAATTCGTCTCCTGTTGGAGCCTCAAGCCTTACTTCTTCTCCATCTTCGTTGATTAAAGTATCTGTTAATGGATTGAACCCTAAATCACCTGCAATTGCCATAGCAGTTACCAATTCCGGAGAACCTACGAAGGCTAAAGTATTTGGGTTACCATCTGCACGTTTTGAGAAGTTACGGTTGAAAGAGTGAACAATGGTGTTTCTTTCTTCTTTCTCTGCTCCATCTCTGTCCCACATACCAATACATGGTCCACAAGCATTAGCAAAAACAGTAGCACCAATTTTTTCGAAAGTATCGATAAAACCATCTCTTTCAATTGTATAACGAACAACCTCTGAACCCGGAGTAATTGTAAACTGAGATTTAGTTTTTAAGTTTTTAGCACTTACTTGTCTGGCTAAAGAAGCTGCACGAGAAATATCTTCATAAGAAGAGTTAGTACAAGAACCTATTAAACCTACCTGAATTTGTAAAGGCCAGTTATTTTTGATTGCTTCTTCTTTCATTTTAGAAATTGGAGTAGCTAAATCTGGTGTAAAAGGTCCGTTTAAGTGTGGCTCTAATTCAGATAAATTGATTTCGATAACCTGATCAAAATATTGTTCCGGATTAGCATAAACTTCAGGATCTCCAGTTAAGTAAGACGCTACTTTGTCTGCAGCATCAGCAACATCCGTTCTATTTGTAGAACGCAGGTAACGACTCATAGAATCATCATAACCAAAAGTTGAAGTTGTAGCCCCAATTTCAGCACCCATGTTACAAATAGTACCTTTACCAGTGCAAGACATAGAAGTTGCACCTTCACCAAAATATTCAACGATAGCACCAGTACCACCTTTTACAGTAAGAATACCGGCAACTTTAAGAATAACATCCTTAGGAGCGGTCCATCCTGATAGTTTACCAGTTAATTTTACTCCAATTAATTTAGGAAATTTTAATTCCCAAGCCATGCCTGACATAACATCTACAGCATCAGCCCCACCAACACCAATAGCCACCATTCCTAACCCACCTGCATTTACAGTGTGCGAATCGGTACCAATCATCATTCCACCCGGGAACGCATAATTTTCAAGTACTACCTGATGAATAATTCCAGCTCCGGGTTTCCAGAAACCAATTCCGTATTTATTAGAAACAGACGATAAGAAATCGAAAACTTCATTACTTTGTGTTTTTGCTCTAGCCAAATCGGTTGCAGCATCTACTTTTGCCTGAATCAGGTGATCACAGTGAACTGTTGTAGGAACGGCAACTGTTTTCTTTCCAGCGTGCATAAATTGTAATAATGCCATTTGAGCAGTTGCATCCTGACACGCTACACGATCCGGTGCAAAATCAACATAATCAACTCCTCTTCCAAACGCCTTCGTTGGATTTCCGTCCCAAAGGTGATTGTACAAAATTTTCTCCGTTAAAGTAAGTGGACGACCAACAATCTCGCGTGCTTTGTCAACACGGCCTGGCATGTTCTCATACACTTTTTTAATCATTTCAATATCAAAAGCCATAAGTATAATTGTTTTTGTTTTTGTTATTTTTGAACATGACAAGTTACAAATAATTGATCAGCCAGAAAAGAAAAAGCCCGAGAATAACTCGGGCTTTTGCATATAATTAACTAATCTTAGTTATTACATAACTAATAATTTATGCGAAGGTGCAAATCTGGTCAAATTGATACCATCTACTGCAGCCGTATATTCATCCAATGTAGGAGTTCTACCAAGAATTGTAGACAGAACTACAACCGGCGTAGAAGAAAGTAGTGACTCTCCTTTTTTACCCTCAGTATCTTCTACAACTCTTCCTTGGAAAAGACGAGTCGAAGTTGCCATTACGGTATCTCCTTTTGCCGCTTTTTCCTGATTACCCATACAAAGGTTACATCCTGGACGCTCTAAATACAGCATTTTCTCATATTCTGTACGTGCAGCACCTTTAGGAGCATTATCGTCGAATTCGAAACCTGAGTATTTCTGTAAAACTTCCCAATCTCCTTCAGCTTTAAGCTCATCTACAATGTTATAAGTTGGTGGTGCCACTACAAGCGGTGCTTTAAACTCAACTTTACCATGCAGATTTTCTATATTTTTAAGCATTTGAGCAAGGATTTTCATGTCTCCTTTGTGCACCATGCATGATCCAATAAACCCAAGATCTACTTTTTTCACTCCTCCATAAAAAGATAAGGGTCTGATGGTATCGTGTGTGTATCTTTTTGAAACATCAACATTATTTACATCCGGATCAGCAATCATTGGTTCAATAATCTGATCAAGATCAACAACAACTTCAGCGTAATATTTAGCATTTGAGTCTGGAGTCAAAGCCGGTTTCTCAGCCGATTTAATCTCCGAAATTCTCTTATCTGCTTTATTAATCAACCCCTGAAGAACTTGTTTATGATTGTCCATTCCTTTGTCGATCATAATCTGGATTCTGCCTTTTGCAATCTCTAGCGACTCAATCAAAGTATCATCCTCAGAAATACAAATAGAAGCTTTTGCTTTCATTTCTGCAGTCCAGTCTGTAAAAGTAAATGCCTGGTCAGCTGTAAGAGTTCCAAGATGAACCTCAATAATTCGACCTTGAAATACATTTTCTCCACCAAACTTCTTAAGCATCTGCGCTTGTGTAGCGTGAACCACATCACGAAAGTCCATATAATCTCTCATTTCCCCTACAAACGTCACCTTAACTGATTCCGGAATTGGCATTGAAGCTTCACCAGTAGCAAGTGCAAGAGCAACTGTTCCTGAGTCAGCACCAAAAGCAACACCTTTAGACATTCTTGTGTGAGAGTCACCACCAATAATGATAGCCCATTCGTCTATTGTAATATCGTTTAAAACCTTGTGAATAACATCAGTCATTGAGTGGTAAACGCCTTTCGGGTCACGAGCCGTAATTAAACCGAAATCGTTCATAAATTTCATCAATTTTGGAATATTAGCCTGAGCTTTTTTATCCCATACCGAAGCAGTATGACAACCAGATTGGTATGCACCATCAACGATTGGCGAAATTACAGTAGCAGCCATAGATTCCAATTCCTGAGCAGTCATAAGACCAGTCGTATCTTGCGAACCTACGATATTAACTTCTACACGAACATCTGAACCAGCGTGTAATACTTTACCCGGAGTGATTCCAACAGCATTTTTATTGAAGATTTTCTCTACCGCTGTAAGTCCTTGTCCTTCAATAGAAATCTCTTTTGATGGAGCAAATACAAGAGGAGCCTCGATGTCCAAAATTTTTGCCGCTAATGTTTGAAGTTTTTTACCAAATACAATTGCGTATGATCCACCAGCTTTTATAAATTCCATTTTCTGAGGCGTGAATGCCTTAGAAATGTCAATTAGCTCTTTGTCACCGTTATAAAGTTTCTTAGTTTTTGTGTTTATTGTAAGTACAGTTCCTGTAGCAACTGAGTATGCTTCTTCCAGAACAGGCTCATTATTCTCATTACGAATAACATTACCATCTGCATCTAATTTTTTAACCCAGTTTTTAAGGTCTAAACCAATACCACCTGTAACATCAACAGTTGTTAAAAAAATTGGAGAAATACCATTTGTTCCTGCAACGATTGGAGCAATATTAATAAAGGGAACATATGGACTTGCTTGTTTACCTGTCCAAAGTGCAACGTTATTTACTCCTGACATTCTTGACGAACCTACACCCATTGTACCTTTCTCAGCAATCAACATAACGCTCGCATCAGGATGTTTTGCCTGCAAAGCCTTAATTTCCTCTTGTGCCTGAGGAGTAATCATGCATTTACCATGAAGTTCACGGTCAGAACGTGAGTGCGCCTGGTTACCCGGAGATAATAAATCAGTTGAGATGTCTCCTTCACCAGCAATAAAAGTAACTACTTTAATTTCTTCAACAACTTCTGGAAGTGTCGTAAAAAATTCTGCTTGTGCGTAACTTTTAATAAGCTCTATAGCGATTGGGTTACCATTTTTAAATGCTTCTTTTAAACGGTCTGTATCTGCCTCATAAAGATAAACTTGTGATTTAAGGACATTGGCCGCTTCTTTTGCAATAGCAACATCATTACCAAGCGCTAAGTCTAGCAATACCTCAATAGAAGGCCCACCTTTCATGTGTGATAATAACTCAAAAGCAAAAGCTGGTGTTATTTCTTTAACTTCGAATTCACCAAGAATAATTTCCTTTAAAAACTTAGCTTTAAGACCAGCAGCACTGGTTGTTCCCGGTACAACATTATAAATAAAAAAGTTAAGAGAATCTTCTCTGTACTCGTTATTCAAATCTTTAATTTGTTCAATTATGTCGCTTAATAATTCAGCACCATCAATTGGTTTTGGATGAAGTCCCTGACCTTTTCGTTCTTCAATCTCTTTAATGTAATCCTTATAAATGTTCATAAATAGAAGTATTTCTTGGTGTTTTTATTTTTTTGTTCGCAAATTTAGCTATTAAAGCCGAGAATTAAAAAAAATATAATAGAACTAGCCTTTTCAAAAATTATTATTGTTAAAAAACGATTTTGACCGCTTGTTTTTGCCAAAACCTCAATTTTGTATTAAAATAATGAATTATTGATATTTTAAAATCTTTTCTTTAACAAAGTCGAAATTTGTTGTTATAAACGAAGTGAGATTTTACCTCGTTTTTCACAAAGAATCTTTCTAAATAGAGAATTATAACGTTATAGTTGTGTTTTTTCTTTCTTTTCGATGCGACTAACTCACCTAAAAATTTTCTCTTAAAAAATTAAAATAAAAAACTTGTAATTCAATATTTCTATTAACTTTGTAATTCAAAGTGCTTTTAAATTAATATAACTATGAAATACAAAACAGAAATTTTAGATTTTTATGCTCAAAAACCGGGAGTAATAATTAGTTTAATTGTTATGCTCTTCAGTACCATATTCCTTGTGACTTCTCTTGTAAGTAGAGAATTCCATTTTTACGATTATGAATCTATTGCTATACCAAGTTTGGTCTTTGAGTTTGTGTATGGAACAGTAGTCTCTTTTTTAATTTTAAGAGACAAAGAAACATACATACATCTCACGTCATTTTTAATATTGAACTGGTTTATTGGATGTTTTTGCCTGAATACCTTGATTCCGATTTTTCAGGATTTGCCAATTTGGATTTACGCCACAACGTTTGCTTTTTGCATTTCCAATTTTTTCATTTATAACAACTCAGAAGGAAATTCTAATACTTTCTATTACTTTTTTGTTAATGGATTTTCCTTTACAGTGATTCTTTATTTCGCAGTTTATCTGATTCCGGTTATGCCTTATTCTTTTGTCGGAATTATTGCCTTGGGATTAGGTTTTTACGGTTTGGTTCCCGCTCTGGTTATCGCTATCCATACCTGGACTGTGCTTCGCTATTTAAACCGAAATAGAATTTACTTTATTTCTTTCAGCGCAGGATTTTCAATTGTAATAATCTGTTTAATAGTTTTTACAATAGGACTAAGCATCGAAAGCAATAAAATAGCAAAAACTGCAATGGTTAAGTCTTTTAACCAGAATGATGATTTACCAAATTATATAGCTGTTTCACAAAACCTGAAACCTAATTTTTTCAATGAAATACTATTAAAGAAAGACATTGTTTATGTTGGTCCAGATGATTTTTTTTCATTTGACAATTTTAATTCTTTTAGCAATCAACAATTTAACGAGAGAAAAACACATAACCCTTTTATTAGCATTGCCTATTTATTTTGTAAAGATTCTGGTCTGAGCAACGATGATAAAATAAATATCCTAAAATCGAATTTTGATAAAAGATTAGAAACAGAAGAACAACTATGGAGTGGTGAAGATTTATTTACCAAAAACATTAAAGAAGACGTGAAAATCTATCCGGACAGCCGATTGGCTTACACTGAAATCACAATGAATATTGCTTGTGCAGAAGATTCATGGCGAGATCAGGAAGCCATTTACTCATTTCAATTACCTGAAGGATCTGTTGCAACTTCGCTTTCACTTTGGGTAAACGGAATTGAACGAAAAGGTGTCTTAACAACTAAAGAAAAAGCAAAAAAAGCATACACACAAATTGTTGGCGTGGAGAGCCGCGATCCCTCATTAATGCAGTGGAAAGAAGGGAACAAAGTTGTAGTGAGAGTTTTTCCAGTAAATTATAAAACTCCGAGAACATTTAAATGTGGTTTTACAACACCTTTGAAAGTTGAGGATAATGAAATGAAATATCAAAGTCTTTCTATAAAAGGTCCTAATATTTCAAATGCTGAAACAATTTCAAGAATTCAAATAGTGGGAAATAGCAAAATTGAAACCAGCAAAGACTTTGAACTCAAAAATGGCTTTTATATAAATGAATCAAAAGGACTGGACGATTGGCATGCAAATATGTCTTTGAATAAGGTGCTTTCTAATTCATTTGTATGGAAAAACAGAGTGTATGAAGTTAAAGACATTCAGAAAACAATTATTCCATTTACACCTTCTGAAATTATTTTGGATTTAAACACCAATTGGACTACCAAACAAATTGATTCATTTGTAAACGGGAATCAAAGAAACATTTACGTCTTTGTAAATGGTCAAAAAACAGCAATTAATAAAGAGAATTTCAAAGCGATTCAGCTAGATTTTGAAGACTTCCATTATTCTTTATTACCTCTATATAAATTAGCAAAAAACAGTTTGGTCATTACAAAATCCGGAACATTTTCAGCCAATTTTGAAGAATTGGAAGCTTCAAATTATCTAAAGAAAATTAAAACCCAAACGAAACAACGAAACATCAAGGTTATTAATATCTCGGCAGATATTAATCCGTTTTGGCAGACTGTCAAAGAGCAAAAATATGTCGATTACTTTCAGACGACTTTGAAGAATAGCTTAAAAATGATTGAGCAACATCAATTTGTACAATTTAAAACAGATAAAAACCTGGTAAATATTGAACCTGCAAATATTTCTATTAAGGAAAAACCACAGGACAGTATTTCAAAAAGCAATGGTCCAAATCATATTTACAGAATGTATGCTTTTGGAAAAGTTCTGGAAGAACAGGTAAAAATTCAGACTGACACTTTGGCCAGCAATCAATATGTTGAATTAGCAAAAGATGCCAATATAGTAACTCCAATTTCTTCATTAATTGTACTTGAAACCAATGAAGATTATAAAAAGAACGGTATTGAGAAAAATACAAATACTTTAGGAAATGCCTCCATAAACAATGACGGATCTGTTCCTGAGCCTCATGAATGGTTATTAATTATTATCGGAACTGGAACACTTTACTTCTATTATAGAAAAAATAAAAAACAGACTGTCTAAATGAATCATTTATTGAAATACCAAAAAACAATTGGCATCTTTATCGTTTTCTGTCTTTTAATTATTAATTATAAGATTGTATTGGCAGGGTTAGACAGTAATTTGTTTGGAATCCTATTTTCAATAGCATTATTTTTTATTGGGGGAAGAAAAACAACCTTAAACCTAAACTTCCCTCTTTTTGCAATGATTTTTATATTAGAATTTATCAGCTACCGACTTCATACCAAATCTGTACATTTTCTGGCTTTGGCTTTATTTATATGTCTTATATATTATAACATAACTCAAAAATTTTCATTCATTGCCTTCATCTGCGTCCTTTTGTTTTCTTCACTTTTTAGTACATTTTTCGATTATCTGACAACAGAAATAAAACAAGCTCTTTGCTATTTTGTCTATGTGACTTTAAAGAATTTTATCCCAATTAATAAAATAGAAGGTGTTAATTTTTATATTAATAATGCAAAAATCACGATTGACACTGCCTGTATGGGTTTGTCAATGTTTAAAACGGGTTTGTTGTCTGGCGCACTTTTACTGACATTGGAAGAAAAAAAACATCAAAAATATTTCAACATCATACAAATTCTTCTTTTTTGCTGTGTCTTAATTGTCCTGAATATTATTTCAAATTATTTCAGAATCATCACGTTGATTTTATTTAATTGTACCGAAGAAAATGTACTACATCATACTATTGGAATACTCTGTTTTATCTTTTATCAAATTATACCAATGCTTTTTTTAATCCGTTTCTTTAAACCGAAAAAAGAAGAAATTAAAATAACGAAGAATTTTTATCCAATTTTCTTCACTATCATTCCCACAATAATAGTAGTAGTCGCCACCAGTTTTGAAATAAAAAAAGAACAGTATTACAATTTACTTGAAAATCTAAATCCGGAATATAAAAATCAAAAAGGAGTTTGGGTAAATAAGGAAGTATTTAAAATTGTGACATCAGACAAACTAATTTATATTAAAACTTCTAATCACAACCCATTAGTTTGCTGGACAGGCGCCGGATATAAAATAATTGAATCGAAGGAAGTTAAAAAAGGAAATGAAAAAATTTGGCAGGTTAAAATAGAGAAAGATCAAATCCTATATTACTCTTATTGGTGGTATGAATGCAATAGTAAAAAGTACACTTCACTTATTGACGTCCTTTTAATGAAACTATTCGACAACAAACCTGTGCGCCTAATTAACGAAACAAGTAAAGCTTAAAATAAGAAAACCTGACAAGTTTATTTGACAGGCTTTCTTATAAATTTCATCTATCACTAAAGTAACTTCTGAATAATAATATCTTCTGTTATTCCTTCAGCATCTGCTTTATAATTTTTAATAATTCTGTGGCGTAAAATTCCGGTTGCAACTGCTTTTACATCTTCAATATCTGGTGAAAATTTACCATGAAAAGCTGCATGTGCTTTTGCTGCCAGAATCAAATTTTGAGAAGCTCTTGGCCCAGCACCCCAGTCCAAATAATTTTTCACAAAAGCATTAGACAAAGCATTATCAGGACGAGTTTTGCTAACCAAAGTCACTGCATATTCAATTACATTATCTGCCACAGGGATTCTGCGGATCAAATGTTGGAAATCAATAATTTCTTGTGCCGTAAATAATGGATTAATCGTTGTTTTCACATCAGATGTTGTACGTTTAACAACCTGAACTTCTTCTTCAAAAGTTGGATATTCTAATTTTACAGCAAACATAAAACGGTCTAACTGAGCTTCCGGTAACGGATACGTTCCCTCTTGCTCAATTGGATTTTGAGTTGCTAATACAAAATATGGTAAATCTAATTTATAATTTTGTCCTGCAATAGTTACCGAACGTTCCTGCATTGCTTCAAGTAAAGCGGCTTGTGTTTTTGGTGGAGTTCTATTGATCTCATCTGCCAAAATAATATTTGAAAAGATCGGTCCTTTGATGAATTTAAACTGTCTGTTTTCATCCAGAATCTCACTTCCTAAAATATCTGAAGGCATCAAATCCGGCGTAAACTGAATTCTTTTAAAATCTAAACCTAAAGCCTGAGACAAAGTATTAATCATTAATGTTTTTGCCAAGCCCGGAACTCCAATTAAAAGAGCGTGTCCTCCTGAAAATATACACAATAAAATTTGATCTACAACTGCATCCTGGCCTACAATGATTTTTGCTATTTCTGATTTTAATTCGTTTCGTTTTTGGACTAAATTATGAATTGCTGCTACGTCAGACATTTAAGTATGTTTTTAAATTGAAAAAGAGTTAGCTCTATGAATTCATAAAACTAACTCTTTTTATTTATTTAATAAAAATTATTTTTTCAACCAATTGTTCGTAAAAGCACAATCTCTATATTCTCCAATAATTTTAATGTAAGTATCTTTAATCTTAGTATCGAACCATTTTCCAATTGCTTCAATCTGTTTTTCTTTCAATGCTAAATCTTTAATTTTTGTATAATCCTTAGCATAATCAGCTACGTGCTCATCAATTCTATTAGTAACAGTAATTAATTTATACGTTTTTTTTCCTTTATCATCTGTACTTAAAAGCGGCTGAGAAACTTCAGTATCTTTTAGATTCGAAACCTGGCTATACAATGTAGGATCCATCTTAGTTAACTCAAAACGAGTGTCTTGCGTATTAGGATTTATTAATACACCCCCATTTGCTCTTGTTTCTTTCTCGTCAGACTCTGTTCTGGCAGCATCTGCAAAGGTTACTTCTTTAGATTCTATCTTTTTTCTAATGTTGGTAATTCTTTCTTTTGCTTCTTTCAATGCATCCTCAGTAACCGTTGGTGAAATTAAAATATGACGTAACTCAACTTCTTGTCCCTTAATTTTATCTATCATAATAATATGATATCCAAAATTTGTTTTAAAAGGCTCTGAAATTTCACCTTCCTGCAAGCTAAATGCTACATCTTTAAATTCTTTTACAAAAGGTGTTTTTCTGGTCATTTTATAATATCCTCCATTTGATGAAGACCCGGGATCCTGCGAATACAAAACTGCTTTTGTAGCAAAACTTGAACCCTCAAGAACATCTTTTCTAATAGCATTTAATCTATCAATTACTTTTTGTTCATCTTCTTTTGAAACTTTTGGTTCTACCACAATCTGCGCCACTTCCATTTCTGCTCCAAAAGTTGGAAGCTCATCTTTAGGTATTTTTTTAAAGAAATTACGAACTTCTTCGGGTGTAATTTGTACGCCATCGACAATTTTATCTCTCATTTCTGAAGATAATTTTTGTTCTTTTAAAATATCTGCAAAATAAGTTTTAAACTCTTCTACCGAACTTTTTTTATAATATTCAACTACTTTATTGATATCACCCACTTGTTTTACCATATAATTCAGTCTGTCGTCCATCATGCTTCTTACTTCTGCATCACTTACTATAATACTATCCTGAATCGCTTGGTGTGCATATAGTTTATCTTCTAAAAGTTTACCAAGCATCTGACATCTTGTAATATCTTTTACATTTCCTCCCTGAGCAGTAATTTCTAAAAATCCTTTATCAATATCTGAATCTAAAACAATATAATCTCCAACAGTAGCAATGATACCGTCAACTTTTAGCTTCTGTCCAGTAGGAACTTCAACTGGTTTTTGAGCCACAACATCTGGAATAATTTCCTGAGCCGAAACAATTGAGTTGAAAAAAAGTAAAAAACACATTGTCAACACTAGTTTGTAATCAATTGTTTTTAGCTGTAATTTTTTTAATAACATTATTTTAAATTTAATTTGAATGTAAAGATCTTGCCTTCGTACTTCTTTTTTAAAGTAAAAATCACTAAATAATTAAGATCTAGTTCCTTTTAAGTTATAACGAACAAAAATAACAATTCAATCACATAATACAACTATCAGCCATACTATTAACAAAAAATTATATGGATTGCATTTCGATTTCACAAATAGAAGCGTTTCCCGGATGATTATTCGCTAAACCGAGAAGAAAACCTCACTTCTAAAATTTCTCAGAAATAGCTTGGTTGAAAACACACGAAAACACAAACGACTAAATTTCAATAAAATAAAAAAAAGTTTTTAACACTACAACGTTTTCGTTGTATAACTATTTTCTTATAAAAACGAACCGAATTAAAAAACATATACTTTAGATGCGTAATTAATAATTTTTAGATGCTAAAATTGTGAATATCTCTTTTAAATATTTAAAAATAAATAATTACAAAACTTTATTAACCTTTTAACCAAATCTTAATTATGAAAAACCACAATGCAAAAATTTATTTGATGACTGCGATCACAGCATTTTTTTGTTCGTGTTCGCCAAATGAAACAACTGAAGTTGACTCAAGAGCTGAAAGTCAACAATTTGAAATTATTAATGTGACACATCATGACGGAAAGCCTTTTAGCACAGGAGCTAAATCATCACTAACTGGAAAATATGTTGATAATCCAGGTGGCGGAGTTATGATGCAAGCCTTTTATTGGGATGTTCCGGCCGGAGGAAATTGGTGGAATACCGTTAATGGTAAAGTGACCGCGTGGTCGAATGCCGGAATAGGTTCTATTTGGCTTCCACCTGCTTCAAAAGCACAAAACGGGGCTTTCTCTATGGGATACGATCCAACAGATTATTTTGATTTTGGAGATTATAATCAAAATGGAACTACAGAAACGAGATTTGGGTCTAAAACTGAATTGGTAAGTTTGATTACAAAAGCACATACTGAAAACATGAAAGTATATGCCGACATTGTAATTAATCACAATAGTGGAGGGCAATCTGAAGCAAATCCATTTACAGGAACTAATACGTGGACTAATTTTAATGGAATTGCTTCCGGAAAATTCAAACGCACTTATGTGAATTTTTATAAAAATAGTTATGGAAACAACGACGAAGGTTCTTTTGGAGGTTTTCCAGACTTGTGCCATGCAGATCCTTATGTACAGGATTGGTTATGGAAAAGAGCTGACGGAGTTGGTAAATATTATAAAAACACCATGAAATTTGACGGATGGCGATTTGATTATGTGAAAGGTTTTGCTCCTTGGGTTGTATACGATTGGAATGCAAACGTTGGTGGATTTTCTGTTGGTGAATTATGGGATTCTAATGTAGACATATTAAATAACTGGGCTAATAGTGCCAACAGTTCAGTCTTTGATTTTGCCTGTTATTATAAAATGAATGATGCTTTTGACGGAAATAATCTTGCGCTTCTGAATGATGATATGATGTGGAAAAGAAATCCGTACAAAGCAGTAACATTTGTAGCAAATCATGATACTGATGAGATTTCAAATAAATTATTGGCGTATTCATATATTTTAACGCATGAAGGATACCCAACAATCTTCTACAGAGATTATGAAGAATGGCTTGATAAAACGAAACTAAACAATTTGATTTGGATTCATAATAACAAAGCAACAGGGACAACGTCGATTTTATACTCAGACAATGATGAATATGTAGCCAGAAGAAATGGATACAATGGAAATCCAGGATTAGTTGTTTACATTAATAATTCTGATGTTTGGCAGGAAAGATGGATTCAGACAAATTGGGCTAATACTCAAATTAAAGATTTTACAGGTAATTCGACCTGGTATCCAACTACACAAGCGGATAAATGGGTAAAAATTCAATGTCCTCCAAAAGGATATTCGGTTTGGTCTATTAATCAATAATTTGTAAAAACAACAATTAAAAGACTGTTCTGGAAAAACAGTCTTTTTTTTGCTTTAAAGTTTCTGTTTATAAAGTAATGACTTCTAAATTATAGAAGTGAATATTTTTATTAAGCCGTAATTAATAGTACTTTTGCAAACCTATTTATACAAAATATGAGCTTTTTAAAAGAAATACAACGCAGAAGAACATTCGGAATTATATCGCATCCCGATGCAGGTAAAACAACTTTAACTGAAAAATTATTGTTATTTGGAGGTGCAATTCAGGAAGCTGGTGCGGTAAAAAATAATAAAATAAAAAAAGGAGCAACGAGTGATTTCATGGAAATCGAACGCCAAAGAGGTATTTCGGTTTCGACTTCTGTACTTGCTTTTAATTATAAAGATAAAAAAATCAACATTCTTGATACTCCGGGACACAAGGATTTTGCCGAAGATACTTTTAGAACTTTAACTGCTGTTGATAGTGTTATTGTTGTAATTGATGTCGCAAAAGGGGTTGAGGAACAAACGGAGAAATTGGTTGCAGTTTGTAGAATGAGAAACATTCCGATGATTGTTTTCATCAATAAATTAGACCGTGAAGGAAAGGATGCTTTTGACTTAATGGATGAAGTTGAACAGAAATTAGGTTTGACAGTTACTCCTTTAAGTTTCCCTATAGGAATGGGTTATGACTTTCAGGGAATTTATAATTTATGGGAACAAAACATCAATCTTTTTAGCGGTGACAGCCGTAAGAATATTGAAGAAACTATTGCTTTTTCAGACGTTCAAAATCCTGAATTAGAAAAAATAATAGGTCAAAAACCTGCAGATAAATTGCGTGAAGAATTAGAATTAATTGATGAAGTGTATCCAAAATTTGAGCGTCAGGATTATTTAGACGGAAAAATTCAGCCTGTATTTTTTGGTTCAGCTTTAAATAATTTTGGAGTTCGTGAATTGTTAGATTGTTTCGTCACTATCGCACCATCTCCAAGACCAAAAGATTCTGAAACACGTTTAGTGGATCCAAAAGAAGAAAAGATGACAGGTTTTGTATTTAAAATCCATGCTAATATGGATCCAAAACACAGAGATCGTCTAGCTTTTATCAAAATTGTTTCCGGAACTTTCGAAAGAAATAAGCCTTATTACCACGTTCGTCAAAAGAAAAACTTAAAATTTTCTAGTCCAAATGCATTCTTTGCTGAGAAAAAAGAAATTGTAGACATTTCATATCCTGGTGATATCGTAGGTTTACACGACACAGGAAATTTCAAGATTGGAGACACTTTAACAGAAGGAGAAATAATGAGTTTCAAGGGAATTCCAAGTTTCTCTCCGGAACACTTTAGATACATCAATAATGCGGACCCTATGAAAGCCAAGCAATTGGACAAAGGTGTAGATCAGTTGATGGATGAAGGTGTTGCTCAGTTATTTACATTAGAAATGAATAATCGTAAAGTTATCGGAACTGTTGGAGCACTTCAATATGAGGTAATTCAGTACCGTTTAGAACATGAGTATGGTGCAAAATGTACTTATGAAAACTTCCCGGTTCATAAAGCGTGTTGGGTAAAACCTGATGATGCCAAAAATGACGAGTTTAAAGAATTCAAACGTATCAAACAAAAGTTCTTAGCTCATGATAAGTACGGACAATTGGTATTCTTAGCTGATTCTGATTTTACAATCCAAATGACACAAAGCAAATATCCGAGTGTGAAATTATTTTTCACTTCTGAATTTGATTAAATCCTCTTTTAAAGAACATATAAAAAAAGCGCTAATTATATAATTAGCGCTTTTTTTTAATTTGAATTAATCAACCTTTACTAAGTAATTATATTCCAAAAAATTAAATCTTTTTTATAGGCGATACTAAGTTAGAATAATGTCGCCTAAGGTGAAAATTTAGTCGATGAAAGTAAATTTAAATCGGTTAAAGTGCAATATTTTTAGATTTAGAGCAAAAAAAAGCCCCATTGCTGGGGCTTTTAAAATTTATGCTTGTCCTGCCGGACCAAAATTAAGCGGGATTGGTGCTTGTTCAGTGTCTTTGATTTCGCCATGAGCGACTTCAAAACGATGAATATTTTCACCAATTGCTTTTAATAATCTTTTAGCATGTTGTGGTGTCAGGACAATTCTTGACTTTACCTTGGCTTTAGGAATACCTGGCATAATGCTCACAAAATCTAAAACAAACTCTGATGATGAGTGGTTGATAATCGCGAGATTAGAATAAATTCCTTCTGCAATAGTTTCATCCAACTCGATATTAATTTGCTCTTGTTGTTGTTTCGGATTACTCATAGTTTCCTAATTAATAAATATATTCTTCTTTATTAGCCATCATTTCATTGTAATCGTCTTTAGAACCTACGATAGTATTATCGTATTCTCTCATACCAGTTCCCGCAGGAATTCTGTGTCCAACAATTACATTTTCTTTTAATCCTTCTAAATCATCTACTTTACCAGCTACTGCAGCTTCGTTAAGTACTTTTGTTGTTTCCTGGAAAGAAGCAGCAGAGATAAATGATTTAGTTTGTAGCGAAGCTCTTGTAATACCTTGTAAAACTGGCGTTGCAGTTGCAGTAATTACATCTCTGGCTACAACCAGATTCTTATCATTTCGTTTAAGCAATGAGTTTTCATCACGTAGATCACGAGGAGAAATAATCTGACCTGGTTTCAATACAGCAGAATCTCCAGCATCTTCAACTACTTTCATACCATATAATTTATCATTTTGAACGATAAAATCTTTAGTATGAATTAATTGATCTTCCAGGAATAATGTATCCCCTGGATCCTGAACCCTTACCTTACGCATCATTTGACGAATAACTACCTCAAAGTGCTTGTCATTAATTTTTACCCCTTGTAAACGGTATACCTCTTGAATTTCATTTACCAAGTACTGTTGAACAGCAGCCGGTCCTTGAATTCTTAAAATATCATCTGGTGTAATTGCACCGTCAGACAATGGTACTCCTGCTCTTACGAAGTCATTTTCTTGTACTAAGATTTGGCTTGAAAGTTTAACTAAATACTTTTTAATCTCACCAAATTTAGATTCGATAACAATTTCACGGTTACCTCTTTTGATTTTTCCAAAAGAAACAACACCGTCAATTTCAGAAACAACTGCTGGGTTTGAAGGGTTACGAGCCTCAAGCAACTCAGTAATTCTTGGTAAACCTCCTGTAATATCGCCTGCTTTAGAAGAACGACGTGGAATTTTAACCAATACTTTACCTGCTTTAATTTTCTCTCCATTCTCAACCATAAGGTGGGCTCCTACTGGTAAGTTATACGAACGAATCAATTCACCTTCTTTACCGTAAACCAATAAAGTTGGAATTAATTTTTTATTTCTTGCTTCAGAAATTACTTTTTCCTGGAATCCTGTTTGCTCATCGATTTCAACCATGAACGATTGTCCTTGCTCTAAATCCTCGTAAGCAATTTTACCAGTAAATTCAGAAACAATTACACCATTATATGGATCCCACTTACAGATCACAGATCCTTTAGTAACAACTTCACCATCCTTAACGAAAATACTAGATCCGTAAGGAATATTGTGTGTATTTAAAACGATTCCGGTTTTCTCATCAACCAATTTCAATTCAGTTGAACGTGATACTACGATATCAGTCGCATTACCTTCACTATCCTCACCTTTAACAGTTTTTAAATCTTCAATCTCAAGTCTACCGTTGAATCTTGTAACAATACTAGATTCTTCAGATATACCTCCAGCAACCCCTCCAACGTGGAACGTACGAAGTGTCAACTGTGTACCTGGCTCTCCAATAGACTGAGCTGCAATAACTCCGACAGCTTCACCTCTTTGTGTCATTTTTCCAGTAGCTAAGTTTCTACCGTAACATTTAGCACAAATACCTTTTAAAGCCTCACAAGTTAATGGAGATCTAACCTCTACTTTTTCAATTGGAGAAGCTTCGATAGTTCTCATAATTGCTTCAGTAATTTGGTGTCCAGATTGAACCATTACTTCATTAGTAAGAGGATTTATAACATCTTGCAATGCAACACGTCCTAAAATTCTTTCTCCTAACGATTCAACGATTTCCTCATTTTTCTTCAAAGCAGAAACTTCAACACCTCTTAAAGTTCCACAATCTTCGATGTTTACAATAACATCTTGTGAAACGTCATGAAGTCTTCTTGTCAAGTATCCGGCATCGGCAGTTTTAAGAGCCGTATCCGCAAGTCCTTTACGAGCACCGTGAGTAGAAATGAAATACTCAAGAATCGAAAGACCTTCCTTAAAGTTAGAAAGAATCGGGTTTTCAATAATCTCACCACCACCAGCAGTAGATTTTTTAGGCTTAGCCATCAAACCACGCATACCAGTTAACTGACGAATCTGTTCTTTAGAACCCCTAGCTCCAGAGTCAAGCATCATATATACAGAGTTGAAACCTTGTTGGTCTTCTCTAATATTTTTCATTGCTAACTCAGTTAATTGAGCATTGGCTGAAGTCCATACGTCAATAACCTGGTTGTAACGCTCGTTATTCGTAATAAGACCCATGTTATAATTCACAGAAATACCTTCAACTTGTTCTCTGGCATCTGCAATTAATTTTGTTTTTTGTTCTGGAATTCTAATATCACCAAGAGAGAAAGATAAACCTCCTCTAAATGCGAATTTATAACCCATATCTTTCATATTATCCAAGAAAGCCGCAGTTGTAGGTACATCAGTCACACTTAAAATGTGCCCGATAATATCTCTAAGGTTTTTCTTAGTCAATACATCATTGATATATCCAGCTGCTTCAGGTACTACCTCGTTAAATAATACACGCCCTGCAGTTGTTTGAATAATTTTGAACACTAATTCTCCAGCCTCATTAAAATCTTTTGCTCTAATTCTTACGCGAGCATTCAATTCTAATCTTCCTTCGTTTAATGCAATGTTTACTTCTTCAGCAGAATAGAAAGTTAAGTCTTGACCTAAAATTACATGTTCTGGTGTTGAAATACGTTCTTTGGTCATATAATACAGACCCAAGACCATATCCTGAGAAGGTACAGTAATTGGAGCTCCATTTGCAGGATTAAGAATATTGTGAGAAGCCAACATTAACAATTGTGCCTCTAAAATAGCCTCTGGTCCTAATGGCAAGTGAACTGCCATCTGATCCCCATCAAAATCGGCGTTGAAAGCCGTACATACTAATGGGTGCAATTGAATCGCTTTTCCTTCAATTAATTTTGGTTGGAAAGCTTGAATACCAAGTCTGTGTAACGTAGGAGCACGGTTAAGTAATACTGGATGTCCTTTAATTACATTTTCAAGGATATCCCAAACTACAGGCTCTTTTTTGTCGATTATTTTCTTAGCAGATTTTACTGTCTTAACAATACCTCTTTCAATCAATTTACGGATTACGAAAGGTTTGTATAATTCAGAAGCCATATCTTTTGGCAAACCGCATTCGAATAATTTTAATTCAGGACCAACAACAATTACCGAACGAGCAGAATAATCCACACGTTTTCCAAGTAAGTTTTGACGGAAACGTCCTTGCTTACCTTTTAATGAATCCGATAATGATTTTAATGGTCTGTTAGATTCTGTTTTAACAGCAGAAGCTTTACGAGTGTTATCAAATAATGAATCTACAGATTCCTGTAACATACGTTTTTCGTTTCTTAAGATAACTTCTGGAGCTTTAATCTCCATTAATCTTTTCAAACGGTTGTTACGGATGATTACACGACGGTATAAATCATTTAAATCTGAAGTTGCAAAACGACCTCCATCAAGTGGCACAAGCGGACGTAATTCTGGTGGAATAACAGGAACCACTTTCATAATCATCCACTCAGGACGATTTTCGCGGTTTAAGTTAGACTCACGGAAAGACTCTACAACTTGTAATCTTTTTAAAGCTTCAGTTTTACGTTGTTTAGATGTCTCGTTGTTAGCGCTGTGTCTTAATTCATAAGATAAAGCATCTAAGTCAATACGAGCCAATAAGTCCATAATACACTCTGCTCCCATTTTGGCAACAAATTTATTAGGATCCATATCATCTAAATATTGATTTTCTTGCGGAAGAGTATCTAAAATATTCAAATATTCTTCTTCAGTTAAGAAATCTAATCTTTGTAATGATTCTCCATCTGCATTTTTAGCAATACCTGCTTGAATTACTACGTATCTTTCGTAGTAAATGATCATATCTAATTTTTTAGATGGAAGACCAAGGATATAACCAATTTTGTTTGGAAGAGAACGGAAATACCAAATGTGAGCAATTGGCACAACAAGGTTGATGTGTCCTACTCTGTCACGACGTACTTTTTTCTCAGTAACTTCAACACCACAACGGTCACAGATAATACCTTTGTAACGAATTCTTTTATATTTACCACAAGCACACTCAAAATCCTTAACAGGTCCGAAGATTCTTTCGCAGAAAAGTCCGTCACGCTCTGGTTTGTGAGTTCTATAGTTGATAGTTTCTGGTTTCAAAACCTCTCCTCTTGATTCTTTCAAGATAGATTCTGGTGAAGCCAATCCAATTGAGATTTTATTAAATCTTTTAACCGGATTTTTATCTTTATTATTATTTCTATTATTCATCATAGTTTTTACTATTGATTTATTTTGCAATTAAAAAATTGATTTTAGATTTCTGATTTTTTCCGCTTTAAGCGAAAGTTACTCAGCAAACTACTACCTCGGGTTACTTCTCTAAACTTCAAACCTTTCATATTTTGAAGTGCTAATTATAAAACTCTTAGGGCTTATATAAAAAATCGGAACGGGTTACGGGTATAAATCCTAAAAACTTCTATAAATGAGTAATCAGCCCCGATAAAAATCGGGACTGAAAACTACTTAAAACTTATTATTCTTCTAAACGAATGTCAAGTCCAAGACCTTTTAATTCATGCATTAATACATTGAATGATTCTGGTAATCCTGGTTCTGGCATAGACTCACCCTTAACGATAGCTTCGTAAGTTTTAGCTCTACCAATAACGTCATCCGATTTAACTGTCAAGATTTCACGAAGTGTACTAGATGCTCCATAAGCTTCAAGTGCCCAAACCTCCATCTCTCCAAAACGCTGACCTCCAAATTGAGCTTTACCTCCAAGTGGTTGTTGAGTAATCAACGAGTATGGTCCGATAGAACGTGCGTGCATCTTATCATCAACCATGTGTCCTAATTTAAGCATGTAAATTACACCCACAGTTGCTGCTTGATGGAAACGCTCTCCAGTACCACCATCATAAAGATACGTATGTCCAAAACGTGGTACTCCAGCCTCATCAGTTAATTCATTAATTTGATCTAAAGAAGCACCATCAAAAATTGGAGTAGCAAATTTTCTACCTAAATTTTGTCCAGCCCATCCAAGAACAGTTTCATAAATCTGACCAATATTCATACGTGAAGGTACCCCAAGTGGATTCAATACAATATCTACAGGTGTTCCGTCTTCAAGGAAAGGCATATCTTCATGACGAACGATTCTTGCAACAATACCTTTGTTACCGTGACGTCCTGCCATTTTATCCCCTACTTTCAGTTTACGTTTTTTAGCGATATAAATTTTCGCTAATTTCAAGATTCCAGATGGTAATTCATCTCCAACTGTAATAGTGAATTTTTCTCTTCTTAAAGATCCTTGTAAGTCATTCAGCTTAATTTTATAGTTATGAATTAAATCATTAACCATTTTATTTGTAGCATCATCAGCAACCCATTGACCTTTGCTTAAGTGAGCAAAATCTTCTACTGCATAAAGCATTTTTTGAGTATATTTTTTACCTTTTGGTAAAACTTCTTCGCCCAAATCATTCATTACACCTTGAGATGTTTTTCCGTTCACGATCAAGAATAATTTCTCAACCAATCTGTCTTTTAATTCAACAAATTTAGTTTCGAATTCCATTTCTAAAGCGCCTAAAGCATCTTTATCCTGAGTACGTTTACGTTTATCTTTTACGGCTCTTGCAAATAATTTTTTGTCAAGAACTACACCATGTAAAGATGGAGAAGCTTTTAATGAAGCATCTTTTACATCACCTGCTTTATCCCCGAAAATTGCACGAAGCAATTTCTCTTCCGGAGTAGGATCTGATTCTCCTTTTGGTGTAATTTTTCCGATCAAAATGTCGCCAGGTTTAACCTCTGCTCCAATTCTGATCATACCGTTTTCATCTAAATCTTTAGTAGCTTCTTCAGAAACGTTAGGAATATCGTTTGTTAACTCTTCATTTCCTAACTTAGTATCTCTAACCTCTAATGAATAATCATCTACGTGGATAGAAGTAAAAATATCATCACGAACTACTTTTTCAGAAATTACAATCGCATCCTCAAAGTTATATCCTTTCCATGGCATGAACGCAACTTTTAAGTTTCTACCTAAAGCTAATTCACCATTTTGAGTAGCATATCCTTCTGATAATACCTGACCAAGAACAACTCTGTCACCTTTTCTTACGATTGGTTTCAAGTTGATACTTGTACCTTGATTGGTTTTTCTAAATTTAATTAAGTTGTATGTTTTTTCATCAGTATCAAAACTTACCATTCTTTCGTCTTCAGTACGGTCGTATTTGATAGTAATAATGTTAGCATCAACATATTCTACAGTTCCATCTCCCTCAGCATTAATCAATACTCTGGAATCTGAAGCTACTTGACGCTCTAAACCTGTACCAACAATCGGCGCTTCCGGACGGATCAAAGGAACCGCCTGACGCATCATGTTAGATCCCATCAACGCACGGTTCGCATCATCATGCTCCAGGAAAGGAATCAATGAAGCCGAAATCGAAGCAATCTGGTTAGGAGCAACGTCTGTATAATGTACTGCAGATGGTTCAACAACCGGGAAGTCACCTTCCTCACGAGCAATAACATTGCTAGCTGTAATTTTACCTGAAGCATCCATTTCAATGTTTGCCTGAGCAATCATTTTTCCTTCTTCTTCTTCAGCACTTAAGTAAATTGGAGTACTTTCTAAATCAACTACACCATTAGTTACTTTACGGTAAGGAGTTTCGATGAAACCCATTCCGTTTACTTTTGCATAAACACCAAGAGATGAAATCAAACCAATGTTTGGTCCCTCAGGAGTTTCAATCGGACATAAACGACCATAATGAGTATAGTGAACGTCACGAACCTCAAAACCAGCTCTCTCTCTCGAAAGTCCACCAGGTCCAAGTGCAGATAATCTTCTTTTGTGTGTAATCTCAGCTAATGGATTCGTTTGATCCATAAATTGAGATAACTGGTTAGTACCAAAGAAAGAGTTGATAACCGATGATAATGTTTTAGCATTAATCAAATCGATTGGTGTAAACACCTCGTTATCTCTAACGTTCATTCTCTCACGAATAGTTCTTGCCATACGTGCTAAACCAACACCGAATTGTTGAGACAATTGTTCACCAACTGTTCTAACACGACGGTTTGATAAGTGATCAATATCATCAATCTCTGCTTTAGAGTTAATTAATTCGATCAAATATTTTACAATGGTAATGATATCTTCTTTGGTAAGCACTTGCTTTTCCATTGGGATATCCAAACCAAGTTTTTTGTTCATTCTGTAACGACCAACTTCACCTAAGTTGTAACGTTGATCAGAGAAGAACAATTTATCTATAATACCACGAGCAGTTTCCTCATCAGGCGGTTCAGCGTTACGCAACTGACGGTAAATGTGCTCTACAGCTTCTTTTTCAGAGTTTGTTGGATCTTTTTGTAATGTATTGTGGATAATAGCATAATCTGCCTGATTGTTATCCTCTTTGTGTAACAAAATAGATTTAACGTTAGAATCGATGATTTCCTCAACATTATCTTTGTCGATAATAGTATCTCTATCAAGGATGATTTCGTTACGTTCAATAGAAACTACTTCTCCAGTATCCTCATCAACGAAATCCTCATGCCATGTATTTAATACACGAGCAGCAAGTCTTCTTCCAATATATTTTTTAATACCTGTTTTAGAAACTTTAATTTCTTCAGCTAAGTCAAAAATCTCAAGGATATCCTTGTCTCTTTCGAACCCAATTGCACGGAATAAAGTTGTAACCGGTAATTTTTTCTTTCTATCGATATAAGCATACATAACGCTGTTGATATCTGTAGAAAATTCTATCCAGGAACCTTTAAAAGGAATTACTCTGGCAGAATAAAGTTTTGTTCCATTTGCGTGGAATGATTGACCAAAGAAAACCCCAGGAGAACGGTGTAGTTGAGATACTACCACACGCTCAGCACCATTGATAACAAAAGTACCGCTTGGAGTCATATAAGGTATTGTTCCAAGGTAAACATCTTGTACAATAGTTTCAAAATCTTCGTGTTCTGGATCTGTACAATATAGTTTTAACCTGGCTTTTAAAGGCACACTATAAGTAAGACCTCTCTCTATACATTCTTGAATTGTATAACGTGGCGGATCTACAAAATAATCAAGGAATTCCAATACAAAGTTGTTTCTTGTATCTGTGATTGGAAAGTTTTCCATGAAGGTGTTGTACAATCCTTCGTTGCCTCTTTCGTCAGATTTCGTTTCTAATTGAAAGAAATCTTTAAAAGATTTAACCTGAACATCTAGGAAATCCGGATAGTCAGGGATATTTTTTGTAGAGGCAAAATTCAATCTTTCAGTCTGATTTGTTATCATCAATGGACAAAATTTTGATTAAAAAAAAGTAATTTTTTGTGTAAACACACACTGTTTAATCTATACTTTCTTATTATAATCAATACATCTTTAAAAATAAACTGGAAAAATTCAGCTCAATTTTTTTTCTTCGTATTGATCAAAAACTTTTTCGTATTTTAAACTATTTGATAATAAAATTGGATATATTTTATTATACGAAAAATGGTTTAGGCCATTGAGCGTTCACTCAAGACCTAAACCTAGTTCTTAAAACCTAGTAAACTTATTTAAGTTCAACTACAGCTCCAGCTTCTTCTAATGATTTTTTAAGACCTTCAGCCTCTTCTTTAGAAACACCTTCTTTAACGTTACTTGGAGCACCGTCAACTACATCTTTAGCTTCTTTAAGACCTAAACCTGTAAGTTCTTTAACTAATTTTACAACTGCTAATTTAGAAGCTCCAGCTTCTTTCAATACAACTGTAAATTCAGTTTGTGCTTCTTCAGCAGCACCTTCTCCACCACCAGCAGCAACTACTACAGCTGCAGCAGCAGGCTCGATACCATACTCGTCTTTTAATATTGTTGCTAATTCGTTAACTTCTTTAACTGTTAAGTTAACTAATTGTTCTGCGAATTGTTTCAAATCTGCCATTTTTTCTATCGTTTAAAATGATTTGTAAAATATAATTTATTTATTGTGCGCTAATTAAGCTACAAGGAAATAGAATTCCCTGCATGAATTATTATGCTTCAGCTTCTTCTTCGCTACCAGCGAATTTGTTTTGTAAAGCAGAAATAATTCTTTGTGCTGGTGATTGCAATAATCCAATAAGTTCTCCAAGAAGTTCTTCTTTAGATTTAATAGTTGCTAATGCATCTAATTGATCATCTCCAATATAAATTTCAGAATTAATATAAGCACCTTTTAATACAGGTTTTGCTGATTTTTTTCTGAAATCTTTAATTATTTTTCCAGGTGCATTTGCAACATCTGAAATAAATATAGCACTATTACCAGTCAGTACTGAAGGTAAGTCACCATAGTCATTAGCAGAAGCTTCCATTGCTTTTGCAAGCAAAGTATTTTTTACAACCTCTAATTTTATACCTGCTTTAAAGCAAGCTCTTCTCAAGCTTGAAGTAGTTTCTGCATTTAATCCAGAAATATCAGATACATAAATAATATTTGTACCAGCTAACTGTGCAGTTAAATCTTCAATCGCGATTGATTTTTCTTCTCTAGTCATACTAAAAATTATTAACTACCAATTATACTGCTTTAGGGTCCAATGCAATAGCAGGACTCATAGTGCTTGTAAGGTGAATACCTTTAATATAGGTACCTTTAGCAGCAGTTGGTTTAAGTTTGATTAATGTTTGAATAATTTCGTGTGCATTGTCATAAATTTGCTCAGCTCCAAAAGAAACTTTACCAATTCCTGCATGTACGATACCAGTTTTATCAACTTTAAAATCGATTTTACCAGCTTTAACCTCTGCAACAGCTTTAGCAACATCCATAGTTACTGTACCTGTTTTAGGGTTAGGCATTAAACCTCTAGGTCCTAAAATACGACCTAATGGACCTAATTTACCCATAACAGCTGGCATTGTGATAATTACATCAACATCTGTCCAACCATCTTTAATTTTTTGTAAATAATCATCAAGACCTACATAGTCTGCTCCGGCTTCTTTAGCTTCCGCTTCTTTATCTGGAGTAACCAATGCTAATACTTTAACGTCTTTACCTGTTCCGTGAGGTAATGTAACCACACCTCTAACCATTTGATTCGCTTTTCTTGGATCTACACCCAAACGAACTGCGATATCAACAGACTCATCAAATTTTGCAGAAGCTATAACTTTAATTAATGCAGCTGCATCTTTTAAAGAGTATAGTTTGTTCTTTTCAATTTTTGAAGCAGCCTCTTTTTGCTTTTTTGTTAATTTTGCCATTTCTTTCTCTTAATTAAAAAGGAGCATCTCCTGATACAGTTATACCCATAGATCTAGCAGTTCCAGCGATCATGCTCATTGCAGATTCGATTGTGAATGCATTTAAATCTACCATTTTATCTTCAGCAATTGCTTTGATAACGTCCCAAGTAACACTAGCTACTTTTTTACGATTTGGTTCACCTGATCCAGACTTTAGCTTTGCAGCTTCCAATAATTGGACAGCAGCTGGAGGAGTCTTAACAACAAAATCAAATGATTTGTCTTTATACACAGTAATTTGTACTGGGCATATTTTGCCAGGTTTATCTTGTGTTCTAGCATTGAACTGCTTACAGAACTCCATGATATTAACCCCAGCAGCTCCTAAAGCAGGTCCAACCGGTGGCGACGGATTCGCAGCACCTCCCTTAACTTGTAGTTTAACTACCTTACTAATTTCTTTAGCCATTTTTTAAAAAATTTAACACCACAATTATTGGAAGCAATTGTAGTGGTTATTATAGATGTAACAAAAATTATACTTTTTCAACTTGCATGAAACTCAATTCTAATGGTGTTTTTCTACCGAAAATCTTAACCATTACTTCAAGTTTACGCTTTTCTTCATTGATTTTTTCAACCGTTCCGTTAAATCCATTAAAAGGACCATCGATCACTTTAACAGTTTCTCCTAAGTTGAAAGGAATAGCACGAGTATCTGTATTCACAGCTAACTCATCTACTTTACCTAACATTCTATTTACTTCAGAAAGTCTTAAAGGAACAGGTTCTCCGCCTTTAATCTCACCTAAAAATCCAATTACACTTGTAATAGACTTAATAATATGAGGTATCTCACCAACTAAATTGGCTTCGATCATAACATATCCAGGGAAGTAAACTTTATCCTTAGACATTTTCTTTCCTTCTTTTACAGTAACCACTTTTTCAGTAGGTACTAAAACTTGGGAAACATAATCACCCATACCTAGTCTGGCAATCTCAGTTTCGATATAAGCTTTGACTTTATTTTCTTGTCCGCTTACAGCTCTAACTACATACCATTTTTTCACATTATTATCTGCCATCACAAAAAAATTATCCTTTTAACCAGTTAAAAAATCCAGCCAAAGCTTTTGCAAAAAATTCGTCTACTCCCCAAGTTGCCAAAGCGAACAGAATCGAAAATACAGCCACAACAATTGTCAATTTTTGAACCTCAGCCCAAGCAGGCCAAGTAACATTTGACTTTAACTCCTCGAAAGCCTCTGATAAATAATTAGTAACTTTTGTCATTTGATATATTTTATATTGCACGGGCGGAGGGATTCGAACCCCCATCAACGGTTTTGGAGACCGCTATTCTACCCTTGAACTACGCCCGTAATTAAAAGCCAGTGATTTCAGTTAAGAAAATCAACTGGCTTTTTATAATATTTATAGGATTATCCTACGATTTCAGTCACCTGACCTGCTCCTACTGTTCTACCACCTTCACGGATAGCGAAACGTAAACCTACGCTCATAGCGATTGGGCTCAATAAAGAAACATTGATAGTCAAGTTATCTCCTGGCATTACCATCTCTACTCCTTCTGGTAAAGTAATAACTCCTGTTACGTCAGTTGTACGTACGTAGAACTGTGGACGGTAGTTATTATGGAATGGAGTATGACGTCCACCTTCTTCTTTTTTCAAGATATAAACCTCAGCTTTGAAAGTAGCGTGTGGTTTTACTGATCCTGGCTTAATGATAACCATTCCTCTTTTGATAGATTCTTTATCAACACCTCTTAACAATAAACCTACGTTATCTCCAGCTTCTCCTCTATCAAGGATTTTACGGAACATCTCAACTCCTGTAATAGTAGAAGTTAATTTATCAGCTCCCATACCAATGATTTCAACAGCATCTCCTGTATTAGCAATTCCAGTTTCGATACGACCTGTAGCAACAGTTCCACGACCAGTAATTGTAAATACATCCTCAACCGGCATCAAGAATGGTTTTGCAGTATCACGAATTGGCTCTTCGATCCAAGAATCTACAGCTTCCATCAATTCAATAATTTTAGGAACCCAAGCAGGATCATTATTCAATCCTCCTAAAGCAGAACCTTGAACAACAGGACCATTATCTCCATCATATTCGTAGAAAGATAATAAATCTCTAATTTCCATTTCAACAAGCTCTAACAACTCAGCGTCATCAACCATATCTACTTTGTTCATGAAAACTACCATTCTAGGAATACCAACTTGGCGACCTAAAAGGATGTGCTCACGAGTTTGTGGCATTGGACCATCTGTAGCAGCAACTACTAAGATAGCTCCGTCCATTTGAGCAGCACCAGTAACCATGTTCTTTACGTAATCCGCGTGACCTGGACAGTCAACGTGAGCGTAGTGACGGTTAGCTGTTTCATACTCTACGTGTGATGTATTAATAGTAATACCTCTTTCTTTCTCCTCTGGAGCGTTATCGATTTGATCAAACGATTTTGCTTGACAGTAACCAGCATCAGACAATACTTTTGTAATTGCTGCAGTTAATGTAGTTTTTCCGTGATCCACGTGTCCAATTGTACCTATGTTTAAGTGCGGTTTGGAACGATTAAAATTCTCCTTTGCCATTTTACTTAATTTTTAATCTTAGTTATATATTAATTTTCAATTTCCTACTTACTTGAGCCAATGTCGGGAATTGAACCCGAGACCTCTTCCTTACCAAGGAAGCACTCTACCCCTGAGCTACACCGGCAGAGTCCTAATTTCAGATTTAGATCCTTGATTTTAGATTAAAAAACAAAACCCGAATCAAATTCAAATCTTTATTTTTACAAATCTAAATTCTGAAATCATTAAATCCGAAATCAAAATTGTGGGGAGAGCAGGATTCGAACCTGCGAAGTTCACACAGCAGATTTACAGTCTGCCCTCGTTGGCCGCTTGAGTATCTCCCCTTTTTTTATCAATAATTGCATGAACAATTTCAAATCGCATTTGAAATATTTAGAGCCGGCGGAGGGACTCGAACCCACGACCTGCTGATTACAAATCAGCTGCTCTAGCCAACTGAGCTACGCTGGCAATATCAATAAAAAAGTCCGCTATTTCTAACGGACTGCAAATGTAGCTATTTTATCTTTGTATCAAAACATTTTTTGAAAAAAATTTTCAATTATATGTGTGCTCTTATTTTTTCTTTCCTTTTTACCAGCAAACGTTCTAAAGATTCTGCCGAAAGTTCGACCGCTTCCTCAAATGTCTTACACTGTTTTTTAACCAAAAAATCATCTCCCGGAACATTAATCTTTATCTCAACAGCTTTATTCTCCTTATCACTTGTTCTTTCAACTTTTAAAAAAACATCAGCCGAGACAACTCGATCGTAATATTTCTCCAACTTATCCATTCTCTCTTGAATAAAATCTACCAATTTTCGGTCAACAGTAAAGTTAACTGCATGAACATCTACCTTCATAATATTATTTTTAGGGTTAAACATTTCAGAAGTATTATTTATTTCTAGGATGAGCATCCCCGTATACTTTTTTAAGCTCCGCTAAACTATTATGAGTATAAACTTGCGTAGATGCCAAACTAGAATGTCCTAATAACTCCTTAACTGAATTTAAATCTGCCCCGTTATTCAGCAAATGAGTCGCAAAAGTATGACGAAGCACATGCGGACTCTTTTTTACCTTTTCTGAGACCCTACTAAAGTAAGAATTTATTAATCGATACACAAAAGATTCACTCAATTTTAACCCTTTTTTCGAAATAAAAAAATAATCAGCATCTGTGATATTTTCAACAGAATCACGCTCATCAAGATAAGACTTAAACTGATCAGCAACAATAGGCAAAATTGGAATAATACGCTCCTTATTACGCTTACCCAGAACCTTTATTACATTTGACACCAAATCAACATTATACAGCATCAAATGTATTAATTCCGCACGCCTCATTCCAGTTGTATAAAACATATCCACAATAAGCTTGTCACGAATTTCTTCAAAACCAACAGGACTACCTACCTGATTCATTAAATCAAAAAGTTCTTTTTCAGAAAATGGAATTTGAACAATTTTCGGGGTCTTCAAAGCCTTATGCTTCAACATAGGATTCAACTCTATTTGTTTTGTTTTCAAAAGAAACTTATAAAAAGCTTTCAATGAAGCCATTTTCCTATTCACAGAAACATTTGAAATATTTTGATCCACCAAAGAAACAATCCAACTTCTAATTTGACTGTAATTTACTCTCTCAATATTATCCTGTTCAAAATGCCCTTTATTAAAAACTTCAAAAAAGACAATATCATTCAAATAAGCATTAACCGTATGTGTTGAATATTTTTTTTCTAACTCAAGATAATCACGAAATGCATCTTTATTCGACTTCATTACAATATTTTTTACTCCAAGATTACACCTATTATATATAATCTCAAAATTAAGCATAAAAAAACCGTTAGCATCAAAATTTTGATAACTAACGGTAAATTATTTGCGAAAAGCTAATACTAACTTTCTAAACCATCTCTCATGTTCTGAATGTAAGCCGCTTTTTGAATTTGAGCTCTTTTGATAACAGAAGGCTTAATAAAAGCAGTACGTGCTCTTAGTTGACGAACAGTTCCTGTTTTATCAAATTTTCTTTTATAGCGCTTTAATGCTCTATCGATATTTTCTCCGTCTTTAATTGGTATAATTAACATAATATAGACACCTCCTCTCGTTAAGAGTGCAAAAGTATATATTAATTTTGAATTATGAGTTATGAATTTTGAATTATTTTTTAAGAAAAAAGAAAATAGAAGAACGAAAATAGATTTTAGCACAAATTCTTTACTCTTTACTCTTTACTCTTTACTCTTTACTCTTTACTCTTTACTCTTTACTCTTTACTCTTTACTCTTTACTCTTTACTCTTTACTCTTTACTCTTTACTCTTTACTCTTTACTCTTTACTCTTTACTCTTTACTCTTTACTCTTTACTCTTTACTCTTTACTCTTTACTCTTTACTCTTTACTCTTTACTCTTTACTCTTTACTCTTTCAATAAATTTCTGGATATAACTAATTTCTGAATTTCCGTCGTTCCTTCTCCAATTGTACATAATTTAGAATCACGGTAGAATTTCTCTACAGGAAAATCTTTTGTATATCCATAACCACCATGGATCTGAACTGCTTCATTAGCAATTTTTACGCAGGCTTCTGACGCATACATTTTTGCCATTGCGCCAAGCGTTGTCACTGGTTTGTGTTGTTGTTTCAAGAAAGCTGCTTTGTGAAGCAACAATTCTGAAGCTTCAATTTCAGTTGCCATATCTGCCAACTTAAAAGATATTCCTTGAAAACTACTAATTGGCTGCCCAAACTGATATCTTTCTTTAGAATATTTTAAAGCCGCTTCATAGGCTCCTTTTGCAATTCCTAAAGATAAAGCTCCAATAGAAATTCGGCCACCATCTAATATTTTCATTGCCTGAACAAATCCCTGACCAACTTCTCCTAATCTATTTGCATCAGGTACTCGGCAATTATCAAAAACCAATTCAGCAGTTTCACTCGCACGCATTCCTAATTTATTCTCTTTTTTTCCTGAAGAAAATCCAGCCATTCCTTTTTCAAAGACAAACGCCGTCATTCCTTTTGAATCACCTTTCTCTCCTGTACGAACTATAACCACTGCTACATCACCAGAAATTGCATGCGTGATAAAATTTTTAGCACCATTCACAATCCAGGAATCACCATCTTTAACAGCAGTAGTATTCATACCTCCTGCATCAGAACCTGTATTATGCTCTGTTAACCCCCAGGCACCAATATATTCAGCTGTTGCTAATTTAGGCAACCATTTTTTCTTTTGTTCTTCGTTACCAAAAGTCAAAATATGATTTGTACATAATGAATTATGTGCTGCAACCGACAAACCAATTGAAGGATCCACTTTTGAAATTTCTTCGACAACAGTAATATATTCATGGTATCCCAAACCAGATCCACCATATTCCTCAGGCACTAAAACTCCCATAAATCCCATTTCTCCCAATTTTTTAAAAAGAGGTATTGGAAAAATCTGCGCTTCATCCCACTCCATTATATTAGGTCTAATGTTTTTCTCTGCAAAATCTTTAATAGATTGTGCGATCATTGACTGCGTTTCGTTATAATCAAAATTCATTGTTGGCTGTTTTTTTTTTAGAACTCCAAATATAAACTAATTATTTTTGCTTTTTCAACAGGAAAACCTTTAATTTTTGACAAATTCTCAATATTTTTAAAATTTCCATTCATACTTCTATATGTTACAATTTGTTTAGATAATGCATATCTGAAATATGAAAACTGAGATAATTCCTTTAAGGACGCGTCATTTATTGCTATTTTTTTTAAACTTCCAGTCAATATCACTTTAAAATGAGAATTCAATTCTGCAATAACTTCAGGTGAAAGTCCCCAAATGTCATTCATTTGATCCATAGAGACAAAATTTCCTAATATTTCTCTCTGTTTTAATATTCGTAAGGACAAAGCTTCACCAATACCATATATTTTAATCAAATCTTCTTGAGTTGCCTCATTAATATTTAAAATTACAATCTTTTCCTTTTTTAAATCATCTTTGTGAGCTAATTCTTTTTTCTCTGCTTTAAAATTATCCTTTTTTTGAATCCAGTCTGGAAATTTAAAATAAGGGGAAATAATTTTTAGTAAGGAATCTGAAACTTTCGTAACCTGCTGAAATTCTTCAGCAGAATTTACATATTTATTTTCTTTTCGAAATGCCAGCAATCGATCGATTTCCTTTGTAGACATTCCGAGTTTATATCCTTTATAGTCCGAAATAAAATTTGGATTATAAAGATACATCTTTGGCTTCTCATTATATTTAATCAATTTAAGAGAATCAATTTCAGTCTGCAAAGACATCCATTCGTTTTTTTCGGGAAACGTTTTTTCAGGCGGATTAAAATCAGCATAAAAATAAACTAATTGCAATACTATAATAATTACAAAAAGTAAAAAAATCCCTGTACGTTGCTGATCTGTAAATTTGAAAAACACTACAATCTCTTTAAAATTCATTATTCAATACATTTATAATTTTATTTAAAGCTATAAATTAAAAGAAAATATATTAATTTATTAAGAAAAATAATATAATTTTATCAACCTTACATAATGTCTATTCTATTATTAAATAGGAATTATTTTATGAATAACGCTACTTTACAGAGGCTTATTGGTGGTTTTAGTAATTATTTAAATATTTTATAACTTAAAAGAAGATAATTGTTTTTATTTTTTACAAAAAACGATACATTTGGAGCTTAATAACAATAAACCAATATAATTATATGTCAATTTGGAAAAGAAAACCATTAGCACAGCTTTTAGCAGAAGCTGCAGATTCTGAAAAAGGATTAAAAAGAACTTTAACCGCTTGGTCGTTAGTAGCTTTAGGTATTGGCGCCATCATTGGTGCAGGATTATTTGTTAGAACTGCTACCGCTGCCGCACAAAATGCTGGTCCATCTGTAACTATTGCTTTTATTATAGCAGCAATTGGCTGCGCATTAGCTGGTTTATGCTATGCAGAGCTTTCATCATCAATTCCAATTTCAGGTAGTGCTTATACTTACACTTATGCTACAATGGGTGAATTTTTAGCCTGGATAATTGGCTGGGATTTAATACTAGAATATGCCGTAGGTGCTGCAACAGTAGGAATTGCGTGGAGCGAATACCTCAATAATCTTCTGGTCAATGTCTTTCATGTCAGTCCCATTCCGTTTGAATATTCGCATTCTCCTTTTCAAAAAATAATTGATCCTGCAACAAATGAAGTAACTCATGGTATTATCAATTTACCGGCATTATTTATTGTTAGTGTTATTAGTTTATTATTGATTAAAGGTATACAAGAATCTGCTTTCGTTAATGGAATTATTGTAATCGTTAAGGTTGCCATTGTAATTTTAATCATTGTAATTGGATGGAACTTTGTAAATCCAGCAAATCATACCCCTTATATCCCGCCATCCTCAATTTTTACAGATGAGCATGGAGTTGGACATAGCTACGGTGGTATTATGGGTATTTTAGGAGCGGCAGGAACTGTTTTCTTTGCTTTTATTGGTTTTGACGCTGTAAGTACAGCTGCTCAGGAAACAAAAAATCCTAAGAAAGCAATGCCAATTGGTATCTTAGGTTCATTAGCTGTATGTACCCTTTTATACATTCTTTTTGCACACGTATTAACAGGTGTCGCAACTGTTGAAGATTTTAGAACAGGTGGTAAAGAAGCTTCTGTAGCCTTTGCAATCAATAAGTATATGATAGGATACGAGTGGCTTGGTCAATTAGTAACTGTTGCTATCCTTGCAGGTTTTTCTTCTGTAATTTTAGTGATGTTATTAGGACAATCAAGAGTGTTTTATGCTATGGGTAAAGATGGTTTGTTACCAAAAGCTTTTAGCGATGTTCATCCAAAATACAAAACTCCATACAAAGCAAATCTAGCTATTTTAGTAATTGTTGGTGCATTTGCCGCTTTTATTCCTGGTGACATTGTAGGAGATATGACAAGTATCGGAACATTATTCGCTTTCGTCCTGGTATGTATTTCAGTTATTATTTTAAGAAAAAAAGAACCAAATATGGTTCGCGAATTCAAAACACCATTTGTTCCTTTAGTACCTATTTTAGGAGTTCTTGTTTGTTGCGCTATGATGTACGGTCTAGGCTGGACAAACTGGCTAAGACTTTTTGCATGGATGGCTTTAGGAGTAATTTTCTATTTTACTTACGGTAAGAAAAATAGTAAATTAAACAATCCGGAATAATATTTCCGAGTATATAAACTAAAAAAGGATCATAAGTTTAAATTTATGATCCTTTTTTTATGCCTAAATTATTTTACAAATCAAACACTGAAGTTCGTTTAGCCCGAATTAAATCTTTTAGACGAATCCAGAACGCTAATGTTAAATAGATTCCAAAACCTAAACCAGCGGTTACAAAGGAAATATAGATAAAAAATAATCGTACACTTGTAACACGCATTCCGAGTTTATCAGCTAGTCGCGATGAAACATGAAATCCGTATTTTTCAAAGAAAAATTTAAGTTTTAAAATAGCTGACATTTCTTATTTTAGATTTTACCCGATATTTATCGGGATAGATTTTAGGTAAAAATACAAAATTATCTAATTACCCCATTTTCTTATTATCTAATTACTCTTAAGTAATTCGACTCCAATTGCACATCTTAGACAGGCTTTATTATTACAATACTCATTTTTAAGTTCCAGTAAAGTTTGAGTATCAAATGCATTCTTTGGAAGAAGACCAAAGCTCTCAAACTTATCAATTATGGCATTTTTTTCCGGAGACACTTGATTCATAAATAAAATAAGGTCCTCAGCATTAGGTTCACTAATTCTATTTGAATATGCAAATTGCAATGGAATAATGGTATTTACAATTAACAAATCTATAAATGATCTCGATAAAGGTTTTGACTTCTTCGGGCTTTCCTTATCAAACTGATAATGATTTTCCCAATATAAACTTGCTGTAACGTTTAATACCTCATAAGCATCCTTGGCAGAATTTAGCATAATAACTTTAGAGAATAAATTCTGATGTTTATTGTACAAACTAGCTAATTGAGATAGCCTTATTGTTGGAAAATTATCAGGACGATGTTTAAAAAATTGCAATGGATCTGTATAAGCCCTATCTAGTTGATATTTATGTAAAAGATAAAAGTATCTAATTTTCAAATCATTAAAATACAAATCCTCCTTTAATACATCTAATAAACCAGAAGTTCCAAAAAGTAATGCTTCGAGATTTTCAATTTCAAAACTTTCTTTTCTAACAATCGTAAACGGAATAGATTTAGCTATTTGCAAAAAGGTATTCCCATTTGTATTCAATCCAAAATTTTTTGCTAACAAAGAGAATAGAACAGACTCCCAGTCACCATTTGTTTCTTCTAACAAATCATAAATAAACTTCGATTTTCTTTCAAGTCGATCAAAAAACAATCTTTCCTGCCAATTTTTAAAAACAAACTCATCAATTTCAGCAATTTGTTTTTCACATGAAATCCAGGATTTCGGTGACAATAAAGCATTATAATTATTTATTACTTCTGATGGAACATATTCTTTCAGGACTAAAACAGGAATTTCTGCATTATTTCTACTGAATATCTCTGTATCGTGTTCCCAAACGACGTGTAAAATTACATTTTCATAAGTGGGGTCTTTTTCATGATGATGCACATACCAATCCGATGACTTCAAATGGATTTCAACATTTCCTGCCCATTTCTGATTTCCAATTTTAATCTGAGCGTTGAAAAAATCAGGGCCTGAAAGTTCTAAATAATCACCTGTTTTAATAATTACAATTTGATCATTTTGAGTTGTTCTTAAATTCAGAGTTTCAAACTTCCTGAATTTCCAGAGATAGTGAAGAAAATCTTCTCTCATTTTTTAGCTTTTTATTTAAATTACAAAGCTTAAAAATAACAAAAAAAGAAATATTAATCTTACAAAATTATTTACTTTAACATATATAATTTAGCACATGCACGAGCATCGGATAACGCTTCATGATGATTTAACTGAATTTTCATTTCACGACAACAATCACTTAGTTTAGTTGGCTTTAACCCTTTTGCCTTGTAAATTTTAACCGTACATTCCCAACGAGGTGCAATATTTAAATCTTCGTATTGCAAACCGTAAAGCGCCATTGATTTCATCAGTACATTTCGATCAAAACTTTCATTGTGTGCAACAACGACTCTATTTTTTAATCTTCTTTCAATTTCGGGAAATACCTGAGAAAAAGATTTCGCATTAATCGTATCTCGAGGATATATACCATGAACCTGAATTGTAAAAGGATTATATAAATTATTTGGAGGTTTAATTAAAGAAACAAACTCGTCAACAATAATTCCGTTTTGTACAGTAACTATTCCGACAGAGCAAGGATGATAGCCTGTAGCGGTTTCAAAATCTATTGCAGTAAAATTCATTTTTAAAATATTTCAGCTAAAAAAATCCATAAATCAAAAGCCTTAACTCTGATTTATGGATTTATAATGTTATTAAAATTGTCTTATTTTATAGATCCGATAATATCGTATTTTGTAATAATATGATGTTTCCCATTTCCAAGATCTACCAAAACCGCATCGTTTTCTTTCGTAAATAATTTAGAAACTTCTTCAATTGTAGTTCCTAATTTCACAATCGGGAAAGGTTTTCCCATTACTTCCTTAATTGGTTTTTCGGCTACATTTTTATCTGCAACATAACTTCTAAACAAATCTGTTTCATCAACAGAGCCAACAAATCCATTTATATCTACTACCGGAATTTGAGAGATTTTATATTTACGCATACGTTCGATAGCGTGCGATACCAATTCTTCAGTACGAACAACAATCAATTCTTTATCAATATGATCTTTAATTACATCTTCTGCTTTCGTTACATTTTCTTCTAAAAATCCACGCTCGCGCATCCAGTCATCATTAAACATTTTACCGACATAACGGCTTCCTGAATCATGAAAAAGAACTACAACAACATCTTCAGGTTTAAAATGTTCTTTTAGCTGTAAAAGCCCCTTAATACAAGCACCGGCTGAATTTCCAACAAAAATTGCTTCTTCCATAGCAATTTTTCTTGTATAAACGGCAGCATCTTTATCTGTTACCTTTGTAAAACCATCGATTAAAGAAAAGTCTACATTTTTAGGCAAAATATCTTCTCCAATTCCTTCGGTTATATAAGAGTAAATTTCATTTTCATCAAAAACTCCGGTTTCATGGTATTTTTTAAAAACAGAACCGTAAGTATCAATTCCCCAAATTTTAATATTCGGGTTTTTCTCTTTTAAGTATTTTCCAACTCCAGAAATAGTTCCACCAGTTCCTACTCCAACAACAAAGTGTGTAATTTTCCCGTCAGTTTGTTTCCAGATTTCCGGGCCGGTTTGCTCATAATGCGCCAATGAATTTGATAAATTATCATATTGGTTTACGTACCAGGAATTTGGTGTTTCTTCTGCCAATCGTTTTGAAACTGAATAATAAGAACGTGGATCTGTTGGTTCAACATCAGTTGGGCAAACTACAACTTTGGCACCAACAGCACGCAAAATATCCATTTTTTCTTTTGACTGCTTGTCTGATATTACACAAATTAATTTATATCCTTTGATAATTGCTACAAGTGCCAATCCCATTCCGGTATTTCCAGAAGTACCTTCAATAATAGTTCCACCCGGTTTTAATCTGCCATCTGCCTCTGCGTCTTCAATCATTTTTACGGCCATTCTGTCTTTTACAGAATTTCCCGGATTAAAAGTTTCGACTTTTGCCAACACTAACGCATCGATTTCAGCAACAATCTTGTTGAGTTTTACTAAAGGTGTATTACCAATTGTTTCTAAAATATTTTTTGAAAAGTCCATTTTATGTTTATTTAATATTTGGTTCTAAAAATCTAAATAGTCCTAATTTTATTGGAAGAAGTTCCAAACCAAACCAAATCGGATAACAAAATCACGATAAGGATTATTAGGTGCCGAATAATAATCGCTTTTTGAAAATAAAGCATTAATATGTTCTGCTTTAAAATAAAATCGAGTCTGGCGAATTCTCGCGTTTACAAAAAGATCGAATAATGGATAACCTCCAATTTTCTTCGCATCCTGAACAAAAAACTCACCAATAACAGGATTATAATCATTTCCATAATATTTGGTAAAATAATTAAATACAACTCCTGTCTGCATATATAATGCTTTTTTGAAAAAGTAACTCGAATAATAAAATGTATTTCTTGTTACAAAATCAGGAACATTTAAAATAAAATCTGATTGATCTACTTTTTGATATAAAATTGTATTATCTAAACCAAAAGGACCAAACTTAAACTCCTTATTAGCTTTTATGGACAAATAATTAATTACGTTTCCATATTGTGCAGGTTTGATAATTTGAGTATACACTAAATCTTCTGCAGGGCTGGAATCATCTTTAAAATACAAATGGTCTTTTAAAACAGAATACTGAACTTCAGCATTTAACCAAGGCGTAAAAACATTAGCTCCAAGTTGGTTAATTTTTTCATTCTTAAAATTATTAAACCAATTATATTCAACGTAACTGCTTTGATATAAATTATAGTTATTATTTGGCAGCTTATTTAAATTTCTATATCTAAAATCAAATTGAATTTTCTCATTCAGATTGTATCTCAATTTTGCATCTAAATCAGATAGAGACTGATTTGTAATTGATCTGGTATATAAAAAACGACCGTTCCATTTATTTTTCTGATATTCATATTGTCCTCCAACATTATTAATCTGGAGAAATAAATTATCAGGAATAGAGGTTCCATCGCTATTTATGATAATTCTGTCGTATTTATAATTTGATCTGTAATCGTCTACAAAAAAATTAAATTTTCCTAAAAGTGAATTTTCATATGCAAGTCCAACTTTATTATATAATCTTTCAAAACGAGTCTCGTCATTTATATTACTACTAGCATAAGACTCTCCAAAACGTTCAACCTGTTGACTTGGTCCTGATGTTGGCGTCACAGTCGAAAGAAGAGTTGGCTGTTTGTATTGAAAATATTTGTACTCATAATTAAATTGATGCGTTACATACAAATTGTTATTCCCATCGTTTGGATTTATTCTAAATACATGATCAAAAAAGAAGCGTCTCCCTTTTAATAAGGATTCCGCATCAGTCAAAAACACTTGCAATCGCTGACGGTTTTTAAAATCCGGATCATCGCTTTCGAAGCTTTCCGGTGTTGTAATTCCACCGTTTTCTTCATTGGTAATATCCTGAAATGTAACATGAGCGTTTAAAACATATCTTTTATTGGTTGTAAAATAACTTGTCGTAAATCTAAAATTTCCTGCGCTAACTAGTTGATTTATATAATCACCTTCAGAACGTAACCCACGGTATGCTGCAGAAAAATTTAAATTCTTCGAAGTATTAAGTGTAATAAATGAGTCTACGTTTTGTCCCTTGTTTATGGTGGTGTTAAAAAACAATTCGGTTAAGGGAGTTGCAACAGAATAATATCGGATATCACTGACCTCCATATAATCAAAATGCTTTCCTTTGAAACCGATTTCCGGATAGGGAGAAAAATCAGTTAAACTATATTGTAGCGTGTTATAATTTTGTCCAATGTTAGAAAATGGTAAAAGTCCGAAATTATCTTTTCTTAAATAGTTTTGCTTATAGGCACTTTTCAATGTTAGCGATGTATCTGCAATTATTGTATCATGTTCCAATGTATAAATCTTATACTGATCTATTTTTGCAATTAAGGCCTTTTTCTTTTTTACTGTATCGGTTATGCTAGAATACTTTGTATTCATATCTAAACTGTTTTTAGAACTAGTTTTTTCCTGAGAAAACAATAATGTGGGTACAATTAATAGATATAGAAAAAAGAGTATTCTCATTTGATAGCTTTATATGTAATTATTTCGGCAAAATTTGTCAAGCAAAGGTAAAAGATAAAAACGTATAAAAAAACAAATCATTATGATTGAGAAATTTTTATACCTAACTACGATTGAATAAAAAAACCCTCAATCAAAAAATGATTGAGGGTTTTCGAAAATAAAAATATTTCTTTTTTACCAACCTGGATTATTTTTTCCTTCTAAACCTGGATTAGTGTTTATTTCAGTTTGTGGTATTGGCCATAAGAATTTAAAATCAGAACCTGGAATTGCAGCAACAGGAGTAGTAATAACATAACTATTTCCTAGTACATAAGCAGCAGTAGCAGGAGTAGCATTAGCTACTTTTGCAGGAATTCCGTTGATAGGAGCTAAATCATCACCTTGTAATCTGTGAATATCAGCCCATCTACGTCCTTCTTGTAAAAATTCAATTCTTCTTTCTTTAAGTATAGCAGCCACCATAGTAGCATTTGTAGTAAAAGAAGCAGCAGTATAGGCTTGAGTTGCTGGACTAGCCAAAGCTCTATTTCTAATAGAGTTTAATAAAGTAAGAGCGGCTGGCAAGTTTGACAAACGAGCCTGAGCTTCTGCCATATTCAATACTACCTCAGCATATCTAATAACTGGAGCAGCATCTGTCATATTTGTAACATCTGTATATTTGTTTGTATATTTTATACCAGCTGAAGTATAAATCATTTTACCATCTTCTCTACGCTTGTCATCAGCCAACCATTGTGGATCTCTCCAAAGAATTGGGCTAATTGCAACTAAAGCTCTGTTTTTTAATATACTTGCTAAAGCAGCATTAGTCTGAGGATTCATTGTTGCAGAGTGAGCAATAGAGAATATAGATTCTGTATTACTTAAATTATTTGCCAATACAAAAGGAGTAGCCGGATCAGCTGTTAATGTATAAAGACCAGTTAATTTAGTTCCTTCAGCAATTACATTTGCCCAGTCTCTTTTTTGAAGATACACTCTGGTTTTGAATGCGATTGCAGCAGATTTTGTTGCTTTAGAAACTACTCTACCACCAGCAAAACCATTTGACGTAATCAATTTTTCAGCATCATCTAAATCTGCCAAGACTTTTGCATAACATTCAGCAACAGTATTTCTTGGTTTAACTTGTTCTGTTGCTACTTCAGCAGCTGTATTTACACCTACTTCTCTGTATATAATTCCAGGGTGTGTTGCACCAGCTGTAAAATTATACGGTCTTGCAAAATTTGTTAAAATTTCAAAATGAGTAATTGCTCTTAAAAATTTAGCTTGTCCGATATAATTATCACCAACTGCTTTTGTTATAATACCTTTAGCAACTGCATCAGTAGTTCCCTCAATCATAAGATTACATCTACCGATTAATCTATAACCGTCAACCCAGTAATATACATTATTAGCAGTTGTTGGATCGTAAGTTGCAGTGTAAGTTAATTGGTAAAAAGTAGCCATATTAACAATATCTTCTCCTCTGGCTTCTCCTTGTTCAACAAAAGCAGCTCCCCAGATATAACCTCGACCACCATTTGGGCTGGTTGATGCAGCATTATATTGTCCAATCGCAGCAGCATTATAAACACCATTCATGTAAGATTCTATTAATGAAGGAGTTGTAAAAGCATCTGTATCTGCAATATTGTTTATTGGAGTTAAATCCAATATTTTTTCTTCTGTACATGAGCTCATCCCGAGTACAACTACAGAAAGTAAAATTGTTTTAATTATATTTTTCATATGTTTTTTTTATAAACTTACATTTATTCCAACTGATATTACCTTAGAACGTGGCGTACCATTAATGTCTACTCCATTTGTTTCCATTTCAGGGTTAATACCTTTATAATCTGAAATTAACCAGATATTTTGTGCCTGAGCAAAAACTCTAAAATTATCAACACCAATCTTATCCATTAACATCTTAGGTAATGTATAACCTAAACTAATATTATCAAGTGAGATAAAATCACCATCTTCAACAAAACGCGTACTAGCACTTCCTGAAAGGTTTGTAAATGTATTTGAACTTGCGTATAATCTTGGTGTCCATCCGTCTCCAGGATTATCAACACTTTGCCATCTTCCTAAAATCTCTGTTCCGTTGTTGTTAAAGTTTTGGTTCATCAACTCTCTTCTTGTAGCGTTAAATATTTTATTTCCTCCACTAAATCTAATCATGAAACCAAGATCAAGATTTTTGTATTTCATACTTGATGTGAATGAACCGTAATATGTTGGTAAAGTATTTCCTAAAATAGCTTTATCCGAATTAGCTAATGTTGCAGCTGCTCCAGTTGTTCCAGGATTAGCAGGATCAAAAACAGTATAAGTAGTAGTTGCCAAGTTTCCTTGTACTAAAGTACCATCAGCTTTATAGTAAACCGGGTTACCATTTGCTTTATTTACACCCCAATATTTAAATCCGTATAAAGAGTTAATAGATTCACCCTCTCTAATAATGATATTCGGTGCAATGTTAACGATATCCTGAGATGTACCAAAAGATGAAGAACCTCCTGTTATATCTTGTCCATTAACTAAACCAGTAACCACGTTTTTAGTAAGGGTCAAATTAGAAGACACATCCCATGTAAAGTTAGCATTGTTTATTGCTTTGAAACTTACAGCAAATTCATATCCTTGATTATACATTTTACCAACGTTAGAATTGATAATACTGTTAGGAACACCTAATGAAGGAGCCACAGGAGCCGCTAAAACTAAACCGTCAATATCATTCTTATAATAGTCAAATGCAACAGTCAAACGATTGTTGAATAAGCCTAAATCTACACCAAAATCAACTTTATTACTAGTTTCCCATTGTAATTGATCATTACCAAATTGATAGTAACCAATCCCATTTAAAGAACCATATGGAGAACCAATCATAAGTCCTTTTGAAGGATAAGCCGCACTATTTAATACATCAACGTTACCAACTTCAGAGTAAGAACCTCTAAATTTCAAATCAGAAACAGTACCACTAATCCCTTCCATAAAACTTTCCTTAGAAACAGTCCAACCTGCAGAAACTCCAGGGAAATTATGATATCTAACATCTTTCTCAAATTGAGAAATTCCATCACGTCTAAGAGAAGCTTGTACAAAATATTTCTCTTTATAGTTGTATGTAAAACGACCCAAGTATGATATAATTCCTTTTTCAGAAGCACTACCACCAGAATCTTTAGTAGCATAAGTACCTGTTACTAAATTTTGATCGTAAAAATCACTTAAAATATCACTTCCTGAACCCCATAATACTTTAGTACGTGATTTTTGATACTCAGCAACACCTGTTAAACCTAAGTTATGATCTTCAGCAAAAGTATGCTTGTAATTCAAAATATTTTGCCAGTTCCATCTCAATAGATTAGTGTTGTCCTGATACAAAGATCCATTAACTCCACGTCCGTCTCCATGTACTGGGTTCCAATATTGGTAACCATCTGTTGAAGCATTATCTCCACTTACCTGTAATTTATAACTTAAGTCAGAAGTAATTTTTGCATTTGCAAATGCACTTACTAAAATTCTTGTAGTTGTAGATTTATATTTATTATGATCAAGAACATAAAGAATATTTGTAATATTATCTCCTGCTGGGTCTGTATTATCCCATTGACCAACGTTATTACCATTTGGTGAAATGTTATAACCAGTAGGGTCAGCTGCATCATAAATTGGTGTATTAGGCAATTGTCTGGTAGCATTAAAAATATTACCTGATAAACCATTTGCGTTAATATTTAACCCATTATACTCTGTTCTACTTACAGCTACATTGGTACCAACACTTAACCATTTATTAATATCCTGATCAATATTAGCTCTAACAGAATATTTTTTCATATCATTAGCTAAATTGATACCATCTAAATCTGTTAATCCTAAAGACAAATAATACTTTGTTTTTTCTGAACCTCCACTAAAATTAAGATTATGTGTAGTTTGAGGAGCATTTCTTAAAACTGCACCTTGCCAGTCTGTATTATATGTGTTACCAATAGCCCATGGAGCTTGTCCTCTGTTTGTTCTTTTTTCATTAGAAATAACTAAGAAATCAGGAGTTTGTAACAAATCATATGTTTTAGCGGCACTAGCAACACCAAACACACTTGAGTAAGTTACTTTTAAAGTACCTTTTTTTCCACTTTTGGTAGTAATCAAGATTACACCATTAGCCGCTCTGGAACCGTAAATAGCAGTTGCAGCACCATCTTTTAACACATCAAAAGATTCGATATCTTCTGGGTTAATATCCGCTAAACCATTTGTAGCAGAAACACCACCAATATCACCAGAATAAATAGGCACACCATCAACAACAATTAATGGCTCAGTACTTCCAGAAATAGATCCAACACCTCTAATTCTAATTTTTGGAGCACCTCCAATAATACCACTATTAGTTAATACCTGAACCCCTGTCGCTCTACCAGCTAAAACACCCTCGAAAGAAGGAGTAACCAAGTTAGCGATGTCTTTTCCTGCAATTTTAGAAATAGAACCTGTTACTTCTTTTCTTTTCTGAACACCGTAACCAACAACTACAACTTCATTCATTAGTTGTGCTTCTGATTCCATCTCAACGTTTACTGTATTTGAACTTCCTACAGTAACTTGTTTGTTATTCATACCTACATATGAAAACACTAATACATCTCCTGTTTTTGCTTTTACAGAATAACTTCCGTCAAAGTCAGTTTGAGTATTTGCTTTACTACCTTTTACAGCAACATTTACTCCTGGAATTACTCCTGTCTTATCTGAAACTTTTCCAGATACAGTTCTCTCTTGAGCAAAAGAAAACTGCATAGACAACGCTATTAAAAGCGTACAAATCCATTGTAATTTTAATTTCATTTTAATTTATTTTGAATTAGTATGGCGCAAACATCTTAATTATTTCTTAAAATAACAAACTATTCAATTTAAATTTTTTCAATATTATTAACAATACACTAATGTTTCCCTAAAAAATATAACTAAATAACTATTTTAGTAGATAAATTCCTATGAAAACAATTAAAATTTTAAAGATTTGAGTCAAAAACAGTTAACACATTTTAACATTTGAAAAATTTAAATATCAAACCCATAAAAAATATGAATAACTTTTATTAAGATCGTGGTTTTTACAAGTAATTCTGAACTTTTGATAATTCCAAGCTTTTTTAAGACCATCATGTAATTTAATTAAAGGTATTGTTGTGATTTCTTTCAAAATAATTCAAAAAAAGCAGCATCAAGAGAAATTAATACGAGAAAATTTAATAAAAAACACAACAATACTATATATCAATTACTAAATATCAAGGAATACTTAGATGAAAAATCCAAAAACAATTCTCTATTCAAATTTTGGGATTTTATTCAGAATCATTTTTTAGAAAAATTTATATTTGCTATTCAAAATAAAAGCATGCTTCAACTTAATTATTCAGGACATATATTGGAAACCGGAACTGATGAAGCTGGCCGTGGATGTCTGGCCGGACCAGTAACTGCCGCTGCAGTGATCTTACCTGCTGATTTTGAAAATCAGATTTTAAATGACAGTAAACAATTGTCTGAAAAAGAAAGGTTTCTTTTAAAACCAATCATAGAACAACATGCGGTCTGTTATTCTGTGACACATTTATTTCCGGATGAAATTGACGAAATAAACATTCTAAATGCTTCAATGAAAGGAATGCAGGAATGTATCTTAAAATTAAACCAAAAACCAGATTTCATTATTGTGGATGGAAATCGTGCATTAAATGCCAAATTAGGTTTAAGAAATACTTTTGGAAAACAATTTTCTGTTGAAGAAATAGAATTACTTAAATCAATTCCGAATCAGAGTATCATAAAAGGTGATGCAAAATTTTTAAGTATTGCAGCCGCCTCTATATTAGCAAAAACGTATCGTGATCTATATATGGAGCAAATTCATGAAGAGTTCCCGATGTACAACTGGAAACAAAACAAAGGCTACCCAACCAAAGAACATCGTGACGCCATTCGTAAACATGGTACTACAAAATATCATAGAATGAGTTTCAGGCTTTTGCCAGATCAATTAGAATTGGACTTTTTTGAAATATAAAAGGCTTACCAAAATTGATAAGCCTTTGATTTAAAATATAATTATCTAAACTTTTACTTTTTACTTTTTAAAAATTCCGCAAATTGTTTGGTATCAAAATAAAAGGGTCTGATTGCTGTAATTTTTCCATTCTTCAAATCGAAATGTTCTGAAATTGGCATTGAAAGTGTTTTACCTGATTTTTTTGCTTTGCATTTTATGGTGAAATAAATAACAACTTCGTTTTTGGTAGCATCGCTAAAATAAACTGGTTCTTTTTCTATTTCCAAATCAAAAAACTCTGCTGATTTCGCATACATTTTTGTCCATTCATTAAAACCCACATAAGTTCCCCCATAAGGCAAACCTTCTGCCTGATTATAAATAGCGCCTTCTTCAATTATAGTTGCCATTGTATTAAAATCCCTGGTTTTAAAAAAACATTCATAGTATTTTGCTACAATTTTAAAATTATCAGTTTCAAGGTTTTTTAGAATTTCAGACTCTGACAAAGTAACTTCCTTATCCCAAAAGCCAATAATTTTGCTAACCTGACCTTTTCCGTTTAATCTGGCAAAATCACGACCAGCCATTATAGGTTTATTTTTTGAATCTAAAATTTTCCAATCCCAAGTTACATAATTGTCTTTTACTACTTTTGAACCTGAAGTCAATATAGCTTCTGGGAATTTTTTATAAAATTCATTAATGACATTATTTAAGGCAACTGCTCCTTTAATAGATGCTGAAGGATCTTCAAAAGTACTGTCGTCTAACCAAATTGTTTTTATCAATTTTAGTCGGGTATCACTATTATGCTCCTGCCATGCTTTTTCATAAACTGCAATGGGATTTAATTTATCCTTCTTTTGAGCAAAAACATTGTTTAAGATAAAAAGGAAACAAAGAAAGTAGATTTTTCTCATAAGCTGCAAAATTTAGATTAGTTAAGGTTTTCCCTAAAAGTATTAATCCAAATTTACCATAAAAACATTAGAAAATCACCGTCTTTTCATAATTTACCATCAATTCAAAATCTTGTCTTTTACCAATGCATTTTTACATTTTTTGCAATATTCTCTTTTATAATAAATTTCTATTCAAAAGCAGCTGGCTTATTACTGGATTTAAAAATAGTTATAATCTGATTTTCCCATTCTGAAATGCTTTCTGCGGAAGCTCTATCCGCTTTATCAAAATAAAAATGCTGTTGAATGTTTAATCCGCAATAATTAAAAATTCCGGTATCAGAAGTTAGGGCTAAAGCTTTATCCAATCCACTTTCTGAATATTCTGCATTCGATTTCCCGTGCGAGTTGATAATGATTGTATTTTTCCCTGATAACAATCCTTTTTGAACACCCAGATCGTATCTGTAAGCAAATCCGTAACTGAAAACGCGGTCTATATAACCTTTCATGATTGCCGGCATACCAGTCCACCAAATTGGGTAAATAAAATAATACGATCTGCCCAAGTGATAAAATCTTGTTCTACTTGGACATCCTCAGTAACTTTTCCTATTCTTTGTCCGTTCATATCTTCTAAAGAAAGAACCGGATTAAAATTGATTTCATTTAAATCACGAAGAATAACCTCATCCTCTGATTTTTCTAAACTTTCAAGAACAGTTTGTTTGAAGAAATGATTTAAACTTGCTGGATCTGGATGTGCATAAATAATTAAATTTTTCATGTTTTCTATTTTTAAGATTGAACATGACAAATGTAAAATGCAAGCTTGGGAGACAATTGTAAGAAAACGAAATATGCCTTATTTCACTTTTGAACTGCAAATGTCGTTTTGAAATTTTAAGAATTTCGTTGGAGAAATATTCATGTAATATTTAAAGTCATGAATCAGTTGGCTCTGATCGTAATAACCGCATTCTTCAACAACATTTAGCCAATCAGTCTTTGATTGATTTAGGATGTTTTTCTGAATTTGATTTGCCGCTTTTAAAAACCTTTCATAACGATTCGCTTCTTTAATGGTATAGCCAAAAGTCTTTTTCTGATGAAGCTGAATATTTCTTTCGGTCTGATTTATCTGAGAAGCAATAGCTTTTATCGGATCTAAATTCTCATCCTGAAAATTGGTTAAAAGTGTTGTGATTTCATTTTGTTCCCTAAGATAGGGTTTGCAGAAATCTAAAATATAAGCGACACGCTCTGCAACATCAGAAATTTTTTGAAGTGCCTCCCATAAAAGGTTGAAGCAATTTTCGTGAATTAAAGTATCTGGATGAATTGGCAAAGCATCAAATAATGCATTCCCGAAGAATCTATAAAAAGTATCTTCTTTAAAATTAGCTACTAAAATCTCTGAATTAGGTTCCAGAGTATAATCGAAAGTCTGTTTTATTGGGCCTAAAACAATACATTTTTCGACTTCCAGAATAGTATTCTGCTTTGATTTTAAAGCCGATTTTGTACCGAAATTAAAAACTAAAATGGTTTGAAAACTCGGCAATAAAGTTTTTGTGATGGGGTAATCCGTTTTATTTTCCGCGAAGTAAAAATGAGAAAATACAGTTTCAAATGCTGAAGGAACGGCAATTCTATAATTGTTATTTTCTTCAGCATTTTTCATACTATTTTATATTTTAAAAGCTGTTTTCTAAACAAATTCGGCTTCAAATAATTGAGTTAAATGTTTTATGATTTTGGCTTTTACTTCGTCTTCATCCACTTTTTCAACGCCAAGTTCTACTTGAAGTGAAGTAACGCCTTTTCCACGAATTCCACACGGAATAATGTTATCGAAATATCCTAAATCGACGTTTACATTTAAGGCAAATCCGTGCATGGTTACCCAACGCGAGGCGCGTACACCAAGTGCACAAATTTTACGTGCAAACGGAGTTCCAACATCCAGCCACACTCCTGTTTCACCTTCACTTCTACCGCATTTTAAACCGTATTCTTCTAAAGTCAGAATAATAGATTCTTCCAGAAAACGTAAATATTTGTGAATATCGGTAAAGAAGTTTTCTAAATCCAAAATTGGGTAGCCTACAATTTGTCCCGGGCCGTGATACGTAATATCACCGCCACGATTGATTTTGTAGAAAGTTGCTCCTTTGGCTTCAAGCTGTTTTTCGTTTAATAATAAGTTTTCTAAATCACCGCTTTTTCCTAAAGTATAAACATGGGGATGTTCTACGAAAAGTAAATAATTTGGCGTTTCTAACTCTAGTTCTTCTCTTCTGTTTTTGATTTTTAAATCGACTATATCTTTGAAAAGTTCTTCCTGATATTCCCAGGTCGATTTATAATCTTTACTTCCTAAATCTTGAAGTTGGATTTTTTTATTCATTTTTATTATTTTTCAAACTCTACATCAAAGTTGAGTTTGTCAGGATTCTCCATATAATCCGTGAAAGGGTATTGAATTGTAATTGTTTTTCTGTCGTCGCTAAACAATGCATTTGGGTTTGACACCTTTTTTACTGCTTTAGGAAAGTGATATTTAATAATATAGTTTGACGAAGCAAACATCATTTTAGACATATCTGCTGTAGAATCAGCGGCTTTCTCAGTGATTTTTTGCTTGTCTATGACTGCTTTACGTGTAAATTTCTTTCCGTCATATGTATAGCTCAATTTACTTTTATTATCTCCCAAGCCTCCAAACGGAGTTGAAGGAGCATTTCCGCCTTCCAGTTTTTGAAGAGAACTCATTGATTGTAAAATATCTTGTAACTCATTTACACTTTTAAAATCAGTTGAGATGTTCATTAAAAACTGTTTTTGTTCTCCGTTCATTTTTATATTGAAAACAAAATTTTCTAATTTCTTAATTTCCTTCTGAGCTTCCGGAGATAATTTTGAGATGCTATCTTGCTTTTCTGCAATTAATTGCTTGAAGGTGAAAGTGGAATCGACATTTTTCTTTGCATCGGCTCCCATTTGATTGCCAAGCTGATCGCCGGCCATTTCCATCAAAGCTGAGCCGTCTATGTCTACAGAAAATTTTCCGGCGCCGTTATCATTGATATACATGTTTTCGGTAAAAGTGCAACTTGTAAGTGTTACCAATAAAAAAGAAAAACTAAGTAATTTATATAATTTCATCATGGTTAATTTTTTATCAAAGATACGAATCCTATTTTGAAATGTTTAATCGGTTATTTGTTTAATCGTTTAATTGCTGTTTAGCTGCAAAACAACTTCCAGATTTGTTATTTTAGGATTTTGCAAACAATCTGAAAGCTGAAATTCTAAAGTAAATGATTTTTTATCGGGGCTAATAATTGCTTTTTCATTTGAAATTGATTTTATTTTTCCCGGAAAATGATATTTTAAAGTGTAGGATTGCGCTAATTTATATTTAGAGTACGTTTTTTTTCTTTCTTCAAACATTTTTTTATCCTGATCAAATTTTTGCTGATCAACAATTACTAAATACCTTTTAAAAACAGATCCGTCGAAAGTATATTTTATTTTAAAAGATTCTTTTGAAACCGGATAATTCTCTTTTAAAGAATTTGCTAAACTAAGACTTTCATAAACATTTGGTAATTCTTCTATTTTTTTAAAGTCGGAAGAAATTACATTAAAATTTTCCATTTGAATGGGATCTAGTTTTACATGCATTTTAACGTTGGCATGTTCCTGAAAAAGTGCCTGATCTGATTTATTAAATTTCACAAACGTTGCTGTATATTTTGTGATGTAATCCTGAAAAACAAATATTGTATCTGTAAATTTTTCAGAGCTTGACAGAGGACGTCCTAATTGCATATAGCTATTTTCGTCTCGTAATTGAAAAACTTCAATACTTCCACTTCCGTCCGGATTGATTTTTATGGTTTCGGTGATTTGACAGCTTGAAACTAAAATTAAGAGTAAAAAGGCTTTTATGGCGTTCATTTTTCTTGAAGGTTCTGAGGTTCTGAGTTGCTAAGATACTGAGGTTTTTTTTGTTTGTCATTGTGAGGAACGAAGCAATCTCATTTTGATTGTCTATTTCTTTTTTATCTTCATTTGGTTTAGATCGTGTGATTGCTTCGTTCCTCGCAATGACAAACATTCCAACTCAAACCTCTTTTGAAAACCAAAACTTCTAATCTAGCCCCGATAGTAATGGAAATCCTTTTATGCCGGTGTTCGGCATAAAAGATTGAAATGGATAGCGGGACTAAACGTGATTAAAAAATGATATTTTTCTGCTTCAAAAAATCTAAAAACTGCATTCTGAAATGTACATTCTTTTCTTTATCTTTGCAGACTTAAAAAAAGAGCACAAAATGGCATTATCAGAACAAGAAATCATTAGAAGAGAAAAACTTCAAAACTTACGCAACTTAGGAATCAATCCTTATCCAGCTAATCTTTTTCCAGTAAATCATACTTCAAAGCAAGTGAAGGAGTCTTTTGAAGAAGGTAAGAAGGTGATCGTTGCGGGACGTTTGATGAGTGTTCGTGATCAGGGAAAGGCTTGTTTTGCTGAATTGCAGGATAGCGAAGGACGTTTGCAATTGTACGTGAATCGTGATGTTTTATGCGTTGGTGATGATAAAACTTTATACAACACCGTATTTAAAAAATTAACTGATTTAGGTGATTTTATTGGTATTGAAGGTGAATTGTTTACTACGAAAGTGGGTGCACAATGTATTCGTGTTGACGGATTTACTTTTTTAAGTAAAACTTTACGTCCTCTTCCTTTACCAAAAACGGATGAAGAAGGAAACGTTCACGATGCTTTTAATGATCCTGAGCTTCGTTACAGAATGCGTTATGTAGATTTAACGGTTAATCAACACGTTAAAGATACTTTTATCAAACGTACGAAGTTGTTTAGCGCTATGCGTGGTTATTTTAACGATGCAGGTTATCTTGAGGTTGAAACTCCGGTTTTACAACCTATTCCGGGTGGTGCTGCGGCGCGTCCTTTTACTACGCATCATAATTCGCTTGACATTCCGCTTTACATGCGTATTGCGAACGAATTGTATTTAAAAAGATTAATTGTTGGTGGTTTTGAAGGTGTTTATGAGTTCTCTAAAAACTTTAGAAATGAAGGAATGGACAGAACGCATAATCCTGAATTTACCGCTATGGAAATATATGTAGCCTACAAAGACTACAACTGGATGATGGAATTTGCTGAAGGTTTGCTAGAGCATTGTGCGATTGCCGTAAACGGAACCAGCGAAGTTACTTTTGGCGAACATAAAATCAATTTTAAAGCGCCTTATGCTCGTGTTACCATGACGGATTCTATTAAACATTTTACAGGTTTTGATATCTCAGGAAAAAGCGAAGACGAATTGTTTGAAGCTGCAAGAGGAATGGGAATCGACGTGGATAAAACAATGGGTAAAGGAAAATTGATTGATGAGATTTTTGGAGCTAAATGTGAAGGAAATTATATTCAGCCAACTTTCATTACTGATTATCCTAAAGAAATGTCGCCTCTGTGTAAAGAACACCGCGATAATCCTGAACTTACTGAGCGTTTTGAATTAATGGTTTGTGGTAAAGAAATTGCAAATGCTTATTCTGAACTGAATGACCCAATTGATCAACGTGAGCGTTTTGAAGATCAAATGCGTTTGTCTGAAAAAGGTGATGATGAAGCTAACGGAATTATCGATGAGGATTTCTTAAGAGCTTTGGAATATGGTATGCCTCCAACATCTGGAATGGGAATTGGAATGGATCGTTTGATTATGTATTTAACGAATAATGCTTCGATTCAGGAAGTTTTATTGTTCCCACAAATGCGTCCGGAGAAAAAACAGGCTCAGATTGAATTGTCTGATGAAGAAAAATTCATCGTTGATTTATTGAAAGGAAATGAAAATAAAATGGATCTTCAGCAACTAAAAATTACTGCTAATTTAAGTGGTAAAAAATGGGATGCGTCAATGAAAAACTTATCTAAACATGGTTTGACTAAAGTTGCTGTTGAAGGTGAGTTTAAGATGGTTGAATTGGTGGGATAGATTTTAAAATCTTATCTTATTATAAATATAGCCCGACTGGTTTAAAAACTTGTCGGGCTTTTTATTAAATTTACATAACTTTAAATCACTCAAAATCACATAATTATGAGCAATTTAGAAATATTTGACAAGTTAAAAAACATTGAAGATGTTAGTTTACTTGAAAAAATTAGAAATCTCTTAAAAAACGCAGATACTTCTGAAGTTTATCAATTTGAGCAATATGAATTGGATATGCTGAAAGAAAGCGAAGAAGATATTAAATATGGCAGAGTTATTTCTTAAGAAGATTTAGATAAGGAAGATTTAGAATGGCTGTCAAAATAATCTGGACGAATACTGCAGTTTTACAAAGAAGAAAAATATTAAATTACTGGAAGAAAAGAAATAAATCAGCAACTTATTCAAAAAAGTTAATTGCTGAAATTATAGAGAGGGTTAAATTTTTAGCTCTTAATCCTTAAATTTATATCAAAACAAGTTTTCCTGATATTCGAACTTCAACATTAGGTCACTATAATATCTTTTATAAAATAACTACTGAAGAATTAATCGTTGTGGCATTTTGGGACAACCGCAAAAATCCCAAAATACTTTATAAAATATTAAATAAGTAATCAGGTAAACCCGACAGGTTTTAAAACGAATACTTCTCCAATTTCTTAGCATAAATATCTAAAACTACTGACGAATCTTTCGAAATCTCTCCTTTCCATTTTTCCTGAACAGAAGGATTGGATGGATATTTTCCGTTTTTCATTTTTAGAGAATGCAATGAATTACCACTTTTAAAAATTAAATCTTTAAAATTTTCCGAGGAAGTTGTTCCAATGAAAATCGGAAAATCGGTTACAGTAAAGGAATTGATTACACTTCCGTCATTATTCAAAATATAGCCTGAACAGCCTCCGCTTCCGCAGAAATACGGATTAGAGAAACCTACGAAATATTCATTTTTTTTATCATTATTTAAATCATAAGGTTCGTAGTAAAAGAATCTATCGTCTTTTGACATGGCTGGCAAATCTTTTTTCAATAAAACTGCAAGCTGCTTTCTGATCAGTTCAACCGTTTTGTCATCTTTAGCCGGAACATCACTCAAATTAGCGGTACCTCCCAATGTTTTTGATAATGTATCCTGAGCAATAGTTTTAATGATATTTTTTGATGCTGGCTTTTCTTTGTTTTGACAAGAAAACAGTGCCAGAACTATAAATGCAATTAAAATTTTCGTTTTCATAATTTCTTTTTTTTAAGATCCTTAAGATTACGTTTCGAAACCCGACAGGTTTAAAAACCTGTCGGGTTTACCAATCTGATTCGAATTATACAAGCAACGCCGTTTTGTTTTCAATATCATTTCGGGTTACTAACGCTTTAATATTATTAAAAGTGACCAAAGCAATCTGCGTTAAAGCTTCGTTAGTAAAGAAAGCCTGATGTGCTGTAACCAAAACATTTGGAAAACTCATTAATCTTTGAATCGCATCATCCTGAATAATATCTGCTGAAAGATCTCTAAAAAACAATTTCTCTTCCTGCTCGTAAACATCAATTCCGAGATAACCAATTTTACCTTCTTTTAAACCTTCAATAACACAGGCTGTTTCAATTAATCCGCCACGACTGGTATTGATGATCATGACGCTGTCTTTCATTTCATCAATAGACTTTTTATTGATAATATGTTTGGTTTGCTCGTTTAGCGGACAATGAAGCGAGATAATATCACTCGACTTAAAAATGGTTTCTAAGGATACGAATTCAACCCCGTCTTTTTCCATTTCGGGATTTGTGACGATATCATAGGCCAAAACTTTACATCCAAAACCCAATGCTATTTTAGCAAAAGCTTTTCCTATATTTCCGGTACCTATGATTCCAATTGTTTTTCCGAATAAATCAAAACCTAATAATCCATTTAAAGAGAAATTTTGTTCCCGCACCCTATTATAGGCTTTGTGCGTTTTTCGGTTTAAAGTCAAAATCATTGCCATAGCATGTTCTGCAACAGCCTGTGGAGAATAAGCAGGAACTCGACAAACTTTTAAATTGTATTTTTTAGCAGCTTCTAAATCGACATTATTAAAACCGGCACAGCGCAAAGCTATAACTTTTACATTCTTTTCTGCTAATTGTTTAATCACGGATTCATTGACAATATCGTTTACAAAAACACAAACGATTGATGCATTTTCGATTAAAATTACAGTTTGAGGATTTAATTGTGTTTCAAAGAAATCCAGCTCAAAACCAAAATCTTTATTGTATTTATTAAAAAAGGTTTTGTCGTAAGGCTGGGTCGAAAAAAAGGCAATTTTATTATTGTTTGATGATGATTCTAAATTCATAATAACTTTTTCTAGGTTGTAAATCGTTGATTCTTTAAAAATACGCAATTAAAACTGTAATTTTATCCTTATGAAAACGTTTTTAATGAATTAGTTTTCAATTTGTTAAATAAAACATAATTCTGAGACTCAGATTAAACCTATTGAATTTGATAAAGTCTAAAGAATATAAACAATTAAAAAACTTACATCATGAAAAAATTATTTATCGCAGCTTTGTTATTCGTTGGAGTAGCAAGTTTTGCACAAGACACGGATAACAATGCAACGCAAGATCATAAAGAGCACAAAGAAAGAATGACTCCGGAACAGCGTAATGAGAAGCAGTTAAAAAAACTAACTTCAGAATTAAGCTTAGATGCTAATCAACAAGCACAGGTAAAACAATTATTAGCCGACAGAAGTGCCAAAGCTGAAAAATTCAGAGAAGCCCGTCAAGCAAAAAAAGACAGTGACGCAAAACCCACAACTGCGGAAAGAGAAGCCTTCAAAAAAGAAATGATGGCCGAAAAAGAAGCTAACGATGCTAAAATGAAAGGTATTTTGAATGCAGACCAATACACAAAATGGAAAGCAATTCAGGAGCAAAACAAAGACAAGGCTAGAGAAAAAATGAACGAATACAGAAAAGAAAAAATCTAACTTTTTGTACCAAAACAAAAAAAGAGGCTTTAATTAAAAGCCTCTTTTTTTTGTTTATAACTTATTTAATCGGATTTAATACCAAATCAATTCGTTTGATGCAATCTTCATAATGGTATTTTGTTTCTGTGTTTACACCCAACGCTTTTGCGGTGGCAAGTGATTTTTTCAGAACATTCAATTCACCACGCACTAAAGCTCTTAAATCAGATTGAGAAACATTGTAGTAAACAGTTGACCTGTCTGCTGGCTTAATTTCTTCGGTCATTAAATAGGCCATCCTATCAATATAAGCTCTTTGTAAATTTCTACGGTAAATTGTGACATTAGCTGCTGTACCAGATTCTTTCCAGATTCCTTTTCGGGTGTCTTTAAATAGATCCAGTGCTTTATACGTATCAGCACCCAAAATTTCATTATCCATTAATCTTCCAATTCGGCCAAGACTCAATAAGTTATTTAAATGTCTAACCTGAAGATTTCTGAACGTTTCTGTGTAACCTGCAAAATTGGTGTTTTTTAATGTGTTGACATTCACAATCCAGGTTGGAGATGCAAAGGCATTTGCCTGCAACCAATTCATCGCTTCAATTTGTTTTGTTTTCGGAACGACTTCATAAACATTTCCTGCCTGATTTGGGTTTTTAGTGTTTTCGTAAACTCCTCCAACATTGGTTACAACATGACCTACATAGCGACTCCAAACATCTAACATTTCTTTGTATAATTCATCTAAATCTCCATAATCATTCGTTACATTGCTCGTCCATTCACTTAAATGATTAGCAACATATTCCAGATTTTTCAGACCGTAAGTACTGGCTTTCATCGAATTATTTCCAATATCTTCTGTTTGAGAAGAAGGGTCAAAAGCACTGCTTTGTTTTCCGAATTTATAAATCGGATTTCCGGCTTTATCTAAAATCAATTTGTCTAAGGTTGCTTTTTCATCCTGAGTAGATTTAGCATTTGGAATCACTCTGTATCCCCAATTTACAGCATAATGATCGTAAGCCCCCATTTTACGAATAAAACGAATATTTTGATCTCCCGGCTGTGCAATATAATTGTATCGTGCATAATCCATTATACTTGCCGCAATTCCATTCTCTTGTGTAAAGGTTCCATTTCTGTAACTTTCGCAATCGTAAGAAGAGCTGGCACCCATATTATGAGGAAATCCTAAGGCGTGACCCACTTCGTGCGCAATTACCATACGCATCATCTCTCCCATTTCTTCATCGCTGGTTTGCAAAGTTCTTGCTTTTGGATTTGCAGCCCCTGTTTCTAACAAATAACGATTTCTGTACGAACGCAAATGATTGTGATACCAAATAACATCACTTTCGATAATTTCGCCCGTTCTTGGATCTGAAACACTTGGTCCAACAGCATTTCGGGTTGTGCTTGCTACATAACGAATTACAGAATAACGAACATCCTCCGGGCTAAAATCAGGGTCTTCCTTCTTTGTTGGAGCGTCTTTGGCAATAATCGCATTTTTAAATCCGGCTGTTTCAAAAGGTTTTTGCCATTCTTCAATTCCTTGTTTGATATATTTTCTCAATTTTTCAGGAGTTGCCGGATCTAAATAATAAACAATTGGTTTTATTGGTTCTACCAATTCTCCTCTGGCATACGCTTCAGGGTCTTTCGGTTCTAATCTCCAACGACGGATGTATGTTTTTAGATCTGATTTTAATTCATTGCTTCCATAATCGTATTGACTAACCGTGAACCACCCCACACGCGGATCTGCTAATCTTGGTTTCATTGGCACTTCCGGCAATAATACCATCGACTGATTCATCTGAATGCTGATGGATTCACTTTCTTCCAACATTGAGGGTTTTGAAGCATTATAGGTCATATCCTGAATCACTTCAATATTCATCGGAAAACTTTTGATTGTATTGATAAAACTTCTTGAATCATCCAATGCTTTTACTTTGTATACTTCTCGCATTTCTGCTGATATTCCACTGATTGCCTTTACATCTGTGCTGTAAAATTTAGTTACATCAATAACGGTATTTGCAGAATCTTTGCTGAAAGCTACAATGTCAAAAGCAAATAATGTTGGTTCATAATTATTTGATTTTACCGAAATACTAATCGGCAAGGTATCATTGGCAACTGCATTATATGATTTAGATTTGATGAGAATTTTATCCTGAAAACGTTGCCAAACGATCAATTGTTCATTGGTTTCTGAACCAGCGTTTACATAACCACCCCCTAAATTAGAAGGCAATTTCGACAATCTGCTTACTAACAGCATGTCTTTATTTAAATATTTGTTCGGAATTTCGAAATAATACTTTTTATCTACTTTATGAACCGTAAAGAGTCCTTCGTCTGAGACAGCATCTTTCGTAATTACTTTACTGTATTCTTTAATACCGGACTCCGGTTTTTTTTCTGGCGGAAGAGCTGCAGCTTCTTCTTTTGAAGATTTTTTCTTTTTAGACTGGGCAAATTGATTAACAGGAAATAGCATTAAAGCTGCTATAGTAGATAAAATGAAAAATTTCTTCATTTATTTTTGGTTTAATGGTTATTTGACAAACAAAAATAATTTTTGATTGCAATAATCCAAGAAAACATCTCCTCATTAACTTTTTATTAACTAATAAAAAAGGCTCAACTTTTTGAAAAAGCTGAACCTTAAATTTTATTTATTTTTTGATTTTAAAACTAAAATGTTTTCGAAACTTTATCAATTGCATTAATTGTAAAATCTAAATCTTCATACGTTAACGCATCAGTAATAAACCAGGTTTCATATGCTGATGGTGCAATATAAACACCTTCGTTCAACAATCCGTGAAAGAACTTTTTAAACATTTCATTATCTCCTTTTGCTGCTGTTTGAAAATCAACAACAGGGTTTTCATCAAAGTGCACAGAAATCATAGAACCTACTCTATTAATCGTAAAAACAACATTATTTGCTTTTAAAACCTTATCAATTCCTGCTTCTAAATAAGCCGTTTTTTCTTCTAAACGGGTAAAAATCGCAAGGTCATTATCAAGAGATTGTAGCATAGCTAATCCGGCAGCCATTGCTAACGGATTTCCAGATAATGTTCCCGCCTGATAAACTGGCCCAAGCGGCGCCAAATAATTCATGATCTCCGCACGTGCCGCAAATGCTCCAACAGGCAAACCTCCACCAATTACTTTTCCGAAAGTAACAATATCAGCATTAACATTAAACAATTCCTGAACTCCTCCGCGAGCTAAACGGAAACCTGTCATTACCTCATCAAAAATTAATAAAATTCCGTTTGCTGTACACAAATCTCTAAGGCCTAGCAAGAAACCTTTTTGAGGCGGAATACAGCCCATATTTCCTGCAACTGGTTCAATAATTATTGCTGCAATTTCGTTTTTATTGGCTTCGATTAAAGTCTTTACATTCTCTAAATCATTGTATTTCGCTAATAAAGTATCTTTTGCAGTTCCTTCTGTAACGCCGGGACTGTTTGGAGATCCAAAAGTTACGGCTCCACTTCCGGCCTGAATCAAAAAGGAATCGGAATGCCCGTGGTAACAACCTGCAAATTTTATGATTTTATCTCTTTTTGTAAAGCCGCGAGCCAGACGAATCGCGCTCATACAAGCTTCTGTGCCAGAATTTACAAATCTGATTTTATCGATATTTGGAACCATAGAAACTGCCAAAGCAGCAATTTGAGTTTCCAATTCTGTTGGCATTCCAAATGAAGTTCCCAATTTTGCTTTTTCAATCACAGCATCAACAACTGGCTGATACGCATGACCCAAAACCATTGGTCCCCAGGAATTGATATAATCAATTAATTTATTTCCGTCTTCGTCATACAAATAAGCACCTTTGGCACTTTTTACAAAAATTGGAGTTCCTCCCACTGCCTTAAAAGCACGAACTGGTGAATTTACTCCTCCCGGAATTACTTTTTCTGCTTCAGCAAAAAGCTGACTACTTCTTTTATAGATCATTTTTTGATTTTAGATTTTAGAGTTCTGATTTTAGATTTTAGATTTATCTACTTAAACCCTGATCTCTTACAAACTCATTAAAATATTTTTGTTCAATTTGATTTTCTTCTGAAAGCTCCTCTATTTTATTATCTGACATTCCAATAGGAGAATAAAATGTCCATTTCAAACTTGGTCGATGTTTTATAAAAAAATGCTTTTCTGCAAATTCATCATGTATATAAATCCCGCAAAAAAGTCTAATTATGAAAACAATGGCAAAAATAAAAATTCCAAGCAAGATTATCTTTTTCATTAATAATTGACAATTAACAATTAATAATTATTTCACTTTCAACTTCTGTCCGATCGAAAGTGCATTATCTGAAAGATCATTTTTCTGTTTTATCTCATCAACCAATATGTTGAATTTTTTGGCTATCGAATATAACGTATCCCCTTTTTGAACTTCGTATAAATTTGGGCCGTTTGAATTTGAACCTGAATTTGAATTAGAATTTCTAGTTGAAACTGCAACAGATTTCTCAAAAGGTTTATAATCTTTCCCAGTAATCTGGCAATCATATTGATGCAGATTATAACGCTCAATATAACTGATTAATTTATCCGGATAATTCGGATCTGTCGCGTAACCACAAGCTCTTAATCCTTTTGCCCAAGCTTTATAGTCGTCTTTTTCATAAGTGAATAAAGAGGCGTATCTGTTTTTTCCAACTAAAAACAAAGCATGATCACGATAAGAATCTGCTGCTTCTGTATATTTTCTAAAACACTCCTGCGCCGAATCATCGTCATGGCGAACACTTTGTCCCAGCCAGTCTTTATGGCATTTTATCCCGAAGTGATTATTGGCTTCAACAGCCAAATCGCCTTTTCCTGCACCAGATTCCAATATTCCCTGTGCCAAAATAATACTGGCAGGAATACCGTATTTCTGCATATTTCCCATCGCAATATCTTTGTATTGCAAAACATAATCATTGATTGAACTGCTGGTAACGGTAGTTTTTGAAGTCGACTGAATAACTTCTGTCGTATTATTTGTAGAAGGGTAATTTTTGCCAATTGGCTTAACAGGAGTTTGCTTTTTAGCTGCCACCGTCCGGGGCCTCTGAACTGCTGCTTGTTTTTTGGTCGTCGCTACAACCGGTTTGCTGGAGGAACAGCTTGCCAGAACTGCAACTATAAAGAACAATAGGATCTTTTTAATCATTGTTTTTGAGTATTGGTAATTTTTTCTGCTTCAATTTGATATTCATTCCTTCAATTCCCTGTAATCCGCCGGTGTGAATGAGTAAAATTTTTGAATTTGCAGGAAAATAATTTTTGCCGATTAAATCTATAACGCCAAAAACCATCTTTCCAGTATAAATTGGATCTAAGGGCACTTTGTTTGCTTCCAAAAAAGCATTGATAAACTCTATTAATTCTAAATTTACCTTGCCATAACCTCCAAAATGATAGTCAGAAATTAAATTCCAGTTATCTTTTTTTGCAAAAATACGAATTTCATCGTTTAGAAAGTCACCTTTTAGCGCTGGAAACCCTAAAATTTTCTGATTTGGCAATGCACTATTAATCAAACCAGAAATCGTGCCACCGGTTCCAACCGCGCAACACACATAATTAAAAACAGCATCTTCTTCTGTTAAAATCTCTTCACAGCCTTTTACAGCAAGTTCATTTGTTCCGCCTTCGGGTACTAAATAAAAGTCTCCAAACTTCTTTTTTAGAAAAGTTAAAAAAGAAGTTTCGTTTTTATTTCGATACTCTTCTCTCGAAACAAATTCAAATAGCATTCCGTTTTCCTGAGCGAATTTCAAGGTTGGATTTTCTTCTATCTTATCAAAAAGTTCATCACCCCGAATAATTCCAATCGTTTTAAAACCCTGTTCTTTTCCTGCATACGCAACAGCCGCAATATGATTGGAAAAAGCACCTCCAAAAGTCAGTATCGTTTCTTTATTTTCGGCTTTAGCCTGAAGTAAATTGTATTTTAGCTTTCTGAATTTATTCCCGGAAACAAACAGATGAATCAAGTCTTCGCGTTTAATTGCCAAAGAAATATTGTTCGGAAAATTGATATGAATTTCTTGGTTCAAAATCGGTTTTATTTTAATGTGATATATTTTAGAAAATGAAAAAAAGATCGGTTTTTGAGATAATTGCGATCCGCTTCATTTGTATACGCTTCTCTTTCAAAACTAATATTTCTATATGCTAAGTCTTTGTTTTTATATTGAATCAATCGGATTAAATATTCAAAAAAATACCAGATAAAAAAAGGAAGAATCAGCATTTCTAACTGTTGCTTTAAATGTATTTTTTCATGATTTACAAAAGTTTCATTCGTTTTATCAAAACCGTACTTTACAACAACAAACGGAAATACTGCCATTCCGCGATATCCTTTTGGAATTAAATATTTAGCAACAATCAGAAACATTGGCTGTAAAATTTATAAATTTGTAGACATAAAATTGTTTGATTTCATTAAAATCACAATCAATTATTTATTTTTGATTTTTTAAAGAACTCAAACACGACCGAAGCAGATTTATGAAAGAGCAAAGTAATGAAAATAAATTAATCGAAGGTGAAGATTTTTACTATACGCCCGAAGGTTATAAATGCTTTACTGAAAAACACCATTTAAAACGTGGTTATTGCTGTAAAAGCGGTTGCCGTCATTGTCCGTATGGGTTTGATAAAAATACTGGTCGAATCAGGAAGACTAATTAGAAAATGTGTCAATTTGATAATTCCAAAATCTAAAATCTTAAGTCTAAAATCTAAAATTATACATGGATATTCTCTTGCGAAAATTTAGGATTACGATCCACAAATCCTATCACAGGTCGGATATTCGTTATCCCTAGCTTTTTAATTAGATAATTTGTCAATTTAGATAATTAGATAATTATTTCGGGTCGAATTTTCATTGATAATACATTTCGCTCCTATGGAGCTTTCATACGAATGTATTCTATTTTCTATAAACATGACGCCTTTCCAAGGCTACAAAAACTCCGTAGGAGTGCAATATTTATAGCAATACAATGATCATTCAGAATCTAGCTCCATCAGAGCGACATAATTTAAACACATAATAATTTTAGATGTTGAATTTTACGTTTTACAAAAATCTAAAATCAACAATCTAAAATCTAAAATAAAAGAAATGACTTTCAAAGAACAAATACAACAAGGAATCCCTTCTATATTACCTCCAAAGGCAGCGTACGATTTAGCGATTAATCATGCGCCAAAACGAAAAGAAATTCTTTCGGCTAAAGAAAAAAAACTGGCATTAAAAAATGCTTTGCGTTATTTTGAACCGCAACATCACGCCGAATTAATTCTTGAATTTTCAGAAGAATTAGAAAAATACGGTCGTATTTATATGTATCGTTTGCGTCCTGATTATAGGATGTACGCGCGACCAATTGATGAATATCCCGGAAAATCTTTGCAGGCAAAAGCGATTATGCACATGATTCAGAACAATCTGGATTATGCCGTGGCGCAACATCCGCATGAATTGATTACATACGGTGGCAACGGAGCCGTGTTCCAGAACTGGGCACAATATTTATTGACGATGCAATATTTGTCTGAAATGACAGATGAGCAAACTTTAACGATGTATTCCGGGCATCCGATGGGATTATTTCCTTCGCATTCAGAAGCGCCAAGAGTTGTGGTTACGAACGGAATGGTAATTCCGAATTATTCTAAACCGGACGACTGGGAAAAAATGAATGCTTTGGGCGTTTCACAATACGGACAAATGACCGCAGGTAGTTATATGTACATTGGTCCACAAGGAATTGTACACGGAACTACGATTACGGTTTTGAATGGTTTCAGAAAAATAAAATTAAATCCAGAAGGTAATTTATTTGTAACGTCTGGATTGGGCGGAATGTCGGGTGCTCAGCCTAAGGCAGGAAATATTGCAGGTTGTATTACGGTCTGCGCCGAAGTAAATCCAAAAATCACTAAAATTCGCCACGAACAGGGATGGATTAATGAAGTTGTTACTTCGACAGAAGAATTAGTTGCCAGAGTAAATTCGGCGAAAGCCAATAAAGAAGTGGTTTCGATCGCTTATTTAGGAAATGTAGTTGATGTTTGGGAATGTTTTGATAAAGAAAACATCAAAATTGATTTGGGATCTGATCAAACTTCATTACATAATCCTTGGGCCGGGGGTTATTATCCAGTCGGAATTTCTTTCGAAGAAGCCAATGAAATGATGGCCAATAATCCTGAATTATTCAAAGAAAAAGTACAGGAATCGTTACGCAGACAAGCGAAAGCAATTAACAAACATACCGCTAAGGGAACATACTTTTTTGATTATGGAAATGCCTTTTTATTAGAAGCTTCCCGCGCTGGTGCGGATGTTATGGCCGAAAATAATATTGATTTCAAATATCCAAGTTACGTTCAGGATATTATGGGACCAATGTGTTTTGATTACGGATTTGGTCCTTTTAGATGGGTTTGTACTTCTGGAAAAGCGGAAGATTTACAAAAAACAGATACTATCGCAAGTCAGATTTTAGAAGAAATGGCCAAAACAGCTCCAGATGAAATTCAGCAACAAATGCAGGATAACATTAAATGGATCAAAGGCGCACAGGAAAACAAATTGGTTGTAGGTTCTCAAGCCAGAATTTTATACGCTGATGCTGAAGGACGTATTAAAATTGCCGAAGCTTTTAATCAGGCGATTGCAAAAGGCGAGATTGGAACTGTGGTTTTAGGACGCGATCATCATGACGTTTCCGGAACGGATTCTCCTTACAGAGAAACTTCAAATATTTATGACGGATCTCGTTTTACGGCTGATATGGCGATTCAAAACGTGATTGGAGACAGCTTTAGAGGAGCAACCTGGGTATCCATTCATAATGGTGGTGGCGTTGGCTGGGGAGAGGTTATAAACGGTGGCTTTGGTATGGTTCTTGATGGTTCTAAAGAAGCTTCAAAACGTTTAGCATCAATGCTTTTTTGGGATGTTAACAACGGAATTTCAAGAAGAAGCTGGGCCCGAAATGACGAAGCCATTTTTGCCATAAAAAGAGCAATGGAAGTTCAGCCTTTACTAAAAGTAACTTTGCCTAATATAGTTGACGAAACTCTATTTTAGTTTAAAGTTATTTATCAGAATTGAGAACAATAAATTTTTATAAATATGAAAACATTCAAATTAGTACCCGTTTTTTTGCTTTTGTTATTAGCCTCTTGCAGCACGGTTAGTGTTTATTCTGATTACGATAAAAACGTAGATTTTGCCCCTTATAAAACATATGCTTTTTTTAAGCCCGGAATTGATAAGGTCGAAATTTCTGATTTGGATAAAAGGAGAATTCTACACGCCATAGATACTGAATTACAAGCCAAAGGTTTTACTAAAAGCGAAAATCCTGATTTATTAGTAAATATTTTTACTAAATCGAGAGAACAAGTAAGCGTAAACCAATTTAGCGCCGGATGGGGCTACGGTTGGGGTTGGGGATGGAATCCTTACATGATGTACGGAGGACAAACAACCGTTTCATCCTCTACAGAAGGAACTTTATTTATTGACCTGATTGATGCCAAAAAGAAAGAAATGATCTGGCAAGGTGAAGGTGTTTCAACCTTAACGAAAAACGTCGATAAAAAAGATGCGAAAGTGGCTGAGATCGTAAACAAAGTTTTAGCGCAATATCCGCCTGTGAAAAAATAGTTTTCAGTGACAGTTTTCAGTTTTTCAGAAAAAACTAAAAACAGTTATTGAATTCTTCTCAAAAATAATTAATACATTTGTTTTTCAAAGAACAAGAGATGACAAACTTAAATAACATTATTATCGCGATTAACATTATTGTAATTGAACAATAATGCGAGGTGTTATATAAATTAAGTAATCAAAATACAATTTATTAAACCTCCCAAACCGGGAGGTTTTTTATTTATAAATAATTAAAAAGTTGCCACGAATTTCACGAATGTTCACAAATTTTTCCCCGTCTTTGAGGAAATAAATTAGAGAAAATTTGTGCAATTGCTTCGCCTGTTCAATATCGCTCGGGTCGTGGCTAAAAAAACAAAACATCATGAATCTATTTAACGAAGTACTTGCTGCAAAAAAACAGCTCGAAAATGTAGTTGCCGCTACTCCGCTTACACAGAATTTAAATCTTTCAGACGAATTTAAATCGACTATTCTATTAAAAAGAGAAGATTTACAAATTGTCCGGTCGTATAAAATCAGAGGGGCTTACAACAAAATTTCTTCGTTAAATGAAACTGAAAAAGCCGTCGGAATTGTATGTGCGAGCGCTGGGAATCATGCGCAAGGAGTTGCTTATTCCTGTCATCTTCTGCAAATAAAGGGCAAGATTTATATGCCAAAAACGACTCCAAAACAAAAAGTAAAACAGGTGCAATTGTTCGGAAAATCGTTTGTAGAAATTATTCTGACCGGAGATACTTTTGATGATGCTTATGCTTCAGCAATGGCAGATGCCATCAAAAATCATAAAATATTTATTCATCCTTTTGACGATGAAAAAGTGATTGCGGGACAAGGAACTGTTGGATTAGAAATACTTGAAGGTTACAAAGAACCTATTGATTATGTTTTTGTTCCGATTGGCGGGGGCGGGCTGGCTTCCGGTTTATCTGAAGTTTTTAAACATTTGAGTCCGAATACAAAAATCATCGGCGTTGAGCCAAAAGGCGCTCCTTCCATGAAAACTTCGATTGCTGCAAACAAAAATACAGCCTTAAAGACCATTGATAAATTTGTTGACGGTGCAGCTGTAAAACAAGTTGGCGATATGACTTTTGAAATTTGCAAAGATAATTTAGAAGATATAATTCTAGTTCCCGAAGGAAAAGTCTGCACTACCATTTTACGTTTGTATAATGAAGAAGCAATGGTTGTCGAACCTGCCGGAGCTTTGACTATTGCTGCTTTGGATTTTTATAAGGATAAAATTAAAGGTAAAACCGTTGTTTGTGTGGTCAGCGGAAGCAATAATGATATCGAACGAACTGCCGAAATAAAAGAACGCTCTTTACTGTATGAAGGTTTGATGCACTATTTTATGATTCAATTTCCGCAGCGTCCCGGAGCTTTAAAAGAATTTGTAAATAATATTTTAGGCCCCGATGATGATATCACTTATTTTCAATTTCACAAAAAAAACAATCGCGAAGTAGGCTCTGTAGTGGTTGGTTTGGAATTGAAAAATAAAAAAGACATTATGAATATCAAATTGAATATGACTAAAAATGGTTTTGAATTTCAATATCTTAATGACAATCAGGATTTATTTACGCAATTAATTGGATAAACAATAAAAAGGCTGTCTAAAAATCTTAGACAGCCTTTTCAAATCAAATATAAAATTACTAATTGAATCCTAAATTTGTAATTATTGCTTCAACACTTTTTTAGAATAAGATCCTTTATTGTCATTTACTCTTACAACATAAACGCCTTTTGGTAATCTTGAAATTTCAATTTCAGATTGACTTCCTTTTACAAAACTCACCGTTTTCTTTAAAACACTTTGTCCTGCGATTGAGAAAAGCTCTACTTCTCCATTTCCTTCATGATTAGTATCGATTTTTAAATAATCGTTAGTTGAATTAATGAAAATTGCCATATCATTCGGGCTTTCATTTTCTGTTATCGTCAAAGCTTTTTTGGCTGTAGATTCAACCTGCACCAATTGCCATTGCTGATTCAAACCTCCTGTATAACTCCACACCTGAATATTTGCACCATTTGCAGTCGAAACATTTTCAACGTCTAATGATTTTCCACTATTTACGTTGATAATTTTATAATAACCTCCTCCAAGACTTGTAACAGTCCATTTAAATTCGTTAGAGGCTGAAAAAGTTTTTTGCTGTACTTTTAATCCGTCTGCGGTGCTGTTGCTTTCTGGGGCAAGATACATTCCTGTCGATTTTACAATGATGTAGTAATTACCACTTCCATCAGAAACAAACTTCCAGCGTTGGTTATTTCCTCCTCCATTTGTAATATCATATTGCTGAATGCGACTTCCGCTTGTAGTCGCGTTATCCGCTACATCCAAACCTTTATTACTGTTTCTGGAAATAATATTATAATATCCGGGAAGAGCTGTAACTGGTGGCGTTCCAGCACCCCAATTAAAAGTAACTGCCGATGAAGCCGGAACCGAATAATTAAATGCCGATGATCCTGAAACAACTTTGATTGTATTCGCTGATCCTCCGGAATTGTACACGACAAGTGCTATCGAGCCATCTGGGTTTTTAAATCCAGCAGAAAAAATAGTACCACTAGTACTTGAAGAAGAAATTCTTAAAGCTCCCGGTTTTACAAATTTCGAGATTTGGCCAATAATATAATAGGCTACGTTTTTAGTATAACTTGTACTATTGTTAACTGTAATTGCACCTAAGCAGGTATTACATCCGCCAGGAGTACGTGGTCCTAAACCTGAATTATTTGCTGCATTCCATTCCAGAACCGTTTTAGACCAGTTATTTGTACTGCCAATAACAACATTTTGCATGTGCCAGCCAAAATCTCCACTGAAACTTCCTCCGGATCCGGTATATTGTTCGGTAAAATAAACGTTTTTATTCGTTGCATTTCGTACTGTTGACATAGCCGAAATATTTCCTAAATACAAATGAAATGCTGCACCATCAACATAGCTGCTGTTATTCAAAACATCAATTGGATAAGCTGTATTATCACAATTATGGTCAAAAGCGATAATTTTAATTCCACCATATCCGGCTGCTGCCATTTGCGGACCAAGCTGGTTATTAATAAAGTTTTTTTGTTCTGTTGAATTCATCAACATACTTGGTTCGTTATTTGGGTTTTCCGGTTCGTTTTGAGGTGTAATTCCCCAAATAGAAATTCCTTGTGCCGCCATCGCATCAAAATACTTCACAAAATATTTAGCGTAAGCTGCGTAATATTGCGTTTGCAAACTTCCACCAACCCACGAATTATTAGTTTTCATCCAACGTGGAGCTGACCATGGAGTCGCTAGTATTTTAATATTGGGATTTATAAGCTTTATCTTTTTGATAATCGGAACTAAATACGTCAAATCCGGTCCGTTAAGGCTAAAATTATTCATATTTGTATCTCCCGAAGTTTCATTGTAACTATAAGAAGAACTGCTTAAATCTGAAGCTCCAATACTAATTCGAACGACACTTGCGTTCAAGCCTGTCGTAGGATTATACAAATCATTTAATAGTTGGTTTTGCTGCGTTGCAGCCATACCGCTGATTACTTCACAACTTCCTTCGGTTAATGTATAACCAAATCCATCCATAGTTTGGTAAGTCGTGCCTGCATTAACGGTAACAGTAGAAGGATTTGTTCCTGAATTGGCTGCAAAACTGACAGTCGATTGCTGCTGCAGTAATTTGGTTTGATCACCACTGGTTATCCATGGGGTTACAGTTTGTGCTTTTACCGTTGTAATAAACAGCAACATTATAAGGACTTGTGTCATTATAATTAAATTGGTCTTTTTTGTGTTTTTTTGGGTAGTTTTGTGCATAGTTTTCGGTTTTTTAAAAATTAAATTTTTCTTGTTTTTTAAGATTAATTTTATTAATACGGAACAATATTATGTTAAATTTTATTAATTTATTAAAATCAAAGCTTTACAAATACACATCAAACTAAAAAAACTACCTAACAAAAACTTATCTGGTAATTTTTCAATAAATTGATTTTCAATTAATTACAAAACAAAAAAAGCACAAAAATCCTACTTTTAAATTTTAACATTCCTAATTCTTTAAAAACCAACAAATTAACCATCGCATTCTCCTGAATACAGATCTCATTTGGTTATTTGCATAGTATAAATTATCCTTAAAATGACAAATATCATCATAGGCGATAAAGTTTAATCGTATTTTTGCAATTCACTTTTTTATATAGAAAACATGGCTACTCTTAAAGATATTTCAAATATAGAAGACATAAAATTAATGGTTGACACATTTTATGATAAGGTTAGAAAGGATGATCTTCTTGGTCCAATTTTTAATGATAAACTACAGGATCGTTGGCCTATGCATTTACAAAAAATGTATGGCTTTTGGCAAACTATTTTATTTGATGTTCGTGCTTATTCCGGAACTCCTTTTCCACCGCACAAACAATTACCGGTAGATAAAACTCATTTTGACCGTTGGGTTCAACTTTTTAATTCTTCAATCGATGGACTTTTTGCAGGAACAATTACGGAAGAAGCAAAAATGAGAGCCGAAAATATGGCTTATATGTTCAACCATAAAATTGATTATTTCAGGAATTTAGAGAATCAATAAAAATTAATTCAAATGACATTTCTAAATAACTAAATTTGAAAAAAAATAATTTTAATAAAATATGAAAAAAGCATTACTCTCTATTCTATTTTGTCTCTTTATCATTATTTCTTCCAATGCCCAAGCCTCAAAAAGCAATTTATACAAAGGCACAATTGATGGAAAAATAGCTGTTACTTTTTTTATTAAGACAGAAGAAAACCCTTGTACAGCCGATTTACTATATACATCCATGTATCGCTACGACAAATCAGGTGGCTGGATTCAATTGGACATTACTCAAAATACTAAAAATGAAAACCAATTTGTCTTAGTAGAGCATGGCTTTTCAGGAGTTATGATTTTGAAAAAGGACGAAACTTCTTTTAGCGGTTTATGGATCAGTCCTGACAGCAAAAAACAATTGAAAGTGGAGCTGAAAGAAGCTAAAATGACTAAAAAAGAAACAGAATCTTACGAAGCTAAAATGGAAAAAGTCAATTATGAAAATAACGATTGTTAATCTCGTTTTTCTTCTTAAAGCATAACAAAGCAATCTCACGAAAAATGCAATAAAAAACACTTTCGAACAAAAAAATTGTGATGAACAGCAAAAATTAGCGCCTTAAATTCGTAATTTTACATTCTTAATCTACAACGTTTTCGAAATGAATGCATCTATAGAAACAAACCCGTTATTAGAGCGCTTGCCTAAACATTTAAAGCAATTTATTAAACCTCAGGATTATAGCGATTATACGCCAATTAATCAGGCGGTTTGGCGTTATGTGATGCGCAAAAACGTAGATTATTTATCAAAAGTTGCCCATCACTCTTATTTGGATGGCTTGAAAAAAACCGGAATCGAAATCGATTCTATTCCGAGTATGTATGGAATGAATAGAATCCTGACTGAAATTGGCTGGGCTGCCGTTGCGGTAGATGGTTTTATTCCGCCAAATGCTTTTATGGAATTTCAGGCTTATAACGTTTTGGTTATTGCTTCAGACATCAGACAATTAGAACATCTTGAATATACACCAGCACCAGACATTATTCACGAAGGTGCCGGCCACGCTCCTATTATTGCGAATCCAGAATATGCTGAATATTTGAGACGCTTTGGAGAAATTGGCTGTAAGGCGATTTCATCTCACAAGGATTATCAGATGTATGAAGCAATTCGTTTGCTTTCGATTTTGAAAGAAGCCGAAGATACGCCTCAGGAAAAAATCGACGAAGCAGAAAAAGCCGTTGCCGATTTGCAAAACAATATGGGCGAATTATCCGAAATGGCTCAAATTCGTAACTTACATTGGTGGACAGTAGAATACGGTTTAATTGGAACTGTTGAAGATCCAAAAATTTATGGCGCCGGATTACTTTCTTCCATTGGAGAGAGTGCCTGGTGTATGACAGATAACGTAAAGAAAATCCCTTACGATATTTCGGCGGCAAATCAGAATTTTGATATTACACAGTTGCAGCCGCAACTGTATGTAACGCCTACTTTCTCTTATTTAAGTTTGATTTTAGAAGAGTTTGCGAATAAAATGGCATTGAGAACCGGAGGTCTTTCCGGAATTCAGAAACTGATTCATTCTAATGCTTTAGGAACTATTGAATTGAGTACCGGTTTACAAATTTCAGGCGTTTTTACCAATGTTTTGGAAGACGAAGGGAAACCAGTTTACATTCAAACCACAGGAAAAACAGCTTTATCATATCGTGAAAAAGAATTAGTAGGCCACGGAACTTTGACGCATCCACACGGATTTGGAAGTCCGATTGGAAAATTAAAAGGTTTCAATTTAGCGATTGAAGATATGAGTCCAAAGGATTTACAGGCTTATAGTATTGTTGAAAACGAAACCGTAAAATTAGAATTTGAAGGCAATATTATTGTTGAAGGAGAAATCATTACAGGTTCCAGAAACTTACACGGAGAAATCATTTTAATCAGTTTTAGAAATTGTACTGTTACTCATGGCGAAACAATTTTATTCCAGCTTGATTGGGGAAATTACGATATGGCAATTGGTAAAAAAGTAGTTTCTGCTTTTTCCGGCCCTGCCGATGTGAATAGCTTTGATTTGATCAATATTGTTCCGACTACTCAAACTATAAAAGCAAAACATACAGACGAACGCGATGATTTAGAAGTTCTTTATCAAACTGTTCGTTCCATAAGAGAAAATAAAGATTCTAAATCGGAACTCAAAGCTGTTTTTGAAAAACTGAAAAATAATCATCCGAACGACTGGTTGCTTTCTGTTGAAATCGCAGAACTTTTGAAAGATTCTGATGAAAAACAACTTTTACAAGAAGTATTGGTTTATTTGGATCAATTGAAAGAAAAACGTCCTGAAATAGCGCATTTAATTTCCGGCGGATTGGATTTGATTTTCGATAAGGAAGCAGTATAACGATTTGCCACGAAGACACGAAGACACGAAGACACAAAGTTTTTTTTAAAAGCAGTAATTAAGCGTACTGTTTTGTCATTTCGAGGAACGAGAAATCCCCGCAAGTAACTCCGCAAAGAGGATCCAAATCTTTGTCGAGCTTCTCGCGGGGATTTCTCGTTCCTCGAAATGACAAAATTGGGTAAAACCTTTGGGCCTTTGTTGCTATGCACCTTTGAACCTCTCTTTACAATTTTAAATCCTCATTAAATTCTTTTTCAGACTCTATTGTTTTGCCGTTGTATTGCAGTTTCCAGCCCATTGAATTCGTCAAAATCAAAATCTTAGATAATTCACTTATCAATCGGTTTTGAGCGTTTGTTTTCAGGGATGAGTTTTCAATTTTCTTCGCCAGATTTGCTTTAACCGATTTGTTGATTTTATTGTAATCATCTCCCGTAAACGGATTCAACTGACTTTGCTCAACATCATAAAACTTAATATCCGGGTTGATTGTTATTTCTTCTTTCGGGATATTTAAAATCGTAATGGTTTTGTTTTTTTCGTCGATGTCGTATTTCATTTTATGCAAATCGTAGGCAACCGTAACATTTGCATTGACGACAACTAATGCTTTCTTCTCAAAAGAAACCATATCCAGAAAATATTTTTGCTGATTTTTATACGTGATCACTTCTGAAAAATGTCCTTCGGTGACAACCAGTTTACCCACATTCAGAATTTGCTGTTGAATTAAATTGGTATTGTATTCAATATCCTTATCATCATCTTTTTTAAATTGGCAGAATTTGAAAGCCAAAATTATTAAGAAAACGACTGAACCTAAAACTAAAATTCTTTTGAGTGTATTTTGCATTACTTTATTTTATTAGACCAATTTACTTCTTTTTTTCAAAAGGTTTATTAAAAGTTTGCCACTAATTACACGAATTTTCACGAATTGGAATGCAGTTAAACTGAACTCTACATTTGTAAATTGATCCAGTAACCACAAAGTATGAATTGGTGAAAATTCGAGCAATTCGTGGCTAAAAAATATTCGTGGCGATTGCTTTTTAAAATGGATATCCAATAGCAATATTAAGAATCAGATTTTCTTTTCTCCATGGGCCGCTTCCAAAATCTATGTCTTTGATTACCCATCTTTCGCCATCAGGTAAATAGGGTTTTCTTAACGGAAACGCCAAATCGGTTCTTAAAATAAAGAAAGAGACATCAAAACGTAAACCCACTCCGGCACCCACTGCAATTTCTTTCATGAAATCTTTGGATATCTCTGCTCCGGATTTATTCGGATCAGCATTCATAAGCCAAATATTTCCGGCATCGATAAATGCAGCACCTTTTATGATACTAAAAAGTTTTGCCCTGTATTCCGTACTAAATTCTAGTTTCAAATCTCCCGACTGATCTGGCAAATAATTGTTTTCTGTCTCTGTATTAAGATAACTTCCCGGTCCAATTGATCGCGCTCTAAAAGCTCGAATACTGTTAGTTCCTCCAACCACAAATTGTTTTGATGTTGGCAAGGCACCTGAATTCCCATACGGAATTCCAACACCTAATATAAGTCTACTCGCTAATTGACTTTCCTTTCCGAGTTTTAAATAATGTCTGAAGTCGCCTCGAAATTTTGCATATTGACTAAAAGGAACGTCAAATATTTTGATCGTATCATTCTTTTTAACATTTGCTCCGGTCACTAAACCTGTAACATTTCCAGCCAGATCTGCTTCTCCGATAAAATAGAAAGTATTTTTTTTACGTTTTTGCATCGTATTAGTGTAGGTATAAGTGTACGTTGGACCAAAAATCAATTGTTTCTCGATTACTTTTCCCAACGATTCATCTTCTTTAATATCATCCAAATATTCCTGCGTTACATTATTTGGACTTACATAAGTAATATCCATTATATTGAGTTGATGCTCTTTTCGAACATTTTCTTTCCACATATAACCATAAGAGGCTTTGAACGAATTTAAGGAATACAATTGTGTCCTGTTTTGATATTCATATCTCACTGTTGCTTTGGTTCTTGGTACATATTCACTCGAGCCTTCCACATGAAAAAACGGAACAATAAATCTCGGCCAGGTTAAACTGGTCTCTGTTCCTACTTTGTAAATGTTCTTGCCATTATTGGTTCCGGAAAGCTGAAAATCGGCTCCGCCAAAAACAGAAACGGTAAGCAATTCGGCTCCTTTAAACAAATTTCTGTTATTCCAATTGACATTCAATTCTGTACCGGTATAACTTGCCGAATTGGTTTTTCCTAAAACCTCAACACGAATAAATTTCTTCGGAAGAAGCGTTAAGTAATAATACGAATCTAAAGTCTTCGGCAAACTGTCTGAAGGTTTGAATTCATTTTTTACAAAACTGAAAGTTCCCAGATTCACAAAACGATTCAACGTTAAATTGTGGTTTTTTCGGTTGTACAAATCTCCTTTTTTAAAGTAAATTGTCCTGTCAAAAACCCGTGGATTAAAAGTATTTGCTGTATCAATAATCGTAAAATCTTTGTACTGAACAACATCTTCCGGTTTATATTTCAGACTGTCTTTTGAAATCGCAAAATTTGGATATACAATAATCTTATTGATCTTATACGCTGTAAGTGCTTTTGGCGGTGCATCGGCTTTTATTACCAATTTTATTTTTACTTCATGATCGCCTTTACTGCTGTCGACCTGCGCTAAAATATAATCAGGATTAAAATAAAAATAGCCGCGTTCTTTCAGCCTTGCATCTATACGTTCCCTTTCTGCTTTAATAACATCCAAATCATACGGTTTTCCTACTTTCAACAAGCTTCTTCGACTTGATCTTCCAATTATTCTTGACATTGCCAGGGAATCATCAGGAAAAGTCACACTTTTAATGATATACTGTTTTTTCGGTGTAACGGTATATTCCGCTGTAGCTCTTTTATTTTTAGCTGTGGAATCGTCGCTTACACGTGCTTTAAAGTAACCTCGGTTTTCAGTAAAATTTCGCAAAACGGATGCATTATAATCCAAATCAACTTTACTAAAAAGTACTGGCGGTTCACCCACTTTAGTTCGCAACCAATACCGAATTCCTTTTTCTTTTTTAGGTTCTCCTGCGATGTTATATATCCATAATTTAGGACGTAATCCCAAAAACTGTTTGTTAGGTTTAGGACGTAACAAATCTTCCAGTTCTTTCTCCAGTTCTTTTCTTTCCTTCTTTTTAATAACAGAATCTTTTATCGTGACAGAACCTCCTGTGTACAGTAATTCGCCTTCTGGCAGGTATTTTGTATTACTGCATCCAAAAACAAAAAATAAGGACAGCGCAATAAAATACCTGATATATTCCGTTCTCCTATTGCTATGTTTTTTGCTCATCTCCTTCTAATTGATTTTCGTCTTTTTCTTTATTCTCTTTATCTTTAAGTTTTTTCTTTTCCTTGCGAAGTTTCTCTTCTTTAATCATTTCTTTTTCTGCCAAACTTCTATGGAAAAGCTCTCTAAATTTATTGTAACTCATCGTAATAATAAAAGCAACTCCAGTTTCAATAACCTGACCTTCTACCGCAACCTGATATTCATTTTTTCGATAAGCGCGAAGCATATAACGACCGTCTTTGGTTAATTGATAATCAAGAGCAACGTCACCGGCAATATTGGTACTTTCTTCGTTAGCTCTTTCCTGGCCTTCAACGGCGAAACTACTTCCAACAGTAACTTTCAAACGATCATCTAAAAGCTTTTTTGAAACCCCAACATTTAAGTCGGTTCTGTTTTCTCTGGTTCCAGTTGTATAATCATCTGTAGATTCGAGATCAAATTCTAATTGAACTCCAGAGATCAATTCTCCAGCCAAATCATTTAATTGTTGAGAAAGAATTTTACTCACACTTTGTCTGGCCAATGATTCGGCACTCGTTCCACCGCTCTCACTTGCAAACGGATTTTCGCCAATAAATCTGTTCAACAATAGAAGGGCAAAAACCTGTTTGTTTAATTCGGCTGGCTCCTGGCGCAATTGCTCCAGTTTTTGCTGTGTGGTTTCTACGATCGCAGACGACACATCATAATTTCCATCTGGCAAAACGATATCAAAAGTAATTTCAGGCTTCATTAACTCGCCATTCATTTTCAATAAAGTCTGAAACGGAATTTTTTGTTTATAGGTATTCTTTTGAGAGTCATTCACTAACTGATTTCCAAGTAAATCGATAGGCGCCGCTTCAACTTTATAAATGGCTGTAATATTCACATTTGCCATTGTTGGCTCGCCATTCCAGATAATATAACTTCCTTTTTGAATGTTGAATTTTCTACGGATCATATTGAAATTCATTTCATACGCACCATCTGAAAATTCATATTTACCTGTTAAAGTTGTTTTTCCTGACGGATCAATTCCTCCTGTCAATTCCGCTTCTCCTTTTAAATTTAAATAATCTCCGTTTCCTTTGTCAATTACTAAGGTAAGATCGGCTTCTTTATCTATTGAAATTGCTACATTCACATCCATACCAAGTAACTCTGACTGATCCAGTTTTTCTTTCATCGCAGCCGTTTGTTTAAGATACAAATTATCTTCGTCTACAAACTCGACTATTCCTTCTCTGTCGGCAATTGAAGGATCTGATTGCGGCAAAACAACAGAGAATTTCGTATCATCCTTGATTTTGATAGTACCGCCAACGACAGGATTTTCAAGCGTTCCTTTGATATTCAGTTTAGTATCTAAAATTAAATCACCATAAAATAAATCGTTGTCTTTTTCCTTAGAATGTATCGCTCTAAAATCGTCTGCGACAACGGTCAGACCGAAATCAAAATTGGTATAATCTGCTGACTTAATAGTTCCGTTTATCGTTAGCTTATTATCATTTTCATCATTAAGGGTAAAGCTATCAAAAGTAATTACATCATTTTGAAGCGTAATTTTTTCATTGGCCGTTTTAAAATACGAATCAAATTTGGTCACTCTAAAGCCGGCTTCATTAAAATTCAATTCTCCATTCACTTTTGGTGCGCTGGTATTTCCTGTAATTTTAAAATCTCCTGATAAGTAACCCGTTCCTTCTTTAATATTATCCATACTAAACCCCTGGATACTTTTGATATTCAGTTTATTCAAATCAAGATTGAAATCCAGATTTCCATCAGCAATACTATAAGTTCCTGTCAGATTTACGTCGTTATCTTCTCCAGTCAGTATGACGTTGGCATTTAATAAATTATTGGTTCTATTATCTACTTTAACCGCAATATCGCCAACTGGTTCACCTTTAAAAGCAAAATCATCAATTTTTATGTCGGATGTAAAAGTTGGCTTTGTCATTACATTTTCGGCGACAGCATTTCCATTGATCAAACCCTGCATCAACAATTTATCTTTTTTGACGATATTCATAATCGTCTCGATTTTGAAGTTTACAAAATCGACTTGTAATGGTGCATTATCCTGATTACCTTGCGATTGAATTTTCAGTTCATTTCCTGAATTCTCTAAAAAGAATTTATTAACGTAAAGTCTTTTTCCTCCAAATTCAACTGCATTTTCAGGATCGATATTCCATTTATCGTAATTGAGGACAAAATTTTCTGCGTTGATTTTAAAGATATTTTTAGAATCTTCGGCTTTGAAATTTCCTGCAATAAAATACTGTTGTTTTTCTTTTGCATCTTTTACTTCAAGCGCATAATCCAAAATATTATTTTCGATTTTTCCTGACAAACTCGTGAGCGGAATTTTCAAAGAACCGCTTTCAATCGTTGCTACAGAAATTTGATATTCTAAGGCATTTTCTTTGGCTTCGATGTTTATTTTTCCGTCGGCGATTGTATTATCGGCATAGACAATTCTCGGAATCGTTCCTTTAATTTCTAAAGAATCAGTTACGTTATTGTATTTTCCTTCAATTTTAAGAGGTTCTAAACCGGTTAATTTTGGAACCAGTTTAAAAAGAACAGGATCGTTATCAACCGTCAATGTAAAAGCCAAACGTTGTTCGTCAGATTCTCCATTTACTTTCGGATTTTTTAAATCAATGTATTTTGCCAATGATTTTTTTATGGCCGATGCTAAAGTTGTCAATTTGTATTTTCCGTCAACTTCCGCTTTTAAAAACTGAGATGATATTTTAATGTTATTTCTACTTTCATCTGAAAAAGCAATAACTCTTATTGAGTCTAAAACAATTGGTTCTTTGTTCTGTAAAACCTGAATGTTCGAAAGAAACACTTTTCCGTTTAAAAAATCAGGATTGCTATTGGCGATATCTGCATCGATATTTCCACGCAATTTCATTGGTCCCGCGTGAAGATGCAGTTTTTCTAAATCGGCTATATCCAGGTTTAATTTTAACTGAACAGCAGGATATTTATCTTTTGTATTTCCGCTAGCCGTCAAATCAAAATTCAAATTAGGATCTTTCATTCCAGATTTTACTGCGAAGGAACCGTTTTCGATGTTTCCTTTTAAAGCTAAATCTCTGTAGGTATATTTATTGAAAACCGCTTTCTGAACCAAACCGTCAAAATCTGCCTGAGCCGTTTTTGGATCTAAACCTTTGCCTTTTACTTTCGCTTTAAGCGTAATTTTTCCGATCGAATCGTTTTTGATTAATCGGCCTAAATCAAAATCTAATAAATAAACAGTTGCATCGTATTTTTCTCTTCTTTTAACGCGCTGATCAAATAACGCATCGATTTTTGCATTTCCGAAACTACTGTTTAAAGCCAAATTTGTTTTGAAATTCTGCACCGAACCTTTAAATTTTCCCTGCAAACTCAATTGAGAAGGTAATTGAATGTTTTTTGGAATTGTTTCTGCCGGTACGAACGAATAAATGTCTTTTGAAGTGCTGGAAAGTTTTTTAATATCTAAATCATAATACGCTTTTTGAGCATCTGGTAACCCTTTGATCTTCCCCGAAAGGGAAATTTTTGTCGTTCCTAATCCGCTCATTTCAAACTGCGGAATTGTTAAATCTTTAACCTTTCCGCTCAAGCGAGTATTCAAATACAAAATCGCATTTGGATTGCTTTTAAACGGGTTTGTTTTCTGTAGATCCGGTGCAAAAAGCAAAATGTCTTTAAATCCGATTTTAGACTGATTTAAATTCGCATCCAGACTCAGATTGGCAATATCCTTTTTTAAGGCATTAAGCAAAGGATATGTGACTTTAATTTTATTCTGAAGAAGAGTTTGCGGTGTTCTTAAATACAAATTATTTAAAGATGCATTTTTGGGACCGTAAAAGAAATTAGTTTTTAAAGACTGGATCTGGAGACCGCTTTTTTCGTTTACGGTAAGCGACTTTATATTTCCTGAAATCGTGTCGTTTCCGTAATATATTTTCTCAGCATTAAAATTAAATTTATCCAAATCTAAATGACTGTAATCAATTCCTTTTTGGGTAGGTTTTGATTTCATATCATCAAATTTAAAAGCAATATTGTCTAAATTGACATCCTCTAATTTTACTTTCCATCCGGCTTGCTTAATTGCTGTGGAATCTAAATCCGGAGTTTGAATTTGTTTGTCTTTAGTCCCAAAACGTAAATTTCCCTTTAGATTTTTCACTTCGAAAGTGCCAAAATACAAAAGTTGTTTATTCAAATCTATTTTATTAACCGCTAAATTCAAATTGCCCAGTTTTATTCCTGAATCGAGTTTTGAATCTTTATTATCATAAGCAATATCAATTTTTGACAAACTAATTTTGCCTAATTTCAATTTGAAATCTTTTCTTTTTGAAATGGTGTCAACGGTTTTTACCGAGACTTCCGCAATTTTCTCCACAACATCCTGATCTAAAACTAATTTCAATCCGTTTAAAGCAATATTCGGAATATCGAAATCCATTTTATCTAAATCGAATTTATTGAACTTCGTATCAAAATGCGTTAATTGAACGCGGACATCATTCTTAGCAAAGTCATCTTTAAAGTTGAATTTGATATTATCAAGATTAACTTTTACAACCGAAATTTTGAAAGGTTTGCTGTCCGGGTCTTCAACTTTTGGCTCTTTTGATTCAAAAGCTTTTATAATATAATCAAAATTGAAAACACCTTCTTTATTTCTGGAAATATTGGCTGTTGTATTTTCTAAAGAAACCGAATTGATTTCGAGTTCACTGCTTACCAATTTAAATAAATCGACATCTACAACTAAACGTTTCCCTGCCAATAAAGTATCTTTCTTTTGATCTTCAAAATAGAAACCTTCCAAGACTACATCTTTTGGAAATTTAATCGAAATATAATCTAATGAAACCTTGGTTTTGATCTTATCGTGCAGATAGGTAATCGCTTTGTCCTTAACGAAATTCTGAACCGATGGAACCTGGATTAAAATAATTACAAGAAGTAAAAGTGCAATTATAGAACCCACGCACCAAAGCAGTATACGTAGTGTTTTTTTTAGAAAATGAATTGTTTTGGTATTCATACGTCAATAAAACACGTTAGATTAAAATTGCGTTATTATAAGGCTGTACTTATACAGCTTACAAAATTGAAAAATTTAAACCTTAACAATTTACATAATTATGCTCAAATATTCTAGAATTTTACGGAAAAATAATTATTTTCCTACTTTTTTAAATTTGCAGCGAAGGCGCTAAAGCACGAAGAAATTTGTTTTTTAAAATTTGATGTTAGGCCATCTTTCGCCTAAAGAATTTATTTTTTGCTGAAGTTTAGCAAGGAATTTTTGATGTTGTTCTGATTCTGGATTGAAGCTTCTGTGGCGTAGGCTTTTTTGAATTTCATCTACTTCCTGCATTAGAGAAATACTTTCCTCAGCTATATAATTTTCACTGAATTTATGCCAGATAAAATCAATTGCAACCTGATTTGGGTGCAACATATCTTCGGCATAAAAACGATAATCGCGAAGTTCATCCATCATTATTTCGTAGGAAGGAAAATAATTGTGAATTGTAAATTGTGAATTGTAAATTTTTAAAACTTGATGAACTGCCGCAAATAAATGCGATTTACTCAATTGATTTTCTGCGAAGCCATCTTTGATGTGGCGTACTGGCGAAATGGTAAAAATGAAGTTTATACCTGGATTTAAAGCCTGAATTAAATCGATTGTGTTTTGAATACTTTTCTGGATCACATCAACCGGCAATAATTCTTTTGAGAATTGTTTTTGAGGGACTTTATGACAATTGGCAACAATTTCATCGCTTTCCAGATTTCTGTAAATCCATGATGTTCCATAAGTGATAATAATATGCGTTGCTTCTTTTAATTGCTTATGGGTTTCTGAAATAGCTTTATTTAAAGTTTCTAGTAATTCTTGTCTGTCTGAATTGCTTAGATCCGAATGTACGTCAAAAGAATGCCAGCGTTCGTTGTGAAAAAAAACGTCTTTTTCTGTAAACCATTTTTCCTGAACCACTCTCTCAATTACTTTCTCAATCGAAACCGGATTAAAAATAATTCCGAATGGATTTGTTTCATTCTGAAATTTAAAATAATCAAATTTATCTGCCATGTTTTCTGCAAAGCAAGAACCAAAAGAAAGTACTTTCGAATTATAATCGATCGGATTTTTGGATTTTGATAGTGGAATTTGGGTTCTGAATTGCATGGCTTTGAATTGAAACACGAATTTCACCAATTTTCACCAATAAAAAAACCAAATACAGAAGTATTTGGTTTTGGTGTTTTTCGGTAGAAACAAAAAACCAGAAACATTTATGCTGCCGACTTTAAGTAAAAAACTGAAATTTATCTATTAGTAAAAATATTCTGAAGTATGAGTTTCTCCATCTTCACGATCAACACTTGTCTGTGGATAACCAGCAGCGTTATAAGAGTAAGTGTGAGTATCACCTAATTTACCGTTAACTGTATCAGAAATTTCATTATGAAACACGCCATTTCCTTCACCATCAACAATCGCAATTTTATCCATTCCTAAAATATTTTTTGCAGGATTGTTTTGAGTATCATACGCATATTTATGGTTAGGTGAATTTGTACTGACAATCTCGCTAACATCTCCATTAACCAATGTTATAGTAGACGTACCTGACGATGCACTTTGACTTGTGCTATTTCCAGTATATGATTTTACAGAAATTGTTCCATTCGCATTATAAGTATAAACTTCTTTATATCCTACTTTAACAGTCGTTCCATTTACAGTCTCATTTTCAACTCTTAAAAAAGTCGATAATTTACCATCAGCACTATAGGTAAATGTATTTACCTGTTCTACTGTTCCATTTGGAAGTTTAAAGTCGATTTGAGTAATTTGATCACCTGTATACGTATAAAAAAGATTTACTTCGCCAGAATCATCAATTGCACTTACAATCTTATTTCCGTCGTATTTATAATTGATTGTAAGTTTTCCTTCAGAATGTGTTAAAACTTGTTTTTTAAGTAATACAAGATCAGAAGAATTAGAAGGTGAATCATCACTAGAACAAGAAGACATTAGTACGATTGACAACGCACTAAAAAGGCATAAAAATTTTTTCATTTTGATATTAGGTTAAATTTGTAATTACCGCAAACGTAGTACAACCCAAAATCAAAACCTTACGGGATTCCACAACCAAAACATATAATAATTTAAATACTTCTCAATACATTAAAGGAGAATAACATAGGTAAGTTAAGTATTTTAAAAAAATCAAACTTAAACAGAAAATGCCGGAGGTTCACCTTTTAAAAAAATTACATTTATAATAACAAAAACCACCGTTACGGAGTCAAACTATTCACTACTTTTGCATCTTCCATAAATTAAAATTCACTTATGAAATTATTATATTCTTATATAATCAAACACAAAATGCTTTTATTTTTTGCTTTGATTATGGCCTCTATAAACATCTGTTTCAGTTTATCTGACTCTATCATTACCGGTAAATTAATGCAGGATTGCGGTGTTGGATTGCATAAATATGCAGGAAATCCAACTGGTTTTATTAAATCATTATCCTTCTGGCTCGGGCTTTCGCTTGGTGCTGCAATGGTTTCGAGAATTACTAAAAACTTTCAGGATTATTTTACCAATGTCGTTATTCAGCGAACCGGAGCGCAAATGTATACTGACGGAATTAAAAAATCGCTTGATTTACCTTACGCCGAATTTGAAGACCAACGTAGCGGTGAAACTTTGAGTAAACTAACCAAAGTACGTTCTGATTCAGAGAAATTAATTACGCTTTCTATCTCTTTAATTTTTCAAACTGTAATCGGATTCATATTCGTTATTCTGTACGTTGCCCGAATCGATTATCGTATTTCGCTTATCTTTTTAGTTACTGCTCCAATTATTGCTTTAGTAAGTTCGTATTTAGGGAAAAAGATTAAAATTGTTTCTAAAAAAATCGTAAATCAAACCAATGCTTTGGCGGGTTCAACAACTGAAAGTTTAAGAAACATTGAGCTTGTAAAAAGTCTTGGATTAACGTATCAGGAAGAAAAACGTTTAAATCTAAATACGTTTAAAATTCTGCATTTGGAATTGGAGAAAATTCGTTTTATTAGAAGTTTAAGTTTTATTCAGGGAACAACGGTTCACTTTTTAAGAACCTGTGTGGTTTTTACTCTGTATTATTTCTTATTTGGAAATAAAATTATTGTGGGTGATTTATTGACTATGGTATTTTTTACTTTTTTCATTTTTGGGCCTTTACAGGAATTAGGGAATTTTATTATTGCTTTGAATGAAACCAAAGTTTCTATGGAAAACTTCAAAACTTTATTGAGTGCTCCGAAGGAATTCCGCCCAAAAAACCCAAAACATGTTGGAGCAATTCAATCTTTGTTATTTTCGAATGTAAGTTTCAAACATAAAACAGCCAAATTTAAAGCGGTTGAAAACATTAATTTTGAAATCAAACAAGGAGAAACCATCGCTTTTGTTGGACCATCTGGCTCCGGAAAAACGACTTTAGTGAAATTATTGGTAGGATTATATACGCCGGCTGAAGGGCAGGTTTTGTATAACGAAATTGATTCAACCGAAATTGATTTATTAGATTTAAGAAAACAATTAGGTTTTGTAACACAGGACGCTCAATTATTCTCCGGAACAATCCGTGAAAATTTATTGTTTGTAAAACCAAATGCAACCGATGACGATTTATACGATGCCTTAAAAAGAGCAAGCTGTGAAAAATTATTAAGACGAGCCGAAGACGGTTTAAACACCACTATCGGTGAAGGTGGAATCAAGGTTTCCGGAGGTGAAAAGCAACGTTTATCAATCGCCAGAGCTATTTTAAGAAACCCGAATTTATTGATTTTTGATGAAGCTACTTCGGCTTTAGATTCTATTACAGAAGAAGAAATTAATGCAACGATTAGAAATATATCAGACAAAAACAGAATTACAGTTTTAATTGCGCATCGTTTATCTACGGTAATGCATGCTGATAAAATATTTGTATTGGAACAAGGAAAAATCATCGAGCAAGGAAAACATGAGGATTTAATTCTGGAAAAAGGTTTGTATTACGCTATGTGGCGCCAGCAAATTGGGGAGCGTAAGTAGTTTTTTTTAAATCTCGCAAAGACGCAGAGTCGCAAAGTTTTTTTTTAAGCTTTGCGACTTTTCTTTTTTCTATAATTTAAGTTTTTAAGTTAAGATACCTAAAGATTAGAAACTACTCTTTTGATCCCTAATTTAATGATCGGTACATTAAAGTTTATTAGTAAACCTAATTTCATTTTTGTAATTTTAAGATAAGTTAAAACTTGCTTTGCGTGGATATCTGTAATTTGTTCGATTGATTTGATTTCCAAAATGACTTTATTTTCTACTATTAAATCAGATCTAAACCCGATATCTAATTGAATTCCATCCCAAAGCACAGGCAATTGTTTCTGTCTTTCCACTGATAACCCTCTTTTTATTAATTCATGATATAATATTGACTCATATACTGACTCCAATAATCCTGGTCCAAGTTTTACATGTATTTTATAACAAACATCAACTACAACAGCTGAAATTTCATTTTCTGTCATTTTGTTTTTTTACAAATTTAAAGAAAAAACCTACATAAATATTTTACAAATAAAAAAATCGCAAAGCTTAAAAAAAACTTTGCGACTCTGCGTCTTTGCGAGATTAAAAACAGCTGCTACTTCACAAACTCAACTGTCTTAGCCAAAGCCTCCGCAATTCCAGCAGCGTTTTTACCTTTTCCAGAAGCGAAGAAAGGCTGTCCTCCTCCATTTCCTTCAATGTATTTTCCTAATTCTTTGATTACTGCATTTGCATTTAAGCTTTTCGATGCAACCAATTCTTTAGCGATATAACAATGAATATTTGGTAAGCCATCTTCTATAGAAGCTAAAAACACAAATGAATCTGCTTTTGAGCTTCCTAATACAGAAGCCAAGTCTTTAGTCGATGCCATGCTTAAATCTACTTGCTTTGCAAGGAAATTTACTCCGTTGATTTCTTGAAAATCTTTCTCCAATTCTGATTTTAAAGCACCTACTTTTTCTTTTAATAACTGCTCAATCTGTTTTTTCAATTTAGCATTATCTTCTTGCAAAGAAGCCACTGATTTTAAAATATCCTGTGGATTTTTTAATGTTTCTTTTATTTCAGATAAAGTATTCTCCTGATTTTGATAGAATTCTTTTACCGCATCACCTGTAATCGCTTCAATACGACGAATTCCAGCCGCTACTGCACCTTCAGAAATAATTTTGAAATGCCAGATTTCTGCCGTGTTTTTCACGTGAATTCCACCGCAAAGTTCTTTACTTTCACCAAATTCAATCATACGAACATTATCTCCATATTTCTCTCCAAATAAAGCCATTGCGCCTTTATCTAATGCCTCTTTAATCGGAATATTTCTGTGTTCTACCAATTGCAATTGTGCTTCAATTTGCGCATTTACACTTTCTTCAACCTGACGTAATTCTTCCTCTGAAACTTTGGAGAAATGCGAAAAGTCAAAACGCAAATAGTTCGGATTTACCAATGAACCTTTTTGCTCTACGTGAGTTCCTAAAAGGTTTCTCAAAGCCAAATGCATTAAATGCGTAGCGGAGTGATTTTTAGAAGTTGAACCTCTTAAATCGGTATTTACTTTTGCTACAAAACCAGCTTCAATATTTTCCGGCAATTGTTTTGCAAAATGCAAAATCAAGTTATTCTCTTTCTTAGTGTCAATGATTTCGATCGTTTCGTTTGCCGAAACTAAAGTTCCCTTATCTCCAACCTGCCCTCCGCCTTCCGGATAAAATGGCGTATTGTCTAAAACGATTTGGTAAAGAATTCCGTCTTTCTTAGAATCAACTTTTCTAATTCTGGTAATTTTTACTTCATTTTCTGTTTTATCATATCCAACAAATGTTTCTACATTCCCCGGGATTAAAACGGACCAGTCTTCCGTCGAAACTTCAGATGCAGCGCGTGAACGATTTTTTTGTTCCTGCATTGATGCATCAAATTCAGCTTCATTAAAAGACATATTTTTTTCTTTTAAAATCAAAGCTGTTAAATCTTTAGGAAAACCGAAAGTATCATACAATTCAAAAGCTTTTGCTCCTGAAACTTCTGAACCTTTAGTTTGAGCAATTACATTGTCTAATAATTGTAATCCCTGATCTAAAGTTCTCAAGAATGATGCTTCTTCTTCACGAATTACATTCGTAACCAATTGTTGCTGCGCTTTGATTTCAGGGAAAAATCCTCCCATTTGATTGGCTAAAACTTCTACCAATTTGTTGATAAAAGGTTCTTTTGTATTTAGGAAAGTAAATCCGTAACGAATCGCACGACGTAAAATTCTACGAATTACATAACCAGCTCCAGTGTTTGATGGCAACTGTCCGTCAGCAATTGCAAAAGCAACCGCACGAACGTGATCCACCACAACACGAATGGCAATATTCGTTTTATTTTGTTCTTCACTGATGTTTTTTATTTCATCAGAAGTATATTTTAAGCCTGTAATTTGCTCTAGTTTTTCGATAAGCGGGGTGAAAACATCGGTATCATAATTTGAGGTTTTACCTTGCAACGCCATACACAAACGCTCAAATCCCATTCCTGTATCAACGTGTTGTGCAGGAAGTTTTTCTAAAGATCCATCAGCTTTACGGTTGAATTCCATGAATACATTATTCCAGATTTCAACTACTTGCGGATGATCATTGTTTACTAAACTTTTACCTGAAACTTGTGCTTTTTCTTCTTCAGAACGTAAATCAACATGAATTTCAGAACAAGGTCCGCATGGTCCCTGATCTCCCATTTCCCAGAAATTATCTTTTTTATTTCCAAGGATAATTCGGTCTTCATCGATTAATGTTTTCCAGATATCCCAGGCTTCCTGATCAAAAGGTACATTATCTTCTTTGCTTCCTTCAAAAACAGAAACATAAAGATTTTCCTTTGGAATTTTATATACTTCTGTCAGTAATTGCCATGCCCAGTTGATGGCTTCTTTTTTGAAATAATCTCCAAAAGACCAGTTACCCAACATCTCAAACATGGTATGATGATAAGTATCAAAACCTACATCTTCAAGATCATTATGTTTTCCTGAAACACGAAGACATTTTTGTGTATCGGCAATTCTTGGGCTTTTTGGAGTTCCGTTTCCTAAAAAATATTCTTTAAACTGGGCCATTCCCGAATTATTGAACATAAGTGTTGGATCGTCTTTAAGAACGATAGGAGCCGATGGAACAATTAGGTGTCCATTGCTTTTAAAAAAGTCTAAAAATTGTTTACGTACGTCTTGTGATTTCATGTTTATTAATGAGATAATTTGAAAATGTGTCAATTAGATAATTCATCAATCTGAAAATCTGACCATTAAATTTTTAATTAAAAACTGTAAAATTTAAAACAACAAATTCCGTTTTTAATACATTATCTAATTATCAAATTGACACATTATCTAATTATTTTATTCTTGAAAAAAAGCAGTCAACAACTGAAACATTTACTAAATTTGTTCGACTAACTTATTTTACAAGCTGCAAAAATAGGGTATTTTAAAATATGGCGAAAGTAAAATATTATTACGACTCAGAAAATCTGGCTTATACAAAAATAAAAACCAGAAAAAGAGCAAAAATTGGTTATGCGTTGCTGTTTTTGTTGGCCTCAGCGCTGTTTGGTTTCATGGTTTTTGTTCTTTTAATTAATACTCCTTTTTTTGAAACGCCAAAAGATCGTTTACAGGCACGTGAAATTGAAAATTTGAAATTGCAATATGCCATTTTGAATAAAAAAATGGATGAAATTGATGCTGTAACTGAAGCTTTGGAAGACCGGGACAATAACATTTACAGGGTTTATTTCAATAAAACCGAAATTCCGGATTCTATCAGAAAAGCTGGTTTTAGAGATCCGAAAAGATATAAAGACTTAGAAGGTTATAACAATTCGCAATTGGTTTTGAATACCACAAAACGAATTGACAAACTTTCGAAAGAATTGGCGATTCAATCGAAATCATTGGACGAAATTTTGAAATTAGCGAGTGTAAAAGGGAATTTATTATTGGCAATTCCGGCTATTCAGCCTGTTCAGAATGAGAATTTAAAACGTGTTGCTTCCGGATTTGGATACAGAATTGATCCTTTCACGAAAGTACGAAAAATGCACAATGGTATGGACTTTACCGCCAATACAGGTTCTCCGGTTTATGCAACAGGCGATGGTGTTGTAGCAAGAGCTGATAATTCGGCTTCCGGATTTGGAAATCATGTCGTAATCAGGCATGGTTTTGGCTACGAAAGTTTGTACGCACATTTGAGCAAATATAACTGCAGACCCGGACAAAAAGTAAAAAGAGGTGATGTTATTGGGTATGTGGGAAGTACCGGAAGATCTGAAGGTCCACATTGTCATTATGAGGTGCATAAAGATGGAAAAGTCGTGAATCCGCTGAATTTCTATTATGGCAATATTTCAGCTGTAGAATATGTCGCGATTTCACAAATGGCAAACCAGGAAAACCAGTCATTAGATTAATACTTTAAAAAGTGTTATTTTTGGAATAAAATAGAAAATTAAAAAACATGCATATTGAGCTTTCAAAGGATAAAAGATATTACAGCATTGGCGAAGTAGCCAAAGCTTTTAATGTCAATGCGTCATTGATACGGTTTTGGGATAGTGAATTTGATATTTTAAAACCAAAAAAGAATGCCAAGGGCAACAGAATGTTTACACCGGAAGACATTATCAACCTGCAACTAATCTATCATTTGGTTAAAGAAAGAGGTTTTACTTTAGAAGGTGCCAAAACACATTTGAAAGAAGGACAAAAGAAAACATTAGATAAATTCGAAATAATACGTAAATTAGAGACCATAAAAACACAATTAAACGAAATTAAGAACGAATTATAGTATATTTATTAAAAATTAGAAACAAACTTAAATTAAATACACATGAAAAGATTTTTGCCTTGGATTATTGGAGCTGTTGTTATTATTGGAATATACATGTGGGCTTCTGGAATTTATAATAAAGCAGTAACTCTCGATCAGGAAGTGAAAGAAAGTTGGGGAAATGTTAACACTGCATATCAAAGGAGAAATGATCTTATCCCAAATATAGTTAGCACTGTAAAGGGATATGCTGAACATGAAAAAAGCACTCTAACAGCTGTAATTGAAGCTCGTGCTAAGGCCACTGGAATTACAATTGACCCATCAAACGTTACTCCAGAACAATTAGCTGCATTTAATTCAGCACAATCCGGAGTTTCCTCTTCATTATCTAAATTATTGGTTAGTGTTGAGCAATATCCAAACCTGAAAGCAAATGAAAACTTCTTGAAATTACAGGACGAACTAGCGAGTACAGAAAATCAAATCTTAACAGCTAGAACCCGTTTTAATGAAGCTGTTAAACCTTATAACAATAACATTAATACTTTTCCAAGAAATATATTAGCTGGAATGTATGGTCTTAAAGAAAAACCATATTTTGAAGCTTCTACAGGAGCAGACAAACCAGTGGAAGTAAAATTCTAAAAAAATAATATTTTTGGTTGATGATTTTAGATTTCCGTTTAGTCTGGAATCTAAAATCTGAAATCTAATATCTAAAATAACTCCAATGTCAAAAGTAGAAGATTTTTTATCCAAAGAAGAGGAACAAATAATTGTTGAAGCTATTCGCGTGGCCGAAAAAAATACTTCTGGAGAAATTAGAGTACATATAGAAAAAACAAGTTCTAAAGCTCCTCTTGATAGGGCTTTAGAACTTTTTCATGAATTAAAAATGGATGAAACCCAATTACAAAATGGTGTTTTATTTTATTTTGCTGTTGAAGACAAAACCTTTGCCATTTGTGGTGACAAAGGTATAAATGATGCTGTTGCAGATGATTTTTGGGATTGTACCAAAGACGCAATGACAGCACAATTTAAAGCAGGAAATTTTAAGCAAGGAATTGTTGACGGGATATTAAACGCCGGTGAACAATTGAAAAAATACTTTCCGTGGTCTGATGAAGACATCAATGAATTATCTAACGAAATCTCAAAAGGATAAATAATGAAAATTTTCCAAAACAAAATATCAAAGTCAAAAGGAATTTTTACATTGTCCTTTCTCTTAATAGCCTTTTTTACCACCAATTGCATTTTTGCTCAGTTTACAATTCCAGAGAAACCAAGTTTACAGACTTCTGTTTATGATTATGCCAATATTTTAAGTGCTACTGAAAAAGCACAACTGGAAGAAAAACTAGTTCGCTATTCAGATTCTACCACGACTCAGATCGTTATTATAACTATTGAGAGTTTAAAAGGAGAAGATGTTAGTCAGTTGGCTACAAAATGGGGACAAACCTGGGGAATTGGAGGAACTGCAAAAGACGATAATGGTGTTGTAATTTTATTGGCAAAAAACGAGAAAAAAATTGCTATTAATCCCGGATATGGAGTTGAAGACCGTTTAACGGCGGGAATTGGCGGAACCATAATCCGAAATATTATTATTCCAGAATTCAAAGCAGGAAGTTTTTACAACGGACTTGACAAAGGTACTGATGCTATAATTGACGTTTTTAAAGGAAAATTCAAAGGAGAAAGAAAACAACAATCCAAAGGAAAAAGTTTTCCGATATTACCTTTCATTGTAATTGTTGTAATTGTATTAATTTTACTGTCCCGAAATAAAAGAGGCGGTGGAGGAAATTCCGGCAACAATGGCGGTGGCGGGCCTAGCCTGATGGACGTAATTCTACTGAGTAGTCTTGGCAGAAGCGGTGGAGGCGGCTTTGGTGGTTTCGGCGGAGGATCATCCGGAGGTGGTTTTGGTGGCGGAGGCGGTGGCTTCGGTGGAGGATTTGGCGGAGGTGGATTCTCAGGCGGAGGTTCTAGCGGAGGCTGGTAAAACAAGTCGCAGTATTCAGTGACAGTTTTCAGTTTTAAAATTAATAATTCACAATTTATAATTCATAATTAAAAATAGATGTTATCACATAAAGCAAAATACGCCCTTAAGGCCTTACTTTATTTAGCAGAACAAGACGAAAATCACATTTCAAGAACGATAGAAATTGCTGATGGCGCCAACATTCCTAAAAAGTTTTTAGAGCAAATTTTATTGGATCTAAAACGAGGACGTTTTGTGAGTAGCAAGCAAGGAAAATTTGGCGGTTATTATCTGATAAAATCCAAAAATGAGATTACTTTGGCCGAAATTCACCGTTTATTTGACGGTGCAATTGCACTTCTACCTTGTGCATCTTTAAATTTTTATGAACCTTGTTCCGATTGTAAAACGGAGTCAGAATGCAGTCTGCGTCACGGTTTGCTTCTTATAAGAGACAAAACTTTGAAGGCAATGGAAGGGATTACTATAGCTTCATTAGTGAAGAAATAAAAAAATATTTCCTAAACCCTATAGGTTTAATAGAATTTGTATATATTTGCCAAAAATAATTAACAAATCATTTACAAATTTTTAACCCATGAAAGTACATTCCAGTAAATCAGGTGTAACAAAAAATCTTTTGCAAAACAATTATAGTCAATTCACAACTGTGAAAAACAATTCATTTATGATGTGCATGTGTTGGTAAAAAAATTTAATTTAAATTCTACTAATTACATATACTTAATATAAAAATGAAAAATCTATATAAAATATCACTTACAAGTATCTTTTTACTATTAGCCTTTACAACATCTTACGCACAAAATATTGAAGGTGTCGTATCAACTACAGAAAACATTCCATTAGAAGCAGTTAATGTTGTTATCAAAGGGACAACCTTCAGCACTACTACAGATCCAAGCGGGAAATTCTCAATCGATACTAAAGGGAAACTTCCAGTAACAATTCTAGTTCAATATGTTGGTTATAAAACTACTGAAATAGAACTTAACGCTATTCCGGCAACTCCATTATTGGTAACATTAAAAGAAGAAAATGAACTTGTAGAAGTTGTGGTTTCTTCAAGACGTCGTATCGAAAAAGTTCAGGATGTGCCAATCGCAATTTCTGTTATCACAGGAAAACAGGCGGAACAAACCGGAGCTTTTAATGTGAATCGTATTAAAGAATTAGTGCCATCAGTTCAGCTATATTCATCAAACCCAAGAAATACCGGAATTAATATTCGTAGTCTTGGTTCTCCATTTGGACTTACAAATGACGGAATCGATCCGGGTGTTGGCTTTTATGTTGATGGTGTTTATTATGCTCGTCCGGCTGCTACAACACTAGATTTTATTGATGTAGAGCAAATCGAAGTATTACGTGGACCACAAGGATCTTTATTTGGTAAAAACACAACTTCAGGAGCATTTAACATTACCACTCGCAAACCGAGCTTCACCTCAGGAGCTGATTTTGAAGTAAGTTACGGAAACTATAACTTTTTACAAGCAAAAGCTTCGGTTACTGGAGCTTTAGGTAAAAAAGTGGCAGGGCGTTTGTCTTTTTCAGGAACACAACGTGACGGTTTAATCGATAATGTTGTTACAGGAAGACCAACTAATACCTTAAACAATCAGGGAATCAGAGGTCAATTGCTTTGGACTCCAACAGTAAATACAAATATTATTTTAGCAGCAGATATTACAACACAACGTCCGGACGGATATGCACAGGTTGTAGCAGGAGTTGCTCCTACTCAAAGAGCTGCTTATCGTCAGTTTGATGCTATTGTTAAAGATTTAAATTATCAATTGCCAAGTTTAAATGCATTTGATCGTAAAATTGATCACGATACTCCATGGCGTTCAGGACAAGATATGGGAGGTATTTCTCTTAATATTGACACCAAAATTGGAGGCGGAACACTTACCTCAACAACAGCTTGGAGATTCTGGAATTGGGATCCATCGAATGACAGAGATTTTACAGGATTGCAAGTATTAGCTAAATCACAAAATCCAACGAGACAAACTCAGATCACGCAAGAGGTTCGTTATGCTGGTCAGTTAACATCAAAAATAAGCGGAGTTGCAGGTGTATTCTTCATCGATCAGACTTCTCAAACAGATGGTACAGAAGAATCCGGAAACGCACAATGGAGATTTGCACAAAGTACAACCAGTAACTTATGGAAAACTCCGGGTCTTTTTGAAGGATACGGAATCAAAACGGATGCAAATATCAGAGCATCCAGTGCGGCAGTATTTGGTCAATTAGACTGGGCTATTACAGATCGTTTACATATTTTACCAGGTTTAAGATATAACTTCGATAAAAAAGACGCGCATTATGCCCGTACAACATACGGAGGTCTTCAAACAACAGATCCTGCATTACTTGCTTTGAAAAAACTAGTGTACTCTGATCAGGCGTTTGACTCTAGTACTGATAATACAGATTTTTCAGGAAATTTAACTTTGACCTTTAAAGCATCTGATAAAATTAACGCTTATGCAACTTATGCTAAAAGTTACAAACCAGTTGGTGTAAACGTTGCTGGATTACCAACAGATTCAAAAGGACAACCTTTGCTTGATCTTGCGGTAATTAGACCCGAAAAAGTAAATCATTATGAAGTTGGAGTAAAAACTTCTCCTTTTAGAAATTCAATATTCAATTTAGCTTTCTTCAATACAGAAATTAAAGATTTCCAAACTAACGTTCAGGCAGCTGAATTAGGTGTGAACCGTGGTTATCTTGCGAATGCTGACAAAGTTCGTGTAAGAGGTGCAGAATTAGATGCAAGTTTTGTATTCAGCCAACATTTAACTGTAAATGCTGCTGCAACTTATACTGAGGGTACTTATGTTAAGTTTACAAATGCACCACTTCCGTTAGAAGAAACCGGAGCAGCCGTAGCTTATAAAGATGTTTCAGGAACTGATTTGCCTGGTGCATCAAGATGGGCAGGATCTTTAGGCGGAGAGCTTTCTGACAATGCCAAATTCTTTGGTAATGCTGGTAAAATTTTCTTAGCTCTTGATTCTTACGCACGTTCTGAATTTTCATCAAGCCCTTCTGCTTCAAAATATTTGGTAGTCCCGGGTTATACAATTTTTAATGCTCGTTTAGGTTTCCGTGCTTCTCAGGGATTATCTATTCACTTCTGGGGACGTAACTTATTAAACAAAGATTATTACGAACAATTATTACCTGCAGGAGGAAACACAGGACAATATGCTGGTGTAATCGGAGATCAAAGAACTTATGGAGTTACATTGAAATATTCATTATAAGAAATTAATTGAAATACAAAGCGAGATAGGTTCTTAAACTTGCCTCGCTTTTTTTATAATCACAAAAAAGAATTTTAAACCCATTTTATTCTTCGATAAATACATTTTGATTTATATATATTCGCAACCTGAATTTATATAAATGAAAATTCTCAGAATATTTTTCTTTTTTGGTCTTATAAGTCAAATTGGTTTTTCTCAAACAAAGAGAAATATCGACCAGCAAACCCTGACCTGGATTCGTTATTATAATATTTTACCCTTAACTGAGAAATGGGCCCTTCACTCCGAATTTGACAACCGTAGTTTTTTGAATCCTGTTCACGAAAATCTTTTTGTAATAAGAGTTCAGGGAAGATATCGCGCTACTAAACTGGTCGATTTAGGGGGAGGATTTGCTTTTTTTAGTACCAATACACAAGATCCGCATATTGATCCTGATTATTCAATTCCCGAATATCGCGGTCAGCAAGACATAACGCTAATTAATGATATTGCGAAAATCACTTTCCACAATCGTTTTCAGTTAGAAGAACGCTTTATTCAGAAAGCTACTAAAACGGAATTGCTGGATGATTTCTCTTTTTCTTTCCGATTCCGATATCGATTACAATCCACTTTTGATCTTTGGAAAAAAGAAAAACGAAGTTTAAAAGGTACTATTTCTGATGAAATCCTTCTTAATTTCGGAAAAGACAACAAAAGAAATACTTTTGATCAAAATAGACTTTACGCTGCATTACGTTATCATTTTAATCCTAATATTGGTTTAGAAGTGGGTTATTTGAAAAGTTTTCAACGACGTGCCAGCGGTGTTGATTTTTATGATCGTGATATTATTCGTTTTACACTTTACCACAGAATTGATCGAAAAACGAATAAATAAAAATTCCAAAATAATCCCGAAGCTTCGGGACCAATCCCAAAAATCAAATCTATAATAGCATACTATTTAGTAAACTATCCAAGAAAAAAATATTCAACCAAAAATAACTTTTATTTTGGAGATTTAGTCCCGAAGCTTCGGGATTACTTTAGAGTTTAAAACCTATTCTTCTCCTCCTTGACGCTCTCCTCCGCCTCTTCTTCTTTGTCCTTTTTCTTTAGCAGAAAAATTTCCAATTTTATAAGCCAGAGAAAACATCACATATCTTTTTAGAACTGTATTTTCCTCATCACGAATAGAAGTTGCCGAAATCGTTCTGGTAGCACTTTGGTTTTGATTCAAAACATCGTAAACTTTTACTTTGGCATAAAGTTTTTTATCAAAAAAACCATAAGACAAACTGGTATTCCACAAATAGAAATCCTTTTTGAAGTCGTCTGAAATATTAGAATTGTAACTATAGCTAAAATCATTTCCGAAAATTAGATTTGCCGGCCAATACGATGTCGTTTGCAAATTGATTCTATGAAGTACATTTGAACTCGCGTCTCTGTTGTAATTTTCATATTTAGTCTCATTATAAGACAGACTATAAGATGGCGAAATGGTAAGCACTTCTCCATATTCATAAGTCATATATACCTTTGGAGTAATAGCCGTAGATTTTGCATTGTACATCACGGCGTTAGTAAAACCTTTATCAAAAGAATAACTACCATTAAGCGCTAAACCATATCTTAAAACATGGGCATCTCTTTTTATAGACTGACTCCAGTTGGCACCAACCGAAACTGTATAAGTTCCCGATATATTTATGTAAGATGTTGTTCTTTTACCACTATCATCATACACAGATGTCGCATAAATATCATTACTGTAATAATCACCTTTAGCCATAAAACTATAACCTGAACGTGTTCTGAAATCAAAATTTCTGAAATTAAAGTTTACTGTATTTTTCTCTACAGGATCTAAATTCGGATTACCTATAATCGTATTCAATGGATTCGTTAAATTGGCAATCGGCATTAAGTAATTTGCTGCCGGAAGCGTGCTTGAATAATCGTATTTTAGAGTCAGGTTTTTTGATCGGCTGAATTTATATCGAAATTGTGCGGTTGCAAAAGGCAAAGCATATTTCTTATTTAATTCAGTTTCTTTTCCTAAGTACAACGAATAGTTATCAAAGCCAACAATAGACGTTTTAGAGTCCAGATTTAAAGTGAATTTATTTTTTTGCAAAGTAACTCCCACTTTAGGGCTAACCGAATTTTGTCTGGAAGTTGTGTACGTACTCAGCGATTCATTCAGATCAGAATACGATTGTGAAGCAGCATCAAAATCAAATGTTTTTTGATCTTTAACTTCGCTTTTCCAGTCAAAATCAGATCCAAATCTTATGCGTAAAGAATCTGTAATAGGCTCTGTATATTCAATATCTGCCGAATAAGAATCACTTGTGTTACTGTTTTTAGTATTCTGATTTCTCAAATCATCCGGTTTACTATCCTGATAAAAAATAGTTTGAGATTGATTCCATCCATCCGATTCAGTGTTTGAATTATTGTTATCAAAAACAAAACTTAGATTACGGTTTTTTTTCTTAAATACTTTATTAAAATTGATCGTGTTGGCAAAGCTCGTATTCTTACTCTCATTGTATGATTTAGCTGTGCTTTTGTTCAAAGCATCACCATTTTCATCTACTGAAGAAGTAGACGAAGATGAATCACTATTTGATCGTGACTGATTTAATTTTGGAGCCACAACAAGTCTCGTAGTCGGGTCTATTTTATATTCTAATTCGAAATTGGCTTTGTTGCCCGTATTTTCATTTCTTGTTTTTGCATCAGATTCGGTGATAATATTTCCTGTTGGCAAAAAACTAAGCTGATTCGATTTACTTTCGTTTTTATTAATCGTATTGGCAAAATTGTAGCTTCCCATAGCTGCTAATTTTTCACTCCAGTCATCTGTATAATTAACACCAAACAAATTAGATTGTGTAATTCCTTTTCCGTTACCCGCAGAACCGCTATTTCTATTGCTATTATTTCTTCCGCCACCCATATTATCAAAAACTTCATCCTGAGCAAAACCGGTTGAATTTATATTATTGGAAGACCCTAAAACACTTATCTTCCGTTTATTATTGAAGAAGTTCATAATCAGACTACTTTCATACCGATCGTCAGAACCGTAGCCTCCTAATATTTTTCCAAAATAGCCTTTGTTTTTTTTCTCATCAATAGTCAGGTTAATTGACGAATAATCTGAAGTAGATTCTTGTTTGGCCAGCTCCTCTTTCTTAGACTTAAAATCTGAAACCTGAATTTTTTTTATAATGTCGGCAGGTAAATTTTTCAGAAGCAAAGCCCCATCTTTATCAAAAAATGTTTTTCCGTTGACAAGAAACTGTGTTACTTCCCGCCCATTTACGGTCACTTTTCCGTCATTATCAACATCAACTCCTGGTAATTGTTTTAGTAAAGTCTCCACATTAGAATCCGGGCGCACTTTATATGAAGCAGCGTTAAATTCCAATGTATCTTTTTTCATTGTAATAGGTGGAGCAGCAGTTTTAATTACAACATTATCTAATGCATTGACATTTTCAAGGACATATAACTTTCCAAAATCTTTGCTTTCTAAAAGTCCTTTTTGCTCTTCAATATACGGCTGATAACCTACATAGTTTATTTTTAGCAAAACAGGTTTGTCATATTTTTTGGTGTTTATTCTAAAAACACCATTTTTATCTGTAGTAGCATATTCTATTATAGTAGAATCTTTTACAGTAGTAAAATAAACGGTAGCAAGCTCAAGAGGCAGTTGCGTATTGATATCAACTACAGTCCCTTTAACAATAATATCGTTCTGGGCATTGGCGGCAAAACAAAAAAGAAAAAACAGTAAAAATGAATAAATCCTGGTCATAAATTGGTTAGTTAGAATAGTTAAGACTATAAAAAACACAAAAGGTTTAATTGTAGTTTTTACATTTATTCAAATAATATGACAATTACATGAAAGACATTTTTTGTAAATTTGAAATCAAGCATAAAAAAATCCCGAATTACTCGGGACTTTTCTAAATATAGATGCAAATTTGCTAAAATTGAATATATAAAACCTAATCAATTTAAGCCAATTAAATATCTTTCTCGCTTGGTAATGGCGATTTAAAATCAGGCACTAATATCGTCGTTTGCAACTTATTAGCTGCAGGTATTTGATCAGAAAGTATTGTAAATATAGTATTAGTGCTTTCACCATTTGTTATATTTACTGCGACAGCATATTCAGCAACTTTTTCCCCTTTATCATCAAAAATACTAACGATATGTTTTAATGGTGCACCATGGGAAGCGTAATAACCATCAAGATGGGTTAAACCATTATGAGTTTTATCAACATTTATCAATCCTGTACCGCTACCTCCCTCATATTTCGTTTGAACTTTAGCGGTATAATTCCAGCTCTTTAATTCATTCGATAATTGAAACACTGATATTACGCGACCATTTGTTGGCAGTAATGTAAATGAAACCGGAGTGTTTACTCCTGCTACTACATCTATAGTTTGTGCAGTAGATATATAATTAACCGCAGCCGACTTTACTTCCCATTTTATAAATAAATCATTTACAGATGAAGTGCTGGATTCCCCTGTCCAGTTACCATAAACATATTCTTCTCCAATGCCAGAATTAGCCGTAACAAATATTCTTGAAATTCCTGTACTAAAATTTCTTATCTCAAATCCATCAGCAGCACCGACATTATTATCTGAAACGATACCGAAATTAAAAGTACTTGCAACCCTGCTTTGATCAATTTGTCCTGAACTCCAAGGCTGAACTTTAATCACAACCGCGTTAACAGTAACTGGAAGCGTTCCGCGCTTTACATCTTTCCCCGTAATATTACTTTTTTGAGAATTAAGATTAATATTCATTGACGTTTCTTGACTAGCAACATCGTCATGTATTACGCTATCTTCTGAGCAACTTATTAAACTAAATAACAATATACCTACTAATGTAATTTTTTTCATATTTTTTTATTTAAGCAAATCTCATCTAAAATAATATTAAATACAAATCATTTCTCTAAAATTAATAATATTATTACTCCTGTTTTGTAATATACTCAGCGCTATTCTGGTCAAATCATAATCTAAAAAGTTCAAAATTGCATTTTCTAAATTCTTGGTTTCAATAAAATAAAAAAATCGCTCATAGATGAGCGATTTAATTTTTATTTAAAAAATATAGAGCATTTATTTCTCTCTGATATAAATATCGATTGGCACTCCTGAAAAGTCCCAATTTTCTCTAATTTTATTTTCAAGATATCTTTTATATGGTTCTTTAACATATTGTGGCATGTTAGCAAAAAACACAAACTGAGGTGTTAAAGTTGGCAACTGCATACAATATTTAATTTTCACATATTTACCTTTTGTCGCTGGTGGTGGATATGCTTCAATCACTTTCAACATAAATTCGTTAAATTTTGAAGTAGGAATTCTTTGTTTTCTATTTTCAAAAACCTGAACTGTAGCTTCCAATGCTTTCAATAAACGTTGTTTCGTTAAAGCCGAAACGAACAAAATTGGCACATCAGTAAAAGGCATTAATTCTTCCTTAATTTTTGCTTCGTAATCACGAGTCGACATGGTATCTTTTTCAACCAAATCCCATTTGTTTACCAGGATTACAACACCTTTACGGTTTTTCTCAGCCAACCAGAAAATACTCTGATCTTGCCCTTCAAATCCACGAGTTGCATCGATAACTAATATACAGATATCTGCATGCTCAATCGCACGTACTGAACGCATTACCGAGTAAAACTCTAAATCTTCTTTAACTTTAGCCTTACGACGGATTCCAGCAGTATCCACTAAATTAAATTCAAAACCAAAACGGTCAAATTTTGTATCAATTGCATCACGGGTTGTTCCTGCAATATCCGTTACCATGAAACGTTCTTTACCAATTAATGCATTGATAAAACTAGATTTTCCAGCGTTCGGACGTCCTACAACAGCAAAACGAGGTAAAATAACCTCTTCCTGAACAGGTTCTGGTTTTACCGGAAAAGACTCAATTAAAGCATCCAATAAATCTCCGGTTCCACTTCCTGAAATACTGGCGAAAGTAAAATACTCTCCCAATCCAAGGTTATAAAACTCCAACGCATCTTTTTCACGCATTGCGTTGTCAACCTTATTTACAGCCAATAAAACTGGTTTTGTCACTTTACGCAATAGGCGCGCAACAACATCATCCATTGGTGTAATTCCTTCTTCTACATCAACCACAAAAATAATAACATCAGCCTCGTCGATAGCAAGCTCCACTTGTTTGCGAATTTCACCTTCAAATACGTCATCAGATCCGCGAACATATCCGCCGGTATCAATTACAGAAAACTCTTTTCCGTTCCACTCGCTTTTACCGTAGTTTCTATCTCTGGTAACTCCAGAAACCGAATCCACAATAGCTTCTCTTCTTTGTATCAGCCTATTAAAAAGGGTTGATTTCCCTACATTAGGTCTTCCTACTATCGCAACAATGTTATTCATTTTTTTGAATTTTAGATTTTAGATTTTAGATTTTAGATTTTTAGTTCCCTAAAAACCTAATCGCTTGTAATCCAAAATGCTTTATTTTAATTTTTTGCAAAGGTAGGTAAAAAAGTGGCTAATTTGCCAAGTTTATAAGCACCTAAGTTTTTTATTATTTTTCCTGTTATTTTGAGGTATTTTTAAGGAGCTGTTTCCTGCTATCCGTTTCAATCTTTTTTATTGTAGAAAAAACAATAAAAAAGGATTTCCACTTCTATCAGGGCTAGGGCTTGAGGCATCAAAAGCTTTTTACATTTATATTCAAAAAACATAAAATCTTTTATTCCTTTCTTAGCCAACCCAATAACCTATCATTTTCTATTTTATAATATCCGTTTTTATTTTCTAATGTAAAACTTTCTCTTGAGCCACTAAATGGTCCTGGATTTTGCTGAATAATCTCGATTTTATTTTGAGAAACTTTCGATATTATAGCAACATGCCCAAATCTATTTAAAACAGATCCTGAAAAAATGACCAGATCTCCCACTTTAGGCTTTGCTGTACCAGGATTTTTATATTGAATTAAATTTCGTTTTAAATTTAAACCTCCATCTTTAACTTCTGGATCAAAAAAATCTTTTGCATGACCATAAGCATCGGGCATTTTATGGTTTAAATATTCGTAATAATATCTTTTTACGAATTCAACACACTGATATTTAAGTCCTAGATTGTAATTATCTTTGGTAACGTTTCTTTCCAGTACATGATCAACACCACCATTATAATACACTTTTACACCATTTAAACTGTCTAATGGCTGTCCTATCTTATAATTACGGTTTAGATTTACTTTTTTTACAACTTTTAAACCGGCGTAACCCAAAGCTAAAACTGAAATTAGGATTAGAGCAGTCTTTTTAACTTTCATTTCTTCTTTTTAAAAATAATGTTCTTTTTAATTCTGTTTGCGTGAGGGATAGTAGTGAAAATCCTTTTTATTTTTTCTTTAAAAATAAAAAGATTGCAACGGATAGCCCGACCCGGAGGGACACTCCCAAATACTATTGATTATATCCGAAACGTTTCAACATATTCGCATTGCTTCTCCAGTTTTTATTCACTTTCACCACTAATTCAATATGTATTTGTTTTCCGAAGAATTTCTCTAAATCAGCACGGGCATCGGTACCTACTTTTTTCAAAGCTGCACCTTTGTGTCCGATAATAATTCCTTTTTGAGTTTCGCGTTCTACCATAATGATTGAACGTATTCTTATGATTTTTTCATCTTCAAAAAACTCTTCAGTAACTATTTCAACTGCATACGGAATCTCTTTGCTGTAATTCAACAAGATTTTCTCGCGGATAGTTTCGTTTACGAAGAAACGTTCTGGTTTGTCTGTTAATTGATCTTTAGGATAATAGGCCGGAGATTCTGGCAATAGAGAAATAATTCTGCTGAAAACTTCCGGTACATTAAAATTCTGTAAAGCTGAAATTGGGAAAATTTCAGCATTTGGCACTTTTGCTGTCCAAAATGCAACTTGTTCTTCTAATTGTTCCTGATTCGAATTGTCAATTTTATTCAACAATAACAAAACCGGGATTTTAGCGTGAATGATTTTATTAAAAAAAGCTTCGTCTTTTAAGTCCTGCTCCCCTATTTCAACCATGTAAACCAAGATATCAGCATCTTCAAAAGCCGATTTTACAAAGTTCATCATCGATTCCTGCATTTCATAAGCGGGTTTGATGATTCCAGGAGTATCCGATAATATAAGTTGAAAATCTTCGCCATTCACGATTCCAAGAATACGGTGACGAGTTGTTTGTGCTTTTGATGTAATGATCGATAATCTTTCTCCAACAAAGGCGTTCATCAATGTTGATTTTCCAACGTTTGGATTCCCTATGATGTTTACAAAACCTGCTTTATGTGACATTTGTGTACTATTTATTGTGCAAAGGTAGTCATATCAACTCAATACAGAAAATAAAACATTTTTTAAAGTTTTCGTTGGATTTCCCAAAAAACGACGTATCTTTGCACCCGAAACATCGCGGGATAGAGCAGTAGGCAGCTCGTCGGGCTCATAACCCGAAGGTCACAGGTTCGAGTCCTGTTCCCGCTACTACAAAGAGAACTTATTTTTAAGTTCTCTTTTTTTATGTCCTAAAACCAAGGATTTACACTACTTCCCTATTCATCTTAACTCCAAAAAATTCTACAAATAAGGTTTACTTAAAGGTTGCACCTATTTTTTTTAAAAGGTTGCAAAAAAGGGTCACAAAAAAGGTTGCAGTCCTAGATCTAAAAGGTTGCACTTTAAAAAACTAAAAATCAACACTTTAAACCTAACCAACATGAACATTCATAAACTTAACATACTTTTTGTTTTATCCAAAAGCAGAAAAAGAAAAGATTCAAAAGCTCCTATCACATGTAGATTAACATACATGGATTTAAGAAAACAATTTGCAACAGGGTTATTTATTAATCCTGATAACTGGCATAATAAAGAACAAATTGCTAAACCTCCAGATGAGGATAATAATTTCATTAATACACAACTAAGCCTGATTAAACAAGAAGTTAATCAGGCTTTTTTATTTCTAAAAGTTCAGAAAAGCTCATTTGATACGGATGATATTTATCTACAGTACAAAGGAGAGAATATTAAAATAGAAAAAAAACTGCTAGAAGTATTTAATATGCACAATGACTCAATGAATAAACTTATTGGTATTGAATACACAAAAAGTACATATTCTAAATTCATTGAAGCAAAAAGCCATACTACAGACTTTCTAAAATATAAATACAACAAAAAGGATATCAACTTAATAGACATCAATTTAAAGTTCCTACTAGAGTATGAATTATATCTAAAATCCGAGAAAAAGCATAAACAAATTACAATAAATAAGAGCATTCAGAGATTAAGAAAAATAATCAAACTTGCTCTTTCAGAAGGATTTATAATAACAGACCCTTTCCTCTTATACAAGCCTAAAAGGGTTGAGAATCAAGTTGTTTTCCTTACTCCTAAAGAACTAAGGAAATTGGAAGAGCATAAATTCTCACAACCTAGACTTCAACAAGTATGTGACATGTTTATTTTTTGTTGCTATAGTGGTTTGCCGTATAATGAAATGTCAAGTTTAACTCAGAGAAACATCATTAAAGGATTTGATAACAATACATGGATTGATATGTATAGGCAAAAAACTAAAAAGCAGTTTAAAATACCTCTATTACCACAGGCTAAAAAAATACTAGATAAATATAAGACCGAAGGAACTAGACTAAATAAATTATTGCCAATAATTACCAATCAAAAATTCAATTCCTACCTCAAAGAAATAGCTGAAATCCTAGGTTTTGAAAAGAATCTAACTCATCATACAGCAAGAAAGACTTTTGCCACTACAGTATTATTATATAATGATGTACCAATGGAAATTGTGAGTGAGCTACTAGGTCATTCAAAAATGAGTGTTACTCAAGCCCATTATGCCAAAGTAGTTCAAAGTAAAGTTAGTGAGCATGTTTCTAAGCTAAACAAAAAATTGAGTAGGAAATAGTTTTAATAATTTAACTGTGTTGTATATTTTTACAATACAGTTAAAATTATTTTATGGAACTACCAAACCAACATTTTCAAGACTTCCCTATCGAGTTTAAAGAAATTAATCCAAGTGATTTTCCAGAATTTGAAGTTGAAAACAATGAAAAAATTATTATTGAACCTAATGCACAGGGGTTTATTAATGATGCTTTTCAAACACATATAGTCCTAAGACATAAAAATACTGTTGTAGTAAATGCATCAGTAGGACAAGGAAAGAGTACAGCTATAATAAGAACCATTGAAAAATATTATAATGAACACCCTGATACTGTAATAGTTGTTGCTTCTCCTTATGTCAGCCTTGTAAAACAATATTGTGATGACATACATTTCAAAGCAAACATACCTGAAAGCCAAATTTTTAATTATGGTAAGATAGGAAGAGAATTGGATATAGATTATAAGACAAGGAGAATACACGTAGCTACAGTAAATGCACTTCTTGGAAATCCAGGGGATAATGCATTTAAGAACTCTGATGAGAAAAGACAATACTTAAATACACTAATAAGCCATTGCACAACTAATAATCTTAAAGTTGTATTTATTTATGATGAAATTCATGATGCTATACAAAATTTTAAAGAAGAATTCATTTTTAATCTTTGGAAGTGGAAGGATATAATTCTTAAAAACTATATCCTTAGTGCTACTTATAATGAAGCTTCAAAGGTTGTGATAGAATACCTTTCAGAGCTTACAGATAAAAAAATACAAATTATAGAATCAAAAAGAATTGTCTTTCCTGATAAGCAAAGTAGATTATATCTTCATTATAATCCTGCTCTTAACTATAAAGCAACAAACCCTGAACTAATTCAAATAGTCAAAAATTTAATTCGTGCTGATAAAATGATTGATATTTTATGCTACTCTAAAAAATTAGCTAAAAACATCATGAGTGAAGAATCAGAGATAGGTAAACTATTAATTGATAAATATGGGGAAATTAATGATTGTACTTCTGAACTAGAAGATAATTCTAGACAAGGAAATGAAGAACCAAAAAACATTTATGATAATAATAAATGTAATGTGGGAACTAATTTTAAAACTGGAGTAAGCATAATTAAAAGTAATCACGCCTTTATTATTATAATGCCTCCTGAAGGAACTAAGATGAAATTCAGCAACTATTTTGGAATTTTCTCTGATGGTATAAATTCTGTAATACAAGCTTTAGCTAGACAACGAACTCGCGAAGAAATTCATATTCTTTTGCCTGAACCCTACAAGTTTAACTATAGTTCTTTAACCAATTCAGGTTGTAATGAACATCAAATATCAATATTTAAAAAATTTTATGACGAAGTAGTAACTTATAGGACTACTAATACTATTGATTACTTAAAACTAAATACCCAAGATGATTTAATAAGTAGATATTACAATGAAGAACTTTATGGGCATGTAAGTAATGAAATAACTCATATCAATTCACTAGAAAGACAAAATTTAGCACCTTTAAGATACCCTCCATACAAGCAATTTAAGCTAAACAGAGGAGAAGAATATTTATCCTCAAAATTCTATTTTTTTGGAAAGGATATTTCTTCATACCTAACCTATTGTGCTTTTACTAATCAGTTTGTAAATTGTAGACTTACTGGTTTAAACACAAGGCCTGTTTTATACTTTGAAGAAGGAAAAATTCAAAGAAATTTAATTAGATTATTTGAAGAATACTTTAAAGATGAAGAAAATTTAATGCCACATTTCAACTTCAATCATTTTTACATAGAAACAAGAACCAAGTTATTCAATTCATTTAAATTAAAAATTAAAAGTGATGTAGTGTGGAATGATATTAATCCTTATAACAGAATTTTTGAAAATCAATTAATTCGTTTTTGTGCAAATCAATACTTTAAAGATAATTATTATTACTCAAGAAGTTCCTCAAACAGATTAAGAGATATTGAGTACACAAGAGATACTTATTTCTTAGAATGCATTTCTGTTGCTAATACTATAGATTTAAATGAAGTTAATTATTCTGAGGAACAAAAAAATAAAATAAAAGCATATCAAAATCTTAATTCAATACGTAATGTCCTAATACAAAAAATAGGAACTCATTCTCGTGGAAGTACAAACTTTAGTTATCTACCTATAAAATTACTAGAAGGTTTCCTTAACCCAATTGAAAGATCATTATTTGATGAAACAATCACATTACTTATTGAATCTGATGACTTTGTAAAAAATGACATTTTCAATTTTAGGAGAAACATTATAAGTACAGATAGTAGTGCTAGTACACTACATAAAAAAGTAGAATCACTTTATAAAATGCTAGTTGATGATTTTTTTGAGATACAAGAATTAGGAGAATCAGGAAAACCTCCTAGAATAATAATTAACGAAAGTAAAGAAAGTGTTAAGCGGATTATTAGCATTAAAGTACTGCCAGACCCTTCCAGAGTCATTGATACTTTACAAGCTGACCCGTTAATAGAGTTTGCGAATCAACATCATGAAAGTTTTGAAGCATATCAAGACAAAATAAACAGACTCCTAACCAATACAGGATATTAGCCTATTAAAAAGTGTCCTTTTTTGTTTTTCTCTTATTATACTAGAAACAAAAAAGGACACTTTATAAAATACTAAAGCCAAATTTCAAAATTGAAGTTTGGCTTTTTTTATATTTTGACATAAGGGGTTCTTTAAAAATCTCCCCAACCTTAAAAATCTTTGATTTAACAACGCACGAGCTTGGAGGAGGACTACTTTAGGAGTAGATTTTGTTTCAATGTTTTGATGCACAAAGCTACTAAATTTTCAGGACATTTTCAACTGCTAGAGCTATTTTGTAGCTAATAGCCAAATCTTTACGTGCTTGAAAAAAATAATTTTATTCATTTCAATATTAACAATTTTAAACAATTTTATTTATGCAATTAAGACATTCTGAAAGGAAAAAAGCTAAAATCAAACTTGCAATACAAGGTGTTGCAGGTTCAGGTAAAACATATTCAGCTTTACTGTTAGCACATGGTTTAACTAATGGAGATTTTTCTAAGGTTGCTATTATAGATACTGAAAATGGGAGTGCTGATTTATACGCACACCTAGGACAATATAATGTATTAACACTAACACCTCCATTTACTACAGAAAATTATATCAAAGCTATTGATATTTGTGAGAAGGCAGGGATGGAGGTAATTATTATAGATAGCATTTCTCATTGTTGGGATTACTTATTGGATTATCATTCAAATCTAGCAGGAAATTCATTTACAAATTGGGCAAAGATTACACCTCTTCAAAAATCATTCACAGATAAGATATTGCAATGTGATGCTCACGTAATTGCCACTATGAGAACTAAACAAGATTATGTCCTAAATCAAAAAGATGGTAAATACATTCCTGAAAAAGTAGGTTTAAAAGCTGTACAAAAAGATGGATTGGATTATGAATTCACAGTAGTCTTTGATATAAACATAAAGCACTTTGCTGTTTCATCTAAGGATAGAACTGGATTATTCATGGGAAAACCTGAGTTCGTCATTAATACTTATACTGGAAAGAAAATTTTAGAATGGTGTAACTCAGGAACTAATTTACAAGATGCTAGAGAGAAGATTAAAAGTTGTAATTCAATAGAATCTCTGAAAGGGCTTTACTCCCACTATAGCAATTGGAGGGAATTATTAGAATATGATTTTAAAGTTCAAAAAGACAAAATAAATACAAATGAATTATTAATTAATCCTAAATCCTTTAATACAGATGGAACTACTACGCATAGAATCTAGACCAACAATTCAGTTTAATACTGAACCTCAGCAATTAATCTTGAATACTCCTAATGTGCCTAGGACTCCTGCTCTATTTAAAGCACCTCCTTTTGAAGTTAAACCATTTATAGAAGCAAATACTACCGAAATTAATCTTGCACATTTAAAGAACAATTGTGTTATACCAGTATTCTCAAAGGATAATGAAAGAACAATTGCGCATCAGGAATTTATAGAAATTGTAATAGGATGTGCTAGTAAAGTGTATCCTAATCATGTCTTTGAAAAGCCTGAAATACGAGTTTCCCATGAAATAAAAGGTAGAATTCCTGAAGCTATACAAAAGCAAGCAAAGGATTTACTTGAGCATGAAAGAACTCAGTATTTTGAAAGAATGGCTTTCATTGTTAGAATTCCTAGTATCACAGAAACAATTAATGGCAATGAAATGTCTCTTGTAATAGGTGGGGTTCGAAGTTATAATCTCGAGAATTTATACAGCAAGAAATCTTTCGAGAAGTTTAAGTTCTTTATAGGTTTTCAGGTCAAGGTTTGTTGCAATTTATGCGTGAGTACTGATGGCTTTACGGAAGAAATGAGGGTAACTAGTTATGTGGAACTACAGTCAAAGATTATCGAAGTTCTTCAGAATTATAATGCTGAAAAGCATGTAGTACAAATGAAAGAACTTTCCGAGCAATCTCTTACAGAACATCAGTTTGCTCAATTGCTAGGCAGAGCTAGATTATACCACCACTTACCCAAAAAGGACAAATTAAATATTCCTGCACTAAATTTTAATGACGGACAGATCAATGTTGTTGCTAAAGATTACTATGACAGCGAAAACTTTAGTAGAAATTCAGATGGAGATTTGAATCTATGGAATATGTATAACCTTTTCACGCAGGCTAATAAAAGCAGTTATATTGATACATTCGTAGACAGGAATGTAAATGCCTTTGATTTTTCAAAAGGCATTTCAAAAGCACTAAATGGTAGTGGTAATTACCATTGGTTTTTGAGTTGAAAAAAACCCAACTCCTTCAAGAGTTGGGTTTAAGTTTTTTAATTAAAAGAGATCAAAAAGAGATTTTTTATTTCTCTCTTTATTATTCTCTTGCGCTTCTTGATGGAGCTTAGCCTCAATCTGTTTGAGGTTATTCAAGTCATCAACATCAAAAAAATGGACGACAGTGTCATTAATATTTCTTTGAATTTTATGCCTTTCTTGAAGGGTTAGATCTTTGGAAGAAATAGCTATTCTATAAACCGCATTTTCATCATTTGATGAAATAAATTCAATATTCTTGAATTTATCTAAACTAAGCTTGTTGTTTTTCGCCATGTTCTGATAGTTTAAATTGATTTCTAGCTTTTATAATATCATAAATTGCATCTGCAACACCTTTTACAATTTCTATTTCATATTTAGTATCAAATGCATTTTCTTTTATAGAATCAATACAAATGAAACCCACGCAATTATGTTTTTGATGATCCAAATTGGTTGGTACTATAGGAAATACAAGCTCACTGTTGTAAGGAAGTATTTGATCCGTATGAAGTGCCATGCTTGTATTATCATAATTTCTTGAATTATTAACACTGTTATTTACGTAAGCCTTTGATGTATTGTTAGATGATACTTTATTAAGGCAAAATGTAAAAGCTGTATTACCTAATAATGTGTGTTTAGTTTCAGTATAAGCTATTGTATCTCGTGAAGAATGTTCACTATCTCTAACTAAATTCATAACTAGAGTTTCATTATTCCATTCACTGGCAATAGGAACTTTTATTGAAACTGCGCATTCGTCTTTAACTATGTCAGTAAAAATAATTTTTAAATTATTGCATAAAAGAATCATTGCTTTCAAAAATTCTGTATCATCATGAGTATTCTTTTTTCTATACTCATTTAATGAAGCAGAACATTCATTTAGTAATATTATTGCATTACCATAAATTGAATTTGTGTAAACTTCATGAAAATATTTCAAACTCTCTTTCACAAAAATCAATCCCCATCTAACTAAAAAGATGAATAATAGAAGTACAACTCCAAAAATTAGTGATGTCTGAAATTTTAATCCTAAAAACTTTTCTCCTATTAATAATGTTCCGCCAACTGATCCAACACTAGATAAAAAAAACTTCCAAACAGTCCACTTTAAACTGAGTTTAAAACTTCTACTTAAAATAGATGTAATTTCTGAGAAATTAAACGTCATACAATATTTATTTTAACAATATTTTAGCAAGTATAACGCTTTTTATTACAATTCATAATAAATTTAGGCAATTAAATGTTAAGGTATATATTTTTTACGAATTATTTATGCTTATTTATTTAATTATAAGGATTTTAAGTTTTTTTTCAATGTGCAAACCATAAATAACTTAGCACTTTCAAAATTTAGTGAGGATTAGAAACTTTAAAGTAAGAGTAATTTTATATTAAACAGATTTGCTTACTATTGAATTGTGAAGAACCCAATTTTTTTAATTAGAGGTTGGATTTAATTAATAAAAATCTTAATAATTATATTACTATTTTTGTAAAAACCATATATAATGAAAAAGAGTTTTAAATACAATATCCTGATTAAGATAAATCTATACATAAAGAAAATAATTAATGAACTAGAAAAAGAAAATAATAAAAGTCAAATAAATAAGTTTGAAGCCTTAACTCCTACTGACAATGCAACTGATAAAGAATTTTACTTTGTTGCCCTTAAAGAAGCCTTATTGAATGATGATGTAAAAAATATTGCATTAACAGGAACATATGGTTCAGGAAAGAGCAGTATTATTAAAACATTTCAAAAAAATTATGATGAGTATGAATATTTAAATATTTCTTTAGCATCCTTTAAAGATAAGATTGAGCCAAAAAATGATCAAAATGAAGAAAATTTAAACCGGTTAATTGAATTAAGTATACTTCAACAGATTTTTTATAAAGAAAAGCATGATGAAATTCCTGATTCCAGGTTTAAAAGGATTAAGAATATCAGCAAAAAGAAAGTTTTACTTAATTCATTTCTATTTTTAATTTGGTGTTTATCAATTGCATATCTGTTTAAACATCAACAAGTAGGTAAAGATTTTTCAGAGTTAAATACAATTTTACAAAGCCCTTATCTTAAATATACATTCTTAATAATAAGCTTATTAGGATTGTATTTCATAGCTATTAAGCTTGTTAGAATATTTAATAATTCAAAACTTAACAAATTAAATATCCAAAGTGCAGATATTGAAATTGGAGATAATAATGATAAATCAATATTAAATCATCACTTGGATGAGATACTTTACTTTTTTGAAGTTACTAAGTATGATACAGTTGTGATAGAAGATTTGGATAGATTTAATGATACAGAAATATTTACCAAGTTAAGAGAATTAAACAATTTGATAAATGGATCTAAACAAATTGGAAGAAAGATAGTTTTCTTATATGCAATTAGAGATAACATGTTTCAAGATAAAGATAGAACCAAGTTTTTTGATTTTATTATTCCGGTAATACCAATAATTAATCCATCAAATTCAAATGAGATTATAAAAAACAAACTTTTAAAATTAAATTCTAAAAGCATTCCAAGTGAAGATTTTATAGATGATGTTTCTATCTTTATTGAAGATATGAGATTACTTATAAATATCTGTAATGAATACTCACTCTACAAAGATAATCTAGGTGAAAAATTAAATCAAAATAATCTGTTTGCTATAATTATTTACAAAAATTTATGCCCTGATGATTTTGCTGAATTGCATAATGGAAAGGGCAATATCTATAAATTGATTACAGATAAACCAAACTATATAAAAGATAAAATAGTAAATATTGACAAATCATTACTTGAATGTAGAACGCAAATAAAAAATATTGAAAATGAAAAAATTGCTGATATTGATGAATTAAAAGCCATCTATATACAAGAATTTAGAAAACAAAGGCCAGAAGCATTATCAATAAAATTGAATAACATAGATTATGATTTTACAAAGTTGTTTGATGAAGATGCTTTTGAATTATTAAGAACGCAGACAAAGTTAAAATACATATTTTTAAGCAACTATAATTATAATGCAAATTTATTTCAAAAGTCTGAAAATACTATTGACTTTTCATTTGAAAAAATTGAAAATGCAGTTAATGAAAAACATACTTATGATGAAAGGGAGCAACTAATCATTGATAAGGAAGAAAGCAAAATTAATAAGCTAAAACAGGAAATTGAAAAGTTAAATATTGAAAAAAGCGAAATCAAAACTTGGTCATTAAGACAGGTTCTTAATTCTATAGGTGTAGCAAGTATTTTTTCAACAATTGAAATAAAAAATAAAAAACTCATTTCTTATTTATTAGCAAATGGTTTTATTGATGAAAATTACTATGACTACATTTCATATTTTCATGAAGGTAGTATAACAAAACAAGATTGGGAATTTTTACAAAATGTAAAAAGTCAAATGAGTACTGAATTTGATTACAAATTAGTTAAACCCGATAATTTGATAAAGAAAATAACGGATAAAGAATTTGATAGAGAGATAATTTTAAATTTCAATTTATTAGATTATTTGTTAAAAAATAAATCAAATAATTCCAACAGGATTGAATCCATATTTAAGCTATTATCAAATGGTAGTGAAAATACATTTAATTTCATAAAAGGATATATAGATAGTGGAGAAAATGAACAGGAGTTTATTAAACAAATCTGTAATAGTTGGAAAGGATTTTGGGGCTTTATAGAAGAAGAAAGTTTATTTACAGATGAAAAAAAGGATGAATACTTAAAATTGATATTAAAATATTCACACATTGAAGATATTAAAATGCAGAGTAAGAATTCTAAATTAGTTGAGTATTTAAATTCTAAAGATAATTTTTTAAGCTTTATAAATAATGAGCAACCACTAGATGAAATTGAAAAAATCATTATTGAACTCAATATAAAATTAGTTACTATTGAAAATCCAAGTATTAATGAAGAATTGTTTATGATCATATATAACAATAATTCATATTTAATAAACAATAAAAACATCACAACAATTTTAAAACACTTTAAACAAGATATTTCTCAAATTGAAGTTGCAAACTACACTACAATTCAAAACTCTGATTGCAAAGAACTTAAGAGTTATATTGAAGAAAAAATTGATTTTTATTTAACTGAGGTATCATTAAAACTTCCTAATAATAATTTAGAAAGTGAAGATGATTATATTGATTTACTTAACAATACTGATATTTCAACAAAAAAAATTATAGCATTAATTACTAAAATTAAAACATTAATAACTGATATTACTTCAATCAAAGTTGCTAGTGTTTCAAAAACTCTTTTGAGTGAATCTAAAATTAAACCTGAATGGAATAATTTGTATAAGTATTTTCAAGCTAATGACAAGAAACTGGATGATGCATTAGTAATTTTTTTAAACCATAAGGACAATTATGAAAAGCTTTCTAAAACTATGATAAGTGTTAGTAAAGGGGAAGATTATCCTATATTTAGGGAGCATATTTTACTTTGCAATGAGATAAGTGATGAATCCTATTCAAACATAATTAAAAGTGTATATTTTAGCAGAGACAAACTTGCATTTGAAAATTTATCTGCCTCTAAAGCAAAAGACCTTGTAAAATTTATTCTAACTCTTACAGTTGAAAATTATAATCTTTTAAGAGAACATTTTGAAAACCTCCACATTGAATTACTTTGTAAAAAACCAGAAACTTATATTACTGATTTTGAAAAATACGAGATAGATAATATGGATTTATTGTCATTACTAAATTCAAGTTCATTTTCAGTTAAACAAAAAATAGAGATTATTTTAAAAGTTGATAATAGTTTAATATTTGAAAAAGTGGGCACTTCTGAGAAAGTTTGCGAAATACTTTCAGAAACTTCAAAATTAGAAATTGAGTATGAATTCATTAAAAATCTATTTTCTAAATCAAAACATATTAGTAATAGGCTGAAAATCTTCAATATTTATTTCAAATATTTTTCAAAGTTAAATATTGATGAGTTGCTAAGTTTAATGCCAACACCATTTTCAACAATAACCAAGAAGGGTAAAAGACCAGAAATTGGAAAATCAGTCATTGAAATTGAATTTGCAAAAAACCTAAAGAATTTTGGCTATATATCTTCAATTAAGGAATCTGAAAACAATTTAAAAATTAATACTAAGCTAAAGTAATTTAGTTCATTTTAACCTACTAAAATCCTTACTCAACACGATCTTTTACAATAATTTTATTTGCAGACATTAATTATTGATTAGCTTATTTCTTTCATAATTAATAAATATGGGGTTTTCATAAATTTTGTCTTCTTTAATCCTCTTAATAACCTCATCTTGTGACAGATGAGGAGGTAATAGTTTTTCTAATTTTCTAATTGCAGAACTTGGAACACCAAATTCAGCCAATATAGTTAAATTATCTGCTAAAAAATCATTTTCAATTAAACTTGAAAAATAACTGTAGTTACCAGAACGCAAACCTTTTTCATTGCAAACAAACTCTTGCAATGAGTTTATAACTGCTAACCATTTAGGGACTTTATACTCAAACCAGTGTTTAAGTGTTTGGAAACTCTGCATAATAGCATCATCTCTCACTTCTTCATCACTTTTCATCTGATTGATATTTAATTTTCTTAGGTAACTATAAGTATTTTCAACCAAATTCCAAATACTTTGATTATACCCATAAATTTGAGTTACTGTTATTAATCCTCTTAAAGTCATTTGTCCTCCAGTTTCACTTTCTTTTCTTAGATTATTCCAAGCAAGTTCTAAAACATAACTCAATTGTTCTTTATTTGGATATCTATTCCATGCTATAATGTTATATTTTGAAATTATATCATTCCTCAATTGTTCAATAATACTTCTTTGGCCCGATACATGAACACCGTTATTTTTAATAACTTCTTTTTCTGAATATGGGATATCAACAATTGATTTGTATTGGTCACTATAAATATCTTTTACTTCATCTTGATCTAAATTTATCAAAATTTCATCAGATATTGGATTTTGTTCAAAAAAGGGTATATCAATAATTATTTGTGTGTTTTTAGGAATAGGATTAAAATTATAGATATTTCCTTTGTAATGAATCATTAGTCTTCCTGCTCTGCCTTTTATGTTTGAGTAGTCAAAAAAATCAATTGCTGTATTTCTTCCTTTAGTTGAATCGTAAAAAATAATATTTTTAGCGCTTGTATTAACCCCTTCAATGATAGTTGTTGTACAAAATAAAAAATTTAAAAATTCATTATTAAAATAATCTATTATTGACGTTGTTATATGTTTTTGCAAAGCTCCATCATGGATGCCAATTTTATTATTTAGCAACTTTATTAAACTCCAATTTTCCGAAATATTTTCTTTAATCCATTCAATTATATCTAAAGTAACATCTGATTCTAACTCTCCATTTTCAATTAAATATTTACAAAATTTCATGGATAATGATCTTACTCTGTTTGGAGAGGAACAATATATTATGGTTTGTTCATTCTTTTTTGAAATCAATAAATCAAATAGGGTTTTTTCCTTAAATTCTACAGCTTCTTTGTAGCCCTTTTTTAGATGATGGGTAGTTTTCTCAAAAATCTCCTTGTTAGGAGTGTAATAGTCAAAGACCTTTGTGTCAACTAAACTCGATTTAGTAACATAAAAAATTGCATTGTACTTTTCAACAAATCCATCTGAAATACCATCTATATTAGGTCCAAGTAAATAAAATTTAGAATTAAATTTTTTAATAATATAATGGAATGCATTATTTAGAGAATCAGCTCTTTCGTCATCTCTATTAGTACTTAGCTTATAAAATTCATCAATAATTAAAAAATCAATATTTGGAAAACTCTTATATTCATTAACTCTTTCAGCAGTAAATAAAAATAAATTTCCTTTATCAATGCTGGCTTCTTGAGAAGTTCTAACTATGATTTTATAGAATTCATCATATTTTAAAAGTTTTCTTCTTGTCTCATCTAAAAGAGCTAAAGTAGGCTGTATTATAATAATATTTTTAAATTTTCTCGAGGCAACAAATTCTTCAATAAGAAGACTTTTCCCAAAACTTGTAGGTGCACTAACAATAACATTTTTTTCAGAATTCAATAAAGACAATAAATGCTTTTGATCTTCATGTAAAAATTTATCTACATTGTTAGAATAATGATATTCCTTTCTTATTAACGAATCTGTAGATTCTAGACTCAAATTCTCTTTTTTAAGATATGGATAAAATCCAACAGCTTCAACTAAATCGCTTAATATTAAATCTAATTTTTTATCAAATTTATTCCTGTTGTTAAGAACATTGATTATTATTTTTTGAGCTTTTTGCTCATCTTCAACTATGAACTGAGAGCACAATTTATAAACCTCAAATGTTTCCTCTAGATTAAATGAGTCTTTTATTTCGATATTTTCAATAAGTTCTTCCATTATTCAGATAAAGCTTGAAGCAGAGATAATTTTTTATGCAGTCCTTTGACCAAATCAACTTTATTTTGTACTGGAAAAAGAATTAAAATTATATTTAATTTTGTTTTGAGTGGATGGTTATGATTATTATCAAAATATTCTTTTAATTCTCTCATTTGATTGATATAAGCATCAATAAACTCTGCTGATGTTTCATCATCGTAATCAGAAAAAAGATTAGAATTAAAGGTACATAAAAGAGGTATATTAATTGTGTCCAATTGATCAATCAGTTTTGTTGATTTAGACATTAAATCAATCCAATAATCTTTTTCAGGTATATTATCAAAGTGTTTAATTTTCTTTGAAATAATAAGGAATTCTGAATTCAAGTAATCACTTTTAAAATGCTCATCGATATCTTTAATTAAAGCTTTTATTCCTCTTTTACCATCTAAATATAATTTTGATTCCCCTAACCAAAGAGTTTTTGTTTCTTCTTGAATATGTACAGCATCAAAACCGTGCACAGTATGACCAAACGAATCTTTAAAATAAATTTTAGAAAGTAATGGGGTTGTTTTATGAAAATCTCTCAATAGTAGATGCAATATTAATTCCCCAAACTCACCCCGTCTTAAATACTTATCATTTACATCATCATCAATACTACTATTTATATCACATAAATCTTTTATTTTTTGAAAAGAATCAATTTTGTAAATTGATTTTGCAGCTTCTGAAAGTTTAGATAAAATCTCTGTATTAGGAGTTTCTGTACCTTCATGATAACCAAATGCAAATTCATGTATAACATCTGTTAATTTCTCAATTAAAGATTTTATTCTATATTCTTTTATTCCTTTATCATTTATATCAAATCCAACTAAAAAAGTACTAAGTTCCACCTCATTGATTTTATGAGATATGATTTTTTCAGAATTAAATGGTGTTGCCATAATTGAAAATAATTAAGCTTACAATAAAGTATTTTTTTAAAATTATTAAGAAATACCTCTTAATAAACAAATGTATCAATTATTTAATATTGAATACAGGTATAAATACCTATTCTACTAACAAAAAAAAATAAAAAAAAATTAGATGCAACAACTTTACTCAAGCGTATTCCACCTCAAAAAGAGCACCGCCACTTTGTAGCAATTTAAATATCCCCCAACTTGTTTGTAGGGAAAATAAAAAATTGCCCGAATAATATATTATTGTACTATGCACACACTGCACTTTTATGGTCAGTATAGTAAGTATAATCATGTCACATATGATTTTAGGTTTATTTCTATTCTATGCTTATTCTGCACTCAAGAGTACTAAGTTTACTTTGCTATTTATGTCAGGTTCCATTCAAGTGTCTTAATTCATCTAATTATCTCACTAAATACCCTCACTTATTCTGAGCAATGACATATTTATTGCTCTGATTTAAATGATGTTTTAAATCATGAATTCTCAACTCAAAAATAAAAACATGGTAAGAATTGTAAACTATCAAAAAAGACAAACAGAGGAAGGCAAACCATTCTTTGTATTAGAAATCCAAAGTGGAATTGAAATGGTATTAAGTACTAAAACTGGTCAATACTATGCCACAGCCAAAAGAGCAAATATTTCTTCAACATTTGATGAAGAAACCTGCAAAGCTTTATTAGGTACTGATATGCCAGGGAATATTAGAAAAATGGATTCCGAGCCTTACGAATATACTGTAAGAGAAACAGGGGAAATCATAATGTTAACACATAGATATGTGTATCAACCAGAGATAAATAATCCTATTCCCACTAGTTCCAAAGGAGAGTCATTTGAAAGTGACTTTGCTACTAAAATAGAAACATTTTCTAGAAATGGTCATTTAGCTAGTATGTCAATCTGATTAAACTAATTTAAAGTGTCCCTTTTTGTATTATACTATATATGCTCAGTTACAAAAAAGGACACTTTTCATTCATTATGGAAGTAGCAGAAATAAAAGTTTCCTATTCAAATAATAATCTTGAAAGGATAAAAGTAACAAATAGCCAAATTTTGTATTATCTGGTTTTGAAGCAGTGGGATTTAGACCTAATAGAATTTCAAGAAGAAGTAAAAATTGTACTTCTTAATAGAGCTAATATAGTCCTAGGACTATATGAAATGTCCAAGGGAGGTACGTCAGGAACTGTTGTAGATATTAAAATAATTCTTGGTATAGCGTTAAAATGTAATGCCTCGAGTATTGTAATAGCTCATAATCATCCAAGTGGGAGTTTGGAACCTAGTGAGCCTGATAAATCAATTACAAAAAAACTTAAAGAAGCTTGCAAATTATTAGACTTAAACCTCCTAGACCATTTAATTATTACCAGACAAGGGTATTATAGCTTTAGTGATAATCTACTATTATAAACTCCTAGGACATATGGAAATGTTGAGGTCTTACTATAAAGTAAAAGTGTATGCGTGTTATTACTTGATTGTATTTAATATAAAATGCACTTTTTACTTTTATACAATACATATATAAATAGCCAAATTTTATACTGTAGGAGGTTCAAATTTAACGAGCTCTTCTAATGGTACTTCTAAAGCTTGGCTTATTCTGTACAAAGTATAAATGGTAGGATTAGTTCTCCCTGATTCAATTCTTGAAATATTGGTAGTGTCAATATCTCCTTCAATTTGACCTACTAAGTCAACTTGAGACAAACCTTTGCTTAATCTTAAGGTTTGAATTCTTTTACCAACATTTTTAAGTAAATCTGACTTTTCCACACTTGACATATTTGACAAGTCAAATCAAGTGGTTATATTTGTTTTAATTAATGCCATATATGGCAACTTTAAAAACTTACATATGGGAAGATGGGAATACAAACTTCAGCATCAAAAACATCAAGATTACTATGAGATAATGAAAGACCATTTGGGAATTGAGCCTGAATTTCGAGATCTGATTAGTTATAGAATTATAGCAACATCAGAAAGTGAGGTTAAAAAGTGTTTTGAGTATTATAAAGAAGGATGGGCATTATTAGGCAAAGACACATCAAATTATTCCGAAGTTTATGATGAGTTTTTTAATGTAGAAGAATCTAGATATGTCATGAGCACTGAAGAAATCTTAAAAGCAAATGATAATATCGTAGAGCATGCTAGAGACTCAAATTTAGTAGTAGATAATAGAAAACAAAATATTATTCATTTTGATATTGATGAAGAGGATACAAAACCAAAAACACTTAGATGTATTAAGTGTAATAAGCTGTTTAATACTATAAGTAATAACACATGTAATAGCTGTAAAAAGGAAGAAGATAATTTTAAATGGTTTAATCCTTTTTCATTTAATGGAGCTTTGTATCTAGGAATTGCAGGAACAGTTATTTACATAATTTACAACAATGTATCAATTTCTTATAGTGGTTTTCTAATTTTAGGAGGATTGGCACTTTTTGCTTTTCTGTATTTTCAAGATAACTATAAAAAGAAATGAGATATCAAACCTATATTCAAGAACTTCTAAGTTTGTCACCAATACTTCATATAGAATATGTTCAATTGTGGCTAATAAAACATGAGAATGAATTTCATAATGCTATAAATGATAGTCATTGCAGAAAATGGGATAAGTGGATGAGTAATAATGAAAAACCATTTCCATGTGTATGTAATATTAGACAACAAGATTGCATGTTTATTGAAGCTTATTATAAATTAAATAATGCTTATGATTTATATAAAAAACAGCAATATCTTATAATAGGTCTAGTTCCTCAATATCAATCAATAAAGAATAATAAAGCAAAGCTTAAGACATTTAATGCCAATCTTAATGCGCTAGGACTCAACTTGCCTTTTGACTCTGAAATAGTAATTAGCCTAAGCCCTGAGCCTTACAAGAAAATAGTACTCCAACTTAATGAGAAAGAGTTTACGGATGTTATAGAATTTCAAGAACTTTTATCAAACATAATAATCTAATAATTAATCAAAACAGAATCTATGAAGAAAATAATTACTCTTTCAATCTTAAGCTTATTGCTTATTTCTTGTGCTTCAACAAAACAATATAAAAAATTTACAGCAACAGATCAAATATCACAAGACAAAGCAAGAATATACCTAATCCGAACTGGTAATTTTGGAGGTTTTATAAAGTTTGATGTATATCAAAACACCAAGGATAATCTAATTGGTGCAGTTGGTCCAAAAAGCTATTTATGCTTTGATTCTCCAATTGGAGAAAATAAAATTATAGTAAAAGCTGAATCTGAAAAAATCTACACCATAAATGCTGTAGCTGGAAAAACTTATTATTTGAGATTAGTTCCCAAAATGGGAGTAAATAAAGCAAGAGTAAACTTTGAGTTATTAAGCAATGAAGAAGGTATAAAGGAAGCTAGAAAATTAAAGTCTCCAAAAATGTATTACACTGAATAACTAAAGTAATAACAGAGTAACGTTAAATAAAATTCTTTACAAATTTAAACATGAAAATGAACTTATTTTAGAGTATGAAATATTATAGCAATAAATAGATTTGAGGTTTCAGATTATAAATTTATACTAATCTTTAAGTGCTAGTGCCACAGGTAAATTGAAATAATAAGAGTGTTTTACGAATAAAAAGGTATACAAATAGGCATACATAAATTGTCAAACCTTGTAAAGTACTGATATCAAAGCCTAAAGTGTCACAGGTTCGAGTCCTGTTCCCGCTACTAAGAGAAAAAGCTTCAGAGAAATCTGGAGCTTTTTTTGTTTAATCTAGGTCGCGCTCATATCCGCCACGGCGGACACAGGTTCGAGTCCTGTTCCCGCTACTAAGACAAAAACACCACTTGAAAAAGTTGGTGTTTTTTGTTTTATAGCAATTTGTATTATGGAAGAATTTGTCGTTTATGTTCTCTTTTCTGAAAAATTCAATAAAAATTACACGGGATATACTTCTAATTTAATTGAAAGATTCAAGTCGCATAACTGTCTAGACAAAAAAGGACACACTTTAAAATTCAGACCTTGGAAAGTCATTCATGTTGAATTTTTCAATAATAAATCTGACGCTATGAAAAGAGAGAAATATTTAAAAACCGGAGTAGGAAGAGAATCTATTCAAAATATTATCCGAAACTTATAAATAGTCGGGCTCATATCCGCCGAGGCGGACACAGGTTCGAGTCCTGTTCCCGCTACAAAAAAAAAATTAGAAGCCTAATATATCAAGATTTATCAGGCTCTTTTTTGTGTTTCGGTAAATTTTGTATCAATTCCTTAAAAAATTTAAACCCTGCATTTTCAAGGAAATTTGGTTCGAGCCCTGTTAAGTTAGACTAATTCATAATAAAAGAGCAGGAACCTAAAGTCAAATCCGAAACGGTCAAGTATATTCTATATATAATAACTTACTGATAATTTTAATTCCCTAATTCCAATTGATTCTTAACTAAATTAAAGTAAGCAGCCTTATTATAAACCAATTTCGAATGATTTCCCTGCTCTACGATTTCACCATTTTTTAATACTATAATATTATCGGCATTCTTTACGGTACTTAAACGATGTGCAATAATAATGACCGTTTTTCCTTTAAAAAATTCTTGCAAATTATCATGTATAATTTTTTCATTTTCCGCATCAAGTGCAGATGTTGCCTCATCAAAGAAAATATATTGAGGATTTTTATAAATTGCCCGAGCAATTAAAATACGCTGTTTTTGACCACCGGAAATTCCATTTCCCGAAGCACCTATTTTAGTATTATATCCAAGCGGCAATCCTTCAATAAAATTTTCAATATTAGCAATTTCAACTGCCTTTTTCATTTTTTCTTTATCAATATTTTCTTCACCCGTTGCAATATTTCTTTCAATAGTATCTGAAAAAATAAATCCATCCTGCATGACAACACCACTATTTTCGCGCAAGCTTTTAGCAGAAATATCCCTAACATTTTCTGAATTAAATGATAATCCTCCTTTTGTTGGTTCGTAAAATTTCAATAATAATTTTAATAAAGTAGTTTTTCCACTTCCGCTTGCGCCGACAATAGCTGTAATTTGACCTTCAGGAATGACAAAATCAATATCTTTTAGTACATATGGGGATTTAGGCCCCTCGTACTGAAAACTTAAATTTATTCCTCTAATTCCGGATCTAACTGGATTATTATTATTTATTTTTAGTAAATTATCATCTCCCTCCTCTTTAGGATGATTTTGTACTTCATTTAATCTTTCTAAACTTAAACGTGCATCCTGAAAAGATCGAAAAAAACTAACGAGTTGATTTATTGGGCTATTCATTTGCCCAACAATGTAAGATACACTTAAAAGTTGTCCTAAAGTCATTTGCCCTTTTATAACAAAAGACGCAGCTAAAAAAGTGACCAAAATATTTTTAAATTGATTTAAAAACTCAAAGCCTGACAACTGAAATTGGTTTAATTTTAAAATTCTGATATTTATTTTAAATAATTTCCTTTGAATTTCTTCCCATTCTTTTCGTTTGAAATCTTCAAACTGATTTAATTTCATTTCAGTTACTCCATTGATGATTTCCAAAATAGATTCCTGATTTTGACTTCGTTGCTGAAAATGAAAATAATCCAGAATTTTTCTCTTTTTGAGCCAATAGAATGACCAGCTAATAGAAATTATTGTTAGCACTAAATAAACCGTTAAAATTACAGCGTCATAATACCATAAAACTCCAAAAAACACTAAAAATGTGATCATTGAAAAAAAAGTAACTAAACTTTGAGAGGTCAAAAAATTCTCAATACGTTCATTATCCTGTATGCGCTGATTAAAGTCGCCGGTCATTTTAGTATCAAAAAACTTTATTGGTAATTGCAATAATTTCTTTAAAAAATCAGATATAATGTTAATACTTATTTTTGTTCCTATATAAAGCATTAACCAATTACGAATTATTTCGATCGTTATGGATCCAAAAAATAAACCAAGTTGAGCTAATAAAATAAGTGATATCAGATTTAAGTTTTTCTTGCTTACACCATTATCAATAAGACTTTGAGTTAGAAAAGGAAAAACTAAAGTTAAGGCACTACCTAAAAACAGCATTACGAAAAGCCAGATTACTTGCTTTTTGTATGGTTTTAAGTAATTTAAAATATATTTAATATCTAATTTTTCTTCTTTTGGGGGATCTAATTTATAGAATTCCTCTGTTGGTTCAAGAAGCAAAGCAATACCACTATCTTCATCAGATAGCCAGGGTTTTGCAAATTTTTCTTCATTTAATACTATAAGACCATGACCTGGATCAGCAATTTTGTAAGATTTTTTTCCTGTAAATCTATTGGTTTTTATTTTTTCCAAAACCACAAAATGATTTTGATTCCAATGAAGAATGCAAGGCAAAGGCATTTCATCGAGTTTCTCAATAGACAATTTGGCTGTAAGAGTTTCAAACCCTATTTTGGTTGCAGCCTCTCCAATTCCCAACAAAGAAACTCCTTCACGGGTAATAAAAGAGTTATCCCTTAAATACTGTAAAGGGTATTTTTTTTTGTAAATACCTGCCACCATGGTCAAGCAGGCAGGACCGCAATCCATTTGATCTTTTTGAGGAGTAAAAATCATTTAAACTCTATTTTATTAACTTTTTGAATCTTCTCTACTAGATTTTTATCCTGAATTAAATCTATAAAAGAGTTTAATAGTAACTTTACATTTTGTATTGATTCTTCCGTTTTTAGATATAGAAAGCTCTTGTTTAAAAGTGTTTGTAAAATATAAATTTTAAAAAAGATAAATTTATAATCCTTTGCAACAACAGTTTTTAGAAGAGGGACAATATTTAAAGAATTTTTGTCCATCAAGCAAACTAAAGCTAACCAATCTTTAATGTATTTATGTTCGCTGTTGGCATCTACCTGATTTAAAGAATTACAGAATGCATTAAAATCAAACAACTCTGAATTAGTTATAATTTGGTTTAATAAAAATTCCGAAAAAATCTGCACCAGCATTTCTTCCTTATATTCAATTTTAGTTTGATCTAATATCACCTTTCTCAAATTGTAAGATTTTTTTACCGGTTCTGTTTTTAAAAGAATATGTGTTATTATATCAACATTCAAATTATTATACTGTTCTGTTTGATTACTTTTTTGAAATATTCTAATTATATTATGAATCTGCTGAATCTTAGCGGCATAAATATCAGGATATTCTTTTTCAATGATTTCAATATTTTCAATAGCCAAAAGCAAAAAATCTAAAGCTTTTTTATTATCATTATCCTTATAAATTCTAAAAGCTAAATTTGGGTATATATATACGTTCAAATATAATTTAGCTCTTTCGCTTAAATCAGAATAATTTAACGTATCAAGGCCTTTTTTATAGTAAAAGTCAGCCTTTGACAATCTGTTTTGTTTGCATTCATTTAAGGCTTTTGCATAATAACTCCATATTAATTGAATATCCATCCTTTCTGTCAATTCAAATTGATCAAAAACAAAAGAAGTAAACAAATCATCAAAATTTATACTACTAAACTGATTATCGATATAATAATCAGTTTCTAAAATATTTGATAATGCTAAAGAGATGTCGTTTGTGGTCATTTTATACTGTTTCTAAAGTATTATTATCTTCCTGAATTAAAAAATTGGCAAGCATTAGCCTGTCTTCAATATTTAATTTCATACTAGGACATGGAGGCACTCCATCTTTCCACGACTTAGGACATCTCCCTCCGCACAATGGCAAAATTTTACAAGTGGTACACCAATAACCATTATCCTTATCCTGAATTTCATCGTACCATTTAGTATAAGGTCTGTCATCGTATTCTTTAATCTCAGAAAAACTATTTTTTAAATCACCTATTTCGTATTCTTTGCCATACATTGGTACAAGAGGAATTTCGGTACAATTAAAAATCTTTCCATTAGGATCTATTAATTCATAATTTGGAGTAACTGCAGAGCATACAATATCTCTTGTTTGTGGTATAGATTGAATTTCGAATCCTACCTCGTGAAGTTTTAATAAATAATCGATTTCATTAACTGCATATTCTTCTTTGTTATTAGTTAAATGTGCATCATTCCCCCAGCTGTAAACAGGAGCTGTGTAGAAAACAACTTTGTTTTGCAAATTATTTTCTGCCAGTAATTCTATTAACGGAATTACACCATCTTTGTTGGTGTCATCTACGTTGCATCGTATTTTAATAAAACATCCATTAATTGGATAATCTTTTAAACTTGTAATTGCCAGAATATTATTAAATATTAAATCAAATGTATCTTCTTTTGTTTTTGTATCTCTTCTGGTATCATGAAACTCTTTTACACCATCGAGAGTAATTTCCATAGAAGTACAATTAAAATCATTTGCTAATTCTTCATAAACATTACTTTTAAGCGAGAGTCCGTTTGTAACTATATGAGATCTGTAAATCGCATTGTTACTTGCTGCAATCTTTTTGGCAAAATTATTTACGACTCTCATTTTATTTAGCGCCATAAGTGGTTCACCTCCAAACCAGCTTATACGAAATTCCGAAAAAGTTTTTTTACTAAATAAATGAGTTAATCTCTTTTCTATTAAATCGACAGTATCATCTTCTAATTTTTTCTTAGAATGAACTTGCCCACAATAAGAGCAACCTAATTGGCAATTTGCAGAGCTCATTACGGTAACATGTAAATAACCATCTTCTGCTGTAGAATCTAATTTTGCCTTCTCACAAAACTCGCTTAATTCGTTTAAATTTTTAGGTACAATAATTTCAGCGATAATTAAATTATTAACTATATCTAAAGGAATTTTATCAAAGGCCTCTTCTTTTAAAAGGTCAATAATTTTTTTGTCGAGATTGTAAGCTTTTGAAGTTTTCGTTCCATAAATAACACAGATATCTGTATTAGGAATAGGATCTGTAATAATAGTATAATAGGATAATTTATATTTCATGATAATTTAGATTTTAATTTTAGGGGATAGGCTTTCACCTATCCCCCAATTATAATTAAGAAGTTACTCTTGGATTACAACCTGATCCATTACAAGCTGATCCATTACTTGGAGGAACTGCACCACCAACAACTTTTCTCAAAGAATCGTTTAGTTCAATAATTTCGAAAGATGTAGTGTTTTTTAAACCTGAAAGTTTATTTTTTAAATTTGAATTTTTCATTTTATTAATGTTTTTCAATTGTTAGATAATTTAAAAGAACTTTTCTCTTAAATAGGTTAATTAATTTGCTTGCAAGCGAGGATATTTAAACTTCTTTTCTCTTTTCATTGGCCACTGAAAAAATACTTAGAGAATTAAATCAACTATTATTATTTTCCGGCTCTGCTTTTCTCGTCTTGATTTCCTAGATCACGACTATTTACAGAGATATTATTATTTCCAAAACTATATTTTACAGCTATTCTAAAATATCTCTCATCATAATAATTTTTAGAAAGTTGTTTAACACCGTCGGTTACGGATGCATATTGAGGTTTATTGCTTCTAAAAACATCATACGCGTTGGCTGAAATTTGTAGCTTCTTGTTAAGTGACAGTATTTTAAATCCAAAATCTAAAGAAGAATAATCACTAATTGTATATATTCCAGACATAGTAGGATAATAATACATATAGCTTACCTCTGCAAAAATTGTTTTGTCCTTATTTAAGGTTATTGTATTGGTAGTTAAAAAATTAGCACCCGAGCCTGAAAATTTAGGCTGAACATAATTTGATTTTGAGTTGGTTTCACTATAGTACACGGTTAAATTTGCAAAACAGCTCCACCAGCTAAAAAGATTATAAGTTATCGATTCATCTAAACCTATATCGTTCTGATCAAAATAGTTAAGTCTAATAAATTTTTGAATTTTATTTCCGTCAATCTCTTCAAAAGTTGCCAACTGACCAAAGCCATTCTGTATTTTTGATATATATATACTGCTATTTAAGTAATTATTATAAGAATGAGAAATCTGAAAATTATTTGTAAAAGAGGGCTGTAGAAATGGATTTCCTTCAGCATACTGATTTGAATTATCGTACCATCGAAACGGGTTCATTTCCCAATACGAAGGCCTTCCTACTCTTCTGCTATAACTTAAATTAAACACATTTTTATCATCAAATTGATAGGATACATAAGCACTTGGGAAAAATTTCGTGTAACTATTTTTATTAACCTGATTTTGCATTTCAGCATTTCCATTAGTCTGTGTAGTTTCCATCCGAAGTCCAAATTTTGATTCCCATTTTTTGCCCATCTTTTTACCAGCGGAAAAATATAAAGCCTGAGTATTCTCTTTGTAATTAAATATATTACTTTGTGAAGCATCCAAAACTGCATCTCCAGATGTTAAATCATAAAATGATGCATCACTATAATTATTTATAAAACTAATTTTACTCCCAAATGATAAATCTGCAAATTCATAAGGCAATTCAAAATCAATTTTTGCTGAATAATTACTAATATCCTGATTACTAATATTATTTCCAACAAAAGAAGGATTCTGTAAAATATTGTTATTGTATGAATTAAATCGTTTGTCCTTATCTTCTTTAAAAGTAAAGTAATCTAAATCTATAGAGAATTTTTTCCCTAACGTGTCAATAATCGTTGTTGAATTAATATTTATTGATGTGTTGTTATTATGCTTAATATCATTACCATTTGTATTAATTTCATACATATAATCATCTGAAATAGCATTCTTTATTGTTGCTTTATTGGAGTTCTTTTTAGATAATTTTCCAGAGCCTCCTAAAACTTGTAAACCTATATCAGTTTTTTTAGTAAGCTTATAATTCAAATTCAGAGAAGAATTTAAAAAAGTATAAGATGGTTTATTATTATTAATAGAATTCCACAGTTCTTCTGGATAATAGAAAGTTAAATTTTCATTATCTCGTGCACTTCCTTTTCTATAACTTGCATCAAATAATATGCTTAACTTATTTTTGTTATACGAAAAGTTACTTCCAAAACTACCGGCCGGATAGGTTTGTTGAGCATATGAGCTACGTAAAGACGCATTCCATCTATTTATTTGAACTTTTTTTAATTGAATGTTTAATATCCCACTATTACCTTCTGCATCATACTTTGCGGGTGGTGTAGAAATAACTTCGATACTTTTAATATTATCTGAAGGAATTGATTTTAAATAATTAATTAAATCATCTCCTGAAAGCTGTATTACTCTATCATTAATCATTACAGACATAGCACTTTTACCAATCATTTTTATCGAATTGTTTTGCACTTTTATTCCTGGGGTTACTTTTAAAGCATCAATTGCATCACCTCCTATTGCAGAAATAGAGTTCTCTACATTAAAAACCAATCGATCTACCTTTCGAACTATTATCTTTTTTTGAGTCTTTATTACTACTTCGGTTAGTTTTTCTTCTTTTGTGACTATTTTAATAAAACCCAAATCCATGTTTTTAATGACATTTATTTTTTGTTCCCATAAAATATTTCCCATCTGTTTTATTTGTAAAAGGTAGTCACCCGCTTCTGCAACTAATGTAAAATCGCCATTACTAGTAGTCATTTCACTTTTTATTGCAATCGAATCTTTATCTATCAGCAAAATCTCAACAAGTTCTACAGGATTATTTTTAGTATCGATTACTTTTCCTTTTACTGTTATTTGCGCAAACAATGAAGAGCTATAAAACAGGGCAGCAGCAAGTATTATTCTTATCATTCTAAATATTAAAATTTATTCCCTTTTTATTTTTGATTTTCTGAAACCAAAACTAGACTAGTAAACTAAGTATAACAAAATATTGCTATCGGGATTCCTGAATTCAGACTTGGTTTTCCTGAATCTTGGGATTTTAAAGAAGATAAACAACTGAAAAACAATTAGTTGATTTTTTATAAGAAAAATCGCTGTTTTAAATTAAAAGTTTATTGCTTTTACTGTATTTTTGCTAAAAGCCGAATATCAATGACCTATTTACAATGGAATAAAATTCTTTTTTTACTCCTAACTTCATTTTCATTATTAGCACAATCTCAAAAAAAGAATCTCTCCCAATTTTCTTATGATGAATTACATGATTTGTATTTTGCAAATCCGAACAATCAGGAATTACAATTACAATGTGCGAGAGCATATCTAACTAAAGCTAATAAAGAAAATATAACTATCAGAAAAGCAAAAGCAAATTATCAATTTGCACTTTTGTATTACGATAAAAATCCTAATAAGGCTATTGCATATTTAGACAGTGTAATAAAATATTCATTAAACACTAATGATAAATATTTTCCGGCTTCTGCCTATTGTGAAAAGGCCGATTTGCTTAAAAGACAATTTAAATTTAAAGAGGCAATGGCTAATTATAATTTAGCTGAAAAAGTTGCACTTAAAACTAATACGGATTTCTATTATAATGTTTTAAACTTTATTGGTACTACAAAATCAGAAGATTTAGGAGAATATAATGAAGCTTTGGCTTTGTATAAAAAATGCTATAATTTTTATAAAACAAAAGACGTAAGATCTTCTCAATACTCTTATTATTATCAGGATATAATCTTTGGCATTGCTGATTGCTATAAATCACTTAAAAATACAGACTCAACTGCTTATTATAATAAATTAGGTTATAATGAATCAAAAAGTACAAAAAATACAAAATATCAATATCTTTTTATTCTTAACGAAGGCGCCAATCAATTGCTAAAAAAGAACTACAAAGCTGCAAAAGATAGCATAAATAAAGCATTACCAGAAATAATTACTAGTAATGATACCGGTAACATACTGGCCTCATACTATTATTTAGGAAAAACATACGATGGTTTGGGAGATAAAGAAACAGCTTCAAAAAACTTTATCAAAGTAGATTCAATTTATAAAAAAAACAAAGAAATTAGTACTGAATTTATTGAAGGTTATCCTTATTTAATTAATTTTTACAAAAACAAAGGAGATAAAGAAAATCAGCTAAAATATATAACTGTATATATGGAAATTGATAGCATTCTTGAGAAAAATTATAAAGAATTTAATGCAATAGTCAGAGAAGAATATGATACTCCACACTTGTTTTTAGAAAAAGAAGAGCTTATACGATCCTTGAAAAATGATAAACAAAAATCATATTGGGGTATATCTACTCTTTTATTAGTTTCTATTTCTATTGGCTGTTTTGGAATTTATCAACAGAAACAAAAAAACAAATACAGATTCAGATTCGAAAAACTTATAAATCAAAAAGAGATATCAAATAAGATTTCAATAAATAATACACAAAATGAAGTTGAAATTGAAAACGTTAGTAAAACAGAAATTGGTATTGCTGACGAATTGGTCAAACAAATTTTAGAAAAACTAGATCGTTTCGAATATAAAAAAGAATATCTCCAGGCCAATATAAGTATACAAACACTTTCTGCTACATTTAAAACAAATAGTAAGTACATTTCAAAAATTATAAATACATATAAAGACAAAACATTTATTCAGTACATTAATGATTTACGAATTGAACATGGTATTGAGGTCCTAAAAAAGAATCCAAAACTTCGAAAATATACTATTCACGCTCTTGCTAGTGAATTTGGGTTTAATAATGCTGAATCATTTTCGACAGTATTTTTCAAAAAAACAGGTATTAAACCTTCCTATTTTATCAAAGAACTAGAAAAACTAGAAAATAAATAAAATCAATGTTTTACACTGTCTAAAAGATCGGAATTCCCGAATTCCGACAAGTAAAACCAAGTGTTTTGATTGAATAATTGAAAGAGGATATAAATTTGCGTTTCATATTAAACAAATAAATTTAAAAAAAACTATGAAAAACAAAAAAAAACAGCCAAGCGAAAAATTTAATCTGGAAAAATTTGAAGTAGCAAAATTAAAGAACATGCGTATGATAGTTGGAGGTGATGACCCAGTTGATACGAATCATAAAGCTGGGGGTTCTACCGCACAATGCTAATAAGCATTTAAAAAAATTAAACACCTCTATAAAAGATATAGCATAAATTAATCTTTTATAGGGGTAATTAAATATAATTCCTAAAATGAAAACATTTTATCTTTTCTCTTTTCTAATTATCATTTTTATAGGATGTAAGTCCGCCAATCAACCAAATACCGTTTTGGAATCATCTCCTGTAACAGAAGCTAATGATGCATGGTATCAAAAGGATTTCCACCAAGATAATGTGCCTGGTATTTCTTTAGACAAGTGGTATTTTCAAAACAAAAAGAAAGCAAAAAATAAAAATATTATTGTTGCCGTAATTGACACGCAAATTGATTTAAATCATGAAGATTTACAAGGAATAATCTGGAAAAATCTAAAAGAGATTCCTGATAATGGTATCGATGATGACCATAATGGCTATATAGATGATTGTAACGGCTGGAGTTTTACCGGAACAAAAAGCGGTGCCTATGTGGTATGGAACCAATATGAGTATGTTCGTATCGTACAAGAATGGGGCAAATTATTTAAAGACAAAAATGAGTCTCAAATAGATCCTAAAGATTTATATAAATACAAAGAATATCAAAGAGCATTAAAAACATTCGAACAAAAAAATAAATACTACACCAATTGGCTGAAATCATTGAGACACGCTGTTTCAATTTATCCTGTAGTAAAAGACACTTTAAAATATTTTTTCCCAAAAGAAAATTATACATATAAACAATTAGACAGTATGTATAAAAAATACAAGATTAATGATAAAAAATATCGTCAGATGCGGGATGACAATGATAAAGATCTTGGCGCACTTATATATTATATGATGGTTTGTCTTGAAGTTGATGAAAAAACTTATGATGAGGTAAAAGACAGAGAAACTCAGCTTGATTCTGTTGTTAATAAAAATTTGAATGTAAATTACAATGAGCGACTTTCGATAGGTGATAACCCAAGCGTTCTTGAAACAGGATACGGCAATAATAAAGTTTGTAATACCGTAAAAGGTATTAGAACCATTCAAGATCATAATACAATGGTATCTGGTATTATTAGCGCAAACAGAAATAATAATAAAGGGATAAAAGGTATTACAGAGAATGTAAAAATTATGCCTTTGAATATTTCTCCTTCGGGTGATGAAAATGACAAGGATATTGCCATGGCAATACGATATGCTGTTGATAATGGAGCGAAAATAATTAATATGTCTTTTGGAAAAGAGTTCTCAATGCATAAAGATTGGGTATCAGATGCGTTTAAATATGCTGAAGACCACAATGTTCTTCTTGTACATAGTGCCGGAAATAGCAGCCAAAATGTAGATGAAAACAAAAGTTTTCCTAATGACCTCAATTATGATGATTCTAAAGAAATATTTGACAACTTCATTAATGTGGGATCTACAACTCAAAAATTAGATAAAACATTTGTGTCTGATTTTTCTAATTACGGTAAACAAAACGTAGATTTATTTGCTCCTGGGGATGAAATTTACACCACAGGTGCGGGTAATATATACAAAACAGAATCCGGCACTTCTTTTTCGGCTCCAATGGTTGTAGGAACCGCTGCACTAATCTGGTCTTATTACCCTAAACTTACCGTAAAAGAGGTTAAACAAATTATTTTGGATTCAGGGACATCATATAATATGGAAGTTATTATTCCAGGAACGACCGATAAAAAAATTGCATTCTCTGAATTATCTAAATCAGGAAAAGTTTTAAATGTATATAATGCTATGCAACTCGCAGAGAAAGTAATTAAACTTAAAAAGTAATGGTCAATTATAAAATTGAACCTTTTTCGCAATATATTTTAAGAACACCTTTATTTCCAATAACATTCTATAGCGATCTGACAGACAATTATTCTGAAGAAAAATTGTTGCATCAATTGCAAAATAAATACGTTCGGGAAGCTATTAGCTTAGCTTCTCCGGAATTACTTGCTGCTTTAGATAAATGGAAATTGGATCCGATAAAAATATCTGATAAAAAGAAACACAACTTAGAACTCAGCTTCCTTAAATATTTAGCCCGAATGTCCGCACGTTGCACTCCTTTTGGCTTATTTAGTGGTTGTGGTGTGGGCAAAATAACTTCTCAAACTCATATTGTACTTGAAGATCCGGAAATGTATTCTCGACATACTCAATTTGATATGCAATTTTGGGTCGCTTTGTTACAAGATTTTGCAAACAAAAAAGAGGTTATTCCTTATCTTAAATATTTTCCAAATAATTCAATTTACGCTTTGGGTGATTTTTATAGATATGTTGAATATAAATATGTAGAAACAAAAAGAGAGCATAATTTATCAGCAATTAGAAAGTCTGATTTATTGAATTTGATTTTAACGAAAAGTAAATCAGGATTAACTATTTATGAAATGTCCGTTATGTTGGCTGATGACGATTCAGAATTAGATGATGCTTTAGAATATATAACTCACCTTATTGATTTTCAGTTTTTAGTAAGTGAACTCGATGCTACCGTAACCGAAAAAAATGAATGGGAAAGAGTTTTTACTATTCTAAATCAAATTCCAGGTTTAAGTTCAACATCTGCACTTTTACAAAAAATAAAAGAACAGCTTTCAGACTTAGATTCTAACCTTACTCCTTCTCTAAAAAAACAGCAACTAATTCTAAAAGAGATTAATAAATTAGAAGTTAAGTATCATGATAAGTATCTTTTTCAAACCGATTTGTACACATTTACAACTGAAAATGAATTAAATAATGTTATATCTAAAAAAGTGCTTCAGGCTATTCGTTTTTTAAATGGCATTCAAAAACCCAATAAACTTGATAATCAGGTTCGTTTTATTAAGGCTTTTAATAAAAGATATGAATTTGAAGAAATGCCGCTAACCACCGTTCTCGATACAGAAACAGGGATTGGCTATGTACAAAATCAGGAAATGAATGATACACACGAACTCTTGGATAAATTTTCTTTTAACAATAAATCTTTGAAAGAAAGCAAACCGAGGACGGAATTTGATTTTATTTTAGAATATAAACTGAAAGAAGCGATCTTAAATGGCGAAACTGTATTGTCGTTTTTTGATGAAGATTTTCCTGAATTTGATGCTAACTGGAAAAATACTCCTTCGACTTTTTCAGTTATAATAGAATGCATAAAAAAAGATGAAAAAGAAATTATTTCAATTGAGCCATCAGGCAATATAAGCGCAGCAAAACTGCTTGGCCGTTTTTGCAATGGAAATACATTAATTCACGGTTTAACTAATGAAATTATCGAAAAAGAAAATGAATATTATTCCGATAAAATTCTTGCAGAAATAGTTCATATTCCAGAATCCAGAACCGGAAACATATTAAAAAGACCTGCGCTAAGAGATTATGAAATTACTTATTTATCAAATTCCGGAGTAGATAAAGATTTTCAAATTGGTTTGGATGATTTAATGATTTCTATAAAAAACAATACAATTGTTTTACGTTCGAAAAAACTCAAAAAAGAGGTTATTCCTTGTTTGTCTAATGCGCATAATTACGCTCACAAATCATTGCCTATTTATCATTTTTTAGCTGATTTACAATCACAAAATTTAAAACCAATTTATAACTTTTCTTGGGGAGTTTTAGAAACTCAATATCAATATTTTCCAAGAGTTATATACAAAGATATTATACTTTCGAAAGCAAAATGGCATCTAACAAAAAATGAAATAGAACCTTTTTATCTTATCGATGCCTCTTCTCTATTTGTACTATTTACTGAATGGAGAATAAAGAAAAACATTCCTCGGTTTGCCAACTGGGTTCATTTTGACAATACTCTTTTACTCGATTTTGAACAAGAAATTGGAGTGCGCGTATTTTTAAAATCAGTACATAAATTCAGTAACATTATTTTAGAAGAATTTTTATTTACAGAAGAATCAATTGTTAAAAATAAAAATGGAGATTACTTCTCAAATCAAATCATAATGTCATTTTACAAAAAACAAATATAGAATATGGAAAGGAATTTTTTCATAGGAAGTAAATGGCTTTATTATAAAATTTATACTGGAACTAAAACTGCAGACTTAATTTTAGTCGAAAAATTACAACCTATTATTGAGGAATTAAAAAGGAATAATAGTATTCAGAAATGGTTTTTTATAAGATATAATGATCCTGATCAGCACATTCGAATTCGTTTTTATTGTGACAATCCTGAAAATATATTTATTGTTATTTCAAAATTATTGCCTATTTTAAATTCCCTTCTTCACCAAAATATAATTTGGAAAGTTCAAACAGATACTTACCAAAGAGAATTAGAAAGGTATGGTAATAAAACGATGGAAGAGTCTGAAACCTTATTCTTTAACAATAGTGAAATGATGCTTAATTATTTATTTCTAAAACGAAGTTTTAAAAATAATGAAATGGAATTTCTTTTTAGTTTTATTTTGATTGATAGTTTTTTAAATGCCTTTTCATTAGACAATATTCACAAATTAAAGCTAATGAATAATCTACAAACTTCATTTAAAAAAGCTTTTAATACCGATAAAGCTTTTAAAAAAGAAATTGATAACCATTTTAGAGAATCATCTAAAGAAATACATTATTTTTTATGTGGAAAAGCTATAAAAGATTATCCAGAAGTTTACAAAATAATAAATGAAAATCTAAATCAAAACAGTAAAACCATTTTAACGATAAAAAACAAACTAGAAATTGAATTAGATGATTTTTTAAGTAGTCATATTCATATGATGCTTAACCGCCAATATACTTCTAAACAAAGGATGTACGAATTAATTATTTATGATCATTTATATAAATATTATAAAACTTTAAATTATGAACGTTCTATCAACTAAATTATATTCGATGTACTACTTAGCTTGAATATAGTAAAAAATAAAAAACTTAAAATCCAATTAGATATCTATAAAGTAGATTCATTAATTGATAATTGAATTATATTTATTATTCTCAAATCATCTATAAAATGGTTCGAGAATTGTCCCGTTAGGGCTACAAAGTAAAAGCTTCAGAGAAATCTGGAGCTTTTTTGTTTTATACTCCCTTTTCCACAAGTCTTATTATTTTGACTTAGATTGCGGGTGAGAAGTCAGGAGACATTCGCCAGCCTTCCAATAAGAACTGTTCGAGGAGCTGAGTAGTCTAATTGTGTACCGTCACAGTCACTTTAAAACATTTTTTATTTAGAGATAGTTTTTTTATTTTATTTTCTCCATTCTTCGAGCGATAATAATTTTTTACTTTTAGGATTGAAAAATTTTATCTCAAAAGTTTCTTGATAAATGTAATAATTGAATTCTTCCTTATTTTGATTTGTAACTCTAACCCAGTAATAATTCTTATCATTAATTTGTGGAGATTCTATAATACTTGTTCCAGCCCATTCTTGATTTTCTGGAAGTTCCTTCATTAAATTGAAAATTTTGGTTCTATTTTCATTATCAGAATCTGCTGTTTCAAAATTTGGGTTTTGAGTAGGGTAATAGATTTCATCTAGAAGTTTTCCATCATTTTTATAGAGTTTATCGAACCTATTTAATGCCAATTTGTAATAAGCGTAATGCTTTATTGTTTTGTCTTCTTTTATTTCTTTATATATTTTTAATGCTTCGGTTTTATTTCCAACACATTCATAATAATTTCCCAGAGCATAATCATAAATATAGTAACCTATTCCTACACTATCAATAAATGATTTTGCTTTTTTATAATCTTTTAATTTGATGTAATTTGCTGCATAAGCGGCTGCGACATCACCGGATTTATATTGTTTATTATTTAATTCTTTAATTGATTCGTTGTATTTGCCAAGTTTATAATACAATTCAGCTTTAAGACTGTGAAAACCTTCGTTGACATTAGACTTAATTTGAGACTTATATTTGTCTTTTTCTTTCTTATTGAGAGCAATTAAATTGTCTATCTGTAAAAGCACTTTTCTAGGATCTTTTTCTCCAGCAATATAGAGCTGTACTAAAATATTTTGAAATTTCTGATATTCCCTATCGACCTTTTCCATTTCTTTATGTAATTCCATATGTTCTTTTTCTCCATCTGCGTAAGGAGCTTTCTTATCATTACAAGACAGAATTGTAATGGTTATTAAGATCAAAAAGAATTGCTTCATATTTTTTAGATAAATGGCAAACAAAATATAATATATCGATGACTTTTATTTGGCTAATATAGCTAATTACTAAGAATTGAAATAATTAGGGTATTGTGATATTAAATTTTAGATGATATTGCAAAAATCGCGTAATAATCTCAATAATCTGGTTAGATATTTAAATACTTCCCGCTACTAAGACAAAGCTTCAGAGAAATCTGGAGCTTTTTTATTTTGAGCTAAATAAAACCTAAAAAGTAAGGGACTTTTATGACGTTACAATTTTTAAGAAACAAAAAAATTGCGCAAAATCAGAGAGGTTTGCCAGCTTTTCATGAGTAACACTTCGCAAAGCGGAAGGAAACATAATAAAATCTCATATGACACAAAATCTTTCTCAAAGGATATTTTTCTATCTTCCCAAAATAAAATTTTGCAAAATGAATCAACTGTCATCAATTAGAAAATATTTTTTATACACTGCTATTCTGCTGACAAGCTATTTTCTAGTTTCTTTCTATCAAAAAAACACAGAGCAAACAGCTTCTGATAAAATCAAAAAAGTGCTGATTTTTTCTAAAACTAATGGCTTCAGGCATGAAAGTATCACTGCCGGAATCGCAGCTATAAAAAAATTAGGACAGGAAAATCATTTTCTGGTCGATGCTACTGAAGATTCTCTTGTTATTAATTCAAAAAACTTAAAACAATACCAAGTTGTCATATTTTTAAGTGCTTCTGGTCATGTTTTAGGCGAAAATCAGAAATTGGCTTTGCAAAAATTTATACAAAAAGGAAATGGTTTTGTAGGTATTCACTCGGCTACAAACTGCGAACCAGACTGGTCCTGGTACACACAAATGATCGGTGGTGTTTTTGACGGGCATCCGGAACCGCAAAATGCTAAACTACTAATCGTTAATCCTGAACATCCTTCTACAAAACATCTTCCGGAAATTTGGGAAAGAAAAGATGAATGGTACAATTTTAAATATTTAAATCCAGATGTAAATGTGCTGATAAAAATTGACGAATCTTCCTATAAAGGCGGTAAACATGGTAACAATCATCCTTTGGCATGGTATCATGAGTATGATGGCGGCCGAGCGTTTTACACTGCTTTAGGACATAGCTCTGAAAGCTACAGCGATTCTCTTTTTGTGCAGCATTTGCTTGGAGGTATTACTTATGCAATGGGCAAATAAAATCCAAGCATATTTATTGTAATTGAATAAACCCCTCGCTCTTCAAAGTGTTCTCACTACCGCTGCTGCAATGTCTCTGACTTTTGCGTCACTTCAAAAAATATAATTGAAAAACAGAAATCTCTCAAAGTCTTCGACTTTAATATAAATTATAGAGATTTTTGATAAGTAATCATAAAAATCCGGAGACTTTTATCAGGTTTTGATTTCCATAAGAGCTAAAAAAACTGGGTAAAGTCAGAGATATTTACGCAGATTTTCGTACAAACATTCGAAGAACAAAAGAACATCACCTACTTACGCTTCCCTCAATTATTTTCCGATTACTACTCTTTTTCAATACATTAGAAATAGTAAATCACTAAGCATTACCTTTGAATTACTATCTTAATAATAAAATAACATGTTTTCCTGACAACTGCATTTATGTTAGTAAATGTTTTTATAAATTTGCAATCCTGTATTGAAACCCATTATTTCTAATTTAAAATTATGACTTTCACATAAATAGGACTTTTCCTTACGTCTTCATTCGTAAATAAATAATACCATAACTACAATTAAATCCAATGCTTAAAAAAAACAAATCCCAAATTCTAGTTTTTATTTTTTTAATTTTATTTTTTTCCATTAATTCATTTGCGCAAAAAAATCTTTATGCCGGAATTGAAATCGGACGCAGAGCTATAAAAGTTTCAGTTCTTGATGTAAATAACATCAGAAAAGCTGATTACGATATTTTGTATTTCGCAACTGAGAGATTTAGTTTTGCCGATCATATTACTGCTAACGGCGAGCTTACTCAGGAAGATATTGATAAAGCTGGTGTTACAGTTGCTGATCAGTTGAAAAAAATAAGAGCCGAATTTAAACTGCTTGAAGAAAACATATTTATAGTTGCCGCTCCGGTTTTCGCATCTGCACGTAACATTGACGTTTTAAAAAATAAAATCACTTCTTTAACCAGGAAAAATCTTGACATACTTAATGTTAATGAAGAACCTAAAACGTTGGTTAAGGGCGCTATTCCACCAGTAGATTATGCTAATGCTTTCCTGCTTGATATCGGTGCTCAAACCACCAAAGGAGGATACATTGACGAACTTAAAGATGACAAATTAGAGTTTATACCTCTTGAACTTGATTTCGGCACAATGACACTTACCGATGCTGTACAAAAAACGGTTGCCAAACAAAATCAAGCTAATGATATGTCAGTATATCAGGAAAAATCTTTTGACTTTAACTCCGTTCTGCGCAAGAAGATCAAAGATTTGCTTGACAAAAACCCTCTTTTATTGAAAAAAGATAAAATATATTTATCAGGTGGAGCTGTCTGGGCATTTGCAACCCTATATTATAATGAAAACATTAAAGAACACTATGTTTCTTTAAATATGGAAGACGTTCTTAATTACGATGCAATCCTAAAAAACAATTTCACCAAGTTTACTACTCTTTCTAAAACTAATAAAGAAGCAGCCAGGGTTTTAAGTACTTATGATCAGAAATATCTTATTTCTGCAAATAACATACTTGTGAGCTGCCTGGAAAGTATTCCGAATTTAGAGACAAAAAAAATATACTTTGTAAAAGATGGACAAACAATCTGGCTTATTTCACACATTGCAGATCGTTCTAAAAAAGTTAATACTAATTTTTAAAGTATAGTTTTTACCATTCTTACAATGACATCTGGATTTGCTTTTATAGAACTCTTACAACTAAACATTCTGTATTAACTTCTTCAAATCATCTATAAAATAGCTCTAAAATTATTCCTATAGAGAATCAGACAAAGCTTCAGAGAAATCTGGAGCTTTTTTATATTATAAATCTAGCTAAACGCTTTAAAACAATTGGAATAACGTAAGTGTAACAAGAAGCAAATAAAATTACAACAGTCTATATCTTTCTTCATTGAAATTTATTGAGTTATTTTTTGTACTTTAAAACTTCTAAATTTTAAAGACTTTATCGTCATAATTAATTTTGTATAAATAAATCTCCTAACTCAAATGCTGGAACAATTTAAAAAATATATCATTGATAATACGGGCACCTCAGAAAATGAGTATAAAGAATTGGAACATTTAGTGTATTCGCTTAAAGCAAAAAAAGGAACTATTTTACTAAAGGAAAATCAAATTTGCAACAGGGCATTTTTTGTTTGCAAAGGAATGTTGCGCTCCTATACGGTAGATGAAATGGGGAAAAATCATATTATTCAGTTTGCTTCTGAAAATTGGTGGATTGCAGACCGAAGTAGTTTTTATTTTGATGAACCTTCAGAATTATTTATTGATGTAATTGAAGATGCTGAGATCGTTTATATCCATAAGGAGTTTATTAAAAATGCTGAAAAACTTTCTAAAAACTTTGCCTCTTTCAATAGTCTCGCATTGCAAAAAAACATTAGACAGATGCAGAAAAGAATAAACTATTTATTAGCAGCCACAGCCGAAAAAAAATATTTAGACTTTATAGAAACCCATCGCGAAATTACGTCTAGATTGCCACTCCAAATGATCGCTTCTTATCTTGGTATTACTCCTGAAAGTTTAAGCAGGGTACGTAAAGAACTTGCCAGAAAAAACTTCAAACAGTAAATTAGTTACAACCATTATTTCTGTTTCAAAATAGATTTTGAAACCTTAATGCTGCTACTGCATTCTTTCATCCGTACAAATTGATTTTTGTCAATTCATTCATTTTCCCCTTTCTGTATTTCTTAACATAGGTCAAGTGCTTCGTGTTTTATCCTTGCTAATTTTACAATACTAAAAAATTACGCCATGGATTACACAGTTATAAACAATGAAAAAGACAACCGTTTTGAGATTCATCTGGACGAAAAGATAGCGTTTGAACAATACAAATTGTTTGATGGCGGCATTTCCTATATCCATACCGAAGTTCCTTCTGAATTAGGAGGAAAAGGAATAGCAGCCTACATAGCCAAATATGTTCTGGATTATGCAGAAGAACATCATCTTAAAGTAAAACCTTATTGTCCTTACATAAAATCGTACATCGACAGGCATCCCAGGTATCAGGCTAATTCATTATTTCACAATCAAGAATCACAACAAAATGAAAACTAAAAAAATAGAACACGTATTATCACCACCTGCACCACATATGGTAGGCGATGGTTTTAGGGTACATAATTTTATTCCGTATGGAAAAGGAATGAGCATGGAACGAATGAGTCCGTTTATCATGATGGATTATAATTCTAAATTTTATTTCTCCCCAACTACTAAATCAAGAGGCGTTGGTGTACATCCGCATAGAGGTTTTGAAACGGTTACAATTGCTTATAAAGGAAAAGTAGCACACCATGACAGTTCCGGAAATAGCGGTGTAATTGGCGAAGGAGATGTACAATGGATGACTACCGCATCCGGAATTCTACATAAAGAATACCACGAAGAGCAGTTTAGTAAAGAAGGCGGCGATTTTCAAATGGTACAACTTTGGGTTAATCTTCCGGCAAAAGATAAAATGACAAAACCAAAATATCAGGGAATTACGAACAATGAAATCAATAAATACAAACTAACTGATAACGGTGGAATTATAGAAGTCATTGCAGGTGAATATAATGGAACTTCAGGAACAGCGACAACCTTTACTCCTGTTAATTTGTTTAATGCTAAGCTAAACAAAGATGCATCGGCAAGTTTTAATTTTCCGGCGAATCACAATTCTGCTCTTCTTGTTATTGAGGGAAGTATCAGGGTGAATGATAGTAAAAATGTTCCGACTGATCATTTTTTACTATTTGCAAATGAAGGCGAGGAATTCACCATTAAAGCACTTCAAGATACGATAGTACTCATTTTAAGCGGAGAACCTATCAATGAGCCAATAGTTGCTCACGGCCCTTTTGTTATGAATACGCAGGAAGAAATTATTCAGGCCATTAACGATGTTAACATGGACAAGTTTGGACATTTAGCATAAATAATAGGAAACTTAGTAACAACAAATAAATTTAAAAAAATGTCAGTAGTAACCAGAATTAATTCAGATGATGTAGCCATCTTGCTTATCGATCATCAAAGTGGTTTATTTCAAACCGTAAAAGATATTGATGTTACGTCCTTACGTAACAATGTGACCACATTAGCTAAAATCGCAGCAATCGAGAATATTCCTGTAATAACAACTGCTTCGGAGCCAAATGGTCCAAACGGTCCTTTAATGCCTGAAATTCATAAATATGCTCCACATGCAGTTTATGTACCCAGAAATGGAGAAATCAACTCCTGGGATACCCCGGCATTTGTTGAAGCTGTAAAAAAAACAGGGAAGAAAAAATTGATCATTGGCGGAGTATTAACCAGCGTTTGTGTGGCTTTTCCATCTATATCAGCTGTATCAGAGGGTTACGAAGTCTTTGCTGTTATTGATGCCTCCGGAGATATGAGTACTTTGTCTTCACAAGCAACCCTTGCAAGATTATCACTTGCGGGTGTAATACCAATAAGCACAACAGCGGTTTGCAGCGAAATTCAAAAAACATGGAATCGTCCTGATGCTTTACAATTTGCAGAGGCGTATTCTACCGTAATGCCAAATTATCAGGCAGTAATTGAAAGTTTCCAAAAAGCGGAAAGTGTCGGAACTTCTAAAAAGTAAAAACATTATTAATAAGATAAAAACTTAAGAATCATAGTAATTTATAGTTTGGGGGAGTTTTTTTCATTTTTTAGGAGCTTAAACAGTATCATGTTTCATGATGCTGTTTCGGCGTTATAAATCTGATCAATCGAAAACTTGAAACGATAGACCCAGCCATCAAAAATTACAAACAAAAAATGTTTCTTTATTTAAAAGAAGCTTAACGTAAATTAAGATCATACTTACAGACATTCTAATTTTTCAACAGATTCTCAATGATTTTGAATCTGCTAAAATTTATTTTTAAAGAAAATTAGGCTGTATAAAGCATACTTGCAGCGCCTAATAAAGCCGAAACTTCATTATCAGTAGAAACAGAAACCGTAATTTCAAGACCCGATTCCTTGATTTTTTTATTGAAACTCTTCAGAAAAAATTCGCTTGCGTTGGCAATTTTTCCGCCAATAATAAAACTATCAGCGTCAAATTTTTCTAACCACGGAATTACAACTGTGGCTAAATCTTCGCCCATTTTTTCAAATATTTCTATAGCAGCTTCATCTTCGGCAACAGCCAGATTAAAAAGTTCTAATCCATTGTTAAGATTTTTCCCAGTTAGGTTTTTATAAGCCGACAAAAGACCTCTCGCAGAAACATAGTCTTCAGCAATACCACCTTTATAAGGAATATTGTAAATTTCGCCATCTGCAGGAACCAATTCCCCAGAAACAATTGAAACACCTTTATCTATAAAACAGGCTCCAAGTCCGGTTCCAAGTGTCACGGCCATTACTTTTTTCGAAAGATTTGCCGAATCTTTAAAGACCTCTCCTTTTCCAAAACAAACAGCATCATTTTCAAAAAGAATGGGAAATTCACTGGAAAGATTAAGACCGCCCTGAAATAAATAACGAACATTTAAACCATAAAAATGTTCATATTTTGACTGGTCTTTTATCCAACAGAGTCCGTTCGTATAATCAAACGGGCCCGGCATACATACCGCAAGTCCTTTTATCTCATCTACTTTCGAATTTTCGACTGAAATACGAATCGCTTTTTCCCAAATTGACATGACCTCATTCACAGGCAAATTAGAATCAAATGATTCTTTATGTAACGAAAAATCAATCACTTTCATATTAACAATATCTATAATCGCTGCGGTAATATGTGTTCCTCCTATGTCAATTCCTACGGCATATTCTTTATTCATCTTATTTTCTTGAATTGAACCATTAAACAACTAAGTATCAATACCTAATTTTTTAATAGTGTATTTTATATTTTTAATTTTAGATATTCTTATCTTTTAAAATCTGAGGATATTTGATACTCGTATGAACAATCATTTCTCCAAAAAGCGTATTCGCCCAGGCAAACCATTTCCGGGTAAACTTAGCCACATCATCTTTATGAAATGATTCGTGCATAAAACCAGTATCTGCATTTGTTTTGATTAAATTGCTAATACAGGCTTTAATCTCCTTTTCGTCTACACTTGTAATGGCTCGCAAAACAATACTCATTGGCCAAATTGTATCAGCTCCGGTATGCGGTCCGCCAACGCCTTCGCCTGCTTTTCCTTTATAGAAAAAAGGATTGTTTTCTGAAAGCACTACTTTACGGGTATTCAAATAAAGAGGACTATCCGGTTCAATTGCTCCTAAATAAGGCAAAGACAATAATGAAGGAACATTGGCATCATCCATCATATGAAAACTGCCGTATCCATTTACTTCAAAAGCGATGATTTTACCAAATTTTGGATGATCAATAATTGCGTTTTCTTCTAAACCTTTCTGCACCTGTTCTCTTAATTCTTTGGCTTTAGCCACTAAATTTTTGTCTAACAGAGCCGGCAAAGAGAAGATTTCGATTAAATAACCTAAAACTTCAATCGCAAACATATTACTCGGAATCAAATAGCCAAATAAAGTACTGTCGTCACTTGGTCTGAAAGTCGAAACGATTAATCCGCAAGGTTTTACCGGATACCCGTAACCACCTAAAGGTACTCCGTCTGTTGCCCAGGCAGTTTCGCGCTGAAAAGTATAAGGCCCTTTATCATGCCAGCGTTGTTGTTCTTTGAAAGTCTGCAATACCAAAAGCATCGCTTCTTTCCACTTACTGTCAAATAAACTCAAATCACCAGTTGCTGCCCAATAGCCATGCGCCAATCGAATAGGATAACACAAACTGTCGATTTCCCATTTGCGTTCGTGAATGCCCGGTTGCATTTTGGTCATATCATTTTTCCACTCGCTTATTTTGGTAAAATCTTTATAAAAAGCATTTGCATAAGGATCCAGCAAAATACATTTGGTTTGGCGGTTAATTACCCCTTTTACCAATTCTGCCAGTTTTTTATCTTCTTTTACAAACGGAATATACGGCCAGATTTGGGCTGTACTATCGCGCAACCACATCGCATCAATATCTCCAGTGATTACATAAGTATCTGGTTTTCCATCTATAATTTCAAAATCTACTGTAGTATCCAGCGTATTTGGGAAACAGTTTTCAAATAACCACGCCAGTTCCGGATTTGCAATTTGTTTTTTGATTCTAACAATTGCAGCTTCTATCGCCGGACTTGTAAATTTTCGTTCTGCTAATGGAGGTCTTTTGCTGATGAAATCTTTAAGGGCAAAATTGAAAGTGTCCGATTGCATTCCAAAAACATCTGTTTGGAGTGCCAATAATCCTGCTGAAAAAATTCCGGTATTTTTTATAAATTTTCTACGTGATTGCATAATATTATTTTGAAGTTGAATAAGAATATGGAAAGGCACTTGCTGATGTTCCTCTTTGTAAATTTGGCTCACTTGTCATATCAAAATTTAGTTCGCCACCTTTTAACACCTCAAAATGATTGATGAAATTTTTAGTATAAGCCGAACTATTCCATTTTAAATCCTGAACATATTTATTGGTTTCTGAATTTTTTGGAGCATTTATAATGAGTTGTTTTCCGTTTTCTAATTGTAAAGTCAATTTCTTAAATAATGGCGCACCCAAAACATATTCGTCCGTCGCCGGGCATACCGGATAAAATCCCATCGCAGAGAAAATATACCAGGCTGAGGTCTGTCCGTTATCTTCATCACCGCAATAGCCATCCGGAGTTGGTTTGTACAAACGGTTCATTACTTCTCTTGACCAGTATTGTGTTTTCCAGGGCTCACCTGCATAATTATACAAATAAATCATGTGCTGAATAGGCTGATTTCCATGCGCATATTGCCCCATATTCATGATTTGCATTTCGCGGATTTCATGAATAACGGATCCGTAATAACTATCATCAAAAACCGGAGGTGTTGAAAAAACCGCATCTAGTTTCGCTGTAAATTTTTTCTGTCCGCCCATTAAATCAATTAAGCCCTGAACGTCATGAAATACACTCCAGCTGTAATGCCATGCATTTCCTTCTGTAAAAGCATCTCCCCATTTAAACGGATTGAAATTTTTTGGAAAACTTCCGTCTTTATTTCTTCCACTCATTAAACCAATTTCAGGATTATAAAGATTTTTATAATTCATCATTCTTTTCTCAAATACACTGATTTCCTTTTTAGGACGATTTAAGGCTTTTGCTAATTTCCAAATTGCAAAATCATCATAAGCATATTCAAGTGTTCTGGCAGCATTTTCATTAATTTTCACATCATAAGGAACATAACCTAAGGTATTATAATAAGAAACGCCCGTTCTTCCTACGGCATCCATCGGGCCTTCATTATTAGCTCCATGAACTAAAGCTTCGTATAAAGTATTGATGTCATATCCGCGTAAACCTTTCATATAAGCATCAGAAACCACAGAAGCTGAATTATTCCCGACCATTACATTTCGAAAACCCGGACTTGACCATTCCGGTAAAAATCCACCTTCTTTGTAATCATTAATTAAACCTTCCTGCATTTCTTTATTGACAGAAGGATAAACCAAATTCAGCAATGGATAAAGGGCGCGAAAAGTATCCCAAAAACCAGTTCCGGCGTACATATAACCCGGCAAAATATTTCCATTATAAGGGCTGTAATGCACTGTTTCTCCTTTTGCATTTACTTCATATTGTTTTTGAGGAAAACAAGTGGCGCGGTACAGGCAGGAATAGAACGTTTTTAATTGGTCTACATTTTCACTTTCTGCAGCTATTTTATTTAGTACTTTATTCCATTCTTTTTTAGACGCTGCTACCGTTTCATTAAAGGAGGCATTTCCTAATTCTGATTTTAGATTCAGTTCAGCTTGTTCCGGACTAATAAACGATGAAGCCACTTTTACATTTATGATTTCTCCTTTTTTAGTTTTAAAACCAACCACAGCTCCTGCATGATCATCTTGTAATTCTAATTTGTCTTTTTCTAAACCTTTATCATTCCAGGTAGAATTTGATGCAAATGGCTTATCAAAAACCAAAACAAAGTAGTTTTTGAAGTTGGTTGGAACACCTCCACTGTTGCGAGTTGTATAACCGATAATTTTATTCTCGGAAGGGATAATTTTAATATAAGAGCCTTTATCAAAAGCATCAATTACAATGGATGACTGTTCGTTTTCAGGAAATTTAATTTGAAAATGTGCTGCTCTTTCTGTTGCTGTAATTTCTGTGGTAACATCATAATCAGCCAAATAAACGCTGTAATAATAGGGTTTTGAAACCTCAGCCTTATGACTAAACCAGCTTGCCCTGTCCGCTTCCGCGAAAGCCAATTTGCCTGTTACCGGCATAATCGAAAACTGGCCGTAATCGTTCATCCATGGCGATGGCTGATGTGTTTGTTTAAAACCTCTAATTTTTTCGGCGGTATAGGTATAAGCCCATCCATCTCCCATTTTACCGGTTTGCGGTGTCCAGAAATTCATTCCCCAAGGCCTGCAAATTGCCGGATACGTATTTCCGTTCGAAAGACTGTGCAAAGATTGCGTTCCCATCAAAGGATTGACATATTCAACCGGATCAAGGATTTTATCCTGCGCATTTGCAACGAGACAAAATTGTGTTACTACTAAAAAAATTAAATGCTTTATTTTCATAATTATAGGCTTTAAGCTTTAAACTGTGACTTATTTATAACTACAAGTTTTTAACCGTGCAGAAAACTGTAAACTGCGACTGTAAACTGAAAACTTCCTAAAGAGGTCTATCTTCTTTTTTTACTCCAAAAGTTTCTGAAGGCTTACTTCCCATATACAATTTTAATTCACCACCTTTTACAATCATATCCTGTGTGATATACGATTTTGTGTATGTTTTTCCATTGTATTCTGCTTTCTGGATGTACATATTGGAAGCACTGTTGTCTATTGCTTTTAAGGTAAATGAAATTCCTTTTTTTTGATGAATTACTGCTTCGTTTACCAACGGACTTCCAAAAACATAAATTCCATTTGCGGGATTAACCGAATAAAATCCCATTGAAGATAAAACATACCAGGCAGACATTTGGCCCAGATCTTCATTACCACACAATCCGTCTGGTTTTGTCGAATAGAATTTATCATTAATTTCCCTAATTAATTTGGCTGTTTTCCAAGGTTCTCCGGCATAGGCATATAAATACGGAATATGATGATTCGGTTCGTTTCCTTGTGCATATTGCCCAATCAAACCACTGATATCCGGTGAAACTTCTTCTCCTTCTACTTTATCTGTTATTAGAAAAAGTGAATCTAATTTGGATAAAAATTTACTTTCGCTTCCAAATAAATCAATTAGGCCATAAGGATCCTGCGGAACCAGCCAGGTATATTGCCAGGCATTTCCTTCTACATAATCGTCTTTACGATGCGCAGATGAAAGCGGATTAAAGGGTGTCCTCCAATTTCCATCAGTTAATTTACCACGCATAAAAGTAGTTTCTTTATCGAAATAAAGTTTATACAAATTGGCTCTTTTTGTGAAATAGGTATAATCATCCGTTTTGTTTAAAGCCTTTGCCATTTGAGCTACACAGTAATCATCAATCGCATATTCTAAAGCATTTCCAACAGTTTCCAGCATTTTATCAGCAGGAATATATTCTAATTTTTGTACATAATCCATTCCGTCACGCGTTTGCATAGCCGTTTTTTTGATGGCTTCATATGCTAAGGCAACATCATAATCTCTGTACCCTTTTAAATAGGCATCCACAATTACTGCAATGGAATGATTTCCATTCATCGTATTGGTTTCATTCCCCATTAAATGCCAAACCGGCAATCTTCCCTGCTGTTGATAAATAGCCAAAAATGATTTTACAATATCATTAATTTTATCGGGCTGTGTGATCGTATATAGTGGATGCAAACCTCTGTAAGTATCCCAAAGTGAAAAAGTAGTGTAATTGGTGAAGTTTGCTTTTTCATACACTTTTTTATCCGTTCCTCTGTAATCTCCGTTTGCATCATTAAAAATAGAAGGTGCAAAGGCAGTATGATATAAAGCAGTATAAAAAACTTTCATTGTTTTATCATCCGCTTTGATCTGGATTTTGCTTAATTCTTTATTCCATTTTGAAGTTGCTTCTTTTACTGTTTTATCAAAATCCCAATTTGGAATCTCTGCTTTTATATTAGCAGCAGCATTTTCATAACTTACAGGCGAAATTCCAACTTTTACTAAAACCTGTTTGTTTTTTAAAGTAGTAAAACCCACAACAGCTTTCATTTTTAAACCTTCTCCTTCATTTCCCTGAACGGCTGTTTTATCATCATAAAGTGCCAAACCTGAAATTGGTTCAGAAAATTCCATTGCAAAATAAACACGCTGATCTGTCGCCCATCCTTCTGAAAAACGATATCCGACAAGTGTCGTTTCATTTATTTTTTTGATGAATGTTTTTACCGGTTTGTCCCAGCCTACACCATCCGCGAGGTCTACTAAAACATGAGAATCTGTAGCAGAATTGAAAGTGTATTTATGAAAACCAACTCTTTCGCTGGCTGTTAATTCGGCTTTAATTTTATATTTATCCAATAAAACGCTGTAATAACCTGGTTTGCTTACTTCGTTTTCATGCGAAAAATAAGAACCATAACCGTTTACCATGTCCTCTTTTGTGCCTTTAAAAAGAGGCACTTTTCCAGAAACCGGCAGCAAAAGAATATCATTTAAATCGCCAATTCCGGTGCCGCTCAAATGTGTATGTGTAAATCCTAAAATAGTATTGCTGGCATAATTGTAACCACTGCACCAATCCCAGCCTTCAAAAATATTTACAGGCCCTAACTGAACTGCTCCAAAAGGAACATTGGCACCCACAAAAACATGTCCATGACCTGCTGAACCTATAAATGGATTTACATATTGGGTGTAATCTGGATTAGTTGTTTTCTGTTTTTTTTCTTGTGACAATATAGGTAGGCTGAAGAACATGCTCAAAGCGAAGATGCTGCTTACTATATTATTAATCTTTTTTATCATTTTTTTACTTTTTATTTGACTTATAATGGAACTCTGATGACAAGGATTAAACGGATTTACACAGCTATTTTTAACTTGAAGGCAGATACATTGCTGTATAATGCCTTTACCGAAAAATCTTTGAACCTATGCCTCTTTGAATCTTTGAATCAGGTCTTTAATCTAAAATTGTAAATTATCATTAAATAAAAACAGTATCATTTCTGTATATTCTTTTGAAATAATTGCTTTTTTTTCAGCAAGGCAAATTAGCATGTACGAAAAAAAAGATTTAAATCTGACAGAATGTAGTTGTTATAAAAACTCCTCTAATTTAATTAAAAATCCCAATTGAAATTAAAAATAAGCCGGGTGGTACAGGTATTCCTACCCGGCTTAATTCAACTAACTAACCAAAACTTAAACTATTGTTTGTCCCACCAAATTCTGGTTGTCATTAAATCCAACCCCTGGCGCGATATTGCTTCTTTATAGTTAGCCGAATTTGTAATCAATTCTGACTGATCATAAATTAATCTTCTTGGAATTGTTCCTTTAGTTTCTCCTGTAGGATCATTAACCGGAACTAAAACCGGATATCCTGTTCTTCTGTATTCAGAAAAAGCTTCAAATCCATTGAATAGTAAAACAATCCATTTTTGAGTTATAATCTGCTCGATTTTTTCTGCTTCTGTTCCCGCAGTTTTAAAAGGATGAGCAGTAATATACGTATTGTATTCAGCTACTGAAACCGCTGGTACTTTATCACCAAAAATAGTTAGTATTCCCATGGCTGCCCTTACTCCGTCTTCGTAATACTTTTGAGCCGTTCCTCCAACATTCCAACCTTTTACAGCCGCTTCTGCCAATAAAAATTGCACCTCAGCATACGACATGATTAAAGTTGGTGCATCTAAACGCAATACGGTAGAAGTATTAGGATCTGAAAACTTCTTTTTGTCTCCACCCGGAAATTCTTTTGCATCATTCGCCAGACCTTGTTGATTTGCCGGCGTGTTATCACCTGTTGCTTCTAGTTTAGCATAGATTCTTAAACGCGGATCATTATTGTTTTTTAATAAATCGATAAACGTTTTGCTGAATTTAGTATTAGCGTCACCTCCGTTCAGGTCATTTCTAACCCATGAAGAAGTAATTGGATTTGTTTTCACTCCTTGCGGACCTGCATCATGTTTTAAAACAAGACTGTCATCATTTGATGTAAAGACACCTTTGGCAAAAGCTTTCTCAACATATTGTTTTGCCTTTGCAGGATTTACTTTAGACAAACGCATCGCAACTCTCAACATTAATGAGTTGGCCAGTTTTTTCCATTTGCCAACATTACTTTGGTAATATAAATCGGCGTTGCCCACAAATGCTTTATTAGCATCTAAAGCATCTCCCGCTTCATCTAACTCTTTCAGAAGGTCATTGTAAATTGCCTCTTGCGTGTCATATTTTGGAGCAAAAATATTTCCGTTATATCCTTTTCCAGCTTCAAAATATGGAATTTCACCATAAGTATCGGTTAGTTTTTGAAACAAGAAAACCTTCATGATTCTACAAGCCTGAATGGCATTTGTATTTTCAGGAGTATTTTCTATAACAGACATCAACTGAAAAATCTGGTTCAGTCCTTTACCATAGGATTCACCAAAAAGTGATCCTGAATATTCAGAAGAGTAAGTATATTTTGAACCCGGCCCGCCTAATGAAGAAAAATGCTGTACTATTTGTGCTGCATATATATTATTTCCTCTTGTATTAGAATAATCTTGTCCATCAACATAAATCTCAGCAAGAGTAAACATTGACTTTACCGCAGGGTCAGTTAAAGCATTTGGATTCTTATTCATTTCTTCGAATCCCTTATCACATGAAGCTAATGCAAATGCACTAACGATTGTGATACCAAATATTTTTATAAATCTATTTTTCATCTTTAAATTTTTGTAATTAGAATTTGACATTCAGGCTAAAACCGTAATTTCTTGTCAAAGGCATAGAAGCTCTTTCAAGACCTTGTGCATTACTATTTGAATAGTTTGACTCTGGATCGATGTTAGGCACTTTATCATAAATAGTCCATAAGTTATGAGCCGAAAATGCTAAACTGACCGATTGAAATGGTGTTTTTGAAAGATATGTTTTTGGGAAATTATAGCTAAAAGAAACCGCTCTTAACTTTACAAAATCGGCATCATATACAAAATTTGAGGTAACATCACTATAGCTTCTCCAATAGTCATACGCAGAAACTGTTGCATTTACAGCATTTCCGTTAATATCTGTACCTGATACTGCAACTCCTCCTTCACGTCCAGGAAGTGTAGTTTCAGACAATCCGTAACGTGTTCCTAATTGATTTGTTGCAGAATAGATTTCTCCGCCAAATTTCGCATCAACAAAAACTGAAAGTGTAAAGTTTTTATATGAAAAATCATTTGAAAGTCCCATTGAAGTTGGTGCTACACCTTGTCCGGCAATAATTAAATCACCTCTCATGAATTTACCGTTTGTATCGATTACAATGTTGCCGCTGGCATCTCTTAAGTAATCGTAAGCTTTGATAACCCCAAAAGGCTGTCCTTTTTCTAATACTACAGATGCTCTCGAATCTCTGTTTCCTTCTAAAGACTTGGTTGTAATTTTATCAGAAAGATTGAGTACTTCACTGTCATTGTAAGCAAAATTATACCCAACATTCCAAGAAAAACCTGGTGTTTTTATTGCTTTTACATTTATTGCAAATTCAACTCCTTTGTTCAGGATTTCTCCCACGTTGATTTTAGTAGTTCTATAACCTGAAGCCTGAGAAATATCAGCATCCGTAATATCGTTTGTTGTTGTTTTGCTGTAGAAAGTCAAATCTGTACTTACTCTGTTATTGAAGAATGTATTTTCAAAACCAAATTCGATTGTACTAACATTATACGGTTTTAAAGTTCTGTTTGGTACTGTTTCTCCATTAACACCCAAAATTGGCTGTCCCTGAGAATCTGTCTGACCATCTGGCGCTGTGTAAGTTAACGCTAAGGCATACGCATCTGGCAAAGCTCCCCCTACATTCCCCCAACCGGCTCTCAACTTACCATAAGACATCCATTCCGGTAAATCGATTACTTCAGAATAAATAAAACTCGTACTTACAGATGGGTAAAAGGTACTGTTGTTTGCTGGGTCTAAAGTAGAAAACCAATCTTCACGACCTGTTAAACTTACATAAAGAAAATCTTTATATCCTAAATCGGCTGAGTAAAAAAGAGAGTTTACTTCACTTTCAGAAAATAATTTTTCGGTTTTGTCCGGCTGTGTATTCGCGTAAAAATATTTGAATGGAACAATGAAATTATTTCCTTTCATTTTGATACCGCTATATCTGTTATGCTGACGGTTTGCTCCGACGAAAGCATCTAGTGAAAGATTTTTAACAATATCTCCTTTGTATCCTAAATATCCTGAAGCATTATATTCTGAACGGCCTTCGACTCTGTTCTCATATGATCCGCCTGGATTGTAGTTGATTCCTGTAGGTTCAATTTCAGTATATTCATAATTAATATCATCGATACCAATAACACCTTTAGCATAAATTTTCTCTGTAATATTATAATTTACTTTTGCAGAACCAATAAAACGCTTTCTAAGGTCATTATTTAAAGGCTCCTGAGTAGCAAAGTATGGATTTGTCTGATACGTATTTGAACCAAAATAATCGGCTTCGCCACCGTTTTCATCGTATGCGTTACGGATCCATCTAATATCTGTACCCGGAGTCATGAAAGTAGTTGGGAAAGAAGCATTTCTTGGAGAATCATTTAAATAAGGTCTGTTATGACTTTTTTCCGTAATGTACTGAGCATTAGTCTCTATGCTTACTTTTTTGTTTGGAGCAGAATTCAGGCTCAAAGAAACGTTATTTCTTCCAAAATTTGTTTCGGGCATAATTGACTCATCTTTCGTGTTTCCAAAAGACAATCTGAAATTGGTTGTTTCATTGCCTCCTGAAATAGCAAGAGTATTGCTAAAAGAATATCCAGTTCGATAGAAATTCTCCACATTATTTTTTCCGTAAGCCTGATATGGTTTAGTAGTCCCGTCAATGGCAAGAGAAGGGGTACCATCATATTTATCTCCCCACGCAAAATAGTACGAATCTCTAAGTTCCTGCAAGTTGCTAAATCTTGTAGCAACACCATTTACAGGCGCTCCTGCTCCGTATTGATCTTGCCAACGCAAAAGACTTACAGGCGTATTGAAAGTTGAATTGGTATTGAAATCTACTCCAATTCCTGTTCCGTTTTTACCTTTTTTAGTCGTAATCAAAATAACACCGTTTGATCCTCTGTATCCATAAAGAGCAGAAGCGGCACTACCTTTTAATACTGACATCGATGCTATATCATCCGGATTAAAAGAGGACATACCATCGCCTTTATCAGCACCCCCCCACATATTAGCATTTCCTTGTTGGCTATTGTCTATAGGGATGCCATCTACTACATATAGAGGCTGGTTAAGCCCTGAAGCCGACGTTGCTCCACGAATTACCACACGACTTGAGCCAGAAGGTCCTGTTACCGGTGCAGAAACATTCACACCTGCAATTTTCCCCTGAAGTGCATTCCCTAAATTGATTTCCTTGTTTTTTGTCAGGTCCTCTCCTTTAAGTTCTCCCACTGCATAACCTAAGCTTTTCTTTTGTTTTTTAACTCCAAATGAAGTTACAACAACATCTTTTAATTCCTGTACATCCTCTTTTAATACAACTGAAATTCTATTTTCATTCTCCTGAAGAACCACTGACTTAGTCACAAATCCTATATAGGACACATTCAATGTTATACTTCCTTCCGGCACATTCATCTTAAATCTACCTTCAGCATCTGTGGTTGCGCCAAAAGGTTTTCCTTGTACTTCAACTGTTGCGCCAATAATTCCTTTATTTTCTGCATCAGCCACTATACCTGTTATTAGTCGATTTTGTGCTGCAGCTCCAAGGCTACACAGCAAGACCAATCCTAATACTGCTAATATTCGTTTCATAAGCTTTTTGTTTGGTTTTTGTTTGTTTTAACGTGATTGTTTATAATTAGTAAAATTCGAACTCAATTTAATATGCTATTTAAAGCCTCTTACCTTTAAAATTATAGCTGTTAAATATTTCTGTATTTTAAGAAATCGTTATAGTAAACAGATTAAAAAAAACAATCTATAAGATTGATATTAATCGGGTTACTAAAACGATTTAGTAAAATGATTAAAAAAAAGCGAAACGCTTTTCTTTCTTTTTTTAATGTTGGTATTAATCATACTGATTCTCTAATAATCAAATTTCCTTTCTTCAGACATTTTTCAACTTCAAATGTTTCCATATCATTCATCTGACTTGTCAATAACTGGATCGATTTAATCGCAATATCTTCGATTGGTTGTGCAATTACACTGATTGTAGGCGTATGCAACTTAAAACTATCATGATCATCAAAACTTATAACTGATATATCATCAGGAATTCTAATTCCCATTGACCTAAAGGCCTGAAGCCCGGCCAATCCCATATAATTTGCTAAAAACAATACAGCGTCTATCTTAGGGTTTTTATTGAAAAAACTCACAAGTTCTTCAATTCTTGTTTCTTCATCGCTATGGTAATTAACATGAAGAACAAGCGATTCGTTGTACATGCCAGCCTCTTTTAAGGCGTCTCTGTATCCATCTTCTCTTAAGGTCATCTGAATCATTTCAGACGTAATATTAACGACAGCAATATTTTTACAACCTTTATCAATCAGAAATTTTGTGGCCGAATGAGAGCCTTCATAATTATCCATTACAACATGACTAACGCTCTGTCTGGGGAAATACCTATCGATCAATACGACAGGTTTCTTTAATTTTAAAAGAAGATCAATTTTGTCTTCAAGTTTTTGTGTAGGTGTAATAATAAAACCATCTACGTTTGCCTGCAAAAGACTATGTATCAATTCTTCAGAACGTTCATCATCATCTCCTGTACTACAATAAAAAACCCTGTAATCTATGTTTTTAGCTTCATCTTCAATGACTCTTGCCAGATCAGCAAAAAACTGATTCGAAATATCCTCCACAATAAGTCCAATAGATCTTGTTTTCCCGGTTCTTAAACTGGTGGCAATCATACTGGGCCTGTAGTGAAGTTTAGCAGCAATATCCTGTACCTTTTTAATGACAGCAGCACTGATTCCCATTTTCTCTCCTTTTCCGTTAATGACAAAAGACACAGTAGATATTGAGACTTCAGCCTTTATAGCAATATCCTTTATAGTAATCTTTTTCATCGAGAGAAATTAGTTTTATTATGCCTTAAATGTATACAAATATATATTAAAATAGAATTACTAAAACGATTTTGTAAATATTTTTTAAATAAATCGTTTTTTTAGAGTTAATATAAAACACTATTCTTAGTTTTACTTAGTCTTTCATGTTAATTACAGATTATTTAATCTTAAAAAATATTTATTTTATTAATATAAGTATTTTCAAAATTGATGTTTTTTAATACTACCTAATATTATAACATTTATCCCAAATACAAAATAAATGATATATTAGCTAAAGAATTCATAACACTTAAGTTTTTTATAGTAAAACCTTTATGACCAAAAAAACCATAATTCTAATCGCGTTTATCCTCCTAAAATTCGTTCTACAAATTGTATTATTAAGTCCGGAATATGATTTGCAGCGTGATGAATATCTGCATCTCGACCAGGCACATCATTTGGCGTGGGGATATTTATCAGTTCCACCGGTTACTTCCTGGTTTTCCTATTTGATATTTTTACTTGGTAATTCTGTTTTCTGGGTTAAATTCTTTCCTGCACTTTTTGGTGTGTTTACTTTAGTAATAGTCTGGAAAATCATCGAAACGCTTAAAGGCAATTTATATGCTTTAATTCTGGGTGCGACCTGTATCGTGTTTTCATGTTTATTGCGACTAAATACGTTATACCAACCAAATTCATTAGATGTTTTATGCTGGACCACTTTTTACTATGTTGTTATTCAATACATAATCACAGAAGAAAAAAAATGGTTCTATATTGGAGCAGTTGTATTTGCTTTTGGTTTTCTAAACAAATACAACATTCTATTTTTACTTATTGGTCTCTTGCCCGCTCTTTTACTTTCTAATCAAAGAAAGATTTTAGCAGAGAAAAAGTTTTATTTCGCATTGATTTTGGGATTACTATTGATTCTTCCGAATTTGTTATGGCAATACAACAATCAATTTCCGATTGTGCATCATATGAAAGAATTGGCCGAAACACAACTGGTTAACGTTGATCGTGTTGATTTTTTAAAAGAACAGTTGTTATTTTTTATTGGTTCATTTCTCGTTATTCTTTCAGGATTATACGCTTTGTTGCTTTACAAGCCCTTTGCTAATTATAAGTTCTTTTTTGCTTCCATAATTTTTACATTAATCGTATTTATTTATTTCAAAGCAAAAGCATATTATGCGATCGGTTTATATCCTATTTATATAGCCTTTGGCGCTGTTTTTCTTTCTGATATTTTAAATTCAGGCTGGAAAAAATATTTAAAACCAATTTTTATTCTGATTCCGTTATTGTTATTTATCCCGATGTACAATTTGGTTTTCCCAAATAAGAGCCCTGAATCTATAGTGCAACATCCCGAAAAATATAAAAAAATGGGAATGCTTCGTTGGGAAGACGGAAAAGATCATGCGTTACCGCAAGATTTTGCCGATATGCTTGGATGGAAGGAACTTGCCCGTAAAACAGATTCGATTTATACTTTACTTCCAAATCCGGAGAAAACATTAATACTTTGTGATAATTACGGACAGGCAGGCGCGATTAATTATTATTCTAAAAAAGGTATCAAGGCAGTTTCATTTAATGCCGATTATGTAAATTGGTTTAATCTCAATGTGAAATACAAAAATGTGATCCGAGTTATAGAATACGAGGAAGCTGAAGCTGAATTTAAAGAAACAAGCCAGCATTTTCAATCTTCAGCCTATGTGGGTCAAATAACCAATAAATATGCACGAGAATATAAGACCTCCATTTTCACTTTCATAAATGCCAAAGTTGATATTAATGCAATAATAGCACAAGAAATCAAAGAAGTAACAGATTATAGCAAGTAAGATGGTTGACTTTAGCAATATTGAATATTTAAAAACCGGCAATCAAAAACAGATTTTGGCTTTTAAGATCTTAACCCAAAATCATGTTTTATTGAATATTGCTGAATTTGAGCCTCTTTTAGTCGGCACTATTCCGCTAAATATTGACCTTGAAAACAGCGACCTTGATATTATTTGTTATTGGAAAAACAAAACCGATTTTAAAACTAAAATTCAATCTGTTTTTGGGAAAGAAAAAGAATTCAAAATTCGGGAAACGAAAATTGATAATCAGGAAACTGTTGTAGCAAATTTTAAAATTGATCCTTTTGAAATTGAAATCTTCGGGCAAAACATTCCGACAAAAAATCAAAATGGATATAAACATATGATTATCGAATACCAAATCCTGGCATCAAAAGATGAAAACTTCCGATTAGAAATCATCAAACTCAAACAAAAAGGTTTCAAAACCGAGCCTGCATTTGGTCTTTTATTGGGTTTAAAAAACGATCCTTATCAAGAATTGCTGAATTATAAAATTAATTCCATTACCTAAATCGCGCAATCCAATTCCACAAACAACTGTTTGTTAACAAGTTATTAAACTTTGTCGCAGTTAAAAAAATATTTCTATAATTTCTTGCCATAACCGTATTTACTGCTTATCTTTGCACCCGAAACATCGCGGGATAGAGCAGTAGGCAGCTCGTCGGGCTCATAACCCGAAGGTCACAGGTTCGAGTCCTGTTCCCGCTACTAAGTAAGCTTCAGAGAAATCTGAAGCTTTTTTTGTTTTAATCGAATTGGTCGGGCTTATATCGGCCACGACAGACACAGGTTCGAGTCCTGTTCCCGCTACGGGATAAATTTTATTTCAATATTTTAAAAATTTAAAGCAGATTTTAACTTTAGTAACCAACCATGAAATGCCTTCGTCGTCTGCATGGGTGGAGAAAGACATGTATATTGGTTTTGAGTTTAGAGAAAAACGAACTGAAACAGAGGAAATTTACGATTCGTTTTTTTACATCCATTTAAAATCTGAAGACTTGGGTATAAGATATGAACTTGTAGAATGGAAAGATGTAGAAAGTGGGTTTTTAGGTTTATCAAAAAAAAATAGTGGAGCGCAGTACTTTTTATGTCTCTTTCTATACAGCTTATAACTCGAATGCGTCGGATACACGAACGGAATTTGAAATGGCATCAGAACACCTGCAGCAAAAGGCTCAATATTTATGGAAAGAATGGATAAATAAACTACATTATTATAAGGTCAGTACGAAATAGGTTTCATGAAGATATAAACGAGTTGTGCATCACTAGTATATGAAAATCTTCAATAAAATTAAATGAAGCTAAAAACAAAACCAGTAACTTTGATGAAATTACTATTCGCTATATAATACTCTTTATTGGCACAAAAAAGAACGTTGTAAACAAAGAAAGACGAATTTTGAGGCAAATTAATACAGTTAAGGTAAATTTTAAATATAAGAGGCTGTTTCCGGGTAGGGAAACAACCTCTTTTATTGTTTTATATAAGCATTCAAAGAAATAAACGGACATGCCGAACACCGTTTTACAAAGTAGGCAGATTTAATTAAATAAAAGAAATGGACAATCAACTTAAATCAGTAGTAATGCTGTTCGCAGCAATGCTATTGGTTTCTTGCAACAATGGAACAAAAACAGAAAAATCAAATTCATCTTCCATTATAAAAGAAGATGAAAAACCTGTAATTTCTCATGTAATGACCAAGGAAGAACAAACCAGGCTTACCCCTGATTCTATCTTACAGGAATTTATAGCAGGAAACAAACGTTTTCAAAGCGGTACCACTACAGTTCGCGACCATAGTAAACAAGCCAGAAAATCAGCACCGGGACAGTTTCCAAAAGCAGTTGTATTAAGTTGTGTAGATAGTCGTGTACCAGTCGAAGATGTATTTGACCAGGGTTTAGGTGATATTTTTGTGGGACGAGTAGCAGGAAATTTTGTAAACGAAGATTTATTAGGCAGTATGGAATTTGCTTGTAAGGTGTCAGGTGCAAAATTGGTTTTAGTAATGGGACATCAGCACTGCGGAGCTATAAAAGGTGCAATTGATGATGTAAAACTTGGCAATATTACAGCCATGCTTTCAAAAATAAAACCTGCTGTAGCAATGAGCCAGGATTTTACAGGTAAAAAACTTTCTAAAAATGATGACTTTGTAAAATACGTTTCCGAAAATAATGTGCGATATGCTATTGATCAAATCCGTGAAAAGAGTCCTATTCTTAAAGAAATGGAAGACAAAGGAGAAATAAAAATTGTAGGTGTATTTTATAATTTGACAGACGGAACACTTGAATTTTTGAAATAATGAGCATGAAAAATTATTTATTGGCACTCACTTTTTTGCTTGGCGGTTTACAATCAGTAATCGGGCAAAATAATCGTATTAACACAAACAACAGTATTGGATGGTATAACTTTTTTGGAACATTTAAAATCTCAGAAAAATTTGGAATACATACCGAATACCAATGGCGTAGAAATGAAATCATTACCGAGTGGCAGCAAAGTTTATTAAGAGTTGGGATAAACTATAACTTAAATTCAAGAGTATTATTCCGGGTTGGTTATGGTTGGATAGAAACATATCCTTACGGCGAAATACCTATAAACGGGATGGGCAGAAACTTCACAGAACATAGAATTTTTGAAATGGTACAGCTGAATCATAAAGAAGGAATCATTGATTTTTCACATAGATTTATGTTAGAACAAAGATTTGTAGGCCGGTACAGTTCAATAAATGAGACAACAGAAGACGAATTTCCGTTATTAAACCGAATTCGATATATGATAAGAGTTCAGGTACCTTTAAAAGGAAATGAGATAAAAGACAAAACACCATATTTGGCTTTCTATGACGAAATTTTTATTGGATTTGGAAAAAATGTAAATATGAACGTTTTTGATCAAAACAGAATTGGAATTTTATTAGGCTACAGGTTTAATAAAAATATAAGAATTGAAGGAGGTTACCTAAATCAAACCGTACAGTTGGGAAGACAAATAGACGGACAAAATGTTTTTCAAAACAATAATGGAGTAATATTGAATACCAATTTAAATTTTGACCTGACTAAAACAAATAAATAAAACTAACACAAATAGTAGAGATTTTGATGTTCGAATCTTTTCAGTTCACAAGAAAATAAAAAAGCCTGCACAGTATTCGTTTTGCAGGTTTTTTTATGATGTAATATTAGCCAAACAGATTTCGTCGTTTGGCTGTTTTTTTCAGCCAATTTCGTCATTTTTTTCTCGTTATGGCATAGACAGTTTGTTTTCCCTTTTTTGTTTCCATAACTATTTAAGAGTTCTTTTGTTTTAAAATATCGAGATAATGAACATTTGTCATTATGCCGAGAATATTACCAAAAGGGTCAACTACGGAAGCTGTTACAAATGTTCCTTTACCCTGGCTATGGTCTGTAATGGGTTGATACTGGGTTGCTCCCATTGCAATTAATCTGTCAAGTGTAGCTTTTAAATCGTCAACGTGCCAATGGGCAATAGCTCCGGATGGTTTTATTGAATAACCTTCTGGTGCATAGCTACTATCAATTATTCCTAATTCTTGTTGGTAGTCGCCAATACGAAATTCGGTGTATCCTGGCACATTAAAGTAGGGTTCAATACCTAAAAATTCACTGTACCATTTTTTAGCACCTTCATGGTCTGTTGCATAAAAGTTAACTGTTGCTAAACCTCTTAAAACTTGTTTCTTTTCCATTTCGATATTTTTTTAATTATTTATACAACAAAGGTAAAATGGTGTTATGACATCCCTATGTCAGGGGTCGATTTTTTTTTCAGAAAGCGCAAAATATTCTTTCAAGGTCAGTTTATGTGGTTCAAATTTTTCGTTTTTTGTTTGCAGTTGTATCCAAATTGAAGTCAGCCGTGAAAGTCTTTTTGTATCGTTGTCATTCATATTCAAATATCAGAAAAATTTTGTTGAGTTATTGGTTTATTAGATGCGCCCGCAGAGAAATCTGGAGCTTTTTTATGTTCAATTTATACATGAATTATAGCATTTTATACTTTACTTTCTGCAATCAGCTCCCAAATCCTTGCGTTGAAATTATCCTTGTTGATTCCTGTCAATTTCTCCAATACAACAAAATAATTTTCACTGCCTCCTTTTTTATTCTTTCCACTGCATAAAAATTCAATAACAGCAGAAAATCCTTTTTCTTTTTCAATTTTTTCAACCAGTAAAGCATTAACTACATAATCAGCCATTAGATGCTTTTGCTGACTTTCTCCAAAATTTACCTGAGGTGTGTATAATGCTAAAGTCAGCCAATCAGTCTTTGGATTTGAGGCCACTTTTTCTTTGAATGTTTTCAGAATCTCCTGCCATGATATACCCCAGCTTCCACCATAAAGGTAAGCACATCCTTCATCGACCGGCTTGTTTATTAAGTCCCTGGAATATGCAAAACGCGCTCTTTCATGCCACAAATCATGAGGATCAAAACTATTAAAATTTTCATCGCCATTACCGCTTACCAATATTAAAGTGTTGTTTTCATTTGCACTAAAATTAGTAGTGCTTTTGCCGTTATAATCTATTTTATAATCAACTCCTATATTTTGCAAAACATCCGGAAAATCCCTGCAACCGTACCATTCAATTTGTGCATTGGCAGTCTTTAGCTTTTTATCGAGAAGAGTTACTCTCTTTACATAATCAGAAGCTACTTTGCTATTTAAGGTATTTTTGAAATGAAAAGTACAATTTCCAATTTTTTTACTTTTCCACGAAACTGTATTTCGTTTTAACGGAGATGAAAAGTAAAATTTATTACCCTTTTGTTTCGCTAAAACTTCAAAACTGGCTGCTAAAACCGGAGTTTTTTCATTTATTCCCATATAAGAGAATTCAACTAAAAAATTATTAGTGTCTAATTGTACTATATTAGTTAAATATGCTTTATAAAAAGCATCCTCCTTGGTTTTAGTATTTCTCTCTATTTTTTTTATTTCATCGAGCAACAAGGAAGTTTCTAATAAGTCATCTTTTTCAACAAAAATATTTTCCTTGTTAGATTTTTCTTTTAGAGACAAAAAATCATTCAAAGATTTAACAAGCTTATTAGACACAATACTATCTTTAGGCAAATTTAAATTTGCTGACAAAGTCAATGATTTTGTTTGTCCAAAATTAGAGGTAGAAATCGATAAAAGCAGGCTCAGAAGAAATGTTTTTAATGTCATTGTTGTGGTTGTTATGTATTTTTAAATAAACAGCGAGAATATTATTTTACTGTGCTAATCTAAACAACTTAATAATAAAAACATTACGGATTACCTCATTTTAAATATAACTCCTAATAAGCACCTATAAAAATCTAGAATATATCAAAAGTAAATTACAAACTGAAAAAATTGAATACTTGAGATAAACATAATGGAAAGTATTGAAGGAAGCTAAATGAAATTTAATTTAATAGTATCAAAAAAATCAGGAAACAATTTTATAAAAATCATCCATAAAATGATTAGATATTTCAATACTTCCCTCTACAATAACTAAGCTTCAGAGAAATCTGGAGCTTTTTTTGTTTTTAGTAAACCTTACTATTGATTAGACAGAGTCTTTCTGAAAAAGCAGCAGGTTATTCTGTCAGCAACTATTTCATTTCTACAATCATTTCTACCTCGATTGCCATATTCTGCGGAAGTGTAAATACGCCTACAGAAGTACGGGCATGCCTGCCTTCTTCGCCAAATATTTCAATTAGTAAATCCGAAAAACCATTCATTACTTTAGATTGCTCCGTAAAGGAGTCGGTAGTATTTACATAACCGTTCACTTTGACTATCCGTTTTATTTTGTCCAGACTTCCAAAAGCCTGCTTAAGTACCGCCAGCTGATTTATAGCCGTTAACCTGGCAGCCTGATACCCTTCTTCCATACTTAAGTCCTGCCCTATTTTGCCGGTACTATATTTTCCATCTGTTTTAAGCGGTCCTCTCCCTGAAAGAAAAACCAAATTTCCAACTCTTACAAAATCCACATAACTACCTAAAGCTTCGGGTATTTTTGGCAATTGAATTCCTAACTGATTTAATTTTTGCTCCGGGGTCTGCGCAGACAAATTAAAACTCAATAGTACTAATGCAAACATTACTATATTTTTCATTGTTCCTTCTTATAATTTTAAAAAAAAGAAAGCCATCTCTAAAAGACAGCTTTCCTGATTTTTTATTTATTTTATGAATTTAATTAACTCGGCATTGAATTTTGGAAGCTCTTCTATAAATAAAGCATGACCGCTTTTCTCGAATGGAATCAAAGTTGAATTGGCAATTGATTTGTGCATTTGCTCAGCTAATTCATAAGAACAAATTTTGTCCTGTGTACCATGAAGAATAAGAGTTGGTATTTTGATTTTTTTCAAATCTTCTCTCAAATCAGTATCACGAAGTGCTTTCATAGATTCAGCCATTGCATATGGTGATGCTTGCGCCTGAATAGTACCAAGCCATGCACCTTGCCCTGCTGAAACACTTGTTTCATTGGCCGGAAAAATTTTTCCAAAATTCTCAAACAACTGTGGTCTGTTAGTATTATTAAGTGCAATAAGTCCATTTACATCTTCTTTTGTCCAGAAACCGTAATTAAAGTCTGCTCTTTTAGTCCATAATGGAGCCGCTGCGCCAAACAAAGCCAATTTTGAAACATGCGCTGCATTGTATTTGGCCACATAATGAATCACTGTTGCACCTCCCATAGAGAATCCGCCAATAGTGGCTCCTTCAATTTTAAGCTTGTCCAGGATCACTTTGATATCATCTGCATACACATCATAATTATAAGCCCCACCCGGTTTGTCTGATAATCCAAAACCTCTTAAGGTGATTCCGATAACACGGTATCCTTTTTGGATAAGTTCTGCATATTGGTATTCATACATTGCGTCGCTCAATGGCCATCCGTGAATCAATACTACCGGTTTTCCTTCTCCTAAATCTGTTACATGCAGTTTTACATTTTTTTCTACTTCAATATATTCTTCTCTTCCTAAGCTTGCCGGTTTTCTTTGGCTTTGAGAAAATACAGTTGATAGTGCTAATAAGAAAATTACTGCACTTGTTGTTACGATTGTTTTTAAATTGGTTTTCATCTTTTTACGTTTTAATTGTTATTTAAGTTTTAATTTTATTTCTGTCATTTCTTATTGACAGGACAAAATTGCTACATTTACAATTATAAATCAAATTAATAATTTTTATATATTATTAAAAATATTAATAACTATGTTTTTTTAAACAATAAAGTTGATGATAACATGCATCTAATTCCATTCTAATTCTGCAACAATTCCAAAAATCTAAATAATAAATTTATCTTTCTTAAATTTGCTTCAATAACTGTAATGTTTTAATTTCTAACTCCTAACAAAAATGGATTTTCAGAATAATGAATTTTCAAAAATAGAATCGTTAAAATCAACGAAAATAACTTTTGTAGTAAAAGCTTTAGGAGCAATTATTTTTGTGAGTATAATTTTAGCAATAATTAATTTAGAGATAGTCGTTATTGAATCGGGAAGGCTATCTGTTGAATTTAAAATTTCTTCTGTCGTACTATCCGTAATTCTTTTATCTTTTTTGGTATATGCCGTATTAAAGGGTAAAATTATTATCCGGAAAAATAAAATAACGAAAGTAATAGTTGATCAAAATGGTTTGCACCATTATAAAGATGAAACAATTATTGAATCCCTAACTTTTGAGTCTTTATATCCAAATCCTGATCTCAAAAATTATGATGTAGTTTTATCTGAGGGAGAAGATGTTGGTTTTGATATTTGTGTATATTATTTCGACAAATCCAGAAACACAATAATTTATAAAGCCATTATATTCAATACCCCATTTTCAATACGCAACAGAAAAGAATTAGAAAGACATTTCATAAAGGGCGTTATAAAGTTCAGATCCGATTTGAAAGTTTCACCAAAGGTTTTACATTTATTAAATATAAAGAATTCATAAAATTCAAAATTGTCTCGTCCTTAATTTACCTTACAGGATTTAACATTAATTCTATTTTTTACTTTGCGTTCAATTTGGGCAGTCAACGAAAAGTAAAATTCATTATGTTAATGGTAAAATCTATCAAAACCCAATGTTTTTAAAATTCTTTTTAGACACTAAACCCGCCAGACAGAATTTAGTAAAAAAGTGCTTTTGTATTAAAACAAAATATTTCAAGTAAATAAAAAAGTCCCATCGTTAAAATGGGACTTTTAAAAGTAAATCTAACTAAACAATTTAAAAGATAGCTTTTTTGATAAGCGTTTTTCCATTTTGTAAAGTTACTTTAACCACTAACATTTGGTTATTCAAAGCTAATGTTGGGGTAGAGAATTCGTTTGTGTTAACTTGTTCTTTCTCATAAATTAATTTTCCGTTTAAATCATAAACAAAAACTTTATCTATAACCTCTTCAAAAGAGTTGACATTTATTTGATTATTTTTTGCAGAAACTATTACTTCATTTCCTAATCCAATCGAATCGGAAGTATTCTTTTTTGCAGTTTTATTTGTGTTAACAGATCCATAATGAATAATAAAACGATTGTCATAAGTCCCCAGAAATGAAATAAAATTGTACGGACCCTCTTTTAGATTATGAAAAACTTTAAGTTTTTTATCCTCAAGATAAATAGATTGTTCTGTAAATAAACCATCAGCACTATCCAGCGTTATTGTGAAATATCCTCCTAAAAGAGAACGATAACCTAGTGGTACTACATCTTCATTATCGAATGGCAGCGTGCGCCCCTGGATAGTCAATTTTTCATTTTGATTGACACTATAAAAACTGGTATAAGAATTTCCACTCCAATCACGGGCATCAAAACGATTGTCATAATTATTGGTTGCTCCGTCAGCATAGCCAATAAGGATTTGTTCAAAACCACCTAATGGGTTTGTTAAATTCAGCCAAAAACGGTGCTTTTCTGTTGAAGCCGTTTTAGCTGTTTTACCTGGTTTCAAAAATTGCGTATTTTCTCCTTCTAAACGCATGTAATTATCAAAAACAATTGTTCCTGAAGCAATGCCCTCTGTCATAAAAGATTGAACGGCAGCAATTTTACCTGTAGGTTTTGTGCTGTTTATCCCTCCTGAGGTTTCTCCTGCCGCTGCTGCCGCAACACCACCTAAAGCATTGTAACATGCATAATCATCTAATAAATATTTTAAGAATTTAGGCGATGTATTATTTTTCCAAAAATACACAGTACCTCCTAAGACATTACTATTTGCATCTAAAAAGGCATCAGCGTCTAATGCAGACGGATAAGGATTACCAATTAAGTTCTTACTACCATTATTCTCAACTGTAAACTCAAAGTGTCCGTTGTTGGGAACACCTGTAAACTGAACTGGTTGTGAATAAGGAAAACTTACTGTTTCACCATTTGGCCATTTTCCGCTTTTTGGAGCACCAATAATATAACCTTTTGCTCCCGTCATTGAAGCTGAACCTTGCTCAGCCACCCAATTATTATTATAAAAACTGAAATATCTGTTAGACAAAGTATTGGGTGATACTATATTTAGTTTTTGTTCTGCAACCGGAGAAGACCAGTAGGAATAATCAGCGGTTTTCATTGGAGCCGAAATACGTTTGTAAATGATATTTCCAGTGTTTACTGCATCATTGATTTGAACTAAACTTGCGTTGTTTTCAAAAGTTAAAGATCCATTTTCTTTTACAGAAAGACCATTCTCTAATTTTAGAGTTATGCCACCAGGTACTGTAACTTTTGCAGTTGCATTAATTTGGCAGGAACAAGCACTAATATCTGCCGGTAATGTGTAATTTACATTATCAAAAATTATATTTTTGTTACTGTCAGGCAAACCATTTGACCATTCACCATTATATACTGTTGTTGATGCAGAAATCTTTATAACGTTCGAGTTTGAACTGGCAACAGAATTATACATTGCTCTTAATCTTATATAGTATTGAGTTCCTGTTAAACCAGTTATCTCTTCTGAATTGTACCCTCCAACTTCTTTGTCCTGAAAATCTGGAAGTATGTTAATAAATTCTTCATCAGTAGCTATATCATATCTATAGGAACTTGCATTAGCATTAGCGTCCCAATTAAGCATAAACGATGTTTGATTACAAGTTAGTTCCGGTACCTCACTTAATATTGGAGTTTGTATTATATTTGGAATATAATGTATTACAAAACGATCATCAAATGTTCCTTTTAAAGTACTGAATTCGTATCCTCCATTTTTTAAATTAAAATAGGTATTTGTTTTTTTATCTTCCAGATAAATCGCCTTATTCAGGAATTGCCCATCCAATTTACTAATATCTAAAGAAAAAACACCATCTATTGTTGAACTATAACCTAATTGAATAGTATCAGTATCTTCTAAAGGCAAGGCACGGCCCTGGATTACTAAATTTGTAGTTTGGGTTTTGCTGTAAAAATTAATAAAAGAATTTCCATTAAACCCATCTCCATCAAAACGATTGTCATATTCATTTGTTGCGCCCGGTACATATCCGATTAAGATTTGTTTAAACGCACCTGTTTTATTGGTAAGGTTCAGCCAAAAACGATGCTTTTCAATGGCTGTTTTATTGTTTTTTGTCTGTTTAAAAAACTGTCCATTGTTTCCCGTAACTCTCATTGAATTGTTAAAAGTAATTGTTCCGGTTGCTATAGAGGCAATCATGAAAGATTGTCCTGCTGCTATCTTACCGGTCGGTTCACTATTATTGATTCCGGGATTAATGGCTGGTCTGGTTGCTACACCACCTACGCCATTATATGCAGCATAATCATCTGAAGAATATTTGTTATTAGTAATGACGGTGTTGTGTGTCCATAAGTAAAGTGTACCACTTAAAATAGTACTGTTTTCTGCCATGAATTGATCAGCATCAAGAGCAGAAGGATATGGATTACCAACTAAACGATACTTATCTGCAGGGACTGTTTCTCCGTTAATATTACCGTTGTTTGGAACTCCAATAAACTTAACTTGTTGCGAGTATGGAAAACTTACAACTTCGTAATTTGGTGCCGGCCATGTTCCATCCTTTGGTGTACGAATAATATAACCAATACCCGGCTGCATCGCAATAGTACCATTATAATGTATTACCCACCCAGTTGGTCCATAGCTAAAATATTTGTCTGCCAGCGTATTTGGTGACAGGTTAAAAAGTGTCTGATTAGAAACAGGAGATGACCAATACGTATAATCAAAGTTTTTCATTGGAGCTGTTGTACGTTTATACGTAACGATCCCTGAATTCGGAACATCATTAATTTGTACTAAACTCGCATTGTTCTCAAAAGTTAGGTTTCCTGCCGGATTTATCGTTAATCCATTTTCGATTCTTAGGTCAATCCCTGATTGAACAACTACATTTGCTCCGGCATTGACCTGGCATGAACAAGCGTTTGTATTAGTTGCGATAGTAAAATCACTATTAAAAATAACATTTTTAGAACTATCTGGAAGTCCGTTAGACCAGCTTCCACTATTATAAGTAGTTGACTGCATAGGATTAACTTTTCCAGTGCCGGAATTTAAACTTGTACCGCAATCACTGATAGCCCGAACACGCACATAATAAACAGTGCCGGGAGCCAACCCTGTAACGGTTTCAGATGTTACATTCGTTAATTCCTTATCCTGGTAGCCTGCTAAGAAATTGGTAAAACCCTCATCGGTGGCTACATCTAATTTATACCCTGTAGCAATTGCGACTGCTGACCATTCCTGAAGATAAGATCCTTGATTACAGCCTAAAGTTATATTAGTGGCTAAAATTGGTGCAGGAGTTATTGCTGGTTGCCCATTAATACCAACAATATTTGTGGGACTGGAATTACAACCATTTTGATTGACAGTAAAACTATAACTACCCGGATTCAAATTTGGTATCACTACAGAAGTACCTGTTCCCGAAATAGCACCCGGGTTTATAATCCAGGTTCCGGTAGCCGGCAAATTATTTAATGTGATGCTACCTTTATTTACTAAACAAGAAGGTTGCGTTACAGTTTGAACATTTGGTTTTGCAGGTGCCGGATTTACTGTAACAATAACGGGAGTAAGATTTAGAGGAATTGAAATATTTGTATTACTTACTACGGAAGTTAATCTATATTCCCCTGCCCCGGAAACGAATATAGAATTACTGGTACTAAAGCCCGTAATTGTATTTGGCGTTACCACGCCAGTTGCTGCGTTTGTGTATGTATATCTAATTGTATACGAAGGATACTGGGTTCCTGTTATTTGAACTTTTAAAGTAACAGTTTTTCCAGAACAAATAGTGTTTGCAGTTGCGTTAAATAATCTTGCTTGCGCAATAACGGTTGAAGATCCAACTAAAAAAGAAAAGAAAAGAAAAAGCAATTTGAGATTCACCCCTTTTTCTGTGTGCCGAATTTTAGAATTTGGAAAATTCCAATAATCGAATTTTAAAAAAAAGATGGTATTGAGTAATTTTTGTTTCATTTGTTTCACTTTAAATTAATAAATATTGTGTTATTAGTATTTAATATTTTGGGGCTTATTGTTGCGGATACAGAAATAATTGTCGCGTAATTTGGCATTGCCATACAAGAGTCATCTTATTGATGCTTCTAATGATTCATTGCTAGAGATGTGAAGTCGGGAGACAAACTCATCGCCGATTTCAAATTTATTCTATTGCACTCTTCAAGGAGCCAGAAAATCAGCAGCTTTTGTGCAATAAACTAATGTCTTTTTTTGTCATTCCGAATGGAGATTCTCTGTAAGAAGATCTACTTTATATCATCATCAATTCTTAATCTCAAATGCAAAAGTCTGGCGCTTTTTGTGAAATTTCCATTCACAAAAACATTAAAAAAATTGGCAAAGTCTGAGACATTTGCGCAATTTTCGTTAGGAATACTTTGGAAACTGGGCACCATCATTAACAAGTGGTTGATTTGACAGCCTTAATAAAAACAAAAACAACAATAGATGGACAATATTAATTCCAAATATAAATTCTCCACTTTCTGCAAAATTATTAAATTGAATTGATGCATTAAATATTTGAAATTTTAATTGAAATTTAATACCATCAATATAAATTAAATAAAAAGTAAAATCAGTTCCTGTTAAAAATTTATAATTAAATCCTCCGAAAGTCAACATACAAATCTGAAAGAAACTTATTAATCTTAATAATGTTAATGAAATAATAAAATATTTTTTGGTGTAATAGCCATATATGCTGATAATTCCAATTAAACTTAGAAATAAAAACAAAAATGTTTTTATTTCTAAGTTTTTACTAAATAAATTCAATATTGAAAGTATAAAAAGTACTAAAAATGTAAATAGTAAATAAATAAATCCCCAGTTTTTCATAAACTTTAGTTTTGTGTTTTGTAATAATCTGGATCGAAGTTACCTTCAGAATCTTTGTTAAACCAATCATTAGCTACTCCTTCAAAATAAGATTGTACCAGATTACCAAAATCTGCCAAACCGTTTCCTGCTTGATTAAGGTTTACCTGAAGATAAACTCCAAATTTCTCAACCTTAGCAAAGAAATCATCTTTTGATAATTCTTCTTTCCTTTTTGTAATAGAATTTATTTCATTTTCAGATGTCAAAACATTTGTTTTATAATCATATTGCCCCGTTTTAACATTATATGCCCCGTTAGCATTAAATATGGTTCCTTTTTCATCAAAAAACTTTTGGTTATAAGCACTAGCATCAACTGAAACATCTCCTAAAGATACTTCATATTCTGCATTATCGCCATTTATACAAATTCCATAGCTCACTTTTACTCTCATTTTAGCACTGGCATTAATTATTATATCCTTAGTTTCAATTTTTTTAGAAAAATCTTTTTCAACTATGACTCCCATTTCTAAAAGAGGCACATCTTCTTTTGAGTATTGTGGTTTTCGTGATTGAATGTCAACAGTCTGCATAATTATCCCATCATTAAGCATTCTTACTTCTAATCCCTCTAACTCAACCCCATCCATAATTCTATTTTCACTAAATGCATAAGGAGAATTCCAAGGATATTTACTTGTAAGCGGGTCAACAGCAAAGAACCTACCAATTCTAGGGTCATGCATCCTAAAAGTATAATTCAACGAATTCCCATCACCACCTTTAATTTCATCATCTTTCTCCTGTCCTTGGAACCCATAACGGTAATCACCCGAACTATGTCTTGTAGGAACTAACTGTCCAAAAGGATAGTAATCACTATAACTAAGAACTTCAGCATTAAAGATTCCTGTTGTGGTAGCTGGTATTTTTTTATCCGATACCACCGCCAGTACATTACCTAAATGGTTCGATAACTCGTAACGCTTATCTCCAATCGAAGATAAGAAACTCTTTTGAACCATCGGTAATGTTGGTGCAAAAAGTCCGTTGGTTGGGTCCAGATAATTCGCTATTGCATCATTAGGGTTATCCGTATTTAGTGTATAAGGCGTACCAGTTGTTGTGGCATTAATACTCCCTTTACCTCCTTCGTAAGTTTCCCAGGTCGCATAACCGTCACCGTCGTCGTCAACATCAAGATAGTTTGGTATAGTATCGATTGTCGCTTTAGGATTCTGTACTGACGCTATTGCGTTAGTATTTAAAGTAGCTCCTGTAGCAGGATTTTTATCTCCATCAGGGTTTGCTCCTTCATATAGGGTATAAATACCATCACCATCGTCATCTTTATCGTCCTGATTGGCTACACCATCGCCATCAGTATCTATAAAACTAAGATCATTGTTTACTTCATATAAATCAAATATACCATCTCCATCCGTATCAGGAAGACAAGGTGCCAGAGTACGCGTTACATTATTGTTTATCGCTATTCCTAAACTCGATACCGGAGGATTACTAGTGTTAGAAGCATCGGCTGCATCATCAAAAGTAAACCCGTTTTGCAACGTATTGATTCCATAATTAAAATAACACATATCAAAGCCCAGAGCTCTGGCGTTACCAACACCTCCTAATTTATTAAGGTTTTCGGCCGGTATGCTGGCTGGGCTAATTGTTCTTGGTGTGATCCAATTAGTCCTGTTTTCAACAATTTGCGTAAAACCGTTTACATCCAATTGGGTAGGAGTGCTGCCAAATGTAGTATTCAGTTTTATTGCTATACTATTGGCTGGTGTTGTCAATAGGTTTGCCTGTAAAGTTACATCATAACTTTTGACTGTTGCAGTAACAGGACTGTCTGATGTAATTTTAGTATATTGATTAACTGTAAACTTTGGCGTTATAGAATTATTGTTTTTAACCAGGTTAACCTGAACCTGATTCGTAATTTCTTTGGTCTGAGTTTCAATTACATTTTTAGTAACCTTAAGATCCTGCACAGCCGCCGTTGTGGAAGAAGATACTACCAGATCTATAGTAGTAGCAGCTACAACTGGTACCATTTGTGTTTTGAATATAACAGTACTTCCTCTATAAAGAGTTATAAAAAATCTACCTGACTCTAAAGTTTTTTCTATTTTCAAAACCTCGTTTGCCCTAAATATTCCAAGTGAAACTTCACTACTCCCGTTGGAATAATATAATCTTGACTGCCATGCAATCCCAGCTCTTAGTCTCGAACTTCTGAAACCATAAAAAAGATTATTAGTAGTAAGTCCCACTTTTACTCTGTTGTTATTTGAAATTGAGCTGGCAGTTTTGAATTCTAGCACTCCTGTTTCTTCGGGACCAAAAACATTTACTGCATTGGCCGTTGTACAGCTAGCTCCAGATACTCTAAAAAGATTTATTGCATCGCCGTTGTCTACTTTTCTGACACAGTTGTTAGCAACCCCTTTTATATCTACTATTTTACTTTTGGTAACAGATTCCTGTTTAATTCCTGTGTATTGCAATTCACTCAGGAAATAGGTTCCATTAGCAGGATTGGTATTAATCAATTTAATAGTAGTGTCCAGATTCAGGCTTTGCATATCCGGATCTATTGCAGGCGAATTATTCGGATACGGATTCCAGGTTGACGAAGCCGTTGTGGTATCAAAGTGAAGCGCATAATCCCTAATAACAGCTGTTCCGGTCAATATAGAATTAGTAGTCAGGGCGCTGGTTTTTGCTGCCATTCTGCTTGTGCTGGCAATCGAACTGTTTCCGTATTTATACACAAGCAAATTAGATTCTTCTAATCCAAGACGGCTGCTGCCAAAAAGGTCATGTTCTTTTAAGCGATACAATGATTCAGTACTAATTCCTTGTCCGTTAACTTTATAATTTTCTTCATAAACCCCTAACACATTACCTTGTGCATCACGGGCATAATGCGTACGCACTATATCAAGCCCACGTTGTACGCGTTTAGCAATTCGATTACCGAGTCCATCGTACTCAAAAGCAATAGTAAGTCCTGACTTGCTGTTAGTAACCTTCTCCACTTTCCCATCAACACGCCAATTGATCGTTAATCCTTCATTTTTGTCTTGTATTAATTGTCCTATAGCATCATACACATAGTTATATGTATTAGAATCACCTAAATTATAATTAGACTTTTCAATTAAATTTTGCTTGATATCGATACCTGTTTCAGTAAATATATCATCGGCTACATCAAAAACATTGGTCAACTTGTTGGTGCCAGGAATGTATTTATAGGTAAAGTTGTCCATCTCCGGATTTGGTAAATTCGGTGTTTTTGACTCGGGATATAACCCCGGTGCCGTATTGTGTAAAGTTTGTAAATTCCCGTTTTTATCATAAGAATAACTTGATTCATAACTTTTGGCTGCTTTCATTGAGAAAGCATCAAAAGCCTGAGAAGTCATCGTTTTGATACGATTAAGCTGATCGTAAGTATAATTGTTTTTTTGTATCGCAAGCAACTGATCGCCTTCTTTACGAATAGCTGTTGTCATTTGCTTGATGTTTCCATTATATAAGTTTTTAAGGCTTTCTCCTGTAGTATTACGACTCACCATTAACGGTTTAAACGAATCAGTACCTGTATCTCCGGATATAGCTTTGTAGTCGTTATCATAATAGCTTAAGGAATAGCCAAAAGCATCTTTGGTTTTGGTCGTACCAGCAAGCGATCCGTCCTGTCCTAAGTCATTTGCACTATTTGCTAAATTTTCACCATTTACTGTCTTTAGCCAACCTTGCAAAGTATAGGCATAATCAATACCCTGTACCTTCTTGTCTCCAAGTTCAACTCTCGCTAATGGTCCATGCGCATAATACTCATAGCTGGCGTCTTTTTCCCAAAGTACACCATTGGCAGAAGTTTCTACATTAACAATACGATTATCGGCATCATAATTATAACGATGCGTAAACTGATCGGCTTTGTTCGGTTGAAATTTAACCGTATTTACATTTCCACTAATAAGATCATAATCATATACAATCCTTTTTAAATGGGCCTCACAATCATTGGTTTGTCCTGTTGTTGTATTTATAACGGTTTGCGTACAATTAGGATTTTTTAGAGCTGTATAGTAATTTACTATTTCTTTTACATTTCCATGAACATCATAATTGTATAAGATAGCATTATCAAAAACTTTTGGAGTGCTATAATTTTCATGATAGAATACTCCAGTCACCCGATTGCGGTTGTTGTACGCCGGATTAGAACCAGACACAGCATTTGTAACAAATAATGAAGAAGCTTTTATACCAGTCTCTACTTCCGGATCTTCGTCATAAATAGTACTTGTGACTTGAGTTCTTGGTAAAGTACTATCAAAACTATCCACTATTCCTGTTGTTACCCCACTTGGTATAGGAGTACGGACAAGCCTTCCTTCCGGAGATATACTATAACTTATAGCTGCAGATGGGTTTGCTGCATTGAACACAAAACTATCTATTTCACCAGCCTGATTTATTCTGCCTAAGCTATCATAGTTGGTATAGCTCATTTTGGCAACACTCGCAGTTTGCTGCTTTCTATTTTGTGAAGCTATGATTCTGCCCAGTTTATCATACGCAAAACGGGTAATACCTCCATCCGGGGTACTTTGCCATACCAATTGGTTTAATGAATTATAGCGATATTCTGTCTTGAATTGATGATTCGGCTGTAAATTAGTAACATCTCCTGTAAACTGTTTGAACGGGTCATCAGCTGCTTTATAAGCTTCAATAAGTGGGTTCTTAGCTTTAATATCAGCTGGTGAAAAGCGTCTTACACCTTCAGGAGCTACAGTTTGAGTAAGATTTCCTGCCTGGTCATAATAGTAAAGCGTGTATTGATATTCCTGATCATAATAGGTCATATCAAGGGTTTCAACTACCTCAGACATGGCTTTTTTAATGTAGGATGTAATAAATTCTTTACGCTTGGCCTGCAATAAATTATTATAATTATCTGCTGAGAAAGCTTCAGCAATGTTTTTAACCAGTTTTTCGCAAGTAGATACTGTTTCCTCCGGTAAACTCGGAGAAACCAAAGTACTTAAAGCTGCCGGAGGGCAAACTTTTCCTTTATTAGCGGTTCTAAAGACAGTCTCTACCCAATCATTCCAATTTAATGTATCAGGATTCACCTCATTATTCACTAAATTCTCCTTATAATAGGTTTTGTATTGGTCTATCACGGCATTGATACCATTAAAACCATAGTGTAAATAAGTGTCTCCAAACTCTGCAAGTGTTCTAAAACGGATATCATAAAGCTGGGTAACTTTTAGCTCTTTTAAATACCTAACATAACTATCTGAAATATACTGATAACCATTATTACAGAAGTTATCAAGCGTGGATTGTGGCACTGTATAATCCTCTATTCTGTTATTCATCTCATTTATAAATGCAGCTTTCTTTTCATCGCAGGCTACCGGAGAAACTGTTTGAGGGATACAGGTTGAGCAGGTTTCTGCTGCAAAACTGGAGGCAATACGAGATGAAATTTTGCTCGAAGTTCTATTTACATTTGTATTAGTATATATTCCGGAAGCATCCATAGTTACTATTGAGCTCACAGGTGACGATGATGTATTTTGAGCAACTCTTGCTCTTAAATTCATGTTAGGATAGCCTTCACTTATAAATGTGCATAACTCCATACCACTACCTCTACTTGGAGCTGTTAAAATATACTGATCTATATATGAAATTTCATCCTCTTGTATTGTACCATTTATATCTACATAAGTTATTTTCCCCTCACTTTCATTTATAATATCTATTTTCTTAATTAAGGCAATATTCTTATTATTTGGAATATTAAAATAGATTACCGCTTCCCAGGTTGGATCATCATAGCCATAAAAATTAAGACTTATTTGCGAATCGCTTGGATAAAATACGGTAAACTTAGTAAGTCCTATTTCCAAATTATATGTACTTGAAGAAGTCGTAGTAACATAATCTCTAAGTTTTTGAAAATGACTTAATAAATTAGAATCACTTATAAAATGACTTACAGCGGGACTATTAGAACAATCATACTTTGGAGCAGATTCGTTGAACGCGGTAGATACTGTACGATTTTGTATAGACTCGTTGATAACGTCTTTTAAATTATTCTCATATTTCAATTCTTCCTGTTCATTAAGGGCACATGAAGGAACGCTTTCTCCTGGATCTACTGGTGTCATATCAGATAAAAAGTCACAAAAGTTAGCATCTCCTAAATACATAGATATGGACCCCTCAAAGTCAACACATTTTTGGCTCTCAGTATCATAATTAAAGTGTACTACATTATTTGCATCAATGTCAACTTTATTAAAATGCATTAATGGTTCCGTAACCTGATAACTAGGAGGTATTCCCAACCAAAAAACTGCCTGCACCTCATTATTTCTATCACTAAACGCAATAATCATAGTATCTCTAAAACCTGAATAATTAACATGAAACTTATAAAGTTCGACTGGCGGTCTATTTGGAAAATTTGCTTTTCTATACTTCTCAAAACGCTCCACTAAATTAGAATTGGTAATAAAACTATCCATAGCAGGATACTCACTGCAAATACGAAAAATCGCAGTTTCAGGCGGAGCTATTCCTCCATAAGTAATTGTGTAATTAGGATCCGATACAATTTGATTCATAAAGTCTTTCAGACCATTTTCAAAAGTAACTTCAGTCTCAGTATTGTTGCAGGCGTCTACATATTGTCCCCAACACGGAATAACATTTTGACATGCATCTCCAATACCATCCTTAGGATTAATATCTAATTGATCCGTATTTGGGTTGTCGGGACAATTGTCCAGATCATTTGGCACCCCATCATGATCAGTGTCCATAATAGCAACAAAAGGACAACAATCAAAATTATTAGTAAAAAGTTTTAAAGTACCATTCAAAACAGCTGTACCGGTAGTGAAATTAGTATTTCCGGAAGTAACTAACTTAAACGAACTATCAGAATTAGTAGTAGAGGCTTTAAACGTAATAGATTCAAATTTTTTAAAGGTATAGGAATCTATAAGAGTAATTACTGGTGCAGTATGATTCCCATCATCCGCTCCTGTAGTTGATTGTAAAATAAGGTTTGCAATAATATTTACTCCTTGTTTTAAATATAAATTTTGTGCATTTCTTTCCCAGGTTATACCTGCAGCAGCTCCAAAAAATTCTTCTAAATAAGAGTTTTTATAAGCAGCATAATTGCTTATGTCAATAGGTGTACTGCTATTAAATGTTCCTTTTGTTTTTAACTCATTAAAAAGAGGAATCAAAGCTTTCTCAAACTTAGATTTTTTGTTACATCCTACACCCTGATCATTGGTAGCCTGGTTTGGATCCAGAACTTCCCCAATAGCATTTGGTGATATACCACATTCCCCTATAGGTGCGCAAGTTTCTCCTGTTAAAATAATTTCATTAGAGATGTCACTATTACCGGCAGCTCCTATTTGAGCTACTACCGAGAATTTGTATTTCCCTTCTGAAGGTTTTGAATTTCCTAAATCATAATAAAGTTGTTTTAGATTTTTTATGCTCCATGTAGAACCATAATTTGACCAGGTATAGCCTCCAGTTTTAGGGAGCTGTATTGCAATTGGGCAAGTAGTAAAGTCTCCTCCCGGCCTTGAGCTAAAGTTAATATTTAATGTTGTTCCGGAAGTGTTCGTTGTAATATTCAAAGGTTTTAATCCTATTTGAAATAATCCCTCGACAGTTTGATTATTTGCTGGAATCATTAATTTCTGAATCAATTCTTTTGTGATATATTGCTTATTAAAAGACACATTACTCAAAGATGCCGGAGAAGAAAAAGCAGGATCTTTAAAAAATCCATTCAAAAGCATGTCAAAGTCGAACAAAAGTGGACAATTTCCAGTCTGAGCATAATACTCAAAGTGATTTTCTTTGACTAAATTAGCCATAGCATCTGCAGGACTTAAACTAGAATTATATCCAAAATCTGCCGGAAGATAATTTTTTTGTTTGGTCTTGTATAATATCGCACTACTGCTTTCGCATAAAGAAGCTGTAGCACTTATGTTTTGAATATAATTGGTTAGTGCTTTTTTCTGTGGGAAATTATCACTTAAAACATCAGCAACAGCATTTGATCCTCCTGTACCTACACAAGCGTTAACCGATTTGCGCTGCATAGCATATATATTGATAAATATATGTTTAATTTTATTTTTTAAACCTATGTACAAGCCCTTATAAACATTCCAAACTTCGTCTTTTTGAGAATCGCTTAAAGTAGCATTACTTAAGTCACATACAGAAAAAGAGTTACACAGTACACTTTGTAAAGCAACCTGATACATGCTTAAATTAGTTCCGTTTTCTCCAATATAACTACTATTTAACGCCTGATACATAATACTACCTGTACCAACCCTCATAGTATATAGAGTTGAATCTTCAAAAGGTGATGCTGATTGTACTGGTTTAAAATAGGGATCGTTATTATAAATTTGCAGTTTTCCTGAATTTCCTGCGCTATCAAAATCTACAAATCCTTTTGAATTTGCCTCTGCATAGGTTGTGGTATTCATTAAATAAGAATCATAACCATCAGAAGATAAAGGTGTAGCAACAATTGATGGTACTGTTCCTGTATTTTTAGCAATATTAAAGTTTATTGTTCTTGCGCATATTTCACGACTATATTCTAAATACTTATATTCTGGATGGTAAATTAATAAAGATTGAGCCCAGCTATCTTCCCAATGTGATATAAAATCTTTTACATTCAATAATTGTTCTGGTTTTACAGTCCAAATATCGCTACCGTCAGGACCTTTTACAGAACTAAGAACGGGACTAAAGGCCGGATCAACTTCAGGTGAATATTTTTTTGGAGTACTTGTATTGTCTACTATTCTTACTTCAATTAATGAGGGAACTCCATACGGGTCTTTATATGTGTCCACCTGATCCTGAGTAGGACTTATTGATTTTCTAGGATGTTTCCAGTTATTTCCTGTAGTTGAACCATTATAAAAAAGACCTCCATTTGAATTAAAAATACTTAATTTATCAAAATTTAAATTGGGCTGGCTATTACCATTGGCATCAATAGTATTTATATCAGTAGCATCAGTAGCTCCGTATTGTCCATTAGGCCTTAAATCTGATACCAACAAATTTTCATTCATTTGGCAAGCAGTTTCAAATTCTATGAGTGTAGGATTACATACTCTTTCACATTCTTTATTTAATAAATCCCATTCTCTATTGAAACGTATATTTAAAGCATTTACATCAGATAATACTATTAAATTGTTTTCTGAGTCTGTAGCTCCAGAGTTTAATGATATGGTTGTCGTATTCCCTGATTCAGATACAGCCAGAACTACTTTACCATATAACTTATCAAAAGCATTTTGAACATAATACAATCTGGTTCCTATACTTGTTATGCAGCTCTCACATGTTAGATTACATGAATCATAAATAAACTGAGTAGTAGGTGCTAATCCAAATTTTGGATCTGCAGGATCAATATAACATTCAGAACTAGGTGTAGTCAATTTTTTTATATAATCATTAGCATAATCGTTTAATGCTTTTTCATTTATTTTTATTTCTTTTTTCAGACTATAACTCCCCGTATTTAAGGTAGTTTTTGGCTTAACCAGGGATAGAGTTGCTGGAATGTTAGCTCCCCCTAAACTAAACGTTCCTACAGTTTCAAAAATAGGTGTATCTAATTTTTCGTTGCCGCAATCGTCTTTTAAACCTAATTTAACATCATATACAAAGGGATATAGACCTGATGGACAATAAAAGGGAGAAAATGAATTTGTCTGATTTAAACTATATCCAAACTCGTACCCTTCTCCGTCGTTTGTTACTTCTATTGATTTCGAAAGAGCCAAGACATCATTACTTTGAGGAAATAAACCTGTAGTTTGTAAAATGTTGTTGTCTTTTACTGTATCTGTATCACCAGGTGCAAGTTTGTTAAGTAAATCTGCTGTAGTGCTACCATGGCCATTCGCTTCAGCCGTTGCCTTATCTTCTACATTTTCATCTGACAAATTAACAAGATTAACAGGTGATTTTCCAGACAATGCGGTAGCAATGGTACGTCCTTGCGGATCCAGATAACTAACTGAAACTTGCTTATTAGGATCAACTACAATATTTTTTTTATAATGAGAAGATTCACCTACGCTATAACCAAATAATCTATGTAACTCCGGAGCTGAAGGTGTTGTATAAAAATATTTCATTTCATGAGCCGAGCTCAACTGATGATCTGGACCAACTCCTCCTTTTCTGGATATCCTGCCTGTATTGTCAGCTGTATATTCTATTTGTGAGAAAGGATATAATTTCGCATCAGGCACGTAGGCCTGGTTAGTTCTTAAAGAAAAATCAGTATATCCTGATGGCGAATAATACCTGCTGGATCCTGAACTGTCTGACATACCAGAAACATTACTAGTACAACTCCCTCCGTCTATGTCAAAATCTTTGAAAGAATATGATTTGTTTTGACTGTTTAAATTGTAATTTTTAAAATAATGAATGTTATTATCTGTTGTTGGGGTAGGCAATACTTCTACACCTGCCCTTCCCTGTCCATCATAAATAACTTCGCCTACTACGGTAGTGTTGTCCGTATTAATTTTGGTTACGGTCTGGCGATTTCTCAATGAGCCATCAAAGTAACTTACGATTTCTTTTTTCTTTCCGTCTTCAGCATAACTTGCCTGAAATTGCCAGTTTTTGCCAGTTTCATGTTCAGAAATAACGCTTTGATGAGGCCAGTCGGCTATGGTGTTTTTTGGGCTGGTTCCTGAACTCCAATTTCCGTAATATTTAACAAATTCTCTATTTCGGCTTATGCCTCGTACTCTGTATATTAAATATCCCTTTCCGTATATTAATGGTATTTCAAAGGCATTTTTAGAAGTTATGATTCGTGTATTATTGAGTTCAAAGTCCCTTTCTGTAAGCGGAATTTGATCCCCTGTTAAATGAGCTGTTATATTTTCGTTACTATAATTATCTATCCAGGTCCATTCTAATTCATATTCTAAGGCACCTGCCAAATTTTCCCAATTAATTGTAATTGAACTTGCTGTAGCATTCGTTGAGCCTATTGGATTTAGTAATTGTTCAGATACTGAATAATACCTCTTACTCTTGAAACCCATATTAACAAAAGCATTACTTGGGACAACATTTCCATTATTTGTATTCAATGCTTTATAGGAAATCAATTGTACTCTGATACCAAATCTATTTTCGATTTTTAAATAACTTAGATCGCTAAAGTTAGCACCACCACTATTGGCAGGATTTGGATTGTAGTTCACTACCAATTCTTTATTAAAAGAAGTATCAGTAGAGCCGTCTTGTTTTAAAGGAGTGATTCTAAAAGTAGCCTTTAATTCATAAGTCACATAAGGCGCCAGGTTATTGTCAATATTTACTGATAAATAGCAATAAGGTGCTAAGTTATTTTGATTTGGAAGATTGGCTTCTGAATCAAAAACAGAAATGGGAGCACTGCCAAAACTGGTAATCGCTACTGGCTTAAAATTACTATACTCTTTTTCTTGTACTTGTGCGCTGAGTATTATTGTAAATAATAATAAACCAACTAAACTTATTTTTTTACTTAACACATTCAATGATATATTCATATTATAATTATAACGTGATTAACTTATATGTTTTAATCCTTATGAAAGGATTCTTTTTATTCTGGATACTGAAATAATTGACTTAAATAGAATTGGTTGCATTTAAAAACTATTTTTAAATAATTTTCAAACACTCATTTTTGTTTACCAAAGATGAATTGCCATATAAATCACAATTATTAATCAAACTTCATCTATTCCCTCTTCAAGCTACTACTTCGTGTCTCTTGTATGGTATAAACTCCTTTTTCTGTTTCTTTTTTCACCCTAACCAGTCCTCCTTCTAAGTCATACTCATAAAACGTAGCATAGTTGTTCTCGTCTAATTCTGCCATGAGTTTTTCCGTATCTTCATCGTAAACAAAACTTTTTAAATTTCCATTATAAGGGAAAAATCGTATGTCATCAAAATAGCAATCTGCTGTAGTGTTAGTACATTTTAATGCTATTTCTAACTTTAGACTATTTTGGGGAACTATCGCAGGAATTTCAATAATGCCCAAAATGCGTTGCCAACCATCTATGATTGCTCCCGAAGGATTAAAGATTTGTGAATAAAATGGTGCAGCAGTACCATTGGCAATAGAAATCGTAATATTGCTTTGGGTATAAGTAATTTGCTGCTTGGCAACATTTTCTTTAACCCAGCCTGAAACAATATATTTGCCTGATTCTGGCATAAACGAACCGTTAGCCATTTCTTCAAGTGTCGCTTTAGAATATTCTTTTATAATGTAGGAGACTGTGTTTGAGAATGAGCCACACGATGATTTTTGTCTGATTGAAATAGTTTTATCTATGTAATTATTAATACCAGCACTGCCTAAAATTGAAGCAGCATTAATATTCAACTCTGACAATCCATTAAACTGAGGCATATCTATCCAATTTACTGAATCTATTGTATACTGCCAGCGATAAGAATCAGTAATAAATCCTGATTGACTGGTTATTTTAATATTATCATTTATTGTTAGGTAAGTATCAGAATTTTGAAAGATTTTAAGATCAGGACCTATCGTATACTTGAATGTTACCTCTGTCATTCTTGGAGAATAGCGGCCAGAAAATGAACCACTTGCACAATTGGGTTCAAAATCCTTGAAAACAGAAGAACCTGCATCTGTTCCTGTTCTGAAATTAACAAACGCATAACATTCGACTTTTACTGGTTTCTTAGTTCTTACAGCAGAAAATACGAGTAAATTTGTCTCTCTATCACCATTGTTATTGATATTTCTTTTATAGATATCTTCAGATGTACCATTTTCGTAGTATAATGTAATTCTTATATTTGATGAAGTGTTGTTTTTTACTCCTGCAGTTATCTCATAATTTAAATCATATATTTGATAGCATATGATTGGCAAAATGATATATTAGAAAATATAAAAAAGACAAACAGTATTATTTTTTTCATTTTTAAAATTTTTACAAAAATATTATTTAGTTTTTTATTCAAATATTGAGATACTAAGACTCATTTTTCAAATTAGTTTCGGTTCTGTAATTTATTATTGATAATAACTGTTTTGATAATTTCCTTTTACTAAAAAAACTAAAACTGAGGTGTCGCATATCCATTCGCGCACGCAACTCTTATTCCCTGGTTGCCCCTTGTAGTGCCAACCATATAATTAATGCGCCCAAGATAACCAGGTGAATTTGGTGCTATAATGGCTTGCATCAAAATACCTCTGTCTGATGAGTTTAATGTTCCATGATAAGCAGGATTAATTTTAAATAGTATGGTTTTTTTATCAGTGCTTAATTCAATACTATATTTTCCTGCCTCAGCTTGTCCTATAGATGAAGAATTTAAAAAATTAACTACTGTCGCATTTTGGTAAGTAATACTTAAAGGCACATTATAGGTAACCTGATATATTATATTATCAATTCTTGAAAAACTCTCTCTTCCGTCTTTACACTCTATTGTAATATTATTTACTGGAGGTGGATTGACAATTACAGGATCGGAAGTAGAACATTTAGCTGGTTCAATATTTCTAGTGGTAGAAAATAAATTTCTAGACATAGTACTGGAAGTGCCTTTTGCTACTTTTAGGCTGTTTTTTCCAGTGTGAGATTGATTGGAATCAATATTCGCTTTGTCGCTTAAAAAACCAAAATGCTTTTTGGCCGTTGCCGATTTTTTCTCCTCAAATCCGTCGAAACCTATTTGCCTGTATTTCGCATTGGAAGCTACAGCCATAGGTAGTTTATACCCATAACCATATTGTGCCGCACTGTAGCGATCTAAGGCATCTTTATTTTCGAGTTCTGCTCCATATGGACTATACTGGCTTACACTGCTGGCGTAGGTCCAATTGGTTTCATCAATCTTCCAAACCGGAATAGCAGAACTACGATCCAGCTTATAAAAAGGATTGAAACTGGTAAAAAAGCCTTCGTTTCTCGGATTATTACTATCTCCCTTTCTGCTATTTCTGCCCGTTAAATAAGCATACGATTTTTCGGCTCTCCAATTTCCTTTAATATTCCAGAGGAAAGGATTTACTTTAACATCATTAGGATATTTTACGTCTCCCGATGGACTGATCGAATTTAAGTCCTTATCAATTATAATGTTGCCTGTAATTGGATCTCTGTGTGAGACAACAGTACTGGAATTATAATTTGGATAATAAGGAAGAATAGACTCTAACTGAGTATTCCAATAATCTTTATAAACCACCGCATTAGCATTAATAATCCTCGGATTAAAACTGGAGCTGGCATTAAATTGAAAAGAATCCTGATCTAGTTTTCCATTTTTTATAGGATTGATCATAGAGGTAATCGACGCCATAGAAGCTGATTGCATATTCTTATATCCTGATCGTACAATTTTAAACGAAAAGCTATTTAAATCCTCACATTTGTTAATGTAAACGCCGTTTCTATCCATAAGCAAAACCCCAGTATTACCTGAATTAAAGCCTACGACCCACAACTTGTATTGAGCAGGTAAATCTTGTCCTAATACTTCTGAAGACTGCACAATTCCGCGTTCATCGCCCACCATAAGTTCATCTCCTACATGAAATATCTTTGAAACATCTCCTGTGTAATTCTCTAGTTTAAAATAAGGATTACCCGTAGCATTAGAAGATGCATTTGGTGCCGTTACTGGCGCATTAGCAATCAATTTTCCTTCAATACCAATATTTTGAGAGGCTAATCCCATACCATCATACATCCAATAAGCTGGGAAGTTGAAAGAATAGTAATGGTCACTGTACTCATTAACAGTTTCAGTCAACAGTACTTCACCTGAACTGGCATCCCATCCAAGGTTTTTCGTAGAAACAGTAGCACCTAAATCCGTTGCTATTTTTTCGATTAATATGGCTGTTTTGTGAACATGCTTTGTGGTTACCGCTGTACGTAGTTCATTAATATTTGTAGAAGATTCCGGAAATACAGTAGGGATAAATATAGGTATTGGAAATATCCCAACCGGAATCAAAAAGCCGGCAACATTTGCTTTAAAACCAGAGGTTTCTGTTTTGGCAAAACTTCGATTAAAATCATTTATTAAATCGTAGTCAACACCAATTATTCTTTTAGAGACATTACCTTTTTCATCTATAGTAGTAATATTATTGTCTATATTTCCCTGGTCATCTAAATTATATTTGTATTCTACTGAGGAAATTATCTCGTTGGCTTCATTATATATTTCCTGCAATTTCATTTTACCATTCATGTCATTGGTTTCAACAGAAAAGCCTTGTGTCATTGTCAGTAAATTTCTAACATCGATATTTCCGCCTCTTATGATATTCTTCAACATATCCTTAATAATACTAGTTGGGGTAAGCCCATTGATCATTTTCAAATCGGTGTATAGTACTTTTGTTGGAAAATCATGGCTGGTAAAGTGCTTTGTTATCACGCTTCCAGTTGCGTGCTTTTTAACTATAATAGTTCCTGCATTATCTTTTCTATCCAAATTTTTCACTTTGACTCTTCCATAAGTGACTCTTGCTGCAGGAAAAAAATTAGCACCAAATGGTTTTTCTACATAATTACTTTCCATAGGAGCCGCTATTGTCTCTGCATAGTTTCCTTTTGCATTATAAAAAGGTTCTACAAAAGGGTTTTCTGCACACATATTAGGCTCAAAAGTTGCAACTCCACTAGAACTTCCATCTTCATTATTATAAGAATATGTTTGACCATACTCCATATCATTCAATTTGGTTCCTGTGCCTTCAAGCATTTGAGTCCAATTGTCACTCAATTTTATAGATTTTACACGAAGTCCTCCTCCAAACTTATGACCATCTGAATTTTCTAATCGAATCCAGGATTTTTCAGGCTTAAAAATTCTTGCACGCCCTTTATTTTGCAAATAACCATCAGGACCATCAAATATTTCTTTGATGATACTTAAACTACCTCTTAAATTTTTTACAATAGAACCAAAATCTGTTGCTGCCGGATCATCATTTATACCACATGTTAGTCTGTTTAGAAAGGTACGTCCAAAACCCCATCCAGCTTTGGCAATTGGATTTACATTATTGCTGTTTCCCTTATCCTTTGATAAAAATCCTACAGGAATAGAGGCTATTGTACCTCCCAATTCAGAACTATATTTAACATCAATTTCATCTGCATTGCCTATTTTGAAATAGCCTGAAACATATTCATACTGCTGTGCATTATCAGACATATTCAGCATAAATTTAAACTGAATGGGTTTGTTTAAATTCTCACTTAAGTATTTATCAAAAAATCGCTGTTTTGTTAGTCCATCATTACCAGTTATAAGATTGTCATCACTTAGTTTTACATACAAAAACCTTTTATGAGAACCGCCATTATATAATATGTTTTTGCTTTTTATGTCATCACCATTAGGAACTACATTATGACCTACACCAACAACCTTATACATTTGCATCGCTTTTTTATCCTGTACGTATTGATAATCATCACTTTCAGTCTCTATTGTGATTTCTCCTCCAGAAGGCAATTTAACGGATTTCAGATTCCATGAAGCAGTATTAATATCTGCCTGATTTTTAGTTTTATCAGTATTAACTTTTGATTTATTCTGATCAACAAAAGGAAATTCAGTATTAGATAATGGTGTATTTATATTACCACTATTAGCAGGGTTTGCTTTATAATTTCCCCAAATGTCAAAACCTTTCATATCATAATCAGGATTATCAGCCGGGATGTCTGATCCATAATTAAAAGTATATGGGGTGTATTTTCCCATATTAGAACCTCGATAAGTAAAATATACTTTTTCAAGCGTTAATTTTCCCCCATTATTACTTAACTCAGTAGGAGTAAGAGAAGTGCTTTTATCATTATTCGGCATTCCTTTACATATATTGTAGCTGTATACAAAATGTGCTGTTTTTATTGGTTTTACAATACTTCCTGCAATTTTTGACGGATCGAAAATAGCACCTGTGGCATCAGTTACTTCTTGTCTGGAATATAATCGAATCGCATTAAGCTTTTTCATTCTTCCCGAACCTGGACCACCATTTTCATCAGCAACAGCAATAGCATCTTTTCTGTCTTCAAGATCAAAAAAGGCCACATGAGTTTTGGTAACTATTTTATCAAGATATTTAAGTTCTTTTTCACCATATAAATAGTTTCCTTTCTGATCATCTTTTTTTGAAATAAGACCTTCATTATAGGTTGCTTTATTTCCTTCAAAAGGCACTCTCCATTTATATGCATCCGGTACTGTTGTATATTCAAACTTTGTAAAAGCACCCAAATCGTTTACAGTTGGCCCATTATCATCAATATCCTGATAGTCTGATGACAAAACAGTAGATAATAAATAAGTATGGGCATATGCAGGAGTTAAAACTCTGTTTACAAATTGATCGCTGGTATTATTCCCGTTTCCATAAAGAGAACCGTTGTAACCAACCAGTCCTTTTGTGTTATCACCAGTTTGTCCTGAAACATCAAAAGTAGCTTCTGATTTTTTGGTGTTGTAAGCTGTTTCTCCATACACATATGTGGTACCATCTGTTTGCAAAACTTTTATTCCTGCTGTATGATGTGGTTTAGCATTACTATTTTTTATAATAAATTTATCTTTGGATGCTTCTGAATTCGTTACTTTCTGAATAACCTGACTACGCAAAAAACGTTTAGATCTCTTTATTTCTGCATCTCCGTATTTACCACCTGCAAATGAATAAGTGCTAGTGTTGGTATTTTTTTTATTTCCATCAATATCAACTCTTAACGCTTTTGTCTCGTATATTCTATCTTTATAAATAGTCTCCGGATCTACTATAGTAGCTCCTACCATCTTGAATGTAACCGCTTCATAATCCACTGATTTTTTGTCGGTACTTTTTTCGTTAAAATGAGCTAACACATTATTGTTCTGGAACCATCCACCGGTGGTACTTTCCGATGGAGCTTTCTTAAAATCACCACTGGCATGAAATAAATTCCCCAAACCAACTTCAATACCAAAATTTTGGCTTTTCCCAAGATCTACGACCTCATCATTATACACACTGCTTACTTTTGATCTGTAAGGTCTAAACATTCCTGCCACACCCTGCCCATCAATACTGTAAGTATCATAAGTATAATTAGTTACTGGTAAGGCCAGTGTGTTTTGAGTCACCGTCCTTTCATTTTCTCTATTAAAATCTAAGACCCCTGATTCATTTACTTTTTTATATTCAGTATTTTCATATCCATAACTTTTTTCTTTTCTGTTGCGATATTCATCGGCAATAGTTTGATAGGAGCCATAACCTGTAACCTGTACTTGTCCTTCTACTCCAAAAACTTCTCCTCCAAGAGCACCGTTAAAAGAAAAATTTTCATTTCTAAATCCAATTCGTTTAGTGGGAGTGTAGCTTAAATTATTGAAAGAAATACTGCCCCCAATACTTCCTCCTCCTTTTAAAGTCACTAGTTCAGACATTTGTTTTTCCTGATTGTCCTGAATGCCTTTTCCTTTTTGGCTTACACTTGCCGAGACGTTAAGATTTTCAACACCTTTACGACTATTAAACCCTAAGGATATAGAACTTCCTAATGAAGTAGTAGTACCGTAAGTATCATTTATTTTAGCTGAAATACCAACTCTGGGAGTTACCGTAGCTCCGCCGTCTAAAGAACTCGAAAAGTCCATTCCTACCGATACATTACCATTAAAATTAAATCCTATACCATAAGAAGGTTTAAATGATATTCCTTCATAATTATTAGACTCTACTCCCAATCCAACACCCAATTGCAAAGCGTCGAAACCTGTATAAGCAGCATTAACGCCTACATTTATACCAACTGTTCTATTTTGCTTTAAATTGTTTTCATAAACCATTTCATCGCCTCTAAAATCATCTGGTAAACCTCGAACCTGTCTTTCTATTTGTCCGACATTGAGGTTCCAGCCAAGTCCTACCCAGGATGCTTCCTGATCCATCGTTATTCCTGAATTGTATGCAAGATTCAATGGATAGCCACCTACATCCATTATTGGAATATTATAATTAAAATCACCACTTGCCAGGTCTACCATATCTGAAGTGCCAATTGGTGTAAAAGAATTGAATTCGGGCTGTGTAGGGCCACTAGTCAAAGCATACATTTGCATTGGCTGAAAGGTTTCCAAAAGGATCATCATTGCTAAATAAATAGCAACAGTTTTTTTTAATTTACTTATTTTTTTTGGCTTGATCATAAGGCTACAGGGGTAAAAGGATCTTTGAATTTAAATTTTAATATTCCCTTTCTGAAAAGGAAATCATTGTAAATCAATTGTATTTTATCGTTGGGGTCTATTCCGGAGAAGAATAAAAGCACTTTTTGAAATGGTGCGATTTTATAATTACGCTCAAAGTTTACTCCAGAACATGGAATTGTATCTTTCTTTGAAGTCACCACATAAAAATCTTTATCAAGACCAAAAGACATGTACTTTACAGCCGAGGTATAATCCATGCCTGTAAAATCGTTGTTAAGCAAATCTTTCTCTTCATCTTGTTGAAATACAAACTCTATTACACGCTCTCTCTTATTTTCTTCATAAAGAGAATCAACGTGCCCGAGTTTTTCAGTTCCCTGATCTTTTAGTAAATAATATTGAATGGGAACTTCAGTAGCTGTAAAACCAATATCGTCCACAACTTGAGTATAAGAGCGGGATTTCCAGCCTATTTTTTCCAGATTAAAATACCTGTCTCTAATTTCAGAATTTTCTATCTTTTCTTTTTTGCAGGAAAATAAAAGCAAAACAAAAAGCAAACAAAACAACCTACTTAAGTCCTTCATACTTTTTGTTTATGTAAATAATCAATTCGTTTGTAACATCGATATTTTCATCTGCAAATAAAACCGATTGTTTGTTTTGAGAACCAATAACTAATTGATATTTGTTTTCTTTAGAAAATTCAGCTGTATAACTGTGAATTCGGGACCAAATTTTAGTAGTTTCTTCTATTGCAAAATTTTGATTAAATTGTTCCAATTCTTCTTTTGACTGGATAAACTTTTGCATCAATACTTTTTTCTCCGAGAGTGTAATTTCTGAAGAATTGATTTTTTTATATAAAGAATCTGTTATCGTTTTTTTAGAATTAAATTCTTTCTCTCCTGAGCGTTTTAATTCTTTAGTCATGTTGAAATTATCAAAGAGTTTTTCATTGTCAACATAAACAGTTTGTGAACCTGTACTTATAAAATTTTTAATTAGGCAGGATGATACTATTAGTATTAATATGACGTTAATTATAATTAAAATTGTTTGGGTATTTTTTTTCACAGAGTTAATAATTATTAATTGGTTGAATTCTATTTTTAAATAGTAATGTTAAAATATTATGACATCTTTTATTTTCTAACAGGATAAACAAAATATCATTATTGGTTTAGAAAATTAATTGTATTTTATAATGTTATTTATTTGTTAAAGCGTTCAAAAATATATCTTATTCATTAGATTAAATTGCGGCTTTCCTCATTTGGAGTATTTTTTTTAGATATATTTTCCAACAAAAACATTACTGCATTGACATTCAGATAGTTATTATTTGTAATAATTACATTTATTTTTAATTTAATCTGATTTTAGTACTAAATCAATGTTATATATACAGACATGGTAGTAATTGACAGTACAAACGTTACGATTTTGCGCTGAAAAAATAAGTACGCTTTGATACTATCACATCATTGAATTTTTAGAAAAATCCAAAGTTTCTATTTCAGATAAATCAGGATTGAATTTTACAAAACTGGCAGGAAATCCAGATTTTACTTTACCATATCTATTCTCCAAACCAATTGCGTTTGCCACATTTGCATTTTTTGGTCTTTTATCCTTTGGATTTTTTATTAAAGCTTCAGAGAAATCTGGAGCTTTAATATTTTATATTTAAAAAAACAAAAACTACTCCCTTTTATTTTGTCCAATTGACTAAAATTGTAGACATAAAGTCAGAAACATTGTAATTAAAACTCTTCGATAATAGGCTCTTAAAAAAATGTAATGGAAAAACCAGAAGGATATTCTTTCAAAACAAATAAATTTAATTTTATTGAAAATTATCTTTTTAATAAAAGAAAAAAAAAATCTTTTATCGCTTTTTTTAAAAGTAAAACAATCAATTATTAATCAAACAAATAGATTTTACTTAACTCGTTTATTTACGATTGATTATTTCTTAATGCGATATTTTCAGAATGACTAAAAAACAATCTATTAAAAAATCTTTTTGTGTATTTTAGAATTAATTGCATTTTTGCATCCGCATTAGAAAAACAGGCCCGTTCGTCTATCGGTTAGGACGCATGGTTTTCATCCATGTAAGAGCGGTTCGATTCCGCTACGGGCTACTTACGCAAAGCTTCAGAGAAATCTGGAGCTTTTTTTTAAAATATCTATATAAAAAAAAGGTCGGTTCTTGAGAACCGACCTTTTTTGCTTTCAATATTATTAAACCTTAAGCTCTAAACAAAGCATATTTATTATAGTTGAATAACACCTGATCATAAGGCACAAAAAGCGATGTAATTTTCTCTGAAGAAGCATTAAATTTGATTCCGTTGTATTTTCTGAACAAATAGATTTCTTTTAAACAATTAGATAAACTTTGATGTATCTCTGTTGTAAAAGTTGGAAGCTGCTTATCTCCTACTAATAAATCTATTTGATAATTAGAACTACTTTTAGACAAGTTATTCCCAATAATTCTTATTGTAAAAGTGGTCGCTTTTCCGTGTTGTTCACCCTGATATTGTACTACCATAATTTATATTTTAAAAAGGTTATTTATTTCTATTCAAATACTCAATTTGACGAATTAAAGTTATAAAAAAAATCAAAGTTGTAAACAATTCGGTTTATTTTTTTAGCGAATATTTAAGTATATTTAAAACACAAAAAAACCGTAATCACTTACGGTTTTCAACAATTAACTAAATATATTTAATCAACTTTTTTAACGAGAGTAATTTTCATTCATAAGCACGATTAATTTTGGGTAACAATTGTAGTTTCTTTTTCAGTATTAATTTCTAATAAAAATGGATTTCCGTCTTCATCTAGCATAGTCATATTAAGCGGATCTAATAAAGCCAGGTTTTTAGAAACAGACCCTTTAAATTTATTATAAGAAAGATTCATTTCAGATAAACTATGTAATTTTTCAAGTCCTTTTGGTATTTCACCTTCAAAATTATTATCAAATAAGCTCAAGTTTTGTAAGACGTGAAAATTTATTATTTCAGCACTTAAAGTCCCTGAGAGCTTGTTATTATTTAAAAGCAATATTTTTAAAGTCTGAATCTTATAAATCGAACCAGGTAAATCGCCCTCAATTTCGTTACTAAATAAAGAAAGCACTTCGAGTTGCTTTAATTTTCCAATCTCTGCCGGCAATTTACCATGCAGATTATTTTTATGAAAATCAATAGTTACTAAATTTATCAAATCAAAAAATTCAGCAGGTAATTCCCCTTCCAAATTATTATCTTCTAAATAAAGTCCGGTTACTTTTCCTTTTTCAGTTTGAACACCGTGCCAGGTTGAGACAGAAAGAGATAAATCCCATTTAATTTTCCAATTTGCACCATTAGTAGCATGGTAAAATTTAATTAAGGCATCTTTTTCTTTATCTGAAACAGTATCTGCATAAATATTCAATGAAAAAATAAAAGCTATAAAAAATGAGGCTAAGCTTTTCATAACAAAATTTGGGATTTGTTTATGGTTTAAAATTATACATTTTATAGATATAAAGCAGTAAATGTCGATAAAGTGTTAATAAGTAAATAATTAACACTATTTATACTACTTAATAAAAATCGACAAACGGTATTATTTTTTGATTAAATTTGACCAACTAATCCTAAAAACCTCATATTATGGAAATTAACTTTATTGCATTATTACTTGCTGGAATTGTCACACTTGTTACTGGTTTTATTTGGTACAATCCAAAAGTGTTCGGAACGATTTGGATGAAAGAAAATAATCTGACTCAGGAAGAACTTCAAACAGGAAATATGCTTAAAATCTTCGGATTTACGTATATCTTTTCTTTGATGATCACAGTAGTTTTGATGGGACTAACCATCCATCAATCAGGAGCAGTTGGCATGGTTGGCGGACCACCAATGCTAGAAAGTGCGAAACCTTCATTTGCTGCTTTTATGGCGGATTACGGAACGGCGTATCGTACTTTTAAACACGGAGCCCTTCATGGTTTCATGTCGGGATTATTTTTTGCATTTCCGGTAATTGGTATTAATGGTTTATTCGAAAGAAAATCATGGAAATATATCTTTGTTCATGCAGGATATTGGATGTTAACCCTTACTTTGATGGGAGGAATTATCTGCGCATTTGCATAAAATTACACATACAAAACCCGTTTGATATCCAATTTCAAACGGGTTTTTCTTAATAATAACTTAAACCAGACCAGTTATTATAAATATTATCTAATTTTGAAAAAATTAGCTCTCACTTTTGACTACAACTTATTCTTTCGAAATATACAATAGCGCATCCTCGCTACCCTTAGCGTGGAATTCACTGACTTCTGACAACATTTTTTTGACTAGAGAATACCTCACAGTTCTTGAAAATTCCTGTCCGGTAAATATGATTTGTCATTTTATTGGAATTTTTGAAGAAACAAAACTTGTTGGAATCGCTATAACTCAATTTTTGTTTGCAGAAAAACTGGAATCTTTTGGAGACCGCGATCAGTGTTTAAAAACTTCAGTTCGTAATTTTGCTTTTAAAAACTTCGCTTCACATGTTTTATTCGTTGGTAACAATATGCTGACAGGTCAGAATGCTTTTGCTTTTGATGAAAACATCCAACAATCAAAAGCAATCAAAACACTTCATAAGGCGATTAATCAGCTTAAAAAAGAGCTGAAGACTAAAGGAAAAAAAGTTCATATTACCAGCATAAAGGATTTTACGGAAACAGAAATTAAACCGCTTCAGGCTGAATTTAAAAACAATTATACGTTTTCGACACAGCCCAACATGATTTTTGAAATCAATGAAAATTGGAAAACCGAACAGGATTATATCGATGCCTTATCTAAGAAATACCGTGATCAATACAAACGTGCCCGCAAAAAAGCTGATGGAATTATAAAACAGAAAATGTCCTTAACTGATATTTTAAAATATGAAGATATCATTTATGATCTGTATTTTCATGTTGCAAAAAACGCCCCTTTTAATACTTTCTTTTTAGCCAGAAATCATTTCAGCTTTTTTAAAGAAATTATGAAAGATGATTTTTTACTATATGGTTATTTTTTAAATGGAAAACTAGTTGGCTTCAATACTTTAATAAAAAATGGAGCTATAATGGATACGTATTTCCTGGGTTATGACGAAAGTATTCAACGTGAAAAAATGTTATATTTAAACATGCTTTACGACATGATTGCTTACTCAATAAATCAAGGTTTTAGAGAAATTGTTTTTGCCAGAACTGCACTCGAAATCAAAAGTTCTGTTGGTGCAAAACCTCTAAAAATGTATGGCTTAATTACACACAGCAATACTTTAATTAATCATAATATTGCTCGCTTTTTTAATTATCTGGAACCTAAAACAGAATGGCAGGAACGTAATCCGTTTAAATAACAACTTTGTCAAAGTTTAGAGCTTTGACAAAGATTTTTAAGGGATAGCTATTTTCATCTGCTTGTGCAGAATATGAATTTCTAAGTCCGTTTGTTCACCGCAATATTCTCCATCAATTTGAAAATTCACCGGATAATCTGTTTTGATTGTCGCTTTATCTGTTGAAATAATAACAATATCATCTGAATCAATTGGCATGTTTCCAGTAATAATTTTTCCTAACAAAAAAATATCAAGACTTTTAAGAATTACCAATTCAAATCTCCCATCATTCATAACACCATTAGGATTAATAGTCACACCAGTTCCATATCGCTGCGAATTAGCAATTACAATAATTCTTGCCGTATGTACTACAGTTTGATTATTGGCAGAAATAGTAGCTATAAAAGGTTCGTCTAAATCTTTTATTGTTGAGTATGCCTGCAAGGCATATCCCCAAAATCCCCGCAAATTACTTTCTTCGTAATTTTTTACCAAATCTGCATTAATTCCGATATCGCTTAAATGAATACTTTTTTTGCCGTTTATACATATCATATCCATTTCGATATAATGATTCAAAAAAGCAATTTTCAGATTTTCTTCAATCGTCGGCGGCAAATTTAAATCAACTGATAATCCGTTTGCAGAACCTGCCGGAAGGATACCGATAATTACATCATGATGTTCCATTGCTTCGGCAACCATCTTTATAGTCCCGTCACCTCCTGCAACAATTATGCGTTCTGGATTATATTGTCTGTATAGTGATTGTATTTCTTTGATATCATTTTTTCCAGAGGTTTCATAAACCTCTAAATCAAAATGATTTGTAATGGCAAACTCCGTAACAGCGTTAACTAAATCTGATTTATCCAAATCGCCAGAAATAGGGTTTACAACAAATATGATATTCTTTTTCACAATTTTATTTTTAAAGTCAATTAAAATAATTAATTTACAACATATATAAATATACGTAATTAATGAAACCTATACTACAATTATATCGCGGTTATGCCAATGAACAGGAATTAATTGTAATGGGTCATGTATTTAAGAGAACGTATGAATATGATTTTCAGAAGAAAAATTTTAAAAATGCCACTTCGATTATTAATCAGTTTAGGATAAAAACCATTCAAAATTTTGATGTTTACCTTAAAATTGGAGATCAGGAAATTCACACCAAAACCTTAGACGATGGTTATTTTAAGTTCTGTATTCCACTTGAAAAAGAATTTAATTTTGGATGGATGGAGTACGAAGTGAGCATTCGATACAAAACCGAAATTTTAATTTCTAAAGGAAGTTTTATCAGGCCACACCAGGGAAATCTGGGAATCATATCTGATATTGATGACACATTTCTGATTTCGCACACACATAATTTCTTCAAAAAGATATACATTTTACTTTTTAAAAATGTAAATGATCGAAAGGTTTTTAAAGACGTTGTACCACATTACCAGGCTTTAAGTTCGGCTGGACGAAACAATAAAGGAGAAGAAAATGCTTTTTTTTACATCTCCAGCAGTGAATGGAACTTGTATCATTTTATTGTAAAATTCACCAAAATACATCAATTGCCAAGGGCAGTTATTTTATTGAGAGATATTAGACGTGGAATTACCGATTTTTTCATGAGTGGAAGAGGCAATCACAATCACAAATTCGACAAAATAAAACATGTTTTGGAGTTTTATCCGAATCTAAAATATGTATTATTGGGAGATGATTCACAGCATGATCCATTTTTATATGAACAAATCTGCAAAATATTTCCTGTTACTGTAAAAGCGGTATACATAAGGCAAACAGGTAAGTTTCAAAAAAAATCTACAAAGGCTATTTTAAAAAATTTAGAGAACTTAGAAGTTTCGGTTTGTTATTTTAAGGATAGTAGTCAGGCGATTATGCACTCTAAGTCTATTGGAATTATTAAGTAGTTTGTTTCAGGTTTCAGGTTTCAGGTTTCAGGTTTCAAGTTTCAAGTTTCAAGTTTCAAGTTTCAAGTTTCAAGTTTCAAGTTTCAAGTTTCAAGTTTCAGGTTTCAGGTTCCTATCGTAACCTGAAACCTGAAACAAAGAAAACTAAAATTAAGCATTAAAATTATCAATCTCTTCCTGAATGATTTCCCAGTCTAAAAGCAATTGATCAAGGTCTGCTTTCTTTTTGTTGTATGCGGTGAAGAATGAAGCATCTTCGATATGTTTATCATAATTAGAAGCCAGCATTTTATCGTCGTGCTGAATGTCTTTTTCTAATTGTTTGATCTGGCTTTCAACTTTACTCAATCGGTTTTGAAGTGATTTTCCTTTTTTCTGATCTTCGTAAGACGCTTTGTTGGTTTCTTTTGGAGCAGCAGCTTTTGCAACATCTTTTTTCTCTACTTCACGCATGTTTTCAAGGTTACGCTGTTCAAGGAAATAGTTGATATCACCCAAATATTCTTTTATTTTTTGATCTTTAAATTCATAAACGATATTCGACATTCCCTGAAGGAAATCCCTGTCGTGAGAAACCAACAATAAGGTTCCGCCAAATTTTTGAAGAGCAGCCTTTAATACATTCTTAGATTTAATATCTAAGTGATTCGTAGGCTCATCCATCAGCAAAACGTTGATTGGCTGTAATAACAATTTACAAAGTGCCAAACGATTACGCTCCCCTCCTGAAAGTACTTTTACTTTTTTCTCTACATCATCGCCACGGAACAAAAAAGAACCTAACATGTCACGAACTTTAGATCGATTCGTGTCCATAGCCGCATCTTCCATCGTTTGAAGCAAAGTGATCTCTCCATCCAAATATTCAGCCTGATTTTGAGCGAAATAACCCAATTGAACATTGTGACCTAATTTGATATTCCCCTGATATTCAAATTCATTTACGATAGCTTTAATAAAAGTTGATTTTCCCTGACCATTTTGACCCACAAAAGCAATTTTACTTCCGCGTTCTACCAATAAATCAATATCTTTTAAAATAACTTTATCTCCGTAAGCCTTTGTTACATGCTCAGCTTCTACTACCACTCTTCCAGGCTCTTTTGAAACCGGAAAAGATATATTCATAACCGAATTGTCGTCTTCATCAACTTCAATTCGTTCTACCTTATCTAGTTTTTTAATCAACGATTGCGCCATGGAAGCTTTTGAAGCTTTTGCACGGAATTTCTCGATTAACTTTTCTGTTTCTTCAATCTTTTTGGCCTGATTCTTTTGAGTCGCCAATTGCTTTTCGCGAATTTCATGACGCAATTCTAAATATTGAGAATAAGGTTTATTGAAATCGTATGCTTTTCCTAACGAAATTTCAATCGTACGATTGGTAACATTATCCAAAAACATTTTATCGTGCGATACAATTACCACAACGCCGGGATAATTACGAAGGAAACTCTCTAACCAAATGATACTTTCAATATCTAAGTGGTTGGTAGGCTCATCCAGAAGCAATACATCATTTGATTGTAATAATAGTTTAGCCAATTCGATACGCATTCTCCAACCTCCTGAAAATGTTTCGGTTTGATTATTAAAAACTTCTCTTTTAAAACCAAGACCTAAAAGAATTTTCTCTGTATCTCCCACATAATTATAACCTCCAAGAAGATCAAAACGATGCGTGTAATCAGATAGGTCTTCTATAATCTGACTATACTCTTCACTTTCATAATCGGTTCTGGTAACCAATTGATGATTGATTTCTTCTAATTTTTTTTCTACAATCTTAATTTCAGTAAAAGCTTCATAAGCTTCTTCTAGTACAGTTCTTCCACGTTCAAAATCAATATCCTGACGTAAAAAACCCATTTTGATATCTTTCTCTTGCGAAATAACTCCGGAATCAGGAGCAAAATCTCTTGCTAACATTTTAAGCATTGTCGATTTACCAGCTCCATTTTTACCAACAAGACCAACGCGGTCTCCGGCACCTAAACGAAAAGTAACTTCTTCAAATAAATATGTTCCACCAAAAGAAACTGAAAGATTGTGTATATTAAGCATAATTTGTGACTATTGTTACGAGCAGTAAAGGTGTAAAAAATGTACCTTTGTTTAAATTTTTTGCAAATGTTAAAAAAAGGATCCAAACTAAATAGTATTTTAACAGGAAGTTGTCCAAAATGTCAAAATGAGAGCATGTATTCGGACAAAAATCCGCTTCATTTGACTAAAGTTCTCAAAATGAACGAAAATTGCAATCATTGTGGATTAAAATATCAAATCGAACCTTCGTTTTTTTATGGCGCAATGTATGTAAGTTATGGACTAAATGTTGCGGTCGGAATTGCAGCTTTTATTATTTCATTTGTTTTTTTTAGAGCTTCTATTGAACAATCGTTTTTAGCGATTGTTATTACTTTGATAGTTTTGTTTCCATTTGTTTTAAGACTTTCACGAAACTTGTACATTAATATGTTTGTTTCTTATGATCCTAAGGCCGGTCAGAAATAAGGGTTTTTAAATATCTTTTATGAAATCGTTGAATATCAATTTCACGATCTAAAGCAATATCACTTTCAATATTGTCATATAAAGCTTTTGCCATTGCAGGACCGAGCATTACTCCCCGGGTCCCTAATCCGTTAAGGATGTGAAGTGATTTATGCTCATGATGCGTACCGATTAGAGGTCTCCTGTCTTTTACAGTAGGGCGAACTCCTCCAAAATGTTTTACAATTTCAAAATCGCAGATAATAATCTCCTTAATTCGATCTGTCAATTCCCGTTTTCCCTCTTCGGTAGGTAAATCCGTTTTGTCCTGCCAATTATAAGTTGCTCCTACCTTGAATAAATCATTACCCATCGGCAAAATAAAAACACTGGTATTTATAATTACATCTAAGTTTAGGTCCGGAGCCTTAATTACAAACAATTCACCCTTTGTGCCATCTAAGGGTAAATAATTAAAGAAAGGATTTTTATGCAGTCCAAAACCTTCGGCAAAAATAATATGGCGGGCCTGAATATCTTTATACTGAATTCCAAAATCAAAAAATTCGATATAAGAACTATCAAAGGACTCTTCTAAGAGTAAATTATTCCTCAGCAAGTATTCTTTATAAGTATCCAATAATAAAGCCGTATCGACATAGCCAGTATGCAAAACTTCTCCATAATCATATGGTGAATCAATACCTCTATATTTTGTGGAAATTAATTTTGTAGATAAAAATGGAGCCAAGTTCCTTTTATCTGATGCGGCAAACCAATTGTTCTGTTCTTCAATAGAAAAAAACTTTCTTAAAATTGGCATTTTAAAATTAAATTGAGTTTTTAATTTAGCCTCTATCTCATTATAAAAATCATCCATTAGAACTAATTGTTCCTGTGCTTTCCAAACTTCGCTAAAACGCTTTAAAACAACAGGATTATATAATCCTCCGGCAACTCTGGATGATATCTGAGATTTATCATCTATCATTAAAATAGATTTGTTGTTTTTAAGGGCAATTTCAGCGAAAGAAATCCCTGCTAATCCAGATCCGACAATTATATAATCTAACATGTAGTATAGGTAAAAAATAAAAAAACTCTTACTACAAAGGTAGTAAGAGTTTTTGTTATAATGTAATATAGATACTTAGTAGTTCCACATATCTTGTTCGAAATTACGAATCTTCTCTTTTACTCTTTCAGATTCTAACAACTGATTTTGTGCATTATCCTTCATGTATTCTTTGATCTCACGATCTCCGTACAAGTTTTCTTCTTTGTAGATTACTGCATTAAAACGTCTTGAATTTAAGATCTGATCAAATGAAATTGGCAATGCTGAATTATTGTCGTTAAAAGCTTTTGCTTCATGTAATGCTTCTCTCGCATTAGGGAAGAAAACCCAAAATAACTCAATATAATCTTTTTCATCACTGTTCATCGTATAAACGTCAGGGGTAACTGGACAAATTCCAAGTAAACGATATTTCAATTCACTTTGACGTTTGTCAAAATACCAGTATCCTTTAATTTTATATTGTGTAACATCCTGAGCTGTTAAATCTTGTTTCAGAATATATTCTGAAGGAACTGTTCTTGTAGCTCCAACCGTTTCGTCAACATAAGTTACAACTTTCTTTTTACCAGTACCAGTAACTACTTTTTTCTTCACAACATGAGTTTTGTAGTCATCCGGATATTGGTTAATAAGTTCTCTACCAGCATCAGTTGTATCAATACGAGATAATGATCCTTCGATGTCCTTCATAGATTTTTTAGTATTGAAATAACTGTCAGTATAAATCTCAGTTACCTTACCACTTTTGATGGCTTTCGTCAAAACGTCATAAAGTGAACGTCTATCTGAACCAATATTAGCTGTATCTACTGGAAAATATAATGGAAAGTTGATCTTTTCATTCAAATCAATGATCTCCCAAGTTGTTTTTCCCATCAAGACATCTCTATCATCTACATAACCATAAGCCAATGGCTTATCGTTGTCTGAGATAAGTTGTGCAGGAGTCTTAAGTCCTATCTGATCTGGTGTTTTTGCATTAAGCAAATTCGATTGCGCGTTAGAAGCGAAACCGCCTGCGATAGAAACTATAGCTATTAAAAAATTTCTTACTTTCATCATGATATCATTATAAGATATTGAACGTAGTTTTACCTACTTTATTATTGTATTTCGTAAATTACCGGAGCAGTACGTGGCAATAAATAGCTACCAGCTCCAACAAGTTTAGTTTTAATTTCAGAAATAGTAACCTGATCTCCTCTTCCAGCTTTAGAAAGAACTGATTTACATTGTGCATTTAATCTGTTACCGTTAACAACAACTGTAGGTTGCCCGGCAATTTTTAAGTTAAATCCAACAACATCCAAACCAACTTCAAAATCAAAATCAAGTAATTTAGCACCAATAGTAGCAATCTCTAAGTTAGATTTAGGTCCTTTAACAACACCCATTTCACCTCTAATTGTACCTGTTGGCCCAGGAATACCTTTAATTCTGAATGATTTCTTATCTGTAACTTTGTCACCGTTTGGTAAAGTTCCTGTAACTGAAATTGTAGTTTCAGTACCTGAACCCGGGCTCATGTTATATTTACCAGGTTTTCCAGCAGAAGCCAGACCTGGAGCACTTGCAACAATTTTGTTAGCATCAACACCAGCGAATGAAACAGAGATTGGGTTAACCACACCTCTATAAACAACATTCATTTTATCAGCAGAAATAGTAGCTGAATTAGGTTTTGGTACTACAACATAAGTTCCTTTAAATTTCAAAGGAATGTTTTTTCCATCCTCTAAGAACGTAAATTGTCCATTGATATCCTGTTCTCCAACACCACCAGCAGTTAATGAAATAACAGCCTGTCCGTTAACGATTTTTCCAGGACCCTGGAATGAAGTTGGCTTAGTGTTTTCATCATAACGACCTAAAACTACCTTACCTGTAACTTTCTCACCTTGGAAATAAGCATTTTTATCTAAAACAACGATTGCCTGATAATTACTGTAAGAAGCAGCAGCAACCGCAGCTTTTCCTAAAGCAGCACTATAAACATCAGATTCTGCTTTTTGAACGTCATTCTGCCAAGCCGAAAGTTTAGCTAATGAAGCAACTGCAGGAAAACCTTTAAAGTGGTATGCTAAATACTTATCTTTTAAACCTTCTTTGTTTTTTACATCAGAAACATCAAATTTCTTTTCAACCTCAGCTAAAATTGCAGCATATTTTTTGTCTGCTAAAGCAGCTCTCATATCTGCTTTGTATTTTTCAATCTTAGAGATGATTTCATTTCCTTTAGGAGTATATCCTTCACCAGTAAACCAGTTGTCAATATTATCACCTTTGTCCATAGACTCGTAAGGTAATTTTCCTGTTTCTTTATCAGATTCGAAACCTTTTAAAACATCACCTTTTAATGAACCGATGTATGCATAAAATTCTTTAGAAGTTGTTTCAACTTTATGAGCTGTAACTGCAGCAATAGCAAATTCTCCTTTTGCCTCAGCCGCTTTTTGGTCTAACGACATCAATAATCCAGCATTTGATTGTTCTGAAGATGTGTTAGCGCTTTCAAATTTTTCATTCATTAATCCAAAAGCAGATAACACTTCTTTGGACATATTCATTGCTAACATTGCGATGAAAACCAGATACATCAGGTTAATCATCTTCTGTCTAGGGGTTAATTTTCCTCCTGCCATTTTTTTCTAATTAGTTCTTATTAATAAATTTAATATAATAGTTAAAAACTAATTATCCTTTGTTACTCATTGCAGAAAGCATACCACCATAAACACTGTTTAAAGAAGCAATGTTTGCAGTCATTGATTGCATTTGTTCTTTTAATTTAGAAGCATTGTCAGCGATTTCGCTATTTGCTTGTGCATTCCTTGAAGCACTTTCTAATTGTACTTTGTATAAGCTATTTAAAGATTCCATTTGTGCAGCTGCCATAGACATTTCTTCAGCATATTTCTTTTGTCCTGCAATAGAATCTACCGTTGGAGAAATTGCTTTTGCAGCTCCTTCGAAATTTTTGATGCTGTTTCCTAAGCTTGACATTAATTCACCGTCAATTTTAGCTTCTTTCAACATTGCATCTAATTTTTGAGACAACAATCCTTGGGCGTCAGTTGGAGTCTCTACTTTGTCAGATTTTTTTCTAGCCTCGCCATTCGCTAATTCAGGGTAAACAAGAGTCCAGTCTAATTCTTCATCTACTGGTTCGAAAGCAGAAAGAGCAAAGATTAACGCCTCAGTTACTAATCCAACAGAAAGCATTAACGTTCCTGTTAATGGTCCGATTTCAAAGTGAGTAATTTTGAATAATGCTCCAATGATTACTACTGCCGCTCCCATACCATAAGCGAAATTCATTGCTTTTTTACTTAATAATGCCATAATACTTTTTTTTAGGTTTTAATAAAATAGATTTGATTTGGTTATTGAATTTAATTATAATTTACTTTTTCTTTTTTCCGCCAGTTACCTGAGTTCCCATGTAATCTTGTACAGTTCTGAAACCAATGTAACTTCTTGCAGAGTCAGCATATTCGTGATCACGTGTACTTACTTGTAGGAAATAAGCAACGTCTTTCCAGGATCCACCACGAACCACTTTTCTTTGATTGTTTCCGTCGATAACGTTTGGATTCATCGTTGAAACATATTCATATGCATTTGGATTATAAGCAGAGTCAGTCCATTCTGAAACGTTTCCTGCCATATTATACAATCCGTAACCATTTACATCATAAGATTTAGCTTCTACTGTATATAATGCCTCATCAGCAGCATAATCTCCTCTGCTTGGTTTGAAGTTTGCTAAGAAACATCCTCTGTCACTCTTAGTGTAAGGACCTCCCCAAGGGTAAGTTGCAGATTCCAGACCTCCTCTTGCAGCATACTCCCATTCTGCCTCTGTAGGTAATCTGAAAGCATTTACTAAATCACGTCCTTTTTTCTTAGATTTAATATAACTATTTTTATTTAAAGTTCTCCATGCACAGAAAGCTTTAGCCTGTTTCCAGGTAACACCAACTACAGGATAATCTCCATAAGCTTTGTGCCAGAAATAATCATTATGCATTGGCTCATTATAAGAATAAGCGAAATCTTTAATCCAAACTGTTGTATCAGGATAAATTCCGATTTGTTCTGTTTTAACGAAGTCTTTTCTTTTTCCAACTTTAGCTTTAGCAGCAGCCTGAATATCCATCCATGAATAACGGAATTTCAATTTATTCACATCAATTGTTCTTAAACCATTATATGATTCTTCAATTGGCAAATACATAGAATCCATTACTTCAGTATAATACTCATCCGGATAAGCTTTAGTATCTTTAATTAACTTAACTTTTTTGTTTAATTTTCTACCAGCATATGGATCATCTTTCGTTCCTACACTGTAGTAATTATCATACATATATTTATCGTATGCCGTCATTTTATCCGGTTCAGAATCATTAAATGCATAATCAGCAATACTACCTGCCTTTTTACCTTTACCGTCACCAGCAGCTTTCTGTCCTGTTTCATCAGCTAAAATAGCCAAACGAACTCTCATTGTAGAGTCTTTTACCCACTCCACAAACTGACGATACTCGCTATTTGTGATCTCAGTTTCATCCATATAAAATGAACGAACTGTTACCGTTTTAGTTGGAGCGTCTTCTACATTAGCTAAATCAGCATCTGATTTACCCATGATAAAGGATCCACCTGGAACTAATGTCATTCCATAAGGTTTCTCAGGATGCCATTTCCCTCCTGTAACACCAACTAACTCACCCTTGTCACCTGACTTACCACAGCCGATTACTAGTGTTAATATTGCTGCAAATGCAAAAAACTTCTTCATATAAATTTGGGATTATCTATTCATTATTATAAGTCCGTAAACGTATTTATTATTTATCTAAAAAACAATACTAGTTGCGAAATTTATTTTACCGTTCAAAAATAATGTTAAATAAAATAAAAAAAAAATATTTCATCGATAAACTAGCGTAAAAAATCGACGTAAAACGTTAAATTTTATATTATATATTTATTTTCCTACTAAATTATCTTAAATTATTTTTAATAATTCTAAAGAATTAAGATTTTTATTAAAATTATGTTTTATAAAGCATTTTTTCTTTGTGCTTTCCACCATCTTTCCGGCAATTCTTGGTTACAAGCACACAAATATTCTTCATAAGAACACGGTAATAACGTATTTCTTTTCAATTTATTGTTCCCATTTGATACAAACGGAATTTCGATCCACCAACGTTCTGTCTTATCACTTTTGTAAAAAATAAGTTCTTCATCTTCCAGCGGCACAATGTATTTCAGATAGTTAGTTCTGCTGCCAAATGGATATTCTTTAGAACGATAATGATATCCTTCAATAAAATACCAAATAATTTGGGCGATCATTGCCGACTCATATACGGTACTATTGTGATTAAAGATTCCAAATGATGAAACTTTATCACTAATTCCGGCATATCTTGAAAGCGAACAAATCTCTTTTCCATTGAAACCATTAGGCTCAAAAGAAATATTGTTACCTGAATCTGAAGATTTTACCGAATTCAAATCAATAGTAACCAAATCAGCATCCCTAAAAACGGGTTCTGCCAAAGCAATATTATTTGAAATTTCACCTAAACGATAAGCATCAAAGAACAACTTTTCAATCAAATCAATTTCTTCCTGTGAGTTATAGTAGGTTTGATATCCTATATTACAATAGTTAAACAGGTTATTTGGTTCATCTATAATGATTTTCGTCAGATACGAATTGGCCGAAACCGTTTCATTTTCCTTACCAAAATCAAATCGATTATCTACAGCAACCATATTTACCATTTGCTCTAAATCATCATACGCACGATACAAAGCATAGGTTAAATCTTGCGAACCTCCAACGACTATAGGAATTACTTTATTCTTAATTAAAGCAGCAGTTACTTTTTTTAACGCAAAATAAGTATCTTCTACAGAATCTCCCGCAAGGATATCACCCAAATCAGCAATAGATGCATCCCAGTTGCCAGGAAACATACTATACAACTTTTTCCTAACTGCATTCAGGTTAACTTCATTAACCATGTTAATATTTCTTCGATCTTCTAAAACACCTACTATAGCTATGTTTACCTTGCTAATATCAGGAAATTGATCCTGAGTATGCAAAACAATTTTGCTACCCAATTCTTGTGAAGACAACGAACTAATGAATTGTAAAATTCCGTCGTTAACTGGTTCTAGAAAATCAAATTCCATTTATTATTTCTTTTTAGCAGCTGTTTTTTTAGCTGGAGCTTTCTTTGCTGTTGTAGCCTTTTTTGCTGGTGTTTTTTTAGCTGGTGTCTTTTTCGCAATCATTTCCTGAACTTCGGCCAATGTTAATTTCGTTGCATCAACATCTTTACTTAGTTCAATTTTGATTTTGCCTTTTGTAATAACCGAGCGACCCCAACGTGCTTTTTCAACCAGAATTCCTTCGTCTTCCCAATTGTGAAGAACTTTATCAATGTTTTTCTGTAATTTATCTTCAATTAATTCCTCAACATCACCCTGTGATAAATTATCAAAATTATATTTCTTACTTACATTCACAAAAAGGCCATTCCATTTGATGAACGGACCAAAACGTCCCACGCCTTTTTGAACTGCTTCACCTTTGTAAACTGCAATTGGCGCATCAGCAAGTGCTTTTTCGTCAATTAATTCCTGAGCTCTTTCTTTTGTAACCGCTAATGGATCTTCTCCTCTTGGCAGCGAAATAAAAACACTTCCATGACGCACATAAGGTCCATAACGTCCATTACTTACTTCAACTTCTTCTCCTTTATATTCACCTAAGTTTTTAGGCAATAAAAATAAATTTAAAGCTTCCTCTAAAGTAATATTTCCAATATTTTGATCTGCCATTAAACTGGCAAACTTTTTATCTTCATCATCCGCTTCTCCAATTTGAGCCATCGGGCCAAATTTTCCTAAACGAACAGATACTTGTCTTCCATCTGTATCTTTACCCAGAATTCTTTCACCACTTTCTCTTTCTGCATTTGCCTCAACATCTTTAACATTTGGATGAAACTTATCGTAGAATTCCTGCATCATGGTTGCCCAGTCAATATTTCCTTCGGCAATTTCATCAAAATCCTGTTCAACTTTTGCGGTGAAATTATAGTCCAGAATGTTACCAAAGTTTTTCACTAAGAAATCAGTAACAATTGTTCCGATATCCGTAGGAACTAATTTTCCTTTATCAGAACCTGTATTTTCTTTCAGCAACTTCTCTCCTACTTTATCAGCCTGCAAAGTAAGTTGTGTATAATTACGTTCCTGACCTTCGAGTGTTCCTTTTTCAACATAATTTCTGTTGATAATAGTCGAAATAGTTGGTGCATACGTAGACGGACGACCAATTCCTAATTCTTCTAATTTTTTCACCAAAGAAGCCTCTGTATAACGTGCCGGTGGTCTTGAATATCGTTCTGTAGCTGTAATATAGTTGTTAACCAGTTTTTCGTTTACTTTTAACGCTGGCAACATTCCTTCTTGCTCTTCCTCGTCATCATCATGTCCTTCAAGGTACACTTTAAGGAAACCTTCAAAAAGTAAAACTTCTCCTGAAGCTGTAAAAATTTCACCGTGATTATTCGCTTCAATTTTTACGTTTGTTCTTTCTAATTGTGCATCGCTCATTTGAGATGCCAATGTTCTTTTCCAGATCAAATCATACAAACGAGCCTGATCACGATCAATGTTTACCGTATGACGTGACATATCTGTCGGACGAATTGCTTCGTGCGCTTCTTGTGCTCCTTTGCTTTTGTTAGCGAAAGTTCGGGGTTTTGAAAATTCTTTTCCGTATGATTTTATGATTTCAGCTTCAGCAGCATCCATTGCATCTTTAGAAAGATTCACACTATCCGTTCTCATATAAGTAATAAGTCCGGCTTCGTATAAACGCTGTGCTAATTGCATAGTGATTCCTACTGGCAAATACAATTTTCTCGCAGCTTCCTGTTGAAGCGTTGAAGTTGTAAATGGTGCTGTTGGAGATTTTTTGGTAGGTTTAGTTTCTAAATCTGCTACCTTATATTTTGATCCGATGTTTTGTTTTAAGAAATCTTCGGCTTCTTTTTTAGTATTGAAGTTTTTTGGCAATTTAGCTTTGAAAGCTTTTCCCGCTTCATTCACAAATTCTGCTACAATTGAATAACTTGCAACCGCATTAAAATTCTGAATCTCACGTTCTCTTTCCACAATCAAACGAACAGAAACAGACTGTACACGTCCTGCAGAAAGTCCTCCTTTAATTTTTCTCCATAAAACCGGCGACAATTCGTAACCTACTAAACGGTCTAAAACACGTCGTGCCTGTTGAGCGTTTACTAGATTATAATCAATTTCTCTTGGATTTTCGATTGCTTTAAGAATCGCTGATTTGGTAATTTCGTGAAAAACAATTCTTTTGGTCTTTTTACTATCTAGTTTTAATTCTTCCGCCAAGTGCCATGAAATAGCTTCTCCTTCGCGGTCCTCATCACTTGCTAACCAAACCATTTCGGCATTTTTAGATAGTGTTTTTAGTTTACTTACTAAGGCTTTTTTATCAGGAGAAACTTCATATTTAGGTTTAAATCCATTTTCTACATCTACCCCTATTTCCTTTGATGGTAAGTCGGCTATGTGGCCATAACTAGACTCGACCTGAAAATCACTCCCTAGAAATTTCTCTATCGTTTTCGCCTTTGCAGGTGATTCCACTATTACTAAATTCTTTGCCATTGATCTATTTTTCTGCAACAAAAGTAGAAGTTTTTTTTAAATATCAACCTTGATAATGCATTTTTGAGTTATTTTGATATTATGTTTCTAAAAATTGCAGATTTATCTGTATTCTCACCTATTATATATATAGGTATAATTTTAAATCGATTATGTATCAAGAATGTGCTTTTCCTTAAAATTTTAGATTGTAGACTTTAGATTTTAGATTATTTGATCTACGTACATTTTCGTGCGGTAAATTTAACCGCAAAGGTCGCAAGGGTTTACGCAAAGATCGCCACATAAAGCTTTGCGAACTTAATGGAGCCAATTGCAAACACAAACAAAAAAATACTTTACGTGCTTTGCGGTAAATTTAACCGCAAAGCAAGCAGGGGTTTACGCAAAGGTCGCCACATAAAGCCTTGCGAACTTAATGGAGTCAATTGCAAACACAAACAAAAAAATACTTTGCGTGCTTTGCGGTAAAATTAACGCTACAACATGGGAGTTGGCAAAATCTAAAATTTCTTTTCTGCCATCTTGTCACATTTATACCTTTTGCGTTATCTTTGCACTTTGAAATTATACAATGGAAAAGATTATTGAAGAAAGCAAACAGGGCGAAAGTCTTGTTTTAGAAAATAAACCTGAGAATACTAAAAAACTTTTTATAGAAAGTTACGGTTGTGCGATGAATTTTTCGGACAGTGAGGTCGTAGCTTCCATTTTATCGATAAACGGATACAATACTACACAAACCCTTGAAGAAGCCGATTTGGTTTTGGTTAACACCTGCTCGATTCGGGATAAAGCAGAGCAAACTATTCGTAAGCGTCTGGAAAAATATAATGCGGTGAAACGTATTAACCCGAAAATGAAAGTTGGCGTTTTGGGCTGTATGGCCGAGCGTTTGAAAAGTCAGTTTCTGGAGGAAGAAAAAATAGTCGATCTTGTTGTTGGACCTGATGCTTACAAAGATTTGCCGAATTTATTGGCAGAAGTTGAAGAAGGTCGCGACGCCATCAATGTAATTTTATCGAAAGAGGAAACCTACGGAGATATTTCGCCGGTTCGTTTAATGAGCAACGGAATTACCGCTTTGGTTTCGATTACACGTGGTTGCGATAATATGTGTACGTTTTGCGTTGTGCCTTTTACACGTGGTCGCGAGCGCAGCCGTGAACCACAAAGCATTATGTCTGAAATTCAGGATTTATGGGATAAAGGCTTTAAAGAAATTACACTTTTGGGACAAAACGTTGACAGTTACCTTTGGTATGGCGGTGGCTTGAAAAAGGATTTTGTAAATGCTTCTGAAATGCAAAAAGCAACGGCTGTTGATTTCGATCAATTATTGGAAATGGTTGCCGTTGGTTTTCCTAAAATGAGAATTCGATTCTCAACTTCTAATCCGCAGGATATGCACGAAAGTGTTTTGCATGTTATTGCGAAATATCCTAATATCTGTAAACACATTCACTTGCCGGTTCAGTCTGGAAGCAACCGAATTTTAAAAGAAATGAATCGCCTGCACACTCGTGAAGAATACATGACTTTGATTGATAAAATCAGAACTATTATTCCGAATGCTTCGATTTCGCAAGATATGATTGCCGGTTTCCCAACTGAAACCGAAGAAGATCATCAGGATACCATGAGTTTAATGGAATATGTGAAATATAATTTCGGTTATATGTATTCGTATTCTGAACGCCCGGGAACTTTGGCTGGAAGAAAAATGGAAGATGATGTTCCGGAAGAAACCAAAGCCAGAAGATTACAGGAAATTGTCGATTTACAACAAAAACATGCCTGGTTTAGAAGTGAAGAATACGTAGGGCAGGTTGTAGAGGTTTTAGTTGAAAAGGTTTCAAAAAAATCAAAAGAAGAATTCTCAGGAAGAAACTCTCAAAGTATCACGGTTGTTTTTCCAAAAGAAAACTATAAAATTGGAGATTTTGTAAATGTAAAAATTGAAAGCTGTACTTCAGGCACATTGAAAGGAACGGCTGTTGGTTATTCAGAAATGAACTAAAATTGTTTGCCACGAATTTCACTAATTCACACTAATTTTCTTACTTTATTTTAATTAATCCATAAGTTTGTATAAAAACTAAATATGGAATTATATAGAAAAGAAGAATATTTTAAAGTAGTTGGAATTTGTATGGAAGTGCATAGAATACTTGGCGGCGGACTTCTTGAAATCGTTTACAAAGATGCGTTAGAATATGAATTTAAAAAACATAACATACCATTTGAACGAGAAAAAGAATATGACATTAAATATAAAGATATTGTTTTAGCACATAAATTCTATGCTGATTTCGTAGTTTATGATGAGATCATTTTAGAGATAAAAGCAGCCAAAGAAATAATTGATGAACACACTGCTCAAACAATTAATTATTTAAAACTTGCTGATAGTGATTTAGGAATTATTATTAACTTTAATAAAAAGTCATTACAACATAAAAGAGTTATTCATTAACCCGATTTCAAAAATTTGTGAAAATTTGTGAAATTCGTGGCAAAAGATAGAAACATAAATGGAAACAGTTCAAGCAATAAAACAACGATTTGAGATTATTGGGAATGACCCGAAATTAAATCGCGCCATTGAAAAAGCCATTCAGGTTGCTCCTACTGATATTTCGGTAATGGTAACCGGGGAAAGTGGTGTTGGTAAGGAAAATATTCCGCGAATAATCCATTCGCTTTCGCACAGAAAGCATGGAAAATATATTGCCGTAAACTGTGGAGCTATTCCGGAGGGAACAATTGACAGTGAACTTTTTGGTCACGAAAAAGGCGCTTTTACAGGAGCAACAAGCACCCGTGAAGGTTATTTTGAAGTTGCTGACGGCGGAACCATATTTCTGGATGAAGTTGGTGAATTGCCTTTAACCACTCAGGTTCGTTTGCTTCGTGTTTTAGAAAATGGTGAATTTATAAAAGTTGGTTCGTCTCAGGTCCAAAAAACGAATGTTCGAATTGTTGCGGCAACGAATGTCAATTTATTTAATGCAATCGAAAAAGGGAAATTCCGTGAGGATTTGTATTATCGTCTGACAACGGTCGAAATTACTTTACCACCTTTGCGCGAAAGAAACGAAGATATTCATTTATTGTTCCGAAAATTTGTGGCCGATTTTGCGCACAAATACAAAATGCCTCCGTTAAAACTAGACGATGATGCGGTTCAGCTTTTGCAGAAATTCAGATGGAACGGTAATATTCGTCAATTACGAAATGTTGCTGAGCAGATTTCAGTTTTAGAAACAAATCGCGATATTACACTTGCGACTTTACGATCTTATTTACCGACAGAAGGAAGCAATTTACCTTCTGTAATTAATGATAAGAAAAAAGACGATTTCAGTACGGAGAGAGACATTTTATACAAAGTGCTTTTTGACATGAAAAGTGATTTGAACGATTTGAAAAAACTCACATTAGAGTTGATGAAAAACGGCAACTCAAAAGTGCAGGATATTAATCCGAATTTGATTCAGAAAATCTATGGCTCTCAGGAAAATGACAGCGAAATTGATTTTGAAGAAGAACCAAGAACGGCTGTAATGACACCTGCAACGCGCGAAGATAGTTATCGCATACAAGATGACAATAATTATTTAGATGCTGAAACCATTGAAGAAGAAGAAATTCTGCGTTTAGAACAAAAAGAAATCGAAATGATTAAAAAATCATTAGAAAAAAATAAAGGAAAACGAAAAGCGGCTGCTGATGAATTAGGAATTTCGGAGAGAACTTTATATAGAAAAATTAAGCAATTTGACCTATAAATAGGAAATTCCAAAAAAAGAAAATTCCAAATTCCAACATTGAAAAACTAAATTCCAAAAAATAAATCTCAAATTTCAAATTAGTATATTTGAAAAAAATATGACTCTCATTGGAATTTGGAATTTAAAAGTTTAGGATTTCGCCAAAGATTGGAATTTGGAATTTTAAAAATTGGATTTTATTACTATTGATTTTATGAAAAAAATATATTCTTTATTAGCCTTTATCAGCCTCTTTTTTTTGAGTGGCTGCAGTGTTTACAACTTTACCGGAACAGGAACAATTGATGCCAAAACGTTTCAGGTTAACTTTTTTCAGAACAATGCTGATTTGATTGAGCCTGGAATCGACAGACAATTTACATTGGCATTACAGGATTTGATTATGAATCAAACCAACCTGAATCTGGTCAGCAACAGCGGTGATTTAATGTACGAAGGCGAAATTGTAGATTACAGGATTACACCAATGACGGCAACTGCAGATCAGCAGGCAGCACAAAACCGCTTGACGATTCGTGTAAATGTCAGATTTACGAATAGAAAAAAAGAAACAGATGATTTCGAGAAACCATTTGAATTTTATTATGACTTTGCCGGAACATCATTACCAACAGGTTCTGTTTTAAACACAGCGATTACAACTATTTTTGAAAGAATCACGCAGGATATTTTCAATGAGTCATTAGCCAAATGGTAAGAAACTGTTTATTTGTTTAATCGGTTAATCATTAAATCGATTAAACAAAATTTGCGATTAAACGGATAAACAAATAAACGATTAAACAAAAAAGAAATGAATGTAACTGATTATACATACTTAATGAACAAACCCGATGCTATTACAGAAAAGCAGGCGGAAGCATTAGGCAATGTTTTGAATGAATTTCCGTATTTTCAAAGTGCGCGTGCATTGCGATTAAAAGGACTTTACAATCAAAATAGTTTTAAGTATAATTATGCATTAAAAGTTACGGCAGCACATACTACTGATCGCTCGGTTTTATTTGATTTTATTACTTCGGAGGCCTTTACGGCGATTCAGGGCGAATATTATGATCAAAAACTTAAGGATCTTTTAAATATTACTGTTTTTGACAGCGAGATTGTCTTAGCAGAAGAAAAGAAGAAACTGGCAGAAATTCGTATTGATCCAATCGAGCAGTCTATTTTAAATTCTATTAAGGAAGCTACAGGCGTTAGTTTTGAAGAACCAGTAAAAACGGAAGAAAATTCAATTGATACAATTATCGAGCAATCGCCTTTAGATTCTTTTTCAGAACCAACAACTGTTACTTTTGAAGAACCTGTAAAAACGGAAGAAAATTCAATTGATACAATTATCGAGCAATCGCCTTTAGATTCTTTTACAGAACCAACAACTATTACTGTTGAAGAACCTTTAAAAGTTGAAGAAAATCCAATTGATTTTATTATTGAACATCCGACTTTAGATTCTTTTAAAGAACCAACAACTGCTGCTTTTGAAGAACCAGTAAAAATTGAATACAAACCAATTGATACAATCATACCAACTTTAGATTCCTTTGAAGAAGTAATAACAACTAAATTTGAGGAAGAACCAAAAATTGAAGAAAGACCAATTGATTCGGTTACGGAGCAATCTATTTTAGATTCTTTTAAAGAAGCAGCAACCGTTACTTTTGAAGAACCCCTGCAAGTTGAAGAAAACCCAATTGATCTGATAATCGAACAACCGACTTTAGATTCTTTTGAAGAAGTAACTTCAACTATTGAAGAAACTCCTGTTATTGAAACGACTCCAATTGTGGAATCGACACCTATTATAAAAGGACCAACTCCAACTTTTTTTGATGAAGTTGTAGAGGAAGAAATTCCGGATGTAAGAGTGGAGCCAATTGAAGAATCAATATACAATTCACTACAAGAAGTTTCGACAGTTGTTTTTGAAGAAGTGCCTGTAGTTGAAGAACCAAAAGAAATTGAAGAGCCAAAAGAAATTACCGTTTCAGAAACCGTAAAAACGGCAGAAGAAAATCTTGAAATCGGAAAACCTTTGGATTTTTCTGCTAATGAAAAACATTCGTTTCAGGAATGGCTTCAATTAGCTAAAACCGAACCTATTGATCGTAGCAAAGAGGCGCAGGAAGAAGCAGAAGCAATTCAAAAAGTCGAAAATACAGTCGAAAAGATAGCTGAAACTGAAACCATTGATAAAGAGAAAAAGAAAAAAGCAGAAATAATCAATAAATTTATTGAAGCAAACCCAAAAATTTCTCCAATAAAACAAACTGCAATAGTTCCGGCAGTACAATTGGACAGTAATAACGAGGAGAATTCTTACCTAATGACCGAAACTTTGGCCAGAGTATATTTGGAACAAAAAAAATATACAAAAGCCATACAAGCATATGAAATATTAATTTTGAAATATCCAGAAAAAATTAGTTTCTTTGCAGACCGTATTTCGGATATCAAGATTTTACAACAAAATAACAATAATAATTAAGCAATGAGCACATTTTCAATTTTTTTAGTTTTAATCACAATAGTTTGTTTTCTATTGATCGTAGTAATCATGGTTCAAAACCCTAAAGGAGGCGGATTATCGTCTACTATCAGCGGAACTCAAATGTTAGGTGGAGTACAAAAAACAACTGACTTTTTAGACAAAAGTACCTGGACACTAGCGACTATTTTGATTGCTTTAATTTTGCTTTCAAGCTTAAGTTTCACAGGATCGTTAAGTGATACTGACTCTAAACTTATTGAAAAAACAGAAGCTCCTGCAACTACAACGCCAGCAACACCAGTTCAACAAACTCCTGCTCCGGCAACACCAGCAGCGAAATAATATTTTTAAAATAAATATAAAATGCCAGCCTGTCAAAGCTGGCATTTTTTTTAGGAAAAAATGTCAGTTTTTAGAGCATGGCACAATTTCTGAAAGTTCTTTGAACATTAAAAAACGTATAACTAATAATAATATAAAATCATGACTTTAAACATTAAACCGCTTTCAGACCGCGTACTTATTGAGCCTGTAGCAGCTGAGACTAAAACTGCGTCAGGGATTTTTATTCCAGATACTGCCAAAGAAAAACCACAAAAAGGAACTGTTATAGCTGTTGGAAATGGATCTAAAGATCACACAATGACTGTAAAAGTTGGTGATACTGTACTTTATGGAAAATATGCAGGGACAGAATTAAAATTGGAAGGAACTGATTATTTGATTATGCGTGAAGATGATATCTTAGCAATTATCTAAATTGCTATAAGCTATAAGCCGTAAGCTTTAAGCTTTGACAAAAAGCCTAAAGCTTAAAGCTCAAAAAAATGAGAGATTTTAAAAAATGCGATATTTGGCAGCTTAGTCATTCTTTTACTTTAGAAATCTATAAAATGACTTCTATATTTCCGAAAGAAGAATTATACGGACTAACAAGTCAGATTAGAAGGGCGTCTTCATCAATTCCAACGAATATTAGCGAAGGATGCGGAAGAAACAGCGACAAGAATTTAATCAATTTCTCAACATAGCTTTAGGTTCTGCCAATGAAACAGAATATCTTTTGATTTTAGCTAAAGATTTGCAATATCTTAATAATGAAATTGCAGAAAATCAAATAGAAAAAATCAACAGCATAAAAAGCAAAATTTACAAATTAAAAAAGTTGCTTACGCAGCAATAAGCTTTAAGCCGTAAGCAATAAGCTTTTTCAAAATAGCTTAAAGCAAAAAAAAATACTAATCAGCAGTAGAGAAAAGCCTAAAGCCTAAAACCTACTGCCTAAAGCAATAAAAAAAAATGGCAAAAGATATAAAATTTGATATTGAAGCACGTGACGGATTAAAACGTGGTGTTGATGCATTAGCAAATGCTGTAAAAGTAACTCTTGGACCAAAAGGTCGTAACGTAATTATCGGAAAATCATTTGGTGGACCTACTGTTACTAAAGATGGTGTTTCTGTTGCAAAAGAAATCGAATTAAAAGACCCATTAGAAAACATGGGCGCGCAAATGGTTAAAGAAGTTGCTTCTAAAACTAATGATTTAGCGGGTGACGGAACTACAACTGCTACAGTTTTAGCTCAGGCAATCGTTAAAGAAGGTTTGAAAAACGTTGCTGCAGGTGCAAATCCAATGGATTTGAAACGTGGTATCGACAAAGCTGTGGAAGCTATCGTTGCTGACTTGGCTAAACAAGCTAAAGTTGTTGGAAGCGATTCTGATAAAATCAAACAAATTGCTTCTATCTCTGCCAATAATGACGAAGTGATTGGGGAATTAATCGCTACAGCTTTTGCTAAAGTGGGTAAAGAAGGTGTTATCACTGTTGAAGAAGCTAAAGGAACAGACACTTTCGTGGATGTTGTGGAAGGTATGCAGTTTGACAGAGGATATCTTTCTCCTTACTTCGTAACAAACCCAGAGAAAATGGAAGTGGAACTAGACTCTCCATACATCTTATTATACGACAAAAAAGTTTCTTCTTTAAAAGAATTACTTCCAGTTTTAGAGCCAGTTGCTCAATCAGGAAAACCATTATTGATTATTGCTGAAGATGTTGACGGAGAAGCTCTTTCTACTTTGGTAGTAAACAAATTAAGAGGTGCTCTTAAAATTGCTGCTGTAAAAGCTCCTGGTTTTGGAGACAGAAGAAAAGCAATGTTAGAAGATATCGCAATCTTAACTGGTGGAACTGTAATCTCTGAAGAAAGAGGATATACACTTGAAAATACTACTATCGAAATGTTAGGAACTGCAAAAAAAGTTTCTATCGACAAAGACAACACTACAATTGTAAGTGGTGCTGGTGAAGCTGATATCATCAAAAACAGAGTAAACCAAATTAAAGCTCAGATGGAAACTACTACATCTGATTATGATAAAGAAAAATTGCAGGAACGTTTGGCTAAATTAGCTGGTGGTGTTGCTGTTCTTTATGTTGGTGCAGCTTCTGAAGTGGAGATGAAAGAGAAAAAAGACAGAGTTGACGATGCATTACACGCTACTCGTGCTGCTGTTGAAGAAGGAATTGTTGCTGGTGGTGGTGTTGCTTTATTAAGAGCAAAAGCTGCATTAGCAGGAATCAAAGCTGACAACGCTGACGAAGCAACTGGAATCCAGATTGTAGCTCGCGCTGTTGAATCTCCATTAAGAACTATTGTTGAAAATGCAGGCCTTGAAGGTTCTGTAGTAGTAGCAAAAGTTGGTGAAGGTTCTGGTGATTTTGGATACAATGCCAAAACTGACGAATACGTAGACATGCTTAAAGCTGGAATTATCGATCCTAAAAAAGTAACTCGTGTGGCATTAGAAAATGCTGCTTCTGTTGCCGGAATGATCCTTACTACAGAATGTGCTTTAATTGATATTAAAGAAGAAAGCGCTGGCGGAATGCCAATGGGTGGCGGTATGCCAGGAATGATGTAATTCATTCTAACTTCTTATACTATAAAACGCCAAGCAGAAATTTCTGTTTGGCGTTTTATTTTAGTCCCAGTTTACAGTCTCAGTCTACAGTGGTACACATATTATCTTTTTGTAAACTGAGACTGAGACTGTAAACTGGGACTATTTTTATCAATATCTTTGCAGCTCTATTAAAATTGCACAATGAGAAAATTCACCACTCAGCTCTTATCTTTTACCTTCTTACTTCTTACCACTTTTTCATATTCCCAATCCAGTAAAGATGCTTATGTCGTTTTAGTTTCTATGGATGGATTTCGTTGGGATTACGCGAAACATTTCAAGCTTCAAAACCTCAACAGAATTGCCAAAGAAGGTGTTCATGCCAAATCGATGCGACCTTCTTATCCGAGTAAAACTTTTCCGAATCATTACGCAATCGTGACCGGACTTTATCCGGATCATCATGGGATTATCAATAATGTTTTTTATGACAGCGCTTTAAACGAATCTTTTTCATTATCAACAACTGCTAAAAATGATTCAAGATTTTATGGCGGAAACCCGATTTGGAATGTCGCCGAACAACAGGGCGTAAAAACCGCTTCGTTTTTCTGGCCGGGATCAGATACGGATAAAAAAAGACCTGGTATTTACAAAAATTACGACAATAAAATTCCATACGGAAACAGAATTGATACGGTTATAAAATGGTTAGAACTTCCGGAAAAACAACGTCCGCATTTAATTACTTTGTATTTTGATGAACCGGATCATACGGGACATAACTTTGGTCCGCTTTCGCCAGAGAATGAAAAAATGATTCACAAAATGGATTCCGTTATGGGACAATTATCTTCCAAATTAGATCAATTGGCTATCGGGAAACAAATCAATTTAATTATTGTTTCAGATCACGGAATGGCCGACATCAGCAATGATAAAAAAGTTGCCATTTTAGATTATCTAAAACCGGAATGGTTAGGATATAAAGCCGTGATCAACCCCATTATGAGTCTTCAGGCAAAACCGGGATTTCAGGATTCTATTGCCAAAGCATTAAAAAAAGTACCACATATCAAATTCTGGAGATCAGCTGAAGTTCCGAAGAGATTGCATTACGGAACAAATCCGCGTGTGCATGATTTTGTTATTGAAGCTAAAAAAGGATACAGTTTAGTAAGTGAACAAAAGCAAAATATAAAAGGTGGAACACACGGTTACGACAATAAAGAAAAAGACATGCATGCCATTTTTTATGCGAAAGGACCAGCATTCAAAGTAGATAAAGAAGTCGGCACGTTTCAGAACGTTTCGGTTTATCCTTTAATAGCGCATATTTTGGGATTAAAAATCGAAGAAGTCGACGGCAAGTTTAGTGAAGTTGAAAACATGCTTGCTGATTAAATTAAATGTGTCGATTAGAAAATTAGATAATGCTATTACAACCGCAAATATAAAATCTTTTACCCCAAAGTATATCCGTAGAGGCGCACTGCTGTACGTCTTCTGCGCAACGAAAATCGCAACGTTAGACGCACTGCTGTGCGCCTCTACGGTAACTTGATTCATTTTGAAAGAATAGAAAATTAGATAATGATTATACGGAATCTATAGAATTATCTATTTTTCTAATTGACTCATTGGCACATTAACTTAAAACCCAGTCGAAACGGAAACGGCTTTCCATTGTTCTAATTGACTCTGAACGCTAGCAATCTTTTGGTTTGCCATATCGTAAGCATCTTGCCCTAAAAACAAATGTAAGGCAGGATTTTCTTCCTGACTCATATTGATTAATGCTACAGCTAATTTTTCAGGATCTCCTGGCTGATTTTGATTAATGCTACCCTTATGCGCATCTTCAGACGCTCTAACTTCTTTATATTCCGCAATCGGATTTTGTGGCAACAATAAAGAACTGTCTTTTAAGAAATCTGTTCTAAAATAGCCCGGATAAACCAACGTTACATTCACGCCAAATTCTTTTACTTCTGCAGCTAAAGATTCTGTTAAACCAGCAACAGCAAATTTTGTAGAGCAATAAATTCCCCAACCCGGAAAACCACCGTTATAGCCTCCAACTGAAGAAATATTAAAAATATGTCCTGATCTGTTAGCACGCATATAAGGCATAGTATTTCTGATCACATTTAATAATCCGAAGACATTTACCTCGTAATTTTTTCTGGATTCTTCATCTGTTAATTCTTCCAGTGCCCCAAGCAAACCATAACCTGCATTGTTTACCAAAACATCGATCGTTTTAAAATGACTTACTGCTACTTCAATTGCATTTTTAACACTTTGCTCGTTTGTCAAATCCATTTCTAAAGGAAGAAAATTTGCAGACGGATTTCCTAATGCTTTAACCAACGATTCTTCACTTCTTGAAGTTGCGGCTACTTTATAACCTTCAGCCAATAATTTTTTAGCTAATTCTAATCCAAGTCCTTTTGAAGCACCTGTGATAAACCAAACTTTGTTATTTTCCATGATTTCAATTTTTACATTTAATTATGGTACAAAGGTATCAGCGAAGTGCTCACAGAAACTTAAAGCAATCAAACAAGAAGTTACAAAAATCAAACAATTTCGGTTACGCGATAGGTTTTAGGTGAAACCTGAACATTTTTCTTAAAGAAATTGATAAAATGAGACAATTCTTCGAAGCCCAAACACCAGGCAATTTCATTAATATTCCAATTGGTTTGTTTGAGTAAAATCATGGCTTCCTGGACAATTCTTTCAGAAATAATTTGCGAAGTTGTTTTCCCGGTGGTTTCTTTCAACGCTTTATTCAAATGATTTACATGCACATTTAACTGACTTGCGAATTCTGAAGGGGAACGGAAATTAATTTGTTGCGATATGGATTCAATAGGAAATTGTCTTTCTAATAATTCTAAAAACAAAGAAGAAACCCGAATCGTCGCATTCGATTTACTATATAATGAAGTAGTTACCGTTTGTGTTTTTAAAGCTAAATGAATAATTTCGAAAACCAGATTTCGCAGCACATCATATTTAAAAGCATAATCAGAATTGATTTCATCAAACATTTTTAAAAACACCACTTTTAAGGATTCCGCCAATTCCATTGAGACTGGAACAATCGGATTTCCGCCGGGCTGAAATAAAGGATATTCTTTTAAATTCCCAAACTGACTAAAAAAAGCTTCGGTAAAAATGCAGAAAAAACCCGTTTGATTTTCATCAATATGCTCCCAGCTATACGGAATTTGTGGATTCGCAAAAAACAAAGCCTGATCTTCAATCGCAACCACTTTATCAGCATAATGCACTTTGTTTTTGCCGATGATTAAACTCATTTTATAAAAGTCTTTTCGGGTATAAGGTAATGGATTACAAGTACTCCCAACATAATCATCCAATTTAAAAACATTAAAATGACCGATTCCCTTTTTAAGATTCTCGGGCATTCCGTTTATTTTAATGGTATAAAAATCTTCTAAGGTTTCTGTTAGCTTCATTTTACAAAGTTACAAAAATCAATCTTTTTAATTAGAAAATGTGGCAATTAGAAAATTAGATAATTTATTTGCAACCGTACTATATAAATTTTATTACATAAAGGTTATCGTAGGGGCGCACATCTGTGCGTCTTATGCGGACCGATCTATAGGAAATAAAGGTTTGCCACTAATTCCATTAATTTTCACGAATGCTTTGTAAAAAAAAGTTTGCCACAGATTAAAGGATTAAATAGATTATAATCTGTGTGAATCTTTTAATCTGTGGCAAAAAATTTGCAACCGTAATATAAATTTTATTACATAAAGGTTATCGTAGAGGCGCACAGCAGTGCGTCTTATGCGGACCGATCTATAGGAAATAAAGGTTGCCACAAATTGCACTAATTTTCACGAATGCTTTGTGAAAAAAAGTTTGCCACAGATTAAAGGATTAAATAGATTATAATCTGTGTGAATCTTTTAATCTGTGGCAAAAAATTAGTGGAAATTAGTGTAATTTGTGGCAAACCTTTTCACAAAGCATTCGTGGCAACAGTTAAGAAACCACTTTATACGTAGGATCTTCAATTACATTCACTTCTATAACCGCTTCGGCATTTTTGAGTAAAGTTCTGCAGTCTTCGCTAAGATGTTTGAGTTCGACAACTTTATTAAGCTGACTGTATTTCTTCGTTAGATTATTCAGGGCTTCTATTGCGGACATATCAGCGACACGGCTTTCTTTGAAATCTATAATGACGTGATTTGGGTCGTTTTGTATATCAAACTTTTCCATAAAAGCGGCAATCGAACCAAAAAATAATGGTCCATAAATTTCATAATGCTTCACTCCTGCTTCATCAATAAAGTGACGCGCGCGGATTCTTTTGGCACTTTCCCATGCAAAAACCAAGGCTGAAATTATTACTCCGATCAATACGGCCAAAGCTAAATTATGAAGCAAAATAGTTACAACAGCCACCAGAATTCCAACGAAAATATCGTGTTTTGGCATTTTGTTGATGATTTTGAAACTTGCCCATTCAAAGGTTGTAATGGCGACCATCATCATAACGCCGACTAAAGCGGCCATAGGTAATTTGCCAATTACAGGCGCTCCAAACAGAATGATTCCTAAAATAGTCAACGCAGCTATGATTCCCGAAAGTCTGGCTCTTGAACCGGCACCAAGATTCACCAAAGTCTGTGCGATCATGGGGCAGCCTCCCATTCCGAAGAAGAAACCGTTTAAGATATTCGAACTTCCCTGCGCAATACATTCCCTGTTGCTGTTTCCACGGGTTCCGGTGATTTCATCTACAAGATTTAAGGTTAACAAACCTTCTGTCAATCCAACCGCTGCGACAATAACAGAATACGGAAAAATCACTTTGAAAGTCTCAAAAGACAAAGGAATCTCCGGAATATGAAAAGGTGGAAAACCGCCCTGAACAGAAGCGATATCCTGAACTGTTTTAGTATCAATATTAAAGATAAGGACAATGGCAAAAACCACCATAATCGCTACTAAAGAAGCCGGAACCGTTTTAGTTATTTTAGGAAAAAGCAAAACAATACCAATGGTCAACGCCACCAAACCCAACATAATATATAAAGGTGTTCCCTGCAACCAGGCAACTTGTCCATTGTACATAGTTTTAAACTGTTCTAATTGCGACATGAAAATCACCACCGCCAAACCGTTTACAAAACCAAACATAACAGGCTGTGGCACTAACCGAATAAATTTCCCGAGTTTAAAAAGCCCAATACAAATTTGCACTACACCACCCAATGCGACGGCGGCAAAAACATATTCCATTCCGTGCGATTTCATCAGGGCGATCAAAACAATAATAGTAGCTCCTGCCCCACCCGAAATCATTCCGGGTCTTCCTCCAAAAATTGCCGTTACCAAACCCGCAATAAAAGCAGCATACAAACCCACCAAAGGCGGAAACCCAGCCAAAATAGCAAACGACAACGATTCTGGAATCATAGTCATGGCAACTGTTAAACCGGCTAAAATTTCGTTTTTGTAATTGACTTTTTGAGTAAAGTCAAAGAGTTGGAAAGCTTTTTTCATACGGGCGCAAATTTAGGGAATTTGGGGGTTAGAAATTAGAGAATTGAGAAAATGTGGCAATTAGATAATTTGTGTTGTTGGGCAACTATTCTAACTTAAATAATCAAAGGCTTCAAAAATCTTGACAAAACATTGTGTGGAGCAATACTTACAAGATTTTTATTTAAACAAACCATATTCAGCTAAAACTAAACAACTAAACTATAATATGTTTGTTTTTTTTGTAATAAAACACGTATAAATACCTAGTCAGAATTCTTAAACAAATGTTAATATTGCCCAAACAAATTTATCAAACCAAAACCTAATGATTATGAAAAAAACTTTACTATTTATTTTTTTATTGATGTCTGCTTTTTCCATTGCTCAAACTATTCCTTTTAAATTTAAAAATGCGAGAGACGAAAAAAACATCATTCAACCTGACCTAAAAGCTTTTAGAAAATACAAAGACAGCTTGAGAGATAAAGGCGAAAAACTAATACAAAATGACACAGTAAAAGATTACTACAAAATTCTAAAAAATAAATTTGAAACTCTAGCAAAACAAAAAGAAAAGGAAATAGATGAGTTATACGAGCATGAAAGAACGAAACTGTTAGATTCATTAGAAAAAAATGATTTTAATGAAAAAGAACTTTTAAAAATTAGAACACAACTTGAAGGATTAGATGATGAAATGTATGCTGCAAAAAAGATTGTACGTAATTTAATAGAAGCTTCAGAAGAAATGGAATATAAATCAAGAAACCTTGAAAAATTTAAACGCTTTCCTGTGAGATTTAATTCATCTGTTGATGCACAATTATATTATGACTATTATGCGAAAGATAAAAAAACTCAATTTCTAAAAAACTCCGTAATATCTTTTAGTTCTGATGGAGGAAACGCTTCTATATATAACGAATTATTTGCAGATTATTTTGGAGGAGTACGTGTTGGAATTGGAGCTTTAGTTAGTAATAAACCAACTGTAAAAAAAGATTCAGTGGGCATTCCCATAATTGATTCCGTGAGTATTCAAAAAGATGCGGTACAACGACTTTTAGGCGGCGGTGGCAATATATCTATTAATGGTAGCTATCCTTTACTAGGTTATGAAAACAATAATAACTCATTTGCCTTTAAACTTATTTTACCCCTCAAACTTTCATGTGACGTTCCAATACTTGGCACAGAAAACAAAGATTATTCTATTAATTATGATGCTGGACTTGAAGGAAGTATATTTTATACAGGAATATTAGACATTCTAACTTTTTATACAAATTTCAAAGGCTCTATCATAGGTGGTAATGATATGTTTTACAAATATCTTAATAAAGAAAGTAAACCATTCTTTTTTGGTCAACTTTCCGCTGGAATTGCTTTTAATTCTACATTTAGAATTAGCTGGAATTATTATTATGGAGATAGTTTTGTAAACAAAAATTTTCCCGCAACAATTTCTTTTACAATTATACCTAATTAAAAATTATGCATACTTAAATTGAATAAGAGTGATTCTAAATTTCATAGCAACTAAAAGTAAAAAAAAATGTTTAAACTCAATTATAGTGAAACAGGCGATATAGCCTTAAAAAATCAAAATACACTACGCAAAATTGTTGGTGTTTTGGGAATGCTTCTTCCTATTGCTTTATATCTTTTTGTAGAAATTGACAGTAGATTCTCGACTGTCTTGCCATCAATTAGTCACTATTATTTCACTCGGGCATGTGGAATTTTCATCATAATAATAAGTATGCTTTCTGTTTTTCTTTTGATATATAAAGGCGAAAAATCTCAAGACTTCTATGTTTCAGCTATTGCAGGAATATCGTCCCTTTTACTTCTATTATTCCCTACTGACAATTTAGATAAAGAAATCTATTCTGTCTCGGTAACTACACTAAATATAAGTGATTTCAGAATGTATTTTCATTTCGCATGTGCGGGAATTTTTCTCATGGCACTGGCTTATATGTCCGCTTTTTTGTTTACAAAATCAGATGTCCCTTCCAAAATGCGAGGAAAGCGAAAAAAAATTAGAAATAGAATATATCGAACATGTGCTGTTCTAATAGTCTTGGCAATACTTACAATCATAATTTGCAAACAATTTTTTAATGATATATACTCTTCCTATCCAATAACGTTTTGGATGGAAGTTGTAGCAGTAGAAGCGTTTGGATTTTCATGGTTAGTTAAAGGGGAGGCCATTTTGCAGGATTCTAAAAACGATAAAGATAATCCTGCTGTTCTGACGGGTGCACAATAGAGCAGATAAAAGTAACTACCTCAAAACGACATTAGAACGGATATAAACATCTAATTCCTTTAAGTGCTGTTAATTTAAAAAAAATACAATGAAAAAAACATATTTAATCTTATTTTTATTCTTCTCAATATTTTCTGTTAAAAGTCAAGAGCAGCTAAATAAGGTAGATTTATCAAACTACTGCCCGTACAGTAAAACTCAATTTGAAGCAACATGCTATGCATACGCATTTGCATATACAGCTCTATCAATTAGTTATTGCGTGAAAAACAATATAACAGATCGAGAGCTAGTAGAAACAAATGCTTTTTCTTCAGGATTTATTGCCAGCATACATAGAAAACAATCTTTTTTTAATCCTAAATGCGGAATGAATGGATCATATGATGTTGATATAGAAATTTTTCAAAAATATGGATGTCCTAAACTAAAAGATTTTAGTAAGGATTGTACAACCAAAATTCCCAATGAAGTTTTTAAAAAAGCAAAAGAAACAGCTCTTAAAGAATATAAATACATTCAGGATAAACCAGATACTTCACAAGAAGCCATTTCAAATATCAAAGAGATATTATCAAAAAAAACTCCAGTTTTAATTGTCTTAAATATGACTGATGATTTTTCACGACTTGGTCGCAACTGCAATGAGACATTACCTGTTTTAAAACATGAAAAAAAATCTAAAACGGCACACGACATATGTATTATAGGCTACGATGACGATTCTAGTTCAAAATATTTTGGACGATTTTTAATAAAAAACAATTATGAAATCTGGGGTGACGAAAGAAATATGGCTTGGGTTAAATATGAAGACATGATGTATATGATCACTAGTGCCCTATATTTTACAATTGATTAAATAACAACAAAATTATCTAATTTTCGAATTGCCCCATTATCTAATTTTAAAAAAAACCTCAACTAACACAACTAAACCTGATCAAAGTATTACTTACTCAACCCGCCTTTTAAGTTTACAAGCATAATAATTAAAATAAAAAATTATGCCCGATCGCGCGGATCTACCCCCAACCAACACGATGATAGCGCGGATTTGCAATCCGTGCCCGCAAAGATAAGACACAAAGTATTTTACAAAGTAATCTTGACAAACTGTGTGGGCACGGATTGCAAATCCGCGCTATCTGTGCCTATCTGTGCGCAAGTGGTGTCTTTAACATAACATATATCAAGTTATTGATTATATATGCTAATTGATACTAAAGCATTTTAATATTTTGTTACCGCAAAGACTCAACTATTATATTAAGAAAACTTGAAAAACTATGCGGGCACGGATTACAAATCCCGATCGCGCAGATATAGACATCACCACGCGACGATAGCGCGGATTTGCAATCCGTGCCCGCAAAGATAAGACACAAGTATTTTACAAAGTAATCTTGACAAACTGTGTGGGCACGGATTGCAAATCCGCGCTATCTGTGCGCAAGTGGTGTCTTTAACATAACATATATCAAGTTATTGATTATATATACTAATTGACACTAAAACATTTTAATATTTTGTTACCGCAAAGACTCAACTATTATATTAAAAAAACTTGAAAAACTGTGCGGGCACGGATTACAAATCCGCGCTATCGTTGTGGTTAAATAAAAGATAAAAATTATTTTTGTAGCTTTTTTACTATGTTAAATTAAAAAACATGTCTACAAAATACAAAGCTACTACATCTGGAAATGCTTATTTTATAACTTTAACAACTGTTGGCTGGGTTGACGTTTTTACACGAGTCAATCAAAATTATACCATAATTAATGCTTTGCAATATTGTCAAAAAAATAAAGGTTTAGAAATTTATGCCTATTGCATAATGTCAAGTCATATTCATCTACTTTGTCAGGCAGTAGATGGCTTTATTTTATCTGATGTCATAAGAGATTTAAAAAAATTTACCTCGAAGAAAATTATTCAAACCATAATTGAAGAACCAGAAAGCCGAAGAGAATGGCTTTTACCGCATTTCGAGAAAGCCTGTGAACATCTCAAAAGAGATCAAAAATATAAAGTGTGGCAAAATGGTTATCATGCTGAAATTGTAGAAAGCAATTGGTTTATTAAACAAAAAGTAAATTACATTTATAATAATCCCGTTGTTTACAAAATCGTTACATTGCCTGAAGATTATTATTTTAGCTCGGCTAGAAATTATGCGGATTTAACTAATGAGCTCGAAGTTATCGTTTTGACCTTGTTATAAATAACTTTACGGGCACGATTTGCAAATTCGCGCCATCATAATTTCCATAAACGTTAAGATTATACAAGTATGAAAAACTCTCAAACAACAAATAAAAATAAAAACTGGCTCAAAATAATAGTCGAAACTTTACTAGATTTTATTCTAATGTGGAAATGATATTATTATTTCAAGAAGCTCATTTTTATTTTATAACGTGTTAGAAAAATCAGAGCCAAACCTATTTGCCTTTTCGACAATTCCGGAAAATATTACAACGGGATCTTTATTCACAGGAACCCTATTTCCCTCAAAGAAAAAGTAATAATGAAGATAAACTGTTGTACTAAGTCAACTGTTTCAAAAGAAAAACTAAAACGGTAAGAATGAAACTTATCATAATGTAATTTTGGGAATTAATTTCAAAAAATCGCGATACAAAATTATCAATAACCGCGAGATAAACAGCTGCGTATTTATACCTGATTTTGTGAATTGTGAATTATTAATTCAATTTATAACTTAAGATCTACAATTCACAACTAATCAAGTATTATACAAATAAATCCCAGACGATTTACATATTCTATAATAGGATTCAATTGTAAATTCACGCCTTCAATCCGCAATATTTTATCACAGTCTTCCAGATCAAAATTGACTTTATACGTTGGGAATTGTCGCCGAATAAAGGCAATAATATAATTTGTATCTGATTCTTTTTCAACATTTGTTTTAAAAATCTCAACCACCATAATTATTAATTTTAATTACTCTTAAATCATTTTCGCTGAAAGAGATTGTACGATATCCCAACCCTAAAATAACCTTGCGTATCTTCACTTTGATCATACACATAGCGGTTGGTCCGTTCGCCTCTTTCAGTAATGCGCGTACTCAAAACATTATTAGCTCCTGCTTTTACAAATGCAATTATTTTTGGCGTAAAGCAATATTCATAGGTAATTCCGGATTTCAGTTCCAGTTGGTTCAGCTCGTAAATACCCTGTAAATTGGAGTTATTTAAATTCAAATAAAAACTTTCGGAATTTAATTCGGTTCCAAACGAAATTCTTCCGTTTTCCAGCAATTCTCTTCGAAATAAAAGTCGTTGTGGCAAAATGAAATCCACATCCCATTTTGAATCTTTAAATTTATGGTTTATTGTCAGGACCGGCGTTATCGGAACAATTGACGACGGATCCAACATGCCCAGTGCACCAACGGTAATGGTAGTATTTGGGCTTCGCTTAACCACTATAACTGCTGAGACAAATCCTTTTAAGCGCTGTAGTTTATCTTCATTTCCATCCACACTTACCGTTGCATTGTAAATAACCGGCTTTTTAAAAAGTGATGTTATATAAGTCGCACTTACAGCACCTGCCCAATAATGAAAATCTTCAGTACTTCTGGTATACGTCTGCGTGCTATTATAATTGTAAATATTTCCAAAATCATAGCGTTCATATTTGTACCGAAGGGAACTCGTTAAAACAAACCTCTTCGATTCTGAAGCATAAAAAGGCAGATTAAAAGCAGCTTTAAAACGACTATGATTTTCAATTCGTCCTCTTTCAAACTTATTTCCAAATAAATCAGAATCGTAATTTGACGGTCCCAATTGTTCGTATTGCACATCAAAAGTTCGCGTTGTCGGAAATTTATCTACTATTGCCTTCCCCAAAGTTTTCATGGCTGGTTCTTTTTCCTGTGCCATTGCTTTGAAAGACGCACATACCACTAAAACACAAATGATTTTTGTTCTCATAAGCCAATAAAAATTTAAAAATTGTTTTGAAGAAAAACGTTTAGAACTCAAGGCAAAAATAATAGTGAAGTCTTGATTATAATAACTTAATTATACCAGTGGCGTATTATTTATACCAATGGCGTTTGTATAATTTTGGATCAGAAAAAAACAAAAACTGTACTATTTCGCTAATTTTGCCGTTATGACGATGCTCAAAATATACCAGAACTTTTTCCTCCGCAACCTCATTGTAAATACCATTGTCATAGGTATTATTTTTGTTTGTGTCTATGATGAGTTCAATTACAATGGCAAAAATTACTTGCTGCTTTTACAAAATATCTGCCTGGGTTATCTGCCCATGTATATGGGTGTTTTGTTCAGTAATCTTTTTATAATCAGGAAATTTCTTTTTACGAAGAAAATCAAAACCTTTTGGGTTTTATTTCTTGCTTTTTGGGCATGTTATTATGTTTCCATGACCTATTATTTCTATTATGTTGGGTTGGGAAGAATGAAAACATTATCGATTTTGTCTTTAATCTCCAACGGAACTTTCCTGTATTTCCTGCATGCCGTAATCATGAAAAAAGTCTCGGAGTCAGACAAGGATATTATGAATTACAAATCAGAACTTTCATTTTTAAAACAACAGCTCAATCCGCATTTTTTACTGAATGCCATGAATAATTTGTACGGAGAATCGCTGACCGAACCGGACAAACTACCGGACAGAATTCTGAATCTTTCAGACATGCTCCGTTATCAGATTGAAGCCACCAAAAAAGATTATGTATTGATTGATGAAGAAATTGACTTTGTTAAAAAATACATTGAATACTATAGATTTCGAAACGAAAGACTAAAAGTGACCCAAAACTATGAAGGCGATTTTAAAAACATCGATATTCCTCCTTTATTCTTTTTGCCCTTAGTAGAAAATGCTGTGAAGTTTTCGGGAGAAACACAAGAACCGTTTATAGCAGTGGATTTAAAAGTAAAATGCCAACATTTATCGTTTACCTTAAAAAACAATTATTTAGATTCGGGTTCAAGACTTTCGGGCACCGGAATTGGAATTGAAAACCTAAAAAGACGTTTAGAAGTTTACGGTCTTAAACACGAACTGAGCTGCAAAAAAGAAAAAAACACCTATAGAGTAAAACTGAATATATGGGACTTACCTACCGTTGCCTGATTATTGACGACGAAACGCCGGCTCACAAAGCGCTTGCTTCGCATATTGCAAAATGCGATGATCTGGAGCATTCAGGAAGTGCTTTCAGCGGAATGGAAGCGGTAAAAATGCTCAACGAAAACCAATACGATATTATTTTTCTGGACATTAATATGCCCGTGATTTCCGGAGTCGAATTAATGGAATTACAGCCCAACCGTCCGCTTACGATTGTTACCACGGCTTATTCTGATTTTGCACTTTCGGCCTATCAAAACGATGCAATTGATTATTTGCTGAAACCTATTTCGTTCGAAAAATTCTCTAAAGCGATAGAAAAAGCCAAAACCTATTATTCAGGAAATAGCATCAAAAAAGAAAATACCGGCACAGAAAGAACACTTTCCTACCGCGCCAACGGCCAAATGATCGACACGCTTTTGAGTGACATTCTCTATATAGAAAGCCTGGGCAACTACATGAAATTGTACAGCAAAAAATTAAAATCTCCCCTTATTATTTACGGTTCACTCTCCAGTCTAAGCGACGAAATCAACAGCAAAGATTTTGTGCAGGTACACCGTTCCTATATTGTAAATAAAAAAGAAATAACCACCAAAACCTCCAAGACATTAACCCTCTCAAACGGAGAAATCATCCCTGTAGGAAGAAAGTATCAGATTCTTTTATAATATGACAGTTCTGGAATTAGAAAATTTGACAATGATTATGCGCGCAATCTATTTTCTAATTGACACATTATCTAATTAAAAAAAATGCTACGCGAATATCGCTGACTTCACTAGCGAAAAGTTTTCACCCCAAAAATCATCTCTTCCTAAACAGAACAGCAATCGCCCTCGTAGACCATAACGCCCACAAAATCAAAACAGGCTGAAAAAACAATCGAATCAAACGGGCTTGATCTGTGTTCATGCCCAGAGCGTCCGTTCCGTTTAAATATTGGGCGATATTACCCGGAAAAACCAATACATAAAATACGCCCAGAAAAATCCCTATTTGTATTTTATAACGGGTTAGGAAAATTAGGGCCAAACCTATTGCCATTTCGACTATCCCGGAAAGTATCACCACGAGATCTTTATCCATTGGAACCCAATTCGGCACCTGCGCCTGAAAATCAGTTCGCTGAAAAGTAAAATGTCCCATTGCAGCCGTTATCATAAAGATTCCCAAAAGGATTCGGAAGAAATTTTGAGTTTTGGTCGTAGTCCTATTTTCCATCTGTTGATATTTTAGTTGCGATTTGATTTGAATGTCTGTGTATTATTACAAGTGTTCCATCTCAAAATTACGTAATCAATCCTAAAATACTTTGTACTTTCTAACAGTATCGTTGTGTAATAACCATATGATTTCTTTAAGCAATATTCTCCAGCCCACCCGGAAATGGCCTGTAAGCATAATAATGCAAAACCTCCTCAATAGCTATTTTTAAAGCTTCATTTATAGGAAGCAAGCTAACACCCATTCTTAAATCGATTTGGGCCAACTGCATATAATAATCAGAAAAAATGGGAACGTATTTTCCTTTGTTAATCGCTACTTCCGCTTTAGTAAAGTTTTCCTGTTGTTCTTCTTTTATGATATTACAGGTAGCCAATCGCAGTTTCCCAAATTTATCTGTGGTAGCACCGTAACCAAAAAGTCGGCAAATTAAACCACGGTAACGATAATTACTACAGCTTCCTTTATGATGTTCCAAAACCGAAAGCGAGCGGTATAAAAAGCAATTCTTAGTCGAAATGCTGCTTAATTCTTTTAAAGTTACCTCAGCTTTGCCATTCAGAAACAAATGAAAGGCCCAGGGTAAAAATTCTAAGGGCGAAGCGTCTATGTTGGGTGTCGAACAGCATTTGCCACAACCTGCTTTGCAATGCAAATACGTTTCAGACTGGAAGGCCGTAATTTCAATTTCAAGACGATCAAACAATGCTTCAACCTGCCCAACCTTCTCTTCTATTGACATTTGTTTTTTTGTAAGGTAGGCTAATAGAAATGGCTACTGTTACAATTGTAGTTTTATTGGGAAGATTTTAGATTTGCTCCAATTATCTACTTCTGCGAAGTGTCTCTACCGATAATGCAGATTTGCAATCCTTGCCCGCAAAGATAAGACACGTTAATTCGGCTAAAACAAACCTCAAAAAACTGTATGTGCACAGAGTTGTAGCTTTTTTATGTTTAATAAAATGCATCCCTAATATTAAATTTACGGCCTAATATTAAAAACACGTATAAATACGTGGTGCCCAGTCCATATTAATTCTTAAACTTGCTATCAGTATGGTGGAACATATTTTTATCATGGTTTTTCTGTAGGTAGGAAACCTTGATTGTTTAATACTATTTTTTGGGGCAAAAAGTGAGATCACAATCGACAACGATTTAAGATCTCACTTTTTAGTTTTATGCCATACCAACTTCCAAATAGTTTCTTTAAAAAAAGCACAAACGTCATAGACATTTGCGCTTTTTGTATGTTTTAAAAGAATATAAGTACTCCTTTATATCAATATGAAATCTTAGTCTTTCTTTTGATTATTTTTTGCAATTTGAGTCTCCAGATATAAAATTATTTTTTTAAGACTTTCAATAGTCTCTTTTCTCGCTTCTGCAAGATCTTTATAATTAAGGGCTTCCTCTGGATTTTTCGTATCAATTTTAGTATACGGGGCAGTTTCTTCATTTAAAATATTCAGTTTGAGCATATCTCCGGTGCCTGTCAAAAGCCATTCGACATTAATATCTGAATATATTCTTAGGATTTTCTCTAATTTATCGACACCAATCGTTTTGTCATTTTTTAATTGACTGGCAAAAGAACCGTTAGACATACCAATCTCTCTTTCAAATGCGCTAATTTTAATACCTTTTAAATCAATGTATTGTTTTATTCTTTTTAAAGTGTTTTCAGTCATAAATAAAAATATTTTAGAAAATGTCCTATTCTGTTATTATTTTAAGAAATATCTTACTATGTTTGTCCTAATATTAATACAAACACAGCAATGGACAAAAGTATAAAAACAAAACCAAGTTATAATCAAGAAGTCCTAAAGATTATAAAAGACAGACATGGCTACTCGTTTGATTATATCCGAAAATGCATTCGCGGCGACCGGGTTGGTATTATTTGCGATATGTTGAAAGCTGAATACATCAAACTGAATAATGAATCTATAAAAGCCATAGAGATTCGCGCTACTAAATTATAAGCCGAAAAGAAAAATTAAAACAATATAAAATGAGAAAAATTACATGCCTGCTATTACTAATTCAATTTGGATTTATTAACGCACAAACAAAAACAGTAGTTACGCAAAATGGCGAAAAATTGGATATTAGCCCCTATGCCAACAACGGATTATCAGCAAATAATGGCTTTATACAATTAGGCGGTGCTCTGACAAAACCATCTGTTTTAACAACAACTTCAGCTTTTACCTTAGCGATCGAAGGATTACAGACCGGCGGTACAGCGGACAATATTTTGGTTACTGATGAAAATGGTGTTTTAAAAACAGTTGCTAGATCAAGTTTTGCAGGTGCTGATAATTTAGGAAATCATATTGCGACCCAGGATCTGAATATGAATTCGAACAACATTGCATCAGCTAATGATATTACAGCAACCGGAAAGACAAGTACAGGAAAAGCAGCCATAGCTTTAGGTTCTGATGGCAATGCACCCAAACCTGGAGATTTTGCAACCGCAGCCGATGTCAACGGAAATATTACCTGGCACACGCCATCTGAAGCTGCACCCGTTGGAACAGCATTTTTTAAATATACTTTATCAACAGATATAAGTATAAATGCCGAATCCGGAAAAATAAAATTCAATAAAGAAATTGTTGATAAAAGCAATGTAACATCTGGCAAGTTAGTCAATAATAGTGGTTCGTATTCTGTATTTACAGTCCCTAAAACAGGCTATTATGCTATTACGGTCAGCGTATACCAATTCTTGTCCAGCACTACCACAGTCTCAGCCCGAATGTTTCGAGGAAGAATTCAACTTGTTGATGAAACAACTTCTGAAATTATCGGTACAAATGAAATTTATATGTATTCTATCCAACCCTTTTATTGGAGTCCGCAACTGATTACAACTATCAATAAGCTTACTGCAGGACAACGAGTAAGTGTGAATTTTTTCAATAATTTTAAAACGGCTTCTGGTATTGCGGGAAATACAAATATAGCAGGAGACACTGCATCACATCCTTCAATCTCTTATCTAAGCGGGTACTTTATTTCTGAATAGTAAGAATTGTATCCAAAAACTTTACTAATCTTATCAATAAAGCTTTTCATTATTAACTTTTTTAAATAGCCCTATTGCATCACAACTAGAACAAAAGTTCGAATACTATAAGCTACATAACGAATCTAAAAAAGCAATAGAAAGTAAAATCCATAAACTATAAGGCTTATTAACAGAAAAGGTCAAATCAATTACAATGAAAAAAAAATCAAATCTGCTCTGGATAATCAAACTGGATTACAATAACCTTCTGTTTAATGGTAAGTATTGGTCGTATTCTGATACAAGTAGAACTTTTAAGGGCAAAGGACTCTTTATGAATTGTTAATTTTGTAGCTCTTTATTTACAACAAATAATGAAATGAAAACTTTTTTAGTCCTGCTCTTTAATCAAAATATAAAGTAAAATAAAATTGTTAAATTATAAGAAATGAGAAAAATTACATGCCTGCTATTACTAATTCAATTTGGATTTATTAACGCACAAACTAAAACAGTAGTTACGCAAAATGGCGAAAAATTGGCTATTAGTCCCTATGCCAACAACGGCTTATCAGCAAATAACGGCTTTATACAATTAGGAGGTTCATTAATTACGCCTTCTGTTTTAGCCACATCATCGACCAATACTTTAGCTTTTACAGGATTACAGTCTGGCAGCACTGCAGACAATGTTTTAGTAACCGATGCAAATGGTGTTTTAAAATATGTGTCGCGATCAAGTTTTGGTGGCGCTGACAACTTAGGTAATCACATTGCGACCATGGACTTGAATATGTCAACCAAAAGTATCTTAAACATACAAAATGCCTACATTAAAAACGAAGCACAGATATCAGACCGTGTAACTACAAATACCAACTATTTCGGAATTTATAAAAACAATGGATTTTTTGGAATTTGGAATAATTTAAAATCTACAAATGCCCTGACAATTGATGAAAGCACAAATAAAACTACGCTGACTTCAGCACAAATTGCAAAAGGCACAGATGGCTTGGCTCCACTAGCAGGTTATGTTGCAATGGCAAATGACAATAATGGAAATGTAGTATGGAGGCCTTTAGCTGAAGTTTCCGGAACTTCAAGTATCCAATTCTTTCAACAAAGTACTGGCAAAAGCACAGAAGGATCAACAACATGGAACAACGTGCCTGGTTTTGCAAATATGACTTATAAAGCTCCGGCAGATGGGGACATGGTTGTTACCATAATTTTATATTCTGCTTTAAATCAAAATCCTTCAGCGGGGACACCTGCAATGACCAATACCCAAATGCAATTCACAGTTAATGGAACTGCTGTAGCTTATGGTATGTCAACACCAATAGGTGTTTCCGGAGCAGGATTTAATCCAGAATGCACTACTGTTATAGCTAAATTTTCTGTTATTAAAGGGACTACATATACTTTTAATGTGCAAGCAAGAGATGTCTGGAAATCAAACACCGCAGGTGCTTATGTTGGTACATTTACTTGGACTTCTTACTCTTCTCCTTCTACCATAATGGGAATGCTTATTACCAAATAAGCATTGAACACTATAAATTGAAAGTTTATAATCAAGCTCAATCAAAATAAATAGAGAATCATATTTAAAAATCAAAAAGTATATTCTCAAAATTCAAATGGATTATGAAATGCAAGTTTTTAATACTAATGATTGCATTGCTTTTAATGCAATCCAATATTTATGCACAACGCAAGGACAATACAAGTAGCGATAAAATCATATCATCACAAAAAAATGATGATGAAAAAATGTTTAAATATCTAAACTTGTCCGAAGAACAAATAGTCAAAATGCAAGCTATTAGAAAAAATGGAAAAGCTAATTGGAAAGTTCTGAAAGATGTTCCTGAGGCTCAAAATAGTTTGGTGTTAAATATGGCAACCACACAAGACAGTATTGACAATTTACTATCTCCTATACAAAAGGTTAAGATGAGAAAATTTGAGATGAAAGAAAATTATACCAGTGGATTAAAACAAAAAATTAATTTATCTCAAAATCAGGAAGAACAAATAGAAAGTATCTGTGAACAATCATTCGATAAACAGCAGACAATTATAAATAGTAGCTCAACAAGTGACGAAGACATTAAGCAACAGATTGGCAAACTCAACACCGAAACTTCAGATAAAATAGCCAAGCTATTAACTGTCAAACAAAAAAGGCAGCTTGAAACAGGAAAAGAAAACTAATCTATCTATAGCGTTTAAAAAACTTCAAGCACCAATAATTTCAGATAGTTTATTGTTGTAATACAGGGAATGATTCAGATAATTTGTAACCCTAAAAACAAAACATAAGGACGAGACTATAGGCCGAAACAGAAAGAAAAGTAATTGTTTAATTTAAAAATAGAAATAATGAATCAGGAAAATGAATTATTAGAAAAATTCCAAGTTGAAGAATTGGAAAAAAGATACGAATTCTGCTGGTGCTGTACTACTCCCGGAAAAGGAACTACAACTACTATAGTCGTAAAACCTAACGTGTAGTAATTCATATTGTGAACATTCTCGCTTATCTGCAAAAGTTCACTTTACAAATAACTGCAACTTAAGAGGGGTATAAAATTACCCCTCTTTAATTAAAGAACAATACGAAAATAATTTTTGCTTTTTTATAATGTGTACTTATGCGATTTGAAGATTATATTAAAAGTTTGCCTATTGCTGAAGATTTCAAAAATCTGATTTTAGATCAAAATTTCAGGGACAGTAATCCAGCTTATTATCAAAATTATCCTGTCCTTTTTTCAAAAGCTTTTTTGTTCAAAAAAAATGATCTCGATTATCTCAATATTGCAGGTTATTTATACTATCAGGCAACACTATTTACAGATTGTTTAATAGATGAAAAAGAAATAGAACAGTTTCCACTAATAACTATTTGCCAGGAAGAATGCATTAAAATTCTAACCAGTATCTATGGCCTAAAAAGTAACTTTTGGAAACTCTGGAATAAACGAAAAGAGGAATATCTACAAGCTCTTTTTATAGACAAAGAATTGCAAAAAAAAGAAAATGTTGCTCTTGAAGAATATGAAACACTAGCTGATAAAAAGTCCGCATTTGGAAAAGTGGCACTCGATTGCTTATTTACTATTGATAATCAAGATGAAGATTTGTATCAGAAACTATTACTTTCTCATAAATACTTTTCAGTAGCTTTTCAACTGAATGATGATATTCAGGATTTTAAGGAAGACTTAAGAAAAGGACAATTTAACTGGGCAGTATATCTTTTGCAAAAGCAAAACCTGTCCCATACAGATCCTGATTTATTGGAGAAATATCTTTATATCAGAGGCATATCAAAAGAAATGTATCAATTAGGAATTCAATATTGTGACAAAGCATTAAGTATTGTAGAAAATATAGATGTCCCGGAATGGAAAAATACTTTAGTACATACCCAAACCACATTCAGGCACGCCATTTTAGAAATTGACAATTATTTAAAAGCGCTAACTTCTTAGATAGTAATACCGATAGTTAAAACATCAATTCATGAATATAAATACAATACCCATACTTTCTAATGACATTACATTTAATCCCATTAATGGTGAGGATTATTTTATTCATCAGGAAACCTATGATCATAGAGTAAAAATTTCTCGTGATTTGTATGATTTCATGCAATTGATTGACAATAAAAAGGAATTAAAAAATCTTGTTTCAGATTATAATACCAAGTTCAATTCGTTTTTGACCAATGAGTTTGCCTATGAGTTTTTATTTAACAAACTGGCTAAATTCGGAATCATCGAAGCTGAAAATGTTGTTGTAAAACCAAACTTAAAACCCGGTTATCTAAAATTAAGTTTTATACTCATCAATGAAAAAAGAGCATCAAAAATAACGCAATATCTAAAGTATCTTTTTTTACCTAAAATAATAAAAAGTGTTTCTGTTTTGGCTTTAATCGTACTTTCAATCTCTTTTTATATTTTTAGAAATGAGATATTTTATGTAGGCATTGGCAAAGCTGAATGGGGTTTATTTTTTTTACTAAGCTTTATTGGTGTAACGTTTCACGAGTTTGGCCATGCAGCTGCTGCTCATTATTTTGGTGCAAAACATGGCGGAATTGGGGGTGGGTTCTATTTATTGATGCCCGTATATTTTGCTGACGTCACCGATATTTGGAAGCTGCCAAAAAAAGAAAGAATTACAGTGAATTTAGCCGGTCTGTATTTTGAAATGATCTATGCTGTTTTTTTAATTGGTGCAGGACTAGTTTTAAATTATCAGACTTTAATTATTCTGGCTTGCGTTTTCTTATTATCCACATTAAACAACATTAATCCATTTGTTAGAAGTGATGGGTATTGGGTATTATCAGATGCTATTGAAAAACCCAATATGATGTTTCATGCCTTATTTAAAATAAAAGAATTAGGTAAGCCTGAAATAAAGTGGCAAAAACTGGATTACTTTTTACTGTTTTACGGCATAATCAGCTATGCTTTTCTAGCGGCTTTTATTTATTATGTGATTATAAAAGATCCTGGTTCTATTTTATATTTCCCTCAAAACGTAAAAAATCTTATACACAATTTATTTTCTGAAGGCGTTAAATTTTCCATAGCAGAATTAAGCAGATTATTTGTTCCAATAATGTTCTTTACTTTGATTTTTCAGCTTTTAAAAAAGACCGTTTCTTCCTTTATTCTAAGAAGAAAAGAAGTACATACCTAAATTATTATTAACTAAGATGCATTTAAATATTGTCTTTGCCGCATAAATGGAGCACAAAGACACAACAGCAAGGATTAGTCCTATTTTATTATAACTAGAACTTTTGGTGGTAAAAGGTTCTGTATGATGCAATTAATTTTGCAGTTGATTTTATGATAAACAAATAAAGGATTCAAAAAAGCCTTTTTGTCTCATAAATAGGACTTTAAAAAATCATAATAGTTAAAATAATTTAAAATGAGAAAAATTACCTGCATGCTGTTGCTAATTCATGGCGGATTTATGATGGCACAAACAAAAACAGTCGTTACACAACACGGAGAAAAAGTAACCATCAGCCCTTTTGCCAACAACGGACTAACACAAAATAATGGTTACACCCAATTAGGCGGCGCTTTAACTAAGGCGTCTGTTTTAACTACAACCTCAGCTTATACTTTAGCCATTACAGGATTACAGGCGGGAAGCGCTTCAGACAACGTTTTGGTCAGCGATGCAAACGGTGTTTTAAAATTTGTATTGAGATCTAGTTTTTCCGGAGCGGATAATCTGGGAAATCATATTGCTACAATGGATTTAAATATGTCTAATAAAAATATTGCAAATATTTTTAACGCCTACATTAAAAATGACTTAGAAATATTTGATCGTGTAGCTACCAATTCAAACTATTTTGGGATCTATAAAAATAATGGACTGTTTGGCATCTGGAATAACTCAAAAAACACCAATGCACTAACAATTGATGAAAGCACCAATAAGACTACTCTGGTTTCTGCTCAGATTTCAAAAGGTACAGACGGATCAATTCCGGCAGCAGGTTCGGTAGCGGTTTCTACAGATGCAAATGGTAATATTAGATGGGCAGCTCCATCAACTATTGCGGGAGCCACGGGGCCACAAGGTCCAAAAGGTGATACAGGATCACAAGGATCACAAGGAATACAAGGTTTGACTGGTGCAACAGGTCCAAAAGGTGATACAGGAGCGCAGGGAATTCAGGGTCTGACCGGAACAACAGGGCCAAAAGGTGATACCGGAGCACAAGGAATTCAGGGTTTGACCGGAGCAACAGGTCCAAAAGGTGATACTGGAGCGCAGGGAATACAAGGTTTAACAGGTGCAACAGGTCCAAAAGGTGATACCGGAGTACAAGGAATTCAAGGTTTGACCGGAGCGACAGGTCCAAAAGGTGATACAGGAGCAACAGGTCCTGCTGGTGCTGCACCTACTACAGGTGCTGGTACAATAACAGGTAAGAACCTGATTGCAATTTCTGCAGGTGATAATAATGCATTTAAAAATACTGATATTAGTTTGACTGCAGGTACAGATAAGCAAGTTTTACAAACAGTAGGCACAACTCCAACATGGGTAAATGCTTCTACAATTGGCGACAATTTAGGAAACCATATCGCAACTCAAGATCTGAATATGTCGTCTAAAAACATTTTGAATATTAATAATGCGTATATTAAAAATGAAGTACAAGTTGCAGACCGTATAACAAGCAATACTAATTATTTTGGAATCTATAAAAATAACGGCTCTTTTGGTATTTGGAATAATCTAAAAAGCACAAATGCCTTAACTATTGATGAAACTACAAACAAAACCACACTTACTTCGGCACAAATTGCCAAAGGTACAGACGGATCAATTCCAGCAGCAGGTTCGGTAGCGGTTTCTACAGACGCAAATGGTAATATTAGATGGGCAGCTCCATCAACTATTGCAGGAGCCACGGGACCACAAGGTCCAAAAGGTGATACAGGAGCACAGGGAATTCAGGGTTTGACCGGTGCAACAGGTCCTAAAGGTGATCCAGGAGCACAAGGAATTCAGGGTTTGATTGGTGCAACAGGTCTAAAAGGTGATACAGGAGCGCAAGGAATACAAGGTTTAATTGGTGCAACAGGTCCAAAAGGTGATACCGGAGCACAAGGAATTCAGGGTTTGACCGGAGCAACAGGTCCAAAAGGTGATACAGGAGCAACAGGGCCCGCTGGTGCTGCACCTACAACAGGTGCCGGTACAATAACAGGCAAGAACCTGATAGCAATTTCCGCAGGTGATAATAATGCATTTAAAAATACTGATATTAGTTTGACTGCAGGTACAGATAAACAAGTTTTGCAAACAATAGGCACAACCCCAACATGGGTAAATGCTTCTACAATTGGCGACAACTTAGGAAATCATATTGCAACGCAAAATTTAGATATGTCATCTAAAAACATTACAAATATCAGCAATGCGTATATTAAAAATGAAGCACAAATTGCAGACCGTATAACAAGCAATACTAATTATTTTGGAATCTATAAAAATAACGGCTCTTTAGGTATTTGGAATAATTTAAAAAGTACAAATGCCTTAACTATTGATGAAACTACAAACAAAACCACACTTACTTCGGCACAAATTGCCAAAGGTACAGACGGATCAATTCCGGCAGCAGGTTCAGTAGCAGTTTCTACAGACGCAAATGGTAATATTAGATGGGCAGCTCCATCAACTATTGCAGGAGCCACGGGACCACAAGGTCCAAAAGGTGATACAGGATCGCAAGGAATACAAGGTTTGATCGGTGCAACAGGTCCAAAAGGTGATACCGGAGCACAAGGAATTCAGGGTTTGACCGGAGCAACAGGTCCAAAAGGTGATACTGGAGCGCAGGGAATACAAGGTTTAACAGGTGCAACAGGTCCAAAAGGTGATACCGGAGTACAAGGAATTCAAGGTTTGACCGGAGCGACAGGTCCAAAAGGTGATACCGGAGCACAAGGAATTCAAGGTTTGACTGGAGCAACAGGGCCTGCTGGTGCCGCACCTACTACAGGCGCTGGTACAATAACAGGTAAGAACCTGATTGCAATTTCTGCAGGTGCCAATAATGCATTTAAAAATACTGATATTAGTTTGACCGCAGGTACAGATAAGCAAGTTTTACAAACAGTAGGAACAACCCCAACATGGGTAAATGCTTCTACAATTGGCGACAATTTAGGAAATCATATTGCAACTCAGGATCTGAATATGTCATCTAAAAACATTTTGAATATTAATAATGCGTATATTAAAAATGACGCACAATTTGCAGATCGTATAACGAGTAATACTAATTATTTTGGAATCAATAAAAATAATGGTTTGTTTGGAATTTGGAATAGTTTGAAAAACACTCATGCCTTAACAATTAGCGAAACAACCAATAATGTTGGAATTGGTATTGGTTCAGCGATTCCTACTAATACGCTGCACGTTAAGGCTGCAACAGATCCTCTTAAAATAGAAGGTTTGGCTGCAAAAACAGATGATACTAATGCACTTTTGGTGATAGATGATAATGGTGTAGTTAAAACATCATTTTCAAGAGCCACTTATAGAACAGCAAATTTAGATCCTGGAGAATCTGCCACCATAAATTTAATTATTAATCCTCAATATGCCTCTATAATTATAGGATCAAGCAATCTCTGCATGAGAAATGCGCTAACTACTTTTACTTGCAATGGAGATGTTCTTGCCTTTTTGGGTGGACAGGCAAGAAATGTGCCTTTTACAAGTACTGTTCTTGATAATAGCGGAAATGCTGTCTCCTTAAATGCTGTTGGAGTTGTTAATTGCGAAGATGGTGGCGGTAGTACACAATTCGATTTCGACATTAAAAAATCTGGCGCATCAATCATAATTACCAATAGAGGAAATGTACCCAGAACGTTCAACGTTAGACAAAATGAAATGTAATGTAATAGAATAATGATGCTGATGACTAATCAAAACAGATAATCTAATTTCCTGATTTTTCATCAAATAGGATCTAAAAAGCTGCACTCTTTTGAGCTGCAGCTTTTTTTATATAAACCTCTTTGCAAATATGTTTACTATAAAGCTTAGAATAAACTCCTAAAAAAAAGTAAAACCTTTTGTATCTTTGCTTTCTTCAACCTATTAGAAGCCCAAAATCCACATGACACGAGAACATTACATTCCCTTTAATAAGGAATTCCTACTCGAGCAACAAATTGCCTCTTTCGCCGAAGATCCTAAAAAGGTTGATGATTTTAAAAAATTGTTTGATATTATCGAACATTATTTTCATTACGAAGCATTTAATTTAAACCAAAATCTAAAACAAAATTATGCTTTGTTTGATCCCGATTTGAGTGTTAAAGAACGAAAAAGCTTTATTGGCAAAAGTGATTTTTCAATCTTTAAGGCAACATTACTGACGGTTTTAGAGCAGGGTAATTACAGGCGAATTAATCAGAAAACTTTAGAGGAGGCATTTAAAGGTTCTGACTTGATTGGGCTAAATCTTTCTATAGATTTTAATGCTTTTAAGGATTACGAATTGTATGTTCGCGGACATCATAAATCTACAGAAAAGGTTTCAAACTATTTCTTCTGGAAGAAAAAGATTGATATTGAATACTACGACCGTGTCATGATTTACCTGCATTACAATGACACGAATTTCCTGAAGGAAAAGAAGGTTAAATTAGGAAAGATGCCAATTGAGCCTGGGTCAGTCGTTTTGAAAATCTTTAAACGTGTTCCGAAAAATGATTTGGAAACCATTTTTCCAAACGCGATTCCGAGAATGTCTTTGAAAGATAAACTGCTACTTTGGGTTCCTGGAATTTTTGGTGGAATTTCATTATTAAGCGCGAAAGTAATTCCGGCATTAGTCAATATGTATAAGGCTTATGAAACCGGCGAAGCGATTGATTTATTGAATAGTAAAACTTCCTTAAATCAGGGATTAATCGCCTTGGGAATCTTATCTATTTATTGCTTCCGTCAATACAACAATTTTGTAAACAAGAAAATCAGATATTCTAAAATACTTTCGGATAGTTTGTATTTCAAGAATCTCGGAAATAACAGCGGCGCTTTTTATTCGCTACTAAATTCATCTGAAGAAGAAGTGCTTAAGGAAACGATTCTGGCGTATACTTTTTTATACAAAAGCGAAAAACCACTGACTGCCGAAGAGCTCGATACACAGATTGAATCGTGGTTTGAAAAAACATTAAAAACAGATCTTGATTTTGATGTGAAAGATGCTTTGGATAAACTAAAAAATACTGGTCTTGGTGTAGAAACAAATGGAAAATGGAAAGTGGTTTCGTTAGAAAAAGCACTTGTTATCATTGATGCTTTGTGGGATGGGGTTTTTGAATATAATTGAGAATTTTGAGTTATGAGTTATGGGTCCTGAGTTATAGGTTATGTAAGACGATCATATATACAGACCGCTTTATCATCCTGAGGTAATCGCAATTTTGTCATCCTTCCTGTCAGGATGACAAACCGCACTGTGTCGAGTCTCTAGTGCGATCCTTCGTTCCTCAGGATGACAAACAAAAAAAGAGGACTTTTCAAGTCCTCTCTCTATTATAATTGTGAAAGCTTTACTCACTATCAGCTTCTATCAAATCTTCTACATTTTCGCCCATATCTCCTACGGCTACTAATTCTGGTTTTGAACCTTTTAATGCATTGAATCTTTCGATTTGTTCTAAATCTCCCTCTTCTCCACTGAAATAAGGAAAAACATCCATAATTGGCGATTCTGAAATGGCTGGGATTGTATAATCTCCCATAGTATTTTTCATTACTGAAACGGTGTTGTCGTAGGCCTCTTTTACGTCATTGGCCTGTACCAGCAAATACATATTGGTTTTGCGTTCTTTTCCGCTTTCTTCGTCAAAAGCGATTAAAGAAACTTTTGATTTAAACCAACGATCGGCATTTTCGAATGGATGAATCTCAGCATAATTGGCCACTTTTATGTTCGTGATTTTAAATTCTTCACTTACATACGCCGCCATTTCTTCGTTGATTCTGCTCTCTGCTTCTGTATAAGATACGGCGTCTACCAAATAAGGTTCTGTCGTAACCTTTTGTGTTCCAATATCATCTGTTTTTCTATATTTTACCTTGCATTCGTACCAAACTGCGCTCATTTCTATTATTTTTAAGGATGTCAAAGATAGATTTTAACGGAAATAAAATCGATTAATTGTGAAATAGATATTCACAATTTCTAATAAATTTTGGCTCTGAATAACTCTTATTTTTCAAGTTACTATTTATCAGACAATAGCATATAAAACAATCACAAAATTGCGAATTAACTTATAAATATTTAATAAATTTGTACTAGCTAAATCCTATAAATGAGAATATTACAAGCCAGTTAATTTTTTAAAAAAGAGTAGCCAAAAGCAAATTTTATCGGATAACCCAAACTACTAAGAACGTTAAATACCACTAAAATGAAACTTACCAATTTTTTAAGCGAACAAGGTTATGACTTAATTGAAGGGCCTGTTAGAAATCATAAACCATTGCAATTATGGCTGAAAAAACCTTTTGATGAGGCTCAGCTTTACTATGACAATATCAGCCATGCCTTTAAGAGCGATATTGTATTGACAGAAATCGAGAACGCAGCCCTGAATGTCGATTATACCAAAAAAGATGATTACGTATTTAACATCGGGATTACACTTTTGGGAGAAATATTGAAAACACTTGGACTCGGAACATTCGGAATAACATCAAAAATACAATCCGGAAAAACGGTAACGATCAGCTATGGAAATTCGGTTACCAGAGAATATACGATCGGAAATCTTGAAGAATATTTTTACAGTGCTGATTTCCTGCATCCGAATCCTTCTCTTTTAAGAAATATCAACCAAAATTATCTTTTATTGACAACAGGAACTGTTTTTGCCCAAAATCTGGTGGTCGATATTGAAACCGATTTTACTTTGAACGCCGCCTTTGTTGCCAGCCTAAATGAAACTGCCGAAGGTAAACTTGATTTCTCGACAAGCAATTTAAATAAACTAAAAATGACATCTAATGTAGGCGTCTCTTTTCCGATTGCGGTTAAAGCCAGCCGAATTGATTATGACAGAAGCCGATTTAAAAAATTAATTCAGGTTACGGATAGTAATAATATCTTTTAATTGCCTGAACAATTCTTTCAGACTCCTGATAAACTGAAGAAAATTTTATTAGATTTACATACCTAAATCCAAAAAAATGAGAACATTAGAACAATGGTTTGAAGAATATGCAGTAAGTCATCAGAACCCTAAAAACAAGGCTATTCACTATGTTTGCGTACCTGCTATTTACTTTTCTATAGTGGGTTTACTGATGAGTATTCCGAATGGAATAATTGCCAATACATTACAATTAAACGCGCCAATTATCGAAAACTGGGCGGTTGTTGTATTGCTTTTTGTACTTATTTTTTACATTCGATTATCAGTTGCGATGGCAATTAAGATTGCTATTTTCTCCGCTATTTGTCTGGTTGTGAATTATTATATCGGCCAATTTGTTCCATTGTGGATGTTCTCCATCGGAGTTTTTGTAATCGCCTGGATTGGGCAGTTCTACGGACATAATATTGAAGGCAAAAAACCTTCTTTCTTAAAAGATCTTCAGTTTTTAATGATTGGACCGGCCTGGGTTGTGGAGAATTTGTTTTCGAGAAAATAGGTTTTTGAATACTGATTGATGGCACGCGGATGATACGGGTTATGGTGGTTTTTTTATTTTGATTTTTTTTGCGCAAGCTTGTCATTTCGAGGAACGAGAAATCCTCGCAAGTAACTCCGCAAAGAAAATCCAATCTTTGTCGAGCTTCCCGCGAGGATTTCTCGTTCCTCGAAATGACAAACAGATTAAAAAATAACGGTTCAAAATCTATTAATCTTTAATTTTCAAGCTTAATAAATAATCTCTTAACTTTATCTTTCTAAAAAAACCAAATCAATTGGCTATGAGGATAGATAACAAAGAGGTTAAAATTGAAAGTTATGATATTTTCACCTACAGAAGAATCAGGCGCGCTATTGGTTATTTGGGCATTAGTCTGCCGATACTTTTAGTTGGGTTATCTTATATCTCTTTTTTTAAAACGTCACTTCAGCCTTCCATAAGCAATTATTATTATACCAATCTCAGGGAAATTTTTACCGGAACTTTGGCCGCTGTCGGATTATTTATGATTCGGTACAGAGGCCACGGCAATGCTTCCTTTTGGAAAAATGACAATCTGCTGACCAATATCGCTGGAATTATGGCGATTGGCGTAGCATTATTCCCTATGAACCCCGATGATTTTGCTACTAAAATTTATACGCTAATTCCATATGCTGAAAAAGCACTGGGCTGGCTTCATTATGCTTTTGCGGCTGTACTTTTTTTAATCATGGCTTTATTAGCCATTAATGTTTTTACAATTGGTCATGAAAAAGAAACGCGAGATCCTAAAAGCATTTTAAACGAAAACAATATTTATCGCTTTTGCGGTTATTCGATTATTGTTTTTGTGGTTCTGGTTCCCATTTCTGAGACTTTTAAATTCTTCCGTTATTCCACTTTAATTTTAGAGGCTCTTGCCCTCTTTGCTTTCGGAATCGCCTGGCTGATTAAAGGTCGCGCTTTAGGTGACAGCGGTGAAATTGGTAAAAAACTATATCAGGAAAATAATCCTGTGGATACCGAAAAAGTATTTGAGGAATAGCCACTTGTTATTAGGATAGCAGGAAGAAATTTCAGTGGTATATTTTTTGGATAAAAGAAGTTAACTATTTTGAATATAGACCATTATTAATTTTATAACGCTATGTATTATGAAAGTAACTTATTACGGGCATTCTTGTTTCTCCGTTTATGCCAATGGAAAAAACATTCTTTTCGACCCTTTTATTACGCCCAACGAACTGGCAAAAGACATTGATGTTGACGCTATAAAAGCCGATTATATTTTTATCTCCCACGCGCATTATGATCATATTTTAGACGTCGAAAGGATCGCCAAAAATACCGGAGCTAAGGTTTTGGGGAATTTCGAAATCTATAACTGGCTCTTAAAAAACGGCATCGAAAATGCACATCCGATCAATCCGGGTGGAAAATTTGATTTCGATTTTGGACGCGTGAAATGCGTGATTGCACAGCATCCGAGTAGTTTTATGGATGGAAGTTATGGCGGAATTGCCTGCGGTTTTGTACTCACAACATCAGACGGAAATTTCTATTACAGCGGCGATACAGCCCTGACTTTAGACATGCAGCTTATTCCGAAATTCACCAAACTTGATTTTGCCGTTTTCCCAATTGGCGACGGATTAACAATGGGAGTTGAAGAAGCTATCGAAGCTTCAAAATTGGTTGGAGTTACTAAAATTCTGGGCGTTCATTACGACACTTTTGGCTTCATTGTAATGGATCATGAAAAAGCAACAACTGCTTTTACAAATGCCAGTCTGCACCTTTATTTACCAAAAATTGGTAGTACAATTGAAATATAATTTTTCTAAATATCGCTAAAAAACATTTTCACTTAACGAAATAAAGCAGAAAACAAAACTGTTAAACAGCTCCATATCTCAAAAAACACAGGATTATAAATATTTTTAATCAAGGCATTAAAATTGTTTCTGAAGTTTATCATTAACCAGAAATTCAAAAGCAATGAGAACACTTACATCTTCATTTGTTTTTTTGATGCTTATAACAAATTTATCTATTATGAATGCACAAAAGAGTAGCGCGCTAAATTCAACTACCGAATTTGCCGATGTTCCGGGCCGAAAAATTGCGTATCGTTCTATTGGACAAGGAACGCCAATTATTTTGGTAAACCGCTTTAGAGGTACACTTGATACGTGGGATCCATTATTTTTAGATCAATTGGCCGAAAACTATCAGGTAATTACTTTTGATTACAGCGGAATTGGTTATTCAACCGGAACTTTAGCAACCGATTTAAAAGAAGTTGCCAAAGATGTAAAAGATCTGGCAGATTTTCTGAAAATCAAAAAAACGATCATTATGGGCTGGTCTTACGGAGGATTGGTAACACAAGTTGCCACTCTCCTATTTGATGATCTTATTACCCAAACGGTTTTATTAGGAACAGGGCCTCCGGGTGAAAGAGTTGTTCCGCTAGAGCAGGCTTTTCTGGACTCGGCTTTAAAACCAGTAAATGATTTTGATGACGAAATTGTTTTGTTTTTTGAACCGCTATCAGAAGCAAGTAAAATTGAAGCCAAAGCATCACACGACCGAATTGCAAAGCGAATTGATGTTTCTAAAATTCCGTCGACTATGGATGTTTTTCAGCTTTATTTTCAGGGCAGCGCAGGTTTAACCGAAGACAAAGATGACTTTAAAGGAAAACTTAAAACTACCAAAACACCCATTTTGATTATTTGTGGAGATCACGATATTAGTTTTGCGGTCGAAAACTGGTATCCGCTAACACGACAATTACCAACAGCACAACTTATTGTTTTACCACAAACGGGGCATGCGCCTCAGCATCAGCATGTGAATTTGGTGGTGAATTATATTCATGCTTTTCTGGAAAATTCGAAATAAATCGAAATATTATAAAATAGGAAAATGATATTTCTTTTGAAAACGAGTCCCCTAGCCCTGATGGGAGGGAAAATCCTTTTGTGTCCGCCGCGGCGGACACAAAAGATTGGAAGGACAGCAGGAAACAGCTCCTTAAAAAACTACTAAAAATTAAAAAAAACTTCTTTATAAGGCTTTTTATAAAGAAGTTTTTTCATTCGTCCCAACCTTTTTATAAAAATAGTACTCTATAGTAATAGAGAAGTTTCTTATGGAAAACTTAAAACTATATTTTATGAAAAACATACTTCTAATTTCGCTGTTATTCTTCGGATTTTTTACTCAGGCACAAAGTCCGCAATTGAATGTAAAAGGTAAAGATTCTTCTTTAGTCCGACTAAACCAACTTAAGGTCGCTGTAAAAATTGTGGGCAATATTGCGTACACAACAACTGAAATGCATTTTTATAACGGAACCAATCGTCAGATGGAAGCCGAACTTATGTTTCCGTTACCGGAAGGGGTTTCAGTTTCAAGATATGCGATTGATATTAACGGAAAAATGCGTGAAGCGGTTCCGGTAAACAAGAACAAAGGAAAACAGGTTTTTGAAGCCGTTGAACATCGTCGTGTTGATCCGGGATTACTCGAAAAAGTAGAAGGAAATAATTTCAGAACCCGTATTTATCCTCTAATGCCGGGCAAAGAACGCATTGTAATTATTGGCTATGAACAAGAATTAAGCAGTTTTGATGCAACCCATTTGTCGTATCAAATGCTGAGCAATTATTCAGGGAAACTGGATGTTTTTGAGTTGAATGTCGCGGTTTTGGGGGCAACCGCGGCACCAACCATTGCCAATGATGAAGGGATTCTGGCTTTAGAAAATCAGAATCAGGCTTATTTGACTTCTATTAAAAGAGAAAATTATCAGCTTAAGGATAAATTAGTAATCACGATTCCGATTCGTGCTGAAATTCAGAGTGTTGTGGCACAAAGTGTTAATGACCAACATTATTTTTATGCCAATACGATTTTGGATAATCCCAAAATACTAAAGAAAAACCCAGCTAATATTGGTTTAATCTGGGATGTTTCACTAAGCTACAAAAACCGAAACGTTAAGAAAGAACTGCAATTGCTTGCAGCGTATTTTAATCAGTTAAAAAACGTGTCAGTGACTTTGTATTTTGCGGGTTACAATTTTGAAAAAAAGAATACTTATGTCATTCAGAATGGCGACTGGTCTGCCCTGAAATCTGTTTTAGAAAACGTGGTTTATGATGGCGGTACCCGGTTCTCAAAAATCAAACTGCCGGTTCATGACGAGTATATGTTTTTTACGGATGGCTTATCTTCTTTAAGCAGTAACCTCCTGACTACAACCAAAAAACCAATTTATACGATAAGTTCTCTGGGTTCATCAGATTATGCTTTTTTGAATTATAATGCGATAAAAACGGGTGGAAATTTTATTAATCTGAATCAGTTAAAAGTTGAAGAGGCTTATGATAAATTGATGTATCAGAGTTTGAAATTTCTGGGGATCAAAGAAAATTATCTGGTAACCGATTTATACCCAATGACCGGAACGCCGGTTTCAGGAAGTTTTAGCGTTGCCGGAATTTCATTGAAAAGCAAAAATGATGTGGTATTGCTTTTTGGTTACGATGAGAAACCTGTTTTAGAAAAAACAATTCATATTGATGCTACAATTTCGGTTTCGGGAGAAATTAGCATCGAAAAATTGTGGGCACAAAAGAAAATTGCCAATCTCGAAATTCAATACAAAACAAATGCTGATGAGATTGAAACCCTTGGAAAACGATACGGAATTGTAACGCAAAATACCTCGCTTATCGTTTTAGAAAGCCTGCACGATTATATTCAATATGACATTATTCCGCCTGCCGAATTAAGAGCGGAGTTTGATAACGTCATGAAACAGCAAATGGCAAGTGCACAGGCAAAGAAATTTAGTAATTGGGAAAATGTGGCTAGTTATTACGAACAGCTTAAAACATGGTGGGATAAAAACACTAAATATAATATTCCGAAACCGATGCCTGTGCCAAAGAATCCAAAAAACAGGAGCTAATGTAAATGGGAACGTGAGAGGTATTGTCTTAGATCAAAGCGGTATTCCGTTGCCTGGTGTTAATGTTACTATAAAAGGTACTCAACTTGGTACAGCGACAGATTTTGACGGAAAATTTAGTCTTAACGCAGCTTCCGGACAAATTCTTGTCTTTTCTTATATCGGAATGAATACTCAGGAAGTTACAGCCGGAAGAACCCGAAATTATAGAATAACCATGACGGATAATGCAGGCGCACAATTAGAATCTGTTGTTGTTACTGCAATGGGAATAAGCCGTAGTCAGCGAGATGATGTTGAAGAAGACGAAGAATCAGATAAAAAAGAAAAAAGAAGTTACACTACTTCTTCTGCCATGATGGTTCGCTCTGAGAGTATTACACTTCCAGCTCCAAACACTCAAAAAGCATTGGCTGGGCAAGTTGCGGGAGTTGCTGTTGGTACCGGTACCGCAATTGTTGCTGATAATACTATTCAGAATCAAAATGTGGTAGATTCCAATCTGGATGTTACCGTTGGTTATTCTGGCTTTAATCAAACCAAAGTCAATACCTGGAATCCGGACAGAATTTATTTGAAAGCTTTAGCCAATGCTCCGGCAGAAAAAAGATACAGTGTATATCTTGAATTGCGTGCCGACCAAATCAACAATCCGAATTTTTATTTTGATGTTGCCAATTACTTTTATGATAATGGCGACAAAGAAAAAGCCTTATTAGTATTAAGTAACATTGCCGATTTAGGTTTAGAGAATCATCAACTTTACAAATCGCTGACTTATGTATTACGCCAATGGGGAACGTATGAAGATGCCTTGTTTACCGCTTCTCAGGTTGCAAAATGGAGAGAACAGGAACCGCAGGCACATCGTGATTTAGCTTTGACTCTGGAAGACAACAAACAATATCAGGCTGCTTTTGATGAATTGATTAAAGCCTTAGAAGTAAATTATTTTGGCGAAATGAGCGGACAATATTCTGGTGTTGAAGACATTATTTTAATGGATTTGAACAGAATGATTCAGGAACACAGCGGCATTAAAACAGACAAACTGGATAAAAAATATTTGAATAAAATGCCCGTTGCGATCCGTATTATTCTAAACTGGAATCAAATGGATACGGATATCGACCTGCACATCATAGAACCAACCAGCGAAGAATGTTATTACGGACATCGCGACACCGAAATTGGCGCTCGTTTCTCTAAAGATTTCACACAAGGTTATGGTCCGGAACAATATTTATTGCGAAATGCAGTTAAAGGAAAATACATCATCAAATCGAATTATTTTGGAGAAACAACCCTAACCGAAAACGGTCCAACAACGGTTATGGTTGAAGTTTACACCTCTAAAAATGGTGTTACAGAGCGAAAACTACAAACGATTCAGCTTGGTAAAATCAAAGAAAATCAAAACCTTGCAGAAGTTGTGATTGATTAATTATTGAATTCATTTTACCGAAAAAGGTTTTAATTGACATATGAAAGTATGTCATTAAGACCTTTTTTCTTGTCTTTGTTTTTTATTTGGAGCAGAAGAATTTCGTTTTCAAAACACGTTTGGTCCCGCTATCCCTTTCAATCTTTTGTCCGCCGCGGCGGACAAAAGGATTTCCTCCCGAAGCCTCGGGACTATCGGGGCTAGATTAGAGGTTTTTGGTTTTAATTAGATGTATATCAAAACATAAATAATTTCTTATTCTTTCTTATCTTCGTTACTTGGTTAATCTTTGAAATCATATAGAAACAATATATAAAACATTGAAATCATGGAAAATAAAAAAGTAGTAAACTTTATCTTTTGGATTGTTGCCATCATTTTAGGTGTAACATTATTCAAGCAATTCGATTTTGAAACTTTTAAATTTGAGAAGCCTGCACTGGCAGTTATATACCTACTGTGTTTTGCATTTGCAGTTTTTATTCTGGTAAAAAATTCTAAAAAGGGAACTGAGAAATAGAAAACTCTATTAACCTTCAATTTGTTTTGTGTCATATTAACCGCTACAAAGTTCGCAAATCGATTGAAGCGCAGGAAGTTATGTTATGTAAAACGACCGCTAGTATTACAGATAATAACAATTTGAAAGATTAATCTAACCAAATATTAAACATTATGAAAAAGTTACAATTTAAAGTAAGCATCAATGCCCCTGTAACCAAGATATATGATTTTATGCTTGGCATTAACAGTAAATCAACTTACGAACAATGGACTTCCTTGTTTAACCCCACATCAACCTATGAAGGAAGTTGGGACAAGGGAAGTAAAATGCTGTTTATTGGTGTAGATGAAAAAGGAGAAAAAGGAGGCATGGTTTCCAAGATAGCTATAAACGTTCCACATCAGTTTGTCTCTATTCAACATTATGGGCTTTTAAAAGCGGATAAGGAAATAACAGAAGGACCAGAAGTAGAAAAATGGGCAAACGGATTTGAAAACTATACCTTCGAAGAAAACAATGGGACTACAACCGTTACTGTTGACTTAGACACAACAGAAGATTTTATAGATTATATGAATGATAACTATCCCAAAGCACTCGACAAGCTGAAAGAAATTTGTGAAGAGTAGCAATTAAAAAAGCCTGAGAATCTATATCCTCAGGCTTTTTCATTTTTAAAGTGACCGCGGAGGGGTTCGAACCCCCAACCCTCAGAGCCGAAATCTGATATTCTATCCAGTTGAACTACGCGGTCAAAAACTTAAATTTTCAATTTTTTAAAATTCCAAATTCCAAAGTGTATTGGAATTTGGAATTTTAAACCAATAACTTTTTAACGATTGCAGAGATGGTTTTTCCTTCAGCAGTTCCTCCTAATTGAGCAGATGCTAATCCCATAACTTTACCCATTGAAGCAATTCCCGAAGCTCCTGTTTCAGCAATGATTTTGGCTACTACTGCTTCTACTTCTTCTTCGCTTAATTGAGCTGGCAAAAATTTCTCGATTACAGCAACCTGAGCCAATTCTGGTTCAGCTAAATCAGGACGATTTTGCTCTGTAAAAATTCTGGCGCTTTCTTTACGGGTTTTAACCAGTCTCTGAAGTAATTTAACTTCATCATCTTCAGTTAATTCTTCTTTTGATCCTGAAGCTGTTGCAGCCAATAACATTTCAGATTTAATTGCTCTTAATGCTTCTAATGCTACTGTATCTTTTGCTCTCATGGCAGTTTTGATCTCGTCCATGATTAATGTTTGTAAACTCATTGTTTTATTTTATTTAAATAAGCCAGGCTTATATATTATTGTTATGATCATTTGAATTGTTTTGACTATGATCAGTTGTCAGGCTGAGCGGAGTCAAAGCCCTTTTAAGGTAAGCCTTCGACTTCGCTCAGGGTGACAATATTTCTTTTAAAACATTCTTTTAAAAGTCAAATTTTAAAATTCTGTGCGAAGATAAAAAAAATAACCCGAAAATTAAATCCAATTTTCGGGTTATCCTAATATTATGAATGTAAAATTAATCTACGTTGTCGTGCAAAAATGAATTGTTTGAACGCAATTGTAAATCGTTATTACTATCAGTACCAACAGATATTCTTGAATTGGTTGTATTCGACTGATTATTTGAAAGATCAATACCTAATCTTTTGTAAGCAGGTTCTTTTTCAAGTTCATCAATTCTCGAAACATTATTATGGAATTTATAGTTAAATTCTTTTAGTTTCTTTCTTCTTTCTTCAGCTCTTAAACGTAACGTTTCTTCGATAGTCAATTCCATTGGAGAAACATTTGAAGTCGTTGAGAAATCAGCTTCCTGAGCAAAATCAACCTTTTGTTTCAACTGAATATTCAATTCAGCAGGAATTACATCTTCTACCGCTTTTTCAATTGGTTTTGATGTCATCAAATCATTTTCAACCTCCATATATTCTTCTAAAGAATATTTTATAACTCCGTTTTCAGCAACTTCTGTTACCGGTACGAATTGTACAGGATCGTTAACTTTGATATTACGTGTTTCGTTTGTTAATTCGAATAAAATCTTAGTCTCTTCAACAACCGGTTCTTTTTTTACTTCTGGCTCAGTTCTGAAAAGAGGCAAATCAAAAGAGAAAGTTGTTTGTTCTTCTCTTTCAAAAGTCCTTTGCTGAACTGGTTTTACTTCCTGAACAAATTCTGCTGCCGGAGCTGAAATAGTAAAATCGATATCTGTAATTGGCGAAACGATTTCAAAAGTTACATCAAGATTTTTGATAAACTCTGACATCACTACTAACTCTTCCTGATTGATAGTTGGAGCAACTGCAACTGGAGCAACAGGAGTTGGAACTATTGGAGCAATCGTATTAGCAAAAGGCTCATCTTCCATTAATTCAAAAACAACTTTTTCTTCTGATTTCGCAGTAGGTGTTTCAGCATTTAAATCAAAAGAGGTAACCGTTTTATTCGTTAAATTATGAACACTTCTTTGTTCATCTTCTAACGTATGAATGATTTTCTTAGGTTCTGTATTTACAATTTCATTTTGTTGTTCAACATCAAAACCAGTCGCAATAATAGTTACCGCAATAGCCTCGCCAAGAGTTTCATCTTCACCAACTCCCATGATAATATTAGCATTATAACCTGCTTCTGCCTGGATGTGATCGTTGATTTCTCCAATTTCATCAAGCGTGATTTCATTAGATCCAGAAACGATAAGCAACAATACGTTTTTGGCTCCTGTAATTTTGTTGTCGTTTAATAACGGAGAGTCCAATGCTGAAATAATAGCTTCTTTTGCTCTGTTTTCACCTGTAGCAACAGAAGATCCCATGATCGCAGTTCCACTGTTTGACAAAACAGTTTTTGCGTCACGTAAATCGATATTTTGAGTATAGTGGTGCGTAATTACTTCAGCAATACCTCTTGAGGCTGTTGCCAAAACTTCATCCGCTTTAGAGAATCCTGCCTTAAAACCAAGATTTCCGTATACTTCTCTTAACTTGTTATTATTGATAACGATTAACGAATCGACTTGTTTACGTAATTTTTCGATTCCTAAAAGGGCTTGTTCCTGACGAACTTTCCCTTCAAACTGAAACGGAATTGTTACGATACCAACCGTTAAAATCTCTCTTTCTTTTGCTAATTGTGCAATTACCGGAGCAGCACCCGTACCTGTTCCACCACCCATACCAGCGGTAATAAATACCATCTTAGTACCACGGTCTAACATTTTTTCGATATCAGCGATACTTTCAATAGCAGATTGTTGTCCTACATCAGGATTTGCTCCTGCTCCAAGACCCTCTGTTAAGTTCATCCCTAACTGAATTTTATTTGGTACAGCACTATTCTGAAGTGCTTGCGAATCTGTATTACAAACGATAAAATCTACCCCTTTAATACCTTGTTTAAACATGTGGTTGATTGCGTTACTTCCGCCTCCTCCTACACCTATTACTTTGATTACATTTGATTGGTTTTTTGGTAAATCAAATGAAATACTTCCAAATTCTGAGTTGCTCATCATCTTTTTGGTTTTGAAATTCTTATTAAATACATTTTTTACTTCTTGACTTGGGGCCAATAGTAATCCTTTTCGTCTATTATTATTTTATTCTGCGTTGTCTAAAAAATCTTTGATTTTATCGACATAACGATCAAAAAATGATCTTCTTATTTTTGTTTCGGTAGATTCTGCTTCAACTGTAGTATTATTTCTAACTTCTCTTGACTGCTCTATAGTTTCTACTCTTTCAACGTAGTTTTCTTCAACTTCGTATCGTTGTTGTACCGGTTGTTGTGCCTGAGGTGGAACATTTCTGTAAACCACTTTTGGCTGTTCGTTAACCAACTCCATTCTAACAGCGCTTTGTGTACTGTTTTCGATGCTGTTCATTACCAGACCAACTGCAGTTGCAAACAACGGGCTGGAAATTTCTTCGCTTGAATTTCCTGCTAAATGCTCATTTGGATATCCAATTCTGGTGTCCATTCCGGTAATGTACTCTACTAATTGTTTAATATGTTTTAGTTGAGCTCCACCACCTGTAAGAACGATTCCGGCAATTAATTTTTTACGAGGATCTTCGTGTCCGTACGCTTTAATTTCGGCAAAAACCTGTTCAATAATTTCCACCACACGGGCGTGGATAATTTTAGATAAGTTTTTAAGCGAAATTTCTTTTGGCTCTCTGCCTCTTAATCCTGGAATAGAAACAATTTCGTTGTCTTTATTTTCACCCGGCCAGGCCGATCCAAATTTTATCTTTAAAAGCTCTGCCTGTTTTTCAATAATCGAACATCCTTCTTTGATGTCTTCTGTAATTACATTTCCTCCGAAAGGGATTACAGCAGTATGACGAATGATTCCATCTTTAAAAATGGCTAAATCTGTTGTTCCGCCACCAATATCGATAAGCGCAACACCAGCTTCTTTTTCTTCCTGACTCAAAACAGCATCTGCCGAAGCCAATGGTTCTAATGTCAATCCTGATAATTCAATTCCTGAACTCTGAATACATCTTCCAACATTTCTGATAGAAGAGGCCTGCCCAACTACAACGTGAAAACTAGATTCCAGTCTTCCACCGTACATTCCGATTGGTTCTTTAATTTCAGATTGTCCGTCAATTTTAAATTCCTGAGGCAAAACGTGAATGATTTCTTCTCCCGGTAACATGGCCAGTTTATTTACCTGGTCAATCAAAAGCTGAATATCTTTTTCGCCAATTACTTCTTCCGGATTGCTACGGCTGATGTAATCTGTATGCTGAATACTTCTGATGTGTTGTCCGGCAATACCCACAACAACATCTTTTATTTTATAACCTGAATTGTTTTCTGCTTCTAAAATAGCTTGTTGAATTGATTGGATAGTTTGTGTAATGTTGTTTACAACACCTCTCGCAACACCCAAACTTTTGGATTTCCCAATACCCAAAATTTCCAACTTGCCATACTCGTTCTTTTTGCCTATCATGGCAACGATTTTGGTTGTTCCAATATCTAGACCTACTGCAATGTTATCTTTTTCCATTTTCTATTATTTTGTGCAAACTACTTGTTCCGTAAACCTAAGGTCAATTTTTTTGTATTTGTATAACGAACTATCTAAAACTGCTTTTTGAAAAAAGGCTTTATAGTTTTTAAATTTCTTATCAACATTCATCGTTCTGCCAAAATCGATGAAGTAATCATAATTTCTATTAAACATTTTTAGGCTACCATTAGGCATAATTTGAATTGCAATGATGTTTTTTTTCAAAAACGCATCGTCATAAATTGTGCGAAATAAGGTAGCTAAATCTTCGTTATTTTTTTCATTTATTGCCCCCGAAACAAGAGGAACCCGCGCCGTAAAATTGTCTGATAAAGGCATTTTATTACCCTCATAGTCAATATAAAAAGAGTTATCACCATCATAAACTCTCGCTATTGGTGTCTTCTGTTTTACTATCGCTTTTAGAACCCCGTCGATACTTACAAAAACATCTGACTTCTCAATCATGTCTTGCGTATCAAGGGTTTTTTCTATGTTATTCAAATCTAACTCATCTTTTCGGATACTGGAAGCGTCTCTTTTATTTTCTATTAACAATTTATTAACCGATTCCGGCTTAACAAACAGTGTGTTTTCTCCCACAAAAACAACCATAGATTTTTTCAATTTTCGATCGCCATTTCGATGTTGAGCGAACGAATACAAAAAAAGTACAAGCCCAAAAATGAGAATCAATCGAATATTTGTCCAATTAAATATTTTCATTTAGCATTTTTTTAATTGACGGAACCATTTCACCAATATCACCAGCTCCTATTGTCACAATTATTGGCGCATCACTGGCTTTGATTTCCGCTAATAAATCATTTTTTGCAACAATTTTTTTGTTCGAACTTGTCATTTTTCCTAACAGCCAATCAGATGTAATTCCTTCCATCGGTAATTCGCGTGCCGGGTAAATATCCATTAAAAACACTTCATCAAATTGTGATAAACTTTCAGCAAATCCATCAGCAAAATCTCTTGTTCTGCTAAATAAATGCGGCTGAAAAATTGCCAAAACTTTACGCCCTGGATACAATTCCGTAACAGCCTGATGCACAGCATTTATTTCTGTTGGATGATGTGCATAATCATCTATATAAACCAAATTATCAGATTTAATCTGGTAAGAAAAACGTCTTCTGATTCCGTTAAATGAAGCAATGGCTTTTGCAATGGAGTCGGTCGGGGTGCCAAACGTTTTAGCCATTGCAATAGCCATCAGTCCATTCATTAAATTGTGTTTTCCAGGCAATCCAAAATGCAGGTCTTTCATGATTTCTGATGGTGTCTGCACATCAAAAACATAACTTCCATCTTCAATACGAACATTGAACGCCTTATATACAGCATCTTCATTTATAGCACATTGAACTCCTTCAAGAGGCAATTCTTTGGTTATAAAGAGTTTGCTTTTGTCTTCAACTTTCGAAGCAAATTCTACAAACGAAGCCTCAATAGCATCGCTCGTTCCGTAAATATCTAAATGATCAGCATCCATAGAAGTGATACAGGCAATATTTGGATGCAAATGTAAAAATGAACGGTCAAACTCATCAGCTTCTACAACAGTTACTGTTTTTCCGGTTCCAATTAAATTTGAATTATAATTCTCTACAATTCCGCCCACAAAAGCAGTTACATCTGCACCACTTTCATATAAAATATGACCCAGAATACTTGATGTTGTTGTTTTTCCGTGTGTTCCGGCAACTGCGAAACTAAAAGTATCTTTAGTAATGATTCCTAAAACTTCAGCGCGCTTTTTAATTTCATAATTTCTTTCGATAAAATAATTCCATTCCGAATGTGTTTTTGGAACTGCAGGGGTAAAAATCACCAACGTATTCTCTATAAAATAATCACTTGGAATCAAATTAATATTATCTTCAAAATGAATATCAATACCGCTTTCAATTAATTCATTTGTCAACATTGACGGCGTTTTATCGTAACCTGAAACCTGTTTCCCGATATATTTGAAATAACGGGCCAGCGCACTCATTCCGATGCCTCCAATGCCAATAAAATAAACGTTCTGTATTTGATTTAAATTCATTTTAATTTTATTTTTTGGGCTATTTACATCTAGTTTTATTTTGTAAAAAACTAGCTATTAAGCCTTTGTACTTTATCTTCTTTAATAACCCAAAATACCTAAAATAGCATTCTGTTTTCTTTCTCGTGTTCTATAATTTTGGGCAAAATTTATATTATAACAACTTTTTAATTTCGTCTACGATAACTTTTGTTGCATTTGGCATTGCCAATTTTTTAATGTTTGCACTTAATTGTTTCTGCTTTCCGTCATCTTTCAATAGAGCTTCAAAAACAATACTAAATTGACTGTCCAATTCTGATTCTTTCAATAAAATAGCGCCTTTTGCTTCTACAATTGCCTGTGCATTTTTTGTCTGATGATCTTCGGCTACATTTGGCGACGGAATAAAAATTACTGGTTTCCCAACAATACACAACTCCGAAACCGATGATGCTCCGGCACGTGAAATAATCACATCTGCAGCAGCATAAACAAAATCCATTCTTTCAATGAAATCAACTACTCGTACGTTTTGCTGATTGTGTTTTTTATAATCTTCAAAATATAATTTCCCGCATTGCCAAATAATCTGAACATCCTGCGAAAGCATACTCTGCAGTTCTTTTTCAATTAACTGATTCACTCTTCTGGCGCCTAAACTTCCGCCCAAAACCAAAAGCGTTTTCTTATTCGGATCTAAACCATAAAAAGCAATTGCTTCCTCCTTTTTACTTTCGATATCAATTAAATCCTGACGAACCGGATTTCCAGTCAATACGATTTTTTCTTTTGGAAAAAACCGTTCTAAATTTTCATACGCAACACAAATGGCATTTGCCCTTTTGCTTAGTAATTTATTCGTAATTCCAGGAAAAGAATTTTGTTCCTGAATCACTGTTGGAATTCCTGCCTGACCTGCAGCTTGCAATAAAGGCCCACTGGCAAAACCGCCTGTGCCTATAACTACATTTGGCTTAAATTGTCTGATGATTCTTCTTGACTCTAATAAACTTGTTGCCAATTTTAATGGAAACATCAAATTTTGCAATGTCAGCTTTCTTTGTAAACCTGCAATCCAAAGCCCTTTTATTTCATAACCTGCCTGAGGCACTTTTTGCATTTCCATTTTATCCTTTGCACCTACAAAAAGGAATTCAGCATCAGGAAATTGTAATTTTAATTCATTTGCAATCGCAATCGCAGGATAGATATGCCCTCCTGTACCGCCACCACTTAGTATGAATTTATAATTTGTCATCTTTTAAAAATTTTACTCTTTAAAAACTATTCTGTTCTTAACTTATTTATTTAAAACGGCATTAATAGGATTTCTCGAATTGTCCTCAATTGAATACATCATTCCTTCTTCTTCATATGTTTTTTCATCAGCAGGTAAATCTTCTTCTGCCAATTCTTTATCAATTAATCTTTGAAGTGCTTCTTTTCTTCTTTCTTTCTCTTCTTTTTCTTCGGCTATTTCTTCATCTTTTTTAGTTACGCTGATGATAATTCCGAGAGAGAAACAAGTCATCCAAATTGAACTACCTCCACTACTAATCAGCGGAAGTGTCTGCCCCGTTACCGGTAATAATTCAACTGCAACCGCCATATTGATCATCGCCTGAAATATCATTGGAAAACCGAGCCCAACGACGACTAACTTCCCAAATAACGTAGTTGCTTTATGAGATGCAATGACAAATCGGAACAGCAATAATAAATACAAAAGCAATATCGAAACCCCTCCCACTAAACCATATTCTTCAACTATAATGGCATAAATAAAATCGGAAGAAGATTGTGGCAAAAAGTTCTTCTGAACGCTTTTTCCTGGTCCTAATCCGCCTAATCTTCCAGATGCAATCGCAATTTTCGCTTTTTCAATTTGGTAATCATCTTCATCAGGCTTGTCTGTGGTAAAGTTCGTAATACGACTTTCCCAGGTTGATACCCTGCTAAAGAATCTTGAATCCGGAAAAGCTTTAGCTACCAAAAGAAAAAACGCCAGCATTGCAATTCCTGAACCTATAATAAAACCAATATACTTTAATGGATATTTACCAATAAATGTTAACATCATAACCATAGCGAAAATCAACGCTGTGGTCGAAAAGTTCGCAGGCAAAATAAGTACCAATGTGATAAAAACCGGTACCCAAAGCTGTATGAATGAAACCTGAAAAGGTTCATTTTCCTCTTTCTTTTTTGACAAATAGCGTGCTACAAAAATAAACAGCACAATAGCAGCCAAAGTTGAAGTCTGAAATGTGATTCCGATAAACGGCACCTGAATCCAACGACTTGCATTTGCTCCGGCAATTACGGTTCCTTTCAACAATGTATAAAGAAGCAAAAACCAAACAATCGGCAAAGCTATTTTTGAAATCGCCCGGAAATAATGATAAGGCACTTTATGAACCCAATAAATAATCAGGAAACCGATACAAATATGAGCCAGGTGTTTTACCAAATAACCCAAAGTATTTCCGGTTCCGTGACCGATGTAGGCTAAATTACTACTCGCACTAAAAACAGGCATAAACGAAAACAGCGCTAATAAAGCCACGAATGACCATATTACTCTATCTCCTTTTAATTTGTTAACCAATTCTTTCATAGTGCTTAGTTTCAAGTTTTTCTTGTTTCAGGTTTCAAGTTCCCACATAACGTGAAACTTGAAACTTGAAACTTTTTTTCTACAAGTTATGTACAGCTTGTTTGAATTGTTTTCCACGATCTTCATAGTTTTCGAATAAATCGAAACTTGCGCAGGCTGGAGACAATAAAACAGCATCACCTTTTTCTGTTAATTTCTGTGCTGTTTTTACAGCATCATTCATATTGTTCACTTCCACCATGATATCAACTACGTTGCCAAAAGCTTCAATAATTTTACGATTATCGATTCCTAAGCAGATGATAGCTTTTACTTTTTCACGAACTAGTGACATCAATTCGTTATAATCATTTCCTTTATCAACACCACCAACAATCCATACGGTTGGAACGTTCATACTGTCTAAAGCAAAGAAAGTAGCGTTTACATTTGTTGCTTTTGAGTCATTGATATATTGAACATTCTGAATTTTTAATACTTTTTCTAAGCGGTGTTCTACACCTTGAAAATTAGATAAACTTTCGCGAATTGTTGCATTTCTAATTTGCATCAATTTTGCTACAGAGCTTGCTGCCATTGCGTTTTTCATATTATGTTTTCCTTCTAACGCAATGTATTCTGTTTCCATTGTAAACTCTTCTTGGTTGATCTTTATTTCCATTTTGTTGTTATTTATAGAAGCCCCTTCATCGAATTTTTTAGTCAGCGAGAAAGGAATTAATTTTGCTTTTGTTGTGTTGTTTTTTAACCATTCTGCGCTTGCCTCATCATCTGCATCGTAAATAAGATAATCGCTTTCGGTCTGATTCATTGTTATTCTGAACTTCGCATCAATATATTTTTGATATTTATACTCATATCGGTCTAAATGATCCGGACTAATATTTGTAATTATGGCAATATCTGGCCTATAATCTACAATTCCATCAAGTTGAAAACTACTGAGTTCAAGAACGTATGCATCAAATTTATTTTCAGCAACCTGCCAGGCAAAACTTTTTCCGATGTTTCCTCCTAAACCTACATTCAAACCAGCCGATTTCAATAAATGATAGGTCAACATTGTTGTTGTTGTCTTACCATTACTTCCTGTAATTCCAATTGTAAGTGCTTCTGTAAAAGGTTTAGCAAATTCAATTTCCGAAATAACTTTTACTCCGGCTTCAATCAGCTTTTTTACTATGGGAGATTTCTCAGGAATCCCCGGGCTTTTCATAACCACATCCGCATTCAAAATCAGATCTTCGGTATGTTGTTCTTCCTCCCAGGCTATTTTATTAATGATAAGAACTTCTTTATAACTCTCTTTTATCTTTCCAAAATCGGATACAAAAACATCGTATCCCTTTTTCTTCCCTAGAATAGCAGTACCTACACCACTTTCTCCTCCTCCTAAAACAACTAATCTCATACTCTATTTAATTAAAAATTGAGAATTAAAAATTAAAAATCACTTGTGACCTTATATTCTAATTCTTTATTTTCCTTTTAGGGTTATTATAATTTTTGCTAATATTCTGCAAATTTCATCAGCCGACATATAGATACTGTTGAATTCATTTACAGAGATATAATCTGTTGCTTTTAATAATTTCAACCAATAAATAGTTTCTCTTGCTTCCTTATATGAAATCTCAAGCTTAAATAAAAACTCTTTATCAGAACGTCCTCCAATTGATTCTTCGATATTTGCTCCAATTGAAGTTCCACATCTTAAAATTTGTTTACTTAAAACAAATTCCTTTTTTGTACTGGTCAGATATTTATATAAATTGATTATTCTAACTGCAAAATCAAATGATTTATCCTGAATAATATTCTCTTTCATTTACAAGAACGTGTAACTTTTAATTTTTAATTCTCAATTTTTAATTGAAATCCTATCTTAATTTTAACGTAACGATTGATAATATGGCTAACATGATGGCAACAATCCAGAAACGGGTCACAATTTTACTTTCGTGATATCCTTTTTTCTGATAATGATGATGTAATGGCGACATCAGGAAAATTCTGCGTCCTTCACCGTATCTTTTTTTAGTGAATTTGAAATAACTCACTTGTAAAACAACTGAGAAATTCTCCACTAAAAAGATTCCGCACAATAACGGAATCAATAACTCTTTACGAACTGCAATAGCTAAAACTGCAATGATTCCACCAATGGTCAAACTTCCTGTATCACCCATAAAAACAGATGCGGGATACGAATTATACCAAAGAAACCCTATTAGAGCTCCCACAAAAGCAGATATAAAAACTGTCATTTCCCCTGAATTTGGGATATACATGATATTCAAATAATTAGAAAAAATAATATTTCCCGAAACGAATGTAAATATCCCGAGCGCGAGGACGGACACTGCCGACGTACCGGCCGCGAGACCATCAATACCATCTGTTAAATTAGCGCCGTTAGAAACCGCTGTAATAATGAAAATCACAACCGGAATAAAGATCAACCAAGCCCATTTCTCATATCCTTCACCTGTCCAGGCTAATATTTCAGCATAATCAAATTCATTGTTTTTTACAAAAGGAATTGTAGTTGCAGTTGATTTCTCTTCAATTGGAGTTGGCAGAACAACCGTTGTATTTGTTCCGGTTTTATAAATGTCAGTTCTTCCTGTATCAGTTCGCACCGTTACAGCCGGATTAAAATAAAGTACTGTTCCAACAATAAGTCCCAAACCAACCTGACCAATTACTTTAAAAATTCCTTTAAGACCTTCTTTATCTTTTTTGAATATTTTAATATAATCATCAATAAAACCGATCGTTCCCATCCAAAGTGTGGTTACAATTAGCAATACGATATAAATATTATGCAAACGAGCAAATAACAAAACAGGCACAAGTGTTGCAAAAATGATTATTAGTCCCCCCATTGTTGGCGTTCCCGCTTTTTCATTTTGTCCTTGAAGACCAAGTTCACGAACCGTTTCACCTACCTGTTGTTTTCTCAAAAAGTTGATGATTCGCTTACCGTAAATCGTAGATAAAAGCAACGAAAGCATTAATGCTAAAGCCGATCTAAAAGTGATGTACTGAAAAACTCCTGTTCCCGGTATATCTAATGTTTTGTCAAAATATTCAAATAAATAGTATAGCATATCTTTCTATTTTAAAATCCAATTTTTTAAATTCCAAATTCCAACATTTCAATTGGAATTTTAGAATTTGGAATTTTCATTTTTGTTATTTTCTTAGTTGATCTAAAATTTCTTTTACCGTTTCCATATCATCAAAATGATGACGAACACCATTTATTTCCTGATACGTTTCATGGCCTTTTCCGGCAATTAAAATAATATCATTTGGCTGAGCCAATTGACAAGCCGTTTTTATAGCTTGTTTTCTGTCGGTTATTCTCAATATCTTTTTATAATTATGAGCTTCCACTCCTTTTTCCATTTCATCTAAAATCACTTCAGGATCTTCGTTTCTTGGATTATCAGAAGTTAAAATTGCTTTATCACTCAAGTCTGAAGCAATTTTAGCCATAATTGGTCTTTTGGTTTTATCTCTGTTTCCGCCACAACCAACAACTGTAATCAATTGCTCGTTTTTGGTACGGATATCATTAATCGTTTTTAAAACATTATCCAATGCATCCGGCGTATGTGCATAATCTACAATTGCAGTAATGTTTCCTTCTGAAACAATATATTGAAAGCGACCCGAAACACTTTCTAAGTCAGACAGTAAACGCAATGCTTCCAAGCTATCCATTCCTAGTTCAACTGCTGTTCCGTAAATTGCCAAAACATTATAAGCGTTAAAAGTTCCAATCAGTTTAACCCAAACTTCATTGTCATTTACTTTCAATAATAAACCAGACAATTGACTTTCTAATATTGTTGCTTTAAAATCTGCATAAGATTTTAAGGCGTATGTAAATTTTCTGGCAGCCGTATTTTGAAGCATTACAGTTCCATTTTTATCATCAATGTTTGATAAGGCGAAAGCTGTTTTTGGCAATGAATCAAAAAATGACTTTTTTACATCTCTGTATTCTGCAAATGTTGGATGATAGTCTAAATGGTCGTGCGAAAGATTTGTAAAAATCCCTCCAACAAAATGCAATGCTTCTGTTCTTTTTTGATGAATTCCGTGCGAACTCACTTCCATAAAACAATGCGTAACACCAGCTTCAATCATTTCATTTAAATAATGATTAATTGTAATTGAATCCGGAGTAGTGTGCGTTGCATTATATTCAGTTGCATCCACCATAATTTTTACGGTAGACAACAAACCTACTTTAAAACCAGCTTTTTGAAACAACTGAAACAATAACGATGCAATTGTTGTTTTTCCATTTGTTCCAGTAACTCCTACCAATTTTAGCTTTTCCGATGGATTTCCAAAATAATTAGCCGCCATAAAAGCCAAAGCCGTATTGGTATCCTTTACTTTTATATAGGTAATTCCTTTTTCAATATTTTCAGGTAGCGTATCACAGAGAATTGCAGTCGCCCCAAGCTGAATTGCTTTTTCAATATAATCATGTCCATCTGAAAGTGATCCGCGAATAGCTACAAAAACATCATTATCTTCAATTTTTCTTGAATCAAAATCAATTTTGTGCACTCCGATTTCTGTCGAACCTGTTACAGATTCAATCGCTACTTTATATAATATGTCTTTCAGTATTTTCACGATAATTCTAATACTATAATTGTGTTTTTACTAATATTTTGTCCAGCTTGTAAAGACTGTTTTTTTACTTTTCCTACTCCATTTACTTTCACTTTCAAACCTAAGTTTTCTAATAAAGCAATAGCATCCATTCCTGGCATTCCTTTTAAATTCGGAATCTGATTCGTTTTTTTATTTGATTCTTTATCAAACTTATCATAACTGATTTCCTGTTTTGGAATTTTAGAATCCAGCTGTTTAATTTTATTGGTTGAAGGCGCATCTGTAAAAATCTTTTGGGCAATTCTTTTAAAAACCGGTCCCGCAACATCTGCTCCGTAATAATTATTTTTAGATGTATTTGGTTTATGCACTACCACAATACATGAATATTTAGGATGATCTGCCGGAAAATATCCAACAAAAGAAGAAGCATAATACATTCCTTCTCTTCCTGCCTTACTATAATTTACCATGGCTGTCCCTGTTTTTCCTGCCATCGGAAAATCTTTTGAATATAACTTAGAACCTGTTCCTTTTTTAACCACATTTTGCAAAACTGCTTTTACTTTTTTAAGCGTTTCAGGCGAACAAATCTTTGAATTAATCACTTCTGTATCAAACTTTTTAATGGTTTTATTCCATTCTTTAATTTCTGATACAAATTGTGGTTTTACCATTACGCCATTATTTGCAACTGCATTATATAATGTTAAAGTCTGCATTGGCGTAACCGAAACATTATATCCAAAAGCCATCCACGGAAGCGTAGTTCCTGACCAATGTTTGTCTCCGGGCTGCGGAATATAAGGCCTTCCTTCTCCTTTAAAATGCAATCCTAATGTCTTATTTAATCCGTATCCATTAATATGATTTACAAACTTAGAGGGGTTATTTTTGTAATTTTCATAAACCGCCTGAACCATTACTGTATTTGACGAAAGTTCGAATCCGCGGGCTAATGAAACTTTTCCATAACCACCTTTATGCGAGTCACGAACTGCACGTCCGTAGTATCTGATTTCTCCACCGTGACTATCATAAACCGTGCTTGTATCTGCTACTTTATCTTCTAAAATTGCCATCAAATCGACCAATTTAAAAGTAGATCCAGGTTCATGAGATTCTGCTATCGCATAATTTGTAGTTTCAAAATATGATCCGTCTTCTGCTCTTCCTAAATTCGAAATCGCTTTTACATGACCTGTTTCTGTATCCATTACCACCACACAACCGTGATCAGCTTCGTAATCTTCCAGCTGTTTTAATAAAGCGTGGTGCGCTATATCCTGGATAAAAACATCAATTGTTGAAATTACATCATAACCATCCTGAGGATCAACTTCATTGACATCACGAATAGGTTTCCATTGCCCTTTTGCAATTTTTTGTTTTAGAATTTTACCGTCTTTACCGTTCAGATAACTTTTAAATGCCCATTCAATTCCTTTTCCAACTTCTACTCCAGTTGCCGGATCTATTCGGTCATAACCAATCGTTCTTTCAGCAATTTTTCCAATCGGGTGTTTTCTTACCGTTTCCTGTTCGATTATAATCCCACCTTTGAAAGCTCCTAAATTGAATAATGGAAAACCTTTAATTTTCACATATTCCGTATAACTTAACTTACGGGCAATCAAATAATAACGATTTTTATTTGCTCTTGCTTTTCTTAATTCCTGTTCGTAATAACCTCCCGGTCTATCCAAAACAGTAGCCAATGAATCTGATAATGCTTTTACGTATTTCTCGAAAGTTTCTGTTTTTGGCGCTTTTGCATCAAATCTAATTTCATAGTTAGGAATTGATGTTGCGAGTAAACTTCCGTCTGCCGAGTAAATATTTCCTTTGTTTGCCGGAATCACAAAATTTCTAACCGTACGCTGTTTTGCCAGTTTTCTGTAATAATCTCCTTCAACCCATTGAATATTGGTTAATTTAACGACAATAGCAATTGCCATCACAAAGATGAAAACTGCTACGAGGTAAATTCTGTAGGATATATATTTATCGTCTACTGCCATATTCTTTTAAAGAAACTTTTTTCTTCTTCTTTTTTAACTTCTATTTTTACTGGAGGAACTGTCGATGGAAAAATCTGTTTTTCTAACATTTTATCTGATATCGTTGATTCCATTTTCAATTTCATTAATTCTGAACGTCGGTCTACAAATTCAGATCGCAATTCTTTTACTTCATTGCTCAGTTTTGCTATTTCGAAAACCTTTTGCTCGTAACGCTGTGTATTGGCAATCATCAGAATAGCTAACAGAATTATAAAAACAATGAAGCGCCAGTTTTTTACTGCATCATCATTGATTAGAAATCTTGCCTTTAATATGCCAAATACTCCACTTTTCATTTTCTACCTTAATATTATATCTTCTCTGCAATTCTTAATTTCGCACTTCTTGCTCTATTGTTTATTTTGATCTCTGCATCATCCGGAACAATCAATTTTCCGATCGTTTTAAATGGAACTGAAAAGTTTCCATAAAAATCACGTTCCGGCTCTCCTTCAAACATTCCGTTTTTGATAAATCTTTTTACCAATCTGTCCTCTAAAGAATGATATGAGATAACTGAAAATCTTCCACCCGGATTCAAAATTTCTAATGATTGCTCAATAAACTCTTTTAAAACATCCATTTCCTGATTTACTTCAATTCGAATCGCCTGATAAATCTGAGCTAATATTTTATTCTTTACTCTTTCAGGTAAATATTTTGCCAAAACATCTTTTAATTCATCTGTCGTTTTGATTGGGTATTTCTCTCTTGCTTCTACAATTGTTCTTGCTAAAACTGGTGCATTTTTCAACTCCCCATAATCAAAAAAAACACGACGTAAATCCTGTTCTTCATATTCGTTAACCACCCGGTAAGCATTCAAATCATTTTTCTGACTCATCCGCATATCAAGCTCGGCATCAAATCTTGTGGAGAATCCTCTTTCCGGAACATCAAACTGATGTGATGAAACCCCTAAATCAGCCAAGATTCCGTCAACACTTTTTACTCCGTGAAAACGTAAAAACCTTTTTATAAATCTAAAATTCTCATTAATTAAGGTAAACCTTTCGTCCGGCAATGCATTTACAAGCGCATCTTCATCCTGATCAAAAGCAAATAATTTTCCGTTTGGTCCCAATCTCTTCAAAATTTCCCTTGAATGACCACCGCCTCCAAACGTAACATCTACATAAATGCCGTCAGGTTTAATATTTAAACCATCAACTGTAGGATGAAGTAAAACCGGATTATGATATTCCATTGTCGTCGTCATTAATATTTCCCATTACTTCTTCGGCTAAATCTGCAAAATCCATATCTTCGCCGCTTATTGATTTTTCATATAAATCCTTATCCCAAATTTCCACAATATTAACCGCAGATGAAAAAACCACATCTTTAGCAATACCTGAAAAAGCTACCAAATCTTTTGGCACCAATAATCTTCCTAATGCATCAATTTCTACCATTTTAACACCGGCAGTAAATCTTCGAATGAAATCGTTGTTCTTTTTTACAAAACGATTCAGCTTATTTATTTTTTGCATCATCAGATTCCATTCATCCATCGGATACAATTCTAAACACGGTTGAAAAACAGAGCGCTTCAAAACGAATCCGTCCTGAAGAGAAGAAGCCAATTGCTTTTTCAAAGGCGCAGGCATCATTAGCCTTCCTTTAGCATCGACTTTACACTCATATGTTCCAACAATTGTGTTCAAGAAAAATCAATTAATATGTTATAGGACAAAAATATAAAAATATTACCACATTTTACCACAATATACCACTTTGTTAATAAGTTTAACCACTTTCCTACCACTACGCCTAAATTACGATCAATCAATCCCTTAGCTAATTATTACTGAATTCCCAATTACATTAATCAATCAAAAAAATTACGCACCATTTTTCTTAAAAAAATGTCTATTATACATATTTCTTAACATTTAGCAATTCCACCAAAAACACCTCTAAAATCTGATTTTTAAGCACTTAGATATTCTACGAAAATTATCTAGTTAAAAAACGATAGCAAAAATTCATTTTTATTTATTAAACCCTATATTTGTCCAAATTGAAATTGGCATTAAATTAGATGGACAAACACTACAAAAAAGAAGGCAAATACAGCTATTATGAAGCTGGAGAAGGAACTCCTATCGTTATTTTACATGGCTTAATGGGAGGCCTTAGCAACTTTGATGCTGTAGCCGAATATTTCCCAACAAAAGGATACAAAGTTGTCATCCCGGATTTGCCAATATATACTCAAAGCATTTTGAAAACCAATGTGAAAAGCTTTGCGAAATACGTAAAAGACTTCATCACTTTTAAAGGCTTTGATCAGGTAATTTTATTAGGTAATTCGTTAGGTGGACATATTGCACTTTATCATACAAAATTATATCCTGAAAAAGTGGCGGGACTTGTAATTACCGGAAGTTCTGGTCTTTACGAAAGCGCTATGGGAGACAGTTACCCAAAAAGAGGTGATTATGAATACATCAAAAAGAAAGCAGAAGATGTGTTTTATGATCCGTCAATTGCTACTCCCGAACTTATTGATGAAGTTTACGCAACTGTTAATGACCGTATCAAATTAATTAAAACCTTAACGATTGCCAAGAGCGCAATTCGTCACAATATGGCCAAAGATTTACCAAAAATGACAGTGGAAACCTGTATTATTTGGGGTAAAAATGACGCTGTTACGCCACCAAATGTTGCCGAAGAATTTGATAAATTATTGCCTAATTCAACTTTGTATTGGATAGACAAATGTGGACACGCTGCTATGATGGAACATCCTCAGGAATTCAACAAACTTCTTGAAGAATGGCTCGTTAAAAAGAATTTATAGCATCTAACTTTCGACTTTTAGGAGGTTTAAAAACAAAAAACATGAAAATTACAACCGCCGAATTTATTGTCAGCAATTCTGAAGTGGCAAAATGCCCTGCAGAATTTTTGCCGGAATATGCTTTTATCGGAAGATCAAACGTGGGCAAGTCGTCGTTGATCAATATGCTTACCAATCATAAAAATTTAGCAAAAACATCAGGCAGACCTGGAAAAACACAATTAATAAACCATTTCAAAATCAACAACAATTGGTTTTTAGTGGATTTACCCGGTTATGGGTACGCCAAGGTATCAAAAAAAACAAAATCAGTTTTCCAGCAATTTATTACTGATTATTTTGAAACCAGAGAACAATTGGTTTGTGCTTTTGTTTTGATTGATATTCGCCACGAAGCTCAAAATATCGATATTGAATTTATGTCGTACATGGGTGAAAGCGAAATTCCTTTTTGCATTATTTTTACAAAAGCAGACAAAATCAGTAAGACCAAAATTGACTCCCATATTGCAGCATATAAAAAACAAATGTTTGCCAATAACTGGGAAGAAATGCCTCAATATTTCGTAACCTCATCTACAGAGTCAACTGGAAAAGAAGATCTTTTATCGTATATTGATGAAGTAAATCAAGAGGTTTTTAAAAACAATAGTCAATTTTAAAATTCCAAATTTAGAAATTCCAAATTTCAATAAAAAGGAAATAATCAATAGAAAATCCCAAATGCCAATTTTACAGATTGGAATTTGGGATTTTTTTTATTTAGAATTTGTTTTATTTTTTAAGGTACATTTGAAATAATAAAATCACAGTTATGAAGAATTTTAAATTACTATCAATTGTTTTTGCTTTACTTTTATCTTCATGCCAGACGCCTCATTATATGTTTATGACCGGACAAAGAACCGGCGTTGATTTTACAACCGGAAAATGGCTTTTAAACGAAGTAGATTCTCCGAAAAACTCTAAAGAAAAAATGACAGCTGAATCGTTGAAATTCTTTAGAAAAAACTTAGGTGAAAGAGTATTCTACATCAATGATGTAAATGGGTTATTGGTTACAAGGAAAATTCACCTCAATCCGAATAATGTAAAATTAAAAGAACTCAAAGACGGAACCGGTTTTGATTTTTTTATTAATATCTCTACCAAAAAAAACAAAAACGATTTTTCTACTATAGAACTTTACCAATACGACAGTGAATCTGGAAAAAATGAAGCAGAAGTAACTCTTGAAATATATGATTTAAACCTGCAACAAATCATTTACTCACAAAATATTGTAGGCATTACCGGAAAAGCAAGTACCGAATCGATGTGGCAAACAGAAAAATCAGATAAACTCGCAGATAATATAACGTTCTACAAAAATGCCGATAACCTAATGTTGGGGGCTTTAAAACGAATTTTTAAAGATTTAAATAAAAGGTCTATTCATTAGAAAATAATCAAATAAAAATCCCAAATTCCAATTGTAAATCTTGGAATTTGGGATTTTTTTATATTGGAATTTTAAAGAAATTTTACTTCGTAAGTTCCAGTTTTTCTGCAAAATAATCACAGAAATCTTTCATTGTGTCCGACATTTTTTCATCGTCTGTTGCACGCTTAAAAGTATCTGACATTGCCACTAAAGTCTGGTGAAAGAAAATTTTCATTTCATCAACCGGCATATCTTTTGTCCACAAATCAATACGCATTGTTTCTTTAGCTTTGCTGTCCCAAATAGACAACATTATTGCTTTTGCTTCTTCAGCTTGCACTCCGCCATCTTGTGCGCTCCATGTTAATTTTTCCGGAACACGGTTTTCGTCTAATTCTATATTGAATTTAATTTCTGAGTTTATTGTATCTGACATTATTTCTTAGGTTTATATTTTGACTTTTCAAAAATCTCTTTATTATCTGTTTTTAATAATTCCGGCAAAGTAACATTGTTGTTCTTCATGTACGAGCGTACCATTTGCCATCCAATCCATGCACCAACTCTTCCGGGCGAATCATTATCTATTTCTAAATAAAACTTAGAAAACGGCGCTGGTTTCATAAATCGGGTTGTTAATTTAGGATCATCACTGTATAAGATTTCCTTTTCCATAAAATAACGCCACATATACGCTTCATTTTCTTCGCACCATTTTATCTGTTCAGGTGTATACCCAATTTTATCAGCATCTGAATATGCAGGCAAAAGCAAATCTTTAGCGTACAATTGTTTGCCCTCAAAAATCATTTGAGAAACTAAATTCCTATCCGGAAAAGCTGGAATATTTCTGTAGGCAAAACTTGAAACCACATCTGGCATAATTTGCTTTTCTTCAAAATTCTGTTTCAGATAATTCGGGAATTCATAAAACTTATGATCTTTTCCTAAGTACAATTCCAAAGCAACAATTACCAGACTGTCTGCATATATTGCTTTGGCATTATAATCCATTTCTCCAATTACTGTAATTACTTTAGGTGTTTTAGTTTTAGGGAAATAATATTTCACATGCTGAAAAAGAGAATTGAACTCCTCGCGTACAGGCTCAAAATTCGAATATTTCTTCTGTACTTCTTCATATACTTCTCTCCAAATTGGTTCCTGCATTTTCTGTAACCAAACAGCATCGCTATTTCCTGCTGGAAAAAAGAAAGGATATTGTCTTTTTACTTTCGCGAGATCTTCTGGTTTTGTCTCAAAAAATGCCTTATCAAAACGTTCTACTTTAATATCAACAGGAATTTCTTCAACTTCTTTTTCTACTTTACTTTTTTGATCGCAAGACAAAAAAAACAAGCACAGAACCACTGCAAAGCGATATATTTTCATTTTATTTTAATTAGATTTGTGTTGCATAAATTTAAATAAACACTTATTTAAAATATTTGTGCAAATATACATCCCTGTATCTTAAAACTTGAACTATTATGACTAAAAAAAGCACTATTCAGACAGAAAAAGTAAATACCCATATTGTAGAGTGGTTAAAAAATTATGCTAGCAGCGCAAAAGTAAATGGTTTTGTAATCGGAATTTCCGGCGGAGTTGATTCGGCAGTAACCTCTACCTTGTGTGCTCAAACCGGCTTACAGGTTTTATGTGTAGAAATGCCAATTCATCAGGCTGAAAGTCAGGTTTCGAGAGGAAGAGAGCATATTGAACAATTAAAAAAACGTTTTCCAAACGTTTCAGATATAAAAACAGATTTGACCGCCACTTTTGAAGCTTTTAAAGGCTCCGTTCCAAAAACTGATGATGAAGCCAAGGTAAGCTTGTCTTTGGCTAATACACGCGCCCGCTTGCGAATGACTTCATTATATTATTTAGCTGGATTGCATGGACTATTAGTTGCCGGAACAGGAAACAAAGTCGAAGATTTTGGAGTAGGTTTTTATACTAAATATGGCGATGGAGGTGTCGATTTAAGCCCGATTGCCGATCTAATGAAATCAGATGTTTACGCTCTTGGCGAATTTTTAGCAATTCCGCAATCAATTTTAACAGCAGCTCCAACAGATGGATTATTTGGTGACAACAGAACCGATGAAGACCAATTAGGAGCAAGTTATGATGAACTTGAATGGGCCATGTTAGTGGCGGAGTCAGGAAAGACGGTAGCTGACTTCAATGGGAGAGAAAAATCTGTCTTTGAAATTTATAAAAGGTTAAACACCAGCAACAAGCATAAAATGGATGCAATACCGGTCTGCATAATACCAAAAACGTTAAAATAAAACTTTTTAACATTTACCTTCGATTAATTACAGAATTTATTTATTAATTTTACAGCTCCAAAAACATGATAAAACAATTCTAAAAAGGTAAAATTATGATTAAAGTATGTCTTGCAGACAATCATCCTGTGACTCACTTTGGCGTTAAGTCTTATTTTAAAGACCACGATCAAATTTCAATTGTTGCCAATGTAGGCAATTTTTCAATGGTTAGAGATATTCTTCAAACGAAGGAGATCGACATCCTAATTCTAGATTTAGAGTTAGAAGGTCTTTCGAGCATCTTTGAAGTTAAATCAATCCTGAAAAACTTCCCAAAAACAAAAATTGTAATTTTTAGTGACCTCGCTGAACAAATGTATGCTCCAAATGCTATTAAAGCAGGAGTTTCCGGGTATGTGCACAAAACAGAAAAACTTGAAACTTTAGGTCTTTCTATTATTAAAGTACACGAAGGAAAAATTATCATCAACGAAACTGTTCGTAAAAACATGGCTCTAATTGCTAAACAAAGCAAAAGCGAACGTTTGTACAGAAAACTGTCAAATCGCGAGATTGAAGTTTTACGTTATTTAAGTGATGGTAAAAAGAACAATGAAATCTCTAAAATCTTAAATCTGAACGAAAAAACGATCAGTACCTACAAATTAAGATTATTGACTAAGTTGAATGTTACTAATTTAGTTGACTTAGTTAACAAAGCGAAGACTTTAGAAATTATTTAATGGTATCTCGACATTACTCTTCCGAGTTTTTTCGAGAATGAATTAACTAGTTTTGAGTAATCGACAACCATAGACAAAAGCTCTGTATTATCTGAATTATCAGGTTGTATAGAGCTTTTTAATTCTTCAATAATTCGATCTACCAAAAACCAGCGCATAGACATAATTGTTTCAGTAACATATTGCGCTATACCTGATTGTTTATCTTTTGCGAAAATATTCTGCCCCTCCCAGTTGTGCAGTGTTACTTTTTCATCTTCCATCAAAATATCCGTTACTTCCTGAGCAAAATCAGGCTGTAAACGCATTAAATATTGCTCCAGGCTAAATTTTTCATTTTGGTGATAAAATGCCATTATATCTGTAAAAATATCACGGAATAAATTATTAGAAAGCTCGACTTCATCTTCCTGCAAACTCAAATAAATACGCTGGTGAACTTTATATTGTTTCTTTTCCGTAACCATTTCGATTTCTCCTTCGTCATTGCTTTTCAAAAGGACATCTTCAAATTCTTCGGTTTTATCTCCGTAAAGCAATAGAATTTCAATTACTTTTCGCTCTAAACGATATAATATATCAACCTTTTCAGCTTGTTGCTGTTCCGGATATCCTGACTCTCCAGGATAACCCTCTGGCGGCCCTGTTCGTGGATCTTCCGGGTCTCCTCCTGAAAAACCAGCATTTGGGTTTTGGTTTCTATAAACCTGAAAAGGTTTTTGGTCCTGCTTTTGCTTTTTATTAACTTCTGCAAGATCTTTTTGAATCAACTGCGCCAATGTACTTACTAAAACCTGCTCCGAGATATCCATTATTCGGGCACATTCCTGGGTATACACCTCTCGCTGAATACGGTCTGGTATTTTAGAAATACTCGTTACCATATCCCGAATCAAATCTGCTTTTTTAATAGGATCGTTCTTGGCTTCTTTCATCAAAATTGAAGCTTTGAACTGGATAAAGTCTTTGCTGTTTTCTTCTAAATAAGCTACTAAATCATCATGAGAATTTTTTCGGGCAAAACTGTCCGGGTCTTCTCCATCAGGAAAAGAACAAACCCTTACGTTCATTCCTTCTTCCAAAATCAAATCGATTCCACGGATAGAAGCTCTTAATCCCGCCGCATCACCATCAAAAAGTACGGTAATATTTCTGGTTAGACGATTCACTAATCGAATCTGATCTGGCGTTAATGCTGTTCCTGAAGACGCTACAACATTCTCAATTCCGGCCTGATGAAACTGGATTACATCCGTATACCCTTCAACTAAATAACAATTATTTTGTTTTGCGATGGATTGTTTGGCCTGAAAAATCCCGTAAAGGACTTTACTTTTATGGTAAATATCACTTTCCGGCGAGTTTAGGTACTTCGCCGCTTTTTTATCATTCGTTAAAATACGTCCTCCAAAACCCAAAACACGCCCCGACATACTTTCTATCGGAAACATTACGCGCCCTTTAAAACGATCAAAAGGACGATCTTCCCGAGGAATTGTCAAACCTGTGCTTTCCAGAAATTCCAGTTTATATCCTTTACCCAATGCTTCTTTGGTAAGAGCATCCCAGGTTTCCGGCGAATATCCTAAACTAAATTTTTTGATGGTTTCATTGGTAAAGCCTCTCTCTTTAAAATAAGAAAGTCCAATTGCTTTTCCTTCCTCTGAATTTAAAAGTGTTTTATGAAAATAATCTTTTGCAAATTCCGAAACTAAATACATACTTTCGCGAACATCTGTTATGGCTTTTTCAGCATCAGTCTGTTCGGTCTCTTCAATCTCGATATTGTATTTTTTAGCTAAATAGCGAATGGCTTCCGGATAGGTAAATTGAGAATGTTCCATCAGGAATTTAACTGAGTTCCCTCCTTTTCCTGTACTAAAATCTTTCCAAATCCCTTTCGCCGGCGACACCATAAACGACGGAGAGCGCTCATCTGAGAAAGGACTCAAACCTTTAAAATTACTTCCGGCACGTTTTAAATTAACAAAATCACCAATAACCTCCTCTACACGAGCAGTTTCAAAAACAGAATCAATTGTACTTTGTGAGATCAAAACGTAAAATATTTTTAAAGTTGAAAGCTTGTAAAAATACATAAATCCATCCTGAAATTTATGGTTTTCCATAAAAGAAATTTTAGGGAAAATCATAAAAAAAGCGCCTCTCTCAAAGCGCTTTTTCCACTAACTAAACTCAAGCTTTATTCTTAGTTTAAATCCAAACGTAATCCTAAGGAGATATTTTTTTCATCCACTAAATTATCCTGAAATAATGGATTCAAATCGTATTTTACATACAAACTTAAAGCTTTGTAACCCACGTAAGAACTTAATCCATAAATGAAATTATTTACATTATAATCTCCTTTAATGGTTGTTTTATAATCTAAATCGTCCTGATCGTATTTTAAAATTTGTTTCGATTTGACGTTGATTCCTGCATACCCCCCAATTCCGAAACGGAAGCTTTCATGTGTCTTGAAATAGGTTTTTCCGTTACTTACTTTAGGTTTTGTAAAATCAAATTCTAAATGAACCGGTAATACAATATATACGTTTCGAAAACGAGATTCATCCAGATTTATAGTATTTACTTCTAAATTTGTCTGTTCGCCGTTAACTACAAAACTGCGATTGTCTGTTGGACGAATGTTGTTGTACATTAATGAAAGCCCGTATTTTGCATGCAATAAATTATCGTTTTTCATTAATCTTGAATTATAAGTAAAACCCCATTCGTAAAAATGCGAACCTATAAAACTATAATTCGAATCCTGAAGTTTCCCGTCGACAATCATATTATTCAAACCCATTGCAAATACAAACTGCGAAGTCGTTCTTCTCTCACCGTGAATCGAGTCTTTGCTTTTTTTATTATTCCAGTTTTTTTCATCCCAGTAGATAACTAATCTATTTTTTCTTGTTGAATCCTGTTCTTTTATCTTTCCGTCCACTTTTTGTTGGACCAAATCGTTTAATTCATTTTGGGACAAAGTCACTTTTTCTTCAATAATTACAGCTCTTGCTTCTGCCAATTCCTTTTTACGTTTGTCAGCCTGCTCCTGCGTAATTTTTCCTTCAGACAACTGCACGTTTACAGCTTCAACTTCTTCTTTTAAAGTTGCTTTTTCTTCTTTGGTAATCTTCTCTATTTTATTGGCGATTTCTTTTGCTTTTGATTCAAAAGTTTCCTGACCAAGCACTTTGCTAACAAACAAAAAGATTAGAATTACGAGATAAATAGTAAAATTTTTCATGATTGATTTTTTAAATTGATTGTTGATTGATGATGTCTAATTAAAAAATGTAATTGTTAATTGGTATATTCTATATTCTATATTCTATATTCTATATTCTATATTCTATATTCTTTATTCTATATTCTTTATTCTTTATTCTTTATTCTTGCTGATTTCGATTTGCCAATGCCACTTTTACCGTTTGGTAATTCTTATTGACTTTTGTAATGACTTTTTCTCTAAAGGAAAGTTCTAATTCGCCATCGACCTGATTTAATAAATCGTTGGCATTTACTTTTACTTTTGATTTTGGCTTAGCCGAATTTTCAGCGACAACAGTTTTGTCGGCTGCATTCAGCATTTGATCTACATTTTCCCTTTTAGAATTTTCGACAATTGAAGTTTGATTATTGATTGATTGTTTTTCCTGATTGTTTTTGGCGATGATTGAAGACTCCGCTATTTGATTTGATTCATTTTTAATGCTTATAATTGGGTTTTGATGAGGATTTATTTTTTTTGCAATTGAAATTTTGGCTGAAGTTTGAGTTCCATCTTTTTGAGAAACGGCAATTTCCGTCTTAACTGAATCTATTATATTCAATGCAGGTTTTATTGCTGAATCTTCTTTTGTTTTTTCTTCAACAACAACTGAATTTTTAGGGCTTTCGACTGTTTTTTTCTGATTAAAAAAGAAAGTACCAACCAATAAAAATCCAACAACACTTGCTGCGATATAAATCCATTTATTTTTCGAAGCTTGCAGCGAGCGAAATCGAACTGTAGATTGTTTTTTTTCTTCAGCAACACTCAACATGGCATCTAACCGATCCCAGGCTTTATCGCTTGGTTCAATTTTACGCTCGTTTAGCTTTTCACGGAAATCCTTTTCAAAATTATTCGGTTCCATTATCTTGTTTTTTTAAAATAGTAATTTGTGTTTGCAGCATTTTTCTGGCGTGCGATAATTGCGATTTCGATGTTCCTTCATTAATATCTAACATCTTAGCAATTTCATTGTGTTTGTAACCTTCAATGGCGTATAAATTGAAAACCATTTTATAACCATCGGGTAATGCATCAATTAAAAACTGAATCTGATCTATCGAAAATTGACTGTCTGTTGCATTGAAACTTTCTTCGACATAAATCTCATCTTCAACAAATTTGACTTTCTTCTGAACTCTTAAATACGAAATGCATTCGTTGACCATAATTCTGCGAATCCAGCCTTCAAAACTTCCTTTATGTTCAAATTTGTTTAGATTAGTAAACACTTTCATGAAAGCCGTAATCATTACATCTTCGGCCAATTGAATGTCTTTAATATACTGTCGACAAACACTCAGCATTTTTGAAGAAAACCGACTATATAGCTGTTGTTGTGCTTGTCGATTATTTTCGACAGCCAACTTTATAAGTTTGGTTTCTTCTTGATGTAAATGAATAATTTTCATTTATAAGCTTTTGGTTTTTTGGTTTACTAACAGACTTCTATTAGCATAGACGAGTTGGGTTGAGAAATGGTTGCATGAGAATAAAATAAATTAAAACTTTTTAATCTCCAAATTCCAAAAACAAAAACAAAACATTGAATAACAGATAATTAAAACTAATTATCTAATTAACAAATTTTCTAATTATCTAATTAAGGAAATTATTTTTTTCTTTCAATAACGTAATTCACCATTAAAATAAGTGCAGATTTAAACTCAGAATCTTCGAAGTTTTGAAGTAGAGAAAGTGCTTCTTGCTGGAATTCGACCATTTTGTCTTCAGCGTAAGCCAAACCATTATTATCTTTTACAAAAGCAATAACTTCTTTGACACGTTTTTTGTCTTTGTTGTGGTTTTTGATGGAGTTGATCAGCCACTTTTTTTCTTGCGGGGTACAAGTATTTAAAACGTGAATTAAAGGCAAAGTCATTTTTTGCTCTTTAATATCGATTCCGGTTGGTTTACCGATTGCTTCTTCGCTATAATCGAATAAATCATCTTTTATTTGAAATGCCATTCCGATTAGCTCTCCAAATTTTCGCATATTCTCCACCTGAATATCGTCTTCAATTACCGATTTTGCACCTAGCGCGCAACAAGCCGCAATAAGTGTAGCGGTCTTTTTTCTGATAATTTCATAATAAATATCTTCGGTAATATCAAGTCTTCGGGCTTTTTCTATCTGAAGCAATTCTCCTTCACTCATTTCGCGAACGGCAACTGAAATGATTCGAAGCAAATCAAAATCGCCATTATCTATAGAAAGCAATAATCCTTTCGAAAGTAAATAATCACCAACTAAAACAGCGATTTTATTTTTCCAAAGCGCATTGATTGAGAAAAATCCGCGACGGCGATTACTGTCGTCTACCACATCATCATGAACTAAAGTCGCAGTATGAATCAACTCAATTACAGATGCACCACGATAGGTTCTTTCGTTTACAATACCTCCGGAAACCATCTTTGCAGTCAAAAAAACAAACATCGGACGCATTTGTTTTCCTTTTCGATTTACAATGTAATAGGTGATACGATTTAGTAATGCAACCTTTGAAGTCATCGATTCATGGAACTTTTTTTCAAAAAGTTCCATCTCGTTAAAAATGGGTTGTTTTATTTGAGAAGTAATATTCATTTCGACTCCAAATATACTATTTTAAATAAAAAAACGTTGTGTATTTTAAGTTAGTATATCAATAAATATGTACTAATTTAAAAAATCACCAAAAAAACATAATCTGATTAAAGCCTAATTTGAATTCATTAATTTAAAAATCACTTAAACGAATTATTATGAAAACAAAATTTTTATTTATTGGAACATTAGTGGCTTTATCTTTTTTTATCAGCTGTAATTCTGATGAAAAAACAAATAACGGATCATCCGCAGCAATTACAAAAGACGAAATTATTACAAATTCTAAAATTGACGCCTCAATAGATGATGTAACGAATATTGCTGAAGATCAATTTAGCGCACAACAAAATGTAACGAATAAACCTAGCGGGCCGGTAAAAAATTTCCTTCCGAGTTGTGCTGTTATCACAACAATCTTAACTAACAGTACCTGGACAAGAACTGTCGATTTTGGAGTTGAAGGCTGTACACTTGAAAACGGAAATACAGTAAAAGGAAAAATGGTTATTTCATTCTCTAATGACTTTTCAGCTTCAACACAGACCATTAGTTATACTTTTGATGGATTTTATCACAATGGCAAAAAACTTCAGGGTAGTAAAAGCATTGTTCGAACTGTAAAAACTACAGATTTACTAGCAACGGCACATCCAGTTTTGACAGCCGCAATTGATATGACCATTACTTTTGATGACGGAGGTATTTACACCAGAAAAGGCTCCTTGGTTAAAGAAATGGTAGAAGGTTATGATACCTGGTTTAATTGGGAAGATAATGCTTATTTGGTAACTGGAAGTGGCACTACTACTTTCCCTAATGGAGATACTTATACAGCTGAAATTACAACACCTTTACAATTTAAAGCAGTATGTAAAAAATCATTTGCTGTAAAAGGAATTGTAACAGTAACTAAAAATGGAGCCTCAGCAGTTGTTGATTATGGGGATGGAAGTTGCGATACCCTTGCAAAAATCACAAAAGACGGAGTAACGGAAGAGGTTGATTTAAAAAAATAATAACCCTTTTTGCCCAGAAAAAAAGCATTAAGAACAAGAAGACCTCTCGTTTTTAATGCTTTTTTGTATATCAAATGTTCCTATGGAACATCATCCGCATTGTCAATATTTTTTTTCTATCGATGAGATATATTCCTACGGAATATTACATTTCTGCTTCTTTATTTGCTAATTGCCCACAGGCAGCGTCAATATCTTTTCCGCGACTGCTACTACCAATCTATAACTCCTAGCGGAGTATATCCTGTTTTATACGATGGAACTATGCATCAGCTTCTTTATTTGCTAATTACCCACAAGCGGCGTCAATATCTTTTCCGCGACTGCGACTTACTACCAATCTATAACTCCTGGCGGAGTATATCTTGTTTTATACGATCGAACTATGCATCAGCTTCTTTATTGGCCAATTGCCCACAAGCAGCGTCAATATCTTTTCCGCGACTGCGACGTACTTTTACCACGATTCCAATGTTCTCCAAAGCTTTTATATAAGCCAAAATAGATTCTTCCGAGGCTTGTTGAAACTCGCCATCGTCAATTGGGTTATATTCAATTAAGTTGACTTTACAAGGCACATATTTACAGAATTTAACCAAAGCATCAATTGAAGCTTTGTCATCGTTAATTCCTTTCCAAACCACATATTCGTAAGAGATTTTACTTTTGGTTTTTCTATACCAATATTCTAAGGCTTCACGTAATTCGGATAAAGGGAAATTTTTACTGAACGGCATGATTCGGGCACGAATTTCATCAATTGCCGAATGCAATGAAACGGCTAATTTAAATTTCACATCATCATCAGCCATTTTCTTAATCATTTTAGGAATTCCGGAAGTCGAAACCATGATTCTTTTTGGTGACATTCCTAAACCTTCTGTTGATGTAACCATATCAATCGCTTTAATGACATTATTATAATTCATTAAAGGTTCTCCCATTCCCATAAAAACAATATTTGAAAGGGGGTGATTGTGGTATAAACGACTTTCTTTATCGATTGCTAAAATCTGATCGTAGATTTCGCCTGGCTCCAGATTCCGCATTCTTTTCAATCTTGAAGTTGCGCAGAAATTACAATCTAAACTACAACCCACCTGACTAGAAACACAAGCTGTTGTTCTGGTGTCGGTCGGAATCAAAACCGATTCGACTACCAAACCATCATGAAGACGAACTGCATTTTTTACGGTTCCGTCACTACTACGCTGCATGGTATCAACCTTAATGTGATTGATAACAAAATTATCTTCAAGCATAGAACGAGTTGTTTTGGCAACATTCGTCATATCCTCAAAACTATGTGCTCCCTTGCTCCACAACCATTCATAGACTTGATTTCCACGAAAAGCTTTGTCATTATTTGCGACAAAAAAATCTCGTAATTGATCTTTTGATAAGGCTCTTATGTCTTTTTTCTCGATTTGCATGGTGCAAAGTTACTAAGTATTTATGGAAACCTTTTAATTCTTAAAAAACTTTAGGAGTAAACTTTTAAATCATAATTTTTGGCACGGGAATTGTCTTCTAGTCAAAAGGAAAATAATCTTACAAAGCGCGCAATCATTTTAAAATTTGTATCTTTATTTTTCAGCTTTATAACCTTTAAATTTTATAACCTAAAAAAAATTGATTCATTATGAAAAAACAAATTTTAAGCTTAGCTGTAGTTGCTTTGTTAGCATTCGCTGTTCAATCTTGTGAGAAGAAAGAACCAAAACCAGGAGAAGATGAATTAACGCTTGGAAACAAAGTTGACACCTTGACTACAGATATCGAACAGGCAAAGGATAGTGCTGTAATTAAGGCTGAAAATGCTGCCGCAAATGCGAAAGAAGCTTCTCAAAATGCTGCTCAGGATGTAAAAGACGCTACAACCAAAGCTGCACAAGATGTAAAAGAAGCCACTAAAAAAGCTGCAGACAAGGCAGAAGCTGCTGCAAAAGCTGCCAAAGACGGAACAGTAAAAACTGCTAAAGACGTTAATGAGGCATTGAAGAAATAATTGTTAAAGAATTCACAAACTAAAACCATCCCACGGCGGATGGTTTTTTTATGCAAAAAAGTGAGCGAATATTTTTTGTATTTTTGCTTTAAATTAGAAGATACTACAACATGCATTTTATTTCACAAGACTTAGAAGATTATATCGAACAGCATTCTGAAAACGAACCAGAATTGTTAGCAAAACTGAACAAAGAAACGTATCAGAAAATTCTTTTACCAAGAATGTTGAGCGGACATTTTCAAGGAAGAGTTTTAAGCATGTTATCCAAATTAATTCGTCCGGTAAATATTCTGGAAATCGGAACTTATACGGGTTATGCCGCTTTGTGTTTGTGTGAAGGAATGCAGGAAAATGGTCAATTGCATACAATAGATATTAAAGAAGAATTAATTGATTTTCAGCGTAAATATTTTGATGCCTCCCCTTGGGGAAAACAAATTTTTCAGCACTTAGGAGAAGCAATTGACATTATTCCGACTCTGGATGTGAAATTTGATTTGGTTTTTATTGATGCCGATAAAGAAAACTACTTAAATTATTGGAAAATGATTGTTCCAAAGATGAATAAAGGCGGTATTATTTTATCTGATAATGTTTTATGGAGTGGAAAAATCCTCGAACCAGTTCACCCGAATGATGTTAGTACAAAAGTGCTTTTAGAATATAATTTACTTTTGAAAAATGATCCAAGAGTAGAGACGGTTTTGTTGCCAATTCGTGATGGGCTTACTGTGAGCAGGGTTCTTTAAAAAAAGTTGCTAAGGCTCTAAGATACTGAGGTTCTGAGTTTTTTTTCTAGAATCTGTAATTATATAAAATTTGATTTCAAATGAATTGTTTAAACGAAATAAATACTGAAGGTTTTACAATTATAAATAAAGTTTATACTGAAAATGAAATTGAAAAATTGATTTCCTTAATTGAAAATCTAACCAAAAATGATAGTGACAATGCAACATTCAGAAAATCTCAGGATTTGTTCGCTATTAGACAATTTCATAAAGAAATCCCCGAAACTCTTCCTCATATTTTCAATCAAAATTTAAACAATATTCTCAAATATAATTTCGGAGAAGGCTATTTCATAACCAAGTCTATTTATTTCGATAAACCGGAAAAATCAAATTGGTTTGTGGCTTATCACCAGGATTTAACGATTTCGGTTGATAAGAAAATTGAAATCGAAAACTTCGAAAACTGGACTATAAAACAAAATCAGTTTGCGGTTCAGCCTCCAACAAAAATTCTGGAAAATAATTTCACTATTAGAATACATCTTGATAACACCACAAAAGATAACGGTGCTCTAAAAGTCATTAACAATTCGCATTCAAAAGGAATTTTTAGAGTTGAGAATCTACAGATTGAAAATGAAACTATTTGCGAAGTTGAGAAGGGTGGAATCATGATTATGAAACCTCTGCTTTTTCATGCTTCAAACAAAACGACTAATAACGAAAGACGAAGAGTTATTCATATTGAATTTAGCAATCAAATTCTTCCTGATGGATTAGAATGGAGCGAGAAAACGATCCTTAATAACTAAACTTTCTTTTGAAAATAGGTGCCCTAGCCCGGATTGAAGGGAAAATCCTTTTGTGTCCGCCACGGCGGACGTAAAAGATACAGCGGATGGCTGGAAATAGCTCCTGAAAATTATCCCGGAAAATATAAAGGTTTTAGTTTTCGATAAACCAAATAAAGTAAAGATCCGAAAAGTGCTCCGAAGAAATAACCGGTAAGAATGTCTCCAGGATAATGTAATCCTAAATAAATTCGGCTATAAGCGAAGATTAACGGCCATAAAAACAAGAATCCTAAATATTTGAAATGGCGTTTTAAAATCAGGAATAAAAAGGTTGCAACAGCCATTGTGTTAGCCGCATGACCTGAGAAAAAACTATAAGATGTACGAACCTGCACAACACGAATAAATGAATTTATTTCTGGATTATTACATGGGCGTAAACGTTCGAAAGTATGTTTGAACAAATTAGTCATCTGATCTGTAAAAGCAATTAAAACTGCAATGAAAAGAAGAATATATAAAGTTTGTTTTATACCTATTTTTTTATAAATAAGAAAAAACAGGAATAAAAAAAATGGTGTCCAATACAGTTGATTGGTGATAATCAGCCAAAGTTTATCGTATGTTTCAGAACCTAAACCATTAAGATACACAAAGAGATTGGTATCTAATTCTTGTATTTTTTCAAGCATATTACATTTGGCGTTTTACAGGTCCGGAAATTGAATCGATGTCTTCTTTTACTTTGTCTATTTCTGTTGCAGTATCGCCTAATAAATTACCTGATAAACTGGTAGTATCACGTAAAAGGTTTGATTTTGCATCGTTAATTTGTGCGTTAATATTTCCTGTGATATCCGTTAAAGATTTTGTATCAAAACCATTTGCCTCTGCTCCTTTTTGAATTTCACTTTTAATGTCGTTGGTTGCGTTTTTTAATTGCGCCATAGCTTTACCCATTGTACGAGCAATTTCAGGCACTTTATCAGAACCAAAAAGCATTAGTACGATAAACAATATAAAAACTAATTCTCCTCCTCCTATACCAAACATAACTTTTATTTTTGTGTGCCACAAAGATATTAAATTTTGCAGCCGACTGTTTTAAAATTTACTTAAAAAAAAAAGACTCTTTTCAGAGCTACCGTCTGGACACATCTCTAAAGAGTATCCAACCTTGCATGACTGAATTGAATTTTTGCAGGCCAATCCAAAAGGTTGTGATGCCTGGTTTTCTTTCTGAAAGATAACCTTTCCATCCTCCTAATCTAGCAATAGCCCATATATATCGTTTCAAATCTGACGATTTATATGGGTTTTTTAGTTTTTCTGTTTTACCCTCTAATTGTGTGATTTGCAATTCTAAACATTCCATTTCTTGCTCTGAAAAACAGCTTCTGGGTTCAGTCTCTTCTTCGCAGCCATAGGCGATTTGCATAATAAAGAGCTTTATAATAGTCTCCAGCATCAAAAGACATAGTTTACGAACTGCTTTGCCTTGGGATAATTCGCTAGCTTCTATGTTGAAGCCCTCTTTCTTTAAAATTCTAAATACTTCTTCGATAGTCCACCTGTAGGTATACCATTGGATACAAAGTAATGCAGTTTGCAGATCTTCAACTTTCTTTGTCGTTAGTAATCTCCAAAGTATTGGGTTTTCAATGTTTTCTCCAACCTCTTTTGCCTCAATAGCGTAAAGCTTGATTTTATCAGGAAGATGTTTACCTGAATATTGATGTTTGCCTATTGTTATTTCTGAAAAGCGTACTTCTATAGTAGCTGTTCTTTTCTGGATATTTCTCCTTTTGTCTCCTTCTAGTTCAATTGTGTACATCCCTTGAAGCGGCTGAGAACTTAGATGATCGAAAAGTTTGATTTTATTACCCAACAATCGATTAAATCGGGATCTAATCAATAAATGTGTTTTACTGTCTGGGACAAGGCAAAATTGTTCAAAAATATCTCCCTCTCTGTCCTGAATAATGATTATTTCTTTTGCTTTACTTAGTCTTTTCTTAGTTTCAAGAGAAGAATCGATCCATCTGTAAGACTCTTTTTCTTCAATGGGTATACGATTGTGAGTATTGGTCTTCATTTTAGGTGGCAGTTCATGACTTCTATTCCATATTTTCACATCTGAAAAACCATATGGCATTAAAGTATCTGCATCTATGATAAAACTCGGATGAATAAAAAAGCCAAGTCCACCAACAGAAGCATTGGTCAGTCCAATTGACTCATCCTTTTTGATCCTGTTTCTGTGATTATAAAGGTTTATTTCACTACTGTCCTGAATACACAAAACAGATTTATCTTCAACGCAGCTTACACAATTAAGAGACATGTTCTTTATAATATCAGCCTCACTGACATTATCATTTTGCAAAAATCGGTAAATCGCTTTGGCTTCAGCGTCACTTTCTGCTAATTGTCTTATCGAATAAATACTATTAGCAAACAAGCGATTGAGAATAGAATTACCTCTATTCAACAATCGCTTGTCTTTTAAATTTTCAAAATATCTAGTCTGCACTTTTTCTCAAATATAATTAAAAAAAATATTTGTGTCCAGACGGTAGCTCTTTTCAGAGTCTTTTTTAGTTTTATTCTTAATCAAATTTTGATTTTTCGTCAGTTTTTGGCCAAGAGTTATTGGTTACATCAATATCAGCAGTCATCAATTTTGGATCTATCTGAATGCTTTTGATTGCTTTTTCAGTTGCATAAACTTTCTTAGCCGTATCATTATTTTTTCTCCAGATTTGAGCCGGATACTGGAAGTTTTGTTTTGAACCATCTTCATAAGTGATCTCAACCAAAATTGGCATAATCATTCCGCCAGGTTTATTAAACTCAACTTCGTAGAAATATTTAGGTGATTTTAAACCTGCTTTTTCTTCAGCAGTAAAACTTTGATTTACATAATCAGCCAATAATTTTACGTCGTCAACTTTCAAAGCTTTTTTCTTTGAAGCGTTAACTTCTGCATTATCACTTGCAACTAAATAAACGAATGGTCCTTTATCAAAACCGAAACGTCCTTTTTTCACTTTTACATCTTTTAAATCAGCTGTTGGAGTATCTGAAACGTAATATTGTTTTACCTCTTTAATTCCGATATCTACAAAATCAGTGGAGTAAAACCATCCTCTGAAAAACCAATCTAGATCTACTGCAGATGCATCTTCCATTGTTCTGAAGAAATCTTCAGGAGTTGGATGCTTGAATTTCCATCTGTTGGCATAAGTTCTAAAAGCATAATCGAATAATTCTCTTCCCATTACTACTTCTCTCAGGATATTAAGACCTGTAGCCGGTTTTCCGTACGCATTATTGCCAAATTGCGCAATTGTTTCAGAGTTAGACATAATTGGCTCTAAAAACTTTTGATCCCCACTCATATAAGGAACAATGTTTTTTGCTGGTCCGCGTCTTGAAGGGAAAGTTGGATCTAATTCCTGTTCAGCCAAATATTCTAAAAATGAATTTAATCCTTCATCCATCCAAGTCCATTGACGTTCGTCTGAATTTACAATCATTGGGAAGAAAGTATGTCCTACTTCGTGAATTACAACACCAATCATTCCGTTTTTAACTTCTTTGCTCGTCACTCCATTTTCATCAGGACGACCAAAATTCCAACAAATCATTGGGTATTCCATTCCCTGATCTTCTGCCGAAACTGAAACCGCTTTTGGATAAGGATAATCAAAAGTATGAGATGAATAGCTTTTTAAGGTATGCGCTACTGTCATTGTAGAAGTTTCTCCCCAAAGCGGATTTGCTTCTTTAGGATAAACAGATTCTGCCATAACGATTTTACCACCCAATTTCACAGCCATTGCATCGTAAATGAATTTTCTTGAAGAAGCGATTCCGAAATCACGTACATTTTTAGCACTAAATTTCCATGTTTTTTTCTTTTCAGAGAAACCTTTTTCAGCAGCTTCAGCTTCAGCCTGCGTAACAATTACAACAGGTTTATCAAATGATTTTTGAGCCTGTTCGTAACGTTTTACCTGTTCTGCAGTAAAAACTTCAGCTCTGTTTGTTAATTCTCCTGTTGCATCAATAACATGATCTGCAGGAACCGTAATGTTTACATCGAAGTTTCCGAAAGGAAGAGCAAACTCTCCGCTTCCCCAGAATTGCATATTTTGCCATCCTTCAACATCATTATAAACCGCCATTCTTGGATAGAATTGCGCAATCACATATAATTTATTTCCGCCTTTTTCGAATAATTCATACCCTGAACGCCCGCCTTCTTTTCTATAATTATTGATGTTGTACCACCATTTTATAGCCAATGAAATTTTTTCACCTGGTTTTAAAGGAGTAGCCAGATTAATACGCATCATTGTTTCATTGATCGTATAAGACATCGGGCTTCCTTTCGCATCTTTTACCTGCTCAATGTTGAAACCACGCTCTAGATCTTTCTTCAGATATTTGCTTGAAAAACCATCCAACGGCAATACCTGATTGATTTTTTCGCTCTCAGCCAATGGTGTCTGAGTATTTGCTTTAGCCTGATTTTGATCTAACTGAATCCATAAATATTCTAAACTATCCGGAGAATTGTTTGAATACGTAATCACTTCAGAACCTGTTAATTTTGAATTTTTATCGTCTAATTCGATATCGATTTTATAGTCTGCCTGTTGTTGGTAATACGCCGGACCTGGTGCTCCGGACGCCGTACGAAACATATTTGGTGTTGCCAGCAAATCGTACATTTGACTGAATTTGTTGGTATCGTACTTACCTTGTTGTTTTGGGGCAACTGTGGTATTTTTTTCCTGAGCCATTAATAAGGCAGGAAAAATTAATAATAATGAAAGTTTTTTCATAAAATGCAATAGGTAATTTTATCAGGGTGTGAAAATAACAATTATAATGATAATTTTATCTATTCATTAATACTTTAACACTTCTTTCCTTGAAGATTCTGTAAAGAGAACACTCTTTTTAGTACCGAATACTGAAATATGTGTAATATTTTGCTGTTCAGCATTCCAATCTACTAAAATAGTGTTTGAAATTTCAAGTGTCTTGAATTTATCGATGTCTTTTATTCGGGAATAACAAACTAATACATCACCAGCCTCAACTTCTTTAGACAAAAAAGTAATTGGTTTTGGCTGACTATTTACTTTTATTGTAAAATTTTCTGAAAGGTATTTTTTAAATAATTCTAAATCTTCAGGCGTTTCTTTTTCTGTTCCGACGAAGGTTTTTTTATGGTATTTTTTCTCCATTCCGTTATTCAGATCATCAATAAAAATACGGGATGTAATTTGAATCATTTTCTTTTCTGCCGCGTAATTCACCTGAAAAACACCCATATAAAATTTGTGAAAAGCAAACGAGGATAGCGATAAAAATAATACCCCAATTAAGGGGTAGATTAATTTATTTTTCATTTTTGGAAACAGTAATATTCTTAAAATCTTTATTCTTGTTAATCATAAAATCGATTAACTGAAATTTATCATCTGGTTTTAAATAGCGCTTTGATTCAGGATCATTGGAGCAGTACATTAAAAACAACTCTATTTCATCATCTTTTAAATTCAATGTTTTATTGAAAAAATCGGGAGTAAAATTATCTCTCGCATAAGCCGTAAAAGCAATATCACTTATCACTTCCTCCTGTACTTCATCATTTTTACGTAAAAGTTTCTTAACATCTTTAAATATTCGGACAAAATCAGTTCCGTATTTAATGGTTTGATCAGAATACATTACAGTATTTTTTGCTGTCGACTGTTTGTCATCTTCAAACTGCAAATCGACTATTGCCTGAGAACCACCTCCCAGTGCTTTTACTTTTAAATCTTTATGAACCAAAACTTCTTTAAGTTGATTGTTTACTAAATCTAACGGAACAGTAAAGAGAATTTGAGCACAATCTTTTTCTGTCAAAACAATCTTTCTAGACTGAAATGCCATTCCTGTAAACAGCAAAGTATCCTTAGGTTTTGCCATAATATCAAACAATCCGCCAGAACCAATAAAAGTTCTAACATTGGCATTTATATTCATTACATACCCACTTTCGATAGCAAGCGATGTGTTTGTTACTTGTCCGTGTAATGATTTCCTTGTTGCATTTTGTCCGAATGAAATTTGACAAAAAAGGCACAAAACGAGTATTCTTAGGCTATTTTTCATTTTCGAGGATTTTAAGATATTTTCTGGCTAATTCAGTGATTAAAAACATACTCATTGTTTTGTTTTTACTATTCAAAGATACGGCAAATTCAGAATCCTCTACACAATATAATTGAAATCCTTTAATATCTTCTAAGGAAATCTTTAATCTTTCTGTATAATAATTTTCATCAAAAAGATATTCCAGTTTCCTGAAAAGCATCTCCTTTTTCTCTACTTTTATCTCTTTTTTCAGCATTGAAGTTCGCCCCGACATTGCATTTAGCAACTTATCTACCGAAGTTGATTTGGCCGTATAAAGTTTTCTTTCAGCTGGAGTATATGTCTTTTGCCCATGAGGAACAATCCCAAGATTTTCAGCATTAATACCTGCATTGTCGTTTACAACAACTTCTTTCAGCTCAATTTGTTTTGCGGTCATTTTGATCTGAATCGAAGTAGAATTCAAATCTTCTGTAGAAATTCTACGTTTTAAAGGATCCATATTAACAGAAGAAAAAACCAAAACATCTCCTTCTTTCGCCATAATCGAAAACATTCCGTTTTCATCCGTAACAGTAGTGACCTGAGTATTATTATTGATGATATTCACACCTTCAACGGAAGACGATTGTTCAAATACCTGCCCCAGAATTTCTTTGGCACCTGAAGTTTGTCCAAATGAAATTTGAGCAATTAATAAAAGTAGGATTATTAAAGTGTTATTTGTTCTCACCAGCCAGTATTTCTTTGTATTTAACAGCTAATTCAGCTAATAAGAATTCTGTTGAAGTTTTATTTTTAGAATTTAAAATAACCGTAAACTTATCATTTTCCACGGCATAATACTCGAAGCCTTTCACATACTCATTCGGAATCTTTAATCTGTTTACAAAATGATCGAGACTAAACATATTCTCTAAAAGCTTCATAAAAAATTCCTTTTTTTCAACTGCCAGTTCTTTTTTAAGCATTTTTGTCCTGCCTGATAAAAAATTCAAAAAAGGATCTGCAGAAATCGAGCCACCTGCCATTCCGCTTGCACTTGCAGTAGCGTCTAACGCGGTAGCGGTGCGTAATTTTCTCTCACTTTCTGTATATGTTTTTTGATTTCCCGGAACAATTCCCATTGCCGCAGCATTGATATTATCGTATCGTTTTACAATCACTTCCTGCAATTGATGCATTACAAGACTTAGTTTTACAGTAAAATTAAGGTCCGTAAAGTTTTCACTGGTCAACAAAACCCGATTTTCTTTAAATTGAATAGAAGAAAAAACCAGTGTATCTCCTGGCTTAGCCATGATAGAAAAAGCACCTTCAGCATCTGTAGTCACCATAACTTCAGTTTGCGCGTTTACTACATAAACACCTTCCAAATCATTTGTATTCGAAACGATTTTGCCGTTTACAATAGCACGATCCTGATTTTGAGACCACGCAGTCTGACTCAAAACAACAACCAAAACGCATAAAACTTTGTTAATCAAAATAAAAAAATTAAATTATAGTTAAAAGTGTAAAAATATCTTAATGTGTTCCAAATTTAGTATTAACGGCTTGGTAAAAATATGTTAATTAAACTCGTGTTTTTTCTTGTAAAAAAAGAGTTTTTAATACCTTTAACCTAAACAATCTGAGTACAAAATTTATGAAAAGCATTATTATTGCCAGCACTTCTACGTTGCACGAAGGCAGTTATTTAGAGTATTTATTACCTACTTTACAAGTACATTTTAAAAAATGCAAAAGCATTTTATTTATTCCATTTGCTCGCCCTGGCGGAATCTCACATAACGATTACACTGAAAAAGTAGCACAGGCATTTGCAACTATTAACATTTCTGTAAAAGGAATACATGAGTTTGAAAATCCTGAAAATGCCATAAAAAATGCAGAAGGAATATTTACCGGTGGTGGAAATACTTTTTTACTGGTTACTCAATTATACAAACACAATATCATGCAGCTTCTTTCTGAAACTGTAAAAAACGGAACTCCCTATTTAGGAACCAGCGCAGGAAGCAATATCTGCGGTTTATCCATGCAGACAACCAACGATATGCCAATTGTTTATCCGCCAAGTTTTCAAACTTTAGGATTAATACCTTTCAATTTAAATCCACATTACCTGGATCCGGATTTACAATCGAAACATATGGGTGAAACTCGCGAAACCAGAATTAAGGAATTTCATGCTTTTAATGCAATCCCAGTTTTAGGTTTAAGAGAAGGAAGCTGGCTTGAAGTAAAAGGCGACAAAATCACTTTGAAAGGAAGTTTGACCGCTCGTTTGTTCAAACAAAACGAAATTCCGACAGAATTAGAAACGGAAAGCGATTTGAGCAACTTAAAATAAAAACTCCAATTTTTTAAATTCCAAATTCCAATTTTAAAAACACTTTTGTTACAAAGATTTGAATTTGGAATTTAAAATATTTGGAATTTACATTCGGTCTAAAAACAAAAAATCCCCAAACAAATTGTTTGAGGATTTTTGAAGAGCGAAAGACGAGGCTCGAACTCGCGACAACCAGCTTGGAAGGCTGGAGCTCTACCAACTGAGCTACTTTCGCATTAACAGGGTGCAAATATAAATAATTAAATCATTTAAAAAAATAAAAATCAATAATTATTTAACTTTGATAAAAAAACCGAAACAATTAAGTTTCGGTTTTTTAGAGCGAAAGACGAGGCTCGAACTCGCGACAACCAGCTTGGAAGGCTGGAGCTCTACCAACTGAGCTACTTTCGCATTACTGGTGCAAATATAAAAAATAAGTTCAGTTCAAAACAAGCTTTTTTTCAAAAAAAATGATTTAAAAGTAATATTTTCTTATAACCTATTTAAAACTAAAAAGTTAAAGAGCCAATTATTTTTCATAAATTATGATTCAGATTAAGGAAATACCTTCAAAAGAAACTTATATCGTTCGTCAACCTGTTTTCAGAAAAGGGAAACTTATAGAAAGTTGTATCTTCGAGGGAGAGGATTTAGAAACAATATTATTTTGGTCTTTTTGATAATGAAAATTTAATAGGAATTATTTCGCTACTAGGAAAAATCAATACTATATTTGCCGAACAGAATCAAGCACAAATTCGCAGGATGGCCGTTTTAGAAACGCATCAGAAAAAGAATTTGGAGAGGCTTTAGTCAAACATTGTGAAACCTACTGCAATGAGAACAAAGTCGATTTGATTTAGTTTAACGCCAGAACTGCCGCTGTAGGCTTTTACAAAAAAAATGGAATACCAACCCCTGGGTAAACCATTTGATATTAAAAATGTTGGCGAACACTATTTGATGTATAAAAAATTATAAAATGAGAAAACTTTACTTTCTTATAATCGCATGTATTTTTATTAGTTGCAAAAAGGAGACTCCGAAAGTTATTCCTGTAAAAGTAACCCCACCCCCAACGATCATACTTACTGATGAAAGAAAAGTTTCTATCGATACTGCTTTAATTGGTGTTTTTAAAAGTAAAACGCTTCAGGAGTTTTATAATTCTTCAAACAATCAAACCGTTTGGGGAAATCTAAAAAAAAGAACCTATGTTTTGTCTCAATTAAAAAATTGTGACAAATTAGGTCTGGATCCGGACGATTACAAATCTGTAGTACTTGAAAAATACGAAAAGAGAGTCAGCAAACTTAATGATAAAGAATTAGCAACTTTCGACATTTTGCTTACTTATAATTTTGAATTGTATCTAAATCATTTGCATAAAGGCAAACTAGATCCTAAAAAACTATACACGGACTGGGATCTTCAAGAAAAAAAACTAGATGTCAATAGTGTTTTGATAAAAGCATTTAATAAAAACAAATTAGACAGTATTGTTGAAAACATCCAACCAAAATCAGACATTTACAAACAGCTTTTAAAAGCACTTGAAATTATTGATACGTTTCCGGAAGACGATATCGGAATGATTGCTATTGATTCTCTGACCAAGAAAATATCTTTAAATGAAAGCAACAAAGCTTTAGTTAATATCAAAAAAAGGCTTTTGTTTTGGGGCGATATGTCCGGAAAAGATAGTTTAACTACTACGTATAATCGAAAGACATTTGAAGCGGTAAAAAGGTTTCAGGAGAGACATGGTTTGGCGTCTGATGGGGTAATTGGACAAGGAACAATAAGCGCACTAAATTATTCTAAAGAAAAAAGAAAACAGCAAATAATAGCCAATTTAGAACGTTGGAGATGGTTTAGTAATGATTTGGCCGAAAATTATTTCATCATCAACATTCCAAATTACAGCCTGGACGTTGTTGAAAGTCAAGACACTACTTTAACTCGAAATATAGTCGTTGGAACCAGTAAAAGAAAAACACCAATTATTACTTCGATGTTAAAGACAGTTGTTTTTAACCCTACCTGGACCGTTCCTCCTACCATTTTAAAAGAAGATGTAGTTCCTGCGATGAAACGCAATCGTAATTATTTAAAAAATAAAAATATAACGATTTATGATACTACAGGCAATGAAGTTGATCCAAGTAACTGGAATGAAAACAAGCCAGGTAATTATAAATATGTGCAAAGTCCGGGCTATAATAATTCATTGGGATTGATGAAAATTTTATTCCCAAATCATCATAGCGTTTATTTGCACGACACCAACCATCGTAATTATTTTGGAAGAAATAACCGTTCACTGAGTTCTGGATGCGTTCGTATTGAAAATCCGCTAGAACTGGCGGAACACATTTTAAATGATCCTGATAAATATTCGCAAGAGAAAATAGATACTATTATTGCTTCAAAGAAAACTACTTATATCAAAATTATTAAAAAGTACGCTTTATACCAATGGTATTGGACGGCATGGAGCAAAAAAAATCAGCTCATTTTCAGAGCTGATATTTATAATTTAGATTCGGATTTGTATGCTAAATTAAGAAATTAGCTTTTGCTCCATCGCAAAACTCCTTGACGGATGGTAGATATACAAACACGATTTGTTTTTTATAGTTTCGATTATTTTGTCTCTTAATTCAAACGGAATTGCAGGACAACCCTGGCTTCTACCTAATCTTTTATTATTTCTGATGAAAGACTCTGAAACATAGTCAGCAGCATGCATTACAACACCTCTTTCACGAGCGTTATCATTTACACCATTTTCCAAACCATCTAAACGAAGAGAAACTCCGTGTTTTCCCTGATAAATTTCGCCTGTAGCATAAAAACCAAGACTGCTTTGGTTCGATGAATTATTGTTTGAAAAAACAGATGCATATTCTTCACCAGTATTTCTTCCGTGAGCAACCAAAGATTGAAACAAAACAGTATTTGTTGCCAAATCAATTACCCAAAGACGCTTGGTATTAGATGACAAACTGAAATCAATTAATGTTAGGATATCTTTTTGAACAACTCCTCTTTCCTTTAATAGATAAAATCCTTTTAAGGCTTCAGAAAAAGTTCTAAGTTCAGGCAACTGATAATTGTTTGGATTCAAGGCATGATATACACCTTCAATTTTAGCCTCGACTGTAAGTTTTTCAACTTTGGCGATACTTTTAGTTGCTTCTTTTTTAGTTTCGGGAGTGCTTGTTGAATCTTTACCAAAAGATAATAACAAAAACACTAGCAGTGGATAAATTTTGTAAATCATTGAATTTCTTTAGGTTAATAACAAATTTGGGTTTGACAAAAGTATAAAAAAAATATTCCACACAAAATAAATGTCTGTAAATCAGGCACGTTTTGTTTAAAATTTAACAGATCAAAAACAAAATATTGGCATATTGACGTAAAAATCTTATTTTTGGAGATTATTTTAACTTTTATTGCGTAGCGATATACCTACAATATTGAAAAGATATAATTTTCAGCTTTTAAAGTGTAACATTTAACAGATTTGAATGTCTATATTATCTCAAGCATCCTTCATCATACAAAATGAAAAAAGTAGTTTTCCTTTATTTTCTGCTCTGTGTATCTTTTGGCTACAGCCAAAAGAAAACCCTACAGGCACAATCTACCTCGCAACCTATTATTATTGATGGAAAACTAGACGAGACTGCGTGGGAAAATGCCCCGATTGCTTCTGATTTTATCATGTTTGAACCCGACAACGGAAAACCAATTCCTGAATCTCAAAAAACAGAAATCAAAGTTATATACAACAACGACGCTATTTACATAGGTGCCATGATGTATGATGATCAGCCAAACAAAATTTTAAAAGAGATTTCACAACGTGATAATTTTGGAACTGCTGATATTTTTGGTGTTTTCATCAACGGCTTTAATGACGGACAACAAAACTTTGAGTTTTTTGTTTCAGCAGCCGATGTTCAGGGAGATTGTATCATGACAGATGTCATTGGAGAAGATTATTCCTGGGATGCTGTCTGGATTAGCAAAGCAAAAATAACCGATAAAGGCTGGATTGTGGAGATTAAAATTCCGTATGCCGCTTTGCGATTCTCCGCAGAAAATAAGCAAACCTGGGGAATTAATTTTTTCAGGGAAGTAAAAAGAGAACGCAGGAAATATACATGGACACTAATTAATACCAAAATAGGAACATTTACCCAACAAAATGGTGAATTAACAGGAATTGAAAACATCAAACCTCCTACCAGATTGTTTTTTATGCCGTATGCTTCCTATTATTTAAATGCTGCTGACGGTCAAAAAACCTACGGAACAATGAAAGGCGGTATGGACATTAAGTACGGAATTACAGACGCCTTTACTTTGGATGCAATTCTGGTTCCTGACTTTGGGCAAACAAAATACGACGATCAAATTTTGAATTTGAGTCCGTTCGAACAGCAATTCAACGAAAACAGGGCCTTTTTTACAGAAGGAACCGATTTATTTAATAAAGGAAACATCTTTTACTCCAGAAGAATTGGAGGTGCACCTTCTATAGATCCTGAATTAAATGATAATGAAGAAGTGATTGAAACTGTTCAAAATGTGAATCTGATTAATGCTCTGAAGGTTTCGGGAAGAACGAAAAACGGATTGGGAATTGGAGTTTTAAATGCCGTTACCGAAAAAACTTTTGCCACTGTAAAAGATACGATTTCAGGAGACACAAGAAAAATAGTTGTTGAACCCCTGACTAATTATAATGTTTTGGTTATAGATCAGCGCTTTCGGAAAAATTCTTCCGTGACCTTTATAAATACAAACGTTACAAGAAATGCACATTACAGAGATGCCAATGTTTCGGGCTTAGCCTGGGATTTAAATACCAAAGCAAATACCTATAATTTATCTGGAAATGTGAAATACAGTATTATCAATCAAACTGAAGATAAAACGGGTGTCTTCTCCACTATCGGTTTTGCCGAAACTACTGGAAAATACCGTTACAGCGTAGGTACCGATTTTGTCACAAAAGGGTACGATCCTAACGATCTCGGAATTAACTTTTATACTAATTATTACAATTTCTACGGAAATGCTAATTATAGAATTCTAAACCCAACAAAGCTTTTTAACAGCTTTAAGGTAAACTATAATATGTATGTAGAATTCAATAAAGAATCCGGAAAAGTGCAGGATAATAATATTGAAGCAAATGTAAACCTGAGCACGGTAAAAAATAATTATTACGGCGGAGGAATCACAGTTTTTCCTTTAGTGTCTCATGATTATTATGAGCCAAGAGCAGACAATCGTTATGTTATTATTCCGAGAAGAGTTGAGGCGTGGGGTAGCATTTCTACAAATTACAATCATAAATTTGCTTTAGATCTAAATCCGTCAATTGCTATTGCTGACGAACATAGACGAATGGCATATGGCTTTGATATTGGACCGAGATATCGCTTTAGTGATAAACTTTTAATGGTCTATACTTTTAGTTATTTTAGAAAAAACAACAACAAAGGCTATATCGATGGTTATGATGATGATGATAATGAAAGCACTCCGAAAACTATTGTTTTTGCCAATCGAAATGTAATTACCTATTCGAATACAATTACCGGAAAATATGCGCTAAACAGTGCGATGACTTTAAATTTAGCACTTCGCCAATATTGGTCTTATGCTGAAAACAAAGATATTCTTGAACTTCAGCAAGACGGAACTTTAACACCGTACCCTGAATATATTAAGAACAAAAATTCGAGTTTTTATTCCTGGAATGCTGACTTATCCTATTCATGGTGGTTTGCCCCGGGAAGTCAGGTTTCGGTTTTATACCGTAATACCGCTTCCAATTTTGAACGCATTATCGATAAAGAATTTAAGGGCAATGTAACTGCATTACTTAACAATGATGCTTTAAAACACATTTTTTCAGTCAGTGTGAAATATTTTATCGACTACAATGCTGTCAAAAATAAGCTCAGAAAGAGAGCTTAGCGTGAATTAATTTTAAAAAATAAGACCTTCTTCAATTAAATTAATATTTTTTAATAGGCTTCATTTTATTAAACATAAATGTAACATTTCCTTCTTCCACGTTTTTAGAAATGGCTTATCTTTGTGCAAAACAAAAATGATGAATAAAAAAGTAATACTTATGATTTTAGATGGTTGGGGGAAATCTCCTGACCCTAAAGTATCCGCAATAGACAATGCAAATGTTCCTTTTATAAACAGTCTTTACAAAAATTACCCAAGCGCTCAACTTCGTACCGATGGATTAAACGTAGGTTTACCTGAAGGTCAGATGGGAAACAGCGAAGTGGGACATATGAATCTTGGTGCCGGAAGAATTGTGTATCAGGATTTAGCCAAAATTAACCTAGCCGTAGCACATCAAACATTAGCCAAAGAACAAGTTTTGGTTGATGCTTTTACATATGCTAAAGAAAACAATAAAAAAGTACACTTTTTAGGATTAGTTTCTGATGGAGGTGTTCACTCTCATACTTCGCACTTACGTGGATTGATCGATGCTTCTCAGGAATATGGTTTAGACCAGGTTTATATTCATGCTTTTACAGACGGACGTGACGTTGATCCAAAATCAGGAGCTAAATACATTCACGACTTAGAAGAGCATATTAAAGATACTCCGGTAAAAATCGCATCAATTATTGGTCGTTATTATGCAATGGACCGTGACAAACGTTGGGAGCGTGTAAAATTAGCTTACGATTTAGTCGTTAACGGTACCGGAATTCCTTCTCAAAGTGCAGTTGCCAGTGTTCTTGACAGTTATGCACACGATGTTACTGACGAATTTATTGCACCTATTGTAATGGTTGACGAAGAACAAAAACCGCTAGCAACAATTGTTGAAGGTGATGTTGTAATCTTCTTCAATTTCAGAACTGACAGAGGCCGTGAACTTACAGAAGCACTTTCACAACATGATTTCCACGAGCAAAACATGCACAAATTGAACTTGTATTATGTAACGCTTACCAACTACGACGAAACATATCAAAACGTAAAAGTTGTTTATAATAAAGATAATATTACCGAAACGCTTGGTGAGGTTTTAGAGAAAGCGGGTAAAACGCAAATCCGTATTGCTGAAACAGAAAAATATCCGCACGTAACATTTTTCTTTTCCGGCGGAAGAGAAACTCCTTTTGAAGGCGAATCTCGTATCTTAAGAAATTCTCCTAAAGTAGCAACTTACGATTTACAGCCAGAAATGAGCGCCTATGAACTAACTACTGCACTTGTTCCTGAATTAAACAAAGGCGAAGTAGATTTTGTTTGTCTTAACTTTGCTAATGGAGATATGGTTGGTCATACCGGAATTATGAGTGCTGCAATCCTTGCTTGTGAAGCAGTTGATGCTTGTGTAAAACAAGTAATTGAAGCAGCTCTTGCCAATGATTATACTACAATTGTGATTGCCGATCACGGAAATTGTGAAACAATGATTAATCCTGATGGAAGTCCAAATACAGCTCACACAACGAATCCTGTGCCTATTATTTTAGTTGACAAGAATTTGAAAAACATTCAAAATGGTGTTTTAGGAGATATTGCCCCAACTATTTTAGAATTAATGGGAGTTCCTCAACCTAACGCAATGACTTGTCATTCATTATTATAGAAACCACTTTTTTTTAATAGAAAAAGAGACAAGTTTTCGGATTTGTCTCTTTTTTGTTTTATTGATTTTCACCATATAAGTTATATAAGTTCATTTAAAAAGAACACTTAAAAGCATTACTTATATAACTTATATGGTTTATAAAATTAATCACATTACAAAATAATGATACGTCCATTCCACGGCATAAATTACGAGTCCGATTAAGCCTCCCACTAATGTTCCGTTAATTCTGATGTATTGAAGGTCTTTTCCGATTTCTAATTCTAATTTTTCAGAAACTTCTTTTCCATCCCAGCTTTTTACGGTTGAAGAAATTAAATCTCCAATTACTTTTTTTATTGTTCAGAAGCACTGATAATAAATCGTTTTTGATGAAATTATTAATCTTGTCAATCATTACCGGATCTTGTTTTAATCCGTTTCCGAAACGTTGAATTAAGCTTGAAATATTATTTTTGATGGAAGATTCATCCCCTTTCTCTAAATCATTTGAAATTGATAGTTTTATTTCATCCCAAATTCCGTTGATATAATCCTGAACTTCTTTTTTACCGGCAAAACCAAGAATTAAGTTATTGATTTTAATTCTCATTTCTTCGGAGTTTTTTACTTTATCCAGAAAATCAGCAACATATTCATCAATTTTGATTCTGATTTCACTTTCAGGTTTTTTCGCTTCATCTAAAAACTCTTGTAAACCTTTAAAAATTCCTTCTGAAATGCTTTTATCGGCCAGGCCAAAACTCAAAAAAGGCGTTGATTGTTTCACTTTTTTCCGAATCAGATCTTTATTATTTGCTAATTCTGAACTCATAACTTCCAGAAGATTAGTTAGCAATTGATCTTTTACATTTCCTTTTTGCAAAGGTTCTAATGCCAGTGCTACCCAATCTCCAAAATTAATTGCTTCTAATTTTTCTTTAAACTGAACCTGAATGAATCGTTTTATATCTTCATCTTTGATCGTTTTTAAAACGCCCGGAATAATATTTACAGCAACCAAATTGGCAATTTTATTGGCATTTTCTACTTCCGAAAGCCAATCTGAAGCTTTTGTTGCAAAGTTGAATTCTTCTAATTTAATTTCTAATTTTTCACGGTTCAGAAATTCCTCCGAAACAAAATTCCCCAAATTTTCTCCTATCTCATTTTTCTTGGTTGGAATAATTGCAGTATGCCAAATCGGGATTCCAAGCGGATGGCGAAATAAAGCCACAACCGCAAACCAGTCAGCAATTCCGCCCACCATTGCGGCTTCACTAAATGCCTGAAGCATCGGAATTTTAAAATAAATGGCAATTATAAACAGTAACACCGCAATGCCTAAAAGCGACAAAGCATTTGCCTTCATTTTCTTTAGAGCTTTTACTTTAACTATATCCTGATCTGTAGAAGTTTCCATGTATTTAAACTTTTTATTACTAATTTACGGTTTTTCTGTCAAATAGAAATTTGAAAAAGCTTCTAGTTTTAAAGAAATCCATGACATGTAAAGGTTTGCCACGAATTGCACTAATTTCCACTAATTATTTTGGTGCAATTTTCAACAAATGAAATTCTGAATTCGGTTTTTATCTAAAAACTGAATTCGTGCTAATTCGTGAAATTCGTGGCAAAAAAATAATATTTAAATTGTACTTTTGCGAACTGAAAATCTGAAAAATATGATTATCCAAAAAAGTAGGGAAGAAATCGAATTAATGCGCGAAAGTGCTTTGATCGTATCTAAAACATTAGGAATGATTGCTTCTGAAATTAAAGAAGGAGTTACCACATTATATCTTGACAAATTAGCCGAGGAATTTATTCGTGATCATGGTGCAGTACCAAGTTTTCTTGGATTGTATGATTTCCCGAATTCTCTTTGTATGAGTCCAAATGCACAGGTTGTACACGGAATTCCTAACAATACACCTTTGAAAAGCGGAGACGTTATTTCAGTAGATTGTGGTGCGTTCAAAAACGGATATCACGGTGATCATGCTTATAGTTTCGAAATTGGAGAAGTTGCTCCGGAAGTTAAAAAGCTTTTGAAAGTAACTAAAGAATCTCTTTATGTAGGTATCAGAGAATTTAAAGCTGGAAATCGCGTTGAAGATGTTGGAAATGCGATTCAAAAATATACGGAATCTCACGGTTACGGCGTTGTTCGTGAACTAGTTGGTCATGGTGTAGGGCAAAAAATGCACGAAGAACCAGAAATGCCGAACTACGGAAAACGCGGTCGTGGAAAACTTTTCGTTGAAGGAATGGTCGTTGCAATCGAACCTATGATCAATATGGGAACCAAAAACATTAAACAATTAAAAGACGGCTGGACAATCTTAACTGCTGACGGAAAACCAAGTGCGCATTTCGAACACGATGTGGCGCTAATTGATGGAAAACCAGAATTATTATCGACTTTTCAATACATCTACAAAGCATTAGGAATCGAAAGCAACGAAGAAGACGAATTCAGAAAAGTGCCTTTAGTATTATAACACAGATTTCACAAATTTGCACGAAAATACTATATTGTTAAAAATTTCACCGATTTATGATGATGCTGAATGAGTTATATTTAAAAGAAGAGTCTTATAAAATTATAGGGATTTGTATGGAAGTCCATAAAATTTTAGGCAAGGGACATAGTGAAAAAGTTTACGGTGATGCATTAGAATATGAATTTCAAAGAAATGAAATTCCTTATAGTAGAGAATTAAAATACAATATCGCTTACAAAGACATTATATTATCAAGTTACTATTTTGCAGATTTCGTGATTTTTAATGAAATCATTTTAGAGCTAAAAGCAATTGCAACTCTTTCGAGTAGCGAAATTAAACAAACATTAAATTATCTGGCTGCATCAAAAAACAAACTAGGTTTACTGGTTAATTTTGGTGAAGACAGTTTAAAATATAAAAGAGTAATACTTTAACCCAAATCAAAGGTTCGTGAAATTTCACCACAACATTAATTAGTGCCAATTTGTGAAATTCGTGTTCAAATCTATTAAACCGTGAAGAAACTATTCAAATTAGTACTTAATACAATACCACGTCCATTATTAATTCGTTTGAGTTATGTGGCTCGTCCAATTTTAGCTTTATCTTTAAAAGGAGACAAATTTACTGACCCTATCGATGGGAAAAGTTTCAGATCGTTTTTGCCTTATGGATATGGAAAACAACGTAATAATGTGCTTTCACCAAGTACACTTTCATTAGAAAGACACCGTTTGCTCTGGCTGTATCTAAACGATCAGACTGATTTTTTTACAGCGCCAAAAAAGGTTCTTCATTTTGCTCCGGAACAAGCTTTTTATAAATTATTCCGCAAGCAAAAAAACCTTGATTATACTACAACCGATTTGTTTTCGCCTTTGGCAGATGTAAAAGCAGATATATGTAATTTGCCTTTTAAAGACAATGAATATGATGTGATTTTGTGTAATCACGTTTTAGAACATATTCCGGATGACACAAAAGCAATGCAGGAATTATTCCGGGTTTTAAAACCTGGTGGAATGGCCGTTTTGCAAATCCCACAGGATTTATCTAGAGAAGTTACTTTTGCTGATGACTCTATTACAGACCAAAAAGAACGTGCTAAAATATTCGGTCAATACGATCACGTTCGTATTTATGGTCGCGATTATTTTGACAAATTAAGAAGCATTGGTTTCATAGTAATCGAAGAAGATTACACCAATAAAATTACACCAGAATTGGTAGAGAAATATTGTTTGGCAAAAGGAGAAATTATTCCACTTTGCTTCAAACAGGAAAATTAGTTTTTCCACCATATAAGTAATATAAGTTCATTTAAAAAGTTTTCAGAATAGCCCAATTTTGAAAACTTTTTACTTTTATAAGCCTAACCAAAATCATACAAACCAAACCTCAAATCTTGGAACCTACAAAATCATTTCAATTTTGTTTTGACATCAGTTTTGACAAAAATCTTAATGCCTTTATTCCAACTGCTTATATTGTTGAGAATACTACTGAAATTAAATATCTGGACAAAAAAGCAACAGCCAGCATACTTGAAAGTTTCGGAATTATTTTTGAAAATTTAGATTCCAATACAAAAAAAATACTGACGGTTTGCGAATCTTTAAAGTCTGATTTTATTTTCAAAAAATTCAGTGCAAAAATCAAATCGGCCAAGACAATTGCTGACTTGCAAAAAGATTCGAAAATTGATTTTGCCATTCGTCAGCATTTAAAATTAAATTTAGATTCCTTTTATACTTTAATTGTACAGGAACAATTTCCGTTGTCAATCAACATCGGACCTGAAAAGGATTTTTATCGCTCAAAAGTTGATATTAGTCCACTGTATTTTGAACCACAAATTCAATTCGATAAACACACCGAAGGAATTACCTATACTCTTTCTTTAAAAGAAAATGAAACTACATTTTCACCAATGAATAGTAGCGTGGATATGCTGCTGGATGAGCCGGGCTGGTTAATTATCGATAAAAAATTAGGAAAATTAAAAGAGCTTAATTCTAAAAAACTTTCTCCTTTTCTAAAGAAAAAATCGATCGAAATACCTTCAAAATTAGTTGATGATTACTTTAAAAGTTTTATTCCTGAAATAGCTAAAAAAATCGACATTCAAGCTACAGGCTTTGAAATTGAACTTCGTGACAAAATAGTTTCCTGTACGATTCAGCCTGTTTATGATTTCTTCAAAAACTGTTATTATCTCAACCTTTATTTTGATTATAATGGATATTCATTTGATGCCAGTAAAACCAAAAAGACACATTCGTTTGTGGATTTCAGCGTTGCCAATGAACCTAAAATAATTCAGTTTAAACGAAGTTCTGACGAAAGTTTATATACAGATAAATTGCTACAACTTAGTTTGATAAAAATCAAAAACGAATTATTCGGATCGAATTCAGATGCCGAAACGCACGATCCTTACGCTAATATCCAATTTGTTATTGACCATAAAGAAGAGCTTGAAAACTTAGGTTTTACCATCCAAAATCTGAAACTGGAAAGCAAAGAAATCATTACAGAAAGTCATACTGTCTTAGCTTCAAAAGAAGAAACAAAAGAAGATTGGTTTGACATCAAAATAATGATTACGATTGGAGTTTTTACCATCAATTTCAGCGAAATCATTCCGAATATAAAAAGCAAAGAAAGACTCTTTTTATTGCCTGATGGAAACTATTTCCTGATTCCGCTAGAATGGCTCAGCAAATACAGTTCGCTGGCCAAATTAGCCAAAACAGAAAATGAAAATCTTCTTTTGCGTAAAAGTAATTTCACTGCTTTAGACACTATTTCGGAAATTAAAAATGATGTAATCCAAAAAGCAGAATATACCCCTTCTGATTTACTGAAAGCAACTTTGAGACCATACCAAATTGAGGGTGTAAAATGGCTTTTAGGTCATTTCAACTCCAACTTAGGTGCTTGTCTCGCTGATGATATGGGACTCGGAAAGACATTACAAACTTTAGCCGTTCTGGTTGCTGTGCAGGAACAATTAGGATTTACGACTAAAACCACGAATTTTGATTTGTTTCAAAATGAAACGACTATTGAAAGAGAGCCTCTAAAAACCCTGATTGTTTTGCCTTCATCATTGGTTTTTAACTGGTATAACGAGTCTTCAAAATTTACACCGCATTTTTCAAAAATGCAATATATTGGTAACGACAGAAAACTGTTAACAAATAGATTAGCATCAACAGATTTAATTTTTACCAGCTACAGTATTGTTCATCGTGATATTTCAATTTTAGAAAAATATAATTTCCGATATTTAATTTTGGACGAAAGCCAATACATTAAAAATAAAAATTCTAAGATTTTTAAAGCCATCAATAAAATAAATACAGCTCATAAAATCGCACTAAGCGGTACCCCTATCGAAAATTCGCTGGAAGATTTATGGTCTCAAATGCAGTTTATAAATCCCGATATTTTGGGGACTTATGCTTTTTTTGCAGAAAATTTTAAAATTCCGATTGAGAAAAAGCAAGACGAAAATAGTTTAGCTGAATTAAAAAATCTGGTTCAGCCTTATATTTTAAGACGAACAAAAGAACAGGTTTTAAAGGATTTACCGGAATTGACAGAGCAGATTTATTATTGCGATATGGATCCTGAACAGGAAAAATTATATGAGAAAGAAAAGTCAAAAGCTCGTAATTTTTTATTAAAAACTGATGGAACCAGTCCTGATAAAATTAGCATTATCAACACTTTGATGAAGTTGAGACAGTTGAGCAATCATCCAAAAATGATCGATCATGAGTCTGAAATTGATTCGGGAAAATACATTGCAGTTACTAATTATCTGGAAAATTTAGTAAAAGGAAAACAAAAGACTATTATTTTCAGCTCCTTTGTTACTAATTTGAATTTTTACACTACTTGGTGCAAGGAAAATAAAATAGGATATTGTGAAATTACAGGCGAAACTCCTGCCAGTAAAAGAGAACATCAGGTAAAACTATTTCAGGAAAAAGAAGAGCCTTTGTTATTTTTTATTTCACTTAAAGCAGGTGGCGTTGGTTTGAATATTACCAAGGCTTCTTATGTTTTATTTTTAGATCCGTGGTGGAATCCTTTTGCAGAAAAACAAGGAGTTGGAAGGGCGCACCGAATCGGACAATTAAATAAGGTAAATGTAATTCGCTTTATTTCGAAAAATACAGTAGAAGAAAAAATAATCAAACTGCAGGAAAACAAAAAGCTGTTATCTGATTCACTTTTGGAAGAAAGTTATATCAACGACGAAATCGAAGTTAATTTGAAATACATACTTGGTTCATAACAAATTGTTCTTAAAACCAATAAAACGACTTATTTTTCGTTGTATAAATTGTTATATTTACAATCTTACAACGTAATAAGATGCCAAAATTTTTGTTTCAAAGTTTACTTTTACTTTTCATTTTTACTTCGGCGAAAGCCCAGGAAGTACAAACCGAAGTTACTCCTCCCTATAATATCAAAACCGTTTCATTTGTTCAGAATGGAAATAATGTCGTGCCGATTTTCGAATTAGGTTCGACATTTGAATTACAATTTGATGATTTGTTTGGAAATGAAGCCAATTATTATTTTGATTTAATTCATTGCGATTATAACTGGATTCCAACTGATATTCCGAAAACGGATTATGTTCGCGGTTTTGACAATCAGAGAATTACAGATTACTCTAATTCCTTTAATACGCTTCAGGCTTTTTCTCATTATCGCCTTTCTTTTCCGAACCAGTTTACTACGCAATTGAGAATTTCAGGGAATTATATGCTGAGAATTTTGAATGAAGACAGAGAAGTTGTTTTCTCCAGAAAATTCATTTTATTTGAAGATCATTCAACGGTTGGAGCTTTAGTAAAACGAAGCCGAAACCTCAGCAATATTGATTACAAGCAAAATCTTGAATTTACTGTGCTTTCAAATGATATTGTTTTTCAGACCCCTTTGCAAAACTTAAAAGTGCTGTTATTGCAAAATGGGGATTTTAATACTAGTATCAAAAATATTGTTCCACAATACACAATAGGAAATCAAATGGTTTATAAATACGATAAAGAGACACAATTTTGGGCAGGAAATGAGTTTTTATATTTTGAAAATAAAGACATTCGTGCCGCAAGTAATAATGTTGCAAAAGTAGGTTCGGCGAACGATATTTACAGTTCCTTTTTATATACCAATCAGGCGAGAGCAAACCAGATTTATACCTTATATGAAGATGTAGACGGAAATTTTGTTGTAAAAAACATAAACGCCTCTAATAATGAAATTGAAGCTGATTATGCCTGGGTTTATTTTAGTCTTTCAGCTCCGGCTTTCCAGTTAAATAAAGACATTTATATTGTTGGAATGTTCAACAATTACAGCTTATCTCCAGAATACAAAATGGACTACAATGAAAAAAAAGGAGTCTACGAAAAAGCAGTCATGATCAAACAAGGTTTTACCAATTTTGAGTATCGCGTGGCCGATAAAAAAGGTATGATTGATTATGAAAATGCTATTGATGGTAATTTCTATCAGACAGAAAACGAGTACACTGTCCTGGTTTATTACAAACATAGTTCAGATCGATACGAAAGAGTAATCGGAAAAGGAAATGCAAACTCAATAAACATCACTAATTAAAACATTGTTAAAGGATTTCGTTGAACGATTTTTTTTCGTAAGTTTGCATCTATAACACACACATATATACTACGTTAGTATGGTTTCTCAGATCACAAGAGGCATAAAAATATCTGTTTTGACTAGTTTTGAAGGTACTTACTTCAAGAACTATAAGATTCACTTTGCCTTTAGTTACGTAGTTACGATTGAAAACCACAGTAAAGATTCAGTACAATTAACTTCTCGTCACTGGGAAATTTTTGATTCTCTTAACGACTTAGAAGTTGTTGATGGAGAAGGTGTCATTGGAAAAAAACCAGTTTTAAAACCTGGAGAAAACCACACCTATAGTTCTGGTTGCTTGCTTTCATCTCCTTATGGTGCGATGAAAGGTCATTTTAATATGATCAATTTTACTACTACCAAAACGTTCAAAGTTATTGTTCCGACTTTTAGAATGTGTGCTCCATTTGCTTTAAATTAATTTATCGAAATTTCTATTACACCCTCTCTTGTGATTGCATATGCTTTGTCATTTTCTGTCGGAGTCATATAGGAATTTCCAGTAAACTCTCCAAAAGCGGGAAAAATCAGCTGATTTGGTTTTCGAAAAAAACAAGGCAAACTTAAAAACTGTCTTCCCAATCCTTTTAATTGTATGGCAGGATGAATATGTCCGCAAAAATTAAAAAATTCTTCTTTTTCTGTTGGATGATGCGTTAACAAGAAATCATCAATAATCAATTCACTGTAAATTTCAATATTCAGGTCTTCGTAATTACTTTTTGAAATGATATCGTGGTTCCCTTCCACTAAAATTATTTTCTGTGAATGCTCTTTTATCCAATCCGTGAAAAAATTCCATTCGGTATTGATTTTACTATGAAATAAATCTCCTAAAAAAATAATGGTTTCTGAACCAAATATTTCTAAAACCGTTTTTAAACGATTAAAATTTTCAAAAATAGCCTCTTTCGGAATTCCGATTCCATGTTTTCTAAAATGGGTCACTTTTCCTAAATGAACATCCGAAATTAAAAGCATCTTTTTTTCTTCCCAAAAAACGGCACCAGATTGATGTAAAATGAATTTCTGATTATTAATTAATATTCTCATAAACAATTATTTCATGTAACTGGCTGTCATTTTTTTGATTCTTTCTTGTAGTGTTTCACTTGATAATTTCTCTCTGAGTCGATCTGTAATGATTGGAAAACTAAAAGGCGTTGGTTTATTACACTGTTTCCACACAATCGTTTGCCGGTTAATTCTTTCTAAAGCCTGAATCAAACGTCCTTCTTCTAACTGATGTTCGAATGTTTCTATAAACGCCTGATGCAGCAATAAATTGTCAGGCTCAAAATCCCGAAAGACTTCAAAAAGTAATTGGGAACCACTTTGCAAATGTTTGGTTTTAACTGGTCGGCCAGGCATTCCTGTAAAAACCAGGCCGGCGATTACAGCAATATCTCTGAATTTTCTTCTTGCCATTTCGGTCGAATTCAGACTTTTTTGTAAATCGTGATGTACATATTCCGTAGAAAATAAATCATTATCAAAAATAGCTTCCATATCAATTTCCTGATCGGAAAGTAGTTCAAAACCGTAATCATTATAGGCTAATGAAAACGTGATGGAGAACAACAGACTAATTCGGTAAGACAACATACTCGCTAAGGCTTCATGTACAAACCTTCCTTCAAAAGGATAAAAAATAGCATGAAATCCTTCTCTGGTTTTAAATGTTTCAATTAAAAATTCATTGGCATCAGGAACAATACTTTCTTTCCGCTGTCTGTCAAAAATAGGTTTTAATGCTTTTAATTCGGGAGTTAGATTGTCAGTGTTTGCCGCATATAATTCTTCACGTAATAATTCACTCATTTGTACAGACAACGCCATACGGCCTCCCATCCAACTTACTGTTTTAGAACTTTTTTTCAGATCTGCTTTCCGAACCAAAACCTGCATATTTTTGACACGGAATAATTCGAGTCTTTTTCCGGCAAACGTAAAAACATCTCCTGGTTTAAGTTTAGAGGCAAACCATTCTTCAATAGTTCCAATATAACCTCCACTTAAATATTTAACATTAAGAACTGCATCTCCAACAATAGTCCCAATTTGCATTCTGTGGTGCATAGCTATTAATCTGCTATTGATTTTAAAACGTCCGTCTTCTTCGATTTCTACTTTCTTAAATTCATCATAAGCTTGTAAACTCTGACTTCCGTTAGTAATAAAATTGAGAATCCAGTTCCAATTTTCTTTAGTCATATTTTGATAGCAGAAAGTTTGTTTTATCTCCTTGTAAATCTCATCCGGGGAAAATCCTTCAGAAACGGCCAGCGTATTTAAATATTGAACCAAAACATCCCAACTGTTCAAGTACGGAATACGATCTTCGACAATCGTTTTTGCAGCCGCTTTTTTTAGTGCCGATGCCTCAATTAATTCAATTGCATGTGTGGCAAGAAAATAAATAACACTCTCTTTCCCCGGTTGATGACCGCTTCTTCCTGCTCTTTGCAGAAAACGTGCAACGCCTTTTGGTCCGCCAATCTGAATAATCGTTTCAACCGGTGCAAAGTCAACCCCCAAATCCAGACTTGAGGTACAAACTACCACTTTTAATTCTTCATTTCTGATCGCATTTTCAACCCATTGCCGAACCTCTCTACTGATACTTCCGTGATGCATGGCCATATCGCCGGCAAATTCAGGATATTTCTCCAGAATTGCCTGATACCACATTTCGCAAACGGAACGAACATTGGTAAAAATTAAAGTGGTTTTGCTTCTCCTAATGATTTTGGCCACCTCATCAATTAAATGCAAACCTAAGTGACCACGCCAGGGGTAGCTCTCCATTTTCTCCGGAAGAATTGAAAGCACTTTTATTTTCTTGTTGATATTTGCTTTTATCAAAACTGAATTTTTATACGCTTCAGAATCCAAACCTAACAATACTTGTTGTGCCAATTCCAAATTTCCAATGGTGGCTGAAATTCCCCAAATTTTCATTTTTGGGGCAACTGTTTTTAATCTTGACAAAGCCAATTCCATTTGAACACCTCGTTTTGTGCCTAATAATTCATGCCATTCATCAACAACAATGGCAGAACAATTGGCAAAAGTTTTTGCAAATTCCTTTGATCCCAAAAGCAATTGTAAACTTTCAGGAGTTGTAATCAGCAAGTCAGGCATTTTTTTGCTCTGTTTTGTTCTTTCGTTTTGCGAAGTATCTCCAGAACGAATTCCCACTGTTAATGACAAATCTAAATCTGTAATAATTCGTTCAGCAGCTTGTTTTATTTCAACAGAAAGCGCTCGTAGAGGTGTAATCCAAATGGCTTTCAATCCTGACTTATGTTTAGCTACGCTCCGTTCGGCTTTGCCTCGGGTGGTTTTATAATCAGGATTTTGTTTGATGTAATCAAGAACTATCGGAAACCATAAGGCATAGGTTTTTCCGCTACCGGTTGGTGCATTTAACAAACCGTTTTTGCCTTGCAGAAATGCCGTCCAGGTTTGAGTCTGGAATGGAAAAGATTTCCATCCCTGATCCTTAAACCAGTTTTCCGCTAATACATATAATTCGTCTCTGTTCATTTTTTTTATAAGGTTCAAAGTTTCAAAGGTTCAGAGGGACAAAGTTTAGCTGTTTCCTAAAGTTTTTTTCTTTGAAACTCTGTTGCTTTGTCCCTTTGAACCTTTTATGAAATCATACTTTTCAAATCTTCAATCGAATTAGCATCTTCAATTTTTTTATCGTGTCGCCATCTCAGAATTCTTGGAAATCTCGTAGCAACGCCACTTTTATGTCTTTTTGAAAGTGCGATCCCTTCAAAACCAATTTCGAAAACTAATTTTGGGGTTACACTTCTAACCGGACCAAATCTTTCTAATGTGTTTTTCTTTATAAAATCATCTACTTGTCGGAATTCGGCATCGGTTAAACCGGAGTAGGCTTTTGCGAAAGTGACCAGTTCCTTTTCGTCTTTTTCATTCGTTTGCCAAAGTGCGAAAGTGTAATCGGTAAATAAATTCGATCTTCGACCGTGACCTCGCATGGCGTACGTTAAAACCGCATCAATTACCAAAGGTTCTATTTTCCATTTCCACCAATCGCCTTTTTTTCTTCCAACCTGATAAGTCGAATTGTTGCGTTTTATCATCAAACCTTCGCTTTTCATTTCGCGGGCACGCATTCTTTCGACCGCAACATCTTCCCAGGAATGGAGCAAAACTCTTTTTGATAACTGAAAATTTTTAGTTTTATCTTTTATCGAATCATATAATTGTTCTAATAGTAATCTTCTTTCTGAATACGGTAGATTTCTAATATCCTGACCTTCCCATTCTAAAATATCATACGCTTTTAAGATTACTGGAACTTTTTCGAGCAAACTGACTGATATCGTTTTGCGACCAATCCTAGTTTGCAAATCATTGAAAGTTCCAATTTCTCCTTCGGGAAAAGCTAAAATTTCGGCATCAATAACAGTTCCGTTGGGAATTAAACCGACAAAAGATTTAAACTCCGGATATTTATCGGTTACCAACTCCTCGCCTCTTGACCAGACATAAATTTCGCTTTCGCGGATAATCGTTTGAGATCGAATTCCATCCCATTTATGTTCGACGGACCAGTCCTCCGGATTTCCTAAATTGTTAACTTCACCTTCAATTGGATACGCCAGATAAAACGGATACGGTTTCGATAAATAATCACTACTTTTTTCGTCTAAAATCAATTCCTGAAAAGTAATTGTATTAGGATCCCAATTCCCCATTAATTTATAAGCTAAAGCATCTTCATCAACATCTTCTGCTTTAGAAAGTGCCCTTGTCATTAATTTTTGGCTTACGCCGATTCTGAAACTTCCAGTGATTAATTTCGTAAAAACAAAACGTTCGTAATAATTCAACGCCAACCAGTTTTCCTGCAAATATTCTTTTTTCTCAGGATCAGATTTCTTTTTTAAGGCAATAATCTCCTGAAGATATTCGGTTAAACTTTTATCAGAATGTTCTTTTGTAGTTGGAATAATCAGAGCTATTGTTTCGGTCAAATCACCAACGATATGATAACTTTCTTCAAAAAGCCATAACGGAATATTGGCTAATTCATTTGCCCAATTACGCAATAAAGTGGTATTAACAGGTCTCGGCGGACGACGGTGCGATAAAATAGCAATCGTCCACACTTTGTCTTCCGGCGATGCGTTTTTAAAATACAGGGTCAGTGCATCGACTTTTACATTCGTTTTGTTTGAACTGTCAAGGACTTTTATGAGTTGGGCGAAATTTTTCATTCTCGAATTTCTTTTTCGGTTTCAACTTCCTTTTCCATTTCTATTGTTTCACCTTCGTATTGCGTTTTCTCCGTTCTGGCGTCATAACCCAATTCTCTTAAATATTTAGAAAAAATATCGGTACAGCCGTGCGTACAAATTACTCTTTCGGCGCCCGTCGCTTTAATACTGTTCAACAAAGAAAACCAATCGCAATGGTCGCTCAAAACAAAACCTTTGTCAATCGCGCGTCTGCGTCTCGCTCCGCGAAATGCCATCCATCCGCTTGCTGAACCAGTAACAAAGGGAGTCATTTTTCTTATCCAGACACTTCCGTGCGCACTTGGTGGTGCTAGAACAATATTCCCCAATAAATCTTCTTTTTTGGTTTCGTAGGTCACTAAAGTAGTTGGAGGAAGATCCACTAAAGGCCTGACAACATTTGTCATATTCTCAATAGCACCATGTGTATAAATTGTTCCGAGATCTGTGTCTAAATATTTTAAAAGTCGTTGTGCTTTTCCTAAAGAATATCCAAAAAGAACAGAAGTTTTTCCCTCTGCTTTGTTTTCTGCCCACCAATTATTGATATCTGTCATTACTTCAGCCTGCGGAGTCCAGTTAAACGCTGGCAAACCAAAAGTACATTCGGTTATAAAAGTGTGGCATTTCACCACTTCATAAGGAACAGAAATTCCATCGTCTTCTGTTTTATAATCTCCTGTAAAAACCCAGACTTCTCCTTTATGTTCAACCCGAATTTGGGCACTACCAATAATATGTCCGGCGGGATGAAAAGAGAATTTTACGTTATTAATTACAAAAGTTTCGTTCCAGTCTTTTCCCGTAACATTTATTTCGCCCAAACGATGTCGGATTATTGGAATATTGGAGTGATGAGTAATATAATTTTGATGTCCCCAACGCGCGTGATCAGAATGTCCATGCGTAATAATTGCATTTTTTACCGGCCGCCATGGATCGAGATAAACATCGGCCTGTTGACAGTAAATTCCATTATCATTAAAAGCTAGAAGAGGGATTTTCATGTTGTTACCATTTTTAATATTGATAAACCGTTTTGGCACATTCTATCAAATTTAACTATTTATCAATCAAGCTGTTTTACAGTTTCACGTGATTAGTTTATTAAATTACAACTTTTTAATATTGTATTGTGATATATTCAAATTATCATTTGTACTTTTGTAAAAAATTAGACAATTCGTAATTTTAAAATAATTTATCCCATGTTAAAAGGATTCTTTCATGTACCAAAAGCGGTAAACGAACCTGTAAAAGGTTACGCACCAAACTCACCAGAAAAAGCAGCTGTTCAGGCAGCTTACACTACAATGTGGAACTCAAAAATTGATGTTCCATTATACATTGGAAGTGAAGAAATCAAAACTGGAAATACAAAAACTATTTCAGCTCCACACGATCACAAACATATTGTTGGGACGTATCATTTAGCTGAAAAACAACATATCGAAAAAGCAATCGCCAATGCACTTGAATCAAGAAAAGCATGGGCAAATATGGCATGGGAACAGCGTGCTGCTATTTTCTTAAAAGCTGCTGAACTTATTGCAGGTCCATACAGAGCTCGTATCAACGCTGCTACTATGATTGGACAATCTAAAAATATTCACCAGGCAGAAATTGATGCTTCTTGTGAATTAATTGACTTTTTACGTTACAACGTAGAATTCATGACCCAAATTTACGGAGATCAGCCAAAATCTGATTCTACAACATGGAATCGTTTAGAATACAGACCTCTTGAAGGTTTTGTTTACGCGATTACTCCTTTTAACTTTACTGCTATCGCTGCAAACCTTCCTGCAAGTGCTGCAATGATGGGGAACGTTGTAATTTGGAAACCAAGTGACAGCCAGGTTTTTTCTACAAAAATCATCATCGAAGTTTTCAAAGAAGCGGGTGTTCCTGATGGCGTTATCAATGTTGTTTTTGGAGATGCTTTAATGATTACTGATACTGTTTTGGCAAGCCGCGATTTCGCTGGTGTTCACTTTACAGGATCAACTCATGTATTTAAAGATATCTGGGCTAAAATTGGTGCAAACATTCACAACTATAAAACATATCCAAGAATCGTTGGAGAAACGGGTGGTAAAGATTTTATCATTGCCCACCCAAGCGCTAACGTAAAACAAGTGACTACAGGTATTACTCGTGGTGCATTTGAATTTCAAGGGCAAAAATGTTCTGCAGCTTCAAGAGCTTATATTCCACAAAGTTTATGGCCAGCTGTAAAAGAACAATTAATTGCTGATGTAAAATCTATGAAAATGGGTTCTCCGGAAGATTTTGGAAACTTCATTACTGCAGTTATCCACGAAGGTTCTTTTGATAAATTAGCCAGTTATATTGATCAGGCTAAAAAAGATGCTGACGCAGAAATTATTGTTGGTGGAAATTACGATAAATCTGTAGGTTACTTTATTGAGCCAACAGTTATTGTAACTACAAACCCAAAATATACTACAATGGAAACCGAATTATTCGGACCAGTTATTACTATTTACGTTTACGAAGATGCAAAATGGGAAGAGACTTTAGAATTAGTTGATACTACTTCTGAGTACGCTTTAACAGGAGCTGTATTTAGCCAGGATCGTTATGCTATTGAAGTAGCGACTACGAAATTGCAAAATGCTGCTGGTAACTTCTACATCAATGATAAACCAACCGGAGCAGTTGTTGGAATGCAGCCTTTTGGTGGAGCAAGAGCTTCAGGAACGAACGATAAAGCAGGTTCTGCATTGAACTTATTACGTTGGGCTTCTCCAAGAACGATCAAAGAAACTTTTGTAACTCCGGAAGATTACAGATATCCGTTTTTAGGATAGTCTTAAAGTTGGAAAGTCGAAAGTCTTAAAGTCTATATAAAAAGCCGAATCTAAATTTAGATTCGGCTTTTGCTTTTTTTTATTTCCAAATCGGAATTTTTATAAAACTATCATTGTACCATTTTACTTTTAATGGTTCTTTTGCGTCCTGAATAGTTTCATCACTAACTTCTTTTCCTGTTCCATAATTTAACTGAGAAAATGCATTCTTATTAACATTAATAACCACAAGCAAACGACTTCCTTTACTCAATTGCTTGCTTATTAAATGTGTATTTGAAAAAGGAATAGCTTCTATTTTATCTGGTTTCAACAAATTTCTTTTTGTGATGTCTCTGGCATAACTGGAGCGACCAATGAAATAAGACAAATGAAAATACTCTCCATTTGGCGTTACTTCATATAGTGTAACTCCTATATCCATATCTTTTTTATTGATACTTGCTTTTATTTCTCCAAAGAACGAACCATTTACTAAGAGTGGTTCTTTTAACGGTTCACTTATAAAAATATACCCGTTAATTGTATCAATTTCTTTTCTTATAATAGGATCCGGATAATAATCGTTATTTGCTATTTGCCTGTCTGAAAAATCTACTTCTTGAAACAAATAAGCTTTTTTAACTGGCTTTTTGAAATCTAAAGAATAGTATTTTCCTGATTTACTATCTGTTAAATACAGCTGCAAGAAACCATTATTCATTTTATCCAGAGAAGAAGCACTTCGCCACTCGTTTGCTCCCATAACTTCGTAGTTAATTTTATCTTTCAGAAATTCTGGTTTTGTTCCATTTTTCAGTATATAATCAAACCATTGATACGTTATTTTTTTGATGTCGATTATTGCTGTTGAATCAACTTTGTAATCCCGTAAATCAATTTTACCTCCAATTTGAGTACCAAAATGATCATATGGTCCAATAATTAAATACATTGGAGTTTTTGGATTGTATTTCTGAAGTTCTCTTAAATAATACAAACTTGAATTTTGAGAATCATTATAATAACCATCAAAAGCTAAAACCGGAATGCTTATTTGTTCAAAATCTTTTTTATAAGGTGCCATTTTCTGCCAATATTCGTCAAATGAAGGATGTTTTATCCATCTTTGAAAGAGTCTGTTCGCACTACCGTCAATACTATCTATTCTTTTATAAGCTACTCCGGTTTCCCACCATTTAAACTGCATCTTTCTAAAACGCTGTCTATCATTTCCCGCTATTGTATCCAGGTACTTGTTATTCCCAACATAAAAAGACCATTCATAATTGGGATTTATAAAAACATTACTTTCCATTGGCAGGCCCATTCCGGGTCTGTTGGCAACATATGGTACAATTGTTTTAAGCGCAGGGTGCATTTTTTTACAGGCCGCCCATTGGGTAAATCCGTTATAACTCCCGCCATACATTCCTACACTTCCATTACACCATTCTTGTTTGCTAATCCAATCGATGACATCATAGGTATCGTTGGCTTCGTTTTCATAAGGAAATATTTCAGCAGGACTAAATCGCTTGCCTCGCGAATAGGCAATAACCCCAATATAATCTTTATCAGCTGCTTCTTTTAAAGATTTAATATCTCTTCCTTTATCCCTGACATAAATAGTATATTGAAGTATTACAGGTTTCGGAACAGAAACTCCTTTTTTTCTAACAACAATTGCCGATATAAAAGCACCATCTCGTGTTTTAATCATCACACTATCCTGAATATTATAGATGCTTTTTAAATCTCCTAATTTTGTTGCACTTGTTTGTTGTGAGAATGTATTTGATATTAATAAAATAAGAAATGCAAAATTTAAAATTGTTTTCATTGAATCGTTTTATTGACGGTTTCACTAAATCTCATTGCTGTTTTTGAATTTAACTGATTGACGGTTTGAAACTTTTAGTAATTCACCTGTCTTTAGTTTTACTTCCAGCCCTCCCCCAACTGTCTTTTTTACTTCCTGTATATAATTTATATTTACAATTTCGGTCCTATTTATTCTGAAAAAAATATTTTCATCCAACATCTCTTCCCATTGACGAAGAGAACGTCTTTGAAATGCTTTTTTCTCCTGAAAATAAAGTCTGGTATAATTTTCAAGTGATTCGATTAAATAAATTTCATCCAATTGCACAAAAAACCGTTTCTCTCCATCTTTAATAAAAATTTTTCGATTGCTTGTTAATGAATTATTCGAACAAGATTTTAAGTTTATCGTATTTCTTATTTTTTCAATTGCTTGTGTGAATCGTTCTTCCCGTATAGGTTTCATTAAATAATCTAAAGCATTAACTTCAAATGCCTTCACCGCGTATTGATTAAAAGCGGTAGTGAATAACACGGCTGGTAAATAATCTAAAGATTCTAATAAATCGAAGCCGGATTTCTCAGGCATCTGAATATCTAAAAGAATTAGATCAGGCTTATTTGCTTCAATTAAATCTTTTGCATCATCAGCATTTTCTGCTTCACCTATTAGCACAAAATCTTTATAAACCAATAAAGCCCTTTTCAATTCTTCCCGCGATAATCGTTCATCATCTACTATTATAACTTTAATCTTTTTCATTTCGCTGGAAGTAAAATTGTTGTCAAAACTGTTTCATCATTCATCTCTTTAATTTCAAAAAAAGCATTTCCGTTATACTGCAGCAGCAATCGTTCTTTCAGGTTACTCAACCCGATACCGGAATCTTTTATTTCCTTACTTAGTTTACCTGAATTTTGAACACTGATCTTTATAAAATTGTGCTCCATTTCAACTTTTACAGTAATAAATCCACCACTTTTTCTTTTTTCGATTCCATGTTTTATGGCATTCTCAACCAAAGACTGAATACTTAAAGGCAGAATTAAGTATTTCAATAAGTCCACACTAGTTTCAATTTTTACCTGCAAACGTTCCTCAAACCGAATTTTCTCTAATTCCAAATAATCTCTGATGAGATTAATCTCTTCATTTAAGGGTATTAATCTTCCAGCATTATTGTTTAACGAATTTCGCAACAATTCAGACAATAAATCAATTGCTCTTCTGGCCGAATCTGGATTTTCTAAGATCAAAAATTTTATATTATTTAATGAGTTAAAAAAGAAATGCGGATTTAACTGAGCACTCAAATTATTCAGTTGTGTTTCTTTCATTATAAGTGATAATCGGGCATTTTCTTTTACCGTTTCTATTTCAAGTCTTGAATAATGATACAGATGGTAAGCCAATACCCAAATAGACATTAACCTCGTACCAGTGATAAAAACTTGCAATTGTGTGGACTTTAAAAATACCATAAATGATGCAGGACTGCTTTTTAAAACAATTAAACGTACCAGATAAAGTTTACCAACAATTAAAAGCATGTAGAGTAAAGAGAGTACCAAAACACTAATTGCAATTCTTGGAACTAACTTTTTTAAACTTAATTTATTCCATCGGTTTTTTAAAGCGAAGTTTCTGTAAATATGTGTCAGTGCAATACCAATCGTCACATCAAGTATTAAATCAGCTATGCCAATTTTCCATATAAAAGTACCGCCAAAAAAAGCCAAAAATCCCCAATACAAGGAAGTTGTAATCCAACCGATTAATTGAATTGTCCAGTATGTCGATATTTTTGTAATTATTTTCAATCCAAAAGTTTTAAGTATTGTAGTAAAGATATTCGTCTATTACAGATTGAACAAATAAAAGTACATGAGCGAAAAATATCAGAGGATGAACGAGGTTTCAAGTTTAAAATTTCAAGTTTCAAGTTTAAATGGTTTACTATAATAAATGAATTAGGTCATTTATCTCCTTACCCTTATTCTGATACCGATGCAAATAAAAAAGAAGAAGTCTTTTATGACTCTTCTAATGAACCTGTAATTTGTCGTGAATTCTTCTTTGATCCTGAATTTCAGTACAGCATTGAAAACTCAGAAAATGCCTTAAATGATTTTATTACGCATCTGGATTCTAAAGCAAATCCGTATTTACGCTTAAAAAATAAAGCATCTTAATTATAATTCACCATTTAAAATGAAAAGCCCCGATAATAATAAATTATCGATTTTTTTGACTAAAATTCTCTTCACAAGGCACATAGCAAAGTATCCTATTTTAATAGTTTAAAGACTTATTGCAAACGAAAATAATATTGTAAAGTGGTTTCTTGCAAAAAAATTAAGCCCTGAAAAAATATTTGTTTTTTATCCTAATTTCACTAGCCTCTTGTAGTGAAGATAACAGCTCATCACATACTGTTGAGCAAAATGAAGCCAATTTTAATTTGTCAAAAAATATTGAAAGAGCAGATTGGGGTAATATTCAAGTAGGTGAAAATTTAAAATTTGATATCAAAATCAAAAATTTCGACAATGCTCCAGATGTAGTGTATGTTTTAAAACCTATAACCACAGATGCAACGAAACACCAGCGTAATAAGATTGATTATAATTTTCAGGAAGAAATAAAAATACCATTTTCAAGCACATTTGGCGTTGGAAAAGACAGTATCCCCACTAAAAAAACAAGGGACAGCATTATCCTCAAAAAAGCAAATTCTTCCTTTTTTGTTTTAATCCTAAAACCAGGAAATTTTACTCAGCAGTATGAATTACACAAAATGAAATTAAACAAATATCTCGCGGGATCCACGCAAGAATTGTTATTCTCGGCAGTACAATTTGACTTTTACACCTGGAGTGAACAAACTCAGAATCCTACTATGTTTAGAGCATCTGAGCACAGTCGTTACTATGAATTTACTGTAGATGATGGAGACCAGACAAATGACACTTATTTAACCAACAGCGAGTCTAAAAAAAATACTTACACCGCCCTTTATAATAAAAAAAAATATGAAGGCACTATCCTTATTAATGAAAAAATGACTTTTAGCAATAAAGTAGACACAGAAAGCGGCCCTCAAACTGTGCCAAAATGGATATTAAGTGAACTCAAAGTAATACAAAAAAGAGATCATGAACCCGACAACATTATTGTCTATAATAATGTCAGTATACAACAAAAATAATAATCTTAAAAAAATGAATATGAGAAACCCTATGAAAAAAACAGCATTTTTCCTTTTTTCGGCCAGTGCATTACTTATTTCTTGTAGCAATGACGAAAGCAAAAACAATCCTGAAAAAACTCTTAATGACTTACAGCAAGTTACTTTTACCGCCAAACCGGATAAAGTACTAAGTTCTGTAAAAACAGGAACACAAGAATTAAATCCTACAACAGGAAATAACGAATATGTTTACCTGACCACTGTCGAAAAACAAACCACACTGTCTCCACTTTCTATCATCAATGAGGCTAATCTGGATGTAATTTATCCTGGAAGTATTTTGCGAGGATCTAGTTTTATGAATGCAACTTACGACCCTCTTGTTTTAAAAAATGCTTTTAAGCCTGTTACTTTATCGATGTCTTTAAGAGGGGATCTATCAGTTAGTGCTAATGCTTTACCTAATCCTAGTGAAATAAACACTGTTATAAATGGTTTAGTGAGTAAAAATAAAAATTTAATTGATTACGAAGCTATTCCAACTTACTATGAATATCAAAGTGATGAGATCACAACCGAAAACAGTTTTAAAAAAGCACTTGATGCGCATTTAAATGTTAATGTTTTAGGCGGTTTAGTGAAGGCTAACTTTGGTTACACCCAAAATAGCGGATCAACCAATACAAAATCTTACGTTATGGTAAAAGTGAGACAACGTTTGTACAGCATGACCATTAATCCAAAATACTATACAGATTGGATTGATGGCGATATTAGTACAAACAATTTTGGCACACATGAACCTGTATATGTAAGCAATGTAGATTATGGACGAGTTGCCTATATATTGATTGAAACCACTAAAGATGAAACTTATAATAATATGATGGTAAAAGCATCAGTAGGAGTTGCTCTTAAAGTTGTCAATATTGGCTTAGATGTAAGCTACTCAGAAGAGTTTAAAAAATTATTTGCACAAAATAAAATAAAAGTTATGATCGTGGGAGGCCCATTAGCATTAGGAGGAAAAGTAAGCGATTACAATAGCTTTGTTGAGTTTCTAAAAGCACCTACTTCTGCTGACCTCGTTTCTTCATCTGCTCCTATATCCTACAAGATACGCAGGCTAAAAGATAATACTGAAGTTGAGGTAAAAGACATGTACACTTCACAGTTTAAAGAGTTAAAAGCTAATTAGTATTTAAACAATGAAGCCAATCTAGAAATGATTGGCTTCATTATTATATAACATTTAGTAAAAAGAATCTATCATGAAAAAATCACATTTCCTTTATTTTATTCTTGTATCGTTTACTGCATTTGCTCAGCAATATTATCCTGCAAGCGGGAACCTAAATATATTCTCTGATAATCCTGAAAGGTTCTACGTTTATTTAAATGGAGAATTACAAAACAGCGAATCAAAAACTAATGTAAGAATAGAAAATTTGAATCAGCGCTATTATAACGTAAGAATTGTTTTTGAAAATAAAAGCTTAAAAGATATTATAAACAAACATGTTTCTGTCATTGCCAATGACGGAGCTACCTTTGAAGAAAGTACTTATAAAATTAAAGTAGACAAAAACAAAAAAATGAAATTAATTTATTTTTCCAGTGCACCAATATTTCCTAATTATGTACCCGCCTCAGATGTTTTTGTAATTCACGAGCAGCCCTCTAATCCAAATATTATAATTAATAATGGTATAAATATTAATATAAACAACAGTAAACCCGAATCAAGAGATAATCACAAAAAATCAATAGAAAAACGATGTCCCGAATTAAACTCCAAAGATTTTGAAATTGCAATCACAACAATAAAAAAAGAGAGTTTTGATGATCAGAAATTATCCATCGCTCAAAATATTATTTTAAATAATTGTTTAAGAACAGATCAAATTGCACAGATTGCTAAAACATTATCTTTTTCCCAAAATCAGATGAAATTTGTAAAAAGTGCCTACACATCTTGCACTGATCCTAAAAATTACTATTTGATAAAAGATATTTTTTCTTTTGCAGTTGACCAACAATATTTTATGAATTTTATCAACTCGAAAAACTAATAAAAAAAACTAATTCTTCATCAGTATTCGGTTTTTTTATTAGTTTTTGGATGTTACACAGTAAACTTCAAGGGAAGATGAACCACTTTTTTAGTTTCAAAAAACTCATCTTTAAAAATTTCAGACAAGTCGTATAAGGTCGCTTTCGGAAAATCTTTTAATTCTTCGGTCAAATCACCTCCTTTTAAATACAGAATTCCGTTCTTTAAAGTATGCTTGTGTTGTTTTTTAATTTTATCTTTTATCCACGAAACAAAATCCGGCATGTTGGTCACGGCACGACTCACGATAAAATCGAAATCACCTTTTACTAATTCAGCACGTTTTTGTTCTGCTTTTACATTTTTTAATTCTAATGCGTCAACAACACCCTGAACCACTTTTATTTTCTTTGCAATAACATCAATCAAATAAAAACGGGTTTCTGGAAAAAGAATCGCTAACGGAATCCCGGGAAAGCCTCCACCGGTTCCAACATCCAAAACGGTTGATCCCGGTTCGAATTTCATAATTTTTGCAATTCCAAGCGAATGCAATATGTGTTTTGTATATAAGGCATCAATGTCTTTTCTTGAAATTACATTGATTTTTTCATTCCAATCGTGGTATAAAAAGTCTAATTTTTGAAATTGTTCGATTTGAAGTTCGGTCAAATCCGGAAAATATTTCAATATCTCATCCATTGTAGTAATTTTTTAACAAAAGTACTACTTTACGATTGAAATATTTAACTCAATTTTGCAAATTGAAAATTTATAATAATTACCTTTGAAAACTATTTAAATTAATTATGAATAACATTGCGCCTACATTTGCTAAACAAGACAATCTGAAGTTTTTCAGAACACTTAACTCACGAGTAAACAATTACTTCAAGGAGAATAACATTCAAAAAACCGGAAACTGGAAACTACACTTAAAAGCTGTTATTCTTTTTGCCGTTTTTCTAACGCCGTACTTTTTGATATTAACTCTTAATATGCCTTTTTGGGCACAATTGCTATTAAACATCCTGATGGGAGTTGGAATGGCCGGAATTGGAATGAACGTTATGCATGATGGGAATCATGGATCTTATTCTTCTAAATCCTGGATCAACAAAATTATGGGTGGAAGCATTTACGTTTTAGCCGGAAATGTACACAACTGGCAAGTACAACACAATGTACTTCACCATACTTATACTAATATTCACGGTCACGATGAAGATTTGGATGCGGGAAGAATTATTCGTTTTACACAAAATGCCGAATGGCACCGTTTTCACAAATTTCAACATTATTATTCTTTTTTCTTATATGGACTATTGACTTTTAATTGGGCATTAACAACCGATTTTAAGCAAATGAAAAATTACTTAAAAAGAAAATTATCTTACGGAGCTCCTCAAAGTCCAACTAAATTATGGACTGTTTTAGTAATTACAAAAATAATTTACGTTTTAATCTGGATGGCTTTGCCAATGATTTTGGGCGTAACATGGTGGAAAGTTGTGATTGGATTTTTTGTAATGCACTACACGGCAGGATTAATTTTAAGTATTGTTTTTCAATTGGCACACGTTGTGGAAGAAACTTCAAACCCTGTTCCGAATGAAGAAGGTGAAATAGAAAACACCTGGGCAATTCACCAGCTATACACAACTGCTAACTTTGCGCCAAAAAACAAAGTTATCAATTGGTTTACCGGGGGATTAAATCACCAAATTGAACACCATATTTTTCCAAATATCAGTCATATACATTATGGGAAAATTGCTGAAATTGTAAAACAAACTGCAATCGAATGCAATTTGCCTTATCATGAATTCAGAACCATGAGAGGTGCCATTATTGCGCATTACAAGCACTTAAAAGAACTTGGAATGAAACCTGAACTAGCATAAAAAATCTATTAATAATTAACCTTCCTTAATTAAAGTTGAAATTAAGGACATTCAAAATTTTTATAATGAATCATATTCTTTCGGACAGAATTAACAACTTAGCGACCTCACAAACCTTAGCAATGGCTGCTTTAGCACGCGAATTAAAAGCACAAGGAAAAGACATTATCAGTTTAAGTTTAGGTGAACCAGACTTCAATACACCAGACTTTATTAAAGAAGCAGTTAAAAAAGCAGTTGACGAAAATTATAGCACATATTCTCCAGTTGAAGGTTATTTGGAATTGAGAGAAGCAATCTCAAGAAAATTCAAAAGAGACAACGGATTAGAGTACAAACCAACTCAAATCGTAGTTTCTACAGGAGCAAAACAATCTTTATACAACATTGCACAAGTAATGTTAAACGATGGTGACGAAGTTATCTTACCAGCACCTTACTGGGTATCTTACTTCGAAATTGTAAAACTTTCAGGCGGAATTCCAGTTGAGGTTCCAACTTCTGTAGATACTGATTTCAAAATCACTCCGGAACAATTAGAAGCTGCTATCACACCAAAAACAAAAATGATGTGGTTCAGTTCTCCATGTAACCCTTCAGGTTCTGTTTACAGTAGAGAAGAATTAACAGCGCTTGCAAAAGTTCTAGAAAAACACCCAAATATATATGTAGTTGCTGACGAAATTTATGAGCACATCAATTTCTCAGGTACTTTCTGCAGTATCGGTTCAATTCCTGGAATGCTAGAAAAAACAATCACTGTAAACGGAGTTGCAAAAGCATTCGCCATGACAGGATACAGAATTGGTTACATTGGAGCACCGGAATTCATTGCAAAAGCATGTACAAAAATTCAGGGACAAGTAACTTCAGGAGCAAATTCTGTAGCACAACGCGCTACAATTACTGCTGTAGATGCTGATCCAAGCGTATTAAACCACATGGTTCAGGCTTTCCATACTCGTAGAGATTTGGTAGTTGGATTATTAAAAGAAATTCCTGGTGTAAAAATCAACGTTCCGGAAGGAGCTTTTTATGTATTCCCAGACGTTTCTTCTTTCTTCGGAAAAACTTTAAGAGGAACTGAAATTAAAGATGCAAACGATGTTTCAATGTATCTTTTAGCTGAGGCTAACGTAGCAACTGTTACAGGTGACGCTTTCGGAAATCCAAATTGTATTCGTTTCTCTTATGCGACAAGCGATGATATTTTAAAAGAAGCATTACGCAGAATCAAAGAAGCTTTGACTGTATAAAAATATAGATAGTTTTATTAAAACGGCTTAAGGTTCAAAGTTTCATCACTTTATACTTTAAGCTGTTTTTTTATGGACGTTCCGCGGCGGCGGACGGGCAAACAATTTTAAACTTTAATCCAGCACAGAATAATTCGTGAAAATTCGCGAAATTCGTAGCAAACAAAATTTAAACCTTTCAAAATTCCCATTCCACAATCTTATAAAATGACTCTATAATTCTATAAGACATACGGCTCTATAAAATCCCAACTTTGTATTATACATTAATTTAAAATTAAAAGTTATGATACATACAGAAGAAACCACAACAGAAGCAATTAATACTTTAGAAGGATTAATTTCTATTTTGGAAGACGGAAAACTAGGATATACCAATGCCGCGGAACATGCAGAAGATCTTATTATCAAAGCTGATTTTTTAGAGTACGCTCGCGAACGCGCCTTATTCATAGTTGAATTGCAGGACCAAATCAACAAACTGGGAAAATCAACAGATACTTCTGGCGGAGGTCCATTAGGAGCTTTGCACCGTACCTGGATTGACATCAAATCATCATTTACCGGTGGAGATACTGAAGCTATTATCAATGCTTGTATTACCGGAGAAAAAGCTGCTGTTGAAAAATTCAAAATGGCACTTGAGAAAAATCAATTGGACGGAAGTCAAATTGCCATTGTTTCAAAACAATTAAACAGCATCCAAAGTACATTGGATAAAATTAAAACGAAAAGATCGTCATAATAATTGATGCTATTTTTTTGAGAAGAAAGCTACTTGGTTGTAAAACCGGGTAGTTTTTTTTATTTAATAAAAATTAAAAATAAATCTTTATTTTCGTTTCAACCAATACTAATAAATCTTAACCAAAAACTATTTATGAACCGAACTTTACGCAATTCTTTTTTAATTATAATCTTTACTTTATTTTTTTCTAATCTGGCAAAAGCTCAACCAAGAAAAGGCGAATTTATAAATGCATCTATAGGTCTGGGATTAAGCGCACCGGATGATAATGCAGATATAGATGGCACTGGTTTTTATGCACAAGGGGAATATGTTTTCGGATTAACCAAATGGTTTGGCTTGAGACCCTATGCCGGATTTATAGTAACATCCTGTGACAAAAATGAGAATCAAAATCAACCAGAATATAAGGTAACTTCTAAAGCTTTTTTATTTGGTGGAAAAGCCAGAATTTGTGCTCCAATTCTTTGGATTGCTCCGTATATTGAAAGTGGAATTGGTGCTTCTATAGGTTCTTTCGAAACTTATACACCCTTTACCAACATCAAAAAAAGTGGTATTTTAATGCATGTTCCTTTTACTTTGGGATTAGCATTAGGCCCAAAACATAATGTAGATATTGCTTTTACCTATTATTTTCATTCAGCAGCAGATCAATATTGTGGAGCGGCAGCTTTTGGACTTACTTTTCCATTAAATCAATAATCATAATTATTAACCATCATCATTCCATATTACCTAACTATTTCAAAAAAAACCACTTCAGTATTAGCAAACTCAAATTATTTATAAGAACTTTGCAAACTTTTTTGCGTGAATACCACAAAAGCCTAAAGCACTAGAAATGAAGAAGAAGATTGAAATATTAGCTCCAGCAAAAGATTTAATTGGGGGAATGGCTGCCATAAATAGTGGCGCCGATGCCGTTTATATTGGTGCACCGCAATTTGGCGCCCGTTCAAATGCCAACAACTCCATTGAAGATGTTGCCGCTTTAGTACAATATGCGCATTTATTTAATGCTCAGGTTTTTGTCGTTATGAATACCATTTTATATGACAACGAATTGGAAACTTGCCGCAAAATGATTTGGGAATTATACGATATTGGTGTTGATGCCCTGATCATTCAGGATATGGCGATTATGGAAATGGAGCTTCCTCCTATCGTACTTCATGCCAGCACACAAGCCAATAACCGTGACGCAGACAAAATTAAATTCCTTAAAGATGCCGGAATCAAACGTGTAGTTTTAGCCCGCGAATTAAACCTGCATCAAATAAAACAAATCTACGACGAAGCAGATGTTGAGTTAGAATTTTTCGTGACAGGTGCATTATGTGTATCCTTCAGCGGAAACTGCTATATGAGTGTAGCCAACGGAGAACGCAGTGCCAATCGCGGTTCTTGCGCACAAAACTGCCGTTTGCCTTACAACTTAATCGACGGAAACGGAGAAACTTTAATCAAAAACAGTCACTTACTTTCTATAAAAGATTTAGATATTTCAGAGCAGATTCCGAATTTAATTGAAGCAGGAATCGTTTCTTTTAAAATCGAAGGAAGATTAAAAGATGTTGTTTATGTAAAAAACAATGTATCGTATTTACGCCAGAAACTAGATAGTTATTTAGAAGGCGAAGGAAGCGATAAATACACGAAAGCTTCGTCTGGAAAATGCACTTATACTTTCGATTCGTCTTTGAGCAGAACTTTCAACCGCGGTTACACCGATTATTTTGTAAACGAAAGACACAGCTCCATTGGTTCTTGGGAAAGTCCAAAATCAAAAGGTCAATATATTGGTAAATTAATCAGAACTGTTGGAAACGCTTACGAAATCGAAAACGGCGAATTCTTAAACAACGGTGACGGACTTTGTTTCATCAACGAAAACAATGAAGCTGACGGAATTTACGTAAACAAAGCAGAAAACGGTAAAATATATCCGAACGTTTTAAAAGAAATAAAAGACGGAACTTTTATCTACAGAAATAATGATGCAGCTTTCATTAAAATTGTAGAAAGAGAAGATAGTGCAGTTCGAAAAATCAGCACGACTTTATTGCTTACAGAAAATGAAACTGGCTTCGAATTAATCGCTACCGATGAAGACGGAAATGTAAGCATCGTAAATTTAGAACATGTAAAAGAGCAGACTAAAACTGGTGAATTAATTGAAGAAAACATCAAAACACAATTGGCAAAAACAGGTTTTACGCCTTACACTGCTGATGAAATTAATATCATGTTTTCTCAAAACTGGTTCCTTCCTATTTCAAAAATCAACGAAATGCGAAGAACGGTTTACGATCAGTTAACCGAAATTCGCTTGAAAAATTACAAACGCGAAGAACACCAATTGGTAAAAACGTCACATCCGTATCCTGAAACCAAATTAGATTTCATGTACAACGTTTCGAACAAAACGGCTCGTAAATTCTACGAACGTCATGGTGTTACCGAAATCGAAAAAGCATTCGAATTACAATGGGATCCGGGAAAATCTCGTGTAATGACAACCAAATATTGCATCAAATACGAATTAAAAAAATGTCCGATACACCAAAAAGACATAGCAGGTGTCAAGGTAAAAGAACCATTAGTATTAAAACAAGGTGAACTTGAATACAAACTAAAATTCAACTGTAAGCCTTGTGAAATGGAAATTTGGGAAAAAGACGCCGAATTTGAAATTGAGGAAGATCATTTTCATTAAAATACAAACCGATGCTTTTAAAAGAAGTATCGGTTTTTTATTTTGGGCGTGTCCCTCCGGGTCGGGCTATCCGTTACAAGTCCTCGCCTGTTCGTTCCTCACGGCTGTGGGCTTTCCACTTCTATCCCTCACGCAAACCGTAAAACGAGAAAGTATCTATTAACAATTTAAATCTGTTGAATCCGCAAAATCTGCGTGAGATTAAAATCCATTTTTTTATCTTTACTCTCAAAACTAAATTTAAATGGAAACAAAAAATAGCATCCAAAAATATTCAATTATTGCTGGATTATTTGTGTGCACTTTTTTTCCTTTATTGATATTTTCAGATAGCTATTTTGTTTTTCAATGCATCCAAATATGCGATTTTGGTATTTTTTGGAACCCGCTATTCTGGGGGATCCTATTTCCTTTATTAATTGTTTTTCTCTTTTGGAACACCGCCAAAAAACTAACCTTTTCATTAAATCAAATAACTTATTTCAAAGCTTGTTCTCAATTTTCATTCGGCGTAAGTTCAAAAATTATAACCGCACTTTTTACAATATATGTTATTGGATTATTCGTAAACGGAATTTCATCAGTATTTAACGTGCAAATTCCTTATCAAATTTTATTTTCATTATTAATGATTTTATTCCTATCATTTATATTAATGATTTTAACTTTTATAAGCAGTTTAATTATTGTTAAAGCATGCCAAAATACCAAAACTTTAAATCAAACAAAATGAAAATACTACTCCTCGGTTCAGGCGAATTAGGCAAAGAATTTGTCATTGCCGCACAACGAATCGGACAAACTATAATTGCTGTTGATAGTTACGAAAATGCTCCGGCCATGCAAGTCGCTCACGGTTTTGAGGTGATCAATATGCTCGATGCCGAAGCTCTTGACCGAATCGTAGCCAAACACAAACCCGATTTTATAGTTCCTGAAATAGAAGCCATTCGCACCGAACGTTTTTATGATTACGAAAAACAAGGAATCACCGTTGTTCCTTCAGCGAAAGCGGCAAACTTTACCATGAATCGTAAAGCTATTCGTGATTTAGCAGCAAAAGAATTAGGTTTAAAAACAGCCAAATATGAATATGCAACTTCAGCAGAGGAATTGCAAAAAGCAGTTCAGGAAGTCGGAATTCCGTGTGTAGTCAAACCTTTAATGTCTTCATCCGGAAAAGGACAATCGACGATTAAAGCAGAAAGCGATATCGAAAAAGCCTGGCAGTATGCTGTTGCAGGTTCGCGTGGCGATGTTATTGAAGTAATTGTAGAAGCTTTTGTTGATTTTCATTCGGAAATTACGCTTTTGACAATAACTCAAAATGATAATCCAACCTTATTTTGCACTCCAATAGGTCACAGACAAGAACGAGGCGATTATCAGGAAAGCTGGCAGCCGGCTTTAGTTTCAGAAAAAGATTTGTACGAAGCGCAGGATATGGCCGAAAAAATTACCGAAGCGCTTGGCGGTGCAGGACTTTTTGGGGTAGAATTTTTCTTAACCAATGAAGGTGTTTATTTCTCTGAACTTTCTCCCCGCCCACACGATACCGGAATGGTAACTTTAGCCGGAACTCAGAATTTTAACGAATTCGAACTACATTTACGTGCGATTTTAAGTCTTCCCATTTTCGAAATCACTTTAGAAAAAGCCGGAGCAAGCGCTGTAATTTTAGCTTCTGAAGATTCAGCGAACCCAACTTTTAGCGGAATCGAAAAAGTAGCCGCTTTACCCAAAACTGATTTCAGAATATTCGGAAAACCAACTTCAAGACCTTATCGTAGAATGGGAGTTGTTTTAAGTCACGATTCACTAGCAACACCCATCGAAGAAATAGTAGAACGTGCCAAAACCACTTCTAAATTAATAACTGTAAATTCTTAAAAATGAAAAAACTTATCTTATTTATATTGCTGTTTATTGGAATAGCAACTCAGGCTCAGGATAAAAAAACAACCGAAAAACCTCAAATCGTAGAAACGGCCTGTGGCGAATGTCAATTTGGAATGAAAGGCAACGGTTGTGATTTAGCCGTTCGCATTGACGGAAAAGCTTATTTCGTGGACGGAACTACAATTGATGAACATGGTGACGCACATGCAAAAGATGGTTTTTGCAATGCAATCCGCAAAGCATCCGTTACTGGAAAAGTAGAAAACAATCGTTTTAAAGCGACTTCATTCACTTTAGTAAAACAAAAATAATGGAATTGATTCTTGAAAATATTGCCAAACACGTTTCGCTGACACCTGAAGAACAGGCGCATTTTTTATCCAAATTAGAAACAAACACCTATAAAACCAAAACCATTTTATTGAATGCCGGCGAAGTTTGCAAACATTCATATTTTGTAAATTCCGGAATTTTAAGAAGCTTCAATATCAACGATAATATTGTCGAACATGTTTTATCATTTGCCTGTCAAGGCTGGTGGATGAGCGATATGTATAGTTTTTTTTCGCAAAAACCGGGACAGCTTTTTATCGAAGTTTTAGAAGATGCCGAAGTAGTTTCTCTTTCAAAAGAAAACCAGGAACAGTTATATCACGATATCCCAAAATTAGAGCGTTTCTTCAGAATTTTAATTGAAAATTCATTAGTTGCCAATCAGCAAAGATTAATGGATAATCTGAGTTTAACCGCCGAAGAACGTTTCGAGAAGTTTACCACCAAATATGGAACACTAGTTCACAAAGTTCCTCAAAAGCAAATCGCTTCTTTCATAGGCGTTACGCCAGAATTTTTCAGCAAAATGAAAGCCAGGCTTTTAAAAAAATAATGGCCATAGATTTTACGGATTAAAAAGATTTGTTTGCCACGAATTTCACGAATTTACACTAATTTATTTGACTTAATAATCAAACTAAAATTCGTGTAAATTCGTGAAATTCGTGGCAACCTTTTTTCAATCCTTATATCTTTGGCAAAAAAAAACACGGCTCAATCAAGAACCGTGTTTTTTATTGAATTAAAATTGCTCAACCTCCGTAGAATGCTCCATCGCTGTTATTGTTGATTTTCCAATCATAACCGTATTCTGTACAGCATCAAAATAAGAAGTCCCTACAAAAGCCTGATGTTTTACTGCTCTGAATCCGCTTTTCTGTAGCGCGAATTCTCTTTCCTGCAATTCAGAGTAACCTGCCATGCCACGTTCTTTGTAAGCTTTTGACAATTCGAACATGCTGGTATTCAAAGCATGGAATCCTGCCAAAGTAATGAACTGGAATTTATACCCCATTGCTGCCAAATCTTCTCTGAACGTTTCCATTTCAGCAACTGATAATTTTGCAGCCCAATTGAATGACGGAGAACAATTGTATGCCAGCATTTTATCCGGGAATTCTTTTCGCATGGCATCAGCGAATTTTTTAGCATAAACCAAATCCGGATTGCTTGTTTCCATCCAAATTAAATCGGCATAAGGAGCATAACTTAAACCTCTTGCAATTCCCTGATCGATACCGCTGTTTACATAGAAAAAACCTTCGTTTGTTTTTTCACCTGTAATAAATTTTGCATCTCTTGGGTCAGCATCGCTGGTTAATAAATTAGCCGCATCAGCATCGGTTCTTGCAACAATTAAAGTCGAAACTCCCATAACATCTGCTGCCAAACGAGCGGCAATCAATTTATTAATGGCTTCCTGCGTTGGAACTAAAACTTTACCGCCTAAATGGCCACATTTTTTGGCAGAACTCAACTGATCCTCAAAATGAACTCCGGAAGCCCCAGCTTCAATCATAGATTTCATAAGTTCGAAAGCATTTAGGTTTCCCCCAAAACCAGCTTCGGCATCAGCCACAATAGGAACTAAGTAATCTTTTTTATCTTCAACTTCATTTACGGTCTGAATTTGATCAGCACGCAACAAAGCATTATTAATTTTTTTAACCACCATTGGCACACTATTCACCGGATAAAGCGATTGGTCCGGGTACATTTCTCCAGCCAAATTTGCATCGGCCGCAACTTGCCAGCCACTTAAATAAATCGCTTCTAAACCAGCATCGACTTCCTGAATCGCCTGGTTTCCTGTCAATGCGCCCAAACCAGCAACATAATCCTGACTTTTTAACTTTCTCCATAATTTTTGCGCTCCCATTTTTGCAATAGAGTGCTCAATTTGATAGGAACCCTGAAGCGTAACTACTTCTGTCGCCGTGTAAGGACGTTCAACACCTTTCCATCTTGGGTTCGTGATCCAATCGTTAATCAATTCCTGAATTCTGTCTTCTGTTGTTTTCATAAATAATATAGTTAAGTTGGTTAGTAAGTAAAGTTTGCAGTCTCGGTTTTCAGTATTCAGCTGAGACTCAAAAAGTTTTTTTTCTATGTATTTAAAAATAAGATCAATAGTTTTATAAATATTTGTAGCACGGAATAGTCAAAAAGTCTACGAAATCAGTATTTACTACTAATCTTTCCAATATTTTTTCAGCTAAAGGAAATTGACGTTTTTCGTAGTTTTCCTCTCCCAATTCCGATTTAATTTTTTGATATTCATCTAAAGCCAATTCGTGGTAATAAGCCAAATCTAATTTTCTGTCATTATCTAAAGTCACTTTATGCTGAAGCCATTGCCACAATTGCGATCTCGAAATTTCGGCGGTTGCTGCATCTTCCATCAAATTATGTAACGCTGCTGCGCCTTGCCCGTTCAGCCATGAAGCCAAATACAAAACACCTACGTTGATATTTTTTCGAACGCCGTTTTCTGTTATGATTCCGATTGGCGGTTCGATCAAATCAGACTCCGTTATTTTGAGATGTTCTCTTTTAATATGAATTTGATTTGCAGTTGGCATTCCGGCATCAAAAACAGCTTTTGCTAAGGAAACTAAATCCGGATGTGCTACCCAGGTTCCATCATGACCGTTTCGAACTTCACGCTCTTTGTCGGTTTTTACTTTTGCGAAAGCAAGTGCATTGGCTTCTTCATTATTTTTGATAGGAATTTGAGCGGCCATTCCGCCAATAGCATGAATTCCTCTTTTATGACATCTCTGAATTACCAAATTTGAATAGGCATTCATAAAAGGTGAAGTCATATTTACCTGATCACGATCCGGAACAATGAACTTCGCGTTCTTACCGAATTTCTTGATATAAGAGAAAATATAATCCCAACGCCCACAATTCAAGCCAACAATATGTTCTTTCAATTCGTAGATAATTTCATCTAATTGAAAACTTGCCGTTATCGTTTCAATTAAAACCGTCACTTTTATAGTTCCCCTTTTCAATCTTAAATAATTCTCGGTAAAATCAATTACGGTATTCCACCAACGCGTTTCCAGATAATGTTCTAATTTTGGAATATAGAAATACGGTCCTGAATTGTTTTCTAAAAGCTTTTTATGATTATGAAAAACATACAATCCAAAATCTACCAAAGAACCTGAAACTTCCTTTCCATCAATTAAAAGATGTTTTTCAGGCAAATGCAATCCTCTGGGACGAACAATCAACGTTGCTATTTTTTCATTTAACTGATACGATTTGTTTTTAACCGAATCGGTATAAGAAATCGTTTTGTTTACAGCATCAATTAAGTTCATTTGTCCTTCCATCAAATTTTGCCAGGTTGGAGAAGTGCTGTCTTCAAAATCGGCCATAAAGGTTTTGGCTCCAGAATTCAATGCGTTGATAATCATTTTGCGATCAACTGGTCCGGTAATCTCCACTCTCCTGTCTAATAAATCTTTCGGAATTTCTCCAGCTGTCCAATTACTTTCTCTAACGGTTTTAGTTTCTGAAGGAAAAGAAGGCATTATACCAAGATTCAGAGCGACTTGCTTTTGGTCGCGTTGCAACAGCAACAATTTTCGTTGCGATTCGAATTTTCGATGCAAATCGGTTATAAAAGCAATTGCTTCTTCTGTCCAAATACTTGGATAAGAAAGGTTCTTTTCGGCTAAAAATTCCATTGCCGTCTCGGTAATCTCTAATTGGTTTTTCATAGCTGTGAATTTTATTTTAATTAGCAACAATTGCATCGTTTAATATCTTTTTCAAAAGATATAACTATGACAATCTGTTATCTAATAATTTCTACACCACAATATTAGAAAAAAGTTTTCTACAAAACAAGCGAACGTTCGCTAAATATTAAAAATAATTTTTTGGCGATTATTTTTTTAATGGTTATATTTGAATCATGGATATCGAAAAAGACTATATAAAGCTGATATTTGGGCTAAAACTAAAGCAGGTTCGAACTCAAAAAAATCTCTCCCTTTTTGGCTTAGCCAAATTGACAAATCTTTCAAAATCGTATTTAAACGAAATTGAAAAGGGAAAAAAATATCCAAAAACAGATAAAATTTTACTTTTGTGCGCACATTTGGATGTTCCTTACGATCAATTAGTATCCCTAAAACTCGATAATAACCTCGCTCCGATCGGAGAAATTTTAAAATCCGGAATTTTAAAAGAGATTCCGCTTGAGCTTTTTGGCATTCAGGAAGCCGATTTAATTGATATAATCGCCAATGCTCCAGCCAAGGTCAATGCGTTTATCAGTACCATTATCGAAATTGCCCAGCATTATAACTTAAGCAGAGAAAGTTTCTTTCTGGCTGCATTGCGTTCTTATCAGGAAGCGCACAGTAATTATTTTGAAGATTTAGAAGAGAAGGTAATCGCATTTTCGAAATCCTTTCAGATCAATTTAGATTCAAAAATCACTATTGAAGAATTAGAAGCGATTTTAAAAGAAGAATACGATTATATAATTAAGGAAATCGCTTTTACAGATCAGGAAGCTTTGGGAGATTTACGCTCTATCTATGTTCCAAAAAGCAAGACTTTATTACTTTCAACAGAAATAGATGAACCACAGAAAGCTTTTATATTAGCTAAGGAAATTGCTTATAATTATTTAAAAATTTCAGATCGTCTGCTGACTTTCAGCTGGATTAAATTTGAAAATTTCGATCAGGTTCTACACAATTTTTATGCTTCTTATTTTGCAGGTGCTTTATTATTGCCGCGACAATCTATGGTCAGCAAAATCAATCGTTTCCTTGAAAATGCAAATCCAAATCCAGAGGAATTTGTTGCTTTGATTGAAAGTTTTGAGGTTTCTCCGGAATCCTTTTATCAGAGGTTAACCAATTTGCTTCCAAAAGACTTTCAGCTAAAAAATTTATTCTTTTTAAGAATGTCGCATCCGCTTGGCTCGGATATTTATCAAATCAAAAAAGAATTACACATTACCAATCAGCAAGAACCGCATGCGAATGAAACCAATGAGCATTATTGCAGAAGATGGGTTTCAGTAAAAACTATAAACGAGGCCATCAGACAAAATAAACCACATTTCTTTGACGCCCAAATTTCAAGTTATATTCACAGTGGTAATGAATATTTGGTTTTTTCATCGGCTACAAAAGATCCTTTTTTACACGATACTATCCGAAGTATTTCTGTTGGTATTTTAATTAATCCGACAATGAAAAAGAAATTCAAATTCATCGAAGGAAAACCTCTCGTAAAACGAATTGTAGGCGTAACCTGTGAAACCTGTGATGTAAAAAATTGTTTGGAGCGAGCTGCACCGCCGATTGCTTTAGAACAGAAAAAACGCCACGAGAATACGGATGCCGTTGTGCAGCAGTTTATTAACCAATATAGTTAGAAAACATGAAATATTTATTTATAATAGTAACGCTGCTTTCTATTAGCTTAAACCAGAAAACAGATAAACTTAATGGCCGTTATAATTATTTAATAGAAGACAATAACTCGTATGTCCAAAGAGATAAAATCACTTTTAACGATAGTGTTTTTGTGTTTGATAGCAAGTACATGCCAAAAGGAAAAATCTCTTATGGAAATATAATACTCCTGGAAAATTTCATAAATACTGATTTAATTATTAGTATTTCTAAAGATCAAATCAAAAAAGATACTATTCCATTTTATATGCATGATAAGCAAAGTTCGGCTGCTAATTACCTTGATGAAGTGGTTGGAAAAGGCAAATTGATTCGGATTAAATAATTCAGGTTTATTACTTTCAAATAATGATTCAGCACAAAAAAGCTTTGAACCTCTGCAACTTTAAACCTTTGCACCTTCTTATAAAAATAAAACTTCTAATTTAGCCCCGATAGAAGTGGAAATCCTTTTGTGCCGGGGTTCGGCACAAAAAATTGAAACGGATAGCGGGACTAGACGCCTTTTGAAAACCAAAATTTCTGCTCCAGAAAAAACCTTAGAAAATATCCAATGCAACATCAAAGATTCAGCGTAGCGATATTTTTCCCAATAGTAACATTTCGCCCCAATGGGGCTTGATGATTAGAATCAATCATTTTCTATAAACATATTGTCCCGCTGGGACTTTCTTTTATTTTGGTCAAAAGAAAAACCTAAGCGACTTAGCCCCTCAGAACCTTAGCCCCTTTTTTCTTAATCTACATTAAGTGCTTTTCCTCCATGTTGATCGTAAATTTGTACTATAAAAATAACAAAACACATACATCATGGAAAATATAGTATTACATAAAGCAGAAACAAGAGGAAATGCAAATCACGGATGGCTTAATGCTTATCACAGTTTTAGTTTTGCAAGCTGGTACAATCCGGATAGAATTCAGTTTGGAGCGCTTCGTGTTTTGAACGATGATACGATTGCGGGCGGAATGGGTTTTGGAACGCATCCGCACGATAATATGGAAATCATTACAATTCCGTTAGAAGGCGATTTAGCACATAAAGACAGCATGGGAAATACTGAAATCATTAAAAATGGTGATATTCAGGTTATGAGTGCCGGAACCGGAGTTCAACACAGTGAGTTTAACCCAAATGCAGATCAGCAAACAAAATTATTGCAAATCTGGTTGTTTCCAAATAAAAGAAATGTTGCACCTCGTTACCAACAAATTACTTTGGACGTGGCGGACAGACACAATAAATTATCTCAAATTTTATCACCAAATGCTGACGATGAAGGCGTTTGGATTCATCAGGACGCCTGGTTCAATATGGGTAATTTTGATGCCGGAATTGCAACAGAATATAAAATTCAAAAAGAAGGAAATGGCGTTTACGCTTTCATTTTAAAAGGAAACGTAACTATCAATGGTCAGGAATTAAACACTCGTGATGCTGTTGGAATTTCAGGTACTGATGTTTTAAACATAAAAGCAAATACGGATGCTGAATTCTTATTGATGGACATTCCGATGAACTATTAATTCATACAACACAACTAATACTTTTTTTTCAAGAAACGGTAATCAATTTGAAATTCAGATTATTATCGTTTCTTTTTTTATTAACCTTTTCCTATAGGATAATTTTAACCTAATTGAGAATTGTTTTTTTTTAGACAATCAATTTAAGAAATAAAAAAACACATTTTTTATTTCTTAATCTAGGTTAAGTGCGTTACGCTTACTACCACCGTAACTTTGTCCTATCAAAATGAAATTAATTATTTAAAAATAAAAATTATGGCAACTACAAAATGGTCAATTGACCCAACACATTCAGAAATTGGTTTTAAAGTTAAACACATGATGTTTACAAATGTTTCAGGTAAATTTGGAGCATACGACGCAACAATTACTACAGAAGGAGATAACTTCGAAAATGCTGATATCCAATTTTCCGGAGATATCGCTTCTATTGACACTGCAAATGCAGACAGAGATGGTCATTTAAGAAGTGGAGATTTCTTTGATGCTGAAAATCATCCAAAATTAAATTTCAAAGGTTCATCATTCAAAAAAATCAATGATGGCGAATATGAATTAACTGGAGATTTAGCTATCAAAGGTGTTTCAAAAACAGTAAAATTTCCTGTAGAATTTAGCGGAACTATGACTGATCCTTGGGGAAATACTAAAGTAGGTTTAAACATTGAAGGCAAAATCAATCGTAAAGATTGGGGATTAAACTGGAACTCAGCTCTTGAAACTGGTGGTGTTTTAGTTGGAGAAGAAGTTCGTTTGAACATTGAATTACAATTTGCAAAACAAGCTTAATCTTATAAAAAATAGGTTTTAATTTGGTTAGTTAAAAACCCCGTACTTTTTAGAAAGTGCAGGGTTTTTTCTTTTTTTTGGGTTTGCCACGAATTTCACTAATTTTCACTAATTTTTTTATGTACAAAATCTATAAAAAATTAATTCGTGGAAATTCGGGAAATTCGTGGCAGACAAAAAAATCATCGCAAAGTATTCCGAAATTCTGTGGGAGACATTCCTGTTTGTTTTTTGAAAAATCTCGAGAAATAAGAATAATCTTCGTAGCCGACAGCAAAAGCCACTTCATTTACAGCCAATTGTTTATCGATTAACATTCGTTTTATTTCCAGAATCACGCGATCCATAATGACTTCTGTGGCTGTCTTTTGCAGAATTTCATTGCAGATTCTATTTAAATGTTTTAATGTGATATTTAATTTTTCTGCATAAAAAGAAGGCAATTTCTCTTGTCTGAAATATTGCTCCAAAAGCAATTCAAATTTGTTGATTTTAATATTGTACGAATGTGTTTGATGCGAATACGTTTCACTGTATTTTCGGGAAATTTCAATGTGAATACAATCAAGCAAATTAAGCATTTTATCCAATTGCAATTTATTATTCTGATTATTCTCCTGAATGAGTAAATCAAAATACGGTAAGATTTTTAGCATTTCATTTTCTTCAAAAACCATTTCGGGCCGATTGTGAATAGAATGATAAAAATTATACTCGTTGATTTTTTTCTGTCCAAAATATAAATTATAAAGTTCCTGCGAAAAGATAATCACAAAACCTTCAATATCTTCAGACAGACTCCAGTGATGCATTTGTCCCGGCTGAAGAACAAACAAACTTCCTCTTTTTATTTCGAATTGATCAAAATCGACTTCATGCAATCCGGATCCATTTGTAAAAAACACCATTAAATACGAATCATGCCGATGCGGTTCTTCTACAAAACTGTGGCTTTTTAAATGTTCAGCAAAAGTATTGACATAAAAATCGCGATGAACATCATTACAGCTAAAATTCTGAACACTATAAACGGGATATTTCTTCATGACAAATGTCTTTATTGTGCTATAATAAGCGAAGATATAAAAAAGACTTTTATCCTACTCCAAATTACCTTTGTATATCTAAAAACAACAAAGTCATGTCAAATACATTAACTCATATTTTAAGCAACGAATGTCCAGTTTGTCATAAAGGAAAAGTTTTTAAAGACAAAAACATTTTCCTGAATTTTGGTCTTCCAAAAATGAATGAATATTGCAGTCATTGTAACTACAAATTCCAAAAAGAACCAGGGTATTTCTTTGGAGCAATGTACGTAAACTACGGACTGACAGTTGCACAAGGTATTGCTACTTATTGTATTGCTCAGTTTTTCTTCGACCAAACATTCGATTTACGAATCATTCCCATTATTGCTGTTGTAATTACCTTACTCACTTCTTTCAATCTCCGATTTTCAAGATTAGCATGGATTTATATGTTTAAGGATTATACGAGCTAAAAAAATACTATTTTTGCCTTTCAATTGAAACTAATTTTCAATTTCAAAAAAAATAAAAAAATAAATTAGACAAATGAAGGCATACGTATTTCCAGGTCAGGGCGCACAGTTTACAGGAATGGGCAAAGACTTATATGAATCATCGGCTTTAGCCGCAGCATTATTCGAAAAAGCTAACGAAATTTTAGGCTTTAGAATTACAGATATTATGTTTGAAGGTACTGCCGAAGAACTAAAAGAAACTAAAGTTACACAGCCGGCAGTATTTTTACATTCGGTAATTTTAGCTAAAACTTTAGGAGAAGATTTTAAACCAGAAATGGTTGCAGGACATTCTTTAGGTGAATTTTCAGCATTGGTTGCCAACGGAACTTTATCTTTTGAAGATGGTTTGAAATTAGTTTCACAACGTGCTTTGGCAATGCAAAAAGCCTGCGAAATTACTCCGTCTACAATGGCTGCAGTTTTAGGATTAGCTGATAATATCGTTGAAGAAGTTTGTGCTTCTATTGATGGAATTGTTGTTGCTGCAAATTATAACTGTCCTGGACAATTAGTAATTTCAGGAGAAACTTCAGCAGTTGAAAAAGCTTGTGAAGCGATGAAAGCCGCAGGAGCAAAACGTGCTTTAATTTTACCTGTTGGAGGAGCATTTCACTCTCCAATGATGGAACCAGCAAGAGAAGAATTAGCAGCTGCAATTGAAGCTACAACTTTCTCTACTCCTATTTGTCCCGTTTACCAAAACGTAACTGCAAATGCAGTTTCTGATGCAAACGAAATCAAAAAGAACTTAATTATACAATTGACTGCTCCTGTAAAATGGACACAATCTGTACAGCAAATGATTGCTGACGGCGCTACTTTATTTACTGAAGTTGGTCCCGGAAAAGTGTTAGCAGGTTTGATTAATAAAATCGACAAGGAAGCGGTTACGGCGAATGCTTAATTTTTAGTAATCAGTCGCAGTTTCAGTTTTCAGTTATTGACGATATAAATAAAATCCTCATGAACAGCTTGTTTATGAGGATTTTTTATATAAAACCAATTAAATTTACTCCAGAATCTCAATCCCTTAAAATGAGATTAAATATGATGAAAGAAAAATTTACATTCATAAAAACGGATAAAAAAATTGTAAAACTACATTTTGATTCCATAGCGGTAATTAAAGGCCTTGGAAACTATGTTCAGATTATAACAATAGAAAATATCAAACACACCTATTACAAATCTTTAAAAGACTTAATAGATGTATTACCTAATGAATTTATGAGGGTTCACAATTCATTTATAATCAACTTAACCAATATAGATAGCATAGAAGACAATCATATTATGGCCAAAGGAAATAAAATAACTATTGGCAAGACTTATAAAGATTGCCTAACAAAAGCAATCAATAAATTCATGCTGTAACTATCAACATAAAAAAAGACTGTGCCTGCATACTATTTACCCACATCTGTATAAAAAAGTTTCTTATACGATTTGCTATGATTTTATTTGCCTGAACCTAAAAACGCAGCAATGATAAAATCAATTTTTAAAATCACATTAATTATGATAGCAAATACAGCATTCTTAAGTGGACAAGAGATTCAATATCCATTAAAAGAAGACGTAACTTCAATAGACGGGATCATAAAAGCTTCTTATGAAGTAGTTTCAGGAGATATTGGAGAAAAAAGGCAATGGAAAAGAGATCTTTCGCTTCATAATTCAAAGGCAATTTATTGCTTTCCTGCGGTAAATTCAGAAGATGAAATTAAACAGACCGTTATGCCCATCAGTGATTTTCATAAATTAACAGATGATATGGTATTAACAACTGCGTTTTATGAAAACGAAATCAATCGCGAAGTACAAATATTCGGAAACATTGCTCATGTATGGAGTACATACGAAACGAGATTAGTAAAGAATGGTCCGGTTGCCCGAAGAGGAATTAACAGTATTCAGCTTTATTTTGATGAAAATAGATGGTGGATTATATCCTGGATATTTGACAAAGAAACTGAATCACAAAAAATCCCACCAACTTTTGACCGACATTAACTAAAGTTCTTTCGCTTCAATAGAATAATTATTTACGATTCCAGTGATCAAATAATTTTGATTTCTTTTTTCAAAGAAGATATACCAAGTTGTTCTGGCATTAGTTTTATAAAAAATATAATTCAAACCTAAATATTGAAGTGCAATTGGAGTTTTCTTGTGAGGAAAACTGGAAACACTCGAAATAACAAAACCAACTATTTTATCGACATAATTTTGTGCCGATTCAGGGAAACCAAAATATTCGTCTTCAAAAAGCGAAAAAACTAGATCATCAAAATATTCTAGAACTACCTTTTCAAAAATTATTTTTTCCAAGGATATGCTTTTATTCTTTTAGACATTTCAGCTTTAAATTCCTCTGGTGTTAATCCTTTTGCAAACTCAGCATCAAAATCAAAAGTCTCGCGGTCTATTCCTTTAAATTTAGGTTTCTGAACTTCATATTCTACTCTAGGCTCCTCAACCTTATTATTTTTTTTATTATTTTTTTCTGAATCCATCATTCCTACATTTTAATCTTACAAATTTACAAAATAAATCGAATCAAAATAAAAATCCCAAATGATAATCATTTGGGATTTTTTTACGTTAGTTTTTCGACTGAAAACTGCGACCGAGACTGAAAACTAAAAATTAAGAACGAACTTTTTGTTCCCATTTCCAGGCGCTTGCCATTGCTTCGTCTAAACTTAATTCTGCTTTCCAGCCTAAAACATTATTTGCTTTATCTGTATTAGCATACGCTTCAGTAATATCACCTTCACGACGCGGCATAATTTTGTATGGTAATTTTTTATCGCTTACTTTTTCGAAACTATTGATTACTTCAAGAACTGAACTTCCTTTTCCGGTTCCTAAATTAAAAGTTTCTACTTTTTGTAAATTCTTTTTATTGAATAAACGCTGTAATGCAATAACGTGTGCTTTTGCCAAATCTACTACGTGAATGTAATCACGAACTGCAGTTCCATCAGGAGTTGGATAATCATCTCCAAAAACAGATAACTCTTTACGTAGTCCCATGCCAGTTTGAGTAATAAAAGGAACTAAATTCTGAGGAACGCCTAATGGTAATTCTCCAATTTCATTGGAAGAATGCGCTCCCACCGGGTTAAAATAACGCAATAAAATTGCGCTTATATTAGTTACTTTAGTAGTGTCTGTTATAATTTCTTCTCCAATTTGCTTGGTATTTCCATATGGAGACATTGCTGCCTGCACGGGAGCATCTTCGGTAATTGGCATTTTTTCGGCTTGACCGTAAACAGTACAAGACGAACTGAAAATAAAACTTGCTTCAGTTTTTTGCTGTAATTCCTGTAAAAGATAAACCAAACTGCTGATGTTGTTTTCGTAATACAACAACGGATTTTCAACACTTTCTCCAACCGCTTTTGAAGCTGCAAAATGAATTACCCCTGTAACATCGCTGTGTTTTTTAAAGAAATCCTGAACTGACGCTTTTTCTCTTAAATCTAACTTTTCGAATAAAGGTGTTTTTCCTGTAATGTTTGTAATTCCTTGTAAAACATCTTCTGAAGAATTCGAAAGATTATCAATTATCACAACTTCAAAGCCTTCATTTTGCAATTCGACAACGGTGTGAGAACCAATAAATCCTAATCCTCCTGTTACTAATACTTTCATTTTTTTGGTTGTTTTTTATGTAGTTAATTTGTAAGCCTGCCTTGCAATAAGAATCCAATTATTCTTTTGTTTTTGCCAAACAAGCATTATTCCGATTTTAATATCTTTATCACCGCCTCCATCTTTGGTATGCGCTGCAAGGACATGTCTCACTATCGCAACACCATTCTGAATTGTTATGGTTTGATCCTGAAATTCAATAGTTTCAAAATCTGATTTTCCGCTAACAATTCCATCTATAAATTCTGCCTGATTTTGAAAATTACCATTCGAATGAACATAATCCAATTTTTCAGAAGTCAGCGATTTTAATTTAGTTCCATCAGCATCAATCATTGCTTTACGCAAAACTTCAACCTGATTACCTACAGCCGTTTCATCTTTGGTATTTGATTTTTGGGCAAAGCCCGAAAACTGAATAAGAAACATCAAAATTAAAACACCTAATTTCTTCATAATTTATTTATTTAAAAATTCTAAAACAGAATCTGTAATAAATTTAATTTGCTCATCATCAAGTTCAGTGTGCATTGGTAAAGCAATAACTTCTTTTACTAATTGATTGGTTACCGGAAATTGCTCTTCTTTATAACGAGTATCAACATAAGCTTTTTGTGAATGCAACGGAATTGGATAGTAAATTGCACATGGAATTCCTTTATCCAACAAATGTTGCATTAAAGCATTTCTGTCTGCATCAACAATTCTCAACACATATTGATGAAAAACATGATCATTTTCGTTTGCATCAAATTCTGGTGTGATAATGTGTGCATTTCCGGCAAAAGCTGCATTGTATTTTGAAGCTGCCAAACGACGTGCTGCATTATATTCATCTAAAAGCGGCAATTTTGCGTTTAAAACCCCTGCCTGAATACTATCTAAACGTGAATTTACACCTACAACATCATGATGATAACGCTCATACATTCCGTGATTTACAATTCCACGGATAATGTGCGCTAATTTATCATCATTAGTAAAAATTGCTCCACCATCTCCATAACAACCTAAGTTTTTAGAAGGAAAAAATGACGTTGCAGCAACGTGTCCAATTACACCAACTTTGCTTTTTGTCCCTGATTTAGAAATATAATCAGCTCCAATTGCCTGTGCATTATCTTCAATTACATATAAATTATGTTCGGCAGCAATTTCCATAATTGCATCCATATTCGCTGCACGGCCAAATAAATGCACCGGAACAATTGCTTTTGTTTTTGGTGTAATCGCTTTTTTAATTGCCTCGATATCAATATTCATATTCGTCATATCAACATCAACTAAAACTGGCGTTAATTGCAACAAAGCGATTACCTCAACAGTAGCTGCAAAAGTAAAATCGGCAGTAATTACCTCATCACCCGGTTTTAAATCCAGACCCATCATGGCTATTTGCAATGCATCAGTACCATTTGCACACGGAATTACATGTTTTGCCCCTAAATAATCTTCAAGATTTTTTTGAAACTGATGAACCAACGGTCCGTTTATATAAGTATTTGTATCTAAAACTTCCTGAATTGAGGCATCAACGGTAGATTTTATTTTCTCGTATTGACTTTTTAAGTCAACCATTTGAATTTTTTTCATTTGTCTTTATTTATTTAAAACTTTGAGATTAGATTTTAAAACCAATCTCGAAAACGAAGAACAAAAATAGTTATTTAATACCTTTGGGCAATGAAAATAATCGAAAGAAGCGTAATTTAGCGCCAAAATTAAATATATGCTTTTTCTATACAATTTAGTCGTTTCTATTGCGGGGGTTTTTCTGAAAATTGTAGCACTTTTTAGTCCGAAAATCAAGCTTTTTGTTGAAGGAAGAAAAGATGTATTTACTATCTTAGAAGAAAAAATAAAACCAACAGATAAAACAATATGGTTTCATTCTGCGTCACTTGGAGAATATGAACAAGGTTTGCCAGTGATCGAAAAAATCAAAGAAAAATACCCTTCACATAAAATCATTGTTACTTTTTTCTCTCCTTCGGGTTATGAAGTCCGCAAAAACAACAATGTTGCTGATGTTACTATTTATTTGCCAGTGGATACTAAAAGTAACGCCAAAAAATTTCTGCAATTAGCACATCCTGAATTAGCCTTTTTTATTAAATATGAATTTTGGCTGAATTATTTAAAAGAATTGGAAAACAACAAAATTCCAACTTATTTGATTTCCGGAATTTTCAGAGACAATCAGATGTTTTTTAAATGGTATGGCGGTTTTTACCGAAAAGCATTAACAGCTTTTACCTATTTTTTTGTACAGAATGAAAAATCAAAAGAAAAAATTGAAGCTATCGGATTTAAAAATGTTATTGTTTCCGGCGACACTCGTTTTGACCGGGTTGCAGCAATTTTAGAAAGAGATAACACTGTCGTTTTTATTGAAAAATTCAAAAACAATACTCCAACCATCGTTATTGGAAGTTCCTGGCCAAAAGATGAAGCTTTATTAGCCGAATATATTAATCAGACTTCAGAGAATGTAAAATTTATTATTGCTCCACATAACATCAAACAAGACCAGATTTCAAGTTTAAAATCTCAAATTACAAAGGCAACGGTTTTGTTCTCTGAAAAAGATAGTGTTTCCGACTTATCAAAATTTAATGTCTTTATTATAGATACCATTGGCTTATTGACAAAAATATATAGTTATGGAACCATCGCTTATGTTGGTGGAGGATTTGGAAATCCTGGCATTCATAACATTTTAGAACCTGCGACATTTGGAATCCCGATTGTAATTGGACCCAATTATTCGAATTTTGCAGAAGCTGTTAAATTGGTAAAAATCGGAGGTTGTATTGTAGTTTCTAATGATGCAGAGTTAAAACAAAGTTTTGACCGTTTACTTTTAGATGAAAAATATCTAAAAGAAAAAAGCCAAATCTGTAAGTCATATATTCAAGACAACAAAGGCGCCACCGAAAGCATAATGAAAATCGTTTTGTAAGAGCCCAAAAGCAACAAAAACAGATTTCCGTACCAAACTCAACCTAAAAATCGCTTAAATCGCATTATTTTAACTCCACACGCTTATACAATAATCAACCAAAAGCAAAATAAACTGTAAATAAGAGAATCGAAATAGCCAATTCTCTTATGGAATATTCAACAAAAAATAATTAAGACGAAAAAATCAATAATATAACATTTTTTTAGTATTTTGGCATATTCTTTGATAACTAAGATAATCGTGAGTAAGGAAAATATTTTAAAAAAAAAGTGAAAAAATATTTTACATATTAAAAAATTTATATCTTTGCCACGAATTAATAATTAACCTTTTATAATAAAGTAAGATGAAAAAAGTATTTTTAAGTTTAGCTGTTGTTGCTGTTTTAACTGTTGTTTCTTGTAAAAAAGCTGATGCTGCTGCTGAGCCAGCTGTAGACTCTACTGCTGTTGCTGTTGATTCTGCTGCTGCTGTAGTTGATTCTGCTGCTGCAACTGTTGACTCTGCTGCTGCTAAAGTTGACTCTGCTGCTGCTAAAGTAGAAGAAGTAAAAAAATAATTAGAACTTAGTTCTAAAAATTTTAAAACCATCCTAGAGATGGTTTTTTTTTGCTCAAAATTTAATAAATTCCAATATAAAAAAAATCCAAATTCCAATTACACACATTGTATTACCGGAATTTGGATTTTTAAATATTGGAATTTATTTTCTCACTCCATTTCATCTTCAACCACTTCTTCATCCTCAAAAATCGATTCACTGGAAGAGAAATCTAAAATTTCTGATCGCGAAGCATAAGCAACAATTTCTTTTATTCCCTTTTGCAAAAGCAATTCTGTTGTATATTTTCGACTTGTAGCGAAGTGAAGCTCACCCAACATCAATTTAAAAAAATACTTTCCTCCCGAGCCTTTAAATTTCAAAAATCTAGCCTGCTCAATATTTACTTTAAATTTCTCAATATCCTCTTCGCACTCAAATTTCAACTCATAGCTCAAACTAGTAAAAATCACTTTCCCTTTCCTGGAAGTAAATACAAATTTATATTCATCATTAAATCTTTTACTAATTACAAAAGCACCCATTTACGATTTTAGATTTTAGATTGTTGATTTTAGCCCCAATAGCCATCGGGATAGATTCTTAGATTCTTCTAAATAAATTTACTTCGCAAATTTATTTTATACTACGTAAGTTTACACAATAAAAAAAGCCTCTTCAAAAGAAGAGGCTTTAGTACTCAGAGCGGGACTTGAACCCGCACGAACATTGCTGTTCACTGGATTTTAAGTCCAGCGTGTCTACCAATTTCACCATCCGAGCATTATATGGTTTTGAGCGAAAAACGGGGCTCGAACCCGCGACCTCGACCTTGGCAAGGTCGCGCTCTACCAACTGAGCTATTTTCGCGTTTCAAATTCTAGTAAGAACTACAACACTTAACTTGTTCCGTATTGCGAGTGCAAATTTAGGACATTTATTCAATTATACAAGCCTTTTTCGAAAAAAAATTATACTTATTTTATAACCTTCTGATAACCTAAACTTTAAATCTGAAAATTTATTTCTTAACAATCATCCTTTTAATCTCATTGAGTTTCATCAATGCTTCAACCGGTGTGATTGAGTTTATATCAAGACTTAAGATCTCTTCTTTTATTTCTTCTAATAAAGGATCATCTAAATTAAAGAAGCTCATCTGCATTTCATCATTAGGAGTTTTGATCCCATTTAAGGCATCGCTCGAATGATTCTTCTCCAATTTCTTTAAAAGTTTCTGTGCTTTCAAAATAACAGTTTGAGGCATTCCTGCCATTTTTGCTACGTGAATTCCAAAACTGTGAGCACTTCCTCCTTTTACCAGCTTTCTAACAAAAAGAACGGTATCTTTTAATTCTTTTACCGCAACATTATAATTCTGAATTCTAGGAAGTGATTCTGTCATCTCATTCAATTCATGATAATGCGTCGCAAACAATGTTTTTGCTCTTCCCGGGTGCTCGTGCAAAAATTCGGCAATAGCCCAGGCAATCGAGATTCCGTCATAGGTACTCGTTCCTCTTCCGATTTCATCCAATAAAACCAAACTTCTATCTGAGATATTATTCAGAATAGAAGCCGTTTCATTCATCTCAACCATAAAAGTAGATTCTCCCATCGAAATATTATCTGACGCTCCTACTCTTGTAAAGATCTTATCTACAATTCCCATTCGAACGCTGTCTGCAGGAACAAAACTACCCATTTGAGCTAACAAGACAATAAGAGCCGTTTGTCTCAAAATAGCAGACTTACCCGACATATTCGGCCCGGTAATCATAATAAGCTGCTGGGTTTCTCTATCCAAATAAACATCATTAGCAATATAAGGCGTTCCAACTGGTAATTGTTTCTCAATCACAGGATGCCTTCCATTTTTAATATCTAACTCAAAAGTTTCATCAATTTCAGGACATACATATTTATTCTCAACCGCTAATTGTGTAAATGAACACAAACAATCCAGTTGTGCCACTAAATTAGCATTCATTTGAACCGGTTTGATATAAGTCGCAATCCAGGCTACTAATTGCTCAAAAAGATCTGTTTCAATTTTATGGATTCTTTCTTCAGCACCTAAAATTTTGGTTTCATATTCTTTTAATTCTTCTGTAATATAACGTTCAGCATTTACCAAAGTCTGTTTACGAATCCATTCTGTCGGAACTTTATCTTTATGCGTATTTCGAACTTCAATGTAATATCCAAAAACATTATTGAAAGAGATTTTCAAAGACGAAATTCCAGTTCGTTCCGATTCTCTTTTTTCAATTCCTTCTAAATATTCTTTTCCGGAAGTTGAGATTGCACGTAATTCATCTAATTCTTCACTAATTCCTTTTGCAATAGCATTTCCTTTCGCAATAGCAACCGGTGCATCCTGATTTAAAGTTACTTTGATTTTTTCTCTCAACAAATCACAAGCATGCAAACTGTCTCCAATAATTTTTACCGCTTCCTGCGGACTTTGCAATGCTAAGGTTTTGATCGGAATAATAGCATCGAGAGATTCTTTCAAATAAACAATTTCGCGAGGTGAAACTTTTCCGGCTGCGATTTTAGAAATCAAACGCTCTAAATCTGAAATTTGCTTGATTTGATATTGAATATTATGAAGCACTTCAGGATTTGATTTCAAATATGAAACCACATCATGACGCCCTTTTATTTTATTACTATCTTTTAAAGGAAGAGCCAGCCAGCGTTTCAGCAAACGCCCACCCATTGGCGAAAGCGTCCTGTCAATTACATCTAAAAGCGTTACGGCGTTTGGATTATAACTATGATATAATTCTAAGTTTCTGATGGTAAAACGATCCATCCAAACATAGGCATCTTCAGCAATACGCTGAATTGCTGTAATATGCTGCACACGATTGTGTTGTGTCTCGGATAAATAATACAGAATTGCTCCGGAAGCAATGATTCCTTCTTTTAATTCTTCGACTCCAAAACCTTTCAAGGAAACCGTTTGGAAATGTTTGGTCAAAGTTTCTAAAGCATAATCTTCTTTATAAATCCAGTCTTCTAAATAAAAGCTATGAAAATCATCTCCAAAAGCAGCTTTAAAATCACCTTTGTTATTCTTCGGAACTAAAACCTCACTCGGATTAAAATTCTGCAACAGTTTATCAATATATTCCGCATTTCCCTGAGCTGTTAAAAACTCTCCTGTTGAAACATCCAAAAAGGAAATTCCGATATTTTTATTAGCAAAATAAACAGATGCTAAAAAGTTGTTGGATTTAGATTGTAAAACCTCATCATTTAAAGAAACTCCTGGGGTTACCAATTCAGTAACACCACGTTTCACAATAGTTTTAGTCATTTTTGGATCTTCAAGCTGATCACAAATTGCAACACGAAGTCCGGCTTTGACTAATTTTGGCAAGTACGTATTAATAGAATGATGCGGAAAACCGGCCAAAGCTGTTTCAGTTTCAGAACCTGCACCTCTTTTAGTTAAGGTTATTCCAAGAATTTTAGAAGCTCTAATGGCGTCTTCTCCAAACGTTTCGTAAAAATCACCTACTCTGAAAAGCAGACATGCATCAGGATATTTTCTCTTGATTTCGTTGTACTGTTTCATTAAGGGTGTTTCTTTCACCTCTTTCTCTTTCGCTGCCAAATTGTAATGTTTTAAATGAAAATTTATGACAGCGAATTTATAATATTTTAGCGGCATATAGAAGGGCTTCAAAAATTAAAATATTTTAAGAATTTTTTAAGTTGAGATATAAGAATTTTATATAGATTTGTTCATAATTAAACAAAGACTCTTTTAAGATGAAAAAAATAATTTTATTTGTTATGGTTGCTGTAATTGGAATTACAGCTTCAAACGCTCAAAGCACTAAAAAAGCTAAAGTTGCTAAAGTTGAAGGAGCCGGAATGGTTTTTGAAAACGAAACAATTGATTACGGAACTATCGCTCACAATGCTGATGGTAACCGTCAGTTTGTTTTTGTAAATAACGGAACAAAACCATTAATCATTACAAACACTCAGGGATCTTGTGGCTGTACTGTACCTACAACACCAAAAGAGCCAATCGCTCCAGGTGCTAAAGGTATTATTGGTGTAAAATATGCTACTGACAGAGTTGGTGCTTTTACAAAAACAGTAACAGTTACTTCTAACGCAGAAGGACAACCTACAAAAGTACTTACTATCAAAGGTACTGTTTTACCAGATCCGGTAAAAAGCTAATCTGAAAAGAAATAAAATAATCGAAAAAGCTTCCTTATCTTTGGAAGCTTTTTTTATGACCTGAATGCAACACCAATGAGAAAACTTGAAAATAGCGAACTGGATCGCAAATCGATTGAAGATTTTAAAAAATCAGACAAAACACCTCTAATTTTAGTTTTGGATGATATTCGCAGTTTGCACAATATTGGTTCTGTATTTAGAACTGCCGATGCTTTTTTGATTGAAAAAATCATTTTATGCGGTATTACTGCAACTCCTCCAAACAAAGAAATTCACAAAACAGCCCTTGGTGCTACAGAAACCGTAGCTTGGGAACATCATGAAAATGTACTAGAAGTTATTGAAAATCTTAAAAAAGAAAACGTGTTGACGCTCGCCATTGAACAAGTGGAAAGTTCCGTTTTTCTTCAGGATTTTAAAGTTGTGAAAAATCAAAAATATGCATTGGTTTTTGGGAACGAAGTATATGGCGTTGCACAAGAAGCCGTGGCTATTTGTGATGGCTGTATTGAAATTCCGCAATTAGGAACTAAACACTCCCTAAACATTGCTGTTAGTGCGGGAATCGTAGTTTGGGATTTATTCCAGAAATTAAACTGGCCAAGTGTTGAGTAATGTTATTTTTCAGCATATCTCGCCTTTAAATGTTAGAAATTGAAATATATTTTTTTATTATTATAAAATTGATACTTTTATAAAATGAAAACTATCAATTTCTTTAAAATAACCATTTTATTTTTTGTTTTATGTTTTAATCAATCTCATGCAAATGAAAGAGTTAACACATTGGATAAGGCCAAGACAAAACCTGTCAATGATACCCTTAAATTAAATAAACGAAAAAATACAAAAGTTACCTTTGCAGTCACTCCTCCTGTACTTAAAGCAACCGGAGATCAATTATATTGCCCTCAAACTAACATAAAGATTGTTGAAACATTCTCACTAACCCATGATCCTCTGGAAACAGGCACTCAAGCTGCTTATATTCAAGTTTCTTCCGGTTACTCTAGTGGTTTTGACATTTTATCACTTTCTAATACTTTAGCGCATCCAACAATCGTAACGGATTGGGATCCTGTTGCCGGAAAATTAACATTATCAAAAGTAGGCGGAGGAGATGTTTTATATTCTGACCTAGAAGCTGCTATTAAAGATGTAGTGTTTTCTAATTCATCAGCTACAGCCTCAGGAACCAGAACTTTTTCGATAACAGTTGGCCAAGCCAATTATTTACCTTCTACTGGACATTATTATTTATATGTACCCAGTATTGGCATTACATGGACGGCTGCAAAAATAGCAGCTGAAACAAGTAATTATTATGGTCTGAAAGGATATCTGGCAACTCTTTTATCAGCTGATGAAGCCAAGTTAAGCGGAGAACAAGCCTCAGGAACAGGATGGATTGGAGGAAGCGATCAGGAAACTGAAGGTGTCTGGAAATGGGTAACCGGCCCTGAAGCCGGAACAGTAATGTCCTATACTTTCTGGAATACCAACGAACCAAACAACTTAGGCAATGAAGATTATGCCCACATTACACAACCAGGAGTAGGAATTAGAGGCTCCTGGAATGACTTATCAAATAGCGGATCATTAACTCCGGGAGACAACTATCAACCTAAAGGCTATGTGGTTGAATATGGAGGATCTCCCGGCGAACTTCCGTTAGAAATAGCTGCAAGTACCAAAATTACAATTCCGGTTGCGACTGCACTTACTCCAAACCCAATTTGTGATTCAGGAAGTTTTACCATAAATGCAACTGCAACTTCTGGCGCTACAATTAGTTGGTACGATCAGACAACAGGAGGTACTCCTTTGGCAACTGGAAGTTCTTTTACAACTCCTGTAATTAATACTACTACGACTTATTATGTCGATGCTGGTTGCGAATCAAATCGTAAATCAGTTGTTGCTGTTGTAAATAAAACGCCCACAACACCAGCTGTCGCTTCATCTAATGTTTCGAGATGTGGCCCCGGAAGTGTAAATCTACAAGCAACAACAAATGTTGGCTTTATCAATTGGTACACCAATGCAACAGGAGGAATACCAGTTTTCAGTGGAAATAATTTTACAACACCTACCATTTCATCCAATGCTGTATATTACGCAGAGGCTTCAAATAATAGCTGTCTCAACACCAATCGTACAGCAGTTAATATTAGTATCTACACACCACCTGTTGTTACCGATGAAGAAGTTCCATTATGTCAAAATCAAAAGAAAATAATAGATGCCGGAATATCCGGAATGACTTATTTATGGTCTACAGGAGCTACAACTCAAACTATTGAAGTTGGCACAGGCGGAACTTATACTGTAGATGTTACAAGTCCTGCACCTGAAGGTTGTACTAGCCGAAAAACAATTAAAGTTGAAGAGCATGAAATTCCGCAAATAGATCGTATCGATGTTAATGGAACCAGAGTTGTCATTTACCTAAAGAAAGAACAAGATTATTTTGAGTATTCTGTTGACGGAACAAATTTTCAGGACTCTAATGTCTTTTATGATGTTCCGGGTGGACTACAGACTGCATATGTAAGAGAGAAAAGTGGATGTGGCGGTACTGCTAAAAACTTCGTAGTACTTGTTTTTCCTGCATTCTTTACTCCAAACAATGATACTTTTAATGATTTTTGGGAAGTAACCGGAATGGAAAACTATCCACAAGCACAAGTCACTATTTTTGATCGTTACGGAAAATTATTAGCACAATTAAGTATTTCAAGGATGAGTTGGGATGGAACTTTCAACAAAACTCCGTTACCAGCTTCTGATTATTGGTATGCCTTAAAAATTGATAATACTCAACCCGTTTTGAGAGGTCATTTTTCTTTAAAAAGATGATACTAATTAGACAATGTGTCAATTTGATAATTAGGTAATGGCCTGGAATACTAAAACAATTATCTAATTTTCTAATTGGCGAATTAACACATTATCCTATTTTATTCTGAATTTCATTCAATATAAAAAGATAATCTTCGTGTTTTTTTACAAAATCACGATCGGAAACATCAATGATTAAAACATTTAAATCAGTCTGGGATTTGATATAATCTAAATAGCCCGTATTGATTTTATCCAAATATGCTGCCTCGATATTCTGTTCGTAATTTCTGCCACGCTTTTTAATATTCTGAAGCAAACGCTCCGTGTTTTGATATAAATAAATATACAAATCAGGCTTTGGCATTTCTTTATAAATAATGTCGAATAAGTTTCTGTACAAACGATATTCATCTTCGGCAAGCGTTATTTTAGCAAAAATCAATGACTTAAAAATATGATAATCGGCTACTACGAAATCTTTAAACAAATCAAATTGAGCCAGATCATCTGATAATTGCTGATAGCGATCGGCCAAAAAAGACATTTCAAGCGGAAAAGCATATCTATTTTGATCTTTATAAAATTTGGGTAAAAACGGATTATCTGCAAAACGTTCCAGAACAGTTTTGGCATTAAAATCATCTGCAATTTTATTTACTAACGTTGTTTTTCCTGCACCAATATTTCCTTCAAAAGCAATATAATTAAACCTTTCCAGTGGAATTTCCTGCAAAGGATTTTTTAACTTCTGAACAACTGTACAAACACTATCATCTGGTGTAACGGCAATTAATTCTGAAATAGATTTTTGAAAAACAGGATGTTTCCAGTTTAATTTTAAATCCTCCATCGGCATCAATACAAATTTTCTGTTTTGCATTAACGGATGCGGAACCTGAAGCTTTTCTGAATCAATAATTTCATCATCAAAAACAATCAAATCAACATCTATAATTCGGGATTGATAACCTTCCTGATTGGAACGTATACGACCCAATTGTTTTTCGACTTTTAAAATCTGATTCAATATTTTGTGTGCCGATGAAGCACTATGCAACAGCAACGCACAATTATAAAAAGCATCACTTTCGAATCCCCAGGCAGGAGTTTCATATAATTTTGAAACCTGAATAACCGTTCCTACTTCCTGATGTATCAGAGCAATACAACTCTCAATATTTTCTAACCGATTTCCCTGGTTACTGCCTATAGATAAAACGATTTGATGCTGTGACTTCATAATGCAAATTAACTAAAACTATTTCAGAATTACTCACATTATTTGTCTCAAGAATCAGAAGTTTCCAATTATTTCAAACTCCTTTTTTTCTTTATTTTTCTAAATTCATTTTAAAAAAATGAAATATTATACTGAAAAATGACAATGTAAAAACAACAAATATTTCGTTAAATCATATAGGAGAACTAATTCCATTTAGTTTATATTTGTAACAAACCAACCTTTTTCACGACTTATTAAAAAAATATAATTATGAAGTTTTTAGGAAATGTAATTGCCACAGTGATTGGTATTTTTGTATTCATTATGTTGTTCTTCTTCGGAGTAATTCTAATCACAGCTATTTTTGGCGGAGATGATACAGTTTCTGTGAAAAATGATTCTGTTATCGAATTAAACTTAAAAGAAATCCAAAATGATTATGCCGGAAAATATAAAGACCCTTGGGTAACTGTTTTTTCTGAACAAAAAGGAATTGGTTTAAGCGATGTTATCAACGCTATTGAAGCGGCAAAAACAGATGATAATATTAAAGGGATTTCAATCTTAAATGATGAGTCTTCTTTAGGATTAGCTCAATATAAAGATTTAAGAAATGCACTTGAAAGTTTCAAAAAATCAGGGAAATTTGTTTGGGCTTACGCCAATACTTATTCTCAAAAAGAATATTATCTAAATTCAGTAGCTAATACAGTTTATTTAAATCCTGCGGGAGATTTAGATTTTAAAGGGCTTTCGTCTGAAGTAATGTTCTTTAAGGATTTTCAGGATAAATCAGGTATTCATATGGAAGTGATTCGTCATGGGAAATATAAAAGTGCCGTTGAACCTTTTCTAGAAAATAAAATGAGCGATGCCAATAGAGAACAGGTTACAGCACTTTTGAATTCTATCTGGACAACTGTTTCTACTGACATTTCAAAAAGCCGAAATATTCCGCTTCCGAAATTAAATGAAATTGCAAATGGTTTATTGGCAAGAACGCCTGAAATGGCAAAAAAAGAAGGACTGGTAGATATTGTTGCTTATGAAGATGTTTATCACAATGCAATCAAAAAAGCTTTAAAAGTAACAGGTGATGACGATTACAACAAAATTTCAATTTTAGATTATACACAAAATAATATCACTACAGCTTTAACCAATACTGCCAGCGACCAGATTGCGATTATTTATGCGCAAGGTGAAATTACAGGCGGAGAAGGCGATGTTAACGTAATTGGTGAAGGTGCAATGCGCCGTTCGTTACAGGAAGCCAGAAAAAATGAAGATGTAAAAGCAATCGTTCTAAGAATTGACAGCCCTGGAGGAAGTGCTTTAACTTCCGATTTAATTTGGAGAGAAATTGAGATAACTAAAAAAGTAAAACCTATTGTAGTTTCTATGGGTAATTATGCTGCTTCGGGTGGTTATTATATTGCTTGTAATGCCAATAAAATTTTTGCCGAAAGCAATACCATTACAGGTTCGATTGGAGTATTTGGAATTTTACCAAATTTTTCTCCTTTGGCTACTAAATTAGGAATCCATTCCGAACAAGTAAAAACACATGAGAATTCAGCTAATTATAGTCCATTTGTTCCTGTTGACGAAAAATTCAAAGCATTTACACTTGAAGGAGTTGAACACATTTACAACACTTTTGTAACACATGTGGCTCAAGGCCGAAAAATGACATTTGCACAAGTAGACGCCATTGCCCAAGGAAGAGTTTGGTCTGGAAGTGAGGCACTAAAAATTGGTTTGGTTGATAAAATTGGAGGATTGAATGACGCTATTGCTGAAGCCGCCAAAATTGCAAAAATAAAATCATACAGCACACAGAATTATCCTGAATATGAAAAAACATTTGGTGATCTTATATCAAATTTGCCTTTTGCACAATCTAAAGAAGCTTTTATAAAAGAAGAAATTGGCGAAGAAAACTATCTTTTGATCGAACAGGTGAAAAGATTGCAGAGACAACAAGGCGTTCAGGCAATGCTTCCTTTCGGATTAAATATTAAGTAATTCCATTCAAAAAATGAAAAAGATATTTCTAATTGTGAGCATTTTATTTTTGAGTTTTGTAAACGCTCAGGATAAAAGTGCAGTTACTTTTAAAGAATCTCCGATAATCTTAAAAATTAATACAGACCAACTTTTTGGAACATTGACAACTCCGGATTTAACAAAGAAATATCCTGTAGCCTTAATCATTGCCGGTTCCGGGCCAACAGACCGAAATGGCAATAACCCAATGATGAAAAACAATTCATTGAAAATGCTGGCTGAAGTTTTGGCAAAAAACGGAATCGCCTCATTAAGATACGACAAAAGAGGAATTGGAGAAAGCAAAGCTTCTGCCATTTCTGAACAAAGTTTGGTTTTTGAAAATTATACAGAAGATGCAAAAAGCTGGATTAATTTATTGAAACAGGATAAACGTTTTTCAGAAGTTGTTATAATCGGGCATAGCGAAGGTTCGTTGATTGGAATGATTGCCGGAGCGAAAGCAAATAAATTTATTTCTATTGCAGGTCCGGGTGAATCGGCAGATAAGCTTATCAAAACACAAATCGAATCAAAAGCGAACAAACAATTGAACGATCTTACTTTCCCAATTATTGATAGTCTGAAAAGTGGAAATAAGGTAAAAAAGGTAGATCCAATGCTTAATGCTCTTTTCAGACCTAGTATTCAACCCTATTTGATTTCATGGTTTAAATACAATCCGCAAGCAGAAATTAAAAAATTAAATGTTCCAATTTTAATTGTACAAGGAAATAACGATTTGCAAGTAACTGTAAAAGATGCCGAAACTTTATCACAATCCAATAAAAATGCTGAACTTTTGATTGTCGATAAAATGAATCATATTATGAAAATTGTTGAAGGTGACAAACAAGCGAATTTAGAAAGTTACAATAACGAAAGCTTACCTCTTTCTGAGATCATGACTACTAAGATTGTTTCATTTATTAAAAAATAATTAAGAATCATAAAACCATTAAAAATCCGTTTGATATATATAGTCAAAACGGATTTTTTAATTTTAACAAATAGCCTGTACATTCTTATGCTTTTGTGAAAAAATTATTATTAAACTCGTATAAAAAAATTATTTTTGTAACCAGTTAATAGCAACATAAACCCTCAAATCTATAAATAATTATGCTTAAGAAAATTTTAAAGATTACCGCAATTGTTCTCGTGGTATTTGTTGCGGCATTATTTGCCATCCCCTATTTTTTTAAAGATCAGATAAAAGCAAAAATTGCAGAAGCCATCAACGAAAGTGTCGATGCCAAAGTGAGTTTTGCCGATGCCGATTTAAGCTTGTTTAAAAATTTTCCTAATGCAACAGTAGGAATTGAAAAATTAGTCATTATCAACAAAGCTCCTTTTGAAGGTGATACTTTGGTTTCATTGGGTGAACTGAACCTTAAAATGAGTATCAAAGAAATTTTTAAAGGAAAAGATGAACCTTTGAACATTCAGGGAATTAGTTCTACAAATGGATTAATCAATATCATCTTCAATAAAGATGGTGTTGGTAATTTTGACATTGCTTTGAAAGACAAAAAAGAAGATACTAAAGATGACAAAAGCAAACCGCTTTCTTTAAAAATTCAGAACTACAAAATCGAGAATTTCACTTTCAGATACATTGATCAGGGTTCGAAAATTAAAATGGTAATCGACAGTTTAAATCATGAAGGCACCGGAGATTTTACCAATTCAAAATTGGATTTAACGACAAAATCTACTGCAAAAGTATCTTTGGATATGGATAAAATCAATTACATGAAAAATGTAAAACTGACTTTAGACGCTGTTTTAGGAATTGACTTAGAAAAAAGCAAATATACTTTTAAAGAGAATAAAGCTTTAATTAACCAATTGCCTTTAGAATTTGACGGATTTATTCAAATGGTTGATGCTGGTCAGATTTATGATTTGAAATTTAAAACTCCAACCTCATCTTTTACCAACTTCTTGGGGTTAATTCCTTCAGCTTATGCTTCTGGTTTAGATGGTGTAAAAACAACCGGAGACTTTACTGTTGCTGGTTTCGCAAAAGGAGAATTAACAGATACTACGGTTCCTAAATTCAATATTGCAATTGCATCAAATAATGCATCATTTCAATATCCAAACTTGCCAAAATCGGTTCAGAATATTGTAATTGATACTAAAATCATCAATGAAACCGGGATTCTAAATGACACCTACGTTAATTTAGATAAACTTTCATTCCGAATTGATCAGGACGTTTTTAGCGCTAAAGCGAATATTAAAAACATAACGGTAAATCCATACGTAAATGCAGCTTTAAAAGGAACTATCAATTTAGCTAACCTTTCAAAAGCGTATCCAATAAAAATAGACAAACCTTTGGCAGGTATTTTAAAAGCGGATGTTACTACAGAATTTGATATGGCTTCGGTAGAAAAAAGCCAATATGAAAACATTAAAAATGCCGGAACTATGAGTTTATCAGGATTTAAATATACTGATGAAAACAATAAGTCAATGAACATTAGCACAGCTTTGGTTGAGTTTAATCCGAGTAAAATCAACTTAAAACAATTTAATGCGACTACAGGAAAATCTGATATTGCGATCAACGGAGTTTTGGAAAATTTCTACGGTTTTATGTTTAAAAAACAAGAATTGAGAGGGAACTTCAATATGAGTTCTAACCAATTGGCTGTTGACGATTTTATGACCCAAGGTGAACCTGCAACAGAAAAAACCGCAGCAAAACCAACTGAAGCAATGAAGATTCCAGCTTTCTTAAATTGTACTTTGAATGCAAAAGCAAACACTGTTTTATATGACAATTTAAAACTAAAAGACGTTTCCGGAAAATTGATTATTAAAGATGAAAAAGCATTTTTACAAAACTTCAAAACATCAATCTTCGGAGGAACAATTGGTTTAACAGGAGCGGTTTCTACAAAAGAAAAAGTACCCACTTTTGATATGAATTTAGGGTTTAATCAGGTTGATATTGCACAGACATTTACGCAATTAGAAATGATGAAAAAAATTGCACCAATAGCAGGAATCATCAACGGAAAATTGAATTCGACAATTAAACTAAATGGAAATTTAGATGCTAATGAATTAACTCCGGACCTGAAATCAATTTCAGGAGATTTGTTAGGGCAATTACTTTCGACTACCATAAATTCTAAAAACTCAACTTTATTGAATGCTTTAGGTTCGAATATTAAATTCATTGATATGAATAAGGTGAATTTGAACGATATTAAAGCGGCATTAACTTTTGACAACGGAAAAGTAAATGTAAAACCATTTGACATCAAATATCAGGATATTAAAATCACAGTTGGCGGAACTCATGGTTTTGATCAAACGATGAATTACAACTTAAAATTAGATGTTCCTGCTAAATATTTAGGAAGTGAAGCTAATGCGTTTCTAGCTAAAATGTCTCCTGCAGACCAGGCAAAACTGCAAAACATTCCGATTAACGCGATGATTACAGGAAACTTTTCTAATCCGAAAGTTTCAACAGATATGAAAAGTGCTGTTAGCAGTTTAGCTTCGCAGGTTGCAAATCAGCAAAAGGAAAAATTAACTCAAAAAGGTACATCAGCGCTTAATGATTTGATTAATAAAAACACCAAACCGAAAGATACAACGCAAGCTGCAAAAACAGAAAAAGAGCAAAAAACTCAGGAAACGACTAAAAAAGCAAGCGATTTAATAAATGGTTTGTTTAAGAAGAAAAATTAAAAGAAAAAAAAGGCATCCTATAACGGATGCCTTTTTTTTCTTTCAACTGATATCTTGTTATATCGCATTTGAATAAATATTTAATTTTCCATTATTCAAAATTGAATTTATTGTTTTTAAATAATCCTTACTTGTATATAAATTAACATCTATTCCAATACTGCAATTATCATAAGGCTCATATTTTTTTAGGTTTGAAACAGAAAACAATCCTATTGTTGGAGTCTGTACAGCACTTGACAAATGCATAATACCACTATCTGCACCAATAAATAAATCAGTATTGGCAATTACAGATCCTATTTCGCGAATATCTTTACTATAAAATGTTGGAGCTTTAAATCCTATTTGCGAAACATTCTCTACAGGCAAAATTTCAATGATATTATAGTTTTTATATTCTTTTGTAAGTTCTGTATAAAAATTATCCCACCATTCCTCTGATAAACATTTTTCTCCGGTTGCATAGGTAAATATGCAAATTGTTCTTTTATCATCTTTTATCAGGTCATTCAAAACTTTCTTGCCTTCAGCTATTTCAGCAGAAGACAATTTAAGATCTAATGGAGGTATAATTTTGTTTCTTTTTGGAAATCTAAGCTTGGTTAAATAATTACGGAAGTTATAAACGGGATATTTTGCGATATGGGCATAATCCTTTTTTATAAATAGAGTTTCTTCATTTGAATCTCCATAGAATTTATATTTAGCATTTGAAAATTGAACCGCTAAACGTCCTGAAGAAGAATTTTGATCGACATTGATCGCCATATCATAATTTTGTCTTTTTATCGAAACCCATACATTAAGGTATTTCAGCAAATTTTTAAACGGCTTTTTAGGCAAATCAATTACTTTATCAATGCTTTCATAATTCTCAAAGATTATTGGAGCTAATGTTCCCTTAACAAACAAATCGACTTTACAATTTGGAAATATATCGGTGACTTCCTGAATAAGAGGAGTAATCAATAATAGATTTCCTAATCTTCCATTTGGTCTACAGATAAGGATTCTTTTTATTGCCGCTTTATCAGCTAAAATAATATCGCTTTGTAAGCTTGCTTTTCCAATATTCTTAGTAACACTGCGCATTAAACTGCGCCTAAAAACATTTACTTTTTTTAAAATACCCATCTTATCGAATAACTTAAAGTATTATTAAATCTTCATTTAAATTCAAAAAAAACAAAGTTTGAACTAATTCAAAACTAGACTCTATTTTTTTCTAAATGTAAATTCTTTGATTAAACAATTATTACAAAATTGTAAGCAAATGTTTCAATATTTACATCTTGAAAGAGAAATAAAAATACAAAAAATATTATTCAAACAACAAAATACTAGACAGTTAACCAATACAAATAGACGAATACCTAATAAATCTAGACGTTTATTGTAACGACATAACCTTCTGAACCACGAACATTAAAAACTGTTCCGTCTTCGAAAATTAAATACTGGCCTTTAATTCCAACTAATTTTCCACTGAAAGTAGGCGTCTTGTCTAAGTTTAAACTGGCAATTTTAGCCGGGTAACTTACAACCGGATAATTCAATTCAAATAAATCGTCGCTTTTTGTACAAAAATACTCCTGAACTTGTAGTGGAAGTAAACTTTCGACTTTTGCTTTTTCAGCAATCAGGTCAAAGGCAATTTCAGTGTCCTGAAGCATTTTTCTCCAATTGGTTTTGTCCGTATAATGATTTTTTAAAGAGACTTCGGTAATTCCGGCCAAATATCGATTTGGAACCTCGACAATAGCAATAGCACGGGTTGCGCCCTGATCAATCCATCGGGTTGGAATCTGGGTTTTGCGTGTTACTCCCACTTTTATCTCGGTTGACAAAGCCAAATAAACGATATGAGGCTGTAATTGTACTTTTTCTTCATAAGCTAAATCACGATCTGCAATACCCAAATGAGCCGTACTCAATTCTGGTCTCATAATCCAATCACCCACAGCCGGACTTGAATAAAAGCAATCATAACAAAAACCCTGTCTATAGATCTTTTTCTTTTTACTACAATTCAAACATTGAAAACCGGTACAATTGATTTCGATCTCCTTATTCAATAACTGGTTCATACTAAGAAAACTGTCCTCAAAAACCAGATAATACTGAATAGGATTCCCGATTTCTGTCTGCATTTTTGTAAGTACACCTTGATATGTCATTGTATTTTAGATTGCTGATTTTAGATTTTAGATTTGCTCAGGATAGTGAACTTTTATTGTTAAAATTCCACTTCCGAACTGGAATCTTTACTTTAAATAGAATTGTTTTTTACAAAAAAAGACTATTTTTGATACAAAGGCAAAGTTAATCTTTGTCTAATGATATTCAAATTTTAAATTCTTGATTTTTACAATAACACAAAATCAGTAATCTAAAATCAACAATCTAAAATCTAAAATTATTCATGCCCGTATCAATCATTAACTCTTTCGCATCCTGGGTCCTGAAACAAAGGATACATCAAATAGAACTTTTTCTAAAATACCCGAATGAAGTTCAGGAAGAGCTATTGCATAATTTATTGACCTCCTCAGAAAATACTGTTATAGGAAGAAAATATGATTTTGCATCGATCAATTCCTACCAGACATTTACTGAAAGAGTACCAATTGCTACGTATGAAGAATTACAACCTTTAATTGAGCGAACACGCCAGGGTGAACAGGGTGTTTTTTGGGAAACCCCAATAAAATGGTTTGCAAAATCGAGCGGAACAACCAATGCCAAAAGTAAATTTATCCCGGTAAGCAATGAAGCTTTAGAAGATTGTCATTATAAAGGAAGTAAAGATTTGCTTTGTTTGTATTTGAATAATAATGAAGATTCTGAATTGTTTTTAGGGAAAAGTCTTCGTCTGGGAGGAAGCTCTCAAATTTACGAAAACAACAATACTTTCTTCGGAGATTTGTCAGCGATATTAATAGAAAACATGCCTATTTGGGCTGAATTTAGCAGTACGCCAAGCAGTAAAACTTCGTTGATGAGTGAGTGGGAAGCTAAAATTGCCGCTATCATAAATGAAACTAAAACCGAAAACGTGACCAGTTTTGCCGGCGTTCCATCATGGATGCTCGTTTTAATGAATAGGGTTTTAGAAGATACCGGAAAAGGTAACCTGCTTGAACTTTGGCCAAATCTGGAAGTCTACTTTCATGGTGGCGTAAGTTTTTCTCCTTATAAAGAACAATACAAGAAAATTCTGCCTAGCAAAGATTTTAAATACTACGAAATATACAATGCTTCTGAAGGTTTTTTTGCCATTCAGGATTTAAATAATTCCAGTGATTTGTTACTGATGCTGGATTATGGTATTTTCTACGAATTTATTCCGATGGACACTTTTGATACTCCAAACCAAAAAGTAATTCGCTTAGCCGATGTTGAATTGAATAAAAACTACGCTATTGTAATTACCACCAACTCTGGTTTATGGCGTTATTTGATTGGAGATACGATTCGTTTTACCTCTTTAAATCCGTACCGAATTAGAGTTACAGGAAGAACCAAACATCATATTAATGTTTTTGGGGAAGAATTAATGGTAGAAAACACGGATCAGGCAATTGCCAAGGCTTGCCAGATTACTCAAACTGAAGTTATCGATTATACGGTTGCTCCTATTTTTATGCAGGATAAAGAAAAAGGTGCACACGAATGGATGATCGAATTCAAGAAAAAACCAGCTGATGTTGGTCTTTTTCAAAAAGTTCTCGATGAAACTTTACAAACTTTAAATTCAGATTACGAAGCCAAGCGCCAAAACAATATGACATTAAATCCTTTAGTGATTAATGTCGCGCGTGAAAATTTATTTTATGATTGGTTAAAGGAAAGAGATAAATTGGGAGGACAACATAAGATTCCGAGACTTTCGAATCAGAGGGATTATTTGGAGCAGTTGAAGGAGATGTAGGTTTTAAACACAGATTTCACGGATTTTCACAAATCTAACTTTTAGAAAATCTGTAAATCTTAATTATATCCCTCCAGCTAAAGCAGGAGGCAATTCAGTCCTAACTTCTTTTAAATTTTTTTACTTCTTGTAAAAACGATAACTCCACTAAACCGCATGAGGGATAGCAGTGGAAATCCTTTTTGTCCGCCGCGGCGGACAAAAAGATTACTTCGTCAGTTCGCTATCGCTCGTGCGGAACGGATAGCCCGACCCGCCTTTTTCGGCGGGACATGCCCATAAAAAAACCTTAATTCAGAACATGAATTAAGGTTTTGTTTTTTATTTTGATTGTCGAGCTACTTGCGAGGATTTGCTTCGCCTGTCGCTATCGCTCGAGTCTCTTCCGTCGAAATGACAAAAATACTGTGAAATTGATTATTACATCATATCAATATACCTATCGTGATATCCTAAAAGGTATAAAACACCATCAAGACCAAGGCTTGAAATTGATGTAGAAGCACTTTCTTTTACTTTGGGTTTGGCGTGAAAAGCGATTCCGAGGCCAGCTAAGTTTAGCATTGGTAAATCGTTGGCGCCATCGCCAACTGCGATCGTTTGATTGATGTGAATTCCTTCTTTTTCGGCAATGGCTTTTAAGTGTTCGGCTTTCTTTAAACCATCGACAATATCTCCTATATATTTTCCGGTTAGTTTACCGTCTTTAATTTCTAATTGGTTGGCATGAACGTAATCGATACCTAATTCTTTTTGCAGATATTCTCCAAAATAGGTAAATCCTCCAGACAAAATAGCGGTTTTGTAACCGTAATATTTTAACGCTTTCATTAAACGATGTGCACCTTGCGTTATCGGTAAATTTTCGGCTACTTTTTGTAAAACTTCTTCACTCAAACCTTCCAACAACGCCATGCGCTGTTTGAAACTTTCGTTGAAATCTATTTCGCCGTTCATGGCTGATTCAGTGATTGCTCTTACCTGATCTCCTACTCCATTTAGTTCTGCCAATTCGTCGATTACTTCAGTCTGAATTAAAGTCGAATCCATATCGAAGCAAACCAAACGTCTGTTTCTTCTGTAAATATTGTCTTCCTGAAATGAAATATCGACATTTAAAGTTCTGGAAATCTCCATAAAACTGGCTGTCATCAGGATCTTATTTACAATTTCGCCTGTTACAGACAATTGTATACAAGAACGCGGATATTCTTCAAGATCAACGACAGAAGTTCTGCCTGTCAATCGGATAATCGAATCGATATTTAGGTTTTGGTCTGACATTATTTTAGTCACGGCAGCCAATTGAGACGCTGCGAGTTTTTCGCCTAAAATATTGATAATGTAGCGTTGTTTCGATTGTGATTTTACCCATACTTCATAATCTTCAATAGAAATTGGAATAAACTTAACTTTAATTTCTAATTCGTAAGCTTTAAACAACAAGTCTTTTAAAACAGGTGCAGAAGAAGAACCGGCTTCAATCTCGAATAAGATCCCTAAAGAAAGCGTGTCATGAATATCGGCCTGACCAATATCTAAAATATTAGCATCATATGTCGCCAATACAGCTGTTAAACCTGCTGTAACCCCTATTTTATCGTGTCCTGAAACTTTTAATAAAATAATCTCTTTATCTTCTATTGCCATTTTATGCTTATTGTTTTGAAGCGACAAAAATCGGCAATCTATCCTTGATAAAAAAGAATAATGTTTGTTTTTTTATAAACAAAAAGTACATAATCATGTGCTTTTTGAATTAATTTAACAATTATGTCCCGGTATTAAAATAACCTAACTTTTTTATTACTTATTAGGTTCATTCACATCGAAATTCACCATCCAATTGACACCAAACTTATCGGTAAACATTCCGAAATAAGCTCCCCAAAAAGTGTTGTCCATAGGCATGAAAACATTTCCACCTGCTGAAAGTCCGTTGAAAATTCTATCTGCTTCTTCCTTGCTTTCGACATTAACTGAAACAGAAAAGTTTCCTCCAAATTTCACATCTCCGGATTGTTCACTACTGTCGCTTCCCATTAAAATACTGCCTCCAATTGGTAATGAAACGTGCATTATTCGGTTGGCATCTTTTTCTGAAAATTCAGCGCAGCCTCCGTTTTCGGCAGCCGGCATATCTTTAAATTTTCCGATGTACGGAAATTCTCCTCCAAAAACTGATTTGTAAAACAGAAATGCTTCCTCGCAATTTCCGTTAAAAATTAAATAAGGGTTTACTGATGTTGCCATGATATTTTGTTTTTTTGTTTGTTGTTATTAATCTATATTCTTTGTTCTATTTTCTATTCTCTTGCCTCTATTTTCTTTCTTCTATTTTCTTTCTTCTATTTTCTTTCTTCTATTTTTCAGAAAGCTCTTTTACTGTTTCCAATCCTTTCGGGAAAGCTTCTTTAAAATAATCGATATATTTTTCGACTACATCAACCTGAGCAACCAAATCTGTAAACTCGTCGTCTGATGTTAATCGATACGTTTCCATAGCGCCACTCCACTTTAATGTTTCGTCGTCGATAGGCAATTCCTTGAAATCTTTTATTTCTCCTAAATGCTTAAAAGCCATATATTCATTTGGAATTTTCTTTTCGATAATACTATTCATTCCTTCTCCGTTTGGAGACATGAAATGTATTTTATCACCTTCATTCCAATCACTTACTGCATAAGATCCTTCGCAAAAAGCTCCTGTCCATTTTTTATACGTTTCGTCATCCCATAAAACGGACCAAACTTTTTCTACAGCAGCTTTAATTCTAATTTTAAATTCTAATGTTTCAATTGTTTCCATAAACTATGATAATTTACTAAAATCCATGTATAAAGCATTCCAACGATGACCGTCTAAATCGGCGAAAGCACAGCCGTACATCCAGCCCTGGCTTTCAGCGGGCAAAGCAAAAACATTTCCTCCTGCTTCTGATGCCTTTTTCGCTAATTCATCAACTTCTTCCTTACTTTCTGCATCAATTGAAATCAAAATCTCTGAACTCGATTGTGTATCCGTCAATTTGTTTTGAGAAAAACTGGCAAATAATGACTCTTCAAAAAGCATTACAACAAATTTCCCTTCGCCAACCACCATGCAAGTTGAGCTTGGCGTGTCATGTTCTTCATTAAAAGAGAATCCTATTTTCGAAAAAAAAGCTTTTGATTTTGCCACCTCTTTTACCGGCAAATTCAGCCATATTTGTTTTGTCATTTTTTTACTGTTTTTCGTTAACATTTTTTTTACCACGAAAGCCCTAAGACACAAAGTTTTTTTTAAACCTTTGAACCTATGTTGCTTTGAACCTAAAAAGAATTAATTCTTTTCAGCATAACTTTTAAAATTATCCAGGATTGCCTGCCAGCCTCCGCGTTGCATTTCTTCCGGATTTACTGTTTCAGGATCAAAACTTTCAATTACTTCAACTCCGTTTGGTGTTTCTTTGAAAGTAATTTCAACTTTTCTTCCGTCAGCCATCACATATTCAATGGCTTCATTTTGTTTTACCAAAATATATTCTCCTTCAAAATCAAAACTCATACTGCCATCTTTTGCCGCCATAGTCGATTTGAATTTCCCGCCTTCTGTCAAATCATTTTCTGCAAAAGGCGTGTGCCAGTCCGGCGAAGCAAAACTCCATTTTGTAATATGCTCCGGCAATGTCCAGAAATTCCATACTTTGTCTATTGATGTGTTGATTGTGTTTTGTACTGTGATCATTATATTTCTGTTTAGTGTTTATTGTTTTTAGCATATTCTTTAAAATTTTGGATAACGACACTACAAAATTGTTCTTGCATTTTTTCAGAATTCTTTGTTTCTGGTTCAAATGTTTCCGTATCAATTTAAATCAATTACATTTCGGTCGGAATCTGACTTTCATCCATATAAAAAAACTCCCAATGATGTCCGTCCAAATCAAAAAAATCTCTTTGATACATCCAGCCATAATCTTTAGCTTCATTGTGTACTTTACCTCCAGCCGTAACAACCGCTGTAATAATTTCGTCAACCTTGCTCCTACTTTCAACAGAAATAGCGGTAATCATTTCTGTGCTTGTCGTTGTATTGCAAATTTGTTTTTGAGTAAATGTTTTAAAAAATTCTTCTAACAAAAGCATTACAAATATATTTTCACCAATTATCAGGCAAGTTCCTTTTTCATTTGTGAATTTTGAGTCAAACGAAAAACCTAACTGCTTAAAAAACGATATCGACTTATTTAAATCTTTCACAGGAAGATTTAAGAAAATTTTTGTTTTCATATTTATAAAATTACAAATTATCTGACACAAATTTAGAATATTAGGATAGGCTTTTTGATACATTAAAAGTCAACTTTAGGGTCATTTAAGACAAAATAGTTATTTTTGTGTAAACCTTAAATGAAAAGCCATGAGTAAGAAAATAGCTTTAATTGTGCCGCATGATTATAAATTATTGAGTATAGCTGCGATTTTGGAAGTTTTTGAAACCGCCAATAAACTGGCAAAAGGAACTGAAAGACCTTTTGAAATTATGATATTTCAATCGACAGAGCAGATCGAACAAAAACATTTATTTGGCTATGAGGTTAATTCGATTGAAACTTCGGATATAGATCTGGAACTGATTTTGATTCCCGCTTTTACAACTGATGATATGAGCGAAATGATCTCGAAGAACAAAAGATTTATTCCGTGGTTACAAAAACAGCATCAATCCGGAGCTGAATTGGCTAGTTTTTGCACAGGAGCTTTTTTGTTTGCAGCATCGGGTTTATTAAACGAAAAATTAGCTACAACTCATGTTGACGCCTGCAGTGCGTTTACAAAAGCTTTTCCGTTAGTAAAATTAAAACAAGAAGAAACCTTAACGGCAGATGGAAGTTTATACACTAGTGGAGGATCAACCTCAACATTTCATTTACTGATTCTTTTGGTTCAGAAATATTGTGGAAATGAAATTGCGGTTCAGATTGCCAAAATATTTTCTATTGATTTAAACAGATACAAGCAAAGTTATTTTAGCACTTTCAGGCCAAATCATTTACATAATGATACTTTAGTTGCAATGCTGCAACAAAAAATTGAAAATCAATATCACAGCATTGAAAAACTGGAAGAAATCACAAAAGATATTCCAACAAGTGCCAGAAACATGACACGAAGATTTAAACAAGTTACCGGGATTCCGCCAATTGAATATTTGCAGAATATTAGAGTGGAGAGTTCTAAGAAATATTTAGAACAAACCCAGCTTTCGATTTCAGAAATTATTGAAAAAACAGGGTACAATGACCCGAAAGCTTTTAGGAAAGTATTTTATAAAATGGTCGGAATGAAACCGATTGAGTATCGCGAAAAATTTAGAGTTCAGTAATTTTTTCAGAAGCAGCAATTTTAGTTTTCAAAATAATGTCCAGTCCTGCTCTACACTATATCTTTTGCTGTGAACCCCACAGCAAAAGGATACCGTTTCGATCAGGGCTAAAATAGAAATTTCGTTTTCATAATTTTAAAGCTACTTGCAATATAAAAAGGTTAAGACTTTATAACCCACATTAAAACATTTTTATTCTGTTTTAAAATTTCATCTATTTCCAACATACTTTCATTAGAAACTGCCGGACAACCCCAGCCTTCAGGAGTTCCTTCAGGATAAACTTCATTGTTTGGAATTGCTTCCCAGGAATGCAAAACAATCGCACGATTTTTAGCATTTGAATTTGTTTTTTCTTTGCCCTGCAATAGATAATTCACTTTAATTCCCCATTGACTTACACCACGATCTGAAATAATATATTTACCAACAGAAGAACAATGTGAATCGGATTCATTACTTACCGGCACATCCTCTTTTGAAGAAGTCCTTCCCCATTGGTTATCACCGCAACCATGACTTACCATATAGGAGTTTAAAATCTTATTCTTTTTGAAGTCATAAACAAAAAATCTTTTTAAACCAGAATGCAATCCTAAATCGATCAGAATAAATTTCTTTTGATTCAAATTATTGTTTTTGCAATATTGTTTTGCTTCCTGAAAATATGGGCTGTAATCAATGTCTTTAATTTCGCTGCGAGGTTTATCATTTGAAATGCTTTCCGTCTTATATTTTGTTTTCGAAACACTCGTTTGCTGAACATCTTTTCTCTTATTACAAGAAAACAGAAGAATACAAACTAACCCAAAGATTATTTTTTTCATGCCTACAATTTACATAAAAATAGAAACGAAAAACAGATCCAAAATGATATAAAAAAAACCTGTCCAAATAAATGAACAGGTTTTAACTATTATAAAAGTCAATTGCTAATTAAGAAGCAATTTCCATTCTTTTCAATAAGTTTTTACTTAGAGTATGTTTTGCATAATCTTCATCGATAACAAGAGCTTTATCATCTGAACTTGGCAATTCGTACATAGCATCAGTTAAAATTGCTTCACATAACGAACGCAATCCACGAGCACCTAATTTGTATTCAAGAGCTTTGTCAACAATAAAATCTAATGCTTCATCTGTAATTGTAAATTCAACATCATCCATTAAAAATAATTTTTGATATTGTTTTATCAATGCATTTTTAGGTTGAGTCAAGATCGCACGCAAAGTTTCTTTATCTAAAGGATCCATGTGTGTTAATACTGGTAAACGACCAATTATTTCCGGAATCAAACCAAAATCTTTAATGTCTTTTGGAATAATATATTGCAATAAATTGTCTTTGTCAATATTATCTACATTTTTAGAAGTAGAATATCCAACAGCCTGACGGTTCAAACGTTTTGAAATAATACGTTCAACTCCATCAAAAGCACCTCCGGCAATAAACAAGATATTTTGAGTATTTACCTCAACAAATTTTTGGTCAGGGTGTTTACGTCCTCCTTTTGGCGGCACGTTAACAACAGTTCCTTCTAATAATTTCAATAAAGCTTGTTGAACCCCTTCACCAGAAACGTCACGAGTTATAGATGGGTTATCGCTCTTACGGGCAATTTTATCAATTTCATCAATAAATACAATTCCTCTTTCGGCTTTGGTTACGTCATAATCAGCAGCTTGTAATAGACGTGTCAAAATACTTTCGACATCTTCTCCTACATAACCAGCTTCTGTTAATACAGTTGCATCAACAATAGCCAAAGGAACATCTAACATTTTGGCAATAGTTTTTGCTACTAATGTTTTTCCGGTTCCGGTTTGACCCACCATAATAATGTTACTTTTTTCAATCTCTACTTCATCATCTAATTGCTGTTGCATTAAACGTTTGTAGTGATTGTAAACCGCAACTGACATTACTTTTTTAGTCTGATCCTGACCAATAACATATTGATCTAAGAAAGCTCTGATTTCTTTTGGTTTCTTTAAAATTAAGTCCCCAACCAATTTCGCGCTTCCGCTTGATTTTAATTCTTCTAATACAATTCCGTGTGCCTGTTCAATACACTTATCACAGATATGCGCATTAATACCAGCAATCAATAAATTAGTTTCTGGCTTTTTTCTTCCACAAAACGAACATTCTAATACTACTTTAGCCATTCTCTTTTAGTTACTAAGTTGCAAAGTTACTAAGTTTTTGAGATTTATCACTAAAACCTCAAAAACTTAGCAACCTATTAACTTATTTTTTTATTTCAAGTTAAAATGTTTCAAGTTTCAAGTTAACCGTTGAACCTTAGTCCCTTTGCAACTTTGAACCTTAAAAATTTTAGCTTCTTCTCAACACTTCATCAATCATTCCGTATTCTTTTGCTTCGTCAGCTTTCATCCAGTAATCACGCTCACTGTCTTTGTGTACTTTATCAAAAGTTTGTCCTGAATGTTGAGAAATGATATGATATAATTCATCTTTCAATTTCAACATTTCACGTAAGTTGATTTCCATATCAGTTGCAACACCTTGTGCTCCTCCTGATGGCTGGTGAATCATTACTCTTGAATGTGGTAAAGCCGAACGTTTTCCTGCAGCTCCTGCACATAATAATACTGCTCCCATAGAAGCTGCCATACCTGTACAAATTGTCGCTACGTCTGGTTTGATGTATTGCATGGTGTCGTAAATTCCTAACCCTGCGTAAACACTTCCTCCAGGAGAATTTAGATAAATTTGAATATCTTTTGATGCATCAGCACTTTCTAAAAATAATAACTGAGCCTGAACGATATTAGCGATTTGATCGTCGATACCAGTTCCTAAAAAGATAATCCTGTCCATCATTAATCTTGAAAAAACATCTAATTGAGAAACATTCAACTGACGCTCTTCGATAATGTATGGAGTCATGTTTGTTGGGTTCATTGCTGCTACGATTTTATCGTAGTACATTGCGTTTACTCCCTGGTGCTTTGTAGCAAATTTTTTGAATTCTTTACCGTAGTTCATATTTAAAGTGTTCTAAGTTTTACGTTATATCTGTATATTCTTCCATCAAAGGTTATACCTCTTTACAAAGGATGTCAATTTGTCTTATTTCTAGCCCAGATAGCAGTGAAAAGCTTTTTGAAATGACAACTATTTTTTGTTAGTAAAAAAAAGCGACCAGCGGAAGCTCTTTTTTTGCCTTACAAAAAAAGGTGTCCATGAAAAAACTTGTAACGGATAGCTGGATTAGCTCCTGAAAAGTAATCAAAAATAAATTAAAACAAAAGAGCGCCAAGAAAAATATCTTGACGCTCAAATATACTTGTTTTTTCAGAAATTATTCTCCGTAAGACGCAGCGATAAATTCTTCGTAAGTTACTTCTTTAGTTGTTGGATTTGCTTTTTCTTTGAACACTTCCAATAATTTTTCAGCAACAACTTGCTCAGATAATCTTTTTACCTCTTCCTGGTTAGATAAAACTCTTGCAACAATTGCCTGAACTTCTTCGTCAGTTGGGTTTGTCTGACCAAATTGAGCCATTTGTTGTCTGATAGCGTTTGTTGTAAAAGCTTTCAAATCTTCAAATGTAATTTGGATATTACTTTGAGCCATTGCTTTTCCTTCGATTAATTGAAAACGTAAACCTTTTTCAGATCTTGCGTATTCAACTTCAGCTTCTTCTGCAGAAAGTTTTTTCTCTCCAACAGTTTGCAACCATTTTTTAAGGAATTCAGCCGGCAAATCAAATTTTGTGCTTTCGATCAGGAAATCCTGAACGTCTAATAATAATTTCTGGTCAGCTTGCTGTGCGAATTGCGCTTCAGCATCTTCTTTAATTTTAGCTTTTAAATCTTCTAAAGAAGCCACTTTTCCTTCACCAAAAAGTTTGTCAAATAAATCCTGGTTTAATTCAGCCAATTCAGCTCCGTTGATCGCTTCGATAGTAAAGTTTACTTCGATATCTAAACCGTGAACATCATCATGAGCTACTTTTAAGTAATCCATTAATTGGTGATCATCTTCAAATAAACCTTTTGTACTTACAGTTACAACATCACCAACTTTTTTACCGATGAATTTATCACCTGCTTTTTTGTTGAATGTAGATACAGAAATTGTAGTTGTATTGTTGATCCCTTTTTCTTCGTTTGAGAAAGTTCCAGTCAAATCAGAATCAGCAGACACCACTTCTTGTGGAATTGCTTTTCCGAATTGTTTTTGGATACGTTCTACCTGACCGTCGATTAATTTATCATCAGCCGTAACGATATATTTTACAATATTATTTTTTGCTTCTAAATCAATTTCGAAGTTAGGAACCAAACCAATTTCGTATTCGAAAGTTAGTTCTTCAGCATCCCAATCAAAGTTTTCGTTTTCTTTAGCAAGAGGAGTTCCTAAAAGATTTAATCTTTCAGATTGAATGAAACGCTCTAAAGCCAAATCAACTACTTTCTTAACTTCTTCCTGTTTGATAGCTTTTCCGTATTGTTTTTCAACAAGGTCTTTAGGAACTTGTCCTTTTCTAAAACCTTTAACGGTAGCCAAAGGCATTTTTTCGTTTATTCTTTTTGCTACTTGACCTTTATAATCCATGTGAACAACTGTCATTACAATCGTTTCATTCACAGCGTCTATTGCTACTCTTTTAATATCCATCTTCTTCTTTAATTTACATAATAAAATTGGGTTGCAAAATTATAAAATTTTTGCAACCCAACCAAGTTTTTAATGTATTGTATTTGAAGCTGTTTTTTAAGCTCCTATTATTTCAATTTATTTATCGTCTCCTAATATTTTATAAGTAATAGACTGAAGAATAGACAGGATGACACTAAAGAACAAAGCTGTCCAGAATGTATCTACTGCAAAACCTCCTACTATATTAGTACACAGCAAAATAATAATAGCGTTAATTACCAATAAAAACAATCCTAAAGTAATGAATGTTACAGGCAATGTTAAGATTACCAAAATTGGTTTTATAAATAGATTTAATAATCCCAGAACTACTGCAACGATTACAGCCGTGGCAAAACTGGCAACATGAACTCCTGGCAGAAAATTAGCAATTAGCAAAACTAAAGCCGCGGTGACAAGAAGTCTGAGTAATAATTTCATAGTTTTTGATTTAAAAGTTTTAATAAAAGTAATAAAATTTTTGTCAAAAAAACTACTCTTTTAAAAACTCAGTTGTCAATTCAAAAAACATTTTAGGATTTTCGGCATGAAGCCAATGTCCGGCATTTGGAATCGTTTCGAAGGTAACATTTGGGAAATGTTGACGAATCGAGTCAAAATCAGAATCTAAAATATAACCTGAGTCTCCTCCACGAATAAACAAGGTTGGCTTATCAAAAATCAAATCATCTGCCAAAGCTTTTCCAATAGCTTCCAGATTATTATTGAAAACTTCCAAATTGAACCTAAAAGCCAATTGTCCCGGTTCTTTCCAATATAAATTCTTCAACAGAAACTGACGTGTTCCAAAATCAGGAACGTATTGCGCCACAATTGCTTCAACATCATTTCGACTTGGTTTTACAGAAAAGTCAACTGCATTTAAACCTGCCAAAATATCCTGATGGTGTTGTTTATAAAATCTCGGACCAATATCTGCCACAACCAGTTTATCTACAATTTCAGAATGCGTTGTCGCAAAAAGCATTGCTACTTTTCCACCCATCGAATGTCCTAAAATATCTATTTTATTTAATTGATTTGCCTGACAATATTCAAATACATCTTTAACCATCGCTTCATAACTCCATTCATCTGAATGAAAACTGCGACCATGATTTCTTAAATCTAAAATATGAACCTGAAATCCGGCTTCAACATATTGTCCGGCAAGTGTTTTCCAGTTATCAGACATCCCGAGAAAACCGTGCATGATGATAAATGGTTTTCCTTCGCCTTCTATTTTTGAGTATAACATTTATATTTTGGTTTTAAATCCATTATTCTTTGAGATTCTCCACGAAATCTTTGTGCAACTTTGTGTAATAGCTACTTCCGAAGATCCACAAAGATTTTACAGCCAGACAAAATCTTATTTCAGTTTATTCAAATACATATTCACCACATTATCCAAACCAAGATAAAGTGCTTCAGCAATCAAAGCGTGTCCAATTGAAACTTCTAATAAACCAGGAATATTTTGTTTAAAAAACTGAATGTTATCCAAACTTAAATCATGACCGGCATTGATTCCTAAACCTAATTCATTTGCTAATTCTGCAGCTTTTACATAAGGATCAATTCCGTTTTTATTCCCCAAATCATATTGATGCGCAAAAGCTTCTGTATATAATTCAATTCTGTCAGTTCCAGTTTTTTTTGCACCTTCTATCATTTCCAAAACCGGATCAACAAAAATTGAAGTTCTAATTCCGTTTTGTTGAAATTCCTGTATAACTTCCGTCAAATAATCCTGATTTTTTATGGTATCCCAACCTGCCGAAGAGGTAATTGCACCAATTGCATCCGGAACCAATGTAACCTGAGTTGGTTTACACTCTAAAACCAAATCAATAAAATTATGCTGCGGATTTCCTTCAATATTATATTCGGTATAAACAATAGGTTTTAAATCACGGGCATCCTGATAACGTATGTGACGCTCGTCCGGACGCGGATGAATGGTAATTCCCTGTCCGCCAAATTTCTGAATATCGGTGGCTACTTTTAATAAATCAGGAACATTTCCGCCTCTTGCATTACGTAAGGTTGCAATTTTATTGATATTTACACTTAACTTTGTCATATAAATAGATAATTAATTCTAGTAACACTATATTTGTTACGACAAAAATACAAAGTAAAACGTAGCAGTTTTTGCTATTTTTTGATTATTTTGCATCAAATATCTCCAACTGATTTATGACAGAAATTACCAACTATATCACAAACGATTTTCGAGCAATTGATAGTCAGGAAACGATAGCCTCGGTTCAGAACTTTTTTGCCGATGTTAATTTTTCGCATTTTCCGGTTTTGGAAAACAGTATTTTCATTGGAAGTATTGCTTCTGATGATGTTGAAACTTTTGATACTGACAAAAAAGCGATTGACTACAAATACACTTTAGAACGTTTTTTTGCCAGAAAATCTATGATGTGGCTAGATGTTTTAGAAGTTTTTGCGAAAAATCACACCAATACAGTTCCGGTTATTGATGAAAATAATACCTATATAGGCTATTATGAAATGGAAGACATCATGAAATTTTTTCAGGAAACTCCATTTTTAAAAGAACAAGGCGGAATTATAATTATTCAAAAAGGACTTTTAGATTATTCTATGGGTCAGGTTACTCAAATCGTAGAAAGCAACAATGGTAAAATCCTTGGCTGTTTTATATCTGAAGCTGATTTAGAAAATGTCCAGATAACATTAAAAATTGGTATTGGACCAATGAATGAAATTATTCAGACATTCAGACGATACAATTATGAAATCATTTCAGAACACCAGGAAGATGCTTATATCAATAGTTTAAAAGAACGCTCTGATTATTTAGACAAATACCTGAACATATAAATTAGAAAATTAGATAATGTGTCAATTAGATAATTCTTTAACAGCTGACATGCGATCTATTTTTAATTGACACATTATCTAATTGACACATTATCTAATTAAAAAGAATGAAAGTAGCCATATACGGACAGTATTACCAAAACAGTACAGAACCTATTATTAAAGATATTTTTCAGTTTTTCAATTCCAATAATGTAGAAATGGTAATTGAAGAAACTTTCCTGAAAATGCTTTACGAAAAAGAGCTGATAAAAAAAGAATATGAAACTTTTTCATCGAGTACGTCTCTGGATAGCAGTTTTGAAATGCTGATTAGTATTGGTGGTGACGGAACAATTTTGAGAGCAGCAACTTTAGTTCGTAATTCGGGAGTACCCATTTTAGGAATCAACGCTGGAAGATTAGGTTTTTTAGCTACCGTTCAAAAAGAAAAAATTGACAGCTTTTTACAATTTGTAATAGATAAAAAATACACTACCTCAGAAAGAACATTATTGAGTCTGACTTGTGAACCTCAAAATGATGCAATTGCAGAAATGAATTTTGCCATGAACGAAGTAACTGTCAGTCGAAAAGATACAACTTCGATGATTACTGTTGAAACTTACCTGAATAATGAGTATTTAAATTCTTATTGGGCAGACGGATTAATCATCTCAACACCAACAGGTTCTACCGGATATTCTCTGAGTTGTGGCGGCCCGATATTAACTCCTAATGTTGCAAGTTTAGTAATTACACCAATTGCACCACACAACTTAACAGCAAGACCCTTAGTAATACCTGATGATACCGAAATAAAGCTTCGTGTTTCCGGAAGAGAAGATCAGTATTTAATTTCGTTAGATTCAAGAATTTCATCTGTAAAAAACGAATCGGTTTTAACCATCAAAAAAACAGATTACAAAATAAAAATGGTCGAAATTCCAGGCGAAACTTTCTTAAAAACCCTTAGAAATAAATTACTTTGGGGAGAAGATAAAAGGAATTAGGCTTTTTTCTTATTCTCTACTATACGATAATACCACATTTTCTCGTTCTGCATGTAGTGAATCATCATTAAATGTCTCAAAATCATATCGTAAATTGAAAAAAAAGCACATTTAACCAAAGGAACGTTGATTCGTATCGATAATTATTATATTTGCACGCAATTTTGAATTAAATGAAGAAAATTTTTAATTTATTGTTATGTTTTTTCCCCTTTATCACACTAAATGCTCAAATCAATGAGATAGGTGTTTTTCTAGGCGGAAGCAACTTTGTAGGCGACGTAGGAAACACAACTTATATTGCTCCTGAAAAACTAGCTTTTGGTATTTTGTATAAATGGAACAAAAGCCCACGCCATGCGTATCGCTTCTCCTACACTCAATCTACAATTGCAGGAAACGACAAAGATTCAGAAGAAACAGGAAGAAGCAACAGAGGTTATAGTTTTGAAAATACTGTAAAAGAGTTTTCTGCCGGATTAGAATTTAACTTCTTCGATTTTAATCTTCATGATTATCATCCAAAAGTTACTCCTTATATATATTCGGGATTAAGTTACTTTTTATATGACGAATTGTATATAAGCGGAGGGCAAACCAGAAAAGATAAAAATTCAAGTTCAATTGCTATCCCTATGACGTTAGGTATAAAATCAAACATCACTCCTCACTTTGTTATTGGAGCAGAGGTTGGTGCCCGTTATACCTTTACTGATGATTTGGACGGAAGTAATCCGGGCAATGATAATTTAAAATCGTTGCGTTTCGGAAATTTAAATAATAATGATTGGTATGTTTTCTCTGGTATTACTTTAACCTATACCTTTGGACAAAAACCTTGCTATTGCGCAGAATAACAAAATGAACTTACTAGACTCTATAGATCAAACAAATTTACCCAAACATTTAGCCATTATCATGGACGGAAATGGGCGTTGGGCCAAACAACAAGGCTTTTTACGTGCCTTTGGTCATGAAAATGGAACCAAATCGGTAAAAAAAAACAATTACTACTTGCGCCAAACTTGGTATTGAGTATTTAACGCTTTATGCTTTTTCAACAGAAAACTGGAATCGTCCTAAACTAGAAGTTGAAGCATTAATGAAAATATTGATTAATTCATTAAAAAAAGAACTTGTTACGCTGCAAGAAAACAATATAAAACTTAACGCTATTGGAAATCTCGAAAAGCTGCCAAAATCAGCTCAAAGGGAACTTTTAGACGTTATCGATAAGACAAAAAATAATACGCGTCTCACTCTAACTCTCGCCTTAAGCTACGGATCACGTGAAGAATTGGTAAATGCTGTTAGAATCATCAGTGATAAAGTTAAAAATAATATAATTTCATTAGACGCTATTGACGATTCAATTATAAATGAGCATCTTTACACGCAAAATTTACCTGACGTAGATTTATTAATACGAACAAGTGGAGAACATAGAATAAGTAATTTTTTGCTATGGCAGATCGCCTATGCAGAATTATATTTTACTAATGTCTTGTGGCCAGACTTTAAAGATCAAGATTTATATGAGGCTATTATTAGTTATCAAAAAAGAGAACGTAGATTTGGAAAAACCAGTGAACAAATTAAATAATTTTTTAGTGTTACAAAAAAGAATACAAATAGTACTTACCCTACTTCTTTTGGGTAGTTTTTCACAAATAAAAGCACAAGAAAGAGTTCCTTTTGATCAGGGAAAAAAATATATTCTTGCTAAAGTTTCTGTTGTTGGTAAAATAAGCTTCAATGAACAAACTGTTGTTACTTTTTCCGGTCTTCAAAAAGGACAGGAAATAACCGTACCTGGTGAAGAAATCAGTGGCGCTATTAAAAAATTAGGTAAACTTGGCCTATTCGATGAAATTTCTTTTTATGTAAATAAAATTGAAAATGACAGTATCTATTTAGACTTGGATATCGTTGAACTTCCTAAATTAAATGAAGTTAAATTTGTTGGTATTAAAAAGAGTAAAGTAGAAGGATTAATTAAGGATAATAACCTGACAAAGAATAAAATTGTCAACGAAAACTTAATTACAACGACCAAAAATTACATCGAAAACAAATACAAAAAAGAAGGTTTCTATAATACAAAAGTTACTATAACAAATACTCCCGATACTACAGCCGGAAATCAGGTTAATATGCTCGTTCGGATTGACAAGGGTGATAAGGTAAAAATCAGCAGTATTGATTTCATCGGAAACAAACAACTTACTGATACCCAATTGAGATCTGCAATGAAGGACACGAAACAAAAGAATATTTTGCGTGTTTTAAAAGCATCAAAATTTATTCCTGAAAAATACAAAACCGACTTAGAAAAAGTTATCGCCGCTTATAAGGAAAAAGGATATCGTGATGCCCGTATAATTTATGACTCTGTTACTTATAACAAGGAGAAAAACATGCTGGCTATCAAGATTAATATGGAAGAAGGAAATAAATACTACTTTGGAAATATTAAATTCTTAGGAAATACTGTCTACTCTGACCAACTTTTAAACCGTTATTTAGGGATTAAAAAAGGTGAAGTATACAACGGCGTTTTATTAGAAAAAAGAATTGCCGATAATACAAAACCAGACGCAGAAGATATTACCAATCTATATCAAAACAATGGTTATTTATTCTCAAAAATTAACTCTGTAGAGGTAAGAACAGTTAATGATACAATTGATTTTGAAATCAGAGTTACTGAAGGGCCAATTGCATACTTCAATAAAATATATGTTACAGGAAATGATAAAACTAATGACCATGTTATTTACCGCGAATTAAGAACCAAACCAGGTGAAAAATACAGTAAAGAACAATTGGTTAGAACTATTCGTGAAATTGGTCAGCTAGGATTCTTTGATCCTGAAGCGATCAAACCTGAATTTAGAAATGTTGATGCAGGAGCCGGAACAGTTGATATCGAATACCAGGTTGTTGAAAAAGGATCTAGTCAGGTTGAACTTCAGGGAGGTTACGGCGGAGGTGGTTTTATTGGAACGTTAGGACTTTCGTTCAATAACTTTTCTGCACGAAATCTATTCAACAAGGAAGCATATAAACCGCTGCCAATGGGAGATGGTCAAAAAGTAGCACTTCGTTTGCAAGGAAGTACTTATTTCCAAACCTACAGTTTATCATTCTCTGAGCCATGGTTTGGAGGTAAAAAAACCAGTACAATTCAGTTCATCTATCTCTTATAGTACACAATACCTGAATAATTATATCACAAGAGATGTAGACAAAAGCAAAAGTTTTAATATTTTTACTGTACAAGTCGGTTTAGCAAAAAGGTTAACTGTACCGGATGATTATTTTGTTTTATCACAATCGGTAAGTTACCAACATTATGATTTGAATAATTACAATACTGGTTTATTTACATTTGGTAACGGAGCGTCAAGAAACTTAGCCTATACAATTGGACTTTCAAGAAGTAACAAAGGGGTAAATCCAATTTTCCCGACTTATGGTTCTGAGTTTAGTATTTCTGCAAAAGTAACACCTCCATATTCATTGTTTAATGGTATTAACTATGCAGACCTGCCAAATCAAAAAGAATATAAAATGCAATACACCGGAGAAAATACCTCTGGTGCTGATGGACAACCTTTAAACAAAGGTGATTATATGAAAGCTGCTGGTACAAACTCATCAGGTCAAGTTTTATATAATAGTGTTGGATCTGATTATGCAAGTGCTGATACGGATCAGGGTAAAGTTGACCAGAAAAGATACAATTGGTTAGAATATTATAAAATTAAGTTTAAAGCTGATTGGTATACTAAAGTATATGGCAAATTAGTTTTAAGAACATTGACAGAATTTGGTTTCTTAGGAGCTTATGATCAGGCAAGAGGAGTTGTACCTTTCGAACGTTTTTATTTAGGTGGAGACGGAATGGCAAACTACTCGATGGACGGTAGAGAAACAATCCAGTTGAGAGGTTATCCAAATAACTCTTTGACTCCAGTAAACTCTAGAGGAGAACAAATTGGTGCAACAATTTATAACAAATTCTCGATGGAGTTGCGTTATCCAATTACATTAAAATCATCAGCATCTATCTATGCCTTGACGTTTTTAGAAGCAGGTTCATCCTATCCAACGTTTAAAGATTATAACCCGTTTGACTTAAGTCGTTCAGCAGGTTTTGGTTTACGTGTATTTATGCCGGCATTTGGATTGTTAGGAATTGATTTAGGATATGGGTTTGATGCTCTTCCTGGATCTGTTACTAATAAAGCAAACGGTTGGGAAACGCACTTTATAATTGGTCAGCAATTTTAGTCCAATTTTTAGTACATTTGGCTAGAAATTCGAAAATAAACTAATGTTATGAGAAAACAATTTTTATTTATATTTTTAGCCCTGATTGTAGCAAATACAAGTCAGGCTCAGACAAGAACGACGCGAATTGGCTATATCGACATGGAATACATTTTGGAAAATGTTTCTGATTATAAGGAAGCCACAGCTCAATTAGAGTTAAAAGCTCAAAAATGGAAACAGGAAATAGAAGCCAAAAAATTAGACATAAATACGCTTAAAGAAGGTCTTAAAGCTGAAAAAGCTTTATTAACGAAAGAGCTTATTGATGAAAGAGAAACAGAAATTAAATTTCTGGAAGATGAAATGCTGGATTATCAGCAAAAGCAATTTGGTTCTAATGGAAATTTAATTCATCAAAAAGCAGCATTGGCAAAACCAATCCAGGATCAGGTTTTTACTGCCGTTCAGGATATTGCCGAAGCTAAAAATTATGATTTCATTTTCGACAAATCATCAGATTTGACAATGCTTTTCAGTAATAAGAAATTTGATATTAGCGATCAGGTTATTCGTGTTTTAAACCGAACTGATAAACGTGAGCAATTGACTAAAAAACAATTGAAAGATCAGGAAGCTAAAGAAAGTAAAGAAAATGCAATTGACGAAAATCCGGCAATGGCAGACAGACAAAAAGCACTTGACGAGAAAAAGACAGCCAGAGAAAAGCTGATTGAAGACAGAAGATTAGAACAAGAAGCGAAGAAAAAAGAATACGACGACAGAAGAAAAGCAATATTAGCAGAAAGAGAAGCCAAAAAAAATGGCACGGTTTCTGAATCTGCTAAAACAACTGAAGCCGCTAAAACAACTGAAACTGGTAAGACAGATGCAACTGCTAAACCAGCTGCAGCAAATGAAACAACACCACCTGCTGAGCCAACTGTGAATAAGGCAGAAGAAAGACAAAAACTTTACGAGCAACGTAAAAAAGAATTAGAAGAAAGAAGAAAGAAAATAATAGAAGAAAGAGAAGCGGCTAAAAAAGCAAAAGAAGCCGAAACACAAAAATCAAATACGACCAATAATTAATTAATATTTTTAAAAATGATGAAACAAATCAAAACTTTACTAATTGCTGCCATACTAATTTTAGGAGCAAGTAACACAATGAATGCACAGGCTAAGGTAGCCCATGTTGATGTTAGCGAGATTATGTCGAAAATGCCTGCAATGCTTGATGCTCAAAATCAACTACAAAAATTAAGTGCTACATATGATGCTGAATACAAAAAAATGATTGAAGAATATCAAACTAAAATCAAAAAGTACGAAGCTGAAGCTGCAACTGTAACTGAAGCTGTAAACGGAGAACGTTCTAAAGAAGTTCAGGATATGCAAGGTAGAATTACTTCTTACAGAGACAATGCTCAAAAAGAATTACAACAAAAAGATTCTGATATCGTAAAACCAATCATGGAAAAAGTAAAAGCTTCTATCCAAAAAGTTGGAAAAGCTAAAGGATACCAATACGTATTAGACGGATCTACTTTAATCTTAGCTGATGGTCCAAACATTACTGCTGATGTAAAAAAAGATTTAGGATTCTAAAAAATGAATTTCTTAGTATCAAGACTGCTCAAATTTTTAAAAAGTTTGGGCAGTTTTTTTGTATATTAAATTATGATTAAAAAACAATAGTATTCTATAATTTCAGTTTACTAACAGTATAAATCTATTTCAAAAAATACTAAATTTGTAGTATGACGAACAACAATCCTATAGGCGTTTTTGATTCCGGTATTGGAGGAACTTCCATTTGGAGCGCCATTCATGATCTACTTCCAAACGAAAAAACGATATATTTAGCGGATAGCAAAAATGCTCCTTATGGTCAAAGAACTAAAGAAGAAATTGTTGCCTTAAGCAAAAAGAATGTTGATTTGTTACTCGGAATGGGCTGCAAATTAATCGTTGTAGCTTGTAATACCGCTACAACAAATGCAATTCGAGAACTTCGTACTACTTATGATATCCCGTTTATAGGAATCGAACCCGCTATAAAGCCGGCTGCTAATAATTCTAAAACACAAGTAATTGGAATTTTAGCTACTAAAGGAACATTGAATAGTGAACTGTTTAATAAGACTGCCGAAATGTTTCAGCACACTACTATTGTTGAGCAGGTTGGTCACGGACTTGTTCAGCTTATTGAAGATGGAAACCTGAACTCGCCAGAAATGACACAATTACTAGAGTCTTATTTACAACCGATGATTGATGCCAATATTGATTATCTCGTTTTAGGATGTAGTCATTATCCTTATTTGATTCCGCAAATAAAAAAAATCCTGCCTGATCACATTCAGATTATTGATTCGGGGGAAGCCGTAGCTCGTCAAACGCAAAATATTCTGCGTGAAAAAGTTGGTTTTACAGACAACCAAAAAAGCGAGCCTGAATTTTATGTCAATTCAAATCCCGCAGTTTTAGAGTCCATATTAAATTATAAATATCCGGTAATACAAAAGGATTTTTAGCTCCCCTATTCTATTTTTCGTTTAAGGAACCAAATTCCATCGAGTGATAAATTAAGGGATATTTTATGGTAGTTTTCTTTTATCAGATTATCTGAAATTCTTCCTTTTTGTCCATAGGAATAGGAAATATTTAAAGCCGAAAAAGTGTTTTCTATTGGCAGCGAAAGACCAATAGAGATAGCTGCGTTATTGACGCGCTTGCCGTCAACTTCAAGATAACCGGTATCAAAATTTGCCCCAGCCGAATATTGAACGCTATCCCAATATTTCCGAATATTTTTTTTAGCCCTATAAGTAAATCCAAGTGCAAATCGATCCTGATTCACGAAATCTCCATATAATTCAGATTGATTGGAATCATTCCATAAACTTTTTTCATAATCTAAAGTCATGTTCAAATTATTTTTAAAACGTTTGCTAATCCCCACTCCAATTTCCAAAGGCATATAATAATCATCTGTATCTGAAACAACATCTGATTCTATACTAGTCACAACCTCATCAGCAATAGTTTGAACCGTCTGTACTTTAGAAGCTTTTATTTGGGTTGGCATTTTAAACGTTGAACCAATTGTTAAAGTTGAATCAATTTTATATTGCGCTCCCAAAGTCGCACGCAAACCATTATAATCTGTTTTTTTATGAATGGTTGTAATTGAATTTAATATTAAAAAACTTCGGTCATCAACTGTGTTCCCAAATAATAAGGCAGCAGAAACTCCAACTGATATTTTCTTTCCAAATCGATATCCGTATGAGAAATCAAAATTATTTAATCCGCCAGAACCAGCGGCAGTCATATAATAATATTCCTGACTATTTTCGATTGGTAATTTCAAATTAGAAATTTTAAATGTTGCACTTGAATAAGGCCTCAAAGCCACACTAAAGCCCGAATTCTTTGTGACAGGAAAAGCAAAAGCAATATGTGAAAATTGAAAATTATTACGATTCTCCGCCCTCGAACCGCTCTGATAAGTTGTTGCGATAGCTTTTCCTCCAATATCAAACATAAAATGATTTTGAGGTAAATAACCTAATGACGACGGATTCAGATTATTAATAAATGTGGCGGAAGGCAAGGCAATTCCCGATGATCCGATGGATGGAATTACACCAAAATCAGAATCGTACAGACTTCCTACACCATACAGCGAATAAGGAGAACTTGAAATGCTTTGTGAAAATGAAGTTAGCGACATCAATATGAAGTAACTTAAATAAACTATTTTATTTTTCATTTAATAAGAGATGTAATAAATTTTCAACTGAATTTTATTGTTTGGATGTTTTTGATCTCCGAGAACAATTCTGTTTACCGCTTTCGAAATAACAGGTAATGTTATAATCAAAGAAGATCTGGAATCAGACTGTTTCCACATTTCCTTTTGTAGAAACCATCCAATAGGAATCGTGTATCCAACATTCTCATTAAACTCATCGGTCTTTTTATTTAAAATACCATAGACAGAGGCTCCTGCAGAATTTACTAAAGAGCCACTCATTCTATTTAAATTGTCTGCCACATAAATTTTTAGAGAATCTGCCAATGGATATTGTTCCGAATACGAATTATTAACCGGTTTTAAAAGCAATTGTGCGTCAACAATAGCACCTTTCTCTGCTATATATTTGAGTTGCTTGATATTTGGAAAATCAATTCTGCAGGCTACTCCTGTACCAGATTGAATAAAACCCTGTCGATTTGTGAGTGAACTTGACAGTTTACTATTCGAGGCGGGTAAATTCTGGAGTAAGGTTCCTGTTTTATCTGAAGAAATAGAATTAAATTGTTTTGTCACATCGGAAATTGTAAACTCGACTTCATAAGGCTCTTCATCGATATCTTTTGGAGATTTTGAATAATACAAGCGTATAACACTTGTTGCCGCATTAAAACCGATAACACTCGAAGAATTAGAAGTGGAAGGTACCACTACAAGTCCCTTTAAGTATTCAGTAAAACTATCAAAGTCCGTCACTTCTCTTTTTTTCATTTTTTGAAAAAGTGAGGATCCAAAAGTATCGCTCATTTTAATTGTGATAGAATCCTTTTCGATTGGCCTTGGTTTATATGAAATTGATCCAATACTTTCATCATTATAAGTCAAGGAAGAATTATTGTAAAAACTTTTATCATCGACATTAGGCTTAACTTTCTGGGTCAGACGATGAATATCAAAAGTTTGCACTTTTGTCGTATCGCCATAATAGTAATTATCATATTTCAATGTCATTACTATAGAATCAAAAACATAGTTTACTGTTTCTGTATCTGAACCACCAGTATTCAAACTATAAGTATTAGGTGTAACCTGGAAATAACTATTTGATTTTATTTTTCCGAAAATAGGATCGTCATAATTACCAATTAAAATTCGTTGTTGATTAGACGTAACGAGAGAATCAAAATTTATAGTTGACATATCTACTGTTACAGTATCAATCAAAACAACCTTATTATTTAAAGCTAAATAATCTGATCCTACAACAAACTCGCCGGCATCTGTATCTGTACCGCATGAAAGTATAGTGACAGCGAAAAACAACATCAATATAAACTTGTGCATAATAAATTTTTGAACAAATATAAAATGCACTCTTCTGCACTACACTATAACATATACAGCCCGCCATTTTTACACTATAAATAGCATTAAAACATCTACAATAGCATTATAGCACCAAATTGTTCATTCAGCCATCAAAAGGGCTCTTTTGTCTATCAAAACATGCCATACATATATCTTCTTTTTTTTAAAAACATTAGGAACATACTTTTGAACCAATAAATAAGCAATGAAAATACTGTTTTTAATATGTTCGCTTTTTACAATTTCATTTTATAATATGAAAGCACAGGAAAAATTATCTGTAGATATGAATTTAAAAACAGAGCCTACCGATAAAATTAATTTTAACGAGACCAATATTAGCTTTAAAATCAATAAAGGAATAAATGCCAAAAGTAAAGTAACAAATACATTAGAATATTCTCATTTGAATATCAATTATCAATTAGGAAGTTCCGGATCATTTGAAAATCCGGATCGTTTTAATCAATTGCAAAACCAATTTGAATTTTCGCAGAATATTTCAAAAACAACAGTATTGAATTTTACCATTACACCAACTGCCAATTTTCAGCAAAATTTAGATATGTCTGATGTAACAATTTTAGGGAGTTTCGAAGTGCATCAAAAATTAGGTTCTAAAACAGATTTAAATTTTGGTGCTGCCAGAACAATGGTTTTTGGATATCCTAAATTCATGCCTGTTTTGTCTTTAAACTATCAACTGAATGACAGAAGTAGTTTGCTGATTGGGTTTCCGGATTCTAAAATATCATATTCAAATAATAGCCGGAATAAGTTCAACTTCACCAACACTTTTAATGGCAGTTTTTACAATTTAGATTCACAAATCAATCTAAATAAAGAGGCAACAAAAGTGAGTTTATCACAAATGACCTCAGCTTTTGAATACGAAAGAAATGTAGACAGCAATTGGTTTTTAAACTTTAAAGGAGGGTATAATTTTAATAAAAAGTATACGCTGATTGATCGTGATAATCACGAAGTGTACGATTTTAATACTGGTAACGGGTATATTTTAGGCATTGGCATCAAATACAAACAATAAATAAATTTAATACACTATGAATAATTTTAAAAAAGGAATATTATTCGCTGCACTGTTTTCAAGTCTCTTTTTTATAGGCTGTAGCAACGATGATGACGATGATGATTTAATAGGAAACTGGATCAAAAAATCAGCATTTGACGGACCTGCGAGATCTAGTGCTACTAGTTTTGTTATTGGAGATTATGCATATATTGCAACAGGCTATACCGGAGATGTTTATTTGAAAGATTTATGGGCTTACAACTCTAATGGAGATTATTGGGAACAAAAAGCTGATTTTACAGGAGTAGGAAGAAGTTCTGCTTCAAGTTTTGCGTTAAATGAAAAAGGATATGTTGGCCTTGGTTATGACGGAACTAACAAATTAAAAGATTTTTATCAATACGATCCTACAAGTAACAGCTGGACTCAAAAAACAGATTTTGCCGGAACTGGTCGCTATGGCGCGTTAGGTTTTCAGGTTGGCGGAAAAGCTTACTTTGGCACCGGATATGATGGAAATTATCTTAAAGATTTTTATCAATACAATGATCAGGCCAATACCTGGACACTTGTAAACGGATTTAGCGGAAATAAAAGACGTAATGCTACCGTTTTTGTAATTGGAGACAAGGCTTACTTAGGAACCGGAATTAACAACGGAACTTATCAGGAAGATTTTTGGGAATTTGATCCTTCTACAGATACCTGGACAAGAAAACGTGATATCGATAAAGACGATGATGATGATGAATCATTCAATGATGATTATGCGCTTGTTCGTGCAAATGCCTCAAGTTTTGCCATGAATGGATTAGGATATCTTGTAGGTGGAGAAAGTATTAAAACCGTTTGGGAGTATAATCCATCTACAGATTTATGGGTTGAAAGAACACCAATGGAAGGTGTTACCAGAACAGACGCTGTTGGTTTTGCCATAAATAATCGTGGCTTTTATATGCTTGGAAGAATAGGTTCAACCTATTTTGATGATGCCTGGGAATTTAAGCCTTTAGACGAGCAAAATGATGATGACAATTAATACAATAAAGCAATTCTTCTGGAATAAAATCCAGAAGAATTTGTTCTTTCTTTTACTGGCTTTGGTAGTTACGGCCTGTACAGGAAAGAGCACATTCAAAATCGGATCATTCAAAACAACAACCGGTTGGGGTTATACAATTGCCTCCAGGGACAGAGTTTTAATCAAACAATCTATTATACCTGTAATAAACCAAACAAAAAGCTTTAGAACAGAAAAAGATGCCTTAAAAGTTGGCAATTTGGTAATCGAAAAACTCAATAAAGACTTATCACCGACGGTAACAAAAAATGATTTAATTTTATTAAAAATAAAATTCTAAATGAATATAGATACCATCAAAAATACCAGCTCAAACAAAATTTTGTTCCATAGTATTATATGGACTTTCTTTATTTTGACCTCATTAATTCAATTTTACGAAAGCCCGTTCAGAATCAACAATGATTTTTATGTACAATGGTTTACAGGGATTGTTTTGTTTTATCTGAACTATTTTTATTTGGTACCTGCATTGCTTTTAGAAAAAAAATACTGGCTTTATTTTGCTTTTGTTTTAGCACTCATTCTTCTTTTTATGATAATCAGGATTAATTATTTCATCCCTGAATTCAATCATGTGAGACCACCAAACATGCTGCCTCCTAAAATAATGCCCGAAGGCCCAACAGATTTTATGAGAGGGGAAAGGCGTATTATAATGGCAAGAAGACAGCCTTTGTTTTTTAAAATTGGTCCTTCGTTATTTTATATATTAATTTTAACTATAAGTGCCATAATTAGAACGCTAACAGAATTTTACAACAATCAACAAAACAAGCTAATTGCCGAAACACATCGAACAAATACTGAATTAATTTATCTGCGTAAGCAAACAAATCCGCATTTTTTATTTAATTCTTTAAACAGTATTTATTCACTGGCACACAAAAAATCTGATTTGGTCCCTGACGCCATCGTAACATTGTCTGAATTAATGCGCTATATGCTGTATGAAACTGACAATAAAACGGTGGCTTTAGAAAAAGAAATTAATTATATCCAGAATTACATTGAGCTACAAAAACTAAGGCTCAACGATATTGAAGACATTGTTATAAACGTTCATGGTGATACCCGAAACAAATTTATAGAACCTTTGTTACTGATTTCGTTTGTTGAAAATGCATTTAAATACGGAACCGATTATAAAGGTGCGGCTCACGTAAAAATTAAAATTTTCATACATGAAAACAGTCTTGATTTTTGGATAGAAAATACTATTGAAGATTATACAAAAGATCCTGAAAATTCAGGAATCGGATTGGCTAATATAAAAAATCGTCTGGATTTGCTTTATCCAAACGCCCACGAATTAGATATAACGCAGGACAATCAGTATTACCGTGTGCATTTAAATTTAAAATTAGATGAAATTCAAACACCAATAAATTAATAACAATTGATTATGGACAGAAAAAAATTCATACGAAATGGCATTTTAGGAATTGCCTCGCTTGCTACAGCTTCAAAATTACTGGAATCATGCTCTAAAAGCGACAATGATGATTCGGACTCTGATTCTTCAACTGACGGAAGCTGCACTGTTTCTCCAACTGAAACAAAAGGTCCGTTTCCGATAAAAACTCCTAGCCAATTGGTTTTAGAGAATATAAAATCAGACCGGATTGGTGTTGCTTTACTTATTAACTTAACAATTGAAAATAAGAGCAATAATTGCGCTCCTCTGGAAGGTGTTCTCGTAGATGTATGGCATTGTGATAAAGATGGAAATTACTCCGAATACGGAGGAACTTCGATGCAGCAAACTAATTACACAACGGTTCATTTTTTAAGAGGAAGGCAAACTACCAATGCAAAAGGAGAAGTTTCATTTATTTCCATTTTCCCAGGCTGGTACCAGGGCAGAGCGCCACATGTGCATATTGAAGTGTTGACGGCAAGTGGTACTTCATTGTTGGTAACACAAATTGCTTTTCCTGAAAATGTTTCCAGCGAAGTGTATTCGAGTACAAATTATGTTGCTCATGGTCAAGCTGATACTTCAAACACGAAAGACAATGTTTTTTCAGATAGTTTAGCTGATGAGCTTGCGACATTGACCGGTAATCTAACTGATGGCTATACCTTAAGCAAAACGATAACGGTGAGTGCATAATTTAAAACTTAAACCCGTAATTTATGAAAACTTTAGAACTTAATTTACTGGTTTAAAACTACTTTTGAAGACCAAAACTAATTTAACAATCTAATACTGAAACAGATGAAATGTGTAATTATCGACGATGAACCTCTAGCAGTTGAGTTATTAGAAGATTTTGTCCGAAAAGTAGATTCGCTGGAATTGGTTAGCACTTTTAATAATGCCATCGATGCCGTTTCATTTATCAATCAGACGAATGTTGATTTGATTTTTTTGGATATTCAGATGCCTCATTTTTCCGGAATTGAATTTTTAAACACCATAGAAAAAAAGCCTTTAATCATTTTTACAACAGCCTATTCTGATTATGCTGTTGAAGGATTTAATCTTGGTGCTGTTGATTATTTGGTAAAACCAATTCCGTTTCATCGTTTTTTAAAATCAGTAGTACGTGCACAGCAAATTTTCAATCCTGCAGCTACGGTTCAGGCTATTTCTGAAAACACTACTGCTCCCGAATTAGAACAGGATTTTATGTTCGTCAGAGCTGAATATGAGAATGTAAAAATGAATTTTGCGGATATTTTATTTATTGAAGGCCTAAAAGATTATGTAAAAATCTATACAACAGACAATAAGTTTACCCTAACCTTAATTAGTTTAATAAAACTGGAAAACTTACTGTCAAGCAAAGGGTTTTCGAGAATTCACAGGTCTTATATTATCAATATAAAACATGTAAAATCAATTCAGAAAAATAAGGTTTTGATTAGCGATAAACGAATTCCGATTAGTGAAAGTTATAAAAGTACTTTCTTTGAAAAGATCAATCTGTAAATTTTTAAAATTCCAAAAAAAATAAAATTCCAAATTCCAATAAAGTATAAAACACATTGGAATTTGGATTTTTACTTTTGAATTATTTATTATTTTATTCTTCGTTTTTAAACCAGCCCGAATACATTACATAATTGTTTGAAATACGCTCAATTTCACCTGCAAAATCAGATTGGTCAATGTCTTTTACTTTTTTGGCAGGAACACCTGCATAAATACTTCCTGATGTCACAATAGTATTTTGTGTTACAACTGCTCCGGCGGCCACAATTGCATTGCTTTCAACTACACAATTATCCATTACAATAGCTCCCATTCCTATCAAAACATTGTCATGAATTGTACAACCATGTACAATTGCATTATGACCAATTGAAACATTGTTTCCTATAATAGTTGGATGTTTCTGATAGGTACAATGAATAATTGCTCCATCCTGGATATTAACTTTGTTTCCGATTTTAATGAAGTGAACATCGCCACGAATTACAGCATTAAACCAAACACTGCAAGATTCACCAAATGTAACATCGCCAACAATGGTAGCATTTTCGGCAACATAACAATCCTCTGGAATTGAAGGTGATTTTCCGTTTACAGATTTAATAAGCATAAAAAATTAATTAATAGCCGGACAATTACAATCGTAACGTTCCTTTTTACAAAATAAATTGATTCCTAAAGTTATTTGATGGTACCCTCCAGTATCAAATTTTACATCTCCCATTACTTGAGAGTATGTGTACGCAAACATAAAATTTTTAAAATTCACACCTATAATTGGTGTAAAATATTGCAATTTTTGAGATGAAACTCCGCTTCCGCTAAGATATTGTGCACCATCAAAACTTCTTCTATACGATAACGCCGCCCATAAACTTCCAAAATCCATGTTTTTGTAAGCTTTCATGTTTAAATCGATCGATTTTTCTTTCGTCTGATCAAACATTTGAAATAATATTGAAGGTTCCCAGGTAATATTTTCACTTTTGCCAAAAACATATCCGGCGCTCAAAAGATATTTTCGAACATTATCACTTTCATAATCCGTATACAATTCTCTTCTTGTTTCGATCAGCCCCTGAACTGTAGCGTGAGCATAAAAATTTAAGTAATTATAAGACGCACCAACATCAACATTAAAATAAGAATCTTTTTGAATCTGTCCCGAAACAATTGGGTCAAATGTTGTTCCAAATGTTGTTTCGTCTAATTGATTTTGAATTACTCCTCCGCTAATACCAAAAGATAATTGATTCAAATCGATCTCATCTCTCGAAAACATAATGTGATGTGCATACGTAAGCTTTACTCCTTTTTGAGAATGATATCCATTTTTATCATTAAAAACAATAATTCCGGCTCCGGATCTCTCGCCTATTCGACCGTTAAAACTCAACGTTTGAAGTTCCGGTGCATCATCCTGGCCAAACCATTGTTTTCTGGCTGTTAATCTTATTTTCGCACAATTTGCTGCTCCAGCCATAGAAGGATGAATCAAATAATAATTGTCTGATAAATAGTCTGAATAAACAGGAATGCCTTCCTGCGAAAAAGAGTAAAATGAAGTTAATAAAAAAATAAATAAAACTCTGATTCTAAATTCCATAAAGCCAATATTGTTTGAATAAATTATAGACTCCAAATTTAATGCGAATAGTTACAATAAGAATCTTAATTATTTTATTAAAAAACCAAATATAGCTATTAGTAGAAAATAACTTTACTAAATTTGTAAAAAATTACAAATCATGACAAAAATCACCATAAAGGAAACTCAAAATCCCACTATATTAAAATTTGAATTTGAAGATTTCATTACTCAAAATCAAAATTTTGAATTTAAGAATATTGATGAGGCACAGGAATCACCACTAGCACAACAATTATTTTATTTACCGTTTGTAAAAACAGTTTACATTTCAGGAAACTTTATCGCTATCGAAAGATACAGTATTGTAGAATGGGAAGATGTACAAGATGCGGTTGCGGAACAAATTGCAGCATTTGTAGACAAAGGTGGGGTTATTATTAAAATCGACGAAAACAAAGCTAAAAAACAACCCATTACTGTATATGGAGAAACAACTCCAAATCCGGCGGCATTAAAATTTGTGGTAAGCAGAATGTTAACCAGAAATCCGGTAGAATATAAAAATATTGACCAGACTGCTTCTTCTCCATTAGCAAAAGAATTATTCAAATTCCCATATGTAAAAGAGGTTTTTATTGATGAAAATTATATTTCAGTTACCAAATATGATATTAACGACTGGGATGAAATCACTTTGGAAGTTAGAACATTTATCAAACAATTTATCGAAAACGGAGGAACTGTTTTAGATGAAAGTCTAATTGAAGTGACTACAAAAAATGATGTTACTAAAGATGAAGCTTTTGACAAACTGGACGTAACTTCACAACAAATCATTAACATCTTAGAGGAATACGTAAAACCAGCCGTTGCTGCCGATGGAGGAAATATCGCATTCGATTCGTATAATGAAAATGACAAGACAGTGAAAGTTATTTTGCAAGGTGCCTGCAGCGGATGTCCATCCTCTACTTTTACTCTAAAAAGTGGTATTGAAAACATGTTAAAAAGCATGTTAAATGATGAGGCTATTAAAGTTGAAGCTGTAAATGCATAAAAAAATAACATTAGGAAATACAGAAAGCGTTCGCCATTGTTGGGCGCTTTTTTTATTACCTCTTATCTACTTAACTTTCAATAAATTATTTTAACATTAATGCTATAATCCTGTAAAAAAGTCTAATATTGTATTATTAACCAATCAATTATAAAACTATGGGATTATCTTCATTTTTCAAGAATTTATTTGGCTCAGCCAAAGAATCTGCGACAGACTTAGCCAATCAGGCTGAAACTACTTTTGAGCAAGCCAAAGAAGCTGCTACACCTTATATTGAAAAAGCAGAGACTTTTGCAGAAGAGACGATCGCTAAAGCCAAAGAAGCTTCAGAACCAATATTTGACAGCGCAGTTGAATACGCAGGTCAGGCTAAGGATATTGTTAGTGAGTATGTTGAAAAAGCAACTGATTCTATAAGTGATGTAATCGATTCTGTAAAAGAAAAAACAAGTGAATTAACCAGCGACACTAAAGCAATTGCCTCAGAAACTGTGGTTGACGCTAGCGAAACAGCAGCCACTATCGAAGATAAAGCTACTGATGAAATTGCTGACAAAGAATAGATACTTATTTTTCTTATAGAAGAAATATCTTTATATTTGCACAACTAATACACCTTCTCCTTTTGAGAAGGTTTTTTTATTTAATAAACATGATGAGTCCAGAACAACTTAGCGATTATACCACAAAAATCGTTGACATATTAGTTAATTATTCGGCAAAATTAATTTCGGCATTTCTAATTTTATTTGTTGGTATTTATGCCATCCGATTTATAAATAGAATTATAACAAAAGTAATGGTTCAGCGAAACCTGGATCCTACCTTAACCAAATTCCTGTCGGACATTTTAATATGGGCACTAAGAATCTTATTGTTTGTGATTTTTATTTCAAAACTGGGTATTGATACTTCCTCATTTGTAGCCATTTTAGGAGCCATGGGACTTGCTGTGGGTTTATCATTGCAGGGCTCACTTTCTAACTTTGCCGGCGGAATGTTAATTATTCTTTTTAAACCCTTTAAGGTTGGAGATACTATCGAGGCACAAGGAGTTATTGCAACTGTAAGCGAAATCCAGATTTTTGTTACTAAAATGCTCACTGCTAATAATCAGACTGTTTTTGTACCAAATGGCGCCTTGTCAAACGGTACAATTATTAATTACTCTATGCAGGGAGAAAGAAGAGCAGATTTGACTTTTGCGGTTTCTTATGATTCAGATATTAAAAAAGCGAAAGATATACTTATAGATGTTCTAAATAAAAACCCTAAAGTACTTAAAAAACCTGCTCCGGAAGTTTTTGTAAAAAACCTGACTGCTAGTGCAGTAGAATTTGCAGTTCGTCCGTGGGCTAAAAATGTAAACTATGGTGCTGTTTTCTCTGAAACTCTGGAGAATTGCAAAACGGCTTTAGATGAAGCCGGAATTTCAGTCCAGCCGTATACGCTTCAAAAATAAAAAGGTTTTATTGTTTTTTTGATGGAGGTGCCATCATAAAATCTTTTAAATAATAAGGTTCAAAATAAGCGACATCTTCAGTGTCGCTTATTTGATATTTATCGAAACTGATTTTACTCATTGCCGAAGCTGAAGGGTATTTTATATCTTCTAAAAAAATGAAGTTATCTTTCGTCAAAATTGGTTTGCATTTGTCTGCACAGTCTCCAACAAAATAAATTATATCCGTATATGCTGCAAAAGAATCTTCTGTAATAACTTCTGCCAGAATTTCTCTTTCAACTTCCAGATCGGCATTAAAAATTTCACTGTAAACCTCCATTCTTCTGGCATCCAGCATTGGAATTATTTTTCCGTCAGAAACTTTAGCTTGCGATGCTAAAGTCTTCAAAGTATCGACAGCAATCAACGGAATATTTAATGCAAAACATAATCCTTTAGCCGCCGAAACCCCAATTCGTAAACCTGTATAAGAACCAGGCCCCTGACTTACCGCAATTGCAACTAAATCCCGAACTGTAATTCCTGCTTCTGAAATTGCTTCTTCAATAAAAACATGGAGTTTTTCGGCATGCGAATACCCTTCTTCTGCAATTTCCTTACATAAAATTGTTTCACCATTTTTTGCAATTGCTACAGAACAGTTTTTTGTAGCAGTTTCGATATTGAGAATAAAAGACAAAGTATTTATTTTTTAAGATTATAATATTTATTTTTTGGGAGCATCTGCTTTTTTAAGTTTTACCTTATCTCCAGAATTCAATTCTTTTGAAACCGTCGTATAAGGTCCTGTTATCACAACATCTCCTGATTTTAATCCTGACATTACTTCGATATTGGTATCGTCCTGAATTCCTGTTTTAATGATTCTGATTTTAGCTTTATCACCTACTTTCACAAAAACACATTCGAATTTTTTATCACTTTTTGGCACTACTTTTTTCTCATTAGGATCTTCTACTGTAAAATCCTTAACGGATGCTGTATCTGATTTTACAACTACTGAACTAATAGGCACTGCTAATACATTTGCTTTTGTTTTTGTCAAAATATCAACTGTTGCTGTCATTCCGGGTCTAAACGGAGAATAAGAGCTTAGCTGGCCTTCTAACAAATCCTGATAGGATTCTTTTAGAATACGAACTTTAACTTTGAAATTAGTAACCTGATCTGATGTTAGTGTAGAGCTTGCCGAATTAGAAATACTTGTTACAGTTCCTTTAAATTTCTTTTTTAAATAAGCATCTACTTCAACATTGGCTTCATCTCCAATTTTTACTTTCACAATATCATTTTCATTAACATCAACTTCAACTTCCATGTTGTTTAGGTTTGCCACTCTCAAAAGCTCTGTTCCAGCCATTTGTTGCGTTCCTAAAACACGCTCTCCTAATTCTACATTTAAGACAGAAATAGTTCCGTCTGCAGGAGCATAAATTAAAGTACGACCTAAATTATCTTTAGCTTCTGTTACAGACGCCGAGGCACTTTGAACATTGTAATAAGAACTTTGTTTGGTAGCTTTTGCAACCTCAAAAGTTGCAATTGATTTATCCCAATCCGATTTTGAAATTACACCTTTATCGTATAATGTTTTATTACGTTCGTAGCTTGCTTTTGCTTCTTTAAAGTTTGCTTCAGATTGCGATAAACTGGCTTTGGTTCCAGATAAATTAGCAACAGATCTATCTAATCCGGAGGTATATAAATCCGGATTTATTTTTACCAATAAATCTCCCTTTTTAACAACCTGCCCTTCTTTTACATTTAATGCAATAATTTCACCTGAAACCATTGATGAAAGTTTTACCTCAATTTCCGGCTGAATTTTCCCCGTTGCCGAAACTGTCTCTACAATGGTTGAAGCCACTACTTTTGAAATTTCTACCTCTTTTCCTTCATCCTTATTTCCTATTACTCCCGATTTCGAAAGACCTACTAAAACTGCAATAATAACTACGGCGCCTCCTATTAAGAAATAAACTGTTTTTTTTGACATAATAAATTATTTTGTAATAATTGGGACAATTGGAATTCCAAAGTAGAATTCAAGTATTTTTATTTTAAAAATATAATCATATTTCGTTCTGATAACATCAGACTGTGCATTCGTCAACAATGTTTGAGCTTGTGTAAAATCGAATGAATTCATTAAACCTACATCGTATTTTTCTTTAGCATAATTATAAGCCTGCTGTCTCGCTTCTAAAGTTACAGTTGATGACTCATATGTATTTAACGCTCCTTTTGCATTTGTAAAAGCAGTATAAACGTTGCGTTGCAAATCTAAACTTTTTTGCTCTAAATCTATTTTAGATTTTTCTAAATTAACTTTATTTCTTTCTACATTATTTCGAACTGAGAAACCGTTGAAAATTGGAACAGAAAGCTGAAAACCAAATGATTGTCCTTTATTGTCACTAAATTGATCTAAAATAGGCTGAGGCCCACCTAAAACAGGCGTAAAATTGTCTTGTAATACTGCCTGATTTGTTCCTTCAACAAAACCAATCTGAGATGTTGGATTTGCAGTATTTGGAGTAGCTCCTATTACAATATCAGAGTAACTTGCTCTGGTATTAAAATTATAAAAAGCACTTAAAGTTGGCTGATAAGCTCCTTTTGCAATGGCTACATTTTTCTGAGCAATTTCAAGATTAGTCTGCGCCAGTTTTAATTCTGTTCTTGTTTCTTTTGCTTTATTGTAAATATCAATTGGGCTTTGGGCCATGATATTATTTTCATCTTTAGCATTTGTATCATCAATAACATCAAAATCTGCAAATTCTTTTAATTGTAAAAGCTGCGCTAAACTTAATTTTGAGATCAGTAAATTATTCTCTGAAACAGTAATCGCTTGTTGGTCTGTTGCAATAGTAGCTTTTAGATCATACAAATCTCCTCTTGGAATTGTTCCTGCATTTACCATTTCTTCAGAACGTTTTAATCGCTTTTCATCAATCGATAATTGTTCTTTTTTTACTTTTAGCTCTTCTTTATAAGATAAAATTTGAAGAAAAGCATTCGCAACATTCAGCGAAATATCTTCCTGCATTTTCAATAATTGATACTGCGATGCAATAATAGAAAGTTTCGTTCTTCGATACGTATTTTGGATTTGTAAACCTTTGTAAATATCAACTCCGGCACTTAAACCTACTGATGAATATTGAGTTGTCTGATTACGCAAAAGACCTGTCGTAACATCTTGATTCAAACCAATATTCCAAGAGTGTGAAGCATTTCCATTTACTGACGGAAGATAATTTCCAAAAGCATCTTTTTTATCTATATCAGCATTTTTTACGTCTAGTTCTGATAATTTTATCGTGATATTATTGTCTAGTGCATATCGTACACATTCTTCCAGTGTCCATTGTTTTGTTTGCGCCTGGGCTGATAATCCAAACCCTAAAAGTATAGCAAAAACAAGACTATTATATTTATTTATTTTCATATATTTTGAATCAAAGCACAGTAAATGAACCATGCAAATTTAACATTTTATAAACCCAAAAAACTCTTTATACTTTCAAATTATTTTTTTTCCTCTCCTTCACTGATCAAGCCCTGATTCCAGATTTTAATTTTATCTGAATCTTTGATACCGCTTTTAACCTGAACGTATATTCCGTCACTAACACCCAGAACTAAATCTTTTCTCTGAAACTTCTGTGGAGCTGTTTCGATTTCAACATAAGGCTTTTGAGTTTTCTTGTCAAATTGAACTAATGATTCTTTAATTGCCAAAACTTTGTCTGCTTTTTCTAAAATAATAGAAGCATTTGCACTTAATCCGGCTCTGATAAAAGTAGCATCTCTGTTTTCTAAAGAAGCTTTTATTTCAAACTGAATTGCACCATTTTCTACTACACCCTTTGGAGCGATATCCGTCAGAACAGCATCGAATTTTTTATTCTCGATTGCACCAACAGTAATTTCAATTGGCATCTGAACTTTGATTTTCCCTACTTCAGATTCATCTATTTTTCCAATAAAAATCATTCTTCCAACATCTGCAACGCTGGCAATTGTAGTTCCTTCATTAAAGTTATTACTTTCAATAACCTGATTTCCAACTTTTACCGGAACCGCTAAAACCATTCCGTTTACAGTTGAACGAATTAAAGTATTAGCATAACTTCCTAACGAAGTTGTTGTTCCTGTTTTTACAATATCCAAACTTTGTCTTGCAGCTAAATAATTTTGTTTCGCCTGAGTATAAGCTAATTGAGCTGCATCAAAATCGTTAGCGGAGATTACCTCTTTTTCAAATAAGGTTTTTTGTCTTTTATAAATTTTCTCCTGATTATCTAAAGCGATTTTAGCTGTCTGTACCTGATTTTGAGTACTGCTTACATTAGATACATTGGCAACAACTCTAATTTTAGCAATCATGTCGCCTGCTTTAATTTTCTCACCAGCTTTGATATATACTTCTTCAATAATACCTGAGATATTTGGTTTGATTAGGACCTCTTCGTCAGGCTGAATGTTACCAGTTGCAATGGTGGTTTTTACGATCGTTTTAATCTCTGCTTTCTCCGTTTTAAAAACGATTGGAGACTCTTGATTTTTCGCATACAAATAGTAAAGTGCGCCAAAGAAAACTAAAGCAATAAAGATTAAAATGGTTACGGTTACTCCTTTTTTCATTTTGTTTTTGGTTTAATCGATTATATTTTGATTGATAATTTATTCTGTTCGCAAAGCATCTACAGGCTTCACATTAATTGCGGTCTGCGCCGGAATAAATCCTGCCAGCAAACCAGATCCTACTAATATTAATAATGCTACAAATACTACTCCCAAATCAACACTTGGGTTAGCAAACATAGTGTTACTTCCGGGGGGCATCGAATCTAAAACCATATTTAAAATAGCAATGATTCCTGTTGCGACGGCAATTCCAAACATACCCGAAATAATAGTTAAAAATATAGATTCAGACAAAATTTGTCCACGAATAGCACCAGGCGTTGCGCCTAAAGCCCTGCGGATTCCAATCTCCTTGGTACGTTCTTTAACTACAATAAGCATAATATTCGAAATTCCGATCACACCTGAAATTAAAACCAGTGTTCCCACGAAATAAGCAATGATTTTTAAGATGTTAAACAAACTCTGTACTTTGTTGAATTGCTCATACAAATCAAAATTACCCACGGCTCTGTCATCTTTCGGATTTATGGAATGAAGTGATTTTATAAGCTCCAGAATCTTCGGTTTTAAATCGGTTATTGAAGTTTCATCTTTTGCCGTAAGCGCCATCCAACCCACTTTATCTCCATAATTAAACGCTTGTTGGAAAGTCGTAAACGGGACGAAAATATTCTTTTGTTCCTGCTCCGCATTTCCGCCTTGCTGTTTAGAATGATAAACGCCAACTACCATGAAATTAATTCCATTTACTTTTATGTAGGTCCCAATCGCTTCTTCTTCTTTTCCATACAATTCACTAATAACACCTTTTCCAATCACAGCAATTTTTCTTCTCTCAAGAATATCCTGCTGGTTGATAAAACGACCTTTTATGATATCCATTGGTTGTTGTTTAATCAACTCCGGATAATCACCATAAACCGTAAATGCTGAAGTTTTTGTACCACGCACCACATTATTTGTCCCATTAAAATCGCCTAATTGATTTCTTGGTGAAACATATAATAAATCGGGCAAAGCTGCTTTTAATGCTGCTACATCACTATTTCTAAAATCATAACGACGGGTTTTAGGCAAACCTTTATAGGCTTTTGATGTTGTCTGACTCCACATAAACATAGTATTTGTGGCAATTCCGTCAAAACCTTTTTTGATACCATTTTCTAATCCATTTCCGGCTGCTAATAATATTACCAAAATAAATATACCCCAAAACACACCAAATGCAGTTAGAGTTGTTCTGAAAACATTGGCTGTTAAGGCCTGTAAAATCTCGTCCCAATTATCTTTCTTAAACATAATTATTCGTCTCTAAGTGCTACAATAGGTTTAATTTTGGCGGCTCTGTATGCCGGAAAAAATCCTGCCACTGCTCCGGCAAATACAAGTAGAGCCAGTGTTGTCAATGCCACGCTGAAATCGACTTCGGGATGTTGAAAATATTCACTCTGCACCATCGGGCCAACAAATTCCAATAATAACAAACTTGCCAAAAGCCCAACAAAACCAGCAATCGTAGTAATAAAAATCGACTCATGAAGTATCATTGAAATAATTGAAAACGGAGATGCACCAAGTGCTTTTCTAATTCCAATTTCTTTTGTTCTTTCTTTTACAATAATAAGCATGATATTACTCACACCAACAACCCCGGCAATGATAGTACAAATTCCTACCCACCAAAAGAACAATCTTATATAAAGATTTAAATCATAAAACTGTTTAGCATCTTCAACCGAATTATAAACACCAACACCACCGTCATCTTCAGGAGCTACCATATTTCTACTTTTCAGCAGATTCTTCAAATCTTGTGTGAATTTTTTAGATTGTGCTAAAGCTTCGTCATAATCATTTGTTTTTTTCATTGTAAAAAACAAATTGCTTATTTTATCTCCGCCGCCAAAAGCTCTTTGCACTGTCGTTAAAGGTAAATAAGCTCTCGCTTCTTCTCTTTCTCCTCCAGGATCAGTAAAAATGCCAACTACTTTAAAATTAATACCATTGATTATGATTTCTTTACCTAAAGCATCTTTGTCTTTAAAAAGATCCGTTTTAATTTTCATCCCGATACAGGCTACCTTCTCATTATTGGCCAAATCTGAACTATTTACATATCTTCCCTGAACTATATTTAGATTTTCGATTCCGCCATAATCGGGCGTAACACCTCTGTATTGATAACTTCCTGATTCTTTTCCGTACGAAAATGGAGCTCCCCAAAAATTATAGGTTGATGCTCTCATATCTAGTTTATCATCAAATTTCTGTACAGATTGATTAAAGTCTGCGTCTCTATACTGAATTTGTCTTCCGGGATTCAACCCTTTATACTCTTTTGTAGTTGTTCCGGACCAAACTTCAATAATTCCGGCGGCGTCACGTTCGAATTGTTTTTCAATTCCATTCTGAAGTCCTTTACCTGCACCAAGCAAAATCACTAAAATAAAAATACCTGAGGCCACGGAAACTCCGGTCAGGAATGTTCTTAATCTGTTTTTAGAAATTGCTTCGAATATTTCTTGCCAACGCTCAATATTAAACATAAGATGAAGCTCTAACTTGTTCTACCTTTTTATCATCGATAATTAATCCATCTTTCAGGACCACATTTCTTTTGCACATTGCGGCAATATCAGGCTCGTGTGTAACGATCAAAATAGTTTTACCTTCATCGTTAATTCCTTGAATAAGTTCCATAACCTCGTATGAAGTTTTGGTATCTAAAGCTCCTGTTGGCTCATCTGCCAATAAAACTTTTGGGTTTGAAGCCAATGCCCTGGCGATTGCAACACGTTGCTTTTGACCTCCGGAAAGTTCATTTGGTAAATGGTGTGAATGTGAACCCAGACCCACTTTTTCCAAATATTTCATTGCAATTTCATATCGCTCTTTTCTCTTTACTCCCTGATAATATAATGGCATCGCCACATTATCTAGTGCAGTTTTATAATTGATCAAATTGAAAGATTGAAAAACAAATCCTAAAAATTTATTTCTGTATTTAGAAGCGATCGTTTCATTCAGCTTTTTAATAGGAGTTTTATCTAAAATATAACTACCAGAATCAGCCTCGTCCAAAATTCCTAAAATATTAAGAAGTGTCGATTTACCTGAACCAGAAGATCCCATGATAGCAACTAGCTCGCCTTCTTCAATATTAAAATTTATTCCTTTTAATACATGTAATTCTGAACTTCCCATTTTATAGGATTTATGTAAATCTTTGATTTCGATCATGATACTGTTAAATTTTAAAACAATAATAACATTTTTATTAAGTAATTTATGGTAAGAAAACGTTAATAATTTCGTTTTGATATTACAATAAGACTCGATTCTTTATCAAATGTTACACATTTTAAGATAATATAATTGTTTTCTTAATTTTGTATCACTCAAAAAAATCTTAATGATGAAGTTTTTATCCATTTTCTCTTTATTCACGGCACTTGCACTGTTTTCAGGATGCTCAGCATCTCAAAAATTAGAAACCTTAAAACCTGAGCCAGATGATGCAAGTCCTTTGGTTTATGATGCGAATCCATCCTTTATTAACCTGCCAATAACGGTAAAATTGACTGATATAGAGAATCAGACCAACTCGATTTTAACAGGATTAATTTATGAAGACAATAATATCGAAGATGATGATATTGAGATGAAGATTTGGAAACAGGCTCCAATAAAAATCCAAAATGATCCGGCAAATCCGGATAAAAAGATAAAAACAATTCTGCCTTTAAAAGCAACTATTAAATATAGAATTGGAACCAAAAAACTAGGCGTTGAACTTTATGATACTCGTGAATTTAATTTGAATGGAGTTATAACTTTATCCAGCGAAGTGGCTTTAACAAATTGGAAATTAAACACCAAAACTGAATTAAAATCTCTAGACTGGAATGAAAGTCCGACAATGTTAGTTTTTGGAAAAAGCATGCCGATAACTTATTTGGTTAATCCAGCAATTACTATTTTTAAATCTAAAATTGAAAAGAAAATTGATGAAGCGATAGAAAAATCAATGGATTTCAAGCCAAATGTTTTATCAGCCTTAGAAAAAATATGTACACCATTTCAAATGAGTGATACTTATGAAAGCTGGTTAAGAATTACTCCTGTTGAAATTTATTCAACCAATGCAAAACTTAAAAATGATTTGTTTTTATTGGATATGGGAGTGAAATGTAATATGGAAACTATTGTTGGCAAACAACCTGAATCTAAATTCAATGCTAATAAAATTGTTTTGAAACCTGTTGCTAAAATTCCAAATCAGATTTCAGCGAATATCGCTGCAATTTCAACTTATATTGATGCTTCTAAAATAATGACCAAAAATTTTGCAGGTCAGGAATTTGGTTCAGGAAGCAAAAAAATAACGGTAAAAAATGTTACGATCTGGCATAAGGATGGAAAAATGGTGATTGCACTGGATGTTTTGGGATCTATAAACGGAACGCTTTATCTAAATGGATTTCCACAATATAATGCGCAGACAAAAGAAATCTATTTTGAGAAACTTGATTATGTTTTAGACACCAAAAGCAAATTAATGCGTACTGCAAGCTGGTTAGGTCAAGGTTATATTTTAAGAAAAATGGAACAAAGTTGTCGCTATTCGATCCAGCCCAATTTAGAAGAAGGCAAAAAAAGCATGGCATCTTATCTTAAAAACTATTCTCCAATGCCAGGTGTGTTTGTAAATGGAAAAATGGAAGACATTCAGTTTGATAAAATACAGTTAACTAATCAGGCTATTATTGCTTTTATAAAAATAAACGGAACAGTGAATGTTTCTGTTGACGGATTAAAATAGAAGTCAGAATAAAAAGAAAAAAGCAGTATAAAATTTATACTGCTTTTTTCTTTTTTGATTGGTACATTCTATAAATCAGAACACCAATAATTCCAACAAGTAAATACGGAATTACCATCAAATAAACGATACCATCATTTACTGCTTCAGCTTTTTTTGTATTAGAATCCCCCGCAAGCGCTGCACGACACATGGCGCATTGAGCATTAGCTGCAAGAGAAAAGAACATAGAGAAAAGAATATAGAAACATTTAGTTGAGATTAAATTTCCAACTCCGCTTCTATTTTTCAATCTATTTTCTTTATTCTTTATTCTGTTTTCTATTTTACGCATAATATGGAGAAATCATTAAGTAAACTACAACGCCTGTCACCGCAACATACAACCAAAGTGGAAAAGTTATTTTAGCTATTTTTCTGTGTCTGTCAAAACGTTGCGCTAAAGCTCTTACGTAAGTAATTAATACAAGAGGAATAATTGCAATAGACAATAAAATGTGAGTAATTAGAATAAAGAAATAAACATAACGTATTACACCTTCACCGCCGAATTTAGTAGAATCTGCAGTCATATGATACGCAACATACATCACCAAAAAGGCTACCGACAAAGCAATTGCTGAAGTCATTAATTGTTCATGAAGTTTACGCTTTCCATTTTTAATAGCCAAAACAGCCCATATTAAAACGATTGCTGTAATTCCGTTTATCGTAGCGTAAATTGGAGGTAAAAATGAAAGCGGTTCAACATTAATTCCGAAGTCTTTAAGTTTAACTCCAAATAATATAGCCACGACAACCGGAATTATAATTGATACAGCAACAATAAACTTGCTGTATTTTTTTTCTAATGAATGATCTTCCATTTTATTCTTCTAATAATATTTTAATGTCTTCCTGAATATCTCTAACTCCTTTTTTATCTAAACCGTCGTAATATAAAATTGGATTTCCAAATTCATCTTTTCTACAACGAATTTTTCCGTCTTTATCAATTAACGCAAATAAACCAGAATGCTCAAAACCACCATTTACCTTAGCATTTTCACCAGCATACAAATTAAACCCTTTGTTTGATAAATCCATGATGGTTGCCCTATCACCTGTTAAAAAATTCCAGTTCGATGATTTCGCTCCTAATAATTTTGCATGATCTTTTAAAACCTGTGGCGTATCATGAGCAGGATCGATTGTAATAGAAACAATTCCAAAGTTTGGATTTCCAAAAAAAGTTTTCTCAATTTCCAGCATACTTAAATTCATCTTTGGGCATATAGATGGGCAAGTTGTGAAGAAAAATTCCAACACATACACTTTTCCTTTATAAGTTTCATTTGATATTTTAGCGTTATCCTGATTTGTTAATTCAAACTTAGGAACCGGACCTATAGTCAGTAATTTAGCATCTGATTTTGAAGATTTCAAATCTACATTATCCAGGCGATTTCCTTTTACAACTTCGCCATTTTTTATCCTGTCAACAATTTTTGGCACTGCGTAAATTCCGAAGATTAAAATGATGAACGAAATTCCGATATATGATTTGTTTTTAAACATATTTTAAAGATTAAAGTTCTTTTGTGGCATTATGATTCTTTTTAAGAGCTGCCCGATATTCGTATAATATGATTTTAAAATCATCCAGCATCTCATTGCTTAACTCAGACGGATGAAAAGTATTATAACCTTCTTTGTACTCGTCTTTTTTATCTTTTGAAGCGCCTTTTCTCCCTCGTAAATTTCGCTCTTTATCTACTATATAAACATTTGATGTTCCAAGATTTTGATCTAATTTTCCTTTTAAGTGCAATTGATCGTAGAAGGTTTTAATTTCCTCAGGGGAAGCAAAAACAAAATGCCAGCCTGAAACATCAGTAAAGGCACCGAGAGACTCAACAATTTTTTGTGCATCATTTTCTGTTCCTAAAGGACAAACCACTACAAACTGCAAATCTTTAAAACCATTATAACGTTGGTAGATTTTTTCATTCAGATTGAAAAAGTTTCCTCTGTTTTTTAAAATTTCAGAACCAGAAAAACCAAGAATAGTTATCTTATTATTTAAGGTTACTTTTTCGCCTTTTAGTGATTTCCAATTACCAAGATCAGCAATTTTAGGAGTTATCGTTGGAAGTTTGGTAAAACTATTTACTCCTGAAGCAAAAAACAAATAAGCTACAATCGGCAGAACAAAAAGTACAAAGAGAACTATATTTTTTTTCATTTTATTAACGGAAGTTATTGAAGTACAAAAATAAAAAAAGCTCCATTAAACGGAGCTTCTTTTCGAATTAATATCATGTTAAAAATTCCATTTAATAGTAGAATCTTTAAAAACCCCATAAATATAATGCCCTTCTGTCAATAGAATAAACAATAAATATAAAACTAGGAAAATGACAGGCGATACAACAGACCATCTAAGGCTGCTTTTTTCACCCTCCATGTGCATAAATGCCCATACTATATAATAAGCTTTGAAAATTGTAAGGATATAGAAAATCCAGTTCAACAAATTCAAACCTACAAAATGATTAAATTCTAAAAACCCAGGTTTAACAATACCAAGAATAACTTCTACTGTAGTTACTACTGAAAGTAATGCAAAAACAAACCAGATTCTTCTTGTATTTGATACGTGTTCGTGTGACATAATAATTAAAATCTAAAATTAAACTAAGTAGAAAACTGTAAATACAAATACCCAAACTAAATCGACAAAGTGCCAGTATAAACCAACTTTCTCTACCATTTCGTAGCTTCTTCTTTTCTCGTAAGTTCCCAATAATACATTAAAGAAAATAATGATATTGATGATAACTCCAGAAAATACGTGGAATCCGTGGAATCCTGTAATGAAGAAGAAGAAATCAGCAAATAATTTACTTCCGTATTCGTTTCTGGTTAAGTTAGCTCCTTCTACTACATATTTTGCAGTACTTAGACGAGACTCAGATTCTGCTCTTGTCAATACTGTTTTCTTCTTTTTATCAGTAAGCTGCTCAGTTCTTATCAATAATTCAGGATGTGCTTTAAAACCAGCCTGTACTTCAGCAACTGAATAAGTAGGTTGTGTTTCTGCATCTTCTACAAACCACATCCCTTCTGCTCTTGTAAGCGCTTGTCTCTGTTCCGGTAATTTTACAGCAAACTTTTCAAGAGCTACTCTGTTTCCTTGTGCATCAACAAACTGCAATAAACTTCCACCTGCTGTTTCTACTGCACCATATTCTCCTTTAATGAAGTTCTTCCATTCCCAGGCTTGAGAACCAACGAAGATCAAACCTCCAATAATAGTTAAGAACATATAAATAGCAACCTTTGTCTTTTTCAATTGGTGACCTGCATCAACGGCCAAAACCATTGTTACAGATGAGAAAATCAAAATAAAAGTCATTAAGGCTACATAATACATAGGAGCCGAAACGCCATGCATAAATGGGAAGTGAGTAAACACTTCATCAGCCAAAGGCCATGTTTCAATAAATTTAAATCTTGAAAAACCATAAGCAGCAAGGAATCCAGAGAATGTCAGGGCATCTGATACGATAAAAAACCACATCATCATTTTACCATAACTTGCTCCTAATGGCTGAATGTCTCCGCCTCCCCAAGTTTTTTCGTCGTTATTTGCAGTAGTAACTGTCGCTTCCATAAAAGATATTCGTTAAAAAGTTCCCAAATTTACGTTTTTTTCTTATTTAAAGAAATATAAAAATAAAAATAAATATACCCATAATAAATCCAAAAAGTGCCAATACATCGCACCTAGTTCTATACCAAGAGTTTGAGTCGAATTGTATTTTTGTTTAAAATGATTATAAATTATAATTAAAAGTGAAATTAGCCCACCAGCCAAGTGTAATAAGTGTGTAACCGTTACTACATAAAGGAAAGTTGTAGTAATTGAACTACCTTCTCCCGTAAAATAATAACCACTTTCTACGATTTGTCCGAAACCAACAAATTGCAAAATCACAAATAAAACGCCTAACGCTAATGTTCCTAAAAGCAATGCCGTTGTTGCACTTCTGTTATCTTTTTGAATGGCTTTTTTCGCCAAATAAAAAGTAACACTACAACCAATAATAACTACTGTACTGTAATAAAATGCCGTTGGCAATTCAAAATTCTTCAACCAGTCAGCTCTTGATTTACTTACCACAAATGCACTTGTAAGTCCGGCAAACATCATGGTCATACTTACCATGGCGAATAACAAAATCAGTTTAGCCGATTTTGATTTCTTTAATTGTTCCTCGCCTGTTGTCATTGTCATTTCCATAACTATCTTAAAAATTTATCTACTATATATACTATTTGAAGCAACGATATATACGAAACACTTACCAGCATTAATGTTCTCGCTGCTTTTGCAGTTCTTAATTGATACAGCTTTACAGCATAAAGCAACATCCACAATCCTAATAAAAAAACTATAACTGCAGCAATCGGACTAATAAACAACTGTCCTGTGTAACCTAAAACAGGCAACAACGAAGCTATTATCAACCAAACTGTATATAAAATAACCTGTAACGCAGTGCCTTTATCCTTTTTACCTGTTGGAAGCATGAAGATTCCCGCTTTTTCATAGTCTTCATACAAAAACCATCCAATAGCCCAAAAATGAGGAAACTGCCAGAAAAACTGAATCAAAAACAAGGTTCCGGCTTCGATACCGAATTCTCCTGTAGCTGCTACCCAGCCCAACATAAATGGAATTGCACCCGGAAAAGCACCAACAAAAACCGATAACGAAGTTACCGTTTTTAATGGCGTATAAATACTTGTGTATAAAAATATTGAAATCGCAGCAAACATTGCCGACTTTGCATTTATTGAATATAATAAGCCAATACCTAAAATAGTCAATAAACCTGCAACAAACAAAGCCATATTTGGAGACATTCTTCCAGATGGAACAGGGCGATTTTTAGTACGATCCATTAATGAATCGATATCTTTTTCAATCACCTGATTAAAAGCATTTGATGCTCCAACCATACAATATCCACCAATTGACAAAATCGCCAAAACACTCCATTTAAAAGGATGTTCATCATTTACACCCAACAAATATCCCGCAATTGAAGAAAACAAAACACTAATAGCTAATCCTGCTTTAGTTATTTCTTTGAAATCCTGAAATATTGATTTTAATGAAAATGTATTTTTTGTAGTATTCAAACCGTTATTGTTTGTATGTTTTTTTTGAGTGGTGCAAATGTACAAATTAGATTGTACAATTCCTGACTATAAATTTAGATTTTTTTCAATAAAACCTTTATAAAATAAGGACTTGCAAATCTTTAACACAATTATTTCGAAAAATCTTATTAAATACTAGTAGTCAAAATACCAATTAAAGACATCAGTACGCAATCCGATTGTAAACCAGGTTGTACTTTGTTTGAATGTGGTGGCTGTTTCTTGTGTCGGATCAAAATTTCTATAAATAAAACTACCAAATAATTTAAGGTTTGTCATTGGATTTATCAAATATCCTCCTTGAATGTCAGCAATAAAAACACTTGTTTTATTCCCCTGCCCCACTTCAACTCCCTTATCGTAAGGTCGTTTTTCATCGTAGCTTTTATAAATATTACTCCCATAATTATAGCTGTCCTGAGCGGTATCAAAATCAAGACCTCTGGTGCCAATTGTAAATTTAGCATCACCGAAATAACGCCCTTTATGATATCGGCCAATTACTAAAAGTTCATTAAAATTCCCTCCCCATTGGTGCCCAATACTTTGATTATTATGACCATAATTTGTTATAACAGCACTATGCGAATATACGTAAGGACGTACATGATTGTATTCTAATTGCACTAATAAATCTTTTACTTTAAAAGCATTGAAGTATTTTGCTCCTAATTGGTAGCCAAACTTGTTTTTCCAACTTTGCTCTCCTGCCGCCATATCTCCAACCGAAAATTCATCCAGCAAAAACTGACCGTATAAATTAACATTATTATTCCATTTATATTTAGCAGTAAATCCTAAAAGCGCATTACCACTTTTAGAAGACGATGCAAACTCAACAGTACGATAAAAGATAATTGGGTTTACAAAATTAACATCAAAACCTCTATTATTACTATCGGTCCAAACTACAGATTCAAAAAAACCTAAATTTAATTTATTTGAAACATTCCAGCTTAAATAATGATTTGCCATGAATTTTGATGCGTATGTTTTCTCAACAGTAACGTCAGGACGAACGTCTTTTAACCACATATAGGTGTTCGTATATTTTATTTTCCAAAAAGTCGTGTTGATTTTAAAATAAGGATATGGACTTGCTCCATCACTTTCTAATAATGAACGATAACCATCTCCAATAAAATTCCTCCCGTAACCTAATTGTAAATCAAAAAATTTACTTGGTACATAGGTAATATTAGCTTCCGCTAAAGGAAAATCGTATGCATCTGTTTTAAATCTTTTTGCAATACCAACTCCGGGAATAATTGCCGGGTTTCCTCCTGAAGGTTTTAATGTTTCGGCATAATCATTAAAATAACCTGCAAACCTTCCCTGACTTTCAAAAACCGTGGTTGTAAAATTAATCTGTTTTCCTAAACCACCTCTGAAATTTAAGGCCCTTGTATTCACATAGGTATAGGAGGCATCTAGATCTGATGCTTTACCCATTTGCAAATCGACTACAGGATTTAAAGTCAACCAATAATCCTCACCCTGAATCTGAACCAAATTTTCGTTCCACCATTTTCTTCCTAACCAGGTTGAAACCTTTTTTTGAAGCGACTCGTTAACTGTTTTCAAATTATAATATTTTGAAACCTCAGCATAAGTATACGGTTTTGATGCGGTGTGGTTATTGCTTCCAACCTGATTCATGGCACCATCGAATTGTGCATAATAACTATGAGAAAACGGAATATTTAAATGACTTTCGAACTCAGGATTATTGTATTTTTTATACACTATACTATCAAGTTCTGTCATTGGCTTTTCGACTGGTTTTAAAATTTCCGCAGCTTCCAGCGCTTCAGAAGCAATTTGTTCTGCGCTTTTTAGCGGAATACCAATTGAAATTGTATATTTTGAATAAGTTGGTTTTCCATTATAAGTTGATGGTTTAATCTGGGGAAATTGACCAAAAACCCTTTTTGCTTCTTCAGACAATGCATCATTTGCAGCATTTACATAAATCACCTTAAAGACACCGGTAGCATCAACTTCAAAAAGTACTTTTACTTCACCTTTGTAATTGGTTTGTTTTAAATTTTCAGGAACCTGAAAATTCTGAAACACGAAATCCTGAACTTCCTTGTAAAAACAATTTTCCAGTTTTTTAGATTCTAAATTTTCGCAATTTGGAAAAACAGGAAACTGTTCTGTTGTAAAACCGGGCTTTACAGAAGAATTATTAGTCTCTTGCGAAAAAAACAAATAAAGTAGCTAGTGTAAAAATAAAGGTTAAAAAAATCTTATTCACGTAAATTTTGGTTTTCATTTAATATTCATTTGGGGCATTTTCACCATTTGCAATTTCTATTGCTGCTGAAGTTCCAATTCGTTTAACACCTAAACGAATCATTTCGATTGCATCTTTATAAGATCTTACTCCACCAGCTGCTTTTACAGGCAAAGGTGATGCATTTTCCAGCATCATTATAATAGAAGGGATTGTTGCTCCGTTTGGCAAATCATTTTCAGTTTTATAAAACCCTGTTGATGACTTTACAAAAACAGAGGCATAATCATCTTCTTTAAAATTTGATATAACAACATTTTTTATCAACGCAGAGAGTTGGATAATTTCTTTATCGCTTAAAGCAGCAACTTCAATTATCCATTTTACTGTTTTATTGTGGGCCAATCCAATTTGTGTACCTATTATAATTTCTTCTTTTACTAAGGGAATTTCACCATTTTTAAAAGCTTCATAATTACAAACAAAATCTAAATCGTCCGCCCCATCTTCTATTGCCTGATTCGCTTCTTTAATTTTATCTTCAATTGACGATTTACCTTCGGGAAAATCTATAACGGTACCAACAAGTAAATTTGAATTGGCTTTTAAAATCATTTCTTTAGCTAAAACAACATGCTCAGGCCTTATCATAATTAGTTTAAAACCTTCAATAATTGCGTCATTAATCGCCTTTTTAATAACGTCGCTATTTTGCTCTTCCGAAAGTCCGGCCTGAGAAGCAGTTTTCAAATAGGTTGAATCTAAATATTGTTTAATATTCATGATCTTGATGTTACATCGAATTTCGACAAAAATACATTTAAAATTCGTAAAAAAACATTACTTAGTAAGCTTGATTTTTTGACAACAAAAAACCCACCGAAGTGGGTAATTATATTCCTATTATTTTATCTATTTGTTTCCTAAAAGCTATAGCACAAAAAACAGCGGTGGTTGCACCAATTGTATTTGCTAAAACATCAGTTACATCAGGCGTTCTGGTTGTCGTTAATACACCTTGCAAAACTTCGATTGTAATTCCAAAAAAAACTGAAAATATAAACGAAATAAGATAGGCTTTATAATCGTTAGCCTGTTTTCCTTTTAGTTCTTTTTTAAAAAACAAAATCCAGGAAACCGTAAATCCGAAATGAAAACAAAAATGAACAATTTTATCAGCGCTTGGAAAATTTATTGCCGGAATATTACTTGAATTTGTCAAACAAAAATAAGTAATGATACCTGAACAAATAATTGCCCAAATTAAAAGAAGTTGTTTAGGCACCTATAAGTTGTTTATAAGCTTCATCAGATAATAAAGAATCTATTTCTGATGCATCAGCAATCTTAATTTTAATCATCCATCCGGCTCCGTAAGGATCAGAATTTACTGTTTCCGGTGCACTTTCTAAACTTTCATTAAAAGCAATAATTTCTCCTGTTAAAGGTAAAAACAAATCAGAAACTGTTTTTACAGCTTCAACTGTACCGAAAACCTCATCTTTATCAAGTGTTTGATCTAAAGTTTCTACTTCAACATATACGATATCTCCTAACTCTTTTTGAGCAAAATGAGTAATTCCTACAGTTGCAACATCTCCTTCGATGCTAACCCATTCGTGATCTTTTGTGTACTTTAAATTTGCTGGTATGCTCATAATAATATGTTTGAAATTGATAATTGAATTTTGAAGCCACAAATGTAACAATCTTCTAATTAAATCCCGTTTAGAAAACGAAAAAATTAATTTCCGAAGTTATATCGAAGTGTAAAACCTGATCGAATATTAGTTAACGGAAATGACGTTGATATTACAGCTTTTGAGAACGAATGATCGTAATAAAATATTGCAGTCAGGTTTTTACTAAATGCGTAATCAGCCGTTAGTTTCAGTGACCAAATATTTTGTCCTGCTGCTAATTGGTTGTTATCATAATCTAAATAACGAACCATAGTTTCATTATTTCTATAAGAGAAATCAGCTTTTATATTGATATCACTTTTTATAATTCCGGTTGGGTTGTCTGCCAGTCTTGAAGAGAAAATAACATCTTTAAAACGATATCCTAAACCTACTACATATTCCAAACCTTTAACTTCTGTCAATAAATTATTATCAAAACTCATTGACAACGCTCTGTCCTTTTTAATTTCAGTCAATACTCTTAAAGAGCTTTTCAATTCAAAATCCATACGGATAAGTGGACTAAACTGCTCTACCAAATTGACATTAGACATAATGGTTTGGTTATAGAAATTGGTATTTACATCCTGTCCACCTGGTTTTTCATTATAATCAAAATTAGATCTAAACTGATTTATAGTATAGGATGCCCTGTAATTATGTTGTAATGAAAAACGTCTAAATTTATCTTTAAAAAATTTATATCGCATTAAACCATTATATTTTACACTCCAGTTTGGAATCGGAAAACTTCTAAAAATATCTGTTGAAGTACTCGAAGCATTTCCTCCGGAATAGGCCGCTAAAAATGAAGGCAAAAGAACAGCCTGATTACTTTTTGTAAAACCTATTGGATATCCTTGGTTAGCCACATAAATTGCATACTTCGGATCTGTTTCTGCCGGAATTGGATTATTTGAATCTCCATATCTCGGGATTGCAGCTCCTGAACCATAATGTTCTTCGGCAAGACGATTCGCAATAATCAAACGGTTACTTCTAAATTCATCAAATGCAGCAGACTCAATTTCATTACTAGTCGAAAAAGATGTTTTTATCAATACAGTCGAAATAGAAAACATCCCATAAGTGTAAGGCGACAAAGGCAAATATTCTCCGTTTACAACGCTGTATTGTTCTGATGAATTTTCAGAATAAGCACGATCCATTGCTAAATCAATCTTTAAATCAGGGAACAAATCAATATTGGCTGTTATTTTTAAAAGCTTATTAGTTACTTGCGTAAAGTTCTGATTGAAATTATCATAATTGGTCAACCAGCCATTTTTAGCTGCTTCATAACGTACGTCATCCTGACTTCCAAATACGAATCCTAATGATGGTTTTGCTGTTCCGAAGAAACCAACACCAGGTGTATAACCCGGCAACACGGTACCGCTGTTTTTAGTATAATTTACCTGAATATTTTTTACACTCGTTAAAACGCCAATCATACCGTCATAAAACGGACTACTCTTAGTTACTGGTTTCGCTGTATTAACAATTTTCTCTCCCGGTTTTGGCGGTGCTGTTGGTTTAGGTTTTGCAGCAGATTTTGCACCTGGTGTTAAACCTAAATACTTGTACAACAAATTCATATTAAGAGTAGTTGTCAGCGTGTTTGAATTCGCATTTTGAATTGTATTCCCTAAATCAAACATATTACCATCCGGATCAACATATTGAGACAATGCGGTTGAAGATCGTTGCCAGCTATAATCAGCTGTATAGGAATAACTCGCCTTTACAAAACTTAAAAGCGGAATTTTATTAATAGGAATATCGTAGTTCAACACTAATTGCTGTAAGTGTTGATTTGGCGTTCCTACATCCCAATAACTATCCCAGATATTAAAATCTTCTTTTGGAGAATTATCTTCATTCAAATAATTTTTCACAATATTATTTGAAGCAGCGTTATAATTTATTTTTAATGATTTTGTCAGGTTATAACCAAAACCATACTGATAATTAAAGGCAAAATTTCGCCTGTAAAGCGGGTCAAGACCAATTCCTTGTGCCTCCACATCTCTATATTGCTGGCGATTACTTTGTCTTAAAACATTGGTATTAAAAGTTATATTGGACGGTAAATAATTAAAATTGAAATCACTTAACATCTTCCAGTATTCACTTTTCTTCATGAACTTCGTATTCTTAAAAGGAACTACTTCTTTTGGCTGAAAGGTGTAAGCATAATTCACAGCTGTATTTGACTGTTCGTCTTCGTAATCTTCAACCTCGTAATCATGGCGTTCTACCTGATTGTAGGATTGCGAGAACGTCAGATTTTCTACATCATAAACATGTGGTTTCTGTTCTGGTGCACGATCTTTTCTTACTCCAATAAAATTGATACTTTTTCTCTTTGTATAATCTACAGCACGAGTTCTGATATTGTCTTTTTCATCCGGATCAGTTGTTTCTTTTAGCAACTGGTCTAGCTTTATATCCTGATTAAAAGGATCATACTCCGGTGTAATTACTTCTTCTCCAATCGCGTAATTAAAAGGTAAATTTATCCCCCATCGTTGAGGCAATAATTTTCCTAAATTTAGATTTGTTACAATATTATACTGCTGAATATCTTCACGATCTCTTTCATTGGCTCCCTGTTCCAAAGATCCAAAACCAATGGTACTTTTTCTTCCAACCGCAGAAACTGTTGCAAAATCAGCCATATTGGTATCAACATTTAATATAGCAGCCATACCGCCTTTGTTATCCAAATCTGACATGCGAAGTTCATTAAACCAAACCTCTCCTGTGATATCCTTATGATCTGCTCTACTTTTTACACCTACCATTAAATTCCTTACCAAACCAAAATTAGGATTTCCCTTAATTCCTAATTTTAATCTGCCATCGCCATCACCTCCGTTTAAACTCAAATCGTCATCCGGGTAATAAACCCCATTTATATCTCTTAATGTAGAATTAATATCGATACTCATCGCCTTAATTTTCATTTTGGTAAGTAGTTCCATTGCCAAATCAATGTCATTATCTTCAAGCCACACCTGATCGGGGCTTATTGAACATGAGCCTCCTGTTCTGGTCACTTTTAAAGGAATTTCGACCTGATAATAGTTCTGCGTAAAATCATTTCCAAAACGAATGAATCCAACCATTTCATCATCTAGTAATGTGTTTCCGTTAGGTAATTGTTCAGTATGCAGGAACATTTTAAGTTTTTTGTATTGACGCATGTCAACACTAACATTCTTAAATACGGCTCTGGAATCCTGATATTGCAAACCTGTCCCTCCAATTCTCAATGCCAATGATTGCTCATTTTGATTGATAATTGTATTATTATTATATAGTTGTTCTCTCTGAACTCCTGGCGGGATAACATAATTCACAGGACATTTTGTACTGTTTTCCTGAATATTAACAGCTGCGACATCAAATTCAGTACCGTCATCATCAGGGTTTGTATCATTAGCATCAAGTGTTCCTGTATATCTTCTCCACTCACCTCTTACTAAATCCAATGCTCCAAAACGCACGGTCATCTGATTATTAAAACCAGTCATAAACATACGCATGAAACGAATAGATCTAAAATCTGTAATATTCCCAATTGTATTCTGAGGCTGAGAAACCGGAATTTTAAACTGAATCCATCTTGCATTAGTTGTTCCGCCATTTGGTAATTCAACATTCGTAACCTCACGAATATCTGTAATGTAATTTTGTCCTACCTGCATTCCCGGTCTTACATCAATACTATATTCATAATAAGCATTAATTGTACTCATTGTATTGTCACGATTGATATCCTCCACATCTGGTAATGTCGTTGCTCCACGATTAGGATCATCAATACTTACGGCTGAGTTTCCTTCAACTCCATTATATTTTTTATAACGATCTAAAACTCCTCCATCTGTATTTAAATAATAAGTGTAATTATCTGCTGCAGGATCTTCTTCTCCTGCATAATTATTGTAAACACTTGCTTCTTTTGAATTTGGAAGACCGTCTAAACCAACATCCTGATTTTGGCGGTTGTTTGCATTAGTATCAAATGCATAAATTAAGGATTGAGATGCAGGAACATCTCCCCAAATTGGTTGTGGATTTACCACTACCTGATCAGGTCCCAATCCGTTTTCATATTGTTTTCTTCCGTCTTTTAAAACATCTTCAGAGATTTCTCCTAAATTGAAATAAATTTTTCCGGTGTTATTTGGTTGTGCTTCTCCATTTCCAACATAAGGATCAAGAACCCAAAACTGGATGTACTCTACATTTCCCTGCTCAAAATTAGTAGAATTTAAAGAACGCATAATTCCTCCAAAATTTGAAGCTGCAGGACCTGCGGCGAAAGTTGGATTATTATTATAAGGTCCACGCTCAGTAGGGAAATAGGTTAAATCTAATGTATTAATAACCTGTATCTGTCCCTGAGCAATATCCGTGTTTGGATATAACTCTCTGCTATAAATTCTTCTTGTCGTATTTAAAGACAAATCGTCATTTGAAATTCCGGATGGTTTTGAAGAATAAAAAATAGGATCAATAGTGTACCATGCTAATTTTGAACGTTTATATCCGTATTCTAATGTATTCGAATTAGCATTAAAAGTATTATCGTTTATAGAATTTAAATAAGGTGTTGATGCCAGACTCCAGGCATATGCAGATCGCATATCAATTGTCGATTGCGAACCTTCAAAATCATCCACATAAATAGTCGCTTCTCCTTCAAAATCACTTGCTTTTGGAGCATCAGGTTTTAAGAATGCAACTTCACCTCTAATTGAAAGATTCGAAGGAACATCTGTATCTATATTGGGTAGTTTATTAACTAATCTGGTAAAGAAGGGAACTTCTGTCGCATAATTTCCATTAAAACCAAAAATTGTATTGTTTACAGATTCCTGACCATAACTTGATTTTTGTGTAAAAGGTCGTTCGGTCATTTTAAGATAAGTTCCTCCAACAACAAAGTTATCTGAAATCTTATGCTCAACATTGAACCCCATAAATCTTCGGGTTTGTTGCCCGAAAATAGAATTATTTTCTAACGAAACCTCGATTGGGGTATTGGATGCCTGAAGAGAAGGATCAAGAATCTGAACTCTTCCTAACTGATAATCGACACTATAATCGATTCCTTCTACCAGTCTTCTTCCGGCCGCCATAACCACAACAGAACCTTGCGGCACATTAAATGCCCCAATCGGAATACCATTGCTTCCTGATGATTTATATTTTCCTCTTAATAAGAATTTGTTTTTGTCACTATCCTGTAAAGCCCCTGATTGTGTGTTGCGATACATATTTCTAAACACATATTTTTGCTGATTCGCATTGTATGTATTTGGATCATTATAGTTTTCGCCAGAACCTGAATTTTGTAATTTTTGGAATAACAATTCCCCAAAAGGCTCTTTGGTAGTAAAAATAATTCGACCATTTTGAACATCAACCGTTATACCCGGAAGATAATCAAAGAAACCATCTCCACCGGTTTGCGGATCATTGTTATAATTTAATCGATCCAGATTAAACACATTTAATAATGGTGTTTGATCTACTTTGTTATCTGGTGTTGGATTTGCCGGAAAACTTGATCCCTGAACAGGCGTAATATAATTTATTGGAGAAGGATCCGTATAGAGAATATTTAATCTGAAATCATCTTGTTTTATCTGATACGCTTGTGGAATTTGATACACGTTTTTCATCATCAAATTCCAAACCGGATTTTGAACGTTGGTCAAATTGCTTTTCAGCATTTTTAAAACCAAGCTTTGAGAAATAATAGCCTGATTCGAATTGTTATTTCCTGTAACAACAGTTGCATCAACACCATCACTACCAAATTCTCCTACCTGATAAATTTTACCTCCAACGGTATATTCAAAAGCAACTGCTAAAATTTCATCATTTGCCAAACGTTGTTGCAAAGAAATATATCCTAATTGTGGATTAAAAGTAAATTCATTCGTAGTTAATTTTCTGGCATTCTCTAATATAGAATAATCAGTTCCTTCGCTAACATTGGTATTATTAAATCCTGATTTTGCCGTTACAATTTCTCTAATATTGGAGTTCAAATAAGAACCAGCCTGACCAATGGTCTCCGGATCGTATTTATTATTATTGTTATCTGTTGGAGAATCGATTTGATTATTAAAAAATCCTGCTGACGAACTAATAACAACCACTTCATTATCTGGAATTCCAGTAATTTGTCCTTCACCTAAATCCTGAAGTGCAATAATGTTTCTTAAATTATTACTGGTTGTACTGACACGGTTTTGTTTATTGGTAACCCAAACTTCTATTCGGGTGATCTGCACACGGCTATCAATAAATGGATATCCTTTTAAGGAAGCATCATATTTGTTTCTAAAATATTGAGATAAGAAAAAGTGTCTGTCATTATCATAATCCAAAGCATACAAATCAAAGTTTTGAACGGTACCACCTCCTTCGGCTACAATACTCTTTGTTTGCGATTTTTGTTCTGAAAAAACACCGGTAACAGTAGTTTTTCCAAATTGCAATTGTGTCTTAACACCAAACAAACTTTGTGCGCCACGAATTAAAGTACTATTCAGCGGCATACTAACATTTCCGACTTCTACTTTTTGAATAATATCATCTTCTGATGGAGTATAGGCTAATTTAAATAGGTTTTGAAATGCAAATGTTGACTGAGTATCATAATTCGCATTTACTTCAAGACGCGTTCCCACCTTCCCCATCAAACTCATACTAATTCGCTGATCAAAGTCGAATGTTAGACTTGATCTGTTTCTTGGTGAAAATGAAGGATTGTCTTGTTTCGTATAACGAATTCCTAAATCCATTTCGACAGAACCTGTGGGTTTTACGTCGATAGTATTACTACCAAAAACACTTTCAAAAAGACTTGAATTGATATAGTAGCGGGGCAACAAATCTTTTTTGGCTGCTTCGCTTCCTGTTTTTTTACCGTCGATAGCGTCCATTTTTTTTCTGAAATAATCTCTTCTGGATTCTTTCAAAACTAAATCTTCGTATTCTTTAGGTGTTAAAATAATTGGATAGTCAATTGAAAAACCGTCGACAGAATTGGTATAAATATATCGGTCCGTAACCGGATCGTATTTATAAGCGGATAAAATACTTGGTGGGTTTTTAAGCTCTACTTTACCTACAGAAAACTGCGTTTTAGTTGTATCCTGAACTGACTGATTTACCTGCGCACGCAAAAAGTTACCGCAAAATAAAAACAGTACTAAAATACAAATTTTACGCATATAATTAATTGGTCTTAATTGGATTTATAGACTTTTTAAGGCTTTTTTGATGATGGTTTCAACGGTTGCTTCAGGGTCTTCTTTTACGATCTTTTCGACAACTTTTTCTGAAGTTTTTCGAATAAACCCTAAAACTTCCAAAGCAGATAACGCTTCATCTCGATTTGTATTGTTTTGAACTACCGAAACTTCATCTAAATCGTATAACTTTAACACTTTTTCTTTTAAATCAAGTATAACCCGCTGAGCGGTTTTATTTCCAATCCCTTTAATTGACTGAATAATACCAACATCTCCGGAAGCAATTGCATTTATTATTTGTCTGGGCTCAATCGAAGATAACATTGTTCTCGCAATATTAGCACCTATACCTGAAACAGATAATAGCATTCTAAATATTTCGCGTTCTGATTTTTCAACAAAACCAAATAATGTATGCGCATCTTCTTTGATTTGAAGATGCGTATACAATTTTATAAAATCAGCATTGGGAATTAATGAAAAGGTGTGTAAAGAAATATTTACATGATATCCCACTCCACCACAATCAATTACAACCTCTGTGGGATTTTTTTCAACTAACTTCCCCTGCAAATGTGCTATCATAATATAATTTATAGTATCAAATATAATAAAAATGCAATAAAAATAAGACAATATTATTTGATCCTTATTAAATCGACTATTTAGCTAATTTATTTTTTTTATTCTCTTTTTCCTGAGCATCAATAACTGCAATTGCAGCCATATTAACCATTTCTTCAACACTTGCTCCTAATTGAAAAATGTGAACCGGTTTACCCATTCCCATCATAATTGGACCAATTGAATTTACTTTATATAATTCTTTCAATAATTTATAAGTAATATTAGCCGATTCTAAGTTAGGGAAAATTAATGTATTTACTTTTTTACCTGCTAATTTAGAAAACGGAAATTTTTCGGCAAGCATTTCCTGATTCAAAGCAAAATCTGCCTGGATTTCTCCGTCAACAATCAAGTCCGGATGATTTTTATGCAGATAAGCCACCGCTTCTCTAACTTTTGAAGCACTCTGACTTGTTGAAGATCCAAAATTAGAATACGAAACCATTGCTATAACTGGTTCAACTCCAAACATTTTTGCAGTTTTTGCAGTCATAATTGCAATATTAACTAAATCTTCAGAAGATGGATTTATATTAATTGCGGTATCTGACAGGAACATTGGTCCACGAGAAGTCAACATCATATTTGCGGTTGCAACTAATGAAGCTCCGTGTGCTTTTTCAATTAACTGTAACATTGGTTTTACAACACTTGGATAACTTCTTGTATGCCCCGTTACCAATGCATCTGCTTCACCTTCATTAACCATCATGGCAGCAAAATAATTTCTTTCGCGCATGAATTTTTGGGAATCCAGTAAAGAAACACCTCTTCGTTCTCTTGTCTCCCAATATGATTTTGCAAACCTATTTCTTCTTGCTTCTTCGTCGTTCGTTTTAGGATCTATGATTTCAAGTTCAGCATCAAAACCTAATTCTGCCTTAAGTTCTAAGATAACTTCTTTATTTCCTAATAAAATAGGGAAACCAATTCCGTCTTCGTGAACAATTTGTGCCGCTTTTAAAACGTTTAATTGATCTGCTTCTGCAAAAACAATTCGTTTTGGATCCATTTTAGCACGGTTTGTCATTAAACGAACCATCTTATTATCGTTCCCCATACGTTCGCGAAGCACATCTTCATATGCCGCCCAATCCGTAATAGGATTTTTTGCAACTCCGGATTCCATTGCTGCTTTTGCGACAGCTGGAGCTACAATTGTAATTAATCTTGGATCAAATGGTTTAGGAATAATATAATCCTGACCAAAACCTAATTTCGTCGCACCATATGCCACATTAACCTGCTCCGGAACTGGTTCTTTGGCCAAAATTGCCAATGCTTTTACAGCAGCCATTTTCATCGCTTCGTTAATTTTTGTCGCTCTGACATCTAGTGCTCCTCTAAAAATATATGGGAAACCTAAAACGTTATTTACCTGATTAGGAAAATCTGAACGGCCTGTAGCCATAATAACATCTTTTCGTGTTTCTACCGCTAAATTATAATCGATTTCCGGATTTGGATTTGCCATTGCAAAAACAATCGGATTATCTTTCATTGTCAATAACATTTCAGGCGACAAAATACCTCCTGAAGACAATCCTATGAAAACATCAGCGCCTTTTACAGCTTCTGCCAGCTCAATTTTAGGACCATCGACGGCATACTTTAATTGCAATTCTGATAGTGCAGGATTATCTTTTGTTAAAAGTCCTTTACTATTAAACATTTGTATATTTTCGACTTTTACGCCTAACAAAACATATAAATCAGTACAGGCTATTGCAGCCGAACCTGCACCTGAAACTACTACTTTTACATCTTCTGCTTTTTTTCCTGCTAATTCAAGTGCATTGATTAATGCTGCCGAAGAGATAATTGCTGTACCGTGCTGATCGTCATGCATTACCGGAATATCTAATTCTTCAACCAGTCTTCTTTCGATTTCAAAAGATTCCGGTGCTTTAATATCTTCCAGGTTTATACCTCCAAAAGTTGGAGCAATATTTTTTACTGTCTGAATAAATTCTTCAACATTTTCTGTATTAACTTCAATATCAAAAACGTCAATATCAGAGAATATCTTAAAGAGTAATCCTTTTCCCTCCATTACTGGCTTGGAGGCTTCCGGACCAATATTTCCTAAACCTAAAACGGCTGTACCGTTTGAGATAACAGCAACTAAATTTCCTTTTGCTGTATATTTATAAACGTCTTCTACGTTTGCTGCAATTTCTAAACATGGCTCCGCAACACCTGGGGAATAGGCCAAAGATAAATCTCTTTGGGTCGCGTATTTTTTTGTTGGAACTACCTGAATTTTTCCTGGAGTTGGTTCTGAATGGTACAGTAACGCTTCTCTTCTTTTACTCTCTTTGTTCATTATTTTTAGCTTTTATTCTAGCTTACAAAGATATAAGTCTTGTTTTAAAATGGCGTCTTTTTACAGCTTTCTTTTCTTAAAATAACATTTTTGAAAGATCAAAAAAAATAGTCCAATACAATTTGGACTATTTAATAAATTTTATTTTTAAACTTTAATTACTGTGAAATATAAGAGTTTAAATGATTAATTGTGTCCTTTTGAATTTCTATAATTGCTTTTACAACATCGCTAATTGAGATAATCCCCACCACAATTCCCTCTTCTAAAACTGGTAAATGTCTGATTCTTTTTGTGCTCATCAGTTCCATACAATCTTCAATATTATTTGAAAGATTTACGGAAAAAACGTTACTTTCCATAATTTCATGAACATAAGTCTCTTTTGAAGATTTATCTTTTAAAACAATTTTTCGGGCATAATCTCTTTCAGACAGTATCCCTTTTAAGTCGGTTCCATCAATTACAAGAATGGCCCCTATGTTTTTTTCTCCCATTACTTTCAGTGCTTCATACACGGTTGTTGTTGAACGTACGGAATAAACATTTTTCCCTTTTGCGTTTAGTATTTGATTTACAGTCATATCTGAAAAATTTTAGGACTATAAAGTTAAAAAAAAATGCAGATAAAAAACAATTTTTAAAAGTTAACACATTCATTTTAAACATAATAAATGAAATTATATATTTTCAGATTTTTATCACAAATAAAAGGATGATTTTGAATGTTTTTTTGTGAAAAATACATCATATTTGATTTTCAACACTTTATCAAATTAAAAAACCTTCTCTAAATCGTAAAGAAGGTTCCTATAATCTATGACGTTTTGAAATTGAGGTTCAGATGTCTTTTTAATTGTAGCTTTTCGTAAATCAAAAAAGCTCATCTGAATGTGAAGTAATTTTGTTTCTAAATATTGCGAATCAGAAGAAATATAAACATCCTATTATTTATTCTAAAAAGCTAACATTGCGTTTTAAGCCATCGAACTTGGTTCGTTTAATTGGAGAATTTTTAAAAACTGTTTTAAAAGTTTCTTCCGTTATTTCAATCCAATCTTTTTTTGAAAAAGCGAGCAATTCGGGATTTGGATTAAATAAAGGTTCTGAATGTGGTTTTGAGAAACGATTCCATGGACATACATCCTGACAAGTGTCACAACCAAACATCCATTCATCGAACTTCCCTTTCATTTCATAAGGAATATTCTCTTTTAGCTCAATGGTGTAATAGGAAATACATTTACTTCCATCAACAACATAGGGAGCAACAATCGCCTGTGTAGGACAAGCATCAATACAGGCAGTACAGGAACCACAATGATCTGTGGTAGCGTGATCATATTCTAGATCTAAATCAAGAATAAGCTCTGCGATAAAATAAAAAGAACCTACTTTTTGAGTTAGCAGGTTGCTGTTTTTACCAATCCAGCCTAATCCGCTTTTAGCAGCCCACGCTTTATCTAACACGGGTGCAGAGTCAACAAAAGCCCGGCCCGAAACCTCACCGATGTTCTCTTGAATAGAATGAAGAAATTCTTTTAATTTTTCTTTGATTACAAAATGATAATCCTGACCATAAGCATATTTAGAAATCTTAAAACTTTCCTTATTTTGTACTTCCGCAGGATAGTAATTTAGTAAAAGTGAAACTACACTTTTAGCATCATCAACTAATATGGTCGGATCTAATCGCTTATCAAAATGGTTTTCCATATAAGCCATTTGGCCATTTTGATTATTATTTAGCCATTTTTCAAGTCGGGGCGCTTCTTGTTCAAGAAATCCAGCTTTAGATATCCCACATGAAAGAAACCCAAGTCGTTTTGCTTCAGATTTTATAAATTTCGAATATATTTCTTTAGAATTGATTGTCATCTTTTAGAGAATATAACTTCCACTCCGACAGGTTTCAATGTAATTAATGGATTGAGCTTAATATCCAAATTAACAGATCTAATTGTATATTTTTTTACAATATAAGAAATGGTCAGACACATCTCATAAATAGCAAATCCAGCACCAATACACATTCTTGGTCCGGCACCAAAAGGATAAAAATACTGCATTGAACGTTTCTTTTGTTCTCCCAAAAATCTTTCAGGTATAAATTCATTTGGATTTTCCCAATATTTAGAATTTCTATGCAATTCATAAAAAGAAACTCCAATTAAAGTGCCTTTTTTCAAATGATATGATCCAATGTAATCATCTTCGACATTTTGTCTGTCTGTAATCCATGCCGGAGGATACAAACGCATAGCTTCATTTAAAACCGCATTTGTATAAGTCATTTTTTGAAGTTGTTCAACTACATTTTCAGTTGCTGATTCAATTTCAATAATTTCATTAAAAACCTTCTGTTGTATTTCAGGGTTTTTTCCCAGAAGATGAAGCGTGAAAGTTAATGCATTTGCAGTTGTCTCATGTCCGGCAATAAAGAGCACTTTAATTTCATCTATTAATTGCTTTACAGACATTCCTTCACCTGTATCTTCATAACGGGTCTCTAAAAGCATATCGAGTAGATCGTTAGTCTCTGCATTTGAAGAAATTCTCTCTTCAATAATTTCTCTAATAATGCCATTATTTTCTTCTGCCAATTTAAGATGTTTTTGAACCTGGCCAGTTGCAGAAAACCACCATGCTTTATGAGGAAGTCTTATTTCTTTGATTAAGAAATTCTGAACTTCTTCTATAATAACTTTTATACGATTTAATTTTTCTTCCGAAATTGAAAGCTCAAATAAAGATTTAGCCACAACATTAAATGCCAATTGGCTCATTACAGGAAAAAGATCAATTGATTTATCTTCGACTAAAACATCTAATTCAGAAATAATAGTCTTATTCATGTTCTCAACCAACTGATTCATCTTTTGTTTATGAAAAGCAGGTTGAATAAGTCTTCTTTGCTTCAGCCATAAATCACCGTCAAGAGTCAAAAGTCCTTTTCCTAAATATTTAGAAAGATAAACCGACTGAAACTTTGATTTATAATAATTCTTCTGATTTTTTTGTAAAATATATTGTGCAATTTCATTATCTCTTGACAAAATTAAATGCTTTGATAATCCAATTTTAAGAGAAAAAGAATCTCCAAATGTATCAAAGTACTTTTTATGAAATGGAATAGGATTTCTGCGCACTCCTTCAGCATCCAAAAAAAATCTGAAAATTGGAAGCTTATTGGGGTAACTATATTTTTTATTTTCAGACATTGAAAAAATATTAAAATAAGCCGCCCTGAATATTGGTGTTTATTTTTCCTAAATGTTTATAAGCTTTGTCCGTAACTTCTCGTCCACGCGGAGTTCGCATAATAAATCCTTCCTGAATTAAAAAGGGCTCGTAAACTTCCTCAATCGTCTCACTGCTCTCAGAGACAGCGGTTGCCAAAGTTGAAAGTCCTACCGGTCCTCCTTTAAATTTATTAATGATTGTCAACAGAATTTTATTATCCATTTCATCCAATCCGTGTGCATCGACATTTAGTGCTTTTAAGGCATAACGTGCAATTTCAAGGTCAATCGTTCCATTTCCTTTTATTTGTGCAAAATCGCGCACTCTGCGCAGCAATGCATTCGCAATACGAGGTGTACCACGGCTTCTGCCGGCTATTTCGATAGCGGCATCTAATGAAATTGGCATTTTCAAAATTGAAGAACTTCTTTCGACAATAGTGGTCAAAAGTTCAGTAGTATAATATTGTAAACGTGATGAAATTCCGAAACGGGCCCGCATTGGAGCGGTTAACAATCCCGAACGCGTTGTAGCACCTATAAGAGTAAAAGGATTCAGATTGATTTGCACCGTTCTGGCATTTGGCCCCGATTCAATCATAATATCTATTTTAAAATCTTCCATCGCCGAATACAAATATTCTTCAACAATAGGACTCAAACGATGAATCTCATCAATAAACAGAACGTCTCTTTCGTCAAGATTAGTAAGTAAACCTGCCAAATCACCCGGTTTATCCAATACTGGCCCCGATGTGATTTTAATTCCCACCTCCAGCTCATTGGCCAGAATATTTGCCAAAGTAGTTTTTCCTAATCCCGGAGGTCCATGAAAAAGAGTATGATCTAGCGCCTCACCACGTTGATTAGCGGCGGCAACAAAAACCTTTAAGTTTTCTAAAACCTGATCCTGTCCGGCAAAGTCATCAAATGACAGCGGACGTAATCTTTTTTCAAGATCAAGTTCTTCCGGATTGTATCCTTTTGTGGTGGGATCTAAGTTTTCATTCATTTTACAAAGATAGACAAAGAAATCAGTTTGTAAAACAGTAAAATTTTAAATAAAAAATCCAAACCCCAACAATAATCATCATCTTATTGGAATTTGGATTCTCTTACTTCATCGATCCTTAAAGATTGGTTTTTCGATTTTTCAAGTTTCTTTAGAAAAATATATTTGCAACAAAAAATAAAAGCGTGAGGTAATTTTCCTAAGAAATGTTTTTTAAGAAATCTAAAAGCTGGATTTCTTTTTTAATTATTCTGATCATCAATAATCCGAAAAACAGTAAAAAGCCAAATCCGCTCAATACTATGTAAAGGAAAAAACCTTTAGAGAAGCTTTCCTTAAAAACGGGTAAAACAATCACAAAACCGACAATATAGGTCAGGTAAACTACAGGTGTAATGCTATAGTGGATTTTTTTTCTCCATTGGTAAAATTGATGTGTCAGTTTACTGTATTCCATTAATGAAATATCTGTTCTTAACTCCTTAAATCTTTTGATACTAAGCCATTCCAAGATCACACGGAATAACAGCATTGCAATCATAATACCTAAACCCAAACTAAAGAGTGTTTGTCTATAAGCTCCAACCCAGATATAATAAGCGATTAATATAATTGAGGTCAGACCTAAAATTATCCCGGTCCAAAAATGATTGCGTTTAATTTTTCTGGTATACGCCTCTGCTTTTTTAATAATATCTGCGCCAGCTGGTTTTGTGTTGGATTCTGTTTGCTGATCCCAGATATTTTGTAATTCTTCAAATGTTTTCATTTTGTACACATTGAGTTAAACTTTTTTTAATTCGATGGATTCTGACGCGAAGTGTTTCTTCGGTTAACCCGATTACTTGAGCTATTTCCGGATATTCTATGCCGTCTAAAGTCATCAGAATGATCATTTTGTTTGTTTCTTCGAGTTTTTGTATGCATTGGTACATCTGCTGAAGCTGCTCTTCTTTTTCTACTGAATAAGTTTCTGAAATAACCTGAGGAAGAATATCCGTTCTAATTTCTTTTTTGGAAGATGATTTTCGCAAATAAAGAAGACAAGTGTTTACCGCTATTCTATAAATCCATGTACTAATACTCGATTCGTTTCGGAATGTATCTAAATTCTCCCATACTTTAATAAAAATTTCCTGAGTGGCATCAGAAGCTAATGCTATATCTCCACAAAAGTAACCTTTGCATAAACGAAAAACCTTGCTGTAATGTTTGTCGTATATATTGTTAAATTGTTCTTTTTTGATCACTTTATTGCATTTCTGACTTTACTTTTTCCATGAACCACTCCGGCTGATCGTACATTACAAAATGAGCCGAGTTTGCCGCATAATAAATTTTAACAGACGGCAGATTTTCATATTGCGTTTTATATGTTTTTTGCACGGTATTAAGATCCGGATTTGTTGCTGCTAAAATTACGACCGGAATTTTAATTTTGGCAATTTCTTTACGCAAATCTAAATTTAGCATATCAATATAACCATAAACATAGGTCTTTCTATCAGCAATTTTCATCCATTCGCTAATTGTCTTTTGCTTTTCTTTGTTTAAACACATATAAGAGATAGACTGGGAATTCATTGTGTCAAATGCATTTTGATTCATGTCCAGCATCATTTTACTTTGTGGATTATCATAAGGAATTACATCTCCTTTGTAATTTGGGATCATCAGAGCTGCGGTCGCAGGCAATGCATCAACTAAAATTACTTTTTTGAATAGATCCGTTTCTGTTGAAGCCAGCCACAAACTTAAAGTTCCTCCTAAACTATGACCAATTAATGTTGCATTTTTTATTTTATTCGTTTTAACATAAGAGATAACTTGGTTCTTAATTGTAGAAAGCCAGGGATTTTCAATTGGCGGAACGTTGCCAAATCCCGCGAAAGTAAAAATGTGGCATTCATAATTTTTAGAGAGCTCAGCTACAGTTTCATTCCATACTTCACCGGTACAACCAAAACCCGGGAATAATAAAACCGGAGCCCCTTTTCCTTTAACATTTACCTTAAATGCAGTTTGAGAAAAAACAGATTTTGAAATAAGAAGCATGAATACGATAATTAGAATTGATTTAGTTTTCATAATGTTTATATGATTAAAGTTTATCTTTTGATACAGCACTACAGTATTTGTTACCTTAGAAAAGCACTTTTTTTTTAAATATTTTTTAATCTCCTGAAAACACAACACGTTACAGCACTTAAATCTCAATTTCTTTAAGCTCAATTCCATTAAATATCAAGTTATCTGCAGATTTCTTTCCTGTTAAATTTCACTCCTATCCTGCTTTATCAGAAAGGATAATCAATGTCTAACTTATAAGTAGTAATAAATTATATGAAAAGATAAATTCACCAGGTTTGTTTTTCCGACAAAAGAGAAATCCTTACAATGAGAGTAAAGTAAGACGAAGCCTCTATATCCTTTTTCACTCCGATTTAATTCTAAACAAAAAAGCCAAATTCCAATAGGTAAAAAAAATACCTGGAATTCGGATTTTAAAACATTGAGATATCTTTCTCACTGAAACTTATTAAAACAAAAAAGACTATCATTTCTGATAGTCTTTTCAAATATTTTTAGTGGTGTAAAACTTCTTCACCTTCTTTCATTGGTACATTTTGCGGTACAAAATCTACATCATGATTTGGGTTACTGTAGTCATATGGCCAACGGTATACATGAGGAATTTCACCTGGCCAGTTACCGTGAATATGTTCTACTGGAGTTGTCCACTCTAATGTTGTCGATTTCCATGGATTCTGAACAGCTTTCTTACCGTAGAATATACTGCTAAAGAAGTTGTATAAGAATACTAATTGGAACGCACCACCCACAAGAGCAAATGTTGTAATTAAAACATTCACATTTTGCAAATCATCAAATAATGGGAAGTTTGTATTTGTATAATAACGTCTTGGTAAACCAGCTAATCCAATAAAGTGCATTGGGAAAAATACTCCGTAAGCACAAACTGCTGTTACCCAAAAGTGAATATAACCTAAATTTTTATTCAACATTCTTCCGTACATTTTAGGGAACCAGTGGTAGATACCAGCAAACATTCCGTAAAGTGCAGAGATACCCATTACTAAGTGAAAGTGAGCAATTACAAAGTAAGTATCGTGAACATTAATATCTAAAGTACTATCTCCTAAAATGATTCCAGTTAAACCTCCAGTGATGAAAGTAGAAACCATTCCGATAGAGAATAACATTGCAGGGTTGAATTGTAAGTTACCTTTCCATAAAGTTGTAATCCAGTTAAACGCTTTTACAGCAGATGGAATTGCAATCAATAATGTAGTAAAAGTAAATACCGATCCTAAGAAAGGATTCATACCTGAAATAAACATATGGTGACCCCAAACAATTGTCGATAAGAATGCAATTGCAAGAACTGACATAATCATCGCTCTGTATCCAAAGATTGGTTTACGAGAGTTCGTAGCCATAATTTCAGAAACAAGACCCATTGCTGGTAAAATTACAATATATACCTCAGGGTGTCCTAAGAACCAGAATAAATGTTCGAACAATACCGGAGAACCACCTTGATAGTGTAAAACCTCTCCTGCAATATAAATATCAGACAAGAAGAATGAAGTACCAAAACTTCTATCAAAAATCAATAATAATGCAGCAGATAATAATACTGGAAAAGAAATAACACCAATAATAGCTGTTACAAAAAATGTCCAGATAGTAAGTGGAAGTCTAGTCATAGACATCCCTTTAGTTCTTAAGTTGATTACAGTAACGATGTAATTTAAAGATCCCATTAAAGAAGATGCAATAAAGATCGCCATCGAAACTAACCATAAAGTCATACCTGTTCCAGATCCTGGAATTGCTTGTGGTAAAGCACTTAATGGTGGATAAATTGTCCAACCTGCAGAAGCTGGTCCGGCTTCAACAAATAATGAACTTAACATTATTACAGCAGATAAGAAAAACAACCAATATGAAATCATATTCATAAATCCGGAAGCCATATCTCTAGCTCCAATTTGAAGAGGAATAAGTAAATTACTAAAGGTTCCACTTAAACCTGCTGTCAGCACAAAGAATACCATGATAGTACCGTGAATTGTAACCAAAGCCAAGTAGATATCATTCGCCATTACACCATCAGGTGCAAATTTATCTCCTAATAAAACATTAAATATTTTGAAAGACTCCTCTGGCCATGCTAATTGCATTCTGAAAAGCAAAGACATTGCAATACCAATTATACCCATAATAATACCGGTAATTAAATATTGCTTAGCAATCATTTTGTGATCAATACTAAAGATATACTTAGTAATGAACGTGTCTTTATGATGATGTTCGTGCTCGTGATCGTGTCCGTGATCGTGACCGTGATCGTGACCGTGCGCTTCTGCTGACATATATGTGTACTTTAAATTTTCTTAATAAATATTATCTCATAGCAACTTTAGCTACAACCGCTTTTACAGTATCAATAACTGCTTTAACAGTATCTTTAGCAGTACTATCTGTAGTAGGCTCAACTCCTTCGGCTGGTTTTTCAGCAGCGGCTGCCGCTTTAATATCCTGAGCTAAAGTTGTTTTTTCGCTTAACCATTTTTTATAATCTTCAGGAGTATCAACAACTACTTTCATTTGCATGTTATAGTGAGAAGCTCCACAAATTTTATTACATAGTAATAAATAATCAAATGTATAAGGATCTAAAGCCGTACCTCCTTTAGCAACTAACTCAGCGCTTTTTTCAGCTCTAAGTTTATTGATATTTGACACTTTTTCAACCATAAATGGCAATTCTCTGTATTCAGAAGTAGTGTAAGTTGGAATAAAGGCAAATTCAGTAACCATTCCAGGAACACAGTTCATTTGCGCTCTAAAGTGAGGCATGTAAGCTGAGTGTAATACGTCCTGAGAACGCATTTTGAAATGTATTTTTTTACCTTTAGGAATATGCAATTCACTAACAATAATATCATCCTGAGCATTAGGGTCTGACATATCAACTCCTAATGTATTTATACCTTCAATTAAACGTACATTAGCTTTACCTAAAACATTATCTTGTCCAGCATATCTGGCAGTCCATTTAAATTGTTGAGCATATAATTCGATTTCAATTACATCTTCATCTTTATCAACAAACATAATGTTGTTCCAAGCATACAATCCATAAAGAATTAAACAAGCCAAAACTACAGATGGAATAATACTCCAAATTGCTTCTAACTTATTACTATCAGCAAAAAACAAAGCTTTTTGATTTTTATTTCCTTTATATTTAAAAGAAAACCAGTATAATAAACCTTGTGTAATAAATTGAACTACAAAAATTAAAACCCAAGTAATATCCATTAAATTATCTACTAAAAGTCCATGCTCTGAAGCAGGAGTATGAAGCGCTAAACCACCCCATTTAAGTAAACCGTAAATTGTAAATATATAGATGAATGCCAAAAAGCCAAACATAATATATCCCTGAATATTATTATCATTATCTGATGCAACCTGAGAATCGTCCGAAGAAGATCCTACCTGAGTAAGATCAAATATCTTGGTCAATTGCCATAATGCAACTGCTAATAAAACTAAAACTATAATTACCAACAAACTTGTCATCTGTTTACTTCTTTAAATATTAATAATGAAAATGTTTACTTTCTTCAATGAAAGGATTTCTTTTTGCTAACAGAGGAGCTTTTGTTAATGCAGTAAATACAACAAAAATAAACAAACCTAAGAAGAAAAGTATAGACGCAATTTCAGGAATTCCAATAAACCATCTATCTCCAACTGTACCCGGCATAATCATATTAAAGAAATCAACATAGTGACCCAATAAAATAACAGTACCAGCCATTACTATAACCCAGCTAAGACGTTTAAAGTCAGTATTGATTAATATTAATAATGGGAACACAAAGTTCATCACCACAGCACCAAAGAATGGTAAATTGTATAGTTGAATTCTTGTTACAAAGTAAGTAACCTCTTCCGGAATGTTAGCATACCAGATTAACATGAATTGAGAGAACCATAAATAAGTCCAAAAAACACTAATACCAAACATAAATTTAGCTAAATCGTGAATGTGACTTGTATTTACATATTCTAAATATCCTTTAGATTTTAAATATATCGTAACTAATGCAATAGCAGTAATACCACTTACAAAGAAAGAAGCAAAAACATACCATCCGAATAAAGTACTAAACCAGTGTGGATCAAATGACATAATCCAATCCCAAGACATAATAGATTCAGATACGATAAAGAAAACTAAGAATCCAGCAGATAACTTGAAGTTCTTTTTATAATTTAAATCATCATTTGCTTCGTCCTGAGCCAAACAATTCTTTCTTGAATAGTGACGGTATAAGTTCCATCCTAATAAAAAGATTCCCGCTCTAACAATCCAAAAAGGAAAGTTTAAATAACCCGCTTTACCAGCAATAATCTCATCATAATTTGCACTTTTAGGATCTGTAACACCTTCACCTAACCATACAAATATGTGATTAAAATGCAATCCACATAAAATTAAAATGATAAAGAAAATCACAGAAGCTACAGGCAAATAAGCTGTAATTCCCTGCATAACTCTAAACAATACCGGAGACCAACCTGCCTGAGCAACTTGTTGAATAGCATAAAATGCTAAAACTCCCATAGAAAGTAGTAAAAAGAAAATACAAGCTACATATAAAGCAGACCAAGGTTTGTTTTGCAATTGATGCAAAACGTGTTCTGCATGTGCTTTAGGATCATGTTCATGAGATGCATCAGCATGTTTATCCGCTTTTATATCATGTGCAACTGCAGTTTCAGTTTCGTGTGCTACCTCAGATTTTACTTCATGAGTAATTTCTTCATTAGCAACAATTGAGTCTTTGCTTACAGCCTCTACACTATTTGCGTCTTTAGCTTCCTCATGATGAACTGCTTCAACTGTTTCTGCGTGTTGAGTTGCTTCAGCTTTTTCTTCATGATGTGCTGCACCGGCCTCACCATGTCCTCCACCGTGTTCTGATGCTTCTTTTGCCAGAAGAGTTTCTACCTCTTCAATATTTTTAGGAGCAGTTAAAAAACCATATCCAATTCCTAATATACCAAGAGCCATTAGGATGATAGAAAAAGTTTTTAATTTACTTGAAAATGTATACATATCTATTACGATCAGTTTGTTCAACAATTATAATTGGCTTTTTAGTTTTAGAACATAGTCAGCAACTAACCAACGTTCGTGGGCACTTAATTGATTTGCATGTGAACCCATTGCATTTAAACCATAAGTTTCAACGTGAAAGATACTTCCTTCAGTAATTACTCTGTCTTTATAGCTAGGTACTCCAAGAAATTTTTCTCTTTCAACCAATTTACCTTTACCGTTTCCAGTTGCTCCATGACAACTGATACAGTAAATTTCGAAAAGTTCTTTTCCTTTTCCAGAATTTCTATCTTCCTCACTTAAAGGTGATTTCAAATTAGCTTTTGCTAATTCATAACCAGCAGTTGAATTTTCATATTCATAAGGTTCAAAACCTCTATTAATCGTTCCTTCTACAGGAAGCTGTCCCTCTTTTCCACCTTTAAATATCTTTGCTTCTGAGTAAGTTTCATAACCTACAGACTCATACATATTTGGGAAATACTGATAGTTTGGTGCCGAATTATTGTGGCAAGATGAAACTAAAATAGTTATACCAACTAAAAGTGTTATTTTATATATCCTTTTCATAGCTACAATTAATTCTTTTCAATTACTTTAACTTCAACAGCTCCTGTACCTTCGAAAAAAGAAACTAGTTCTGCTTCGTTATCGTTTACAGCAACTTCCATTAAGAAATGGTCATCTGTTGTTCTTACATCAGGATTTTCAGCCTGCTTAAATGGCCATAATCTACTTCTCATGTAAAAAGTGATTACCATTAAGTGGGCAGCGAAAAACACAGTCATTTCAAACATAATTGGCACAAAAGCTGGCATATTCTGAATGAAACTGAAACTTGGTTTTCCACCAATATCCTGTGGCCAGTCATGAATCATAATATAACTCATCATTGTTGTTGCAACAGAAATACCAACACATCCATATAAAAAAGCACAAATTGCTAATCTTGTTGGTGCTAAACCCATAGCTTTATCCAATCCGTGAACTGGGAATGGAGTAAAAACCTCTTCAATATGATGATGAGCAGCTCTGGTTTTCTTTACTGCATCCATCAAAATATCATCGTCATTATAAATGGCGTATATTACTTTATTACTCATGATGTGAATCTTTATTTGCTCTTTCTCTAATGTAATTATCTCCTGTTCCTTTCAAAATTGTTTTAACCTCTGCCTGAGCAATTACAGGGAATGTTCTAGAGTATAATAAAAACAATACAAAGAAGAAACCAATTGTTCCAATGAAAATTCCAATATCAACAAATGTTGGTGAGAACATTGTCCAAGAAGATGGAAGGTAATCTCTATGTAAAGAAGTAACAATAATTACGAATCTTTCAAACCACATTCCGATGTTAACCACAATCGAAATAATAAAAGAGAACATGATACTAGTTCTTAATTTTTTGAACCACATAAATTGTGGAGAAAAAACGTTACAAGTCATCATTGACCAATATGCCCACCAGTAAGGTCCGGTAGCTCTGTTTAAGAACGCATATTGCTCATACTCTACTCCTGAATACCAAGCCACAAATAACTCAGTAATATAAGCTACCCCAACAATAGAACCAGTAATCATAATAATGATATTCATTAGTTCGATATGTTGTAAAGTAATATATGCTTCAAGATTAGAAACTTTTCTCATAACGATCAACAATGTGTTTACCATTGCAAATCCAGAGAAAACCGCTCCAGCAACAAAGTATGGAGGGAAAATTGTTGTATGCCATCCTGGAATTACAGAAGTAGCAAAGTCCATCGATACAATCGTGTGTACAGAAAGTACAAGAGGAGTAGCCAAACCAGCTAATACCAAAGATACTTCTTCAAAACGTTGCCAATCTTTTGCTCTTCCACTCCATCCAAAACTTAGGATAGAATATACTCTTTTTGTAAAAGGAGTTACCGCTCTATCACGTAGCATTGCAAAATCAGGTAATAAACCAGTCCACCAGAAAACTAATGATACCGAAAGATAAGTTGAAATTGCAAATACGTCCCAAAGCAATGGTGAGTTAAAGTTTACCCATAAAGATCCAAATTGATTTGGAATAGGTAAAACCCAGTATGCTAACCATGGACGTCCCATGTGAATAATTGGAAATAAACCTGCCTGAACTACTGAGAAGATGGTCATAGCCTCTGCAGAACGGTTAATAGCCATTCTCCAACGTTGACGGAAAAGTAATAATACCGCAGAAATTAATGTTCCAGCGTGACCAATACCAACCCACCAAACGAAGTTCGTGATATCCCAGGCCCAACCAACTGTTTTATTTAATCCCCATGTTCCGATACCGGTAGATACGGTGTAAATTATACAACCTAATCCCCAAAGGAAGGCTATTAATGCGATTGAAAATACAATCCACCATTGTTTGTTTGCAGGCCCCTCAACAGGTGCAGCTACATCTACTGTTACGTCGTGATAAGATTTATCACCTATAACTAAAGGTTTTCTAATGGGTGCTTCGTAGTGAGACGACATAATCCTTTATATTGTTTCTAATTAATAATTTTACTAAGTATTTCTAACTTTAACATGGTAAACCACGTTTGGTTTTGTTCCTACATGCTCTAACAAGTGATATGATCTTTCATCAGCTGCTAATTTAGCAACTTTACTATCAGCATCATTAACATCACCAAATATCATTGCTCCAGAAGAACAAGCATTAGAACAAGCTGTTTGGAATTCACCATCAGCAACTGGGCGACCTTCATTTTTAGCTTTTAACTTAGTTGCTTGTGTCATTTGAATACACATAGAACATTTTTCCATAACTCCACGAGAACGAACATTTACGTCTGGGTTTAACACCATACGTCCTAAATCATCATTCATATGGTAATCGAATTCTGTGTTTTTGTTGTACAAAAACCAGTTAAAACGACGTACTTTATATGGACAGTTATTTGCACAATAACGAGTTCCAACACATCTGTTATATGCCATATGGTTTTGACCTTCACGACCGTGAGATGTAGCAGCTACAGGACAAACTGTCTCACATGGTGCGTGATTACAATGCTGACACATAACTGGCTGGAATGAAACTTGTGGATTATCCCCAGCTTTTTCCATTTCATTAAATGTAGATAATGAACTAGATAAACCAGCAATATTTTCTTTTCTTTCATTATCACCTTCAAAGGTACTTTCAGAAGAATAATATCTGTCAATACGCAACCAGTGCATATCACGACTTCTTCTTACCTCTGCTTTACCAACAACCGGAACGTTGTTCTCAGCATGACAAGCAATAACACATGCGCCACAACCAGTACAAGCGTTTAAGTCAATTGAAAGATTAAAGTGATGCCCGGTACTACGATCAAATGATTCCCATAAATCGACAGTTGTAGCTTCAACTTCCTGGTGATCTAAAGATACCATTGGTTTTTCATTCCAATGTTCAGCATCTTTAGTATTAAAGATTTCAAGAGTAGTTTCTTTAATAATATCTCCTCTACCCATTAATGTTTTCTGTCCCTGAACACAAGCAAACTCATGAACTCCATTTGCTTTCGCAATAGAAACAGATTGAACACTATTGAAGTTTTTATATAAAGCATAGGCATTTAAACCTACTTGCATTTCATCTTTTAAAGCCGCTTTACGACCATATCCTACAGCTAAACCAACTGTACCAATAGCTTGTCCAGGTTGAACAATTACAGGAACATTTTCTAATTTAGCTCCATCAGCAGTTGTAATTGTAGCATAACTACCATTCAAACCACCATTAGCAACAATTTCATTTGTTAAACCAAGCTTTTTAGCATCAGCATTAGAAATAGTTACATAATTATCCCAGGAAACTCTTGTGATTGGATCTGGAAACTCTTGCAACCAAGGATTGTTTGCTTGTTGTCCATCACCCATACCGGTTTTAGTATACAATACTAACTCGAAATCTCCAGCAGATCTTGATTTAGAAACTGCACTTGCAGCAGCAGTATAATCAAAAGAACCAGCAGCTAAAGCAGTAGAACCAATAACAAAAACACCATCATGTAGAACTTTATTCCAGGAAGAACCTGCAATAATCCCAGCTGAACTAGCTTTTAGATAATCGTAGAAATTTCCAGGAACTCCGTTTAATGATAATAAAACGTCTTGAAATTGTTTTGTATTGAATATAGGACGAATAGTTGGCTGAGTCAAACTATAAGTTCCTTTAGTAAGTATAACATCACCCCATGATTCTAAGTAATGAGGAGCAGGAGCAGCAATTGTAGTAATCGATGCAGTTTCATCTTCTTTTAAAGAGAAAGCAACTGAAGTTTTTACTTTTTTCAATCCAGAAACAAAAGAAGCTGAATCAGCTAATGTATAAACTGGATTTATACCACTCATGATTAAGGTATGAACACTTCCAGCATTCATATCTTTTATTAATTGAAATACAAGCGCATTAGAACCTTTTCTAATTTGTCTTGTACCCGCAGTATTAAAAGCTTCACTAGCCAATACCTGATTGATAGCCAAAACTAGTAATTGTGCATTTTTATCTTCAATTCCAGATACTAAAACTCCTTTAGAACCAGCAGCTTTTAACTGCTGAGCAGCTTTAACAACTTCTGCTTTAAAATTACCATCTAAAGAAACGGCAACAGAAGCACCTGCAACTATATTATATATTTGAACTAATGCTTGTTTTTGATCAGCAATAGTCATTGGAACACGCTTATCAGCAGCAGCTCCGGATAATGTCATATTTGATTCAAACTGAAAGTGACGAGACATTTTTCCATTTTGAGGAATACGTCCTTTTGCATATCCAGAATCATATCCACCACCTTGCCAGTCTCCTAAGAAATCAGCTCCAACAGAAACAATTAAAGAAGCTTTTGAGAAATCATAATCAACTAAAGCTCTTTCACCATAAACTGTTTCAAATGCATCTAATGCGTCTGATGAAGAAACTGCATCATAAACAACATGTTTTGCATTTGGGTTTTTAGTGATAAATTCACCTATTAGCTTTTCAGTAGATGGACTTGCTAAAGTATTTGTCAACAAAACTACTTGTCCACCTTTTGCTTTTGCATCAGCAAGACTTGATTTAATTTTTAAATCAACAGCAGACCAGCTGCTATTTTTTCCTTCCAATTTAGGCTCTTTCAAACGCATACTATCATACAATGATAAGATAGACGCATGAATTCTAGCATTGGCCGAAAATTTAGCTCCAGAAATAGTGTTGTTATCAATTTTAATTGGACGACCCTCACGAGTTTTTACTAATAAGTTAGCAAAATCAAAACCATCAAAAACAGTAGTTGCATAATAATCTGCAACACCAGGAATGATTTGTTCTGGTTGTAACACATAAGGTATAGACTTGTGAACAGGACCTTCGCAAGCAGCAAGTGTAACCGCTGCAGTACTAAACCCTACGTACTTTAAAAAGTCACGACGTGAAGTTCCAGATTGAGCTAAAGCATCTGCATTCCCTAAGAATTCTTCTGTAGGAATTTCTTCAACAAATTCGTTATTTCTAAGCGCCTCAACAATAGAACTATTCTCTAGTTCTTCAACACTTTTCCAGTATTTTTTGTTTGATGACATTGTATATAAATATTAAAATCTTAATAATTCGATTAATAGTGGCATTTACCGCATTCTAAACCTCCCATTTGCGCTGCAGTTAATTTCTCTACACCGTATTTTTTAGAAAGTTCAGCATGAATTTTATCATAGTATGCATTTCCTTCCATTTTAACATCAGTTTTTCTATGGCAATCAACACACCATCCCATTGTTAATTTAGAATATTGCTTCATGATTTCAAATTCCTGTACCGGACCGTGACATGTCTGACATTCAACTCCAGCAACATTTACGTGCTGAGAGTGATTGAAATACACGAAATCAGGTAAATTATGAATACGAACCCATTTAACTGGCTGCGTTTTTCCAGTGTAAGCCTGTTTAGCCTTATCCCATCCAACAGCATCATATAATTTTTGAATTTGAGCATCATAAAATGCTTTGCTGTACTCTGGAGTAGCAGTAGATTCAGCAACTTCAGAAATATTTTTATGACAGTTCATACAAACATTCAAAGAAGGAATACCAGCATTTTTACTTACACGAGCTGCAGAGTGACAATATTTACAATTGATCTCGTTATCTCCAGCGTGAATTTTATGAGAATAGTGAATTGGCTGAATCGGCTCATAATTTTGATCAACACCAACTTGCATCAAGAAAGCATAAACAAAATAACCGCTTGCCAAAAGAAGAAATATAGACGTAACTAATACTAAAAACTGGTTTTTAGCAAAAGCTTTCCAAATTGGAGTTCTAGCCTCTCTAGCAGGAATCTCAATACCATTTTTGCTGGCAACTTTTGTCAACACCTTATTTACCATCACTAACATGACAACCAAAATAGCCATCACAAGAGCAAGAGCACCTAAAATGATATTATTAGAAATACCACCTTCTTCAACTTTTGTTCCTGGAGGGGCAGCAGAACCAGGCGCACCAGCTACAGGCTCAGCTTTTACTTCAGAAGTATAAGCAATAATATTATCAATATCAGCTTCAGCTAATTGAGGAAAAGAAGTCATCACAGACTTATTGTTTTCTTCAAAAAGTTTAACAGCGACAGGATCGCCTGACTTAATCATGTCAGAACTGTTGTGCACCCACTTGTAAATCCAAGCCATATCATGCTTTGAAGCAACACCTCTTAAAGCAGGACCTGTTGATTTAGCATCTAATTTGTGACATGCAGCGCAATTTGCATTAAAAAGTTCCTTCCCTTTTACTGAATCACCACCTGCAGTTGCAGCCGGAGCAGCAGCTTCAGGCGCCGCCGGAGCAGCAGCATCTTGAGCAAATGAAGTTAGGGAGAAAATAAGCGTTAGCGATAAGCTAAGCAGCAATTTTCTTGAGATCGAATTATGGTTACCCACCTTTTTCATATAGTATAATAATTATCTACTAATTTTTGGTATGATTTTTACTGTAGTAAAACAATAAAAAACGAATACCCTCTTTTAAAACTTGCACAAAAATACGACTTATGAACTATTCTCAAAACCTTAAAATAGTCTTAAATATCAATTTATATCAATTCTAAATAATATTAAAATTTTCCATACAAACTTTAAATACTATTTTTGCATAAAAACCATCACATTATGAGAATTTTAACCCCTTCAAAACGAGTTTTCTTAACACTAACAATGTTAACATTAGCCTATAACATTAATGCTCAAGACCAAAATTTAACACTAAATCAGGATCCTAAATTTGACCAGTTATTGAATGACAAGCGCAAAATTAACACGTCAATAAGCACAAACGATACTTATAAAATTCAAATTTTTAGCGGAAAAAGTGATGAGGCTAAAAAAACCTTATCCGATTTCAAACGAGAAAATAGCAACATCGATGGTACTATTATTTTCAACACACCAAACTATAAAGTAATTGTTGGAAATTTTAAAACCAGAATCGAAGCAGAACGAAATTTAGCTGAAATTAAAAAGAGATACAAGCTTGTATTTTTAATCAAACCAAGCAAATAATTTCTCAAAATCATTTAAACAAAAAAGCAACTCAATTGAGTTGCTTTTTTGTTTAAATTAGATTAAAAATTGTATTATTTTAAATCATTAAGCTCATCTTGTATTCGTTTATGCCTATCACTCCCTATTCCCGAACAATCAAACAGAGGTCTTTCATCCATCATTAAATAAAAATCTACTATTACTTCCTTTTTATTGTATATATCAATATAATCTGTCTCAACTGCTAAAAATGGATAGACAACTGCTCGCATATAAAATGAATTTCCCTCTAGATTTCGGGTTCTAAAAGAATACTCTCCTTCATCTGTTGTAAAAAATTTAAAACAACCATCAGTCAATTGTACATTACTTAGGGGCTTGCCGGTTTTAACATCAAAAACGTGTCCACGAATAGTCACACTTTTCCCATCCCTTATCAGAACCTCAACAGTTTCTTGTTTATTATTCAATTGCCCTTTACCTATGGTCACAGTATACCCACCTTTATTATTAGTTGGAATTAATTTTGTTTGCGCAAAAGAATACCCAATCATAAAAAACAAGCAAACAAATACTAAAACAATAAATTTATATTTTTTCATAATAATAAATCATCTAAATTAACTTTAGCATCCATGACTTCTAAATCAACTTATTGGCATGATTCTAAGTCAATTTTCAAACCAAAATCATCACTATATCTTCGGTAGCAGATCACTGTTTAATTTTGTAAAAAAGTCAACCAAATTCTTAATGATACTGTTTTAAATACTCCTAATTCGGAACCCTGTCCCTGAACTGAAACATTCTTTTCGTCATTTTCATAACTAAAATTACAGGAAGAAACTAGTACTAAAAAAAAAGTCCCAACTTCATTGAGACTTTCAATATAATTATGAGTGTTGAAACTGAAAGCTTAATTTAATTCACCACCTTAATTCCATCTGCTAAAAACCGAATCTCTTCTTTAGGCCCCTTAATTGCATCTATCTCTGATTGCGATTTTTTGGCATCTTTTGCATAATGTTTCAACTCTGCAACAGAGGTGATTTTTTTCTCAGCAACACCCTCTAAAACAACATTTTTACCTTTTAAAGCTGTGGGCACAAAAAATGCATAATCCTTCATTTTCACAAAAAAAGAAGCTCCATCTTTTGTTTTAACAGTTAACCAACACCCTCTTTTTTCACAGACGTCCGTTACTTCGCCTTTAACTGCAACCCTTTCTACCTTCTTTTCTTTCTGCAATATATTCTCCAATTTCTCAACTGAGATTGCTGAACCTTCTGAAACTTCAGAAATATCTACACCATAATAATCCCCAATTATAGCATCACCCATAGGAGGTGACACTTTTTCTACAGCTTCCTGCGCAAAAGAAATAGTTGAAAAACTTACAAAAACGATAATTGAATATACTAATACTTTCATATTTAAATAATTTCATCAAAAATAATATTAAAATTTGAGAAAAGTAAAATATAATTTTTAAGCTCAATCAATTCTCCAAAAAACAAACATTCTTAAAACAGTGCTATAAAAAAAGCCCCAATTTTCATTGGGGCTTTAAAATATAATTATTGAATATTATTTCAATTTCTTTTTAATTGCAACTTCATGGTATGCTTCAATAACATCTCTTTCTTCGATGTCGTTGTAACCTTTAATCTGAATACCACAATCGTAACCTTTAGAAACTTCTTTCACATCATCTTTGAAACGTTTCAATGCAACAAGCTCACCTGTATGCACCACTACTCCTTCTCTGATAACTCTAATTTTAGAAGTTCTCATGATTTTACCATCCATCACCATACATCCTGCAATTGAACCTACTTTAGAAATTTTGAAAATCTCACGAATTTCAGCAGTTCCTAAAATTTCTTCTTTCATCTCAGGAGCTAACATTCCTTCCATTGCATCTTTCAAGTCGTCGATAGCTGCGTAGATAATAGAGTAGTAACGGATATCGATTTCTTCCTTATCAGCCAATTGTCTCGCATTTCCTGCAGGACGAACGTTAAATCCGATAATGATTGCATCAGATGCAGAAGCCAACATAACGTCAGTCTCTGTAATTGCTCCAACACCTTTATGGATAATATTAATTTGGATTTCTTCAGTAGAAAGTTTAGAGAACGAATCTGATAATGCTTCAACAGATCCATCAACGTCTCCTTTAAGAATAACATTAAGTTCTTTAAACTGACCAAGAGCGATACGACGACCAATTTCGTCAAGCGTAATATGTCTTTGTGTACGTACAGATTGTTCACGCATTAATTGAGAACGTTTAGATGCAATTTGTTTTGCTTCTTTTTCGTCTTCAAAAACGTTGAATTTATCACCTGCAGTTGCAGCACCATCAAGACCTAAAACAGATACCGGAGTAGAAGGACCAGCTTCTAAAACAATATGCCCTCTTTCATCATGCATAGCTTTAATTTTACCATGATGTTTTCCAGCTAACATATAATCTCCAATTTTTAAAGTTCCATGTTGAACTAAAATTGTAGAAACATATCCTTTTCCTTTATCTAAGAAAGCCTCAACTACAGTTCCCTGAGCTGCTTTGTTTGGATTCGATTTTAAATCTAAAATCTCAGCTTCCAATAAAACTTTTTCTAACAATTCTTTTACTCCTGTTCCAACTTTTGCAGAAATATCATGTGACTGAATTTTTCCACCCCAATCTTCAACAAGTAAATTCATACCAGCCAAACGCTCTTTGATTTTCTCAACATTCGCATTTGGTTTATCAATTTTATTGATTGCAAATATAATTGGCACTCCCGCAGCTTGTGCGTGAGAAATTGCTTCTTTTGTTTGTGGCATGATATCATCATCCGCAGCAACAACAATAATAGCGATATCGGTAACCTGAGCTCCACGTGCACGCATCGCAGTAAACGCCTCGTGACCTGGTGTATCTAAGAATGCGATTTTTTGACCGTTGTCTAAAGTCACTCCATAAGCTCCAATATGCTGTGTAATACCTCCAGACTCCCCAGCAATAACATTTTCTTTACGAATATAATCCAGTAAAGATGTTTTACCGTGATCGACGTGACCCATTACAGTAACAATAGGCGCTCTAACAACTAAATCTTCTTCTCTATCAGCAACTACCTCAATAGCTTCTTCGATATCAACAGTGATAAACTCAACTTCGTAACCAAATTCATCAGCCACAATAGTTAATGTTTCAGCATCTAAACGTTGATTCATGGTAACCATGATACCAAGTGACATACAAGTTCCAATTACTTTAGTAATCGGCACATCCATCATTATTGCAATTTCACCTACAGTAACAAATTCGGTAACTTTTATAGTTTTACTTCCTTCGTCTATAGCTCTTTGCTCCTCATCAGATTTCTGACGGTGCGTATCTCTTTTATCTCTTCTATATTTAGCAGCTTTAGATTTTCCACCTTTCCCTTGAAGTTTTTCAAGAGTTTCTCTAATTTGGTTTTTTACTTCCTCTTCAGTAGGCTCAACCTTAGCTACAATTGCAGGACGGTTTCCTTTTACAAAACCAGGCCTTGCACTTCTGTTAGCATTAAAGCCTCCTCCACCAGTATTTGGTGTAATTTTATTAGGATTTGGAGTTCCCGGTGCATTTCCCGTAGCAGGTTTTGGTGCACCTGGCGCTCCTGGTTTAGGAGCAATTCTTTTACGCTTATTTTTATTAGCGTTATTATTTGCACCCGGAGCTCCTGGTTTATTAGGAGTTATTTTTGGATCTTCTTTCTTTTTCTTAGGCTTATTAAATTGAGATAAATCAATTGTCTGCCCAGTCAAAGTAGTTCCTGATAATTTTTGATATTGAGTAGTGATAGTCTCTTCAGCAGTTGCAGGATCTGTTGAAACAACAGGCTCTTGCGCTACTTTTGGCACTGAAACTTCCGGACTAGCTTTTGCTTCTTTTTTCTCTGTAATAATAGGCTTTTCTACCTTTTTTTCTTCAGAAACGACAGGAGCAATAACTGCCTCAGACTGTACAATTTCTTTTTGAACAGGTTTTTCTGGTTGAGCTGGAGTAACAACTGCTTTTGGCTCTTCTGCTTTAGCAGGTTCCTCAACAGGAGTAGAAACAATTGCAGGTTTCTTTGGATTTAAATCAATTTTACCAACTTGAACAGGTCCGGTTACAACAGCTCTCGCTTTTATAACCTCTTGTTGCTTTTGACGTTCTTCGTCTTGTCTGCGTTTGTCTTCAATTTCTTTCTCACGTTCAACACGCAAAGCCTCTTTTTCTTTTCTTTTCTCTTCTCCTACCTCTTTAGAAGCTTCCTTATTCCCCTTATCGCCCGCAAATTGGCTTTGTAGGATATTAAATTCGCTATCAGAAATTTTCGCATTTGGATTTGCATCAATAGCAATTCCCTTATCTTTTAGATAATCAACAGCTCTTTCTAACGAAATATTTAATTCCCTTAAAACCTTGTTTATTCTTATTACTCTCTCTTCAGACATATAACCTTTTTATTATTACCTTTTTCGTTGTGTTGTTAGAGCAGATAATTAGTTATCAAACTCTTCTTTTAGTATTTTCATAACGTCAAGAATAGTTTCCTCTTCTAAATCCGTTCTTCTTACTAAATCTTCTACTTCTTGTTTTAGAATACTTTTTGCAGTATCTAAACCTATTTTAGCAAATTCTTCAATTACCCAGTCTTCGATTTCATCTGAAAACTCTGTCAATTCAACATCGTCTTCATCAGCCGTTGCTCCTGCAACATCTCCCTCACGAATAACATCTAATTCGTAACCTGTTAGCTGACCTGCTAATTTAATATTGTGACCTCCTCTACCAATTGCCTTAGAAACTTCTTCTAATTTCAAGAAAACTTCAGCTCTTTTGTTTTCTTCGTCAATTTTGATAGAAGAAACCTTCGCAGGGCTTAATGCTCTTGTAATAAACAATTGAATATTACTTGTGTAATTGATTACGTCAATATTTTCGTTTCCTAGTTCACGAACAATTCCGTGAATACGAGATCCTTTCATACCTACACAAGCTCCAACAGGATCGATTCTGTCATCATAAGAATCTACCGCTACTTTTGCTTTTTCACCAGGAATACGAACTACATTTTTAACTGTAATTAATCCGTCGAATACTTCAGGAATTTCTTGCTCAAATAATTTCTCTAAAAACTTCTCAGAAGTTCTGGACATAATAATTTGAGGCTTATTTCCCTTTAATTCAACGCTTTCAATAATTCCACGAACATTATCTCCTTTACGGAAAAAGTCAGATGGAATTTGTTTTTCTTTCGGAAGTACAATTTCGTTTCCTTCATCATCAACTAAGATGACTACTCTAGGGCGTACGTGGTGCACTTCGGCAGTATAGATATCACCGATAATATCTTTAAATTGCTTGTAAAGATTGGTATTATCGTGTTCGTGAATTTTAGATATTAAGTTTTGACGTAATGCCAAAATAGCTCTTCTTCCTAAATCAATCAATTTAACTTCTTCAGAAACTTCTTCACCAATTTCAAAATCCGCTTCGATCATTCTAGCTTCAGTCAGGGTAATTTCTTCATTTTCAAAATCAAGATCTTCGTCAGCAACGATTACTCTCCTTCTCCAGATCTCCATATCTCCTTTATCAGGATTTATAATAATGTCGAAGTTATCATCAGAACCGTATTTTTTCTTCAATGCATTTCTAAACACGTCCTCTAAAATTGCCATAAGCGTTACACGATCAATAAGTTTATTATCTTTAAACTCTGAGAATGAATCGATTAATGCTAAATTTTCCATGCGAATTCTTTAATTAAAATGTTACTGTAACAATTGCCTCTTTAATTTCTGTATAAGGTATTTGTTGCTCTTTTTGAACTGTTTCTTTTCCTTTTCCTACTTTTTTCGGTTCTCTTGCTTTCCAAGACAAAATTATAAAAACATCGTTAGCTTCCACTAATTCTGCTTCAATTTTTTCAGTATTTGTAGTAACAATCAATGTTCTACCAATATTTTTGATGTATTGCCTTGTCAATTTTAAAGGAGAACCTACTCCAACCGATGCCACTTCAAGCGAAAAATCCTGCTCTTCACGATCCAGATTATTCTCGATTGCACGACTAACATCAATGCAATCCTGTAGCGCCACTCCATTATCTCCGTCTAAACCAACACTAATTTTAAAGGAGTCCGAAATAGACAGATCAATCAAAAAGATTGAAGGCTTTTCTAAAAGAGCCTCAGCGATTAATGTGTTTACTTTTTCTTTAAATGTCATAATTTTATAAAAAGAGGGGACACTTAGTCCCCTCATTATTTAGATTTTAATAAATAACGGTGCAAATATAGTGTTTTTTTTATAAATCAAAATAAATTGATTGCTCTAAAAATATTTCTTATCTTTATAGAAGCATTAAAATCACGGATTATTCAAATAATTTAACCTCAAAAAATTATGAAACGAATTTTAGTCCCTACTGACTTTTCAGAACACGCAGAAGACGCCCTAAAAGTTGCCGCTCAAATCGCTAGAAAAAACGATTCAGAAATCATCATTTTACACATGCTTGAACTACCACACCAAATGAACGACGCCATACTTGGCGGCTCAAGCATTCCGGAAACTATGCTTTTCATGAAAAAAGCAAACGAAATGCTTGATAAGATCTCGTCAAAGCCTTACTTAGATGAAATTCCTGTGACTGAAATTGTAAAAATGGACAAACCCATTCACGGAATCACACAAGTTAGCAAGGATTATGATGTTGACTTAATCATCATGGGATCACATGGTTCTTCCGGTGTTGAAGAATTATTAATTGGTTCCAACACTGAAAAAGTTGTTCGGAATTCAGAAATCCCTGTTCTGGTTATCAAAAAAGACATTTCTAATTTTAATGTATCCAATATTGTTTTTGCTTCTGATTTTTCTGCAGAAACAAAAAAACCATTCGAAAAACTCCTAAACTTCACCAAATTCTTTGAATCAAAAATACACCTGGTTACAATCTGCACACCAAACAGCTTCAAACCGACACATGTTATCGAAAAAGCGATGAAAAATTTCATAACCGAATTCAATATTACCAATTATACCACTCAAATTTACAACGACACTAATATTGAAAAAGGAATTATCAATTTCGCAAATAGTATAAATGCAGACATCATAGGAATGTGTACTCACGGAAGAACCGGTTTTGCACACTTTTTTAACGGAAGTATCAGCGAAGGCTTGGTCAATCATGCTGTTCGGCCTGTTATTACTTTAAAAATTTAAATCAAATTTATCAGGATTCTTTAAATTTATTCCATAAAAAAAGCCTCTCAAATGAGAGGCTTTTATGTTGGTCTACAAGGACTCGAACCTTGAAAGACTGCACCAAAAACAGTTGTGTTACCATTACACCATAGACCAGCAGTGCGGTTAAGCGAGTGCAAAATTAAAACTTTATTTAGTTTATACAAATTTAAAGAAAACTTTTTTGCATAAAAAAAGCCTCTCGAATGAGAGGCTTTTATGTTGGTCTACAAGGACTCGAACCTTGAAAGACTGCACCAAAAACAGTTGTGTTACCATTACACCATAGACCAGCAATGCTGTTAAGCGAGTGCAAATTTAAAGCTTTTTTTAGTTTACACAAACTTTTTTGCGAAAAAAAATCTTTTTTCCTCTTTTTTTTTCTTCAAAAACTCGTAATAATCACACAAGTACTTCACAAACAATATGTTACTTTAATCAAATAGTTTTGCAGAATTTTTTGTTAATGCTCGTTTCTTTACACAAAAAAACATTTTCTTTGTAGAATAGAAACATACAAAATTTTAACACCTAAATATGGCACAATTCAATTTCAATAAATGGAATACAATTATTGGTTGGTTTGCATTTGCAATCGCTTTAACTACTTATACACTGACTGTCGAACCTACTATGAGCTTCTGGGATTGTGGCGAATATATTGCTACAGCCGCTAAACTAGAAGTTGGCCACCCTCCGGGAGCCCCTTTATTCCAGATGATGGGAGCTTTTTTTGCCATGTTTGCTATAGACAATCAACATGTAGCGGTGATGGTAAATATGATGTCTGTTTTTTCTAGTGCTTTCACTATTTTATTTATGTTTTGGTCATCTTCTATGATTTTGAAAAAAATTGTAGCTCGTTTTGCAGAAATTGATCAAAACAATTCAATTGTTATTTTAGGAAGTTCATTTGTTGGCGCACTGGCCTATACTTTCTCTGATAGTTTTTGGTTTAATGCTGTTGAAGCCGAAGTTTACGCAATGGCTTCTTTATTAATAGCATTGCTTTTCTGGCTTGGTCTTCGTTGGGAACAGGATATGGACCAGCCAAAAGGAAACAAATGGTTATTAATTATTTCTCTTGTTATTGGACTTTCTTTTGGAGTTCACTTTATGGCTTTATTGACAATTCCTGCAATTGGTTTTCTATATTATTTTAAACATTACGAAAAAATCACTGTTAAAAATTTCATTATTGCGAATGCTGTTGTAATTGCTATTTTGTTATTCATTTTCAAATTACTTTTGCCTTTAACGATGGCTTTCTTTGGAAAAACAGAAGTTTTCATGGTAAACAGTATGGGACTTCCTTTTAATTCAGGAACCATTTTTGTTGCTTTACTTTTTATTGCTTTCTTTTATTTTGGATTAAAATATACAAAGCAAAAAGGCTTGGTTTTCTACAATACTATTATTCTTTGTGTTTTATTTATCCTGATTGGTTTCTCAACCTGGATAATGCTACCTGTTCGTGCAAATGCCAATACCGTTATCAATGAAAACAAACCATCAGATGCTACCGAGGTTTTAGCCTATTACAACCGTGAACAATATGGAGTAAATCCATTATTTTATGGTCCTCAATACACTGAAGTTTTTTCCGGACTTGACGAAAAAACTCCTTATTTAGATAAAAAGCCTAACTACGAAAGAGATTATAAAACTGGCAAGTATATCATTACCAACAATTATAAAAACGCAGATCAAAATTCTGATGACAATCAAAAAACGATTTTACCAAGAATGTGGAGCACCGAAACCGGACACATTCAAAATTACATCAGCTTTACTAATCCTCCTGCCTTTAAAATAAACCCAAATTATCCTTATGAAGATGATTTAGCTAAATACGGTATTGACGCAAGTCAATTAAGCGAAGAAGAATACAATAAAGCTACAGCTCAATTGAGAAACGAAGTTGAAAAAACCGTTTCTGAATTCAGAAAAGCTTACGCGCAAAAACAAATTGACAATGAAGGTTATGTTAAGTTCTTAAATAGTTATAAAGATTATTTAATCATAGAAAAACCATCAACTGCAGATAACTTCAGCTTTATGTTCGAATATCAGTTTGGATATATGTACTGGAGATATTTGATGTGGAATTTTGTTGGACGTCAAAGTGACGAACAAGGAAAATACGATAATTTAGACGGAAACTGGATTAGCGGAATCAAAGCTCTTGATTCATTGCATCTTGGTTCTCAGGACAATTTACCTTCTGATGTTTTAAACAACAAAGGAAGAAATGTTTACTTTTTCCTTCCATTTATCTTAGGGCTTATTGGAATAATGTATCATGCTAATAAAGATCTTAAAAGCTTTTATGTGCTTTTAGCATTGTTCTTATTTACTGGTATTGCTTTGAAAATTTATTTAAATGAAAGACCTTTTGAACCTCGCGAAAGAGATTATGCCCTGGTAGGTTCTTTTTATGTATTTGCGATTTGGATAGGTTTTGGAGTTTATTCCCTATACGAAACCATTCAAAATTATATTACTCCTAAAATTGCCGGGCCAATTATTATTGCCGGAAGTTTATTAGCGGCGCCTATTTTAATGGCGTCTCAAAATTGGGACGATCACGACAGATCAAATAAATATACTGCAGTTGCAATGGCTAAAGCATATTTAACTTCATGCGATAAAGATGCAATTCTGTTTACCATTGGCGATAATGATACTTTCCCATTATGGTATGCCCAGGAAATCGAAGGTATTCGAACAGACGTGAAAATTGTAAATACAAGTCTATTTATGACGGATTGGTATATTGATCAAATGAAGGCAAAATCATATGAATCTGATCCATTACCAATATCATTCACTCATGATGAGTATGTAGGTGATAAACTGGATTATGTAGCTTACATTCAGAAAATTGATACACGTTGGAACATAAATGACTTCATTAGTTTTATTAAAAACCCAAAATCGACTGTAGGTTTACAAAACGGACAAACGATTCATTTTTATCCAACTAATAAAATTAGAGTTCCTGTTGATAAAAATCTAATTATCAAGAACAAAGTTGTTAATGCTAAATACAACGACTCTATCGTTCCGTATATGGATATCGACATTAAAGGAAGTGCGATCTACAAAAATCGTTTAATGATGCTTGATATTTTAGCAAATAACAACTGGAAAAGACCAATTTATTTTAGTGGTGGTGCTTTTGACGATGAAGATTATTTATGGTTAAAAGATTATCTACAATTAGATGGAATGGTATACAAATTAGTTCCTATTAGAAATGTCCCTTCAAAAGAAGGCGGACCAATGGATATGGGACAAATTGATGCAGATAAAATGTATAATATTGTAATGAAATGGGACTGGGGTAACAGCGATAGTGGTAAAATCTACCATGACCCTGAAACCAGAAGAAACAGCATTACATACCGCACTAATTTATCTCGTTTAAGTGATCAATTAATTGCAGAAGGTAAAATAGACAAAGCTAAAAATGTAATTAATTTGGCTATGACAAAATTACCTGTGGATAAATTTGGATATTATTCATTAGTAGAACCTTTTGCAAATGGATATTACAAAGTTGGTGAAACTGCGAAAGCACATGACTTGTTAAATAAATTAGTTCAGAAATACAAAGAGAACTTAAATTATTATGCAACCTTGACTCCAGGCGATCAAACCGATTTGGCTATGGATATTATTACTGATATTGAGCGTTACAGAAGTCTGCTACAGGTTATGGAGCACAACAAAGACAAGGCATTCTACGAAAAGAATAAAGTTACTTTTAATACGTATGTAAATGTTTTCGAACGTTTTGGACGCGAAAAAGAATAATAAGATACGGAAAATATACTGATTAAAAAAATGCAGCGCTTCTAGTTAAATAGCGCTGCATTTTTTATTTTTACATATCTCTAAATCATTTCACAATGAGCTTTTATTGGGTAAAAACAAATTCATTTATAAAAAGGGTGTTTTCTAAGTATTGTTGGGATATTCCAAATCAAGAAAAGAAAATATACCTCACTTTTGATGATGGCCCAACTCCTGAAGTTACAGATTGGGTTTTATCTGAATTAAAGAAATTTGATGCAAAAGCCACTTTCTTTTGTATTGGAAAAAACATTAACGCAAATTCATCTTTGTTTGAAAGATTAATCGCAGAAGGACATTCTATTGGAAATCACACCATGAACCATATCAATGGATGGAAAAGCCAAACAAACGATTATATTGAGAATGTAAAAACTTGTGCTTCTATTTTATCAAATGAGAAAAGGCTGAATGGCTTACTATTTCGCCCCCCTTATGGAAAAATAAAAAAAGCGCAATCTAAAATTTTACGAAGCTTAGGCTACAAAATAGTAATGTGGGATGTTTTAAGTGCTGATTTTGATCAGAGTATTACACCTGAAAAATGTCTTGAAAACGTAACTAAAAATGTAACATCTGGAAGTGTAATCGTTTTTCATGACAGTATAAAAGCATCGCAGAATTTAAAATTTGCGTTACCTAAAACTTTACACTTTTTAAAAGAAAATGGATATACGTTTGATATTATTCATTAACAATACCAACTGAGAGGAGTTTTAAATACTAAATTGATCCTGGACAATTCCTATAATCGTATTTGCATCAAGTTCTCCTGATTGCCTCCAGATCATTTGTCCTTCTTTATAAATCATTAAAGTAGGAAGTCCTTTTATACGCAAGGCTTCAGCAAGTTCCTGATTTTTATCTACATCAATTTTAATTACTTTGGCTTTATCGCCTAGTGCAGCAGCTACATCCTTAATAACAGGATGCATTGATACAGATGATTCGTTCCAATCTGTGTAAAAGTCTATTAACACTGGAACCTGAGCATTTATAAGTTCTCCAAATTTTGACATAAACCAAAAATTTAATTCTTTTAATCTATTAAAAAGAGATAATTAATACAAATGTAGCATTTTTAACGAATTAAGCCACATTGTTGCCTTTTTTTAGTTCAATGACTGTTATTTCCGGCATGATACCAACTCGTCCCGGATATGCATGAAAACCAAATCCGCGATTCACGTAAACATATCGGCCAACATTTTCATACAGACCAGCCCATTGTTTGTAAATATACTGCGCCAGACTCCATTTAAAATATCCCGGAATTTCTATTCCAAATTGCATACCATGTGTATGGCCTGACAATGTTAAATGGAAGTTTTTAGGATGCTCTTTAATTTCAGCTTCCCAATGACTAGGATCATGACTCATTAGAACTTTAAAATCATCCTGATGAACATTTTCTGATGCTTTATTTAAATCGCCTGCCTTTTTAAAATTAACTCCCCAATTCTCCACTCCAATTAAGGCAATTTTATCGTCCCCCTTTTGAATATAAGTATGTTCATTTAGCAAAAGTTGAAACCCTATTTTTCCATAAAGACTCTTAATCTCCTGAAAATTTTCGTTTTTTTGTTTTTCAGATGGCCACGTAACATATTCTCCATAATCATGATTCCCTAAAACAGAAAACTTACCGTATTTATACTCTTTAATTCGATTAAAGGTTTCCAGCCAGGGATGCATTTCCTTTGCATGGGTATTTACAATGTCTCCCGTAAACAAAATCATATCAGCTTCTTGTTCATTTATCAGATCAATGGCGTAATTTATCTTTTCGGGGTCATCAAAACTTCCACTATGAACATCTGAAATATGAGTGATTCTAAAACCATCAAAAGCATCTGGTAAATCAGGAAAAAAAACGGTTTGCTTAAATACTTTGAAATTATATTTTCCTTCGAAGATTCCGTAAATCAGAGATAAAAATGGAACTGCCGCCAAACCTAATGCTATCTGACTGATAAACTTTCGTCTGTCTGGCATCATTTCTTTTCTTGGAGCATTGTACATAAAATAATTTAAGAGACTTGCGCCTATTCTAAAAATATCTTCTCCAAACATTACAAGTGTCAGTACAATTTTTGGCACATACACTAACAACATCAAACCCATTGTAAACATGGTTTGCTTAGTTTGTCCAACAGAACGATCAAACTGTGTAAATGAGTAAACAATAAAAAGCAGAAGAAGTAAACTTATAACCTGATAACTAATCAAAACCCATCTTAACTTGATTAAAGTTCGGAAAGCCTGATAAGCATAAAACTCAATAAATAGAAATAGAGCACATAGAATTACAAAACGAAGGATCATGTAGGTGTAGTTTTAAGCAAAGTAACAAAGAATGAAAATCTTATCACTTTTTATTATCAAAAATTTAACTCAAATAACAACAAAAAAAGCTGATGAATTTCTCCACCAGCTTTTTCTCTACCAAATTTTTTAAAACCTTTTAATCCACAATAAAGTCTATAAATAAACTTATGCTTTCTTATTTTTGAGCTTTTGCCGCTTCTGGCTTAGCTTCTGCTTTTTTAGCTTTTTTATCTGCTTTTTTATCTTTTTTAGAAACTTTAGCTTCTTTTGCCGGAGCTGTTTGAGCTGGAGTTGTTTGAGCGCTTACCATTGCAGTTGTTCCTAGAACAGCGATTGCTAACATTACTAATTTTTTCATGATTTTAAGTTTTATGATTATTATCTTATTATTTATAGCCCAAAGATATAATCGGAAAATGAAGACAAAATGAAGATTGAAGCAGTTCTCAAAATTTAACTTTTAATTGTGTAAATGCGCTTCAGGAAACAAAAGTGTGAAGCTTGTTCCTTCATTTATTTCGGAAGTAACTTTAATCTCAATATGATGAAAAAGAGCAATACTCTCAGCAATAGCAAGTCCCAGCCCCTGCCCGTCCTGATCAGAACTTATTCGGGCAAATCTGTTGAATATCTTTTCGATTTGTGCGGCATTCATTCCAATACCGGAATCTTTTATGACTATACAATATTGATTATTATAAAACCTATCTTCTACTATAATACTCCCTTTTGGTTTATTATATTTGATAGCATTCGTCACTAAATTATAAATCAATATATGAATCAGGGTTTTATTTCCAGTGAAGATAAAATCATGGTTTATATTGTTTAAAAACTGAATTTCCCGGTCTTCAATTCTATCTTGTAAATCATCCTCTAAATTTTTTAAAATATCTTTGAAATTGATTTTTTCATTAGCTTCGTACTGATTATTTTCGATTCTGGAAATCAGCAATAAGTTATTGATGATTTTTTTCAGCATGTCTAACGTTCTCAACGCACCTGCGATTTTATCAAAAGCATTGTCGTCTAAAGATTCATTCTGCAATAAATTTTCAAACTTATTTTTCAGCAAAGCAATTGGGGTTAACAATTCATGAGAAACATTCGAAATAAATTGTTTTTCTTTTTTGAAAAGTTCCGCAATTCTATCCATCATTTGATTTAAAACCAAATCCAGTTCGCGAAAATCTCTTGATCTTGCATTAATTGGAGTATGATCAAAAGCTTCCGGTTCGTTAACACGCCTGATCTTCGTATCAATAATTTTATAGAAAGGTTTGAGCAGGTATTCGATATAAACTGTATCGGCTAAAAAAGTCACTAAAAGAATAACGACCAAAACGATAATAATGAAGAACCGAATTATGAAAGTAAGATCTTTTACTTCACTTAAACTACTTCCTATTTCCAGCTGATAACCTTGATTTTCATAGGTAAAATGATATTGCAAAATTCGATATTCATTTTCTTCACCTTCAATCACCCGATAATCATTGCTGAAAGTTGTTTTCTTCTGATTTGGTTTTAAAAGAATTTTAGAAAGCACTAAAAATTCGCTGTGTAAAGTAGAAAACTGCGAATACGTTTCGGTAGAATCATCTGAATTTTCGATAAAATCATTGATCTCATTTTGATTCAAATGATCAATAAATTTTTTCTTTTTCTCCACCAATCCATTATTAATATGTCTGTACACCACATTTTCGACTAAAATGGGCAACATCAGCCATAAAATCAAAATCACCAACAATCTTGTCAGTGCATTAAAAATAGCCAATTGGTGTTTTATTTTCACAGAAATTTATTTACTCATTTATACGATAACCTACATTTCGTACGGTTTCAAACCAATTTATTGGAGTGTGCTTATCAAGTTTTTTTCGGAGATTTCGAACATGAACATCAATAAAATTTGAATCGGAATTAACTTCCAAAATATCTCCCCAAATATGCTCTGTAAGTTGTAGCCGGGTGATGACACGATTTTTATTCAATACAAGATATTGAAAAATGTCAAACTCTTTTTTAGTCAAATTAATTGGAATTTCATCATAACTCACTTTATAATCCTGCAACTGTAGTAAGAAACCATGCACTTCTAAATTGTTCAAAGTAAAACCATGAATTCTGCGAATAACCGCAAATAATCTTGCGCTTAATTCGGTCAAAGCAAATGGTTTTGTCAAATAATCATCAGCACCTAAATGCAATCCATTTATTCTGTCATCTAATTCTCCGCGAGCTGTCAGGACAATTACAGCTATTTTAGATTTTGTTTTACGAATGGTTTTCAGAACTTCAAAACCATCTCCGTCAGGCAAACCAAGATCAAGCAGCATCGCATCATAATCATTACTTCCCACTTCTTCAAGAGCATCACTGCAACTATTTGCTATTTTACATATATAACCCACGTTACACAAAAAATCGTAAACTTCTACGGCAAGCTCCTTATTATCTTCAACAATTAAAATATTCATAAAAACAGCGTTTAAGCGCAACTAAATTTAAGCAATTAAAAAAAGTGTTGATGCGTATTATTAAAAAATTAACGAATCAAAAAAAGCTGACAAATTTCTTCGTCAGCTTTCTCATCCACATTCCATAACCATTATTCCTGTTTTGTTTCCTTCTACCATGATTTGAAAACAAAACAAAAGCAATACTTATTTTTTCACTTTTGCTGTTTCTGATTTTGAAGTTTCACTTTTCACAGTTTTCGCTTTTTTTTCAGATTTGTGTTTAGGATGTTTCGTAGATTTAACTTCTTTTGCAGGAAGCGCTTTTACTTCTTTTGCAGGACCTACTTTTACAGCAGGAGGAAATGCATGTACCATTGCACTTGTTCCTAAAACGGCTACTAGTAACATCAATAAATTTCTCATGATTTCTAAATTTTAAATTAATACCTTTTATTTTACAGATCAAAAGTACCTCTGCAAAATGAAGGTAAAATGAAGAATCTTATCATAATAAATACTTTAACTTGATATTAACTATTCAAAACTTTTCCACCATATAAGTTCATTTAATCAATTTTACAGAATCTGGCCCGAATGTATTTTTGATCATCGTAAAAGATCTGCTTCATGACATTTTTTCTAAGCCGAGAAGACGCACTGCTGTGCGTCTCTACTAAAATGAATTTATATGGTGGAAAAAAAATCTTTTTAGTTTATTTTTGAGAACCCAATTGTTTATTTTTACAGACTAATATTTTTTTTATGTCAACTCAAAAACGTCTTTTTCTTCTCGATGCTTATGCTCTAATTTTTCGTGGTTATTACGCCTTTATAAAAAACCCGAGAATTAACTCTAAAGGAATGGATACATCAGCAATCATGGGATTCATGAATTCGCTTTTGGATGTTATTAAACGTGAAAAACCAGATCATTTGGCCGTTGCTTTTGATAAAGGCGGAAGCCACGTGAGAACCGAAATGTTTGTCGAATACAAAGCCAATCGTGATGCTACTCCGGAAGCGATTAAAATTGCTGTACCTTATATTCAGGAACTGTTAAGAGCAATGCATATTCCGATTATTGAAATAGAAGGTTGTGAAGCTGATGATTTGATTGGAACCATAGCCAAACAAGCCGAAAAAGAAAACTACAAAGTTTTTATGGTTACGCCTGATAAGGATTTCGCACAATTGGTTTCTGAAAACATATTTATGTACAAACCAGCCCGAATGGGAAATGGAATAGAAATTTGGGGTGTTCCTGAAGTTTTGGCCAAATTTGAAATCGAAAGACCAGATCAGGTTATCGATTTTCTTGGAATGATGGGAGACGCTGTTGATAATATTCCGGGATTACCTGGTGTTGGTGAAGTGACAGCCAAAAAGTTCCTGAAAGAATTTGGTACAATGGAAAACCTTTTGGAAAATACACATTTACTGAAAGGCAAAATGAAAGAAAACATTGAAGCCAATAAAGAAAAAGGAGTTTTATCTAAAAAACTAGCCACTATTATCTGCGATTGCGATGTTGTCTTTAATGAAAACGACTATGAACTTTCACGTCCGGATATCGAAAAAACAGACGCTATTTTTCAGGAACTGGAATTCAGAAGAATGGCAGAACAATTTGATAATTTATTTAAAGTAGGTGGCGGGAATGAATTAGCTGCTTCAGCAACTCCTGCTTCTGATGCCAAATTATACAAAAAACCACAACCTAAAAATGAAGATCAATTTGATCTTTTTGGAGGCGGAGGAACTTCTGATGAAGATATTGAAGCTTCCAGAAATTCATTTTATAATACTTTAGAAAACACACCTCACTCCTATCAGGCTATTGAAGGTGATTTAGGAATTAAATTACTTTTGCAAAATTTACAAAAACAAACTTCTGTTTGCTTTGATACTGAAACTACCGGTCTGGATGCTTTAAATGCAGAGTTAGTCGGAATGTCTTTTTCATATGAAAAAGGAAAGGGATATTATGTTCCTTTTCCGGAAAGTCAGGAAGAAGCTCAGGTTTTAATTGAAAAATTCAGACCATTTTTTGAGAATGAAAGCATCGAAAAAATTGGCCAGAATTTAAAATACGATTTAAAAATCCTTTCTAATTACGGTATTACTGTGAAAGGAAAACTTTTTGATACGATGATTGCACATTATCTGATTAATCCGGATATGCGTCACAATATGGATATTTTATCTGAAACCTATTTGAAATATTCTCCAAAATCAATTGAAACTTTAATTGGTAAAAAAGGAAAAAATCAAATTACAATGCGCGATGTTGCCCTTGAAGATATTAAGGAATATGCCGCTGAAGATGCTGATGTGACTTTTCAATTAAAAGAGCTCTTCACAACCGAATTAGATAAAACCGAAACCAAAAAATTATTTGACGAAATCGAGATTCCGTTAGTAAGCGTTTTAGCCGCTATGGAAACGGAAGGAATTCGTTTGGATGTTGATTTTCTGAAGCAAATGTCGACTGAAATGGAGGTTGAGATTAAATCTTTGGAACAAAAAATATACGAAACAGCCGGGGAGAAATTCAATTTGGCTTCACCGAAACAATTGGGAGATATTTTATTTGATAAAATGAAAATTGGCGGTGCCAAACAAAAGAAAACCAAAACCGGTCAATACGCAACTGGCGAAGATGTTTTAACCTATTTAGCCAATGACAATCCGATTATAAAAGAAATTTTGGATTGGCGTCAAATGGTAAAATTACAAAGCACTTATATTTTGGCTTTGCCGGAACAAGTAGACAAAAAAAACGTTACGTGTTCATACCGATTATATGCAAACCGTTGCCGCAACAGGTCGTTTGAGTTCTAATAATCCGAATTTGCAAAATATTCCGATTCGTACGGAAAGAGGTCGTCAGATTCGTAAAGCTTTTGTTGCACGCGATGAAAATCATACTTTAATTTCTGCGGATTACTCTCAGATAGAATTAAGAATTATTGCCGCTTTAAGTGGTGAGGAAAATATGATTGCCGCTTTTCAAAATGGAGAAGACATTCATAAAGCAACAGCTTCAAAAGTTTTTGACGTGCCTTTGGAGGAAGTAACACGTGAACAAAGAAGCAATGCTAAAACTGTAAACTTCGGAATTATCTACGGAGTTTCTGCTTTTGGATTAAGTAATCAAACTTCATTATCACGAAGCGAAAGCGCTGCTTTGATTGAAGCCTATTATAAAACGTATCCGAGATTAAGATCCTATATTAATGAACAAATAGAATTTGCCCGCGAAAAAGGATACGTACAAACGATTTTAGGTCGTCGTCGTTATTTAAAAGACATCAACTCGGCAAATGCTGTAGTTAGAAGTGCCGCGGAACGAAATGCCGTAAACGCGCCAATTCAGGGAAGTGCCGCCGATGTGATTAAAATCGCGATGATCAATATCCATAAAAAATTAACAGAAGAAAACTGGAAATCTAAAATGTTACTTCAGGTTCATGATGAGCTTGTATTTGATGTGCACAACGACGAGTTAGAAAAAATCCAGTCGATGATTAAACACGAAATGGAAAATGCTTTTATGATGAGCGTTCCTTTAGATGTTGAATTAGGTTTGGGTGCAGATTGGTTGGCAGCTCATTAAGAAATTTTAGATTTTCTTATAACCACTACATGATAAACGAATAATGAAGAAAGCTTTTTTCCTGATTTTTGTATTTTATTCAACAATTACTTTTTGTCAGGAAACCTTTTATTTGGAAGGAACTTTGGCAAAAAGTAAAATCTATATGAAAATTGAGGTTTATAAAGATGGGAAAGAAACAAACTTAAGTGCTACTTATTTTTATCAGAATTCGCTAAAAGACATCAAGTTAGAAGCTGCTTTAAAAAACGACATTTATACTTTCTTCTTTAAGCCGGACAATGTAATAACTGAAAAATTTTATTTGAAAAAAGTGGCTAATAACCACTTTGAAGGATCTTGGTATAATACTGACGGAAAGCAACTTCCAGTTCAATTACAACCTATCAACTTTTCAAATTACAAATCAAATCTGGACCCATATTATGCAGATGACAAATTAAATCTCGTAAAATGTAAATTTTTGGAATTCAAAAAGCAAAAAACTACCCTCTACAATCACAAAGAATTTATCTGGTATTCTGAGAAACATTGTAATTCGGATTTCTTTAGATTAGGAAATAATTTCTCAGAGAAAAACAAAGCTCTCATTAATCCTATTTTAGAAAATATACATATTGAAAACACATTAGCACAACTTAATTGCGCGTCTAGTTTTGAATATAGCGAAGGGAAAGGAATTGAAGGAAATTCGACCATAAACTTTTTAAATGAAAATTTATTAGGTTTTGAAATTTCAAGATTTTGGGACTGTGGAGGTGCTCATCCCGATTTTGGAAGCAATGGTTTTCTAATTGATCTGAACAACGGAAGAAACTATGAAATCGATGATATCATTGCTTTTGACAAAAGTGCAACAACAGAGAAACAAAGTGATTTTTCAAACTTTTCAAAATATCGATCGACTTATTTTGCACCAAATTTACTTGCCGTTATTACTTCAATTGAGCATTTTGTAAAACCAAAAGACGGAGATGATTCCTGCGATTATACCAACACCGAATATTGGGATTTTATTTCCTGGAACTATACTGAAAAAGGCATCGAATTCACGCCTTACTTTCCCAGAGTAGACAGATCTTGTGAAGAATCTTTTTTAGTACCTTTTGAAAAATTAAAAAAGTATAAAAATTCTAAATTTCCATATTCATTATAACAGAAAACCATTCGCCGCGGCGAATGGTTTTTTGTTATAATTTAAGCCTTTCTTGTAGACTCTCGTTCTTTCAATTTTGTTTTAATAACGATCGTTTCGTAATCCGAAGTTTCATCTTCAGACTCTTCCAGTCTTTCGATTAGTTTTTTGGCAGCAACTTCTCCAATTTCAATTCCGTGTTGGCTTACGGTTGTCAAACTTGGCGATAAACGTCTTGAAGCTAAAATTCCGTCCGCAAAACCAATTATAGAAATATCTTCCGGAACTTTATACCCTTTTTTCAAACTCACTCTTAAAGCGGCAACTGAATCATTTTCATCCAAAGCAAAAATCGCGTCAATCTTGTTGTCAAAAATGGCATCAATTTTACTTTTCATATCATCTTCCGAATCGGTACGAAGGATAATTTTTTCGTTTACCGGAATATTATTATCTGCTAAAGCTTTCAAATATCCATCAGCTCTTAATTTCCCAACACTTAAATTATCTACTGAAGAAATTAAGGCAATATTTTTACATCCTAAATTGATTAAATGCTGTGTCGAATTCAAAGCCGAATCAAAATCATCAACTACAACTTTATCACATTCTACTTCATCTGCAATTCGGTCAAACATTACAATTGGAGTTCCGTCATTGATAATAGCAGAAAAATGGCTATAATCTTGTAATTTTTGAGCTTCTTCTGAAACTGACAGAATAAATCCGTCAATAGTTCCGTTGCTCAACATTTCAAGTGTATGAATTTCTTTCTCTAAAGATTCGTTCGAAATACAGGTAATTACATTGTATCCTTTTTTATCAGCTACTTTTTCGATACCACTAAAAACCTTAGCAAAAAAGGAGTTTAATATATTAGGTATAATTACGCCAATCGTTTTGGTTTTACGATTCTTCAGATTCAGACCAATAACATTTGGCTTATAATTTTTGAGTTTGGCATACTCCTTAATCTTCACCTTCGTTTGCTCACTAATTTCCGGACTATCATTTAATGCCTTAGACACCGTAGATACAGAAACACCAAGTTCTTTCGCAATTTGTTTTAGAGTTGCTTTAGCTTTCATCTATTAAAATTTTATGTAATTAATACAAATATAGTAGAATTACCTAAAATAAAACAAAAAACACCTACCAGTATTTAAAATTATAAGGCTTTTTAGAATAAATTAAAAATACATCCGTTTTTCAAAACCGTGGGTCGTTAAATCTCGTTAATACCTTAATATATGTTATTAACCTTTTAAAAGACCTTGATTATGAAAAACGAAGTTAAAATTCATGAAGTTGACCCTTCACTGAATAACAGAAGAAGCTTTCTAAAGCTCAGTGGCTTAACACTAGTTGGTGCAGGTTTGGTTTTAGCTGGCTGCAGCGATAATGATAATGAAGATAATATGCAGGACAATACCCTGCCCGGAATAAAAAATGGTGTATTTGATTTAGGCTCCGGCGATTTTGGAGTATTGACTTATGCTTATGCCCTGGAACAACTAGAAGCTGATTTTTATACCAAAGTTGTAAATGCCTCAAATTTTAACTCGACTTTTAATACTATCGAAAAACAAGTTCTGACTGATTTATATCATCATGAAGTAATTCATCGAGATTTCTTCAAAGCTGCTTTAACCGGTGCGCTTCCTGACCCAAGTTCACAATTACTTCCTTCTCTCGCATTTAATTATGGCTCTTTAAATTTCAACAGCCGTACCGAAGTTCTTGCTACAGCAAAAGCTTTGGAAGATACCGGAGTTGCCGCGTACAACGGAGCCGGAAAGCTGATTAAAAGTGCCGACTATTTATTATTGGCCGGAAAAATTGTTTCGGTAGAAGCCAGACATGCTTCAGCAATAAGAAGTTTGATTAACCCAAATTCTAGTGACTTTGCCGGAGATGATATTGTAAATACATCTACAGGTTTAGACGTTGCCAGTGATCCTTCTAAAATTTTACCAATTGCCGGAGGTTTCATTACTACAAAATTTACTGCCAAATATTTACCTTAATCTTAACTAGCTAAAACTTAGAAATTATGAATATTTTAAAATTTATAGAAACCTTCACTGATGATAGTTTAATGAATAGTACTGGTTCAAGAAGAGACAGTTTTAATCAGTTTGGAAATATGGGAAAAAATCTGGTAATGGCTTCTATCCCATTCGGATTATCGGCTTTAGCCAATAAGGCATTAGCAAAAGACATCACGGCAACACCAGCCACTCCAATAGGAGCTTTGCAATTTGCGCTGACCTTAGAATATCTTGAAAATGAATTTTATGCGATGGCTTTAGATTCGGGAGTAATACCGGCTTCTGAAAACGGCGGACGAGACAGAAAGGTTTTCCAACAAATTGCGGCACACGAATCAGATCATGTGAAATTTTTAATTGCAGGATTGGGCGGAACAATGAGTGCTAATTTTGTTCCGAAACCTACTTTTGATTTCACTGTGGGAGGTGCATTTAATCCTTTTGGAGATTATCCAACCTTTCTGGCATTGGCACAAGCTTTTGAAGATACAGGAGTGAGAGCTTATAAAGGCCAGGCTGCTAATTTAATTTCAACTCCGGATTTATTAACTGCAGCATTGCAGATTCATTCTGTTGAAGCGCGACACGCTTCAGAAGTACGAAGATTACGAGGATTAAAAGGCTGGATCTCAAATGCTGAAAGAGGCGCCGGAATGCCCGCAGCCACACAAGCAGTATATGACGGCGAAGGTGTTACCATGCAGGCGGGTTATAATACTGCCAGTTTATTTGGGGCAGCCGCAGGATCAGAAGCTTATGATGAGCCACTTACAACACAACAAGTTGTAGATATCGCCAATATATTTATTGTATAGCAAAAAATATTTTCAAAAACGGAACCACCCTCGCGTAATTGTGAAGGTGGTTTTTTTTATTCTTTTAAATAAAAAACTGAAGGCCTGATTTTCAACAGATAAAATATTCTTTTCAGGTATTTGGTTTTAAAATAATTAATTGTACTTTTGCATCCCCTTTATTGGGGATGGAATGTTTAATTAAAATAATATTATGGACGCATTAAGCTACAAGACAATTTCAGCTAGCAAAGCCACTGTAACGAAAGAGTGGATCGTTGTAGACGCTGAGGGTCATAACTTAGGTCGTCTTGCTTCAAAGGTTGCGATGATCTTAAGAGGTAAGTACAAACCAAGTTACACACCACACGTTGACTGTGGAGATAACGTAATTGTTATCAACTCAGAAAAAATTAACCTTACAGGTACAAAAATGAATGACAAAATTTACATGCGTCATACAGGTTACCCAGGAGGACAAAGAACTTTAACTGCTAAAGTATTGCAATCTAAAAACCCTGCATTATTAGTAGAAAAAGCTGTAAAAGGAATGTTACCTAAAAACAAATTAGGAGCTGAACTTTTTAGAAATCTAAATGTTGTTGTAGGTGCTGAGCATACTCACGGAGCTCAAAAACCTAGAACTGTTAACCTAAACGATCTTAAGTAATGGGAGTTATTCACAAAATCGGTAGAAGAAAAACCGCTGTTGCACGTGTTTATGTTTCTGAAGGAACAGGAAAAATCACTGTAAACAAAAAAGAATTCGCAACTTACTTTCCAACTGCAACTTTACAATACAAAGTTTTACAACCAATGTCTATGACAGAAAATGTAAACAACTTTGACGTTAAAGTAAACGTTTACGGAGGTGGTTCAACTGGTCAGGCAGAAGCTGTAAGAATGGCATTGGCACGCGTTATGTGTGAAGTAAATGCTGAAAACAGAGCTATCTTAAAACCAGAAGGTTTATTAACAAGAGATCCAAGAATGGTTGAACGTAAGAAATTCGGTCAGAAGAAAGCTCGTAAGAGATTCCAATTCTCTAAACGTTAATATTACCTGTCTTGTACACATGGTACAAGACATCAATTATTTATTGAAATTAAAAAACACAGTTGTTGTTGCTCTCCTATCGAGGTAGGAAATAGTTTAGCATCTAAATGTATAAAGCCTGGGAAACCGCCATTTATACATTGCTAATCAACAGAACGTAAACTAGTACAAAAATGGCAAACAAAATAGAAGTAAAAGACTTACTAGAAGCAGGTGTTCACTTTGGACACATGACTAGAAAATGGGATCCGAACATGGCCCCTTACATTTATATGGAGCGTAATGGTATTCACATTATCAATCTATATAAAACTGCAGCAAAAATTGAAGAAGCTAACGAAGCTTTGAAAAAAATCGCTGCATCAGGTAGAAAAATCTTATTCGTAGCTACCAAAAAACAAGCTAAAGACATCGTTGCTGAAAAAGCAAAGGCTGCAAACATGCCTTACATCACTGAAAGATGGCCTGGTGGAATGCTAACTAACTTCGTAACTATCAGAAAGGCAGTGAAAAAAATGTCTTCTATTGATAAAATGAAGAAAGATGGTACTTTCATGACGTTATCTAAAAAAGAGCGTTTGCAAGTTGATCGTCTACGTGCTAAATTAGAGAAAAACTTAGGTTCAATCGCTGACATGTCCAGACTACCAGCTGCATTGTTCGTAGTAGATATCAAAGCTGAACACATCGCAATAAAAGAAGCACAAAAATTAAACATTCCAGTTTTCGCAATGGTTGATACGAATTCTGACCCAAGAGAGGTTGATTACGTTATTCCTGCAAATGATGATGCTTCTAAATCAATTGACAAAATTTTATCTTTAGTTACTGCTGCTGTAATCGACGGTCTTTCTGACAGAGGTTCTGACAAAGAAACTGAAGTTTTCACAGAAGAAGCTCCAGCTACTGAAGCTGCTGCTCCGGCTGTTGAAGCTGCTCCAGCTGTTGAGGCTGCTGCACCTGCAACTGAAGAATAAATAAACATTTAAATTCCAAATTTTAAATTCCAAAATCCAAGAATAATTAAAAACGTTATGTTGATAATTTATTAAAATTGGAGTTTGGGATTTAAAAGATGGAATTTTTACTTTTAACATTAAAATTCAAAATATTATGGCAACAATTACTGCTGCAGACGTAAATAAATTAAGACAAACTACAGGTGCCGGAATGATGGACTGTAAAAAAGCTTTAGTTGAGGCTGACGGAGATTTCGATAAAGCTATACAAGTCCTTAGAGAAAAAGGACAAAAAGTTGCTGCTAACCGTTCTGACCGTGAGTCTTCTGAAGGAGCTGCTGTTTCTTTTATCAATGCTGACAATACTAGAGGAGCTATCATCACTTTAAACTGCGAAACTGATTTCGTAGGTAAAAATGAGGCTTTCGTAACTTTGGCTAAAGAATTAGTAGAAAGAGCTATCAACTTCTCTTCTAAAGAAGAATTCTTAGCTTCAGATTTCAATGGAATTACTGTTGCTGAAAAATTAATCGAGCAAACTGGTGTTATCGGTGAAAAAATCGAAATCGGTGGTTTCGAAATTTTAGAAGGTGCTTTTGTTGGATCTTATGTTCACGTTAACAAAATTGCTGCATTAACTGCAATTTCTGCTGCAATTCCTAACGCTGACGTTTTAACTAAGGATGTTTCTATGCAAGTTGCTTCTATGGGAGCTGATACATTATCTTACAAAGATTTTGATCCTGCTTTCGTTGAATCTGAACTTGCTGCTCGTATTGCTGTAATCGAAAAGGATAATGAAGAAGCAAAACGTTTAGGAAAAACTTTAAAAAATGTTCCTAAATATATCTCTTTCTCTCAATTGACTGAAGAAGTTTTAAAACAAGCTGAAGAAGATGCTAAAGCTGAATTAAAAGCTGAAGGTAAACCAGAACAAATTTGGGATAAAATTATTCCAGGAAAAGTACAACGTTTCATTTCTGACAACACTACTTTAGATCAGGAAAAAGCTTTATTAGATCAAAACTTCATCAAAGATGATAGTAAAAAAGTTGGTGACTATGTTAAAGGATACAACGTTGAAATTACAGGTTTCAAAAGAGTTACTTTAGGTTAATATATTATTATTTCAATATAAAAGAGCCCGAATATTAATTTATTCGGGCTCTTTTTTTATTTGAATATATTTGCCTTATTTCTTTTTCGCCACAATTGGAAAATCTCTTGCACGCATTAAAGCATCAGATTTAGGCGCTCTTCCTCTAAAGTTCTCATATGCTTTTTCCTGATCAATCGTATTTCCAACGCTGAAAACATTGTCATACAATCTTTTTGCTACTGCTTTATCATAAGCTCCTTTTCCTTCTGTAAAAGCTTCCCAGGCATCTGCGTTGATTACATCGGCCCATAAATAACTATAATATCCGGCAGCATATCCATCACTTGAAAAAATATGCCCAAATTGTGGAATACGGTGACGCATTACAATTTCTGACGGCATATGAAGCGCGTCTAAGGTTTCTTTTTCAAATTTATGAGGATCAATAGGCGTTGTTGTCAAATGCAGCTTCATATCAACTAAAGAACTTGAAATGGTTTCTACAGTAGAAAACCCTTCATTAAAATTAGCTGCTTTCTTGATTCTGTCAACTAAAGACTGTGGCAACGGTTGATTTGTTTTATAATGCAAAGCAAATTTGTTCAATACTTCAGGAGTAGACAACCAGTGCTCTAACAATTGCGAAGGAAACTCAACATAATCTCTTGCTACAGCTGTTCCGGCTAAACTTGGATAAGTAACATTTGAACACAACCCGTGAAGCGCATGACCAAATTCATGAAACAAAGTTGTTGCATCTGTCCATGAGATTAAAACCGGCTCGTTTGCAGTTCCTTTAATAAAATTACAGTTGTTAGATACGATAGTAAGTACATCTCCACCTAACTTTTGTTGATCGCGATACGCATTCATCCAGGCTCCGGAACGTTTTCCAGTACGAGCATAAGGATCAAAATACCATAATCCAACTACTTTTCCGGTAACTTTATTACTTACTTCCCAAACGCGAACATCAGGATGATATACTGGTACATTTGTAATTTGTTTGAAATTTAAATTAAACAATTCTCCTGCAACCCAAAACATCCCTTCACGTAAATTTTCTAATTGTAAATATGGTTTAACCTCATTTTGATCTAAATCATATTTTGCTTTTCTAACTTTTTCAGCATAATAACGATAATCCCAAGGCTGAATTTTAAAGTTCCCTCCTTCTGCATCAACGATTTTTTGCATTTCAGCGACATCCTGATGTACTTTTTCTACAGCTGGCTCCCAAACTGACATCATTAAATCTAATGTCTTTTGAGGATCTTTTGCCATTTTATTAGACAAGCTCCAATTCGCAAAAGTTGGATATCCAAGTAATTTAGCCTTTTGAGTACGTAATTCTAAAATAGAAACTAGTGTCGAGTTGTTATCGTTTGCATTTCCGTTGTCTCCACGTTTCACAAAAATATCAAATGCTTTTTCTCTTAAATCTCTACGGGTTGAGAAAGTCACAAATGGTTCAATAGACGAGCGTGTATTAGCAATACATCCCATAACATCCAATTTTCTATCTTTTGCTTCTGCAATGGCAGCATTTTTTACTTCTAATGGCAAACCATCAAAGTCACTTTCTGTTTTTAGAGCCAGATATTGATTGTGTTCTTCAGCTAATAGATTCTGACTGAAACGAGTAAAAAGCGTAGCCAGTTCCTGATTAATCTTAGTTACTTTTTCTTTATCCGCATCATTTAGCTTAGCGCCCTGGCGAACAAAATTAGTGTAATACAACCATATTAGACGTTGCTGCTCACTCGTCAGTTTTTTACTTTCTTTCGAATTGTAAAGCGCTTCTATTCTGGTAAATAATTTCTTGTTTTGATTGATTTTATCAGAAAACGCAGAAAATTTTGGAGACATCTCTCTGTCAATAGCATTAAATTCCGGGGTACTTAAAGTAGATCTGTAAATTCCGTAAGATGTAGAAATTCTCGTAATTGTTTTACCAGAATTTTCCAAAGCTACAATCGTATTATCAAAAGTTGGTGCTTTTGGATTATTGGCAATAGCATCGACTTCATTTAATTTCTCCTGAATAGCAAATTCAATTGCCGGTTTAAAATCTGACACCTTGTACTCATTAAAAGCAGGAACTCCTCCATAAGGGCCAGTCCATGGTTTAAGCAACGGGTTGTCAGAATTGTTTTGTGCGGTAGCCGCAAAAAAGGTTGTACCCATGATAAAAATTGACATTATTTTTTTCATTCTCATTAATTTGATTTTAAATAATAGAACTTGTTCTTATTCCAAAAGTACCTAAAAATTACCAATCAAAGCAAATTCAATTACCTTAAAAAAGATTGATTGCATAAACCATCACAGTTCACAAAAGTCATTTTTGGTTTTTAAGAAAATACCTGATAAAAAACAAAGAAAAAGTAAAATTCATAAACGAAAAGACCGCAATGTATTTTATATTTGTTTAGCAAAACCACTAAACCAATCCTCTTGAAAAAACTACTTTATATCTCATTACTAATAACTTCGGTCCTTCAGGCACAAAACAAAAGTTTATTTTGGGAAATTTCCGGAAACGGTTTAACTAAAAACTCTTACTTGTACGGCACAATGCATGTCAATGATAAAATCTCTTTTCATCTGTCAGATTCGTTCTTTAAAAATCTTTTGAACTCAGATATTGTGGCTAACGAAAGTAATCCTGAAACATGGGGAGATTTGAATGATTTGATGAAGAACAATGATTTTAATTCTTATAAAAAATTTTATACTGAATTCTATCTCTTCCCAACAACAAAAGAGAATATTCAGACCATTTTTATTAATGACAATGCCAAATATTTCAGAAATATGTTATCCGGAGCTGAAGGAGATCAGGCAGATTTTCAGGAAGATACCGTATTGGACATGTTTATTTTTCAAACCGGAAAAAAATACAAAAAGAAAATTGTTGGCCTTGAAGATGCCAAAGAATCCATGCTATCGATACTACAAATTATTGATGAGGACGCAAAACCAAAGGAAGAAAATAAGCTCGCTTTAGTAAAAATCTTAAAAAACAGAAATCCTCAGGAGGTTCTAAAAGAATATTACAGAGAGAAGGATATTATTATGCTTGACTCGGTTTATAAACTACTATTTTCAAAAAAAGCACACGATGCCCTTATTGTTAATCGCAACAAAATCATGACTAAAAGCATTGATTCGATTGCTAAAACAGGAAGTTTGTTTTCAGCCGTTGGAGCAGCACATCTAGCAGGAAATGACGGTATAATCGAACTTTTAAGACAGAAAGGATATACAGTAAAACCTATAATTGACACTTTTACTGAAAACGGAAAAAATCAGAAGAAAACTATTGAAGATTATTTTCCTAACCCTAATTTTTCTGTTTCGAACACCAGAGATAAAATGGTACAATTGCCATTATACAAAACCACTATCGAAGAAAACGAAAGCATGGGATCTCCAGATTTTACTAATGGTGGTGCGATCACGATAAAGAGAATTCCGTTAAACTATTTCTTAAAAAACAACACTACTACTTATAATCCGAAATCATTGGACAGTTTATTTTTCGAAAAAATTCCGGGAGATATTATTGAAAAAAAATATGTTGAACAAGCCAATTATGCGAGTTATGACATAAAAAATATTACAAAAACAGGAAACGCCCAGCATTCTAAATTTTACATCACGCCTTTAGAAATCATTTCCATTGCAATGACCGGACCTGCAAATTATGTTCGACAATATGAAAATGAAGTTTTTGAGAATATTAAAATAAAACCTTTTAAAAATGAATGGGAAAAGATCAAACCTTTGAAAGGAGGTTTTGAAGCAGAAATTCCTTCGTTTAATTTTGTCTTTGGAAACAGTGTAGAAAAAGGAACTAATATTGACATTCAGGCGTATGATAATCCGGAAAAAGCGTATTACTTTTTAAGAGAAAAAACGTTGAATGACACGAGTTTCCTCGAAAATTCTGAATATGAGCAAAAGCAAATTCACTATCAATTTTATCTGCAACAAAATCAGGATTCGACTGCCACTCAATATAACAAAATCGAAAATTCTTTTGTTTCATCCTCTAAAATTGGTGACCGAAATATCAAATTAAAAACTGTTATTTCCGGAAACAAATATTACATGTTGGGATCGGTAAATGCATCAGCAGTGAACGCCAATCGATTCTTTACTTCATTTGTATTAACTCCGTTTGATTATAAATCTAAAGCTAAAGTTTTAATAGATTCAATCGCAAACTATAAAATCGAAATTCCGGAAAAGGAAAACGAAAATCTATTTTTAAAATTAAACAAAAATCAACGCGAAGCAAAAAATGCTTTTAAGGTTGTAAATCATTATCAGGCATTTAATTCTGAAACGGGTAGAAAAATTAAACTGGCTTATCATAAATTTCCAAAATACGAACGAACATTATCTATTGACTCTGTTCAGCGTATGCTTAAAAAAGAGTTTTTAAATCAATACGTTGAAGATCCTCAACAAAATTATTTTGAAGCGGAAGATGATGAAAGTTATGAAACTGCAACTTCTTTATTAAGTTCTGAGTTATTCCTTAAAAAAGGATTTTCAAGATCCCTATGGGATGAAATTCTTGCTGACAAAAAGATAATTATGAGTTTTTATCCCAAAATACAACTTATAACAAAGACCAAGATAGTTATACCATTAATGCTTTAGTTTCTAAGTCAAATGCGACTCAGGCCGTTAAATATAAAGTTCTTTACAAAAACAATGCTTATTATTTACTGAATACGCTGGTTACCAAGAACTACAAAAATGACGATCCTTTTATAGAGAAAGCCTTTAACTCATTAGATTTTGTCGAAAATATCAAAACGGATACCGCTGAAGACAAAGTCAAAATTTTTATAGAAGATGCTAAAAGTGAAAAAGACACCATTCGTTATTCGGCTTTAAACACAATAGCCAATCTGAATATTACAAAAAATGATTTTGAAACTATTACCAATTTCATCAACACTTTTAATTTTAAAGAAAGTGAAACCGATGCTGTAACTTCATTGCTGGAAAAAATTGGTAAAATAGATGATGAAAGAGTAATTCCGTATCTGGAGAATTATTATAAAAAAGAATCAACTAAAACAGATGTACAGATTAGTATCTTAAAAAGTATTTCGTACCAAAAATCAAAAGCAGCGTACAAAAAAATCAATGAATTATTAGAGTACGATTTACCCATTTCAGATTTACAATATGAAATAGGAAGTCTTTTTTATGCGTTTGAAAAAGATCCGGAAAACAGTAAAGAATTATTTCCCGAAATTTTTCAATATTACAGTATCAAAGAATACAATAGACCAATCATTAACTTTTGTAATTCATTATTAGAACAAAAATTGATTTCGGTTAAAAAATTAAAAGAATTTAAAAAAATAATCCTGACCAACACAAAACTCGAATACAAAAGAGTAGCAAGCTGGAATGAAAAAAAACAAGGCCGCGCAAGAAGCTATAACAGCAGAAGATGAAGTAAATTTTTATTCTGAAGCATCAACATCATTGACTGATTTGATAAATTACACAAATTTAATCTATAATTATGCCGATGACAATACTGTAAAAGATGTATTAAAAAAAATAAAAAGCCTCGAAATTCCGGAATTAAATATAGAATTAGCCCGATTAGGGATTACACATAACACATTAAACACCTCGGAAATTGAAGGTTTTTTAAACGATCCTAAAACTAAATTTGTAACAATCAATTTATTGTTGAATCAAAATAAAAAAGAACTGATTCGTTTTACAGACGATGAGATTGCAAAATCTGCTGCTTTAAATTTTCAAAATTTGTCTAAAAAGGATTCTATAACTTTATTAAAAAAACAAATTGTTGAAAAGGACAATCATGAAATTTCATTTTACTTTTATCAAATCCAAAGAAAGAATGACGAAACAAAGGCAGTCAAAAAACAATTGTATACTCTTGCTTTTTTAAACGAAAACAAAAAAATAAATCCTTTGGCCTACAAAACTGCTCCTATAAAAACAATAAATATTGAAGAAAATCCAGAGAAAACATATGCTCTTATTATCAATGAAACTTTGAATGGAGATCATATCAGAGCGAGTTTTGAAAAAGAAAAAGAAGAAGAGGAGTTATCACTTGGCGGAGAATATTAAATTAATTTTCAGCATAAAATAGTTAACTTTGAATTATCAGATTTTATAGTACGTATTTATGTTCAAAACCAAAAAAGAAATTGTTTTTGTAATTCTGGCGGGAATTTTTATAACAAATGCAGTTGTCGCAGAGCTCATTGGAGGGAAATTAATTCAAATTGGACCGTTTGTAATGAGTATTGGTATTTTACCATGGCCAATAGTTTTCCTGACAACCGATTTAATAAATGAATATTTTGGAGAAAAGGGAGTTAAAAAACTTTCTTTTATAACGGCTTGTTTAATTGCATATGCGTTTTTGATTTTATTCATGGCAATTGTGATTCCTGCAGCAAAAGGAATAAGCCCTGTAAATGACGAACAATTTCAGGCTGTCTTTGGACAAAGTATGTGGATTATTGTTGGAAGTATTATAGCTTTTATGGTTTCTCAACTTATAGACGTGAGTATATTTTGGTTCTTTAAAAACCGAACAGGCGATAAAAAAATATGGCTTCGAACTACAGGATCAACTATAATTTCGCAATTATTTGATTCGTTTATTGTACTTGGAATAGCGTTTTGGCTACCGGGAAAAATCGACTTTGATACGTTTCTTTCCTCAGCTTTAATTGGGTATACATTTAAATTATCCATAGCTATTTTATTGACACCATTAATTTACGCAGGACATCATTTGATTAAAAAATATTTGGAAGGAGACATTTCTCATAAGGATTAAAAATATTTATTGTTATGAAAAAAGCTAATATAATAGTACTATTTTCAATAAGTTGTTTCTTTTATAGCTGTGGTAGTGATGAAAAAAAGCAACCAAATAAAAAAGTATATCCTGTTAGCTCTTTAAAACCTGTTCCTCAAAAACCACTCGATCCAATTCCGTCTAAAATAGCAGTCGCAAAAGATAGAAATGATAATTCTCCTCTTAATCAAAAAAAGACTTTTACTGTCACTAAACCTATTGTAACAGCAGAAACTCCTGTTGTGAAAACAACTACAACAGGAAAAGCCCTAACTCCGGCAAAAAAGGAACAGAACGACTTAATGAATTTTGTTAATCTACGCAAAATCTTTTCAGGAACTAAAATTGGTCAAACCATGAGTCAGAAAGATTTAACTCAAAATTTTAAAATTCCCGAAGAAGCCGTTAAACTCGTTAAAAGTGTTACCAGAACGGCTCACGATGAACTAGCTGTAAAATGGCGTTCGACCTGGCTTGTAGAAAAAGTATCTGATGCTGAACTTGAAGATGGCAATATGAAAGTTAGATTTCAGGCCAATAAAATGTTCATGTCCGGCAAAGCAATTGGCATTAAATACAACAGAAAAATCTATAATGATTTAATAATTATAGGTCATTCCGCTTATATACCAAGCGTAAAAGGGTATCATTGGCAAATTGGTAAATAATGGAAAACGAAAATTTAATTCGATGTGGCTGGTGCACTTCCAGCGATTTATATAAAAAATACCACGATGAAGAATGGGGCGTTCCTGTTTATGACGATCCCACCTTATTCGAATTTTTAATTTTGGAAACCTTTCAGGCAGGTTTAAGCTGGATCACTATTTTAAACAAAAGAGAGAATTTCAGAAACGCTTTTGATCATTTCGATTATAAAAAAATAGCCCATTATTCTGAAGATAAAATCGAAGAATTAATGCAAAATCCCGGAATCATCAGAAATAAACTAAAATAAAAGCAGCAGTTTCCAATGCTCAGGCTTTTATGAAAGTACAGGAAGAATTTGGAAGTTTCTCTGATTATATTTGGAAATATACTAATGGAGAACCCATTATAAATAACCTCAAAACTTCAAAAGACGCTCCGGCCACTACTCCCCTTTCAGACGAAATCAGTAAAGATTTAAAAAAAAGAGGTTTTAAATTTGTTGGTTCAACCGTGATTTACGCACACATGCAAGCCACCGGAATGGTCAATGATCACGCCGAAGATTGCTGGAAAAGAGGTAAATAAACAGTCGCAGTTTTCAGTCACAGTTTTCAGATTTTCAAAACTTGAAACTTAAAACTTGAAACTTTTAAACAAAAATTATATATATTTGCTTCACACTTTAGGGGTGTCTGCTAAAAAAGCAGGCTGAGATTTTACCCTCTGAACCTGATCTAGTTCATACTAGCGTAGGGAAAAGTAAGATGACTTCTGCGCGCATTTTTATGCGTTTTTGTAGCCATTCCTAAGGTAGAGATTCATTGTAGTGAATCTTTATAATCTCTAAATCAGATGGAATGGAACTAAAAATCAACCAACAAATCAAAAAGTTCAATGCTGAATCGCTAAGCGTTCAATCATTGCTCGATCTCGAAATTCCCAACAAACAAAACGGAATTGCCGTTGCCATTAACAACACCGTTGTTCCAAAAATCAATTGGAACCAACATTTCGTACAAGAAACCGACGAAATTCTGATTATTTCTGCCACTCAGGGAGGATAGAAATAAATTCCAATTTTTTAATCCCGAAGCTTCGGGACCAAATTCCAATTATATACAGAATTTAGACGCACTGCTGTGCGTCTCTACGGAACCATCTAACCTTTTACATCTAACATTCAACACAATCAAGATCAACTTGAAACCTGACTCGAGAGCTTTGCCCGAACAGGCGAAGCAAACAAAAAACTATGACAACAGAAGAACAAATTTCCAGAACACCTTTTCCGAATTCTAAAAAAGTTTATGTCAATGGCGAAATTCATCCCATAAAAGTGGCGATGCGCGAAGTCATTTTAAGCGACACCAAACTTTCAAATGGCGGAATCGAGAAAAATCCACCTGTAACGGTTTACGATACTTCAGGACCATACACAGATCCAAATATTGAAATTGACATTAGAAAAGGGCTTCCACGCTTACGCGAAAGCTGGATTCTGGATCGAAATGATGTCGAAATCCTGGAAGAAATTACGTCCGATTACGGTCAAAACCGATTGAAAGACGAAAGTTTAAATCATCTTCGATTTGAATATTTACATCAGCCAAAACGTGCCAAAAAAGGTGCAAATGTAACGCAATTGTATTACGCCAAACAAGGAATTATAACTCCTGAAATGGAATATATTGCGATTCGTGAAAACCAACGAATTGAACTTTTAAACGAGCAAACCAGCGCCATGCGATGCCAACACAACGGACATAGTTTTGGAGCAAATACACCAAAAAGTAAAATCACACCCGAATTCGTTCGATCTGAGGTTGCCTGCGGAAGAGCCATTATCCCAAACAACATCAATCATCCTGAAAGCGAACCAATGATCGTTGGTCGTAATTTTTTAGTTAAAATAAACGCCAATATTGGTAACAGCGCCGTGACTTCAAGCATTGAAGAAGAAGTTGAAAAAGCAGTTTGGGCTTGTCGCTGGGGTGCCGACACGATAATGGATTTATCAACAGGGAAAAACATTCACGAAACCAGAGAATGGATTATTCGAAATTCACCGGTTCCAATTGGTACGGTTCCTATTTATCAGGCTTTGGAAAAAGTAAAAGGAATTGCTGAAGATTTAACCTGGGAAGTTTTCCGCGATACTTTAATCGAACAGGCAGAACAGGGTGTTTCGTACTTCACAATTCACGCCGGAGTTTTGCTACGCTACATTCATTTAACGGCTGATCGTGTTACCGGAATTGTTTCCCGTGGTGGATCTATCATGGCAAAATGGTGTTTATTTCATCATAAAGAAAACTTCTTATACACGCATTTCGAAGAAATCTGCGAAATCATGAAACAATATGATGTTGCTTTTTCTCTAGGAGATGGTTTACGTCCGGGTTCTATTGCCGATGCCAATGACGCTGCTCAATTTGCCGAATTAGAAACATTAGGTGAATTAACAAAGATTGCCTGGAAACATGATGTTCAGGTTTTTATCGAAGGTCCAGGGCATGTACCGATGCACATGATCAAAGAAAATATGGACAAACAATTGGAACATTGCCACGAAGCACCGTTTTATACTTTAGGGCCATTAACAACCGATATCGCTCCAGGTTACGATCATATTACTTCGGCAATTGGAGCTGCTATGATTGGCTGGTACGGCTGCGCAATGTTGTGTTATGTAACGCCAAAAGAACATCTTGGTTTACCGAACAAAAAAGATGTAAAAGATGGTGTAATCACGTATAAAATTTCAGCACATGCTGCAGATTTGGCCAAAGGTCATCCGGGAGCACAATATCGCGACAATGCCTTGAGTAAAGCCCGTTTTGAATTCCGTTGGGAAGATCAATTCAATTTGTCACTAGATCCTGATACAGCTCGAGAATTCCATGATGAAACTCTTCCTGCTGATGGCGCAAAAGTGGCTCATTTCTGTTCAATGTGTGGTCCGAAATTCTGCTCTATGAAAATATCTCAGGAAATTAGGGATGTGGCTGCCGCCGAAAAAGGAATGCAGGAGAAATCAGAAGAATTTATTGAACAGGGGAAAGAGATTTATATTTAAAAGAAAACAGAGTCAAGAAGAAAGAAAAAAGATATGATTGTGATTACAAATCCTTCTGCCATTTCTAATGAAATCAACATTATTGATTCTTTATTTGAGGAAGGATTGTCTTTGCTTCATATTCGGAAACCTGATTTTTGTGAGGTTGAAATGGCGCAATTTATTGATCAGATAAAAGTAGAATTTAGATCTAATTTAGTTTTACATAGTCAGCATCAATTGGCAGAAGATTTTGGAATTAACCGAATTCATTTTTCTGAAAAATATAGAAACCATTCTCATGACTTTGCTGTAAGGTTTTCAAAACCTTGTAGTTCTAAATCAACATCAACTCATTCCATTGAAGATTTCAATTCTTTAGAGAATAATTTTGACTATGCCTTTTTAAGTCCTGTTTTTAAAAGCATTTCTAAAGAAAATTATCATCCGGAAAAGGATCTTTTTGCTGCTTTAAAATCGAGAACAAATTTCAAAACAAAAGTTATCGGTTTAGGTGGAATCGATTCTGAAAACATCAAAAAAACACTTGAAAACGGATTTAATGATGTCGCCCTTTTAGGAAGCATCTGGAATAGTGAAAACCCTGTAAAACAATTTAAATTATGTCAGCAAATCGCCCAATCGTATTAAGCATAGCAGGATTTGATCCTTGTGGTGGCGCGGGTGTTTTGGCAGATGTTAAAACATTCGAACAACATCAGGTGACTGGTTTTGCTGTTATAACTGCAAATACAATTCAGACAGAAAATGGCTTTTATGAAATTCAATGGATCAATTTGAGTTTTGTAATCCGTTCCATTGAAACACTGTTTCTAAGTTATAAAATCAAAACGGTAAAGATTGGAATTATACCAAGTCTGCATTACTTAAACCGGATTCTTTCGACGATAAAACTGTTGTCTCCCACTACTAAAATTGTTTGGGATCCGGTTTTAAAATCCACAACAAAATTCGAATTTTTAAAAGTCGAAGAAGATTCTGATCTTAATAAAGTCCTTTCAAAAATTGATTTGATTACGCCTAATTACAACGAAATTGAAATTTTATTCCCCGGTTTTATTCCAAACAAACTATGGCTCCAAAATGAAATTCCAACCAACATTTTACTTAAAGGAGGACATAACGAATCAGAAATTGGTACTGATCGTTTATTCCTAAAAACCGGAATTATTGATTTAGCCCCTTCAGAAAAAAAATGCTTTGAAAAACATGGTTCCGGCTGTGTATTATCAGCAGCAATCGCCTCAAATCTGGCATTAGATCAAACTTTGCAAGAAGCTTGTAAAAATGCAAAAACCTACATAGAAAAATACCTGAGTTCAACATCAACTTTAATCGGATATCACTATGTACAATAAACTGCAATACATTTCGCAAGGAAATACAATCGAAGAACAATTGTATAATATTCATCACGCCTTAGATGCCGGGTGCGACTGGATACAAATGCGTTTCAAAAATCAAACAGCCAAAAACACTTTTGCTTTAGCAGAAGCGGTAAAATTTTTATGCGAAGAATATCTCGCCAATTTTATTGTAAATGACAATTTATATCTCGCACAACAAATCGCAGCAGATGGTGTGCATTTAGGTTTAACCGACATGAATATTGCGGAAGCAAGAGCGATTTTAGGAAATACCAAAATTATTGGAGGAACAGCCAACACCTTTGAAGATGTTGAAAATCACGTAAAAAATGGTTGTGATTATATCGGATTAGGACCGTTTAGATTTACCAGTACAAAAGAAAAATTAAGCCCAATTTTAGGTCTGTCCAGTTATTATACAATTCTTCAGAAAATGAAAGATCATAAAATAAAGACTCCGGTTTATGCTATTGGAGGAATTACATTAAATGACATCAATCCAATAATGGAAACCGGAATTCATGGAATAGCTGTCTCCGGGATGATTACAAAAAGTGATCAAAAAGAAAAATTAATTCAACAACTCAACGAAAAATTATATGCAAACGTCATTGTTTAATATTGGGGATAAAACTTTTAAATCTCGTCTATTCTTAGGAACAGGAAAATTTGGTTCTAATGTCCAGATGGAAGAAGCGATTTTGGCATCAGAAAGTGAATTGGTGACGGTGGCCTTAAAACGTATCGATCTTGAAACGGATACCGATGCTATTTTGTCGCATTTAAAACATCCTAAAATTAATTTATTACCCAATACTTCTGGCGCAAGAAATGCAAAAGAAGCTGTTTTTGCAGCACAGTTAGCAAGAGAAGCACTCGAAACAAATTGGATAAAACTTGAGATTCATCCGGATCCAAAATATTTAATGCCAGATCCGATTGAAACATTAAAAGCAACGGAGGAATTAGCAAAACTGGGATTTTTTGTATTACCGTACATTCATGCCGATCCTGTTTTATGCAAACATTTAGAAAGTGCAGGAACTACGGCGGTAATGCCATTGGGCTCCCCAATTGGAAGTAACAAAGGCTTAAAAACTATTGATTTCCTTGAAATTATTATCGAACAAAGTAATGTTCCGGTAATTGTAGATGCCGGAATTGGAGCACCATCAGATGCTGCAAAAGCAATGGAAATTGGTGCTGACGCTGTTTTGGTTAATACTGCAATTGCCGTCGCCGGAAATCCAAAATTAATGGCTGAAGCTTTTAGAGAAGCTATTATTGCAGGAAGAAAAGCTTTTGAAGCTAAAATTGCTCATCAGCAAAATTATGCTGTTGCTTCTAGTCCTTTGACATCTTTTTTATATGAGTAAATTATTTCACGCAGATTTTGCAGATTTAAGCAGATTAAAAATGATTTTTATATGTTGAATACTATAAAAATTGGATACTAAAAATCAATTAAAAAAGAAAGAAAATTCTTTAATTTTGACTGAAAATGAAATATCGTATGTAGTTCGAGGAGCAATTTTTAAAGTTTATAATAATTTAGGACCTGGATTATTTGAGTCAGTTTATGAAAGTGCCCTGTTTTATGAATTAACAAAAACAGATTTAAAAGTTCAGAAACAAGTTGAAATTATAATTCCTTACGGAGAAATAATATTAGATCCTGCTTTTAGAATTGATCTTTTAGTTGAAGATAAAGTAATAATTGAATTAAAATCTGTTGAAGAATTGGCATCAATACATTATAAACAGCTTTCTACTTATTTGAGACTCTCGAATAAAAAATTAGGTCTACTTGTTAATTTCAATACTCTAAACATACTAGATGATATAAAACGAATTGCAAATAAGGTATAAGTATAGCAAATTAAATCAATTTTAATCTGCTTAAATCTGCAAAATCTGCGTGAAACAAAAACACACAATCCAATGAAAACATTTAAATCCGTTTTTGACAATTACAATTGGGATTCCATTCAATCTAAAATATACCAGACAACTTCTCTGGATGTCGAACGTGCGTTGGCTAAAACAAACCGGAGTCTTGATGATTTTTTAGTTTTGATTTCTCCTGTTGCCCAAAATTATTTGGAGCAAATGGCACAGCAATGTCATAAACTAACCAAAAAACGTTTCGGAAAAACCATTCAGATGTATGCTCCGCTTTATTTAAGCAACGAATGCCAGAACATTTGTACCTATTGTGGTTTCAGTTTAGACAATAAAATCAAACGAAAAACACTTACTGACGCAGAAATTAAGCTCGAAGTCCAAGAATTAAAAAAAGTTGGTTTTGATCATGTTTTACTAGTTACCGGCGAAGCAAATTACACGGTAAATATTAATTATTTTCTGAATGCAATTGCTTTAATTCGAGAACAATTTTCGATTATCTCTGTTGAAGTTCAGCCGCTATCTACCGAAGATTATGAACGTTTGCATGAAGCGGGCGTTTATTCCGTTTTGGTGTATCAGGAAACCTACCATCAGGAAGTTTATAAAAAATATCACACCAAAGGAAAAAAATCAAATTTCGATTATCGATTAGAAACCCCAGACAGAATCGGAACTGCAGGAATTCATAAAATTGGTTTAGGGGTTCTATTAGGTTTGGAAGATTGGCGAATCGATAGTTTTTTCAACGCGCTGCATTTAGATTATCTACAGAGAAAATATTGGCAGACGAAATATTCGGTTTCATTTCCAAGATTGCGTCCTGCTGAAGGCATTATCGAACCCAATTTCATTATGGATGATAAAGATTTAACACAACTTATTTGTGCTTATCGCCTATGGAATGAAGATCTGGAAATTTCCATTTCGACCCGTGAAAACGAAAAATTCAGAAACAATATTATTCCGATTGGAGTAACCAGTATGAGTGCAGGTTCTAAAACAAACCCCGGTGGTTATGTGGTAGATCCGCAATCCTTAGAGCAATTTGAAATCAGCGATGAAAGATCTGCAAAAGAAATATCAGAAATCATAAAAAAATCAGGCTACGAACCAGTCTGGAAGGATTGGGACAGAACATTTAGTCAAAAGTCTTAAAGTCGCAAGTCATAAAGTCTATCGACTTTTGACGTATACCTTTTGACTTTCGACTTTACAACTTTCAAACTTTAAGACTAAAAAAAAAATGAGTATTATACAAGAATTTCTACGTTACAACCGACAAACCATCCTTCCTGAAATTGGCGATGAAGGTCAGGAAAAACTCAAAAAATCCAAAGTTTTGGTTATTGGTGCCGGTGGTTTGGGTTGCCCTATTTTACAATATATTGCAACGGCCGGAGTTGGTTTTATTGGAATTATGGATTTTGATAGTATCGAAATTCACAATTTACACCGACAGATTTTATATACTGAAACTGAAATTGGAAAAGAAAAAGCGCTTGTTGCGAAAGAAGTCGTTTCTAAATTGAATCCCTTAATAGAGGTTGAAGCTATTAATGTAAAATTGACAACTGAAAACGCAGCTAGAATCATTCAGCAATACGATGTTATTGTTGATGGATCAGATAATTTTGCCACACGTTATTTAGTAAACGATACGTGTGTACTATTTCAAAAACCATTGGTATACGGAAGTATTTTAAAATTTGAAGGCCAGGTTGCGGTTTTTAATCATAACGGAAGCAAAAACCTTCGTGATTTATTTCCTGAAATGCCAGATCCAAAAGAGGTTCCGAATTGTAATTTGAATGGCGTTTTAGGAACATTGCCTGGGATCATTGGTACCATGATGGCGCATGAAACACTCAAATTAATTTTAGAATTACCAACCCTAAAAAATGAATTGGTCCTTTTTAACACATTAAATTGGGGTTTTACAAAGTTAAATTTCTAAAGAACCACCTCATCGCCAACGGTAATTATTCCAGAATTCAAACTAACAATATTAGTTCCGAATAAAACAGAGTTATTTACATTTCGATACTTGCTTAAGGTTTTCAAAGGTTCTTTTTTGACGATCCCTTTCTGCGGATCATTATTTACCATAATACATCTTCCGCAAGGTTTTACATTTTTAAATTGAACTTCGCCAATTTTGAATGTATCGAATCCATCTTCTTCATGTTCTTTTTGAGTACTGATCACAATGTTTGGACGAAATCTTTTTATTGTAATTTTTTCAGTCAATTTATTATTCAAAAATTCAAGACTTTCTGTTCCAATTAATAAATACGGATAACCATCAGCCAAACTTACATTAAAGGTTTCTTTTAGTCGGGAACTTTCATGTTTGCGATCTCCATTTTTAATGATTTTGACCAGTTTACATTTGAAACCCAATTGGTCACTAAACCATTTTGAAGTTGACTTATTTACCTCAACAACTTCGCTTTTATCATCCCAAACATTCACCTGTATTGGATTATCTAAATTTTCCGTTGTAGAAAATTCATGCTTTTGATCTTTAAAAGAAATACTAATTTTTCCATCAGCAATTTGCGGATAAAACTGACTCATAACAGGATATTCTCTTTGCGTTATCATTTGATTTTCTGCATCCAGCAACATCCAACGACGATCATTTTCAAAGCCCATTTCTTCAGCTTTAGCATTTTTACAGCTAATTCCAGCCAAACTTTTTATCGGATAAATATAAATTTCTTTTACAACATGAATTGCACTCATTTTACTTACTTTTTAAAATAGCTATAAATTCATCACGATCGATTTCGCGACAGCCTAAACTCTCTAAATGCGGATTATAAACCTGACAATCTAATAACTTATAATTTTCTTTTTCTAATTTATTTACCAAAGCGATAAAAGCAACTTTTGAGGCATTAGAAACTTTTGAAAACATACTTTCTCCGCAAAAAATATCACCCAAATCAATTCCGTATAAACCGCCAACTAAAACCTCATCCTGCCAAACCTCAACAGATTTTGCAACTCCCTGATTGTGCAGTTTACAATAGGCTTCGATCATTTCGTTTGAAATCCAGGTTCCGTCCTGACCATCGCGTTTTATTTTTTGGCAATTCAAAATTACAGCTGTAAAATTTTGATTAAAGGTAACTTTAAACTGATTTCTATTCAAAATATTACGCATGCTTTTAGACACAATTAATTCATCCAAAAACAAAACCATTCTGGGATCTGGCGACCACCACAAAATAGGTTCTCCTTCATTAAACCAAGGGAAAATTCCGTTTTTGTAAGCCAGCTTTAATCTTTCTGTATTTAAATCCCCACCAATTGCCAGAATGCCATCTTCATCGGCTTCTGAAACGGGAGGAAAGAAAAGTTCTTGAGATAAATAATACATCTTTAAAAATAAACAATTTTTAAATTCCAATTTCCAATTTTCACAATCTTGTCATTTCGACCGAAGGGAGAAATCACACTCGAAACTCTACAAAGTTTGGCGATTTTGTTTGCGGAATTACTTGTGTGATTTCTCCCTTCGGTCGAAATGACAAAAATGAGATCAATATAAAAAATTCCAAATCCCAATACACAGAATGATTTGGAATTTGGAATTTATATTTTGGAATTTAAACTTTTAGAAAGGCAAATCGTCTGGTTCGTCTTCGTTTAAGTTTGTTGCCGGAGCAAAAGCTTCTGCAGCTGGCATTGGAGGCGTTTGTCCAGGACCTTCTGGTGCTAATCTTTCGATTCTCCAACCTTGAATACTATTAAAATATCTAGTTTCTCCTTGTGGATTAACCCATTCTCTTCCTCTTAAATTGATAGAAACTTTTACCGCTTCACCTTGTTTGTAGCTGCTCAATAAATCACATTTATCCTGAGTAAATTCAATCAAAATGTGTTGAGGATATTGCTCGTCTGTAGTAACAACCAATTCTCTTTTTTTGAATGCAGCACTAACTTGTTGCTCTGGGTTAACCACTTTTACTTTTCCTGTAACTTCCATCTTCGTCTATATTAATTATTGTTTCTATTCTTATTTTTTGGCTAAAAGCACTTTCCAGGCCGATGCAATATCATCTTTATTGAGATATTTTTTGGCTTCTAAATGAATCTTTTCCTGATCATCTGAGCTTAAAACTCCTTTCACTGAAAAATTTTCTTTCACAAATATACTAACTTCTTCCGTTGTAGGCAAGGCTTCTATATTGCCTAATTTTCCGAGATCATTTCCGTTAAAGACTGAGCTTTCTTTGATGAAATTAGGAATTACATCTACTCCAACCCCTAAAGTCGTTAGCGGTTTTGGCACTTCAAAAAGTCCCTGGTTCGATCTTGAGTACCAATTATTTCCAAGTCTTGAAACCAAATCAATTTTATGTTGATCGATAGCTCCATTTTCATCTAAAACAGCTTCATGAATATGCATTTTCACCACTTCACAAAGTATCAGATTTCCAGCTCCACCTTCTGTTCCTAAAGGAATAATCTGCGTGACTTTGCACTCAAACTGCACCGGAGACTCTTTTACACGATATGGTTTTACCAAATCCGACGGAATCTGTGTTAATCCTGCCTTTATAAACTCATTTACACCTTCTCCATATTCTGTACTTGCCAATGAAGTTTGCTGTACTAAATCATAATTAACCACATTTATAACAACTTCACGAGTTGCCTCAACATTAATCAACGTATGTTTCACCGTATTGTCACGTACACGTCGTGCCGGCGAAAAAACCAATATTGGGGGATTGGCACTAAATACATTAAAGAAACTAAAGGGTGACAAATTCGGAATTCCTTTTGCGCTTATTGTACTGGCAAAAGCAATTGGTCTTGGCCCTACAGCACTTTGCAGATAACCATGTAATTTTGCCGTTGGAATCTCTTTTGGATTAATGCTAATCATATTTTTTCTTTTTAACCGAATCTCATTTCGGTATCTGCAAAAGTAGAGAAATCGTTTAATCCAAAGAAATACTTTAGGACATAAAAACAAAAATCTTTAGCAAATAACAAAATATAAAATGTGTTTATTTCGTTATATTTATACCTCAAAAAAATACCTATGTCTTTTTCCGAAAGAAGAAATACTACCCGCTGGATTATCATTTCCATTTCCTTTTTAATCATTTCTCTGATTCTTTGGAATACCTATATCTTTTTTCAGGTTTTCAAAAACGAAGAAAGGTTAAAAATGAATCTTTTAGCTAATGCACAGAAGGCTTTAGTTAATGCTGATGAAAACACAGACTTAGATTTACCACTTGAAATTTTAAACAACAATCACTCAGTTCCGGTAATGCTAACGATGTATGGCGATAAGATTATCAGCTCTGTCAATGTGCCGGAAAAAATAATGGAAGACGAGGAAAAATCACTGTCCTATTTAAAAAATTTAAAGCGAGAAAATGATCCGATTGTTATTGAATATGCTCCGGGGAAATTTCAGAAATTATATTATGGAAACTCTGAGTTAATCAATAAACTCAAATATTATCCGATTGCTTTACTACTGATTATCTTTTTGTTTGGTGCATTGATTTACAATTTTTACAAAAGCACCAAAATGGCTACGCAAAATAAGCTATGGGCAGGTATGGCAAAAGAAACGGCTCATCAAATTGGTACGCCTCTTTCTTCCTTAATAGGCTGGGTTGAAATTTTAAGAACAGAAGAAATTGATCCATCCATAACGGTGGAAATTGAAAAAGATATTGACCGATTGCAAACCATTACAGATCGTTTTTCTAAAATTGGTTCTATTCCTGCTTTAGAAGTTCATGATATCGTTTCTGAAACTTTAAGTAGTTATGAATATCTGCAATCACGATTTTCAAAACAAGTCACTTTTTCTTATGACGCTCCAAAGGAACCTGTTTTAGCCATGATAAATCCAACGCTTCATAGCTGGACGATTGAGAATCTTGTTAAAAATGCCATTGATGCTATGAAAGGAAAAGGAACTTTAGATCTTCAAATTGAACAAGATGCGCATCATGTTAAAATAAATATCAAAGATTCAGGAACGGGAATTTTAAAAAAGCAATTCAAAACCATTTTTGAACCTGGCTTTACAACTAAAAAACGCGGTTGGGGATTAGGGCTTTCTTTAACCAAAAGAATTGTAGAAGAATATCACCGTGGCAAAATAAAAGTTTTGCATTCTGAGATTGGAAAAGGAACTACATTTCAGATTTTACTAAATAAAAAAGAGCAGTAAAAATTTACTGCTCTTTTTTATTTTTGTCAGGTTGAGCGAAGTCGAAACCTTTTGATAAAGCGGGACTTCGACTTCGCTCAGTCTGACATTATATTTTTACAAATTCGCCTGAATGCTTTTAGCCAAAGCTTCAAATTCTTCTTTAGAAAGTGAGACTTTATTTTGAAAACGCATCTCATCCATATGATTTAAAGGAATCAAATGAACGTGTGCGTGAGGAACTTCTAAACCAACAACTGCCATACCAACTCTTTTGCAAGGAACGGTTTTTTCTAAAGCAATTGCAACTTTCTTAGAAAACTTCATTAGCCCTAAATACAATTCATCATCCATATCAAAAATCTTGTCGATTTCTTGTTTTGGAATACAAAGCGTGTGCCCTTTTGCATTTGGATTTACATCTAAAAAAGCCAAATAATTATCGTTTTCGGCAATTTTATAAGAAGGAATTTCTCCGTTTACTATTTTCGTGAATAAGCTCATTGTGTAATCATTTATTTGGTTAATCGTTTAACCGATTGAACGATTAAACAGTTAAACTAAAAAATTTAATCTCTGGAAATTTCAAGAATTTCAAATTTCAGAACTCCGTTTGGAACCGTAATTTCGGCAACTTCCCCAACAGATTTTCCAAGTAAACCTTTTCCAATAGGAGATGTTACTGAGATTTTTCCAGTTTTAAGGTCGGCTTCACTTTCAGCAACAAGTGTATATTTCATTTCCATTCCGTTGCTTTGGTTCTTAATTTTTACATTAGAAAGCACCAATGCTTTCGAAACATCCAATTGTGATTCGTCTATTAATCTGGCGTTAGAATACACTTCTTCCAGTTTAGCAATTCTCATTTCTAATAAGCCCTGCGCTTCTTTTGCTGCATCATATTCGGCATTTTCAGATAAATCACCTTTATCTCTTGCTTCTGCTATATCTTGAGATGCCTTAGGACGCATTACACTTTTTAAATGCTCCAACTCCTCTTTTAATTTTTTTAATCCTTCTGCTGTATAATAAGATACATTACTCATAACTTCATCGTTTATATAAATACAAAAAATCCCATCGGGACGGGATTTTGTATTACAAATATACTATTATTTTTAATAGTACATAATTATATGTTAATCATATAAAAATCAAAACTAAATAATTTATTTTTGTTTAACTAATTCTTATTAAAATAATGGAAAAATTCTGGCTCTTAATCGTATTTGTTTCTGTTCTTTTCTCTTGTAGTGGCAATGAAAGAAGCAATAATAATCCAAACATACCTAATTACTCTGTCAATTTATCGGTAGATATGAATCTCCCGGCATATTCAAATCTTAAATTTGTAAGCAATGGTGTTATTGTTCCGAATTTTGGAGCAAAAGGGGTTATCATTTTTAACGCTGGAAGCGGATACAACGCTTTTGATGCTGCGTGCCCAAATCAGGCTTTAAATTCCTGCACAGCTATGACCATTGATGGTATTAATGCCGTTTGCTCTTGCGATAAAACTGCATACAGTTTATTTACCGGACTTGGAGGTAAGGAATATCCGCTGAAACAATACAAAGTAGAAGTTACAGGAACACTGATTCACGTTTATAATTAAAAACAAAAAAGCCTGAAAGTTAATTTTCAGGCTTTTTTGTTTTTAGGATATTTTAGAATTTCAAAGTTAGTCCGGCTAAGAAATTGATTCCTGCCTGTGGATAATAATAAGGATAAATATCCCACATTGCCCCATTAGAAACATATTTTTTATCTAAAATATTATTTACCAAACCTGTAATCATTATCGATTTAAAAACAGATTTTGGCTTAATTTCATAAGATACATTCAAATCGTTTACAAAGTAATCAGCCAGTTTTGCTGATGGCAATTCGATATTATTCATGTATTGCTCACCAACATATTTCTGTAATAATGAAATATGCAAACTTTCAAGTGGGCTATAAACAATAATATTTCCTGCAATTACTTCTGGTGAATAGGCAATTTTAGTCGTTCCGTAATTCTGACCTTCAACAGCCAGATCAACATTTTTATTACTGCTTAAAGTAAAGTTTGGTCGAAGCATAAATTTCTCTGATAATTTAATCGTTGCATCGACTTCAAATCCTAAACGGTAACTTTTATCCGTATTTGAACGAATTGGAGCTCCAACATCATCTAATGTTCCGGTTAAGATCAACTGATCTTTGTAAGCCATATAATAGAAATTCGAATTCAGTTGAAATTTCTCTGAATTAAATCTCCAGCCTAATTCAAAATCATTTAGTTTTTCCGGTTTTACATTTCCGCCTTCGTAATCCGTTCTGTTTGGCTCACGATTCGCTCTTGCGTATGAAAAATAAAGCGTGTTTTTTTGATTGATTTCGTAATTTAAACCCGCTTTCGGATTAAAGAAATTGAAATTGTCATCAACTAAACCAGTTTCTGCACTATTGGCTTTGTATTTTACATTTCTATATTGCAAATCGCCATAAAAGCTTAATTTTTCTGTAAATTGATAATTGGCTTTCGCAAAAATATTTCCATCCGTTTTAGTCGAAAAATCATCGTAATAATGATCTCCCAATTCTGATTGAGAAGCATATCTCGCCCAAATCACTTTCCCAAAATGACCTCCTTCATATTTGTTCCAGCCTCCGCCAAAAATAACATCAAGTTTTTCATCCTTATATTTGACAGAAAATGTTGTTCCGTAGAAATCATTATCCAACCATTTTTGACGTACTAAATCGGTTGTTGTTATTACTCCAACTGGCAGTAAACTATAGTCGGCCATTTCAGCATCTTCCTTGTAGTTTTCGTAATATCCTTTTCCTTTAGTATAATGAACCGCCAAGTTTGAGCTCCATTTATCAGACAAAGCCTCACTCCAATGCAATTGATAATGATCCTGCTGATAGTTATCAGTTTCATTATCGTAAAAACGAACATTTCCAGATTCGTCTGTATACATTCCGGCAGAATTGAAAGTACGATTTGAATTTAGGGTTTCAGCATCAATCCCATTCCATGATTGGTATGTTTTTTCTGTTCCTCCAAAAACTAATGCTTTAATTAAAGTAGTTTTACCAACATAAGTTCCCTGTAAAAAATAAGATTTCAAATCTGAACTCGCCCTGTCTACATAACCATCTGATTTAATTCTGGACAAACGTCCGGCTAATTCAAAATGATCATTTAATAAACCTGTACTGAATTTTACTGTATTTTTTTGAGAATTGAAACTTCCATAAGAACTTGAAATTTCACCATTTGCTTTTGAAGCATAATTATCTGTCAGCATATTTAAACTGGCGCCAAAAGCAGCAGAACCGTTTGTTGATGTTCCGACACCACGCTGTAATTGCAGACTCTCTACAGAAGAAGCAAAATCGGGCATATTTACCCAAAATGTTCCCTGACTTTCAGCATCATTGTATGGAATTCCGTTTATAGTCACGTTAACACGTGTTGCATCGCTTCCGCGGACGCGAATTCCGGTGTAACCCATTCCGTTTCCTGCATCAGAAGTTGTCACGACAGATGGCAGATAATTCATTAAAATTGGAATATCCTGACCCAGGTTTCTGTATTTAATATCTTTTTTATCCAAATTACTAAATGTAACCGGCGTTTTTGTAGTAACACGAACTGCTGAAACCAACACCTCATCAAGAGAATTTACTTTGGTAGAATCTTGTTCCTGAGCAATAGAGAATAGAGTAAAGAGTAAAGAAAATAGAGTAAAGAGAATAGACTTTTGGTTCAGCTTTGAACCTTTGTACCTTTGTACCTTTGTACCTTTAAGAGAAGTTTTCATCCGTAAAAAAATTACGAATAAAAGGGGGAATTATTCTTTTTGTTAAATTAATAAATGTGTTTCTTACGACAAGATATAGTGTGCACGCTAACAATTGTCATTTTTTCCCTTAGCAACATTACTCGCTCAGGTTCTTTGGGTATGATCTCAGCTCGTTATTTAGAGCACCCCTTTGAGACAGTGCAAATGTAGTGTTAAAAAACAAATTCCAAAAATTAAATTCCAAATTCCAAAAAACTCATAGATTGAATAAAATTCCAAAAACTAAAATTCCAAATTCCAATTAAAAACTACATAAAGTAAGCTTTGTTTGGAATTTGGAATTTATAAATTGGGATTTAATCTATGTTTGGTTTCTTGCGGGATTGTTTTATTTCAGAGATATTTTTTTTGTCTTTAATTCGTTTTTTGATTACAGATTTCGGAATCTTAGTTACTTTTCGAACCTTCGGAACAAACAATCCTTTTTTAATGATTTCTAAAAAACGTTTTACAACAATATCCCTGTTTTTAAGCTGGCTGCGGTCTTCGTCACAATTTAAAATCAGAATGTTTTCGGTAGTTAAGCGCGGTGCAATATTCATCACCAAAAGTGATTTTTCTTCTTCAGATAAAGCCTGAGAAGCATTCAAATCAAAAGTCAACACTACTTTTGAAGACACTTTATTTACATTTTGTCCACCGGCGCCACTGCTGCGAACAGCCTTAAAACTTAATTCAGATATGATTTTTTCGGCATCCATTATTGCGGTTGATGTGCTGCTTTTAATAAGTCATTTACCGTTTTCACCGGATTAAAAGTGATCAATGGAACCGCCACAAAAACGGTAAGCCAATTGGCCATTGCACCATTCCATAATCCAGGCAATTCATAACTTTTAACCGTTTTTCCTTCAAAGTTTTTTTCTACAATAAACCCTGCATTTTGATCTGTAAATTGCATTAAATCAAACTTATTATTTTTATAATCTCTAATTCCGCACACTAAATCAACCGGATTAAAATGTGTTGCTTCTTTTAAAATACTATGCTGTTTTTTATCACTTACATCAACCTGAGAAGCTTCTACAATTTGCAAAGAAACGACACCTTTATTATTCATTACCCAAAATGGTCCACCTCCAGGTTCTCCTTCATTTTTAACCATACCACAAACACGAATCGGTCGATCCAGCAATTCTTTTATCTTAGAAATTTTATTTTCAAAGGTGAATTTATTAAAATCATTTGTCAACTTTGCATTAAGCCTGTTCGACAAAAACAGAATAATTTCATCTATATTATCTTCTTTAATTTCCTGATTTTCAATGATCCTAAGATAACTAAAAACTTTTTGCTGAATTTCTATTAAAACACCTGCCAATGCTTTTTTATACAATGTAGTTTTCTCAATATGATTTTGAATTACATTATCGATATTTTTGATAAAAATAATATCCGATTCGAGCACATTTAAATTCTCGATTAAAGCACCATGTCCACCTGGTCTAAAAACCAGTTCATTATTTTTATTGTCACGAACGAGTTTGTTTTTAAGATCAACCGCAATCGAATCTGTAGATTTGTTTTGATATGAATAACTAATAGCTGTTTTAACTCCTGAATTCTTTTCTACTTTTTCCTTAACAGCTTCAACTGCATTTTCAAATAAATTTTGATGTGCCTCGGTTACAGTAAAATGAAGATTGGAAACCTGATTTGATGAAGCATAATGTGCACACTCGTTCAAATGCTCTTCTATTGGATTTGCAATATGTGTCTTATATTTATGAAAAGGCAAAACAGCCTTTGGCTTATTGGCAAAGTCAAAATAGTCTGAGGACAATAATAATTTTATAAAATAATAATTTTTATAATCTCTATCTAAAGTATCGAAATCAGGATAAAGCATTTTTAATTTTTTATCTACATCTTTAAAAAATGGAAATTTCTCCATTGCGACTATAAAAATAGGCAGTTCTTTATCTTTTTTTCGATTGATGTAGGCATTTATCGTTTCTTTTTCAATATCAAAATCGTTCAAAAAAGTTCGCAAAAACTTGAACATTCTTGTTGCAGCACCTGAGGCCGGAACAAATTTCTTTATTTTCAAATTTGATTTCTGAGACTCAAAAAAATTCGCTTTTTCTTCGAATTCTGCTTCTGATAAACTTAGAATTCCGGTATTAATTTTCGCCGGACTTACTAAATTACTTTTTGTAATTCCGTTTTTTAAAATCTCTAGTTGCTTTAAAATAGTAGCAAAAGGAATTCCTTTATTATATATGTAAACAAAATCCGCTGAAGAAAAACCACGATTTTTAGCTATAGCCAAATTGTCTATAATTGAAGATGCTTTTATCAGGCGACTTTCTTTATCTCCGGAAAGCGTGATAAAAGGTTTATTACTATCTATCAGACTTTGTTTGAAAACAGAAAAAACCGTTTCCCGACCATTAGGCGTATCCCTGATATCATCTTTTTCCCAAGGAACATCAATATCCGTCAGAAAAAACAAATCGTATTCATGTTCCAGCGCTGCTTGATTTAAGAGCGGATCACAAAAACCGTAATACATTTCAGAAAAAACTTTGGTAACCATTAAATTGGTATCGCAAAACAAATATTTCTTTGCTGTAGAAAGTTTTTGATTTTCTAGCGCAGTCTGGCCATACGCAATAGGAAGCATATCATCAGCAATACAAATATGCTGATTCTCTTCCCATTTTTCTTGTAAATAGTCACGTGCAAACTCAGGAACCCAGTCGGTTTCATAGTAATCTGCAAGTTGTTTTGCTAAAGTAGTTTTTCCTGTACTTTCAGGACCAAATAAAGCAATTTTTATGATATTTGTTTTTTGCTGTCTAAGATTTTTCTCCATTCTAAATAAGCTGAAATAGCTAAAATTGTAAAAATTAAATACTGAAGTGACAACATCCCTAAGCCACGATAAGCATAAAGAGGCACTACAATAATATCACCAATAATCCAAAGTGTCCAGTTTTCGATTTTTTTTCTGGCCATGTACCACATTCCAGCAAAAAATATTCCAGACGAAATCATATCGACATAATTGTCGGGATTGATCGTATAATCAAAATATTTATAGATCCCGAAAACTACACAAACAGTAACAATAAACAGTACAATTCCGATTATTTTTTCATTACTATTTGTACGCGTAATTGGCATATTGTCTTCCGTTGTTCCACCTTTTGCCCAGACATACCAGCCATAAATACTCATTACGGAGAAATATCCGTTGATAATCATATCACCAATATAACCTGCAATATATAAAAGATATACTGAAATTACGGTAGCAATTAACCCCGTTGGATAAACCCAGATATTCTCCTTTTTAGCAAACCAAACACTTAATATTCCACATACAAAAACTAAAAACTCTAAAGCAATATGCCATAAAGGAGCATTTTTGTAACTGTCAAGAAAAAAATTAATCATTTGGTTGGTTGTTTGGTTATGTTTTATAATTCAAAAAAATGGCTGTCGTTTTCAAAAGCAGTTCCAATAACTACTAAATCGGCGCCAGCTTTGTAGGCTTTTTGAATTCCGTGCAAATCTACAATTCCTCCTCCAACAATTATAGGAATTTCGATATTTTGCGCTATTAACTGTATCATTTTCAACGGTACTGCATTCTTTGCCCCGCTCCCGGCTTCTAAATACATCAATTTATTCCCTAGCATTTCCCCGGCCTGCGCAGTTGCCAAAACCAAATCCAGATTTTCACGATTTAGCGGTTTTGTTTTGCTCACACGTGCAACAGCCGTTTCATTGCCGCTTTCTATCAAAATATAACCAGTCGAAATTACTTCTAAATTAGTCTTTTTAAGTATTGGTGCCGCCTGAACCTGATATTCAATCAGATAATCCGGATTTCGCCCTGATAATAAAGACAAAAACAAAATAGCATCGGCCTGAGCCGAAATTTGGGATGGATCACCTGGAAATATAACAACGGGCAAGTTTGTATTTTGTTTTAATTGCGCAATTAAATCTTCTAAAATTGTAGCATGCACAATGCTTCCTCCCACAAAAATATGTGTTGCAGGTGATTGATTTATTTTATGTAATAAATGATCTAAATTTTCCCATACAATTTTATCCGGATCTAAAAGTATGGCCAGTAATTTTTGACCATTCTTTTTAGCTTCTAAAATCTGTTGGTGTATATTGGATATTTTTTGTTTCATAACGGCCGTAAAAGTAAAAGTTTTTTAATGCAGAAGAACTATTTTGAATGAATTATATTTGTACAATCACTTTTGATAAATAAAGAAATGAATGTATGATTACTTCTGAATTGTTAGAGAAATATGGTGCAGTAAAGAAGTCTTTCGATAAAAAGGAAATTATTTTTGAAGAAGGAAATTTACCAACTCATTACTATCAAATTATTTCGGGAGAAGTAAAAATGAGCAATTATAATGATGATGGCCGCGAATTCATTCAGGGAATTTTTTATGCAGCACAATCTTTTGGGGAACCGCCTCTATTTTTGAATCAAAATTATCCGGCAAATGCCATTACAGTTGATGATTCAGAAATTCTTCTTCTTCCCAAAAATAATTTCCTGAAATTGCTGGAAGAAAACCCGTCAATAAGTCTTAAAATAATCGAAAATTTAGCACAGCGATTGTATTACAAATCGGTTATGGCGGCTGAAATGTCTACTCAGGAACCAGAGCACAGAGTTTTAAAATTAATTGATCACGGAATCGTCTATTTTAATTTTAAAAAAGACACCAACGGTTACCTCATTAATTTTACCAGACAACAAATTGGAGATTTAACCGGCCTGCGTGTCGAAACCGTAATAAGAACGATAAAATCTTTGGAAAAAAAAGGTCTTTTGAAGATTATAAACAGGAAAGTATACAGATAAAATAGTTCCTGTTTTATGATTAAAGTCATAAAATGGAGTTGTATTGTGCATGTACCTTTGTAGTATAAAAATCTCAATATCATGACACTATATCAAACAACATTCGAAAATTTCAATAAAAATTACATGGGTTCTGCAGCAATGGCTGTAATTGGTCAAAGCTGTTTAGGCGGCGCAGCTGCAATGTATATTCTTTCACATGGAACCTCTATTGGACAAATGATTCAACTGGCAATTATTGTATTGGCTTGTGTTTTTGCCAACACTTCAATCCTGGCACAAATGAAACATAAAGTAATTTTTAACCTTATTATTTTAAGCACTATATTAAGTGTTTTACTAATATTTCTGAATAGTTTTGTACTATGAAAAAACAAATAGAAAATAGAGCTGATGTTGAATTTTTAGTACATCAGTTCTATGCTAAAATAAGAGCTGATAAAGAAATCGGCTTTTATTTTAATACAATTATAAAAGATTGGAATTCGCATTTAGAAAAACTGACTGATTTTTGGGAAACCAATTTATTCGCAGTAAAAAAATACAAAGGCAATCCTCATGAAGTACACAACGAAGTGGATGCTCATTTTGATGGTAAAATTACTTCAAACGAATTCGGAATTTGGCTGAATCATTGGTTTCAAACTATCGATGAACATTTTGAAGGAGAAAACGCAGACACGCTTAAACGCCGCGCCCGAAAAATGAGTACTTTTTTATACATGAGTATGTTTGAACACCGTAAGAAAATCGCTGAAACTCCAACTGAGATTTAATTTCACTGATTACTGAGACTGTAAACTGCGACTAAATCTACTTCTCAAAAGCATAAACCAAAGTAAAATTCTGTTCTGAATTATCTGATTTGATTTCCTCGTAATGCACATTAAAATCTTTAATCAAATCATCAAAATGTAGACTGGCGTGGGTCTGATTTTTATCCAAAGAAAAATCTCCAACCCTAATATGATCTTTAAAACTGATTCCTTTTTCGTTTCTGATTTTAAAAATCGCTTCTTTGGCACCCCAGATTACAGTAAGTTTTTTAATGTATTCTTCAGAAACATTTGGATTTAAATATTCGAATTCGGTCTCCACAAATTTATCCGCTATTTTAAGGATTTTTTCGCGTTGTAATTCCATATCGATTCCAACCGTTTCATGACTGATGATAATGGCTGCAAAATGATACGAATGTGTAATCGAAATATAATTATGACAATCAAAATAAGGTTTTCCAAATTCATCATAATGTAAGTCTTTATCTGTAAATCCCATTTCCTGAATCAGCATACGAACGCTCAAAAAAGCACGCTGATGCATCTGAGATTTCATTCCCTCTAGCCTGCGTTGCGTTTTTTCTTTTAAAACTACTTTGCTCAACAACTCCTCAAAAGATTCTGTTATTTCCCAAATTAAAAGTTTGGTCGTTTCGTTACACTGTATGGTTTTAAATAAAGGCATTCGTTGTCTTATTTTTTATGCGGTTTGTTTTTTTAAACCATGTAAGTGATATGAGTAAATATAAATCCAAGTCTAAAAAATGTCTTTAGTAAATTTAAGCAATTAAAGTCCATTATAAAGAATCTTATATCTCTTATATGGTGAAAAACAATTCACAAACTAATGTTCTAAAGATTAAGAAATTAAACATTTCACAAATCTTACAGAAATAGTAAAAATTCCAAAGGTATTCCGTAAATTTGCAAAAATTTTACAATATACAAATATACTATAAATGAGTACTACAACTACGCCTTTTGTGGCTTTCAAAGTAAAAGACATTTCTCTAGCGGCTTGGGGAAGAAAAGAAATTGAACTAGCTGAAGCTGAAATGCCAGGATTAATGGCACTTCGTGCTGAATATAAAGACGAACAACCTCTTGCAGGTGCTCGTATCGCCGGATGTTTGCACATGACGATTCAAACTGCTGTTTTGATCGAAACTTTAATTGCTCTTGGTGCTGAAGTTACCTGGTCTTCTTGTAATATTTTCTCTACTCAGGATCAGGCTGCTGCTGCTATTGCTGCTGCCGGAATTCAGGTGTATGCATGGAAAGGTCTTGATGAGCAATCATTTGACTGGTGTATTGAGCAAACTTTATTCTTTGGTGAAGACAGAAAACCATTGAACATGATTTTGGATGATGGTGGAGATTTAACAAACATGGTTATTGACCGTTTCCCAGAATTGGTTCCTGGAATCAAAGGTTTATCTGAAGAAACTACAACTGGAGTTCACAGACTTTACGAAAGAGTAAAAGCCGGAACTTTACCAATGCCTGCAATCAACATTAATGACTCTGTTACTAAATCTAAATTTGATAACAAATACGGTTGTAAAGAATCTGCTGTAGATGCTGTACGTCGTGCAACTGACTTAATGTTAGCTGGAAAAAGAGTTATCGTTTGTGGATACGGTGATGTTGGAAAAGGAACTGCTGCTTCTTTCAGAGGTGCAGGATCTATTGTAACAGTTACTGAAATTGACCCAATCTGCGCTTTACAAGCTGCAATGGATGGTTATGAAGTTAAAAAATTAAACACTGTAATTGCTAATGCTGATATCATCATTACAACTACAGGAAATAAAGATATTGTTCTTGGAGAGCACTTCGAACAAATGAAAGACAAAACTGTTGTTTGTAACATCGGACACTTTGATAACGAAATTGATATGGCCTGGTTAAACAAAAACCACGGTGCTTCTAAAATCGAAATCAAACCTCAGGTTGACAAATATACAATCGCTGGAAAAGATATCATCATTCTTGCTGAAGGTCGTTTGGTAAACCTTGGTTGTGCTACAGGTCACCCAAGTTTTGTAATGAGTAACTCATTTACAAACCAAACTTTGGCTCAAATCGAATTATGGAAAAACAGTGCTGCTTACAACAATGACGTTTATATGTTGCCAAAACATTTAGATGAAAAAGTTGCTGCTTTGCACTTAGCTAAATTAGGAGTTGAATTAGAAACTTTACGTGACGATCAGGCTGCTTATATTGGTGTTCCGGTTGAAGGTCCATTTAAACCAGAATACTACAGATACTAAATAATTTTAGATTGAAGATTTCTGATTTTAGATTTCTTTAATTACATATCCAAACCCTACAAGTTTAAAAAACTTGTAGGGTTTTCTTTTTTTTAATCTAAAATCTAAAATTTTATAATTAGGGCGTGCCACCATTTAAAAAAAGGCCTAATCTGCTTTGTGTTCATTTGCCTTTTCTTAAATGCTGTCTGGCTATACGCGCTACTTTGGTAGCATGCTTCTATCCCTCACGCAAAACGGCAATTAAGAACTTCTGAATTTAATAAGATATTTTTTCATAAATTTTAAAATAAAAATATACATTTGGATTCAAAACCAATCCAAGAACCTAAATTATGAGAAGATGCTTTATTATAGCTTTATTAATAATGCTCCCTATTCTTGCTTCGGCGCAAACCACCAACATCCAAACGCAAATGCAGCAAGCGAGAGACATGAACAGACAAATGACTGCCCAAAACCAGAAATGGGCAACTGAGCGAGATAAAGCTGATCGACGATGGGCAGCAATGCAAACAATGACGCGTCAATCAATGAACAAGGCTGCAACAGCTGAAAAAAAAATAGCTAGTGAAGAAAAGAACAAGCAAAAACTAGAGGAAAAAATCACTAAGTTAAATTCTGATTTAAAAAAACAACAGGATCAATTAAAAACACTTGAAGATTCTAATAGCAATCCAAATGATGAAACCCAAAAAAATATAGAAAAAGCGAAAGAACAAATAATAAGATCTGAAGAAAAGCTAAACAAGAGCAAAAGTGAACTGGAAACGAGTTCTAAAAAAGTTGATGATTTGAAAAAAGAAAAAGAAATTTCCTTAACAAAAAAGATAGATCTTGAGAAAAAGGAAAAAGAAGAAAAAGAGAGAAAACAAAAACAAGAAGAAATAAACCAGGCACTTTTAAAAAATCTTAAATCGAATTAATTAAATTTAGATTTATTTAATACCCATTTCAAACCAGACAATCCAAAAAAATATAAAGTATGAGAACACAATTTATTTTATTGTTACTAATGATAATACCTTTTTTGTTTCTGCACAATCTAGCAATCAACAAATGCACCAACAGATAAATGCTCAGCGTCAGAGATGGACAAATGACTGGCAAATGCGAACTATGAGCTCTCACTCATCAAATAAAATTCAAACTGCTGAGAAAAATTAGCTAAAGAAGAAGAAAATAAAAAGAAACTAGAAGAAAAATCCGAAAAATTAAATGCTGATTTAAAAACTAATCAGGAAGAACTTGCAAATCTTAAAAACAACTCAACAAATAATAATAGTACTGATCTTCAAAAGGATATCGAAAAATATCAGGAAAAAATAACGAAGTCTGAAGAAAAAATAAATCAAAATAAAATAGACATAGAAGCGAGTTCGAAAAAAATAGACGATTTAAAAAAACAAGTAGAAACTTTAGTATCAAAAGAAGAAGAAAAAATGAAAAAAGAAGGAAAAACTATATACACCTTATCGAAATAGCAAAAATGGATGAGTCTTCAAGGAAAAGAAAATTCTAGATAATTCTTTTCACTTTTAATAAAAGTTAACTTTGTAAAAATGTGAAACATGAAAAACTTCTTCTTTTTAGGAATTGCCATACTATTCGAAATCATTGCCACTTCGGCCTTAAAAAAATCGGAACAATTTACACAACTCATTCCTAGTATAATTACAATTATAGGCTATTTTGCTGCATTTTATTTTTTAAGTTTTGCGATTCGAACCATACCAGTTGGGATTGCCTACGCCATTTGGTCAGGAGTTGGAATTGTTTTAATTACCATTATTGGAGCTGTCTTTTTTAAGCAAATTCCGGATTTGCCAGCCATTATTGGAATTGCTTTAATTATGATTGGTGTTATTGTTATCAATGTTTTTTCTAAAACGACGGCGCATTAAGTTAATTTGTTTCAGGTTTCAGGTTACTACAGAACGTGAAACTTGAAACCTGAAACAAAAGGAACAAAACTAAAACTTCGCAAGTTTCGGATTTTATCCCTGCAAAAGCTAATCGATATTTGCATTATAAAATTGAGAGAAATGAACACACAAGAAAACATTAATTATAATCGGATTGCAGATGCGATCGATTATATCAAAACCAATTTTAAAGCGCAACCCAATCTTGATGAAATTGCCGAAAAAGTGCATTTGAGTCCGTTTCACTTTCAGCGTTTGTTTACCGAATGGGCTGGTACAAGTCCGAAGAAATTTTTGCAATATATCAGCGTTGAACATGCTAAAAAAATCCTGAAAGAAGACAATCAGGCCACTTTATTTGACGCTGCTTTTGACACGGGACTTTCCGGAACCAGCCGTCTGCATGATTTATTCGTCAACATCGAAGGAATGACGCCAGCAGAGTATAAAAATGGTGGAAAGAATTTAGAAATCAATTTCAGTTTCGCCGAAAGTCCGTTTGGAAATATCATTGTTGCTTCAACTCAAAAAGGAGTTTGTTTTATGGCTTTCGCCGAAAACGAAGAAATGGGATTTGAAGATCTGAAACATAAATTTCCGAATGCGGCATTCTCTCGAAAACTGGATTTAGTCCAGCAAAATGCCTTATTCATTTTCCAAAACGACTGGAGTAAATTATCTGAAATCAAACTGCATTTAAAAGGTACCGATTTTCAATTGAAAGTTTGGGAAACCCTGCTTAAAATTCCAATGGGACAACTTTCTACTTACGGTTCCATCGCACATCAAATCGAAAAACCAAATGCTTCACGCGCTGTCGGAACTGCGATTGGAAGCAATCCTGTAGCATTTTTGATTCCATGTCATCGCGTCATTCAATCCACAGGAGCCTTCGGTGGTTATATGTGGGGAAACACGCGTAAAACGGCTATTATTGGCTGGGAAGGCGCGCAGATAAATCCTCAATTCTAATTTACACCCAAAAATGTGTCTCCCGAGACGCACTTCAGTGCGTCTAACATTTCGTATTTCCATTCTATGACGACAATCTTTGCGTAGACGCACTACCGTGCGCCTGCCTCTACAATAAAAAACGTACAATGATTGTCATGATAAAATTAATTTATATCTAAAATTTTTTATGCAAAATATACAATCAAAAATTGCTTCCCAAAATTGGGAAAGCATCACTGAATCTATGCACGAAAATGGATTCGCCATTATTTCAAATGTACTTACCAACGAGCAATGCGAAGATTTAAAATTCGATTATGATAATCCAAATTTATATCGAAAAACAGTTGTGATGGAACGTTATCGATTTGGTTTAGGCGAATACAAATACTTTAATTATCCACTTCCGGATTTGATTCAAAGCATTCGTTCTTCGATTTATCCAAAATTGGCTCCAATTGCAAATGCGTGGATGAAAGTATTAAATATCAATACTATTTTTCCAGAAACACACGAGAAATTATTAGAGCAATGTCACGCAAATAATCAACTAAAAGCAACGGTCTTAATTTTAAAATATGGTAAAAGTGGTTTTAATACTCTGCATCAGGATTTATACGGAGATGTATATTTTCCTATTCAAATAGTAATCTTCCTAAACGAACCCGATGAAGATTTTACGGGCGGTGAATTTGTTTTAACCCAACAAACGCCCAGAGCGCAATCGAAAGCGATTGTTTTGAAACCGAAAAAAGGCGATGTTTTGATTTTTACTACTAATTTCAGACCGATAAAAGGCACAAAAGGATATTATCGCGTGAATATGAAACATGGTGTTAGTGAGATTCATTCGGGTGAACGACATACGTTGGGGATTATTTTTCATGATGCATTGTCGTGATAAATTTAATCTCGCAGAGTCGCAAAGTTTTTGTTTCACGCAGATTTTAAAAAGATTTAAGCAGATGTGTGCAGATGATTTATTTGCAGCTATTTTTTTTTTAATTAAAGTCTGCGTGAAAAATCAATTTAAATCTTTTAATCTGTGGCAAAAAATCAATCGTTGCGTAGACGCACTGCTGTGCTCCTCTATAGAGTAAAATGTGATAAAAAATATGACGGAACATAACAAAATTTCAGATTCAGATCTGCGAAATAAAATTAAAAATGCGGAAATTTGCTTTGGTGGAAACCGAAAACTAAAAATATACGGAAAACTAAAATGTTCTTCAGGGAAAAGAATGAAACGCGAAAATCGGGTTTTCTTTTTATCCGAAGATGAAGCCAGACAAAATGGTTTCAGACCTTGCGGACATTGCATGAAAACTGAATATCAAAACTGGAAAAATGGACTTATTTAATCCGCATACAGACGAAACTACCAATTTGCTTCCGAAAGACGGAACGGTGAATTATTACGGAAAATTATTCTCCAGAGAAGATTCCAATCATTATCTTGATATTCTTTTGAATACTATTGAATGGAAAAATGACGAAGCCATTATCTTCGGAAAATTAATTTTAACCAAACGAAAGGTAGCCTGGTACGGCGATTCGGGTTTTGAATATACGTATTCGAATACAACCAAAAAAGCAATTCCATGGACACAAGAGTTATTAGAATTAAAAGCAATTATTGAAGAAAAAACAGGTGAAACTTTCAACTCCTGTTTATTGAATTTATATCATTCCGGAGAGGAAGGAATGGCCTGGCACAGCGATGCCGAAAAAGATTTAAAAAAGAATGGTGCAATTGGTTCTGTTAGTTTTGGTGCAGAACGAAAATTTGCTTTCAAACATAAAGAGACCAAAGAAGTTGTTTCATTAATTCTGGAGCACGGAAGTTTATTAGTGATGAAAGACGAAACACAAACCCATTGGCTGCATCGTTTGCCGCCAACTAAGACAACTTCAAAACCCAGAGTAAACTTGACTTTTAGAACGATTGTAAAATAGAAGTTATTTCTTTTTTGAAATTACATTTTCATAAGATCGTATCAAAGCATCTTCAAACATTTCAGGTCTTGCTTTTGAAAGTTCAACAATTGTCCAGCCTTGTTTACCCCATTTATTTGGAATTGGATAAAAGATCATTTCGCCTGAAGCACAAAAAACAGATTGATCAATTTCGTTTAATTTTAAAACTGCCCGATTATTTTTTTCATCAAAAGTGGCGAAAATTTTCTTGTTGATGCGGAAAGAAGTTTTCTCAAAATGTGGTTCTTCTGTTGCATTCGGAAAAGACATGGCTAATTTTCTAAAAGTTTCAATTGAGACCATAATCGTTATTTAAAGTTAAACTTTAATTTTACCAACCTTGATTCAGTCCGTTTTTGAGGACTTCTTCATATTTATCTTGATCAAAAGTATATAAATTTGGCGCTTTGTGCGCGACATTGCTTTTCTTTTCATCCAATTTTGTCAGGATTCCGATGTTGGTTATTTTTCTAAGAAAATTTCTTCTGTCCAGTTTTTTATCCAAAATCGTTTCATATAACTTTTGAAGTTCCGGAATGGTAAATTTCTTTGGCAATAAGTTATAACCAATTGGCATTAAATTTAATTCTATTCTCAAGGTATCTAAGGCTTTATCAAGAATTTCTTTGTGATCCAGAATAAGTTCAGGAACTTCTTTATGATCAATCCATTCAATTACTTCGTCTTTATTTGCCGGATTCGGAATTGTTTTAAAAAAATCAACTAAAGCGTAATATCCAATCGTAACAAAACGACGCATCAGCCATTTGCCTTTTTCTTCTTCAATTTGTAGATATTCCAATATCTTTTTATCAAAGTGCTGGTCGTTACGTTTTACTTTTCCAAAAGTGGCAAATTGCCTTAAAAAAACACCGTCAACTCCCGTTCTTTCGCTTAAAACAGTGACCGCGGCAGTATCAATATCCTGATCAACCGGTATAAATCCTCCAGGCAAAGACCACGTTTCACGATTCGGAATTTTAATCAATAAAACCTTAAGCTGATTGTCATGAAAGCCAAAAATCACACAATCAATGGACAGTCCGGGTTGGTAATTTTGATTATTTTCTATAATGTCTTTTAACATTCGATGTCAATTAAATACAATTTTTTGCTGCGAATAACTCTGCAATTTAATTCATTTTTACAGAACCAAACTATTAAATAATAAATCAATAAAACTTGTTCCTGATAAAGAAGTGTATGGATTACAATTTTAACTTAAAATTAAAATCAAATTTAAAAAAAATAAGTACATTGCGTCATAATAACACAATTAAAAACTATTTGTTATTTTTTAAATAAAAAAGCAAGAATAATTTCATATTATGATTCTTTACAAAAGTCAATGCAAGAGAGATGAGCACTAATCCGTTAAAAAATATAAATCAAAAAATTAGAAATAAAATCTGGACTTCTTTCGGATTTGTTTCTAAAACTTATCTTTTAGAAGAATCTATAAAATACAGTCAGGAGCAGGAAAAAATTTTCAATAAAATGATTGTTGAAACTGAGGCGAAAGACAAAAAAGCAAAGCGTGAAGCTTTTGATAAAGCATTGTATGCAACCTATAAAGGAATTGGCGCTATGGATTTTATAAATACCGTTTTGAAATAATTCAAAACCTTTATAAAATCCATAGCGCCAATTTTAATTGACTGTTCTCTATTGTACTAACTCAAAATCTGATTTTAGTTTAATATCTGCTGACGAAGCTCCAATCATTACTTCGAAATCTCCTGGTTCAGCAATCCATTCTAATTTATTATTGTAGAAAGAAAGTTTCTCTTTGTCAATTGTAAACTCAATTGTTTTAGATTCCCCTGCATTCAATTTTACTTTTTGAAAATCTCTCAATTCTAAAACTGGTCTGACAACAGATCCAAATTTGTCTTTTAAATACAATTGCACTACTTCTTCTCCGGCAACTTTTCCAACATTTGACAATTGAAAAGAAACTTTAATCGTTTCGTTGCTTTTGATTTTTGTTGAAGATAATTTCAAACCTGTATAATCAAATTTCGTATAACTCAAACCGTATCCGAAAGGAAATTTAGGTGAATTTTTTAAATCGATATAAGCTGAAACATAATTTTTTGAATCCTCATCTTTAGCCGGTCTTCCTGTACTGAAATGATTGTAATAAATTGGCACCTGACCCACTTCTCTCGGGAACGTCATAGGCAATTTTCCTGATGGATTGTAATCTCCAAATAAAACATTGGCAATTGCAGTTCCTGCTTCGGTTCCTAACCACCAGGTATAAACGATTGCCGGAACGTTATCTGCAGTCCAGTTAAAAATAAGTGGTCTTCCGGCATTTACCAAAACCACAACTGGTTTTCCTGTCGCCTGAATTGCTTTTACCAAATCTTCCTGAACACCTGGCAAATGAATATCACTTCTGCTTTTGGCCTCACCACTCATATCACGTCTTTCACCAATGCTTAAAATTACAACATCAGCTTGTTTGGCAGTTGCAACTGCTTCGGCAAAACCATCTTTATTATCTCCATCCACTTCACAGCCTTTTGCATAAAGCAGTCTGGTGTTTTTGCCTACTTTATTTTGCAAACCGTCCCATTGTGAAACGACCCATTTATCATAATCTACATCTGGCAGTTCAACAGACCAAAATCCCATATTGGCTTTGTATTCTTTTACCATTGGTCCAATGAATGCAATTGTTTTTAGGTTTTTAGAAAGCGGTAAAGTTTGGTTTTCATTCTTTAATAAAACAATACTTTTTTCAGCAACTTCAAGTGCCGCTTTTCTGTTTTCAGGATTATTTAATGCTTTTTCGGCTCTTTTTTCGTCTGAGTATCGGTAAGGGTCATCAAATAAACCTAACTCATATTTTTTGCGAAGAATACGTTTCACCGCATCGTCGATCAAATCGATAGAAACTTTTCCTTCTTTTACTAATTGAGCCAAATTATATCTGTAAGCATTACTTTCCATATCCATATCACTTCCCGCTGTAATGGCTGAATAAGCTGCTTCTTTAAGATCTTTTGAATAACCGTGTGCTACCATTTCACCAATAGACCCCCAATCAGAAACTACGAATCCCTGAAAGTTCCATTTTCCTTTTAAGATATCACGCTGTAGATGAGCATTTCCAGTTGCCGGAATTCCGTTTAAATCATTAAATGAATTCATGAATGTCGCCGCACCTGCATCTAAGGCCGCTTTAAAAGGAGGCAAATACGTTTCAAGCAACATTCTTTCGCTCATATCAACTGAGTTATAATCTCTTCCGCCAACACCTCCACCGTAAGCGGCAAAGTGTTTTACGCAAGCCATAACTGAGTTTAAATCGCCTAATTTGTTTCCCTGAAAACCTTTTACTCTTGCATAAGCAATTTTAGAGCCCAGATAGGTATCTTCTCCTGCACCTTCCATAACTCTTCCCCAACGCGGGTCACGCCCGATATCCACCATTGGAGCAAATGTCCAGTGAATACCGCTTGCTGATGCTTCTGTAGCCGCAACTCTTGCAGCCAATTCAATTGCTTGTAAATCCCAGCTTGCAGCCTCTGCTAACGGAATTGGAAATGTTGTTTTGTAACCGTGAATAACGTCCTGTCCAAATAACAACGGAATTTTAAGACGTGACTGCATCGCTAATTCCTGATACTGTCTGGTATATTTTGTTCCGATGATATTTAGCATCGAACCCACCAAACCTGCTTTAATTTCGGCTTGTTTGTTTGGATTTATGGTGATTGGCCCCGTTGCAGAATTATCTCCTGTATATTGATTAAGCTGACCAATTTTTTCCTCAATCGTCATTTTTTTCAATAGAGCGTTTACTTTTTGGTCTATTGTTTCTTGTTGAGCGACCGCAAAAAAGGACACCATCAACAGGGTAAATGTGGTTAATTTCTTCATGAATTTAATTTTGAATTACCAAACATAGGTCGCAACTGCACCTGCATTTAAAGTAGTTGAAATTTGTTTTTGAATGTATTTGATATTGAATGTTTCTGCTGAAGTTCCGTCATTTTCAACAATCAGAACAATTTGTCCTGATGGCGTTTTGAAAGCGACATTATAAAGGTTTCCACTGATATTACTTCCGATTCTTACTGATCCTTCGGGAACAAATTTAGAAGCGTGACCGATAATATAATAACCAACTTCTCTCTTAATATTCTGATTCTGATCAATCATCAACGCGCCTTTACAAGTAGAACAGCCGCCTGGTGTAAATGGCTTATAAAATTCATCATTTGCCAACCCCCATGAAAGTGCATTAACACTCCAGTTTCTCATCGAACCAATCACAACATTTTTCACACTCCATTTCAAATCTGATTCAAAACTGCTTCCTGAACCTGTATATTGTTCTGTAAAATATAAGTCTTTGTTTGGATGAGCGTCATGAACCGTAGACAAAGCGCTGATATCGCCCTCATATAAATGAAATGCAGAACCTGCCACAAATGGCAAAGCTTTTGGATCGTTTAAAATCGTTAGCGGATATTCCGGTTTGTTGCAATTGTGATCGTAAACCACAATTTTGGTCTTGATTTTAGCTTTCGCGAAAGCAGGCCCTAAATGGTTTTTAATAAAATCTGCCTGTTGTTCAGCCAGCATTAATAAACTAGGATTATTTCCCGGATGTAACGGTTCATTTTGTGGCGTAATAGCATCAATAACAATTCCCTGCGCTTTCATGGCCTGAATATATTTTACAAAGTATTCTGCATAAACCTGATAATATTGAGGCTGTAAACTTCCTCCTTTTGAACTTCCGTTATCTTTCATCCAAACTGGTGGTGACCACGGAGAACCCATAATTTTAATCTTCGGATTTATAGCTAAAATTTCTTTTAAAAGTGGCACTACATCTTTTAGATCCGGGCCAAGATTAAATTTTTCCAACTTTAAATCAGTTTGGCCTTGCGGCATATCATCATACGAAAAAACTTTTTCATTCAAATCAGATGCTCCAATGCTAATACGCAGATAACTCAACCCAATGGCATCCTCTTTTCTGGAAAAAAGCTCCTGAAGCAATGCTTCTTTTTTAGCTTTATCCAGTTTTAAAATTGCCTGCGCACTTCCTCCGGTTAATGAAAATCCGAAACCTTCGATGGTTTGAAATTTCTGAGAAGAGTCAACTGAAATAGTTGGGTTTGAATTGGTTTCTGAATTAAAAACCAAATCATTTTGCTTTTGCAATTTTGATAATTCATCTGTAGTAGTGATCCACACTTCGGCTTTACCGGAGGCGGCTGTTACATTTTTTGAAGTTCCGCATTTTATCTGAACTGCTATTAAAGGCAGTAACAGTAAAATTTGAAGTTTTTTGATGCTGTTTGTCATTTTTAATCTATTTCTATTAAGACAGGTAAATGATCCGAAGGATATTTTAAATCTTTGGAATCACTTAAAACTGCGTGTTTTTGAATTTTTAGTTCGCTATTTTTTGACACAAAAATATAGTCAATCAACAGTGTTACAGGTTTATCATGCTCAAAAGCATTAAATGTTCCTGAGGGGCCAAAAGGTTTTTCTTTAGAAACCTCTTGAGTATCATCCATTACTTTTTTTATTTCAACAATTTGTGGCGTATTAGGTTCTGAATTAAAATCTCCCATTAGGAAAACAGGATATTTTTTCAAATTAATAGCTGCTATTTTCGCCAAGACCAGCTGTACGCCTTTTACTCTTGCTTCATTTCCGATATGATCGAGATGCAGATTAAAAACCCAAAATGTCTTTTTAGTTTTTAAATCCTTAAACAATCCATAGGTACAAACCCGGTTGCAAGCTGCGTCCCAGCCTCTGGAAACAACATCTGGTGTTTCTGACAGCCAAAACGTATTGGATTCCTGAACTTTAAAACGGTCTTTTTTATAATAAATAGCAGCAGCTTCACCCGTCCCTCCTTCTTCTCTTCCTATTCCAAATTTATTATAGTCCGGCAAAGCCGAAGCTATATCAATAACCTGATTGGGCAACGCCTCCTGAACCCCGAAAATATCCGGACTGTAAAATTGTATTTGAGAAGTAAAATAATCTTTTCGGTTGGGCCATGCATTTTCTCCGTCAGAGGCTACGTCTAAACGAATATTATAGGACATCATTTTTAAATTCTGACCATAAAATGAACTACTTACCAAAAGCAGCATTGCTACTAAAACAATTGAATTTATCTTTTTCATGTTAAAAAATTTTAATCTGGTAAAGCTAACGTTTCATAGGCTTTGGTGAAAAAAATCAATTTAAAAGTTATGTTAATTATACACTCTCACGTAATCAACTTCGAAAGTTGCGTTTGTAAAGTTGGGATCTACTGTTCCTCCAAAATTCCCGCCCATTGCCAAATTCAAAATCAGAAAGAAGTTTTGATTAAAAGGCGTTGAAGCACTATTTGCATAGGTGTAAAACAATTTATCATCTACATAAAACTTTATACTTTCTGCAGACCAATCGGCGGCATAAACATGAAATTCTGTTGCTGAATTTGGTACGGTAGTAATGGCGGTATCAGGTGTATTTCCTGAACGTCCGGGCGAATGCAATGATGAATGATTTACATTAGGGTTATTTCCTACTGATTCCAATATATCAACTTCCCCGCATAAAGGCCAGCCTGCAGTATCAATATTATCTCCCAGCATCCAGAATGCCGGCCAAGTTCCGCCGCCAACCGGCAATTTAGCACGAACTTCTGCCCGACCGTATTTAAACGAAAACTTTCCTTTTGTAAGCATTCTTGCTGAAGTATAATGGCTTCCCATATACTCTTCTTTAATTGCTTTAATTTTTAGAGTACCATTTGAAATAATTACATTTTCAGGTCGGGTTGTGTAATATTCTAATTCGTTATTCCCCCAACCATCGCCAGTTCCTGTATTATAACCCCATTTCGCAGTATTTGGCGCACCATCTACATCAAATTCATCTGCCCAAAGTATTTTTCTGGCGACAAAAACGTTAACAGAAGTTGTCGTACTCACAAATTGACCTGCAGCATTGTAAGCTGAAACAATTATAGGATAATTTTTAGTTCCCGACGCTGTAAATTCATATGTTAAATCGCCAGTTGTCAGGTCTTTTGTCTGACCATCAATCAAAACTTTATACGAAATTGCGTTTGCTGCATTAATCGTAAAATGTACTTTTCCGCTTCCATCTCCATCAGGATTTGCAACGGTTTTACCTATTACATCAATCTGAACTGAAAGATTTGAAGGAGCCGCAATAGCCGGTGTTTCATCACCAGAATCATTACCGCCGCTACAGGATTGAGAGACAAATGATAAAACAATTGCTAAAAAGCCTAACTTCTTAATATGACTATTAATTTTCATTTGTTTTGATTTGAGTTAATTATTTTGAAGCACTTTTTTTACCTTCTGAAAAATCAAGATAATTCAGATTAAAACCTCCTTTTTCGAAAACCACTTTGATTTTGGTTATTCCTGCATTCAGTTTTATTCCGGATAAAACAACCGTTTTCCATTTGTTATTATCACCCGTTGGAGTAAGTATAACAGTTTCAGATTTATTTCCGTTTTCTGTTTCTAAATGAAGTTTACCTTCTGAACTTTCACTTGAATAACGAATAGCAACCTTGTATGTATTTTGTTTTTTAACTTCTGAAGTAAATTGCAGCCATTCTCCATCCTCAATAAAAGAAACCTGATAACCATTTGATCCTGAATCTTTGCATGGCGAAATATCAACACCATCATTTCTCATGGTATTTCCTTTGTTCCATTGATCAAAAGTTCCTGTTGCCACTCTGTAATTCACAAAATCTTTATCAGAATACGCATATCCGTTTGTTCCCAAATCATATTGTGTCGCAATAATTTTTCCCGGAATTAGATGTTTTTTGTACGACTTAGTATCATTGGTCTGAACTTGTCTGAACATTGCATCAATAACATCTGGCTTAACCGTTACATTTTCCATTTTGAAGTTATCTGCCATTTTCATCAGGGCTTTTTTAGCGAAATCTTCTGATGGTTTTTGTCCTCCATCTTTCCAATATTTCAGTAGAATATCATATTCAGGAATTTTTGTAACCGAAGTCACGCCTGCAATATTTTCGATTTTTTTCATTGGCCAAAATGCCCATCCAATATTATTGGTTTCCATTAGAGTAAGTGCGTCTTTAAACCAAACATTAGAATTTTCTCCACTTTCTCCCAACCAAATCGGAACGTTATATTGTGTTCTGTAATCCAACATTTTTTGAATAGATGCTTTGTCATTATAATTCCAATATTTATGGAAACTCAATGCCATATTCTCATCCCATAAAGGAAAAATTCCGTTGTAATTATTTCCCCAACAATTTCCTTCAATGATAACCATGTGGTTAGTGTCAACTTCACGAATTGCTTTTGTCACGGCCAACATTAAATCTCTTAATGGACCGTTTGAGTTTTCATCGCAACCGTTTTTATTAGTTCCGGTAAAATTCCAGTTTGGTTCATTAATAATGTCATAAGCTCCAATCCAGGGATTATCTCTGTAACGGGAAGCTAATTTTTTCCATAAAGCAATCATTTTTTTCTGATTGGCTTCACTTTGCCACAATGCTGGTTTTGTAGTGTCGTAATCAGAGATTGCGGCATCGTTTCCTTGTCCGCCTGGAGCTGCGTGCAAATCTAAAATAAGATAGATTTTATTTTCGGCACACCATTTCAGTAAATTATCTGTCATGGTAAAACCTTCTTCAATCCAGGTAATTTCACCATTTTTTTCTTCCTGAATTGATGGTGTATACAAGTTATAATGCATTGGCAAACGAATCGAATTGAAACCCCACGCTGCCAGCGAATCGATATCCTGTTTTGTGATTCCGTTTGCTTTATAAGCCGCATAAAATTCTTTGGTTCCCTTTTCTCCTGCTACTTCCTGAATCTTTTGTTTGATTTGATATTGTGGACTCGCAAAAGATTGTGTCTGTAACATATATCCTTCCTGAACCATCCAGCCACCTAAACCAAGACCTCTTAATATTACATTTTTACCATTTCCGTCAACAATATTTTGCCCGTCCCTATGTAAAAAACCTTGCCCGAAAGCCGTGATCGAGAGCAAAAGTTGTACTGTTATAATTATTTTTTTCATCTGAAAAATGATTTATTTTTCGTTATAATTTATATGACTATTTCCAGATATAAGTTCCAACAGCTCCAGCATCTAAAGAAGTTGTAACCCATTTATCATTGAATTTGATATTGAAGATTTGGCTTGTTGTTCCGTCATTTTCAACAATTAAAACTTTTGATCCCGATGGTGTAATAAAAGCAACATTTTGAAGATCTCCACTCGAATTACTTCCAATTCTAACAGAACCCATCGGAACAAATTTTGAAGTATGTGCAATGATGTAATAAGCAACATTACGCTGAAAAGTTTCGCTTGTAGTTATTGTTAAAGCACCTTTACACATAGTACATCCACCTGTTGTGTGAGGTTCGAATGCGCCGTTGTTGGCCAAATTCCATTCTAATGCATTTTTGCTATAATTTCTCATCGAACCAATAATTACATTTCGGACATGCCATTTTAAATCACCTCCAAATTCACCTGCTGAAGAAGTCCATTGCTCAGTGAAATACACATTTTTGCTTGGATAGGAATTATAAACATTGGTTAGCGCGCTAATATCTCCTGCATAAAGGTGAAATGCAGATCCGTCTACAAAAGGATTGGCATCGACATCAGCCAAAATTGCTTTTGGATAATTTGGATTATCACAGTTATGATCGTAAGCGATGATTTTTACCTTAAGATTTGCTGCTTTAAATGCCGGGCCCAAATTATTTTTAATAAAATTAGCTTGTTCTCCTGCAGACATGTACATACTTGGATTGTTTCCGTCATGCAAAGGTTCATTTTGAGGTGTTATTGCATCAATTGTAATTCCTTCAGCCTTCATTTGCTGAATGTATTTTACAAAATATTTTGCGTAAACATCATAATATTTTGTCTGTAATTTTCCTCCAATAAAACTGTCTTTGTCTTTCATCCAAATTGGCGCAGACCATGGTGTTGCCATAATCAAAATCTTTGGATTGATTGCCAGAATTTCTTTTAAAAGCGCAATTACACCAGCTTTATCTTTATCTAAACTAAATTTTGCTAAATCTAAATCAGTATCTCCAGTGGGAAGATCATCATAGGTAAAAGGTGTCGCATTCAAATCTGAAGCACCAATACTAATTCTTAGATAACTTATACCAATTGAATTTTCGCCTGAACCAAATAATTCCTGCAATAAGGCACTCTTTTTTGAAGCGTTTAATTGGTTAATCATGTCAGCGCTTCCGCCTGTTAAAGTGTAACCGAAACCATCAACAGTCTGATATTTTTGAGATTCACTTACTTCGATATTTGTATAAGTATTAGTGGCAGTTCCAAATCCTAAAGTTCCGGTCTGTTTTGCTAATAAAACACTTTGATCACCTTTAGTCAACCAAAAATCTACATCATTTGTTACTAAAACTGGCGGTACTACCGGAGGAATAACCGGTGGGGGTGGCTGGTCAGTCGCATCGTTTGATGAAGAGCACTTTACTTGTGCGAATATTGCTATCGCAAAAAATAATACTTTTATAGCGTTTTTAAAATTTAGTTTCATTTTTTTAGTTTTTAGTTAGTAGTGCCATTAGTATACAATGGTTTGTATAGCATGTGGCGGAATAGTTATAGTGGTTTTTATAGTATTATTTATTAAACTATAAACAACATTTTTATTGGATAGGTTCATAACGATAGTGGCAATTTTTCCGTCAGGATTTTTAAACGACGTACTTAAAAGAGTTTGATCACTAATTGTTTGATTTATTCTTTTAGCATTTGGCTGAATAAATTTTGAGAGATGTCCAATATAGTAGTACATTGGAGTAAAGATCAATTCGTCTTTTGATGTATCCGCATGAATTGGGGCGAAACAAAAATTTCCGACATGATTAGGTCCTCCATTTTGGTCTAAAAGAATATTCCAATCTGTCCAGCCAACAGTTCCATTATTAAAATCATTAATCATGTTCAGGCCATAACGCTCTGCATTTCCCCAAAATTGAAATTTTGTGGCGTCAAATTTTTCAACGCAGCCTTCTGTGAAAAGTAAGTTTTTGTCTGAAAAAGCTTTGTGTACATTAGCTACAGATTGAAATTGTGGAGGTCCGCCTCTCCAGGTTTCATACCAGTGGAATCCAATTCCCCAAGCGTATTTTGAAACTTCAGGATCTGAAAAAACAAGATTCGCTCTGGTTTCTAGCTGATCACCACGATTATGATCCCAAATAATAATATTTTTAGAACCTAATCCTTCTTTTTCTAAAGTTGGTCCGAGGAAATTTTTCAGAAAATCTCGTTCGGCTTCTGGCGTGTAAATACAAGATTCCCATCTTTGCCTTGCCATTGGTTCATTCTGAATGGTTAATCCCCAAACTGGAATACCTTCTTTTTCATATTCTTTAATAAATTTAGCATAATAATTTGCCCATGACTGTGCAAACTCAGGCAATAGAACGCCGCCGTGCAAAATATCATTATTGTCTTTCATGAAAGCTGGGGGACTCCACGGACTAACAAATAAGGTTAATTTTCCGCCGGCCGTTTCAATTGCTTGTTTGAGTAATGGAATTCGATATTTTCTATCGTGATCAATATTGAAGGTTTTTAATTCTTGGTCACCTTCCGAAACATAAGTATAACTTTCACTGCTAAAATCGCAGCTATGAATATTGGTTCTGGCTAATGAGTAACCAATTCCTTTGTCTTTATCGTAATAGGCAGTCAGGAATTCCTGTTGTTTTTTAGGAGAGAGTTTGGCGAAAACTTCAGCACTTGCATCTGTAATGGCACCACCAATTCCTAAAAAAGTCTGATCTGTTTTTGCAGCATCTATAACAATAGACACTGTTGAATTTGTTTGTTGTGTAGTTGAAATTAAATTATTAGATAATGATAATCTCAAATTAGTGTTTTCGGCAGTAGTATATACCTGAACTTTTTTGTTTGATTTAGATGCAGAAACAGTAGTGTTATCCACAACCTTTGATGAAGAACAACTTAATTGCAGAACTAGTATTGGAGCTATTAAAATGCTATTTATGGCTTTCATTGTTACTTTTCAAAAAAAGGATTTAATTTAAAATTCAAGTAATCGAGGGCTAAAATGGATGATTCAATTCAACCCTCTTACTCTTTATAAAATATTAATATACAAGTGTCTGTATAGCATGCGCAGGAATTTTAACTACTGTTTTTTCAGCAGCTATGATTAGATTATAAGTAACCTCTTTATCGGTTTGGTTCATAACAATAGTTGCCATAGTTCCATCAGTATTTAAAAATGAAGTACTTAATAAAGCACTTCTGCTTACTGCAGAACTTACTCTTACAGCATTCAGGCGAATGAATTTTGAAAAATGCCCTATATAATAATAAGAGGGCGTATAAATTAACTCTCCTGTTGTAGTGTCGGCATGAATTGGTGAAAAACAAAAATTTCCAACATGATTAGGACCACCATTTTGATCTAAAAGAATATTCCAGTCTGTCCAGCCAGCTGTTCCATTATTAAAATCATTAATCATAGAAATACCGTATCTTTCGCCGTTACCCCAAAATTGATATTTTTTGGCATCAAATTTTTCAACACAACCTTCAGTGAATAGTAAACCTTTATCAGGATAAGCCTCTTTTACTTTGGCAACATTATCAAACATTGAAGTGCCTCCTGACCAGTTTTCATACCAGTGAAATCCCATTCCCCAAACATATTTTGAGGCTTCAGGATCAGAGTAAATAACATTGGCTCTGTGATTCATTAAATCACGATTATGATCCCACGCAATGATTTTCACATCACCTAATTTTTCTTTTTTCAATGTAGGTCCAAGGAAATTTTTAATGAAATCTCTTTCTGCTTCTGCTGTATAAATACAAGATTCCCATGTTTGGACAGCCATTGGCTCGTTTTGAGTTGAAGTTCCCCAAATTGGAATTCCTTCTTTCTCATATGCTTTTATAAATTTGACATAAAAATTTGCCCAGGTCTGATAATATTCCGGCAATAATGTTCCGCCTTTCAATACATCTTTGTTGCTTTTCATGAAAGCATTTGGTGACCATGGAGCAACATAAGTTAACAGCTTTCCTCCGGCAGTCTGAATCGCCTGTTTTATTAACGGAATGCGATATTGTCTATCGTGATCAATAGAAAACGTTTTTAAATCTTTGTCACCTTCTTCGATATAAGAATAGCTTCCACTGCTAAAATCAGAACTTTGTATCGTTGTTCTTAGCAAAGAATAGCCAATACCTTTATTTTTATCATAGTAGGCATTTAAGAATTCAGTTTGTTTTTCTTTTGAAAGTTTAGCAAAAATTTCAGCACTTGCGTCAGTAATAGCGCCACCAATTCCCATGAAAGTCTGGAATTTTTTTGATGGTTCTACAAAAACCGAAGCTTCGATTTCAAGAGGTTGCTTTGATGCTGAAAAGGTTAATTTATCTGTAGAAGTAATTCTTAAATTTGAATTTTCAGCAGTAGTATAAACCGTTATTTTTTTTCCATTGGTTGTAAACTCTTTTTTTGTTTTTGGTTGTTGGGCAAAAGCTGTCAACGAAAACAAAAAACATAGAATTTTAAAACTATTTTTTTTCATTCTTTCCTTATTATTAAATTCTAATTGAAGTTTTACAGAAATTGCTTTTCAAAAAACAATTTTCTATTGCTTAAGGATTTAAAAAATAGCCCATACTCATAATGATTATGGGCTATTTACAACCAAACTTAAACTTAACTTAAACTTATTATTTTCCTCTAAACTCGATTTTAGTAACCGTAATTCCGTCTTTAGTAAACGTATTACCACCACTTCTGATTAGAAGATAAACTTTACCTGATTGGGCAAACTTCACAACATTTGATACTGTTTTTGTTACGTCATTTTTAACACAACCAACCGTTGACAATTTTCCATTGAACTTATCTTTGGCACAACCGTCCCAAGTACTCATTCCCATGACTTTGTTATCTTTGTATTCCACTCCGGAAACAGGAGCTGACGTACCTGCATAAACTTCAAACCAGGTTTCATCAGAACCACTAGGGCAAGAAACTAACATATCAATAGTGTATTCCTTATCTTTAATTACATCAATAGCCTGATAAATTCCTTCCTGAGCCCATCCTCCAGGAGAATGAATTGTTGCACTCTTATTAGCAAATGACCAAAAAGCCGATCCATTTGCACTAAGATTTAATATACTCCATTTTGCCTGATCAGCTGGAGTTTCAAAAGATCCACCCTGAACTAAATTCCCTTTTAAAGGATCTGTTTTTGCTACAACAAGTTGTTGAGTAGCTTTGCCAGTCGCTCCTCCGGCTCCAATAGCTGTATGTGTTATTGTATAAGTTCCTGCATCTGGTAATACTATAGTTTCATTCATTTTACCAGCATATTCACCGTCACCTGTATTCCATTTTGATAAAATAACACCTTTTGGTTGCGCTGTTAAAAGATATGTATTTACAGCCCCGGTAACTGGAGTTACAGTAAATGAAGCATCAACATTAGTAGCGGTTAAGCCATTACCATTTCCAACTTCATCTTCGCAACTTGTTAGTGTACCTAATGCTAAAGCCAGCATTAGGAATACACTTTTTTTCAAATTTATATTTAGGTTCATTTTTTTTTGGTTTTTGGTTATTCGTAATTAGGATTTTGTTTCAATTTAGTACCAGTCAATTCAACAAATGGAATTGGAAAAATCTCATCAGTACCAGCATTAAAACCTCTGTCAGCTAAAGCAGTTGCAGCATCACCCCAACGTACTAAATCAAAGAATCTGTGACCTTCACCTGCAAGTTCCATTCTTCTTTCATTTTTAATAGCAGCCAATGTTACAGGAACAGGCGCTAGTCCAACTCTTGCTCTTACAGCATCTAATAATGCCTGAGCTCTTGCCCCTGAACCTAATGCTTCAGCTTCCATTAAGTACGTATCAGCAAGTCTGATGATATACGAATTTTGTTTGTAGTTTAACTCCGCAGCACCACCGCCAGTACGAACATCAGATTTTCTTGGTAAAAATTTGTTTAGGAAATATCCTGTGTCCTGATATCCTCCAATGTAATCTGCTTTTCCAGCTGCTTTTAATGCTTTTACATCTAAAATTGTAGCTGCAAATCTTGGATCATCTTTCATAGCATCATACAATTTTTGTGTAGGAATACTAAAACTCCATCCTGAAGGAAGGTCTGGTGCTGTAGAATTTGCAGGTCTTGAATAACCTCTTGGCCCTACCATTACGTTTAATGAATTTCCTTCGTCTCTACCAGATCCCCAGAATCCCCAATCAGAGTTACCAGCACTTGTGTGAGATACTTCAAGTAGTGATTCTGCATTGAATTTGTTAGATGTTACCCATAAATCGCTAAAGCTTGCAAGCAATTTATTTCCGTATTGATTTGTAGCTCCAGGAGTTCCGTTTACCTGTGCCAAAATAGCCGCAGCTTCAGGTTTTTTTCCTTCAAATAAATATACTTTTCCTAATAATGCCTGAGCAGCACCTCTGGTCAAACGTCCTGATCCTGTTGCAGCATCAACACTTGGTGGTAAACCAGGAATTGCTTCTAACAAATCTTTTTCAATTTGAGCATAAACGGCTTCGGGAGTTGCCTGTTCTACATCTAAGATGCTAGCTGTTGTTAATGGTTCCAGAATTAAAGGAACGTTTTTAAACAATCTTACTAAGTTAAAATAGTAAAGCCCTCTTAATGCTTTTGATTCTGCTGTGAATCTAACCTTTAATGCGTCTGACATATCAACACCAGACATTTTTGATAACAAAACGTTAGCTCTGTATACACCTTGGTAATGATCATTCCAGAAACTTCCCGGGATAAGTAGTGAACTCAATGAGTGTGTAGAGAAATTCTGAATTCCGGTACCATCTGAAGCACCACCACCACCAGCATAAAAATCGTCAGAACCGGCATTAAGCATTGCTACTAAATTTTCAAATCCCCCGGTATTTTTTCTCAAAGGATCATAGACTCCAACAAGCGCGGCTGTTGCTTGTTGTTCATTAGAATAATAACTTGTTGAAAGGAAAGATCCTTTTGGTTCAATGGTCACAAAGTCTTCAGAGCAAGCACCTGCTAAAGCAGCGATTGCAACAGCAATGTATATATATTTAAATTTTATATTTTTCATGATTCTTTATGTATTAAAATTGTAAGTTAGCTCCAAGCATAAATGATTTTGCTTGTGGATAAATACCTCTGTCTATACCTAATACCTGGCCTCCAATTTCAGGATCGTATCCAGTATATTTAGTAAACGTTATTAAATTCTCACCTGTAACATAGAAGCGAATCTTATCTGCGCCGATTTTAGAAGACAAATTAAGAGGAAGTGTGTATCCAAATTGAACAATTTTCAAACGTACGTAATCTCCTTTTTCAAGATAGAAATCAGACATTTTACTAAAGTTTCCATTTCCGTCATTGTTGGCAAGTCTAGGATAATCGTTTGATGTTCCTTCACCTGTCCAACGTCCTAAAGCTTCTGTTTGATAATTAGCATTTAAGATATCTAATCTGCGTAATCCCTGAAAAATTTTGTTTCCGGAAGCTCCTTGAGCAAATGCCATGAAATCGAAGTTTTTGTAATCTAAGTTTACCGTTAAACCGAAAGTTAATTTTGGTAAACTTGTTCCTAAGAATTGTTTGTCATCATCAGAAATAGAACCATCTCCATTATTATCAACCCAACGGAAATCTCCTGGTTTAGCACCTGGCTGAATTAATCCGCCAGCAGCATTTGTATAAGCAGCAATTTCGGCTTCGTTTTGAAAAATACCTGCTGTTTTATATCCAAAAAATTCATTGTATGAATGACCAACCTGAGTTCTTGTAACAGGTCCCATAGATTGGAAAGAAGCGTCTCCAATTATAAACTGAGTGTCAGGTCCAACATATGTAACTTCATTTTTCAAAGTCGCAACGTTTCCGTTTACTCCTAAGTTAAACTCACCTAATCTTTTCTTGTAACCAAGTTCAAACTCAAGACCACTATTGTTCATATCAGCAACGTTAGCCCATGGTTGCTCTGCAACACCTACATATCCAGGAATAACTACTGGTCTTAAGATACCTGTTGTTTTTTTCTTGTAATAGTCAAAAGTGAAGTTGAAATCATTAAATAATCTTGCATCTATACCAAATCCTACCTGAGAAGTTTCTTCCCATTTCAAATCAGGGTTATCAAGAGTTACATTAGCATAACCAGTTGTTATAGATCCGGTATTTCCAAAAGAATAGTTATATCCACCAGATACTAAAGAGATATATCTGAAATCAGCTACCTGGTCATTACCCACAACTCCATAACCTCCACGGAATTTTAATGTATTAACTACGTTATTTTCTTTCCAGAAATCTTCTTTAGAAGCTACCCATCCAAGAGAGAATGAAGGGAAAACCCCAAATTTATTATTTTCTCCAAAACGAGTTGATCCATCACGACGAACTACTCCCATGAAAAGGTATTTCTCCTTATAATCATAGTTAAGACGGCTAAATAAAGACGTTACTTTATGCTGAATAAAATCATCTGTTGAACTGCTTCTGTCTGATTGTGGAATATCAAAATCAAATGATGCATCTTTATAACTAGTAATTGGCAAACCAAACATTGTAGCTCCAACTGCACCACCAATATTTTCAACATACGTCCCTTGTCCTAATAAAATGCTTACATTATGATCACCAAATTTCTTTGCATAAGTAAGAACGTTTTCAATGTTCCATGCAAATGATTTATTATTGTTTTGATAGTAGCTATTTTTTAGCGTATTTACGTTTGCGCTTAAGAAGTTTACTGGTGTAAATCCCTGGTCTCCCCAATAGGCCATTTTACCACCAATTGTAGTTCTAAATTTTAAGCCATCTATAATGTTTGCCTCAAGATAAGCATTTCCAACAAAATCATCAGACCAATTGTATCTTCCTAATCTGGTTTGAACATATCCTAAAGGGTTTGTCATTTCCTGACCAACAACAGTAGAAATACCATAAGGATTTCCATTCTCGTCACGCATTACAGGATTTGTAGAATATGGAGCTGCGTTAGCAACAGCCGGATCAGTAACTACTAAAGGTGTAGTTGGATCAAGGTTGATAGCTGAACTTAAAGGTCCACCAAATTCACTGTTTTTATTACCTACATCTAAAGTTTTTTGTTTAGTGTATCCAAAAGTTTGCCCGAAAGTAAAATACTTAGATATTTTGTGCGTAGAGTTTAAACGAAAACTCTTTTTTGTGTAATTAGATATTTCGCTTGTTACGATACCTTGTTGATCCTGAATTCCAAAAGAGGCATAAAAAGTTGAAGATTCTCCTCCTCCACTAATGCTTAATTCATGAGAATATCTGTAAGCCTGATCATTAAAGATCGCATCTTGCCAATTTGTACCATTTCCTAAAGCATTAGGATTTGCGTATCTAATTGCTCCGCCATCTGCTAATGATTTTTCATTCATTATAGTAGCATATTGTGTAGCATTCAATAGATCAAGTTTTTTTGCCGCAGAAGAAACTCCGGAGAAACCAGTATAGTTTACTGATATTTTACCTGATTTTCCTTTTTTAGTAGTAACTAAGATTACCCCTGTTGCAGCACGTGTTCCATAAATTGCAGCAGAAGCAGCATCTTTAAGAACCTCAATAGATTCAATATCTGATTGATTTAAATAACCAATTCCTCCAGCATCAACAACGTTACCATCAACTACCCATAGAGGATTGTTTCCACCATCTCCAAAAGTAGTTATACCACGAATACGAATTGTAGAAGCCGCACCCGGTTGCCCTGAACTTGAAGCAATTGTAACACCTGCAACTCTACCTTGTAAAGCCTGCTCAACTCTTCCGTTTGGTACTTTTTCAAGATCAGCCGCTTTTACACTTGAGATAGCTCCGGTTACTACTGCTTTCTTTTGAGTACCGTATCCTACAACCACAACTTCATTTAATGATTGTGATTCTGGTTTTAATTGAATTGTAATTTTTGTTCTTCCATTTACAGCCTCATTAACTGCAGCGTATCCAATAAAAGTAACTACCAAAACACCGCTTGAAGGTACTTGAATTTGGAATTTTCCATCAAAATCTGATGCCGTTGATTTTGTTGTTCCTTTTAATACAACTGTTGCACCTGGAACTGGCATTCCACTTTCATCGTTTATCATCCCATTTACCGTGACATCCTGAGCCACAGCTATAACCGAGAATAACAAAGACGAAACACAAAAAATAAGTAATTTTGTTAATTTCATTTTTCTAAAAATTTTGGTTAATTAATTAGTAATTTGATGCAATAATAATGTTATTTTTTTACTATCAACAATTAAAATTCATTACAAAAACACATCAAAGTAAAATTTATCACATTACAAAAACACATCATTTTTTTTATAATTTATTGATTATTAATATTTTAAAAATAAAATTAAAGATGTTATCAAAATGTTAATTGCAAAAATAAACACTACACTTGTATTAGATTGCTTATTTTTATCATTAAAACGTCTTACTATCTCGATATAGTTATTACAAAAATGCATCAAAACACTGATATATAATTAGTTACATAATAAAAACCAAAATAAATTAGAAAATTTATGAAATTGATTAAATCATATTTTATTATTACTTTTTTTACATTATTCTCAATATCATTTTTTGGGCAAGTTAAAAGCATTGGTTTGCCTGATGTAAGAAATTACAAGCGAAACGAATACAAAGGAGGAACACAAAACTGGAATATTGGACAGGATAAAAATGGAAACTTATATTTTGCTAATAATAACGGCCTGTTACAATTTGATGGTTCTTCTTGGAGGAAATATCCGCTGCCTAATTTAACTTCTGTACGATGTCTGAAAATTGATGATTCAGGCAAGATTTTCGTAGGTGGCTATAATGAATTTGGTTATTTTCAACCAAATGAAAAAGGAAAACTTAAATATACATCGTTAGCTAAGAGCGTAGACAAAAACAAAATCAAAATAATTGACTTCATCTGGAAGATTCATACCTTTAATAATGAAACTATTTTTCAATCTTTTGCCAGAGCTTATATTTTTAAAAACAATAAATTAACCATTTTAGAAGCCCCAAAGCGATTTCAATTTTCATTTGTAGTTGAAAACAAACTCTATTTTCAGGATGAAGGAAAAGGAATTTTAGAATACAAAAATGGAAAGTTATATTCTTTACCAAACACAACCAGCTTCAACAACACAGAAATCTGGGCGATGTATGCTCTCGATAAAAACAAGATCTTAATTATAACCCTTGAAAAAGGGCTATTTATATACGAGAACAATACGGTTAAACCATGGAATACTGAAGCCAATAATTTTGTCAAAAAAAACAATTCATTGGGCGGAGTTACAATTAAAAATAACTTTATTGTTCTAAACTCAGTATTAGATGGCATTGCAATTTGTGATTTTAATGGTAAAATAATCCAACATCTTAATCGCAAAAAAGGCTTGCAAAATAATACCGTTCTAACATCCTTTATTGACAATAAAAACAACCTATGGTTAGGTCTTGACAATGGTATTGCTTTTGTAAATGAAGGATCGCCTTTTACCTACTTTGGTTTCAGTTACGACATTAGTACTGTTTATGCTTCTGTAATTCATGAAGGAAATTTATATGTAGCAACAAATCAGGGTGTTTTCTATCATGCCTGGAACAACAGCTTTAAAGCAGACACTTTTAAGCTTGTAGAAGGAACAACTGCACAATCATGGAACGTACAAGTCATAGACAATGAACTAATTTGTTCGAACAATAGAGGTGCTTTAGCCATAAAAGGCGGAAGGGTAACCAATACGATAGATTCTAAAGGTTACTTCGGCATTAAAAATATTCCAAACCGACCTGGCTTTTTTATAGGATCAAATTATGACGGATTTGCAATTTTTGAAAAAACACCTGGTGGATTAGTATACAAGAATCAGCTTATTGGTTTTGACAAATCATCAAACAGTTTTGAACTTGATGAATCTTATTTATGGCTTAAAAAAGATGAATCGATTTACAGAATGTCTCTAAGCAATGATTTGACAAGATTTTCATCTATCAAAAAAATAGACAGACTTACTCCTAAATATAAAAATATAGGAAGCATTCAGAAAATCGACAACCAACTATACTTCCAAACCAATAATCATTTCTACAAATATTCGCAGGAACAGGGTTTGTTCTATGAAGACAAAAACTTATCTAAATTATTCAAAAACATTCCCATCATAAATGCGCTAAGCGAAGATTCCAAATCTAACTTATGGTATGCCTTTGATGAATCTTTAGGTGTATTAATGAAGCGAAATAAATATTATACTAATATTGTTGCTCCGTTTTCAAATTTAACAGGGAATTTGGTTAGTAACTACTTATCTGTAAACACAATTGATTCTAAAAATATTTTTATAGGATTAACCGACGGATTAGCACATTACGACTCTGAATTACTGAACAACTTTGTAACGAAACCGAAAGCCTTTATCCGAAGTTTTTCTTTTCCGGGTGATACAATTATTTTAGGTAATAATCAGAATAAAATTGAAAATATTCGAATTCCGTATGCATCAAATCATGTTCGTTTCACATTTTCTTCGCCAACTTACGAAAATCTGGAGAATGTTGAATTCTCGTACCAACTAGAACCTTTTGATGATAAATGGAGCAATTGGTCAACTATTTCAATTAAAGAATATACAAATCTTCGTGAAGGAGATTACAAAATGAATGTGAAAGTTAGAAACAGTTACGGAATTCAATCCGAACCGTCTACGCTATTATTCACTGTTTCCCCTCCTTGGTACAGGCATTTTTTAGCCCTTATCCTTTATTTTGTTTTGATTATAGTCGGAATCTATGTTATTTCTAACCGAATTAAAATGAAGATTAGAAAGAACAAATATTACGAAACGATAGAACAAAGAAGACTGTATCTTGAAAAAGAATCAAGAATCAGGCAAGAACAATATGATCTTGAAAAAGAAATTGAAAAACTGAAAAATGATAAGCTTCAAATCAAAATCTTAGCAAAAGACAAAGAATTAGTAAATAACTCTTTACAAGTTGTAAAGAAAAATAAAATCTTAAACGGAATTATTCATAAACTAAAAGAAATTGATGTTGAAGCCCTTGATGATTCGACGAAGTTTCAAGTTAGTAAACTAAATAAGAGCATAGTAAAAGAAGTAAATACCGACAAAAGCTGGAAAGATCTGGAAAAACATATCAAGAACGTTCATTTTGAATTTTTGAAACGCTTAAAAGAAAAATACCCAACCATTTCACCACGAGAGCTTGATTTGTCAACCTACTTATTAATGAACATGTCAACCAAAGAAATTGCCGAAATCATGAATATTTCGACTGGAGGTGTTGAGCTGGCACGTTACCGCTTAAGAAAAAAATTAGGCCTGAATAAAAAAGAAAACTTAATTGGTTTTCTAATGAGTATCTAAGAAACAAAAAAGCCATTCGTTGTCGCGAATGGCTTTTTGTGTCATGAAATATATTCTAAAGTTCGTTCCAAAGCCATACCTCTGGAGCCTTTTATTAAAATAGTATTATTTTCAAAATGTATGGTTTTCAGATGATTTGAAAAACCTTCAAAAGTTTCAAAAAAATGAATATTTTTATTTGAGATCTTATTTTCGTAAAACGACTTTCCTATCAAATAACAGATTGATTTATTTTGGTTTAATAATGAATCAACAACGATTTTATGTTCTTGCTGACTTTCTCTTCCCAATTCAAACATATCACCCAAAACCATCACTTTATTCTCGCTATCCAATTGAAGAAAATTGGCAACAGCAACAGCCATACTACTCGGATTTGCATTATAAGCATCCAGAATAATTTGATTTGATCCCTTTTTTAATAATTGAGACCTGTTGTTTTCCGGAATATAGCTTTCAATTGCTTCTTTTATAGCTTCGTCATCCACTTTAAAATACCGCCCGATAGAAACTGCGGCATTTATATTATTTGCATTGTACAATCCAATTAAATGCGACTGAACACTAAATTGATCATAATCGATAACAACGAAAGGATTTGCGGTAATATTTTTGATTTTGACGTCAGCTTTATCATTGTTCACACCAAAAGTAAAAGATTTTATACCTGTAGATTTTTCAATTTGAATAGGATCTTCAAGATTTACAAAAGCCAATTTATCATTTTTAGCCAAATATTGATACATTTCGCTTTTTCCTTCAATTACACCTTCAACACCACCAAAACCTTCTAAATGCGCTTTCCCAAAATTCGTTATATATCCAAAATCCGGCTGAGCAATTTCACATAAAAATTCAATTTCTTTTTTATGATTCGCTCCCATCTCTACAATTCCAATTTCAGTTTCAGTATTAAAACTTAACAATGTTAATGGAACTCCAATATGGTTATTCAAATTTCCTATTGTCGCTTTCGTTTTGTATTTTTTAGATAAAACAACATTAATAAGTTCTTTCGTTGTTGTTTTTCCATTGCTACCTGTCAGGGCAATAATGGGCAATTTTAAATAAGCCCGGTGAAATTTTGCTAATTCCTGCAGCGTTTCTAAACTATTCTCAACAAGAATAGTTCTTTTATCTATAAAATAAGATGCATTGTCTATAACAACAAATAACGCTCCTAATTCAAGTGCTTGCTTCGCAAAAGTATTTGCATCAAAATTTTCGCCTTTGATAGCAAAAAAAATAGAATCTTTTTCAATTTTCCTTGTATCGATTGAAAGAGATTTACATTCTAAAAACAGGTTATGAATTTCTTGAATATTCATTTATAAAATTTTTAATAGACCGTAAAAGTAGAAAAAAATAAACACAAAAAATTCCAAATTCCATACTGAAATGTTCAGCTTTTGGAATTTGGAATTTTTGTTATTGAAATTTCTAAAACTTAGTTTCTAGGCGATTTTCTTTTTTCAGCTTTTGAACCTACTCTAGACATAGCACATCTAAATCCGATGTAATCTGTTGCCATATCCTGAGGGAAATATCTTCTTTGAGCCGGATCTAACCAATATGCTCTGTCTCTCCATGAACCTCCTTTGTAAACTCTTACTTTATCATCTATTAAAGTAGTACGTTTGCTAGAGTTGTCATATTTTCTAGTCATCTTACCTAAACTATCAGTAGTGATATTATGTTTAGGAGAATTATACATTGCCTGATCTGTTTTTGGTCCTGATTCAGAATCTCCAAAGTCAAAATATCTTGAAGATTGTTTATCACCATCTCTATAATTGATATTATCGCTTGTACTGAAATTTGTTCTCAAATATGTTTCTTGTTCGTCAACTGGAACCTGAGCAATTTCTCCCGGAAGATTTCTTGCTACAACTTTACCGTTGCTTAATGTGTCATATTTTATATTTGCTGTTGAAACGATTTCAATTTTACCGTCCTTACCAATTTTGTTTTTAGCGTATTGATTTCCTCTGTAGTAGTTAAAATCATTTGCTTCATTATCAATAATAGGTCTGTAAACATCGGCAACCCATTCCGCTACGTTACCAGCCATATCGTATAATCCGAAATCATTTGGTGCATAACTTTTTACAGAGTTTGTAATATCAGCTCCATCATCAGACCAACCTGCAATTCCACCGTAATCACCGTTTCCTTGTTTAAAGTTAGCCAATTGATCTCCTTTGTTTTTACGTTTTGATGAACGTGTATAATCTCCGGACCAAGGATATTTCTTTTGTCCTTTATAGATATTATATTCTCTTTGTCCAACATCAGCTGCAGCTGCATACTCCCATTCTGCTTCAGTAGGAAGTCTGTACTCTGGTAAAATAACTCCTGAAGAACGTTGTGCGTACACATTTTTCTCTTCTACTACACCATCTTTATTAGCTTTTGGTCTTCTTCCGTTTGGATTTTTCTTTAATACCAATTCTTCGTTACCACCATAAGTAGTAGAAGGTGAAGCAAGGTAAGCTTCAGTATTAAATAAACTTTCAGCACTTACATCTGTAGTTTTAGCACCTTTTTTAAGATATCCGTCTTTTTCAAGAACAGCTTCATTTACACGGTCAGTTCTCCATTTACTAAATTCAACTGCCTGAATCCAGTTTACACCAACTACAGGATAGTTTGCATAAGAAGGATGTCTTAAGTAGTTGTTAGTCATCGTTTCGTTGTATCCTAAACGATTTCTCCATACTAAAGTATCTGGCGATGCTCCTTCGTAAATATTTTTGTAATTTTCTTCTGTTGGAGGAAAAACTTTCTTCAACCACTCCAGGTATTCTAAGTACATACCGTTCGTAACTTCAGTTTCATCCATATAGAATGATTGAACGTGTTGTTGAGTTGGCGTGTTATTCCAATCGTGCATAACATCATCCTGTACTTTACCCATAGTAAATGTACCTCCTTCAACAAAAACTAAACCAGGACCAGCCTGTTGTTTTTTCCCTGCATTTCTGGCAGAAGTTCCATTCTGACTATCTACGTCCCAACCTGTTGCTCGAGAAGCGTGACTGGAACTCGATTTTTTGCTACAACTAGCCGCGCCTAACATCAATACCATTGACATCATTAATTGCAAGGCTACAATTTTGTTTACTTTCATACTCATTCTTAGGTGATAAATTTAGGTGCTGCAATATAATAATTAACATTTAATTAGCAACATCTGTTCTAATAATTTTATTTCACTGTTTTTTTACCAGAAAATAACCTATAGTTACGAACGCAAAAATATACTTTTTATTATTTACTATAACATGAAATACTATATTTTTACTTAGTAAAATAATTTAAAAATAATTTCTACTTTTCAACTTATGAAACAGAGCCTAATCTTATATCTTTTTCTGATTCCAATTTTAGCATTTTCCCAAATAAATGGGGACTTTACAGTAGATTGGCAAACTAAAAAAGAAATGAGTTTTGGCGATTTTAAAACGATCGTACCTTACTTTTCAGGCAATAGTTTCAGGTATGATATTTCAAAGAAAAGCATAACATTATTGCTTAATTTGAATCAATCTAATTATTCTAACAGTTCTTCTGTTCAAATTTCCAACATTATTTATGAATCCGTTTCAATCTCTGACTTAGGTGATTTATCACTTGCGAACATCCCTGAAAAACCAAATGAAACGTTAAAAATCGCTTCTTCAAGAGAAAAAAAGGAAATTTTCATCTCACTTTCACCTATTATTAAAGAAGGAAACAGTTTTAAAAGAATTCGATCATTTTCTTATAATCTAAACAATAATGCATCCAAAAATAACAGTACTTATCTCACACAAAAACCAAATCTCATTCAAAATTCAGTATTAGCTAATGGAGATTGGTATCGCTTTTACATCGAAAGATCAGGTGTTTATAAAATTTCAAGAGCATTTTTGCAAAGTTTAGGATTTGATCCTTCCAAAGCTGACCCTAAAAGAATCAAAATTTATGGCAATGGAGGAAGAATGCTTCCTTTAATAAACAGCACTTATTACCCGGATGACTTAATTGAAAATGCTATTCAGATTATTGGCGAGTCAGATGGTGTTTTTAATAATGAAGATTATATTCTTTTTTATGCCGAGGGAACAGATAACTGGAATACAGAGAGTCAAACAAACCTCAATTTATTCGACACCAAATCATATTATTATATAACAGTAATTGGCGGAGATGGAAAGCGAATTCTAAACCTGAATCAGCCTTCTGCAAATACCACTCTTGAGTTAAATACGTTTGATGACTATCAATCTCACGAGATCGACCAGACCAATATTGCTCATTTGGGGCGTCAATGGTTCGGGGAATCATTTGATATTAATCAAGAGCAGGAATTCTCGTTTACTTTCCCAAATCTTGACGTTTCTATACCAGTAAAAATTGAAGTTAGCGCCGCATCAGCTGCCTTTACTCCTACTTCATTTGCAATTGCCGCTAATGGTCAAAGTATTGGCACTATTAATTTCAATGCATTAGTTTCAAGTTCAGACATAAAGTTTTACACCGGAAAACTACCTGTTAATACTGTTTTTACAGGGTCTGAAAGCGTAAAAATAAAACTCACCTATAATAATAACGGAGTTCCGGGATCGAAAGGATATCTGGATTACATCAATTTAATTGCCAAACGAAAATTATTAGGCACCGGAAAACAATTTAAATTTCAATATGATTTAGCCGGTTCGACTACCGGAATTGTAAATTATACGATTGGAAACGCCTCAGGCATTTCTCAAATTTGGGACATCACAGACCTATATAATGTATCAAAAATAGAAAATTCAAATCAGGCAACATTTAGCTTCAAGGCTTCATTGGGTGAAATTCGAAAATATATTGCCATTGATCCGGCAGATTATTTCACTCCTTTAAAAGAGAATCAATCAAAAATTACTAATCAGAATCTAAAAGGAACCATTTTTAAAAATACCCAAAATAGTTTTCAGGATATCGATTATGTAATTATTGCTCCAAAGTTTTTAATTTCCCAGGCTGAAAAATTAGCTAATTTTCATCGCACTTATTCTAATTTAAACACAAAGGTAATTGCATTAGAAAATATCTATCAGGAATTCTCTTCAGGAAAACAAGACATTGCAGCTATCCGAAATTGCATTAAATACATTTATGAAAATGCTTCTTCGCCAGAAAAAAGAATAAAGTATGTAAATCTATTCGGGGATGCTTCATTTGATTATAAGGATCGGATTTGGAATAACACGAATATTGTACCTATATATCACTCCTTAAATAGTAACACAATTGGAGAATCTTCATTTGCTTCTGATGATTTTTACGGACTCATGGATCCGGATGAAGGAAATATCATTTCTTTTTTTGGCGGAATTGATATAGCCGTCGGAAGGATGTTGGTTTCAGACAATGCTCAGGCCGGAGAAATGGTTAATAAAGTATTGGAATATCACGATACAAAATCTTATGGGAACTGGAGAAATAACGTTGTTTTAGTCAGTGATGATTCAGACCAAAGTTCTGACGCTTCTTTACAGTCACGTCAAAATAGTTTAGCAGATGTTATTGCAACTGAAAAACCGTTTTTCAATATTGACAAAATTATTTTAGATTCTTATACTCAGGAAGCTTCAGCAGGAGGATCAAGATATCCAAAAGCAAGAACTGATCTTTTTAATGCTTTTGAAAAAGGGGCTTTAGTTTTTAATTATTTAGGACATGGTGGTGAAGATGGTTTGGCAAGTGAGCGAATTTGGGAAAAATCAGATGGTCAAAACTTAAATAATCAATATAAATATCCTTTATTCATCACTATTACATGCGAATTTTCAAGATTTGATGATCCAACAAGACCAACCGCTGGTGAATATACTTTTTGGAATCCAAAAGGAGGTGCCATTTCGATGCTGACTACGATCCGGGCAATTGGTCAGTTTAATGCCGAAAACTTCAATGATAATTTAAGCAAAAACCTGCTTTCTTATGGCTCAAATCAATATACCACTATTGCAGAAGCACTTCGAATTTCAAAAAATGAAAATCCAAGTTATTCCAGTAATGTTATTTTTTACATTGGAGATCCCGCTTTGATGTTGGCGATTCCGAAACCAAGAATAAATTTAACAAAAGTAAACGATGTTGTGATTTCACAACCAATTCCAGACCTTAAATCGCTTTCAAAAATTAAAATTACAGGTGAAATTACAGATGAAAACAACACTTTATTAAGTAATTATAATGGTGAATTAGCTACAGCAATTTTTGATAAATTAATTACAACTTCAACCTTAAATAATGATGGATATAGCCCTGCAATGTCATTCAAAACCCTTGGAGAGACTATTTTTAGAGGAAATGCTACTGTAACCAATGGTCAGTTTGAATTTAGTTTTGTTGTCCCGAGAGACATCCGGATTCCTGTCGATTATGGAAAAATTAGTTTTTATTCGAAAAAGAATCAGCTTTTAGAAAATCAATCAGGCTACAGTAACATTATTAAAATTGGGGGAATAAATGAAAATGCACCTCAGGACAATATAAGTCCAAAAGTGAAGTTATATATGAACGACGAAACCTTTGTTTCAGGTGGCATTACGAATAGCTCACCTTTTCTTTTGGCGCTATTAGAAGATGAAAATGGTATAAATACCGCGAGTGGAATTGGTCACGATATTGTTGCCATTTTAGATGGAGATGTAAGCAATCCGTACATTTTGAATGATTATTATCAAACAAAATTAGACGATTATACGAATGGAAACTTACGTTTTCCGTTACGAAATCTGTCAGCAGGTATGCACACAATAAGTTTCACAGCCTGGGATGTTTACAACAATCCCGTTACAAGTGAAATACAATTTGTTGTAGTTGGAGATGAATCATTGACATTAACCCACGTTCTTAATTATCCGAATCCATTTTCAACTTATACTCAATTCTGGTTTTCACATAACAGACCCTACGAACCTCTGGATGTACAGGTTCAGGTAATGACTATTACCGGAAAAGTGGTATGGACAAAAAATCAAATCATTACTACTGAAGGTTTTTTATCAAGAGATATAACCTGGGATGGAAAAGATGATTTTGGAGACCGAATCGGAAAAGGAGTTTATATTTACAAACTTACTGTCAAATCAAATTTAACAAATAAAAAAGCAGAAAAGTACGAAAAGCTTGTCATATTATAATAATATATATATTTGTATCATAAATACCATTACCCCTATAAATGAAAAAAATATCACTTTTATTACTTTGTTTTTTAATTGTTGCAAACGTTAAAGCCCAAGATCGACCTATTACAACAGGAGTTCCATTTTTATTAGTAGCCGCTGATGCTAGAGCAGCAGGTTTGGCAGATCAGGGTGTAGCAACTTCCGCTGACGCTTATTCTCAACAATGGAATCCTGCGAAATATGCTTTTGCGCTAGACAAGCAAGGTCTCTCAATTAGTTACACACCTTATTTAACAGATTTAGCCAATGATATTTCACTTGGTCAACTAACCTATTATAATAGGATTAACGAAAAAAGTGCCTTTGCAGGAAGCTTTCGTTATTTTGGCTTTGGAGATATCGAACTAAGAACAACAGGAGATCCTAATGAAGCTGCAAGGATAGTATCACCAAACGAATTTGCTTTAGATGGCTCTTACTCTCTAAAACTTAGCGAAAAATTTTCTATGGCCGTTGCGGGAAGATATATTCGTTCCAATCTAAAAATAGCTTCAGAAGATATTGATGCTTCTGCGGCTAGCTCTTTTGCTGTAGATGTTGCCGGATTTTATCAATCAGAAGAAATTGCATACTCAGATTTCAACGGTAGATGGAGAGGTGGTTTTAACATTCAAAATTTAGGACCAAAAATCAGTTATGACAATGATGATTTGAGTGCTAACTTTTTACCAGCTAATTTACGTTTAGGTGGTGGTTTCGATTTTATATTAGATGATTATAATAAAGTTGGTGTTAGTGTTGAATTTGCCAAATTATTAGTACCTACTCCTCCGGGACCTGGAACACCAGTCGATGCAAACGGAGATGGAGATTTTACAGATCCGGGAGACATCTCACAGGAACAAGCCAACACTATCAATTACAACAACTACAATGATATAGGTTGGGTTGAAGGAATTTTTAAATCATTTGGAGATGCTCCGGATGGCTTTAGCGAAGAATTAAAAGAAATCACTTATAGCGTAGCCGGAGAATATATGTATCAGGACTCATTTGCTGTAAGAGCAGGTTATTTCCATGAAAGCCCACAAAAAGGGGCAAGACAATTTTTCTCTTTAGGCGCTGGTTTCAAATATAATATCGTAAAAATCGATGTCTCTTATTTATTCTCAACTTCAAAAGTTAAAAATCCGTTAGAAAATACACTTCGTTTTTCTTTAACGTTTAACTTTGGCGACAAATACGAAGAATATTAAAAAGACAAAATAAAAAAACAATAACAATCCAAATTTCTATTTTTTAGGAATTTGGATTTTTTTTCCCATAAAAATAATGAAAGAAATAAGCGTTACATCATCATTTATAGTATATGATAATTTAAAAGAACTTTCAGCTGAAATTCAGGATTTAATGAATCAGGCTGTTGAAATTCGCAAAAAAGCATACGCCCCTTATTCTCAGTTTAGAGTTGGTGCAGCATTACTTTTAGACAATGGAAAAATAGTTTTAGGCTCAAATCAGGAAAATGCAGCTTACCCTTCAGGTTTATGTGCTGAACGTGTAGCCATTTTTTATGCCGGCAGCGTTTATCCGGAAGCTAAAATCTTAAAAATGGCCATTACAGCAGCTTCAGATACGAATAAAACTACAGCTCCAATTCCACCATGTGGCTCTTGCCGACAATCAATCGCAGAATACGAAATCAAGCAGGAGACCCCTATAGAAATCTATTTCATGGGTGAAATAGGCGAAGTTTACCAATCAGCATCCCTAAAAAATTTGCTTCCTTTTATGTTTGATAAAAAGTTCTTGTAAAAAAAAGCCAAAAAGTAGCGTTTAAATTTTAGTTCTTAAATGTAATGTCTTATTTTTGCATCCCGACCTTTCGGGCGCAAATTTGTGGGAGGAAACTATTTTGCGTTATAGGCAACAATTGATAACACAAACAACTTTAGCAAAAGAAAGAATTCAGATGAAAGAAGTTACAAAAGAAGTATATTTAAAGTGGTACGAAGACATGCTGCTTTGGAGAAAGTTTGAAGACAAACTTGCAGCATTATACATTCAACAAAAAGTTAGAGGTTTTCTACACTTATATAATGGTCAGGAAGCTGTATTAGCAGGTGCTTTGCACGCTATGGATTTGACCAAAGATAAAATGATTACTGCTTACAGAAACCACGTACAGCCAATTGGTATGGGCGTTGATCCTCGACGTGTAATGGCTGAGCTTTTAGGAAAAGCAACAGGAACCTCTAAAGGTATGGGAGGTTCTATGCACATTTTCTCTAAAGAACACCGTTTTTACGGAGGACACGGAATCGTAGGTGGACAAATTCCGGTAGGAGCTGGTTTAGCTTTTGCTGATAAATATTTTGAAACTGGCGGTGTTACCATGACTTACTTTGGTGATGGAGCTGCAAGACAAGGTTCATTACACGAAGCTTTTAACATGGCTATGCTATGGAAACTACCAGTTGTATTTATCGTTGAAAACAACGGTTATGCAATGGGAACTTCTGTTGAAAGAACTGCAAATCACACTGACATCTGGAAACTTGGTTTAGGATATGAAATGCCTTGCGGACCAGTTGATGGAATGAATCCTGTAAAAGTTGCTGAAGCAATGACTGAAGCAATTGAAAGAGCTCGTCGCGGAGACGGACCAACTTTCCTTGAAATGAAAACGTACCGTTACAGAGGACACTCTATGTCTGATGCACAATTATACCGTTCTAAAGAAGAGGTTGAAGAGTACAAAAAAATTGACCCTATTACACAAGTTTTAGATGTAATTATGGATCAAAAATATGCTACAGAAGAAGAAATTGAAGCAATTGATCAAAGAGTGAAAGACTTGGTTGAAGAATGTGTGAAATTCGCTGAAGAATCTCCATATCCTGAATTACAACAATTATACGATGTAGTATACGCACAAGAAGACTATCCATTTACACCTCATAAACTATAATATATTATGGCGATAAAAGTAACAATGCCTCGTTTGAGCGATACTATGACGGAAGGAACGGTAGCGACTTGGTTAAAAAAAGTAGGCGACAAAATCAGTGAAGGAGATATCCTTGCTGAAATTGAAACAGACAAAGCAACAATGGAGTTCGAATCTTTTAACGAAGGAACTCTTTTACATATTGGAATTCAGGCTGGAGAAACTGCTCCTGTTGATTCATTATTAGCAATTATTGGAAACGAAGGAGAAGACATTTCAGCTTTATTGGCTGGTGGTGATGCACCTGCTGCCGAAGCTCCAAAAGCAGAAGCTGCTCCTGCTGCTGAAGTAAAAACAGAAACTGCTGCTCCTGCAAAAGCTGCTGCTGTATTACCTAAAGGTGTTGTAGTTGTAACTATGCCTCGTTTGAGTGATACAATGACAGAAGGAACAGTTGCAACCTGGTTGAAAAAAGTAGGTGATGCTGTTGCTGAAGGCGATATTTTAGCTGAAATTGAAACAGACAAAGCTACAATGGAGTTTGAGTCTTTCAATGAAGGAACATTATTATACATTGGAATTCAGGAAGGAAATACAGCTCCTGTTGATAGCTTATTAGCAATCATTGGACCTGCCGGAACTGATATTTCCGGAATTGCTGAAAACTATACTGCCGGAGGTGCTGCAACTGCAAGTGCTCCTGCAACTGAAGAAAAAGCTGCCCCTGCTGCTGAAAAAGCAACTGAAGCAACTGCTGATACTTCATCAAACGGAGGAAGAATCTTAGCTTCACCATTAGCTAAGAAAATTGCTTCTGACAAAGGAATCCAATTAACTCAGGTTAAAGGATCTGGAGAAAACGGACGTATCGTTAAAAGCGATATTGAAAACTTTACTCCATCTGCACAAACTCAGCCTGCTGCAACTTCTGCTGCTAAACCGCAAGAAGCCACTGCTCCTGCTGCTCCAAAAGTATTTGTTCCTGCCGGAGAAGTTTTCACAGAAGAGATCAAAAACTCTCAAATGCGTAAAATTATCGCAAAACGTCTTGCTGAATCATTATTTACTGCACCTCACTACAACTTAGTGATCGAAGTAAGTATGGACGAAGCAATGGGCGCAAGAGCGACAATCAATACTGTTCCTGATACAAAAGTATCTTTCAACGATATGGTAATTAAAGCTTGTGCTTTAGCCTTGAAAAAACATCCAAAAATTAACTCTCAATGGAAAGAAGATGCTATCATCATCAACCACCACGTTAATATTGGAGTCGCCGTAGCTGTTGAAGACGGATTAGTAGTTCCTGTATTGAAATTTACAGATGCTATGAGTTTATCTCAAATTGGTGCTTCAGTAAGAGATCTTGCAGGAAGAGCTAAAAACAAAAAATTAGGACCACAAGAAATGGAAGGAAGTACTTTTACAGTATCTAACCTTGGAATGTTTGGTATCACTGAATTCAATTCAATTATCAACCAACCAAACTCTGCTATCCTTTCTGTAGGTGCTATTGTTGAGAAACCAGTAGTTAAAAACGGTCAGATTGTAGTTGGAAACACAATGATGTTATCATTAGCTTGTGACCACAGAACAATTGACGGTGCAACTGGCGCTCAGTTCTTACAAACATTAAAACAATACATCGAAAGCCCAGTTACAATGTTGGCATAACTCTTTGTCAACCTGAGCGTCCCGAGGCTTCGGGAGAAGGTAATTTATATTTAAATCCCGTTTTGTTTACGCAAAACGGGATTTTTTATTTAATTTCATCCTCAAAATTCAATACTTCATAAAATGAAAAAACTAATGCTTGTAACTTTATTTCTGACAGCAATTGCCTGCCAGAAAAAAGATCAAACCGAAAAACCAGCAGTTGTTACAGACGAACATACTTTCTCTAAACCAGAACTTGCTGTAGTAAAACATTTAGATCTCGACATCAAAGTTGATTTTGGCACACAGACTATTTCAGGAAAAGCTTCCTGGAAAATTGATAATGTAAGCAAAGGAAATGAAATTATCTTCGACGAGAATACTCTTAACATTACCAAAGTAACTTTAGGAGACGAAGAAAAAGAAACCAAATTTGAACTTGGAAAGGAAGTTGAATTCCACGGAAAACCACTTCACATTACAATTGAGCCAAACACAACTAAAGTAAATATCTATTATAGCACAACCAAAGATGCTATTGCACTCCAGTGGTTGAATCCACAACAAACTGCGGATAAAAAGAAACCTTTTTTATTCTCTCAGGGAGAAAGCATTTGGTCACGCACATGGATTCCATGTCAGGATTCTCCGGGAATCCGTTTTACTTATAATGCAAAAGTTACGGTTCCTAAAGATTTAATGGCTGTAATGAGCGCTTCAGTAAATCCGCAGAAAAAGAATGATATCGGCGTTTATACTTTTAAACAAGACAAAGCAATTCCGTCTTATTTAATGGCAATTGCTGTTGGAGATATTGAATTCAAATCAATTGACAATAGAACTGGTGTTTACGCGGAACCTTCTTTAATAAATAAAGCAGCCTGGGAATTTGCTGAACTAGGAAAAATGGTTCATGCTGCTGAAAAACTTTACGGTCCATACCGTTGGGGACGCTATGATGTCTTGGTTTTACCTCCAAGTTTTCCTTATGGCGGAATGGAAAATCCAAACCTGACTTTCTTAACTCCTGGCGTTATCGCAGGCGATCGTTCATTGACAAGTTTATTGGCTCATGAACTAGGCCATAGTTGGAGTGGAAACTTAGTTACCAATGCAACCTGGGATGATATTTGGTTAAATGAAGGATTCACAACTTATGTTGAACACAGAATTGGAGAAGAAATTTTCGGCAAAAAAGAAGCTGAAATGCAGGATGTTTTAACTCGTAAAGATTTGGACGATAATATCGCTGAATATGGGACAACAAATCCAGATACAAGATTAAAAGTAAGTCTTACAAACAGAAACCCGGATGATGGCATTAGTCAAATTCCTTATGTAAAAGGATACAACTTCTTAAAAGTACTTGAACAAGCTGTTGGACGTGAAAAATTCGATCCATTTATTAAAAATTATTTTGATGCACATGCTTTTCAATCTATTACAACAGAAGACTTTGTAAAATATCTAAAAGAAAATCTTATTAAAGATGACAAAGCTCTGGCTGATAAAATCAAATTAGATGATTGGATTTATAAACCGGGAGTTCCGTCAAATATTACTGCTGTTTCTTCTGAAGATTTTACAGCAATAGATAATATCCAGAAAAACTGGAGAACAACCGGCATTAAAGGATTGAGTCAAAAAATAAAATCAACTACAGAAAAACAGCATTTTATAGATTACTTACCAGCGGATATTACTGCTGAAGAAATGACTTCAATTGATAATGAATTCAGTTTTACTAAAAATGGAAACTTCGTTATTAAACGTCAATGGTTCATTCAGGCAATACGTCATCAGTATAAAACGGCTTATCCTGCAATCGAGCAGTTTATGATTGCAACAAGCAGAACGGGTTCATTGATGTCACTTTATAAAGAATTGGTAAAAACTCCTGAAGGAAAAGTTTGGGCAAAACAGATGTTTGACAAGGCAAAATCCGGATATCATGCCACAACTGTACAAGCAGTTGAAGGCGTTTTAAAATAGTCTTCAGTCGCAGTCTCAGTTTTTAAGATTACAGCTTAACGTTTATTCCCACTGAGACTGAAAACTGAGACTGAGACTAAAAAAAAATCCTCGATTACGATATGTAATCGGGGATTTTTTTGTTTTAAATGACTGAGGGAAAATTATCCATCACATAGCGTTAATTCTCCATGTTCTAAAATCTGTAATCGTCGCACCTTTGTAGTGTCAAAAGACAACAAATAAATAATAACATAAAAAAATTAAATAAAATGACACGATTAACAGCATTAAACCCAGAAGAAGTAACAGGAAAAACAAAAGATTTATTCAACGCTGTACAAGCTAAACTAGGAGTTGTTCCAAACATGATGAGAACAATGGGAAATTCTCCGGCAGTACTGGAAGGCTATTTAAACTTAAGCGGTGCTTTGAGTCACGGAAAATTAAGCGCAAGAACCGGCGAATTATTAGCCTTAACAATTTCAGAAAAAAATTCTTGTGATTATTGCGTAGCAGCTCACACTTTCATTGGAGGAAAATTATTAAAAACTGATCCACAAGTTTTACAAGATGCAAGAACAGGAGATTCAGCCGATGCAAAAACTGATGCAATTTTAAAATTCGCTAAAACATTAGTAAGTAAAAATGGTTTAGTAAGCAACGAAGATGTAGATGCAGTAAAAAATGCAGGAGTTTCAGATGCTGAAATTGCAGAAACTGTTGCTCACGTTGCTTTGAATGTTTTAACCAACTATTTCAACAACACAGCCAACACTGAAATTGATTTCCCTGCAGTTCCAAGTTTAGAACTACAAAACTAATTCAGCAAAAAGCAATTTATAAAGATAGTTGTGAATTCATTCATGACTATCTTTATATTTTTAAATGTCAAAGATTATGAGCAATCAAAATGTTTTTACACTAATAAATCCACAAACTGGTAATCTGGCTTTCAAAATACTTCCATTTGATGACAACAGTCATTTTGATCATTTGCAGCGTAATAATTTTTTCTCTTTAATATGGGTAACGAAAGGAAAAGGAAAGGTAAAAGCAGATTTTGCAGAACATTATTTTCAAGAAAACTCACTCCTCGCCTTCTCGCCTTACCAACCTTTTATGCTTTGCGTAAGCGAACCAATTGAAGGAATTGCGATTCATTTTCATCCAGATTTTTACTGCATTCATACGCATCAAAAAGAGGTTTCCTGTAGCGGCGTTTTATTTAATAATGTTTATCAGCCTCCATTTGTCAAAATTACTGAGGAAGCTTCTGTTACTTTTAAAATGGTTTTGGATCAGATGAAAAATGAAATTCAAAACACTGACCTGGCGCAATATGAATCTTTGGTTTCTTATTTGAAAATCTTTTTAATAACAGCTTCAAGATTAAAAAATCAGCAACTGGAAGAAATGAAATCAATTCCGAATTCTAAAGAACCTTTTATTCTTCAGAATCTAAAAGACGCTATTGAAGACAATTTCAAAACCAAACATTCTGCCGGTAATTATGCTGACATGTTAAATATTTCGGCGAAAGCCTTAGCCAAATTATCCAAAAATTATTTCAATAAAACCCTGACCGATTTAATTGCGGAAAGAATCATCATTGAAGCCAAAAGAGAATTATACATGACCAATAAAACGGTAAAAGAAATCGCTTACGAATTAGGTTATGATGACGAACATTATTTCAGCCGGTTTTTTAAAACCAACGCCGATGTTTCGCCTCAATTGTATCGCGAAACGGTTGGTTTCGGAAAAATGGCAGGCTAATTTTTGTTTTTAGCTTCGATCCATTTGGCCATGTATTTGGTGCTTTTTAAAGTATGGTGCTGCAACAAACTTCCCATAAAATTTTGAAGACGATGGCTTTCAGAATCATTCAACAACGAATTGATTTTTGTTATTAAAGCAGTCGAGTATTTACTTAACTGATAACATTCATTGACGATTGCAACTCCATTTTTTTGAGATTGTTTCCACAAATTTTCATCATGATATAATGCAACTGCTTTTTTAGCAAATGTTTCAATATCATCTGTAATAAAACCATTCCAGGGTAAATTCGCATACATCGCCTCAGAACCAATTGTTGTGGTCATACTTGGCGTACCGCATTGCATGGCTTCCAATAATTTTCCTTTTAAACCTGCTCCAAAACGAATTGGTGCCAAAACAACTCTGGCATTTTTTACCACTTCATTTGCATCTACTGCCCTTCCCTTAATAAAAAAACTATTTTTTGATTGATGTAATTGCAATACTTTTTGCGATGGATAAGCGCCATACACTTCTAAAACGGCTTCTGGAAATTGATTTTTAATCAAAGGCCAAATGGATTCTTTTAAATATTGAACGGTATTCCAGTTGGGTTCATGAAGAAAATTTCCGATAAAAACAAAATTTTTGCGTTCCTCAAATAAAGGCAATTTCAAAAGATCCAGATCAGACATCTCGTAAACCAAAAATGGCAAATAATATAGTACATCCGAATCAATTTTAAACACCTCTTTCAAAACATTCATTTCAAATTCAGAAATAATAAAAGACAAATCGCATCTTAAAATACTGGCAATTTCACGTTTTGCTACTTCTTCTGATAATAAATCATTTAACTCAAAAGTTCGGTTTTCTCTAAATGCTTTTTGCCTTGCAACGCGCAAACAATGTAAATCTTCAGTATCTAATAATCGAATTGCTTTTGGACAATTTTCAGCCACACGCCAGCCAAACTGCTCTTCAATCATAAACCGATCAAACAAAACAACATCCGGATTGAGATCCCTTATAAAATCATCAAAACTGGAATTATTTAATTCGATTGATTTTTTCTCCACTCCAAATTCAGATAAATCGACCATAAAATCGCTGTCTAAAGCCGGACTTGCAAATGTAATTTCAAATCCATTTTCTTTGAAAATAGAAATCAATTGCATCATTCTTCCACCAGCCGCAGACGAATTTGGTTCGGGCCAAACAAAACCAATAATTAAAAGTTTTTTTATCTGATTCATTTTAATTGTTTCAAGTTACAAAATAATACTATTTTGCGCGGATTTGCACCATATTTACTGACTTTTGGTCATAAAAAAACACTAATTTTGCAAAATACTTTTTTCTATAAAATTATGTTAGGATTAAAATTAGCCACAGACCCTCGTTGGGTAAATATAGTCGAATCAAACATCGAAGAAATTCTGACGGATCATGCCTGGTGTGAGCAAAAAGCGGCTTCAAACGCCATCAGTTTAGTTACTTATAACTCTGAACTAGAGGAATTAGTAACCGAAATGCTTGTTATTGCCAGAGAAGAACTTGAACATTTGCAAATGGTTCATGACCTTATTAAGAAAAGAGGACTCACTCTGGGACGTGAAAGAAAAGATCATTATGTAAATGAACTTTTTAAATTCATGAAGAAAGATGGAAGCCGAAAAGACGCACTTTGCGATCGTTTATTATTTTCGGCAATGATTGAGGCTCGAAGCTGTGAGCGTTTTAAAGTACTTTCTGAAAATATAAAAGATGAAGAATTAGCAAAATTCTACCGTGATTTGATGATTTCTGAAGCCGGACATTATACCACTTTTTTAGGATTTGCAAGAAAGTATGCTGATAATGTTGATGTTGACAAGCGTTGGAAAGAATGGATTGAATATGAAGGTTCGATTATTACGAATTACGGAAAAAACGAAACTGTTCACGGATAAATTATTTTCTTATCCGAATCTTATCTATATCTAAATACTACAATTTGTTATGACTACAAGCAAGACAAAGTCCATTTTATTAAAAATCGCTAAGTATTTAGGAATAACCTTCGCCGTTATTTTAGGATTGCTTTTCTTGACACCAATTATTTTTGCCGACACAATTAAAGAGCAAATTAAAAAAACTGCCAACGAAAAACTGAGTGCAGAACTGAACTATTCGGATGTTTCTGTTTCATTTTTTCATCATTTTCCGTCGTTGACTTTAACTTTAAGCGACCTAAATCTTAACGGATCAGCTCCATATAAAAACGAAAAATTTATCACCGCAAAAGAGGTTTCTTTCGGAATAAATGTTGCCAGTTTAGTTTTTAGTAAAACGGTAAAAATTGACCAGATATACTTATCAGATTCCTTTATTAATGTAAAAGTAAATGCGAAAGGAGAAGCAAACTACAATGTTTACAAATCTTCGTCTCAAACTACCAATCCAAAAGACAGCACCGAGACAGCTTTAAAACTGGAGCAAATTGAAATTCTGAATAGTAAAATCATTTATGATGACCAATCTACAAAAGTTCATTTTGACGCCTTTGGATTTAATTACAAAGGAAAAGGAAATTTAGACAAGGCCGTTTTTGATTTATATTCTGTTGCTAAAATTGAAAAACTAAATATAGTTTACGAAGGCGAACCTTATTTAATGAATAAAAAGATTGACGCTGATTTAATTACCAAAGTAAATGTCAATTCCTTATCCTTTTTCTTTCAACAGAATAACTTAAAAATCAATCAACTTTTGGTTGATTTTAAAGGAAAGTTTGACTTTTTGAAAGACGGTTATAACATGGATTTTGTTATAAAATCGGACAACAGCAATCTGAAAGATGTTTTTACAGCTTTTCCTCCAAAATATGTAACCTGGCTTTCTAAAACCGAAATAAAAGGAAACACAAACTTGCTTTTTACTCTAAAAGGAGATTATATTGCTTCTCAAAACATAGCTCCAGATCTTAATTTAGACATTAAAATAGACAGTGGCTTTGTGAATTATAATAAAAGTGCTTTTCCGGTTTCTAACCTGAACCTGGATATAAAAACTAAAGTTCCATCCTTAAATCCGGATCTTTTAATTGTTGATGCTAAAAATTTATCTTTAAACATAAATAAGGATTACCTAAAATCTAAATTTTATGTAAAAGGTGCGAATACTCCGGATATTAATGGAGATTTTAAAGCCCGAATTGATCTGGAAAAACTAACCAAAGCTCTTGGAATTCCTGATTTAGAGCTAAAAGGAAGTTTAGTTGGCGATGTAAAAACAAATGGAAAATTTGATCAAAAAAACAAACTATTTCCCATTACACGCGGAATTATTGATTTGGAAAATGGCTATATAAAAACCAAATATTATCCAAATCCAATCAGCAATATTATTGTAAAATCAAAAATAGAAAATCAAAAAGGAACTTTTGATGGTTTAAAAATTAGCCTAAAACCTGCTCAATTTACTTTTGAAGGAAAACCTGTCTTTGTTGAAGCCGATTTAAGCAATTTTGATGATTTGACTTATGATATCAAAGCAAAAGGAGAATTGGATGTCAACAAAATCTATAAAGTTTTCTCTCAAAAAGGACTTGATTTAGACGGTTTTGTAAAAGCTGATTTAGTTTTGAAAGGCAAACAAAGCGATGCCGAAAAAGGAAATTACAGCAAACTATACAACAAAGGAACACTTGAACTAAGAAATATTGGAATTACATCTGAATATCTTCCGAAGAAATTCATTATTAAAGAAGGTGTTTTCAAAATCAATCAGGATAAAATGTCGTTCAATAACTTTTTAGCTTCATATGGCCAATCTGATTTTAAAATGAATGGATATCTGCAAAATGTTTTTAACTACGCAACAACTAATACGAGCGTTTTAAAAGGTTCTTTCAATACAACTTCTCGATATATTAACGTTGATGAGTTTATGTCGAATACAACTGCTGACGCTTCTGTGACAAAAACTCCTGCATCAAAGACAGAGACAAAACCAACCGAAGCAAAAGGAACTGGCGTTATCATTATTCCAACAAATCTGAATTTGCAATTTACAGCGAACGCTCAAAAAGTAAATTTTGACAAACTTAATCTTCAAAACGCAGTTGGAAATTTAAGCATGAATAAAGGGAAATTGACAATGAAGAATACTGGTTTCAATTTAATTGGTTGCAATGTAGTTATGAATGCCAATTATCAAGCCGTCACTCCTCAAAAAGCAAATTTCGACTACAACATTAAAGCTTCTGATTTTGACATTAAAAGAGCGTATAACGAAATTGAAGTTTTTAGAAAAATGGCCAGTGCTGCCGAAAAAGCACAAGGAATTGTTTCTTTAGATTATCAATTAAAAGGTCGTTTAAACGGAAATATGAAACCCGTTTACCCATCTTTAATTGGCGGCGGAACACTTTCTGTAAAAGATGTAAAAGTTAGAGGATTAAAAATGTTCAATGCCGTTAGTAAAGAAACAAGTTCTGACGCCATGAAAAACCCTGATCTTTCGAAAGTAGACATTAAAACTACTATCAAAAATAACATCATGACAGTAGAGCGTTTTAAATTTAAGTTTGCAGGCTTCAGACCAAGAATTGAAGGCACAACAAGTTTAGACGGAAAATTGAACTTAAAAATGCGATTAGGACTTCCTCCGCTAGGAATCTTCGGAATTCCGCTTACTGTTACCGGAACGCAGGATAATCCAAAAATAAAAGTGGGACGAAAATCTCAGGATTTGGAAGAAACGAAAGATACGGAGTAATAGAAATTCCAATAATAAAATTCCAAATTCCAATCTCTGACTTTTTGGAATAAGAAAATTATACAAATTAAAACACTAGAAACCTGTTTATTATGAGCAGGTTTTTTATTTTATTATAAATTATATTTATAGCTTTGATTTTCAAATCAAAAATCGACAGGCAAACTATAATCATGAAACATTCCAAAAAGGGAGAATTTTACGGTCAGACTAACAAAACGATTTCGCTTGACGGAATAACGTTGACAGATACCGTTTATACACATCCTAAAGTAGACTGGCATTATCATGAACATGCTTATTTCACATTTATCCTTCAGGGAAATGTTATAGAAGGTAATAAAAAAGAAGTTTACAATTGCAGCCCGGGGAGTTTGCTTTTTCACAATTGGCAGGAAGCTCATTACAATATTAAACCAGATGGTTTTACGAGAGGTTTTCATCTTGAAATTGAAAAACAATGGTTTGATGATTTGACTCTGAATAGTGACAATCTGCAAGGAAGTGCTACTATTCACAATCCGGACATTAAACTTTTGATGTATCAAATTTTCAGAGCAACTAAAATTGATGATTCCCAGTCTGATCTTTCTACTCAAACTTTATTGATTGAAATACTATCAAAATTAAATGGTGATTCTCAGTCAATTTTACATAAAAATCCAAAATGGGTTTTAATGATTGATGAAATTCTTCATGATCAATTCACTGAAACGATCACACTCGATTATTTGTCTAAACTGCTAAACATACATCCCATTCATCTTTCAAGAGATTTTTCTAAATATTTTCATTGCAATTTAGGCGAATATATTCGCAAACTAAAAGTAGAAAAAGCATTGTCCTTAATTGCATTGCAAAACAAATCTCTAACGGAAATTGCCTATGAATGTGGATTTTCCGACCAAAGTCACCTGACCAGATCTTTCAGGGAAATAAACGGTTTAAATCCTTCCGAACATAAAAAATTACTTTTCAAAAAATAAGACAGATGTTAATTCTGTACAATTTTCTGAATTTACCCTGACGTAGTTTTGCATTTTAACTCTTATAAAAATCACATGGTAAAACGAATCCTTTTAGCATCAATACTATTTTTAACCAGTATTATTTCGGCACAAAATAATGATCTGATTAAAACTGATGGAATCACAACTGAGTTGCACAAAAACAATATCGGCAAGATTACTTTTATGAATGGAAATATTCCTTTAAATCAATATAAGGAATCTGATTTTCTGAAATCTTTCGAACTAACTCGTAAATCAGATTTAAACATCAGGGTTTTTATGAATAATTCTGTTATAAATTATCTGCATCAATTAAATCCTCATTTATCCGCAGAAAAGCTTCTGCAAACAGGAAACCTTCAATTTTCGTTTTATATTGATGATAAGTTTATCTATAAAGAAAACATTAATTACGGCTGCAATTTTGGATCAGGAGACAACAAAAATACTTCAACAACATTTAGAGTTCCTCTTACCAGTTCAAAAGGAGAAGACTGGTGGGCGATGTATATGTGGGACAGATTTAAACTTAATGGCGGAGAAAAAGCTTTGACTGAGGGCATACATAAACTCAAAATCGAAATTCGGCCTTATCTTAAAAATGACAAAAATGATGCTATTAAAACTGGAGATCTAATAGCAAAAGGAGAAATTCAGCTGATTCTAAAAACGCCTAAACTAACAGCCGAACAAATCGCAGTTCAACCTATACTGCCAAACAGCGATTGGGAAATCTCCAATTTTCCTTTTGACAAAAAAAAGATTGAGAAGCTTAATACTGATATTGCAAATTATAGTTTGAAAGAGATAACAAGTGTCGTTGTCATTTATGATAAAAAATTATTGTTGGAAGAGTATTTTAATGATACCGACAGAAATAGCTTGCATGACACCCGATCAGCAGGGAAATCTTTTGCATCAACATTAATGGGAATTGCTATAAACGATGGTTATATCAAAAACGAAAATCAAACCTTAAACAAGTTTTATAATTTAAAGGAATTTATAAATTATGATGTTAAAAAAGACAGCGTTAAAATAAGAGATTTACTTACAATGAGTTCAGCATTTGATGGTTCTGATAAAAATAGTGATTCTCCCGGAAACGAAGAGAATATGTATCCTACAGACAATTGGGTAAAATTTACTTTAGATTTACCTGTGGATAAATCTAAAACCAATGGTAACAAATGGGATTATTTTACAGCCGGCGTAGTTTTATTAGGCGACATTCTAAATAAATCTGTTCCTGAAGGATTAGAAAATTATGCTGATAAAAAGCTTTTTAAACCACTAAACATAACAAATTATAAATGGCAATACACACCGCAAAAAGTACCAAATACAGCAGGTAGTCTACAAATGACCTCACTTGATTATGCTAAATATGCTCAATTATATAAAAATAATGGCATGTGGAATGATAAACAAATTATTTCGACTGACTGGGTTCAAAAAACTCTAAAACATCAGATTCAAATCCCGGAAAGAGAAAATCAATTTTATGGTTATTTGTTTTGGAATAAGGCTTTTTCTTTTGAAGACAAAAATTATGAAACCTATTATTGTGCCGGAAATGGAGGAAACGAATTTATAATTTTCAAAGATCTTCCTCTGGTCATCATTATCACTTCAAAAGCTTACAACAAACCTTACGGACATCCTCAAGCAGATAAAATAGTACTTGATTATATATTGCCTTCGATAATAAAAGAATAAATTTTACCGTTTATTAGTTTATATACACCGATAATCAAATTTCAATTTTATAGAAAAACAAAAAACCCGCTCTTTTCAGAACGGGTTTTATAATAAGTAGTCTTAATGATTATGCTTCGAATGGAAGAATAGATACATAAGATTTGTTATCTTTTTTCTTTTGGAACTTAACAACTCCAGCTACTCTTGCGTGTAGTGTGTGATCTTTACTGATGTAAACGTTCTCACCTGGATTATGTTTTGAACCTCTTTGTCTAACGATGATGTTCCCAGCAATAGCAGCTTGTCCACCAAAAATCTTAACGCCTAAACGTTTTGATTCTGATTCTCTACCATTCTTCGAACTACCGACACCTTTCTTGTGAGCCATGACGTATGAGTTTAAATATTGTTATTATTCTTTAGTAGCTTCTTTTTTTGCTTTTGGAGCTGCTGCTTTTTTTACTTTTGGAGCTGCTTCAACTTCAGTTGCCGGAGCATCTTCTGCTACAACCGCTTTTTTAGCTGCTGCTTTTTTAGTTCCGCCTGCTGCAGTAATACCTTCAATTACAATTTGAGTAAGATATTGTCTGTGACCATTTCTCTTTTTGTAACCTTTTCTTCTTTTCTTTTTGAAAACGATTACTTTATCTCCTTTTAAGTGTTGTAACACTTTAGCTTCTACTGAAGCACCTTCTATAGCTGGGGCGCCTAAAGTTACGTTTCCGTTATCGTCTAATAAAAGAACTTTGTCAAATGAAATACTTGAACCTTCTTCGTTAGTCAAACGGTTAACATAAACCTTTAAGTCTTTGCTTACTTTAAATTGTTGCCCTGCTATCTCTACGATTGCATACATACCAAATTGATTTATTGATTTTTAAGGTTGCAAATATACAATTAAAAATTTACTGTGCAATCTCTTATTCTAAAAATATTTATTTCGTCTTAAAGTCTGTTTTTCAAGGCGTTTTGACTTCAAAAAAAAGAGAATTAGGAGTAAAAGATTGTTAAAGTATCATCAAAATCAACACAGATTCCTAATACGTAACTAAAAAAACTTATTTTTGATGTAACTATAATCAACTCTTGGCTACCTATTTATTTAGGTAAATATAAATTATTAATCTCTATGAAAAATTCAATAATGATGTTAAGTGCTGCACTAATGCTCGGCGGAGTTGCTCATGCTCAAAAAGTAGCTTTTGAAGAATACAATTTAGATAATGGTATGCATGTGATTTTGCATAACGATCCTTCTGCTCCGGTTGTCATTACGTCGGTAATGTATCATGTTGGATCAAAAGACGAGCGTCCGGACCGAACAGGTTTTGCGCATTTCTTTGAACATTTATTATTTGAAGGAACTCAAAATATCAAACGTGGTGAGTGGATGAAAATTGTTACTGCAAATGGCGGAGTTAACAACGCCAATACTTCTGACGACAGAACCTATTATTATGAAGTTTTTCCATCAAACAGTTTAGAGTTGGGTTTATGGATGGAATCTGAAAGATTAATGCATCCAATTATCAATAAAATTGGTGTCGATACGCAAAATGAAGTTGTAAAAGAAGAGAAAAGAATGCGTTACGATAATCAGCCTTATGGAAACATTTTGCCTGTTGTAAAGGAAAACATGTTTAAAAATCACCCGTATCGATGGACCACCATCGGTTCTATGAAAGATTTAGATGCTGCAACTTTGGAAGAATTTCAGGCTTTCAATAAAAAATTCTACACCCCGAATAATGCGGTTTTAGTAGTTGCAGGAGATTTTGATAAAACCAAAACCAAAGAATGGATTCAAAAATATTTTGGACCAATTCCGAAAGGCGAAGTGGTTAAAAAACAAACTTTTGTTGAAGAACCCATTAATAAAACAATAAAAGCGACTTACGAGGATCCAAATATTCAGATTCCGATGGTGATTGCCTCTTACAGAACTCCATCAATGAAAACCAGAGATGCCAGGGTTTTAGATTTAATATCTTCCTATTTAAGTGATGGAAAAAGTTCAAAATTGTACAAAAAAATAGTTGATGATAAAAAAATGGCACTTCAAATTGGTGCTGTAGGCTTTAGCCAGGAAGATTACGGAATGTACATTTTATATGGTTTACCAATGGGAACGTATACCATGGCTGACATTTTAAAAGAAATGGATGAAGAAATTGTAAAAATCCAAACCGATTTGATTTCTGAAAAAGACTATGAAAAATTGCAAAATAAATTCGATAATAATTTTGTGAATGCAAATGCGACTGTAGAAGGAATTGCCGAAAATTTGGCTTCTTACTACTTACTTTATGGAGATGTAAATCTTATCAATACAGAAATTGATTTGTATCACTCTATAACAAGAGAAGAGATAAGAGAGGTTGCCAAGAAGTATCTAAATCCGAATCAACGTTTAGTTTTAGAATATGTTCCATCAACAAAAGTTCAAAATTAAGAGCATCGAATTATGAAAAAAATACATACAGTTTTAATCCTTTTATTCCTAACTGGAATTATGCAAGCACAAGATCGTCCACAACCAAAACCAGGCAATTCACCAGTAGTCAACATCAAAAAACCACAAACTTTTGTTTTGGCAAACGGCATGAAAGTTCTGGTGGTTGAAAATCATAAACTACCAAGAGTAAGTTTCAATCTTACTTTAGACAATGCTCCTTTTACTGAAGGAAGCAAAAAAGGTGTTGATGAATTAACCAGCAGTTTGATTGGAAACGGAACTAAAAAAACCACTAAAGAAGCTTTTAATGAGGAAATTGATTTTTACGGCGCTAACATCAATTTTACTTCTCAAGGTGCATACGCAAGTTCACTTTCAAAATATTCAGGACGTGTTTTAGAACTTTTGTCCGAAGGTGCTTTGCAGCCAAACTTCACACAAGCAGAATTTGATAAAGAAAAAGCAAAATTACTTGAAGGACTTAAAGCAGATGAAAAAAGTGTTCCGGCGATTGCCAATCGTGTCGTTGATGTTTTAGCTTTTGGAAAAAATCATCCTGCGGGAGAATATCTTTCTGAAGAAACGGTTAAAAACGTAACCCTGGCTGATGTTCAGGCAAACTATGCTACTTATTTCGTTCCCGAAAATGCTTATTTAGTTATTATTGGTGACATTAAATTTAAAGAAACAAAAGAGGCAGTTGAAAAACTTTTTGGTGGATGGAAAAAACAAAACGCTCCAAAAAACGCTTATCCGGATCCTGTGAATGTTTCTAAACTTCAAATTGATTTTGTTGATGTTCCGAATGCGGTTCAATCTGAAATTTCATTGGTAAATACGGTAAATTTAAGAATGAGTGATCCTGATTTTTTCCCGGCTGTAATTGCAAATCAAATTTTGGGTGGTGATTTCAATAGTTATTTAAACATGAATTTACGCGAAAAACACGCCTGGACTTACGGTGCAAGTTCAAGCATTGGAAGCGGAAAATATGTAACCAAATTCAAAGCCTCATCTGCTGTTAGAAATACCGTTACAGATAGTGCTGTGGTTCAATTTGTGGAAGAAATTAAAAGAATCAGAACTCAAAAAGTTTCTGAAGATGTATTAAAAAATGTAAAAGCCGGATATATTGGACGTTTTGTAATGCAGGTTGAAAAACCACAAGCAGTTGCGCGTTATGCATTGAACATCGAAACTGAAAAACTTCCGGCCGATTTCTACGAAAAATACATTCAGACCATAAATAAAGTTACTGCTGATGATATTTACCGCGTAGCTAACAAATATTTCCTTTTGGATAATATGCGAATTGTGATTGCCGGAAAAGGCTCCGACGTTATTCCTGGTTTAGAAAAACTTCAAATTCCGATTTTCTATTTTGACAAATATGGAAATTCAATTGAAAAACCAGTCATAAAAAAAGAAGCTCCAGCCGGAATTACTGCAAAAACAGTTTTTGAAAATTACCTTAAAGCCATTGGAGGAGAAAAAGCAGTTTCAGCCGTAAAAACATTGGCAATGAACGGAACAACCACTGTTCCACAAGCTCCAGGACCTTTGACTTTTACTTCTAAATTAGATTCAAAAGGAAAAATGATGGTTTCACTTGCAATGGGAACGATGACTTTAATGAAACAAGTGGTAAATGAAAAAGGTGCTTATATCGAACAGCAAGGACAACGCAAAAATCTTGAAGGCACCGATCTTGCCGAAATGAAAGCTAATGCCGCTCCATTTGAAGAATTACAACTAAGCAAAAGAACCGATTTAAAAGTAGATGCAATCGAACCAATTAACGGAAGCGATGCTTATGCTATTAAAGATGGGAAAACTACTTATTTCTATGATGTGAAATCAGGTTTAAAAGTAGCAGAATCTAAAGTTCGTGAACAAGGCGGGCAATCGTCAACTCAAATAACGAATTTCAATGATTATAAAGAAGTAAAAGGCGTAAAAGTTCCTTTTAATTTAATTCAGAATGTTGGTTTTGAATTAGACATCAAAATGACTGATATTAAGATTAATGAAGGAGTTTCTGACGTAGATTTTCTTTAGGAAGATTCAAAGATACATAGGTTCAAAGTAACAAAGGTTATGAGTTGCTGAGATACTAAGATTTTTAGAGGCTTTGTCAAAGTTAAAACTTTGACAAAGTTTTTTTTATGCAGTTTTTTGTCAGGCTGACCGAAGTCGAAGCCTCGTTCCAATTGGAGCACCCCTCGACTTCGCTCAGGGTGACATCTGCAAAACAAGAAAGGCTGTCAATTATGACAGCCTTTCTTGTTTAATCATTCAACATTTAAATAAGGATTTAGAATTTCTGCTAATTCATTCAACCAATAAAAGCCGTTTTCAAGATTTCTTTTATCAATCTCCAAGGTTTCACATTCTCGCATTAAGCTTAAAACAAGCATATAATTTACTTGCCGAATTGTTTTTGCCATAAACTTAGCATCGACAGATTTGTTGAAAAAATCTGCTAATCTTAATTCTGTTTCTTTTGAAAGGGTGTTTGTACTCATAATCTTAACTTTAGGGAATATAAAACCCGCATAGCTAAGGTGTCCTACGCTGTTAAGAAAGCGTTACGGTTGTTTCCAATACCGCCACCATACTACACGGGCAAATCTTTTTTCTGAGTTCATAATCTTAACTATTAGGATTCCAAAGATACCAAAAAAGAACGAAAATGATTACAAAATATATTTTATTAAATAAATATATTCACAAAATCTATCTAGCTTAAAACTTTGACAATGCTTGTTTTATTGAAACAACACAAAACAACAAACTTAACGAAAATATTATTATGAAAATGATTGCCCTAGCCCCGATAGAAGTGGAAATCCTTTTGTGGCGGGGTTCGCCACAAAAGATTGAAACGGATAGCGGGATTAGCTCCTGAAAAATATTAGAAACCCAAAAATCATTTCCCAACCAAAAATTACTTCTTCGCAGACAAATAAACTCCAATCAAAATAATAAAGGCACCAAAAAACTGAATTGGCGTCAGCATTTCATTATCCAATAATCCCCAGAAAAAGGCAACTATCGGAATTAAATACGTTACCGATGTTGCAAATACCGGCGAAGACATTTGGATCAATTTAAAGAACAATACATTCGCAATTCCGGTTCCTAAAACTCCTAAAATCATTACAAAGAATATCGAATGCTGTGTGGCTTCAAAATTTATTCTTTGTGAAATATCAGTTGTACTTAAAATAATTAGCGCAGGTATTAGTAAAACAGCGAAGTTTCCTGTTGTAATACTCACTGAATTTAAATCAGACAAATACTTTTTAATCAAATTCACATTTATTGCATAACAAATAGTAGCAATTACCACCAAAACAACATAATAATAATTTTGTCCCGGATGTGCAGATGCGCCACTTAAAACCAAAAGCAAACAACCAACCAAACCAACAAAAACACCTAGAACCTGTCTTTTTTGAAACTGAATTCCGAAGATAAGAATTCCCAATACCAAAGTATTTAAAGGTGTTAACGAGTTTAAAATAGCCACAATCGAGCTATCAACCTCAGTCTCTGCAATTGCAAATAGATAAGCAGGAGTAAAAGTTCCGAAAAGCGATGTTATAGCGACAAATTTCCATTGACGAGGAGAAATTTTCTTTAAACTTTTAAACCCAACAACTAATAAAAATAAGGCTGCAAAAATAATTCGGAACGAACCAACCTGAACCGCAGTTAATCCAACCAATCCTCTTTTAATTAAAATAAAAGAACTTCCCCAGATTAATGAAAGAACTATTAAATAAGCCCACTTTAATTGTTTTGCATCCATAAATAGTATTTTACTACAAATTTGTAATAATTTTACGAACCGGCCGCTTCATTTTTATTAATTTTGCAACGAACTTATTGACAACTTAAACCCACATATGATGAAATTTACAAAAATAATAACAACACTGGCAATTGCAAGCTTAGTATTGGTAAGCTGCAAAAAAGAAGAAGATAAAAACTTAGCAAACATAAAAGCTGTAGAATCTCCAAAAGAACACAAAGCAATTGCTGCTGAAAATGTACAAACCGCAAGTTTTACAATCGAAGGAATGACTTGTGCGATGGGATGTGCAAAAACAATCGAAAAAGAACTAACTAATCTTGACGGAGTAGAAAAAGCAACGGTTGATTTTGATAAAAAAACAGCCACTGTTGTATTTGACAAAACGGTTCAAAACCAAGAAAACCTAACAAAAGTTGTTCAGGCAACCGGAGATGGAAAAACGTATAAAGTTTCGAATATAAAATCGTAATCAAAACGGTTTAAACATAAAAACGGCGCTCAAATTGAACGCCGTTTTTTTTATTTCCATTTCAATGTTTCCATTAATCGCTGCATATCATTCTTAATATAACTTGCAGCCGGCATAACCGAATCAAAATTAGGTTTAGCATAAAAATAAACAGATCCTGTTATAAAATGTTTTGTGCTGTCAGTCACATAAAATTGTGAGTTTGTTGCGGCATTTCCATCCACCTGATAAAACATTCCGTACACCTTTTTTTGTGGGTTAAAATACGGTTGTTCTAAAATATCATCCGCCTTGATTACATGTTCATAAGTTAGTTTTTGAGCATCTTTTAGCAATTTTACAATATCTCCATTTACCGGTTTATAAGTCAGGTAAATTGTAGCCTTCATTTTTGGATAGGTAATTGCAAAACCACAATCTTTTTCGCCTTTGATAGTAGCGGCATCATTCATCTCAAAAGTAAACGGACAATTATTTTCAAAATTAACATATTTTGCCTCAGGATAATCTAAGCGAAGAAAGCTCGCCGGCTTTGGTAAAACATCATCCTTACAGCTTACAATTGTTAATGTCAGCAAAATTAAAGCTATTGAAATTATTCTTTTAAGCATTTTATTCTATTGTTACTTTTATTTGTTTTACTCGCTTTTTATCAACTGTTTCTATGGTAAAAACACAGTTCTCAAAAGCAATTTTTTGATCTTTTTTGGGGAAATTGCCTAAAATTTCTAAAATAAAACCTGCTAATGTTTCCGCTTCGCCTTTGTGAGATTCAAAAACATCTTCATTAACATCAACAATTCTATAGAAATCCTTCATGTTAATTTTCCCTTCAAAAAGAAAATTCTTTTCGTCGATTTGCGAGAAGTTCAAATTCTCATCATCAAACTCATCACTGATATCCCCCACTATCTCCTCAATAACATCTTCTAAAGAAACCAATCCCGATGTTCCGCCGTATTCATCAACCACAATGGCCAAATGGCTTTTAAGACTCTGAAAATCCTTTAACAGATTGTCCAGTTTTTTATTTTCAGGAACAAAAAAAGCTTCTCTCATTAAAGTCGTCCATTCAAATTCTTCCTTATCAATATGCGGCAATAAATCCTTAACGAATAAAACGCCTTCGATCTGATCAATATTGTCGCGATAAATCGGAATTCTGGAAAATCCCTTTTCGATTATCTTCGGACAAATAGTGCCAAATGACTCTGATATTTCTAAACCAAAAATATCAATCCTCGGACTCATAACCTGTTTTGTATCCGTATTCCCAAAGGAAACAATTCCTTCCAATATTTTTTGTTCATCCTTTGATGTTCCTTCAGAATCTGTAAGCTCAAGCGCCTGAGAAAGCTGGTTTATTGAAAAACTGTTTTTCTGTTTCCCTAATTTACGCTGCAAATATAACGTAACACTACGCATTGGCAAGCTTATAGGCGAGAGTAATTTATCTAAAAATGAAATTGGATACGCTATCCATTTAGCGAATTTTATATTGTTTCTGCTTGCATAGACTTTAGGCAAAACTTCTGCAAATAACAAAATCAAAAACGTAACTAAGATTACTTCTAAAATGAATTTTAAAACTGGAGAACTGATATCATCAAAAATATTTTGTCCTATGAAGGAGAACAGAATTACGACGCCGATGTTTAAAAAATTATTGGCTACTAATAAGGTCGCTAAAAGTTTTTTGGGTTTATCTAAAAGATTAGAAATGATTTTCCCTTTTGAGTGATTGTTTTGTAAAGTCTCATCAATATCTTTTTGAGATAAAGAAAAAAGTGCTACTTCGGCACCTGAAACAATTGCCGATAGGAACAGCAAAATAAATATTCCGACAAAACCAATTATTAAATTGATGTCTAAAGTTGTAGTAAAAAACAAACTGGGCTCCGGGTCCAAATTAAAAAAGATTAGTTAAACAATCAGAAAGGCAAGTCGTTTATAGGCAGGCTTTCGTTCGACGCATCAAAGTTAGTATTTTTTGTGGATTCCTGATCCTGATGTGGCTTATGATTTCCTGTTTCTTTTTTGGTAGTCAGGAAAGTAAACTCAGTAACCTGAATTTCGGTCGTATATTTCGTTGTGCCGTCTTCGGCTTGCCATTGACGAGATTTTATACGTCCTTCAACATATATTTTATCGCCTTTCGATAAATATTTCTCACAGATTTCAGCCGCTTTATTGCGTACAACTAAATTATGCCATTCTGTTGAAGTTATTTTTTCGTTGGTCGTTTTGTTGATATATACTTCATTTGTAGCTAACTGAAAACGACCGATGCAGTTTCCTCCATCAAAATAATGCATTTTCACATCATCACCCAAATGGCCAATCAGCATTACCTTATTTAAAGTTCCGTTCATAGTTTTTAGTGGTATTTACCCCAAAGATACATTTTTTTAGCAAATTATTTCCTGCTTTTCCATAAAATTATAAATCACAATTGGAAAAGGAAAATCTTTTAAATCACTGGTATTCATGCCGTTCGCAATTTTTTCTTTAATTTTAACCTTCCAGAACTGAATATGAAGATGTTGATGCGAAAGCTTATGAATAACAGTCCTTTCCGCACACTCCTCTATACCTATAATAGTATAGGAAGGAAAAATATCAAACTGAACTGCTTTTGACACAACATCAAAACCAACAATTTCATCTGTTTCTAAAAGAGGAAATTCATATAGATTATGCCAAATTCCTTTTGCTGTTCTTTTTTGAATTAAAGTGTTTCCTAAAGCGTCATCCAAAATCAAATAATTAAAGAAGCGATTCGTCACTTTTACTTTTTTTGATTTTACCGGTAAAGCATCAACTTTCTTTTTTTGCAAAGCCGCACAACTTTCGTTAAAAACACAAATCATACAATTCGGACTTTTAGGTACGCATTGCAAAGCGCCAAATTCCATTATTGCCTGATTAAAGATTGCCGGGTTATTTTTTGGCATTAATTCAAAAGCCAGTTCTGTAAATTCTTTTTTTGTCGCCGGCAGACCAATATCCGATTCAATATCAAAATAACGGGAAAGCACCCTAAATACATTTCCATCAACAACCGGAACAGCTTCATTATACGAAAAAGAAGCAATCGCAGCGGCAGTATATTCACCAACACCTTTTAATTTTAATAACATTGCATAGTTTTCAGGAAAAACTCCATTTAACTCATTTGCTACATATTGAGCCGTTTTATGCAAATTTCTTGCCCGGGAATAATACCCGAGACCCTGCCAAAGTTTCAAAACCTGTTCTTCTGATGCATTTGCCAAATCAAACACTGTAGGAAATTCTTGCGTAAAATTGAAAAAGTAAGGCATTCCCTGCGCTACTCTTGTCTGTTGCAGCATAATTTCTGAGAGCCAAATTAGGTACGGATCGACCGTATTTCGCCATGGCAAATCACGCTTGTTCTGTAAATACCAACTTATCAATATGTTATGAAAATCCATTGTAAAATCCTTTGAAAACAAAAGTAAATGTTTATGTAATTAAAATTTAACGAATTAGCTTGATTAATTATTTTTTTAATTCCTATATTTGCAAACTCAAAAAAATAGTACATCATTTATAAAATAAAATAGGAAAGAAAATGACGAAAGCAGATATCGTAGCGAAAATTTCAGAGAAACTTGGTCTTGAAAAAGGAGATGTTCAAGCAACAGTAGAAACTTTTATGGAAGAAGTTAAAACTTCATTAGAAACTGGTGACAATGTTTACCTAAGAGGTTTCGGAAGTTTTATCGTAAAAACCAGAGCTGAAAAGACAGGAAGAAACATTTCAAAAAACACCACAATCAAAATTCCTGCACACAACATTCCTGCGTTTAAACCTGCAAAAGTATTTGTAGAGGGAGTTAAAACGAACAACGAAGCAAAATAATACTATTAATTAATCATAAAATCGACACGATATGCCAAGTGGTAAAAAAAGAAAGAGACATAAGGTAGCTACTCACAAAAGAAAAAAAAGAGCGAGAGCTAACCGTCACAAAAAGAAAAAGTAGTTTTAAACTACTTTTTTCTTTTTAAACGTTCATTGAAATTGGAAATTAGTCTCAGTACTCAGTCACAGTCTGCAGCTTAAAACTGCCAACTGATACTGAAAACTGCTTACTAAAATCCCCCGGGTTAATACCTGTTAAAAATATTGTTTAATCCATCTGTAGATAAGATTTTAGATTTTAGATTTCAGATTTTAGGCTTTTAAGTCTATATTCTATTTTCTATATTCTATTTTCTGAAAAAACAGATAAAAATTTACAGTGTGAATAAAGAATTAATCATTAGATCTAGTTCTGAAGCCGTAGATTTTGCCTTATTAAAAGATGGAAAACTAATTGAATTACACAAGGAAGAAGAGAAAAGCAACTTTCAGGTTGGTGATATTTTTATCGCCAAAATACGAAAACCAGTTGCTGGACTTAACGCTGCTTTTGTAAATGTAGGCTTCGAAAAAGATGCCTTTTTACATTATCACGATTTAGGACCTAACTTAGCTTCCCAACTGAAATTCATAAAACTTGTAAGCGCAGGTAAAATAAAAGATTTCTCCCTAAAAACCTTTCAGTTTGAAAAAGAGATTGACAAAGATGGCATCATTACTGATATTTTAAGTGCCAATCAATCTGTTTTAGTTCAAGTTGTTAAAGAACCTATATCGACCAAAGGTCCAAGAATTAGCGCTGAGCTTTCATTGGCAGGAAGATTTATTGTTCTCGTTCCGTTTTCTGACCGTGTTTCTATTTCTCAAAAAATAGAGGACAAAAAGGAAAAGGATCGTCTAAAAAAACTTGTTCTATCTATCAAACCAAAAGGATTTGGTGTTATTGTTCGCACAGTAGCCGAAGGCAAAAACGTAGCCGAATTAGAAAAAGATTTGCAGAACCTGCTTAGCAGATGGACTGCAATGTGTAAAAAATTACCAACTGCTCATCATCCATCAAAAGTATTAGGAGAGCTCAACAGAGCTTCTTCGATATTAAGAGATGTATTTAATGATACCTTCAGCGGTATTCAAATAGATGACGAAGAGTTGTACCATCAAACGAAGGAATATCTGCAAGAAATTGCACCTTCAAAACAATCAATTGTAAAGTTTTATCAATCAAACGACACTCCAATTTTCGAGAAATACAATATAGAGAGACAAATCAAAACTTCATTTGGACGTACCGTTTCCATGAGTAAAGGCGCTTATCTTATTATCGAACACACTGAAGCTCTTCACGTTATCGACGTAAACAGCGGAAACCGTTCTAATAAGGCGACCAATCAGGAAGACACAGCCATGGAAGTAAATATGATCGCTGCTGCTGAAATTGCCAGACAACTTCGTCTGCGCGATATGGGCGGTATCATCGTGATTGATTTTATCGATATGTCTAATCCTGAAAACAGGAAAGTTTTGTTCGACTTCTTGCGAGAAGAAATGAGCGACGATAAAGCAAAACATAAAATATTACCGCCAAGTAAATTTGGTTTAGTCCAGATTACAAGACAGCGCGTAAGACCAGAAGTAAATATTAAAACTAGAGAAGAAGATCCAAACAATGAACATGGCGAAATTGAAGCGCCAATTTTGATCATTGATAAAATCGCACTAGATTTAGACCGACTTTTAAAAACCCACAAAAGTGTTGTGCTTAATGTACATCCGTTTGTGGCTGCATACCTCAGCAAAGGTTTTCCATCATTACGTTCAAAATGGTTTTTTGAGCATAAGAAATGGGTGAAAATCATACCTCGTGACGCTTACACGTACTTAGAATACCATTTCTATGATAAAAAAGGAAATGTTATTCTAGAATAAAATAAAAACCGCCTCTCGAAAGATTGGCGGTTTTTTTATGGGTTTTTTTTCGCCACGACACGAGCGAGAGCGAACTGGCGAAGCAATTACACGAATGAACACCAATTATTTTTAATTTTAATTCGTGAATTCGTTGGCTATTTTCAGGAGCTCTTTCCAGCTATCCGCTTGTATCTTTTCCTTGCTAAAGGAGCAAGAAAAAGGATACCGCTCCTATCTGGGCTAGACAGCAGTTTTCATAATTCATTTTACCTTTTACAAGATCTAATCAGGAATGCAATTGAGTAAGGGGAAAATTAGTAGCGTTTAGATTTTAATCTACTCAATGTTTCTTGTGAAATATTCAGGTAAGTTGCTACTATTCTGTTTGGTAAACGCTGAATAATCTTCGGATTTACATCCATCAACTGTTTGTATCTTTCTGTTGCATCAAGAGTTAAGAAAGACATAAGCCTATTGGTATTAGTTACATAGGCGTTTTCTAAATAATGTCGATAGAATTTTTCCCATGCCGGAATAATTTCAAGTAAATGATAAAAATCCGGGCTCGAAATATAAAGTAATTCTGTTGGTTCTAATGCCTGAATAAATTCTAACGATGGCTCATTTGAAATAAAACTACACAACGCAGTCGCAAAGTTATTTTCAAATGCTAAATATCGCGTTGCTTCCTGCCCATTTTCGGTAATAAAATATATTCGCAAACAACCTGAACCCACAAAAAAGCTTCTTTGATTCATCTGCCCCTGAACTACTAGCAACTCATTCTTCTCCGTCTTTAACGGTTTAAAATAAGAAAGAATTATGGCTAACTCTTCGTCTGTAACAGTTATAATGCTTTTGATGTAATTAGCGAGTTGCTCTATCATTTATCAATTTCTAATATTCACGAATATACAAAAAACCTATTCCGTAAATTATGATTTTGAGGTTGTTCTTTCTGCTAATTTTCTAGCATTCGGAATGATAATAAAGGCTGCTAAATATGCTACAGGCAACATAACACTCCAAGCCTTAAGAAACTTTAAAAACCAATCTTCACCAAAACCATAATTACGCATTAATCCCACAAAGGCCATAATTAACGTCATTGGAATCACAACAAACAATGTGTTGATGTACTTAAAATACTTTTTCTTCATTTTTAAATTTTGTTTAATAATTAATTTACCGCAAAGGTGTATAAACAAAAAAGTAAAAATTTTGATGTAAATCAAAAAGCGCTATTTAGGCTAAATTATATTCATTTTCAAAAAAAAACTCACTCCCTCACAATTTCAATTTTCCTTCTAATTTCATTTCCAAAAGCATCTACAACCGTAATATAATGAGTCCCTGAGGTTGGTGTAATTGGCAATTCATGAAACGTTTTGGTTGTTGCTTTATAAACATCATCAACATACCAAAAAAGTTCTTTATCTCTTTCAGAATAAGCTACTTTTAAAATTACAGGCTGTACCTCACTGTTAAAATTCTTCGTTAAATAAATTTTACTATTCGTTTTCGGATAAATAAAATCCATTGTTGTGGTTTGTGTTCCCTGACAATCTTCTTTAAACGGAGGCAAAGGCAAATATTCAATATGCTGGCTTTTATAATACCACGCCATAACCGGAGGCAAAACAAACCAGCTTTTAGTCACAATATTATCAACGCTTTCACAACTGCTATTTACCTGGAATCGCTCTGATTTATCTAAATGAACCTTTTTATGATACGGACAAACGGCTGTTGATTTTCCTTTTTTAGAAACCCATTGTTTGATTTTAGGGCAATCTTCTTTCGCCAGATAACCGCTTAAGCGGCAAACCTCAACTTCTTCTAAATCTTTATAAGGTGTTTCAAACCATCTTTGTCTTGGCAATAAATTAAAAACATCAAATAAAATTGGTGCTGCACTGGTCACTCCGGTTAAAGTCGGTCTTCCTTCGCCTGTCGCATTTCCAACCCAGATTCCAACTACATATTTTGAATTGGTGCCAATTGCCCAGGCATCTCTATTTCCAAAACTTGTTCCCGTTTTCCAGGCAATTTTCAACGAGCTGTCATAAAACTTCCAGGCTTCATCTCCTTCTGGCCTGTTTACTTCTTCCATTGCATTATACGTTAACCAAATTGATCCGGCACCTATTATATTCTTCTGATCAGATTCCGAACCAAAATCAGGCTCAAAATCATTTTTATAATTCAGCTCTGCAAATTCTTTTGTACGATACTTCGCTTGATTTTTAGTATAATAATTTACTGTTGAAGATAAACCTGCGTAAGTTCGGCACAAATCCCATAAATTACTTTCGGCACCACCTAAAATAAGTGACAATCCGTAATGATCCGGCGTTTTATTAATGTCTCTCAATTTGAATTTTTGCAATTCTTCATAAAACTTATTCACACCAAAATCCTGCAGCATCAAAACTGCCGGGATATTTAATGATCGAGACAAAGCCCGATGCGCCGGAACAGCTCCATCAAATGTGAGGTTAAAATTTTGCGGTGTATATCCTGCGATTTGCGTTGGTACATCGGCAACTAAAGTATTCGGCAGTAATTCACCGTCGTCTAACATTCCGGCATATAAAAGCGGTTTTAAAATACTTCCGGTACTTCTTGGCGCGTCAATAATATCAACATCTTTTTGATGGTTATTATCTGTTGGAGCATTTCCAACGTAACTCATCACATTTCGATTTGAAACATCGATAACCAAAATTGCCAGATTGTTTACTTCATTTTGTTTATACTGATTGTAGTAATATCTTGCAATTTGATTGACTCTATTCTGCAAAGCGTAATCTATTGTCGTTTTTACACGAGTTCCTTCTTCATTTTTTGCCACACGCTGTAATAAATGAGGCGCAATTTGAGGTAAATCATAGGGTTTTTGAGGTAATGGTTCTTCTATTGAAAGTTCATAAGTCTGCTTGTCAATTATGCCTTCCTGATGCAATTTCAGTAAAAGCCTATTACGTTTATTTAATAATTTTATCTGGTTTTTTCCCGGGTAAATTAGACTTGGTGCATTAGGTAAAACGGCCAATACAGCATTCTCAGCCCAGGATAATTGACTAGATTGCACACCAAAATAACGCCACGAAGCCATTTCAAGTCCAACCACATTTCCTCCAAACGGCGCATGAGCTGCATACAATTCTAAAATTTCATTTTTAGAATACCCCAATTCTAATCGGGTTGCCAGAATAATTTCGATTAATTTTTCAAAATAAGTCCTCCCTTTTCCTTTTCGGGATAAGCGAATAACTTGCTGCGTCAACGTACTTCCGCCTCGCACAACTTTCCCTGCTTTATTGTTTTGTTTAATGGCGTTTACCATCGCAACGGGGTTAAATCCGGGATGTTTATAGAAATATTCGTCCTCAAAATAGACAATACATTTTTTGAATTTATCCGGTACACTGTCTTGTGCAGGAAAACGCCATTGTCCGTCATCGGCTATTTTCGCACCAAGTAATTCTCCTTCCTTACTTTCAATTACCGTAGAATAAGGTTCCTGAAATAAAGTTCTAGGAATAGAAAAATAATAAATCAGCAAGAGTATAAATACAATTGCCGATTTTATTTTATTCTTTTTTATCCAATTTATAATGCGTTGTGAGAACGCTATTAATTTATTTTTCAACCTAATAGTTATTAACCGCAAAGAGCGCAAAGGTTTACGCAAAGTTCGCAAAGTTTCTTTTTACCACAGATTACACAGATTAACACAGATTTAAAAATCCTTTTAATCCGTGTAATCTGTGGCTAATTATTTTATTTTACCACCTCAACCCAGAATCCTTTTGTTCTGGCTAAGAATGTATTATCATACATCGCTTCACATTGTAAACCTGGCAAATAATAATTCCCAAGATAAGAAGCATTCAACAAAATCCTGAAAACTTTTGTTTCTCCTGCTTTCATTCCAAAATAAAAATTAGTTCTGTCATCACGAATATCAATATAATCTGCAATGTTGTTTGTTGCATCTCCGTAATCAGTAAAACGAGTATTCACAATTTCAAACCTGAAGGCAGAATTTGAGATAATGCAACATTTTCTACATGCTCATTTCTTTGATTTCTTATGGTAACTTCAGCGATAAACTCGGTTCCCTGGCTAATTTTAGAAACATTAATAACACTTCCTTTTCTGTTTTTGAAAACAATAGAAGCCGAAACATCACTCTGAATTGCTTTCTCTTGTCCGATTGGTAATATTCCGGTATTTAAAACACGAACGTAAACTGTGTTATTTTTAATGTTTTTCAGCGTTACACTGTTAGACCCCGTTTGAACAACCAAACTTCTGTCTGCGATTGTTTTTTGAGTATTTATCCTCTCGCCTTTTCCGTTTTTGCTAAACTGAATATTAATTCCTTTTGGACCGTTGCTAACGGCGAATTTAGACATTGCATACAAACAATAAGCCGTGGTCTGCGTGCTCATCCACTGATTGTTTGACATTTGTTTGGCTAATTTTGAAGCCATATTAAATGCTTTTTGTTTTTGTCCTAACAGCAGCATCGTTTCCAAAGCCATGGCTCTGTTTCTTTCGCTTGAACCATAATAGTAATAATTATAGTTACTCGATTCGTCTTCAATTTTACTATGTAAAAACAGGTTCAATCCTGCTGATTTTTGTCCAGCCAAAACATATGCTGCCGCTAAACGCAAATTACTTTCGTTCGAAATCCCTTTGGTTTCTCTTAATCTGTTCATTGAAGATAAGTCGGCATTTCCGGCTAAAGCCAAAGTGTATAATCTATAAGCCTGAGCCAAGTCGTTCCCGTATTTCGGTTCAAAACGCCATTGTTTTGCTTCTTTTTGCTGGTACGAAATCCATTTTGATTTGAAATTAATTGGCAAAACGTATCCTTTTTTCTCTGCTTCAATAAGGAAATGACCTGCATATGAAGTTCCCCAATCATCTGCAATCGTATTTCCTTGCCAATAAGCCACTCCACCATTTGACAATTGAAAACTTCCTAATCTTGTAATTCCGGCCGTGATATTCTTTTGAATAATTCCTTTACGAGTCGCATCTAAATCAACAACATCATTTAAATACAATTGTGGAAAAACCGAAGAAGTCGTTTGCTCCACACATCCATGAGGATACTGAATAAGGTATTGCAATCTTCCATTTAAATTCATGGTTGGCATTGATGAAACTTCTAATCTTGCTTTATTACTTCCAGAAACTCCAAATGTTTTCCAAGAAATAGTTTTGGTACTATTTGGAGGCAAAATCACATCTGTAAAGTATTCGTAACCGGATTCGGATTTGTCATATCGATTTCTACATCATAAACCGATTTCTCTTTTCCTGAAGTGGCGATAACCTGCACTTTTGCAATTCCGGTAGCTGAACCTACAACTAAATTAAAATACCGCCATTTTTTCATCAGGCGAAGCAAAAGTCAAGGATTGCGTTGCACTTCCCATAACTTTTAAGCCATTGCTGGTTTTAATCTGAATCGAAACATTTTTGATATTATTCTCTGTTGCAAAAACCGTAACAGGAATAGTTACTTTTTCTGAAGGCGAAATTTTTCTCGGCAATGAAGCCAAAACCATCAACGGACTTTTTACCGGAGTTGCTTTTTCAACACTTCCGTAAGCACTTGTATTGGCATCGCCCGCAACCACCATCGTTCGAACAGAACCAATATATTTCGGCAATTTTAATTGATGCGATTTGGTTTGCCCTTTTTCTAATTTAAACGGACCGTAATACAATACCACAGGTTTAAAACGATTTGCTTTTTTAGCTTTTCCACCGCCCAAATCCTGATCTCCACCAATACTGAAAATCTGATTTATTTTTCCACCATATGCACCTATTACATCATCATAAATATCCCATGTTTTAACGCCCAAAGCTTCACGAACATAAAAACTATCCCAGGCGTTTGGTGTTTTAAAACGGGTTAAATCCAATAAACCTTCATCAACAACTGCAATGGTATAGGTCATTTCTTTTCCGGTTTTTTCTCCCACTTTTACCGTAAAGGTCTGCTCTGGTTTTAAAACATCCGGCATTGAAAGTGTTGGTGCCAGAATGGTATTTTTATCCACCACTTCAATCGGAACAATTCCGTACATACGAATTGGCGAATCATTTTTAGTGGATGCATGTGGTTGTAATAATGTGATATTAAAATAGACATTTGGAGCCATCGCGGAAGTAATTGGCACTTCTACTTTTGTTTCTCCTTTTTGTGTTTTAGCCCAAATGGTCTGTACTACTTTTGATCCGTTCTCGATAGAAATCAAAGCTCGTCCGCCTTCACTTGAAGGGAAAGAGATCTGCGCTTTTTCGCCTACTGCATAATTCTTTTTATCTGTAGAAAAAACTAACATATTGGCTGTTGAAGCATCTCTGTTTCGTGTTTTTCCAGACCAAATTGGCCAGTCTATATTAACCGTTAAAGCCGTTGCATGACCATCTGTATTATCTGAAACTCGAATTAAATAACGGCCCCATTCTTCATCAGTCAATGAAAACTGAACACTTCCTTTTCCGCTTGAATCGGTATTGATTACAAATGTTTTGTAAGAAGTTGTGGCATTCGAAGAATTATAATTCGATAAATTATCACTCGAAGCATCCCACCACCAGCGCCATTCTACTTTATAAACCTTAACTTCAAGATTTCTCACCGATTTTGGTCTTCCATTTTCATCAACCGTCACAATATCAAAACGATTGTTAGTTCTGGTTTCCAGCATTCCGTATTGTTTGGTTCCGGTGATTTAATTCCAACATAGGTTTTGTATGGAGAATAAGTCGTCGAAATCACATCGGTACTAAAATCTCCACCTTCTTCATACACTTTTGTGATGAACGAAGCACGAAGCATCCCTGGTGCCTGACCTTGCAATTTGGGTTGAATATTTACCGATGCTTTTCCGTTTTCGTTTAATTTTCCCGAGAAAACATTAATTTCTTCTGTGCTGAATTTACGTACTAAATCATCAAAACTAAATTTCTCGTATCCTTTAAAAGTAGTTGTTTGCTGAGAAAACTTTGCCTGCATTTCTACATTCAGATTTTTAGCAATGGCACCGTGAAGCCAGGTCACTTCGAGATTGCTCGTATTTGGATAAGAAGACGAAAGCGTTTTTCTGGAGAAATTATTTTTGATTTTTAAACGATTTGGTTTGATTGTTTCGATTTTAATGCTTTTGTAAAATTTAGCGCCACCACACTTACCATCGCTTCCCAATTTCCTGTTGGTGCGTCCTGGCTTGTTGGAACGGTAAAAGCATAATGATTTAGTTCATTAGTTTTTTGAACCGTCTGATAAACTGTTTTTCCATTCGGATCGTTTAATCTAAATTTGATTGGATGTGATTTTGGAAGTTTATTTGAAGCATCATTTAAAATGAAAGACAAATACAAATTATCACCCGGACGCCAAACGCTCGTTCTCCATAAATAAAGCCTTTTAAACCTTTTTGCAGGGTTTCGCCGGCAACATCAAAATTACTGACAGACAAAGAAAGTCCGTCATCCAGCTTCACGTAAGTGGATTGATTTCCTAAGGAAAACTATGGCAAAATAAGCAAATTTATCCAACTGAAAGGAAGCGATTCCTTCACTACTTGTTGCTTCCTGTACCAATTTTCTGTTGTTGGAAATTATACAAATCCACTCTTGCATTCGAAACCGGTTCAGTTGTTACAATATTATTTACAGGCAAATAAATACGATTTGTTCTCGCCTCTTTTTGCAATTACTCCCAAAATCTGTTGCCAGAATATTAGTTGCGATTTTAGCATTATAATAATAAGAGCTCGTACAAGGATCCTGGCTTCTCTCCATTCGTAATCATCATAATAGTAGTCGTCGTAGGAGTTACCACTATAATTTACATCATTTTCATCAACTTCTTTCCTCTTCTTCTCATTTGAATCTTCTTCTGAAGATTCGCATTGGTATAATGAATATTTCTTTTTTATAAACAAACTCTACTCTGTAAATTGCTCCCGGTTCCGGGCGTGATTATTTTGGATAAATCCAACGCAAAAGTGTTCCACTTACCAGGATTTATCAATTTACTTTCAATTAAATTCAGCGTTGTCCTGGCGACGGGGCTGAGCCACTTTCTTGAGATTTTGAGCTCCGGTTTATTATCATTGTACTGCAAAAACTGCAGGATATTTTCTTGTAAATTTTATAGACTTTTACATCTACAGCACTTAAGTTTACCGCTTCAAAATTCAGTTTTAAATTATTGGGCTTGGGCAGAATGGTTCCGTTTTTAATGAATTTGATGCTTGGTTTATTTGGTTCAAAAGATATTTTCTCCGGTGTAATTTGAATCCATTTTTTTTGCCATACTGACTTCGATTCCCTGAAAAACTTCAATCAATAAATCTCCGGGCCCAAAATTTGTTTCGGGTTCGGCTGTGGTTTCTTCTTTCCTGAACCACTTCTACGGCATCGCCTACAACCGCCGCAGCGCTATCAATCACAACTGCAAGCCGAAATCTACTAAAGAAACCGCAGTTTCTTCTACCGGTACTGAAAACCGTAACTTCTTTTTGAACTGGTGCTTTTTCATTATTAAAATATACTTTCAGTAAATTTCCCTGAGTGGAGAATTTCAGATTATTGGTATTCCTGAATCGAAAACTAACCCTGCAAAATCCTGTCCCTTTCTAAGGGCTCAGAAAAAGTTAATTAAAACGGATTGATTGCTTCCGTCCGGAACCTCAACTTTAACGATTTTAAATTCGTTATATTCGTAATCGGAACATCGATTTGACCTTTCTGATCAATATCAAAAATCACTTCCGTCGTAAATAATCTCCAGATTTGTGGCTTCAGAATAACGCTGAATACTGTCAATTATAAAATGGAATTCTTTTCCTGAACCCGAGTTTTTCTCAAATTTAATTTTAAGATTATTCCCTTTTTGTTTGGCTTCAACTAACTTTTTAGCCGTTTCAATATCGATATTATCCGCTGTTTTTAGCACGCAGTTCAGGTATTGATATTCTTTACTGTAGGATTGAATATCAGCAGTATTAATCGTAAAATCCTGCTTGATGGTTTTTAACCGTAAAATTAAAATCCGAAAGATCTTTTCTTTCTCTTTTGGAAGTGTGATCAGTTTATCTAAGTTTAAAGTAACCTGATATTCTGTTCCGGGTTTCAACTTTTTTCCGGGATAAAAGCAATTGTATTTGGAGAAAGTGCTACTACTTTACCGTCAACACTCGGGGAAATATCAAACAAATCGCTGTCTAAAACCTGATTGGCTTTCCATTCTTTTTTATCGAAAGCCAAAACCACCCGAATATCAGATTCCGACGAGACTATCCCTCCGGTGAAACTGACTAATACTCTTTAAATAATGAAAAATCGGAATTGAAATCGGCTGCTGATTTTCTGCCGCAAGATTGAAAAATAAAAAACACACAAAACACGAGAACTAATCCTTTTGCTTTCACTTATTTAGAGTTAATGGGTTTTAAGAAATGACAGAACGTTTTAACATTTTACTATTAAAACCATAACTAGCCAAATGCCAATTATATTGTAGTAAATGTAAAGTATTTTCTGTGATTTTTTAAGAGGAAAAATTCGCTAAGTGAAATTATTTTTTTTGAAGTAAAAAAGGAAGTGTTTATTTACGTCTTTCAATAAAAAATCGTTTCATTAAATCGGCAGCTTCATTGGCCATAACTCCAGAAACGACGGTAGTTTTAGGATGTAATTTTGTTCCCATGACCATAAAACCACGTTGCTCATCACGAGCGCCAAAAACAATTTTCGAAATCTGACTCCAATACAAAGCGCCCTGCACACATTTGGCATGGCTCAAGAGTCACAATAAAAGTACAATCTTTAAGATATTTTCCGCCAAGAAAATTGCTGCAGCCGTTATGGATTGCATTTCCGCATGAGCCGTAACATCGTTCAACAATTCCGTTAAATTATGACTGCTTGCAATTACTTTATTGGCTACTACAATAACAGCGCCAACAGGAATTTCGCCTTTATCGAAGGCCATTTCAGCTTCCTGCAAAGCTTTTTTCATAAAGTATTCGTCTGTGAAGGGATTTATCATAGTTGCAAAAGTACATTTTTGAAATAATTATTCCTGAATTAAGATTTAAAAAACATTGATAAAACCTAATATTTTCTCTCTTCTTAATTACTTATTAAAATTAATCGCCTCAAATAAGGTGATTTTTTGAGGCGATTAACACAATTAATTGCCTCATCCTTTTTGAAAAGGATTTTCGTATTTATTTTTTATTACATTTAAATATTGAAATTTCAAACATGGAAAGAAAATAAAATTAACGATTCCCGAAACTTGTACAGAAAACTGGGACAAAATGACGCCAAATGAAAATGGTCGTTTTTGCCTGAGTTGTTCTAAAAACTGTCGTTGATTTCACCTTGATGTTACCCGATGAAATTCAGCATTTTTTTCATCCAAAATCAAAACAATAAATCTGTGGAAGGTTTAAAAACGAGCAATTAGAAAGCTTAATTATTCAGATTCCAAGTCAGGTTTTATATACACAGACAAATTATCATAAAAATTTTTTATTGGCTTTGTTTATTGCTATGGGAAACAACTTTATTTAGTTGTCAGGATAAAGATGGAAATAAAAATAAAATTGATAAAATCGAGATTGTTGATAATACAGAGAAATATCAAGATGAAAATGAGGTTCATTCTTCATGTTATGGGCATGAGGTCGAATCCAAAAAACAAAAAACAAAAGAAAAATTTACCGGCATGATTACACAAGGAGCGGTAGTTCCCTCTACTTCTATTGAAGAAGGGACTTTTAATTATCACATAATTTATAATTCAACTGATTTAGACGTCGCACCAGTTCCAGAAAAAAATGAAAAAATTTCTTGATTTTTTTGCAAAATTATATTACTCCAAAAACAGCAGAAGGATTAGAGGCAGAGCTTTTATTATTTTTGTTATAGAACAAGATGGCAGTTTAAGTAATTTCAACATAATTAAAAATACTCCGAAAGAAAATAGGAGAAGAAGCGATTAGAGTTTTGAAGACAGCTCCAAATTGGCTTCCCGGAAAATTAAACAATCATTGTGTGCGATCTTCTTATATTTTACCGATTAGAATTCAATAATGGAAATAAAACACAAATAACCATACCTGATCCTGCACAGAAAACTGGGACAAAATGACTCCAAAAGATAATGGCCGTTATTGCCTGAGCTGTTCAAAAACCGTTGTCGATTTCACTTCGATGTTGCCGGATGAAGTACAGCATTTTTTCATCCAAAATCAAAACCAGAATATCTGTGGGAGATTTAAGAAATCTCAATTAGATACTTTAACAATTCAAATTCCGAGTTGGATTTTGTATGCACAAATGAATTATCATAAAACATTTTTATTGGCTTTGTTTATTGCCATGGGAACAACCTTGTTTAGCTGTCAGGACAAAAAGCAAAAAATTGATAAAGTAGAAGTTGTTCAAGATGATGTTCCAGTAGAGCATATTTCTGTTGGTGATCCAAAAATCACTAATTCACACGATACCCTTGTACCGCCTCCACCACCGCCTCCAAAAGTTGATCATGTTAAGTTTAAAACCAAAAGAAAATGATAATCTAAAATCTGAGAAAACAGAAAACAAGAGAAATAGCGCTGCAAAAGTGGCAATTCACGCTTCTCCCACCGGAGAAGTTGTATCTGAAACCAATGCAGAATTTCCAGGCGGAATTTAGCAATTCTATAATTATTTTGGAAAGGAATTTAAAAAAGCCTGAAAATATAAATAACAAAAACCTTAAAATTAATCTTTCGTTTGCAGTAGAAAAAAATGGCTCTGTTTCGTATCTTCAATCCGAACCAGCAATTGAACAGCCTTTAGAAAAAGAAATTATCAGAGTTTTAAGCTTATGCCCTAAATGGCAGCCGGGAAATCAAACGGAAAAAAAATTAAGAGAACAATATTCTTTACCAATTGTATTGCAATAGATCGCACAATAAAATTAAATTTAAAACCGTAAATTTGCTTTTTACCTTACAATGAAAAGCAACTCTCCAACATATTCAATCCTGTCGATTTACGTCTTTTAAAAAAAGAAGAACAGCTTCCAGAAGTTGCGCAGGTCAATTTATAATTGATGTTGTTTCTGTGAAAGAAGGGCATTTGGGGTGCCAGTTTAGGTGTTGTTGAATTGACAATTGCTTTGCATTATGTTTTTAATACTCCCGAAGATTTAAGTTTGGGATGTTGGACATCAGGCGTACGGACATAAAATTTTGACCGAAAGAAGAGAAAACTTTCATACCAACAGACAAATTGGAGGCATTTCAGGTTTCCCTAAAAGAAGCGAAAGTATTTACGATACTTTTGGCGTTGGACATTCTTCAACTTCCATTTCTGCCGCTTTGGGAATGGCAATTGCTTCCCAGTTAAAAGGAGATTTCAACAAACAGCATATTGCAGTTATTGGCGACGCTTCAATTGCAAGCGGAATGGCTTTTGAAGGCCTAAATCATGCCGGCGTAACAGATGCTAACTTACTGGTTATTCTGAATGACAATGCTATCGGAATTGACCCTAGCGTTGGTGCACTTAAAAAATATCTTACTGCTGTAAAAGAAGGAAAAAATCCGAAGAAAAAATATGATCAAGTCCCTGAATTTCGATTATTCAGGTCCAATTGACGGTCATGATCTTCCGGCTTTAATTAAAGAATTAAACAGATTAAAAAATATAAAAGGACCTAAATTCCTTCATATTGTTACTACCAAAGGAAAAGGTTTACAGCAAGCTGAAAAAAATCAGGTAAAATATCATGCCCCTGGAAAATTTGATGCTGCAACTGGAGAACTCCTTTTAAAATCAGAAGAAAATTTACCTCCAAAAATCAGGATGTTTTTGGTTTAACAATTTTAGATTTGGCCAAAAAAGAATGATAAAATTATCGGAATAACACCCTGCAATGCCATCAGGCAGCTCTTTAAAGTTTATGATGGATGAAATTCCCGAACGTGCTTTTGATGTGGGAATTGCAGAGCAACATGCCGTAACGCTTGCCGCGGGAATGGCAACTCAGGGCATGATTGTATATTGCAATATCTATTCGACATTTCTACAGCGCGCTTACGACCAAGTCTTCAAAAATCTACCCGTTATTTTTTGTTTGACAGAGCTGGTTTGGTGGAAGACGGCGCAACACATCATGGTTTTTGATATTGCTTATTTAAGAGCAATTCCGAATATGATTATCTATGCACCAATCAACGAAATTGCCCTCCAAAACATTTTTATACACCGCTCAATTAGGACTAAATCACCCAATCGCAATTCGATCCGCGTGGTCGAGGTGTTCTGCCAAAGTGGGAAGTAGAAAATTTCGGACATTATGAAAAAAATTAAAATTGGCGAGGCAAACTGCCTAAAAAGCGGCACAAAAATTTTTATCAACAGGAAGCATAGGCAATAATGTTAAAGCACTGAATGAATATTCAAATTCTAATGAGATTGCTCACTATGACTTCCCTTTTATTAAACCACTAGACAACAATGTTTTACACTCTGTTTTCTCTAATTTCAACCGCATAATTACTATCGAAGAAGCAATAAATGGAGGATTTGGAAGTGCTGTTTTAGAGTTTGCTGACACAAAAATGAATATCCAAATTTTGGGTATTCCTGACGTATTTATTGAGCATGGAACCGTGAATCAATTGCAACAATTGTGTAAAATTGACGTTAAAAGTTTGGTAAATCTTTTTTCAACCGATTCAAAATAATTATTTTGCACAACCAAAATATTAAAACCAACCTAATGAAATTATTGCGTTCTTTTGTTGCTGTTACTTTTGTATACTTCAAATAACTTTGCTCAAATTATCCAAACCACTTTAGACCCTAATCAGTGCCTTCTAACTGGACTAAAAAAAATCAATTGGGTTTTGATATTTCAGAATTGCTTTTGTGAACTGGAGTGCCGGGGAACAAGTTCTTTTCAGGTTATTTAAAGGTGAATTTGGAAGAACTTATGCTAAAGGAAATCACAAATGGGTAAACGAACTTATTGTAAAATACGGTTTAAATAAACAAGACGGTACCGAACTAAGAAAAACTGACGATGCACTTCTTGTTAACTCCACTTACGGATTTAGAAAAGATACTATCTCAAATTGGTATTATTCGGCGAAATTTAATTTCAATACACAATTTTCGAATGGTTATAAATCCAAACAGACGCCATTTCGAAACCTTTTGCACCAGCCTATATCTTTTTAGGAGCCGGAGCTGAAAATTCAAACAAAAAGAAAAACAGAACATTTTACTTCTCTCCAATTACTTTAAAAGACGACTTTAGTACTGGATGACTACCTGGCCAATCAGGGATCTTTTGGTGTTAAAAAAGCAGTTTATGCACCAGATCCTCTTGATCCTACCGCTAAGATATTAGTTGAAGAAGGACAAAAGGTAAAAGCCGAATTTGGTATTTGCTTACCGGATACATGAAAAGCGAAATTTATAAAAATATA